>NZ_JBVFUP010000001.1:0-2802500 GCF_055693805.1 Litoreibacter sp. GN1-5 | reverse complement strand
AATCGCAGCGCAAGAAGCCCCAATACAATGCCCAGATAGATCAGCGGTTCTATTTCCCAAACTTTCTGCACCATCACAAAATGGATGGCCCCAAGAAGGGCAGCAGGATAGGTCAGCTTATGCAAGGATTGCCACGCAGACGCCCCAAGGCGTTTGATCGATGCCGTATTTGACGTAATTGCCAGCGGGATCATCAGGATGAAGCTAACCATCCCAATTGTGATATAGGGCCGCTTGAGTATATCGCGCCATATCTCACCCCAGAGCAATTGCATATCTAAAAAGAGCCAGACCAGTAAATGCAGTACAACATATAAGAAGGTCAGCAGGCCCAGTGCGCGGCGGAACTTTAATAAATTGAGACCTGCATAACGTCGAAGTGGTGTGATCAAGAGTGATGCAATAAAAAGGCGAAGCGCAAATTCACCAAGTTCGTGTTCAAGCGCACGCACCGGATCGATGCCAAGCCCGCCGGTTAGCGCAAGATAAATCACAGCAATCGCCGGAACTAACCCTATAATATAAATTGGCCAAGTTGGAAGTTTTCGCAGCTTGCCGTTGATGTTGTTCGTAATGCTCATTCGCTTAGGTCTGACGTAGCCGGATAATGGCGGTCACAAGTATCCCCACAAAAATGATCAGGGCTGGGATCGTCACCGGATCAATCCAGTTTGTGTAGGCCCCAAGCCCAATCAGACCCAGAGCTCCAACCAAAACTGGCGTAAAGCAGCATATTGCCGCTATGATCGAGCCAAACAATCCGATCCGGAACCATTTATCGCGCAGCATCAGAAGTTCTTTGCAAGATTCAGACCTTCGTAAAGGCCTGAAACCTCTTCTTCATATCCATTGAACATAAGCGTTGGAACACGCCGCGCCAAAAGTCCGCCACCCACACGACGTTCGGACGCCTGCGACCAGCGTGGGTGATCAACCTCTGGATTCACATTACTATAGAAACCATATTCGCTTGGCTGCAACATGTTCCAGCTTGTTTGAGGCTGTTCATCTGTCAGCGTAATCTTCACAATCGACTTGATCGATTTGAACCCGTATTTCCAAGGCACGACCAGACGGATCGGCGCGCCATTCTGATTGGGCATAGGCTTTCCGTAAAGACCTGTCGCCATGATCGTCAGCGGATGCATCGCCTCATCAAGCCGCAAGCCTTCGCGATAGGGCCAGTCGATATAGTTGCGTTGTTGCCCCCACATCTCTTCCGGACGCACAAGCGTTTCAAAGGCTACATATTTGGCACCGTCCTGCACGCCGGCCAAATTCAGAAGATCGGCCAGCTCGAACCCGTTCCACGGAATAATCATCGACCATGCTTCGACACAGCGGAACCGGTAGATACGTTCTTCCACAGTCATCTCTTTCATGATGTCTTTGAAAGAATAGGTGCCCGGCTTGTCCACCAAGCCACCTATCTCGATTTCCCAAGGATCGGTCGTCAGCGCCTCGGCATATTCCGCAGGATCACCCTTGCCAGTGCCAAATTCGTAGAAATTGTTGTATTGCGTAATTTCTTCCCAGGCATTCGGCTTTTCATCTTCCTCAAAAGGAACTGCAGCAACCGCATTGCCAGCGATACCACCGGCCGCAACGGCCCCTGCCATGAATGCGCGGCGATTTAGAAAGACATGCTCGGGCGTTGCATCAGCCCATGTCAGATCAGGTTTAAAACGGTTTGCCATAGTGGTCCTCAGTTTTGCTTACGCCACATATGGGCCATGCGAGAGGTTTCACAAAACTAAAAGGCCCGATCTCACGAACTTGTTGAAATAGTTACCTACGGGTTTGAAGCTACCCAACAGAACGGGTTGCCCCTTGGGCCGCAGGATAAAGCTGGTCCATTGGCACTGTTTTTCCTGTGTCCTGCATGATCCGAACGTGCTCACGTCGTAGCTGTCTTGGTTCTGGCACGCCTACCGAGTGGGCGATCAGCTCGACCTCTTTGACAATATTCTTCGCATAAAGTGCGACTTTCTTGTATTTTTCTTCAGGGACCAGCCCCTTCTGAAATCGGGGGTCATGTGTCGTGATCCCGGTCGGACAGGTATTCTTATTGCACTTCATCGCCTGAATGCACCCAAGCGAGAACATGAAACCACGCGCCGATGTCACGAAATCCGCTCCAGCCGCCAATGCCCAGGCCACATCGCCGGGCACCATCAACTTGCCACTGGCAACCAACCTGATCCGCTGCTTCAGGCCATATTCACGCAACAGATTGGCAAGCTCCGGCAATGCTTCGCGGATGGACAACCCCACAAGATCCATCAATGGCAGCGGCGAGGCCCCTGTCCCGCCTTCGCCCCCGTCTATTGTAATGAAGTCAGGTGCGCTCTCTTCGCCACGCACCAGAATCAGCTCAAACAATTCTCGAAATGGTTTGTCAGATCCCATTACCGTTTTGATGCCCACCGGCTTTCCAGTGACCTCTCTCACATGGCTAATGAAATCGAGAAGCTCGTCATAATTTCCGATCTCAATATGCCTGTTCGGAGAGATCGAATCCTGCCCTTCATCAATACCTCGAATAGTGGCTATTTCAGATGTAATCTTTGCACCGGGCAGGATGCCGCCCTTGCCGGGTTTTGCTCCTTGCGCCAGTTTGATCTCGAACATTCTGACCTGATCATGCGCTGCAACTGCGCGCAGTTTGTTGTCATCAAGCCGCCCTTCGCGGTCCCGTACACCATATTTTGCTGTACCAATCTGAAATACCAGATCTGCACCACCTTGCAGATGATACGGGCTGAGACCACCTTCCCCTGTATTCATCCATATATTTGCTTCCTTCGAACCGCGGCTGAGCGCTGTCACCGCAGGGCGCGAAATTGCACCGTAACTCATCCCGGAAAGATTGAAGAACGACTGCGCCACGAACGGGTGCCGCGTACCGGGCCCGATCATCATCGGCTCACTGGCTGAAAACTGATTGTCCAACGGAGGAAATGCCGCATTCACAAAGATGGGTGTGCCCACGACAGAGATGTTGCGCGTCGACCCAAAGGCCACCGTATTATCCTTGCCGTCAGTCGCCCGCTTTACCCAATCCCTTTGTGCGCGATTGAATGGCAGTTCCTCTCGATCCATCGCAAAGAAATACTGCCGGAAGAATTCGCCTAACTCAGTAAAAATGTGCCTGAACCGCCCAATCACTGGATAATTCCGCCGGATCGCATCCTCGCGCTGAGAACGATCGATCACAAACATGATGACAATAGCCAAGGCTGCCAAACCTATGACAATAATAAAACCAACCGCCAAAGCTTCGATTGCCCACCCTGCCCAATCAAACATCCACATGGCATATCCTTTCGCTGTGGTGATACTCTGTCACAGATAATTTCCGCCGCAAGCACACAGGCGCATGCAGGTAAGTCACCGGCATATCCTTCACATGTTGTTTACTGGAAAGCTGAAAATGCGCTGGCTTAGGTGGAAGACCTCATTTGACAAGTCTCAGTTTTCGACGCTCGGCGACATCCTGCCGCCCATTTCGCCCGTAAGTCCTGTGAGACCCAAAAGAGGGCTCGTTAACTTGTGGGAGACAAACAATGATCCGTAGAATATTTTTAAGTGTAGTAGCAGCAACTTTAATAAGCGCACCTGCTTTTGCAGGCAGCGGTGCTAAAGACATCGTAGATACTGCCGCCGGTGCTGGTAGTTTCTCAACTCTTCTCGCTGCGGCCACAGCCGCTGGCCTCGTTGATACACTTAAAGGCGATGGACCATTTACGGTCTTTGCGCCAACAGACGAAGCGTTTGCCGCATTGCCTGAAGGTACGGTCGATGACCTGCTGAAACCTGAAAACAAAGAAACACTTGCTGGCATCCTGACCTACCACGTGGTTCCAGGTAAAGTGATGTCAGGTGATCTGTCCGACGGCATGACCGCTACAACTGTTCAAGGCAGCGATGTGACAATTGGCACAGAAGGTGGCGTGACAGTAAATAGCGCAAATGTTGTGTCAGCTGATGTTGAAGCATCAAATGGTGTTATTCACGTCATCGATGCAGTGATGTTGCCAGAGTAATCTTGATAGGACCAAATCGCTAAACTATTGATGTATTATCAGAAACGCTGCCAGATGATCCCGGCAGCGTTTCTTTTATATATATATAGATGACATTTTGCAGATAAGTTATTTTTGAAACAGTTAAGACAGCTCATGTTCCGTAAGCGATCTGAGCAGCGTTTGCTTGGATGTCTCAAGATGTCGACGCGCAGCATCTTCAGCTACTACGAGGTCTCGACTGCGCAAAGCTGATATATAGTTCAAATGCTCGTTTATAGCAGCCATGTTGCGTTGGTGCTCATCAGATTTGTTCCACTGGAAATGGTAGTGAAAAATCAGAGAAATAACTTTCTGAAATTCTAACGCAAACCTGTTTGACACCACACTATTTATGGCAAGGTGAAAGCTTTCATCCAACCGGGAAAAATCATGATAATCCTCATCAATGCGCGCCATCAAAGCGTGATGTTGTTTTTCAAGATCATCCAATGTCGCCCAGATCGGGTCATCATCCGGTTTCGCAATAAGATGGCGAACCGCATTCAGCTCAAGCACGGTACGGAAATCTGAAAGCTCTGTTGCGAAATCTTTGGTGAAACCCCGCAGAACCCAGCCACCTTTCTGGCGACGCTCAACAAGACCAAACCGGCTGAGACCCGCCAAAAATTCCTGCAATGTATGTGTTGCAACGGAAAATTGCTTGGATAGACGGGTTATGTTCAGCACTGTTCCTGGCGGAATGTCGAAACGTAAAACCCATTCAAGAAACTCTTCCTCAAGCTCTGCCATTGACAAAAGCTCGTCACGCAAAGGCAATTGCTCGGACGATTCCGCATATCGTAATATGGTTTTAGAGCGCCCGTCCCACTCGATAATCTGCTTTTGATTTAATGTTTTCAACGCGGCACGGATGACAGTGCGGCTTACATGTAGTTGATTTGACAGCGCAACTTCAGATGGCAGTTTCGCACCAACACCGGCAGCGTTGCAGATATCGAGAAGTTCGTTGAAAGCTACCCTGAAGCGTGCGTCTGTTCTTGCCATTCCATGCTCGTCGTATTTTCAATCCATTATAAACTGAACAGTACAGTTGTGCAAAACGTATTACAAAACTCAAAACTGTCGCAGCCTCTGACCGAACGCAAAGCTTATGAATTCTTAACTTACGTTTGCGACAAGGATTGCCGCGCTAGAGGGCGCATTTTCATCATGAGACTGTGTGGCAGGTCTTTTGAGTATTTTGCTTTGTCTGACCTGCTGACGCAGACAGCTTGGCAGGATTACATATGGACAATTTCAAGAACTTCCCGACAACTCCAACATCACCGGCCCGTGCAGCCGTCGCAGTTATCCCTGACGATACGGCCACATTGGCGCAAGTCAGCCGCGCTTTGTATGTAGGCATTTCCGGTGATCTGGCTGTGACCATGGCCGATGGTGATCAGGTCACTTTTGAGGCGGTTCCCGCGGGCAGCGTGCTGCCCATCCGCATTCAGGCCGTGCGCAGCACTGGTACGACAGCAGGCGCGCTTCTGTCGCTTACATAGATAACTACCTCAGTGGTACAAATGCGTCCGTCCGCAATTGCGTGGCGGACGTTTCCTTTTTGGTCTCAGAAATATTGCTAAGCAACTGCTTCACTGCCGTCACATAGAGATCAAGCCGTTTGTTTCCATGCGCAAGCGCCCGCTTGGTATCCGCTTTCAAAACATCACGTGTTTCATAGCCATGCATGACAGTTGCGACAACCTGCTCTGATGTCAGAGCTCTGCAATCAACAGTATGATCATAGCCAAGGGTGCCAAAAAGCCCTGCGAATTTTCGACTATACGCCATGGGAACCACCGGAACGCCGCTGGAAAATGCAGCAATACAAGCGTGCATCCGTGCCCCGGTGAAGAAATCAAGGCCAGCGATATAGGACTTTGCCTCAGACGGGTTCGTGAAATTGGGGGCTATTTTCAATGCAGGATATCTTTGCGCAAGCTGGGTGATTACAGAGGCATCATCTTCGATAGGTTGTGACGGGCTTATGACATGCGGCACCAAATGAACTTCACACCCGGATGAATGCGCCAGAAACGCTTCAATCAGACGGTGTATCATTTCCGGGTAATCAAGGCTCAACCCGAACTGATTTCGCCCGCTATACCCCCCGACATCAGTAAACCCGAAACGTTTAGGCCGACCTTGATATGTTCATTCCCATGCTTTTGCGGGGCTTCGTAAGGCAATCGCAAAGCGACGTCAGAGGCTTCTATCGCCTCCTGCCCAACACCAAGCGCCCGCACAACCTTGCCAGAGGTCGTATCCCGTGTCGCGATAATCGCCGCCCGTTTCAACGAATGTCGCGCCAATAGTCGGGTACTGGCTTTGGTAAACGGCCCGTAGGTTTGTGGCGCCATAACCAAAGGTCGTCCGGCAAGATGCGTCAGATATTTCAACGCAAACATACGATTCAGCCGCTTGGGCCCGTAAATATCTGTAAAACTGTCCCCCGCGCCAATATCAATCACCAGATCCGCCTGACGCAACCAGGCGAAAACTCTGGCCGGGTTTAGCAGGTCCTTTCCGTCAATTTCATGGACGGTGATATCTGACCCGCTGACATAAGATGCGCGCGGGTCTTTCCAGTCCAGAAGCGTGATATGGATGTCTACGCCAAGCGACTTCGCCACACCGCGCAACATTTCTACCTGAGCAACGGTCAGCGCACCAACGCCCAGGTTGTCAGATCGAGTCGAATGGAGAATGAGACATATGTTGATCATCCCTCAACCCTGTCCGCGTTCTGGTTAAGAATGTCTTTATCCGCCTGACTTTTACGGCCTGCCTTCATGATCCTGCGCATCATGCCAAAACAATTACGAATGTTGGCACTAGGATTGTTTTGCAAGCCGGCAGCAATTACATGCAAACCTTGGTAAATCGGGGCAGGTTTGCCCATCAATAAAAGCCCAAGCAGCCGCGCAGCCAATGCGCGGCGGCGGTTGACCTGACCGGGCTGCATCTTTTCCAACTGCGCCACATCAAACGGATACGTCGCAAGATGATCTGCCTTTACAGAATTTTGGATAATCCGCTCGCCCAACGCTGTTCGGCTGACAATAAGGCTAACGCCATCCTGTTCCTCGAACAGCGGATACCCTTTTGCATCAACCGCCCACGCATCCGCACAAACGATATCGGCGGCAGTTCCCGTACCATCAGCGCAGACCTTGCAGCGATGTTGGACGTGCTTTGACAGAATGCCGCCCCAACTGTCGCTATAAGATAAGGATCGCTTGCCTCCATCATGTCGTGTCGCCGTCGCCCGACCGGGCCAGCCCTGTCCTCGGTATCGGAACTCGGCGATGTCATCTTTGTCCGTATCCAAAGCCAGCAGCAGCTCATCCGTGCCTTTTGCAGACGGCACGCCTGCGCAAAAGAAAGAGATCAAAGCCGGAAAAGTCCGCGCAACCGAGCTGTCTATGTCTCGCCACTTGGCAAGAGCAGCAACATCGCATGGCTTCCCGACGAAGGCATAGCGACGACCTGTGGCGATACAATAGGGCACGCAGGATAAAGGATCAGACGGCGCATAGCGTGACCCAGCCGCCCTAAGAATATCCGCTGAGCTTTCAGAAATAGCCGCCATATTCGCGGTCGGAACATCTGGATCTGCTGTGATTTGAACAACCCCATCCACTTCGCCGGCCTCCAGCAAGTAGATCAAAATAGCAGACAACGTCCCACCCGAGGCAGCCTTATAACGCAGCCCCGCATCCTTTGCCCATCCGGTGCGCATGGTATGGTAGGGGCCCCAAAGAACGTGATCCTTACGTCCATTGGCTTTTACAGTTTGCGATAAGCCCGGACATATTTTTGCAATCTTCTGATCTTGCGTATCTGACAGTTCACAAAGCTGCGTTGGTCGCAAAAACCCCTCTGCCGTCATGTGCATCTTAACGCCGCCCAGCGCCGCGCAGGCCCCGCAGCCGGCACAAAGATCACCCTGTGCCACCTTCGCAAGACTTGGTGCTTTTTGCATATGTTTCTCACTTTTCAACCGGCGTTTAACCGGCTGTTAAGCATGCAACCGGTTAATGCCGGGTAAAGCCGCGCAACATAATGGAAAGGAAGATCACGGCATGGCCAAAAAACCCGCCTTGATACTTCTGAGCGGCAACGCTGTCAGCGCTGTACTTTTGCTGGCGCGCAACCTTCTAGCTGCGCGCTTAATCGGGATCGAGGATTACGGTATCGCAGCAAGTTTCAGCATCGTTACAGCCGCGGTAGAGCTGGGCTCAAATCTTGGTCTTCAACAGATGATTATCAGGGATCGTCGGGGCAACAGCTCACGCTTTCAGTTAGGTCTGCACGCTGTTCATCTGTTAAGAGGCATTGTCTGCGCGCTTTGTATGTTGCTGCTTGCCCGCCCGATTGCAGTATTTCTTGGCGTAGGTGAGCTGGCATGGGCCTATCAGTTACTTGCCGTTATTCCCCTTTTAGCTGGGCTGAACCATCTGGATATTTTCCGCAGGCAACGTCGACAGCACTATGCCCCCGCAATGCTGACACTAGTTATCCCTGCTCTGATCAGCCTGTTTCTGCTTTGGCCTCTGGTGCATATATTCAACGATTATCGCGCTATGTTGTTCGCGGCTTTGGCGCATAGCCTATGCGCGCTTCTTGCGTCCCATATCCTTGCGATACGACCTTACAGAGCCAAATTTAACCAAGATATTGTAAAGCGCAGCATCAGTTTCGGATGGCCGCTTGCACTGAACGGGGTCGGCCTGTTTGCCGTCTTTCATGGCGAAAAACTTATCACTGGCCACATCTTGGGCCTTGAGGCACTGGCCATTCTTGCCATGGGCTTCGCGTTGACGCTTACGCCAGCCCTTATCTTGGCCCGTAGTCTGCAATCCTACTTCTTACCAATCCTGTCACGCTGTCAAACAGACATAACCGCTTTCCAGAACCAAGCCCGGACCGTGCTTACTGTGTCGCTGCTCGTAGGGTGTACTTTCATGATTGCGATTGGCATTGCTGCCCCGCTTGCCCCTACCGCTTTGGGGTCGTCTTTTGATGCTTTAGCCCCACTCCTTCCCACGCTGGGCATTATTCACGGGCTACGTGTGATGAAAGCTGGAAGTTCGATCATTGGGCTTTCATGGGGTGCAACAGGGAACGCTCTGATCGGGAACATGCCGCGGATCCTCATGCTGATCTTTGTCTGGCAAACTGCCATCTCGGGCGCTGGATTGCTACAAATCCTGTTACTGGCCCTCTGGGCCGAAATAGCGGGCTTCATTCTAGCCTTTCTGATGCTTCTATGGCGCACGCCGATTTCACGACGCCTATCGGCAGCACCGCTTGGCTTGGCAACGGCCTGCACATTCAGCCTGATGTTCAATCAAACCCTATTAGCCTGCGCCTTTTGTACCGCCCTGTTTGCAATATGTGCAGCCAGCTTTGAAACCAGAGCTTCAGCCATAATGGCCAAATCATGACTCCATTGATCCATATCGGGTATCACAAGACCGCAACCACATGGATGCAGGACGTCCTGTTCCAGCCCGTTCACGGCTTTCAACAGCTTGCATCGCATCAGGAAGTGTTCGACCTTGTGACAAAACCTCATGGCCTGCAATTCGAACCTGCACTTATGGGTGATCTGCTCAAAGACCGCATGTCAGGCCTGAATGGTGCCATTCCCGTAGTTTCATCTGAAATCCTGTCGGGGCACCCCTTCTTTGGTGGGCGCAGCAGTGATGTATATGCCCACAGACTAAAGGCGATTGTCCCAAAGGCGCGCATTCTTATTTCGATCCGGGCCCAGACCCAGATTTTGCCCTCGGTTTACATGCAATATTTGCAGCGAGGCGGCACCTTGCACCACAAAATGTTTTTCGAAGGACAAAATGCTATCGGTTATGACAGTTTTGACCCCGATCATTTCCAGTATCACAGGCTGATAGAGCACTACAAAAATCTCTTCGACCACGTTCTTGTTATACCGCAGGAAGCAATTAGGAAAAGCGCCAACATGGTTGCACAAACTATCGCTGACTTCGCCGGAAACGAACAATTCGCAGGCCTGCCGGCCTCTGATACCAAACCCCGCTCTCCCAGTCCGCCCGAAGCAACGACGTCACTTCTGCGAAGAATAAATCACTTAAGGCGTAGTACGCTAAACCCGGCGCCTCTTATTCCTCTAGGGGCTGAACCGGGCCTGTTATATCGCAGTACTAATTATCTTGCGACGCGCCATCCGCTTCTTGCAATGATCCAAGATAAAAAACCTGTCAGCACTTATGTTACTGACAGGTTCCAAGGATACTTCACAGAAAGCAATCGCAAGCTTGCCAAACTAACGACAAACCGGCTTGATCTGTCAGATTACCCCTGAGCATCTGTGCCAAGTTTCCATGCATTAGCATTTGCTACGCTCGCAGGACCTGTCACATCTTTGTAGGGCGTTCCGTTAGGCACACCGCCATCCGCGGTCGTTGTCTTCCAAATTGACAAACGTTTTATGCTGCCCGTCACCTGATAAGCCCCGTTCAGAGCAGACAACAACAACAGCGTTCTGTTGCTTGGCAATGTGGGCGTTGCGGATGTGAAGCTTTGGTCCAGTACCAGCACATCATTGACCCAAACACGCAGATATCCGGCAACCATATCAATCGACAATGCGATATCCGCCTGCACGCCATTGGCCAGAACACCTGCTGCGGTTTCAACATTATCTACATGGACGGTGCCGCCTGTATCCCGAAGGCGCAAACGCAGCGCACCATCTGGAACAACCTCCAGTTTAACATAGTTCCCGGTTGTTCCCATAAGGAGATCAGCGCCAGATGCAGGCAGATCAGCAGCTAGAGACAGACGCACATGAAGCTGATCAACGCCTTCCCCCAATTGTTGCGGGTCAGCGAAATGAGGCCCCGTTTCCCCTACCAGAAATGCGGGCGCGTTATCTACCAGCGGGTTTACAAGCACCGTCTCAGAGGGAAGTGAGCGAACCGGAACGCCTTCGATACGAGCAGCACCAACATCAACAATCGGTAGGTTTTTGTACGAACCTGCATAGAAATCCTCTGGGAACTTGATCATACCAGACGCGCCGCCCTCCCCAAATCGGATTACATCGCTTGCGACAAAGGCCGCTTCATTTGGATAGAGACGCACCCGACCATTTACGATCTCGGCCCGCTGCGCCGGAGCACCATTAATCTGCCAACCAAATACATCTGTCCAATGCGGATAGCTATCATCCAACGCTGCTTCGCCACGCGCTATGCGAAGCGTCGTAACCGGGCCTGTGGATGACCAAATGTCGACATATGCACCGGATGGCTCCCACTCTGCTTGATCGAATTCCGGGATATCCCAATCCGTCAAACCAGAAGCTTGCAAGACCGCATGGGCTGTCAGTCGCGCCAACATTGGTGTGCCATCATCGGTGTTGCCAGATGGGTGGCTATGATCGACCCAACCCTCGGTCGCATCACTGATGCCGTTCTGATACGTCAAAGGTTCTAGGCCCAATGGTAAGAAAAGATCGCCTGCATTCGGGTTCTCAACCATTGCCCGCCAACTGCGGCGAACATTTTCCTTATTGTTAAGGTTGAACTGAGGCGCCCCGCCTGCCAGCACAGTCGCATTCTGCATATCCGCATAGATGTCAAACCTATGCGGACCATAAGCAACCCATTTCGTGTGTGCCGGGTCATAAAGCTCTCCGAACCAATGGTCAGCTTTATAGCTTGCGTTGTTGCCATATGTGATGGTCGTTGGAAACGTGACGGACGTTCCGTCCACAGTCTTACCTGTAAACAATGGAAACAGCGCATCTTCGTAAAATTCAGACAACGCACCCGGCGTTGCAAACCACGAGACTGCTGGCAGCCCCACATGCTGTCCATCTGCAGTAGCAAAGGCATGTAATGCGGCATCGTCAGCCCAATTGCGATCCGTGTTTGCATCATCTACTAATGCACGAAATCCAGTGCCTGCAACGGCTTGTAAAACAATTGCGAACTTGTCACCGGGACGCTCTTCCATGAATACATTTGCCATCGCAGCAAGCGAAGCTGTGTGCGGATCAGCGTTGGTTAGATGCTTCAGAACCGGGCCATCCTCATACCACATCACCTGAACTGCATCATCGCCAAGCAACGGTTCCGGCGTCATAGTGTTATGAACAGTTGAGCGAATGCGAACAATTTCAGACTGCCCCCAAAGAGCAATCACATGCCCAACACCAAATCGGTTAGACGTCAACGATCTTACGACAGGTTCCGACTTAATCCGGACTTCGACCCGCAACCATTCAGGCCTACGCGCAACAATTGCTACCCCTGCCCATGTACCGTCAGTTGCAACTGTTGCAATGTCGCTCCACTCGGTTGCGGCACTGCCTTCGGGAAGCAAACGCATCTGCACCACTTCATCCGCTGTACCAGTGCCTGACAAAGGCACCTGAGTAACCGAATTTCCAAAAGCAGCACCGCTGTCGAAAAGGGTTTTGTCACGAGAAAAATCATCAATCGAAAGCATCGTTGTCGGGACAACAGCTTCCCCTGCCTGCGAGGGACCAGCAGTTAGCCCAAGACCAAACATCAACATAAATATCACCTCCATCAAGCCCGTGCGCGGCTTGGGGTGAGGCAAGCGGGCGCGAGACAGTCTATCCAAACATTGCTTCAACAACACAATTGGGCTGCTGAGCTGGAGGAGGGAACTAACATAGGAACTGATCATGTTGCGCATAGCCACATGTCTACGCGCGCGCAGTTAACGAGCCATAAACCTTCAGGCCAGGCCTGCTTCTGCAAGTCTGCTTTCAGTCAGGTCAGCATTTTGAAACCGGCCATATTCCTCTACTTTGATACCCGTTCTGATGACCCGCGCAGGATTACCAGCCACAACACACCCAGACGGAACATCTTTTGTCACAACTGACCCTGCACCAATCACAGACCCTTCCCCGATCGTAACACCAGGTAATACAATGCTGCGCCCCCCGATAAAACATCGCTGGCCTACATATGTGTGCAGGTAAAGACCGCGGGTTCTGTCATGGGTCATAATGGCTGCGCCAAAAGCAACGTAACTGTGTGCGCCTATATGAACCCCAACAGGAAAGGTTCGGTCAAACCGCGTAGACAAAGAGAATTCCGCCGTTTCATGAATATCCATCCCCATGCAGCGCGTATAGAAGACACGAACAGCGTTGATCACAATCAATCTCAGCCAACGCAGGCGGTTTAGACCTCTTTTTTTGGCTTTCTTATAGTCTTGTGGCGATGCGGGCGTGCTATAATAACTCAAATTCAATCGACTTTCTCTGATAGGTTTATCAAGCTGTTTACCCTTAAGGGCCACAGTGCAAGGTGCAGATATTCTGAGGGGAAAATGATCAAATACATTCCAATATGCGCTGTCATTTCGTTTCTCTTCATTTCCACTTATGCGCATGCAGAAACAAATCTGGATTCTGCTACAAGACAGGTCGGAAACTGCTCAACCAAGTATCAGCAACTTGATGAAAAATTTATTAATCATGCCACATATGCCACCCCCAAAACGCATCTGGTTTCAAACACTGATCAGCTTGTCGCTACACTCAAAGCTGCCGCGAATACTGACCTGATCCTACTCACACCGGGCAGCTATGATCCGATTATTCTCAGAGGGTTTCGTAAATCTGTGACGCTCAGATCCTTCAACCCCCATGATCCGGCATATCTGCACGGGTTGAGATTGCAGGACACAGCCAATCTAACGTTCGACAGTTTAGTTTTTAACTACAGCTTTGTGCGTGGAAATTCGCCGACCCATGCACGTCCCTTCCGGGTTGAGAGAAGCAAAAACATTACATTCAAAAACTCAGAATTTCTGGGCGATACTGCCAAGACAGGCACACCCCACGATATTGACTACCCCACAGGGCAGGGCTTGTTTATTTATGACAGCAATAGGGTCGCTTTGATTTGCAACCACATACATCGCTGGCACCGTGGCGCTGTGTTTTCCCATAGTTCTGGCATAAAAGTAATCGGAAATGAGCTGCATACAATCCGATCTGATGGCCTGAATTTCTCTGCTGTCCAAGATGTATTGATCGAAGATAACTTCATTCATGATTTCGAACGATCACCAGATGCCGGTGATCATGCCGACATGATTCAGTTCTGGACCCGCAACACGAAAACCGCCAGCCAAAAAGTCATAATTCGCAACAACCGTCTTGTCGCGGGTGCAGGCGGGTTCACCCAATCTATTTTCATGCGGAATGAAAAGCTTGATCAAAACCGAAACGCGACAGAGTTTCTTTATAAAGATATCATCATTGAGAGTAACATCATAAAGAACGCCCATACCCACGGCATTACCATCGGTCAGGCAAACGGCGTTTTAGTGAACAAAAATGTCTTGCAAAGGCATGGTATCGCAGCAGACCCATCACATAGTCAGGGACAGTCTACACCAAAAATCCGCGTCCATCCGGATGCGACAGATGTGCGTATCACTCATAATCAAACCACTCAGTTACCCAGCACGCGTAACCCTGACTGGGTTATCCATGGTAACACACGTCCAAAGCCAAGCTTTTGACAGGAGAAGAGGCCTCTTTACAATTTACTAACAGTTGCAGGGCAAATTGCTGACCAGAGGGTAGAAACCCTAACCAAAAGTATGGACAGCATGACCGATACGGCCCTGCACAATACGCAAGTTCAAAAAGGCTGCATGCGTCCCTTGGCATTGCCAGTCCTGATATACCTTGCCACTGTCGTCGTTCCGATACGCTTCCAAATTGGTCCATTACAGATGACCGGGCTACGGCTTTACCTTGCTCTCTTGCTGATACCGCTTACAGTCAATCTGCTGCGGGGGTGCTATGGTAGATTATACTTCACAGATTTGCTCCTGACCCTCTATGTCGCTTGGGCTGCACTTGCGATAAGCGTAAACTCCCCGGCGCAGGCTATAGAAAGTGCTGGCTCCAATATCATCGAAGTTATGGGCGGCTACCTTCTGGCAAGGGCCTATATCCAAACCAAACAACAGTTCACGACAGTGATATATTGTCTGGCTGGTCTCGTGACCCTAAGCCTGCCCTTCGCAATTTATGAGGCTTTCACGGGTCGACCGCCGTTGATCGAAGCCATCCGTGCGTTACCCGGCCTTAACAGTGTTGCAATTGTCAATATAGAACCCCGCTTAGGGTTGGAACGCGTACAGGTCCTTTTTGCGCATCCGATCCACTATGGGCTCTTTTGTTCAACCGCTGCGGCATTGGTGTTTGTCGGCCTGAAACCTAAAATTGGCTTCGCATCAAGAACGTTTCTACTCGTCCTAATCTCAACCTGCTGCTTTCTGGCCCTATCCAGCGGCGCATTTCTGGCGCTTTTGCTACAGCTCTTTCTCATCGCATGGGCGTTCCTCTTTAGCTTTACGAACCGTCGTTGGGTGCTGCTCACCGCAGCCATCATAATGGCCTATATTACTATAGACCTTTTATCGAACCGGACGCCTCTTCGTGTCTTTTTCAGCTATGCAACATTCTCTGCCCATAATGCCTATTGGCGCGGCATTATTTTTGAATGGGGCATGGTCAATGTCTGGGCCAATCCGATTTTTGGCATCGGCTTGAACGACTGGGTGCGACCCAGCTTCATGCGGTCTGGTAGCATGGATAACTTCTGGCTCGTGGTTGCTGTGCGATATGGAATTCCTGCATTTGTTTTCCTGCTCTGGGCATATCTAGCCACTGTTTGGCGTATCGCGCGTCATAACTTACATGACGATACAGATTTCCTTCATCTAAGACGTGCCTGGGTCTTCTGTCTGACAGGCCTGACCTTCACCCTATGCACGGTCCATATCTGGACCGCGATCTATTCCTTCGTGTTTTTCCTTTTTGGCGCCGGGCTTTGGTTCTTAAGTGCCTCGTCCAAAACCACAGGTATAGCTGCATCAAAAGATACCGAACTTACCTATAGCCGGAACCTTCCGACCCGATTTGTCCGAAAATCTGAGGCCAACATATGACCAAACATCTTGGCGTCGCAATTGTCACCTATAATTCTGCCGATGTAATACTTGACTGCCTGGAAACACTTCTGGCTGCGGCAGGCCCTGTTTGCTTGACCATTGCCATCGTTGATAACGCCTCCACAGACGATACGTGCATACGGATCGAAGACTGGGCCAGCGGTCGTCTTCGCTATCACCAACCAGATAATGTACCGTTTCAGATCAAACCTGTAGAAAAACCTATAAAACTGCAGGACGGCATCACAAAACATGACCAAATCGCGCTTATCAGAGTCCCGATAAACAGTGGGTTCGCTGCGGGGGTCAACATAGCGCTTGATCAATTGAGCCAAATTCCCGAACTGTCTAGGTTCTGGATACTAAACCCGGACTGCCTTGTTCCACCCCAAACCCCCGAACGCTTTGCTGAATATGACAAACCCTATGCTCTTTTGGGCGGGCGAATTCAGTACGCCGACCCGGCCGACATAATCCAGATCGACGGCGGCATAATAAATGCTTGGACGGGCGTAACTGGTAACCTGAACCTTGGACAGAAAAGCAGTGAAACATGCGAACCAGATGCCAGTCAGCTAGGCTTTATTTCCGGCGCCAGCATGGTTGCTTCACGTGATTTCCTCGAAGCTGCCGGTCAGCTACCCGAAGACTATTTTCTCTATTATGAGGAGGTCGCATGGGCGATGCGTCGCGGCCCATTACCATTAGCCTATTGTCAGGGCGCATATGTGTATCACAAGGCCGGTACAGCTATCGGTTCCCCAAAGCTCAATGACCAACCATCCGCTTTCTCAACCTATTTCAAGCATCGCGCAAGAATGCTATTTGTCAGAAAGCACAACCCAATCGCTCTACCTGTCGCCTATGCCTACGGCATAACAAAAGCAGTTCAATACTTATTCAAAGGACAGCTCACGCAAACAAAGTCGATCGTAACCGCGTTGCACGGACTAAACCCTCCTGAAAGTGTTAGCGTGCGCCTTTCAGCCGAAACCAAATCGCGGATTTTCAGGGATTCAAATGATATGCTAAACAGCAAAGCCCTATCTGTCAGAACGGGCACTTCGCCTTGAACTCCATCCCGCGCCCGCCATTGGGGTGACGCAGGCGCAAACTTTCAGCATGAAGCATCATACGGGGATAGGTTTCCGCGTCTTCAGAATAGAACGGATCGCCCAGGATCGGGTGGCCGATCTCGCGCATATGGACACGAAGCTGGTGAGACCGGCCTGTTTTGGGCATCAACCGCATCCGCGTCGTGCCATCTTCAATGCGCAGGCGCCGCCAGTCAGTGATAGCCTCTTTACCTGTCTCGTGATCGACATGTTGAAGTGGACGGTTCGGCCAATCAACGATAAGCGGCAGATTAACGCTACCCTCTTTCTCCGCTACTTTACCTTTGACGCGTGCAATGTAGATTTTTCTTGTCTGCCGTTTCTCAAACTGCAAACCTAGGTGGCGTTGCGCCGCAGGGGTCTGTGCAAAGATCATGACGCCTGAGGTATCGCGATCCAGCCTATGGACCAACAAAGCCTGCGGAAAGGCTTGCTGAACGCGCGCGATCAGGCAATCAGAAAGATGCGGACCCTTACCCGGCACCGATAAAAGACCGGCGGGCTTGTCCACAGCCAAAAGCTCTGCATCATCATACAGAACCACAAGCGGAGTTTCAGGGGGATTATAAGTTTCCATTATCCTTCCCTGAATACCTTCGTTACGTGCATAAAATCAATTTTATATCAAACCTTTACCCGTTCTGACTTGGGATCGTAGAAAGGCTTCGAAGACACCTCTGCTTTGACCCGCGTGCCCGCAACGTCAATTTCGTAGCTTGATGCCAAAACATCAGCAAGCTTTTCGTCAGGACATTGCACGTACCCCATACCCATCGCCGCACCAAGATGGTGCCCATAGGATCCTGATGTGAGATAACCGGCAAACTCACCGTCTCGAAAAACTGGTTCTGCATGGTAGAGCAGCGGTTCGGGATCGGTGAGTTTGAATTGCAGCAGCCGCATGTTGAGGCCTTTTTCCTGCTTCTCAAGCACGGCTTCACGGCCAATAAATTTTGGTTTGTCCTTTTTGACAGCGAAACCAAGCCCTGCCTCCATCACATGATCTTCAGATGTGATATCATGACCGAAATGGCGAAAACCTTTTTCGATACGACAGCTATCCATCATATGCATGCCGCAAAGTTTCAGGCCCATATCTTGTCCCGCAGAATGCAGCGTTTCAAACACGTGAGCGGCTTGATCAGAAGAAACATATACTTCCCAGCCCAGCTCACCCACATAGGTGACACGATGGACACGGGCGAGCCCCATTCCAATCTCTATCTCCTGAGCAGTCCCGAATGGGTTGGTGTCATTGGAAAAGTCATTAGGGGAAACACTTTCCAGCAATTTGCGAGAGTTCGGCCCCATGACTGCAAGGATACCTTCGCCTGCGGTCACGTCCGTAATAATCACGTTGAAGTCACCGACATTGCGACGCAACCACGTTTCATCCGACAAACGCGTGGCCGCAGGGGTCACGACCAGATAGGCCGTC
Organism: Litoreibacter sp. GN1-5; assembly: GCF_055693805.1. Lineage (NCBI taxonomy): Bacteria > Pseudomonadati > Pseudomonadota > Alphaproteobacteria > Rhodobacterales > Roseobacteraceae > Litoreibacter > Litoreibacter sp. GN1-5. The sequence continues at coordinate 2,783,868 of NZ_JBVFUP010000001.1, read as the reverse complement.
TCGGACAGTCTTGTCACTGTAACATCGGCCTCGATCCCGCCGCGTGGATTGAGGAACTGCGTGTAAACGATCTTCCCAACAGGAACAGAATAATCGCCGCCGCCCACATAGTTCATGAAAGCCTCAGCATCGCAACCCTCCACCCGGATTTTGCCGAAAGAGGTCATGTCATACATGCCAACATTCTGCCGGATCGCCATATGTTCTTCTCGAATATTGTCAAAGAAGTTCTGGCGCTTCCAGGAATACTCATATTTTGGTTCTTGGTCCGAATTAGCGAACCAATTCGCACGCTCCCAGCCTGCAAGCTCACCCATCACAGCCCCATGTTGCAGCAGGTGATTGTGAAACGGAGTCCGCCGCACACCGCGCGCAGTCTTCTTTTGTAAGTAGGGGAAATGGTCTGCATAAAGCAGGCCAAGCGTTTCCTTAGAGCGTTCGAATAGATAGGTGCGGTTCCCTTGAAATGGTTGCATACGGGAAATGTCTACATCCCCCAGATCAAATGGCTTTTGCCCCTCATCCATCCATTGCGCCAGCGCTGATCCCGCGCCTCCGGCAGATTGGATCCCGATAGAGTTGAAGCCAGCAGCAACCCAGAAATTATCAAGCTCTGGTGCAAGACCAAGGTGGTAAGCATCATCCGGCGTAAAGCTTTCCGGCCCGTTGAAAAACGTATGAATGCCTGCTTCTGCCAATATCGGCAACCGCTCCACAGCAGCCTCCAGTATCGGCTCAAAATGATCGAAATCTTCCGGGAGCTGGTCGAACTCAAAATCTTTCGGGATATCCAAAGTCCAAGGCTTTGCTACAGGCTCAAAAGCGCCAAGCAGTATCTTGCCAGCATCCTCTTTGTAATAGGCACATTCGTCAGGCACCCGAAGCACAGGCATTTGCGTCAAACCGGTGACATTCTCTGTTACGATATAGAAATGCTCACAAGAATGCAGTGGAACATTGACGCCCGCCATACGGCCCACCTGATGGCCCCACATGCCAGCGCAATTGACGATATGTTCGGCTTCAATATGTCCAGTTTCGCCGTTCTTATCTTCCCAAGTCACACCCGTCGCGCGGCGGCCTTCCCGATGGATTTCCGAAACAGAAAAACCTTCTTTGACCATTGCACCGTTCTGACGTGCCCCTTTTGCCAAAGCATGTGCAATATTGGCCGGATCGCCCTGACCATCAAGCGGCAGATAGACGCCACCAGTTACACCTTCGATATTGATATGGTCGTACTTTTCTTTGACCTCAGCGGGCGAGATTGGGTGGGCCTCCACCCCAAAAGAGCGTGCCATAGCGGCCTGCCGACTTATCTCTTCCAGTCGCTCTTCTGTCAAAGCAACGGTGATCGAGCCACAACGCTTAAAGCCAGTCGCAACGCCAGTTTCAGACTCTAATTTACCATAAAGTTCCTGCGAATACTTAGCGAGCCGTGTCATATTCTTCGTCGCCCGCAGTTGCGCAATCAACCCTGCGGCGTGCCACGTTGTTCCACAGGTGAGTTGCTTGCGCTCAAGCAAAACAATATCTTTCCAGCCGATCTTGGCCAGGTGATAGGCAACCGAACAGCCAATCACGCCGCCACCAATAATCACCACACGCGCTTTAGTAGGAAGTGTCATAGTTCATATCTCCAAGAAACGGGAAAATTCTTCTGCTTTCCGTAAATGTTTTTATCTGGAAGTAGTAAGACTGGTTGAGATGTCATGCGCGGATACGATCGTTTTCAGGATCCCACAGCGGCATATCTTTCTGGACAACCGCTTTGACCCTCCGGCCGTAAATTTCGACCTCAAGTTCGGCACCGGGCTCAGCAAACTCTACCTTGACCATACCAAGCGCAATCGACTTGTTAACACGGTAGCCCCAATCACCGGAGGTCGTCTCTCCAACCACCTCTTCACCCTTCCAAACGGTTGACATATATGGCGCATCATAACCGCAATCATCCAGTACGAGCGTCACGAAGCCTTTTTTACGGCCTTGCTGATATTCATTTTTCAGTGCCTTTTTGCCAGGAAAATCCTGCGGTTTGTCGAGGCGCAAAAAACGATCTAGCCCACTTTCAAGAAGTGTATAATCAGTTGAAAGATCGCCTTTCCAGGCTCGGTAGCCTTTCTCGATCCGCATAGAATTCAACGCATACATGCCAAAGGGTATAGCCCCGGCAGCACGAATTGCCTCATAGACTAGTGCGCTATCTTCAAACGAAGTGTGTACTTCCCAACCCAGCTCACCTGCGAAGGAGATACGGAATAGCTTTGCAGGTTTTCCCGCTACAGTAGCGTCCTGAATGGTTAACCACCCGGCATTCAAATCAACATCACTTATCCCGGCAAACAGATCACGCGATGCTGGTCCTGTCACCAGATGCGTCGACCAATCCTTTGTAATATCGGTCATTTTCACAGAGCCATCGTCAGGCAAACGGCCTACCAGAAATTCAAAGTCATGCCATTGTGCGACGGCAGCTGTCATGAGCCAGAAATCATTCTCGCCCCATCGAATGATTGTCACCTCGGTGATTATCCGCCCGCGACTATCAGTGAAATAGCCCAGATTTATCCGACCGACTTTCGGAAGTGCGCCAGTGATTTGGCCACGCAACCAGTCCGCAGCCATCGCACCCGTAAGAGCATAGCGCGAGAAACCGGGCATATCGAGCACACCAACACCATCGCGCACCGCCTCGACCTCCTCACGCACGCGCGCCGCCCAAGGGCCGTTTCGGGTCCAGGTTTGGGTGCTTTGCTCAGACGTATCGTCACCCGGCATGGAAAACCAATTCGCGCGCTCCCAGCCATTATAAGCCCCCATCTGCGCGCCCGCATCCAGTAGGCTTTGATGGTTTGGTGATAGCTTTTTGTTACGTCCGGCAGACCATTCATGATGAGGAAAATGCATTGCGTATTCGTGACCATAGGTTTCCAATGCTTTGGAACGGCAATAGTCATGGTCAGCATAGTCCGTATATCGACGAGGATCGACGGCCCACATATCCCTCTCTGTCTCGCCATGAATCAACCATTCTGACATGACCTTACCAGCGCCCCCGCCTTGTACGATCCCAAAGGTGAAAGAATGAGCTTCAAAGGCATTTGCCACACCAGGCATAGGGCCAATCATCGGCAATCCATCTGGAGCATAGGGTATAGGGCCGTTGATATTACGCCCTACTCCGGCAGTCCCTAAAGCAGGAACACGCTCCATAGCGTCCTCAATATACCATTCCAGCCGCTCAAGATCATCGGGGTAAAGCTGGAAGCTGAAATCCTCTGGCATTGGATCGTCTTGCGTTATCCAATGCGCCCGGCAATTCCGTTCATATGGTCCAAGGTTCAGGCCGTTCTTGTCTTGCCGCAAATAGTAACTGCTATCCACATCACGGATCATAGGCATTTTATGACCCTGTTCTTTCGTCCATGCGGCAAGTTCTGGGATTTCCTCTGTCAAGAAATACTGGTGGGACATAACAACCATCGGGACAGTGCGTCCCCCAAAAGGCTTAAACCATTCACCGACACGCTGGGCATAATAACCAGCCGCGTTCACCACTTTTTCGCAACGGATGTCACCTTTGCTCGTGTGGACAATCCACTCTGAACCTTCGCGGGAAATCCCGGTAGCTGGGCAAAAGCGTTCGATACGCGCGCCCAGATCACGTGCCCCTTTAGCCAAGGCCTGCGTCAACTGAGCGGGGTCGATATCACCGTCAAGGGGATCCCAAAGCCCCCCTGCAAGGTCGTGGGTTTCCATGAACGGGTTATACGTTTTCAATTCATCCGGCGTGCAGATGTCCATTTGCAAGCCTTGGTAGCGGGCTTGCGAGGCAACCTGTTCGAATTCCTGCATCCGTTCTTTGGTATGAGCCAGACGCAGCGCGCCAGTGACGTGATAGTTCATTGGGTAATCAACGTCACTTGCCAGTGTACGATACATCTCAAGCGAATATCGCTGCATGTTCATCACGGCCCAGTTCGGCGCAAAATTCGGGCAGTTCCCTGCAGCATGCCACGTAGAACCCGCGGTCAGCTCATTCTTTTCGAGCAATACACAATCTGTCCAACCTTCCTTGGCCAAATGATAGAGCGTCGAGACACCAACGACACCTCCGCCAATGATGGCAACGCGGGCTGTGGTAGGGAATTGGTTCATTGCTTTGCCTCTAGTGTATCTCTAATCCACCGCATGCCACAGCCTGTTACGATTGTTGAGACGCCCATCAATAAACCGGCGGTGCGATGACCCAGATGATAACGGCTATAACATCATAGGGGTTACTCCAGCGAAACGGCTGACCTTTAATACGAAAACTATCGCCAGCATCCAGATGATGAAGTGTATCGTCTATCCACAGGTCCAACTTTCCAGAAATAATGTATCCGACTTCCTGAGTGGGGCGCTGTACCACGTCGGTAATCTGCGCGCCCGGCTCAAATGTGGAGTGAACAACTTCAAAATCATCGGTCAGATCAGGCGAGAGCAGCTCTTCGACCAGCCCTGCCTCGCGCGACCCGATAGGGCGGCGCGCTGTCGCACGAACGATATGGCCCAATTCCTCCGCTGGGACAGAATTTTGACGGAAAAGGCTCGAAACTGAAACATCGAGTGCATTTGCCATATGCCGCAGGTCGGTGATTGAAGGCTCAGACAGATCCCGCTCAACCTGAGAGAGCCAGCCAACAGAACGGCCAAGCTTGTCGGCAAGTTGCATCAACGTCAGACCACGGGTCTTGCGTAGTGCCCGAAGATCAGATCCGAGACTTGGGACATTATGGATTGGGCGTTCTAGCATTGTATACATCTTACAATTTAGGAAATGAAAAAAATCACCTTTTTTTCATTTAGGCCGAAAATCAAACTAAATCAAGAAAAACTACAGTTCAGTATCTGTTGAAGTGCGTTGGCATCTTCCCGGTCAAAAGCACCTGACATATCACTGTCGATATCAAACACAGCTATCAGCACGCCGCTTGAATCCCACACAGGTAATACCAGTTCCGATTGGGTAGAGCTTGCGCAGGCGATATGATCCGGAAACGCATTAACATCGGCAACTATCTGGGCTTCCCCGGTTCGCGCAGCAGCGCCACAGACACCGCGGGAAAACGGGATCACCAGACAGCCATGACCGCCCTGATAGGGGCCGATTTTTAGCAGCTCTGGGGCGACAACACGATAAAACCCCGTCCAGTTGAAACAATCATCAGCATGATGCACCTCGCAGGCTATCGTAGCCATAAGTGCAACAGGATCATCCTCGCCCTCGGTCAGTGATGCAATCGTCTTGGCAAGGGCGTCATAGTCAGCCATCAAGGCCGCTCAATTGCAATAGCCGTGCCTTCGCCGCCACCAATACAAATCGCCGCGATACCGCGTTTGAGATCACGTTTTTCAAGCGCATTCAGAAGCGTGACCATGATCCGCGCACCAGATGCCCCGATGGGGTGTCCCAGGGCGCATGCTCCGCCATTCACGTTCATTTTGGTGCGCGGGATGTTCATTTCCTGCATGAAAGCCATTGGGACCACGGCAAAGGCCTCGTTGACTTCCCAAAGGTCCACGTCTTCGACATCCCAACCCAAAGATTTCAGAAGCTTTTGCGCCGCCGGAACAGGGGCGGTAGTAAACCACCCCGGTGCCTGAGCGTGGCTTGCATAACCAAGAATGCGAGCGCGAACAGGAATACTTTGCGCTTTGGCGGCATCCTCGGAAGACAAAACCAAAGCCGCTGCGCCATCCGAAATCGAGCTCGAATTTGCCGCCGTAACTGTTCCGCCATCGCGGAATGCGGGCTTCAGATTTGGTATCTTCTCGGGCATCGCCTTGCCGGGTTGCTCATCTTCACTGATCAGGATTTCGCCTTTCCGGTTGGCCACAGTAACAGTTGTGATTTCCCCATCGAAAGCACCTGATTTCTGTGCTGCAATAGCGTTAGACAACGAGCACAGAGCATAATCATCCTGCGCAACACGAGTGAACTGGAATTTCTCGGCGCAATCCTCGGCAAATGTACCCATGAGACGGCCCTTGTCATAAGCATCTTCAAGCCCATCAAGAAACATCGAATCCTGAACGCTCTGGTGCCCGATCCGCGCACCGCCCCGCATTTTAGGTAAGAGATAAGGGGCATTGGTCATGCTCTCCATGCCGCCTGCGACCATGGTGTCCGCGTGACCCAAAGCGATCTGATCAAATGCCATCATTGCGGCTTTCATACCTGATCCGCACATCTTGTTAAGCGTGGTTGCCGGGACATCGTCAGACAAGCCTGCGGCAAACCCCGCTTGACGTGCGGGCGCTTGGCCTTGGCCTGCCGGCAATACACAACCCATCAGCAACTCATCCACGGTTGTCAGCTTTGCTTGCGTCAGCGCGCCTTTAATCGCGGTCGCCCCCAGTTCTGCCGCACTCAAAGCGCTAAAAGCACCTTGGAAGCCGCCCATTGGTGTCCGGCTGGCACCTACTATGACAACATGTTTCATCCAGTATTTGCTCCAATATGACCTTACCATTGCATACCGAATAGTAACCTTTGCCGTCTAGGCCTGACGATACACGTAGATAGGAGAAGCTACATGAAGCTCGGTTTCCAAGATAGGCAAGACGCCAAAGTGGTGAAGGTAGATGCTGATCGAATTGATGCCGCCAGCGCAATCCAATTTAAGGATCAGTTTCGAGATATTATCGCGCAAGCAGATGGTCGCGTCATAATGGACCTAAGCCAAGTATCATTTATGGACAGTAGCGGCTTGGGCGCAATTGTTGCCGTTATGAAAATGCTTAAAGGACGTAAGCTGGAATTGGCAAATCTTACACCTGCGGTGGACAAAGTTATGACGTTGACGCGTATGAATACGGTTTTTGTGATCCATGCTGATCTTGAAATTGCATTTTCTACGACATCAGACACAGAAAACAGCTCCGACGCAGCTTAAATATCAACAGCGCCGTTTCGAAGGAGAGCAGGTGCAAAATAACTTCCAAGTTGAAACGGCTGATCCCATGACTGTTCGCACTCTGGTCTGTAAGATTGTTGCGACATTGGAAAAGTCATGGCCCGGCACTTTGGAAACACTTGGCAACACCGAGTTGGTATTGGCTGAAGTGCTGACAAATATTGCAGAGCACGGGTACGGCACCGAAAAATCAGGCCCAATTAGCGTACAGACAAATCTAAGAAATTATTGCCTTGAGGTTTTGGTTCAGGACCAAGGGCATCCAATGCCTGAACTGAAAGTTCCTGACCCCGTTATACCCGATATATCTGTGCCAATTGAATACTTGCCCGAGGGGGGATTCGGCTGGCTTTTAATCCGAGAATTGACTGAATTCGTGATTTATGAACGATCCGGTCAAACGAACATATTAAAGTTCCAAATTAAATCTCTAGCTTAATCATTAGCTTACAGCGGAAACAATGACGCTAGAGTGTTTCCAGAACCCTGCCTTAAAATCTTCACAAAGAATCCCAATCAGCGCCAGATTGAATCGTAAAAGTGTCTACAGAGCTACACAGCTTCCCTCGGCACCGCGTTTATCAGCCCCCACCCAGATGCGTGGTGTCGAGGACTATCTCTCCCATAGACAATACCATTATCAAGCCTATGCTGACTTTTTGAATAGTTAGCTAAGGTCAGCCAAATATGCGCGATTTTCATCAACCGGGCCGCTCATCCGTTTTTGCAACGAATGGAATGTGTGCAACGTCTCATCCTCTTGCCGCCAAGGTTGCAGTTCAGATGTTGGAAGCAGGCGGTAATGCTGTTGATGCCGCCATTTCCGCTGCTGTGTTGTTGGGCATTTGCGAGCCGCAAATGACAGGAATTGGTGGGGATTGTTTTGTATTACTGAAGCCTGCTGGTGAAGATAGAATTGTGGCCCTAAACGGCTCAGGTCGCGCCCCGGCCGGTCTGTCTGCTCACAAATTGCGGGATTCTGGCCTTGCAAAAATGCCTATAGATACGCCCGATGCAGTCACGATCCCCGGTGCGATTGACGCTTTTTGCCGACTGTCAAAAGACTGGGGTAAACTGGGCTTAAAAGCGGCATTAGCCCCTGCAATTTACTATGCCGAGGCAGGCGTTCCCGTTGCTGCACGAACTGCTTTCGACTGGAAAGAAGCAGAGGCAGCCCCAAAGGGTGCCGCGGCAAAATACTATCTATTCAACGGCAAAGCACCAGCCCCCGGTCAGATTTTCCGCGCACCAGCCCAAGCAGATGTGTTACGTCGGATCGCTCAGGACGGTCGCAAGGGGTTTTACGAAGGTGAAGTTGCCGAAGATATGGTTGCGTCACTTCAGGCTCTTGGCGGAACGCACAATCTGGAAGACTTTGCCGCCACTTCCTGTGACTATACAGACCCTATTTCTGGCACATACAAGGAAATGGAACTGGTCGAGCACCCGCCAAATGGTCAAGGGGCGACTGCAATCCTGATGAACAATATTCTTGCGAATTTTGATATCGCGAATATGGACCCGATAGGCACCCAACGCGCTCATATCGAAGCAGAAGCCTCGAAACTCGCTTATGACACCCGTAACAGGTTTCTATCTGATCATGACCATATGTCCCGACTGGATCACATGCTGGCACTGGAAACTGCGGATAAGCTGGCCGCATTGATCAACACTAAAAAAGCATCCACCGATCCGACCAAGCTGTCAGAAAGCGTCCACAAGGAAACCATCTATCTGACTGTAGTTGATAAAGATCTGATGGCGGTATCGTTAATCTACTCGATTTTTCACAGTTTTGGGTCTGGTCTTGCGTCAGACAAGTTCGGAATTCTTTTCCAAAATCGTGGCGCAGGCTTCTGCCTTGAGGAAGGTCATGCAAACGAAGCAGCTGGTGGCAAACGCCCTATGCATACGATCATTCCAGGTATGTTGAAGAAAAACGGGAAAGTTATCATGCCGTTTGGTGTGATGGGTGGGGCCTATCAACCCAATGGGCACGCGAGATTTGTCAGCAATATTGTCGACTTCGGCCTGCACCCCCAGGCTGCGATTGATGCACCGCGCAGTTTCTCCGATGCAGGCGATATGAAAGTGGAGCGCGGATATTCAGCTTCGGTCCGGCAGGAACTGTCTGATATGGGTCATGCGGTCTCAGTACCCGACATTCCTATAGGCGGTGCACAAGCGATCCTGATTGACTACGAAAACGGCATTTTACAAGGCGCATCTGACCCTAGGAAAGACGGTTGCGCGTTGGGGTATTAATTGAAGTTGAACTGCAGGGGGTATTTTCCCAAACCGTCATAGTCGCCAAACATAGCGCTCAGATCCGGGTGATCCACCGGTTCACCCGATCTGTCTGGCGTCAGGTTCTGCTCGGACACATAGGCGACATAGTAGCTTTCGTCATTCTCGGCCAAAAGGTGGTAGAATGGTTGATCCTTACGCGGACGACTTTCAGCAGGGATGTTATCATACCACTCTTCGGTATTTGAAAACTCCGGATCCACGTCAAAAATAACCCCTCTGAAAGGGTGCTTCTTATGGCGCACGATCTGGCCCAGCATATATTTAGCTTGAGTTTTCAGCATATCATTGCAACCCCTGGATTCTGTAGATAGACCCGATCAGGGTCTAATGTCCATAAAATAGAGACGATTTTCTAGGAAACAGTTTGTGAACTTGACTCTTACAGTTCTTGAAATAGTCGCCCCTGTCTTCTTGCTGGCGTCTGTTGGGTTTATCTGGGTCAAGCTTGGCTTCGACTACCGGATAGAGTTTGTGACCCGTCTGGCGATGACACTTTCAGTACCGTGTCTGATTTTCGTTGCATTGATGAAAACCGATATTGAGCCAGACGCCTTAACGACCGTATCTCTGGCCGCAATCACAGCTTATGCTCTGGTTACAATAGGGTGCTTCATCATGGTACGCGCAGCACGCCTTGAAGCGCGCACTTTTCTTGCACCACTGATCTTTGGAAATACAGGCAATCTCGGGCTTCCTTTGGCTTTATTTGCCTTCGGAGATGCGGGGTTAAGCTACGCGGTCGTCATTTTTGCGATTATGGCAATCTACTCCTTCACCTTTGGGGTCTGGTTGGTATCCGGCGGCGGGTCCGTGATAAAGGTGATAAAGGAGCCCCTTGTTGCCGCAACGCTTTTGGGCGCCCTGTTTCTTTGGCAAGGCTGGCAAACTCCACGCTTCCTGACCAACACACTTGAACTGACAGGCCAGATGGCGATCCCGATGATGCTTATTACGTTAGGTGTCGCCTTAGCTCGCCTGAAACCACAGAATGTATCGCGTGCAATCTGGCTATGTATCCTGAAAGCTGCGCTTTGTATCGGTGCCGCGTGGGGCGCTGGGCATTGGTTTTCGCTTGATCCGATCCCGTTTGCCGTTCTGATTCTTCAGGTATCGACCCCGGTGGCTGTCACATCTTACCTTCTGGCCGCAAAATATGAGGCTGACTCTGGTGCTGTGGCGGGCCTTGTCATCGTCTCAACCTTGCTTTCGGTAGGCTTTATCCCGCTAACACTGGCATTTTTGATCTGAGACAGGGCTCATATCTGTTTTCCTGACATAAATTTTGTCGTATGATTGAGAAAAGCCAAAAAGGCCGAGCAGGTATAATGAAAAAAAATATTCGCCTTATGGCGTTTTTGCTTCTTTTAGCGGCATGTGGTTCATCAGGCAACGCGCCCCCGCGAAATCTGGATAACGCATGTTCAATCGTAAGCCAAAATCCTAACTGGCTAAAAGATATGAAGCGGACTGAGCGTAAATGGGGCATTCCAGTTCCAGTACAGATGGCCACGATATACCATGAAAGTAAATTCGTGGGCGATGCGCGAACCCCGCTACGGTATACTTTGGGTGTGATCCCAATGGGCCGGCAATCATCGGCATTCGGTTATAGTCAGGCCTTGGACGCGACTTGGAAAGAATACCAGAATGATGAAGGCGGGCGCAGAGCCAAGCGTGACAACTTCCGCGATGCGGTTGATTTCATCGGTTGGTATATGGATGGCAGCTCTGAACGGCTGGGGATTTCCAAAGCTGACGCACGCAATCAATACTTGGCGTATCACGAAGGCCGGACCGGGTTTGCCCGCGCAAGCTACAATAACAAAGCGTGGTTGCTGCGGGTCTCAAATGACGTTGAGACCCGAGCAGTGCTCTATCAAAACCAGCTGATCGGCTGCGGGAAAGTGTAAATAGGCGGCGGGGTTAATTAGAAACCCCGAGCCGCCATTTCCTGGGGTATATTGAAAGGCCGTGCTCCGATCTGAACATTGCGCTTCAACTCACCCAATATCACTGTCGTCTGATCACCCGTCTCATTCGTGATCACCCACTGGCGCAACTGAACTGGATTACCGGTGAATTTCAACTCTATACTGCCATATTCCGGATGCTCAGGGTCTTGGGCCTTCACAACAGTTGCAGTGCCATCATCGCTATGCCCCACAACCATGTTCGACCGGTTCAGATTCACATTCCGAGCCAAAATCAGATTAAGCGGCGTCCGCTTCAGTGGAAATTGCTCAGGTCGAACATTTGAGCGCGGGTCGAATATCGCAACCTGCCCACCCCCTGCGATCACAAGGCTCTTGTCAGGCGGTGCATACTCAAACCGAGCACGACCCGGCCGTTTTATATAGATTTTACCTTTCGTGACGGAACCATCGCTGTTCACTTGTGTGAAGTCCGCAGAGGCCGACTGCAATTCATTCAGATATTGGGACAACTGGCCCAATGGTATCTTTTCCGCCCACGCTGGCACCGCCAAAGCAAGCGACAGAAGGGGCACGAGGATCAGGTTTCTTATCATGATTAACAAATAAGCCTTACATCTGCAGAATAAACCCACAACCGATCACGAAGTTGAAACATGGCTTATTACTGCTCAGGCACCAGAATTTCGCGTTTTCCAACATGGTTAGCAGGTGAAACGAGGCCTTCATCCTCCATCTGCTCAACCAAACGGGCGGCTTTATTATAGCCGATAGCAAGTTTGCGCTGAATATATGAGGTCGAGCATTTCCGATCCTGCAACACAACCTGCACAGCCGTGTCATATAATGCATCTTCGCCATCCGTATTTCCGCCAAGACCCAGAACAAGATCAATATCGCTGGATTTTTCTTCGCTTGGCCCATCGACAACGCCGGACATATAGGCAGGGGGACCGAAGGATTTCAGGTGATTGACAATTTCTTCAACCTCCTCATCTGACACAAACGGGCCATGGACGCGGGTGATTTTAGATCCACCAGCCATGTAAAGCATGTCGCCCATACCAAGCAGTTGCTCAGCACCCTGTTCGCCCAGAATAGTCCGTGAGTCGATCTTGGATGTAACCTGAAAACTGATCCGCGTCGGGAAGTTGGCCTTGATCGTACCGGTAATAACATCAACCGAAGGGCGCTGCGTGGCCATGATCAGGTGGATACCAGACGCCCGCGCCATCTGCGCAAGGCGTTGAATGCAAGCCTCGATCTCTTTGCCCGCGACCATCATCAGGTCGGCCATCTCGTCCACGATCACAACGATATAGGGCATCTTTTCAGGTTGGAACTCTTCTGTCTCAAAAATTGGCTCGCCGGTCTCATCATCAAAGCCGGTTTGAACGGTACGGCTGAACATCTCATTGCGCGATAACGCATCCGCTACACGCCCATTATAACCATCAATGTTGCGCACGCCCATTTTGGACATCTTGCGGTAACGCTCCTCCATCTCGCCAACAACCCATTTCAAGGCCACAACAGCCTTTTTAGGGTCTGTAACAACAGGTGACAGCAGGTGCGGGATGCCATCATAAACACTAAGTTCCAGCATTTTCGGATCGATCATGATCAGGCGACATTCCTCAGGTGTCAGCTTGTAGAGAAGCGACAGGATCATTGTATTGATCGCCACAGATTTACCTGACCCCGTGGTCCCGGCAATCAGAAGGTGAGGCATCTTGGCAAGGTTCGCAACGATTGCTTCGCCGCCAATATCCTTACCCAAAGCAAGGGGGAGTTTTTGATTACCATCGCCGAAATCTCGCGCAGACAGGATTTCACGCAGAACGACCATTTCACGCTTTTCGTTTGGCAGTTCAATTCCGATAACAGACCGACCTGGCACTGTAGATACCCGTGCAGACAGGGCAGACATGGATCGCGCAATATCATCAGACAACCCAATGACACGGCTTGCCTTCAGACCCGGCGCGGGTTCAAGCTCATACATCGTGACGACTGGGCCAGGACGAACCGACACGATCTCGCCCTTCACGCCATAATCATCCAAAACAGCCTCAAGCATCCGCGCGTTTTCTTCCAAGGCTTCGTTCGACAGGTGATGCCGTTCAACCGTTGATGGGTTCATCAGAAGGTTCAGCGGGGGTAACTCAAAAGCCGGTCCGCTTTCTTCGAACTTGAGCGTTGGCTGCGCTTCAGCCTGCGCTTGGCGCGATGGAGCAACAGCTTTACGCACCGGCTGTTGAACAACAGCCTTAGGCTCTGGCGTCGCTGGGGTTCTGTTTAAAACTGGCATCGGCTCTGGATCATACAGATCATCCACGCCGTCTTCCAAATGAGGTGTTTCCCGATGTAAAACCGGTTCTACGCGACCTTCTGCGGCTGTCAGGCTTGGCTCGACACGGTCATCGACTGCATTAATATCCAATGGTGTTGTGCGGCGCATACGGTTTTTGATGACATCTGCAATCTTCGACTTGATCCTGTCTTCAGACCCTTGTGGTTCATGAGGCACGACATGGACAGGGTCTTCAATCATAACATTTTCAGGCTCAACCACGCGTTTGACCAGATTGGGTACAATCGAAAAAAGCCCCTGTTTAGGCGGTTCAGACTCTAGAATTGGTTTAGGTGCTGCTGGTACTGGCTGCGCATGTGATGGCGGAACAACCACTGGTGTACGGCGCAAACTTGGACCCGGTACGGGTTGATCGTCCTCATAATCCTGCTCCGCGGACAAACGGGCTTCTCGCCGCTCAGCCCGTTTGTCACTTACCGCCCGCGCTGCAATCACAGCGCCTTTGCCGGCAGTCCCAAACACCCTACGAATACTGACATAGCTCATAACCAAACCAATCAGCATGAACCGCAAAAGCTTCTGTAGCTCCCGCTTGTCAAAGCCCAGAACAAACAAAGATAAAACAATTAGGCCTGCAAAAACGACCAGCGACAGAACTTTTAACCCGAAGGTTGCGCTGATCGGTACGACACCAAGGATCGCCCCCAAAACGGTATCGCCAAACAGCCCCCCAACCCGAAGGAGTGGGTCCATTCCGATACAGGCACGTGAGTCGAGGCGTAAACAGATGCCAACGCAATCGCCAACGGGGCAAAGATCAACCGGTTCACGGCCCGATCTTCCCCTCGGTGCAGCGCAAAACGCAGGCCCCATGTGATCGCAACCAGCGGAATTGCCCAAGCGCCAAAGCCGACAATAACAAACAGCGGGCTCGCAAGGGACGCACCAAAGCGACCAAGCCAGTTGCGCGCTGGCTCATCAGTGGCAGACAGCCAGCTTGGGTCTTCCGGAACGTAAGAAACCAACAGCAACATCATCATGACGCCGACAAACAACAAACCGAAACCGAACAACTCTTTGCCCCGCTTTTCTATTGCCGCCTGCATATCGCTATCCAGTAATGGATCGCGTTGTCGTGCCGGATACGCCATTATGTGCCTCGCCTTCTCACTTATAAATACAGTTCTTTAGTGCAATCAGCCCCGGCTGCACCTCTGCCATTGGGGCCACCAAAGCGGCCCGGATATATGTCTCGCCGGGGTTTTGATCCCCGAAGTCACGTCCCAGATAGGAACCGGGCAGAACTTTCACACCAGTTTCGGTCCAAAGCCGCTTCGTTGCCTCTTCCCCGTTTTCAACAGGCAACCATAGGAAAAACCCTGCTTCTGGCGGCAAGTAGCCTTCGAGGCCTGAAAACAGAGTGTCTGAGTATTCCAGTTTTTCGCGGTAGAGCGCGCGGTTGGCTTCCACATGCGTCTCATCCGCCCAGACTTTTTCTGCAACACGCTGTAAAGGCAACGCAAGCGGAGCGCCCGCATAGTTGCGCAAGCTTTTAAGTCTTTTGATAGACTCAGCCCCCGTTGCAACAAAGCCAGACCGAAGACCTGCAAGGTTTGAACGCTTCGACAGCGAATTGAATAATGCAACCCGTTCAGGGTCGACACCCTTGTTATCTGCTACCGTCAATGCACCCATTGGTGGCGTTTCACGGTAAATCTCGGAATAGCACTCGTCTGCGAAAATCTTGAAATCATACTTTTCAGCCAGATCAAATAAGCTCGCCCAATAAGTCTTGTCCGCAACCGAACCCTGAGGGTTTGAGGGAGAACAGATATACGCAACAGCCACCCGGTTCAGGATATCCGCTGGCAAAGCGCCGTAATCTGGCAAAAAGCCCGTTTCCCGCGTCGCAGGTACGTATACCGGCTCTGCCCCGACTGCCAGTGCTGCAACCGCATAAACCTGATAAAATGGATTTGGCGTCAGAATAACCGGGCGTTGGCCACGTTGCTGTTCCGGGCAAAGCGCGATGGCCGCGTTGAACAGCCCTTCGCGCGTGCCATTGAGTGGCAATATCTGCGTTTCGGCATCGCGCAATACATCATAACGACGTTTGATCCAGTCAGAAATCGCACCACGCAGTTCTGGCGTGCCATCATTCGGCGGATATCCCCCAAACCCATCTGAATGTTCAGAAATGATATCCATAATCCAATGAGGAAAGGGGTGTTTGGGCGTCCCGATCGTCATATCAACGGGATCCCCGCCGGCATCTAATCCGTCGAGAAGCATCCGCAGGCGCGGAAATGCGTAAGGGGGCAGGTTCGAAAACCGCTCTGGAAAGGTCATTGGACCACTTTTACTGCCTCAAGGTCGGGATCATTAACGTCCCGTTTTGTTTAAATTACCCATTTGAGGACGTTCGGTCCAGCATATTGCGCGGTTTTTTTGCACCCGCTGAAAACGGTTGTGTCATTTTCGCCGGCCAGGACAACACTGCTTCTGCCGCAGACCCCAAACGCAGCAAGCGTTCCTCACTGAATGGGGCCGATAGAAACATGATCCCAGTCGATGGTAATCCGGTTGGCAAAGTCAGGCCCGCAAGCCCCATCAGATTACCGATTCTTGTATTGCGTAGAGTCAGCAGGTTTTCAGTAATGTAGTATTCGCTATCTGTAAGAAGACGTTCCCGATTGGGCGGCAGGATAGGTGACGTTGGCAGGATCACAGCATCAAAACCGGCTGTCTTGTCTGCCCAAACCTTACGGAAACCTTCCAGCCTTTGCCATGCCATAACGAAATCAGCGGCCTTTGCATCCCTTCCGGTGCGAAACCGATCCAAAATCTCGGCGAACATTAGCTGAGGGTTGGCTTCAATCGTGTCTTTCCAGGTGCCATAGGCTTCGGGCGCGAACAGAATACCTGACATGGCCAAGGCATCTGCGACTTCCGGAATCTCGTGCGCTTCAACTATAGCGCCCGCAGATTGCAGGCGCTCAACGGCACTTTGAAATCCGGCACGCGGTTCATCACGAGTATCGTCAAATGCACTTGTTTTGAGTATCATCAGGCGTACACCTTCAAGCGATGCCCCGCGCACATCAATCACTTTAGAGCCTTCCAGCGCGGAAAGCAGCTGCGCTGCATCTTCAACAGATCGGCAGAGCGGTCCGACCGTATCGAAACTGGGACAAAGCGGAACAGTACCTTTTACTGACACACGCCCAATTGTGGTTTTCAAACCGACCAAGTCGTTCCAAGCCGCGGGAATACGCACTGAACCCCCTGTATCAGACCCTATTCCGGCTGTAGCCAGGTTAAAGGCAATCGAGGCTGCAGCCCCGGAGGAAGAGCCCCCGGCCACTGCATCCAAATCATTTACACAGGGCGGTGTCGCAGTAATCGGATTTAACCCAAGCCCTGAGAAGGCAAGTTCCGACATATGGGTCTTGCCGATACACACGAGCCCAGCTTTGGTTGCCTTTGCCAAAACGTCCGCGTCACGATCAGGTATCCGGTCTTTCAAAAGGGCACTGCCAGCCTCGGTTGCAATACCGGCTGTATCAAACAGATCCTTCCACGAAATTGGCACACCATCCAGCAAACTGCGGCGCAGCTCCAGCTTAGCGCGATCACGGGCAGCCTCTGCCTCGGCCATTGCGCGGGTTTCTGTAAAGCGGGCATAGATGCGGCTGGACAGCTTATGGTCCTTAGCCGCAGCAAGATACACTTCGGTCAGGGCAACCGGATCAATCTCGCCCGCGCCAATACCGCGCCCCAGATCGCTTGCTGTCATACCCAGCCATAGTTCAGACATCTATGCCCCCTTGTTATCCAACCTGACGGTAGCGGCACGACATCGCATGGACAATCCCGCAAAGCTATCCATATTGCAGCTTATGAAAGTTGACAGCGATATCATTATTGTGGGCGGCGGCCTGAATGGCTGCATCTTGGCCTTGGCTCTTGCAAGCGGTGGGGTCAGTGTCACACTCATCGACACGTTGCCTAATGATACGCGCCAACTGGCAGAATTTGACGGGCGTTCCTATGCCTTGGCGTTAACATCAAAGCGTTTGCTGTCTGCACTTAGCATATGGCCGGGCATCACTGAACATGCGCAACCGATGTTGGAGATCAAAGTCACCGATGGTCGGGCTGGCGAAGGGCCGTCACCTTTCTGGATGCATTTCGATCACCGCGAAATCGAAGAAGGCCCCATGGGTTATATGATCGAGGACCGCCACCTCCGCCGTGCCTTGTTGCAATCAATAGAACAAGATCCCAAAATCACCCATTTGGCACCTGAAACCGTTGTCGCACAATCTGTGAACCGAACAACCGCAAGTGTTACGCTTGACAGTGGGCGTAGCTTAACAAGCCATCTGCTGGTTGGCTGCGATGGCAGGACCAGCAGCACTGCACAACGCGCGGGCATCAAACGCAGCTTCAAAGACTATAACCAAACTGCCGTGGTTGCTGCCATTGGGCATGAGAAGCCGCATAACGGCATAGCCCATCAATTTTTTATGCCCGCTGGGCCGCTGGCGATCTTGCCACTAACAGGAAACCGCAGCTCAATCGTCTGGGCTGAAAGCCACGCAAGAGCAGCAGAGCTGACTACAATGAATGACGATGCGTTTATTCAGGCATTACGACCTGCGTTTGGCGATTTTCTGAGTGACTTACATGTCGCTGGGGCGCGTTTTTCTTACCCTTTGAACCTGACACTTGCGGATGCGCTAATTGCAGATCGCTTGGCGTTGCTGGGCGATGCCGCCCATGGCGTACATCCCATTGCCGGCCAGGGTCTGAATCAGGGCTTGCGGGATGTTGGAGCCTTGGCAGAGGTCATTGTAGATGCAAAACGGCGTGGCGAAGATATCGGTGCGCCAGATATTCTGGAGCGTTACGCAACGTGGCGACGTTTTGACGTCACCACACTTGCCTGGGCAACGGATGGGTTCAACCATCTGTTTTCAAATGATAACCCCATACTTCGTGTGGGCCGTGATATTGGAATGGGCTTGATCAATTCGATACCTGCCCTGCGAAGAGGCTTTATACGCGAGGCCGCTGGTTTGACCGGAGATGTCCCTCGGCTTTTGCAAGGCCGGGCGCTTTAATCTTCAAGTTGACGTGCTTCGTCGACCAGCATGATTGGGATGCCGCCTTTGATAGGAAAAGCCAGATGCGCAGCTTTTGAAATCAACTCTTGCGTTTCTGCATTATAACTTAGAAGGCCCTGCGTTACGGGGCAGACCAATCCATCCAGCATACGGCGATCGAACTTCATCTCACTCACTGCAAAACTTCTTCCGATGATCCACCACGCAAAGCAAACTCAATCAAAGTGATCAGCGTTTCCCGCCGCGTAGTTAACGATGGAGCCTCTAACAAGGCCTGCTTTTCTTCTGGCTCAAATGGGCAAAGCATCGATAGAGAATTAATCAACAGCTCCGCATCGGCGTCTTTCAAGCTGTCCCAATCTGTCTGCAAATCCTGCTCCGCAAAATATCGAGATAACAGCTTCAAAAATTTTGGCCGATCAAAACCCTTATCTGTTTCGGCAGGTCCAATGTCTCGTTCAAACCCGTCCCAAGTAACCTCAGCCCGACGATAAGGGGTAAAGCCTACAATCTCCTGTCGCATACGATATCGAGAAATCCCGGAAAGCGTGACCATATAACGCCCATCTTCGGTTTCCGAGAACTGAGTAACCCGACCTGCACAACCAATCGAATGTAATTGCGCCTTCCCGCCTGGGCCATCATGGGGTTGTACCATTCCTATCAGCCGGTGCGATGTCTTCAGCGTATCCTCAAACATCTGTAGATAGCGCGGCTCGAAAAGATGCAGGGGCAACCGCGCGCGCGGTAATAGCAAGGCACCCGGCAACGGGAAAACCGGAATCGTATCGGGTAGATCGGCACTTGGGAACATGATTAAGACTTAGACCAGAACCCCAATCAGGCAAATATCATCGACGATAATTTGCGGCGCCCAGACAAAACAATCGGGTCCTCTGGTTTCAACGCATCGAAAATCGTGAAGAGTTGAGCTTTCGCAGCACCATCATTCCATTCGCGATCTTTGCGGAAAAGCTCTAACAGATGATCAACAGCACCCTGAGTATCGCCAGACGCGTGTAACGCGGTTGCCAAATCAAATCTGGCTTGGTGGTCGTTCGCATCAGCCTCAATTTTTGCCAGAAGATCATTCACCGGACCCGCATCCGCTGCCTGTTCCAGTAAGGCCAACTGCGCCCTTACTGCCTCAAGCTCTGGTGCCGTGGCAATGGAGTCAGGCGCATTGTCCAACAGTGCCTGAACTTGGTCAATTTCCTCCAGTGCAAGGTGCGCTTTGATCAATCCGGAATAAGCAGCGGCATTTTCCGGCTCTTCCCCAAGAATTGCCGCAAACGTCTGCGCCGCATCAACAGCTGCACCTTCCTCAAGCATAGTTTCAGCGGCACTGACCGCTTCTTCTAAACCGCCATCATCACCATCACCTGCCAAGGCAATTAGCTTGTCAACGAATGCCTTGATCTCGCTCGCAGGCAGAGCGCCTTGAAACGCATCAACCGGCTGCCCTTTATAAAACGCAAAAACCGTTGGAATGGACTGAACCCGAAGCTGCGCTGCAATCTGCTGGTTCTGGTCCACGTCAATCTTGACCATTTTGACCTTTCCAGCGGCTTGGGTCACGGCGGCCTCAAGGTTAGGACCAAGTGTTTTGCATGGACCGCACCAAGGGGCCCAGAAATCTACGATAACAGGGGTTTCCTGACTGACCTCGATCACATCAGCCATAAAGCTCATCTCTGAGCTGTCCTTGATCAAATCGCCCGCTTCGGCGTTTGCGCCACCACCTAATTCCAGCATGACCATTCTCTCCTTGAAGTTGTTCCTTTATATGGAAGCTATATGGACGGAAACCAAGGGTGAAATTCCAAAGCTACCCGAAAGATGTCGAATGGCTTTTAAAACAAGCGAAAAGATCATGGGCATGGATACCCAGACATGGGCCCGCCACGCTAATCCGTTGAGCGTTTATACTCGGTTCACATGCCTTCCCCTTATCGTTCTGGCAATCTGGAGCCGTAGCTGGATAGGCCTGTGGTGTCTGCTACCTTTGGCAATCGCACTTGTTTGGACCTGGTATAACCCACGCGCTTTTCCTTGCCCGGTTGGAACAGATAACTGGGCCTCAAAAGGTACATTCGGAGAGCGTGTCTTTCTGAATCGCAAAACAATACCTATTCCGAAACATCATGAGCATTGGGCTTACTTGCTGAGTGTGATCTCGGGGTTAGGGCTTTTACCACTTATATACGGCCTTTGGGTGTTTGATCTGTTTGCTACCTTATTTGGTCTGGTCACAACAATCGGGGCTAAGGTCTGGTTTGTTGATCGCATGGTTTGGCTCTATCAAGATATGAAGGATACAAACCCGACCTATGCAAGCTGGATGCGTTACAAATCGAATGTGGCGAAAACAGGTGCGTGATCACTTGGCTTTTCCCATCCACGCACAGTGCGCAGGATACGCGACCCATGCGCCGCAGACGCAATATCCGATGTTGCCCAAACATGATCTAGTCGGCGACCTTTATCTGCCGCATCCCAGTCTTTCGCCCGATATGACCACCAGGAATAGAGCTGCCCATCCGGAATATCGGCGCGGGTCACATCAACCCATTTGCCTGCATCCTGAGTTTCAGCCAGATGCTCTACCTCTATAGGTGTATGGCTCACAACTTTCAAAAGCTGCTTATGCGACCAGACATCGTCTTCGCGTGGCGCTATGTTCAGATCACCGACAAGGATAGACTTTGCGGGCTTATCCTCGTGAAAAGCATCCCGCAGCTCTGTCAGGTAATCCAGTTTTTGGCCAAACTTTTCGTTCACGTCTCGGTCAGGCACATCGCCCCCCGCCGGAATATAATGGTTGTGGATCACAACCCCATTGTCAAGCCGCGCTGCGATATGCCGGGCATGTCCAAGGGAAGCATAATCAGCCGCCCCGGCCTCCGTAATGGGCAATTTTGAAATGATTGCCACACCGTTATACCCTTTCTGCCCGCGCGCAACCATGTAGGTATAGCCCAGCGCCTTGAAGCCCTCGACCGGGATTTTATCCACCGGGCTTTTGCATTCCTGAAGACACAGGATATCCGGGGCTTCTTCCTGTAGCAGTTTCAGCACGATAGGTTCGCGCAATCGGACAGAGTTTATGTTCCAGGTCGCAAGGGTGAAGGGCATATATACAACTCCGGTTTGACAATGGGCTGACCTTAGACCCAGACTAATCTGAGTACCACTTTGTTAGAGCGCATTTCATGGACATTTCACTTTTTCGCCGAAACCGGAATTACAGACTGCTTTTTTCGGCTTCAGCCGTTTCCAATCTTGGTGACGGTATATCGGCGCTCGCATTTCCATGGCTTGCCTCACTTGTAACGCGCGACCCTGTGTTGATCTCTTTGACTGCTGTTGCGACACGCCTGCCGTGGTTTCTGTTCACTTTGCCCGCTGGTGTCTGGACGGATCGGGCCGATCGTCAAAAACTGATGGTGCGTGCCGATATGTTTCGTTTTGTTCTGACACTGGGCATTGTTGCTATGATCCTGACCGGGCCAGTTCTCCCAATGCAAGATGATAGCGGCGCTTTGCCAATTATCCTTGCCTTGTCAGGGTTGGCCTTTCTTATCGGCAGTGCCGAGGTGCTGCGCGATAACGCGGCGCAAACGATGTTACCTTCGATAGTTGATAAGACGGATCTTGAACACGCGAATGGACAAATGTGGAGCATTGAACAAGTCATGGGGTCCTTCGTCGGCCCACCATTGGCAGGTGTCCTGATCGCCTTGGCCATTCCCCTGCCATTTACTGTTGACGCGCTAACATTCGCATTCGCAGCGCTTGCCGTTTGGATGATTATCTTGCCCACCCGTCCTGCCCGCGGTGCCACAGCAAGTTTTTGGGTCGAATTCCGCGAGGGCGCGTCCTGGATGTGGCGACATCCCTTCATCTTACGCTTAGCAATCATTCTGGGCATTCTGAATGCCAGCTACATGGCATCATTGACGATGTTGGTTCTGTTCAGTCAGGATATTCTGCAGCTAACCGCTTTTGGTCACGGAATCCTTTTGACAGCGGGTGCAGCTGGCGGCGTCATTGGTGGGCTCATCGCACCTACTGTCATCAAGAAAATCAGTGGAACCGCCAGTCTTCTTATCGCGTTGGGCATGTTCGCAACCGGGTACCTTTTGATCGCTGTAACCTCATCGCCTTGGGTCGTAGCCCTAGCACTTTTCATAGAAATGTTGGGAGCCATGCTTTGGAACGTACTTACCGTCAGCTACAGGCAGCGTATCATCCCCGATGACATTCTTGGGCGCGTGAACTCGATCTATCGGTTCTTCGGCTGGGGTATGATGCCCCTTGGTGCCATTGCAGGTGGCTTGATCGTCGCGTGGTTAGAACCTTCTATTGGTCGAGAAGCTGCACTTCGCGCACCTTACTGGACAGCCGCAGGGATAGTGTGTTGCCTTGGCCTTTTGGGAACATGGCTGCTGCGAATGCCAAAAGATCGACCGTCTTGACAAAAAAACGCCCGGCACAAGGCCGGGCAAGTCCAACAGGGAGGTGTCGCATCATTACCCTGACGCGACCAAGGGATTCGCTCTATACATTCAATCTATAGCCACCAGATTCGGTCACAAGAAGGCGCGCATTTGACGGATCTGGTTCTATTTTTTGACGAAGCCGATAAATATGGGTCTCAAGCGTATGAGTGGTAACACCTGCGTTATACCCCCAAACCTCGTGGAGCAGCACATCACGCGCCACAACACCGTCCGTTGATCTGTACAGAAACTTCAGGATATTAGTCTCTTTCTCGGTCAGACGGACTTTTTTATCGTCCTCGGTGATCAACATCTTCATGGCAGGCTTGAATGTATATGGCCCAAGCTGGAAAACGGCATCTTCCGATTGTTCATGCTGGCGCAGCTGCGCGCGGATACGGGCCAGAAGTACGGGAAACTTAAACGGTTTCGAGACATAATCATTCGCCCCGGCATCAAGTCCCAGAATTGTATCGGCGTCGCTGTCATGACCGGTCAGCATAAGAACTGGACATTTCACCCCTTGCTTACGCATCAGGCGGCACAGCTCTCGGCCGTCTGTATCAGGCAGCCCTACATCCAAAACGACAAGATCATAAATGGCTTCTTTAGCTTTCTCCATCGCGTGAGCGCCGTTATCAGCCTCGAACACGTCGAAATCTTCAGTCATCACAAGTTGTTCAGATAAAGCTTCGCGTAGATCATCGTCATCATCTACAAGTAAAATCTTTTTCAAAGTTGCCATAGGTCTAGTCCTTCCTAACTTTGATCATGAAAATGCGGATAAGAGACGCCGATCACAACTCACGCCGCCGTTATGTCACGGGCTCGTGTGACCAGGATGCCAAATGTTTCAAAATCCTTCCTTTCGCATTATGAAAAGGATGTGATTGTTACAAACGGAGCCGAATTATGTCACTGACACTCTCCATATCTGAGCGGATCGCACGGGCGCGAGCCGATTTGCGGATGGGCGTCCCAGTCATAATCAGCGGCACTCTGACGCTTGCTGCTGAAACATTGAGTTCAGACCGTTTGGCCTCGATCCGTCTGATGGGCTTACCTATGGCATTGGTCGTCACAAACTGGCGCGCGCAGACCCTGAAAGCGCGTTGCTACGATGGTGACATCGCCCGCATTATGATGTCAGAAGACGCGCCGTTGGACTGGGTGCGTGCCATCGCAGACCCGGCAGATGATTTGAACAGGCCGATGAAAGGTCCGCTTGCAACCCTGCGGGACGGCGATGCCGCACCAGCGCGCGCAGCAATCAACTTGATCAAATCAGCGCAGCTGTTACCAGCAGCGGTGACGCTTTCGCTAGATAATGGTGCGGAGTTCGCAGCGACTCACGAGTTGATCCACTTACCTTTGGAAGACCTGAAGACTGAACTTGAAACATCCAGCCCGTTGAAACCCGTTGTCAGTGCCCGCCTGCCGCTTGAGGTCAGCGAGGCAGGACGTCTGCATGTGTTCCGCCCTCACGACGGGGGGAGGAACATTACGCCATTGAAATCGGCACTCCATCTCGCAGCGTACCTGTTCTGACCCGGCTACATTCCGCCTGCTTTACCGGCGATCTGCTGGGCTCACTTAAATGCGATTGTGGTCCACAATTGCGCGGCGCTTTGGCACAGATGGGGGCTGAGGGGCAGGGCGTGTTGCTTTATCTCAACCAGGAAGGCCGCGGCATTGGGCTGGCCAACAAGATGCGGGCTTACTCCCTGCAGGATCAAGGCTTTGATACGGTTGAAGCGAACCACCGGCTTGGTTTCGAAGATGATGAGCGGGATTTTCGCATCGGCGCAGAGATTTTGCGCGCAATGGGTTTTGCGCAAATCCGCTTGCTTACGAACAATCCAGCCAAAGTCGCCATGCTGGCGGCGAACGGGCTTGAGGTGACAGAACGCGTTCCTCTGAAGGTAGGTGAAACCCGACATAATGCAGACTACCTTGCCACTAAGGCTGCGAAGTCGGGGCATCTTCTGTGACACCCTACGATTTGGTCGTAAACCGCTGGGGAACGCGGTTTATGGGGCGTCACTTTCCGTCAAGTATTGGTAAAGGGGGCTTAACACGCGATAAACGCGAAGGCGATGGCGCAACACCCGTTGGAACGCATCGGATTGTTGGTATGCTCTATCGCCCAGACAGGTTGGTCCGACCTGCGAATTGGGCCGTTCCGATCCGACTCGGTGATTTGTGGTCCGACGACCCGCAGCATGAGGATTATAATCTTATGGTCCGCGCGCCCTACCCATGCAGTCACGAAAAGCTACGACGGGCTGATCCGCTTTATGACATTGTGATCATCATAGACTGGAATTGGCCTTACGCAGAATATCGGCGCGGATCGGCGATCTTTCTACATGCCTGGCGTAAGCCACGACACCCGACCGAGGGATGCGTGGCCTTTCGCCAAGATCACCTGCGCTGGATTGCAGAACGGATCAGATATAAGACAAGGGTAATTGTCAGCTAGGCCGCGCCCCGAAAATGGCAGAACCGACGCGGATGCAAGTTGCACCGTGTGCGATAGCTTTCTCAAAATCGCCACTCATACCCATGCTGAGTTCCGATAGGTCAGTCTGGTCAACCAATTGTTTAAGCAAAGCAAAATGCAGGCTGGGGTCTTCATCTACGGGTGGTATGCACATCAGGCCAATTATGGGTAAATTTAAAGCCCGACACTCTGCCGCAAAAGCTTCCGTATCTTCCGGCATGACCCCGGCTTTCTGGGGTTCTTTGCCCGTGTTGACCTGAATGAACAGTTTTGGGCAATGTCCGATCTCATCTCGGATCATGGCCATGCGTTTGGCAAGCTTCAGACGATCAAGCGTGTGGATCACGTCGAACAATTCCATCGCCTGACGGGCCTTGTTTGATTGAAGCGGGCCCAGAAGGTGCAATTCTACTTCATCGAAGCGCGTTTTGAAATCAGGCCACTTCCCGGCAGCCTCCTGCACCCGGTTTTCGCCAAAGATGCGGTGGCCCTGGGTCAGAACGTCCTCGACCCGATCGTTGGGTTGCAGTTTAGAAACCGCAATCAGCTTGGTGCTGCCAACTACCCGCCCTACACGACGTTCTTCGGATTGAATGCGGTCAGTTATTTCTGACAGGGACATTATACGCTCCGTTTCTTTAACTGACACCTATCAGCCACAGAGCGCCCCAAAAGAAAAGAGCGGACCCGAAGGCCCGCTCTCTCTTATTCCAAATGATTTGGGTAAGCTTAGAAGCTCAGGCCCAGACCAAGGGAGACTGTTTGTCTATCAGTGGAAACACCAGCAGCATCAGTTACATCACCATCACCATAGCCGAAGTGCACAACCGCACCGCCGCCAAGGTCATAAGCAGCAGATAGACCAAAACCGTCTGATTCTGATCCATCACCAAAGTCAAACACACCGTAGTTTGCATGCAAAGTTAGTGCACCGGTTGTGTAACCTACACCAATGCTGGCGTGATCGGAGTCAGCAATTGTCAAAACATCGCCATCAACATAGGTTGCACCAATAGCTAAACCATTATTGAACGTAGCTGTTGCACTTACACCCAAGATATCAACATCTGTAGCCAGTCCATCAATAGATTGATAACCAAGACCCAGATCAATGTTAGCACTTGCCAGTTCAATAGAGTATTTCAGACCGATTCCGAAACCATCTGTTTCTCCTGCGGGTGCAAGATCAGCAGGATCAAGGCCAGTATTACCTCGGTCAGTATCGCCTTGCTCATAAGACAACGCGAAACCAAACGCACCAGCTGAGTAGTCATAACGCAAAATCTGACCATCTTGACCTGCTGCACCATCATGGTAAGCGCCAAAATAACCAGGGTGAGTGGTCTCATCGTCAGAAATAGAACCACCGTTATTAACATTACCAGCCTCGGTCAAAGCCCAGTCCATAGCACCATCAGTGTCACCCAAAGTGACTGTACCGAATGAACCAGAGATGAATATTTCTTCACCACCTTCGGTTTCAGGATTGAATGCTTCATCATCGCTTGACTCATCTAAGTCAATAGAAGCGCCAAATGTCAAACCACTGTCTGTTTCACCAGACATTGTGAACGTAACATCAATGTCAGAAAAGAACTGTGCAGATACATTGTCAACATTGGTATCAGCGATACCCATCTCGGCACGGCCGGACAGTTCGACGTCAGCAGCAGCTGCGCCAGCGAAGGCGACCAGAGCTGTTGATGCAAAGAGAACTTTTTTCATCGTTTTCCCTCAATTTCATAGTTTTGCTCAGCTCAAATCGGGGAATCCGAATTGAGTATGGGTCTATTTCTACATCCTAACCGTCAGATGCAAGTCATCTTAGACGAGATGAATGTGTCTTTAGGAAATTGATGCAGCTTTGCCACAGCATGTTGTGGATAAGTTCAATTAAGCCCTAAGTATTCTTTCTTGTCCGTCCCCGCAGGCTCGGGTATCAGGTGGAAAGCGTAGAAATCCCGGGGATTCAAGCAATATGCTCAAGATCGGTACAGTTAAATTTGTGATGGTTGGCGTTCTTGCCTTTAGTCTGGCGGCGTGCGGCGGGCGTGCCGGGGGGATTTTCGGGCGCAACAATACGGATGATGGGTTTACCCGAAGCTCTGACAGCGCGGCCCAGACCACCGCTAACGAACGTGGCAGCACGATATGGGACCTATTTCAGAACAATGAAGACCCGAATGTGACATTGCGGGTGAACAAATATCTCTGGAATGCGTCGCTGGATGTCCTGAATTTCATGCCGGTTGAGGCCGCTGACCCATTCACGGGCACTATTGCAATGGGTTATGGCGCACCGCGTGGCACAAACAGGGCTTATCGCGCAACAGTCTATATTACCGACCCGGCGCTCGATGCCCGGTCTTTACGGGTAGCTTTGCAATCGCGTGGCGGCGGACAGGTCAGCACAGAAACCGTGCGCGCCATTGAAGATGCCATCCTGACCCGCGCCCGGCAGCTAAGAATCGCAGATACGAAGCTATAGACCTGACTTTACTTCGCATTTATGACAAGCGCCGGGTCTAATAACCCGGCGTCTTTCGCTTAAGGAACCTTCTATGTCACGCTATAATGCCCGTACAGTTGAACCAAAATGGCAAAAAGCCTGGGAAGACGCACAAAGTTTCTTTGCCCGACGGGATGCGGATAAGCCGAAATACTACGTGCTAGAAATGTTTCCCTACCCGTCTGGCCGTATCCATATGGGCCATGTACGCAACTACACCATGGGCGATGTCATTGCGCGCTATAAGGCGTCTTGTGGCTTTTCAGTGTTGCACCCAATGGGCTGGGACGCGTTCGGGATGCCAGCCGAAAACGCTGCCATGGCGTCAAATGCCAGCCCGAAGGAGTGGACTTACAACAATATCGCCACAATGCGCGACCAGATGAAACCGCTGGGGCTTTCTATTGATTGGACCCGCGAATTTGCGACCTGTGATCCAGAATATTACGGACAACAGCAAGCCCTGTTTCTTGATATGCTGAAAGCAGGTCTGGTCTATCGAAAAAATGCTGTGGTCAACTGGGATCCGGTAGATATGACCGTTTTGGCCAATGAACAGGTGATCGACGGTAAGGGCTGGCGGTCTGACGCCCCTGTAGAACGGCGCGAACTGACCCAATGGTTCTTCAAGATATCCGATATGGCAGAAGAACTACTAGAGGCGCTGGACGGGCTGAAGAATTGGCCTGAAAAAGTGCGTTTGATGCAGGCAAACTGGATCGGAAAATCGCGTGGCATCGACATTACATTTACCCGCCGTGACGGGGAGGGCAGTATCATTTGCTACTCCACCCGCCCGGATACAATGCGTGGAGCAAGCTTCTTGGCCATCGCGCCAGATCATCCTGTTGCTAAGGCTTTAGAGTCAGACAGGCCTGACCTTGCTGCTTTCATAGATGAATGTCGCAACATGGATACCACCGAAGCGGCACTGGAAAAAGCTGAGAAAAAAGGCATCGATACAGGTATCCGCGTGGCTCACCCGGTTTATCCTGACCGCGACCTACCAGTGTGGATTGGTAATTTCGTTCTGATGGATTACGGCACAGGCGCAGTATTCGGCTGTCCTGCCCATGATCAACGCGACCTCGATTTTGCGCGGAAGTACGGCCTGCCGGTGCAAAACGCGTTTTATAAGCCAGACGATACCTCAGACGTACAGAACGAAGCATTGGTGCCCGAAAAGACCGAAGAAGTGATTTATATAGATCATTTTGCCGGTATCGAACGCGCAACAAGCCTTGAAGGCATTGACGCCACTATCGATTATTTTGAGGCTCACAATCTTGGGACAGGAAAAGTTCAGTTCCGCCTGCGGGATTGGGGTCTGTCCCGGCAACGCTATTGGGGCTGCCCGATCCCTGTGGTCCATTGTGACGCCTGCGGGATTGTTCCGGAAAAGAAAGAGAACCTGCCGATCAAATTGCCGGACGATGTTAGTTTCGAGGTTCCGGGAAATCCTTTGGACAGACACCCAACGTGGCGCGACACAGCTTGCCCAAATTGCGGAAATTCCGCACAGCGCGAGACGGATACGATGGACACGTTCGTGGATTCGTCATGGTATTATGCGCGCTTCACAGCGCCTCATGCCAAGACACCAACTGATGCCGAAGATGCCGCATATTGGATGAATGTGGATCAATATATCGGTGGGATCGAGCATGCGATCCTGCATCTGCTGTATTCCCGGTTCTTCGCGCGTGCGATGCACGTCACCGGACACCTGCCTAAAAAAGCCATAGAGCCGTTCGATGCCCTGTTCACCCAAGGCATGGTCACACACGAAACCTATTCGACAGCGGTTGCCGGCAGCGACACCCGCCGCGCGTGGCATCTGCCGGAAGACATCATACGGAGCAATGAAGGCCCAAAGCTGGCAGATGGCACACCGGTCGACATCGGGCCTATTATAAAAATGTCAAAATCCAAGAAGAACGTGATCGACCCAACCGATATCATCGATCAGTTTGGTGCAGATACCGCGCGCTGGTTCATGCTGAGCGATTCGCCTCCGGAACGAGATGTCGAATGGACTTCTGCCGGTGCAGAGGCGTCGTGGAAGCACTTGCAAAGAGTCTGGCGCATGGTCGCGGAGCTACCTGAAGGCGATGACACCGATACTGATCTGGAACGGATCACCGCCCGCGCCATCCATGACGTCACGCAAGGTATCGAGAGCTTTGCATTCAACAAATCTGTGGCCGAACTTTACGCATTCGCAAATGCCATCGCCAAATCAAAGGCCGGTCCCGGCGCAAAACGGACGGCACTGAAGGTTCTGGCACAACTTATGTCGCCAATGACGCCACATTTGGCCGAAGAAATCTGGGCCCATCTGGGTGGTGAAGGGCTGATCGCCAGTGCGCCTTGGCCCAGCGCGAATGCCGCACTTCTGGTTGAAGATACGATTACCTTGCCGATTCAAGTCAACGGTAAACGGCGGTCTGAAATCGAGGTGCCGAAGGACATGCCCAAAGAAGAGGTTGAAAAACTGGCGCTGGCGGATGAGGCTGTTCTTAAGATACTGAACGGTGCCCCGCCCAAGAAAATGATCGTTGTCCCAGGTCGTATCATCAATGTTGTCATCTGACCGCCGCATCTTCCTGCTTTCACTCACAGCCTTGGCTGGCTGTGGGTTTCAGCCGATTTACGGGAATAACGGCACAGCAAATGATCTAAAGGGATCAATCCTTGTGGATACTCCGACCACGCGGAACGAATTTACCTTGGTCGAACATCTGGAAAAACGGATCGGACGTGCACAATCACCAAAATATGGCCTGAAAGTTATTCTCGACGTTCAGCAGCAAGGCATTGGGGTATCGGGCTCCAACGATATTACCCGGTATAATGTACTTGGAACAGCAAAGTTTGCGCTGCGTGATCTTGTGACGAACGATATTATGCTTGAGGACAACGTGAACACATTCACGTCCTACTCTGCCTCTCAACAAGCAATCTCTACCCGAGCCGCTGAACGTGACGCGCAGGCACGGCTAATGGTCGCGCTGGGGGATAAGATTACATCGAAACTCCTGATCAACGCCGGACGGATTTAGATGAAACTGAACGCCCGTGATGCCCGTGCTTATTTCGCAAAGCCGGATCCAACACGCACAGGGCTACTGATTTACGGCCCAGATACTATGCGTGTCGCCCTCAGACGTCAGGAAGTGATCGCTGCTCTGATCGGGCCACAAGGCGAAGAAGAGATGCGCCTGACCCGCATACCTGCATCAGATCTGCGCAAAGATCCAGCAATGCTATCCGACGCCATCAAAGCGCAAGGGTTCTTTCCTGGTCAGCGTGTCGCCTTTGTCGAAGAGGCCGGTGATGGGCTAGCGAAAACCATCGAGGCGGCCCTGAAAGACTGGCAACAAGGTGACGCGACGGTGATTGTCACTGCTGGCCAGCTAACCCCGCGCGGCGCCTTGCGTAAACTATTCGAAAACCATCCAAACGCTTACGCGACCGCTATCTATAATGACCCGCCCGGGCGCGCTGAGATCGAAGCAAGTTTAGCCAAGGCAGGCCTAGCCAACATTCCTCAAGACGCCATGGCAGACTTATCGGATCTGGCCCGCACGCTTGATCCGGGTGATTTCCGTCAAACACTTGAAAAAGTGAGCCTTTACAAGCACGGGGATACAACGCCGCTTACATCCGAGGACATTGCAGCCTGTGCGCCTAACACCAGCGAAGCCGCATTGGACGACGCGTTAGACATCGTAGCAGAAGGCCGCGTGGCCGAGATCGGCCCGATCCTGTCGAAACTGGAAGGCCAAGGCATTCAGGCCGTACGTTTGTGTATCGGGGCGACTCAGCATTTCCGCAAACTGCATATAGCCGCAAGTGATCCCAAAGGAGCAGAAGCCGGGCTGATGCGAGCCCGTCCACCAGTGCCCTACATGCGCAAAGATCGGTTGGCACGGCAGGCAAATGCATGGGGCCTACACCGGCTCGAGACAGCCTTGCGGTTACTAACGGACACAGACTTGCAACTACGATCAGCATTGCCCGTTCCTCATATGGCTCTGATGGAGCGAGCACTGATCCGTCTAGCGATGATGGGCCGTCGATAACTGGGGTCATTTACAGCGGTGGAGAAAGAAATTTGATGACTGACAGTGCAAGCCGCATCACAATCAACACACCCGTAAGATTTAACGATGCACATCCCGAAAAAATTGACGTTGTCATTATCGGCGGCGGGGTCATCGGTGTGTTTAGCGCTCTTTACCTCGCCCGAATGGGTAAACGCGTCGTCATCTATGAAAAGGGCCGCATCGCAGGTGAGCAATCATCGCGAAATTGGGGCTGGATACGACAGCAGGGTCGGGATCCTGATGAATTACCAATCATGATGCAGTCGCTCGGGCTATGGCATGAGATCAACAAAAAAACGAAGGATCAATGCGGAGTTGCCACAGCACCTGTGAATTATTTGGCAAGCACAGAAGCGCAGGCAGCAAAGCATGAAAACTGGATATCCGTAGCCCGTGAGCACGGTTTGACTTCCAGGATTCTATCAAAGGCAGAAATTGCAAATATTTTCTCGGATCAGTCCGATGAAAGATGGATCAGTGCCGTCAGCACCCCAAGCGATGCGCGCGGTGAGCCTTGGGTCGCTGTGCCTACAGTTGCAAAGCTCGCGCATGACGCAGGGGTGAAAATTCGAGAAAACTGCGCAGTCCGTTCTCTGGATATTGTTGCCGGAAAAGTAGGCGGCGTCGTGTGCGAGGATGGATACACCGCCTGTGAGCAGGTGGTTTTGGCAGGCGGTGCATGGTCATCACTGTTTGCCCGCAAGCACGGCATTATCTTACCACAACTCACCGTTCGCGGAACGGTCGCACAAACTGCTCAATTGCCTGAGTTCACATCACAGACCTCTTCAGATGACCAGTTGGCCTTGCGGCGACGGCGTGATGGCGGCTTCACGCTGGCGATTACAGACAGGCATGGGTTTTATCTGGGCCCGGATGCGCTGCGGCACTTTCGACCTTATGTCCCGATACTGAAAGAAAACTGGAAAGGTATCGACATGCAACCGCGCGCGCCTGCCGGATTTCCAGACGCTTGGCGGACGGAAAGATCATGGGCGGATGATCAAATTTCGCCTTTTGAGAAAACGCGGGTTCTTGAGCCGCAAGCCGATGAGAAATATGTCCGACTCATGGTCAACAGATTCGCGGAAAGGTTCCCGAAAGTTGGCGCTCCGGTCATTCTGAACAGTTGGGCGGGTATGGTTGATGCGATGCCGGATGCCGTTCCGATTATTGATCATGTTCGTGCATTATCGGGGCTGGTCGTAGCAACCGGCATGAGCGGGCACGGGTTCGGAATTGGGCCAGGCTTCGGCCGAGTTATTGCGCGGATGGTTTCAGGACAAAAGCCCGAACATAATTTGAGCCGCTTCCGAATGGATCGTTTTATAGATGGGAGCCCTTTGAAATTAGGTCCGGCCCTTTAGGTAAGTGCGAGGCAAAGCTTCAGTTACCTACGGGCGAATAAATCGGTGTTTCGGAATTACGGCGATTGGGGTGAGTTCCACCAAGAAGTCCTCGTGACCCAAGCCTGCAACCATTACCGATGTTGAGACCGGTTCATGTCCAGAACGTAGATACTCCGTTCGCACCTTCTGAATGATCGGAAGCTGGGACCGGTCAGTGAAATAGGTTGTGATGGAGATAATATCCGAAAGCTTGCCGCCGACTTTTATTAGCAGTTTTCGTGTATTATCGAAAATCTGGCGGGTCTGTGCCTCGACATCTCCTTTGCCGACAACTTTTTCTTCTGTTGTCCACGCAACTTGTCCAGTCAAATGAACCACGACGCCTTCATCCTGTATGACACCCATCTGAAAGCCGCGATTTCTGGACTGCCAGACATTATCGACTTCAAAGCCAGAAGGCATAAACATCTCCTTCCCTGCATTTTCGAATATACAAAAGCTTTCATACGACAGTCTCCACCACTTATGGACCTGTATGGCGTAGTTTTGTTCACTCATTCTCACGCAAAACTGCTCCGGCGAGATAAAGTGAGCCGCAGATCAGAATACGCGCGCATGGCGCAGACCTGGTGATCTCGGCAATTGCACTTCCGACATCCAGGGCAGTTTTGGCATCCAACCCTGTATCGCGGGCAGCTTTGGCTGTGTCATCTGCGCTGAGTGTCGCTTGTTCGCCTGGAATTGAGACAGCATACAGAGTTTCTACCAATCCACGTAGAGGTCGCATGTAGCCGCACACATCCTTGGTATTGAGCATGCCGCAGATTAAATACGTCGGTTTTGAAGGAAGCGTTGCCAACGCTTTTGCAAGTGCTAAACCAGCGGCGGGATTGTGACCGCCATCCAACCACAACTCAGCCGAACCCGCGGCCTTGACCAGCGACCCATTTTTCAAACGCTGCAGACGGGCGGGCCAGTGGGCATTTATCATCGCAGCTTCATACGCAGCATCACCCATATCAAAATAGCGCAAAACAGCGATGGCAGAGCCAGCATTTTGTATCTGGTGATCCCCCAACAAAGCAGGAAGGGGTAGATCAAGCAGGCCACGTTCGTCCTGAAAGACCAATCGTCCACGTTCTGTCGTCACATGCCAATGTTGCCCGTAGATTTGCAGGGGCGCGCCAACACTGGCTGCGCGGGTCTCGATCACGTCAAGGGCTGCATCTTCCTGAGGGCCGACGATGCATGGACTACCGTGTTTAAGAATTCCTGCCTTTTCCCCTGCAATCTCAGACAGTGTATCCCCCAGATATTGCTGGTGATCGATGGAAACAGGCGTGATCACAGTCGCAGCGGGCGTGTCAATGACGTTGGTGGCGTCCAGACGGCCGCCCAAACCAACCTCTAGCAAACAATAGTCAGCGGGCGTTCGGCTGAAAGCCAACAAAGCCGCGACAGTCGTTATCTCAAAATAGGTGATCGCAGCATCGCCATTGGCATCATAGCATTCGTCCAGAATGGCCGTCAGTGCAGGTTCAGAAATTAGCTTCCCAGCCAGCCGGATACGCTCATGAAACCGTGCAAGATGGGGGGACGTATAAGCATGAACCGTTTTGCCTGCGCCTTCCAGCCCCGCGCGGATCATTGCCTGAGTTGACCCTTTGCCATTTGTACCAGCTATATGGATCACCGGTGGCAAATTACGTTCAGGGTGGCCCAGCGTATCCAGAAGCCGCCAGACGCGATCAAGAGTCAGGTCCATGACCTTAGGGTGCAGCGTCATCATCCGCTCAAGGATGGCATCGCTGGAGAAGTTGCTCACGCCTTGGGTTCCGCCTCGACCATATCTGCTTCGGGCAGAACGATGACGTCTTTCTCTGGTTTTTCGGCAGGGGGGGCAAATCACCTTTAACAGCGGGGGTATCACCCATGAGCATACGGATGATTGTCACCAGCTCATCTTTCAGATTTTTACGATGGGTCACGCGGTCAAGCATCCCATGATCCAGCAAATACTCTGCGCGCTGAAAGCCTTCGGGCAATTTTTCACGGATTGTCTGTTCGATCACGCGCGGACCCGCAAAACAGATCAAGGCATTCGGTTCGGCGATATGCACGTCGCCCAACATAGCGTAAGAAGCCGTAACACCGCCGGTGGTAGGATGGGTCAGCACAACGATATAAGGCAGGCCCGCCTCTTTTAGCATCTCGACAGCAACCGTGGTACGCGGCATCTGCATCAGGGACAGAATTCCTTCTTGCATGCGCGCGCCGCCAGCGGCAGAGAATAGAACAAGCGGACGTTTCATTTTCACTGCCTGTTCGGCGGCTGCGATAATCGCATTGCCAACATACATCCCCATAGAGCCCGCCATGAACGAAAAGTCCTGACACGCCGCAACAATTGGCGTTCGCATGACTTCGCCATGGGCAACCAGCATGGCTTCCTGTTCGCCTGTGTTTTTGCGGGCTTCTTTCATACGGTCCGGATACTTCTTCTGATCCCGGAATTGCAGCGGGTCCGCAACAGGTTCTGGCACCTCAACCTCAGAGAAAATCTCGCCGTCGAACAGGGCCTGAAACCGTTCCCGCGGTGTAAAGGCCATATGATGATCGCAATTAGAACAGACGTTCAGATTATCTGACAATTCCCGGTGAAACAGCATGGTGCCGCATTCGCCACACTTGGTCCAAAGGTTTTCCGGCACCTCGCGGCGTGAAAACAGCGAGTTGATCGTTGGCCGGACGTAGTTGGAAATCCAGTTCATGAAGTGCCTCTAATCCAGTTTCAATCTGAGATAAGCCTCAGCCAAAGGAAATGCAATCAGCGGCGCAGCAAACGCCGGATAATAAACCACACAAAGATAAGGGTAATAATGTCCAGTACCAATAGCGGTGCAACGATTGAGACATCGTCCATAGAAAAGGGTGCTAGATAAAGGCTCAGACCAGACATCTGATCCGGCACCGCGACCAGAAACAGGGCAAAGAAATTATTCACAAAATGCAGTGCTATCGCTGCACCAAGATTGCCCGTGATCCGGGTTAAATCAGCGGCCGCCAACCCGAATGTACCTGTCGCCGCAATGATCAACGCGGCAAGAATCGGGTCAAGTTCGGGGTTGTAATGGCCTGCGGCAAATAAAATCGCCGGGATAAGAAACCAGATCAATGGAGAACGGAACCGTGCGGCAAGCTGTTGCATGAGATAACCACGAAACACCAACTCTTCCGAGCTGGTCTGGATCAGCAATAGTGGCACCGCCAGAGGCATGTAGGCAAGCCAGTCCTGAAAGGACAGGTTTGGTGTAACCGCGGTGCCGAAAACGGTCGATGAGGCCAGAAAAATCAGGACAAACAGAACAGCGCTGATCAGAAAGGTTTTCACCCCATCCCTAAGTGTCGCTGAAAGCGGCCCGATCAGGGATGCCAATCCCCGCCAGTGCCAAAACCCTGCAAAAACAGCCGCGACCGCCATGCCAATGAAGGTCGCAAGTACGACAAACATGGTTTGTGGATCGTTGGGGGTCTGGAGCTTTGACATCAGCTCGATCGTCGACTCGCCATAGATCACCGCTGCAATGAGTCCGATCAGCATGATGCAAAGAAAATAAACCACAAGCAGCGTGACGCAGCCCAGAAGAAGACGCCAAATTGCCGGATAGGCTTTGGCCTTGGCGATATACGCCTCAAATTCAGGGGTTCTTTGCATCATGTCGCTTCCGGGTTTCAAATTTAGGTCACGCTACCTGTGCATGGGATAGGGTGCAATCACGCTTGTGCCTGTTGGCGCTGAGTATTATTCCCAATGACGACTCTGAGGGAGGCCAAGATGTTGAAGAAACCTACCGACAAGACCAAACTACCAAGCCGCTATGTGACAGAAGGACCAAGTCGTGCGCCGCATAGATCTTATTTCTACGCGATGGGACTTGGGGATGAAGAAATTCACCAGCCTTTTGTTGGAGTAGCAACATGCTGGAATGAAGCTGCTCCGTGTAACATTGCGCTGAACCGGCAGGCGCAGGCAGTCAAGCTGGGAGTCAAACAAGCCAATGGCACACCTCGGGAATTCACCACGATCACGGTGACAGATGGCATTGCCATGGGGCATGAGGGAATGCGGTCGTCACTGGCATCGCGCGAAGCGATTGCTGATACGGTTGAATTGACCATGCGCGGACATTGCTATGACGCGATTGTGGGTCTTGCCGGGTGTGACAAATCCCTGCCAGGCATGATGATGGCAATGGTGCGACTGAATACACCGTCGGTTTTTATCTATGGTGGTTCGATCCTGCCGGGTCGTTTGAACGGTAAAGACGTGACCGTGCAGGACGTGTTCGAGGCGGTAGGAGAACATCAGGCAGGCAATCTGTCAGATGCAGCCTTAGCAACGCTAGAGCGGGTCGCCTGCCCAAGTGCAGGTGCATGTGGCGGGCAGTTTACTGCCAACACGATGGCTTGTGTTTCAGAGGCTATCGGACTTGCCTTGCCGAACTCATCCGGCGCACCCGCGCCTTACGAGTCACGCGATCACTATGCAGTCGCCTCGGGAGAGGCAGTGATGAACCTACTGGACAAGAATATCCGCGCCCGTGATGTGGTGACACTGAAATCCCTGCAAAACGCCGCGCGTGTGGTGGCCTGTACAGGCGGGTCAACCAATGCCGGTCTGCACTTGCCTGCGATTGCCCATGAAGCAGGGATTGATTTCAACCTTGAAGATGTCTGCGAGATTTTCCGTGACACGCCCTACTTCGTCGACCTGAAACCGGGTGGTCAGTATGTCGCAAAAGATCTGTATGAAGCAGGCGGTGTGCCTGTTGTGATGAAAGAGTTACGCAAAGCCGGCCTGATCCACGAAGATTGCATGACTGCGACAGGGTATTCCATCGGCGAAGAGATCGACCGCGTGACGCTGGAAGCAGATGGGAAGGTCATTTATTCCATCGCAGAGCCTTTGTCCAAAACTGGTGGCGTAGTCGGTCTGAAAGGCAACCTTGCACCTGATGGAGCAATCGTAAAAATCGCTGGTATGGGCGAAGATGATATCGTCTTTACCGGCCCCGCCCGCGTGTTCGAATGCGAAGAAGATGCATTCGAAGCTGTGCAGAAGCGTGCTTATGAAGAAGGCGAAGTCATCGTGATCCGCAATGAAGGTCCCGCTGGCGGGCCAGGGATGCGCGAGATGCTTTCGACCACGGCAGCCCTGTCCGGTCAGGGTATGGGTAAAAAAGTAGCCTTGATTACGGATGGCCGTTTCTCGGGCGCGACACGCGGGTTCTGTGTGGGCCATGTAGGACCGGAAGCTGCCCATGGCGGACCGATTGCGTTGCTGAAGGATGGTGATGTGATCACACTGGATGCTGTGAAAGGCGAGATCAGCGTTGAGTTGACCGAAGAAGAGCTTGCCGCGCGCAAAGACGGTTGGAAAGGCCCACGCGAAACAATTTATGCCTCGGGTGCTTTGTGGAAATACGCCCAACTTGTAGGGCCAACACGGTTGGGGGCTGTGACTCATCCGGGTGCAAAGGCAGAGCGACACGTCTATATGGATATATGATCCAGACGTAACCGTATATCTGAAGCTATTCATGGTTTGCCCATGAATAGCTTCAACAGCCCGTCCTGTTAGCTGAACCCACTGTTAAGACTACGTGATTAATGATAGCTCTGAATGAGGTCGAGGGAAGGTCAAACACCCGCGATGATGAAACGCGTCAAAGATTTGATATGGCAAAAACTGCACGATAACAGCCTAAAACGCTGGGCAAGAATCGCGGGCACAGCTCAGGACGCCGATATTTTCGAACTGCGCCAACTACGCAGCCAAATTCGACATATGCGGCAGGTCATCGATGGCGCAAACAATGTCATAGAAGGCCAATTAGCACTGCCCGGAGCAGGCTCAGACACGATGCCCAGACCTGCGCATTCCGACTGGACTCACCGGCCCGAACTTTGGCGCGGACCGATCTCTCCAAGCGGATTTGCAGCAGTTGCCGACCGAACGCGCCTTGGAACTATGTCGATGATATATCATGACTGTCGGCAATCTGAGCTGACAGTGCGCCAGATACAAAACCGCCGTGAAGTCGATCTCGCACCTTTTGGGCTTCATCTTGATATATTCCAATTTGATGGCAACTTTCTGTCCCTTGCGCTGAACCTGCCCGATACTGCGCTTGAGGGTTTACGCAGCACACATGTTCTTGCGATGAAGGTCGAGATTGAAGCAGAGAAGCCGTTAGAGATATATGCACGGCTGAACATAAAATCTGGCCCGAATACCCAACAAAGAACCGAACAACTGCCTGCCAATACACCAGAAGCATTGGTAGAGTTTGATCTGGCGCATATGAATTTGCATGAACAGCGGTTAGAACGAATATGGATGGATATAATTTTCAATGATCCTGCCATGAATGGGATTACGTTGCGCGATGTGACCTTCAACCGCCGACCTCGTGCCGGATATTGAGGACTGCGCCTGATGACTAATTTGACTCTGACCAAAACGCGCATTTTAAGCGGCAGATATGAAGGTGTTCTGACAGCACAGACCACCGAACCCCCTAACTTGACGGCCCACTGTCTGGATCAACAACTTGGTGATCTGTCAATTACGCAGGATAAGACGGTCGACCGCACTTGGGTCGTAACTTTGTCGTTGCCCTTGGAGTTTCTGAGTGATGGCGTACATACTGTTCTGATCGTCAATCAAGCCACAGGTGATACGCTCGACAGTTTTTCGATCATCACTGGTGAGCCTTTGGCAGAAGACCTTCGCACCGAGATCAACCTGCTACGATCAGAGTTGGACATGCTGAAAAGGGCGTTTCGCCGCCATTGCAATGAGACAACCGGGTGACGCGGCGTTCTGAGTGACGTTAGCGTCAACTTGCGGCAGGTTGTTAAAAAAGGAGGCGCATAATGACCGATTACCCCCACCTTCTGGCTCCGCTTGATCTGGGTTTCACCACATTGAAAAACCGGGTGTTGATGGGCTCGATGCATACCGGCCTTGAAGAAACGAAGGACTGGAATCGCGTCGCCGAATTCTATTCAGAACGCGCGCGGGGTGGGGTAGGGTTGATGGTCACAGGCGGCATGGCCCCGAACCGCGAAGGTGGCGTGTATCCCGGTGCCGCGGGGTTGTTCTCGGAAGATGATATAGCCAACCACCAGATCGTAACTGACCGCGTACATAATGCAGGCGGTAAGATCGCGATGCAAATCCTTCACGCTGGGCGTTATGCCTATGGGCCTGAATGTGTCGCACCATCGGCTATCAAATCGCCGATTTCCCCTTTCCCACCGAAGGAGCTGGACGAAGACGGTATCGAAAAACAGATTGCTGATATTGCTGAGGCAGCCTCCCGTGCACGCAAGGCGGGATATGACGGTGTCGAAGTCATGGGCTCAGAAGGGTATTTTCTGAACCAGTTTCTTGTGACCCACACCAACAAGCGCGAAGATCGTTGGGGCGGACCTTATGAAAACCGTATGCGCCTGCCAGTAGAGGTGATCAAACGCGTGCGCGCTGCTGTGGGTGATGATTTTATTGTGATCTATCGGCTGAGCATGATTGACCTGATCCCCGACGGGTCAACCTGGGATGAAGTCGTGATGCTGGCTCATGCGATTGAGGCAGCTGGCGCGACGATAATTAACACCGGAATAGGTTGGCATGAAGCGCGGATTCCGACGATTGCCACGTCGGTCCCACGCCGTGCGTTTACATGGGTCACTAAGAAACTGATGGGCGAAGTTGGCATTCCGGTAATCACATCGAACCGGATCAATACGCCAGAGGTCGGGGAACAGGTTTTGGCAGATGGCTGCGCCGATATGATCAGCATGGCGCGGCCCTTTCTGGCGGACCCGCACTTTGTTACCAAAGCGGCCTCGGGAAAAGCAGATGAAATTGCGCCCTGTATTGCCTGCAATCAGGCCTGTCTGGACCATACGTTCAGCGGCAAGATGAGCAGCTGTCTGGTGAACCCTCGCGCCTGCCATGAAACAGAGCTGACGATCTTACCCGCAGAAACTGCAAAAACTATTGCCATTGTCGGGGCAGGGCCTGCTGGCCTGTCCACGGCACTTACTGCCGCAGAACGGGGGCATAAGGTGACCCTGCTTGATAAGGCAGACCAACTTGGTGGCCAGTTGAATATGGCACGTATGGTTCCCGGCAAGGAAGAATTTCATGGGCTGGTTGAGTGGTACAAGACCATGGTTGCAAAAGCCAGGATTGATCTGCGGCTAAAAACGGAAGCTACCCCTGACATGCTTGCGCCATTTGACGAAGTGATTATCGCCTCTGGCGTTTTACCTCGGGATCCCGATATTCCCGGTCAAGATAATCCGAATGTGCTGTCCTATATTGACGTGCTACGTGGCAAGGCAGAGGTTGGCAAACGCGTGGCGATTATCGGTGCTGGTGGTATCGGGTTTGATGTCGCTGAATATTTAGCGACGGATGACAGTCCGACCGAAGATCTGGATGCATGGTTAGCAGAATGGGGTGTCACTGATCCCGCTGAAACACGGGGCGGCATAGCGACAGATGGTCCAAAACCGGACGCGCCAGTACGCCAGATTGTGCTGTTACAACGCAAATCTGAAAAACTGGGCAAACGTCTGGGCAAGACCACAGGTTGGATTCATCGGGCTGCGTTGAAGATGAAAGGCGTCGAAATGATTGGCGGCGTTAATTATGAACAGATAGATACGAATGGATTGCATGTTTCCTTCGGTGAAGCGCGGGAAAATGCGAAGCTGATCGAGGTTGATACGATCGTGTTATGCGCCGGTCAGGTGCCTTTGCGTAAATTGGCTGATGAGCTGATTGAACAAGGTAAAACACCCCATATCATCGGAGGCGCAGATGTCGCAGCCGAGCTGGACGCCAAGCGCGCTATTGATCA
This sequence comes from Litoreibacter sp. GN1-5, assembly GCF_055693805.1. Classification (NCBI taxonomy): domain Bacteria; kingdom Pseudomonadati; phylum Pseudomonadota; class Alphaproteobacteria; order Rhodobacterales; family Roseobacteraceae; genus Litoreibacter; species Litoreibacter sp. GN1-5. Next base: position 2,741,308 of record NZ_JBVFUP010000001.1, on the reverse strand, counting down.
AGGCACGCGTTTGGCAGCGTCCTTATAGTCAGGTTTTACTACTCCAGACCGGCAGAATATCATTTTGCGCTGGTACTGCGGCGTAAACACCTCGCGCGATGGCCCGCGACAAGCACAGTGCTGCGGCATGGCCGATCTCCATAACCTGATCCGCATCGGCTTGGCCCTTCTGACCAGTAGCAGCTGAGAAAACCAGATCACCGTCCATCGGTGTGTGTGCTGGCAAAATGGCCCGCCCGATCCCATCTTGTGCGGCAACCGCCATACGCATGGCCTGCGCTTTTGTTAGCGCAGCATCAGTTGCCACTATGGCAATCGTTGTGTTGCCCTGATCGCCGAACAGATCAGATTTCAAAGGCAGAGGCAGTGTACAAATATCGCTGCGTATATCGGGGCCAATATCACCATATTCGCCCCCAACCTCGAACTGGGCCGCCCAGAAATGATTTGTTCCGGGGGTCGTAACACTGCCAAACGCGTTCACGGCGACTAAAGCACCAACTGTGATGCCACTATCCAGCACGAACGACGCAGAGCCTAGCCCACCTTTCAGGGTCGCTGTTGTAGCCCCCATACCCGCGCCAACTGTTCCGATCTCAAAATCATAGGCTGCGGTCTGAAAAGCCTTGTAACCAAGGTTACAATAAGGGTTTTCATCCCAACCCTTTTCGCCGCCATTGATCAAATCGAACAGAATGGCAGCTGGGACCAGAGGGACGCAGACATCTCCAACCTGAAAACCGCGCCCCGACTGTCTTAAAGCATCGACAACACCAGATGCCGCATCCAACCCAAAGGCGGAACCGCCAGACAAAACCAGAGCGTCTATAGCTTCAACTGTTTTATCCGGGGCAAGCAGATCGGTTTCGCGTGTGCCCGGTGCACCGCCCATAATATTCACTGATGCGACGAATGGCACATCAGCAGTCAGCACTGTCGTACCGGATTTCAAGTGCTCATCTTGCGCGTTGCCAACACGCAGGCCAGCCACATCTGTGATCAGGTTTTTTGGCCCAGGTCGCATTTACGCCTCCGTCAAATACAGCGCCCACCATCAATTTCCATGCAAACACCAGTAATCATGCTCGCCTCTTCTGAGCATAGAAAACAAGCGGCACTCCCCATATCTTCTGGCGTGGAAAACCGACCAAGTGGAATAGTAGACAGGAATTTTTCCCGGATTTCGGGCGTATCTTCGCCCATAAAGGATTTCAGAAGCGGTGTTTCACCTGCTACCGGGTTTATTGCATTCACCCTTATACCCAGCGGTGCAAGCTCAACCGCCATTGATCGGGTGGCAGTGATCATCCAACCCTTGGAGGCGTTATACCAACTCAGGCGTGGTCTTGGGCTGACACCAGCCGTGGAAGCGACGTTCAGAACACAACCGGTTTCACGTGATTTCATATGCGGGATGATATATTTTGCCGTCAAGAAAACAGATTTCGCATTCACGGCGATCACGCGGTCAAAGTCATCCTCCGTCACATCTTCCATCGCTTGCGGCAAATGGGTTACACCTGCGTTGTTCACAAGGATATCGATCTGGCCCATGGCCTTTAGCGTCGCTTCGCTCAGCGCTATCACATCGTCCGACATGGCCATATTACACCCAAAAGATAGCCCGCCTATCTCAGATGCCATAGCATCTGCAGCCTCGGCATTGATATCCGCTATCATGACCTTGGCCCCTTCGGCGACAAACTTCCGGGCGATGCCAGCACCAAAGCCAGATGCTCCGCCTGTAACAATCGCAGTTTTGCCTCTCAGACGCATGGGGTCACTCCTTTAAATCAAGTGCAAGTACGTGGCGCATATGCCCATCGCCATCCGGGTCGCCCAGCACAGTTTTTTCGAGCTTGAAGCCAAGGCTTTCCCAAAATTTCCGACCTCGTGTATTTGCGTCCAACACAGCAATTCGCATCAAGGATGCATCGTCTGCACGCGCCATATTGATGAAATGATGCACCATACGCGCGCCTAACCCATGTCCACGCTCTGCAATATCAAGCAATAGCAAGCCGATATACCATTCGCCCCGCTCGTAGAAATGCCTGACGCTGGTGGCAATACCTGCAAAGGTTCCGTCCTGCCGTTCCAACCCAATAAAAAAGGTATCTTCAGTACTGATACCCGGTGGAACATCAGTGAGCGTATGTTTGACAAAAGCATCATCAGGTGCGCGCCCTGTCTCTAAGCGAATATAATCAGCTGCGCGGTCGCACAGGTCACGAACCCGATCAAAATCCTTCTGCGGATCAATGGATACAAAGCAAACCTCAGCCATGGAACGCCGCGACCGTTTTGAGCATAGAAAAACCGTACAAAGCCTCGAAGCCCTTTTCGCGCCCATGACCGGATAGGCCGGTGCCGCCAAAAGGTAACTCTACCCCGCCGCCCGCACCGTAATTGTTTAGAAAGACTTGCCCGGATCGCAGCTTTTTCGCCAAACGCATCTGCCGCGCACCGTCACGGGACCAGACAGATGCGACAAGCCCGAACTTTGTGCCATTCGCAATCTCAATTGCTTGTGCTTCGTCTTCGAACGGGATGATCACCTGAACTGGGCCGAAAATCTCGTCTTGCGCCAGCGTGTGGTTCGGGCTGACACCTGCAAATAAGGTTGGGGCGATATAATGCCCGCCATTTGGCGTATCAGGCGCAATCTGGCCTGTAGCAACACGTTCCAAAGACGCGCCTTGGCCGAGAAAGCCTTCGACAATGTCTTTCTGGCGCGCCGAGATAAGTGGACCAAGATCCAGATCAGACATAGCAGACCCGGCTTGTAGGTCATTGTATCGTGTTGCCATCTTGTCGCGCACCTGATCATAGACGCCACGCTGCACCAAAATGCGCGACGAGGCGGAACAGGTCTGACCAGCATTCTGTATACCAGCATTGATCAGAAACGGCAGGGCCGCATCCACATCGGCATCATCGAACACAAGCTGCGGGGATTTTCCGCCAAGCTCCAGCGTGACGGGCAGTACGTTTTGCGCGGTAGCTGTCTGGATCAATTTCCCGACACCAACAGAGCCTGTAAAGGAAATATGACCTACGCCTGGATGGGATGCTAAGGCCGCGCCAGCTTCTTTGCCTAAGCCCGGAACCACGTTCAGCGCCCCATCTGGCAAACCCGCTTGCCGCGCCAAATCGGCGAAGGCCAGCGCTGTCAAGCACGCCTCTTCCGCCGGTTTCAAAACAGCCGCATTTCCCATGGCTAAAGCCGCGCCAACAGAGCGACCGATAATCTGCATTGGGTAATTCCAAGGGATGATATGACCTGTCACACCATGAGGTTCACGCAGCGTGTAGACCGTATACCCGTCCAGATAGGGGATTGTCGTGCCGTGGATTTTGTCAGCAGCGCCGCCGTAGAATTCCATATAACGAGCCAGCGCAGCGACATCAGCCTTTGCCTGCTTCAGAGGTTTGCCAACATCAAGCGCCTCCATTCTGGCAAGTGCATCAGCATGATCTTGAACAAGCTGGCCTATGCGGGCCAGAATGCGGCCCCGCTCTGGTGCGGTCATGCGGCCCCACTCGCCGCTTAGCGCGGCTTCGGCTGCAGCAACTGCGCGGTCAATATCAGCGCTTGTCCCACAAGCAATTTCGCCAATATCCTGACCTGTTGACGGGTCTTGCAAAGCAAGAGCCTGGCCATTGTCAGGTGACACCCACATATTTCCGATGAAGCAGAGCGATGGATCAAACCAAAGGTCTTTGAGTGTCATTTTGCGATCCTTCAGTCTATTTGCGGCAGGCGTGGGGCCGCGGCAATCAGAGTTTTAGTATATGGATGCTGCGGCATGTCGAACACTGCACCGGTTTCCCCTTGCTCTACGATTTCGCCAGCTTGCATGACCATGACGCGGTCCGCAATTGTTCGCACAACCGACAGATCATGGGAAATGAATAGATAAGCCAGGTTAAAACGCGCAGACAAATCAGCCAAGAGATCTAATATCTGCGCCCGGATGGATACATCTAAAGCCGAGACGGCTTCGTCCAGAATGATCAGCTCTGGTTTAATGATAAGCGCGCGTGCAATGGCGATGCGTTGGCGCTGACCACCTGAAAACTCATGAATGTATTTATGACGATCCTCCGGGGTTAGACCAACACTGGTTAGGGCGTCTGCGATAGCCCTATCACGTTCTGCACCTTTCAGGGGGACATCAAGCAAATGGAACGGTTCACTGATCAAGCGGTCGACCTTATGGCGTGGATTGAATGACCCATAAGGATCCTGAAAAACGGCCTGCATCTTGCGCCGCACAGCGCGATTAGGACTGCCTTTGGTTAAAACAGGTTCGCCATCCAGCAAAATTTCCCCCGCCTGAGCCTGTTCCAGCCCTAAGATAGCTCGGGTCAGCGTCGATTTTCCGCAGCCGCTTTCGCCAACAAGGGCAAGGCATTCCCCTTTTTTAAGATCAAAACTGACGCCCTTGACGGCTCGGAATTGGTGAGGTTTGCCGAACAGGCTTTCGCGGGGCAGTTGGTAGTCACGTATAACATTTCGAACCTGTAACAGAGGCTGATCCGATGGGTTATGTATCCTATCCGGCTGATGGGATGAAGCCTCAAACAAGGCGCGGGTATATGGGTGATGCATGTTTTGGTAGAGCGTTTTTGCATCGCCCTCTTCAACCACCTCACCGGATTTCATGATGGTAATGTGGTCGGCCAGATCAGATACGACCGCCAAGTCATGGGTAATCAGCATTAGGCCCATGTCATCTTCTTCGACAAGATGTTTAAGAAGTCGCAGAATTTGCGCCTGTGTGGTGACGTCAAGCGCTGTGGTAGGTTCGTCCGCAATCAACAGCTTTGGCTGCAAGGCAATCGCCATAGCAATCACAACCCGCTGACGCTGCCCGCCTGACAACTCATGCGGATAGCGGGTTAGCGGAAAGCGATCAGCGGGCAATTCACAACGATCAAGGGCTGCGCGGGCGCGGGTCATCGCTTCGGCACGTGTTGTCTGTTTTTCATGAACCAGAATAGTTTCTGCGACCTGCGCACCAATCGTTTGCAACGGGTTCAGCGCGGTCATTGGTTCCTGAAACACCATACCGATGTCACGGCCCCGTATTGCGCAAAGCTCGGCCTCGCTGGCTGATAAGACATCACGGCCATTTAGCATGATACGCCCCGTTGTCTTAGCACCTTTGGGCAACAGTTGCAGAACGGAAAAAGCTGTCATCGACTTGCCAGAGCCGCTTTCACCAATGACGCCACAGATTTGACCAGGATTGATCGTCAAGCTGACATTGCGCAGGATCTCTGTGTCATGGATCGCAAGCGAAAGGTTTTCGATCACCAACAGCGGCATTATCGAACCTTCCTGAGTCTCGGATCAAACAGATCACGCAACCCATCGCCTGCCAGATTGAGCCCAAGCACCGTTAGGACAATCGCCAAGCCCGGAAACAACGCCATATGCGGTGCGATGCTGATCAGGGTCTGGCTCTCTGCCAGCATACGCCCCCAACTGGGGGTCGGTGGCTGCACACCAAGACCTACATAGCTCAGGGACGCTTCAGCCAAAATGCCCAGCGAGAACTGTATTGTGCCTTGCACGATCAGCAAGTTCATGACGTTGGGCAGAATGTGTTCGATGGAAATTCTGGCTGGGCCTTTACCTGCAACACGGGCAGACAGAACATAGTCGCGTGTCCAGAGCGATAGGGCCGCACCGCGGGTCAAACGAGCAAAAACCGGAATGTTGAAGATGCCAATGGCAATGATGGCGTTGAGTGCGGAGGGACCAAAAACCGCCGTAATCATAATGGCGATCAATAAGGACGGGAACGCGAAGATCAGGTCATTCCCGCGCGAGATTATCTCATCCAGCAAGCTGCCCTGACGGGATGCAGCAGCAAGGCCAAGTGGAACGCCAAAGCCCATGCCAATAACCACCGCAACAATAGCGACAGCAATAGAAGTGCGCGCACCAACCATGATCATCGAGAAGATATCCCGGCCGAAATGATCAGTGCCAAACCAGTTCTCGCTGTTGGGTGGCTTCAGTTTGTTGCTAATGTCCAGAACCGTCACATCATAGGGCGTCCAGAGAAATGAGATCAGCGCGGCGATGGTAAAAATCCCGATTAGCGCAATACCGAAAGTCAGATTGCGGATCATGCGCGGGACCTCAGACGAGGGTCGACTGCTGCATAAGCAAGGTCAACGGCGAAATTGACCATGATAACCGCAAAAACCAGCAACATGACTACGCTTTCCACTACGATCAGGTCTCTTTGTGAGATTGCCTGAAAGACAAGGCGACCAAGGCCGGGAAGGAAGAAGACGTTCTCGATAATGATTGCGCCTGCCAGCAAAAACGAGAATTGGAGGCCTATGATGGTCAACACCGGGATCAGCGCATTTCTCAATGCGTGATGTCTAAGGGTCTGTTTCCGGGTCAGCCCTTTGGCACGTGCCGTGCGTATGTAATCTTCAGACAGCGTATCCAGCAAAGATGAACGCATGACCCGCGCAAGAATTGAGGCCTGCGGTAAAGCCAAAGCTATCGCGGGCAACGTCAACGCTTTGATGGCCGGGTAAAGCCCCGCATCCCAGCCGGGGAATCCGCCCGCTGAAAACCACTGCAGGTTGATTGCAAACAAGAGAACCATCAGCATCGCAAACCAGAAGTTTGGGATTGCAACGCCAAGCTGCGTAGCCCCCATCACCCCTATATCAGCGAAAGATCCACGCTTGGTTGCTGCCAATATCCCTGCCGGGGCCGCAATCAGGATGGTTAACATCAACGCATAAGCAGCAAGCGGTAGGGATATCCATAGCCGTTCCCCGATAATCTCGGCCACAGGTGTGCGGTATGTATAGGATGTCCCGAAATCCCCGCGCACCATACCACTGATCCAATCCCAATAGCGGGCGGGCGGTGATTTGTTCAGGCCAAGTTGTTCTCGTAACGCGTTAACCGTGTCTTCCTGCGCGTTAATACCCAGCATAAACGCCGCAGTATCGCCGGGCACGACTTCAATCGCGGCAAAAATTACCAGACTTGCAACGATCAGGCTAAGTACCAGAGACCGTAAACGTGAGAGCGTGTACCTTATCATTCGTGCAAGCCCCGGTTGACCGGGGCCATGAGACTTATTCGGACCAGCTTACCCCCGTCAGATCAACTGCCTGTGTCGGCGCGTTTTCCCAGATGCCGTCCAGTTTCGCATTCACTACGGTAGTCAGCGCAAGTTGGAACAGATAGGCATTCACATTATCGTCTGCAATGATCTTCTGCGCCTGCTTCAACAACTCGCTTCGCTTGGCCGTGTCCGTTTCAGCAGTGAGGTCTGCGAAGACTTTCTGGAAGTCAGCACTGTCATACTGGAAATAGTATTCCGGGCGCGCATAAATGCCGATATCCATAGGTTCTGTATGGGACACTATAGTTAGACCAAAATCATAACCACGAAAGACCTGTTCCAGCCATTGCGCCCATTCAAGGTTGGTGATTTCCGTCTCAATGCCTATCTCACGCAACTGAGCTGCGATAATTTCACCACCACGACGTGCATAAGATGGAGGTGGCAGTTTCAGGGTCGTCTTGAAGCCGTCAGCAAACCCGGCCTCCGCCAGTAGTTTCTTCGCCTCTTCGACATCGTATTCTGAATTGCCAGTCAGGTCGACATAGTCTGGATGATGGGGGGCAAAATGCGACCCAATCGGCGTGCCGTAACCAAACATTGCACCGTCAATAATGGCTTTACGGTCAATTGCATGGCTCACCGCTTTGCGCACCAGAGCATTATCAAACGGCGGTAACTTGTTGTTCATGGCAAGGATCGTCTCGCCTTCGGTATTACCGGAAAGCACCGTGAAACGCGGATCAGCCTCAAACTGCGCAAGGTTTTCAGGGGCAGGATAGCTGTAAAATGCGTCAATATCTTCTGCCATCATAGCTGCAAAGGCAGCTGTAGGCTCAGAGATGAATTTGAACGTCGCTTTTTCAAGCGAGGCAGGTGTCCCCCAATAATCAGGGTTACGAACCAACTCAATCCGGTCCCCCTGCGTCCAATTCGAGAATTTGAACGCTCCGGTGCCAACAGGGTTTGTCTTAATGTCGTCGATGCTTTCTGTCGCAACGATCACCGCATCGCCCCACGCCACATTAAACAGGAAATTGCCATCAGGTGCCTTCAATGTGACCTTAACCGTCAATGGATCAACGGCCTCAACAGTTTCAATGCCTTCAAACAGTGCTTTCTGAGCATTAACCGAGTCTTCTGCCCGCGCCCGGTCAAGTGAGAAGACTACATCTTCTGCATCAAGCTGGGTGCCGTCATGGAAGCTGACACCATCTTGCAATTTGAATGTGTAGACGCGCCCGTCTTCAGTTATCTCCCAGCTTTCCGCCAAACCCGGCAGTATTTCCCCGGTGGGGCCAAACCGGGTAAGGCCCTCAAAAACGTTGGAGTACACAACCTGATCAATGGCACCAGCCGCAGCGCTTGTTGGATCCAGATGAGGTGGTTCCAGTTGTAAGCCTATCGTTACATTAGTCTCTGCAGCTTGCGCAAAACTGATGCCCGCCAAAAACAACGCTGAAGCGCTGCTTAAGAATAGTTTTCCCATCTTCATACTCCCCCTATTTATAAAGCAAGCTGTCCAATACCTTTATTTGGGTATCAGCAAGTCAACCAGACTTTGCCCTATCACCTTGGCAGAGTCGATCATATCTTGAACACCGATATATTCATCCGGTTTATGAGCAAGCTCAAGCAGACCTGGGCCATAGGCAATACAGTTCTTCAGCCGTCCAATCCGGTCGATATGCTTTTGATCATATGTCCCAGGCGACACGACATATTCTGGTTGCTTGCCCAGCACGGATGTGATTGCCCGCGCAACGCTCTTAACAACAGGCGCATCTTTTTGCGTCATTGTTGGCAATACACGCAGAATTTCGCGGACATCATAGCTGAAATCATCACGTTCAGCTTTGACAGTTTCCAACACCTCTTTGATCTCTTGCTGTACATCTTCGATGGCTTCTTCCATCAGAAACCGGCGATCAACAACCACACGACAGCTGTCTGGAACACAGGCAGACGGCAAACCTGTAAAGTCAGGTTTGGGTTCAGACTGACCACCATGGATAGAATTGATATTCATCGTCGACTGCCGTGCGCCCACTGGCACAATCGGCATGGTTGTTTGCTTTTCCGCAAGCGCGGGGAAAAGGTTTGTTTCCATCTCGTGAAGAACAGCACCCATATGTCGAACAGCACAATTCCCAAGAAACGGCATTGACCCATGGGCAATCTCGCCATGTGTTTCAATTTCGGCCCAATAAACTCCGCGATGCCCCAGACATATCCGGTCCTTTTGCAGTGGTTCCGGGATGATCACGTGTTGCACACGGGTTGGCGCGAAGTAGCCTTTTTCTGCAAGGTAAGCGACGCCACCATAGCCGCCGGTTTCTTCATCAGCTGTGCCAGAGATTTCTATCGCACCTGCAAAATTCGGAAATATCTCTAAAAAGGCCTCGACCGCAATGATAGAGGCCGCCAATCCGCCCTTCATATCGCAGGTTCCACGACCGTATATTTTACCGTCTTTCAGTTCACCGCCAAATGGGTCGGTTGTCCAACCTTGCCCGACTTCAACCACATCCGTATGTGAATTGAAGTGCACGCAGTCACCAGCCTGCGCGCCTTCAAATCGCGCTATCACGTTCCATCTGGGGTATTTTTCACTATCCCCCGGTGCCTCATGCGCACGCACCAGTTCAACATGAAATCCAAGGGATTCCAGCCTGCGCTTCAGATATTCACAGATGTCACGATAAAATTCCCCTGGCGGATTCAGTGTCGGAATGCGCACCAAATCCTGCGTCAAAGCAATTAAATCCTCGCGCTTCTGCTCAATCCTTTGGGATAGCGAATTATGAGTATCAATAGTCATTGAATCCGAGCGTACTGAGCATTGAAACGGACATCAAGAAGCTATTCCCGCTATCAGAGAATGAAACAAACTTACTCTTCTTAACGAATGCAAAAGATTCTTATCTTATGACTGCCATGCAAACAACAAATGGCACAGCTTCCAAATGGATGAGAAAAAAACTTTAACTCATGAAGTAGAATTCCAGTATGATGAGTTATTTTTCTCTCGGACTGATGATCGTGGGGTTATTAAGGCAGGTAACTCCATATTCCAGCGTGTGAGCCTTTACAACTGGGATGATCTTCTGAATGCACCACATAAAATAGTGCGCCATCCAGACATGCCAAAAGGTATCTTCTGGTTATTTTGGAACACAATCCAGAATAATGAACCTATAGCAGCTTATGTGAAAAACCGAGCCGCAGATGGTCGCTTCTATTGGGTGCTCGCGTTCATTACACCATTAGAAAGCGGATATCTTTCTATTCGAATAAAGCCCGGAAGCGATTTCTTCAGAATAGTAAAAGAAGAATATAAAACCTTGCGACAAGACGAGTTGACGTATGGTTTATCCGCAGAGGAAAGTGCGCAGAAATTTCTTGAGCGTTTGCAAGTTTATGGGTTTGAAAACTATCAGGCATTTATAACAAATGCGTTGGCTGCAGAGCTTCAGAATCGGAATAGTGTTCTAAATACAGCGCCAGATAAAACGATACACCGCTTTCAAACCGTTCAGACTTACTTGAAAGATGTTGCTGATTTTCGTAATATAATTTTGAAGGCTTTCAATTTGATCAAAGCCACACCAATGAATATGCGCATTCAAGCTGTGCAACTTGGTGAGGTGGCGGGCCCAATAAGCGTTATATCAGAAAACTATAGCGCTTTGGCAAATGAGTTAAAAGACAGTATTGACCGATTTTCTGAATCAACAAGTCAAATAATAGATACGGTTAATGAATGTCTCTTCTTGAGTTGCGGTAAACAGTTACAGATAGATATGGTAAATCATTTCCAGAGTGAGACTGAATTATCAGACCAGGTATCCGTCCAAAAAGAGGCTGAAAACCTTCTAAACCAAAAGTTTCTATATGAGCATAAATCTCAAAAGGGGTTTATGAATATTATAAGAAAAGTATCGCAATTTCTGGATGATTTCAAACGTGTGAAACTAATTGTAACAGGTTTGAATGTTACTCGATTGATGTGTGAGATCGAGAGTGCGCGTTTGGATAATGATACAGATAGTATTGGTGAAATAATTAGTCAGCTCAAATCTTTTGAGCAAGAAATACCAGAAAATCTACGCCAAATTGAACGGCGTATCAAAAATATCCAAGCGATAATTAATCATCAAATCAAAGGTGATACTAGAAAGAACGCTTCTCATAAGGTTTTGGCATAATCTTGGGGTACTAAAATCACATTCATAAAATCTGCGATCAAACTCAGGCTGCTATTGATATGCAGTTCAACTATTTCTTGAGGAAATCATGACACATACGGTCAAAATTGATGAAACCCTTGATATTCAAAACAGCATTCGGTTGCTGGAAACTCTGACCAAATATCGTGGTGAAGAGATAGCGCTTGATTGTAGTGACGTAAAATATCTCAGCGCGTGTGGCCTTCAAGTTATGCTGTCCGCCCTGAATACATGGGGAAAAGATCAATTTTCTTTCGGGATTATTAATCCGTCAAACGTATTCATGGATGGCCTGGCGATCTTGGGCCTTTCTTCTGAAACGCTACTCGAAGGGCAGAATATATGACAACGAATGTTCTTGCGGTTGACGATTCCCGCACCATCCGGGCGATGTTGAACAACGCATTATGCGCTGCTGGCTTTAATGTTGAACTGGCAGAGGACGGGTTGGATGGGCTTGCCAAGCTGGATGACCAGATACCGGATATCGTAATTACGGATATCAACATGCCACGTTTGGATGGCTTTGGGTTCATTGACGCAATTCGGCAGAAAACTGAATTACGCGGGCTGCCCATTCTCATTCTGACAACTGAAAGTGCTGTTGATTTGAAAGACCGCGCACGCAAAGCTGGTGCGACTGGGTGGATCGTAAAGCCATTTGATGAACATAAACTCGTCGCCGCTATTCGCCGCGTTACGTCAGGGTGAATCTGCTATGACCGAGACATCCGATCTGAGAGATATGTTCTTCCTTGAATGCGAAGACCTGTCAGAAGCAGTCGCCGAAGGCTTACGCCTGATTGAGGATACCCCCTCAGACTCTGAAGCAATCAATTCTGTCTTTCGAGCAGTCCACTCAATAAAAGGCGGTGCAGGCGCGTTTCAGCTAAGCGATCTGGTTGAATTTGCTCATATGTTTGAGACAGTTCTGGATGAAGTTCGCTCATTCAAACTGTCCGTTACACCTGATCTGATGAAGATTCTGCACCACGCAGATGATCACCTGTCTGACCTGATAACAGCCGCACGGGACGAGCTGTCATTTGATACGGTCAAACATCAAACCATTCTTAAGGAACTCAGTAACACACTTGGGTCTTTGCCTAAGAGCGAAACGGTACCCGAAGTAAGTTTTGAACCAGTCGTGCTGGATTTTGGCCTTGATCTGCCCGAAGTTTCTGAAAGCTCTGGCGGGTTCAGTATCAAGTTCCGCCCACAGCAAGGTTTGTATCAAAGTGGCAATGACCCCGCGCTTCTGCTCCGGGAGCTGGCAACGCTAGGAACGGTGGACATCAATCTGGATACATCTCTCATTCCTGAGCTTGACGCGTTTGATCCGGAAGAGCCGTATCTGTCTTGGGAAATCTCTCTGACGTCTGATAAGAAAATAGAGGATGTCGAAGAAGTTTTCGAGTTTGTTGATGGCCTCTGCGATTTAGAGATCACACCGATTGCCGCACCGTTACCTGTTATTGAAGCGCCTACCATTGAAGATCCCCCTACCCCTGTCATTCAACGGCCAGAAATTACACCTGTTGAGCCAAACATCGAACTATTGCCAAGCAAACCAGAAGCTGATCCGGGACAGGCCAAAAAACCACGTCAGGCAAATCATACGATACGCGTAAATCTCGACCGCGTAGATCGGCTGGTCAATGTTGTGGGGGAACTGGTCATACATCAGGCTATGCTCAATCAAGCTGTCGAGCAGATAAATCTAGCCCCTGGGTCTGATGTATTGCTGGGCCTGGATGAGCTGCGCCAGCTATCGCGCGAAATTCAAGAAAGCGTCATGGCAATCCGTGCTCAACCCGTGAAACCGTTGTTCCAAAGAATGTTTCGCATTGTCAGGGAAGCAGGGGAGGCATCGGGCAAGGCAGTTGTGTTGCAAACCGAAGGCGACATGACCGAGGTGGACAAAACCGTCTTCGAAAAACTGTCTGACCCATTGACCCATATGATCCGCAACGCGATTGATCATGGTCTGGAAGCTCCGGAAAAAAGACTGCAAATCGGCAAGCAAGAAACCGGTACTGTGCTTCTGACGGCAGGTCACAGATCAGGGCGGGTTGTGATCACGATCTCGGATGATGGTGCTGGAATCAACCGAGACAAAGTGAAGAAAATTGCAGAAGAAAAGGGACTCATCGCCAAAAATTCTGAGCTCTCGGATTCTGAAATTGACAACCTTCTGTTTCTTCCGGGATTTTCCACCGCGTCAGAAGTTTCCAGCCTATCCGGGCGTGGCGTTGGGATGGATGTGGTCAAAAGCGCAATAAACGAGCTTGATGGAAGTGTCACAATTTCTTCGCACCCCGGTCAAGGCACTGTCTTCACAATCAGCCTTCCACTCACGCTTGCAGTTTTGGATGGCATGGTCGTCGACGTAGCTGAACAAAACATGGTCGTCCCCCTTACCGCAATAATCGAGACAATGCGGCCCAATGCAAAAGACTTCCATCAGATAGGCGATGGCCAACATGTTATTGCAGTACGCGGCATGTACTTACCTGTCATTGATGTCGCCCATACACTTGGGTATTCGGATTGCACAAAAGAGCCCGAAGGCAAAGTCATCCTGATTGTTGAGACCGAGGAAGGACTGCGCGGCGCCTTGCTGGTCGACAACATCCATGATCAGCGTCAAGTCGTTATCAAAAGCCTTGAAGAAAACTATGGTCGCGTTCCATGCATTGCAGCAGCTACCGTATTTGGTGACGGCCGTGTCGCATTGATACTCGACACCAGCCTTCTGATCGAAGGTGCAACCAATACACTTGAACACTCCGACCTGGAGCTCTCCTATGCTTGATCAACCGCCCAATATCACGACTGGTACGCCGGAACTTGTAGCCTTTAGAACAGCAGAGCAGGATTTTTGTATAGACATCATGTCTGTTCGAGAAATCCGTGGATGGACCAGCACAACAAGCTTACCGCGCGCCCCAAGTTATGTGCGCGGTGTCATAAACCTCAGAGGCTCCGTTGTTCCGATTGTTGATCTGGCAGCACGTATCGGTCTTGAGGCCCTGCCGGATTCTGAGCGTAACGTCATCATGATAGCGGTTGTTGAGGATCAGGTCATTGGACTTCTTGTCGAAGCTGTATTCGAAATCCTCAGCATCTCATCTGACGTCATCCAACCGACGCCCGATATCGCATCAGAGCAGGTTAAAACCTTCATTAAAGGTGTAATTGCAGAAGATGAGCGGATGATCCGGTTGATTGATCTTACCCACATCCTGCCCGCGTCGGAAGGAATATCGGTATGAATATTCAGAACGCACAACTGCAAGCAAAGCAAACGCGAGAATTTTCATTCAGCCAAGAAGATTTTGAGAAAATCGCGACAAAGTTAAAGTCCTGGGCTGGTATCAGCCTACCTGATACTAAAAAACCTCTGGTTTATTCCCGGCTCGCAAAGCGTGTCAGACATCTTGAAATGGCCGGTTTTGCAGAATATTGCCAGTTTATCTCGAAACCCGAGGGTATATCTGAAAGGGAGCATATGCTCTCGGCCCTGACGACAAATGTTACAAGTTTTTTCCGTGAAGATCATCATTTTGAAATAATGCGGTCACAGATTCTGGAGCCATTAATAGATAAGGTGAGGTCCGGCGGCCGCGCGCGCATATGGTCCGCTGGGTGTTCCAGTGGACAGGAACCATATAGTATCGCTTTTACAGTTTTAGAGTCATGTCCGAATGTACAAGAGCTTGATATAAAAATCCTCGCGACTGACATTGATAAATCAATTCTTAGAATTGCCCAAAACGGTATATATGAAGAAAGTTTATTAGAAAATATACCAACGACATATAAGGATCGTTTTTTTGATCAAAGTAGAATTGAAAATGGTTATATGGAAGTTAGGAATAGCGTTAAAAATATTATAAGCTTTAAGCAACTAAATTTGATTGAAAACTGGCCTTTCAACGGACCTTTTGACATAATTTTTTGCAGAAATGTTGCAATATACTTCGACCGAGAGACACAACAAAAGATCTGGAAAGAATTTTCCAATCTATTAAACCCGAATGGCTTTTTGTTCATAGGCCATTCTGAAAGGGTCTCAGGAAAAGCTTTGGAAACACTGAAAAATACTGGTGTGACAACCTATCAGAAAATATAACCCGCATTCAGAGGAATATTAATGTCACTCAAAGATAGCATTCGCGTTATGGTTGTCGACGACATGGCTACCAGCCGTGGGTTGATTACTCAAGCATTGGATTGGATGGGGGTATCCCATTACAATACTATGAATGACGGCGCATCGGCTTTGAACGTCCTTGCTGCTAATCCAGTTCATCTTGTTATTTCAGATTATAATATGCCTGGAATGAATGGTCTGGAGCTTTTGAAAGGGCTCAGATTGAATCGCACAACGCAAAAGATTGGTTTCATACTTGTTTCTGGAAAACCGGACCCTCAAGTTATTAAAATGGGCCAACAGCTTGCGATGAATAATTTCATTCAGAAGCCATTTACTCCAGACTCAATGAAAGGCTGCATCGAGCGTGTAGTTGGGCGTCTTTAATGACTGACGGTGTTAAGGAAGAGTCCCTATCTTTATTTCTAAGCAGAATATCTATCGAAGTATCGCATCTATCCCGCGTTGCAAGTTCCCTTGAAAGCGTTATTTTAGAAATCAATGAAAGAAATTCATTGACGGATAAACAGAAAACAGAAGTTCAAAAGATTGACCTACTTATACAGTCAATGGAGGCACTAAAAAAGCTACTGGATGACTCAGTATTTATAATACCTGATCAATATGAAATTACATGGCGCTCGCTTCTTAAAGATATAAAGTTGCATGAAATTCGTGATCGCTTGTCAGGTCCAGAAAATATATCTGTATCCGAAAACATAAAAAAACAGATTGGTCTGGTTCAGTTGCTTTAATACGCTCTGCATATTCGCGGGATGTTACGTACCGTTTTCTTTTATAAAAAGCGCATGCTTTCGCTGCACTATTTAATGCACCTACCTATATGCTTGAGAGACTGTATCAAAGGTCAAGGTTGACATCAAAATTGGACATCACAGATGCCCATGGCCTGCGCTTAGATGAAAACTAGCCACCGGGGCTTGCTGAGCTCAAAAGGAAACCTACCCGCCCTATCTGGGGATGTAAAAGTGGTTTAAATCGCGCAAGAATATGCTCAAAACAGGTAGTAACTTACACTTTTAACTGTCTGAAAAACATCTTTACCTCATTCCTAAAGCTCAGATACTGTAATGATCTGGCAAAGGTAGAGCAGATAATGTCAAACGCTGAGAGCGCGACACGGATCACAATAATTTCGGTCTGCTACAATAGCATTACCGTATTGCCTGCAATGCTAGCATCTGTTGACCCTGATCAGGCCAGTGTTGTGCTTGTTGATAACGCATCTGTCGATACAAGTGGATTGTCACAGCTTGCCGACAAGCACGGTGCAAAGCTGATCTGTAATGAAAACAACAAAGGCTTTGGCTTTGCTTGCAATCAAGGCGCCATGGCTGCGAAGACAGAATATCTACTGTTTTTAAACCCAGATGCTGAGTTGCATTCCGATGCTTTAAAACAGCTTCTGATTGCCGCTGACAGATACCCTAAAGTATCCGGAATGAACCCGCGCATCCGAAACAGTGATGGATCAGCCTATTTCAAAAGGCATAGCCATCTCATACCACGGTCCGAACGGATGCAACGTGGCTGGCCCAAAGCAGATCAGGAGGTCTCGGTTTTGTCCGGGGCCGCGCTTTTTGTATCTCGTGAAAACTTTAATAAGGTCAATGGCTTCGACCCCGAAATATTTCTGTATCATGAGGATGATGATCTCGCAGTCAGATTGCGAAATACATGTGGTCCACTCATGTTCATTCGCAATGCAGTTGTCACGCATCAGGGTGGAAAGTCTACAATCCGCAGCGCGGACGTCGCAGCACTGAAAGCCTACCATATGGGTAGGTCACGCGTCTATTCGATGCGCAAGCATAACCGCCCCATTCCTTTTCTTAGCTCACTGCAATCCGCATTCCTGCAGACCCTTTCTGTCGTTGTCCTTTTCTCGCGCCGCAAACGGGCGAAGCAGTTTGCATTACTAAAAGGCGTGCTATCGACCTTGAAAGACGGTGGCAGAGCAAGCGGATTGGCTGAGTGATGAATTCTGTAGCATCTGACAATACAGGAAAAGGATGTGTAGTCGCCTGTTAAACCAAATACGCGGCCCTCGAAATGAAGGGCCGCGTCTCTTGCAGCAGCAAAATTGGGCGTTAATTACTCGTTACTTCTACCTGTCTTAATACGGCGAAAGGCAGATGATCTGATTGAATATCTATAATACTCAACGGCACATCAGATCACGCATCCATTATGCATTATTACCCATTCATGTTGCTGTGACGGACGTCACAGCCGCGGAATATTTATGCAGTCCACGCTTAAATCTGGGCAATTTCTTCTAAACTTTTGATATTTTTGAGGACTATTCCCGACGGCGTCATCTGGACAATGTCGTCTGCAATCCATGCCTTCATATGTCGGTTTACGTTTTCACGAGCAAGTCCGGAAAATGCGCCCAAATCTGTCTGGGAAAATGATCCCGCAATACGGATCATTGTTCCATCAGCGGTTTCCTCACCCCACTTGGCTGCAAGACGTAGAAGGCACCGCGCCAAACGTGACGGTGCAGTGGGTTGCGACTGAGCAGCAAACATATCAGACGCATTACGCACCTTTCCGCAAAGCTCACCAATCAGACCGAAGACAGCTTCGGGGCGTTCCATAAGAAATGACAGAAGCTCACGCCTGTGCAGGATCAGGGCTTCAACATCCGTTCGGGCAACGACATCAGCGCTGCGTTTGCCACCATCCATGATGGCAATTTCTCCCAGTACCTCGCCAGCACCCATATGGTTCAACACTGATTTGCGCCCCGATTGCGCAGTGATAGAAATTTCGAGCTGACCCTTTTCAATCATCAAAAGAGTATCGCCTGGATCGCCCACACAAAATACTGACGTACCAGCGGGATAGCGGACCTGCCTCGCAAGGCTTCGCAAGTCTTGAAGATCACCTGCATTAAGGGATTCCAACAGAACACTTTTGCCGTTCATGCTCATGTTGCTTACCTCTATTTTCTGATATCTGTACCGTTGATCAGCGTCGATTTGGCCAGAAATATGTCTGCCTAAAAACATAAAGCAATGTAGTACACTTAACCAGTAACAGCGACGTGGTCTTCATTACCCTGTAGCTTTCGCTCAAATGTCAGAAAATCATAGTACCCACAGGTTGTACCGCCTGGATAGGCTCTGCACGTCTCAGGACGTACATCATAGATTTTGCAATGCCGCCTGCTCTCATCAAAGAAAGTGCAAATAGTACCGAAATACCTGTCGTGCTTGTGCTTCATCATTGTGGGGTACCGGCTTTCGCCATGGAAACTGCCGTATTTCGTGTAGCGCGTAATGCAATCTTCCGTAGATATATCAAGATGTAGCGAAATACGCTCAATATCATTCTCCGTCAGTTTGATAACATCGTAGGAACAACAGAAGCCTGGGCATTTTGCGCAGTCAAATTGCTTTGTGTCCAAGTTCAATCACCTTTCAGAAATTATCTTCCGCTGGATTCAGTAATGATCTGATGCAGCTTGACCTGAGCAGCACGCCTTGTCAAAGTTAGAAACAAAAGGGGAGATAGCAATGAGTGATCTTACAATATTCGTTCTGGAAACCGATCTGAATGAGCTTTCAGAAGCGCAGCTTGGAAAAATTGAAGACATTCTGCTGCGGACGCAAAAAAGCGCGCTTGCCCAGATTGAGGATGTAAATACCGCCCTGACCTGTCTGAAAGACATCAGGCAAAAACGTGGTGGCGGTGATGGAACAACCACGAAGAAGAACCCTCACAAATAAGAAATTAGTCAGATTGTAACTGGCTAAACAGGTTTATTGTAGGAATCGTCAATGCGGATAATGTCTGCAAGCAGCTCGCCTATAGCCTTCAAGGGTTCTTGCAACTGCGCTGTATCAGAACTGAACTCATCTCTCCAATGCTGAACGGCTCTAGGCAATTGTCGGCAACCCCATCTATTGCGTTCCTCGTCTGAGCTTGTTTCAAGCATGCGAAGTTTGTCCAACCCCGCATTCAAGATGTCATCAACAGGGCGTGCTATACTCTGGCCATTGCCTGAATCCCATATTGAGCCATGCATAAGCCAGCGCGAAGCAGTATGCAGGATATTTGGCAAGGTCACATAGAAGCTTCCGACACCTATGTAATCTTCAAGCGTATAGACCCGATGTGTGTATCTTCCGGGCAGGAAAACCGTCTCACCTGGGCCAACAAAAAACCAGTGCGCTGTTTTCAGAGATGAGAAACGGTCGATCGAAAAATCTGCGCGACCCCTGACAGTGACCCGTTCCACATCTTCAAGACCGGCTTGCAAGCCCTCGAGCGTATCCCAAGCAAACCAGAGTTTTTGACCCAGAACGCAATGGTTGCAGACGGCGAGATCATCAGAGTGCGAATCTGTCAGCTTTCCTGCTTTGGTGATCACTGCAGTTAGCATCTCCAATCGGCGTATCAGCGGTGTACTAAGCTGCATCAGATTGCAAAAACTTAGGAAATTCTCATCAAAGACGGTTGCAAGTTCGCCGCCGCGCACAGGCAGGTCAGAAATACCCAGAACTGTTCGTGATGCGCGCCAGCGCAGCATAAGCTCCCGAAGGGTAAGATTCTGCACGGTGTCATTATCACCAAATCTGATCTTATAGCGGTCCCGTGCCGTACTATTACTTAGGAAATCGACAAAGGTATCGACTGTCATGTCAGCACGTAGTGGTGTGGGAAAATCAGTGAAAAGCGCAGAGGTCTGTGTTGCCATATCTGCAAAAAGCGTATCTTGATCATAAGGACGGGGACGCAGTTCCTTCGCAAGAAAGCCGGCTGTGTCTGACAGACGTAGCGTGCGGTCAGAACGGGCAAGATCCGATATAACGCGCAAAGTATCTGTTTGATTGCAGGGCCTTGTCATCAGCAACCGTTGGACTTCAGCTTCGTATTAGATGCCAGTAGGGCATTTGCTTCGGTTAAGTCGGGAGAAATGTAATTGCTTTTTATCCCGTTGATCGCCTCGATCAAGACATCAGAAGCATCATGCCATGTCTCGGCCTCGCGCTGGGATCTCGCCAAGCTGATTGCGGCCTTGAGGTACAAAGAGTTGGCGCTCTGCCTCTTCGCAACATTCAGGGCATCCCGAAAACACTGTTCGGCTTGATCCCGCAAGTCAGGCGAACGCAAAAGAAACAGCTCACCCTTTACCCGTCGCGCCTCGGCAGAGTAGCAAGGTTGCGTCTCGATCAGTTCGTCAATAAGGGCAAGACCAGTTTCAGCAGAGTCAGTTTTCAGGCAGACCTTTGCAAAAAGCATCGTGGTGAAACCTTGCTTCCAACCATTATCCATCAAGGCAACACCGTCATCGAGAGCCCCGGTTTCAACTAATGCCCAGCCTTTCAGGTTCTGACCCCATTCCAGGAAAAACGGGTAATCCTGTTCTTTGGAAAGCTTGATGATTTCATCCGCAGTGATGATCAACTCCTCTGGCTTTTTCAAAAAGTGTTGAAGAGCTCCCGTCATTGATAGGGAATAAATCAAAGAATGCTTGTACGCTATTTCTCGCGCGAGCGTGATTGAACGGTCCGCATATTCCAATGCATCGGCCGGATCGCCCAGATACCATCGGTTAAGGGCAAGATAAGACAAGCTTTCCACGCCCGGATCTTCACCGGTGGTCAAAGCAAGAGATCTGTAACGGATCGGATCGTAAAGCGCGACCGATTTGGTCAAATGCTCGCCGGCTATCACATGTTCCCCACGCAAAACAGCTGTTACGCCGTTGAGATTATGCGCGATAAGAAGCGATACAGTATCCTGTCGTTTTTCAGCATGGCTAAGACACAAACTGGCCAATGATTGCGCGCGCTCATAGTCTGACCCAACCTGAGCCGAATTCCACATCCCGTAGACAATTTCCTGAAAATGGGAGGAATCATCAAGCTTTTCAGCAAGCGCCCATGCACGCTCATACGCTTCTACTGTCTCAGACGATGTGTAGCCCTTCACACTGGTTAATGCGGCTCCGTACATTGTCAAAAGCGATATTTGGCGTTTTAGGTCATCATCTGTCGCATCTTTCCCATCCAATAGGTTGATTGCACGTGTCAAATGGGCAATTGCTTCCTTTGTTGCGGAATGTTCCATTGCCTTAAGCCCGGCCTTTTCCCAATACTGTAGTGCCTTGTCTTCCTCATCGGCGAGCTGGAAATGCTGGGCAACGATTTCAGGCGACTGGTCAGCCATTATTGGGAATGTGGTTTCCAACGTATCCGCAATACGACCGTGAAGGTCCTTCCGAGTGCTCTTCATCATACTGTCGTATGCAGCGTCCTGAACAAGGGCATGCTTGAAGATGAAACTGGATTTTTTGCGACGCGTACTGCGAAAAACAAGCCCGGTTTCGACCAGGCGCGCCAGCCTGCGGCGGGTCTCCACCTTATCAAGGCCAAGAACTTCGGACAGAAGTTGTTCTGAAAATTCACGCCCGATTGCAGATGCACATCCTGCGGCTTCCTTAACCTTGGGATAGTCATCAAGCCTCGACATCAGCAGATCGTAGAGTGTCGCTGGAATTGCCATGTGATCTTCAAGCTGCTTTCCGACTGCGGGTTCATCTCCTGTCTGACGGTGAATGTTACCCTTTATGGTTTTGGTCATTTCTTCCAGAAAAAGTGGAATACCGTCGGATTTGCTCAGGATTTGGTCGATCATGTCCTGATCTAGATGAATATCTTTCGAGACATTCCGGACAATTTCAACCGCCAGACTGCGCGTTAGTCTGTTAAGTTGCAGAGAGGTGGCGTGGGTAAATTTTTTCACACGCAACGCAGTATCATCCCGTACCGTAATGATCAGCATTACACGCAGGTCCTGTATCTGCTCGGCAAGTGCGTCCAACAGTTCCAAAGATGTAGGATCAGCCCAATGCACGTCCTCGAACACGATCAGGGTCGGGCGCGACGCCGCAGCGTGCAGTAATAAACGTATGATGCTGCGCAAAGTTTCCTCTTTCTGGCGTTCAGAGGACATTGTCGTCAGTTTTTCCGAGCCACCCTGAATGAGCAAAAGCTCAGCGAAAAGGGTTTGCTCGGTATCATCGGTTACACCATGGGTCGCAAGAAAACGGATCAGTTTCTTGGTTTTGGCTTCTGGTGTGTCAGATGTATTGATGTTGGCCTTTGCTGACAGAAACTCAACAATAGGGTGCAGGGTACTGTTCGTATAATAGGAAGAGCAGTTAAGCCGGTTTCGAACAACACCAAAGCCATTGACCCGTTGAAATAGCGCCTCTGCCGTGCGCGACTTTCCAATGCCAGCTTCCCCAGACAGGATAACGACCTGACCTTCGCCCTCTTGGGCAGAGTGCCAACGATCTTCCAGCAGGCCAAGCTCATGAACTCGACCAACCAGAGGCAAATTCTCGTTACCATCATGATGAGCGAGCTCTTCCTCGCTGTGGATACGGCGGATAACTTTGTAGATACGGCTCTTACCGCTTACACCTTTGATATCGACCCCGTCTCTTGCTTCGAAGTGGAAGCGGCGACGTGCAAGAGTTTCAGTTGTCGCGCTGACGACAACGGTGTTCGGCTCAGCCAGACCCTGCAAGCGGGCCGCAAAATTCGGTGTATAGCCCAGAACGCTGACTTCATTTGGCGTGCCATGAGCGACCTCACCTACCAGCACTTTGCCCGTTGCAATACCAACACGCACGAATAGGTTCTGATCAATTTCGTGCTTTGCGCTTTTTTGCAGATGCTCAATCACAGAGACAATTTCGAGCCCAGCCAATATCGCACGTTCGGCATCATCCTCATGAGCCTGAGGGTGGCCGAAGTAAGCCATGAGTCCATCGCCCAGATGCTGGGCGATAAAACCATCATAACGATCTATTGCCCTGGCCCATGCAGATCTGCATGCCGCAAGTGTTTTGCTCAGATCTTCAGGATCATGCTGCGCTGATAGCGCGGTCCAACCGACCAGATCGCAGAATAGAACGCTCATTTGACGACGCTCTGCCATAGGTGCGTTTCCAGAAGTCAGAGGCGTATTCGCACCTTTGTAGTCTTCTGAAGTTGCACCGGGCGGATGCGTTTCAAGCAATCGGAGGAATCGTTTGCGGTCACCGATCGGAAGGCCAATTTGTTGTAGGTCTTTTTCAGTCAGCTCACCGACTATATCTAACCCTATTGCAGCATCCTTGAACGCTTGCGCATATTCTTCAAGCCGACCTTTTTGCAGCCAATGAAAAAGGTCTTTCATGAGTTAATGTCAAAGTAATGAGCGTTTACCATTTTGCCCGCATATCAAGATGCTAAATTATATCCCCAACACATCTTTAGCAGGCCAATATCGCGCGGTCTCCCCCATGGAGCGATTTTATCGATAAAACCTCAAAACCAGTGTTCAGAAACCCATCAAACCATTCGCCCAATATTTTGGCAAAGCACTTGCACAAAGGTAACTTTTCAAGAAGAAATTGACGGACATGCAAACTGAAATAACCCATACCTTTCCTGCGCAAGTCCCGAATCGGACGATCACCGCCAGTTGTGGCTTTTTCTAGGATCATCACTTTATGGATCGCGCCGCCGTTGTGCATGAAAACTTCTTAGACCGAGTTAGTGGACATGATTTCCCACCTGGCAACAGATTTAATGCCAATGTTCCAGCGGAAAAGCTGGTCAGCCTGTTTCGGTCTCAATGTCTGTCACGCCAGTTAGACCGAACAAGCCGGGCAATGCAAAAAGAAGGTCAGGGATATTATACAATCGGCTCCAGTGGTCATGAGGGTATGGCAGCAGTCGCTGATGCGTTGCGCGTCACCGACATGGCTTTTCTGCATTATCGTGATGCAGCATTTCAAATCAGCCGTGCAGCGCAAGTGCCCGGACAAACACCCGCATGGGACATTTTATTAAGTTTTGCCGCCTCATCGGAAGATCCGATTTCAGGTGGACGGCATAAAGTGCTCGGATCAAAGAGCTTGAACATTCCGCCGCAGACCTCAACCATTGCCAGCCACCTGCCAAAAGCAGTCGGAGCAGCCTATTCCATAGGAATGGCGCGTCGCACTTCACCAGAACACAAATGCTTGCCAGATGACGCGATTATACTATGTTCATTTGGTGATGCATCTTCAAATCATTCGACGGCCCAGGGTGCAGTCAACGCCGCCTGCTGGACAAGTTTTCAATCGGTCCCTCTGCCTCTTCTTTTTGTATGCGAAGACAATGGAATAGGTATTTCTACACCAACCCCCCAAGGTTGGATCGCCGCAAATTTTGCCAACCGCGCTGGGCTAAAGTATTTCGCCTGTGACGGGCTTGATATGGTTCAGACTTTGCAGGTCACTGAGCAAACTGCGGAATACGTTCGCCGCCACAGGAAACCTGCCTTTCTGCATATGCGTACCGTTCGTCTCTATGGTCATGCCGGTTCAGACGTTGAGGCCAGCTACCGGAACAAAGACGCGATTGAGGCGGATGAAGGTAATGACCCTTTGCTACATTCTGTGCGGATTTTATCCGAAGCCGGGGCATGTTCGCCTTCTGAGGCGTTGGAGATTTACACCGCAACCGGCGAACTTTGCAGCCGTATTGCAGCACAGGTTGTTCGACGGCCAAAGCTGAAACGATATACCGATGTGGCAGCCAGTCTGGTGCCACCCCCGCGCAAAAACCAACCAACCAATGGTCCATCGGAAGCAGATCGAACTGCCGCGTTTGGTGCCGATCTTCGCGCCATGTCCGAGCCGCAACCCATGAACAAGTTGATTGGCTGGGCTTTGACGGATCTGATGCTTGAGCATCGTGAAGTCGTTCTGGCCGGTGAAGATGTTGGCCGAAAAGGTGGTGTTTATGGTGTTACCCAGAAATTGCAGGCCAGATTTGGTCCCGACCGGGTGATTGACACGCTTCTGGATGAGCAATCCATTCTCGGGCTCGCCATCGGATTAAGTCATAACGGATTTCTTCCAATTCCAGAGATTCAGTTTCTTGCCTACCTGCACAATGCAGAGGATCAGTTACGCGGTGAAGCAGCAACACTAAGCTTTTTCTCGAACGGGCAATATACGAACCCAATGGTACTTCGGATTGCTGGTCTGGGCTATCAGAAAGGATTTGGCGGGCACTTCCATAATGACAATAGCCTCGCTGTTCTGAGGGATATTCCAGGCATTATCATTGCCTGCCCGTCCAACGGGGCAGATGCAGCGATGATGCTCCGTGAGTCGGTACATTTGGCCCGCGAAGAACAGCGCGTTGTGGTATTCCTTGAACCTATCGCGCTCTATCCAATGCGCGATCTGCACGAGGACGGCGACAAGTCATGGATGAGACTCTACCCTACGCCTGATCAACACATTTCTCTGGGCGAGGTCGGCGTACATGGCAACGGCACTGATCTTGCTATCGTCACCTATGGCAACGGCACATATCTATCGCAACAAGCAGTCAAAAGGTTAGCTGCTCATGAGATCAATGCACGCGTGATCGATATGCGCTGGATCGCACCTTTGCCAGTCGAAGCACTACTTGATCAAACCAAAGATTGTTCAGCAATACTAATCGTTGATGAATGTCGCCGCACCGGTAGCCAGTCCGAAGCTTTGATGGCGCTATTTACCGAAGCCGGACGTAAAAGGGTCGCCCGTGTGACGGCTGAAGACTGCTTTATCGCCACCGGTCCCGCTTATGCTGCGTCCTTGCCTTCAGCCGATGGTATCGTTAGTGCTGCTGCAGAGCTTTGCGAGCGCAAGACATGAAAAAAACTGCGGTTGTGATTTGCCCCGGTCGGGGGACATATAACAAACCCGAGCTGGGTTATCTGCGCCGCTACCACGCTGATCAGGCTAAGGTTTTAGAAGAGTTCGATACTTTTCGGCGCGCGCAAGACCAGGATCCAATATCACAACTGGATGCGGCACCCCAGTTCTCTGCTGCGCGCTACACGCGCGGTGATAATGCTTCACCACTTATTTATGCTTCCTCATATTTAGACGCCAAAAAGATTATTGATAACTACAACATTCTTGCAGTGACCGGAAACTCCATGGGGTGGTATACCGCACTAGCGGTTGCAGGCGCTGTCAGTCATATGGACGGCTTTGAGGTCGTCAATACAATGGGCACACTCATGCAAGACAGCATGATTGGCGGACAAACGCTTTACCCTTTTGTAGACGAAAACTGGTCCGAGATATCCGGTCTGCGCGACCGATTACTTAGCTATGTAAGCGAGGTAAATGCGAAACCCGATCATATCCTCCATGTTTCGATCCATCTGGGCGGTATGCTGGTGGTTGCGGGAAATGAAGCTGGGCTTAGCGCATTTGAAGCTAGCATAGAGCCAAAGTTGGGCCGTTATCCGATGCGCCTGCCCAATCACGCGGCCTTCCACACAGATCTTCAAGCACACGTTGCCGAAATGGGGCGCATCCGTTTAGGGTTGGCGCTATTTCAGGATCCGGCAAAGCCACTGATCGATGGACGCGGCGCAATCTGGTATCCGAAATCCAGCAACCTTGCAGCTTTACGAGACTACACGCTTGGCCAGCAAGTGGTTGGGACTTACGATTTCAAAATGGCGGTTCAGGTCGCTGCCCGTAGTTTTGCACCAGATGTCTTCATCGTCACGGGGCCTGGCACAACGCTTGGTGGCGCAATTGCGCAATCCCTGATTGCCATCAACTGGCAAGGCATAGACAGCAAAGAAGCCTTTCAGACGCGTCAGGCAGATGATCCTATATTGATCGCAATGGGACGAGATGATCAGCGAGGGCTTGCGGTTTAGTAAAGTGTTTTGGTTTAATTCGAAGAATACAATCAGGGCCAAGACCCTTTGGACATCAAGCCCAGCGCTTCAAGCTGCCGCCAGCTTATATATTTTATTGACCTATCACACCATAAGTCAGGGCTTTCCATGAGCTCAGTGTAATAGCTTTCATATAATTCGCTATTTGCGAAGTGCTGCTTTCGTTGCAATTCTATTTGAGACTTCGCAGCGACTTCAGGCAAAAACTTTGTATGCAGCAGAACGCCTGTTGTGCTCTCCCCGCCATTTTCACCGTAAACCTTATTCAAAGCAGGCGGTAGTAAAGAGTGGGTAGAGCTGACATATGCATATCTGCGATGCCATTTGACCAAAGGTGTCTTGCTCAACGTCGGAGAGCGTTTGGGTTGGTCTGCAAAAATCTTCGGGCACGCACACCGCCTTGTATCCAAAGGCTGTTTAGATCGCGGTGACGCCTGATTGTATAATTCCCGCTATCGAACCAAGATAATACCTCAAGCGGATCTTGTCCCGGTTCATATTGCGATGCGCTGATTGGGCCTTTGGGATACATATCCAGCATCATCGCCCCGAAGGATCGGATTGATGATTTGTCCAACCATTCAGTCAATGCTTTGAGCGGGCGCGTATCCCAGTAGGGATAGATAAAAACCTCATCCGCATCCAATGTCAGGCACCAGTGACCATGCGCATAAATCATCTGAAGCCGTGTGAGCCAATCAACACCAAATCTTGATAGTTTATAGCTGTCTTTTGTCATCCAAAGT
This sequence comes from Litoreibacter sp. GN1-5, assembly GCF_055693805.1. Classification (NCBI taxonomy): domain Bacteria; kingdom Pseudomonadati; phylum Pseudomonadota; class Alphaproteobacteria; order Rhodobacterales; family Roseobacteraceae; genus Litoreibacter; species Litoreibacter sp. GN1-5. The sequence continues at coordinate 2,713,284 of NZ_JBVFUP010000001.1, read as the reverse complement.
GAGACGTCAGGCTGCGTGATCAGATACTCCCGTGTGCCATCATCACTATCATTATCGACAAACAAGAAATGATTCACACCCAACTGACGATAATGGTTCAGGAAAAATGGCAGCCTGAGTGCTTCGTTGCGAACAGTAGAGGCCACAAGAATGTCATCTGGCTCAATTTGAGCCGTCCGGTTCACACAAGTCTTCAATTGACCGCGCTTCCGAAAGGATCTGTACAATAGTCGGCGTCGCTTCAGACGCATTCGATATGCTGCCCAAAGCTGTTGCCCGACCCTCATTCCCAATCCGACCCTTGTGTCTGGTTCTGTTGTCGCGGGCCTATTTATCGTAGTGTCCTGTCTGATGCCATCGCCAAGCATCTGTTATCATCGCCTGTAAAGTAGAGCGTTTTGGGGTCCATCCCAGTTTGCTTCGAGCAAGCTGGCTACCGGACACAAGTCTTGTACAATCCCCGGATCGGCGCACCCCTTCGACAATTGGAACGGCCTTGTTTGTCACAGCGCTACTGTGATCAATAACTTCTCTGACAGAAAAGCCAGTCCCAGTGCCCAAGTTAAATACTGTGCTTTCCTTACCCTCAAGCAGCCATGACAATCCCTGAACATGCGCATCCACAAGGTCCATGACGTGGACATAGTCACGTATGCAGGTCCCGTCGGGCGTGTCATAGTCTGTGCCATAGATCGTCAGAGCGTCCCTTTTCCCATCAATAGCATCCAGCATCAGAGGGATAAGATGGGTTTCAGGTTGGTGACACTCGCCGACCTCACCATCCGGGTCCGCACCAGCAACATTAAAATAGCGGAATATAACGCTTTTCAGCCCATGGCTTTGGGCAAAGCTTTTCAACATATCTTCAATGGCACGTTTCGACGCGCCATAAGCATTAATCGGATGTTGTGCGCTATCTTCTGTCAGCGTCACACCATCTTGTTCCCCATATGTCGCACATGTTGATGAGAAAACAAAACGCATACAGTCTGAGGCAACGGCTGCTTCGATCAAGTTAAGCGATCCGCAAACATTATTTCGCCAGTAAATACCTGGGTCCAACATAGACTCACCCACCTGGCTAAGTGCAGCAAAATGCATGACGGCAATAGGTTTGTATTTCTGGAATACCTCTTGCAGGCGTGTCAGGTCCAATAGATCGCCTTGTTCCAAAGGGCCGAACTTAACAGAATCTGCCCAGCCGGTGGACAGATTATCAAACGTGATCGGTGTAAAGCCTGCCTTTGACAGAGCTTTGCAGGCATGAGACCCGATATATCCGGCACCACCCGTAACAAGAACATTAGATGTCATGGATGGCCTCTTTATTATTGTGCTGCTTTGCGAACAGCTGCCATCTCATCAAGGTATTGGGCAAATTCTGCGCCAAGTTCTTCACGTGCCAAGCCGAAAGCAACAGTAGCTTGAAGATAACCCGCCTTGGAACCGCAATCAAAGCGTTGACCCCGGAAGCGATAGCCGAATACATCGCGACCTTCGTCGATTTCTTTTGCAATCGCATCCGTCAGCTGAATTTCGCCGCCGGCCCCACGTTTGATCTGGGTGAGGTTGTTCAGCACTTTCGGGGTCAGGATATAGCGACCAATAACAGCAAGGTTGGATGGAGCCTTCTCGGCAGTGGGTTTTTCTACCATGCCATTGACCGACACCATCGCACCCATATCTTCTTTTACATCCAAAACACCGTAAGCTGACGCTTTTTCAGGCGCTACTTCCATAGCAGCAACCATACATCCGCCTGTTTCAGCATGGGCTTCTACCATTTGCTGAAGACAGGGCTTTTCAGCTGCGATCACGTCATCGGGCAGAATGACCGCAAATGGCTCATTCGCAATCAGCCGTCTCGCGCACCAAACCGCGTGCCCGAGGCCCAGCGCTTTGTGTTGTCTGATATAGGCAATAGCGCCACTATCCATATTGGTATTCTTCAAAATACCAAGAAGATCGGTTTTCTTTTTCTTGCGAAGGGAATTTTCCAGCTCTGGCGCATGGTCAAAGTAATCTTCAAGCGCACCCTTACCGCGTGAGGTTACAAATATGAACTCTTTGATGCCAGCTGCGCGAGCCTCGTCAATTGCATACTGGATCAAGGGGCGATCCACCAAAGTCATGATTTCCTTCGGGATGGATTTGGTCGCAGGTAAAAACCGCGTACCTAAGCCAGCTACCGGAAACACCGCTTTTGTTACCTTACGTTTCATGCAAATCCTCGATTACAGCTATTATGACACCATGGTGAAACACTGATTTCTAACAAGAACCCAGATTCTTATTAAATACCTATCACTTTAAACATTTTATTGTAACGAGAAGTACCGGCACAAGTAGTGAGGTCTTCTTGCGCCATATATCGCTGCATTAATAAGCGGAGCTATGCCAAGTCAGGAAATGCCCATCTCAGCCATCATTGACTCTAACCGTTCAACATCCTCTGGGTTGTTAAGTTCCCAGAACTGACGGCCGCGGGCTTCGACTTGAACACAAAGAACTTTGTGTCCGTTTTCCATGAACCTGAGCTGTTCCAGACCTTCTAACGTCTCCAACGGTCCAGCGGACCATTGTGAGTATTCCAACAAGGCGGATGGTCTGTAAGCGTAAACACCAACGTGATGAAAAACCGGTGTTATTTCATCGTCTGCATAGGTTGTGGATGTAAATGGAATAACCTCTTTCGAGAAATAGAGTGCATGATTTTTCCTGTCGAAAACAGCGGTTGTTCCGCCCACCCGACCCTCACGCCTGTCTTCCAGAAAGCCATTCAACGCCCGCCCATCACATTGCAAAACCGGAGTCGCGATGCTGACGGTTTTGTCATCTGTCAAACCATCGATCAAATCTTCCACAAACCACGCTGGTGTTAATGGGGCGTCACCCTGCAAATTTACGATAACATCGTAATCCCCGATGATCTGAGCAGCTTCTGCACAGCGCTCAGTACCATTCAGACAGCCTGATGATGTCATTACGACTTCTGCACCAAAACCGCCAGCCGTTGATTTGATCCGATCATCATCTGTCGCCACCACGACACGATCGACTCCTTTGACAGCCATGGCAGCTTGCCATGATCGTTCGATCAAAGATTTGCTTGTCCCATCGGCCCCCTTCAAGTGCACAAGAGGTTTCCCAGGATATCTGGAGGATGCAAAGCGCGCGGGTATGATAATTGCGACACTCATCAGGCAGGCTTCAGAACCACATTTGGTGCATGGGCTATGAAAAAGGGATTTTCAAAATCAGGCTTTCCATAGAGTAAAGGCGTATGATCATCAAACCGCACAATATGGCCACCGGCCCCTCTTAGTACTGCGTGACCAGCGGCCGTGTCCCACTCCATAGTCCGGCCAAGTCGTGGATAAAGGTCGGCTTCTCCCGCCGCCACAAGACAAAACTTCAATGATGATCCGGCGCTGGTCATATCCTTCACATCATATTTAGCGATATAATCATCTGTCGCCTGATCCCGGTGAGATTTTGACGCCACCACGACCAATGCAGAATTATCTGCATCAGAGACTGAAATAGCTTTTGTTGCACCTTTCTTGTCATGTTCAAGCGCGCCAAGCTCTTCAAATGACTGCCCACTTGCATCGGTATAAAACATGCGGCGCTTTGCTGGAGCATACACAACCCCCGCAAAGGGGCGCCATCCTTTACATAGGCAATGTTGACGGTAAATTCCCCGCGTCTTTTAATGAACTCCTTTGTCCCATCAAGGGGGTCCACGATTATGAAGCTCGAGGCTGTCTTACTATGCGTTGCAGCCTGTTCTTCTGTAACAACAAGTATATCAGGAAATGCCTCACGCAAACCTTCCGCTATCAGCGCGTCCGCTGCTTCGTCCGCAGCAGTGACAGGGCTGTCGTCGGATTTTGATCGGACTTCAAAATCATCAGAAGTGTAGATATCCATGATTGCATCCCCAGCAGTCAGGGCAAGGCGGCGGAAAGTAACTTCTATCTGGCTATAATCCAAGCTGCGTTCCTCGAGGCGTTGATTGCAATGCTTTCAGCCCTTATGCTGATTTGCTAACGGAACAGCAAGTTTTCTGAGGTCTCATAGCAAGCAGCCCCCGAAAACGTGGATTATTGGCACGTGTTTAGAACAAATGAGAAATCAAACAGTCTGAAAACTGCCGTTGGTTTGGCAGAGTTGATATATTTCAGTACGGTTCGCCATATTCGCAAGGGACATAGGAACCCATTCCTTGCAGTGGCAATAAGTGTGGCTCAAACCCTGATACTGGTGATTGTATTCTATGTTATGTTCACTGTGCTTGGGTTGCGCGGAAACGCAATCAGGGGTGATTTTATCCTATACCTCTTGTCCGGAATATTTTTGTTCCTGACACACACGAAAGCGGTCGGGGCTGTGTTTGGATCCGAGGGTCCGACATCGCCTATGATGAATCATGCCCCGATGAATACAGCCATTGCTATCGCTTCTTCTGCTCTTTCAGCTTTGTATTTGCAGATTTTGTCAGCAGCTCTGGTTCTTTGGATATATCAGGCCGTTTGGGAACCGGTTGAGATTTATGATCCTGTTGGAAGCTTCGCAATGTTGTTGCTTGCCTGGTTTTCCGGGGTAGCAGTTGGAATGGTCTTTCTTGCAATCAAACCCTGGATGCCTGATTTCGCAACGATTGCCAGTTCAATTTACACCCGTGCAAACATGGTTGCGTCAGGTAAAATGTTTGTCGCAAATACGATGCCCGGATACATTTTGGCGTATTTCTCATGGAACCCCCTGTTCCATTCAATAGATCAGGCGCGTGGGTTTGCGTTCATCAATTATAATCCGAGGTTCAGCTCTTACGAATACCCAATAATCGTCTCGGTTATTCTGATCATGATAGGCCTTATGGGGGAATTCTATACACGCAAACACGCATCAATAAGCTGGAGCGCCACACGTTAGGTTTTATGACGCCACGCGCAGGGTCAGATTAATACGACCTCCTTTGGGCAACAACATGGAAGATCCGAAATTTATCCTGTCAACGCCATGATAGGTCAGCCTGGCGGGTCCACCCATAACCACAACATCGCCTGATCTGAGCCAAAGGCTTTCAGTCTTGCCGCCTCGGGTCACATTGCCAATCCGAAAAAGCGCGTCATCTCCGAGCGAAACCGAAACAACAGGCCATCTGAAATCCGCCTCGTCCTTATCTTGATGCATCCCCATCTTTGCGTCTCCATCGTAATAATTGATCAAACAACAATCCGGATCACGCAAAGCACCTGAAACTTTACGCCAAATTTCAAGCACAGTGTCAGGGATCTCCGGCCATGGCTGACCATCAATGGTCTGGTTGATATATCGATACCCGGACCGGTCCGAATACCATCCCAAACGACCCGCAGATGTCATACGAACAGACATAGGCTTTCCATAAGGCGTTTGAGGAGAAAACATCGGCGCCTGAGTAATCACATTCCGAAGGTCGCTGACCAACTTCGCCTGTAATTCACGGGGCAGAAAACCTTCGTAAATCTCAAAACCCCGCACCACCAATGTTGGTTTATGGGGCTCGATTTCCAGATTATTTCGCACCAAATGCTCTTTTCTATCCATTTCGCAAGATTCTCATGGTTAAGCGCCTTGCAGCACCTATAGGTGAACCTTATATACCCTCCGAAATCCGATGGGGGCTATCCCCCGGTCAAATTGGGATCGGAAGGCAGACGCCGTAGTGGGTCTGTTTTCTAAATTATCGCCGCTAAGAAAGGACCTGAGCACATGGCTAAAGTCATCGGTATAGACCTTGGTACGACAAACTCTTGCGTTGCCATCATGGATGGATCGCAACCGCGCGTTATTGAAAATGCAGAAGGCGCGCGCACGACACCCTCAATTGTTGCGTTCACAGATAATGAACGTCTGGTTGGACAAGCAGCCAAACGTCAGGCTGTGACCAACCCTTCCAATACAGTTTTCGCCGTCAAACGTCTGATCGGTCGCCGGTTTGACGATAAAGATCTTGCAAAAGACAAGAAGAACATGCCGTTCGAAGTGGTCGATGGCGGAAATGGCGATGCTTGGGTCGAAGCGGGCGGTGAGAAGTACTCACCTTCCCAAATCTCTGCTTTCATTCTGCAGAAGATGAAAGAAACCGCTGAAAGCTACCTTGGCGAAGACGTCACACAAGCTGTCATCACGGTTCCAGCTTATTTCAACGACGCCCAACGTCAGGCAACGAAAGACGCCGGTAAAATCGCGGGCCTCGAAGTTCTGCGGATTATTAACGAACCGACAGCGGCTGCGCTGGCTTATGGCCTCGACAGGAAAGAAACCAAGACCATTGCTGTTTATGACCTTGGCGGCGGTACGTTCGATATCACGATCCTTGAAATCGACGATGGCTTGTTCGAAGTGAAATCCACGAATGGTGATACCTTTCTGGGTGGTGAAGACTTCGACATGCGGATCGTGTCCTACCTCGCTGACGAGTTCAAAAAGGAAAACGGCGTCGATCTGACCAAAGACAAGATGGCGCTACAGCGTCTCAAGGAAGCTGCGGAAAAAGCAAAGATTGAGCTATCCTCAAGTCAGCAGACTGAAATTAACCAGCCGTTCATCTCGATGGACCCGAATGGTGGCCAGCCGCTTCACATGGTGATGAAGCTGACACGCGCAAAACTCGAGTCTCTTGTTTCTGATCTGATCAAGAACTCAATCAAACCATGTCAGGCTGCGTTGAAGGATGCAGGGCTTTCCACAAACGACATCGACGAAATCGTCCTTGTCGGTGGTATGACCCGGATGCCAAAGGTTATCGAAGAAGTCACAAAATTCTTCGGTAAAGAGCCGAACAAAGGCGTTAACCCTGACGAAGTCGTTGCAATGGGTGCCGCCGTACAAGCTGGCGTGCTGCAAGGTGACGTCAAGGACGTTGTTCTGCTTGATGTCACTCCGCTGTCACTGGGCATCGAAACTTTGGGCGGGGTGTTTACCCGGTTGATTGACCGCAACACGACGATCCCGACAAAGAAATCGCAGATATTCTCAACTGCCGAAGACAACCAGAATGCCGTGACAATCCGCGTGTTTCAGGGTGAACGTGAGATGGCCGCTGACAATAAAATTCTTGGCCAGTTCAACCTGGAAGAGATCCCACCCGCACCCCGCGGACTCCCTCAGATCGAAGTGACCTTTGATATTGATGCAAACGGTATCGTGTCAGTCGGCGCGAAAGACAAAGGCACTGGCAAAGAGCAAGCGATCACCATTCAAGCCTCCGGTGGGCTCAGCGATGAAGATATCGAGCAAATGGTGCGTGACGCTGAAGATAATGCCGAGGCCGATAAGGAGCGTCGGGAACTTGTCGAAGCGCGTAATATGGCGGAAAGCAAAACAGATTACTTTGAAAAGCAAATCAAGGAGCATTCCGATAAAGTTGATCCAACCACGATTGAAGCCATCGAACTTGCCATTGCAGCTTTGAAAGATGATCTGGAGGATGAAAACGCATCAGCCGAGAAGATCAAATCTGGTATCCAGAATATGGAAGAAGCCGCTATGAAACTTGGTGAGGCCATCTACAAAGCCAATCAAGAGGCCGCAGCGAGCGAGCCTTCTGAAGAGCCCGAAGGCGAAGATGCGCCACGCGGTGTTGATGAAGATATCGTTGATGCTGATTTCGAAGACTTGGATGACGACAAACGCGCGTAATCCTCGCGCGCACTGAACACAATAGGCCGGCTCGGTTTAACGGGGCCGGCTTATCGTTTCAGCGAGAGGCTGATTAATGGCAAAACGTGATTATTACGATATTCTTGGTGTCTCCAAAGGCGCGTCAGCGGACGAGCTTAAGAAGGCATATCGCAAGAAAGCAAAAGAGCTTCACCCAGATCGTAATTCAGACAACCCTAATGCCGAAGCACAATTCAAAGAAGCCAATGAGGCTTACGAAGTGCTGAAAGACGCTAACAAAAAAGCTGCCTATGATCGATATGGGCATGCCGCTTTCGAGGGTGGCATGGGTGGCGGTCCCCGTCCTGGCGGCAATGCCGATTTTGCGGGCAGCTTTTCAGACGTTTTCGAAGATTTATTCGGAGACTTCATGGGCGGCGGCGGCCAACGTGGCGGTCAACGTACAACCCGTGGCTCTGATCTTCGCTACAATTTGCGGGTATCTTTGGAAGACGCTTTTAACGGGCTGCAAAAGTCGATCTCTGTGCCAACCTCGGTAGCATGTTCCGCTTGTAATGGAAGTGGTGCGGAAGGCGGTACTGAACCGCAAAGCTGTCCAACTTGCTCAGGTATGGGAAAGGTGCGCGCGCAACAAGGCTTCTTCACGGTCGAGCGTACTTGCCCAACGTGTTCGGGTATGGGGCAAATCATCAAGAATCCTTGTCGCACCTGCGGGGGTGCCGGACGTGAGCAAAAAGATCGCTCGCTTAGTGTTAATATTCCGGCAGGCGTTGAAACTGGCACACGCATAAGACTGGCGGGCGAAGGCGAAGCAGGTATGCGCGGTGGCCCATCCGGCGATCTCTATATTTTCATAGAGGTCAGCCAGCATGAACTATTCCAGCGCGATGGAATAGATCTATATTGTCAGGTGCCTGTATCTATGACGACCGCTGCAATCGGTGGTGATGTCGAAGTGCCAACAATTGATGGCGGTCGCAGCCGGGTAAAAGTGCCTTCTGGCAGCCAATCCGGACGACAAATGCGATTGCGTAATAAGGGTATGCCATCTCTGCGCGGCGGCGGGTCCGGTGATATGTTCATTGAGCTTGCGGTTGAAACCCCAGTGAACCTGACCAGTAAGCAAAAAGAGCTTCTGCGTGAATTTGAAAAACTGAGCGAGGAAAACAATCCTCAACTGTCCAAATTTTTCTCGAAGGTAAAAGGGTTCTGGGACGGAATGAAAAGCTAGGTACGTCAAGCAAGGCGGTTTAGTACATCTTGCCGTTTCGGCATAGCATCAGACGTGCCTTCATGCGCAATCTTAAGTGATGCCGCCATCGCAGCGAATTGCATTGCATCCTGTCGAGAATACCCTTGGTCCATTCCCGATGCCAAATACCCTGCAAAACAATCGCCAGCGCCGGTCGTGTCTACAATATCAACCGGAAACGCTGGCATATGTAGAATTTCCCCATTCCGATACCAGTCTGCGCCTTCGCCACCCTTTGTGACGAGAACGTCGGTCAGAATATCTTTTAGCGGCTTATTGAAGGCAGATATAAATTCCGCCGCTTCGCCTTCGTTCATCAAAATCATATCGACAAATGGTAGCACTTCGTTAATTACAGCTACATCAAATGGTGCAGCCGAGTACCAAACCTGAAGTCCTTTTGATTTTGCGAATTCTGCAGTATTTGGCGTTAGGTTGGTTTCATTCTGCAACAGCAAGATGTCACCTGATACAGCATGACTTAGTGACTTTTCAATATGATCAGATGTCAGTTTCCAGTTCGCCCCACCATACAACACGATCGAATTCTCACCTGCCGCATCAACTGTTATGATTGCATGTCCAGTTGCATCCGAAAGCTGGGCGATTTTCGATACATCAATTCCATATCCTGACAGTCGATCTTGCGTCCAAAGACCATCACCACCAATGGCACCAACATGAACAACATTTGATCCGGCTAAACACGCAGCAACGGATTGGTTTGCCCCCTTCCCGCCCAAACCCACCGTGTAGCGATTTGCAGATAGAGTTTCACCGGGCCTTGGTAAGTGATCAAGGTAGTAGAAATGATCAATATTGATTGATCCAACATTGAAGATTGTCATGCGGCCCTCTTTGGTTTTCATATCTCTTATCGATCTTCGAGCCAACCGCCAAGGATCGACAGATTTCACCCTTTCGCCCTGCTGAAACGACCATTAAACTTGTTTTATTGTGACGCTGGGGGATTTCGTGACGCTCGCCAATACTTCTGTAACACCAATGATGGCGCAATTTCTTGAGATTAAAGCGCAGTACAAGGATGCGTTGCTATTCTACAGGATGGGTGATTTCTATGAAATGTTTTTCGAAGACGCCATTGCGGCTGCCGAAGCGTTGGATATCGCACTGACAAAACGTGGCAAACATCTGGGAAATGACATTCCCATGTGTGGTGTACCTGTTCATTCGGCGGAAAACTACCTTCTGACACTGATCCGCAAAGGGTTTCGCGTAGCTGTATGTGAACAACTTGAAAACCCGGCTGAGGCAAAAAAGCGTGGGTCAAAATCCGTAGTCAAACGTGATGTTGTTCGGCTTGTCACGCCAGGTACTCTGACAGAAGAGTCTTTACTGGAAGCGCGGCGCAACAATTATCTGGTGGCGTTTTCTAAAATTAGAAACGATGCAGCTTTGGCCTGGGTGGACATTTCAACGGGCGAATTTCGTGTGAGCCCCTGCTCACTCGTGCGACTTTCGCCTGAGCTGGCACGTTTGATGCCTCGGGAAGTTCTACTATCCGAGGGCAATCTGGATGATCTGGAGCAGATGGTTTCTGAAACAGGTACGTCCGTGACTCCGCTTAGTCAGGCAAGTTTTGACAGTACATCATCTGAAAAACGGCTCATACAGCTATATCAAGTCAGTACATTAGAAGCTTTTGGTCAGTTCAGCCGTGCAGAACTTTCCGCAATGGGCGCAATTGTTGATTATCTTGAAATCACGCAAAAGGGACAGCTTCCCCTGCTGCAACCCCCTGTCAGAGAAGAAGCCAGTCGCGTGATGCAGATTGATGCGGCGACACGACGAAATCTTGAATTGACCAGATCGCTTGACGGTGCGCGCGAAGGGTCATTGATTGCAACAATCGATCGGACAGTGACAGCTGGTGGCGCCCGTTTGCTGGATCGACGACTATCCAGCCCATCAACGCATATTGAGACGTTAAATCGCCGATTAGACTGTATTGAGATGTTTTCGCAAGATAGCCCCTTGCGAAATACTGTTCGAGATGCTTTGCGCAAAGTGCCTGATATAGATCGCGCATTATCACGACTTGCCTTGGAACGTGGTGGGCCACGGGATCTTGCAGCAATACGAAACGGGCTAGAACAGGCTCTAACATTGGCAGAAACACTCTCCAAACATGATCTGCCTAAGATACTTTCTGATGCATCCAAGACGTTGGATGGGCATGAAGAACTTATAAATCTATTGTCGAGTGCATTGATTGCAGAACCGCCTCTTTTAGCGCGGGATGGTGGCTTTGTTGAAAGTGGCTATGACCTAGATTTGGATGAGGCTCGGAAGCTACGAGATGACGGGCGAAAAGTGATTGCCGAATTGCAGGCCTCTTACACCCAACAGACAGGTATTACTGCATTAAAGATAAAACATAACAATGTTCTGGGATATTTCATCGAAACGCCGTCAACTCACTCAGAGAAGATGCTTTCGCCACCCCTTTCGGAGCATTTCATTCATCGTCAGACAACAGCCAATGCGGTACGCTTTACCACTGTTGATCTGAGTGAAATGGAAACAAAGATCCTAAATGCAGGGGCGCGCACCCTTGAAATCGAAAAGCGAATTTTTGAGACGCTAAGTGAAGCTGTACTGACATCTTCTGACGTCTTGAACGCAGTATCAAAATCATTGGCTGAAATCGACCTGATGTCAGCTTTGGCTGACCTTGCGACATCTGAAAACTGGTCACGCCCCAAGATTGATGCGTCACGCGCTTTCACGGTTATAGATGCGCGCCATCCTGTGGTTGAAAGGGCTCTTAAGGCGAAAGCTGGTTCGTCCTTTATCGCAAACTCCTGCGATTTGGGCGCAGAACACAGCGCTGCACATATCTGGTTGCTGACCGGTCCGAATATGGCAGGTAAGTCCACCTTTCTTCGTCAGAACGCACTTATCGCCCTATTGGCCCAATTAGGGTCTTATGTACCAGCTAAATCAGCGCATATTGGCATCGTTTCACAGCTATTCAGCCGTGTCGGCGCCTCAGATGATCTAGCAAGGGGCCGCTCTACATTCATGGTTGAAATGGTCGAAACGGCTGCGATTCTAAACCAAGCCGATAGCAGAGCCTTGGTCATTCTTGACGAGATTGGCCGTGGAACATCCACCTATGACGGGCTTTCGATAGCTTGGGCTACGCTGGAGCATCTACACGATGCGAACAAATGTCGTGCGCTTTTTGCGACCCATTACCACGAACTCACCGCGCTGGCCGGAAAGTTGGATGGGGTAGAAAACGCAACTGTTGCAGTGAAGGAATGGGAAGGTGACGTTATCTTCTTGCATGAGGTTCGAAAAGGCGCGGCAGATCGATCTTATGGTGTTCAGGTGGCCAAGTTGGCCGGGTTGCCAAATGCTGTCGTTGATCGTGCGCGGGTTATTTTGGACGCGCTGGAAAAAGGGGAGCGTGACAGGCAAAGCCCCAAGACACTGATCGATGATTTGCCACTGTTTTCTGTCGCCCCTACCCCTACCGCTCCGACAAAGGTTTCCGAAGTTGAAGAAAAGCTCGCCCAGATATCCCCGGACGAGCTTGCGCCTCGCGATGCGTTGCAACTTCTATACGACCTTAAGGATTTAACCAGGCGTTGAAGAGACGCCGACCTGTGCGGGCCGTAGAAGCCTGTCATGGATCATGAAACCTTCCGTCATCACCTGAATAATATCACCCGCTTTAGTGTCTGGTACAGGTGCCTCAAACATGGCTTGATGAAGCTGAGGATCAAATTTTTCACCAACTTGCGGTGTAATTGGATCAATTCCGTGTTTGGCAAAAACACTGATCAACTCACGCAATGTCAGCTCGACACCATCAAACACGGCTTTCGCTGCCTCGCGTTGCGCATCATCAGCAGCCTCTATAGCACGTCTTAAGTTATCATAGACAGGTAGCATATCCTTGGCGAGCTTTGAGCCGCCATAGTTTTCAGCTTCACGACGATCACGCTCACCTCGCTTCCGAGAGTTCTCGGTATCTGCAAGCGCACGTAAAAGCCGGTCTTTTAATTGATCACGTTCTTCACGAAGCTGATCCACCTCATCCATCTCAGCGAGGTAATCTACCCCCTCTTCTGCCAAAGCATCCAAAGAGTCCTTGGTTTCAGATATCTCTTCTGAGAAATCTTGGTCTTTCTTTGCGTCATTCATTGGTAAACCCTTGCCCGCCGTCCGATATCAACTTTCCAACCACCTGTGCCGTATAATTCACGATGGGTACAATTCGACCGTAATTTAGTCGTGTTGGTCCAATCACGCCCACTGCGCCGATGATCTTCTGATCAGCGTTCATATAAGGACTTACAACCAGAGAGGAACCCGAAAGTGAAAAGAGTTTGTTCTCTGAGCCAATAAAAATGCGCACACCCTCTCCATCTTCGGCAAGTTCAAGAAATTCGGCTATATCACGCTTACGTTCAAGATCATCAAACAGAGATCTGATCCGCTCCAACCCTTCAGCACCTTCAGTCTCGTCAAGAAGATTCGCTCTCCCGCGCACGATCAGACGCTCATTACGTTCACCGGTATTTTCCCAAATCGCCAGACCAGTGTCCACCATGTCATTGGCAAGTTGATCCAGTTCCTGACGGCGAGTTTTTACCTCTTTTTCCATCAGAAGCCGAAGTTCCGAAATGGTGCGTCCTTCAGCAAGGGCATTCAGGAAATTTGCCGCCTCACGCATTGATGATGGAGTTTGTCCCATGGGGGGCGTAAAAATACGATTTTCAACATGACCATCACCAAACACCAGCACCACCAAAGCACGGTCTGCAGCTAGGCTTACAAACTCTATGTGTTTTATGGGTGCCTCATGTTTCGGTGCAAGAACCAAACTGGCACCTTGTGTGAGCCCAGACAAGGCAGAACCGACACGGTCTAGCATAGTTCCAACATCACGATCATTGGATCCTAAAGTCGCATCAATTTTTTCCCTGTCCTTGTTGGTAAGATCACTCATTTCAAGTAGACCGTCGACAAACATGCGTAGGCCTTGCTCGGTAGGTATACGACCTGCTGATATATGTGGGCTGTCCAACAAGCCCAAATATTCCAGATCTTGCATCACATTACGAATAGTCGCAGGGCTGACCTTTTCAGTCATCGCCCGTGTAAGTGTTCTGGAACCAACCGGATCACCGGTGCTGAGATAGGACTCTACAATCCGCTGAAATACCTCACGGCTGCGGTCACTCATCTCATTCAAAATGTTCGTACCGTCAGTCATATTTATCCGGTGCTTCAACTCATAATTCCGATGCATACACTATTTAATGATCAATCTGACTTGCAACCAGTCGAACAGCAAGGGTAACTGATCCTGAGCTTCAGGAAAGGATATTCCATGCGCCCGTCTGGTCGTGATTTAAGTGCAATGCGTCAGATTTCAATTGAGGTTGGCGTTACAAAATATGCCGAAGGATCATGTCTTATCAAATGCGGTGAGACCCATGTGCTGTGCACTGCCTCAGTTGATGAAAAAGTGCCCCCCTTTTTGCGAAATACCGGGTTGGGCTGGGTGACAGCAGAATATGGTATGCTACCCCGCGCAACCCATACAAGGATGCGCCGCGAGGCAAAAAACGGGCAATCAGGCAGGACTCAGGAGATTCAGCGTCTAATTGGACGATCTCTACGGGCCGGTGTGGATCGTGTTGCTTTGGGCGAACGTCAGATCGTAGTCGATTGCGATGTTATTCAGGCGGATGGCGGAACACGCTGCGCTTCTGTGACCGGTGGATGGGTAGCACTTCGCCTTGCTGTTAATTCATTGATGAAAGCTGGCGACGTTATCAGTGATCCGATCACGGATCATGTGGCAGCGGTCAGCTGCGGTATCTATGCGGGCCAATCAGTGCTGGATCTTGATTATCTGGAAGACAGCGATGCGGGAACCGACGCAAATTTCGTCATGACCGGCCAAGGTGGTTTGATCGAGGTTCAGGGATCAGCCGAAGGTGCGACTTTCAGCAGAGCCCAGCTGGATCAACTGATTGATTTGGCCGAAGCTGGGGTAAAAGAACTTGTAAGCGCTCAGAAAGTTGCAGTTGGAGCTTAGACAATGCGCGTATTCGATGGTGATACCCTGTTGGTTGCAACCCATAATGCCGGAAAACTTGAGGAGATTGCGCATCTACTTGAGCCTTATAAGATCAAGGTAACGTCGGCTTCAGATCATGATCTACCTGAACCCGAGGAAACAGAAACGACCTTTGTTGGTAACGCTCGTATTAAGGCTCATGCAGCTGCAAAAGCAACAGGTCTTCCTGCGCTTTCTGACGACAGTGGAATAGAAATCGACGCATTAGGAGGCGCTCCTGGTGTTTACACTGCAGATTGGGCACAGACAGCGAATGGCCGGGATTTCGCGATGGCAATGCGCCGAACTCACGATGAGCTGGAAGCTGTAAATGCACCATTCCCGAGGACCGCAAGGTTTTGCTGTACGATGGTTTTAGCTTGGCCAGATGGGCATGACGAGGTTTTTGCGGGAACTATGGAAGGCCAAGTCGTATGGCCAATGCGTGGGGATCAAGGTCATGGGTATGATCCGGTGTTCATGCCCCAAGGATATGACATCACATTTGGCGAGATGGACAGGTGGGAGAAAAATAAAATCAGCCACCGCGCTGATGCATTTCGTAAACTCGTAAAGGCATTTGAAAGGTAAAACCATGGCAGAGCGCAGGCTTATCTCAACCGGATCAGCTTTTGAAAAAACCATGGGGTACAGTCGCGCTGTCGTGCAAGGAGATTGGTGTTTTGTATCAGGCGTGACCGGATACGATTACCACACAATGGTGATACCGGATGGCATTGCTGCGCAGGCGCATAACTGTTTTGCCACTATTTCAAATGTGCTGGCTGTAGCTGGCTTTACGATGGGCGATATCGCACGGGTGCAATACACAGTGGTTGATACCAATATGGTGGATCATCTTATCCCTGTTCTTGGCGAAGTGCTGGGTGACATCCGACCGGCTGCGACTATGGTTATCGCTAACCTGATCAAACCTGAGATGCTGGTGGAAATCGAAGTCACTGCCTTTAAGGGTTAGCATTTGGAAAACTGGCAACGAGCTGGCTTCGGTCTGTATATCCACTGGCCCTTTTGTCAGGCTAAATGTCCGTACTGTGACTTCAACAGCCATGTCTGGTCCGAAATTGACCAAGTCCGCTGGTGTAACGCGTATCTGGCTGAACTTGATCGCGTTGCGCTGGGCACTCGGGATCGAACATTGAATACAGTTTTCTTCGGCGGCGGTACTCCCAGTCTGATGAATGTAGATATCGTGGAAAAGATCATTGCACGTATCCGTCTGCTTTGGCCTGTGGCAAACAACTTCGAAGTGACGTTAGAGGCGAACCCGACATCAGTTGAAGCGCATCGTTTTGCCGGATATCGCGATGCTGGTGTAAACCGCGTATCGATGGGCATCCAAGCGCTGAACGATACTGACCTCAATGCCCTGGGAAGATTACATACAGTCGCAGATGCTAGGGCTGCTTTTGATATCGCGCAGGCCACATTTGATCGGGTTAGTTTTGACCTTATATACGCCAGACAAAATCAAACTCTGTCAGCGTGGCGACAAGAACTGGATCAAGCCATAAAAATGGGCCCAGAACATATGTCACTCTATCAGCTCACAATCGAGGACGGAACAGCATTTGGTGAAAGAGCTGCGCGCGGAAAGCTTCGTGGTATGCCACCCGATGATCTATCAGCCGACATGTATAAACTAACTCAGGATGTGACTTCAAAAGCCGGGCTGCCTGCGTATGAAATTTCTAACCACTCCAAAGCTGGCTCTGAGTCGTTGCATAATCTTATCTATTGGCGCGGTGGTGACTATCTGGGTATTGGGCCCGGCGCGCATGGGCGCTTGACCCTAGACAACACTCGCTTTGCAACAGAGACGTTTCTTGCCCCGTTAGAATGGCTGAAACACGTCGAGAACAACGGTTCTGGCGAGGGTTCCCGTGATGTGATCAACCACGATGATCAAGCCGTAGAATACATCATGATGGCATTGAGGCTAAGCGAGGGCGTGAACGCTGATTATCTTTCAAAAATCAAAGCTGATCAAAAAATATATAACAATATCAATAGGTTGATTGAAGACGGAATTCTAAGTTCATCTGACAGCCACCTAAGAGTAGCAGACGATTATCGTATCGTCCTGAACACCGTTTTGAAAGAAATCCTAACCTAATCATCAACGACAGCGCTAAGCATGCGGCACAGATCATCAAGTTGGGAAAAATCCTTATACCCAATGGTTACTGTGCCCTTTTCCTGACCGTCTTTATGATCAATTGATACCGGCATACGAAGATTAGCACTCAAATCTTGTTCCAAAGCACGCGTATCTGCATCTTTTTGCGCATGATCCAACTTCTTTTTTGCGGGTTTCTCTGGGGGTTTCATCCCTGTTTTTGCAAGCTTTTCTGTTTCGCGAACAGAAAGGCTTTTACTGATAACAAAACGTGCCAGCTCTCCGGGATTTTCTGATGTAACCAATGCCCGTGCATGGCCTGCGGACAACTTGCCCTCACGCACCCACCCAAGAACTTCTTCGGGCAAACTCAGTAAGCGAAGCAGGTTTGCAATATGACTGCGACTTTTACCCAAGGCACCCGCTAATTGTTCTTGCGTATGTCCGAAGCGATCCTGAAGTTGTCGATACCCCATCGCTTCTTCAATAGCGTTTAAGTCAGACCGTTGGATATTCTCAATAATCGCAATTTCAAGAACTTCGCCATCATCGAACTCACGAACAACGATAGGAACCTCGTGGACCTGTGCAATCTGTGCCGCACGCCATCTGCGTTCACCAGCGACAATCTGGTATTTCACTTTTCCTTTTGGATCAGATCTTACGATAAGCGGCTGGATAACCCCCTTTTCCGAAATTGAAGATGCCAGCTCATTAAGCTCTTCCTGAACAAAGTCCCGACGGGGTTGATCCGGGTTAGGTGCAATTTGTTCAACGGGAACTATCTGACTTGAGGTAGTTGATCTGGGCTGATCAGCGTCTGAAACATTAACATCAACGTCGGCCATAAGAGCCGAGAGCCCACGGCCTAATCCACGACGTTCATTTTTTTTATCAGCCATTTTGTTGTACCTTTTTTACCGAGTGACGGCTGATCATCTCTGTAGCCAATGATTTATAAGCGACAGCACCGCGGGATATTGGATCATAGTTAATAACCGGCATTCCATAGGAGGGAGCCTCACTCAACCGCACATTCCTTGGTATCATCGTCCTGAATACCAGTGATTTAAGGTTTTCCCGAGCATCAAGTTCAACCTGGTGGCATAGGTTATTCCTGCGATCATACATTGTCAGGACAACGCCTTCTAAACGCAGTTTTGGATTTGCCGTTTCCCGGATTTCACGAACTGATAGCATGAGTTGTGACAGACCTTCCAATGCAAAAAATTCAGCTTGAAGAGGAACAAGAACTGAATCCGAAGCGACCATTGCGTTTAAAGTCAATAGGTTAAGGGACGGCGGACAATCAATGAGTACGTAGTCCAGCTTCAGGTCGCGAATAGAGGAACCTCGCAGACAATCGCTTAACATAAATACCCTGCGCGACGCTGTCACCAATTGTAAATCCGCGGAACTCAGATCAGTATTTGCCGGTGCAATCATCATATTTGGTACACTAGATTGTGTAGCAACGCGTTTGATATCAACACCATTTAGTAGCAGGTCGTATGTTGTCAGCTTTCTATCAGCCGGATCTATACCTAACCCAGTCGATGCATTTCCTTGTGGGTCAAGGTCAATCAAAAGGATTTTTTTCCTTTTGCGGCAAGTGCAGCACCCAGATTGATGGCAGTTGTAGTTTTACCTACACCGCCCTTCTGGTTTGTGATTGAAATTATTTTAGGCGATTTCGTATTCATCAGCTGTGCATCGACCTCAATTGACTAAGCCTTAGAATTACCCCGCGCGGGTCTATCTGGCTAGTCGCTTTCTGCAATGAGAAGCTCCAAGTTTCGGATAAATCGTCTATTTCAGCTTGATAATTCGAGCCTTTCAACAAAAGAGCTATCCCTTCCGCGGACAGGTGACGCTCGACCATTGGCAACAAGCCAGATAACGGTGCAAGAGCGCGCGCTGTAACAATCTCAGCCTGTTGCGGTAGCAACTTCTCGATACGCTGATTTACAACTTTTGCATTCAGATCGAGGCCTGTAATTGCGGACCGCAAAAAGCGCATTTACGCTGATCCGCTTCCACCATAGTAACCTTGAGGCTTGGCATTTTCTCATTTGCCAAGATTGAAAGTACGATACCCGGAAACCCACCCCCTGATCCTAAGTCGACTATTTGCGTACTATTTTCAGGAATATACTGTGTTAATTGCGCTGAATCCCAATAGTGACGAGTCCAGATTTCAGGAAGAGTAGTGGGAGAAATCAGATTTATCTTTGCTGTCCATTTATGAACCAGCTCTTCAAACAATATCAGTTTCTCTATTGTTTCACGTGAAACATCGAATGTTTTTTGAAATCTCGCACTAGTCTCTTCGTCAAGTTTCATGCTGACCTTTTAATTTTCTTGCGAAGTTTGCCAAGGATAAGCGTCAGTGCGGCAGGTGTTATGCCGTCAATTCTGCCTGCTTGACCCAAGCTTTCTGGTCTAACAGCCGTCAGTTTTTCTCTCAATTCGTGTGAGAGGCCGTTAACATCTTGATAATCAAAGTCATCCGGGATCACGACTGCCTCATCTTTCTGAAGCATCTCGGCGTCTTTAACCTGCCGCTGGATATAATTTGAGTACAGTGCATCCCGCTCAATCTGATTGGCCACAGCAGGGTCCGTTTCTGCAAGCTGTGGCCAAACATCAACTAAAGAGCTAAAATTCACATCTGGAAAAGACAGCAAATCCAAGGCATTACGCCGTTTTCCGTCCAAATTAACCTTAATCCCTGCTTTATTAGCGCTCTGAGGTGTGAGGGTTAATTCACCAAGCTCGGCCTTCGCCTTTGCTATGCAATCCATCTTCCGCTTAAAGCTATCAGCACGGTTTTGATCTACGCAGCCAGAGGTTATCCCAAACGGCGTAAGTCGTTGGTCCGCGTTGTCTGCACGTAAGGACAAACGGAACTCAGCACGGGATGTGAACATGCGATACGGCTCTGAGACGCCTCGCGTCACTAAGTCATCTACCATTACGCCAATATACGCCTCAGATCTGCTTAAAACCATATTTTCCCGATCTGTCGCAGAAAGCGCAGCATTCAGACCTGCTATCAAACCTTGTGCTGCAGCTTCTTCATACCCTGTCGTACCATTGATCTGGCCTGCAAAATAAAGACCGGATACATCTTTCAACTGAAGGTCCCGCCCTAATGCACGTGGATCAACGTAGTCGTACTCAATTGCATAACCTGGCTGCAAAATATCCGCGTTCTCCAAACCTTTTATCGAGTGAACATACGCCTCCTGTACCTCTACCGGCATTGAGGTCGATATTCCGTTTGGATACACGGTTGGATCATTCAAACCCTCTGGTTCCAGGAAAACCTGATGCGACAGCTTTTCAGAGAATCGAACGATTTTATCTTCGATCGATGGACAATAACGCGGCCCAACACCATCGATATGCCCGCCGTACATCGCAGAGTTATCAAGGTTTTTTCTAATAATATCATGGGTTTGTTCGTTAGTATGCGTAATCCCGCATGATACCTGATCAACAGATGGTTTGTCTGAGAGAAATGAGAACATCACAGGATCATCATCGCCTGGCTGCATTTCCAAGTCCGCCCAATCAATCGTCCGGCCATCCAGGCGAGGCGGTGTCCCAGTTTTCAAGCGCCCAAGAGGAAGATCAAAGCTGTCAATTCTTTCGGCAAGCCTTACAGATGGGTTACAACCCATACGGCCGCCCGACTTCGATACATTACCAATGTGAATGACCCCGCGAAGAAAAGTACCAGTCGTTAAAATAACCGATTTCGATGAAACCTCACTACCATCGCTAAGTTTTACACCACATATCCTATGGTCAACTTCGATAAGATCAGCGACTTCTGCTTCGATAACCGTCAAATTCGCCTGATTCAGTACAATTTTCTGAACTGTATCGCGATATAGTGCCCGATCTGTCTGTGCTCGTGGGCCTTGTACCGCAGGGCCTTTCCGGCGGTTCAGCAAACGGAACTGGATTCCAGCTGCATCTGCAGCACCCCCCATAATCCCGCCCAAGGCATCTATTTCGCGAACAAGGTGACCTTTGCCAAGACCACCAATTGCGGGGTTGCATGACATCACCCCAATTGTGCTTATTTTCTGAGTTATCAGACATGTTTTCACGCCCATACAGGCCGCAACATGCGCAGCTTCTACCCCGGCATGTCCGCCGCCAACAACAACGATGTCAAATGAATGTTTCACGTGAAACACTCCTATTTTCCAAGACAGAAACTTGCAAATATCTCATCCAGAACAGTTTCAACACCAACATGGCCAATCATACTTTCAAGGCTATGAATTGCATTATGCAGTTCCTCTGCAGCCAACTCAGCCGCTTCCATACCCCCATCTAGTTGATTCAGGCAATTTTTCAAAGAGCTTACCGCATCTGACATAGCCACCCTGTGCCGCTCTCGGATCGCCAAAGATGCAGATGACGAAACACGACTAAGCACATCCGTAACGTACTCAACCAGCTCCGAAATGCCCTGGCCTGTTTTCCCAGATACTGTTGGGGCACTACATCCTGTATTAATGTCTGCCTTACCAACCAATATCATGTCTTGGTCTTCAACAGTGATAGGTAATGGAAGCGATGGATTTTCCACCAAAATTACGCGGATATCAGCTAAGGTTGCACGATCAATCGCACGCTTTATACCGATACTCTCGACTTCATCGTCTGTTTCTCGCAAGCCAGCTGTATCAAGAAATGTAACAGGCAGCCCATTTAAGTCCATACGTACTTCTATGATGTCACGTGTCGTACCTGCATACGAAGACGTAATGGCTGCGTCTCGCCCAGCCAGCGCATTCAGCAACGTCGATTTTCCAATATTTGGCGGCCCAACGATTGCAACTTCGAAACCTTCACGAATGCGCTCAGACACACCAACACCTTCTATCTCAGTTGTCAAAGCACCAAGCACAGTCATCAGCAATCCACGTACTTCCGGAGTAACATCCGTAGGCACATCTTCGTCTGCAAAATCAATTGTTGCTTCTAGTAGCGCAACTGCTCTGATCAATAGAGATCGCCATTCTTGTGTTTTGGCACCCAAAGCACCCTGGAAAACCCGCATTGCCTGCCGACGCTGAGCTTCGGTTTCTGCATCGATCAAATCGGCAAGGCCTTCGACTTGGGCCAGATCAAGCTTGCCATTCTCAAACGCACGTCGTGTAAATTCACCGGGATTAGCAAAACGAAGATCATCAAATGATTCAAGTCGTTTGATCACAGCCAAAACTATTGCAGGGCTTCCGTGAAGATGAACCTCGACAACATCCTCACCGGTAAAGCTCGCACCGCTTTCGAACGCAATAACGAGAGCGCGATCAATTAAATCACCAGCTTCACCATATACTGATCGCAAAACTGGTTTGCGTATTTTTATGTCATTTCCAGTTAGCTTTTTGCACGCCGAAAAGGCATCCGGGCCAGACACACGAATAATAGATACCCCAGCTTTTCCAGCTGCTGTCGCCAGCGCAAAAATAGTGTCCATATCCTGATAACCTATTGTATATAAATAATAATCAGGAGTTCAGTGATCAGGTATTCATAGAGTCGAAGAACTCAGAATTTGATTTGGTTTGCTTAAGTTTACCAAGTAAGAACTCGATCGCATCGGTGGTCCCCATAGGATTAAGAATACGGCGCAAAACGAATGTCTTTTGCAGGTCCACCTTATCCACCAATAGCTCTTCCTTCCGGGTGCCAGATTTCAATATATCCATCGCCGGGAACACACGTTTGTCCGCAACTTTGCGATCCAGAACAATTTCAGAGTTACCAGTCCCTTTGAATTCTTCAAAGATGACTTCATCCATTCGACTGCCCGTATCAATCAAAGCCGTTGCAATGATTGTCAGTGATCCACCCTCTTCAATATTCCTCGCTGCACCAAAGAAACGTTTAGGACGCTGCAACGCGTTTGCGTCTACCCCACCCGTCAATACCTTGCCGGAGGATGGAACAACGGTGTTGAATGCGCGACCAAGCCGTGTGATCGAATCCAGTAGAATGACGACATCGCGTTTATGTTCAACCAACCGCTTTGCCTTTTCAATCACCATCTCAGACACACCAACATGACGCGTTGCAGGTTCATCAAAAGTAGAACTGATAACTTCACCTTTCACAGAACGCTGCATGTCTGTTACTTCTTCAGGACGTTCATCAATCAGAAGCACGATGAGATAACACTCCGGGTGATTTTTTTCGATGCTGTTCGCTATATTCTGCAGCAAGACGGTCTTACCAGTACGCGGCGGTGCGACGATCAGTGATCGTTGACCTTTCCCGATGGGAGCTACTAAATCAATGATCCGAGCTGATCGATCCTTAACTGTTGGGTCGTCTACTTCCATATTCAGACGCTCATCCGGGTACAGAGGCGTCAAGTTATCAAAACTAACCTTATGACGCGCCTTTTCAGGTTCTTCAAAGTTTATCCGCGTCACTTTGGTGATCGCAAAGTACCTCTCATTCTCGCGCGGCGCCTGCATGACACCTTCAACAGTATCGCCTGTCCGCAACGAAAACTGACGGATCATCTCTGGCGATACGTAAATATCATCCGGACCTGGCAGATAGTTCGCCTCCGGGGATCGCAAGAAGCCAAAGCCATCCTGCAAGACTTCAAGAACGCCATCACCTGAGATTTCCCAACCTTCTTCAGCGCGCTCCTTGAGGATCGAGAACATCATGTCCCCTTTGCGCATGGTCGACGCATTCTCGATTTCGAGATCCTCGGCCATTGCAACCAAATCTGCAGGGCTTTTCTTTTTTAAATCAGCGAGATTAAGACGATCTTGAGTCATAGCAAACCCTGTTGGATTGACGCGAATGCCAATAGTTGAATTTTGTTACTGGAAACATCACAGCCGGACGGCCTGATTTCAGCTTCTGTAATGCGCTAATAGCAGCGAGTCAATTGTAACCTAGAAAGGTCGCACGATTACGGATATCACGATCACAATCATCAGGATTGTCGGGACCTCATTCATCAAACGATAAGATCGCCCGCTCAGCGTATTTTGCCCTACCAGAAAGATTTTCCGTCTCTTTGCCAGCCACATGTGGAAGGCAGTCATTCCAGTTATGCCAACTAACTTAGCCCATGGCCAAACGCTTGACCAATCAATGATCCCTGGTGTCATCACAAGCAGTAAACCAAACACCCAGCTTGAGATCATTGCTGGGTTCATGATGACGCGCAGCAACTTCATTTCCATTGTCTGAAAAAGCTGGTCTGTCTCCGAGCCCGTTTCAACGCTTTCAGTATGATAGACAAAAAGCCGTGGTAGATAGAATAGCCCTGCCATCCAAGCGATAACAGATATCACATGTATGCTTTTTATCCATGGGTATGCTGATATCAGGATATCGGCCATTTGCGTCACTCCAGTTTCCCTCTTTTAAATATAATAAAGAAGAAAAGATATGATGATGTAGTATGTATAGTGGATAGTCTGGATTATTGATTTATCCACTATTTCCCTAACTCGTAGGCAGCTATCCATAGATGAAATAAAATAATTAAATATCAATACTTTATAAGTATAAAACGTGTGGAAGAAGACGTAGTATTTGTGGGTAACCATGTTTTATGAACATATGTTGGCCGACTTACAGACAGTGCATAACTCAATCATAAAATATCGCGACTGTCGGTAAAATGATTGATCTTGGCGTTCCCAGTGGACAGATCATCTTTTATACATGTGTTGAGAAACTGGATATCCCCATATTTGTACACATGACACAGCAGATCATCCTCGCTTCCGGATCAAAAATCAGACAGCAAATGCTGTCAAACGTTGGTGTGGAATTTGCAGTGCAGATTGCGAAAGTCGATGAAGGGCAAATCAAGCAAAGTCTTATCGCTGAGAAGGCAAAGCCAAGAGACATCGCTGATGTTCTGGCAGAGTATAAAGCAATTTATGTTTCTCGAAACAATCCGACAGCACTGGTTATAGGCTGCGATCAGGTACTGAACTATGAAGATCAGATTCTATCCAAGCCAAAAACCATCGAAGAAGCAGTTGCTCAGCTGGAAATCTTACGTGGGTCTAGCCATCAACTAATCTCTGCAGTTGTGATTTATTCAGAGGCGAAGCCAGTTTGGCGTGTAATCCAACAAGTGAAGCTAACCATGCGTGATTTCAGCGATGCCTATTTGCATAACTATCTAATCCGAAACTGGGATACTATCAAAGACTGCGTCGGCGCATATCAGATAGAAGCAGAAGGATCACGGCTATTTTCGAATATTGAAGGTGACTATTTCAGCATTCTAGGTATGCCGTTATTGGATGTAGTTGGTTACTTGACAAATATAGGTGTAATTGAGGGATGAGTATTACGAAAATCCCCTTGGCTGGTGTTATTGGCCAGCCAGTCTTGCACAGCAAATCGCCACGTCTGCATGGGTATTGGCTCCGACGGTATGGCATTCCGGGTCACTACATTCCTATGGATGTATCAAGCAATGACCTTGGTATCGTTTTAGGCACACTGCCGAAAATGGGGTTTCGTGGGGTAAATGTGACGATCCCACACAAAGAAACAGTCCTGGAAATTGCCGATGTAATATCCGACCGTGCAGCCTTGGTTGGTGCTGCGAACACCCTTACGTTTCAAAGTGATGGAAAGCTGCATGCTGATAACACAGATGGTGTTGGCTTCATTTCCAACCTGAAGCAGGAAGCGCCAGATTGGTCAGCCAAAGATAGTACTGCGATGGTTTTAGGTGCGGGTGGCGCAGCACGGGCTGTGATTGCAGCACTACTAGATGAACGTGTGCCCGAGATTATTCTGACAAATCGGACGCGTGCGCGGGCAGATGCTTTAAAGGCCCATTTTGGCGCAAAAATAACTGTTATCGATTGGACGCAGGCTGCAAGTCACCTTGAGAACCTATCAACTCTAGTCAATACGACGTCGCTTGGGATGACCGGTAAGGAGCCATTGAAGCTCTCGCTTGATGGGCTGAGTTCAAAAACGCTTGTGACAGATATCGTATACACCCCGCTGCGAACGAAATTCCTTGATGATGCCAAGGAAAAAGGATGTCAAACCGTAGACGGTCTTGGAATGTTACTACATCAGGCCGTTCCTGGCTTTGAGCGCTGGTTCGGTTATGAGCCAGATGTTGACAAAGATCTGCGACAAGCACTTTTGGTGTGAAGAAAAAACCATTCATACTTGGCCTCACCGGCTCTATCGGAATGGGCAAGTCCACCACTGCACAAATGTTTCGGGATATGGGGATATCCGTTTGGGATGCTGATAGCACGGTTCAGGATTTGTATGCGAAAGACAGTATGGGTGTCGAAGCTGTCAAAAAACTGGTGCCAGAAGCCGTATGCGCTGGAAAGGTCGACAAGAATATTCTGAAACAAAAGATAGCTGCAGCCCCTGATCTGCTCAAAGAACTGGAACAAGTCATCCATCCGCTTGTTGCCAGAGATAGGGAAGCTTTCAAAGCAAACCACTCAGATGAGGATTTAATTATCCTTGATATCCCCTTGCTGTTCGAAACAGGTGCGCAAAATGAGGTCGATGCTGTTCTTGTCGTGATTGTTCCCGCAGCTATTCAACGCAGCAGGGTGTTATCGCGCAAGACCATGTCGGAAGAAATGCTCCAGACAATTCTGGCACGTCAGATTCCTGACGAACAAAAACGTGCGCGAGCTGATTACGTGATCGAGACTTTGAACCTTGAGGATACCCGCAATGCTGTGCAATCCTTGGTCGAAGAAATCAAGGCTAAGTGAAATGCGCGAAATTGTTTTGGATACTGAAACGACCGGCTTTGAACCTAACGAAGGTCATCGGATTGTTGAGATTGGTGCCGTTGAGCTGATTAACCATATGCCCACAGGCAGCACCTATCATCAATATATAAATCCCGAGCGCTCTATGCCCAAGGAAGCGTTTGAAGTTCATGGCCTTGGTGACGATTTCTTGCGCGACAAGCCCGTTTTCAAAGCGGTTGGTCAGGCATTCTTGGATTTTGTTGCTGACTCGAAACTCGTGATCCATAACGCTGCGTTTGACATGAAGTTCCTGAATGCCGAGCTAGGGTGGGCAAACCTGCGGCTTCTTCCAAATCATCAGGCGCTGGATACACTGGAAATTGCCCGTAAGAAATACCCAGGATCGCCCGCATCACTTGATGCGTTGTGCCGTAGGTTTGGCATAGATAACTCAGCTCGCGAAAAACACGGTGCTTTGCTTGATAGTGAAATACTAGCAGAGGTGTATTTGGAGCTTATTGGCGGTCGCCAACCGGATCTTGTCCTTGCACATACTCAGCCCGGATCAAAAGAAGGTGCCGAAAATACGTGGCGCCCCAAACCACGGGATACACCCTTGGCTTCGCGTTTGACAGAGGCAGAAATTGCCGCCCATACAGCATTCATTGATGCAATGGGCGACAATGTGTTGTGGAAAAAGCTGACTTAGGCGTCTGCTGTCTTTTCTGGCTGCTGTTCTGCGCGGCGTGAAAGTTCTGCGCGATAGAGGGCCAGAAAATCAATGTTCTCAAGGTTTAATGGTGGGAATCCACCATCACGTGTCACGTCACTGACGATGCGACGCACGAACGGAAACAACATGCGCGGGCACTCAATCATCAGAAACGGGTGCAATTGGTCATCGGGCACGTTCTCTACCAAAAACACGCCAGTATATTCCAGTTCCATAAGGAATATTGCTTTATCTCCATCCTTCGTCTTGGCTGATATCTCAAGTTTTGTAGTGACATCATAATTATTGGCTGCACTACGTTTCTTTGCATCCAGATTTACCTGCACCTGAATATCTGGCGTCGCGTCCCCGTCGCCTATCCCCTTCTGCGCAGCGATGTTTTCGAAAGATAGGTCTTTGATGTATTGCGCCAGAACTTGCATACGCGGTTGTTGTTGTTGTTGTGCAGCGGCAGCGCCATTTTCTTCAGCCATTGGATGTAATGCTCCTTGAATGTGTTTTGCTTGGCGTTTCCATATCAGGGGAACGAGTGTGCCTCAATGGCGTGTCCACCCAGAAGTGCCATGGGTGGGTGATGGGTCTTCATCTTCAATTTCGACATAGTCACCATCAATGACTGTGTGATTGCTAGTCGCTTGTTGCGACATATTTGGATCTACAAAGCTCTGAACTTTTATGCGGCTTCGTATCCATTTGAATAAAATGGTTCTGACAGGAGGTAGTAAAAGAGCAAAGCCAACGCCGTCAGTAAAGAACCCCGGTGTCAGCAGAAGCAGCCCAGCCGCAAGAATCATTGCGCCATGGGCAAGAGATTCCGTGGGGTCGCGAAGCTCTTGCAGGTTCGATTTGATCTGCGACATCGCCATAAGGCCCTGATTCCGAACCAGAAATGTTCCCAAAATTGCTGTCAGAACAACAATGCCAAGCGTCTGTGGCAAGCCTAACCAACCGCCAACCTTTATGAAAAGCGCGATTTCAACTATCGGGATTGTGACGAACAGAACAAACAACCATATCATAAATGCTTCCAATCCAGGTTTTGGTCAGGTGGACTTGTGCCCTTCTCTCACCTACATAGGTGCAATGTAGCGAATTTGCTATTCCGCGCCCCAACAGAGGTTTAAATGAGCAGCGAGATGATCCAACTTCTAGTCCTTGCCGGCATCGCCGTGTTCCTGATCTTACGCCTCAAAAATGTCCTTGGCACGCGGGAGGGTTTTGAGAAGCCGCCACTTCCCATGCCTGGTGGTGCAGATAAAGGAAATTCCTCTAGGAAACCTTTTGAGGTGATTGAAGGTGGGATTGATCTGGATATTACGGATCATGTTGAAGATGGATCAGATGCAGCAAAAGCGTTGGCCTCGATGAAAACTATTGAACCGAGCTTCACTGTGCGGGACTTTATTGAAGGTGCACGCGGCGCGTATGAAATGATCCTGATGGCTTTCGAGAATGGAGAGGTTGAAGACATCAAACCATTCCTGTCCCCTGAAGTTTATGAAACATTTGCGGAAGTCATAACCTTACGCGAAAAAGAAGGTCTAATCGTCGAGGCAAATTTCGTCGGCGTTCGTGAGGTTTCATTGCTGGATGCTGAATTTGACGATGAGACCAAAGAAGCGGAGCTAAAAATTCGCTTTGTGGGTGAGTTGACGTCTGTTGTGCGTGATAGCGCTGGTGACATTGTCGAAGGCAACCCAAACGAGATCAAAAAACAAAAAGACATATGGACCTTTGCCCGCGTCATGGGTGCAGATGATCCAAATTGGAAGTTGGTTGCGACCGGAGAATGAGCTTTGGTCGCTGGGCAGCAAGTTTTCTCTTTGGGGCAACGATGTCCCTGAGCCAGATTCATGCTATGCCCACCCATGAAATTCTGAAGTTTGAAGATCTTGATGGTTGGGCCGATGATAACCATCAGGAAGCATTGGATGTTTTTACGAATACGTGTCAGGACTTTGATGACGGAGAATGGCTATCGCTTTGTGAGCTTGCAAAAAGTCAGCCAAATGCACGTATATTCTTTGAGCTTTTCTTTCGTCCGGTTTTGATTGGCGGACAGGAAAAAGCGCTTTTTACAGGATATTTTGAACCCGAGTTGAATGGATCACGCCGCAAGTTCGGTCCATATCAGTATCCGATTTACAAAATCCCGCCAGAGCTTCAGGTTGGGAAGCAGTGGCATTCAAGAGCAGATATAGAAAACCAACAGCTTCTTAGCGATCGGGGTCTTGCCATTGCTTATATTGATGACCCGGTTGATGTTTTCTTTCTGCAGATACAAGGATCTGGCCGCGTCAAATTGGCTGAAGGTGGTACGCTGAGAGTTGGTTACGCCGGTAAAAACGGGCATGAGTATCGTTCAATCGGTCAGGAGCTGGTCCGCAGAGGTGTCTACAAGGCACATCAAGTGTCGGCCGATGTCATTCGCCGTTGGGTTAAGAACAACCCACTAAAGGGGCGTGATTTGTTGCAACATAATCCATCTTACGTTTTTTTCCGTGAGGTATCCCAAGTGCCTGCGGACAAGGGTCCGCTTGGTGCGATGAACAGATCGATCACACCAATGCGTTCCATAGCTGTTGATCCTGCCTATACGCGTTTGGGTGCGCCGGTTTGGATCGAAAAAGACGGCAAGTCCCCGATGAGGCGGTTGATGATCGCACAAGACACCGGTTCTGCTATCAAAGGGGCACAGCGGGCAGATGTTTACTTTGGAACAGGTAAGAAAGCAGGGCGTGAAGCCGGGCAGATCAAGGATCCGGGTCGAATGATTGTGCTGATGCCGATCCAAACCGCCTATGCCTTGGCAACCGGCGGCTGATCTTATGTCACGTCGGAAGCCTCGTCATCTGAGCGCCGAAGAAAAGGCGCTCTGGTCAAAAGTTACGCAAACAGCAGAACCTTTACTAGCCACACGTCTGGAGCCAGAGAAAATAACTGCAAAGCGTCCACCTGCTCAGAGTGTGGAAATCCCAAAGTTCAGAGTTGGTCAGACGGCCGTCTCAAAACCCCCACCCACAGCGGTGGCTTCGGTTCAAATGGACCGTAAATCTTATGGCAAACTGAAACGTGGCAAATTGATCCCCGAAGCGCGGATTGATTTGCATGGCATGACCATGGCGCAAGCTCATCCGGCGCTTTTGGGTTTTGTGCTTAACGCACATGCGCAGGGAAAAAGGCTGGTGCTGGTGATTACTGGAAAAGGCAAGTCAAAGCCTGATGAGGGTCCGATTCCGACACGTATGGGTGTGCTGCGCCATAATGTGCCTCAGTGGCTGCAACAGCAACCATTGAAACCGCTGGTTCTTCAGATCTCACAAGCGAACCAGAAACATGGAGGCGAAGGCGCTTACTATGTCTACCTTCGACGATCACGCTAAAGCGAGGGTGGTGGTGTAACCGGTGTCAGGATCAGCCGCGTTGCGTTCTGAACAGTCAAAACAGTCCCCGGTAACAGACCTGCCCGCGTAGTTGGATCGCGCGAGAATGCTTGAGTGTAATCTTGAACACGGCCCAGAATTGCAAGCAATGCAGGGGATGTGGCAGCAGCGAAATGTCCGGCAGAGCCGCCACCCCCAAAAGCAGTCACATCGATAAAAGTGATATCATATTTTGATACATCTTTGATGTTGGTAAGTGATCCGATGCGCCCGACCTGCCCAGTGAGCCGGCCCATCAATCGTAATGCTCGATCATTTTGCGACCCGATCACGAAAAACGGCTTCGGTAATGTCCCGATTGTGTCGGCCTGAGAACGAAACACATCCACATCTATGTCAGGCGAGATCAACGCCACAGCCATATCACGGGTCAGGTTTGATTTTCCACTAAGCTTGATTTGGCGGAGCGTTTCCATCGCGACGAAACCGCCCATGGAATGGGCGACCAGAACAACGCCTGTAGCACGGGTTTTGTTGATTTCGGCAATCAGGTTCTCTAACCCGTTCCGTGCGAACAATGCGCTATCGCGATCATAGGCATAACCCAGTGGGTTACTGCCAGAGGGCCATGAATAAAGGACTGATACTGAAGGCAGATTTAGATCATGGCTAAGCTGGGCAAGACGGTAAGCACTCTCGGCGAAAGTATTATTGAAGCCATGAACGAAAATCGTAACCTCGCGTTGGTCACGGGGCTTTTGGGCAAGGGCTTTATTAATACCGCTACGGAAGGCTTGTGTGTTGCTGTAGCTGTCCACATTTGTCGTTACAAAATGTAATTCCGGGTCAACAACATTTTTAGTAGGCCATTCTATCTGACCGGGCTTATGCGCGGGTGGAATAGATATATCGAGTTTCCCGAAATGCGCTTGATCGGAACGTGTTGCTTTGAAGAATTCGGTATCTCTCTCTCGAACTGTTGCGTAAAAAACTTGTTGGTTACTTCCATTGGCATTTGCATTTTTCAATACGGTAATCTCACCGCGTGGGGCGCAAGCGGCGAGAGTTAGCGAAATAAACAGAAAAAGAATACGCGACACGAGACTATTATAGCACGTAGCGACTAAGATCGGTTGATCGACTGAGTTCACCAAGATTTTCCTCAACGAAATTTGCATCTACCGAGATACTGTCGCCAGCCCGGTCGGGCGCTGTAAAACTAAGCTCCTCGAAGACACGCTCCATGACAGTATAAAGCCTGCGCGCACCGATATTTTCAATAGATTGATTCACTTCTGCTGCGATGTGGGCAAGCGCTTCGATGCCATCTTCTGTGAAGGTAACAATGACTTCTTCTGTACCCATCAGGGCCGTGTATTGTCGGGTCAGCGCATTATCGGTTTCAGTCAGGATACGGACGAAATCTTCTTCGGTTAAAGCACGTAGCTCTACGCGAATTGGTAAGCGACCCTGAAGCTCTGGCAGCAGGTCAGACGGCTTGGCGATATGGAACGCACCGGAGGCAATAAAAAGCACATGATCAGTTTTAACTGGTCCATGTTTGGTACTAACCGTTGTGCCTTCAATAAGGGGTAGCAGGTCACGTTGCACCCCTTCCCGGCTGACATCCGCACCGCGTGCATCCGTGCGGGCGCAGACCTTGTCGATTTCGTCCAGAAAAACGATACCGTTTTGCTCTACTGCTTCAATGGCAGCAGTAGTGACGGTTTCTTGGTCTAATAACTTATCGGCCTCGTCCGCGACCAACACATCGTAACTTTCCGAAACCTTCATTTTGCGTTTCGTCGTGCGGCCGCCCATGGCTTTACCGAAGATGTCGCCTAGATTCATCATACCAGCCCCGCCTTGGGGTTGGCCCGGAATTTCGAACGCCTGAAACGGGTTGGAGGTATCGGCAACATCCAGCTCGATCTCTTTGTCGTCCAGTAACCCGTCGCGTAGTTTCTTGCGGAACATTTCGCGGGTTGCTTCGCGGGCGTCCGTTCCTGCCAACGCCTCGATCACGCGATTTTCAGCGGCTTCATGGGCCGAGGCTTTGACGTCTTCCCGCATCTGTTCGCGCGTCATCAGGATCGCGGCATCTACAAGATCGCGTATTATTTGCTCTACATCCCGGCCGACATAGCCGACCTCTGTGAACTTGGTGGCCTCTATCTTCAGAAATGGCGCTTTTGCCAATCGTGCCAACCTGCGTGATATTTCAGTTTTGCCCACCCCGGTTGGTCCGATCATTAAGATATTCTTGGGGTAAACCTCTTCGCGCAGATCATCATCCAGTTGTTTACGGCGCCAGCGGTTCCTCAGGGCCACTGCCACGGCGCGCTTTGCGTCCTTCTGGCCGATAATGAAACGGTCAAGTTCCGATACAATTTCACGAGGTGTCAGATCTGTCACATTGGTATCCTTGGTATGTTCTGAGCCTAGACTTATGCCGTGCAGAGCGGAACACAAGCCCGGAGTTCACGCGCTTTTACATTTACGTGAGAGGGCTATGCGAAAAGATTTTTTCTGTGAATAGTGCACCAACAGATCAAATGCAGGAGCTACCCAATGATTACCCGCCGCCAATTACTTAAAACCTCTGCTGTCGCATTACCCGCTATTATTCTGGCTTCGCAAACAATTGCAGGAGGTCATGGTCGTCTTGGGAAATTCAAGGGCGCCAGCAACCACGTTACCACTGGAACTGCAGAACTAGTGAAATCTGACAATGGTGGCAGCGTTAATCTTCTGGACGATTTCACCTTTGACGGCGCGCCCGATCCGAAGGTCGCGCTGGGCAAGGACGGAAAATATGACCCAAAGACGCTCAGCGGATTACTAAAGTCTAATAAAGGCGCATCCAGTTATGAGCTACCTGCTGGCATTGATCCAGATGACTACAATGAGGTCTGGATCTGGTGCGAGAAATTCAATGTGCCGCTTGGGGTGGCATCATTGGGTTAAACTATTCTGATACCGCTTGCGGAACGTGATAAGGCGGCAGGCGGTCTTTTAGCGGAAAACCGGGCAGGGTTGTCAAAAGCCCTGCCCTTATTTGTGTCCAGAATGATCCGAGGATCGTTACGAAAGCACCAAGGATCAGCAGGGTAGAGATGGAGGAAAATTTGCCATCTGAGCCACTGAGAGCTGAGCCGATGATCAGCCCCATGTAGATCAACCCCGCCGTCAGAAAGCTGCGCCGGTCGATGATCAGGGCTAATAGAGTAAAGAAGAATACTGCTGCCAGCGTCAGGATTGTGCTGGTCGGCTCGTACATATTGTAGACTGTCAGAAGCAATGTGTTGACCAGGGCGGGCGCTGCCAGCAAATGCAACCAAAAGGCGGTTGCTGAATAGCGGCTAACCCGGTGTGGGTCGCGCAGATCAAACCACATAGCTGCAATCATGGCGAGCAGGCCAAAGATCAGTGTTGCAATTGAAAAGACGGGGCTTTGGCGAATGTCGAAGAACTGGTCTACCGAATCTAGATAATCGTTACTGCTATCAGAAACGGAAACCATAGTGGCGATAGCCATGATCCCGATTAGCCCGAAAATCCCGAGTGCGAACATGGAGAACGGCAATCGAAAGACCCTAAAGTATAGCGCCATGCCGACCATACCCACGAAGCTGACAACGACGAAATGCCATGCTTCGATACGGCCCACTGGCACTATGAGGGCCGCAATAAGAAACCCAAGACTGCCTGCAAAGAAGATGGCCAGGGCAATACTCGGCAAGCTCATGCGGCGTTTCTTTGTGAAATAGGTCGCGGAAAACCACGACAGGAACAATGTGCAGAATGGAATGAGGATAGAATCCTTGAATATCGTCAAAAGGCCCATAACGCCTGACATCAGCAAGACTAGCCCTACCGTCACAAAAATCTCGCTGAAACCCTTGAATAGTTCAAATGGTTCGTCGTCGCCGATCATGTTGGCACGGTAGCCTTGGCGGCGGTCGGACAGGGAAATAAGGCTGGATGCCTGCGCCTCGGTCAAGGTGCCAGAGGCGACGGCGGCGCGGATGTCGTCGCGGGTGATGCTCTCAGCCATTGATGGATTCTACTGTCAGGTTGCCATTAGTGTAGACGCAAATCTCGGCCGCAATGGCAAGCGCTTTGCGGGCCACATCTTCGGCATCCGTGTCGCCGTCCATAAGGGCGCGGGCGGCGGCAAGTGCGTAGTTGCCGCCGGACCCGATGGCGGCGACATCATGTTCGGGCTCCAGCACATCGCCAGCGCCGGTTATGATGAACAGGTCTTTGCCATCAGTAACGATTAGCATTGCCTCAAGGTTCTTAAGATATTTGTCCATTCGCCAGTCTTTCGCCAGTTCAACGGCGGCGCGGGCCAGTTGGCCGGGCGTTGCTTCAAGTTTGCTTTCCAGCCGTTCAAGCAGGGTGAACGCGTCGGCTGTAGACCCGGCAAATCCCGCGACCACATCCATACCGCCCGGGGTCAGGCGACGTACTTTCTTCGCGGTGCCTTTTATCACAGTCTGGCCAAGGCTAACCTGACCATCGCCCGCGACGACCACCTTGCCGCCCTTTCGGACGCCGATGATTGTTGTGCCGTGCCAGCCGGGGAATTTGTTGTCGCTCATGTTTATCTCCTGCTCATTCGATATGTCATATAATGACAAGTCCGGGTACGCAAAACGATGAAATACAAGACCCGGCCAAACACAAACGATTAGAAGAGATCAATATCTATTCTTTTTGGGTCTATTATATTCACCAGCTTTGTGCATGAGATTGGCCCACGCCAACCCATTGCTTCAGCGTAAGACGGGCGATTCTTGGACGCGATGCATTTTCTGACGACAAAATTTTTGACTTTAACGCGATCTGAGTGCTGCAAAAACGGGCGCTTTCTGCATCGCGGCAAAAAATACCTCGCACATGCAGAATACACCTTGAAAGCTCATCCCGTCTCTTTCTAAGCTGAAAAAGACGAAGCACAGATGCTTCATTCGCCCTCCGCAGATGGAGGATTTAACAGAGCAAAGCCGCTCGAACCGTGCAACGCACCCTTCCCTCTCTGTGCGTGCCGGTTCGTGCGGCTTTTTTTAATTCAACATGCAAAACGGGATCAAATCTGATGAACAAACCTCTAAGCACAGTGACCGTGATTGCCGGGATGCTTGCAAGCGCAGCCTCTGCAGAGCTTCTTGATCTAGAAAAAGACGAGTTAAAGTTCGGCTTCATCAAACTGACGGATATGGCTCCGCTCGCCGTGGCCTATGAAAATGGCTACTTTGAGGACGAAGGCTTGTTCGTCACGCTCGAGGCGCAGGCGAATTGGAAAGTCCTGCTGGATGGCGTGATCGATGGGCAGTTGGACGGAGCGCACATGCTGGCCGGTCAGCCGCTGGCTGCCACTATTGGATATGGGACCGAAGCCCATATCATCACGCCATTTTCCATGGATCTGAACGGCAATGGCATAACGGTTTCAAACGAGATTTGGGATCAGATGAAGCCGCATGTGCCTTTGATGGACGATGGTCGCCCGCAGCATCCGATCTCGGCGTCCTCGCTGAAACCGGTGGTCGAGGATTACAAGGATCAGGGCATCCCCTTCAACATGGGTATGGTCTTCCCGGTCTCGACTCATAACTACGAGCTACGCTACTGGCTGGCAGCTGGTGGCCTTGAGCCCGGCTATTACAGCCCGGAAAATATTTCGGGCCAGATTGGCGCTGATGTCTTATTGTCGGTGACACCGCCGCCGCAGATGCCCGCAACGATGGAGGCCGGTACCATATTCGGCTATTGCGTAGGCGAGCCTTGGAACCAGCAGGCTGTGTTCAAGGGCATCGGCGTTCCGGTGATCACCGATTACCAGCTATGGAAAAACAACCCCGAGAAGGTGTTTGGTCTGTCGGCCGAGTTCGCCGAGGAAAACCCAAACACGACGCTTGCAATCACCAAGGCACTTATCCGCGCTGCGATTTGGCTGGATGAGAACGAAAACGCAAACCGCCCCGATGCTGTCGAGATTCTCAGCCGCTCGGAATATGTGGGGGCGGATTATGACGTTATCGCCAATTCTATGACCGGCACTTTCGAGTTCGAAAAGGGGGACAAGCGTGAGATCCCGGATTTCAACGTGTTCTTCCGCTATAATGCGACTTACCCCTACTACTCGGACGCCATCTGGTACCTGACCCAGATGCGGCGTTGGGGCCAAATTCCCGAGGCCAAGTCGGATGAGTGGTACTTCGAGACCGCCAAAGAGGTCTACAAACCGTCCATCTACTTGGAAGCCGCGCGCCTGTTGGTCGATGATGGTCTGGCAAACGAGGTCGACTTCCCTTGGGACAGTGATGGCTTCAAAGCACCGACCCCCACCGAGGATATCATCGACGGCATTGCTTATGATGGTAAAGCACCAAATGCCTATCTCGACAGCCTGCCGATCGGTTTGAAAGGTGAGCAGAAGGTCGTTGGTAACGAGGTGCAGGGCTAGGATTTGCCAGAAACTGGCGCCGGTCAGTTCGGCTCTTTTTCCAATTATCTGAGGTTTAACACCATGACAGCCATCGATCCGGGCACTCTTACCTCCACGGCCGAAAAAGAAGCTCGTCGCCAGCGTCTGTTCACTCGCATCAACAAGGCCGACAACTGGTTCCAGGTGCTGGGCCTTGCGTGGCTGACCCCGCTTCTGAAGGCTGCTGCGGGTGACAATCCGCGGGCACAAATGTCAGAGATTTGGCGCCTTTTGGGCGTGCCTCTGCTGGCAATTTTCCTCTTTCTCGGGGCGTGGGCTACGCTGGCACCCACTGTACAGACCTCGTTAGGTGCTATCCCCGGGCCGACAGACGTTTGGGAGCAAGCCAAGAGTTTGCACGCGGATGCCGAGCGCGAAAAGGAAAAAGAGACGGCCTTCTACGTGCGTCAGGACGAACGTAACGCCAAACTGGTTGCCGAGGGCAAGGAAGGTCGTGTCAAAGAGCGGGTCTACACTGGCAAGTCCACATATTACGACCAGATATGGACCTCAATCAAAACAGTCTTCTTCGGCTTTTTGATCGCGTCGGTCTTTGCCATTCCACTTGGCATTGCGGCAGGCTTGTCGGCAACAGCCAATGCTGCGCTAAACCCGTTGATACAGATATTCAAACCTGTGTCGCCGCTTGCGTGGTTGCCGATTGTGACCATGGTGGTTTCGGCTACCTATGCAAGCGATGGGTTTTTCGCGAAATCATTCCTTGTCTCGGCCATCACAGTGACCCTGTGCTCACTTTGGCCAACGCTGATCAATACAGCCCTTGGCGTATCTTCTATCGACAAGGACCTTGTCAGCGTTTCGAAGGTATTGAAAATGAACACCTATACCAAAATTACGAAACTGGTCCTTCCCTCGGCACTACCACTGATTTTCACTGGTCTACGCCTAAGCCTTGGTGTCGGTTGGATGGTGCTGATCGCGGCTGAAATGCTGGCGCAGAACCCTGGACTTGGCAAATTCGTTTGGGACGAGTTCCAAAACGGTTCCAGCCAGTCACTCGCCAAGATCATCGTGGCCGTGCTGACCATCGGGATCATTGGCTTCTTGTTGGACCGGGTGATGTATGCGCTTCAATCCATGTTCACATTCTCAAACAACCGGTGAATGGCATGGGTATTCTGAAACTTGATAACATCTCAAAAAGCTTCGGCAGCGGAGATAATCGCGCGGACGTCTTGCGTGGCATCACGCTGGATGTGGAAGAAGGCGAGTTCCTTGTCCTTCTGGGGTTCTCGGGCACTGGCAAGACAACGCTAATCAATCTTCTTGCCGGTCTCGATAAGCCTACAACGGGCACTGCGACCTTTAGGGGTGCGCCAATTGCCGGGCCGGGCCCCGAACGCGGCGTGATTTTTCAAAGCTATTCGTTAATGCCGTGGCTAACGGTCACCGGCAACGTGGGGCTTGCCGTTGATACGGTGTTTCCAAAGCTGACCAAGGCTGAACGCGTTGAAAAGGTCGCTCATTACGTCCAAATGGTGGGTCTCAGTCACGCAGCAAACCGACGTCCTGCCGAGCTTTCGGGCGGTATGCGCCAAAGGGTTAACGTGGCGCGAGCGCTTGCGATGAACCCTGAAGTTTTGCTGCTGGACGAACCGCTTTCGGCCTTGGATGCCCTGACGCGGGCCAATCTTGCCGACGAAATCGAGGCGATCTGGGAAGAGGCCAAGAAAACCTGCGTGCTGATCACCAATGATGTGGACGAAGCAATCATTCTGGGGGATCGGATCATTGCTTTAAACCCCGATGGGACATTGGGCGAGGAATTCCGCGTAGACATACCGCGTCCGCGCGACCGGACGGAGATGAACCATAATGACGTTTTCAAGAAGCTTCGTGCGGACGTCACAAAATACCTGATGGATGTAGGTATCGAGGCTAAGGTGGAAGGTGTGCGTATACTGCCGAATGTGACTCCGATCCATGGTGTGCCCTCGGCTGTTGTGAAGGCGCAAGAAGGCATGATTGATCAGCGCTTTCTGGATTTCTCGCAGCTTCACAAGGTCTATCCAACGCCCAAAGGTCCACTGACCGTGGTTGAAGACTTCGACCTCAAGATCAACAAGGGTGAGTTCATTTCGCTAATCGGACACTCGGGCTGCGGCAAGTCTACGGTTTTGACCATGGCGGCTGGTTTGAACGAAATCTCCAAGGGCGCGATCAAGCTTGATGGTCATCACGTTGAAGGCGCTGACCCTGAACGCGCTGTGGTCTTTCAGTCACCCAACTTGTTTCCCTGGCTCACCGCCAAGGAAAACGTCGCAATCGGTGTTGACCGGATTTATCCCAGCGCCAGTCAAGCTGAGCGTCAGGACGTGGTGGAATATTACCTTGAGCGCGTTGGCTTGGCCGACAGCATGGATAAAAGCGCCGCTGATTTGTCGAATGGAATGAAACAACGCGTGGGCATCGCGCGTGCCTTTGCTCTTTCCCCCAAACTTCTTCTTTTGGACGAACCGTTCGGTATGCTCGACAGCCTTACCCGTTGGGAACTGCAAGAAGTACTGATGGAAGTCTGGTCGCGCACCAAAGTCACAGCAATTTGCGTGACCCACGATGTGGACGAGGCGATCCTTCTGGCTGACCGCGTTGTGATGATGACGAACGGACCGCAAGCCACGATTGGCAAGATTGTCGATGTCGACCTGCCACGACCTCGCACGCGCAAGGCGCTTTTAGAACACCCGGATTACTATACCTACCGGCAGGATGTGTTGAATTTCCTTGAGGAATACGAGCACGGCGCGAAACCCAAAACCAAACCAACAGCCATTGCGGCGGAGTAAGCAAATGACCCAGAAACTGATTGTTATCGGGGCAGGTATGACCACGGGACGCGCGTTGGAGCATCTTTTTGAGGCAGGAGGTGATTTCGACGTCACACTGTTTAATGCTGAGCCGCGCGGGAATTACAACCGCATTATGCTGTCGCCTGTTTTAGCAGGCGACAAGACGTATGATGAAATCGTCACCCATGATGCGGCTTGGTACGAAGACAACAATGTCACTTGCCGGTTCGGTGAGCGCGTGGCTGAGATTGATCGCACAGCCAAAACGGTGACTTCTGAGACGGGCGAGGTTCTGTCTTACGATAAGTTGCTGTTTGGCACTGGATCCGATCCCTTCATGATCCCGCTTCCGGGCCACGATCTGGAAGGCGTCATCGCCTACCGCGATCTGGAAGATACGGAACGGATGATGGGAATGAATGCCGGACAGAAGGTCGTCGTCATCGGCGGCGGTTTGCTTGGCCTTGAGGCAGCAGCGGGCATGGCTGCGCGCGGTGTTGATGTGACTGTGGTCCACATCATGGGCCACCTGATGGAGCGGCAGTTGGACGAGGCCGCAGGCTATTTGTTAAGAAAAGCGCTGGCCGACAAGGGAATTACCGTGATGTGTCAGGCAAACTCGAAAGAGGTCCTTGGACAAGACGGAAAGGTGCGTGCGCTTTTGCTCGATGACGGCACTGAATTGCCTTGCGATCTTTTGGTGATGGCTGTGGGTATTCGCCCGAATGTGGCTTTGGCCAAGAAGGCCGGGTTGGCGGTGGGTCGCGGCATCCATGTGGATGATCAGATGATAACCTCGGATGCGAATATCTTGGCGGTCGGGGAATGCGTCGAACATGACGGTGCGCTCTTTGGGCTGGTGGCCCCGCTTTATGATCAAGCTAAGGTGGCAGCTGCCACCTTTATGGGCCAGGACGCGGCCTTCATGCAGAAGGAACTTTCGACCAAGCTGAAAGTGACGGGGTGCGATCTTTTCAGCGCAGGCGACTTTTCAGATGGCGAGGGGCGCGAGGACATCGTTTTTCGTGACCCGGCGTGCGGCGTTTATCGGCGGTTGGTGATCGAGGGCGACAAGATCATTGGCGTGGTCATGTATGGCGATACCGCCGACAGTAATTGGTTCTTCGGTCTGATCCGCGACAAGACCGACATCGCCGAGATGCGCGAGACGCTGATCTTTGGCCCGGCTTACCAAGGGGGTGCCCCCTGGACCCGTTAGCGGCCGTTGCAGCCTTACCGCCTGAAGCGGAAATCTGTGGCTGTAACGGCATTTGCAAAGGCACTATTCTAGACGCGATCCAGCAAGGGGCAACGGACCTAAACGCGGTGCGCACAGTGACAAAGGCCTCAGGTTCTTGTGGCACGTGTTCTGGGCTGGTCGAGCAAGTTCTGGCCGTATCCCTTGGCGATGACTTCAAGATACCGACCGCGCAACCAATCTGCGATTGCACGAACCTGACCCATGAAGATGTGCGCAGGATGATCAAAAGTCAGGAATTGAAATCCATGGCTGCCGTCTGGCAGGAATGCGCTTGGAAAACTGTTGACGGTTGCCATATCTGCCGCCCAGCTCTGAACTACTATCTGATCGCTGATTGGCCGCTTGAATATCTCGACGATCCGCAATCGCGGTTCATCAATGAGCGCAAGCACGCCAACATTCAGAAAGATGGCACATTCTCAGTGGTTCCCCGCATGTGGGGCGGCATTACCAATGCGGATGAACTGCGAGCCATCGCAGATGCCGCCGACAAATACAAAGTACCGACCGTCAAAGTCACCGGGGGTCAGCGGATCGACCTTTTAGGCGTTAAGGGTGAAGATCTACCCGCGATTTGGGCTGATCTGAACAAGGCTGGTATGGTGTCGGGACATGCGTATTCCAAGGGGTTGCGCACGGTGAAGACCTGTGTGGGTACAGATCATTGCAGGTTCGGCACACAAGATTCGACAGGGCTTGGCATTCGGCTGGAAAAAGCGCTTTGGGGGTCCTGGACACCGCACAAAGTCAAATTGGGTGTCTCGGGATGCCCGCGCAATTGTGCCGAAGCAACCTGCAAGGACATTGGCATCATTTGCGTAGACAGCGGCTATCAGGTGGGCATTGGTGGGGCTGCTGGTATGGACCTCAGAGAGATCGAACCATTGGCTCAGGTCACCACCGAGCAAGAGGCGATGGACCTGACAGTCGCCACTGTGCAGCTTTATCGTGAGAACGCTAAATATCTGGATCGGATTTATAAATTCGTCGCCAAGGTTGGGCTGGACTGGATCAAGAAGCGGATTGTGGATGATCTGGAAGGCCGAAGGGCCCTGATTGAGCGGTTCGACCTCAGCCAATCCGTCTATCAGAAAGACCCATGGGCGGAACATGCCGAAGAAAAAGCTGAAATCTATCAGCCGGTTGCGAATCTGGTGCTGGAGGCCGCGGAATGAGCCATTGGATCGACATCGCAGCGCTGGATGATATCCCGCCGCGTGGCGCACGTCTTGTGAAAACCCGCGAGGGCTGCGTAGCAGTTTTTCGCACAGCGGCGGATGAGGTCTTTGCCCTCGACAACGCCTGTCCGCACAAAGCGGGACCATTGGCCGAAGGTATCGTCCATGGCAGCGCAGTAACCTGCCCGCTGCACAACTGGGTGATCTCGCTGGAAACTGGGCTTGTGCAAGGCGCAGACGAAGGGCAGGTTGCGACCTATCCCGCACGGGTTGAGGACGGGCGCATCTTGTTGAATGCTGCCTTCATCGTTGCGACCAAAGTGGCA
The DNA here is from genome assembly GCF_055693805.1 of Litoreibacter sp. GN1-5. Lineage (NCBI taxonomy): Bacteria > Pseudomonadati > Pseudomonadota > Alphaproteobacteria > Rhodobacterales > Roseobacteraceae > Litoreibacter > Litoreibacter sp. GN1-5. Next base: position 2,670,164 of record NZ_JBVFUP010000001.1, on the reverse strand, counting down.
TGAGCATCCGCACAACCTGTCCCTATTGTGGTGTTGGTTGCGGGGTGTTGGTCTCGTCAGACGGTACGATCAAGGGTGATCCGGACCATCCGGCTAACTTCGGGCGGCTTTGCTCTAAGGGCTCGGCTTTGGGCGAGACCATTGATCTTGATGGCCGCCTGCTTACGCCCCAAATCGCTGGTCGCGAGACAGATTGGGACAAGGCTCTTGAAACTGTGGCCACCGAGTTTTCACAGGCGATCCGGGATCATGGGCCTGACAGCGTGGCCTTCTACGTCTCAGGCCAACTGCTGACAGAAGATTATTATGTCGCCAACAAACTGATGAAGGGCTTCATCGGCTCGGCCAACATCGATACCAATTCAAGGCTTTGCATGGCCTCCTCAGTCGCTGGGCATAAGCGCGCTTTTGGAACTGATACCGTGCCGGGCACATATGCCGACCTCGAGGAAGCTGATTTGATCGTGCTTGTTGGCTCTAACTTGGCGTGGTGTCACCCGGTGTTGCACCAGCGTATTCTGGCCGCCAAAGGGGCGCGTCCAAGTTTGCAGATCATTAATATCGACCCGCGATACACGGCGACCTCTGAACTTGCCGATTTGCACCTTCAAATCGCATCAGACGGAGACATCGCGCTCTTCAACGGATTGCTTGCCTATTTGGCCGAAACGCAAAAAATCAATCTGTCCTATGTGCATGACCACGTGGCTGGCTGCCAGCAGGCCGTCGAAGCGGCCCGTATGTCAGATCCGGCTAGCAGCGGTCTTGACCCTCAGGCGCTGCAGGCTTTCTTCCGCATGTGGACAGGCACAGAGAAGGTCGTCACAGTCTATTCGCAGGGGGTCAACCAATCGGCCTGTGGCACTGATAAAGTGAACGCTATCCTGAACTGCCATCTGGCGACAGGCCGTATCGGCAAGCCTGGGATGGGGCCATTTTCGGTTACGGGCCAGCCAAACGCTATGGGCGGTCGTGAAGTGGGCGGATTGGCTAATATGCTGGCAAACCACCTTGATATTGAAAACGCCCAGCATCGAACCGCCGTACAAGGTTTCTGGAACAGCCCGACGATTTGCAGCGCACCGGGCTTGAAGGCTGTTGATCTGTTCAACGCATGTGCGTCAGGCCAGATAAAGGCGCTTTGGGTGATGTCGACGAATCCTGCGGTCAGTATGCCGTCTGCCAACAACGTGGCTGATGCCATCGCACAGGTTCCGTTCACGGTCGTCACCGATATTATGGCACGCACTGATACCGGTGATCTTGCAGATGTGCTTTTGCCTGCGACGGGCTGGGGCGAAAAAGACGGGACAGTCACCAATTCCGAACGTCGGATATCGCGTCAACGCGCTTTTCTACCTGTGCCCGGAAAAGCCCGACCGGACTGGCAAATCATATGTGATGTAGCGTGCCATATGGGCTGGGGCGCTGCGTTTGATTACACCAGTCCTGCTGAGATTTTCGCCGAATACGTCGCGCTTTCCAAAACCGCAGGTGCGTTTAACCGCGATCTGGATCTGAGCGTTTTTACCGATGCGGATTATAGCAACCTGTTGCCGCAGCAATGGCCGGACAACGACGTGAGGTTCTTTGCGAACGGAAACTTCTATCACCCAGATGGCAAGGCGCGGATGCTACCCATCAAAGCTCAGACGGCGGCGGTTGAAGGGTTCCGATTAAACACCGGTCGCATCCGTGACCAGTGGCACACAATGACAAGGACAGGAAAATCACCCCGCTTGAGCGGCCATCTGGCTGAGCCATTTGTGGAACTTCACCCACAGGATGCAGAAGAGCTTGGGGTTTCTGCCGCCGACATCGTGACATTGAGGTCCGGGAATAACGCGGGTCACTTTCGTGCGCTAATCAGCCACAAGACACCTAAAGGGGAGCTCTTTGCGCCAATGCATTGGACCCGCCAGCGCAGTTCGGCGGGATGGGTCAACGGATTGGTGTCAACCATGGCAGACCCTATATCAGGGCAACCTGCTCTGAAGTCAGGCGTGGTCAAGGCCGAGCGTTATGACGCTCAGTGGTTCGGTTATCTGGTCTCAAGCGGTCCGATTACCCCTTGCGATGGCTATGCTGCGATAGCCCGGACTGAAACCGGCTGGCAGGCCGAGCTTGCAGGTATTGAGGAACCTGCGGATTGGGCCGGATTGTTTTTGAGTATGACAGACATGCCCGGTGCAACGCTTAGCCAGTATGAGGATACGCAAGGTGGCACTCGTCGATTTGCGCTTGTGCACGAGAGTCGCTTGGCGGCTCTTTTCTTTGCAGCTCGCCAGCCTGTTGCCCTGTCGCGCAGCCATGCCATTGCGCAAATCGGCACTGATGTCACAAGCTTGACCGCGCTGGCTGGTCGTCCCGGTTCGGGGGTCTTCGATCCTGGTGCCCTAGTCTGTTCTTGCATGGCTGTCGGCGTCAACACCTTGCGCGCGGCAATCCTTGAAGGTGCCGACAGTGTCGAAATGCTGGGCGACTGCACCGGCGCAGGAACAAACTGCGGTTCATGCCGCCCTGAACTTGCTGCATTGCTTGCCAAGATGCCCGAACGGTTAGCCGCTGAATAATCGCTTTGCGCTGACGATTTGTGGAAAACAAGGATGCCTGAAAGGATCTTGCGGGGCCATACAAAGCTTGCAATGAGCGCCCCTGTTTCAACAAATTAACGAAACAGAGGCCATTTATATAACAACAGTGTCGATTTTCATTTGTGAAGTGGAGCGAACTAACTGATATTATAGCAGGATTAGAAGAAGGCATAGCTTGGGCTTTTTGAACTCATATCGTATGAGATTGCAGAGACGGCATTGGCGAATCCGGGCATTTCGTAAGCGTCGAGAATTGCAAAATGTTTCTGATCGCACGTCTCAGATAGGCAGATCCGACATCATCCTGTTCTCCACCCTGCGGAACGAATATGATCGATTACCATATTTTCTGCAGTATTATCGGGATATTGGCGTTGATCACTTCATCCTTATCGATAATGGCTCAGAGGATGGCACAGGCAGCTATTTGGCAAAGCAGCCCGATGTAACACTTTTTCATACGACACACAGCTATAGTGAATCCCGTTTTGGTGTAGATTGGCTTAACTGGCTTCAAACCAAATATGCGCACGGGCATTGGACCATTGTGGTGGATATCGATGAATTCCTTATCTACCCGTTTTGCAATACGCGCCCATTACGGGCTCTAACCGATTGGCTTGACGCGTCGTCGATCAAATCCTTTGGAACCATGCTAGTGGATATGTATCCCAAAGGGCCGGTAGATAGCGTTCCCTATTCCAAAGGGCAAAATCCATTCGAAAACGCGCACTGGTTCGACATCGGCAACTACTCAATAAGAAAGAACCATCAATACGAAAACCTATGGATACAGGGCGGGCCACGCGCTCGGGCGTTTTTTCAAGACAATGCCAAACACGCGCCGGCGCTCAATAAAGTTCCACTGGTCAAATGGCATCGCGGGTACGTTTATGTCAGTTCTACCCATATGTTGCTGCCGCGTGGATTGAACCGGGTTTACGATACTCAGGGCGGTGAAAAGACGTCAGGCTGTCTGCTACACGCAAAGTTCCTCGACACATTTTCTTCAAGATCCGAAGAAGAAGCAGCGCGACAACAACATTTTGCAAGAGGCAATGAATATTTAGCCTATAGCGATGGGCTCGGAGAGCAACCAGACCTTTGGTGTAAGTGGTCAGAGCGATATATCAATTGGCGACAACTTGAGATTCTTGGTTTGATGTCATCAGGAAATTGGGCTTGAACATTGGCTTCGTCATATTAGCGCATACGGCATTGGACCGTGCTGCGCAGGTCGTGCGTCACTGGGCTGAACATGACAGGCCTGTGGTCGTCCATGTCGATGAAAGGGTAGATGCAGATTCCTACAAACGCTTCTGTGCCAAGATGGGTGACTTTCCCAATGTAAGGTTTTCGCAGAAGTTTTCCTGTGAATGGGGAAGTTGGTCGATCGTATCTGCAACCCAGGCTGCCTGCGAGCTGATGCTTGATGCATTCCCTGAAGTTAGCCACGTTTATCTCGCAAGTGGCTCCTGCATACCATTACGACCAGTTGCAGAACTTCAGTCTTATATTAACCGATACCCTGACACTGACTTCATCGAGTCTGTCACGGCCGAGAGCGTTGATTGGACAATTGGTGGCCTTGACCATGAACGGTTTACCTTACGCTTTCCTTTTTCTTGGCGACGGCACCGTCGATTATTTGATCGCTATGTATCGTTTCAGCGTCGCATCAAATTCAAACGCAAGATACCTGACGGACTGGTGCCCCATCTTGGCTCTCAATGGTGGTGTCTGACACGTGCCACCCTGTCCTCAATTTTGGATGACCCTAAACGCCAGATTTATGATCGCTACTTTCGTCGGGTATGGATTCCTGACGAAAGCTATTTTCAGACCTTGGCAAGGCAGCATGCTAAACGGATCGAAAGCCGATCACTCACGCTGTCCAAATTTGATTTGCAGGGTAAGCCATATGTTTTCTATGACGACCATATTCAGCTTCTTCGGAAATCGAATTGCTTTGTTGCACGCAAAATATGGCCGCATTCAGAGCAGGTTTACCAAGAGTTTTTAACGGCACAGCCGGGTCCAATGCGCAATTCTGAACCGAACCCGTTCAAGATCGACCGCCTGTTTAACAGAGCGACGGAGCGTCGGTTAAATGGGCGCGCTGGGTTGTATATGGTTGGGCGTTACCCTGACCAGAATTTCGAAGGGGATGTGAGCAGCAGCAAATATACGGTCCTTGAAGGTTTCAATAATTTTTTTGAAGGATTCGAGGATTGGCTGCAAGAATGTGTAGACGCCCGTATTCATAACCACCTTTTTGCAAAAGATCGGGTTGAATTTGCGGGTGGTGAGAAAGTGTTTAGTGGCTGTCTGACAGATAGCGTAAAACTGCGCGACTATAACCCCCAAGACTTTCTGACTAACCTGATCTGGAATACCCGGGGTGAGCATCAATGCTTCCAGTTTGGTCCTGGGGACAATCAGAAAATTTCTAGATTCCTAGTGAAGGACAGGAATGCTCAAATATATGTAATCAGTGGTGCGTGGGCAATTTCGCTCTTTCAATCCGGCCGTGATTTTTCCGAGTTGTATAAAGAGGCTACTTTGTTTCAAAACTTGGAGATTGCACATCTTAATCTGCTTCGCTCCAGCAAAACGAAAGCCCAAGTTAGGATATGGACATTGGCAGAGTTCATTGAAGATTCAATGAGAAACCTGCAAGTTGTTCTGGATGACATGGGGGGAAGTAAAAACAAGCTGACTGAAGTACCACGCATGGTAGACTTGACTGGATTTGGGCAATTTCTGCAGAGACTCAAAAATGAAGGTATGGGTCCCGGTCTTATGGGAGCATTCCCAGTGGTCGAAGAAAGTTCAACACATTCTAGTGCGCAATCATGAGCCAATTTGAGTCTTTCGTTATTCTTGCTGGCATGCGCACCGGGTCTAACCTTCTTGAAACCTACCTGAACCAGTTCGATGATTTCACCTGTTATGGTGAGATATACAATCCGGAATTCATTGGTGAATTAACGGAACAAAGCCTGTTTGACATGACTGTTTCGGATCGGAAAAAGGCCCCATTACGATTGCTGGAATTGATCAAAGAAAATACTCAAGGCATTCCTGGTTTCCGGCTCTTTCAAGGCCATGAGCCAAGAGTTCTTTCTCATGTACTGGCAGACCCATGCTGCGCGAAAATCGTTCTTAGCCGGAATCCGCTGGAAAGTTATATTTCACTCAATATTGCGGTGGAGACCAACCAATGGAGCCTTATCGATGCAAAGCAACGACGGTCCGCAAAAATCAAGTTCAACAAACGGGAATTTGAGGAAACTGTGAGAACGCGCGAAAGTTTCCATTCCCATATTGCTGGTACATTACAAAAGACAGGACAGACAGCTTTTCATATCGATTACGAAGATCTGAGTGATGTTGATGTGATAAATGGTCTAGCGAGATTCCTTGGATCAGATCAGGAAATCAAGGTTTTCGCAAAGTCCTTCAAGAAGCAAAACCCCGATGAAATCGAAAACAAAGTCGCGAACTATGACGAGATGGTCAGTGATCTTGCAGATATGGACTATTTTGCACTTTCGCATGAACCAAACTTTGAACCACGACGCGGCCCTGGTGTGCCCGGTTTTTATATCGCAGCTAAGGCACCGCTGCTTTATGTTCCGATACGCCCTGAACCCGGTGAAGAAGTGCTGGATTGGATGGCCAGATTGGATGGGGTGCAGCGTGAGGATATCTCAACAAACCTAACGCAGAAAACACTACGTGACTGGAAGCGCGAAAACCCCGGGCATAGAAGTTTTACAGTTATCAGGCATCCTCTTGCGCGGGCGCATACGGCGTTTTGCACCCGTATGGTTTCAGCGCCAGATGCGATATTTGCAGAAGCAAGACGCGTTATACGGCGCCGCTATGATGTGCTGGTTCCAATAGATGGTAATGTTAACAATTACTCAAAGGCCGACCACAAGCTGGCATTTGTCAACTTTCTGAAGTTCGTGAAAGCAAGCCTCTCGGGACAAACCAGCCTTCGCGTTGATATGACTTGGGCAAGCCAGACGGCTATGCTGGAAGGTGCCGCGTCAATTACTATACCTGACGTGATTATACGCGAAAACGATATACAGCGCGATCTTTCCCGCCTGGCTGAGGATTTGGAACTTACTGATCCGGGGATTAGCGAATTTCAGACAGATGAACCCTACAGTCTGGTTGATATATATGACGCTGATCTCGAAAAGCTAGCCCGTGCCGCATATCGCAAGGACTACATAAACTTTGGTTTCTCGGACTGGTGCGCCAGTTGATCAAGCAGCCTGTGACGCAGGGCCTTCTGTCAAAATTGCATGCAAAGCAGCCGGGTTTTCATTTGCACGCAATTTTGCGCATATATCACGATCTCTCATGGTTCGGGATACCAACGCAAGCGCCTTCAAATGTTCAACACCTGCATCTGCAGGCGCAAACATGGCAAAGAAAAGGTCAACTGGCTGTCGATCAGCCGCATCAAAATCAATTGGCTTTTCGAGCCGTAAGAACACTGCAACTACATGCTCAAGCCCCTCAAGTCGCGCATGAGGTAGGGCAACGCCAGACCCTACACCGGTAGGGCCAAGACTTTCACGTTCCTGAAGTGCATCAAGCGCTGAACCCGCTTCGACGCCATAACAGGATTCCGACAGGTCGGCGATTTCCTGAAACAGTCGCTTTTTGCTCGATATCTTGGAAACGCTTTTGATTGCCTCTGGTTTGAGGATGCTTGTTAGTTTCATAACCGCTCTCTTGAAAAGCAGCCATGCGTTCAGGCTGCTATGTTCCAGTCACCGGGTCGATCCACCCGATATTTCCATCATCGCGTCGGTATACGACGTTCAAACCCTTGTTTCCCTCATTGCGAAACACCAATACTGGCACTCCCGCAATTTCCATCTGCATAACAGCCTCGCCCACTGAAAGCGATGGTATTTTAGTCTCCATTTCCGCAACAATAATGGGTTGAAGCGTATCAGGCTCTACCTCATCAGTATTGGTTCCACCGGCGAGGATATAAGATGATGCACCGAAGAGTTCAACCGGTTGCAACCTTTCTTTATGATGATCCTTAAGACGACGTTTATAGCGGCGAAGTTGTTTTTCCATCTTGTCGCAGCACTTTTCGAAAGCTGCATATATTTCTGTATCGTGGGCTTTGGCCTGTGTTGTCAGGCCGGTACTCAGGTGGATTGTTGCTTCACAGACAAATTCAAAAGCGTCTTTTGAAAATACAACGGTCGCATCTGTGGGCCGCTCCGCATATTTCCCTATGATTTCAGATAGTTCCGTTTGAACATGAGTTTGGAGAGCTTCCCCGATATCGATTTGTTTACCGCTGATCTGATAACGCATAGCATCTCCTTGATTTTATGAAATTCAGTGAAAGTTGTTAGCGGTTCTGTCCAGTCGTCAAATCCCCATCCGACCAGAAAAATGGCCTTAGAGAGACTAACATCCAAGCGTGTCGCCTGAGGCGTAACAGTGTCCACAAACATCACCAATATTTGGCGCTATATCATACGTGTCTGTCAACTGAGTCGTTTGCTACTTCTTGATGCAGCTATGTGGATGAACCTGGACTGGCAAATTCTGTCTTATGAAATTTTGAAATTCTGCCCCAGATAAACGCGACGTACATTTTCGTCCTGCACGACTTCGTCAGTTGTTCCGCTCATCAGAACGTGACCATCATGGAGGATGTAGGCCCGATCAACGATCTCAAGTGTTTCGCGGACGTTGTGGTCTGTTATCAAAACACCGATACCCCGTTTTTTCAGGTCAGCGACAAGCCCACGGATCTCTCCTACAGCTATCGGATCAACGCCAGCAAAAGGCTCATCAAGCAGCAGATATTTGGGGTCAGCAGCCAGGCAGCGTGCAATTTCTACCCGGCGACGTTCCCCGCCGGACAGTGAAAGCGCGGGCGCGCGTCGCAAATGGGTGATTGAGAATTCGCTAAGTAATTCTTCCAGGCGCTCACGACGCTTGGTACGGTCTTTGACTGCAACTTCAAGGATGGCAAGGATGTTGTCCTCAACGCTCAATCCGCGAAAAATGGACATCTCTTGTGGCAAATACCCAATACCCAATTTCGCGCGGCGATACATTGGCAGCAACGTCACATCACGTCCATCGATCGTCACTGTGCCTGCTTCAGGCGTCACAAGGCCGGCAATTGCGTAGAAGCAAGTCGTTTTACCCGAACCGTTCGGGCCCAGAAGTGCCACGACTTCACCGCGATCAAGATCAAGGCTGACATCACGGATAACAGGGCGACGTTTATAGCTTTTGTGAAGCCCATGAATCTTAAGACCGGCGGAGCCTTCAGAAACCAGAAAGTCGTGTTTCTCGGTCACTGATCGGTCCCAGTTTGGAAAATTGTTTTCACGCCGCCTTCCATACGGCCGCTTCCTTCACGCAAGTCGACCGTTAGTTTCTTACCGGCCAGTGCGTTTTCACCCTGAGTCAGGATCACATTTCCAGTCATGACAATTTGCGCTGACTCTATGGAATAAACGGCTTCCGCAGCTTCTGCAGCTTCCGCTCCGTTAACAAGTGTGACGCCGCCAGTTGCCAAAAGCCGATCAATCTTACCCGTCGCGCCCCCGTTTTCGGTAGCATATTCAACACGAACATTCCCTGCGCTTAATCTCATTTCGCCTTGGCCTGCGACGACATTGCCTTTGAAGACGGCAGAACCAGTCTCTTGATCTACGATCAATTCATCAGCAGTGATTTCAACTGGCAGGGTCGCGTCGTGTTTCAAGCCGCCAAAGGCAACCGTAGCGTTCTGAGCGAACGCAGTAATGGGAATAAAACTGATGAGGCAAAGGATTAGAACCTGTCGTATAAAAAATCTCATTTCACCACCTACTTCTCAGGCTGGTATATCAGCTTCACACCATCCTTGAAAACAAGAAGATGCGTGTCATTTCGGTTTGTCAAAACCATATTACCAGCGTCCAGCTTGCCAGCTGGCCCATAACCGCTAACGGGACCAGAGGATGTGATCCCTGTGGCGCGCAGGTCGGTTGTCAGCATTTCTGTGTCAAGCTGATATCCGTTCGATGTCTTGATCATGACGTCGCCTGTCAAATCAAGCTGTTGGTTATTTCCGTCGAACAGCGCGATTTTTGCAAGTATATTATACTCTGCCCCATGATCGGTCTTTATATTCGCTGTGACCGTATTGGCCTGAAGACGTCGTGAATCTTCGGGATCAGGCACTGCACTTTCTGCCGACACTGTAATAGCTGACCCATCTGACGTGAGGCCTGAAAATCGGGGGAGGCCAAACGTTGTTCTCGGGCGATTTTCTCAACATCGATATCAGCAAACGGAATAGCGTCTGTAGGGTCCAGATTACGTGAAAACAGAAATAAGGTTGACAGAAACCCGAGCGCAAGAAGGGGGAAGATAATCTTCGCAAACTGGACGAACCGAGAATATCTGTTGTCAGCGAAGGTCATTGCTCATCCGACCCCGGCGCGCAGGCAGTCGTGGATATGGAGGATACCAAGCGGTCTGCTGTCCTCTACCACAAACAGACATAAGACGGGGCGCGTATTCCCCAGACCATTCATCTGCGCAACAGCTTCTTCGGCCAACGCACCCGGCGAGATAGTGCGAGGGTCGGGTGTCATGACTTCGTCTGCACGGCGCTCCAGAAGCCCGTCCATATGGCGACGCAAATCGCCATCGGTTATGATCCCTGCAAGCGCACCGTTTTCACCAGTTACACCAACGACACCAAACCCCTTACGGCTGATTTCAATTAGTGCATCTGGCATTGGTGTATCGAAGCAAATCAATGGCACAGCATCGCCGCTATGCATCAAGTCGCGTACTTTCGACAGTCTGGCACCCAATTTGCCGCCGGGATGGAAATCGCGAAAATTTTCGGGTGTGAACTGGCGATGCTCCATCATGGCAATTGCCAATGCATCGCCAAGGGCCAATGTCATCGTTGTTGAAGTTGTCGGTACAATACCTGTCCCGCAGGCTTCCTTAGCCGGTGGCAGAAGTAACGCAACATCAGCCTGTTTCAGCAGAGTGCTTCCCGCGCGGCTGGCGATTCCGATCATTGGGATATTGAAGCGGCGCGTATAGGCGATCACATCGGCAAGCTCTGGCGTTTCGCCCGAATTGGACAAAACCAATGCCACATCCCCCTGAGCCATCATTCCCAAGTCACCATGACTGGCCTCGGCAGGATGTACAAAATGCGCAGGTGTCCCGGTGGAGGCTAATGTAGCGGCAATTTTGCGGGCAATATGCCCTGATTTGCCCATACCGCTGACTATGACCCTGCCCTTAGCCTTTAGCATTAATGCCACGGCCTTAGAGAACTCCATGTCCAAAGCCGAATGAAGTAAAGTCAACGCATCGGCTTCACGCTCGATAACGCGACGACCTGTTTCAAGGAATGTATCATGGTTCATGGTGCTTAGCATTCCATGTATCTAATGCGCAAAGATATCAATTTCAGGCCATCCGGCCAAATCAAGCTGTGCACGCATCGGAAGAAAGTCAAAACATGCCTGTGCAATCTGGGTCCGCCCTTCGCGATCCAACCGGTTGTTAAGCTCTTCCCGCAAGCGGTGCAGATACAGCACGTCGGATGCTGCATACTCCAGCTGCGCGTCGCTCAGAGCCTCTGCACCCCAATCGCTGGATTGCTGTTGTTTTGATATATCAACGGCAAGAAGTTCCTGCAGAAGATATTTCAGCCCATGCCGGTCTGTGTAAGTGCGAACCAGTTTTGAAGCGATCTTAGTGCAATAAACTGGGGCTGTGACGACCCCGAATGCATTCAACATCGCTGCAATATCAAACCGCCCGAAATGAAACAGCTTTAGGACATTCGGGTCGGCCAACATACGACATAGGTTGGGCGCTTCGTTCTGCCCTTTGGACACTTGCACCATATGCGCATTTCCGTCACCGCCAGACATTTGGATTACGCATAACCTGTCGCGATGTGGGTTCAGCCCCATTGTTTCACAATCAATCGCGACGACTGGTCCAAGGTTCAAATCATCCGGTAGATCGTTCTTGTAAAGAAAATTTGCCACGTCTTGTCTCTTCGTTTGTACCTGAGACGAGATACGGGGTTTGCCGGTGCAATACAATAACAGCTATGTCTGACTGGACAGACTGGAAAGCAGCGCGTGTTCCATCACCTGTGCTGTATCATGCCAAGTCGGTAGGCTTTCTCCGGCTGTTTTGGAGGCTATTGATAAGGCGTCCCGCTGTCTTCCGTCCGTCAGAAGCCGTCTCAGGGCAGCGCTGAACAGCGATGGGGAATCCACTGGCACAAGCAGAGCTGCATCACCAACGGTATCAGGAACTGCGCCGGTATTGCAGGTTACAATCGGCAGCCCATATGTCATCGCTTCACCAAGGACCATGCCATAACCCTCATAGCGTGTTGCAAGGGCAAAGATCGAGGCAGCTTCATATCGGCGGTGCAAAGCGGTCTGGTCCAAAAGCCCCGCAAAGGTGACGCGCTGGTCCAACCCCAGATCATGACATTGCTGCTTGAGGTTCCTTTCGATGGTTACTTCATGCGATCCACCGATAATCTCGGCTTGCCAGTCAAGATCGACCAGCTCGGCAAGCGCATCCAAAAAGATATCATGGCCCTTGCGCGCCGCCAGAAGTCCGACGGACAAAATCAGTGGCGGGCTTTGTGGGATGCGTTGCGCCGGTTTTTGGTCAGACCCTGGCAAAGCTATAGAGATTTTACCGGGTGCCACTCCGAATTGCTGCGCAAGGATATGTGCCGTATGTGGGCTGGGAACAACGACATGGGCCGCGCGTTTCAACGCCTCTGCCTCATTTTTCATAAGATGCGTTGCCAAATCTGGGCTAAGACCTGTTTCCAGACCTAGCGGATGATGGATCATTGCGACAATGGGTGCGCGCATGTGATCCAGCCCCTTGGGATCGATTGAACCAAAAACCAAGCCATCCAAGATCACCGGAGTCTCGGCTGGTATATCTGCAAGGACGCCAATAGTTGCTGCCATGTCACCGGCGGTGGGGGTCGGAAAGCTGTCCGGAAGCTGTAGATGCCGGATGGCATTTCCTCGCTCCTGCAAAGTATGCAGCAATGTGGCTTCGTAGATAAACCCGCCTGTCTTGCGGTGCATATCACCGGGAATGGCGAAAACGGCCGGCGGTATTTTCGTCATCTCAGTCCCTTATCTGGACAGCTGCTCACTGGCATAAATACGTAAGACGATTTGTTCGAGCTGTTCCAAGACGACATAGACGAGGCTGGCAGTGACTGACAACAAGACAATTGCGCTCCAGAGCATGTTGTAATCCGAGGTTGATGCAGTCAGCGCCATAAGGCTGCCTATGCCTTTACCTGTTGCCAGCCATTCAGCGGTCGTTACGGCTAAAAGCGCGGCGGGTATTGCCATGCGCGCTGACGCAAAAAGGGCGGGTAACATGGCTGGGATTCGCGCAAATACCAAAAGGCGGAGGCGACCAGCAGCATAGCTGTCAAAGACCTCAACGATTTGTCCCGGTGTTTGGCGCAGACCTTGCAGGCAGGCGACAAGCGTTGGGAAGAAAATCATCACAGCGATGATCGTAATCGTCCCCACAGCCCCTCGTCCGAGGGCGAGTACGATAAGCGGCGCAGTCGTGATTATTGGAACAGAGCGCAACGCAATAGCAATAGGCAACACCGTCGCGGCAAGGCCGGGCAAAAGGGTGATGCACCCCGCAAGTGTTGCGCCCAACAGCAGTCCGGTCAGATACCCCGGAATGGCAAAGGTCAGGGTCTCTCCGTAAGCGGTAAGCAATTTTTCTTGATTGGCAATGGCATCAGGTGCACTGATCAGAAATTGCCAGATATCCGCAGGTCGCTTGGCAAAGAACCTGTTTGCACCAAACACATCCATGAGGCCCTGCCAGAGCAATAAAGCGGTTACGATAATCAGAAGCGCCATGGCCGATCTTTGCCATATAGGCTGCCTTTGCTGCGCGCTGGGCGCAGACAACAACACAGCAGGAGGCGCTGTGACAAGTTTGCGCCCTATCCAGCCCAAAATACCATAGGCCAACATCGAAATCATTGCTGCCAGCAGTGCCAGTGCCCAAGTCGCTGGCACATCAAGACCACGCATGGCACGAATTGTAAGCACGCCCATGCCACGCTCTGCGCCTGTGAACTCTCCGACCATGGCACCCAGAAAGGCAGCTGGCGCTGCAATTTGAAGACCCGCAACAAAATAGGGAACAGAGGCCATTATGCGGATATGGAAAAGCTCGGCCATGCGCCCGCGTCCGTAGCTGCGTACAAGATCGGGCCAGCTTTGTGGCACAGCACGCAGACCCACCATCAGTGACAGGAATGTGGTGTAATAAACGGCAAGTGCTGCCAGTGTAATCTGTGGCCCGCCGCCCGAGCCGAACAGAACGCGCAGGATTGGACCGGTGGCTACCAGCGGTAAGCAAAAAATCAACAGGGCCAGTGCCAAGATCAGACGTTCCGTCCGCGGGGCAAGGAAAACACTAGCTGCAAGAATGACGGCAGCGATATTACCGTATACAAAGCCCAAGGTGGCTGCCTTAAGCGTGGCAGCCATTGCGCGGCTCAGAAGCCCCGCATTCATCCATATATGCGCACTAACCTCGAACGGGCCAGCGATGATGAAATTGCCCGCGGTCAACTGGGCTGCAACTTCCCATATGGCAAGTCCTGCAAGCCAGCTGGTTAGCGCGGGAACGCCAGTCCAGAGACGCCTTTGCCGTGATGATGTGCTGGCGATCATTGGGCCGCAAGTGCTTTGGTCTTTGGGTCAGACCAAAGGGCAGCGGCCACGCGTTTTGTGGCCTTGAGGAACGGTTTGGTTTCAGTCAGATCTGATCTTCGCGGGCCATCCAGATTGATTGGAATATCAGCGATGATATCACCGGGGCGGTTTGACATTACCAACACACGATCAGACAACAGCACGGCTTCGCTGATCGAATGGGTAATAAGAACAGCCGTCGTTCCGCGCGACTGCCAGATTGGAGGCAGGTCTTCGTTCAAACGCATACGTGTCAGTTCGTCTACGGCGCCGAAAGGTTCGTCCAATAGCAAAAGGTCTGGTGCACTGATCAGGCAGCGAGCAATGGCGACACGTTGGCGCATACCCCCTGACAGCTCGGCGGGGCGGCGATCTTCGAAGCCGTTCAGACCAACCAGAGAAATCAGTCTGGCTATGGCCGCAGGATCAGGCTTAGAACGTGCCAATGTCAAAGCTAGCGCGATATTGTTACGAACGCTGCGCCAAGGCAGAAGCGAAGGATCCTGAAAAGCCATTGCGAGCCCAGCTCGATTGCGGACTTGCGCAGGGGTTTCCTCACCAATCATGACAGTACCGTCCGAGGGTGTCTCCAGCCCGGCGATTAAGCGCAGCAGAGTCGACTTTCCACATCCCGAGGGGCCGACAATGGCCGTGGTTTGCCCAGCCGCAAATTCAACATTGGTAGGACTAAGCGCTTTAATCGGATCATCGAGCCTGCCATAGGTTTTGGACAATCCGCTACAGGTGATTAGAGGTCCGATTGATTTAGCTTCCATGCACTTCTTCAAGAAGCGATCTGTCCCAAAGGTCAGGGGTCACTTTCCGGTCAAGCAGAGCCAGCGTTTCGATATTGGCGTTAACGGTGTCCTCGGTGAACCAACCAAAGCCATTCTCTGCCGTCAGATCCGAGAACATCAAAGGCACCTGTCGTTCGGCCTGTAACTTTTGTGTTGGCAAGCCCAGACCTGCATCGGGGAACATTTCTACGGTCAGGGCTGCGGCGGCATCTGTGTCAGTCTGATAATCATTCCAACCCATTACTTCGCCTTTCAGTAAGGCGACCAGATCGGCGCGGCGATTGGCGATAGTGTCATCGGTTGCGATGTAGGTCTGTGAATGTACCGAATAACCGAAATCAGCCATGAGCATTGTGACGCTCTCAACACCTTGTATTTTCATAGCGACGGGTATGTCTGTTGCCCAATTAAGCAGGCAATCCACCTGCCCTGACACCAGAGGTGCCGCGTCATACTGTGTTGGGACAATTTCGATCTTTTCAATATCGGCGTTGTTGATTGTGCACAGCGCTTGCAGCACAGGTGTATTTGCCACCGCCATTCCGATACGTTTGCCCTCCAAATCGGCAGGCGTATTCACAGGATTTTCAGGTAGCGATGTGATGGCAAACGGGTTTTTCTGCATTGCAACAGCGATAATCTTGAATGGCGCACCTTCTGCAACGGCTGCGGCTGTATAGTCAGCTGCTGATATACCGACAAGCGCGTTACCTGAAACCACAGGGGGTTCTACTGGCGCATTAGGCCCACCCTGATTCAACGCAACGGTCAAACCCTGATCCGCCCAGTAGTTTTTTGAGGCGGCAATGTAGCTGCCGCCAAACTGCACGGAATGCAGCCAGGACAATTGCAATGCTACTTCTGTCTGTTGTGCGGTTCCGGGTCCGGTGCTCAGCGCGCTTAAGCCAAAAGCAGCACTGGTGGTCGCAAGAAAGCGACGACGAGAGAGCGGAGAGATGATTTTTTTAGGCATGAGTACCTCCTGTTTGATATCATATTTTATAGGGGTTTGGTTTATCAGCAAGCGACGAGGGTCGCGTGTGCAGGGACTTGCCAGTCGTCCGTGCGGCATTTGGATATAGAACTGCGCCTGGTAGGCTGGCCACTAACATGATCAAGCCGTAGGCAACTCCGGCTGCAATTCCGGCGCTTGCGCTTGCTCCTACCAGCGGAAAAAGACCCGCTGCTGCCCCTTCCCGCCAGCCCCAACCGCCGATGGAGGCAGGGATTAACATTGCAGTCAGGATAAGCGGGATAAGGGTAAAGATTGCCTCAGCGGGTAAGGTCGTGCCTATGGCAAGTGTGCAGACGTAAAATGCCACAAGATTAAGGCTGACGATTGTCAGCCCAAGCAGGGCTTGGCGACCTCGGATAGTGCCGGCCAGAACACTGCGCTTTATTGCGTTTGCAAAGCTGCTGAGCCAAGGCAGATGGATAAGTTGCCACGGAATAATAGCCATTGCCGAAAGTGCAAGACAAAAGCCAAACAGTAGCAGCCATGGAACCCAGACTGGCCAGTTAATACCGCCGGGATATGCTACGGCAATTGTGAAACCAGCAAACATTATTGTGAACATGGCCAGCTGGCCGACCAGACGTTCAATCATGACAGATTGTATGGCGCGGTTTAGATCGGCCCCATGGCGTGACCTGACAGCGCGGGCTGCATCACCTATGACGCCGCCGGGAAGAAGCTGATTGACCAGCTGCGCGAGGTAGTATTCGCCAACTGCCCATCTGAGGCTGAATGTCATGCCAAGCTGCTGCGCGGTCAACTGCCAGCGCAGCGCCATCAGAACTGTCTGTACTGTCAGTGCCCCTAATGCGAACAGTAACCAACGCCAATCCGCTTGCTCTAGCCGCGTGAAAACCTGCCCGGTGTCGGTCATATACAGTAATGCTGTAATCAAGCTTACGGACACAAATATCCGCACCCCGTATGCTATGCTGGCTGTCATGAGCGACTGGTCTCCAGAATGGTTGAACTGAAGGCCCGGATAAACTGATCGCGGAAATCCTGCATTGGCCAAACCGGTGTAGCCTCATTTGGAACCAATCCGTCTTGCCAGCCCCAGTGATCCAGCATTTCAATAACTTCTGGGGGTGCAATAATGTGAACTGGCACATCCAGGCTTTCGATTTGTGACACGAAGCCTGCCGGTTGATGGTCGCCAAGAATGACCAACAAAGGGGATTTTTCAGAGGCCCTTTCAGCATAGGCCATGGCAGTCTGTAGTGAGTAGTCAATCGCCTTTCTGTACTGATCGCGCACCCTGTCGCGATCGCGCCAAACCACCTTTGGTGTGTCGCCGGAGTTCGCCCATTGATCGAATATACGGCCATCTCCGATGTTGTCCCAATCGATCACTGGTGGGATCGGAACCCAGGGCGCGTGAGATGAAATCAGCGCAATTTGCAGGAAATCGGGGCGTGGATCTTGTCCCAGCAGGTTTTCAAATGTTGATAGAGTGAATTGGTCAGGCATCGTGACCCAGTTGAACGGCGCACCTTTATAGCCCATATCCTTGGCTGCCAGAATTTTCTCGAACCCCATTAGATTGCCTTCGGGCCAAGCCAGTGTAATCGCAGGCATGACAGCCCCAGTTCTATATCCGGCGTCAGAGGCAAGATGGAACAGTGTCTTGCGTGGGCTGGCAAGCATAGCGCCATAGCGCGCCTGATCGCCAGTTGTCAGCCCGGACGCTAGCGTTCCGTGGGCCAGCCAGCTTTGCCCACCAGAAGTAGGTGAGGTTAGCCAACCGCTACGCATCGCAAGACCGGCTTTTGCTAGCTGCACCTCAGCGGCCTTTAGCGTCGGCACATGGGTCATCGCGTAAAGTGGGTTATCAAAACTGGTGCGGCCGTAGCTCTCAATGAAAATGAACTGCACGTCCCTGTCACCAATCAGATCAAATAGCCCGATTGCGCCTGCATAGGGATCGGTTGCTGCGGCTTGCTTGAAACTTTGAAGTTCCTGATGCGACTTACGGTATCTAACCGTATGCTGGTAAGCGAGCTTTGTGGTAAAGGCGCTTCCGGGTGGGTTGACCGGCAGTGTCCAAAGACGGGTTGCGTGGCCAGTATCAGCGACACAGATGGCGGCGAATATGACAGCGACACCGCCTGCCGCACCACGGATCCATATAGGCAATGTGGGGCGTGACCAACGTGCGATGGCCCATATAAATGCAACTACTAGGGCTATCAGAGCCAGACCCGCCCCAAGGATACCAAGAATTGCAAGTGCTGGCCCGAGACTGCCCCAAATCACATTCAACCCTGCGCCAAGCAGAAACTGATCGACAATCGGGTTGAAGCTGCGCCCCAAGGCGGTGAACATCGCAAGATCCGCCAGCTTCAGGATCGTAATTATCAACAGAAACATGATCAGAGATAGCTTAACGATCCGCGATAGGAACTTTTGCTTCGGCAACGCCATGAGTCCGAAAAGAAGGATCGGAAGCTCCAGCGGGAAGCGGGTCAGCGTCTGGGCCTGTATGCCGTTGGGATGGTTTGGCAGGATCAGCACGGCATAAAGAACCAGTGCCGCCATTGCCAAAGGGAAAACCGATTTCATGACTTTTGTCGTGCCAGCCAGATCACATCGATTGCGAAGGACCATATCAACAGAATTATCGCAGACCCTGCCAAGACCCAAGATACTGGTGTTGTCACAAACGGCAGGAGCAGGATTACAAGTGTGCTGATCTGTATGACGCAGATAAGTTTCCGTCGGAAGCTTTCATGTAGATTGCCACGCAACCATGGTAGCCACCAACCTGCCATAACGAAAAGATAGCGCATAATGCCTAGCAAAAGGATCATTGCGCTTACCTTGCCTGATTGCAGAATGATCAGTGACAGGATCAAAGCTAGAAATGCATCCACTTCCATATCGAAACGTGCGCCAAAGGCCGAGGACAGACCGCTGCGTCGCGCAAGCCATCCGTCAACGCCATCCAGTAGCAGCGCAAAGACAGCAATCCCGAAGATCAACCATGGATGATATGTCAGTGTCTCTGGTTGCACGATTGCGACGCTTAGAACAGCTGCCAAAGCCGCGCGCGCCTGAGTAACAAGATTGCAGGCCCCCAATCGTGCGTGAGGATAGCTGGTCATTATGGTCCATGTGCCGATCAATATTGTTAGACCAAACAGGCATGTGGCAATGACTTCTGCGTTCCAGCCAGACGCATCATCAAGAATATGCACAACGGCCAGCACCACTATCATGGCAGCTCCGGAAAACAGCACGAAATGCAGGGCCGGCACCGAGGCGATAGCATTACTGTGACTGTCAGACTGTGTATTAGGGTCAATCATAGTTTGTTTAGCTAGATTTGTCTCAGAACTGTCAAGAAATAGCAGGTTTTGAATTGTAACATTTTTGAGTGCGCTGAATGCCGCTGATATGTTGTCTAAACAGGCTCGCTTAGCCGAACACGTGCGACAAGTGGGCGATGATCCGACGCCATACGGATCAAGGTGCTGTCCAGTATGCGCAAGTCGCTGATGCTGTCCGGCACATCACTTAGAATGCGGTCAAGCGGCAGGATAGGCCGGGTCGCAGGGAATGTTGCGCGCGCTGGGCCGGTCAGACTCTGCCCGGTGATAGTTTTCGAGAAAGCCAGGCCACCCCATGGTCGCCATTCGTTCAGGTCTCCCATGATTATGGTTTGCATAGGTGTATGACGTTTCAGAAACTGCCCGATGGTTCGCATTTGAACTATGCGTAAGGGTTGTGACAGTGACAGGTGGGTTGAAATAATCCGTACAGGGCGACCGTTGATCGCAACTTCAGCGACGATTGCCCCGCGATGGCAATGACCCGGCAGATCGATCACATTTGCGAACTGAGTTTCAAACTGTGGGCGTATAAACAGGATCGTTCCGAGAAATCCGTGGCTATCTACCCCCATCTCAGGTGCTCATCCTTGTGAAGATAGATCAGACCTGTCTCCTGTTCGATGCGGTCGATATCAAGGATGCCGCTATGGGGTGGGCAGTCGGTATCGGCTTCTTGCAACGCAATGATATCCGGGGCTGCCTGCGCGATGTCACTGGCCAGCACATCCATTATGCGGGCAGGATCGATCCGGCCATCACGTCCCTGCCCTCGGTGTATATTCCATGTCAGGCAGCTAATGGAGGTCTGCGGCGGTCTGCCATTATCATGGCCTTCTGGTGATACATTATGCATATCCGAAACCATTCTAATGACATCTACGAGATCATCTCATCTACGGACTGGTCAGCGTCAGATGAGAGCGGTAGCATTGTTATAGTTTTTCAGTCAATTCCAGCCTTGGGGGCCACAATGTTCAGAACATTAATAACAAGTGTAATCGCAGTCACATCTCTGACGACTACTGCCAATGCGGAGCCAGCACGTTATGAGCTGGACCCCGAACACACAACGGTTGCCTTTATGATCGATCATATTGGCTATGCCGGGACGCTTGGTATTTTTGGCGAGATCGAGGGCAGCTTCATGTACGACATGGAGACACAAGAATTGAGCGACGTAGAAGTTACCGTCACCTCAAATAGTGTAAACACCTTCAATGAAGCGCGGGACAAACATGTACGTGCTGATGATTTCCTGAGTGTAGACAAGCACCCGGTTATGACATTTACTGCAGATGCCGGTGAGCCTGCCAGTGAGACCAATGGCACTGTGACTGGCGCGTTGACCTTGCTTGGCGAAACCCGCCCTTTGGCTCTGGATGTGACACTAAACAAGGCAGATACTTATCCATTCGGGCACAAGCGCTTCGTATTGGGTCTCACTGTCCGCGGAAGCTTAAAGCGTAGCGACTATGGTATGGCTTACGGCGTCGATAATGGTTTGGTTGGCGATGAGGTTCGCCTGATGATCGAAACCGAAGCAATGCGGGTGGAGTGATTTACTGGCTTGTCGGTGCCGGTCTTTCAAATTCTGGATGAAATCACGGCCTGCAATCGTCAAACATAGACGATTGCAGGCTTAACCATTTACTAACTTACTGATTATTCTACTGTGATTGTGATTACTTCTGATACAACTGGTTCGCTGTGCGGAACGTGATAAAGATCGCCCAGAACCATTTGCAGAGTATGTGTACCAGGCTCTAGCTCTATTGTGGTTTCTGTCTGACCACCGCCGAAATGGACATGGTTTTCATCGGCAGGCAGTCCGTTTTCCAATGCCTCTTTATCCTCATCGCTTTCTCCAAATGCGGGGCGGTTAATCAACAAATGATGGTGTCCCGTATTTTCCGCTTCGGTTCCGGCGGGGGCAACGCCCATACCCGACAGTCCGAAGATGACTTTGACCGGGCTTTTGACTGTCGCGCCATCCTCTATATTGATGAAATATACCTCAGCCCCATCGGCTGCGGGTGTTCCCTCTGCAAAGGCTGGCGCTGTGATAGCCAGTGTTGCTGCCAGCGTAATAGCAAAAAAGTTAGTTTTCATCGTCAATCTCCCTAGAGTACAGTTTCGAACGGCAGACTGCCGTATAGAGAGACAACACACGTATGGACGGAATTATTCATTTTTTTGCGAAGAAAAATCCGCAGGACGTCGTGCGTGATGGCTTGGAGACCGTGTTCCCAAGATTATGGCGCTATGCGCTGGTGCTGACTGGGAAACAGGACGCAGCAAACGATCTGGCGCAAATGGCGTGTCTCCGCGCGATGGAAAAGGCGGATCAATTTCAGATTGGTACACATTTGGACCGCTGGGTTTTCCGCATTGCGCAACGTATCTGGCTCAACGAGTTGCGGTCGCAGGCGGTGCGACGGGGGGCAGGCCTTCTTCCAGTCGAGGATCTGGACCTTGCAGATAAAAACCCCGGACCGGAAGCGAATTATTTCGTGTCTGAAGTGTTACAAGAAGTAGGAAAGTTGCCAGAAGCACAACGGGTAACAGTCATGCTGGTTTATATTGAGGGCTTCAGTTACGCGGAAGCAGCGCAAGTTCTGGATATTCCCGCTGGTACGGTCATGAGCCGCTTATCCGCCGCCCGAAAGCGTTTGAATGCGCAGCTGGGCGAGCAGAATTTTGAGACAGGATGAAACTGATGGATGACATAACAGATGAGACTCTGACAGCCTATCTCGATGGGGAACTAGGTAGTGAAGAAACTCGGCGGCTTGAACAGCAGTTGAAAGCGGATCCGAAAACTGCGGCGCGACTGGATGCTTTGCGTCTACCAGAAGATACGTTGAAGCAGGCGTTTGACGGCTTGCTGGACCAATCGCCGGCCATGTCTGATTTTGGTACTCAGTTCGAGCCGATCAAGAAAGCCCATTCCCGCAAGATTGCAGCCCTTGCCGCTGTATTTGTTGTGGGCATCGCGCTGGGTGGTTTGTTGCGCACGTCTACGTCGCAGCAAGATGGCTGGATGAAATATGTTGCGGCTTATCAGGCGCTCTATGTGACCGAGACGTTAAGTGTCGCAGAGCCGGATAGAACGGGCGCCCAGCTGACGCGCCTTTCGCAGCAGTTGGGACTGGACTTGCAGCCAGCTCAATCAGCGCTTGGTTTGGATTACCGGCGGGCTCAACAACTTGGATTCGATGGTACGCCGCTGATCCAGATAGCCTATCTGACTGAAACGGGCGATCCGTTGGCTCTTTGTATCATTCGGTCTGATAAAGCGGGCCGAAGCACACCGAAGTCTTCGATTATGGAGGGAATGCAAGCTGCAAGTTGGCATGCGGACGGCTATGAGTTCCTGTTGATTGGTGGTTCGGATAAGGCGCTAATTGACCGTGCCGCGCAGGATTTCGCTGCTCGTATATGAAGCTGCAAATTTTCGGTGTGCCATCTTACCCAAGAATGTCAGCACGACACAGAAGGCTGGCTTGGAAAGCGTAGCTCAGAAAACGTGAATCCGAAAAAAGTGAAAAATGCTCAAAATCATATCGTTTCGCTATTGAATCCCCGTAGCAGCGGGCGTAGATACAAATCTCGCCAATTGGCGCGGGATGGAGCAGCCCGGTAGCTCGTCAGGCTCATAACCTGAAGGTCGTAGGTTCAAATCCTACTCCCGCAACCAACTCAAATTGCGATTGACCCGTCCTTGTGGCGGGTTTTTGGCGTTTTAGGGAAATGCCAAGGATTCCAGCAAGATCGCCCCTCACATCGATAAGCATCTCGCCTGCGGTCGGTGTTAAAATGATTTCATCGATTAATGATCGGAGCAACTCTGTGGCCTCCAGTCGTTTCGCCTCAGCTTCGTCCTGTAAAGATTTGTGGAGCTTCGACACTTGCGCTCTGTAGAATCCAGCCATCTCCGGGTGCAGCAATGGCGGAGGCTCATCGGTACTGGCAAGAATACCCTCCAGTTCCTGTTTCCGACCTTCCAGCTTCTTGCTCTTTGCCTTCACCATTTCGATAGGCAGGGCATCATCGAGATAGAGTTGAAGTATTTTCTCCAGATCTCGATCAATCTTTGCAAGCTCTGATCGCCCAGCTTCAATCACTGCGCGTCCTTCCATGCGAAGGCGATTCATCTCGCGTGTAAACTCGTCGCAGAACTCCTTGAATAAGGCCGGTTCCATCAAATGATGCCGTAAAGCGTTTAAGATCCGCTCTTCAAGCCGATCTCGACGTATGTTTTTGCGGTTGTCGCACGTTCCCTTGTTGCGGGCTGTTGCGCACCCCACGAGGTCGGCAGAGATCATGGTGTAGCCACCGCCGCAGCAAGCGCACTTGGTTAAACCCGAGAAGAGGTACTTGGGGCGACGTCGGTCGCGGAAATGGTTCTCTGATTTTGACCCATCACCAGGTTTATGTTTTAGCTTGGCTTGCCGCTCCTTAACGGCTGCCCACAGTTCGTCGTCCACAATACGAAGTTCTGGCACTTCTTGGATGATCCATTCATCTTCAGGGTTCATACGCGCTTGACGTTGGCCTGTGTCGGGATCCTTCAGGAAGCGTTGTCGGTTCCAGATCAGGCGCCCGATATATATCTCGTTGTTCAGGATACCTGTGCCGCGTTTGGTGTTGCCGTTGATCGTACTGAACCCCCAATCGCCGCCGCTGGGCGCCCGAATGCCTTCTTTGTTCAATTCCGTCGCTATCCGCTTTGGTGATTTTCCAGACGCGTAAGCTTTAAGAATCCGACGGATGATATTAGCCTCGTACTTGTTGATTGTGCGATCGCCCCGGATAGGCTCGCCTTCGGAAGAGAATTTCTTGACGACATCGTATCCATAAGCGTTTCCACCACCGGATTTACCCATCTCAACGCGACCGCGGAGCCCCCGGCGAGTTTTGTCGGCAAGATCCTTGAGAAAAAGCGCGTTCATTGTGCCTTTGAGGCCAACGTGGAGATGCGTGATCTCCCCTTCTGACAGCGTGATGATCTTCACGCCCGCATATGCCATCCGTTTATGCAGGCCTGCAATGTCTTCCTGATCGCGTGATAGACGATCCATTGCCTCTGACAGAACAACGGCAAAACGCCCCTTATGCGCATCTGCAATTAAAGCCTGAATACCTGGCCTCAATAGTGAAGCACCGGACACCGCGTGGTCGGAGTATTCCTCTATAACTGCCCAGCCCTGTTTTTCCGCGTGTAACCGGCACACCCTGAACTGGTCTGCGATCGACGCGTCTCGCTGGTTATCGCTTGAATATCGGGCGTAGAGGGCGACTTTCACGGTTTCATCTCCTAAAGCATTAGGATTGCGGCCGTCTGTGCACTCCCGACTGCTGGTCATACCATTCTCTTGCAGCACGACGCGCTAGAAGGCGAACCAACTCAGTTAAGCGTGGGTCGTGACCGCTTGTCGAAAGACGCAAGGGACGACACGTGTCGTTTTTGTTCTTTCGATGCGTTTGAGACCTTTTCATTATAACGCCGTCTGATTGAAATGGAAGGTAAGTCCATTGAGACAATCGCGGATCCAGCGCGTCTAAGCAACGCTACGTGGGGCGAAGTGTATCGTGTGAAGGGATGCAGGTAGCGTTATTTTTTTCGCTTAGCGTAAGATCGCGCAGAATGGCGTAGTGCAAATACTTGCATATTTCGACGCACAATCCCGTGGCTAGGTTCTGACGCGACCAAACAAGCGTCCGCCGATCCAATTTATGGACTGCAGCGCGGTGGGATCTCTAGCTCAACTCAATAGAGCGCCGCCCTCCGAAGCGAGAGGTCACAGGTTCCAATCCTGTCGGGCGCCATTTCTTTGTCTTCAGTTGTAGCTATCAGCGTATTTCGGCTTGTCCAACAGGCTGACCTACGGCCGATCACCCGTGAACTTTGTTATGTTTCTCGCGACCGCCTCTTCGATAAACGTGGCAACAGCGCGCACACGGGCGGACCCGGCCAGGTCTGCGTGAATGGCAAGCCATAACTCCTGTGACATGGCATCAACGTCACTGGGTATTCGGATGAGGTCGGGCTCGGCGTCCGCGAGGAAGCAGGGAAGTGCGGCCAGTCCCAGGCCCGACAGAGCAGCGGCAACCTGGGAATAAAGGCTTGATACGACCAGAGCGGGTTGCCGACCACCTAGTATCTGTTCGATCCACTGCGCGGCGGGAAGGTGTGCATAGGGTTCTGACCAAACAATGAAACGGTCGGCTCCGAACGGTCCGCCATCGGGCAATTGTTGGCGGCCTTCGATGTACACGCTCGATCCATAGATCCCGTATCGCTGCGTCCCAAGGCGCCGAACCGCAACATTGCCTTGCGTGGGCCGGATCAGGCGAAGCGCCAGATCGGCCTCTCGTCTGTGGAGGTTTGCTGATCGGATATCGGTGACAATCTCAAGGGTCAGGTCGGGATAACGGTCTGCAAGTTTCGGAAGTTCCGGAATCAGCAGGAAGTTTGCCAGATTCTCTGCTGTCGCCAGACGAACCCGCCCATGCACGATTTCGTTGGTTTCCGCACGCCGCTCGAATGAAATGGCAGCGTGTTCGATCTTTTCCGCGCGGGGTAACAAGTCGTCACCTTCGTCGGTCAAAACATAGCCCGTCTGCGACCGTTGGAAGAGATGAACGCCCAAAGCCGTTTCCAGTGACTCTATCCGGCGACCAACAGTGGACGCATTTACACCTAGATATTTTCCGGCCCGGTTCAGGCTTCCAGACCGGGCAACAGCGAGAAAATCCCGGACGAGGTTCCAGTCAATGTTTTGCATAGATGCAATATAGCCCTGCAGACACCGCCCTTCAACTGCGCAACTTGCAAAACTAGATTGAGGCAAAACAATGAACTGGAGTCGCCGATGAGCACGATCAAACAGGATCAGAGGATTTATAACACTTTGGGAAAGGTTGAGGGAGGCCTCCGTGTCTCGGCGCTTGGTCTAGGTTGCATGGGCATGAGCGAATTCTACGGCGCGCATGACGATGTTCAATCAATGGCCACCTTGAACCGCGCCCTCGATCTGGGTGTCACCTTTCTCGATACGGCCGACACATATGGCTTGGGCCACAACGAGGAACTGATCGCCCAGGTGATCAAAGCGCGTGGTCGCGATGCAATGGTAATCGCTACGAAATTTGGCATTCAACGCGAAAAAGGCGCTTATGCGCGGGATATCAACAACGATCCCGCATACGTCCGCGCAGCATGCGAAGCTTCGTTGAGGCGTCTTGGAACGGATCGGATCGATCTCTTCTACATTCACCGAGTCGAAACGAGCCGCCCGATCGAAGAGCCGATGGCAGAACTGTCGCGGCTCGTCGCAGAGGGCAAAATCAGACATGTCGGCGTCTGCGAGGTCAGTCCCGAAACGCTGCGTCGCGCCAATGCGGTTCATCCTGTAACGGCCGTGCAGAGCGAATACTCGCTATGGACGCGCGAACCTGAGCAAGATGTTTTCGATGTCTGCCACGAGCTTGGCATCGGCTTTGTGTCCTACTCACCGCTCGGGCGTGGGTTCCTGACAGGCGCGATGACGTCGGTGGACGATCTGGAGCCGGACGACTTCAGGCGGGCCCATCCGCGATTTCAGCGTGAAAATCTGACTGGTAATCTGGCGATTGTCCGTACCCTGCAGGACCTCGCCAGAGAAAAGAGCTGCACGCCGGCCCAACTGGCGTTGGCATGGGTCATCGCGCAGGGACACCGGTACGGCGTCCACATTGTCCCGATCCCCGGAACGAAGAGAGCTTGGTATCTCGAAGAAAACGTTGATGCGCTGAACGTCGAACTCACCGCCGCCGATCTGGAGCGTCTGGATCGGCTAGTGCCCGCCGGTGCTGCACTGGGCGAACGGTATACGGAGGAAGGCATGAAAGGCGTCAACGCATGACGACCGAAACCCGCGCCGTCCTCCTATCCTGCGCGGCGGCGTTCTTCTGGGGTTCCAATTTTGAGGCAACAAAACTGGCACTTGATACGCTGCCGCCATGGACTGCGGCAGCCGAACGGTTTGCGATCGCTTCACTTGCCATCGTGCTTTGGATGGTTGTCAGAGATGGCGCGAATACCGAAACGATCCGGCGCAACTGGTTTGCATTTTGCGTTTTGGGCATTCTCGGGGTTGCGGGCTTCAACGCGGCCCTGTTCATCGGAATGCAGACCTCAAGCCCGGTCACAGCGGCGCTCATCATGGCAACGACGCCGATTACCGCAAATCTATTGCAGGCCGTCTGGGACCGTAAAATGCCGGCAATGGTCATGTTCGGAGGCATGGCGATAAGCTTGTTGGGCGTGGCACTCACCGTGGGCGCGTTTGCGAAAGCCTCTCTGGCGAACGGCGACATTGTGATCCTGGCTGGGAGTGTCGCGTGGGCTGCCAATACGGTGGGCTGCAGAATCTTCGTCCATGAAGCCACTCCCACGGAAACCACGACCTGGACGATGTTGGCTGGGACGGTTGCACTGGTGATTGGTGCATTCAGTTTCGAAAACCCCATGACAGCCATCACCATTGGCGATGCGCAGTCCCATACTGCGACGATCTATATGGGTTTGGCAGGATCAGTCCTCGCCTATCTTTTCTGGCAAGTTGGAATTGCATTACGTGGTCCCGGACCCACATCACTTTTCTTCAATCTGGTTCCCGTTTTCGCGCTTGTCATTGCCTTTGCCTTCGGGCACCTACCGTCAGCGATGCAAATGATTGGCGTGGTTTTGGTTATTGCCGGCGTATTGATTGCTAATAATCGCCTACCCTTATTAATGCATGGCCGCTCGAGGATTTGACACGATCCAAAGTCTGTTGGCCAATATTTAGAATCCATGAACCATGGAAATACAATGGCGATCTAGTCCGTTTTCATGCAGTCATACGGACGCTTTAATAAGTAGGAGATACCCATAAACTCATGGTTCTGTTTGAGCGGAATAGGAAAGATGGCATTTGAACTGAGGCACATCCGATACGTTATTGCTGCCGCCGAGCAACATAGCTTTCGACGTGCCGCAAACGTCGTCGGAGTCCATCAGTCTGCCATCAGTCGGCGCATTCGTGATCTGGAAGACGAACTCGGTGCGTCGCTATTCAATCGACATTCTGGTGGAGTCGAACTCACGATTGCCGGTCAGAACTTCCTCGAACACGCCAAGCGCGCGATGGGTCAGATCGAATGCGGAGCCACATTGGTGAACGCCCACGGCTGCGGCATTGCCGGCATAATTCGCATCGGTATTTTCTCTTCCCTCTCCTCCGGATTTATTGCCGATCTGTTGCACGCCTATGAGCATCGGCATGCCGATGTGCAGCTCGACTTCATCGAGGGCGCACCTTGCGAGCATCTCTCCGCCATCCGTCAATATAAGCTGGATATCGCGTTTCTGACGGGGCCAACCTTTCCGCCAGACTGCGAGGGTCAACATCTCTGGACAGAACGCGTTTACGTCGTCCTTCCCGAAGCGGATGAACTTGCAGGCCGAACCGAAATAGCCTGGGATGACCTCCGTCATCGCCATTTCATCGTCAGCCGAACCGACCCCGGCCCCGAGATTCACGATTTTCTCATCAAACATCTAGCGCGGCTTGGCTACCATCCCAGTGTCGAGTATTGCGCGGTCGGTCGCGACAATCTCATGCAACTCGTCTCTTTGGGAAAGGGCCTGACGCTCACCAGCGAAGCCACGACTGGTACGACCTTTCCACGGGTCGTCTACCGCTTATTGGCTGGGGAAGAACTTCCCTTCTGTGCCATATGGTTGCCGAAGAACGATAATCCGGCGCTTCGCAGGTTGCTCAGTTTGGCCAGAGTGATGGCAAGGCGCAATGGGCTGTGCAACAGTACTGCAAAATCACTTATCGCGACGCCGCCGGCATCGAAGACGCACTAGCTTCTTTTCCGGACGTTCGCCGCGCTTTCGCGAACCCCCTATCAGTCGCCATGAAGCGCTCAACCATTGGCGCGATCAATTTGGCCGGCTTTTCTACTGGTTGCCCGGTTTCGCGGCCCAGCACTTCGGCATAGTCAACCAGATCCCGATGCACCGCCGCTGGCAGTTCGACCGTCACCTTGACCGGCTTGTCGTCGGCGAGAGGTCCGAGCTTGAGTTTGGTCATCAATACCCCCTCTGCGGCTCGAGGATCAGATCGCGGGTGACGATCACACGCACCGGGAAACCTGGACGGATCGTCAGGGTGGGTGGCACTTCGATCTGTCGGCGCACGATTTCGCGACCGGTATTGCCAATTGTGTCCTGCGCACCGTCGCGTATGGCAGAAGCGATTTCATCGCTATCGTCCGTTACAAGTTCAGCGCCGATATTCAGCAAGGTCGAGAGAACAGCGGCCCTTGCGATGCTTCCCCAATGATAGTCGACCCCATCCTCCAGACCTGCATAGCCAGCGCCGTCGGCCCCTGGCTGTCTTTCGAGAACGATGGACTGGCCACCTGGAAGAATAAGCCGGTTCCAGACCAACAATACCCGGCGCTGGCCAAACCCGACACCATTATCATATGCGCCAATCAGACGCGTGCCCTGAGGAATGAGCAAATAGCGACCAGACGGGCTATCATAAACATTCTGGGTGACCTGAGCGACAATCTGGCCCGGCAAGTCGGATCGAACGCCGGTGACGAGGGCCGCTGGGATGACGGCGCCTGCTTGAAGCACATAGGGCGAGACGGCAGGCGAGACACGATCCGGGGAGACTGTGCGCCGATCGACTGGTGCATTGAGAAAGCTCAACTGTCTGTCTTGTGCAGTAGGCGTTTCGGTGTTGCCGAGCCCTGCCGGCTGGAAGCCAGCAAGGGGCTGTACCGACTGACCACTCAAACCTGACTGCGCCGTCTCGCCTTGCGCAGAAAAGAAGAGCGTGCTCGTGCGGGCGGCTTCCTGTTCGGCCAATCGTTGCTGCTCCTCAGGGTTGGGGCCGGGCATTGGGGACGCTGGGACAGGCCGACCTTCCTCCTGGGCACGGCGGATCGGACGGCCGAGATCACCGGGAAGCGCCGGTCCGAGCTGCGGAACGCCGCTGTAGTCGGACGGCAGGTGGCGCAACTCGTCGGCAGTCGGCCGGTTCTCCGTCGTATAAAGTTCATTGGGGCTCACGCCCTCGTCGCGGCCCTGTAAGGCAAAAATCAATGCACCGCCGATGCCGAGGCATGTGACAATGGCGAGCCCGGCGAGCACTTTGCGAGACAGCCGCACGACACGCGGCGGGTCGGCGCGCAGCCGAAAGGCCTCCTTTGCCGCAGTTCTGTCTGCGTTCTGAGGGTCAGGGTCGGGCTTAGTGGGTCTCTCACTCATTGTCTTGACCTCCCGTCGGTACGGACAATGCGAACCATTTGCTGGTTCTCGCCGCCAAGCCGCAATTCGGCGGCTGCAAACAGGCGATCCACGATCAGGATGTTGCGATGGACGCGGCTGTTGACGACCTGCGCCTCTCCACTAGTGCCAATGACAAAGAGTGGCGGCATTTCGCCCTGCACGATCCCGCGCGGAAACACGACATAGACCCGGCGCCCATCATCGAAGACGGTCTGCGGTCGCCAGGGTGGTGTGTCACCCTCAAGCCCATAGCGGTAGTGGCGCTGCGAAGTGGAAGGAATGATGGGCTGCGCAACGGCTGGTAGTCGCGTTTCCGTCCGCACCTGTGGATAGGCCCAGGAGATGGACGGCATGTATGACTCTTCATTGGCGCGCAGTTCAACAAGATAGGTGCGTCGGTCGGTGTTGACGATCAGATTGGTGGAGATGTCGGGGCGGGTGGGTTTGACGAGAATGTGGACCGTGGCACTGCGCCCATTCCCGCTGGTCGTATCGCCGATGATCCATCGGGCCGTATCTCCGGCAGCAATCGGGCCTTCGCCGGTCAGGCGCTCGCCGGGTTCGAGGGCGATATTCGTGATCTGACCCGGAGCAGCATAGATCTGATAGAGCGCACCTTGGCTGTAGGGAAAGACCTGGATTGCATTGTAATAGCCCTCGCGGCGCGGTTCGACCCGGGCGGCGGCGTTGGCATTGACCACGCGCGCGCCCGGCGTCCGGGCATCCGCATCTCCGCCCCGCGATGGCTTCCAGGCAGGCGGCGTGTGAAGCGGTGTGGGTGGCTGCTCGACAACTCGCGGCGGCGGCGCGGGAAGGGACGGCACCGCATTGTCGTAGTCAATCTCGGGCGGCGTGTAGGTCGCGCAACCGGATAGCAGCAGGGCCGTGGCGAAAGCGAGCGGGGGATAAGACTGTCTCATTCCTGAAGCTCCCGTGACCAGTTGATGGCGTGGACATAGATGCCGAGTGGGTTCTTCCGCAGCCGTTCTGTCGTGCGCGGCGGTTGCACCGATATGGTCAGAATGGCCGTCCAGCGCTCGGTCCCGGCAAGACTGCCGTCCTGATAGCGGCGCTCTGTCCAGGCAATCCGGAAACTGTTGGGTGAGGCCCGTATGACACTGGAGACGTTGATCGAGATCTGCACCTCACCGACCTTGGCGAAGGGATCATTGGCGCGGGCGTAATCGTTGAGTGCCAGCGCGCCGCGATCCGTTGTGAACTCATAAGCCCGCAGCCAATTCTGGCGCACGATGACCGGGTCAGCGGCAATCGAGCGCACCTGCTCAATAAAGCGGGCTAGATGGAAGGCGACCTGCGGATCAGTCGGTTGATAATCCGCTGTGGCGGGTGCGACGGTCTGGGCTTCCCCCAAGTTGTCGACCTCAACCACCCAGGGGACAATCGTCCCGCGCGCCGATTGCCAGACGAGACCAGCCGCCAAACCGGCGGACAGGAACAAGGCGCCGAACGCCATCAACCGCCAGTTCTTCGCCTGTACCCGGGCGGAGCCTATGCGCTCGTCCCAGACCTGTGTTGCTTTTTGATAAGGGGTCTCGGGTGCGGGGGTCTTGCCATAGTGGAGCGCGGGTCGTTTGAACATCAGCTGTCCCTTTCAGAAAGATTGATGGATGCCCCGCCGCCTTGGCTGTCGCCGGAACGGACAGCATGGGCAGCGGCAGTGGTGCCATGGTGGAGGGATTGCGTGCGTTTCATGCGGGTGGCCCAGGCGGGCGGTCTATTGGGCGACGCTGCTGCGCGTGCATCGGAGGCACCGCCTTTAAATGTGCCGCCGCTGGCCTCAATCGCTGCGCGTCCGCCGCTGCGGGCACTGTCGCGCAAAGCACCAGCGGCTTTCTTCAAGGGGTTGGTCGCAACACCGGCCCCGGCTTTGGCAACACCGCCCATCCCACCGGCAACACTGGCCGCGCCACTCTTCCCGGCCGCGCCAAGGCTGTAGGCGGTGGTAGCGCCGCCGGTCATCGCAGCCCCGCCGCGTGCGCCCGCAGCGACACTGCGCGCGGCAGCGCCTGCCGCCATGCCCGTTCCGGCCAGACCCGCAGCGGTGACGCCTGCAGCGGCGAGGCCCGTGCCGACCGCTGCACCAGCGCCCAATTGCGGACCGCCTGAGATCAATCCATTGGCGATGCCAGGGCCGAAGATTCCGAGACCGAGCAGCGAGAGTGCCGCCAGCACAATGGCCATGGCGTCTTCAATATTGGGCTGCTCGCCGCCAAAGCCTGCTGTGAATTCGGAAAACAGGGTCGAGCCAATGCCAATGATGACAGCAAGGACCAGTATCTTCACGCCTGAGGAGACGACGTTGCCAAGCACACGTTCGGCGAGGAAAGCGGTCTTGCCGAACAGCGCAAAGGGAATGAGGATGAAGCCCGCCAGCGTCGTCAGTTTGAACTCGATCAGGGTGATGAAGAGCTGGATGGCCAGAATGAAGAAGGCGAGCAGGACCATCATCCAGGCAAACATCAGGACAATGATCTGGATGAAATTCTCAAAGAAGCTGACATAGCCCATCAGGTCCGAGACGGACGCAAGAATGGGTCGTCCTGCATCAAGTCCGACCTGGGCGACGCGGCCTGGACGCATCAAATCGGCGGCGGTGAATCCAGTACCGGTTGCTTGCAGGCCGAGACCGGCGAAACTCTCGAACACGATGCGGGCCAGCGCATTCCAGTTGGAGATAATATAAGCGAAGATACCAATGAAGAGGGTCTTCTTGACCAACCGCGCGAGGATGTCGTCATCCGCGCCCCAGGCCCAGAAGAGGGCTGCAAGCGTTACGTCGATGACGATCAGCGTGGTCGCCAGAAACGCCACCTCTCCGCCAAGTAGGCCAAAACCACTGTCGATATAGCGGGTGAAGACCTCCAGAAAGCGATCAATGACGCCCGTGCCATCCATGATCCTACTCGCTCCCTTGCGTGCTAGGGCCAGTCGTCAGAAAACGGCGGCGCTGCTCATCCCAGAGGTCGCGGCAGGACTGATCCTGAAGTGCTGCTTCGCCGAGTGTCTGGCACCGTTGCAGTTCCCCATTTGGCGGTTCTTGGGGTGTGTGCGCCGCAGGCTGGGACACACCCAATTCTTTCCCATCCCGGCCAAGCTCAATGATCGCGACGATCACCGCGCCCATAAGGAAGACGGCTGCGACGAGCCTCACAAGGACCGTCCCGCGCATCGTTAACCTCCGCCCGGGAACATCTGCGCGTTGCCCGGCTGATAGCCAGCGCCGGGTTCCAGAAAGCGGCGACGCTGTTCACGCGCCTGCTCCTGCGCAGCGGCGCGTTGAGCCGCTTCGAGATTTTGGGCGCGGCCCTGTGCCGCGATGACAGCGGTGAGATCGGATATCTGCTGCGCCTGCAGCGCTAGCAACTGATTGCCAGCCTGAGTCGCCTGCAAGGCACCTGTCGCAGACTGACTCGCACCCACAAGGGCCGACATCTGACTGCGGTTTGTGTCGATATTGCCGACCACGCCAGCCTGCACGCGCATCGCATCCTGCAAGCCTGCGACCGTCGTCTGCCAACGGTCCTTGGCCCCACTGATCAAGGCCTGATCCGTGGCTGTCATGGATGCTGACCCGTAGGTCGTGTCAAAGGCCTGATCGATTTGCTGCACGTCAAACGCGATCTGCTGTGCCTCACTCAGGAGCTGCTGTGTCCGGGCCACCGATTGCTGCAATTGTTGGATCGAGGAATACGGCAGGCTCGTCAGGTTGCGGGCCTGATTCATCAACATCTGCGCCTCGTTCTGCAGCGAACTGATCTGATGGTTGATCTGTTCGAGCGCACGGGCGGCCTGCATGACGTTCTGCGCATAATTGGTCGGATCATAGACAATCCGTCCAAACCCGAAGGCCTGTGCCGGGGGTATCAGGACTGGCGCGAGCGCCAGCGGCGTTGTCAGCAACAAGGCGGCTGCAAGTATGCGCAATCGACGTCGTTTGTAGGTCATGAGGGTGTCTCCTTTTGAGTGGTGGCCATTGGATTGGTGGAGAGATCGAGCGCCATTTGCGTGTCCGCGTCGGACGGCTCATGCTCTCGATTGAGATTTGGGAGACCGGGAATAAGATCGGCAGCCCAGGCGGCCCCGCGTTCAGCGAGCCACGCGGCCGCAAAGCCATTGCGTCCATAATCGGCGAGGACGCGTGTAATGGCGGCCTGATCTGATTTTGAGGATGTTGCGGTGAACGCCAGGGCGACCTCGCCAAGCCCCAGCTCAAAGAGCCGGTTGCCGCGTCGAGACTGACAATAATAATCCCGCTTCGGCGTTGCACGGCTGAGTATCTCGATCTGGCGATCATTCAGCCCGAAACGCCGATAGATCGTCGTGATCTGCGGCTCGATGGCGCGTTCGTTTGGCAAGAACAGCCGGGTCGGACAGCTTTCGATGATCGCGGGTGCGATGGCTGAGCCATCGATGTCAGAGAGCGACTGGGTGGCAAAGATGACGCTGGCGTTCTTCTTGCGCAAGGTTTTCAGCCATTCACGCAACTGTCCAGCAAACCCCTCATCGTCGAGCGCCAACCAGCCCTCGTCGATGATCAGCAGGGTCGGGGATCCATCGAGCCGGCCCTCAATACGGTGGAACAGATAGGCAAGGACGGCGGGGGCAGCGCCAGTGCCAATCAAGCCTTCGGTCTCAAACGCTTGGACCTTTGCTTCTCCGAGCCGTTCATCTTCCGCGTCCAACAGGCGGCCGAAAGGCCCGCCAACGCAAAAGGGCTGCAAGGCGCGTTTGAGGTCTTGTGACTGCAGCAAGACGGACAGACCGGTGAGTGTCCGCTCCTGAACGGGGGCGGATGCGAGCGACGACAGTGCCGACCAGAGATGATCCTTCATCTCCGGTGTGACGGTGATGCCCTCGCGTGCCAGAATGTCGGAGACCCAGCCCGCCGCCCAACTGCGCGTCGCGGCATCGTCGATGCGGGCCAGCGGCTGAAGCGCGACCGGTTCGGAGGCATCGTCGGACAATGAACCGCCGAGATCATGCCAGTCGCCGCCCATTGCCAGCGCGGCCGCCCGGATCGAGCCACCAAAATCGAAGGCAAAGATCTGAGATTTGTCGTATCGCCGAAACTGCAAGGCCATCAGCGCCAAAAGCACCGATTTGCCCGCGCCTGTGGGTCCGACCATCAGCGTGTGACCAACATCGCCGATATGCAAAGAAAACCGGAACGGAGTCGCGCCTTCGGTCTGGCCAAAGAGCAGTGGGGGCGCTGCAAAATGCGCGTCCCGTTCCGGCCCCGCCCATACCGCCGACAGCGGGATCATATGCGCGAGGTTGAGGGTTGAGACGGGCGGATGGCGGACGTTGGCATAGACATGGCCGGGCAATGATCCGAGCCAGGCTTCGACCGCGTTCACTGTCTCGGTCATGCAGGTGAAATCGCGGCCCTGGATGACTTTCTCGACAAGACGCAACTTTTCGTCGGCGACGCGCGGGTCTGTGTCCCACACGGCGACCGTCGCGGTGACATAGGCCTCTCCGATCAGATCGGAGCCAAGCTCCTGCAGCGCCGCGTCTGCATCCATGGCCTTGTTGTGCGCGTCGGTATCAAGCAGGGCTGAGGCCTCGTTGGTCATGATCTCCTTGAGAATGGCCGCGACCGATTTGCGTTTGGCGAACCATTGCCGCCGGATCTTGGCGAGCAGCCGGGTCGCATCGGTCTTATCGAGCATTGCTGCGCGCGTGGACCAGCGATAGGGAAAGGCAAGTCGGTTGAGATCATCCAGGATGCCGGGCGTGGTTGCGCTTGGAAAACCCGTGATGGTGAGGATACGCAGATGTGCATCCCCCAGCATTGGTTCCAACCCTGCCGTCAAGGGCTGATCGGCGAGCAGCGCATCAAGATGCATCGGGACTTCAGGGACGCGGACACGCTGCACATTGGTCGAGATCGTCGCGTGCAGAAAGGTCAGTGTCTCGGCGTCATCAAGCCAAGCGCATTCCGGCATAAAGCCTTCGATGAGTTGCAGGACGCGATTGGTGCGATCAACGAAACCAGCCAGTGTCTCGCGAGCATCCGCGCCCGTGGCGCGCTCCCGGCCCTCATAAAGGAACCGTTCGGCGCGGGCGGCCTCCTCGGCGGGGGGCAGGAACAGCAGTGTGAGGAAATAGCGGGACTCGAAGTGAATGCCTTCTTCCTCAAATTGTGCTTTGCGCTCGGTGTCTACAAGGGCGGAGGCCGCATCTGGAAAGCTGCTTTGTGGGTAGGCGTTGGCGGGAACGCGCTGCGCCTCGACAAATACTGCCCATCCCGATCCGAGACGGCGCAGTGCATTGTTGATGCGACCGGCCACGGCGACCAGTTCGGCAGGCACGGCGCTGTCGAGATCGGGACCGCGAAACCGCGCTGTCCGTTGGAACGACCCGTCCTTGTTCAGCACAACACCTTCGCCAGCGAGCGCGGCCCAGGGCAGGAAGTCGGCCAAGTGATATGAGGTGCGACGATATTCGGCAAGGTTCATCATTGCTCACACCCCCAGATGGCCGGGGATGCGCAGATGGCGGCGGACCACATCAACGAAGAGCGGATCGCGCTTGGCGGCCCAGACCGCCGCGACATGTCCGATGATCCAGATCAGCAGACCAACCAGCCAGAGATGCAACCCAAGCCCGATGGCGGCGGCCAGTGTGCCATTGAGGATCGCGATGGAGCGCGGCGCCCCACCGAGCAGGATTGGTTCGGTCAGCGCACGGTGTACTGGGATCGTGAAACCGGAAATGGGATCGCCGTTCTCCATCAGATCACCGCCCCGCCACCAAAGGAAAAGAAGGACAGGAAGAAGCTCGATGCGGCAAAGGCGATCGACAGACCAAAGACGATCTGGATCAGCCGCCGTGCGCCGCCGGATGTATCACCAAAAGCCAGCGTCAGGCCGGTTATGATGATGATCATCACGGCAATGATCTTGGCGACCGGCCCTTCAATCGATTCCAGGATGGCCTGCAACGGCGCTTCCCACGGCATCGAGGAACCTGCAGCGTGCGCCGTCGTCGCCATCATCAGGAGAACAATCGTGGCAATACAGATTGCTTCGACGACGCGGCGCATGAGAATGGTACTTTGAAACATCAGGACGGTCCTTCTGGGTCGAGGTGTGTGGACGTAAGGCGATAGTCACCGTCGGAATGGAGGCCTTCGACGCGGGCGAGTTCGGTCAGGCGGCGGTTGGATCCGCGGCCAGACAAGACGGCGACAAGATCGATGGTTTCGGCGATCAGGGCGCGTGGCACTGTGACCACGGCTTCTTGAATAAGCTGCTCCATCCGGCGTAGCGCACCGAGTGCAGTCCCCGCATGGATGGTGCCGATGCCGCCCGGGTGACCCGTGCCCCAGGCTTTGAGGAGATCAAGCGCTTCCGATCCGCGGACCTCGCCAATCGGAATGCGGTCGGGGCGCAGGCGCAGAGAGGACCGTACGAGGTCGGAAAGGGAGGCCACATGGTCCTTCGTACGCAGCGCGACGAGATTGGCGGCCGCGCATTGCAGTTCGCGTGTATCTTCGATCAGAACGACACGATCATCGGTTTTGGCAACCTCGGCGAGCAGTGCATTGGTGAGCGTGGTCTTGCCGGTCGATGTGCCGCCGGCGACGAGGACGTTACTGCGCTCGGCAACCGCGACCTTTAGCGCCGCCGCCTGCGTTTGGGACATGATCCCGGCACTCACATAGTCGTCGAGCGTGAAGACGGCGACAGCGGGCTTGCGGATCGCGAAGGTTGGCGCTGCCACGACAGGCGGGAGAAGACCTTCGAACCGCTCTCCTGTCTCGGGAAGCTCAGCGGACACACGGGGCGCGCCCGGATGCACTTCAGCGCCGACATGATGGGCGACCAGCCGAATGATCCGCTCACCGTCTGCGGCGGACATGTGGTCTTCGGTGGCGCAAAACCCCTCGGACAGGCGGTCAACCCACAGCCGCCCGTCGGGATTGAGCATGACCTCCACGATTTGTACATCGTCGAGGTACCCCGCGATCGCGGGGCCAAGCGCCGTGCGCAGCATGCGACTGCCGCGTGAAATCGCCTCGGACTGTTGAAATGAAGCCGTCATGTTGGTCCCGGTCTGATGGGACGTCGAAAGACGGCCCTGGTTCGGGGACAATTAAAAGAACCGGAATTGT
Source organism: Litoreibacter sp. GN1-5 (assembly GCF_055693805.1). Lineage (NCBI taxonomy): Bacteria > Pseudomonadati > Pseudomonadota > Alphaproteobacteria > Rhodobacterales > Roseobacteraceae > Litoreibacter > Litoreibacter sp. GN1-5. The sequence goes on along the minus strand of NZ_JBVFUP010000001.1, from coordinate 2,631,129 downwards.
GGATCGCGCAATAGTGTTGACGGCGTAGTAGTGCGGTGGCGTAGAAAGACAGGGGGACGGTGGGACTAAGCGCTAAATCTCAGCAATGTCTTAAGTCTTTGGGCGTGAAACTACCGGCTTGCCAAGACGTCTTTATTCTGAGGCACTATGCAAATCCAACATTGTGGTCTGATCAGCAATGTTACTTTGAACTCCGATCCTTGGAGTTCCCCCGCCAGACCAGTGAGAAAATGCTCTCGACTTCATCGGCGTCAATTTCTTGGCCGCCCACTGTAGAGCGGCGCGCGAGCGCATCGGCGGAGATGAACAAATCCATTCCGGTTGCTGACAAGTGATATCCGGCATCACTGCGTTCCACCAAATCACTAGCGGTTAGTTCTTTGATGCGCTTGTTCAGAACAGTGGGCGAAACCTGCTGACATTTCTCCTGAAGCTAGCGCAAGGCTATGGGGCGCTGGACTAGGTTGAGCGGATTGTGATTTAATCATCGTAACTTCACACACGCCTCGCAACCTTTTTTCGTCAGCTAAACCCCAATTCAACGGTTGTTGTAACACGCTCAGCTTGCGAAAATGTAACTTCATGCAGAGCGGATTTCTCGACTGACCGGATCGCCATGCCAACTGGTACACTTAATTCGCTATAGTGTCGGAAGTCCGCACGCAGAGACTTAAGCTTTGGCATAGCACCCTGAACTGTTAGAGTAGCCAACTGCGTTGCTGCATCGATCAGCACCATGCCTGGCCAATGATCTTGAGTGTGTTCAAAAAATACCGGTGAATCATACGGGGCAGCCACCTGGAACATTCCATTCTCCCCTCCCGATATTGCTATGTCGCTACTTGATGCACGGCCAATGCTCTTAGGATCGATTATATAGTCTGTACGAAATTCAGGGGCAGCATCCGACTTACACGGATCAATCCGAGGTAGTTTTTCATACATGGCTGCGCTGACGAAGGTTACCGCAAAATCGTCTAAGACAACGACCGTATTTCCAACACGCGCTCGACCACTGTACTGATGGCGCGAGCCGCCAACACATCCCGCGTAGTCCAATTGGAAGGTATGGTCGGCGATCCCAATCGACGGCTCGGCCGCCTCGACATGCAATGCGATTGAACGCCAGATAAAGCGGTCATCAGACGGTCTGTCCATACTATGAGCAAGATAGGTTTCCGCCTGTCGCAGCACCTCTAGCCCATACAGCGTTGGCACCACAGACAGAGGATCATCAAATCCATAATACGGATGATCTGTGCGAGGTTTGACAGTTCCTTTCAACCCCTCCGAACTCACCGTTGCGTGAGATAAGAATGTTTCCGTTGATGCCGATCGATGCACATCGCTCGGGCGCACTATCTTGGTCATTTTGTTCATCTTATCCACTCCTGATTTTAGTTACTAAATTTATTCGTGTTCAAATACTTGGTCATCAATGCAGCGAAACAACACGAAAGATGCGAGTAATCCTAGTGCCGCAAATCCAAGAAAAATCCATGTCCAAGTTAGAAGCAGCCCGTTGTCTAAAATGTCAGATGAAGCAACCGCTCCAACCGCCAGACTGTCCGCAACCGAAGGGTCGTAATACACGCGAAGTAGGGCAAGCAATACGGAACCGACCACAGAAATGCCGACTGTCTCGCTCACAAGACGTGCTGAGTTGAACATACCTGTTGCCACCTCGACTTTGTTAACTGGGACCACTGTTGCTGCAGCGGCGTCCATCACACCGAACGCCATACCAATGCCTATGCCGGTAACCAACAAAGCAACCTCAAGCCATATAAACCCCATGTAAATTGCTATGGCACAACCGATGAGACCGATGCTCATCACAAACGGACTGAGGCTTAGAATCCAGCGACGACCAAGGCGGGCAGAAATAAGATTTACAAGCATGGGCAATATGAAAACTGGTATGGTTAGCGGCAACAACGCTAGGCCAGAGTCAAATACAGACAGTCCAAAGTGCGACTGAAAATATGTAGGCATATAGACCAAGATTGCTGCAAAGGCCGTAAGGATTGTAAAAGGTTGCAGCACGACAGCGAGGAACGTCCCGTTCCGAAAGAGGCTCAGGTCTACGATTGGAAATGGTGCTCGTGCTTCTACAGCTACAAATGCCCAAACAGCAGCAAAAAAAGACAGTAGCAACAGCATTGGGATCAGAGAAACGAACCCCTGATCAGCTGCGACCATGAAGTATCCACAAACGGAAGCCAGTGCCGCAGTAAACACTATTGTGCCTAGCAAATCACCTTTTGAAGCGACTGGAGCGGGCTCTTTCGGGAGGACTGACACCGACACAGCGGCAACAAGCGCTAGCGATGCGCACAGGACAAAAACACTGCGCCATCCCGCAAGATCCACAAGCCCCCCGCTCAACACAGGCCCAATCGCAAGACCAGCTCCGAACGATGAACCAAGCATCGCGAATACAAATCGTTGCTTATCCCCAGCTAACGTAATCGCTATGTATTGCACCGCCGCCGTGAGGATCAGCGCCGCGGCTACGCCCTGTAGGCCGCGACCGATCAACACAACCACCATGCCTGGCGCGAAAACGCAAATTAGTGACCCGATTGCGAAAAGGATCAGACCAGCCACCAAACTGGGCCGACGACCCATTCTGGACGCCAGCACGCCAGCACTGAACATCAATGCAGCAAAACAGAAGTTGTAGATATTGATGATCCACTGTGACGCCAAAGGCCCAGAACCAATGTCACGCGCGATATCACCGAGTGCGACGCCAGGCCCCGTGACCGAAAACGGCAATAGTACAGCTGACAAGCAAATGCCGACTATACCTATGTTCTGTCTTAAACCAGTTTCTTGTATCAAGTTTTCATGCGTCATTTTTGAATATTTCATGTTTGATTTCTTCGACAGTCCAGTTTCTACAGCCAGCCATAATGTCAGCAGAGTGACTGTCCGATGTACTTAAGTATCCTCGGACACCAGCTGTGCAGGCTGCCGACACCGCGAACACTGAATCATCGACCAACACACACTGTGATGGTCTGGAACAATCTTTAGCTTCCACAGCGAGCCGATAGGTTTCCGGATCCGCCTTTGAACGTCCTTGAATCGCGATACGGCCAACTTCAAAATCAGCCAATGCATCAAGTGCCAAGGTGAGACGGGATGACTTGCTTCCAGCGGTCGAGAGAACATCTACGGACATCCCTTCTTCACGGGCAGCCTGGATTAGGGAGAGGATTGGCTTTGCTATACCCTCTGCATCGGGTTGGTCTTGCCATCCTACCGGACCGCAATCATGTACTTGTGCAACTGCGCGACTTACATCGGTGATACCAAGCCATTCAAATGTCGCCCGCAAAGCAGCAGGTGACGGCATGGCTTGAATGCTCGAAAACAGTTGATTTATCACCAAGTCCGGCAAGTCTAGATTGCTTTTGACAACCCGCGAAAACGACTCTCGCAGCTGGCGAGTGGCACTTCGGTGAATAACACCATCAAAATCAAGAAAGAGGTGCGGAACCATAAACGTCCTCAATCATTGTGGTGTCAATCTCACTTAAGCTACCCACGAAGCGAATTTCATTGTCACTCATGATTTTCCGCTGATAGCTGTGTTCAGACGAACTTGGATGACCGATGAATGGTGCCCCAAGCCTGTGGGACTCCTTGCCAACTCTGGCAACATCATCAATCACAAGCAGGCTTGAATATGGGATTTTCAGTACATTATCGCATATTTCACGAATGCCTGGTCTGAGAAGGTTTGTGCACACATACTGAGGCCCCTCAAAGTATTCGACAAGATCGCCAACCTCCGCATAGAAGTGATCGATGCTGAGACCGCCGTAGGAAATCAGGGAAAACCCCTTGCTACGCAGCAGCTCAAGAAGTTCCACCGCACCCTCGCTGACCTGCGGCGGAGCCACAGCAATTACCTTTTTGCGCTTCTCAAAATACTTCTCGATAGCCTCGGCAGCGGTCCAATTTTTGCCAGTGGCACGAACCATACCAGCGCCGCCGACGGACTGTGGTTGTGACAAGATCGAACGATCAGTATCCTCGTCATAGGTCCCACCATTTTCGACTATAAAGTCATGGATTATCTCGCTAAACGTGTCTGTCAAAAGTACGCCATCAATGTTGATGGCTGCCCATTTCTTGTTCATGATTTCTCCTTTCATGAATTCTGTCCCTGCTCAGTGAAGCACCATTGTGCCCAACACTCAGCGGTTCAGATATTTCATGCCTTCTTCGTTGTACCGTTCACCCACAATTTGACCCTCTGCAAATAGCTCGTCTATTTGCGTGAGGATTTCCGCAGGGAGGTGCACGTAAGTGGCTTCAATATTCTGTTGCAGATAATTCGTGGAGCGGGTCCCAGGGATTGGTAAGATGTCCTCTCCACGGGATAATAACCAAGCAAGGGCAAGAGATGATTTCGGCAGTCCTATGTCGCATGCAATGGCATCGAAATTGTCGATGACCTGAACATTGGATGCAAAATTCTTACCATGCAGTCGCGGATGAACCCGTGGCCTGTAGTCCTTTTCAGTAAAGTCACTTTCGGTGGTGAAACGCCCCGTAAGCAAGCCCCTGCCTAGCGGAGAGTAAGCCACAACAGTAATGCCATGCTCACGCGCTACGGGGATGATCTTCTGTTCGGGCGACCGTTCAGTTAACGAGTATTCAATCTGCAACGCAGCAATAGGTGCTTCATTTGTTGCGGCGACAAGGGTTTCCGAGCTTACCTCAGACAACCCAATTTCTCTGATCTTGCCCGCATCGCGTAGATCACGCATAGCACCCACAGATTCCGCAATTGGAACCTCGGGGTTTCTCCGGTGCAAATAATATAGATCGATGACCTCAATACCAAGTCTGGACAACGAGGCATCACATGCCCGTTTGATGTATTCAGGTGTGTTGTCGATGAACCGCTGCCCCTTGGCATCACTTCGAATGCCAGCTTTTGTGGCAACACAAAGCCGTTCTGAGTGCCGCTTCAAGAACGCACCGATCAGTTCCTCGTTTTGCCCATCCCCATACATGTCGGCCGTATCAAACAGTGTAACCCCGTTGAGCGCCGCGCTATCTAGAACAGCGTCGTTTTCTGCTTGGTCAGTTGGCCCATAGAACGCGGACATCCCCATACAGCCCAGACCAATACAGGATGTAACAAGCCCTTCCTGTCCAATTTTTCTTGATTCCATCTCAAAATTTCCTTCCTCGGTTGTCACCGATCTTTCTGTTCTAAATGAGTGCAATGACGCACACCTATTGGCTGGGCGTGCGCACTATACCGCCTCAAGAATGAGCGCCGCATTATGGCCGCCAAATCCCAGCGAAGTGCTCAGTGTGCGTTTCACGGTCATTTTTCGAGCGGTTTGGATGATGTCCAACACAGGTAGCTCTGGATCGATGGGAGCGCTGTTCGTCGAGGGCGGCACAGTGCCCTCAGTGATGGCCAGGCTGCACAAAATAGCTTCAAGAGCACCCGTTGCTCCGAGGCAGTGCCCTGTAAGCGGCTTGGTAGATCCAACTGCTACTTCACGGCCTACAAGTTTGGCCGCAACGGCGGATTCAACGCGATCATTTAACGCTGTACCCGTACCGTGCATATTCCAATAATCAATCGTTTTGGCGGCAACTCCGGCATCATCAAGAGCACGATGTATCGCGGCCTCATACCATTGACCGCTCTCATCAGGAGACGTTTCGTGAAATGCATCATTCGAACTTCCGTAACCGGCGATGACAACATATGGCGTTGCACCACGCTTCCGAGCATGTGAGAGCGTTTCAACGACGACGATCCCACTTCCTTCACCTAACGAAAATCCAGAGCGGTTTTGTGAAAACGGTCTATTGGCATCCACCGGTGGATTTACTGCCGTTGACGTAGCGCCCATGCGTGTAAAGGCCGCGACAACTTCAGGTGAAATAGGAGCTTCACTACCACCAGCAATGACAACATCAAGCAAGCCCGCTTCAACAAGTTGGCGGGCTATCCCTATGGCGTCCGTACCTGAAGCACAGGCAGTAGAAAGGACATAGCTGGTGCCGTGGATTCCCAACTTGAGCGCGATGTAGCCCGCGAGCATGTTATTTATTGATGCTGGCAGTGCCGTTGGTGACACCAGTCCCTCACCTTCTGCAGCCAAAGTTTGTTGCAGTGTTCGTGTCGTGGTGACACCCGCAAGGGAGTTCCCCACTATAATTCCAATCCGTTCCGCAGGAACTTGCGCTAGATCACCAGCATCAGCGACCGCGGCATTTGCAGCAGCTAGTCCAAGTTGAACAAAGCGATCCACGCGACGAATGACTTGCCCGCTGAGCGCGCTTGCCAAGTCATCATCATGCACTGCATGTGCGATATTTACTTTCAAACCCGCCAAGATCGGCGAGATGGCCGCGGTTCTTTTGCCATCAACAGCCGATTTCCAGAAATCATCGACCGTTGTACCACCCGCAGCAAAGACCCCTCGCCCGGTAATGCACGCTCGACTTTCAGCGCTAGGCATCAGCACCCTCCTGGCGTTTTTCTATGAGATCTGAAACATAGGCCAACGAATGTTCTGAGCTGATTTCATCATCGCCTAAAGCAACATTGAAATCCTTCTGGATAGCGACGTTGAGCTCCAGAAGCGCCAAGGAATCAAGGTCAAGTTCTTCAAATGACGAAGCGTTCAGCAACGCATCGCGCTCAACTCCAAGAGTTGCGGCCCCCACTGTCGCCAATTTTTCAAGAATGTTCATGCGATACTCTCCTTTAGGTAAGCTTGTGTCTCGGGTGAATAATGGTTTTGGGGCACCTGCCACTCAATGATCGATGCTCCCCACGTCAGCCCACCGCCGAACGCGGTAAGCAGAATATTTCCGCCTTGGTGAAGTTTCCCATCCCGGTGAGCTTGTTCCAGGGCAAGGGGGATGGACGCTGCTACGGTGTTTCCAACCCGCGCAATGTTGCTAACAACCAGCTCAGCTGGCATGTCCAACTGCTCTTTTATTGTATTGAGAATCCGCGCATTCGCCTGATGCGCAACAAATGCATCAAGGTCACCAACGCCGAGTTGTGATCGCCGTAGAACCTCGTGGCACGATTCAACCATATGCTTGACCGCGCTCATGAAGACTGGCTTTCCATCCATTTCCAGATGGGCCTGCCCAGCTTCCCGGCGCTTCGCGGAACCGCTGCATGGCCTAGAGATCAGATCATAACCTGTTCCGTCAGAGCCAAGAATACACGGGGCATCAAACTGATCGACCTCAATCACAACCGCCCCAGCACCGTCGCCAAAAATACAACGTGTTACCCGATCATCTGGATCGAGGATTGTGCTGAAAGTATCGGCTCCGATAACTAGCGCTCGGCTCCCCCAATAGACGCCAAAAACCCGTGCGCTGCGGCCAACGCGTACACAAAGCCAGAACAAACCGCATTCAAGTCGAAGGCCGGCACACTACCGAGCTCAAGATAAGACGCCACCAACGGTGCCGTTGCTGGTACACTCCGATCTGGTGTGCAAGTGGCAACCAAAACCAAATCAACGTGGGCGCATCCCGCCGAAGCTAGTGCTCGCCGACCTGCTTCAACAGCTAACGTTGACGTACATTCCTCACCCGAAGCAATCCAACGTTGTTCGATACCCGTTCGGGTCTTGATCCATTCGTCTGAGGTATCAAGAATTTGGCTCAAAGCATCGTTGCTTTGTACAGCCACAGGGAGAGCGGATCCTATTCCCTTGATGATCAATGCCACTTTTCTCTTCTCCTGATGATTCCAAAATTAGCAAGGGCTCAGATCAGAGAAATGGCTTCCAGTTGGGTGTTATTCTGGGTCACAGGTCTCAATTTCTCTCAATACTGCACCGCAGCACTCCAAGCTTGCCTGATGCAGTATTGTCCCTTGCTGTTTTGCAGAAATACTCCTATTTTAAGGCAGTAAATGCCATGTAGCTTAGCAAACACTACTCCGCTGCATTGCAGCAAATTTAGCTTTCTGGCGGATCTGGGTCTACAGTTATTGATGTAACCCCCCTTTTCATTTCTGTAGACCGCTCGAAGCCTGCAATGTTGGAGGATGTCCATGCGTGGCATAAGCTGGGACAATGTAAAATGCTTCATCGCAACCGCCCGAGCTGGCTCCCTAACCCTAGCGGCGAGCACGCTAAAGGTGAGCCCTGCTACTTTGTCCCGGCGTCTGTCCACTCTGGAAGCGGAACATGGTCGGTTGCTTTTTGCACGCACACCAGCAGGCTACGTACTCACTAAGGACGGAAGAAATTTCCTAGAAGCCTGCGAAACGATTGAGCATGATTTTGCCACACTGGAATCTTTGATCAAAACGGAAGGTAATGAACCTTCCGGAACGGTCCGTGTCGCAGTTAGTGAAAACATTGCCAACCTGATTTTGCTACCACGGTTGGCAGGTTTCATAAAACGAAACTCACTGATTGAAGTGGAGTTGCTGACGGGATCGCAATCGATCCCACTTCATGGCAGAGAGGCTGATCTGGCAATACGCCTCTCAGTGCCCGAAAGTGGCGCATTTAAAGTCCGTACTGTTGGAGCCGTCCATCATGCACTTTATGCATCTACCACCGTGATCAGGGATGACAAAGCGGATGACTTGGGGATCATAGGCTGGTCCGAAGGAAACGAGGAATTACCCATTGCTATGTCCTCGAAGGCCCACCCACTTTATCACAACAACCCAAAGGTAAGGGTAAGTTCACTCCAAGGCCATGTATCAGCGGCATTGGCAGGGCTTGGTGCAGCTTATCTGCCTTGTATTGTTGGCGACGGTTATTCAGATCTTGTCCGTGTTGAAGGACCCAAAGGATATTTACGCCAAGACATTTTCCTCATCATGCATGACGACAACATAGAAATACCGCAAATTCGAGTTGTCGCCGATTTCTTGGTCAAAGCTATCGGTGAAGCCAAAAAAGAACTGAAAGGTGTTTAATAGAAGCTTCCGTAACCATACACACACCTGCTTCCCTTATCGCTCTAATCTCGCGATATGCGCTAATCCATTGTCAGGTTGGCTGGGATCCTTTCAAATGTGAAAACGGCAAGCGGGGGTGTCCGTTCGGTGAACCCGACCTAACGCGTTCGTTAGCGGGTATGCCCCAATCTTGAAAGCTCGCGCGTCCAATAGTGGCTCGACGCACAGGCTTCGATGCCAACAAGACAGGGGCCAAGACGTTGGAAAAACGCCAACACCTGAGCCCGACGCGACGGCCTGTTAAAGGCGACTTCACCATCATCAGTGACGCCGTGCACGTGAAAGATGTTCTTGGCCAAATCCAGACCAACGGTGGTAACTTGCATGGGGCGGCTCCTCTCAATCGCAGATTCTGACACCTGCACTATGACGCATTACGACGCCGGGGAGCGCGAGCCATCCACCTCGTCTGTTTAAGCAAGAGATGTTGTTGTGCAATTCACTCTAAAGATCATTCTTCTTGCCCCAACACATCCTCCGAAATCTTCTGCCGCAGCTTCGGTCCCTTCGCCAATCGCTTGCCCAGCGCTGCAACAAACCTGTCGTATCGACTTCCAGCCTGCGCCTTGGCTGCAACTTGTTGCGGTTCTGGCAGAGGTGGCGTTGTCGCGAGCCAAAACCGTATGAATACCGCCAGTGTCTCGACAGAGATACCGACATCCCGTTCCATGCGGGTTATCCTGCGGTCAATCTGATCGAGACGTTTGGTGGTTGCGGCCTCCTGCCGTTCCGCAGCATCCGGAGACAGAAATGATGCAATGGCGGCTTCGGCGATCAATGAACGAGAGTGATCTCGGCGAGTGGCGTATTCGACAAGCGCTGCCATGATGTCCGGGTCAAGATAGACAGATAGGCTCTGTTTCTTGCGTTGCTTCATTGTTGTGTCCTCACAAATCAATGCCATCATCGGGATCAAGCGATGCTTGTCGCGCGACTTGACGGGCCTGCTGGTCGAACATGCGCAATTGCGCAGAGCGGTTAATCGACGACTCTTTCAGATCAGGTTCGAATTCATTGTCCATCGGTTTGGGTAAGTCTGGCTGCCGGGTTTGATCGAGTTCGGCTTGCTTGCGTTTTTCGTGTTGCGCGCCGTCCGCTTCGTCCTGATCAGATTGTGGTTCCGGCTCGGTAACGTCTGGACGGGGCGGCTGTTGCCGCGCGCTCCAGTCGTCATTGCGTCTCTTCTCCAGTATCTTGGGAACGGATGGTGCCAGAATGCGCGCTTGGAATTGGGCGTCTTCAAAATAGCGCGCCTTTTTTGCCCGGATTGGCGGTGTGCCCGCCACCATGACAATCTCGTCGCTGGGCGGAAGTTGCATTACTTCGCCTGGTGTGAGCAGGGGCCGTGCGGTCTCCTGTCGGCTCACCATGAGATGGCCGAGCCAGGGCGATAGCCTGTGCCCGGCATAGTTCTTCATTGCACGTAGCTCCGTAGCGGTGCCGAGCGCATCGGACACCCGCTTCGCTGTACGTTCGTCATTGGTGGCGAAACTCACCCGCACATGGCAGTTGTCGAGGATCGCGTTGTTGGGCCCATAAGCTTTCTCGATCTGATTGAGCGATTGCGCGATCAGGAAACTTTTGAGCCCGTAGCCCGCCATGAAAGCCAGCGCGCTTTCGAAGAAGTCGAGACGTCCCAATGCCGGAAACTCATCCAGCATTAAGAGAAGGCGATGCCGTCGGTTATGACCCACTAAATCTTCGGTCAATCGGCGGCCGATCTGGTTGAGGATCAGGCGGATCAGCGGCTTTGTACGGTTGATGTCAGAGGGTGGTACGACGAGGTAGAGCGTAACCGGGTCCGGGTTTTCGACTAGATCCGCAATGCGCCAATCGCAGCGTCGGGTCACCTTGGCGACCACCGGATCGCGATAGAGGCCGAGGAACGACATCGCGGTCGAGAGAACGCCAGAGCGCTCGTTGCCGGACTTGTTTAAAAGTTCGCGAGCGGCGCTGGCGATCACAGGATGTGGACCCGCCTCGCCAAGATGAGCAGTGACCATCATGGCCTTGAGCGTCAGTTCGATACTGCATTTGGGATCCGATAGAAAATTGGCGACGCCAGCAAGTGTCTTGTCGGTCTCGGCATAAAGGACATGCAAGATCGCGCCGACCAGCAGCGCGTGGCTGGTTTTTTCCCAGTGATTGCGTTTTTCCAACGAGCCTTCCGGATCGACCAGAATGTCGGCAATGTTCTGTACGTCACGGACTTCCCATTCGCCGCGACGGACTTCGAGCAATGGATTGTAGGCGGATGAGTCTGCATTGGTGGGGTCGAACAGCAGTACGCGGCCATGCCGCGCGCGAAAGCCGGATGTGAGCTGCCAGTTCTCGCCTTTGATGTCATGGACGATGGCCGATCCCGGCCAAGTCAGCAGCGATGGGATGACGAGGCCGACGCCTTTACCGGAACGGGTTGGTGCAAAACACAGCACATGCTCCGGCCCGTCGTGGCGGAGATAGACGTTATCCAGTTTGCCGAGTATGACACCATCCGGATCGAACAGCCCAGCACTTTTGACATCTCGCCGGGCTGCCCAGCGGGCTGATCCGTAGGTATCGACGTCCTGCGCCTCGCGGGCGCGTAGGACGGATAAGAAGATCGCAACACCCACCGCGAGAAAGCCGCCCGATGCCGCGATGACAGCGCCTTCAATAAAAATCGGTGGGGCATACGCATCATAGGCATACCACCACCAAAAGAACGCTGGTGGATAGTAAACGGGCCAGCCAAGAACCTCGAACCAGGGTTCGCCAAGCTGCGGTTGAAACCCCAGCCGCAGCGCTGTCCACTGCGTCGCCGCCCAAGTCGTGGTGAGTACGATCAGCGACACGATGAAAATCTGACCCCAAAGGATTTTCGTCGCTTGCATGTTCCTTTCCTTTCTTTCCTGGCGAGGGGCGCTGCTAGAGACCGAGACCCCGGTTGCGTCCGAAGGTCCAGTCCACACCGCCATTGCTGCGGGCAATGCCGGAGATGTGCTTGCCGAGGTGCTTTTCGATGGACGGCGTCCAGGGCACGAGCTGGAAACCGAGCCCATCGTCGATCATCGCGAAACGCCCGGATGCCAGTGCTAAGCGACGCTGATACGTGCCAGCAACATATTCGCCGGTTGCCGATGGTATGTGTGGACGGCCAATCTCGTCCGCGAGCTTTTTGCCGACTGCATCCAGTTCACGGTTGCGCAGCGTATTGAGCAGGCCGCGATTGAAGATCACGCGCTGACCCTGTCGCTTCGCCAAGCCTTCATTGATCAGATGTTCGGCCCGCCGTTCCAGCGCTGTGCTGACTTTGGCACCGAACCCACCCCCACCAAGCGGCATGGATTCGCGGGCAATGGCCTGCCGGTCCAGCCAGGTCGCACCGGTCGCCGTCACCTGCCTTGCGATCGACAGATCGGAGCGAACGGCAAGCGCAATACGCCGACCGCCCTTTGCATCTTCAAAATTACGCAGTTCGACAATCGACCCTGGGGCGCTGTCTCCGGCGGCATCGATGTGTGGCAGCCGGATGTGATGTGTCCTGCCATCGACACCATCGACCACGGCGAAGGCCGTGCCTTTCAACTCATCATCCAGACCGCGATCAACCAATCGTCCGATGATAGGGTCGCCAATGCTTTCACCCGCCAGGACATAGGAGGCCGCCCCGCGTTCGATCCCGCGCTCCGTGAGTCCGCGATGGATGCGCTTGATGATGTCGCCGCGCGCACCGAGGTCGCGCAGGGTCGTTTCGGCACTCTCGTCCATCACCCATTGGCCAGGCTCGATCTGGTCGGCGAGGCCGAGGGACTCCAGCTTGCGCAAGCGACCGATCTTGAGCGCGTGGATTTCATCTGGTTGTCGTCCCGGCTGCGGTGCGAGGTCGATGATACCGGTAGGATATCCCGCGCGGGAAAGCTGTCGATCCAGATTGGTCCAGCGCTCGGTATCGATCTGACGTTCGATGGTTTTACGGATGTCATGATCAGTACATGGACCCAACTCCATCGTGATCAGGTCGCGCGCGCGATCGCGCATGCCCTCCTTGATGTAGTTTCGCGATATGATGAGATTCTCGCCATCGTCGCGGACGCCGCGCATAATGAGATGGATATGTGGATGTTCTGTGTTCCAGTGATCGACGGCGACCCAATCCAGTTTGGTGCCCAAATCTGTCTCCATCTGGTGGGTGAGATCGGCGGTGAAAGATCTGAGGTCCGTCATTTCCACCGCGTCATCGGGGGAGATTATGAAGCGGAAATGATGTCGGTCGTCTTCGCAGCGCTCGGCAAATGCCTTGGCATCTATCTCTTCCTCTCCTGGCCCAAAGAGATTTGCCTTCTTACCATCGCGGGTCACGCCTTCACGCCGCAGATAGGACAGATGCGTGGCGAGCGGCGCACTGCGCGCATTGTTGCGCACGATACGCGCCTTGACGACGGCGCCGCGTGAGCGCGCCGTGATGAGCCGATTGGCTTGCACCGAGGCCCGCTGACCGTGTCCGAAGCGCGAGCGGTTGCCCGGGCCGATCTTGCCCTTGCGCGAAACGGAACCGCCAGCTTTCCGCGCTGCTGCCAGTGCTTGGGCGATGAAGGGCCGCGCCCGTTGGCTGGACGAAGACCGGATACGGCCCGGGCGAATGCGGAATTCATCTTCGATGCTCATGGTGCATGTCCCGCACAGTGCGTTAATGCGTTGAAATATTTGCTGAAGTGCTGGTGATGCAATGTACGGTCATCTCGCACGCCTTGCGAAATCACCCTGTAACTTCTTGAAAAACCACAACCGATCCTGGCCGCACAGTGTGGCCCTTTATCCTGCCATCCCCTTCGTCTGTCTTCTGTTACTCCCTTCAACATACGCCACACTGCGCTGCTGCTCTCTGAGGTGCGAAATGCGGATGTGGTCATCATGGCGTCCTCTCATCGCGTGATCGAGCGACAAACACGCCATCGTTTTGTGTGTTTTGAGTACTCCCATCACGTCTTGATGATGTCAGCGGGGCGCTCGACCTTCGTCGATTTTCCTGCACCGGATTTGTAATCGAATTGCTGTCAGGGCGCAAAACGAAGAGCGGTGCTTCGCGCCAGTCGGGTGGTGCGGCAATGACAGGGTTCAAGCTGTCCAACTGTACCATCCCAAGCACCGGCATCAGCCTCGCCATGTACAGCCGCGTCTCGCGGGGCAGGGCGCTTCCGTTGGCAAGATGATCTTTATAGCGCCATGGACCGGCATTGTACGCCGCGAGGAAGCCAGGCGATCCGAAGCGGTCGTACATCTCGCGCAGATAGGCCGTACCGCCGAGTATATTGGCGCGCGGATCGAAGGGGTCGCGGCCCAACCGATAGCGGACGCGCAGTTCGGCCCAGGTATCGGGCATGATCTGCATCAGTCCCATTGCCCCCGCACTGGAGACCGCGCGCACCCGGCCTGCGCTTTCAACCTGCATCACGGCGCGAATCCAGCGTTCCGGAACTTCGAAGCGATCCGATGCCTCGGCGATATGGGTGGCATAGAGGTCGATGGCTGGATGCTCGCTCGCTGCGTTTTGAGCGACAGAAACCGTCGGCAAAGCGGCACTGGACAGCAGGCCGGAAAGGAGAAGAAGGGCAGCCAGTCGAAACGCACGCTGTCGCCCGGAAGCCGCTCTATGGGTTGAGGTGTACATCGTCTCATCCCTGATTGCGGCGCTTGGGAGGCCGGTTCCAGGTCAGCAGATAGATGCTTTCTTCGCTAACCGAGTGGAACAGGTTGGCGTGGATCGGATGCGGCATAGCCGGATCGTCGATCAGCAGTGAGACGTAATTACCGGCCTTCTCGCCAATGCGTTTCCAGCCGGCACCGACTTCGAGCGCACGCTCGTCGCTGCCGATATGGACGCGATAGTCTGGCGCATTCTCCGTATCAGCGCGCTCAGCTGGAACGATTGTTAGTTCTGCGTCAAGCGTGAGCGTTTTGAGATGGCCGTGATAGCCGTCTCTGGCGCGGGTGAAGTGTCCGATATGTGCCATGGGAGTATCCTTTCATCTGGCGTTGGTGGGTGTTTGACGCGCAGCTATTCTTTGCTGACGCGCCATCGGTAACGGTCGCTGCCGTCCTCATCGGTCCACAGCGGAACGGCCGAGCCGATGATCGAGCTGACGGAGATCGGGCCGAAATATCTTCCATCGAGGCTGTTCTCGACGTCCCAGTTCATGAGGAAGATTTTGTCATTGGCGATGCGTCTGCAGCCCTGCCAGACAGGCATCAGGCGCCCGAACCGATCATGAGCAAGCGCCGCGCCGATCTGGATGCCATCAACAACGATGGCGCGATCAATACGGCAGACGGTTTGTCCTGGCAGCGCAGCAATACGCTTTAGAAGCGGGATGTTAGGAGGCAGATAGCCACGCTCGGCCGCGAAGCTTTTGAGCGGTTCGGGCGCGTCCACCGCGACGAGGTTGGGTACCTTAAGTCGGTCAGTGGGCACCACGCGATAGAGTCCGATTGGCACGGACGGGCTTGCGTTCCAGATCAGGGCTTTTGGGAATTCGACGAAGGCTGGCAGCGCGATGACGGCAATTGCGGCAGCACCAATGAATGTCCACGTTGGGCGCTTCATGGAGTTGCCCTCCGACGCTTGAGCCAGGCACGATGACGGGTATGCGTGTAGACGCGCGGCTTATGGCGCGCGGTCAGACGATTGTGCACATGCCGCCAATGATTAGGCGCGACGTCGACAGGATTGATCCCGAGCGCTTCGACAGCGTCGATGATCTGCAGCACGCGTTCGACCTTGTGCCAGCCTTGAATGGTCAGGAGAATGTCGCCGCCGGGTCGCACGAACGGCAGCGTTTGGTGTGGTTCATGGGGGTCAACTGCCCGTGCAATGTCGATCCGCGACAGGATTGTGCCATAATCGTTGGACGCCCAGCGGACGAACGCGAAGATGCTGCCCGGCGCGAAGCTGACGATACGGCGGTGTCGGTCGAGAATCCGTTCTCCGGCGCCTTCGCCGAAGCGGATCCAATGTTCGATCTTCTTCTCGGTCCAAATCAGCTCAACTTGGGTGAGCGTATCGACTGAGCCTGTCGTCGGCATTCGGTCAATCTGTCGTTTTGGTGTCGCGGGACTGGTCATGATCTGGCGCCCGGATGGCTGCCAGCAGGATGCTTATCGCAGTCTGCATCAGCGCCAGAAGCGCGCGTCTCGGGGGTGTTTTCCACATGTCCACGCGCCCTACAAAAGTTAGATTCTGTGTTAGACTCTAAGTTAAGGGGGCGATTTTCGCGTTTGTCTTCGGAGGTTAACCCCGATTTTGGTTCCCGATAGCACGAGCCTTGGGTTCCCGATGGCACGATAGGTCGGGTTCCTGATAGCACGAGCGCGTCAACAGCTTTTCCACAGGACGCGGGCACGAAGGCTAGCAATGTCTTGCCGCCGATCTCCGCCTCAATCGAGAGGGTGTATCCAGGAAGCGGTTGGCGGCGGACAATATCGCGCAACTCAAAAGCAAAGCGCTTGAACGGCGATAGGCTTCCGGATTTTAGATAGAGATGTCGGAATTCGAACCGCCAGCCGCGCCGTTGACGACCGCCATGTTTGCGCACGATCCGGTAGAGCCACCGGTCAAAACCACCTGTCAGGGAGAAATAGGCGCGGTCGATGGTGAGGATGAGAGCGTCATCAAGGACGGCGCTGTAGAACCAATCTGGAACGATGAGTTCGATCCCGGCGGGTCGGCCACGATAGTCCGTGCGTTCAACCCATTCGTTGATCCAGGAAAAGCGATGTCGACGCCCGGATGCGGGCTGGCGGATCGTCGTCGCTACGGTGGTCGATTGCAGCCGATCAAGTGCTGCTTTAAGGCGCTGATAGTCGCGGGCACTGACGCCGCGCCCGATGAAGTTGAGAATCTCATAGGGCGTTGCGGCCATCAGTCTCGACGTACGCAGCCCTGCGTCTCGTGCCGCGACAAGTTGGCTGGCCGCCCAGATCAGAATGTCGGCATCCCAGATCGTCGCCATACCGTGTTCGGGGACCGCCTCAACCCGGATGACCACGTCGGCGACTTCGTAGTCGATTGACTTGACCCGATGCGATTTGGACAGACTGAAGAAGGGATAAGCCATCAAATCCTGCGCATCGCGGGCTGCGAGATTGCTACCGCTGGCGTGGAAAGTTTCCAATTGGGTGCGTTCGGATTGTGTGGGTTGTTTCATCATCATGGTGGGGCCAAGCAAGCTCAGCGAGTCTCGCCGCCGGAAGCAGCAAGCGTCTCATCGTCATGGCGTTTAGCGGGAAGAACCGATCCGCGCGGATCGGAGGTCGATGTCACAGCGCCGCGATCAGCCCAAGCTTGCAGGTCATCAATGGAGTAGACGACGCGCCCGCCAAGCTTGCGATAGGCGGGGCCGGTACCGTAGGTGCGATGTTTTTCAAGTGTGCGGCCGGACAAGCTTAAGAAGCGAGCTGCTTCCGGCGTTCTCAAGTAGCGTGGCGGTAGGTCGGCAGTGTTTGCGGGCATGATCGGGCCTCCGTGGGGGCGTTGAGGCCACTCGCAGGGAGTGGCGGACAACGGTCACGATGGCGAAGCAAAGCCGCGCAGGGGGATGGGGAAGTTAGGATTGCGCTGACTATAGTCCAAGATCTGAAAGGCCAGGATGGTCATCGGGCCGACGGCCCTGTGGCCAGCGGAACTTGCGATCGTCTTCGGTGATTGGCAAATCGTTGATGCTAGCGAAGCGGTTGGCCATCAACCCGTCTTCATTGAATTCCCAGTTTTCATTGCCATACGAACGGAACCAGTTGCCGCTGTCGTCGCGCCACTCATACGCATAGCGAGCTTCGA
The DNA here is from genome assembly GCF_055693805.1 of Litoreibacter sp. GN1-5. Classification (NCBI taxonomy): domain Bacteria; kingdom Pseudomonadati; phylum Pseudomonadota; class Alphaproteobacteria; order Rhodobacterales; family Roseobacteraceae; genus Litoreibacter; species Litoreibacter sp. GN1-5. Next base: position 2,613,319 of record NZ_JBVFUP010000001.1, on the reverse strand, counting down.
CAGCCTTCGGCTTTAACGACGAGCGTACGCGATTCTGCGCTATAACTCCCTGTAGTCTGATTCCGATATGATTCCGGATTTTCAACGCGATATGGGCTCTGAAAACCAAAACGCCGCCAACTCATTGAGTTAGCGGCGTTTTTTGGTTGCGGGAGGGCGCTCAAATCAGAACTTGCGAACGCATGACGGTCGCCCGGTGAGTGCCGCCGATGTTCATGACCTTGCATCGCAAGTTGAGATGGTTGCGGGGGTGCGCAGCCATCTCAACTTGCTATTTTGCGCAGCCGCATAGGAGCGAGGTAGCATCTCCGATACAATTATTCCGACCCTTATCCAGACATTCAAGTAAAATAGAGTTACTCGATCAGCGGTCCAATGGATAACTTGGACAATCCTGAATTGTCATTTTTTTTGGATTAAAAGATCGAGATTTGTTGGAGCCATTGTAAGACCGTCATTCCGACACGCCGCAGCATATCAATCATCTCGCCTGCGTTAAGCGCGACAGTTGTTCCAGCCGTGCCGACGATAGCTTTCACAGCATGCTCACGGGCAATATCCTTGCCCTTATCAACGATTTGCCCAGCTTCTTTCTTCATGACGAGCAACACCCTGCCCATCCAAGCAAGAAGCGATCCGGACTTTGCGACTCGCCGGACATCCGGCTCATCGTCCTCAAGCTCTTCTTTGATAGTCCTGGCTGCCGCCTCGACTTCTGTGAGAACGTCCTCCGGGTCTTCGACCGGTCCCGGTGGCCTATTGTGGCCGATTTGTGCAGGAGCGCGTTCCCCATCAAGATCGAAACCAGCCAACAGATCTGCCACACCAGCAAGAATTTCTGAGCGAAGATCGGATGCACTGTCAGATGTAAGATCAAAGCCTTTCGCTTCAGAGCCAATACGAGCTATTTCGGAAGCAAGTGGATCCGAAGCAAGATTGCCTTCCGGTGCCAAAACCGGATTCAAATCACCTCTATGAGCTGCACTCAGATGCTGAACGTAGCGACCGAGCCGTTCCGGTTGAAGCGCTGCAGCAAATTCATCCTTTGTTTTATCTTGTAACGAAGCGCCGTTCTCAAGTCCTGCCTTCAACGTTTTTGCCGTGATTTGAATCGACGGAGATGCTCCCAACTTGCCAAGTCGGCGCTGAACATCGAAACCAGCAAAAACTTTGAACTCTTCGCTCCAGCCAAGCAGAAGAGTTCGCCCGTTCTGTTCCGGCTCAAACCTCTCGATACCGGTGACGAGCGAGTTTGGTACATGGGGCGGTTGCCGAATTTACCATGCAGAACTTGTTCTTTGTGTCCGATGGAGCTGTGCACACGCCAGCAGCCAACGGTATGCTTCTCTCAGGGATCACTCGTGCTCGATCTATTATGTTGCTGCGCGATCTGGGTCATGAAGTCGTCGAACGAACAATCATGCCGGAAGAACTCTCAGCCGCCGATGAAGTGATTTCTACCGGCAACCATGCCCGCGTCCATCCGTGCAGGCGGATCGCTGATCGCGAGCTTGGTGTGGGGCCGATAGGGACATCCCTGATAAAGGCGTACTCGGACTTCGCGCATGATGTTTCCATGTAACTTACGCAAACCGTTCGAGAGCCAATTATGACGACGAATTCTGACTTCATTCGAACGTGGTCAGGGTGATCTTGGTCATATCATCTCACAGAAAGACGTCAAAAAAGCGATTGCACGCCATAAGCGCAAAGAAATATCCGAACTGCTTCCTGTCCATGCGCGCGGAGTTGGCTTGCTCGGGGTATCCCCTTGTCGCCCAAGAACATCGCTGCGTTTGTCGGCGCACCCATGACGATCCAGTTGAATTGGGTTGCGGCCACCTCGGGGTCTGGCGTGTTCAATTGGCCAACGCTCGTGAAGTGATCGCATGCCCGCGTGAGCCGTTTGATGGATCGCATCGGCCCGTTGATATACAGAGACTTTCCCAGTTCAGGAAACCGCTCGACTTCTCCAATGACCATTCGGCGGAGTTGCATCAGGCGCGGCGTCAGAACGACTGTCAGTTGGTCGATGGCAACCTCGCGCAGGTAATCCTCTACCCTTCGTTCCCCAAAGACATCTTCAATATCCTCGCCGATTTCTTCCGCAGCACCACTGGTCATGGCCTCCACGACCTCGATAAACAGCGACTCTTTCGATTTGAAATGTGCATATACGGTTTGCTTGGACACACCCGCTTTTTCGGCGACAACATCCATATTGGTGCCAAGAAACCCGTGCTGCAAAAACACGGCCTCGGCCGCCGCAAGGATTTTCTCGCGACTTCGGCGGACGCGGGTGGCTGCTCCATTCGACATCGTTGGGCCTTTGACTTGTTCGACAAACGACTTAGCACGCATTCTTGACAGATCAAACTGGACGGTCCAGTCTAATTCACGAAGATTCGAGGATTACCTGATGACGACACTCCAAAGAGTAGGCTGCGCTTGCGGGCAAGTAACCTTAGAAGTTGACGGGCCGCACATTGCGACCGTGGAGTGCCTTTGTAACAGTTGCCGGAAAGCGGGCGAAGTCATGATGACGTTGCCAAACGCATCGCGCATTGTGGACGAGAAGGGGGCGACGCCATTCGTCATGCACCGCAAGGACCGCGTTCAGTTTCTAACCGGTGCAGATCGATTGAGAGAGTATCGCCTGTCATCGGATGCAGGTACCCGGCGCGTGGTCGCCACATGCTGCAACACGCCGGTATTCATGGAGATGAAAGGCGGTCATTGGCTTAGCCTCTATGGAAAGTTGTGGCCCGAGGACGCTTTGCCAAAGCTGGAAATGCGCACGATGACAGGTGATCTTGCAAACGCCGAGGGTCTGCCCAACGATGTTCCAAACCTGAAGCAGCATTCGTTGTCGTTCTACGCCCGGCTCTTTGGCGCATGGGTCAGAATGGGTTTCCGCAATCCCCAAATTGTCATTGATGGAGACCTTCATGTCTGAGACCGATAGCAAGATTGAAATCGAGAGCATCACATCGCCACATCGGACGGAACGCGTTGATCGCGTCAAATACATGGCCATGCGTGAAGCACTTCTACCTGCGTTGCCAAACACAGCTCCTGGAATCACGGTCGCCGAGGCGAAAGCAGCGCTGCTTGAGCATCTTTCAGAAGATGTGTTTCCGGGCGGTGCGAAAGGCTGGCTGGTGGCTCAAGGCTGTCCAATTGGACTTGGAAGCCAAGGGGCTGATTGCGAGAGGGTCAATAAAACCCGTTCGACTTTATCGCTGTAAGATGTAGCTTGATGACTGAGCCTGTCATTCGCCAAGTCGAACAAGCTGACAAGCCAGAGTGGCAAAGCCTTTGGGCAGCCTACAACGCGTTCTATGGTCGTGAAGGTGACACGGCGCTGTCTGGTGAAATCGTTGAAACAATCTGGTTGCGGCTGCTGGACGAAGCTGAACCCGTTTATGGTTTGGTAGCCGAATTGGACGGCAAGCTCGTTGGGCTCAGTCACTTCATCTTTCACCGCAACATGATCCAAATTGCCGAAACTTGTTATATGCAAGACCTCTTCACGACGGGCGAGGCACGAGGTCGCGGTGTTGGGCGCATGCTGATGTCCGGCATTGCCGACATATGCCGCGAACGTGGAGTTCGCGACATCTATTGGCATACGCACGAAAGCAATCAGCCAGCGCGCGGTCTTTACGACCGGGTGGCGAAAGACACCAAGTTCACCGTCTATCGGAAGGATATCGACTGACGGCTCCAAATCACATGTTGTTCCGCCAATGGACCAGAACAACCTTGTTGATGCGCTGCTCAATTCGTGTAGCGGTTAGACGTTCCAGCTTGTCTTATGTTTTCCATATCGATCTGCGAAGATTGAACCAGTGCGCATCAGATCGTTTTTTGATGGGCAGTGGTGGCGGCTGGATCGCTTTGGGCTTGGTCGTGATGGACCGTTTGTGAGTACGATCAGCCGCCGTCTTCGCATGAGGCCTGAACGGATACGCAAGCCAGTTTTTGTGGGCTTGCATGACAAGCATAGGACATGACGATGATGACGGATGATAGCATAGGTATTGATATTTCTAAAGATTCCCTTGATGCGCATCGGCTGAGCGATGGGCGCACAGCGACCTTTCCCAACGCTCGTGCTGGGTTCCGAGCGCTATCGGCATGGTTGGGTCGCGATATGCCCACCCGCGTCGTGGTCGAGGCGACAGGTCCGTATCACAGGGGTTTTGAGCGCGCATTCTCGGGGAAGTTCCCATTGGTGAAGGTCAATCCTTTGCAGGCGCGTCGGTTCGCGCAGGCATGCGGGACAAGGGTCAAAACGGATTCTGTGGACGCACGCATGCTTGCCAGCTTTGGAAACGCTTTGTTCTTGGAACCAGATCACCCTGTCGATAGAGAACAGTTTGATCTTAGAGAGTTGTTCAGCGCGCGCGCGGGCTTAATCAAGGACCGCACCCGTTTGTTAAATCGTCTGCAAACACAAACTCTTGCGCTCGTTAAGCGGCAAACCAAAGCGCGGATTGACCAGCTGACGCGGCAACTCAAAGCACTGCAACACGAAATTAACGAAAGGCTGCAAGGCTGCCCAAGCCGTGCCCGAGCCAACACCATCTTAAGGTCGATACCCGGCATTGGTGAAGTGGCCGCATCAACCATTCTGATTGAGATGCCAGAGATCGGCTGTCTTCGGAAGAAGAAGGCGGCAAGCCTCACTGGACTTGCTCCTATGACCCAACAATCAGGAAAGTGGCATGGCAAAGCACGCATCCAAGGAGGGCGAAAACCACTGCGCGATGCGCTCTACATGCCTGCTCTTGTAGCCACAAAACACAACCCGCAAATGCGCGACAAATACAAAGCTATGATTGATCAAGGGAAACCAAAAAAGGTTGCCCTCACAGCAGTCATGCGAAAACTCATCGAACTTGCAAATGCCTTAGTCAAAGCAGATCGAGAATGGCTACCAAACACGACTTGACCAAGACGGATACTCATAGTGCACTAGGCTGATGCGAAACGGGGGATTTGAAGATGGCCACAAAAAGATTTTCGTATGAGGGTTTGGGCCGATGCGAAGCGGTTGTATCGGATGGAACTGTTTATGCCGTTGCGACTGATCCACAGGGCTCAGACGGAATTCTAACGCAGACGCAGAATACGCTCGATGAACTCAACCGCATCCTCGAAAAAGCGGGGAGCGGAAAAGCGGGGTTGCTGCAGGTGACCGTCTATCTCAGCGACGTAAAACTAAAGCCGGAAATGGATACAATCTGGATTGATTGGATCGGGCCAGAAGAGAACTGGCCGCAACGCGCGTGTGTTGGCGTTGATCTGGATGAAGGATGTCTGATTGAGATCGTGGTGACGGCAAAGGTTATCTGACCGAGAGGCGTGGAAAGTCGCGCATCTTTGACTTAACGCGGCGGATTCTCTGAATCCCGCCGCGTCGATCTGTCAGGAAATATTGGCCCAAACGTCGTGCATTTCTAACCTAGAAAAGCGTCAGCCAGCTTAGCTGAGGTTTTGCGCGTATTCTTCAAGTTGGGTAGCAACCGTTCCCCACCCATCAAAGAACCCCATACCTTCGTGCGATTGACGGGCTTCAGATGTACGGTGCCGTGCGGTCGCGGTATATGTAGTCCCGCCGTTCCCATCATCTTCAAACTCGATAATAGCGGTCATGAACGGATCGGCGGCGGGCTTCCAACCTTCGCTGTAGGTGTCAGTGAACACCAGCCGCTTGCCTTCCTGGACCTCAAGATAAACACCCTCGTTTGCCATCTTTTTACCGTCAACATTCATCACGGTATTGAAACGACCGCCGACCCGCAGGTCAATTTCGCAATCGTCAATGGAATGCGGTTTCGGTACGAAGAAATTCTCTATGTGTTTGGGTGTCGTCCAGCATTCCCAAAGCAAGGAACGCGGCGCATTGATCGTGCGGGTGAAGGTCAGGTCGGTTTCAGGATTGAGTTTCATTTGTTACGGTCCTTCATCAAGTTGGTGATATAATCGTCCAGACGGTCGAGCCGTGCATCCCAGATCGCGCTTTGCTCGCTCAGCCAGTCTTTGGCGGGCACGAAAGCATCGGGAGCAAGTTCGCAGGTGCGAGTTCTGCCCTTCTTTTCCGATTTAATGAGGCCAGCCGCTTCCAGCTTCTTCAGGTGTTCCATGAAGGACGGCAGCGCCATGTCGTGCGGTTCAGCCAATTCGCTGACGCTGGCCTGGCCCCGCGCAAGGCGTTGCAGGATCAAGCGCCGCGTCGGATCACCGAGAGCGGAAAAGCAAAGATCAAGGTTCGAATCATACTTAGACATATCCCTAAGTAACATTCCGGGTGGAAAGCTGTCAATAAGACTTAGGTAATTTCCTAACTGTTTGCGATAAATCCACTCAAGTACATGGGTTTGAAATCACCCAAGGATAGCCATGGGCAGGTGACGTATGGATGCGTTCGCCCCGGTTTCTTCGCCAAATGGCTTTTGATGTGGATTGACATACATACCGTATAGTCGGTATTTTGAAACTATGCCAAGACCCACAAAATATCAGCCTGAAAGTGGTGACGCCCGCACAAGGCTTCTGAATGCCGCAATGGATGCAATTCGCCAGAAGGGGTTTTCGGCCACAAGCGTAGACGACCTTTGCAAGCGAGCTGGTGTGAGCAAAGGAGCCTACTTTCATCATTTCAAGAGCAAGGAAGATGTCGGCGTGGCTGCTGCAGATCATTGGTCCGCAGTCACTTCAGACATCTTCCGTACTGCACCTTATCATGACGCGGCAGACCCGGCAGATCGACTCATCGCATATGTCGATTTTCGCAAAGCCATCATTCAAGGTGATCTGGCCGCATTCACCTGTTTGGTCGGCACAATGGCTCAGGAAATCTTCGAAAGCTATCCGGCTATTCGCGATGCCTGTGGTGCAAGTATTATAGGCCATGCAGAAACACTAGAGGCTGATATTGCGGAGGCGATCAGTCAGTCGGCGCTGGACGTTGATTGGACCCCAATTGGCCTAGCCACACATATCCAAGCCGTCATCCAGGGTTCTTTTGTTGTGGCGAAGGCCACGAACAATAGCGCTGCCGCTGTCGAAAGCCTCGACCACTTGAAACGATATCTGGAACTACTCTTTCACCCCAAAGCAACGGAGGACGCAAGACATGCCAAATGAACACAAGGTCAGAACCTGTCTATGGTTTGAGAGCAATGGGGAGGCAGCAGCAAATGCCTACATCGCCCTGATCCCAAACAGTGAGATTGAAAACGTCGTCCGAGTGGAGCCGGATGGAGACGCCATCGTTGTCGATTTCACTCTTGCAGGGACGCCGTATCAAATTCTCAATGGTGGCCCTCAATTCAAGCAAACGCCTGCTGCATCGATTTCCGTCATGACAGTCGATCAAACCGAAACTGATCAGCTATGGGACGCATTGACCTCCGATGGTGGGGAAGAAGGTCGCTGTGGCTGGCTGGTAGATCGGTTTGGTGTCTCGTGGCAGATCGTTCCAAGGGCGCTGTCCGACATGCTGGGGGCGGAAGATCAGGCAGCCGCTGGACGTGCGCAAGCTGCGATGATGGAAATGAGCAAGATCGAGATTGGAACGCTCGAAGCTGCGTTCAACGCGGCCTGATCATCGATGAAAGCCGAACAAATCATATCGTGGCTGCAAGACAATAGTAGTGCGGAAACCAAGGCGGGGCTGCTACGGTATGGTATTCCCAATGAACGCGCCGTTGGGGTCCGCATGGGAGACATGAAACGCTATGCTAGGACCCTTGATCGTGACCATGACCTCGCACTGCAACTGTGGAAAGATGGTCGGTACGAGGCGCGTACGATGGCTGTCTTTCTGGCAGAACCTGACCGGCTGACACCTAAACAGGCGGACGGTTGGTGCAGCGACTTCGACAATTGGGCGATCTGTGACACGGCGTGCTTTGACCTGTTCGACCGAACGGCCTTCGCATGGGACAAGGTGCATCAATGGGCCCCCGGCCATGAAGAATTTGTGCGGCGTGCCAGCTTTGCATTGGTCTGGGCACTGGCCTTCCATGACAAATCGGCGTCAAACGCCGCGTTTGAAGCGACTTTCCCTTTGATGCGCGAGGCGGCCATTGATGAACGTCCACTTGTCAAAAAAGCCATCGACATGGCGCTTCGTGCCGCCGGGAAACGCAACTATGCGCTCAATCGCACGGCGGTTCAGTTCGCAACCGATCTGACAGACATGGATGACAAAACGGCCAATTGGATAGGGCGGCAAGCTCTCAAGAAGTTAGATGATGAAGCGTTACTGGAGAGATTAAGAGCCAATTGAGCTAGCATGATATTAATTGTTCGTTGGGGCTTAGGGCAAGGTCGGAGGCGCGGGACCAAGCGGAAGCTGGCCCAATGTCGGTTTTCAAGTTTGCGTCCCAATACAGGATAAATCGGTCAGTGCGCCATGCACGCACATACTAATCTATTTGGTTAAGTGTCTTGCCATCTACAACACTTGGTAATAACTTAACCAAATGGATAAGCATTTACATCACACTTTTCACGCCCTGGGTGACGCCACCCGCCTTGCAGTGGTCGAGCAATTGCTGAAAGGCCCCGCCTCCGTCAGTGAACTGGCCGGACCACATGATATGGCCCTGCCAGCCTTCACCAAGCATCTGCGTGTGCTGGAAGGGGCTGGGTTGATTTCGAGCGAGAAGAATGGCCGTGTTCGGACCTGCTTCATCCAAGCACCTACGATGCGCGACCTTCATGGATGGTTCGCGCAGCGTCAAAGAATGTGGGAAGCGCGGCTCGATAATCTTGCCGCCCATGTTGAAGGCAATGGGAAAGGCTGATCGTATGGATATTCATCACGAAACACTCGTTTTCGAGAGGGAGTTTGACGCCCCGCCCTCCCGGCTATTTGCAGCCTACATCGACACACGGGTACGGGAGCAATGGTCAACACCATCGCCTACCGCAGAGGTTAAGATCGACAGTTCGGATGTGCGAACAGGAGGGCACGAGACGGGGAGGTGCGGTGGTAAGGGCGACCTGCGATGGACGCTGAAAGTGATCTACCATTGCGTCACGCCCGACCGTCAAATTACGTTCACGGAAGAGCTTTGGGATGGAAATCAAGTCCTGACAGTCGCGTTGATCACCTTCGATCTGAAGCCCATTGGCGACAACAAGACGGCGCTGACTTTGACCGACCAGATCACGTCCTTTGTCGGTGCTGACGCTGTTGGTGGTCATCGAGAAGGCTACACCCAAGCCCTCGCTAATCTGGAGCAGCATGTAACGGTGGACGCCTAACGAGGAGAGAACTGATATGCCGCTTGTGAAGATATTTGCACAACTGAGTTGCACTGACATGGAGCGAAGCACCTTGTGGTTAACGCGACTGTTTGGACGATCACCTGACGCAAGCCCGATGGCTGGCCTAAATGAATGGCACCACGCGGGCAACGCGGGCTTTCAACTTGTAGAGAATGAGCATGACGCAGGGCATGGATGCATGACATTGATTGTCGACGATATCACCTCAGAACTGAGGCGGCTTCATGCTGTTGGCATTGAGACAGGTGAGACCAGCACCGGCGATATAGCGACCATTGCCCAAATGCGCGATCCGGACGGAAATGTCATTGTCTTGGCCGAACCAAGCAAATGATGGGCCGGAAACTGGCCATTCGTGCCGTCCGCAGCATCCTGTACTTTGGGCTCTTCCGGCACTTTCGCCGCTCCAGTCATTAAGGGCAGGTTCGGGCGACGCCGTCGTTCACCGCGCCACGCACGAACTGGTAAGACGCGGGACTTTGCCGACATTGGATTTTGCTACTTCGCTGACGCAGCATACATTCGCACGCGCGGCACTCCTAGCGCTGCAACGCAGTGCATGTCGCCAAACCGGTCGTTGATGTGTGTCGATTTCACCCGATCAAAGACCGCGCTTTCGCCGCAACTTGGTCGAACCAACGAGACACGGAGATTGTGTTGAAAAACTCCAAAATTCAGATTTCGCAATTTTCGAGCAGAAGCCCATCATACCAAGAAGTCAGATGAGATCGTTCATGAGGCGGCGAGAGCTGACACATGATTGGCGAAAGGCAAGTTTGGCCGAACCCCTCGCCACCAAAAGCTGGTCGGCCTGTACGGCGGGAAATTTCATCAATCAGAGCCAAAAACGGAGTTTTTCAACAGTATCCGGACACAGCGAGCTTTCGCTGCAATCGCACCAATGTCCGCTCTGGAATGGGCGGAATGCATACCAAACTGATGTCGTTGCCAATCAGCGTTCTTGCTGATCTTATTGGAAGGGGTCAAGAAGGCGATCTGGTCCGGGGGTGCATGTGCAAAACAAATCTGAGCCACGAGAACGCGTTGGTACGCTTGAAGCCAGTCTTCAGGCGATCCTGTCGTCGGCCGTCGATGCCATCATTATTATTCGCCACGACGGGATTATCGAGACGGTGAACCAGGCCGCTGCCGGCTTGTTTCTGTATGACGTTGAAGACTTTGTTGGGAAGAACGTGAAGTTCCTGATGCCTGATGAACACCGGCACAAGCACGATGAATACCTGCATAACTACAATACAACCGGCCACCGCAAGATCATCGGCATTGGACGCGAGGTTACCGGCAAACGCAAAGACGGTACGATCTTTCCGATGCACCTATCGGTTGGGGAATTTACGGAGAATGGCGAAAAATATTACACCGGGATCATTCACGACCTGACGGCGCGTAAGGATGCTGAGCAAGCATTGCTTCAGGTCCAGAAAATGGATGCGATTGGCCAACTGACCGGTGGCGTCGCTCATGACTTCAATAATCTCTTGACCGTCATTGTAGGCAATCTGGAGTTGATGGAAATCCAGATGGGCGAGTTTGAACACGCTGACTTGCTCAATGAAGCAATGGAGGCCGCCGAACTGGGCGCGCGCCTGACCGAACGGTTGCTGTCCTTTGCCCGACGCAGTCCGCTTGAGCCCCATGTTGTTGAATTGAATGGGCTCATCAGCGGCCTGACAGACATGTTGCAGCGTACATTGGGCGCGACCATTGAGCTAACGACGGTGCTTATTGATGATCCTTGGTCCGTAAAAGTCGACCCAACGCAATTTGAAAGTGCGATCGTCAATCTGGCCGTCAATGCACGCGATGCGATGCCCGATGGCGGCCGGTTGATTGTTGAAACCCGCAACATGACATTGGACGAAGACCTCATTGCAGACGAGTTGGAATTGAGCCCGGATGATTACGTGCAGATTTCGGTGACGGACACTGGAACGGGCATGCCTGCGGATGTCATTCGGCGCGTGTTTGAACCATTCTATACCACGAAAGATGTGGGTGAAGGCACAGGATTGGGACTGTCGATGGTCTATGGCTTCGGCAAGCAGTCAGGCGGCCACGTGACAGTCTACAGTGAATTGGGAACCGGCACGACCATCAACCTTTATCTCCCACGTTATCAGGATGCATCAGCCATGCCCGAAAAGAAAGAAGTCGAACCTGTTCTCAAATCTGCAACCGGCGGCACGATCCTCGTGGTTGAAGATGACGAGCGCGTGCGCCGGCTGACAAGAGGGCGGCTTGAGGCATTGGGATATCATGTGCTGGAAGCTATGCATGGACCAGCAGCCCTTCAGGTCCTCGCGGAACACACTGATATCGATCTCGTGTTTACCGATTTGGTCATGCCCGGCGGGATGTCCGGGTATGAGGTGGCCCAACACGTTCAGGAGAACCACCCTGACATCAATGTGTTGCTCACCTCTGGCTATGCTGAAGAACTGATGAACAGCGATAAGCTGTCAGCGCGCAATCTAAAACTCCTGCGCAAGCCCTATCGCCAAGCCGCATTGGCCGAGGCCATAAGTGGAGCGCTTGAGGGAAGCTAGCCTTCGGTGCGCTGCACATCCATGGCGAACATGTAGCCAATACCACGCACGGTTTTGATCAAGACTGGTGAAGCTGGATCGCGTTCGATTTTCTTGCGCAACCGCGCCACATGATTGTCAATCGTGCGGTCCAGCGGTGACCACTCTATACCATGCAACAAGTCCATGATCCGATCTCGCGAGAGCATACGCTTTGGGCTGTCCAAAAAGACTGCCAGCAGTCGGAAGTCGCCGCTGGTCATCTCGACTTGCGTGCCGTCGCGGTCCAGTAATTCGAAACGATCAAGATAGGCCGTCATCTCATCAAAGGTCACTCTTTGTGTTCCAGAGTCTGGCTTGTGGATTTCGGGTGCTTCTGGTTGCGTATCCGTTGTTTCACGAGTGCGGCGGATGACGGACCGAACACGTGCCAAGACTTCGCGCACATGAAACGGTTTGGTGATATAGTCGTCGGCACCGATCTCAAGTCCAACAACGCGGTCGATCACATCACTACGCCCCGTCACCATGATGATTGGCACATCAGATTGCTGACGAATTTTTTTTGCAACTTCGAGCCCGCTGTCGTCTCCCAGCTGAACATCAAGGGTAACAAGCTGAACATCCTGCGTTTCGAGTTCCGCTAGACATCCCGCTTCGTCTTCGGCTTCGATGACGTTGAAGCCATCACTTTCCAAACACTTGCGCAGAAGCAACCGCACCTTCGGTTCATCATCTACGATCAGAATTGTGCCTGAACTCATCGACATGCCCCCACAGAAAATTGGTCGCACGGTCTGACATGCCCTGCCTGATTTGTTACAGAGAACCGCTTGAATAGCAAAAGATTACAAAACTTTACGTTGCGGCGGAAGTCCCGCAGACAGTCTATGGCCAAAGTCGTCTCAACCAGAACAGGGAGACGACCAATGTATATTTCCAAAGCAACGGAATTTGAAACTTCGCAAGCAACTGCATCGCTGCAGATCAAGTGCCGTGGTGCCTCGGTCACTATGCGGGTCCGCCAGTTGAAGCCCGCGCAAAACCTGTTCCGTGAAGGTGACGAAGCCAAACATGTGTACGAAGTTAGCAGCGGCGTTATTCGGTTGAGCAAGGTCCTCGAGAACGGTCGTCGCCAGGTTATCACCTTCGGATACCCCGGTGACATCATTGGCTTCCCGCAAGATGGGTCTCATACCGCCGAATGCGACGCGATTTCGTCCGCTGAAGTCGTTGCACACAAGATAGGCGATCTCGAATGTGGTGCGCAAAATCCCGACATTCATCAGCGTTTGGTGAATGCTGCGCTCAAAGAGATCAGCGCAATGCAAGACCATTTCATGATGCTGGGGCGGAAATCAGCGGTCGAAAAAGTCGCATCATTTCTCCACGTACTGATGGAGCGCACGGGAAAGCCCTTAGGAGCATACACCCATTTTGAATTCCCGATGATCCGCGCCGACATCGCCGATTTTCTGGGGCTGACCGTCGAGACGGTTAGCAGGACAATCACATCGCTTCGCAAACAAAAACTGATCGCGTTGGACAACCCCAATTCAGTGATTGTGCTTGATGAAGAAGCCTTGTTTGACATCGCAAACCCGGCTTAAGCATTTCGGTTGGTTGGCGACACTAATCTGTCACGATTACCTCTGAGAGAGCTCTGCGTGCTGACGGCGCAGGGCTCCTTTCTGACCGACCGATACGCAAAAGAATCTGAGGCAACTCTGTCACCCCAGCCGCATCTTGCAGCGCGGGGCGCAGTCTATCAACTTCGATGGGCTGGTTCAGGTAGGAGGCCGTGAGACCGCGCGAGGTCAGCAGAAGCAGCAGTTTTGCCAAGGCGCGGCCTGTATTCAGCCAGTCTTCAACGCCATCGGAGGCGGTGCTCAGCAGCGCCAGAGCTGGTGAGCCAGCCAGAATCTTGCTTCTATCGGCAGCAGCGACGTTGTTGCCAAGATCAAAGGTCCGGATCACAAAACGGGCCGCAGGCGCAAGAACATCAGGCATACCGAAGCCTGAACCGGACATCCCGTCGCGACTCCCAAACCGGAAGGAATGCACCCAGGCGGCTAACTCACGCCGGAAGCGCGGGTCATCGAATTGTAACTGGTCACCCCGTGCGACCATATCCGCAATCTCCTCCATGGCTTGACCCTCGTCAAAGAATTGGACGTTTGCGCCAGTGCCTTCAACAACACTGCGACAGGCTGGCATTAAATCGTCAGGAAGCGCTTCCATGAAATAGGCCATGCGGTCGGTTCGCCGTGATTGGATGGCGTCAAACAATGCAATCTCGATTTCATCTGGCTGTTGACCCTTAGATACAGTGATCTGTGCCAGATGGTCTTGGAATGCCCCGTCCGGTACAAGCGCGACATCGGTTCGCAGCGCGAAACGTCGTGCCGCCACTTCAAGCAAACCAATCGCGGCCCCGCAACTGATTGTCAGCTCTCTGTCGTGAGGGTCCACAACCGGCAGCGCACGGGTTCGGTCGGCAAGAACATCAAGCCAATCCGGGCCAGTCCCGAACATCCAAGGTTGGGTGTTATGCCCTGATGGGGCGAGTGTCGCGTACCCAACAAGAAATCGGATTTGCTCTTCCAGCGTTCCACTGGAAGGGAAGTCCGTTTCGGGGCGTTGCCACAGATCCTCGTGGAGTTTCATTGCTGCCATCGCCTATCGTTACTGCAATTAATGATACATGAACCTACGGGAAGGAGTTTGATCTTGCTCAATGTCTCGTTGGTTCAGAAGCGTGACGGTTGCGCGTCAGTACGAAACACGTCCAAAAAACCCAGCGCCCTTCGATCTGCATATTTGTCGCTCATGAAGAGACGGTCTGCCAGCAGGTTGCCCGCCCTCTGAGTTTCCTCCTGGTTGCGATATTGTGGATGAACCGCCAAAGCGCGCAGCACTGCCCTCATGGTCGCATGCGCCGATGGCTTCGCCACGTTCTGACCAGCAGCAGCTTGCGATCTGACGCTAATAGCAGAGTGAATGCCTTTCCACCTTGTCGCGAGAGTCAAAGTAGAAGTTTTGTTTGGTTGACAAAAGTCAACGTCGGTTCGGAAGATCCATATTACCACTTGCCCAATCTAGGCGATCAGGTGGCCGCAAGCCCCAAGAAATGGCTGCTGTCGCAAATAGGAGCAGGATTGATGTCGCTACAGCCGTTTAAAGGATTTCAGAAGTACCCGACCCACCACTGCATCACTGGTTCGCTCAAACGTATCTATGATTTTCACAATTACCCGATCTCCGAAGAATTACTTTTTGGACTCGGGCAGGGGTTAGGATTTGTCTACTTTCACATTAAGGATACGGATCCATTCTTCGGTGGGCGCGCAAACCATGTAGGTGCAAAATTCGAAGGCTTGGAATGCACCGTTGGTCGACGAACCGGCGTCGTTGTGGAGTCGCACATCACTTCAAGTTCGCGCAGAGCAGAGCAGAATCTGCGAGAGATGCTGGCCGTCGACGAACCAGTGATGATCTACCTGGACATGGGCTTTCTGCCGTATTTCTACTCCCCTGAAGAGTTTCATTTTGGGGCACATGCCGTGGTCGTGGCGGGACACGATCCCAAATCCGATCAAGTCTTGATTGCTGATCGAGAAACGACATTTCATCCTGTAGATTGGGGCGTTCTCGAACAGGCCCGCGGGTCGACGTTTAAGCCATTTCCACCAAAACACCGCTGGTACAGCTTTGACTTCAAGAATGCCCGTCCGCCGGGGCCAGACGATATTCGCAAAGCGGTCTCTGGGGTGTGTCAGCAAATGCTTGAACCTCCAATTGCGAACTTTGGGATCAAAGGCATTCGAAAAGCCATCAAGCAGACACGCAAATGGCCTACAGTTCTCGATGATGCCGCACTTCGCCGGACGTGTCACGGCGTGGCTACGTTCATAGATCACAGAGGCGGAACTGGAGGCGGACTTTTCCGCTATATGTATGTCCGTTTTCTTGAGGAAGCCGCATCTATTGCCACCGAACCTCGTTTGAGAAAGCTCGCTCCTGAATTAGAGGCAATTGGTGATCAATGGGAGACCGTTGCCAAGGCATTCACAAAGGCTGCCGAAGCTAAGAACCCGGCAGACCATCTGGTCATAGTGACCGAACCAATGGAGCAAATCGCGACCCGCGAAGAAATTCTCTGGAATGCTCTCAAGGGGATCGTCAATGGTTAGATTGGATGATGTGCGCCGCAGAGAATTCAATAGCGGAGCTTCTCGAAGATGACCTTGGCTGCATCGCAGAAAACGGTATAAATGGGTTCCTCGCGGCCTAATGCACTTGCAGAGGGAATGCGTTCTCGTGCCTTCGGACAACGGCCATTCAAGTCGATGCTATGCTCTCAGCGTCAGCGCGGTGCTGATGTCTGGGTACGGAGGGAGGACTGGAGGGCATCCAGGAGCAGAAAGGATCAGGATGGCTCCATCGGAGGATTTGGCAATGAGTGAAGACGCAAACGGCAATGAAGGCGCAAGACTCGAGCGCGTTCGGAACTTCCTTTCAGGCTTTTCGATTGCGGTCTTCCCGGTCATGTTGTTTTCCGGTTTCGTCACGCATCCCAATATACTCAGCTTTGAGATGGTCACTGATCTCAATGAATGGATTGCTGAATGGCACAACACTCTTATGTTCCATGTCGGCCATTTATTGGTGATGTTTGCAGTGCCGTTTATCTTCGTGGCGACGATCCGGCTGATGTCGCTTCTACGCACGGACGGTGCGTGGTTTGGCTTGGTTGGCACCGTGCTCGCAACATTTGGCGCGTTCATGCTGGCCGTGGACAAGGGTGCTCTGACCTTCGTTCTGACTGCATTCATGGACATGCCCGAGGCTGAGATTGCTGCCATATCACCAGCTCTTGAAGCGATATTTGAGCGTTATGGATGGCTATGGGTCACTTGGGGATTCATCACACTTCCGATCGGATTTGCCCTGATCAATGTGGGACTGATGAAAGAACAGATTGTTCCTCGCTGGCAGGGCATTTGCACGATCATCGGACTGCTTTTCCTGATCAACCCAGACATTGAGATCATTAGCAGCATTGGAGCAATGCTGATGTGTATTGGGCTGATCCCACTTGGCATAAGGGATATGGCCGGAAAACTGGGATAGACATCTGACCTACCTTGGCGAGCGGCTCCGCCGTTCGCGATTTCGAAGCGGTTGTTTGTCTTTCGTGCGGCGACGGGCAGGATCGAGCCCAATTTGACCGATTTTCTGTTATGCGGCGCAGGTCGGCTCTTACTTGAGAAAGAACCGTCGGTTTGATCGCCGCTTTAGTTCCAAAACGAGATCGAGCTGGACCCGATGATCTTATTCTCAATGGCCTCTGTCATCACGGTCCAATCAACGTTGATACTGTCACCCGCGGGCAAGGTGTCTGCGGGGCTGTTGAGAGCGTAGAGGGTGATCGTATATTCATGGCGCGATCCGGGCGGTGAGCAAGGGGGTGTATAGCCAATATGTCGAGCATCCTTGTCCGACCCTTCATCGCCGACTGAAGCGGGATTTCCGCGTGGCAGGGTCTCTGTCTCTGCGGGTACATTCCAAAGCAGCCAGTACTGGCTGGGTACGTCAACGCCTTCGGCCCTGCCCTGGGGATAGTGATGCATGATCAGAGCCAAGCTTTCGGTTCCCTCTGGCGTGTTCGCCCACTCAAGCGGTGGCGTCAGCCCGTCACCACCGTCGCGGATACATTTCAGATCGTCTGGCAAGTCACCGCCATCTGCGATGGCGGGACTCGTCAGAGCAAAAGCGTCTTGTGCCGTGGCAGTAACGCTAAGCGCGAAGCACGCAACACACGATGCAAGTGCGTGTCGGATGACGGAGGTCATCTGCAGAATTCTCCTTCCATGACTTCGCCGCCATTGGTGACCGTGCTGGTCGTGTAGTCATAACAGTTCTCTGTGCCGGAGGGGGCGTAGCGAATGTAGTAGTCTTGGCCCTGATAGGTGTAGTCCATGCTCCGGCTGCCGTCTGCGTTCTGCGTGAACACAAGGTTTTCCACCCGCCGCGCGGCGGACGCCCCGGTTCAGCCCCACCACCCGTCGCGGCAGTGAGCGGACGCACCCTTGGCAGTTGGTCAAAACCTGCAACCGTGCCCATCAGGCATTGCACGATGTAGGGTGCCTCTTGAGTCGTATGATATCGGTACCCGTAGGTGTCATCCGTCTGCCCATTGCACACATCCAACACGCCGTCGGCAATGGCTGAGCCGTCGGGATTGGTGTCGCCGTAGATCGGAAAGCCATCAAAAGCCCAGCCAATGATGGCGTCTGGACCTGCGTTGTTCATCTGTTCGATCATGCAGGTCGGGGTGACGTGGTAATGATAGTCGTCGCCCCGTCCGGCATGTCCACCGCAGACGTCCAACTGGCCCGTTTGCAGCGTGTCATGCTGGGCCTGATGATGGGCCAAGTCGGCTTCGGTCATTTCGCCGCCGCCTGTATAATCATAGATTGGCACCCCGTTGACGGCGACGCCCAAGGCCGCGTCCCGCGTCAAAGGTGTGCCGTTGAATTCGGGGTTCAGCAAGATCGGCGCGCCATATTCTGCGGGCACGGGCACCTGTTCGTTCGTGCCGACAATGCCGGTCATCATCTCATGATTGGGATAGGTGTCGGATGTGAGAGTGGCGTGCGTGTCAGAGCAAGTGACGGCAACGCTGTCCGCAAACCCGGCATCTTCGACTGATGTCGCCACAGCAGCGCAGTGGTCCTCATGGGCCAATGCAGGAGCAGCGAGGATGCAAAGTAGTGGCACAAAAAAGATGGAACGGTTCATGGCGATGGCCTTTCTCAAATGGGTCATTCGACGGCCAGGCGGCACAAGACGGTGTTGCTTTGTTCAAGGTCGGGACCCCAGATGAACTCGGCTTGCTCGGCCCAGTTGATTTGGTCGTATCCGTCCTTTGGGTCGACCGCGCGCGCGGAATGTATATAGGCTGCGTCCCAACCCGAAGCGTCAAAATCTGCTGTGTCCCAACCGGCAGGTTCCTCTTCGGCTACAAATCCGCACGCGCCCTCACCAGCCACAGGGTTTGCAGTCTGTTCGCAGGCCTTATCCAAAGGTGCTGTGTGAATCACATAGCATTGCCAACCGCCGTTGCTGACAGCGGCAAGGATGCCTGCGCTATCCATAATCTGAACGATCACGCCGCCGTCGCCCATCTGCTGACGATTGGTGCCGATATACTCAAGGCCCGTATCGTTTTCCTTGAAATCCTTGGCAACAAGGCCAATCACGAAAGGGCGCTCTGCCTCAAATGTGAAACTTTCGGCATTAAAGGACCGCTCGGTCGTGATGGGGACACTGTCTTCGGCGACCTGTTCGCCGTTGATCCGCATTTCGAACCAATTGTCGGCCCAGACATCGGCAGAAAAGGTTTCAGCCGCAGCAGCCGTACTTGTCGCAATCACGGCGAAGATTGGAAGTAATCGGGTCATGGTGCAGTCCTTGTCTGTAGTTTCTGTGATTAAACGGATGGGTTTCACTTCTCCGTCGAGGGGTATTGCTGCTGAGGATCGACCTTCTGTGCTGTTCGGTCCTTCTTTACTCATCTGCGTCCGCGTTCGGGATGACAGGAACCAGCAAATGTGTATCGTATCGCCCGCCTGTGTGGATCAAATGCGTCCCTTCGTTGATGGTTGCGTCATGCGCCAGCGTGGGATGATCAAACTGATCGTAGCCTTGTATGGATATCTCAAGCGTTTCGCCCGGCGCAAAACGTGTGCTGCTCGGCAGTATCTCAATTTCGACCGGAACGACTTCACCGCGATCCATGGGTAGGCTTCGGGCGTGGGTTAAGACTGGCTGCTGCGGCGTGGACTGCTCAGCATCAAGTTCTCGTTGCGAGACACGCAACCAGCCAAGTGCAGCAGGCGCCTGATTGAAGCCCGTCTTGCCGTAGAACATGACCTCTTCACCGGCGGTATCATACTTCCGGATTGCAACGAAAAGGTCCATGTCCGGTGCGCCGTCTGTCTGCACCCACAGGCGTAGCTTCATATTCCCAGTCAGTTCGGTTTCTTGATCAAACGTCGTGCGAAAAATAGCTTCGCCGGTTTGCGCGTCGTATCTGGCCACGTCTTCATTTGTTGGCGTTTCTTCGCGCAGTGTCGCGTCAGAAGCATCAAGGTAGAGTGGCGTGTACACAGTTGAAGGCAGCGGCCAATTCTCTTCGTAGTTGACATCGTATTCGGTCAGCGTGTCGCGCACGTCCATCCTGACGCGTGGTCTCGTATCAAATCCGTTGTCTTCACCCTTCAAAAAGTGGTCGAAAAACGCCGTCTGAGTCTCACGCGCCTCATCACTGTAATAGACGGCCCATTTCAGCTGGCCATGGACGTACAACCACTTCTGGTCCGATGCGATACGTTTGAATCCCTCGAACGATCCGCGCGTATGTAGGCCCTGATCAGACCAGCTGGCACCTATGAGTGCGGGAACGGTAATACTCTCCAGGTCAATACCGGACGGCGGTTGTAAGTTGTCTTGCAACCAACGCATCAACATTGGTCGCACGCTGGCAAACGCGATTATGGACGTGGGCGGCAGACTGGTCTCAGTTGCCATTTCCTTAACCCTGTTTGACCAGAAGGCCGTGAACGCGGTCTCGGGAATGCCGCCGTGAAACTGGACGTCGCGGAAACTATCGGTCTGCCCTTCCCATGGCATGATTGCCTTGAGGTATTCGGGCGGTGTGCCGCTGGCAGCGACCCATTGTGCGATGGCCAAGTAGGACACCCCCGTCAGGCCAACGTCCCCGGTGCTCCATTCACGTGTGCCTGCCCAGGTGATCGCATCGTGAAAGTCACTCCGATCTTGCTCGGTCAGAACGCCAGCCACGCCTTCGGATTTGCCATATCCGCGACTGTCTATCGTGACAACGGCATACCCTTGCTGCACCCAATAGGCCGGATCTGGCCCCTCCCAAATCGTCCATGGGCTGACATTGATTTGCCCCAAGTCGAAATCGTCCTGCGCATTCAGACGCATGATGTCGGGATATCGATCTAACCCATCATCTTTGTGATAAGCGGTGAAGGCCATAATGACCGGAACCGCGCCTTCGGCTTTCGATCTGAAAACGTTGGCTGATAGACGCGTGCCATCTCGTGTGATGATAGCCACGTCGCGTTCAATGATGACCTCATCCTCAAGCCTCGAGGTCTCAGTCACCACAAGCGGATTGTCAGGCGTTTCAAAGAGGTCTGACAGGTCGGTTGGCTCGTACACTGACGGATCGTCCGACAAAATCCACACTGCACCAACAACGATACATCCCGTCAACAGTCCGAATCCCAAAATAGCCTTTTTCATGCGCGTTCTCCTTCGGTCACAGACGCCAGGCGGCTGGAGACGATGATCCAAACGAAAGACGCCAGACAGAAAATTACGAGAGTAGCCGGACCGAAAACTTCGAAACCTGCGAACAAGGCAGTGCCGGCAGCGAAAAGCGCCCATAATTGTGCAGGGTTTGCGATTCCCTCTCGCAAAGCGGCGCTCAGGATCACTACGTTGACTGGCAAGTAGACCAAAAGAGCCGTGATCGAGCCGGGGCTGAAATCCTGAAAAACCAACGTTCCCCCAACGTGAAAGATCGTATTCACAAGCTGAGAAGACATCAGAAAAATGATCACAACCCAGTTCGCTGCGCGAGTGCGAAGCGTTGTCGCAATCAGAATACAGACCAGTGTGATTGCGGTCAGAACAACGAACACCGCTTCCGTGCTCAGCGGGTTGTTATCCGCAAAATACCGAAGTCGCCAAACGCGGAAATCAAGAACCAGGTTCTCCTCGGTGTGGTGAATTGCGTAAGCCAACGGCGCAAGCAGGAGGGTGGTGTGAAACGGCCAGTTCAACATGTGTGTCTCCATATCCAATTGCCCTTTGGGTAGACTTCACCTAATTGACTATCTAGTCACTTAGCATTTGGGGGAGGGAAACGGCCATGAAACGCCAACCGGGATACCGTGGATTACGCCACACAAGCAACCGAGAGGCCCTTCTCGGTGCTGCGTCAGACCTGATCGGCACGCGCGGTCTTTGGAACGTTTCTATTGATGAAATCGTGCATCATGCCGGTGTGGCTAAAGGTACATTCTACAACCATTTCAAAGATAAACAGGATATTGCCCATCACGTCGCCCTTGGTGTCAGGCAAGATGTTCGAGATCGGATTGCACGGTTCAAGACCATCAATCCCGATCCCGCATGGCGCCTGTCCATCGCGCTGACGCTCTTCCTGGACCTCGCAGTTCATAGCCCGAAAAAGGCGCAGATACTGGTGACAATGCTGACTGATGTGTCAGATGTTGGCGCGCCGATGAACGCACGTGTTCGTGAAACACTGGAAGCAGGACTTTCGACGAACCGGTTTTCTTTCCGGTCTCTGGATTCCGCGTTTGTCTTTATTCTGGGCATCGTTTCCGCAGGGATAAAATCCATTCTGGAACGCGACATCCAAGGCGATACTCCCGAACTGATTGGCGATTTGATCGCGCATGGTCTGATTGGCCTCGGGCTATCATCCACAGACGCAGAATTGATGGCCACAACGGCAAGAGACCAAGTGCGTTCAGCATCGACATCTGATCAATCGTAAAACGGCTTCAAAAGCTTTCTTTTTTAACTCATAAGGTGCGACGGTTCCGCAGGTTGTTTCCAATAGCAGTCATTAAACAACGAATATTCAAGGGCAACCTTGTCCGCATCGACGCCTTCGACTTCATCCGGCTACAATTGGCAATGAGTGAGTGTACGTAATGGGAGACCGCAAATGCCGATGCCCTGGACATACCGGCACGCCTCCAAAGAATGGCGGGCTTTTTTGGACGATGTGAAAGAGCGCATGTCCCTTGAAACCGACAATATGGCCTACACCGCCGTAGATGCAGTTTTGCAGGTCTTTCGACGCCGCCTCACTGCACAGCAGGGGCTGGCCTTCGCAAGTGTTCTGCCAACCGTTCTTCGTGCGATTTTCGTGAACGGTTGGGATGTCTCTGAACCGCCCGAGCCGTTTTCGGATCGACTGGCACTCATCGACGAAGCCAAGCAGGTTCGCGTGAACCATAACCTGACGCCAGACAATGCAATCGAAGCGACGGCCTGGGCTATCCGCCGTTGCACGGACCAGAGGGATTTCGAGAGAGTGCTCGCGCAACTACCTGACGAGGCTGCGGCATACTGGCATGTCGAGGTTGAAGATCCGACAGAACTGGATCAGCGGATTATCTAGCGGCAGAAGCGGACGTTCAAAGTGCGAGAACAAACGTCAGGAAAGTCCGCGACCTGATCCTTGCCCTCGCGTTCTTCGCCGCACGCTGCACAGATGACTGGTTAGGCCGCTGCTTCGCGGCGAAGCGCTTTACGCAAGTCCAGAAGTTTTCACGCTGCGTGCGCGCGCAGCACAAATTCATTACTCCTGCTATGGGCTCTTCTGGTACCCTCGCCGCGGTGGTCATGAAAGGCCGGTTCGGGAAACACCGCCTCTCGCTGCACCGCATACGAACTGGTAACATGCGGACAAACCGGTCATCCAATCTCTAACTCTGAATGACCGCTAAGTAACCGAAAACCCGCTTCTAGAATGTTAGTTCTTGTATCGCCGTCATTACCGCGCCTGCGTTCCCCGATGTCATGGATGCAAAGTTGCCAGTATCGTTGTCCCAATATTTGCCAGTTGCATCCGCAAATGCGTCGTCCAGCGCCAGGCGGATGAGAATGTCCGCTCCGATCTGAAGGTCGTTACCTGCCACTCCAAAGCCTTCCTTGACCATTTTGGACGCAAGGAGAGAGCCAGGATTGACGGCAAGTAACACGGGTCCGTCAGGAAGGTCCTTCGCCACTTGTTGCGACCAGATCGCAATGGCGCGTTTGCTTTGAGCGTAGGCTCCCATGTCGTCCAATTTGATTTCCCCGGTTAGGGCTTGGATATCGACGGGGGCTTGGGCGGCCGACGACAAGTTGATGATGCGCCCATCCTTAGGAATAATAGGCAATAGAGCCTTGGTGAGCGCAAAAGGAGCCAATGTGTTGACCAAGAACCGAACATCCTGACCATTTGATAGAACCGGGTTGGGTACTTTGTAGACACCCGCGTTGTTGATGAGAACATCAATGTGTTTATAATCTGCTTGGATGGCTGATGCCAAATCCGCCGTCGCCTCAAGTGAGGACAGATCGGCATTGTAGGTTGCAACATCACCGCCAACCTCGGCGGCCGCTGCCTCAAGTTTAGACGGGCTGCGCCCGTGCAGTATGATCTGATGCCCTTTATCTTTCAGCGTTTTTGCCGTCAAAAGGCCGATGCCGTCCGTTGATCCTGTGATCAAAATGGTCTTGGTCATTTTAATGGTCCTTGTGTGGTAAAGCCCGGCAGCAAATCGTCAGCCAAGCGCTTCATTGTGTCTTCGATATTGGCTTGGTTGAAGCGGAGGTTCAGGGCGACATGATTGATGCCCCGCGCTTGCAGTTCGGCCAAGTAGGATTTCAGGAACGAGACACCAGAACGAAACCCGAGGTGTATCGGTTGGGGCTGCATATCTGCGTCTTCAACGAGGTCCACGTATAGCGACTGCATCACCGGTTTTTCGGACAATCCTGCTGACATGGATCGCGCCCGGTAATCTGCAACCAGCCGCCCTTGCGCACCCACGTCGCGTGGATAGGTCATCCATCCATCGCCATGGGCTGCGATCCATTCGGGGCTTTGTTGACTGCCGCCGGTGATCAGGATCGGCAGGCGTCCGGCACTAGGCTTGGGCAGCATATCCATATCGCCATGCAGGGCACCGTGACTACCCGCATATGTAGGATAGTCGGATGCCATCGCGCGGATATAGGCGAGGCTGTCGCGGAAACGCTCACCCCTGTCCGGGAACGTCATGGCTAAGGCCGGATACTCTTCGGGGCGGTCACCTGACGCTACTCCTAGAAGCAGTCGTCCGCCCGAAAGCTGATCCGCAGAAGCTGCGGCCTTGGCGACATGTGCCGGGTGCCGGAGCGGAAGAATGACACTGGCGACACCAAGCGCGATGTCGCGCGTCACGCCAGAAAGAAGTCCGAGATACACGAAAGGATCAAACATTTGACCCGCATCGCCGAAGGTCGGGACGTTATACGGTACGTCCCTCAGCCAGAGTGCCGCGAAGCCCAGTGCATCAGCCAGTTGTGCCCGCTCGATATGGCGTGTCATGTCGGGCGTCGGACTATTGCTGTGGGCGTCAAGTGGGACGACTAGGCCGATACTCAGCGCACCCGGCTGGAACACCGCGTTATAGGCGCGGTTCAGCTTGGGGAAACTAGTTGTCGCAGTGCCATCGGGCATATTATCGTCCTTTCATCGTTCCAGTGAGTTAATATAAAACCAGCGTCCGGCTCTCGATGCTCTTGCGTGGAATGGTCAGTGATGTGTCTTCGATCAGATCAAGCGCACTATGGGCGACAGAGGGTTTCCCCTGATTGTCATAGATGTTGAACAGTGCCACTTCGTCCGGGGTCATGCGCGACTGATAAACCCATTCATGATCCGGGTTCGCAGCCAATCCCATGATGTGGCCTTTGCGGTCCGGATAAATTAGGTCGATCAGCAGCCAGTCTTGGTCGATCACACCGGATGGTCGCACGAAGCCGAGCGGGGCCGAGTTGATCGGGTTTTCGATAGGACGCCACACGTTGATAAAGGCGTAGTGACCGTTGGCCCATGATGCGGCTTTTTCGTCTCCCAGCACTGTAATCAGCCGTTGCTCTGCCCCTTCGCGACTATAATCACTGTGAACATTGCGTGCCGGTTTGCGGGAGAAATTTGGATCATCTATCCGCACGGTATGATCAAACACCACCACCTCTTTTGCGCCAATCTCGCGTTTCAGAAGTGTTGATAATTCCTGATCGTAAGCGCTTTGCCATTCATTGTCTTGCTCGAACCCTTTGACTTGCGAGGTTGCTTTGAAAAACCCAACACTATCACTGGAGAAATTCACATTTGCGTCGCTGCGCACATCATGGACAGCAATTTCTGTCACTGCATGCGGCGGCGAGATAATCTCACCTTCTACGCCGCCCGCATCGATGTGATACGCCTGACGCTGATCCGAATGGATGTGGTAGTTGACAATCGCTGTACGTGGCATGTGTTCACCTTTCGAGGAACGAGGCCCGACATTATGCGCCGGGCCTCTTGGAAGATCAGGCGAGGTCGTCTTTGCCTTCGATCAGGAAGTGATAGCTCTCGGATCCGGCGTGACGGGCTTCCAGATGTGGCTTATATTCCGGGTCGTTCATAAAGTTCATCGCGGCTTCTTTGGACGGCCATTCCATCACGATGCGCAAGGCGGCGGGACGATCATCGCCTTCCACCTGTTCATGACTTGATGTCCGGGCAAGGTATTTACCACCATGCTTTTCAACGAGCTTGTTGGCTGTTGGCAGGTAGTCTGGAATCCAGTCATCGTTGGATGGTGAAACTGCAAGAACGGAATAATAGGTCATAGTGGTCTCTCCTTTGGTTGACGGGTTGTCCTCACACATATGAGGCATTGAAATTCAGAAGAAACCGCTCATTATTGAGTTCAGAATTCTGGTTTTGGATATAATATGGATACGGAAGCGTTGCGCCTGTTCGTTCTCGCCGCTGACAAGCTGAACATCAGCGCAGCGGGCCGTGAGCTTGGCCTTGCCCCATCGGTTGCGAGCGCATGGATGGCGAAACTGGAGAAGAGTGTCGGAGCTGATCTGTTGCACCGTTCTACACGTCAAGTTTCTCTTTCGATTGAGGGTGTCGACTTCTTGCCCTATGCGCGTGACATCATCGAGCGGGAAGACGCAGCTCGCGCGGCCTTGGGTCAGGGCAAGAAGCACGTTTCAGGCACATTGCGGTTTACGGCTCCCAGCACCTTTGCACAGCTCTATATCGCGCCCATCTTGCCGGATTTCATGGGACAGCACCGCGACCTTACGCTTGATCTCCACCTCTCGGACAAACAGGTTAATCTCATTGAAGGGAGTTTTGATCTGGCACTCCGAAACGCGACCCTTGAGGATTCAAGTCTCCGAGGTCGGAAGCTGGCGGATGACACACGCATCTTGTGCGCCTCGCCCGCCTACTTAGAGCAACATGGACACCCAAAAACACCGGATGACCTGTACAAGCACCAGATCATTGCATTTGGCACTACTGACAAAAATGAGCTAATCGGCAACGATGGCTCAGAACATGTCTTTGCACCGAAGCAGGCGGATTGCCGTTTGATCATTGATGATGGTTGCAGCCACAAATGCGCGACTTTGGCTGGAGGCGGGATATCAGCAAATTCGCTCTGGAGCGTCCATCAGGAATTGTCGTCAGGAACGCTTGTGCGGGTTCTGCCTGAGTACAAGCTTGCCGAAGAAACAGTCCTTTGGCTGATCTATCCACAATCGAACGTCTTGTCCGCCAAAGTCAGGCTCTTCATGGATTACCTGCTAGATCGAATTGGACGACATCCTCCGTGGGTAGCCCGATAAGTTAGTGATGAAGTTAGGAGCTAGAGGGGCGAAAAATTGCATCAAGATGTCTGCAAAGGAGTTTCAGAAGTTATTCGGGTAGCGCCCAGCATTTAGTAGCTTGAGCTCGATCCAGACCTTCGCTGCGCCCCACCCTAAGTCCGCTGCGCAGACAAAAACGACCTTGAGTTCTGACACTTCGCTGACGCAGCATCCCTTTACGGTTGCGGCGGGAACACCGCTGCCGTGCCGCACGTTTCACTGAACCGGACGTCTATGGTAGTCAAGATGACTGAATCGAAACGGCAAGTTCGCCGCAGCTTGATCCAACTAATCAGACGCGGACGAAACCGACCTTGGGTTTTCTGACTTTGCTGATGAAGCATCGCATTGCACATGCGGTGACCACTCTTCCAAAAAGACCAAACTTTTCGACTCAATTCGCGCGGGTAACTGAAGCAGCAAAACATCCAGGTTTTGCATTGTGCAGATGTGCATAGGAAACCTGTTCATCCTCAAAAGCAGCTTTGATGGCATCGGCAAGCTCATCTCCTTGCAGGACATCAGCATCAATCATCATATGATTGCGGTCGAACAAGCGAAGTGAAATGGCGCGAGATCGCAAAACCTCTGGAACCTCGCCAACATTCAGCTGCGCTTGCAGAGCATTCTCACGCACAAAGATTGCGTGGGTGGCTTTATAGGGTGAGTGCGCCGGTTGATGTTCATAGTTCAGTAGAATGACCGTCTCGCCCACCTCGGCGTCCGCCATGCTAACGCGACAAGGCGTACCCGGCTTTGATTGAACAATCTGCCGACAGGCGTTCCTTTCGACTAGTTCAGTATCAGAAAGCGCAAATAGATTGGCAAAATCTTCGGCGGGAAGAGAATGAATTTGAAAGCTCATTTTGTTAGTTTCCTTGTGTGTGGCTTCCGAGTTTTGGCATCATCATATGCGCCACTCGGTCCATAGCGCGGGCAATACGCCGGTTGCCCGCGCTTGTTTCGCAGAGCGAATTGTGAAGTCAGATCAGTTCTTGCTTTAGTCCAGCGAGTTAAAGCCGATCATGTTGCCTTCGGTGTCTTGCGCCAGTGCGACAAAACCGAATTTGCCGATTGAGAACTTCGGACGGATCACTTTGCCACCGGCGTCTTCAATGCGGGCCTGTTGGACAGCGCAATCCTCAACCGAGAAGTAAATCTGCGTCCCACCAGGTCCGGGTTTCGCATAGGGAGCCCTAACAAGCGCGCCAGCCGCGCCATAGACCTCCATGTTACCTACGAAACCCTTCATCTCAGTCTCACCTGTTGGGTCGGCCATATCTTCCATTTCAGCGCCCAACACCGCTTCGTAAAATCCTTCGGCACGATCCATCTGATCCACATAGATGTCGAACCAACCTACTGCATTCGTCTGTGTCATAGTTTTATCCTTTCAAGACAACTTCAATTCCACTTGTACGGGCCGCAGCTCGGAGAGCCGCACAGCACAAGGAAAGAATTAGTTGGCGGAACTGATTATCGAAATACCCGCAAATGCGGGGGGGACCAAAAGGTCAAATTGAATGGTGCTTTGGTTGTGGTTCAAATCAGTCCAAGCGAAGAAGCTCTGGAAACCGCTTGCGCCAGCGTCACACTCTCAAGCTTCATGCGCGCGTCTTTGAGGTAGCTGCGAACCGTATGCTCGGACAAATTGAGAATAATCGCAATCTCGGTATGCGCCTTGCCTGCGGCGGTCCACCTCAGGCACTCCAATTCGCGCGGCGACAACAAGGGAATGCTTTCGTCATCGCCAACGATCTCAGCAAGCGCCATTCGGTGCAGCTCGGCCGCAAGACAGATCAAGTGATCGCAATTTTCTGTCAGGAATGGCTCCCAAGTCTCCCCGCCATTGGCAACGCGGGCATTGAAAGACAGCACGCTGCGCCGCCCTATTGGGTCGACGTGGCTGACACTGAAACCTGTGGGCAAAACGCCGTGCTTTTCAGCTTGTTCCATCATAGCTGTAAGCTCAGGTTTGAGCCGAAGTGATGACCAGCAGAACGGCAAGTTCGTAGTCTCCGCCATCTGCAGGACCGGGTCGATCCGAACATAGTCATTCAGCAGATAGTGGCTGACCCAAGCTTCCGGATAGTTGGTTCTTACATATGGCTTGTCTTGGGCATCTTTTCCTCGTCGGAAGAGATGCAAGGTCACATACTCGACGCTAAAATGTTCGGCAATACGCGGGACAGAGGCCTGAACCGATTTAGCCAGATAATTTACCTCGCCCCGGTCCACCATCTTATCTCCCTTGCTGAAGGTCAGCATTGAGCACGCGGAAACCTCAAATTTATCCCACGCTCAATAATGTCCGCACGAGCGCCGTTTGGGAGTTAACACCGGTTTTCTCATAAATACGAGACAAGTGCGTTCTGGCGGTGTTTTTACTTATGCCAAGCTCTTCGGATGCCGCAATCAAATTATCACCTTGTACAATACGATATGCCAGTGACATCTGCCCCTCCGACAACCCAAAAATAGTCTTTGCAACAGTCATGCGGGCCTCCACGTCACCGTCGCTTTCGGTTTCGACAAAGGTTAGGCCATCTCTGACAAAAAGTACGCAGACAATGACATTCCCTTCGTCTGTTTCCCCAAAGACCACAGGGAACCGAAAGCTCCTGCCGCTTTCGGAGATGTATCGGTAGTGCTGAAAGTAGCCGTGTTGTTCGGCAGCGCATTCCAAACCCGCTTGAAGCAGCTTGTCCCATGAGGGTCTCGTGGCGCGCAGACGGTTGTTTGAAATTTGAAGCCCCTTGTGGTTCTCAAGTTTCTTGCGTGCTTCATCCGGGGCACATAGAATTTTGCCCTTAGCATCTACTGCCAATCTGCTTGCGTCAATTTGCTGATGCCCACGTAGTACGAAAGAGGCATAAAGGATGCGCCATATTCCGTCTGATCGCTCCAGCACTCTGGTTTCGAACGTATTTTCAATCCGCCCATTCGCATGCCGTGAGGTTTCATCATACACAACGTGTGCGATGTTTCCGCTGACTGTGACGTTCACATTGAGACGCTGAATGTCGGATATCTCATATGTTGCGCCGTTCGCCATCACGTTTTGCATGTAGCGACTCAGCGACTCCCACCCTTCAAGAACAGTTGCGCCGAAAGAAGACGAAACGCAGACTTCACGCGCCCGCGCGTCTTGCACCCAACATTCTGCCCAGCCATCAAAGTCCTGCCGCACAAACATATCAGTTTCGCGTTTGAGAACGTCCATAATTTTGGAATTTCCGGTAATTCCGTTGGTTGGTTGCGTCATAGTTCGCTAGAGCTCATGAGGATGTGAATTTCGTAACGGTTCAAGATGTTTTTGCGGTTTCAATTTCGACGTCTTGCAGGCTATCGATCTAACCACTGCAAGCCACTCGCAAGAATGTCGTCTATAGAATTCATCTTCGGTCAATCTTAGTCCAGAAAGAAGATCAGCCCCAACTTTCACTTGTAAAGGGTCCATCCGGTTTCATCCTGTTAACAATTTCTATCAAGATGACATTGGCAGAAAGCGCGGGCCCAGATTGTCATCCGAAGTGACCACACGCTGGGTTTACTTCCAAAGAAAGTGGCAACCTAAGAAGACCATTGCACATCAATACTGAACGGCTGCTAAGCCGCGCGGCTGGTTTCTTTGTCTGCGCCCCTCTCGTCGCATGGCGTATGAATGGCCGTTTGCTGCCATGGGGCACAATCGTCACGTGATCGCTTGGACGCCAAGGTTTGCGTCCATTCCCGACCTCGTGGCGAGAACCGGCGCAATCGCGACGATGCCTTTGCCAATCGCACGGCACCACGTGGCCCGCTTTGGGCTCGGTGTGGCCCAGCTACCGTTCAATCTCGATTCCGTTCCCGTCCGTCTTTGCTGGCACGAGAGACGGCGGACCGACCCCTTGAACAAATGGCTCCGCGAGCAGGTCAGGGTCATAGTCGAAGATCGTATGAAGAGTTGATCGCGCGCATTGCAGACATTCGCCGCATTGCGCGAAATTGGGAGGTATGGGCTCTCTCCAGACCTTTGCCGCAACGACGACCGATGTAAGCAAAGCAGATCAGAGCCCAATCCCCCGGCTTCGTCCGAAGTCCCAATCGACGCCGCCATTTCCGCGCGTGACGCCTGAGATGTGTTTGCCGAGATGCTTCTCGACGGACGGTGTCCAGGGCACGAGTTGGAATCCGAGGCCATCGTCGATCATCGCGAAACGGCCCGAGGCGAGCGCGATGCGCCGCTGATAGGTGCCGGCGACATATTCCCCTGATGCAGACGGCACGTATGGGCGGCCGAGCTCTTCCGACAGTTGTTCGCCGACCGCATCCAGTTCTCCCTTGCGCAGCGTGTTCAGCAAGTCGCGATTGAAGATCACACGCTGACCTTGCCTCATCGCTAAGCCTTCACCAATCAAATGCTCGGCGCGCCGTTCCAGCGCATCGCTGACCTCGGCGCCAAACCCGCCACCGCCGAGCGGCGTCGGTTCGCGTGCGATCGCCTGCCGATCGAGCCAGGTCGCCCCTGACGCGGTCACTTGCCGTTCTGTCGAGAGGTCAGAGCGGACCGCGAGCACCACGCGGCGGCGGCCCTTCGCATCGTCGAATTTCCGCAACTCGACGATTGATCCGGGTGCGCCGTCTCCGGCCGCGTCGATATGCGGCAGCCGGACATGATGGGTGCGACCGTCGACACCGTCGATCACCGCATAAGCCGTTCCCTTGAGTTCGTCATCGAGACCGCGATCGACCAGTCGGCCGATGACAGGATCGCTCAGGCTTTCGCCAGCCAGCACGTAGCTCGATGCGCCTCGCTCAATGCCGCGCTCAGCAAGCCCGCGATGGATGCGCTTGATGATGTCGCCGCGCTCACCGAGTTCGCGCAGCGTCGCCTCTGCGCTCTCCTCCATCACCCACTGACCGGGGCTGATCTGACTGGCGAGGCCGAGGGATTCAAGCCTGCGGATTCGTCCGACCTTGAGCGTGTGAAGTTCGTCTGGCCCGCGTCCGCGGCGGGGCGCGAGGTCGATGATGCCGTGGGGATTGGCGTCACGCTGGAGTTGGCGGTCGAGGGTGGTCCAGCGTTCGCTGTCGATCTGTCGTTCAAGGGATTTGCGGATGTCGTGGTCGGTGCGTGGACCGAGTTCCAACGTGATGAAATCGCGGGCGCGATCGCGCATACCCTCCCTGATGTAGTCCCGGGAGATCACTAGGTCGTCGCCATCATCCCGCACGCCGCGCACGATGAGATGAATATGCGGGTGTTCGGTGTTCCAGTGGTCAACGGCGACCCAGTCAAGTTCGGTTCCGAGATCTTTTTCAATCTGCCGGGCGAGGTCGGCGGTGAAGGATCGGAGGTTTGCCATCTCCAGCGCATCGTCAGGTGAGACGATGAAGCGAAAATGATGACGGTCATCTTCGCAGCGCTCGGCAAATGTCTTGGCGTCTATTTCTTCCTCGCCTGGCCCGAACAGCCTTGCCTTTTCTCCATCGCGGGTCACACCCTCTCGGCGCAAATAGGTGAGATGTTTTGCAAGCGGCGCACTGCGTCCATTGTTACGGACGACGTGCGCCTTGACGACGGCGCCGCGGGAGCGTGCCGTGATGAATCGATTGGCTTGTACGGTCGCCCGTTTCCCGCGCCCGAAGTGGGAGCGGTTGCCGGGCACGATCATCCCCTTGCGCGAGATACCGGAACCCGCCTTCTGTGCCGCCGCCATTGCCTGTGCGATGAAGGGTCGTGCGCGCTGGCTGGTCGAGGAGCGGATGCGGCCAGGCCGGATGCGGAAGTCGTTTTCGTCGCTCATGCCGAATGTCCCGCACATCGCGCAAACGCATTGAATTTGCGGAGAAACAAAGATGATCGCAGGCTGCGCGTGTGCTGCGCACATCGTGAGTGCATCACATAACCCTTTGAAAACCCACAACCGTCCACAGCCGCACATCGTCGGCTTTTATCCTGCCATCCCCTTCCCCTGTTGCAGACCTTTCCGCTCATTCCACGCCACATTGCGCTTCTGCTTTCGGAACTGCGAATTGCGCCAGCGATCGTCATGGGCGCCCATCTATACGCGTCCGCGCAACAAACATGGCATCGGGCTGTGCGCCGTCGGCGCTTTGGTGATGCGATTTTGGTCGTCGTGGATGCGTCTCCAAACGGCGCTTGTCTTGCGTTGCGTCTGCAGCCGAATTGCTCTGGGATCGTTCGACAAACAGCGGAGCTTCGCGCCAATCGGGCGGTAGCGGAACCGCAACGCGAGTGTTGCCATTCGACGCCAGTCCGAGCATCGGAAGCAGTGTCGCCATGTAAACGCGGGTCTCGCGTGGCAGCGCGCGACCGGTGTCCAGATGCTGCTGGTAGCGTTCCGGCCCTGCATTGTAGGCCGCGAGAAAGCCGGGCGAACCGAAGCGGTCGTGCATCTCGCGTAGATAGGCTGTACCGCCGAGAATGTTGTCGCGCGGGTCGAACGGATCGCGGCCGAGACGATGGCGGATGCGCAGATCCGCCCAGGTTGCGGGCATGATCTGCATGAGGCCCATCGCGCCGGCGCTGGAAACGGCGCGCACGCGCCCTGCGCTTTCGACCTGCATTACGGCGCGGATCCAGCGCTCGGGGATGCGGAAGCGCTGCGATGCCTCTGTGAAGTAAGCGCCATAGGGATCCTGCACCGACTGCGCGATCGGCGTGCTATGAGCGATGCCGACCGACGGCAGTCCGACAGTGGAAAAGAGGCCGGTAAGGAGAAGGAGAGCAACCGACCGGATGGCGCAAAGCCATCCGGCGGCGCTGCGATGGCGGAGTATGTGCATCGCTTCAGCTCTGTTCGCGGCGCTTCGGCGGCCGGTTCCAGGTGAGTAGATAGGTGTCGTTCTCGCTCACCGAATGAAACAGGTTGGCGTGGATTGGATGCGGCAGAGCCGGATCGTCGATCAGCAGCGAAACGTAATCCCCGGCCTTCTCGCCGGTGCGTTTCCAGCCTGCGCCGATCTCCTGGGCTTGGTCGTCCGTGCCGATATGGACACGGTAGTCTGGTGCGTTCTCGGCGTCGGTTTGTTCGGCCGGAACGAGCGTCAGTTCAGCGTCGAGGGTGAGCGTCTTGAGGTGGCCGCGATAGCCGTCCCTGGTGCGGGTGAAGTGTCCGATATGTGCCATGGGAATGTCCTTTCGGTTGGCGTTGGTGGAAGGTTTGCCGTGCTGGTCATCGGGAATCCGCACGCCAGCGGTAGCCGCCCGTTCCATCCTCGTCGGTCCACAGCGGGACCGCCGAGCCGATGATCGAGGTGGCGGGGATCGGGCCGAAATACCGTCCGTCGAGGCTGTTCTCGACGCTCCGGTTCATGAGGAAGACTTCGCCTGCCGCGATGCGCCGGCAGCCCTGCCAGACGGGCATCGGTCGACCGATGGAATCGTGCCGAAGCGCCTCTCCCATCGCCACTCCATCGACGGTGATGTTGCGGTCGATGCGGCAGACGGTCTGATCCGGCAGGCCGACGATGCGCTTCAAGAGCGGGATGTCCGGCGGCAGATAACGGCGTTCCGTCACGAAGCGTTCGAGCCGTTCAGGCGGATTGACGGCGACGAAGTCCTGTACGTCGATCTGGTCGACGGGGTGCACCTGGTAGAACCCGATCGGAGCGGACGGGCTGGCGTTCCAAATGACACGCGTGGGGAAATCGACGAAAGCAGACGCTGCGATCGCACCGATCGCCGCGGCGCCGACGAGGAGCAGCGCTCGGTGTTTCATTGGCCGACCCTCCGCCGCTTCAGAAAGGCGGTATGACGGGTCGGTGTGTAGCGCCGTGGCTCAAGACGTGCGGCCATTCGGTTGTGAACGTGCCGCCAATATTCCGGTGGAACATCGGCGGGATCGATGTCGATCGCGTCGATGGCATCGACCGCCTGCAAAACACGCGCGACCTTCGGCCAGCGCTGGGCATGTAGAAGGATGTCGCCACCGGGCCGCACGAAGGGGAGCGTCTGATATGCTTCGCCGGGTTCGACCGCGCGCACGATGTCGATACGCGACAGGACCGTGCCATAGTCGTTGGACTGCCAGCGCACGAAGGCGAAGACGCTTCCGGGCGCGAAGCTGACCATACGCCGCTGGCGATTGATGATCCGTTCGCCGGCCTCGCGGCCGAAGCGAAGCCAGTGTTCAACCTGCTTCTCGATCCAGATGAGCTCAACTTGGGTATGGTGGGACGCGAACGGGATCATCGCTCCGCTCCCGGAATAGAGCTTGTGCGACGGCGCGGATGCGTTTCGGTCGCGCGGGATTGCGTCTCTGCGGATCTGTTTTCCACACTCGCTCGCGCGCAACAAATGTTAGATTCTTGGTTAGACTCTAAGTTAGAGGCGCGATTTTCGTTTTTGTCTTCGGACGTTAGGCCCGGTTTCGGTTCCCGATGGCACGACACCGCGGTTCCCGATGGCCCGATAGGCCGGGTTCCCGATAGCACGAGGCCGTCAACATCCTGTCCACAGGGCGCGGGCTCGAAGGCGAGCAGCGTCTTGCCGCCAATCGTGACCTCGATCGACAGAATGTATCCGGGCAGTGGCTGGCGGCGAACGATGTCGCGCAGTTCATAGGCGAAGCGCTTGAAGGGCGAGAGGCTGCCGGACTTGAGATAGAGATGGCGAAACTCGAACCGCCATCCGGCGCGCTGCTTGCCGCCGTGTTTGCGCACGATCCGGTAGAGCCAACGGTCGAAGCCGCCGGTCAGCGAGAAATAGGCGCGGTCGATGGTGAGGATCAGCGCGTCGTCGAGGACGGCGCTGTAGAACCAGTCCGGCACGATCAGTTCGATGCCGGCAGGATTGCCCTGATGATCGGTGCGCTCGACCCATTCGTTGATCCAGGAGAAGCGGTGCCGTCGTCCCAAGGCGGGCTGGCGGATCGTCGTCGCCACTGTGGTCGATTGAAGCCGATCGAGCGCGGCCTTGAGCCGTTTGTAGTCGCGTGAACTGACGCCGCGACCGATGAAGGTGAGAATCTCGTAAGGCGTCGCCGCCATGAGGCGCGACGTGCGCAGCCCGGCGTCGCGCGCTTCGACAAGCTGGCTGGCCGCCCAGATCAGGATGTCTGCATCCCAAATGGTCGCCATGCCGTGTTCGGGGACCGCCTCAACGCGTATAGCGATATCGGCAACCTCATAGTCGATCGGTTTAACCCGATGCGACTTGGACAGGCTGAAAAAGGGATAGGCCATGAGATCCTGCGCATCGCGGGGCGCGAGGTCGCCGCCGAGAGCATGAAACAGCTCCAGTTGGGCGCGCTCGGACTGGGTGGGTTGTTTCCTCATCATGGTGGGCCAAACACGCTCAGCGTGGCTCGCCGCTGGATTTCGCAAGTTTCTGATCATCATGGCGTTTGGCGGGCAGAACCGATCCGCGCGGATCGGAGGTGGACGTCACAGCGCCGCGATCAGCCCAGGCCTGCAGATCGTCTATAGAATAGACGACGCGCCCGCCAAGTTTGCGGTAAGCGGGGCCAGTTCCGTAGGTGCGATGTTTTTCCAATGTGCGGCCGGACAGGCTCAGGAAGCGAGCCGCTTCGGGCGTTCTCAGGTAGCGTGGCGGTAGGTCGGCAGTATTGGCGGGCATGATCTGGCCTCCGTGAATGCGATGGAGCCACTCACAAGGAGTGGCGAACAACGGTCACGATGGCGAAGCAGGACAGCAAAGGGGGATGGGGAAGTTGGGGGTGCTAAAATCTCACCCTCAGTCGAGTCAATATAGGCGGTTGCGGTCGATAGATTGTAGACGTTTGGTTAGCGCGCCTGATTGCGGCCTGAAGAAGCTTCTTACCTGTCGATCAGCGGCCCGGTTTGTGCTTTCGCTTGAGATGCCCGGTTAGCAATGGGGTATAGAAGTCATCGAACAGGAGCTTGTGCGGAAGCGTGGTGTCTAGTGCCGTGCGCTTCTTGATCCCACTGCGTGTTTCTCGGCATTTTGGCTGACATCCCCTAGCGACCGGTACACACCCACGGCTCCGGGTAGAAGGTCAGCTATGTAGGCCAGTCATCGGTGTCGTTGTCGGGATGTTGGCGCGATGTCCGCCGCGCGAGTGCGGTGCCCTCTGGATCGTCCTCTTCGCTTGATCCGAAGTTCGGCAAGTCAACGAGCTGCGCAGTCTGTGGTAGCTTGCCTTCGATCCCTAACTCAAAGGCAAGAGCGATGTCGGATGGATCATCAAATGCACCGATCGAGATCGAGAACCGCTCGCTTTCCTCGTTGTGATAGAAGAGTGGCGTGCCGCAATCACCACAAAACCCGCGCGCGATTCCTTCCGAGCTGTAGAACTTCGATGGTTGCCCACGTGTCCAGGTCAGATCACGGACCAAGACGCCAACGCGCGCACCGAAGAGGTTTCCAGCCGCCTTCTGGCACATGCGGCAATGGCAGACATGCGGATTGTCGCTGAGTGCCGCGGCGTGGAACCTGATCGAACCGCATTGGCATCCACCCGATTTTGCCAATTGAAGATCTGTCACTTGAGTGAGTTGGCGTATTCTTCGAGCTGCGTCGCTACTGTACCCCAGCCGTCGTAGAACCCCATGTCTTCGTGGCTCTGACGCGCTTCGGGTGAGCGACGCCGTGCGGTCGCGGTGTATGTGGTGCCGCCATTGCCGTCGTCCTCAAATTCAATGATTGCTGTCATGAAGGGATCGGCCGCAGGCTTCCAGCCTTCGCTATAGGTGTCGGTGAAGACGAGGCGCTTGCCGTCCTCGACTTCCAGATAGACCCCTTCGTTTTCCATCAGGTTGCCCTCGACATTCATCGTCGTGTTGAACTTGCCGCCCACACGCAGGTCGATCTCGCATTTCTCAATCCCGTGTGGCTTGGGGACGAAGAAATTCTTGATGTGCTCGGGCGTGGTCCAGCACTCCCATAAGACAGATCGGGGTGCATTGAGCGTGCGGGTGAACGTGAGGTCGGTTTTGGGATCGGAGAGTCATTTGTTCTTCTCCTTCATAAGGTTGGTGATGTAATCGTCAAATTGGTCAAGCCGTCCTTCCCAGATTTCGCTTTGCTCTGTCAGCCAGTTCTTCGCGGGCGAGAAGGCATCCGGTGCCAGTTGGCAGACACGGGTCCGTCCTTTCTTCTCGGATGTGATCAATCCGGCTGCTTCCAGCTTCTTCAGATGTTCCATGAAAGAGGGCAGCGCCATGTTGTGGGGTTCCGCCAATTCGCCTGCGGTCGCCTCACTACGCGCAAGGCGCTCGAGGATCATTCTCCGCGTCGGATCGCCGAGGGCCGAGAAGCACAGATCAAGGGTCGAATCAAACTTAGACATATCCCTAAGTAACAAGGCTCCGTCAGCTTTGTCAAATTATTTAGGAAAATCCCTAAGTAATGCGAAAGCCGTCATTTGCTGCACTGCACGAACGGGGAAGTATGGGGGCTCGGAGCGGATGAAGTGGATGGCTCCTGCTCCACCCGGCGTCGCAATGCGCCATAATGCAGGTGTCGAAATCTGCTTTTGAGAGGAGCCACCCAATGCAAGTAAAAACCATAGGACTGGATCTGGCCAAGAATGTTTTTCAGGTTCACGGAGTTTCTGTGACTGGCGACAAGGTCTTCAACAAGAAGATCAAACGCGCAAAACTGTTAGAGTTCTTTGAGGGCCTACCGCCTTGTGTGGTCGGTATGGAAGCCTGCGGTTCGGCCCATCATTGGGGCCGTGAACTTCGCAAGTTAGGGCACGATGTCCGTTTGATGCCAGCAACTTACGTCAAGCCATATGTCAAACGCGGAAAGACCGACGCAGTGGATGCAGAGGCAATCTGCGAAGCGGTTGGCCGCCCGACGATGAGATTTGTTGAGATCAAGACCGAAGACCAGCCAGCTCTTTTGACCGCCCACCGCACGCGCGAACTCATCGTCCGCCAGAGAACCCAGGTCTCAAACATGATACGGGGGATGCTGCGTGAGTTTGGCTATGTTCTCCCAACCGGGGTTGAGGCTGTGGCCCGCTTTTCCAAAAGCCACCTGGACGGTGATCAACCTAAAATTCCCGAACTGGCGAACGGGGTTCTCGGCACCTTGTGTTATCAACTCCTTGGGCTCAGCGCCCGAATTGAAGGCTTTTCCAAGTTGATCGAGAGCCATGCTCGGCGAGATGCCAACGCACGCCGACTGATGCAGGTGCCTGGGATTGGTCCAATTACGGCGTCGGCCATCGTGGCGACCGTCGGCGACGCCAAACAGTTCAAAACCGGACGAGATCTGGCCGCTTGGCTGGGCTTAACCCCGCTCAACAAGTCCAGTGGCGGCAAAGAGAGGCTTGGGCGGATTACCAAGAAAGGTGATCATTACCTCAGGAAACTTCTTATCGTTGGCATGACATCGCGCGCATTGATGGCAAAACTCCATCCCGAGAAAGTCGATATCTGGACAGCGAGGATGCTCGCTGGAAAGCCGGTTCGACTTGCAACAGTTGCCATGGCAAACAAAACCGCGCGCGTGATCTGGGCAATGTTGACGAGACAGGAGAATTACCGGCAGCCGGTCACCTGATCGGGACACCTGCCAGAGATGCAAGGCGCATGACGTGATGATGCGGACTAAGTCAACCAAGAGCGAGGACACTCCGGGAATGACGTTGGCCCTCGAAGGCCGTGAAGCCGATTGGAACCTCGCTTGCGGAAATCATCAAGGCCAGTGGCAGATCACCACATGAACAGGCCGGACAGACGACTGTACTGATTAAACGCCGCAATAAACGTCAAAAATGTCTTGCAATGCAGGAGCCATCCACAGACGACATTCGGTGATAGCAAGGCCCCACCTGAAGAACTCAGGTGGGGCTTTTCGTCAGGGACTCAGTCGCCATTGCGGCGATTGGGGCGGCTCCAGATGAGGCTGAAGCCTTCGCCGTCTTCCTCGTCGAAGAGGTTGGCATAGATTGGAGCCGTGAAGCTGGGGTCGTCCAGTTTGAGGCCGAGATAGCCGCGACCCTCGTTTGAGGTCTTTGACCAGGCGGCGCCGATTTCGGCGCGGCCCACCAGTACGCGGTGGCTGGGTGCATTCTCGCTGGCCTGGCTGGTTTCTGGAACGATGCGGACGTTCTTGGCCTGTACATTGAGGGTGACGATTTCGCCGGTATATTCGTTGCCGGACTTCTTGAAGGTGCCGATGGTTGCCATTGTAGTTCTCCTTGATCAGATGTTTCCGAGCCCGCACCATTGCGGCCTCGATGGAGATCGGCAGGTCGAAGGCGACCGACGGCTCACCCGTGAGGGCCCAGCGTCAGCGCCGGACGGAGGCGGGAGACTTTCTTGATTTCGCGAGGAATGGCGGCGCAGCCGGCAGGGGAAGAAAGTGGGCCGGCACCGTTGAGCCATAGGCGGTCGAGGCGAAGCCGCCTTTCGGCCAGATCAGTCCATTGAAGAGGCCGTTTGGAGCGGTCGACCCCCAACTCTGAAGATCAATGGAGAAACTGGAAACCCGGTGACGCCGCGAAAGTCCGACCCTATTACGGTGACATCGCAATCGTCGCCATGTCAGGCAAGCTCGTCTTTCCGTCAGCTAACGAGCCAATCCAGCATTGATACTGCTCCAACGTGCCATGACGGCTTGCGCTTTCGGGTGCCGTACAAAGGCCTACACATAAATCGGGTCCTGCGTCGGTCGATTCAGGATATCCATTCAACCCCCACGCCTTCGATCACCGGCCTGGGTGTTTGGAAGATCAAGGCATCAGACTCTCCCTTTCCCGTTCCGGCCATCCGGGGACTACGATCCGCGCAAATGCTCCATATCTGATTCCGTTGGGGTCATGCCTGCCATACGAGCGAGCGCCGCAATACCGATGGCGACAGCGCCCACGATCGAGACGGCGATTTGCCAGTTATCAGAGGGCATGATGTGTTTCGCGATGCCATGTGTGGCGGCGTAACCGGCCACCGCCGCCGGTCCGACGAACAGGGCTGCGACAACCAATCGGATCCACAGCGGTCGTGCGAAGCTGAAAACGAGTTGTCCAATGATGAAGATCGCAGCGGTGGCAACGGCTCCGATGACAATGGCGCCAATCGGGCCAGCTCCGCTGCCATGCACCCACAGACCCGCCGTGACACCAATGAGTAAAGGCAATGCATAGATGGCGAGCGAGAATACCAGCCAGCACAAGAGGCCGATAGTGGTGATGAGGAGCAAAATGTTGAACGCGATCATGGTGGATGTCTCCGTGCAAAACGATGAACGGTTGCGCCTGCCACCACCACCTCGGCGCTCAATCAGCATAGCAGAAATGCTGCGCTCCTGACAGTTCGATGACGGGGAACTGAGCACAACTGGCCAAAGAATGCTGGCAATCGCGAGGATTGCGCCGCGACCAAGGCTAGTGGTTGCCACGCATAAAGGAAAATGGGGAAAGAACAATATCCGATCTTGACTATATAGCTAATTAGTTATATTAATACAGCCATGTCATCACTCGATCATATTTTTCATGCGCTGTCTGACCCGACCCGCCGGGCGCTGCTGGCCCGTCTTGTCGAGGGGGAGGCGACTGTCGCCGAACTTCTGCAGCCTTTTGAGATATCCCAGCCGTCGATTTCGCGACATTTGAAGGTGCTCGAAGATGCCGGGCTCATTTCGACGCGCATTTCCGGTAACGCCCGACCCCGTCGTATCGAACCGGCCGCGTTTGAAGCGATTTCCGACTGGCTTGAGCATTACCGCATGATCTGGTCGGAGAATTATGCGCGGCTTGATGACGTTCTGGAAACCATGAAGACAAAGGAGCCGAAGACATGAGACCCCTCGCGATGACCACTCCCACGGAGACGACGATTGTAATTACACGCAGCTTCGATGCACCGAAATCGCTTGTCTGGCGCGCACATACTGATCCCGAATTGGTCAAGCGTTGGCTGACAGGGCCTTCTGGTCATACCATGCCGGAATGCGAAATCGATCTGCGTGTGGGTGGCGCCTATCGCTATGTTTGGGAATGGGCAGACGGCCGTATGGTTGCCACCGGCACCTTCCGCGAGATTGAGAGCGAAGAGCGTCTTCTCCTGACCGAAGTCTTCGACATCTTTCCCGACAATGAGACGCTGGTCGAGCAGGTTTTCTCCGAACAAGATGGTCACTCGACCGTGGTGATGAGCCTGCACTATGACAGCAAGGAAACACGTGACGGTGTGTTGCAAAGTCCGATGGATGAAGGGCTGGAAGCAAGTTATCGCAGTCTCGACGCACTGGTTGCCAAAGTTTCGTAGAGGCCATGAATGTCGCAAATCAACGATCTGATTGCCTTTTTGGAAGAGAAGGTGGAGCCTGCGAAGATCGATGATGTTGCACGCTTCTTCAAGGGCGGCGATGACGAAACACGCATCATGGGCGTCCCCATGCCCAAGGTCTTTCCGGTCGCGAAGCAGTTTGCCGATCTGGGTTTGGCGGATATCGAAACGCTGCTCGACGATACACGCTACGAGGTTCGCATGGCGGCGGTTTCCGTGATGGACTTTCAAGCTCGGCGGAAAAAGCTGCCGGAGGCGGACCGGAAGGCCCTTTTTGATCTCTACCTGCGGCGCCACGACC
The DNA here is from genome assembly GCF_055693805.1 of Litoreibacter sp. GN1-5. NCBI lineage: Bacteria > Pseudomonadati > Pseudomonadota > Alphaproteobacteria > Rhodobacterales > Roseobacteraceae > Litoreibacter > Litoreibacter sp. GN1-5. The sequence goes on along the minus strand of NZ_JBVFUP010000001.1, from coordinate 2,570,380 downwards.
GGATCAACAACTGGGATTTGGTTGACCGTGCAGCACCTCATGTCGTCGGCGCATATCTGGTCGACAAGGATAGATCGATCCTCAACACACTGGCGCGCTCGAATGATCCGCACGAACGGCGAACAGCGATTGTGAGTACATTTGCCTTCATCCGACGCGGTGAAGTGGAGGACACGTTTCGCATCGCGGATATGCTGGCCGCTGACGGCGACGATTACGTGCAAAAGGCCGTTGCGTCCTGGACGCGCGAAGCAGGTAAAAGAGACGCCGAGGCCTTGATTGCGTTTCTGGAACGCAACAAGAAGCACTTGCCGCGCTCCACGATCACAGCGGCGTCCAAGCTGCTTCCGGACAGCGTCCGAAAAGCACTGCGGTCTTGACGCTGTACATTGTGCCGGAAAAAGTCTCCTGACAGGTTCTGGCAGACCGATCTGCTATACTTCCTTCAAAGCATCGTTTTTTGGAGGCTGGCCTTGCACATTATTCTTGGAGGAACTGGTCAGGTTGGCTCTGCCACGGCCCGCGCTCTGCTCGGTCTGGGTGAAAGGGTTACCGTGGTCACCCGCAAAGAGCAGCATGGTGAAGCGCTAAAGCGCCGTGGCGCGCATATCGCCGTTGTTGATATTCGTGATGTTGAGGCATTGCACGATGTCTTTCGCGGCGGGCAACGGGCTTTCTTGCTTAATCCGCCCGCTGATCCATCCGGCGATACGGATGCCGAGGAACGGGCGAATGTCGCTGCCATCATGGAGGCGTTGGACAGCTCGGGACTGGACAAAGTCGTGGCCCAATCAACCTATGGCGCTCGACCGGGTGACCGCTGTGGTGACCTGACAGTGCTGCACGCGTTTGAACACTTGCTTGCAAACCAGCCTATCCCGGCGGCGATCAATCGCGGCGCCTATTATATGAGTAACTGGACCGGGATGCGCGACATGGTGCGCGAATCCGGCACTCTGCCGAGCTTTTTTCCGGCCGATCTCAGCTTGCCGATGGTGTCCCCTGATGACCTTGGGCGCGTGGCTGCCCGTCGCCTGATGGAGCCCGTCAGCGAAACCGGAACGCTCCACATCGAAGGGCCAAACCGGTATACGCCGAACGACGTGGCTAAAGCCTTTTCTGATGCCTTGGGTCGGCCCGTCACAGTTCAGGAAATTTCGCGTGAGGAACTGGAGCGCACCTTCCGCCAGTTCGGCTTTTCCGAGGAAGCGGCGGCATCCTATGCCTGTATGACCAGGGCCGTGATCGACGGAGAGACGGATACCGCCGAGGCACCCTTGCACGGTGAAACATCCTTACGTGACTACATACAATCCAGCATCAGCCGTTCAGATCAATGAGACCCGCGACCATGGGTGGCGTGGCCACCGCCTGTCGACGCGGATGTCATATGCGTTTGACGGTCAGGCGACCGCCGCCGCAAGCCAAAGCAGGGGGCGGCCCTTGAGCAGCGATCAAGCGCAGCCCGTCTTGCGGAAATCATAGGCCTTGATGCCGAGCTTTCGCGCCTTATCCGCGAAATTGTCCTGAATACCGGTTCCTGGAAAGACAATCACGCCAATCGGCAGTACTTCTAAAATTGCATCATTGCGTTTGAAAGGTGCGGCCTTGCCGTGGCGAGTCCAATCCGGCTTGAAGGCGACCTGCGGCACTGTGCGGGTCTCAGCCCATTTGGCGGCAATCAGTTCGGCGCCCTTGGGTGATCCGCCATGTAAGAGCACCATATCGGTATGTTTGGCGTGGACCTTGTCGAGCGTCTCCCAGATCAGGTGATGATCATTGAAGTCCATGCCGCCGGTCAGCGCGATCCTTGTACCTGTTGGCAGATGCACTTCAATGTCTGCGCGTTTTTTCGCGGCAAGGAAATCCCGGCTGTCGATCATCGCCGACGTGAGGTTGCGATGGTTGATCCGGGATCCGGATCGCGGTGACCAGGGCGTGCCAGTCAGGCGGAGATAATGCTCGGCGGCCGTGTCGCGGAAGACCTCCATACCGTCACGGCGTTCAAGAAGAGTCTGGCCAGTGGCGATCAGATGTTCGAGCTGTACGGCCTGAACCTCGGACCCGTCCTGGTCACGCTGTCCGCGTTTCTGCGCCTGTTCGTTGTCGTCGAGCTTGCGTTCGATCCGGCTCACGGCGCGGTGGAACATGTTGACCGTCGACCAAAGCAGTTCGTCGAGGTCGGTATCAAGGCTGGTGTCGGCCATGGTCGCCACAAGCGCATCGAAGATATCGGCGATGGCGCCTGCGATCATATGATCTTCGGGAACATCACGCGGATCGGGCTCGTTTTCGGAATGCTGGTAGCCGTAAAGGTGCAGCTCGCTACAGATGGTGCCGGTGGCGGATGCGCTGTGATGGGGCTCGTCATCCGTGTCATGTGGATTGGTGACCATGGGAGGCTCCTTCGTCAGGTGGCCGCGACCGCCGCGGCCTTCATGGCGACGCAAGACGGCGGGCGGGACGGCCCTGCACCCAAAGCAAGGCGTAGGGCCGCAGCGCAGCGGAGGATGGTGGAGACCGGTTCTTTTGGGTCGCGATGGAACGGCGGCTCTGCCGCCACCGGAAAAGAACCGGGCGTAGCCATTGCCAGTCCGTCCCGTTTGCCGTTCTGTCGCCCTCTGAAGAAGGCCGAGGTCGCGGCTCTTGCCGATGATGGTGCGTGCGTCCCATGACCGGTCCCGACAGGATCGATCAGACCTGTTCCGCCTTCCTCCCGGACATCCCAGCGTGACAGATGAAACGGTGGACATCATGCGGGGCGATCTGAACCCGAACAGCTTGGCACAAGGCATCGCTCCCAAGGCCGCGCAGATCCTCGTTGAAGTCTCCTCGTTGTGGCGACAGTGTGATCGCCTCGAGCCCCGCCGCATGCGCCCGGTTGATCAACGTCTTCGTTGCACCATCCCCGGCGGGATCGTCATCGCTGGCGACATAGAGCCGGCGCAAGGATGGCGGAAACAGGATGGCGGCAAGATGAGCGGCGGACAGCGCTGCGACCATCGACATGTACGGCAGGACCATTTTCAGCGATAGCATGGTCTCAATGCCTTCCCCTGCCGCCATGGTATCCTGCGGGGTCCCGAAGCGGACGGCGTTCCCGAGCAGAACGCCCATGGCGCGGCGCGGCGTGTTGATTGGGGCTTTGCCGAGATTGATTTTGGAAAAACTGTCTGGATCATGCGCGGCAGGATCAAGATAGGTGCGATGCGCGCCGGTGACCGTGCCATTCAGATCCGTGACAGCGGCAACAAGGGCGGGCCACGTCTCCGACTCTTGGCCGGGTCGATAATAGCAGCGCGGATGAAAGCGGATGTTTCCGGTGTCCCGCAACGCCGTAATGCCGCGGTTGTGCAGGTAGGTTTCTGCCAAAGTGCCCGCGATGGGGTGTGACATCGCGAACAGCCGCTGGGCCGCTTCTGGCGATCCAACACGTGCTGCCGATGGTCGCGGCTTTGGTTGGGGACGCGTCTCCGGGGGCGGCAAACGCAGAAACCGTCGCGCCTCTGCGGCAACATCGGCGAAATCGACCAGCCCGCACCTCTCGCCGATGATGTCGAGCAGGTCCCCATATTCGCCAGTGGCCGCATCGGTCCATTTGCCCGCCGCCCCCTTGCCGGCATCCGGCCCAGTCAGGCGGACATACATTGAGCGACCCGGCGTATTGCGGACATCACCAATCATCCAATAGCGGCCTTCACGGCGCCCGTTTGAAAGATAGTACCGACAGACGGCTTCGGCATTGCGGGCCAGAGCCTCGGTCAGTTCCGATAGGGAATGTGCCATGGACATGCCTCCATAGAAAAAAGGCCCACCTTGCGGCGGGCCCAGTTGGGGAGTGATTTGATCATTCCGCTGCGGTGAGCTGCTCGTCCTGCCCCGCATCTTCATTGTCGGCGGGGTCGCCTTCTGCGTCCATGGCCGTTTCGCCGTCATTTGCCGCCGGTGGCACGTCGACAAGATCGCTACCATCTTCGATCTGCCGTTCCGGTGTGCGGAGCGGCTCCGGCAGCCAGCCGGTATCAGCGAGCAATTCTTCCGCCTTTGCGACCATCATGTCTTTCTTGAGAGGCTTCAGATCTGATGCAGTCTTGTCACCCTTCGCCTCGGCCACAGCCGCGGCAATGCGCGCCTTGGTGACGCGCCCGAGATAAGCATCCGCTGTTGGCTTCCAGCCTGCTGAGATCATGTCGAGCTCAAGCGCGACCGCCAACCGATCGGCATCGGCAATGGCGCGTGGTCTAAGGTTATATGCGTCCACGGTTGCATTGGTTGTCAGAGCGACACAATGGGCGAAAAGCGCCTGACATGTCGCGTCATCCAGGGCACTAAGATGATCCAACAATTGTTCAGGATCATTTGGCAACTTGTCTGCAAAACCCTCGTGCCGCGCATCAAGGGCGATCGCATAGGGTGTATCGCCAAGGCCCGGTGCCTGCGATCCGAAATAGACGCATTTCGCCGTCAGTTCGAGACAACTGTCCTGCGCGTAGCTGTAGAACTGGTCCAATACGAGCTTATGAAGGCAGGCCAGGAATGCCGTGTCGAAGGATGCACTCAGCGCAAGACGCAATGCCACTGTGCGATGCGCGGTGAGTTCGGCGACCAGCCGGTCCGGTATGGGTTTCAGGTCTTCATCCTCATCCGGTTCGCTTGCGGGATCGACGGATTGTGCACCATCATCCTCTGTCTGATCGGTTTCAGGCGTCTCCGTCTCATCGATCTGCGGCGCAACAGGAAGTTCGTCTTCGGGTCGCATATATCCGCGCGCCACATGCAGGTGACCGCTGGGGCTGACGCTGACATAGGCCCCAGCGCGCGACACCTCGTCGGCATCATAGACCAGCGGACGATCATCAATCGCATCAATTGCCGTCTCAATCTCGCCCAGGCGTTCGTCGATCTCATCGGGCAGTTCCGGCGCATCGGCATAGTCGGCCTCAAGCTGGTCGAGTTCGGTCTGCAACGCGTCGCGGGTCGCCTGCTGCTCATCGGTCAGCGGCTCCTGTTCGCCGAAGAGACGCCGCAGCCCGTAGGTGTGGCCGTAAGGGAAATCGAGACCAACCTCGACCCACTTCCAGCCTTCGGCCCGGATCGCGTCACTTTCCTCATTGAGCTTCTCGGTGACAAGCATGTCGACCAGAGCCACATCCTCAAGCCAGCCACCATCATCGCTTTCGAACAGATCGCGCATCACTGCGCCGCCTGCCTCTATGTAAGCCTCGATACCAATGAACTGCGCCCGCTTGTCCGACGCGCGCACCGCATCCTCGGTTAGCATGCGCCGGATCTGATAGGGTTGCGCGGTATAGGCGTCCTTGATCGCGTCCCAGACCTGGGTCTGCCGCGCATGATCGGGATTGACCGTGAACGCCATCAACTGGTCCAGCGTCAGCTCGTTCTCGGCATAGGCCCCAAGCAGGATTTCACTCACCGCCGCAAGCCGCAGCCGCTGTTTCACGACATTCACAGACACGAAGAACGCGGCCGCGATTTCTTCCTCGCCCAGGCCCTTCTCACGCATCACCTGAAACGCGCGGAACTGGTCGAGTGGATGCAGTGGCGCGCGCTGGACGTTTTCAGCGAGACTGTCTTCCTCGGCGAGGCCCGCTGTGCGGATCACACAAGGGATGGGTGCGGTCTTGTTCAAACGCTTCTGTTTCACCAGCAGTTCGAGCGCGCGATAGCGCCTCCCACCGGCGGGCACTTCATACATGCCGGTCTCTTTGCCATCCTCGTTGATGATGGGCCGCACGGTCAGGCTCTGCAGAAGCGTGCGTCGGGCGATGTCCTCTGCAAGCTGCTCGATCGCAACGCCGGCTTTGATCCGCCTAACGTTCGACTGGGACAGCAGCAGCTTGTTAAAGGGGATGTCGCGCGAGACACTGAGCGTGATCTTTGATTTGGGTTTTGCATGGGTCATGGATTTTCTCCGCGACGGGCGGCCGGGAGCCTCTCTCTCGACCTCCAACCCGTCACAAAACCCCTTCACGCCTCTCCCTCTTTATGACGCCGGATCAGGTCGAGGTCCGGCTAAGCTTGGGCGCGGTCATACCATCTGGCGGTATGTCGTCCGGCAAGAATCCAAGCAGATAGTCAGCTGCCTTGCTGGCCTTGGAGGCAGCGCGGATGATGGCGCGGTTGTCCTCCTTCAGAACCTTGAGCCAGGAACCGATATAGTCGGTATGTCGCACTGTCGGCACGATCCCAAGCGAGGCACAGCAGAAGGCGGCGTTCATCTCAGCGACCAATTCTTCGCAGGCGTATGTCTTCGAGCCGAATGAACCGGAGAGGTCGCGATTTAGGCGGTGCGCCGCGCCGCTGGCATGCCCCATCTCATGCAGCACCGTCCGATGCCAGTTGATCGGCTCGAAATAGACCTGCGGTGGTGGCACTTGTACATAGTCATCAATTGGCGCGTAGAAGGCGCGATTGCCGCCAATGCGAAAATCGATACCGGTCGCCGCGATCAAGGCCTCGACCCGGGGCGCGATCAGGCCAGGCGGGGTCGGTGGCGCTGCCACTGTGACATCCGCAGGCAGGTTTTCGCATTGCGCGGCATTGAAGACGGTAAAGCGCTTCAGGAACGGGATTGCTTTTGGATCATCGCCGGTTTCCCGGGCGCGTTTCTTCTCATCATTTGGGACGAAGCGATCTGCATAGACGATGGTGGTGCCGCGCTCACCCTTGCGCACATTGCCGCCTAGCGACAGGGCTTGGCGGAAGGTCAGCCAGCTCTGGCCCGGAAAACCATGCTCAATCACCGCACTCCAGAGAATGAGGATGTTGATCCCGGAATAACCGCGGCCGGTCGCGGTGTTGTTCGGCATGGCAAGCGGCGCCTTGGCCGCCGCTGTCTCCCAGGGCTGAACCCAGGGCACATGGCCAGCTTCCAACTCACCGAGGATTTTGTTCGTGATTTCGTCATAGAGGTTCGTCCGGTTCTTGGCGGACCGGGCGCGGGATTGAGATCGGGACATTATGGGATACTCCGCGACAGGCGCCGGAAGCCTCTCTCCCGACTTTCAACCCGTCACGGCACAGCCGCCTGCACTCTCACTCTCAAGAATGGTGGCGTTGTAGCGTTTCCCAGCGAGATATGGCCTCGCCACGGCTCTGGCTCGACGGCAGGTGGAAACCCAGATTTCTGCAGGCATTTTGTGGACAGAGATGGGCAGGGAGGGAATTATCGCGCATGTGAGATGCGTGATAATTCTTGACGTACGTGCGCAAATATGGAATTAGCACGCATCTGAAATGCGAGAAAATGCCATGTCCATCTATCTTGTTGGCGAAACTATTGATGCCAAACAGGCGCATCTTCGCGCCCAGGCGGGAAATCTGATCCAGCTTGTGCGCGGCGTCTATGTTGCGCATGACGTCGATATAGACCGGACGATCCTCTCGCACGCAATCCGTATTGCGCATTACCTCTATCCCACCGCCTATCTCTCCTCTGCAAGCGCGTTCCTTCTGGCGCCAACGGAAGATGGCCGACTGTTTATCAGTGGTAAGCGCAATCAACGGACGCGGCTGCGCAATTTGGAAATTGTCCAGAACCAAGCCCCCGCACATCCCTCAACCGCTCCTGCCGTCATCGGCGACGAGCTTGGCGAGGTACATTTGCAGGTCGCCTCGCCACGACACCGGTTTTTGGAAGCCTTTCGGTTAAGAAGCGAACATGCCAGCGCAATCACAACAGATATGCGCAGACAGATGGCCGAGCGACTGATTGAGGAACATGGTTCCCCCAAAGCGGCAGCCGATGCCACGTGGGCCTTGGCCCGGGAGAATGGTTGGTATCGGGAAGGCGAGGGGGCAGAGCGGTTTCTGCTAACACAGCCGGGTACGGCCAAGCCGCCCGCCAACAAGGCGGCGCTTGATTTGTTGATTGCCTGGCATGGTGAACCCTTGGGGCAATTGACCCATGATGGTTTTGAATGGCGTTGGACACCCCGAAAGAGGCTAGGTCCCGTACTTGTGCGCGAAACAACGCCGGGCAAGCTCCCCGCCTTCGTGGAGTCGCTCCTGCCGGAAGGCTGGCTTGCGCAGATTCTCCATGACCGCGATGAACGTGAAGCGCTGCGGCGCGGTCGGCGCTATATGTCCAACATCACAATCGTCGAAAGCCGCGCGGAACTGGCGGAATTGCCTGCCGATGTGCTGACCATGCCATTGTCGGTGTTCACGGATGCCGGGCGTTTTACCGGCCATTATGCAGGACCCGCGCGCGGCGAAATCGAAGAGACGTTCGAGCAAAACCTCGCACGCGTCTTTGCGCGGGCTGAGACACCGCGTCTGTCGGGTGTCCAGATCAAGGCCCCGATGAGTCTCATGGCCGATGGCGCGTTGGTCCCCGCGATCGATCACCCTTTCACGCATATTCTCAAACCAGCGGGCACGGCAGGGTTCGAAACGCTGCCGATTGTGGAATGGCTCTGTCTGGAGCTGGGACGTGTCGCCGGTTTTGATGTGCCCGCTGCGGCGCTGATCGAGATGCCGGACGGTATGCCGCCGGCGCTGGTGGTCGAACGGTTCGACATCCGGCACGGTTCCGACGACATGCGCCGGTTTGCACTGGAAGACTTCTGCTCCATTCTCGACCTGCCCGCGTCTGCTAAATATGATGGCACCATCGAACGCATGGCCAAAGGGTTGCGGCCGTTGTCGACGGATCCCGCTGCTGATCTTGATATCTTGTTCCGGCGCGCCGTCTTTGCCTGGCTCGTCGCGGATGGTGACATGCATCTCAAAAATCTCGCCATGCTGAAAATAGCCGACCCGGAATCAAAGAACTTCACCTCGGTCCGTTTTGCGCCCCTTTATGATGCGGTGACAACACGGGTCTTCCCTGGTCTTGCCACCGACCGCATGGCGCTCAAGCTCAACGGCAAGGATGATCGGCTGACAATGGCGGATTTTCTGGCACTCGCCCGGACGATTGGTTTGCCAATGGGTAACGCCGAGGCAGCGGTGAATGCGCTAACGACGACGCTGTTGGAACATGGGGCAGAGATGGACTTACCAGAGTTTGCTTCACAGCTAGAAACTGCGACAAGGGCAAGGGGGCAAGTCCGCGCTTTTGTGTGCGGCCGTTCTTCCGATCTCACAGCACAGTGATATCCCGCTCGGCAAGGCTGAGCATCGCCGCAAAGGAATGATCCCATGTCTACAATTTGCTATTCAACGTTCCCAAGAACCGAACCGCCTCCGGAATTCATCGCACCGCTTGTTCAACTCTTTGTAAACCACGAAGCGTCAATTTCGACTCTCGGGCGCGAAAAGGGACTCACTAGCAATGCGGTGCTTTCAGAATTGCGAAGAGATCTCGAGAAAATTGGATTTGACGTAGAGCAAGGCAAAACAGCTGCGGATAAAGCGGTTGCTGATCCAGCGCGCAAGGATTGTCAAACGCGCTGAAGGAAAAATCTCCTTGGCCGCTGAAATCGTGTCTGGATCCTACAGACCTGGTGAACGCTGGATTGTCTATTGCGACGATCAATACCAACTCGCGAGTGTCAAAGACGCTATTTCGTCGGCGGGAATCGAAGACAATTTTGAGTATCACAGCGCCATGGTTGGAGATCGGGCACGCACACTTGATATCTTCAGCAAGCGAGGTGGCGTATTGGTATCGATCCGGTGCCTCGACGAGGGGGTGGACATACCGTCGGTCAGTCACGCACTTATTCTGGCGTCATCCAAGAACCCCAGAGAGTTCATACAGCGGCGGGGGCGGGTCCTGCGAAAGGCAGAGGGCAAAGCGCTTGCGCATATTCACGATGTGATCGTCGCACCTGAGATGGAAGATGACGACCATGGCGGTGGATCGATCTTAAAGGGGGAGATGGCAAGGGCCATCGAGTTTGGCCGGCATGCGATTAATCCAGGAGCAGTTGCGGACCTTACTGTCAGTTGGTCACAATATACTAAGCCAGATACGATTGCCTTCTAAAAACCAGTTGAAAAATGCATTCATTGTCTCGGTCACAATGCTTGGCTTTGCAGCCGAACATGTGCCACGATAAACACTTGTGTAGGTGCTGTTCTGTCTCGGAGTGGTCGTGCCTAGAGGGTGCTCAGCGGGAGCAATGTCAATTCTCCAAGATACTGGCAACGCCAAAGCAGATACCTGCAACACCAAGAATAATGGACCAAACCGCAAGCCACGCGGGGATACGTATCAATGGGTCACTGATTGTGAGGTACCACCATAACTTAGCCGGTAAGCGTACCGACGCGACGTCAAAGGCGAGTGTGTCACCCTTCGAAACGCCGATCTCATCGCGGGTGTCATAATCCATATAGATTCCTTGGATGTCATCGTGGCCTAGAATGACTGCAACGACACTCTTGCCTGTCTCGGTGTTGGTAATCTTCCCAAGACCGTATCGCTTCACACCGTTCCTATGTGAGTAGTGCAGACGCACACGGCTCGTACCCCACTCGCGGCTATCCAGTCCTTTTACAGTTAGCATATGAACCAGCTTCTCCCCTCAAGCGTGAACTTCGTACCGTTCTGAGTCTATGTATTCTGATACCCATTCTATCTTTGCAATTTTTATTTTCCGCCCACTCCACCATCGGGTCGATCAGGGGCGAGAATGTTACGAACTCACCTTCACATTCGTTGGCCTCGTTTTGCCACTATGCGCTGACACCGGACACTGGTGCGGTTCCGGCGAATTCATATTTCGTCCGCTTTGCAGTCGTCCTATTGGCAAATGATGAACGTCAGCTTTGCCTTTGTGGATTCAACGGATATGGGACTGAAAGCCGTGGTCGACTATACGCAACCTGACAGGCCCCAACAGGTTCGAGATCTGACAGACAGCAGCGGGTAGATCGCGTCATTAACATGGGTGGAATGTCGATCTTTGGCCAGTCGATACGCTGCGCGGTGCAGGGGGCATATCGCAGAGATCGCGGGACGTTGGCTGGTCCTGGAGCGCTTGACGGGGCCGCATTTGGTGCGAACAGAGGCTATTTTTATAGTGTCATGACCGTCCGCACCTGCAAGAGCAGCTACTATCCAGCAGCTCGAAACAACCCGCTCTTTGCCGCCCCAGGCAGCCTTTGTAGAAGTTCAAAATCAGACGATTGATGGCGCAAGTTGAAATTTGAGCGCCCTCCCGCAACCAACTTTGCGACGCTAGGTAGAAGGCTTAGCAAGTCAAATTTATGTAAATCAAAATTGAATGCAGCACCTTGGTGATTTTGTTCACCTTGATGCAACCCTTGAAAGATACGCCATAGCGGCTGGGTCGGCCCTGATTTATGTTAATTATCATCGCGGCAGGCAAAGCTGATACGTCCGCAGCTGCGATATTTCAGGACGGCTGTATATTCATCCGGAAGGTTTCCTGAAGGCTCCAATACCTCGAAAACGGGAATGCTGAACTCTACTGTTTTACCGTTATTTTTCAGAACACCGTTAGTATCTTCGATCTCCAAAGCATACAGACGGAAAATCATATTTTTACCTGCCAGATCTTCCTGGGCGCCTTTAAATTGCGTTTTGTATTGGTTGAACTGAGATGGTTTAAAGGCGATATTTTCGAAATCCAGCGGCAGCGTTACCTTAATGCGCTCTTTATCCAGACGTTCCAGTTTTATGTCTTTTAAAAATGGGTCCAGATACTTGATTTTTGCGACATTGCTAATCGCTTCCTCAATATTGGTCTGTTCCGAAAACTCGCAAATAACCGCTCTTGTGCCGACTTCTCTTCTTGCGTTTGGCGGGCATACTTTTTCAGCGCCTGGGTTGTCTTCTATTACCATGTCAAACAGCGCCCTGCTGACTTCAACCGTCATATCGGAATCAATGGTTCCATCAGAATTGAGCTGCAAATCTGCTTCAGACTTCAAACAGGCTGAAAGCATCAGCGCTAACCCAAGGGCGGTAAAAATACGTAAAATAATCATAATGTTTCCCATAAAATTTTTAGTACTTTAAAACAAAGCGCCAAAAGGGAAAGTCTTAACTTGCTATGCGAGATTGCCGCTTACGCTCATGCGGATCAAGGAAGCGCTTGCGCAAGCGGATCGCATTCGGTGTGACCTCGACCAACTCATCATTATCAATATAGGCAATCGCCTCTTCCAAAGACATTTTCACCGGTGTCGTCAGACGAACAGCCTCATCCGTACCAGAGGCCCGCACATTGGTCAGTTTTTTGCCTTTCAGCGGGTTCACTTCAAGATCGTTCTCGCGGGAATGTTCGCCAATGATCATGCCCTGATATACATTTTCCTGCGCGCCAATGAAGAATTTCCCACGATCTTCGAGGTTAAAGATCGCATAAGCAACAGACACACCATTCTCCATTGAGATAAGAACACCTGCACGCCGCCCTGGAATAGACCCTTTATGAGGTGCCCATTCGTGAAAAACACGGTTCAATACGCCAGTGCCACGCGTGTCGGTCAGAAATTCGCCGTGATATCCGATCAATCCGCGGGATGGGACATAAGCGATAATCCGTGTCTTGCCCACACCAGCTGGTTTCATCTCGATCAATTCGCCTTTGCGCGTCCCAGTAATCTTTTCGATCACCGCACCGGAGTATTCGTCATCTACGTCAATGGTCACTTCCTCAATCGGTTCAAGCTTTTCACCGTTTGGACCATCCTGAAACAAGACTTGCGGACGTGAAATGCTCAGCTCGAACCCTTCACGGCGCATGTTTTCGATCAGAACGCCCATCTGTAATTCGCCGCGTCCAGCGACCTCAAAGGCATCACCGCCCGCTGTATCTGTTATCTTGATAGCAACATTAGATTCCGCTTCTTTCAGCAGCCGTTCGCGGATCACGCGGGACTGGACTTTCTTACCGTCCTTGCCTGCCAATGGGCTGTCATTAATCCCGAATGTTACAGTAATCGTTGGTGGATCAATCGGTTGTGCCGGAATAGCCTCTGTTACATCAGCCGCGCAGATCGTATCTGCCACTGTCGCTTTGGCCATACCCGCCAAAGACACGATGTCGCCCGCCTCTGCTGCATCGATAGCCACCTGTGTTAGTCCACGGAAGGCAAAAATTTTCGTCACACGAAACTGTTCGATCCGTGTGCCGTCCCGTGAAAGCGCTTTGACACTTTCACCGGTTTTCAACGTACCGCTTTCAACGCGCCCTGTCAGGATACGGCCAATGAAGGGATCAGCGCCCAATGTTGTCGCCAGCATCTTGAAGGGTTCAGCACGATGCGCGATCTGCGCGGGGGCTGGCACGTGATCTACGATCAAATCCAGAAGGGCAGACAGATCCTTGCGCGGGCCGTCCAGTTCCATGTCAGCCCAGCCGCTGCGGCCTGAAGCGTACATTGCCGGGAAATCAAGCTGGTCGTCATTGGCGCCAAGGTTGGCAAACAGATCGAACACCTCGTTCAACGCGCGGTCTGGCTCTGCATCCGGCTTATCGACCTTGTTCAGCACCACGATAGGACGCAGGCCCAGCGCCAGCGCCTTGGAGGTCACGAATTTGGTCTGTGGCATCGGCCCCTCAGCAGCATCCACCAGCAAAACGACACCATCTACCATGGACAAAATACGCTCTACCTCGCCCCCGAAATCGGCGTGGCCAGGTGTGTCTACGATATTGATGCGTAGACCTTTCCACTCCAAAGACGTGGCTTTGGCTAGAATGGTGATACCACGTTCGCGTTCCAGATCATTGCTGTCCATTGCCCGCTCAGCAACAGCTTGATTTTCCCGGAAAGACCCGGATTGTTTAAGCAGTTCATCCACCAGCGTCGTTTTGCCGTGGTCAACGTGAGCGATAATCGCGATATTGCGAAGGTCCATAATCTTTGCCTTTGAAGGAATGTTGCGGGCGGCGTACCCGACCTTGCCCCAAAAGGCCAGCGTTTATGCGGCACTGCGGCGTAACGCTACGGAAATCAGCGGTTCAGACGCTTTAACAGCTGCAAAGACGCATACCCATCTGGCACCATCCCAACCGAACGTTGGAAACCGCGGATTGCTTCGATCGTCTTTGGTCCGATCCTGCCATCCACACCCTGAGTGCTAAAGCCGGCGGCTGTAAGACGGCGTTGCAATTCTTTGCGCTCAGCAAATTTCAATGCGCGGTCTCCGCGTGGCCAGCCTGCTTTAATAGGGCCGCCACCCTTCAGACGGTCGGATAGATGGCCAACGCCAATCACATAGGCATCTGCGGTGTTATAGCGCTCAATCACGCTGAAATTCTTGAAGATCATGAAGGCGGCCCCTTGCGCACCGGCAGGCAAAAGGATCGAGCCCGCGCCATAATTTGGCACAGCCGACCCTTTCTGCCCTCGCACACCAAGTGAGGCCCATTCGGCCGGGGACTTCTGAATTTTCCGGCTTGCCAGCGCGTAATCGAATCCGCTTGGCAAAACCACCTCAACACCCCAAGGCTGTCCAGTAACCCAGCCAAACCGTTTGAGATAAGCTGCCGTGGATGCCAGGGCATCAGTTGGGTTATCAGACCAGATGTCGCGCTTGCCGTCTCCGGTAAAATCTACAGCATATTCAAGATATGATGTCGGGATAAACTGCGTATGCCCCATTGCACCAGCCCAGCTTCCGGTCATTTGACGTGGTTCTACATCACCTGACTGAATGATTTTCAGCGCTGCAATCAACTGCTGCTCGAAGAATTTACCGCGCCGTCCGTCAAAAGCCAGTGTGGCCAGTGAACTAATCAGATCATTGCTGCCGCGAAACTCACCATAAGCGCTTTCCAGTCCCCAGACTGCCGCAACAACTTCTTTCTCAACGCCATAACGCGCTTCGATAGCCCGCAGAGCTTTATCTTGTTCGCGCAAGGCTTTCTTGCCATTCGCGATCCGTTTGTCACTGGCCGCGCTATCAAGATATTCCCACAGTGTTTTCGTGAATTCGGACTGATTGCGGTCTTTCTCGATAACATCGGGATCATAGCCTGCGCCCCGGAAAGCGCGGTCGAAGGTGCTTTCTGAAATTCCTTGGCTCAGCGCACGAGGACGAAATGATCGCACCCAGCTTTCGAAACCGGCATTTGCAGCGACCCGAATTACAGGCTCTTGTTTCTGACGCAAAATAGGCCGATTCGACCGTGTGACAGGTTTATTAGAGGCGCTAGCCAATGTGATATCGACCCCGCCTGGTCGTATCAGAGGCCGTTGCGAGAACTCTACCGCCTTTGACGGCATTGGGCCAAAGATAAATAGTCCTGCGGATAAGACAGTCAGAATTATTTTCATGTGAAACACCTGCTCGTGTTTGTTATTTTGTTCTAGTCTACCCGGAATGGCATCAGTCGCAAAGTATAAGAAAAATTACAGTCGGATTAACGCCTACGTGCTGCTTTCTTTTTGAGCTTTGCGCCTTTTTTTCGATGTTTAGCCAGTTTGCGCGACCCGCCACCAGGCCGCCGATGACCAGCGGTTTTCGGCAAAGCTTTGCCTTCGAGCTCTAAAAGGTCGACCACCAGACCACCTGTAACCGGCTCAGCCTCCGCAAGACGCACCAGAACGCGCTGTCCTAATGATAACGTCAGCCCTGACGATTCGCCTGTCAGAGTCTGCGCGTCACGATCATGGTGGAAATATTCTCTACCAATGCTGCGCACGGGAACCAGTCCATCCGCGCCACTACCATCCAACCTGACAAATACCCCGAATTTCGCAATGCCTGAGATACGGCCTTCCATCTCGGCCCCTACTCGCTCTGACAGGTAAGCCGCAAGGTAGCGATCCACCGTGTCGCGTTCCGCCATCATTGAACGGCGTTCGGTTTCAGAGATATGCTCGCCTGTTTGTTTCAGTTCCTCCATCTCTGCGCTACTCAGACCGTCATCACCCCACTTATGCGCCGAGATCAAAGCGCGATGGACAATCAGGTCAGCATAACGGCGAATGGGTGACGTGAAATGCGCATAATTTCTCAGTGCCAAGCCGAAGTGCCCTAGATTTTCGGGCGCATAATAGGCCTGCGTCATAGAGCGCAGGGTCGATATATTCATCAGTTCCACATGTTCTGTATCTGCGGCTTGTTCAAGCAACCTGTTCAGGTGGCTGGTTTGCAGAACTTGCCCCTTGGCCAGCACAAAGCCGCTGGCTTGTGCCGTTTCACGCAATGCATCCAGCTTTTCAGGCGCTGGCTCTTCATGCACCCGAAACAAAAGTGGGCTTTTGCGTTTGTTCAGCTCTTCCGCGGCAGATACATTCGCGAGGATCATGAATTCCTCGATCAGTTTATGCGCATCCAGCCTGTCCTTGAACGAAACCGACGTCACTTTGCCTGTCTCATCCAGAGTAATGCGGCGTTCCGGCAAATCCAGATTCAGCGGTTGCCGTTTGTCACGGGATTGCTGCGCTGCATAGTAGGCCGCGTAAAGTGGTTTGATGACATCTTCCAGCAAAGGCGCGACTTTATCGTTCGGGGAGCCGTCAAACGCTTGCTGAACCTCCTGATAATTCAGTGAGGCTGGCGACCGCATCAAACCGCGGGTAAACCTATGGCTGATCTTGTGGCCGTCAGCATCAAGCACCATACGCACAGCGACACAAGGCCGCTCAACCCCTTCATGCAGTGAGCAAAGATCGCCAGACAACGCATCGGGCAGCATTGGGACAACCCTATCCGGGAAATAGGTTGAGTTTCCCCGTTTGCGTGCCTCACGATCCAGAGCAGAGCCGGGTGTGACGTAGTGGGCCACATCAGCAATGGCGACCCAGACCACGTGGCCGCCGGGATTTTTCGGATCGTCATCTGCATGGGCATAGCAGGCATCGTCATGATCGCGCGCATCGAATGGGTCGATCGTGATCAGAGGCAGATCGCGTAAATCCTCGCGCTTACCCAGTTTTACAGGTTTCGCGGCTTCCGCCTGTGCAATGACTTCCGCAGGGAAATCGTCAGGGATGCCATGCTGATGAATGGCTATGAGAGATACCGATTTCGCCTCAGTTGGATCACCCAACCGCGCTGTGATCCGCGCAAGTGGCAGGCCCAAGCGTGATTTCGGACCCGTTTGCTCTGCCTCTACCAGCTCCCCCTCAAGCGCGCCTTCGGTCGCACCAGCGGGCACGCGCCATTCCCGGTCAGAGCCTTTATCGATTGGCATGATCCGCCCGCCTTCGGCGGTTTTCTTGAAAATCCCAAGTATCTTTGCAGGGCCTATGCCAATTCGTCGGATCAGCCGTGCTTCATAGGCGTAATCACCACCAGAAACCTTGGTCAATCGACACAGAACGCGATCACCTTCGGCCAAAGCAGGCTCCGTTCCCTTCGCAATAAACAGAATACGCGGAGGCACGCCATCGCCAGTCCAATCAACAGGTTCCAGAAACAGATCGCCATCCCCGTCAATGCTAGACACACGCAAGACCGAGACAGGCGGCAAGCTGTCCGGGTCACGATAGGTCTTCTTGCGTTTTTCCAGGTGCCCTTCGGCTTCCAGCTCTTTGAGCAAACGCTTCAGGTCAATTCGGTCAGCCCCCTTGATCCCGAATGCCCTCGCAATATCGCGTTTGCTTGTTTTCGTTGGATTATTTGAAATCCAGGTCAGAATATCTTCTTTGGTGGGAATATTTTTCATATGCCTGCCCTATCATGACCAAAGCAGAAGGTCATGATGTCTTATTGGCAAAACCATCTTAGCCAAGATCATCAACCGTATCGACATCGCGCAAGGTCGTAACAAGGCCGACGCGCTTGTTGCCTAATGATGCAACACTGTCAGATAATGCATGTTCTGTAGACCACCGAACATTTTCGAATAAACAGGGCGGAACAGCCGAGTTCCGCTTCAGCCCGACCGTCCAGTAGCCGCCGTCAAAGGCAGGCCCAAACACCGCATCATTATGCCCAAGCGCGGCAAAGGCTTCTGCAACCCTTGCACGATTTATGCTTGGAATGTCCGACCCGATGATACAAATTGGTCCAAGGAACACATGGTGAAATATCCGTCGCATCCTGTCGCCCAAATCACCACGTCCTTGTGGCCAGCGGGGAAGATGCACAGGCCATATGCGGCTTCGCACCCCTTCATAATCCGGGGCAACGGCAAGTACCGTATCCCAGCGTGGGTCTTCGATGCGGCGGATCAAAGCAGCACTTTGATGGCGAAACCACCATGCAGCGCGGGTCATGCCGATATCACGCCCAAGGCGTGTTTTGACCTGCCCCGGGCGGGGTTCTTTGACCATAATCACCAGGGTTTTACGCAAAATAATCCTGCAAAATGCGGGTATAAATCGCCTTGAGCTGATGTATCTGCGCCATCTCAACCCGTTCATCGACTTGATGCATGGTTTTGCCGACCAGCCCGAACTCGACCACCGGGCAGTGGTCTTTCACAAACCGGGCATCCGACGTGCCGCCCGATGTAGACAACACCGGCATGCGATTGGTTTCGGTCTGCACCGCTTTGGCAACCAGATCGGATAGCGGGCCGGGCGGCGTCAGAAAACTTTCGCCCGAGACTTGGGTGGTCATATTAATCTTTGCTCCAGTCTGCGCTGCAAGCGTATCAGCAACCCCTTGCAGCCATTCGGTCAAAGACCCAGAGGAATGTGCATCGTTGAAGCGGATATTCACCGTTGCCCTCACTTCGGCTGGAATCACGTTATTAGCGGGGTTGCCTGTATCAATTGTCGTCACAACAAGGGTCGAGGCGTCGAAATGGTCTGTCCCTTCATCCAGCACATGGGTGCTTAACTGATCCACCAGCCGGGCCATCACTGGAACAGGGTTAAGTGCCCGATGCGGGTAGGCAGAATGCCCCTGAGTACCCGTCACAGTAAAATAAGCCGTCATCGAACCGCGCCGTCCGATTTTCATCATCTCGCCTATATGGTCAGGACAGGTCGGTTCCCCGACCAGACAGGCAGACATTGCTTCGCCTTGCTGGTCCATCCAGTCAAGCAACGCGATTGTGCCATCCGTCGCGATACCTTCCTCATCCCCGGTGATTGCCAGAACTATCGAACCATCCGGCGGGGTGTTTCGGACAAAATCAATCGCAGCCGCCGCAAAGGCTGCGACACCGGATTTCATATCCGTCGCCCCACGACCATAGAGCCAGCCATCCTTTTGCTCTGCCCCGAAGGGATCAACGCTCCACGCTTTGCGATCGCCCACAGGCACTACATCGGTATGACCATTAAAGCCAAATGTCTTCGGGTGCGCCTTGGTACCCCAACGCGCATACAGGTTGGCAATCCCACCTCGATCCACACGGCTACATTCGAAACCGACACCATCAAGCAGATCCGCCAAAAGCGAAATTGCCCCGCCCTCTTCCGGAGTTACGGATGGGCATTTGATCAGATCTGCGGTCAGCGCGACCGGGTCTGTTGTTTGTGTCATAGGCCTTTTTCTCGTAAAATGCTGTCGTTTGAGCAATGACGACAGAGTTCTCGTCAAGCACTCGCTGCATCAAAGCGCGTTCATCATCATCAATATCATGCCCTTCAGCCAAACGTTCCTCAAGGCTGCCATACCCCGTCACATCCAATGGCGCGAGGTCCGCCTGCTTGAGCAGTGCAACGGTTTCGCGCACCGCCTCGGCCTCATCCACACCGCTGGCATAACACATCAACGCAGCACCTGTGGCCTTGTCCGGCAAGCCATCGCTGTCCCTACGACCGACCTCGACCAGTAGGGTGTAGACATAGTGGGGGCGTTTGGGTTTATCAGTCACGCAGTAGCTCGTTGATCCCAGTCTTGCTCCGCGTCCGTTCGTCGACGCGTTTCACGATCACGGCACAGTACAAATTCACCCCGTTTTTCGATGGCATAGAGCCCGCAACAACAACCGAATAAGGTGGCACTTCGCCATACATTACCTCGCCCGTGTCACGGTCGACAATCTTGGTGGATTGGCCAATGAAAACACCCATGCCAAGAACCGAGCCTTCGCGCACAATGCAGCCCTCGACGACCTCGGACCTTGCACCGATAAAGCAGTTATCCTCAATGATTGTGGGCCCCGCCTGCATCGGTTCAAGCACACCACCAATGCCGACACCACCCGATAGATGCACATTCTTGCCGATCTGTGCGCATGAACCGACCGTAGCCCATGTGTCAACCATCGTGCCCTCATCAACATACGCACCGAGGTTTACAAAAGACGGCATTAGCACCACACCCGGCGCGATAAAGGCTGATTTGCGCACAATGCAGTTGGGCACGGCACGAAAGCCCGCGGCTTTCCATTGATTGTCACCCCATCCAGCGAATTTACTATCAACCTTGTCCCACCAGCCGCCACCTTGCGGGCCGCCGGCCTGTTGTTCCATATCCTTGATACGGAAGCCCAGAAGAACGGCCTTCTTGGCCCATTGGTTTACATGCCACGATCCATCGCTCTGCTTTTCAGCAACCCGCAATCCGCCACTATCCAAAGCGTTCAATGTGTCTTCAATCGCCTCACGCGTCTCGCCTGTGGTGGCTGGGGTGATCGTGTCGCGGGCGTCCCATGCGGCTTCGATTGCGGTCTCAAGTTGGGCGTTAGACATGATATTTCCCTCAAACTGGCTGGCTTAACTGTTGCGCTCGGCTATAGAGGTAAGACAAACAAGACGCAATCAACCCAGAGGCAGGCATGAAAGACGATCACCGCAAGCATCCGATGCGCTATTCGCGTCAGGATATTGAGACAGCAGAGACAGTTCCAGACACGCCCCAGACCCGATCCCCTGCTTATGCTTTAGCCTTTGCGGATGAGGACTTTCTGTGCCGGGACGAGCTGCGCCCGGTTCGCTTGCAACTTGAACTGCTCAAGCCCGATATGATGATGAACGAGGCCCAGATCGAAAGCACCATTGTGCTATTTGGTGGCGCACGTATTCCGGACCCAGCGATGAAGCATGCTGCCCGGACCGAGACTTTGGCCGAGCTTTCCAAATATTATGAAGAAGCGCGGAAATTTGCAAAGCTTGTGACTGAAAATTCTGATGGCAAGAAAAATGTCATCGTCACCGGTGGTGGCCCCGGTGTGATGGAGGCCGGCAATCGCGGTGCGCAAGAGGCTGGTGGCAAAAGCATCGGCCTGAACATTGTGCTACCGCATGAACAGGCCCCAAATGAATATGTCACGCCCGAACTGTGCTTCAACTTCCATTATTTTGCGATCCGTAAGATGCACTTTCTGATGCGTGCTAATGCGGTCGCGATCTTTCCGGGTGGCTTTGGGACGTTAGATGAAATGTTTGAATCCCTCACCCTGATACAAACCGGCCGCATGGAACGTCTACCATTTCTGCTGTTTGGAGAGGCCTTCTGGCGCAAGATCATCAATTGGGAAGCTTTGGCCGACGCAGGGACTATTTCGGCTGAAGACCTGGATCTTTTCCATTTTGTCGAGACTGCCGAAGACGCGTTGAAGATTATCAAAGATTTTGAAAAATAGGCTCTAAAAAGGCGGTTTTTGCTTTATGGGACAAGGCGATACTCAACTAGCTCTGTCCGTTGAAAGAAGTTGAAGTTATCATCCGAGATCAGCGTTACCCATATATCACCCTTTGGTCCGTGCCAGACCGAAATACCTTCAAGGTTGTCATGGGCGGCAGACGCTGTTTCCAACAATGTCTGCTCTTGTGTCAGGGCTGTATCCGTCACGGTAAACCGACGTATGCGGGCCGAGAACCCGGACAAGCCGCGAAAATCACGTTCAAGCAGGTAGAGCTTACCGTCTGGTCCAAAGTCTGCCCCCACTGGCAGAAACGTTCCCCGTCGCAGAACGCTCATTGGCTGGTCCCATTTACCATTGCGAAACCGCCAGATAGGAAAGGGTTTATTCAAGCGGCCAGATCGTTCGGGTAACGTATAAAGCGTGCCGTTTTGGTCGACCGCCAATGCCTCTAGTGACGCATTTCCCTGAAAGGTATCAAACGCTTTGAGGCGCGGCAGCGCCTTACCGGCACCAGAGATCTTTTCATACTCAAGAATGCGATGCAGACCCTCAAAGGCAACCCAGAACACTTTATCCATGATCGCCAATCCTTCGGCGTCTGTCCCATGGTGGATCAGAGGGCTACCATCTGTATTTTGAAGTGGGGAAAGCTGGGTATTCTGCACCTCAATGATTTGACCATTCGCGTCACGTAACAAACTTGCTTCGGCAAACTGTCCGCGATCAGATGTCGCAAAAAACTTCTGACCATCCTGCGTTACTTCAATTGACGAGAACCCGCCAAAGCCCTCGGATGGATCTTGCCATGTATAGCTGCCAACCAATTCCAGTACCTGCGCATTTGGAGCCCCTGCAAAAGGGACAGAACGCAGGCCATAAGCGTTAATTTGATTGCAGAACCCCCCTGCAGGCTTGAGGAAGATCAGCCATAACAAGTTCCCGACGAGGTTTAACCGGCGGTGGATTCTTTGGAGGTGGGGGTGGGTTGAGAATATCGTTCACCCAACGCTGCGCGTCAGCACACCCGTCCCCGGCAGGGGGCGGCGCCTGATTGGTACAGTTACGTGACCCTTTAGGGCAGGACAGGCGCACGTGAAAATGATAGTGGTGTCCATACCAAGGGCGGATTTTACTTAGCCATCTACGGTCGCCCTTTTCATCTTTGCACATTTGCACCTTGGCACCGGGAAACACGAAGATCCGCGCGACACGACGATCGCTCGCTGCAGCTTTGAGAACTTCGTGATGGGTACGTGTCCAGTTCTTGTTTACAAAAGCACCGTTTGCGCGGCGCATGGAAATAGCCGAAATGTTCTCACGTTGAGATGGGCTGAGCGTCATTTTTTTGGCGGGGTTCATCCAGATATCCGCATCCAGACCAATTTGATGTGAACGATGTCCGGTCAGCATCGGCCCGCCACGCGGTTGCGACATATCACCAACATAGATACCCGCCCATCCCAGCGAACGCGCCTTACGGCTGAGGTCTTGAACGAAATCCACGGTTTCGGGGTGCCCCCAGTTGCGGTTGCGTGACAGGCGCATGGCTTGCCAGGTTGGCCCTGTTTCTGGCAGCTGCATCAAGCCTGCAGCACACCCTTTTGCGTAAGAACCATGAGCCTGCGGTGACTGTGTTGACCCAGCGCGCTTGGCACCGAAAAGCTTCTTGGCTTCGACAAACCTGTTGGGGTCAGCTTTTTGGCTTACCTGAACCTCACGCGGCGCAGGTGCGCAGCTTGAAATCAGCATAACAGTCAGAACGGTGATCAGGTAGCGATTGCCCATACGGATTTGTCCTCTCCTTCTGGTTTCACCCAGACTAACAGAACAAGGGCCAATACGAAAAGCCCAATGACGGGTGAAACGCCAATTCGTTGGCTGTTTGAAATGTCCGTCGCAAAGGCAATCAGCAAAGGTGCAAGAAAAGAAGTGGCTTTGCCTGCCAGGGCGTAAAGGCCAAATGCTTCGGTCATGCGATCCGGGTTGCCCTGCCGAACCAGCATCGTACGCGATGCTGATTGCAGCACACCACCTGCAGCCCCAATCAATACACCGCAGCCATAGAAGGCAATATCAGGTATAATAGACCCTTCTGGTGTCATTATGCCCAGAACCGAGTCGCGTGCGATGCACACGACACCGACCGCTGCCAGGATCAGCAGAATAATGCAGACCAAAATCACAGGTTTCGGTCCATAAGCGCGGTCTGCATGGCCGCCAAGCCAGGCAAATAACGCACCGGAGGCTACGGTAAGTAAGCCAAATACGCCAACATCAATCACAGACCATCCCAGCACCCCAAACGCGTAGAAGCCACCGAATGTATACATTCCATTCAGCGCGTCCCGGTAGAGCATGGAAGAGGACAGGTAAGCTGTCAGGCTGGGGCTTTTGGGCAAACGCTTGATGGTGGCCAGAAGTCCTATCAAGCCTTCCTTGATCGCACCTTTCTTTCGTTTGACGGGCGGCTCATCTTCACGGACCCAAAGGAAGAACGGAATCATGAAGATTATAAACCACAGCGCCGTAAAAGGTCCGACGGACCGGGTTCCTTCGCGCGCTTCGGTATCAAGACCAAAGAGCGGTGAAATACCCAAAAGCGTCTTGCCTTTGCCATCAGCAGCTAGAAAACACAGGCACAAAATAAGCGCGAACAATCCACCAACATAGCCCATCGCCCACCCTGTACCAGAGATACGCCCAATCTCGGATCTGGGCCCAAGATCCGGGAGCATCGCATTGGTGAAGATAGTCGCGAACTCCATTCCGATCAGGCCAATGATGAAAAACCCTAAGATCAGGGTCGTATTTACTGCATCAGGTACCGCGAGCCATAACCCTGCCGATCCGACTATGTAGAGCAGTGAAAACACATAGATATAAGGCATACGCCGACCAGCGCTGTCGGCTACGGCCCCCAGCGTGGGTGCCATCATGGCAATCATCACGCCGGATATCGTTAACCCTATACCCCAAAGACTTTGTGCCTCGGCTTTGGCTAAACCCACAGGCAGGCCGTTTGCAATGCCGCGATTTGTAACAATTTCTGCGAAGTAAGGTCCGAAAATGAAAGTTAGCAGCAAAGTGTTATATGGTTGACTGGCCCAATCGAACATCATCCAGCCCATGATGCGCTTGCGCATTGGCACGTCAGTCATTTCACTTCCTCATTGCTACCTTTGGATATTTAACATGCGGTAGGCAGAGGCAAGGAATTTCTTACCTTTTGGCTCTAAATAAGCCTACTAGACACTGAATCAACCTAATAGATGGGCGGCCATGGGCGAAGGCTTTCCGCTTCAATCCATGCTGCAATCCAGTCAGGCATCTCTGGTGTGGATACGACATCTTTGAATTCCGCCATGACTTTTTCTGTTGGCACAATACCAGAGCTGTCAGTTACGGCCGAACGATAAAGTATGTGGGATGCTGCTTCGCCCCTGACCCACATGCTTTGTTCAAGATATATGAACCGTGCATCCCATGCGACAGCGCGGGATCGCATCTCGAACCGGTCAAACATGCGAACCCGCTTGCGATACCGGACTGAAGCACCAGCCATGGTCAGGCCCCACCGGTTCTTTTTGAGAACCTCTATCAGACCGACCCTTTTTGCCAGAGGCAAACGCCCCAGATCGTAAAGGCTGAGCGTGCGGCCGTTGTTCAGCTCCATCCAGAAGTCCAGATCCCACGGCCAGCAGATATGATGGGAGACATGCGTTTCAGTCAGAGCCAGCGGGCTGGCATTACGGTGCACAAAAAATTCTTTAGCAAGACGGATAAACGGATACATGGAAATCTCCTTTGCAGCAGGGATTCCTCTGCCATGCGGGAAGATCAAGCGAAACCTGACGTCAGCATCAACAATACACGCTGGTCTTGCACATAGGTCATCATGCGACTACCTCTGATCCAATTACAGATCGCCGGAGACACAGAATGACATCGCTCTTTCAAATATTGCTTATGCTGTTGGGTGTGGTGCGATTTGTTATCCTTGCGCATTTCATACTGAGCTGGCTGCTGAGTTTTGAGGTACTCAACCTGCGCCAGCCAATTGTTGCGCAAATTTGGAATGGGTTAAATCGCTTGTTAGAGCCTATTTACGGCCCAATTCGCCGCTTCTTGCCGAATATGGGAGGCCTTGATCTAAGTCCAATTGTTGCGTTGTTGGGCGTCTATGCTGTTGAAATTATCCTGCGCAACAATGCTGCATTCTTCTATTGATCAATGCGTGAACGGTGCAGCATCGCCCCAAAGCGCTTTCACACGCTGGTCACGACCACAAGCTTCCCGGTAACGCTTGTAAGCAGCTGATTTTCTAAGCGGACCAAAGCGCGTGAGGATTCTATCACTGCTTTTATAATAATCCTGATGATAGCTATCGGCTGGATAGAATGCGCCAACCTTCAATATCGGCGTTACGACTTTCTGGCCAAGGGCTGACTGTGCTTCGGCTTTTGCAGCTTCCGCCGCTTTGCGTTGCTGAGCGTCCTCTACAAAAATAGCGGTACGGTAGCTATTGCCGCGATCACAGAACTGACCACCGGCATCCGTCGGATCTACTGAGCGGAAAAACAGGTCATAAATCTGCTTTGGACTTATGACCGCAGGATCATAGGTGATTTTGACGGATTCATAATGCCCTGTGCCGCCTTTCGTGACCTGTTTGTAACTTGGGTTTGCCACAGTCCCGCCGGCGAAGCCGGAGACCACATCTTTTACCCCTTTTACTTTCTCGAAATCAGACTCAACACACCAGAAGCAACCACCCGCCACAACCAGGCTATCTGTGCCCGCTGCATGGGCATTATTGCCTTTGACAGCAAAGCCAACAGATATTGCAAGTGCCAGAAGCCCAAGTTTCACGTTTTGAAGTGTCGATGAGAAAGCCATGATATACCTCATTCATAGGTTATGGCGAACATGCCGAGTGAAACAGTTATGCGCAATTAACGACGCTGTGACCTCACACAAGGGTGATTTACTGCGCTTCAGGGCAACGCTTCGATAATCTCGTCAATGTCTTCAAGGCGTTCACTGCTGGACGGGTGTGTTGACAACCATTCGGGGGGTCCCCGCCTAAATCCGACATGGTTCTAAAAAACACCTTGAGGCCAGCAGGATCATACCCGGCCTTGTCAGCAAGGATTATACCAAATTCATCCGCATCACTTTCATGACCACGGGAATAGGACAGCGATAAAAGAAGGTTTCCTTCAAGTATGATATCTTCAAGAATAGGTCCTGTATCCCCCGCCAGAAACGCGATCATGATGTAAATACCAAGCGAGCGGTAGATCTGGCGTAACCCGTGCTGTTCAACGACATGGCCCATTTCATGACCAAGAACACCTGCAAGGACATCCTCGCCGGGAAATTGTCGCACGAAGTCGTCCGTAATGATCATCGTACCGCCTGGAAGCGCAAATGCATTTGGGCCAATTCCTGGCATATCGCGGAAAAGCAGTTGAAAATTGGCAACCTCTTTGTCTTCTTTATCCAGATTGTTCAGCATGTTTTTGAAAATTGCGGTAACGCGTTTCCGCTCGGCCTTATCCAGATTTGTCTCTTCTGCCATGCTGAAATCAATCGCACTGAGCGTGCCCTGATCAATTTGCTCAATCAAAATAGGCGGCGTCAGCGCGATTGCAGCAGATGCAACAAGATCCAGCCCGTATCGCCACAGTATCCAGCCAATAGCCGCGCAGACCACAATTACACCAAGAAGACGGGGATGCAGCGCTTCATAATGATGCAAAAGGCCCCCGCGGGTCTGGCCGCTCAAGGCTTGTATGGCTGCGTGGTTTTCTGTCTCAAACATCAAGCCATCGGGGAAGGTTATTCGGCGTGGGGTCGAGCCCAACGGAGGATCGAGTTTGCATTGGCTTAGAAATGCCGCAGACAAAACGGCGTTTGTTTCATCCACAACCTTGATCATGATATCTTCGCGGCTGGCATAATCACCTGACATTGTCAGTTGGGTGATAAGCTGTGCCGGTGTTGCGCGCGAACTCAGCGGCGCAAAAGCCTTACCTGAGATCGCAGCGCTTTTGTCTTGCCGCAAATCAACCATGTCTAAAGTGCTTTAGATGGGCAGGCCAATATCAATACCTTCCAGATCAGTATAGGCATCACCAAGAGCTGAGCCCTCTTTCTGTACCTGACCTACAAAATCATCAACAGACCCACCCGGCGTGAATGTCGTGTTGTTCGCCATATATCGCGCCAGACGTATCTGTGCCCATGGTAGCATCAGGCCGAAAGTAAACACCACAGCCAGCATGTTTGAGACGGCAATCCAAAGCAGTTTTGGTGCAGTTACACTTGATCCAAAACTATGTCCGCCTTCAAGCGTCGTTGAGTTGTAAATCACATTACGGGTCATTGCCTGATAGATAAAGGCAGCAGGTAGGAAAGCCGCAAAGAAGATACCGTAAAACAGCATCACGATGGCCAGCACAACTGTCGGATCGCCCTCGTCAGGATTTTCCATGGTTTGCGCAAAATCGGCAAAGTTAAACCCAGTCAGCACGACCAGAACACCACCGACAAATAAAACCCACGCGATGGCGGCTAGAAATGCTTTATAGAAAGGGCCAATCGACGCGTCCATCTTGAAAGATGATGTGCCCAAACGGTGATTATCTATAGAAAACCTCTTAACGGCGCGATCAAGAAACGGGAATGTTGTGTATAGGGTCAACGCCGTCAATATTGGGAAAATCAGGTAAACCAGAAATGCACGCCCAACCCCACCAATAAAATTGAAGCGCACATTTGACCAGCTGGACATGCGCGCATTAAAGGCCAAGCTACGCACTATGAGATAAGGGAACACTACAAGAAGCCCCAAAATCAGGATGACGCCGACAAACGGAATAGCTGCAAGAAGCGAATAGACAATGAAGCCGACCACCACGATGATCCGTCCAATCAGGATCTGCATGCCAGTGGCGTGATAGTCAAAATTTCGACCCGCAACATAGGTGTTGTTGTAGAAATACTTCTTGGTTCGTACCTTTGCCCATGCAGAATATATGCCAAGTGTTATGCCGCTTAATAGCAGGTTCACGATCCATATTCCGAACCATTCCCCGGCTTTTCCACGAAATTCAAACTGTTCCGGACCAGTTTGGCCTTGAGTGTACATGCCACCTATCCCTCTGAATTATTTTGCAGGACACTAACGAACCAGCCCTAAAAGTGAACTATAAAGACACTTATCTGCTATTAATAATTTAACATTGTCACAGTAAGGCCTAGCGCAAACGACGGTCTCGCATGGCCAATAGCCGCAAGCGGAGTGCATTCAGTTTGATGAAGCCTGCCGCATCCTTTTGATCATAGGCTCCGGCATCATCCTCAAACGTCACATGTTCTTCAGAATAGAGCGAGTGGTCAGACCAGCGCCCGACAGTACGTGCCAGCCCTTTGTAGAGCTTCAGGCGCACTGTGCCTGTCACATGCTCTTGCGACTTATCTATCGCAGCCTGCAACATCTCGCGCTCAGGGCTGTACCAGAATCCGTTATAGATCAGCTCTGCATATTGCGGCATAAGCTGGTCTTTAAGATGCGCAGCTCCACGATCCAGAGTGATCTGTTCAATACCGCGGTGGGCCTCCAGCAGTATCGTACCGCCAGGGGTTTCATAAATGCCACGAGATTTCATACCGACGAACCGGCCTTCAACCAGATCAAGCCTGCCAATACCATGCTTGCCGCCAAGCGCGTTCAGCTCGGTTAGAAGTGCTGCAGGCGACATGGCCTTGCCGTTGATTGATACTGAATCACCATGCTCAAATCCGACCTCGATAAACTCGGGCGTATCGGGTGCGTCTTCCGGATTAACCGTTCGCTGATAGACATAATCAGGCGCGTCATCCGCCGGGTCTTCTAAAACCTTGCCCTCGGAAGACGTATGCAACAGGTTCGCATCGACACTGAACGGTGCTTCGCCACGTTTGTCTGTGGCAATCGGTATTTGGTGCGCTTCTGCAAATTCCAGCAACTTTGTCCGCGACGTCAAATCCCATTCGCGCCATGGCGCGATCACCTTGATGTCTGGGTTCAACGCATAAGCCGACAGTTCAAACCGGACCTGATCGTTGCCCTTGCCCGTTGCCCCGTGCGCTACGGCATCTGCGCCGGTCTCTGCCGCAATCTCGATCAGACGTTTCGAAATCAATGGGCGCGCAATCGAAGTTCCCAGCAGATATAACCCTTCATACAACGCATTGGCCCTGAACATCGGAAACACGAAATCGCGCACGAATTCTTCCCGCACATCTTCGATGAAAATACTTTCCGGGCTGATCCCCAAAAGCTCGGCCTTCTTGCGTGCTGGCTCAAGCTCTTCACCTTGGCCGAGATCGGCAGTGAAAGTCACAACTTCGCAGTTATATTCCGCCTGCAACCATTTCAGGATGATCGAGGTATCAAGCCCGCCCGAATAGGCAAGCACAACTTTCTTGGGGGCAGACATAAGAACGCTCCGACATTTATCAGTTGTTGCGCGATAGCGTCTCTTCCGCCGCTGTGCAAGACCAGCGGGGGTCTATGATTGACCCGAAGGACCTTTGCCTCTTAATCAAGGGAAGTTAAAGACACACTTTAAGGCAAGGCATAGCATATGCGCACAGGTTTCGGCATTTTCTTGAACAGTTTGAAATTACTGCTTGGTAATTTTTTTCAGGCAATCCGTCTGACCTCAGTGATCTGGATACTTTCTGCGGGCGCGCTGTGGTATATGGCCGACGTTCTGCTTGGCTGGGAGTTTGAAACAACCGCACAGTCAGACACGTCGCAATTACCACCTCTGTTCTGGACCTTCACAATGCTATCGATCGTGATGAATTATGTCACGCTCAGCTGGATTGCGGTACGCTGGCATCGATACATATTGAGCGGAGATGAAGGCCGCGGATGGATACCCATGGTTTCGATGATAACCCTGTCCAATTACATGACGCAGATATTGTTGCTTATCATGATATTTGCGCTGATCTACGTACCGGTTCGTTTTGCAACACTTTCGATCATACAATCTGATGCTGTACCAATTTTTGTGATCAGTATTATCAATATTTCGGGTCTATTGATCGCGTTTTATGTGGTTTTGCGGCTCTCTCTCAGCCTGCCAGCCAATGCGATAGACAAATCGATCAATATTCTGAAATCGTTTAAAGCGACGAAAGCCATTCGGAGTGTAATTTTAATTCCACTGATGCTAACCTTAATACTTAGTATCGCGCTTCTTCTTCCGGGACTCACGCTCAGGATAAATCCGCTTGTTTCTGTACTGCTCAGCTCTCTGTCCGGGTGGATCGTGACATTGCTTGTTGTCAGCCTTCTTAATGCGCTGCACCTTCATTTGGCCGATGAACTTAAACCCGATGCCGTAGCGGCATGACCGATTTTGCAGAAGCTGCCCGCTCTGCCACGCAACAGATGCGGTCGCTTTTTGATCAAACGCCATTGCAGCGTAATGATTATCTCTCGGATCGGTATGATTGTGAGCTTTTTCTGAAGCGTGAAGATTTATCGCCTGTGCGATCCTACAAGATACGCGGTGCGTTTAATGCAATGTTCAAACGCAGGATTGCAGCACCGGATCAAAACCGCTTTGTTTGTGCCAGCGCGGGAAACCACGCACAGGGATTTGCCTATGCCTGTCGGCATTTCCATGTGATGGGCGAGGTGTTTATGCCAATCACCACGCCGCAGCAAAAAATTCACAAGACCCGAGCTTTTGGCGGGGAGAATGTGAAGATCAGGCTAACCGGTGACTATTTTGACCAAACGCTGGCCGTAGCGCAGACTCATTGCGTCGAGATCGGGGCGCATTTTCTGGCACCTTTCGATGATCCGGACGTGATCGAAGGGCAGGCCTCGGTCGCAGTCGAAATACTTGCAGGAATGGATTTATCGCCTGATCTGGTTATCCTTCCTGTTGGTGGCGGTGGTTTGTCTGCTGGGATGCGGCGGTATTTCAAAGAAGCTGCGCCAGAGACAGAGTTCCGCCTGATCGAGCCAGCAGGTGGTGCCAGCCTGACTGCGGCACTTGCCCACGGTGGTCCTGTAACCTTACCTCATGTGGATAGCTTCGTTGACGGTGCCTCGGTGGCCCGGATCGGCGATCATACTTTCGAGCAGCTCTGTGATATCGACCCAGCCAATGTTCTGACCGCCCCTGAGAACCGTATATGCGGCACGATAGTTGATCTTCTGAATATTGAAGGCATGGTGCTGGAACCTGCGGGCGCACTTGTGATTGATGCGTTGCAGAATCTGCAAGACGATATTCGGGGCAAAAAGGTTGTCTGTGTGACGTCTGGTGGAAATTTCGATTTTGAGCGCTTGCCCGAAGTGAAGGAGCGCGCCTTGCGCTACGCAGGTGTGAAGAAATACTTCATCCTGCGCATGCCACAGCGTCCTGGTGCATTGCGGGATTTTCTCGCGCTCTTGGGGCCAGATGACGATATTACCCGGTTTGAGTACCTGAAAAAGTTCGCCCGCAATTTCGGGTCTGTTCTTATTGGTATCGAAACCAAGCATGCCAGTGCATTTGAAAAGCTACAGGCCGAAATGACCGCTGCGGGATTTGATCCCCGTGACATCACGAATGATGAAGTTCTGGCGGAGTTCTTGATCTGATTTCAGGTGTACGCCACGCTTCAAGCAACATGTCTTATGTCGTCGGACGCGGCTAAAAACGCTTCTTTCGACGCCTTATAGCATGTCATGATAGCGCTGATTGCGTCTGTATTCTGCTCTTTCTCAGCCTGTTCACATAGCTTTCTGAAAGACGCAAAGCCCAGATTGGCCGCACTGCCTTTCAAAAAATGCAGATCATGGGTGAACATGGCCGCATCACATGTCGCCAAAGCCGCTAACTTATCTTCCACTTCTTCAAGAAACAGCGCGATCACTTCGTCAAAGTCATCTATGCCAAGATCGTCCTTTAATTCCTTTACACGCGTCCAGTCTATCATATTGCACCCCTTGCAACTCTAGCATGGGTAGAAAGACATAAAGGCTGTTAACAGCCAGTTATTGCTAAAATTGAAATGAACAGCATTTGAACAATAATCTCTCTTTAAGTTCTTTCGCGCAAAGAAATCTATCAAGGTAATGTAATCATCAGACCTATAGCTGTGACTGCACATGTAAATATGCAAATAAGCCCATCGGATACATCCCGGCTTGTACTGGTCGTGGACGATAGCCGTATGCAACGCAAGATGCTAACAGCTTCTTTGCGCAAATGGGGTTATGAGGTGATCGAAGCCGGGTGCGGGCATGAAGGTCTTGAGCTGTGTGAGACCCATGATGTCAGTATGATAATCAGTGACTGGATGATGCCCGGCATAGACGGTCCGACATTCTGCAAAAGCTTCCGGAATATGGAACGCAGCGATTATGGCTATTTTATCCTTCTAACCAGCAAAGCCGAAACGCAGGAGGTCGCTCAAGGTCTCGATTCTGGTGCAGATGATTTTCTTAAGAAACCGGTCAATTTTGGTGAGTTACGGGCGCGTATGCGGGCGGGCGAACGGATCTTGCACATGCAGTCCGAACTGGTCGAAAAAAATCGTATCGTCCATGAGACACTGGACGAAATCCAAACCCTTTATGATGGTTTGAACCGTGATCTGGCCGAAGCACGCAAGTTGCAACAGTCACTGGTGCGTGAAACGGATATCCATTTTGGCACCAGCAGTGCCGCTTTGCTTTTGCAGCCCAGCGGGCATGTCGGGGGCGATCTGGTTGGGCAATTTAGAATTAACGACGCCGAAGTGGGCTTGTTCTCGCTTGATGTGTCTGGCCATGGTGTGACGTCAGCACTGATGGCTGCGCGTTTGGCAGGTTATCTGAGCGGTTTAACCCCAAAGCAGAATGTCGCGCTTTGCCAGCGTGAGGATGGCAGTTATAAAGCCCGCGACCCCTGTGAGACCGTTGGCCATCTTAATGACCTGTTGCTGCGTGAACTGGATACAGAGCATTATTTCACGATGGCGCTCACGATTATCAATCTGCAAACCGGGCAGCTATGTTGTGTGCAAGCTGGTCATCCTCATCCGATGATCCAGCGTGATACGGGTCAGGTAGAACTACTGGGCTCGGGTGGCCTGCCTGTTGGTCTGATTCCAGGCATAAACTACGAAAGCTTTGAGGCATGGCTGAAACCGGGGGATAGATTGATCCTCTATTCCGACGGTGTAACCGAATGCGCAACCCAGGATGGTGCCTTGCTGGACGAAACGGGGTTGATAGATATTTTGCAAAACCATAGCGCGCTTAACGGACGGGCGTGGCTTGAAAAATTGATGGATGAACTGCAGATATTCAGCGGCACATCAGATTTTGAGGATGATGTCTCAGCCCTTGTGTTTGACTTCGCCGGTTCAGCCTGACGCCCTGAAAAATCGTTCCACAAAATGTCTGTCACCATCATTGGCTAATGCGTCGTAAACCTCGGGGACCGGCATCCAGAGCGCTGTATGCGCAGGCTCTACCGGGTCGCTTCGCCGCAAAACTGGCCGGGCAAGGTAGATATGGCACAGCTTCTCGGCCCAGATGTCGTATTCTGGCATATACACAAACCGCCGGAATGCCCCTAGACGACGCGGTGCTGCAATGGCCCAGCCGGTTTCCTCAAATACTTCACGATGCAAAGCCTGAACAGGGCTTTCGCCTGGATCAATGCCACCACCGGGTAGTTGAACCTCCGGTTTTGGCTCTGATTGGAATGTCACGAGCATATCGGACCCGGCCCAAAGAATCGCATAGGCACCGGGGCGTAAACGATAGCTTTGCCCATGCCTTACAGGCTCTCCAAACCGTCTGATCATGCTGCCTCTCCAAACTGTTGATGCATCGCAGGTCTTGGAGACCCCGTTGCCGTGCCTATATAGACGCGGTATGCCAATCTCGATGGCTTAAGGAAACCCCATGACACTTGGACAAAAAATCGCTTGGGACGATACTGTTCTGCCCTTTCAGCTGGACCGTTGCGACATTCGTGGACGGTTTGCACGACTGGATGGCGTTCTGGATCAGGTTTTGTCGCAGCATGACTATCCCCCTGCTGTTGAAGCCGCTGTTGCTGAAGCTGCTTTACTGACAGCTCTTATCGGACAGATGGTCGAATTGCGCTGGAAACTGTCTTTGCAAATCCGTGGGGATGGCCCTTTGCGGTTGATTGCAACGGATTACTACGGGCCGACAGAAGACGGCGAGCGCGCACGCATACGTGCCTATGCCAGCTATGATGCCGAGAAGCTTGACCAAACCGCACCGCATTTCCCGCAAATCGGGAAAGGTTTCTTTGCCATTTTGATTGATCAAGGTGATGGGATGACCCCCTATCAGGGGATCACGCCTTTGTCCGGTGGCAGCCTGTCTGCTTGTGCCGAGACCTACTTCGCTCAATCCGAGCAATTGCCTACCCGCTTTGCATTGACCTATGGCCGCAGTCAGGAACCGGGGCAGGACGAAGGTTGGCGTGCTGGCGGTATCATGTTGCAACATATGCCAAAGGCTTCCCCTTTTGTCGCAAAAGATGGCAGTTCTGGGGAGCAAGGGCTTCTATCCGCAGATGATATTCTGGATGGGGCTGCGTCCGAGAACTGGACCCGTGCCAATGCGCTGTTAGATACGGTCGAAGAGATGGAGCTGATTGGGCCAAGTCTTGCACCGACAGATTTACTGGTGCGCCTCTTCCACGAAGAAATGCCCATTGCTTATGATGCACAGCCCATGAAGTTTGGATGCACCTGCTCTGAAGATAAGGTTCGCCAAAGCATGTCGATATATTCTGCCCGCGATATTGCGCATATGACCAAAGACGATGGAACATTGACCGCTGACTGCCAATTCTGCGGGGCGCATTATGTTTTGGACCCCAAGACGCTTGGTTTTGAGGCAGAGCCCAGTGCAGGAAAGTGAAGATATCGCCCAGATCAAAGCGGCCCTGCGGTATAGTGGATCGGCCTCATCTGACTTTGATCTGAACCCTGATACTGTGCTGCCCGCCAATCGCAAGTTGCGTGACGCAGCAGTCCTGATCCCACTGATCGAAGGGTATTACGGGTTAGAGGTGCTGTTGACCAAGCGCTCTTCGGCGCTGAAACATCATCCGGGTCAGATCGCCTTTCCGGGCGGGAAACTGGATGCCTCAGACGCAACATTGGAAGCAGCAGCCATACGCGAAGCTCGGGAAGAAGTGGGCCTGCCGGACAGCGCGGCAGCTATACTCGGGGCTTTGCCATGCCATGAAACCGTGACCGGTTTTCAGGTCACGCCTTTCGTTGCCCATATCACGCAACCTTTCGATCACCGCCCAGAAGCTGGAGAGGTGGCAGAAATATTCACCGTACCCCTTTCTCATGTCCTAAAACCGGAAAACTTTGCTATCGAAGGGCGCCGCTGGCGGGGACAGATACGCCGCTATTATACCGTGCCATATGGCCCCTATTATATCTGGGGGGCGACGGCACGGATGTTGCGCGGCCTTGCCGACAGGCTGAAATAATGCGCGCCGACGGTTCATGGAGGAATATGCCGGGCACACAGGCGCTCATGCGCTTGTTGTCTGATGCAGACTATAAGGTCTTTTTCGTTGGTGGCTGCGTGCGTAACGCACTTCTTGGTGTCCCCGTATCAGATATTGATCTGAGTACGGATGCCACACCTGATCAGGTAACTGACCTGGCCACGACCGCAGGTCTGAAGGTGATTCCCACAGGGTTAGACCATGGCACCATCACTGTCATGGCGGGTGGGATCGCCCATGAAGTGACGACCTTTCGCAAGGATGTCGCAACGGACGGTAGGCGCGCGGAGGTGATGTTCTCCAAGGATCTGCGCGACGACGCAAGGCGACGCGACTTCACGATGAACGCACTTTATGCTGATGCGAATGGAGTGATCACAGACCCGGTCGATGGGCTCCGGGATTTGCGGGCAAGGCAGGTTCGCTTCATTGATGATCCAGCCCAACGCATCGCAGAGGATTATCTTCGTATCCTGCGCTTCTTCCGGTTTCATGCGTGGTATGGCGATCCACAAACTGGAATTGATCCAGAAGGTCTGGCCGCCTGTGCCGACGGTGCCGATGGGCTTGCAGGTCTGTCGCGCGAACGGATCGGGGCGGAAATGATCAAGCTTTTATCTGCCCCTGATCCGGCCCCATCTGTCGCTGCAATGGCACAAGCAGGTATTTTACAGCGCGTCATGCCCGGCGCGGACCCAAAGGCTTTGGCACCGCTTGTGCATCTGGAAAAGGGCCTCACGCCCGATTGGATCAGACGTGCGCTGGCATTGGGTGGTGGTGAGTTGCGCGACAACTGGCGTCTCTCAAAAAGCGATGCACGCGATCTGGCGACAGCACGTGGCGATCTGGGGAACCTCAGACCATTAGCAGAATTGGCCTATCATTATGGGGCTGCACATGCCCGAAACATCGCACTGGTTCGGGCGGCACTGTTTGAGCAACCTTTGCCTGAAGACTTGGACAAAGAGATTAAACACGGCTCAGAAGCCAGCTTCCCCATCAAAGCCAAAGATTTAATGCCAGAATTTACTGGTCCAGCCCTTGGCGCAAAACTGTCAGAGTTGGAAGAACGCTGGATCCGCTCGGGCTTTGCTTTGACACGGGAAGATCTGCTTTCGTGACATTCGATCCGCTGTACGCCTTTGTTTTTGCGGGCCTCTTTTCTCCGGGTCCGAATGTTATCCTGCTGACAGCATCAGGGGCGCGTTTCGGGCTAAGGGCAACTGTGCCACATATTCTGGGCGTTGCGTTTGGGGTCGGGATCACGTCCGGGTTAACAGGGCTCGGCATCGGGGCCTTGTTGCTTGCACAACCAGAATTGGCACTCATCCTGAAAACCCTGGCAGCATGCTGGATTCTGTGGATGGCCTGGAAGCTGTTCACAGTCAGCCGCAGCCCTACTGCAAAAGCGCAAGACAAACCGTTTACATTCGTTGAGGCTGTCCTGTTCCAATGGGTCAATCCAAAGGTCTGGGCCGTAGCTCTGGTCGCCTCAACCGCCTATGCAAGCGGTCTTCCGCCAACGCAGGAAGCGGTAAGGTTGGCGACAGCTTTCTCGGGCCTGAACCTCTTTGTTTGCTTGTTCTGGACCTATGCTGGATCGCTTTTGACATACCTTCTGAATTCCCAAAAGGCCTGGCAAATTTTTATGATAGGTATGGCTGCATGTCTTGCGGCGTCAGCTGTCATGGTCTTTTTATAAAGACCTGATTATATGTGCCACTCATACACAAGGCACATTTTCAATGTTTCGGCTTCTGGGAAATCGGGGCGCCCTCTATTGGGAGTGCGCGGTCGTGTCATTAACGACCCTACGATCTACCAGCACAGCAACCGCGGACATGATTGCAGCGATCATGGATATGTTCCTGAGCAAG
This sequence comes from Litoreibacter sp. GN1-5, assembly GCF_055693805.1. NCBI lineage: Bacteria > Pseudomonadati > Pseudomonadota > Alphaproteobacteria > Rhodobacterales > Roseobacteraceae > Litoreibacter > Litoreibacter sp. GN1-5. Next base: position 2,532,559 of record NZ_JBVFUP010000001.1, on the reverse strand, counting down.
GAGGCAGCAGAATGATAGAAAGAAGCTTGAAAGCGCTTGAGCCGCTGCTGGTCAAGCTTGGCAACCTCATCGATGGGTTTCAGCCTGCTGACACAGATCCGCCGCGCACGCTATGGGCCTTTTGCAAGTGGTGTATTGCAGGATCCTGGCCTGTGCTTTGGGTGGCTGCGTTTTTCTCGGCATTGGCGGGCACGATGGAAGCTGTGACTGCCTTGCTTCTGGGGGCTGTGATTGATGCAGCCACTGGCGATCCTGCGACCTTTTTTGCTGATAATTGGGTTCTTGTTGCAGTCTTCGTTGGGTTCTTCTTGATTCTGCGACCTTTGAGTTTTGGGACGAGTGCTGCATTTAACGGCATCGTTGTGCCACCCAATGTCTATCCGCTGATCCAGAGCCGTCTGCACCGCTGGACCCTTGGCCATGCAGTGGATTACTTCGACAATGACTTCGCAGGACGCATTGCGCAAAAGCAGATGCAGACTGCGCGTGCACTAACGGAAGTGGTTAATGAAACCATCAATGTTGTATTCTTTGCGCTTGCCTCGCTTATCGGATCAATCCTGCTGCTTGTGACAATAAACTGGACCATGGGCGTTCTTCTGACCGTCTGGCTGGTCGGCTATTTGCTGATGATCCATTGGTTCATGCCACGCATCCGCAAACGATCAGCAGCGCGTGCAGGTGCACGCACGATGGTCACGGGGCAAGTGGTGGATACGATCACCAATATCAAAACAGTGAAACTTTTCGGCCATGCCCGTCACGAGGACGCGGCCGCCATCGATGCCATGGCCACTCTACGCGACCGCGCCTTGGAGTTCGGGCGTTTGTCTACCGGGTTCCGTTTTGCACTTATGTTCACCGCAGGCGTGCTGCCAGTGATCCTGATCGGCGGCACTGTGATGCTTTGGCAATCGGGCAGCGCAACAGCTGGTGATATTGCCGCTGCCGGGGCGGTCTCTATCCGTATCGCGCAGATGACGGGTTGGGTCAGTTTCACGCTGATGGCGATGTATGCCAATGTCGGCGAAGTCGAGGACGGGATGCGCACACTGACCCCGCCGCATGGGTTACTGGACAGCCCGAACGCCAAAATGCTGCAAGTCCAGAAGGGTGAAATTGTTTTCGACCATGTCAGTTTCACCTACGGGCGCGAGATTGGCGGTATTCGCGACATTTCCCTGACAATCAAACCGGGCGAAAAACTGGGGCTTGTCGGGGCGTCCGGTGCAGGCAAATCAACGCTCGTGGCGCTGCTCTTGCGCCTTTATGATCGGGAGCAGGGCGACATTCTGATAGATGGTCAAGACATCGCGAAGGTGACACAGGAAAGTCTCCGCCAGAGCATTGGTATGGTTACGCAAGAGACTGCGATGTTCAACCGCTCTGCGCGCGACAATATCCTTTACGGTCGCCCTGATGCCTCAACAGGCGAAATCTTCGAGGCCGCCAGCAAAGCCGAAGCGCATGAATTTACCCTTGGGCTTCAAGATCATAAGGGTCGTAAAGGATATGAGGCACATCTGGGCGAGCGGGGTGTAAAGCTTAGCGGTGGACAAAGACAACGCATCGCATTGGCCCGCGCTATGCTTAAAGACGCGCCGATTCTGATACTGGACGAAGCGACAAGTGCGTTGGATAGCGAGGTCGAGGCCTCGATCCAATCCGCGCTGGAAAAGGCAATGCAAGGTAAAACCGTTATCGCCATCGCCCACCGTCTGTCTACCATTGCGCGGATGGACAGGATCATCGTTCTGGATCAGGGCCGCATTGTAGAAGACGGCACGCATGATGCCTTGCTGAGCAAAGACGGGCTTTATGCACGCTACTGGCGACGCCAATCCGGCGGGTTTATCGGGATCAATGAAGCCGCCGAATAAACGTAAGCGTTTGGCAAATCCGCTCTGTCATTTCCCTTCGTTGTCCAAGAGCGTCAGCTTTTGAACATCGGTCCGGCGAATCTGACGTAAAGCTAATCCGCGCACCGGAAGCTACATAATAATATCAGGGGCCGCCGGGACCGACTCTACTATCTGCGCTCACTGCGGCGTCATACCAGACACCACCAGGGCGATCAGGATGCTTGTCCGAACTGCGCTCATCCCCACTTGCTTCGACCCATCTGTATAGGCGCGCGTCGCTATCATAGCGCAGGCTTTCACGTCTGAGGCGCAACTCTGCAACGCGATTTTTGCGCATGATAAGAAAACCCACGCCGCCAAACGCAATGCTACCGGCAGAAATAAGCAATAAGAATATAAATTCCAACTCTCGTATCCCCAATACTGCGGTTTATCGAAGTGGCGCACTACAACTTTACATATTTGAACGAACAAACCAATTACGTGATCAGACGGATCTTGCTTCGATTCAGTTCCGGCCTTTTTCCAATAAAGCGGCTTTCTTGGATAGGTTCGATACGCTATCCCAAGCCAATGCAGACGGTTCAGATCACAAGGATAAACCATAAGGGTGAGGGCTTTGGCAGTGACCAAGGCCCGTTTGAGCGCGTATTGCCGGGTGAAGTGATTGAGCTGAACCCTGACTTGCGCATTGTGACCCCATCCTCAGATCGTGTTGCGGCGCCGTGTCGTCATTTCAAAACCTGCGGTGGCTGTGCAATGCAACATGCCAGCGATGACTTTGTCGCCGCTTGGAAAACAGACATTATCCGACAAGGTCTTGCCGCACGCGGGATCGAAACATCGATCTTCCCAATTCTGACCTCACCACCTGCAAGCCGCAGGCGCGCAACATTGCATGGGCGGCGCACGAAGAAGGGTGCCCTGATCGGGTTCCATGCAAAAGCCTCGGACGTTTTGACCGACATCCCTGATTGCCAGCTTTTGCAGCCCGATCTTATGGCTGCGCGCCCCGCGCTTGCCGCTTTGACGCAAGCGGTTGGCTCACGCAAGCACGAGGTTTCCTTTGCTGTTACGCTCTCTAAAGCTGGCACCGACATTGATATACGTGGCGCAAAACCGGTTGGGCCACAGGATCTGGTAACACTTGCCGCGCTCGCCAAGCAGTACAACATCGCGCGCTTGTCCAACGAAGGCGATGTGGTCGTGACCCGACATGCCCCTGTTCAGACGTTCGGTCCGGCGCATGTTACGCCGCCACCCGGCGCATTTTTGCAAGCAACACAGCATGGCCAATATGCGCTCGTGTCTGCTGTTCAGAAAGCCATAGGGTCAGCAGAGCATGTCATCGATTTGTTCGCGGGATGCGGGACGTTCACACTCCCATTGGCGCAAACGGCTGAAGTTCTTGCATTTGAGGGGCACGCCGATCTTGTCGCGGCATTGGATCAGGCATGGCGCAAGACACAAGGGATCAGAAAAGTTACCGCGATCGCGCGCGATCTGTTCCGCAGACCCCTTCTGCCCGATGAGCTGCGCCATGTGGATGCTGTTGTCATCGATCCGCCGCGTGCAGGTGCCTTGGCACAAACAGAAGAGCTGGCGCGAGCCGCGGTTCCCAGAATTGCCGCTGTATCGTGCAATCCGGTCAGCTTTGCGCGCGACGCGGAAATCCTTCTCAAAGCAGGTTACACCCTTGACTGGGTGCAACCCGTCGATCAATTCCGTTGGTCAACCCATGTTGAGCTTGCCGCGCAGTTCACAAAACCCCATATCAGCCGAACTTGAATGTCTGAGATATTTTTATGACCTTAAGAGAAAAGACAAGCCAACTGCTGGACCGACGGGATGTTCGTAATTTCATCCTTGGGGTGATCCTGTTCAATGCGGTTCTGTTGGGCTTTGAGACATCGAAAACTGTTATGGACAGCTGGGGCTGGTTGATCCACGTTTTGGATGCGGTTTGCCTTGCTATTTTCGTGGCCGAAATATTGGCTAAGCTCTTTGCATACCGCCTGTCCTTCTTTCGCAGCGGTTGGAATAATTTCGACTTCGTAATCGTCGGTATCTCACTGGTTCCCGGGACCGGGGGGCTGTCTGTCTTAAGGGCCCTGCGGATATTGCGTCTGTTGCGGGTTATATCGGTTGCCCCAAGTTTGCGCCGCGTGGTGGAGGGCTTCATCACAGCATTACCCGGCATGGGGTCTGTCTTTGTCCTGATGGGCCTGATTTTCTATATCGGATCTGTCATGGCGACCAAGCTGTTCGGGGACGCTTTCCCGGATTGGTTCGGAACGCTGGGCCTGTCGGCCTACTCTCTGTTTCAGATCATGACGCTGGAAAGCTGGTCCATGGGCATCGTGCGCCCTGTTATGGAAATCTACCCCTATGCCTGGGCCTTCTTCGTACCCTTCATCATGGTCACGACATTTGCTGTGGTAAACTTGCTGGTCGGCCTGATCGTGAATTCGATGCAAGACGCCCATCATGTGGAAGATACCGAAAAGACCGATGCTTATCGGGACGAAGTCATGATGCGCCTTGATGCCATCGAGGTGATGCTGAAGGACGAAAGATCTAAAAAGCAGTGACAGCGATTGTGTCAATTGCATCTTCCGCTCGCATGTTTGTGCAGAGTTTCCAAGTAATGATGTAGCGGTTGTAATCATCAAGGATTGTACTGAGATAAATCAACCGCAGCCTAGAACCTTGAACTAGGGAAAGCCCGTCTGCCAAAGCTGGTTGACGGCATTCGCCATTGTTGCTTGGACCAATGGCGCCACATGGCTCATCTTGTGCCCGGACGGATTACTGACACCCAAGTGGCTTGATTTAACGGGGCCGGGTCAACAGGCTGACATCAACAAACTGCTACCCTGGAACTACACCAAATCTGTGTGACTGCCGCGCAGCTTACCGCTTACAACCTAGCTGAACATCTCGCTCATACTAATTGCCAAACTATCATAGATATGATCCGGCACGGCTTGACCTCTTTGGACTGTCAAGCACGTTTCTGTGACAAGTTGATCTTCGCGTTCAGGAAAGCCGTTGTGTCGGATTTTTCTTCGTAACTCTACAGCTTCATTTCGTGTTCTGGCGAGTTCTGATACTCGAGGTAACGGCGCGTGTTCAGGGTGATATCGCATGGCAATAGCATAATCTCCCCAATAAAAGCACATATTCGCCTTATCAACTCCGATTGCTGGCGCTGCTCGAGCCTCTTCGTTTTGAATGCGTCGGCGTTCTTGCTTAATCTCAGGCGATCCAGATTGCTCTTTTTGTTCTTTCTTTACCTCTGAGTGCGTCATTTTCTGTTCGTTCAAAAACAGAAATTTCTGTACAATCATGTCGATAACGCCCGATACAAGCATAATTATTATAGCGATCAGCACCATCTTCTGCGCGGTCGAAACACTTGTTTCTACAATACACGGAATACCGCAGATATCGAAATGTAAGACAATGTCTCGGACAGTCCAAATTAAGACCAACACAGCAATTAGCCAGATCAAGAACCGAACAACAGCTTGCAAGGTTTCTAACCAGCCACGCATCCCGTAAATCCGCTTGAACCCACTTTTTGGTGAAATTCTAGTTATATCTGGAATAATTGGTTTCATCGCAAAAGCGATGCCGCGATTATATATTAATGTTAGTAGTATTGCCGAACCCGTAACAATGCCAATAACCGGTCCTGTTATGAGCGCCAACTGCACCAACATCTGGCTTAGAACCGCCGAAGCCGCGAAACGAAACGGCTGTCCTATTTGTGAGATAGACAAATCGAACAAACCACCTAGTCGATTTATGATCAGGCCTAAATTGCCCCACAGCAAAAGAATTGCAAAGATTATTGCCAGTATTGCAGCAGCATCTGTTGCTTGAGCGATACTGCCGTCTTGTCTTTGCTTGCGTAGTTTTTGATTAGATGCCGGGTTGTTCTTACTTTCGCTTTCACTCATCTCAGCAAACTTCCTAATAGCATTAGTCCGTCATTAATGCCATTCGTAAGCATCGGCGACATCCGGAATATCACCATAGTAATGACAGGCAATGCGACAACTGCCAGTGTGTTTTTGGCTGCAAATGACAAATCATAGACCCCCATCTTTCTGCTCATTTTGGCACCTGCAATTAACGTCAACTCGACGGCCATCATAAAAAACAAGAGAGGACTGCAAATCTTGATTGCAAGCAGAAGCGTGTCGGTAACGATCGTGCCCGATACTTCAATCCAGCGATTTGAAGGAATTGGAAGTAGTACTGTCGCTGGCCATATTTCGAAACTTTGATAAACCATGCTAATGACGTTCCACATACCGCCACTTACAAAAAAGACAAAAAAACCAATAATCATATATAAAACAGAATATGTCTGGATCGCCCCGCCAGCGGGGTCCTGAAGCCCACTCTCAGTTTCACCGCGAAAGCCGTCCGTCACTGCACCGGCATATTGCAAAGCAAAAAATGGCAAAGAGCAAAGAATCCCAATTCCATAACCAAGTGCAAATTCTTTGGGTGCAAGAAGAGCTAACTCGAAAACAGATGCCGTTTGTGCGAGAAGACCAACATCCTGAATATTGCCGATTATCAATGGCATTGCCAACGACATGGCCACGCTTACACGCAATACTGAGGACTGCCCAAAGCACCATTGAAATACGAGGAAACCAAATGTAAAGCCTAAGGGCCTCAATAGACCCATTATTATTATGAGGTAAAGATTTTCAAACCTTGCGCCAAGCACAACGATTGCAAGTTCGTCGGACATACTAGCGTACCATCATATGGAATGTTCCGAAAACTTCATTGGTACTGTTTAGAAGCGGCCCGGCGAGCCCTGCACCAAATGATAAAAGGATGAGAGCAATCGCGCTTATCTTGATAGTCTGGCTGAGGGTTTGGTCCTGAATTTGTGTAATCGCTTGAAACATCGAAACTACGAGCCCTAGCACTGTCGCTGCCGCCAAAGGCACACCGGCGAGAAGTGCGGTGTCAGCCATGAATTTGACAAGGTAGTTAAGGTATAGACTACTTTCCATGATTACCCCACATAGGTGAGTATCAGGCCTTGAACGAGCTTCGACCAGCCATCAACGAAGACAAAAATCAGTAATTTGAATGGCACGGCAAGAATATTTGGCTGCACCATTTGCATACCCATGGCCATCAAAACGCCAGTAACCGCGAGGTCGATTGCAATAAATGGCAGGTATAGCAAAAAACCGATCTCAAAAGCTTCTGTCAATTGGGTGATCATAAAAGCTGGAACTTGGATGACAAAGTCATCCACAGTGCCAACTAGGCCTGATCCTTGCCAGATCTGATTGGATACATCGACAAAGAACATAAGATGTTGAGGGGTTATGTTTGCTTTCAAAAAATCTTGAAATGGTGCGATTCCAATGCGCCATAGGTCAAGCAGATCCTCGGCAGTTTTAATCTCAATGTTAGCCTCAACAAGCGCTGTCGTTGCTGCGCTAAATACGGGCATTGAAATGAAAAACGCGAGAAATAGTGCCAGGATCATCAAGATCATATTCGACGGCACTTGTTGAAGTCCCATTGCATTACGTATGATCATAAAAACAACTGACAGCTTGATAAAAGCCGTTAAAGACAGCACGGCGACCAGAAAAAACGATCCAAGAAACCCAACGACGAGAGGTGTGGTAAGCTCCATAGATCAAATCATCTTACTGATACGAATACCGGTCTGCGTTCCAACTTTCACCAATTCCCCCTCAGCAATAGCGGTTCCATTTGCGATTAGTTTAACGGTCTCAGGAGTCTCTGTATCAAATGTCAACACGCTACCGACCGACAAGTCTGTCAATTCGGACAGCATCACTTCCTTGCGGTCAATCTCGATGGAAATGACAACAGGCAAATTATTCGTGTCGAGCGAAAGGGCATGATCTTGCATGTTTGGAAGTCTCCTTTGTTCAGGTGAAATTGGTATAAAAGCATCTATGCAAACATGGTCACCTGAGACGGAGGCCATGGCTACAGGTTGATTGGAAACATAGACTTGGTAGTCATTGTGAATATTCCATGATTTGCCGAAAGTCAGCGCATCACCGGGGGCCAATTGCCTTATCTGATCGAGACCCAAAGCATACTGGGCACTTCGCAAACTCAGATTAAATGAGATGTCGACAAATGGCGGATCATCTTCGTCTTCATCTTTGGCGTAGAGCAGAAGTTCCTGAACTAAATGGTCGATGACATCCTTGACACCTTCGATCATTACAAAACCGCGTAACTCGCTCAGTTCGGTATCAATACACTCTAAATAAACACTACATGCTGTGTTTGCAGGCACGACGCAGTCTCGGCAAGCCTTTTCAAATCTAACTTTGATTTCGAGAATTTCTTCCAGCTTGGCCAGTTCCGCGGTAAAAATATGTTCAAGCAGCAGCGCAAAAGCATCTTGGCCCATCACACTTGTGTCTATGGTAATCCCGGCAAGGGACAGAAAATGATCTACCAATCTCTGAGAAACAACTAAAGTCGTTACTTGCCCATCAACAACCATACCAATGACTGTTACCAGCGCAGAAGCGCGGTCTGGCTGACCCGGCGCTGAAACATGGAAGGAATGACCGCAAAGTTGAATCGGCACACTCAATTCACGACTGTCCAGCTCTGCGGCAATGCTCGCGCAGGTTCTGTTTTGCTGTTCAAGATCAAACCTGTACAATGTAGTTGCGGGGACAAGGTCCAGATTAGGATTAAGCATATCTGTCTCGCCCAAGTTTGTTAGAGATTATTTCGGAAATGTCCTCATCTTCTTGAAGCTCATGTTGGCGTTTTAAGAGCAATGTTTGTTGATTAATAATTTCCTCAATCACGCTAAGTTTCTTACGAGCAAGTTTCAGTTCGACGCTAGCGCTATCCATTAGCCCTTGGGACGCCGCTTTACGATCTACCGCTCTACTAACACCGCGGTCGGCGCGTTCTAGATCGGCCTTCGCATGTCTGAGAATATGACCAAAAATTGCAAATCTCGCAGCTGGATCACGCACGAATTCAGCAGTTTCCTGTGCCTTCTTGATGTCCTTCCGTACCGATCGCTCTTTGTCTTTCTTACGTTGTTGCATCACACGAACTCGTTCCTGCCGCCAATCAAAATCTTTGCGCGCCGCTTGCGTTTGACGCTCTAGACGCTGCTTGCTAAACTCGCGAATTTGGCGCATCTGACCCAATCGACTGTCTGTGCTCATCGGACCAATTCCTGAAGTGTTTCAACTGTGTAAGAAAAGTCACTTGCATCGTGGGTGTTCTGCGACAGGAATGATCGAATATCATTGATTTTGGCAATTGCGATATCGGCATCATCATCATGGCCCGGCTGGATTTCGCCAAGCTGCACCAAGACCTCTATTTCTTGATACTTCGCCAGTATCTTACGCAGTTGAATACTCGACCGCATATGTCGCTGGGACACGATATCGGGCATCACACGACTCAGACTCTGCAACACATCAATCGCCGGGTATTGACCTTCGTCAGCAATTTTTTGGCTGAGCGTAATATGGCCATCGGTCAGGCTCTTGACTTCTTCAGCAATCGGGTCGCCCTGGCCGTCGCCCTCAACGAGTACGGTGTAAATTGCTGTGATCGAGCCGGAATTTGCACAGCCAGCGCGTTCGATCAGTCTTGGTAATTCTGGATAGACAGAAGCCGGATAACCTCTACGTGTCGGAGCTTCTCCAGCTGCCAGCCCGATTTCTCGCAACGCTCTCGCAACGCGCGTGAGGCTATCGATTAACAGAAGTACAGATTTGCCTTCGTCGCGAAACCCTTCTGCAATTGCTGTTGCAGTATGGGCTGCATAAAACCTCTCCATCGGAGGTGCCTCTGATGTAGATGCCACAACGACTATCCGGTCCCGCATATCTTGGGGGAGCTGGCGATCCAGAAACTCTCGTAATTCCCGGCCTCGTTCTCCAATCAAACCCAAGACAACTACGTCCGCATCGCAGTGCGTCGCAATCGCCGCAAAAAGTGATGATTTACCTGTGCCTGGTGGTCCAAAGATCCCAATGCGTTGTCCACGCCCAAGTGTTATCGTCGCATCAATCGCGCGCAATCCAGTTGGCAGGACATTCTCAATCAATGGGCGCGTCATTGGGTTCAGGCGTTCTCCTCGCACAGGTCGAACAGCCTCAGACCACTCCGTTGTGTCATCGTTTTCCAACTGCGTAATAGGCTTGCCCAGACCAGAAAATACGCCGCCCAACATGTGATCGCCGACGCTTACTGTAAGCGCTCCAGTTCCAGGAGACACCATTGCACCGGTTGATATGCCCGATAGCTCCGAAAATGGGCTAATTAAAGCCAAATTACCCCTGAACCCGATAACTTCACCCGGAATTGAGCCGGTCTCAGTGTGTATGGTGCAGGTCTCATTAATATATGCGGGTGACATTATCGCACTTACTATTGGTCCTTGAATGTCACAAACGCGGCCATATCTGCGATGCAATACAGCATCGTCTATTGCGCGTTTTGCCGATTCTGTTCGGCGTATCAGCTCTTTTACGTTCATCCTTCCGTACTTTGCTCTTCTTCCAAAATCCGCAACAGGATTTCGAGTTGGACCGGCAAACTGATGTCAAAAACGCCAGATTGACTTAGAACACGCATCTCGCCTGACTCCAGCCCAGTGATAGCCCGGATTTCCTTTATGCCATCGAAGACCGAGTGACCGCTCTCTTTCAATTTTGATAATTTCGTTGCCGTCGTGACATCGGTTTCCAAGATCAATTCCCAGCGTTCAGAAATTTTTTTGAGCCCTTCCGATAGCACTGCCGTGGCTACTTCTTCCTCAGATAATTCCCCAAGTATTGACTTCATTGCAGATCTTAGAAGATCTGAGAGCCATGGGGTCAGTTTTTCAAAATCATCCCGGATTTCTTTAACAGTTTCTGAGGCCTCAATCATAGCGCGCGCAAAGATATCGTCGGCAGCCTGCTCTGCCTTCATAATTATCTTATCACGGTGCTCACTTTGTAATGCTTCTAATTGGCGTTCATACTCTTCTTGGGCGGTAACTTTCAAAGAATGAGCGGCTTCTTCTGCATTGGCCAAAATTTGCTCGGCTTGTTCCGTCGCTTCGGCCACAAGAAGCGCGCTGCTTTCGATTTTCTTCATATCCTCAGCAGGAATTCTTTTAGCGTAACTCAGACCGCCCATATCAAGCCTCGCCTTGACCAAGTGCGTCTATGGTGATCTGCGCTACCTCTAACTCTTGATTGCTACTGACCCCGACTGGCGATTGGAATAGGTCTGGCCTTAAAAACGCGATACGCTCAACTACTAAATCTGGAATTTGTGCCAACCATGCTCCGAGGCAACGTTGGCCATCTTCACATATTTTCGACAAAGAAAAATCCTTAGCCGAATTTTTGTAGCTATATTCCGGCGATAATTTAACATGATGTCGCGCGGCAAATCGAAAATGTGAATCAAAAGCTTTTAGTTCATCCGCACAAAGCTGCCCCTCAAACGCGTATCGCAAAACGGTTTTTGCGTTCCACAAAAACCCCATATTTTTTGTAAGCAACTCAACGTCAGCTTTAAGCAATTTCAAAAGATCTGCCATTTCTGAAAATACAGGACACTCAAAGTTTGTTTCGATATCAAGTTGACCAGCAAGGTATTCCTCAATACGTCCTTTGAGGCGCGTGTTCTGTTCCATCGCCTTCCGAGCATCGCCTTGGGTGATTTCTGGGTACCAAAGTGCTCGCAGGTCCTCGTCGACATACTTCAGATCCAGGCATAGTAGCGCCGACACTTCGAGAGCGTCCGATTGTTCAACATTAGTCATGATTGCTGTACCCAAGACCCAGTCGACGGAACAGAATGCGACCCCCAAAGAATATTCCCATTAGTGCCAGCGCACCAAAAAAGATGAGGTCTAGGGCATGTCCTTTGCGCAGCTGATCTGGCATAACCAGATTGTTGATGTTTGAAGCGGCGGCTGCAGTCGCAGAATCTGAATACGTTGGGTTCACCTGTCCTACCTGCGGACTAGAAACTTCAAAAGATGAAATCGCGACTGACTCGTAGTTCAAATTTTCTACGGCATGCGACATCATCGTTTTGAGAGCGGATTGTATTTCGATTAGATCGAAGCCGGGTTCGGTGTACAGTACAATCGACGCACTGGCTTCCATGCTTTGTGTATCAAAGTTGTTCTGCTCTGGTAAGACAACGTGAACCCGCGCAGCCTGTATTCCATCAATTTGCGAGACTGTATTGCTCAATTCTTCATTCATCGCGTAGGTAAATCGTGCTCTTTCTTCTAAAGCTGTGCCGACGATGCGATCGGAAGTGAATACATCAGCAAGCGATTCAAACTTGCGATGTGGGTATCCATTGTCACGCAAGATAGTGACGGATGTGCCAACCTCATCTGTTGCAACACTAATTGAGTAGATGCCGTCCTTATCGCGCTCTCGGCTTGCCGCAATACCATGCGACTCCAGAACAGCCACCATTTGGTTGGCCTCGATTTCATCAAGATTGGAATACAAAATCTCTTTGCACCCAGCCAGACTGACGAACAAGGCTAACAGGGCGATCAATATTATCCTACGCACTGAGCGTTTCTCCCGCATTTCTTTATCGCGACTCACTGGCCGCACACAAAGCGTAGGCCAAGCTTCAGTTAGAGTTTGCGATAGAGAATACGTAGAAATATGCGGGGTTACTTAGTGCCGCTCGCAACGTCGTTGTGGACTAGATATTTAGCTGCTGAGTTTCTGCATCATATAGCCGATTTTGGAATCGGACCGGCTGACGGGGTCCACCACCTTGAATGGAGGCACGTGATGGCGCTAAAATCGTTGAATTAAGACGATCTATTGCATCCTGTGGTTCCAGCGAGATACCCATCTCAGTTGCAAGACTTACAATCTCACGCGAAAACCCATCTACCGTCGCGGTTTGAAGATCCCGAAAACCCAGATCAGCAGACAATAGCACAACGCTCTCGCTATTTTCGTCTTGAACGAACGCACTATCCGCATCCTGCGGCAATACATTTGCACCAGGGCCTTCTTGCACACGCCAAGAGTCGCCAGATACGGCACTAACAAATGTTGGTGGGCTAAAAGCTTCAAAACGAATATCTGCCGATTGATTATTCGGCATTTCGAGACGGTCTAGAAGCTCTTCAATTTTTTCCTGTTCACTCAGACTGCGTTCGCCTTCAGTTTTCCCATCAATCGCAGTAGCCAATTCAGCTCGTGCTTCGAAATCTGAAGCCATACGCCCGATGCGCTTTCGTACAGTAGAAACTGAAACATCGATATCTGCGGCGTCAGTGTCCTGAACTTCCCTACCCCGCATCACAGGAGGCTTGCCAAACTCAATATCCTCCGGCAACGACATTGGCGGAGAAAGCTGGCTTTGTTTCAGGTCATCAGTTGTTCTAAAGATAATTACATTAGAAGATGCCTTAATGTCATCGGCATTACGCAACAATAATACTCCCTCATTAGTACTATATTAGTGCCTAACTGAGCTTTAGAGTATTTTAAATAGGAAAAATATACGTACTTTTGTCGCGCTGCACTACCGAACGCAGTTGTAAGTCATCTTAATTCATTGATAATACTATTTTATTTAGATCCGCCGAGCAGTTGCAATCGGTCTTACGATAGATACTATTTCTGTGAGTTTCGACAGTTCGTACACTAATATTGAGGTTATGGGCCACTTCCTTTGTCGTTTGACCACTTACACAAGCCTCCAAAATTTCCACTTCGCGGGGCGATAATCCGAAAATATTCCCCGTTCGGGTCAGATTACGACGCGACTTGACGAATTCCTTCAAGAATTCTACCGGCAAGTACGTATAGCCACTTTTTGCAGCATTTACTGCGTTAATAAAATCTGCACCCTTAGCTTGTTTCGGCATAAAACCAATCGCACCTTGCGACAAAACAAAAAAAGCATTCGATATGCTCGGATCTGATGAAACGACGACTATTTTCATTTCCGGGTTGCTACTACGCACCTTTGTAAGAGTCTCCTCGCCTGAAGGTCTTGTTAATGACAAATCCATCAATAGAATATCAGGCTGGTGATGGCGACATGCTTTTATAGCTGTGTACCCATCTGCTGCCTCAGCGACTACGTCTGCTTCGCAAGATGCCTCCAAACGGGCAGCGATACCTTCTCGTACGATTTCATGACTGTCTGCTATAACTATAGTTGTCTTGTCCAAGGTAACGCTCTCCCGGGCTTAGAATACCAAATTCAGAATCAAAGATTAACGTAAGGTTAACGATTTTATTCTTGAACTTGCAAACATTAATAATATGTACACTAGGCTGCCCTAAATTAATCGAAAATATAGGCTATACGGGCCATTTGAACAGCTACATGCTGTTTTATTCGCCCATTTTTGGCTTGGCTACGGCGCAACCGATAGTGATCGCCACAGTTTGGAATTGGGTATGCCCGATACAGGCCATTTGCCTATTTATTGCTCAAGTTGTTGGACTCATAAGCTCTGGTCCAAAACCTCGCTGATGCAGATTCAACGGGTAAAAAATAAGTGACAAACAACTTTCCAAATCGAACGGCGGATGTGACCCGCCATGGTTTTTCCGGAGACCGGTTACTCTGTTTCACGCGACTTTACCGAACTCGTTATGCTGCTCATAGAATTTCTGCTAGACCCATTTCAGAGTCTCCCATTCTGCGGGATCGAAACTGCGCCATGGGCCACGGCGGTGGATGACCTCAGCTTTGAATAGGCCGTTGATGGTTTCGGCGAGTGCATTGAAGCTGCAGCGAAGGTATCGAAAGCCCATTTTAGCCGGCGCTGCTCATTGAACGAATGACGTCTTACATGAACACTGCATAGGCAGTTGTCCATGTTAACCGCCTTGTTGATCTGCGTACCTGACTGGATATTTGTTAAGCCTGCCTTTGTAGTCACATGAGAATGAGAAAGTTACCCATTTCCCGAATAACAGAGAAAGCACCGACTAACCGACGTTAGCTAGTGTCAAATTCAGGCTCCTTGCCAACATTTGACATGAGTCGTTACCTATTTCGCCAACCAGATTTCCACCCGACGGTTGATCGCGCGACCATTTTCGTCTGTATTACAGACGGCCGGTGCCAATTCGCTGTAAGCGCGTGTCTCAAAGGCAATATTTTGAAGTCGTCCGCCTGCCTGCGCCGCGATAGCCCCGGCGACTGCCTCAGCACGCCTACCCGAAAGACGCTCATTATTTTCAAACGGCCCGATGCTGTCTGCAAATCCTAACACAGCAACGCGTGTGCCGTTTGGAAAACGAACTGTCGTTGATAGGCGGTCCCATTGCGACATGTCATCACGCATTTGTGCAGCCAGACTAAACTCATTTTGGCTGCCCAAACCATTGAACAGGGAGTTGATCCGCGACCGGCTTTGAGGCGATCTTTCCACTACAAACTTTGATTGCGCAATCGCATCATCAGCGTCAGGCGATAGGACGTACTGCATGAACTGGCGCGCATCACGCCTAGATCTGTGTCAATAAGATAATTCCCATCCACTATGTCTGTAATCTTGCCGGTAATATTGATCACTCCGTCAGGGGATTGCAGCGTTATCTCAGCGTCGGGGTCAAAAGAACTGTTTGTTGGGCAACTTGCACCAATGCAATCCACCCTACTTGCGTCAATCTCCATAACTCCGGCAGCGGTCGAAATGCGGAATTGCCCGGATGGCGCTTCCAATAGCGTGCCGGTTAGCGTCGTATTGCCGTCTTTGCTTTGCAAGGTGACTGTATCGCTCGACTGCGCTATTGCCATCGTCCCACACGCCACGCTCAGAAGCATGCCCACAATGAGCTTTTGTCAAATAATCATACTATGTCCTAACTCGTTTTACATTCACCCGATGATAGCTTATCTCGCAGCTAACACATTTTTCGCCTAAAAATCATGCATTTTTTATTTTTAGGCGCTTTGAGAACTTTTCAGGGGGTACGCGCGCGGAATCTTCAATTGCTCAACTGCCCTTCAGCGGGTGTTTGATTTTTCACTGATTAGCGCGGTCTGACATTGATGTAGCTGTATCTGGGGCAGAGTTATGCAAGTGGATATTAATGGATGATCAACCAAAAGCAGCTCTGCCCTCAGTGAACGGTGCGGGATAGACTATCTGGCCCGGGTAAAACCACGGTATCGAGTCAAAAGCCCGCGACGTTCGACAATGACAAAGTTACGAACAGCCTGCACAAAAACTGCACAAAATTTGTGGAAGACTTGCATGACTTGCGAGGCTGATATGCAGATCAGCTTGCTAACTTTGGTCCATGATACATGATCAAAGCAGATATACAGCATATATCCACCACCTTTTTCTGGCAATAGGTGCAGCGATCCTGGCGATCGACCCTGTTCTATGGCTAGGGCGTAGTTGGTTTGATCCCGCTTACGATTCATTTGGGTGGGTTTTCTTTCTGGCGGTGATTGCCTTGTTCGTGTTCAGCCTGTCATCCCCGCAACGGGCGGGGGTGCAGGGGATCAGCGCGGCCCCAATGTTATTGTTATTGGGGTCCGCGCTGATCCGACTTGCGGGTCAGATACTGGATATAAACACCCTAAGCGCGCTGACCTTGTGCATCGATGCCTATGCGCTGGCGCGCCTATGCCGGGTGGACCAGCGGGTACGGGCCATATCTCCTTTTTGGATTGGTGTGGTGTTCTTCTTCACTCTGCCGGTAGAGCGGCTGTTACAACGCTCGGTCGGCTATGGTTTGCAAAAAATGTCTGCGGATGGGGCTTGTGGGCTGCTTGGCTTGGTTTTCCCCGATACTTTGTGCAATGGGGTGCAAATCACAGTACGCGGACAGATCATCTTGGTGGATCTGCCGTGCGCCGGAACGGTGGGCCTGACGCTGGTTGCGGCACTCTATGCAATCGCAACTTCGATCATACGACCGCAATTACGCAACGCATTGGTAGGGGCACTGCTGATCCCCATCGCCTGCGTTGTTGCAAATACAGTTCGGATCACGGGGTTGTCTCTGGGTCTTGTCCTGCTGCCCTTCGATGTGATGGCAGAACCGTGGCACAGCCTGATCGGGCTGGTCACGCTAGGTTTCTCAGCGTTGCCGCCACTGATCTGGTTGGGCCGCGGACAAGTTCGCACGGTGCAAAGCTTTCAGTTGAAAATGCCGCAGCTACCGCGCTGGTTGGTTCTGATCTTCCCTGTCATTGCATTTCTGATCGTGGTTGTTCCACATAAACCACTTGATAATTCGACCGACGTTGCGCAGGCGCGGCTGCCTTTGTCACTGAACGGCTTCCTGCGTCAACCTAAGCCTTTGTCGCCTCAGGAAGTGGCGTATTTCCAGCAATATGGCGGCAGTGCTGCGAAAGCCCATTTTGGCCCGATGGGTCTGTTGCTGACCAACACACGATCCCCACTTCGACATTTGCATGACCCCGAGGATTGCCTGCGCGGTCTTGGCTTTGACGTGCAGTTCATCGGAACGCGTGCTGGGCCAATCCCCACAAGCGTTTACCGTGTGACAGATACAGAAGGTCAGTCATGGCGCGCCGAGGTCAGCTTTTTCTCGGATAGTGGTCATGTTGTTCCAAGCGTCAGTGCCGCTGTTTGGCACTGGTTCACAAAGCCCGGCGCGACATGGTCCGGTTTGCAACGGATCACGCCCTGGGCGCTGCCCGATGCGGAGCGCGCCGCGCTCGAAATAGCGACGCTTCATGCCCTTGATATCCCTGTTAATTCCTCGAAAGGAGATGAAAATGATCCTGTCTAATACTCTGCAACGCGCAGTCCTGAGCATCATACTCAGCTTGCTTGCCCCCCTTGCTTTTGCGCAAGAGGATCAGGGTGGGCAATTGAATGCCGTTGTTAACGGACAAGAGGTTTCGTTACCTCTGCTCAGTACCGATATTGACGCGCAGATCAGTGGCGATCTGGCCACCATAACCGTTCGTCAGGTGTTTGAGAATCCGACGGATGCCGCACTTCATGCAACCTACCTTTTCCCATTGAACAAAGGGGCAGCTGTCTATGCCATGACCATGGAGGTCGGGGACGAGATCATCGAAGCCGTCATCCAAGAGAAAAAGCAAGCTCAGGCCACATATAATAAAGCCGCGTCCGAGGGGAAGGCCGCGACACTGCTGGTGCAACATCGCCCGAATATGTTTACCCAGAAGGTCGCGAACCTAATGCCGGGCTTGCCGGTCACTGTTACCATAAAATACGTCCAGACCGTTCCACGTATTGATGACGCGTATGAGCTTGTCGTGCCATTGATTGTAGGCCCACGCTATGAAGGTAAATTGCAACCGGCACTACCTGCCTATCCCGGTGTTGCTGGTTTGAACCTGCCTAAATCCATCGCGCAGGATCGCGTCTCGATCCGGGCCGATTTGCAGGCGCCAATGCCTGTTACAGCTGTTCATAGCATCACGCATGAGATTGATGTCACCGGGCGGGATACGCGTCAGATCAATCTGAGCCGTGGCAAGACCATTGATAATCGTGACTTCGTCCTGCGGTATGATCTGTCGAACGAGACAGTTCAGGCCGGAACGCTGACCCATCGTGATGAACGTGGCGGTGTGATCAGCCTGATGATTGAACCGCCCAAGCTACCTGACCCGTCCCTTATCCAAGCGCGGGAACTGGTGTTTGTGCTGGACACGTCGGGCTCCATGGGGGGTGCGCCGATCGAAGCCAGCAAAGCCTTCATGCACCATGCCCTGAACAATCTGCGCGCAGGGGATTACTTTCGTATCATCCGCTTTGCAGGAACTGCCGAGGCGTATTCGCAACAGGCCCAGCCCGCAACACCTGAAGCCATTCGTAAAGCCAATGATTTTGTCAAAAACTTGCAGGCCAGTGGCGGTACGGAAATTGCCAATGCCATCCGCACATCCTTTGCCGCCCCGCAACCTGACAACACATTGCGCATCGTCGTGTTTTTGTCAGACGGCTATATCGGGGACGAACAAAATGTGCTGGCGACTGTGGATGAACTCATTGGTGATGCCCGCATCTACGCCCTTGGGGTTGGAACATCGGTCAATAGGTATCTTCTGGATGAAATGGCCCGCGTTGGGCGTGGCTTTGTCCGTTATGTTGACCCGACCGAGTCGGGTCTGGACGCAGCGCAATCCCTGGCAATGCGTCTGGAAAGCCCGCTTCTGACCAATCTGACAATCGACTGGGGCGATGTGAAGGTGGTCGATCAGACACCGGACGTGCTGCCGGATCTATTCGCTGGCGATACAGTTCGTGTGCTGGCGCGGTACGATGGCACTGGCACCTACCCCATTACTGTGAACGCTATGGCGCAAGGACAACCAGTAACACTGCCCGTTCGTGTCGATCTTCCTGCCGAAAATACAAACGGTACGGAAGCCCTGCCGTTGGTCTGGGCCAGGTCCCGGATTGCCGATTTGATGCGCCGTTACGCGATTGATCGCACTGGATTGCAAGGTGATCTGAAACGTCAAGTGACGGAGCTTGGGTTGCGTTACGGCCTTGTGACGGACTGGACGTCCTTTGTCGCGGTGTCACGCAAGATCATCAACGCGAACCCCGAAGGAACGCCAACCGCCTCGGTCCCGTTGCCCAAAGTCAAAGGTGTGGAAGCGTCAGCCTATCCAAGCGGTGTTACAGGGAGCTCCACGCCTGAACCGGGTGAGCTTATTGGCATGGCGCTTTTGGCGCTCATCCTTGGGGCCTGGGTTTACCGAAACCGTCAGAGGGCATTCTAATGGCACATCAATTCCCAAACTATGTGCCGCGTGGTCTGGCTGTGGACGCGTGGTGGATGATGGCTGATACAGGTGGCGGGGATACTGCTCCACCCACCCTTCATGGTGAAATCTCTGGCGTACCAAATAGTCAAAATCTATTGGCAGTCATCGCCTTGCTCTGCTTCGGGGACTGGTTGCTTTGGGGCTATCAACCGGGCCTGTCTGCCGTATTGTTCGCGGTGGCAATTGTTCTGACGCAGGCTGTTATACGCAGATCGCGGCATATTCTGAAGGCCAGCGTAGTTCTGATCATTGCCGCATTGCCAATACTGGAACATGCAACGCCTCTGTCGCTTCTGTTCTTGATGGCGGGCTTTTTGATCACGTTTCTCTGCGCTGAGGGTATTGCCCTGCGGCATTATCAAAACGCGGTTTGGCAGATGATTTGCAAGGCAACCGGCTGGATCGTTGATGATCTCGGCGCTATTTTGCAAGCAACACATGGCACGCTGCATATGAAACGTCTGCTAAAAAGCTGGGGTATCCCGGTGGGTCTGGCCTTCGTATTTGCGATTCTGTTTCTGGCAGCAAACCCTTTGTTAGAAAGAAGTGCGGATAACCTTTTGTCCAATATCTTCTTGGCCGTGTTTGACCCTTCACGTATTGTCTTTTGGGCTATCCTGCTTCTGGCGCTCTGGCCATTTTTGAACCCGCATTTCACGCCTTTCAGAACCAGCACTATGCCGCATGTTGCTGCCCCAACATGGCTGCGGGCCGATGTGATTATGAACACGCTGATCCTTTTGAATGTCCTGTTCGCAGTCCAGACCTTGTTGGATGTGACCTATCTTTGGAGCGGGGCAGAGCTGCCTGATGGTATGACCTACGCCACCTATGCCCATCGCGGCGCTTACCCACTGTTGTGTACCACGATCCTGTCCGGTGCAATTATGTTGGCGGCAACGACTTTCGGGCCGCTCGACAAAAAGGCGAAGGTATTGCTGTATCTTTGGGTCGGGCAAAATATCGTGTTGGTTGCATCCTCGGTTTTGCGTTTAAACCTCTATGTCGCGGCTTATTCCTTAACCTATATGCGACTGTCTGCATTTATCTGGATGGGGCTTGTCGCAGTGATTTTCGCGCTTATTCTTATCCGAATTGCTTTGGATAAATCCAATATCTGGATCATCACACGTATCTTTGGCGCCAGTCTATTAACGCTCTACGCAACAAGCTTCGTCAACTACCCGTCCGTTATCGCCCATTACAATGTCAAACACAGCCTGGAGGTTTCGGGCGAAGGTCAGCCATTGGACAAAGACTATCTATGCAGCCTTGGGATACACGCAAAACCTGCCATCTTGCCGTTTGATACCATCTCTGTTCCATGTTTCAGCGGATACGAAACGGCAAACGGCGTTTGGCAACCTATGTATTTGGACCTTACGAACAATTGGCGCGAATGGGGCTATCGCAATTGGCGTCTCAGCCGCTATCTTACCGCTCAAACCAGCAGCGATGGAATGCATCCTTGAGTCTCCGTATCCTGATCGTCGATGACGACCCCCATATCCGCGAGGTCATTACCTTCGCCCTCGACACCGCCGGAATGGACCTGCGCACCGCCACCAACGGGACCGAAGCGCTGGCCGCCTTCAACACCGAGGCCCCCGATCTGATCGTGCTGGATGTGGGTATCCCTGAAAAAGACGGCTTCGAGGTTTGCCGCGAAATTCGACGTCAGTCTGAGGTGCCGATCCTGTTCCTGACCGCCCGTGATGATGAGATTGACCGTGTGGTTGGGCTCGAGATCGGCGGCGATGATTACGTGACAAAACCATTCAGCCCGCGCGAACTGGTCGCGCGTGTTCGCGCTATCCTGAAACGCACCCGTGACCGGGACCCACTTGAAACCAGCCATATCGTCCACGGAAAGCTGAGTATCGACCCTGACCGACATGCATGTCGTTTTGCAAATCAGGACATATCGCTGACCCAGTCAGAGTTCGCTTTGCTTCGTGCCTTGTTCCAGCGTCCCGAAATGGTTCTGACCCGCGCCCAATTGCTGGAACAGCTTTATGGCTCCAACATCCATGTGTCTGACAGAACACTGGACAGTCATATTCGCAATCTGCGCAGCAAATTGTCAGCGGCTGGCTGCGTTGATGGGGTCAAGACCATCCACGGTGTCGGCTTGCGGCTTGATGCATGCCAAGGGTAAACCTAGAAAAATGGCGCCCCTCGCTTGCGTTGGTTGTGGCGTCTGTCTTTGCCCTATTACTAAGCCTGCCTATAACAGGACTTTTGCTGCTGAATTTCTACAGCAAGCAATTGGTTCAGCAGACAGAGGAATCGCTGATCGCTCAAGCCTCGGTCATGGCATCCTCTTTTGCGGAAGCTTTTCTGAAGGCAGAGGGTGATCCAAGGCAAGGCTATATGATAGCGAAAGAGTTATGGCCTGACCCGGAACAGCCCTATGCACCGGTTCCGCCCACGCTTTACCCGCGGAACTCGACCATTCAACCCCCGCGTCCGGATGGGCAGCCAAATCTGCGCCCCATGCGCCCGGTTTATCAGAAAATCGCACCCGACCTTTCTGCAATAGCCGAACGATCACAGGTCAGAACGCTGGCGGCCTACCAGTTTGTTGATCCATTCGGCCATGTCATAGGTGGCACCGGCGAGCGTGGATATAATCTTGCCCATGTGCCAGAGATCGCGCTGGCTTTGTCCGGCAAGCCGACCTCCGTTTTGCGTCAACGCATTTCGGATGAGCCGACCCCACCCCTTTGGTCGATAAGCCGAAGGGCAAATATTCGTGTTTTCGTTGCGATGCCTGTCACGTTGGACAAGCGGGTGGTTGGAGCGATTTATGTCAGTCGCACACCCGGCAATATTCTTGAATACGCCTATCGGGAACGCAAAATTCTTTTGCGCGCCGGGTTTATCGTCTTGCTCTCGTCTTTGCTGATCGGTTTCGTCTTCTGGCGTTTTATCACACGTCCAATTTATGGGCTGATTCAGACAACCGAGAATATTAAGGACCAAGGCAAAACATCGATTATTCGACTGAAGCATTATGGAACACGTGAGATTGCAAAATTAGGGGACAGTTTTTTGTCAATGGCTGGCACTTTGCACCGACGCTCTGACGCAATTCAGACCTTTACGCGACATGTGACGCATGAGCTGAAATCGCCAATCACATCAATTCTAGGCGCGGTGGAGCTGTTGCGCGATCAGGGAACAGACATGTCTGACCAGCAGAAGGACCGTTTTCTGAAAAACATCACCGAAGACGCGGAACGCATGACACTCCTTCTGGCGCGCTTGCGCAGCTTGGCAGCCGCCAAAGAGATCACTGACGAAGGGCATGCAGATCTGCAGGTCAGTGTCCGAGACGTCGCCTCGCGATTTCCAAAGCTGGACATTCGCCAGTCAGGGCGTGCCGCACCTGTGCCGTTGTCTCAGGAAAACCTTACGATTATCCTGACCCATCTGGTCGAGAATGCCCGCGAACATGGCGCAACCATGCTTGAGATTTTGCAAAGCGGTACTGATTTGAAAATTCAAGACAACGGCACAGGCATCTCTGCCGAAAACCGCAGCCGGGTATTTGATCCGTTTTTCACCACGCGTCAGGACAATGGAGGCACCGGAATGGGATTGACCATTGTCTCCGAGATCATAGCGTCCGCCGGTGGGCAAATAAAACTTGGTTCATCTGAAACAGGAACTGCTTTTGAAATTCTATTTTCTGCAAGTACCGCAGATCGTTAAGCGCCCATATCCTCTTTCGCCTATCTCATCGATCCCTTACTATCGTTTCAAATACCATTCTGAACGGAGCCTTCCTATGACCCAACGCCTGCATCTTGTTTTCGGTGGAGAACTTGTTGATCCCACGAAAAATGCGTTCAAGGATGTTGATGACATTCATATCGTTGGAATGTACCCGGACTACGATAGCGCCTATAATGCATGGAAATCTGAGGCACAACGGACCGTAGACAACGCCCATATGCGTTATTTCATTGCACATATTCACCGCCTTCGTGATGAAGAGACAGAGGCCAGCCCAACCGAAGAACTGGGCTAAACCGGACAGAAAAATGGGATACTCCCTTGGCCTTGCGGCTTATTTGGCACTTTCTCCTCGATTGGTGGGCTATGCCAACCGCAAATTGGAAAAGCGGCTGGCAGAAGGCAAGGAAGACCCGAACCGTGTCGAGGAACGCCGTGGTATTGCCTCGGCAGAACGGCCGCATGGCCAGCTTATCTGGTTTCACGCTGCAAGCGTCGGCGAATCCCTGTCGCTTCTGGACCTCATTGGCCGTTTGATCGAGGAACACCCGGATATTCATGTCCTGATTACCACTGGCACCCGCAGTTCTGCCGAGCTTTTGACCAAGCGCTTGCCTGATCAAACCATTCACCAGTTTGCACCTATGGACACAGTCCCTTTCGTGGATCGTTTTCTTGATCACTGGAAACCCGATATCGCCATTTGGACCGAAAGTGAGCTTTGGCCAGCCTTGGTGGCCAGAACCCACGCACGCAGTATTCCGATGCTTCTTCTTAATGCCCGTATGTCGCAAAAATCTCATGACGCATGGCGATGGGCCCCTGCTTTCATCGGGTCACTGCTGAATCGCTTCGACCACATCCTTGTGCAAAATGAACAAACCGCACAATTCCTTCGCCGTTTGGGTGCCACAACGGACAAAATCCGTGTCAACGGGTCGCTCAAGGAAAGCAGTGGTGCATTGCCTCATAATGAAGGAGAGCGCGCCGAGCTTGCACGTCTTCTGGAAACCCGCCCGATCTGGCTTGCGGCCTCTACCCATCCCGGTGAAGAGACGATCGTTGCGCAGGCCAACGCTCTGGCGCGCAGGACAGCCCACCGTTTGCTGCTGATCATCGCGCCACGCCACCCCGAACGGGGCCCCGATATTGCCAAAACCTTGCGCGCTGACGGTTGGGATGTCGGCCTGCGTTCGGATGGGGATGAGCCGAATAATAATACCGAGATTTATGTGGCCGACACACTGGGCGAAATGGGTCTGTGGTATCGCCTCGCTTCAATCAGTTTTGTCGGAGGATCGCTTGTTGAAATCGGCGGGCATAACCCGTTTGAGCCCGCTGCGCTTGGCTCGGCCATACTACATGGTCCCCATGTTAATAATGCCCGCGAAATCTATGTACGACTTGCAGAGGCCGGTGGCGCGCGGCCAGTCACAAACGCCAATAGTCTGGGGCAAGCCGTTACTGATCTGCTGGAACCTCAGAAAGCCGCCGAGATGGCCCATGCCGCATGGGAAATCAGCTCTAGCGGGGCCGAGGCCAGTGATAACGCATTCACTCTGATCAACTCCATCCTTGATCAGGCCGGGACGAAGTAATGCAACCGCCGCGCTTTTGGTATCAGCCTCCGGGAATAAAAGCGTATCTTCTGTCGCCGTTGGGCCGCCTTTATGCAGCGGCGACAGCCCGGCGGTTACGGCAGGGAACACCTGAAAGGATAGCTGTACCTGTGATCTGCGTTGGCAATATCAATGCGGGCGGAACCGGTAAGACGCCGACTGTTATCGCACTGGTCGAGCATCTGCGCACGCGGGGCCTGTCCCCCCATATTATTTCCCGCGGGTATCGCGGTAGCGAAACTGGCCCCATACGGGTGTCCGCGCAGAAACACATTGCCACGCAGGTCGGGGATGAGCCGCTGTTATTGTCGGCCTTCGCCCCAACCTGGGTTGCAAAAGATCGTCGGGCCGGGGCCGAGGCTGCTGTTCAGGCAGGTGCGGAAATCATTGTTCTGGATGACGGGTTTCAGAACCCGTCCCTGGTGCAAGACATCGCATTGGTGGTCGTTGATGCCATGCGCGGGTTTGGCAATGGTTATGTCCTGCCAGCAGGCCCCTTGCGTGAACCGATCAACACCGGGCTGACGCGGGCCGATGCAGTGATCAGCATTGGAAGTTCAAAAGCACAAAGCGGTTTTGAGACACAATGGGGCGAACATATTACCTGCCCAAAGATCAAAGCATATCTTGAACCATTGCAAACTGGCATGGATTGGCAAGACACCCGGGTACTGGCCTTTGCTGGTATCGGCCACCCCGAGAAATTCTTTGCCACATTGCGCGACCTTGGGGCTGACATCGCAAAAGCTGAAGCTTTGGAGGATCATCAACCGTTGTCTGATACCCTGATGACCCGGCTTGAGACCGAAGCTGCCGCCCTTGGCGCGCAATTGCTCACGACTGAAAAAGACGCGGTGCGCCTTCCCCTTGCGTTTCGCTCAAAAGTTCTGACTGTCCCCGTCCGTTTGGGTATCGAGGACTGGTCAGCCCTCGATACCCTATTGGACAAGCTTTAAAGCGCCTCGTCGATCAGACGCTTCATGTCCTCGTAGCTCATGTTCGAATGAGTGGTCCCATCGATCACGAAGGACGGTGTCGCGCGGATACCGTCGGCTTCGGCATTCTGTTGATATACAACTGTCAATGCCTGCGCCTTTTCGCTGTCTTGCAAGCAGGCATCTAGTGTTTCGCCATCAATGCCAGCCAAGCGGCCCATCTTCTTCAGATTGTCCGCTACCTGAGCAGGCTGACCCTGAGTCCAGGTACGCTGATCCTTGAAAATCAGATCGACAATTCCGAAGTAACGCGATCCGTCACCACAACGCGCAACCATGCCGGCCCATAGACCAAGACGGTCAAAATAGACCTCGCGGAACACAAACTTGACCTTACCCGTATCGATGTAATCTGCCTTCAACTGCTTAAAGACATTTTCATGGAATGTCTGACAGTGAGGACACGTAAAGGACGCATATTCCACCACTGTCACAGGTGCGTTCTCGTCACCCAAAAACATTTCCTTGACCACAGAGGTATCCACCTCCGACGCATCCTGCGTCTGTGCGTTTGCGGATGCTACCGTTTGCTGAGGCGTTGTATCTGTCAGGAAATACGCACCAATCCCAACAAAGAAGAAGGCAACAGTCGCCAGAATGATATTCTTTTTCATATCCATTCGATCCTTATGAATTTATCTTTCGCGTCATCACGTTCTCACCAAGTGCCTGAAGGGCATGGCGCAATCTTTCATCTTCGACGCCTTCGGACACGCGGGCCGAAGCTTCTTTAACTTCGGGCGGTACTATGGCTGCCTTATCGCCAGAAGCACCTTGAAATGCAACCTGACCTTCGCTGAAACCTGTTGGGGCTGTTTGGGTGATCCGCACGCGGCTGATGGCAGAGTATCCATAGCACGCATTTACTTTGTCTCGGATAATCTGCAACTGCGTCTGCAAGATTGGCGCATATGATCCGGTGGTCAGCACTGTTAAAGTTGCGCCAAATCCTTCACGTCCGTAACCCACTTTGACAGGGTGGGCCATTTTTGCCAGATCGTCGCCTACAATGTCAGACCAGTGGGTCAGAAGCCGCATCACCGCAAAGCCCCGTGTTTCCCCTGCTTTGCGCACGCGCCCTTCAATCAGCCCGGACATAGCCGTAAACCCACGCCTTCGACGTGATTGTTTTCCGGGCTGCGAAGTGGTTACCGTGCGGGCCATGACATCCATCTGGTTTGAGTATCATATACTAGCGGGCATTGTCCCACATGCCAGCAATTTAACATCGCAGGAGATTATAAACTTTGCGTGATATCCCTGACGCCAATGACCTTCTTGATTGGTATGATGTTCATGCCCGAACCATGCCGTGGCGCGTGTCACCGGCAGACAGACAGGCAGGCGTTCGCCCCGATCCGTATCATGTCTGGTTAAGCGAAGTCATGCTACAGCAAACCACTGTCGCAGCTGTTCGGGACTATTTCATAAAGTTTGTGGCCCGCTGGCCTACTGTGAATGATCTGGCTGCCGCCGAGGACGCAGACGTTATGGGCGCCTGGGCTGGCCTTGGCTATTATGCCCGCGCCCGCAACCTGCTGAAATGTGCGCGTGTTGTGACGCGTGATTATGGCGGCACCTTTCCTGACACGCGTGAAGCTTTGCAAAAATTGCCCGGTATCGGCCCCTATACCTCTGCCGCGATCTCGGCAATTGCCTTTGATCAGGCAGAAACCGTTGTCGACGGCAATGTTGAGCGTGTTATGGCTCGCTTGTTTGCGGTCGAAACACCCCTTCCCACAGCCAAATCTGAGCTAACCGCATTGGCCGAAACAGTGACCCAAGTTGATCGTCCCGGCGATTATGCGCAGGCAGTTATGGACCTTGGGGCCACACTCTGCACCCCCAAAAACCCTGCTTGTGGCATCTGCCCATGGCGTGATCCATGTAGCGCGCGTGCCAAGGGTATTGCCGCCGACCTACCCCGCAAACTGCCCAAGACGACAAAGCCCATCCGCCACGGTATCATTTATGTTGCCCGCCGCAGTGATGGCGCATGGCTTTTGGAACGCCGTCCGGAAAAAGGTTTGCTTGGGGGGATGCTCGGCTGGCCTGGTAGTGACTGGTCCGATAACCCTAAAGTGGTCCCACCGGTCACGGCAGATTGGCAAAGCGCGGATGTCGAGGTCCGGCATACCTTTACGCATTTCCATCTGAAACTTGAGGTGCAGATCGCCCATAGCAGCCACGAGAATACCCCGATCACGGGTGAATTTATCCCGCATTCCAGCTTCAAACCCTCCGAACTGCCGACTGTTATGCGCAAAGTGTTTGATGTCGCCCATCCAGCTTTGACCGGGATCAATGACTGATCTAACTTAAGTCCCTAGAAAGAGTCTCA
This sequence comes from Litoreibacter sp. GN1-5, assembly GCF_055693805.1. Classification (NCBI taxonomy): domain Bacteria; kingdom Pseudomonadati; phylum Pseudomonadota; class Alphaproteobacteria; order Rhodobacterales; family Roseobacteraceae; genus Litoreibacter; species Litoreibacter sp. GN1-5. The sequence goes on along the minus strand of NZ_JBVFUP010000001.1, from coordinate 2,504,178 downwards.
GGATAAAATCGACCCATGACCACTTTAAGCCCAACCAAGGTTTCAAGATTAAGCAGCGCACTACCGTTTGCGCTGTCCTTCGGATTGATTCCGCTGGCGATATTCGTATCCCAGCAAGGGCATTGGTGGCTGGTGCTTTTACCCTTGTCCAGTTGGGGGCTGTTTTCCCTGCTTGATGCATTCATCGGACTGAACACTGACAATGCAGACCTTGAGACGTCCGAGGGTGATCTGTACTGGTATCGTCTGATCACACTGATCTGGTTTCCGCTACAATTCGCACTGATTTTCGGGATGATCTGGCATGTCACGCACACGACGCATTTGTCCGGGTCCGAGAAAATCTGGCTCTTCTTCGGTATTGGTGTGATCTCGGGTACGATTGGGATCAACTACAGCCATGAACTCATGCACCAGAAAAACCGGGTGGAGCGTTGGCTGGGTGACTTGCTGCTCGCCTCTGTGCTGTACTGCCATTTTCGGTCTGAACATCTGCTGGTTCACCACCGTTATGTTGCCACACCCAAAGACCCGGTCACAGCCCGGTATAATGAAGGGTTTCATCGCTTCTTTCCGCGTGTTCTGCGCCAAAGTCTGGTGTCGTCCTGGGGCGCTGAAAAAGCGATGCTGGCCCGCAAGGGTCTTGGCGCTTTTCACCTTTCCAACCCGTTTGCAAGATACGCAGCATTGCAAGGCGGTATGCTTTTATTGGCCTTTTTGCTTGGCGGGTGGGCGGGCGTTGGCCTGTTTTGCTTTCAGGCCTTTGTTGCGGTCTGGCAGTTGGAGTTGGTGAATTACATAGAGCATTACGGCCTGACCCGTGAGCATCTGGGCGATGGCAAATATGAGCATGTCAAACCGCGCCATTCCTGGAATGCAGCCCATCGCGCATCGAACTGGTTGCTGATAAACCTGCAGCGCCATTCGGATCATCACTATAAACCCGACCGCCGCTTTCCGATGTTGCAAAACTATACCGAAGCCGAGGCCCCGCAACTGCCCTATGGGTACCCGGTTATGACACTAACCGCCATGATCCCACCGCTATTTCGCAGAATAATGAACCCAAGGGTCCGCCAATGGCGGAAGCTGTATTACCCCGAGATAACGGATTGGCTACCCTACAAACACGCGACCAATCCAATGCCACGATAGAGCGCTTGGGCGGATGACTTATGCCGCCCTGTTTGTTTTAAACTTTACCCAGCGGATGATAATCAGGTTTATTTAACCAGCCAAAATGCCAGCAAGAATACCATGCTGGATGGCGGAGCGGCTAATTTCTGCGACGCCGGAACATTTTAACAGGCTGGAAGAAGTGACCTTGTATGATCTTGTCAGATACGAAGAAGAAAAGGCTTACGCAGCTCGGGAAACAGTATTTACATGGCCTCTGAACGCGGTGTTTTTGAACAGCACAATTGGGTTTTCTGCGGCCCATACCCAATGGCGCTGGTGTGGAGATAGTGTTGAAGAAGTTGACGTTGGAGTTGCCGATAGGCGAAGCCCAAAGCAGCTGGTCCGTTCCTCTCAGCCTGTTGGTTCTGGTTGCGGAACCAGTTTTGCAAGTTTCCAAAGGTTTTGGGCTGTGGCTGCGAGTTGGAACTGTTCACATGCGCCTTTGGGCCCTCTGAGACGCATCATCGGCAGGCCTATGTATCGCTTTAGGTGCGCGAAGAGCATCTCGACTTTCCGCCTCTGGATGAACGAGGTCATGTAGGCATCCATTTTGCGTATTTCGCGCGCGACGTCTCGTGCCGCTTCGTGGACTGACCGCATCACGCATCGCCCGGGGTCACTAGGGCAGCATTGCGGCTTGAGAGGACATGCATCGCAGTCGTGTTTTGATGCACGGTATCGGATAAACCCATCTTTACCGCCGTTGGGCTTGCGAGGTTTTGAGAAGTTCCGGCGATATGTTCGCAGTTCCTTGTTGCCGGGACATGTGTAGCTGTCGGTCGCAGGGTCGTAGGCAAAACCCCAAATCCTCAAGTTGCCGCTGAAGCCAGATCGATATCTGTCCGCTTTCATGCACGATCCTCTGTGGCACCACCTTTTACTCTTCCAAGGCATCCCGCACCGCCAGCGGACAAAAGGGCAAGCTCTTCCGAAAGACGACACGTCCCTCGTCATCGACAACACACATCGAAATCTCTTTCAAAGAAACATCCAAACCTGCAAAGTACTTCATGGTCGTTCTCCTTACGGCTTTTTCCATGAGGCCAACATACCGGACCTCGTTCGCCACCGGAGAGCGACCGCCGCAATCACATCATGTCGAATGATCCGGAATACGGTCGGTCAGATCGAGGCGACAAAACCACCGATAGGCCAAGTTCAAATGCACCTCTTCGCAGAGCCGTCGCTCGGACCGGATACCAAAACAGTACCCCACAAGAAGCATCCGAGTTAGCAGCTCAGGGTCGATAGATGGGCGATCTGTATGGCTGTAGAAATCTGCAAGGTGAGACCGAATACTGCTCAGATCAACGAAACCATCAATCGACCGTAGCAGATGATCTTGCGGAACATGATCCTCTAGCGAACACTCATAAAACAAAGCCGCCTGCACTTCTTGCTTCGGTTCCATCATCGTCAATCCCACCGCTCAATACAGGAATTGATGGGGTGGATGCCCCCATCCCGACGGCATCGCAATGTGCCAGATTGGTGAAGTCAATGTCACCCAACAAAGGAGAGAGCATCCATGTCCCAAATTAGCATAGTCGGCGTCGATCTTGCCAAACGTGTTTTCCAAGTCCACGGAGCAACATCGAATGGAACCGTCGTTTTCCGCAAGAAGCTCAGCCGAGCACAGTTTCTACCATTTTTAGAGCAGCTTCCAGTCTGTGTGGTTGCAATGGAAGCCTGTGCAACTTCGCATTACTGGGGACGGGAGGTTTCTAAACTGGGTCACAAAGTGCGACTTATCGCTCCGGTCTATGTGAAGCCGTTTGTCAAACGTCAAAAAAACGATGCGGCGGACGCAGAAGCGATTGTCGAGGCAGCATCGCGCCCGACCATGCGATTTGTCGAAGTAAAAACTTAACAACAACAAGCCAGTGCGATGGTCTTTCGTGCGCGAGACCCGCTGATCCGTCAGCGGACGCAAATCATCAATGCCCTCCGTGGCCACTTGGCCGAATACGGGATCATTGCCGGGAAAGGCGTACGACAGCTGAAGGAGCTCCGAGACCTCATATGCTTGTGATCTACAGATTTGCCGGAGGCGGTATCAGAGGTGGCATTCATCTATCTTGATCAAATCGATGATTGCAGCGCGAAGATCGCTGTGCTGGAGAAAACCGTCCGCGCCAGATCATCTATGACAGAAAGGGCAACACTCCTTCAGACCATGCCGGGAGTTGGCCCGATCGGAGCCACTGCGATTGAGGCATTCGCGCCGCCTATGGAGGAGTTCAGGCGCGGACGCGATTTTGCCGCATGGCTTGGTCTTGTCCCGCGCCAGCAGTCTACCGGCGGCAAACAGATCCTCGGCAGGACATCCAAAATGGGACAGCGAGATATCCGGAGGTTGCTGATTATTGGCGCTATGTCGTCAATCCGCGCCGCTCTTCGAAATGGCCCACAAGAAGGCACCTGGCTGGCACGGATGCTTGCGCGCAAACCACGTATGGTCGTTGCTATCGCGCTTGCGAACAAAATGGCTAGAGGAATCTGGGCCATGTTGACGAAGGGCGAAGGCTATCGAGATCCGAAGGTGATGGCATGACGTCAGATCCCTTCGGTTAGTCGGGTGTGAGGAGGTCAAACAACAGTAAGGGCAGATGATCGCAAAGATCCGGAATGGGAAAACCAGACTGATTCAATGAGCCATGAGCTCGCCGAATTGATGTGGACCCTCTCCGCGCATCTCCATACCGGCCCGCGGCCATGAACGGTGCCGCACACTGAGGCCTGACACATGACCGCACCCGATCACACGCTCAATTGTAAAATGGCCTTGCACATTGGGGGACATCCACACATGAATCAGCAGTTCATGCACCAATCAAGAAAGAGTTTTTCAACATGGCGTAATCAGGACGAGCGCTCCACCGCGCCTGTTATTCAGGATGCACTTGTCATCAAAAAGGAGACTGACGAATGGAGTATTTTGCTGGTTTAGATATCTCGATGGACGAGACGCACATCTGCCTTCTCGATCGAGATGGCCAATTGATCCGCGAAGGAAAAGCGTCCTCGACGCCGAAAGCGATTGCCGCGTTTCTCGCCGACGGCCCAATTTGCGCCAAGGCTGTTTTTGAGACGGGACGGATGGCTCCAATGCTTTTTCATGGCCTGACAGAGCTTGGCGTTCCGGTTGTTTGCATTGAAAGCCGTCAGGCCTATCAGGCACTGAAATCGCTCGCCGGGCACAAAACTGACCGCAATGATGCACGAGGCTTAGCGCATTTGGCGCGGACGGGGTTCTACAAGCCGACCCACGTCAAATCTCTGTCCGCGCATGCAATCTGGTCGCTGATCGCCGCGCGCAAGAAGCTGGTTGGACAGCGCGTAACCATCGACAATCAAATCCGGGGGCTGGTCGTCGTGTTTGGTGTGCGACTGCCACGCGCTCTGTCGCCGGTCTTTAAGGACGTAGCCTTCAAAGTCAGCGATGGTGTTCCAGGTCTTCACGCCGCATTGCGCGGCCTGTTTGCGGCACGTGAAGCGATATTGGCGGCGGTGGCTGCCATCGACAGCGATATAAAAATAATGACCCGCATTCAGAGGTCTGCACCCGCCTGATGACAGTCCCAGGCGTTGGCCCGATAACCGCATTGGCGTTTGCAGCGGTCATCGATAACCCGGCACGCTTTAAGCGATCGCGAGATGTGGGACCCTATCTCGGGCTGGTTCCCAAACGTCACCAATCCGGCGAAGTGGATTACACCGGGAGCATCTCAAAACGTGGCGACGTTCGCGTCAGAACGCTGCTTTACGAAGCCGCAAATGTGATGCTCACGCGATATGCAGCACCACTGAAGTTGAAATCGTGGGCGCTCGCCATTGGGCAACGCTCGACAATGCGAAAGGCGCGTGTGGCGCTGGCAAGACGGCTCGCGATCATCCTGCATGCCATGATGCGAGATCAGACCGACTTCCAGATCGCGTAAGAATTGCCAGAACGACAACAACGAGGATTCCAAAATCACAGTTCCCATACGGGAAGACGCCCGAGGGAGGGCGTGGAACATGGCGCCGATTTTGTAGCGACAGAGCAGACTATCAATCTGATCGCGGTTTCAACCTTGCCGATCCACACCCAGCCAACCCCATCATGAGCCCTTGAGCTCGAAGAGAACCAAGGCAACCTCAGACGATAGACAACCCGCAAAGTGAGAAAGCGTATTGACAGATTAGAGAACAAAATCCGGACAAAACCGACCTTGGATTTCACGCCTTCGATGGCGCAGCATGGCGTCGCGCTTGCGGCATGCCTGTCGCTGCGATGCAGCTCTTGTCGCCAGTGCGGATGAAGTGGATGGCTCCTGCTCCACCCGGCGTCGCAATGCGCCATAATGCAGGTGTCGAAATCTGCTTTTGAGAGGAGCCACCCAATGCAAGTAAAAACCATAGGACTGGATCTGGCCAAGAATGTTTTTCAGGTTCACGGAGTTTCTGTGACTGGCGACAAGGTCTTCAACAAGAAGATCAAACGCGCAAAACTGTTAGAGTTCTTTGAGGGCCTACCGCCTTGTGTGGTCGGTATGGAAGCCTGCGGTTCGGCCCATCATTGGGGCCGTGAACTTCGCAAGTTAGGGCACGATGTCCGTTTGATGCCAGCAACTTACGTCAAGCCATATGTCAAACGCGGAAAGACCGACGCAGTGGATGCAGAGGCAATCTGCGAAGCGGTTGGCCGCCCGACGATGAGATTTGTTGAGATCAAGACCGAAGACCAGCCAGCTCTTTTGACCGCCCACCGCACGCGCGAACTCATCGTCCGCCAGAGAACCCAGGTCTCAAACATGATACGGGGGATGCTGCGTGAGTTTGGCTATGTTCTCCCAACCGGGGTTGAGGCTGTGGCCCGCTTTTCCAAAAGCCACCTGGACGGTGATCAACCTAAAATTCCCGAACTGGCGAACGGGGTTCTCGGCACCTTGTGTTATCAACTCCTTGGGCTCAGCGCCCGAATTGAAGGCTTTTCCAAGTTGATCGAGAGCCATGCTCGGCGAGATGCCAACGCACGCCGACTGATGCAGGTGCCTGGGATTGGTCCAATTACGGCGTCGGCCATCGTGGCGACCGTCGGCGACGCCAAACAGTTCAAAACCGGACGAGATCTGGCCGCTTGGCTGGGCTTAACCCCGCTCAACAAGTCCAGTGGCGGCAAAGAGAGGCTTGGGCGGATTACCAAGAAAGGTGATCATTACCTCAGGAAACTTCTTATCGTTGGCATGACATCGCGCGCATTGATGGCAAAACTCCATCCCGAGAAAGTCGATATCTGGACAGCGAGGATGCTCGCTGGAAAGCCGGTTCGACTTGCAACAGTTGCCATGGCAAACAAAACCGCGCGCGTGATCTGGGCAATGTTGACGAGACAGGAGAATTACCGGCAGCCGGTCACCTGATCGGGACACCTGCCAGAGATGCAAGGCGCATGACGTGATGATGCGGACTAAGTCAACCAAGAGCGAGGACACTCCGGGAATGACGTTGGCCCTCGAAGGCCGTGAAGCCGATTGGAACCTCGCTTGCGGAAATCATCAAGGCCAGTGGCAGATCACCACATGAACAGGCCGGACAGACGACTGTACTGATTAAACGCCGCAATAAACGTCAAAAATGTCTTGCAATGCAGGAGCCATCCACAGACGGTCAATCAACCTCACTTTATGGCCACAAACCTAAATCGTCTCTTCGTTGCAAGGAGCAGGAAACGCTGAGATGCTTGATCAATCAGTCATTCGTCGCAATTGCTCCTACAGCCGGATAGACAAAACATATTCTAGGACCTTGCCGTTTATTATTTTATAAAATAATAAACTCGAAGCAATGGAGTTTGATCTGTGAGAAAGCGTGCGGCGGCCCGGCAAGACGATGTCCTAAGTGTGCTGAAGGGCTGTGACAGGCCGATGACCGCATATCAGATACTTGAGCGGTTGCAGATTGGTGAGCCAGACATCGCACCCCCTACAGTGTATCGCACGCTCTCGGCTTTGACCGATCAAGGGCGTGCGCACCGTCTGGAATCCATCAAGGCCTTTGTGCCCTGCCGATGCAGTCACGTGGAAAGTGTGCCTGTCCTGGCCATTTGCGAAGACTGCGGATTGGTCGAAGAACATGACGGAAGCGAACTGCTGCCGCAACTGACCGCCCTGACCGACCAGAGTGCCTTTCAGGCGGATCGGCACATCGTTGAAATTCATGGGCATTGCGAAGCCTGCACTGCCTGATCTTCTCACATTCAATCAGATCGGATTCATCATGAAACAATCACTATCGCTCATCGCTCTTGTCGCCGCAGTTCCGGCACTTGCTGAAGACTCGCGCCAACTTGACGCCCATGAACATGGCGTTGGCGAGCTAAATATCGCGATCGATGGAACGACGGTGGCGATGGAATTCCATGCGCCTGGCGCAGATATCGTTGGGTTTGAATACGCTGCCGAAAGTGATGCCGATCTTGCCACGATTGATGCGGCAATCGCAACACTGGGCGCGCCGCTCGATCTTTTTGAAATGCCTGACGCAGCCAGCTGCAGTGTTACCGAAGCGCAAGCAAAACTCGAAAGTGAAGAGGATCATGACAAACACGGTGAAGAGCATGCTGAGGATGAGCACGACGACCATGGGGAAGAGAATCACGCAGAGCATGATGACGAAGCGGGCCATACCGAGTTCCACGCGGAGTACATGCTAACCTGCGATAACCCGGATGCACTGACCGAGGTTACCTTCGCCTATTTCAGTTTGTTCCCAAATGCCAAAGAAGTTGAGGTGCAGCTTATCACAGAATCCGGCGCGCAGGTATTCGAAGTGGAGCGTGATACGCCGATCCTGGAATTGGGGAGCTAGCGGCAGGTGACAGATACGATTCTTGCCCTTTCCGATGTTGGCTACCGCTGGTCGGGTCGCACGACTTTCTCGCTAAGCGTGCTTGAACTGACTGTTGCAGTGGGTGAGTCAGTTTTGCTACTGGGCGAGAGCGGTTCGGGCAAGTCGACACTTCTGTCACTGATCTGCGGCACCATTCAGCCTGATCGTGGGCTCGTGAGTGTTGCTGGCACAGACATCACAGAATTGCCGCGCGGTGCGCGTGATCGGTTCCGTGCCGAAATGATTGGGGTAATCTTTCAGCAGTTCAATCTGCTCCCTTTTGGAACTGTTATGGACAATATCCTGCTGCCGCTGCGGTTCGCGCCAGAAAGACGCAAACGTTTGGGTGATGCGACGATGGAAGCCGCGAGATCTATGCACAGCACTTAGTCTTCCGCGTGACGTTCTACATGCAAAGGCCAACACACTGAGTGTAGGCCAACAACAGCGTGTTGCAGTCGCCCGTGCCCTGATCGGGCAACCACCTCTGATCATCGCGGATGAACCAACTTCGGCACTTGATGCCAATAGTCAGGCCGCCTTTCTTGATCTGCTGTTTGCACAGACACAGGCGCACAAGACCTCGCTCTTGATGGTCAGCCATGATCCGCGTCTGGGCGAGCGCTTTGGTAGGGTGATCCGCATGGAAGACATTGCCCAGATTGAAAGGGTTGCGGCATGACCCTGCGGCTTGCCATCGCCTCGCTTCTTGCGCGCGCGCTGACTGTAGGCATGACAATCCTCGCAATCGCTTTGTCAGTGGCACTGTTTCTTGGCGTTGAAAAAGTGCGGACCGGGGCCAAGGCCAGTTTCGCCGATACCATCTCCGGAACAGACCTGATCGTCGGTGCGCGTTCGGGATCCGTGCAGTTGCTTCTCTATTCGGTTTTTCGCATCGGCAATGCGACCAATAACGTCACTTGGGAAAGCTATCAGGACATCGCCGGACGACCGGAAGTCGATTGGATCGTTCCGATCTCTCTGGGCGACAGCCATCGCCAATTCCGGGTGATGGGTACGACCCGGGCCTTCTTTGAGCATTACAAGTATCGGCAGGGCAGAGCGCTGGAGGTATCTGAGGGTGTCCTTATGGATGACCTTTTTGATACTGTGATCGGCACCGATGTCGCCGCGACACTAGGCTATGATATTGATGACCCGATTATCGTCGCCCATGGGCTCGCGTCCTTTACCGAACACAAAGATCAGCCGTTTCGCGTGACGGGCATCCTGGAAAAAACCGGCACACCAGTGGACCGCACAGTGATCGTCAGTATGGAAGCCATCGAGGCGATTCATGTCGACTGGCAGAGCGGTGCACAGATCCCCGGTCAATCGACACCGGTAGATTTGGTGCGTCAGATGGACCTGACACCCAAAGCGATTACAGCCGCGCTGGTTGGCGTTGAAAGCCCTCTTCAGACCTTTGCCCTGCAGCGCGCTATCAACGAATACCCGCAAGAGCCATTGCTTGCAATCCTACCCGGTGTCGCCTTGCAAGAGCTTTGGGGCATCGTCGGGATCGCCGAAAATGCGCTCTTGGCGGTCTCGGCTATGGTCGTCGTGACTGCGCTGATCGGCATGATGGCCACGATCTTTTCCAGCCTTAGTGAACGCCGCCGCGAGATGGCGATCTTTCGGGCCATGGGCGCCCGCCCCGCTACGATCCTTGGCATGCTGGTCCTTGAAGCCATGGTGATGGCCACGGTCGGGGCTTTGCTTGGATTGGTGCTGCTTTACATTGGGCTGATCATCGCGCAGCCCGTTGTTGATAGCGCCTTCGGCCTGTGGTTGCCGATCGATGCGCCAACAATACGGGAAGTCTGGCTGATCATCGGCGTTGTCTGCGCTGGCGCAATCGTGAGCCTGATGCCCGCATTTCGGGCTTACAAAATGTCTATTGCCGATGGTATGATGGTGAAAACATGACGCTAGGATTGAGGTCTCTGAAATGATGAATCGTAGATCAACATTGATGCTTTTGTCGGGTTCAGTGGTCGCACCAAACGTGGCGTTTGCAGCAACTCCGCGCGAGATCATATGGGACGACCTCATCCCTCCGGGTGTGCCATATTCGGAAATCATCGGCGAAGGTGAAATGAACCAAACCAATGATACCTGGAACCCGATCTACGATGCCAACGGGATCAAGCTGAACGAAGAGCTGAACGGCGCGTATATCAAAATGCCCGGGTTCATCATTCCGTTTGATATCAGCGCAGAGGGTGTGACGGAATTCATGCTTGTGCCTTACGTCGGAGCCTGCATCCACGTACCGCCCCCGCCTGCCAACCAGCTTGTCATGGTGAAAGCGGCAAACCCCTGGCCGGGTGATCAGCTTTGGGATGCTGTCTGGGTCACCGGGGTGATGCGCATACAACTGCAGTCGACCGATCTTGGCCAGACGGGTTATACCATCACCGCTGATGAAATGGAGGTCTATGTATGGTGAGGCGATGTCTTGACCGCCGCGCGGTTCTGGCTGGCATGGCAGCAACAACACTTGTGCCCGGAATAGCGCAAGCCGAAGACTATATTAACCTCGGCTGGGATGACCTGCTGCCGGAAAATGAAACAGCCATCCCCGACGTGTTGCGCCAAATAATTGACCATGACAGTGCCCCACTCTCCAGCCAACAGCCTGCATCCAGCGGCGTCAGGACAGATTGGAACGGTCAAGTGGTTCGTCTCCCGGGATTTATTGTCCCCATCAACTACAAGGGCACCGGGGTCACCGCTTTTATCCTCGTGCCTTATGTCGGCGCCTGCGTGCATGTGCCGCCCCCTCCCGCCAATCAACTTGTCTTCGTCACAACAGAGGATCCTTATGAAAGCGATGGGCTGTTCGAACCGGTTAACGTGATTGGCATGTTCGGTGTCTCATCGATCTCAACCCATCTTGCAGAGATTGGCTATGCTTTGTCAGCGGACAGGATCGAACCGTATCGGGCTTAGCAAGGGAGCCGGTTCATTGGAAAAGTAATGTCGCGCTGAGTTCAGCTGGCGCACTTGACTGGTTTCCAAATCATCTCAGGTAGACATTCGCTGCATCACAACAATTTGGTGGATTTGGGTTCGCTGCCGTCGAGTGCTGCAAGGATACCCTGTGTCCAGGTTGGATTTGCGAACGGCGCTACCGTTCACCAACAAGCCTCAGATGTCGATTTTCGGCTATACACGAATGGCCGCTTCTCCCGCTGCGCTGAGTTCTTCGCTAATGCTGCATTTTTTACGCTGCGAGAAAATGTAATTCACAAGTTGGGCTCCCTACTGATATTCGCCCACATAAAAAATACCATGCTGGACGGTGGCGCGGCTAACTGCTGCGATGTCGGAACATTCCAAACAAAGGAATTTCCAGCATGGTAAAGAAAACAACACGTATTTCGCGGTTTGCGGCGGCAGTTGAAGATCAGCCTGTCGTCGGGCTTGATGTTCACAAGAAGACCTATTCGGTTGCGCTATTTTCAAAAGAAGACGGATTGGTAGAGAGCTACACCTGTTCAGCTGGTGAAACTACGCTGGCCCACCAACTGGCAGAGTTGGGCATCAACATCGAGCATATCGTGTATGAGTCTGGTCCAACGGGCTTCGCGCTGTCGCGGATTTTGACGGATGCAGGTTTCGATGTTTCCGTCATTGCGCCTCACGCATTCCACGTGGATACGCGGCGGCGGCCAAGAATGACTTCTGTGGATGGCTCCTGCATTGCAAGACATTTTTGACGTTTATTGCGGCGTTTAATCAGTACAGTCGTCTGTCCGGCCTGTTCATGTGGTGATCTGCCACTGGCCTTGATGATTTCCGCAAGCGAGGTTCCAATCGGCTTCACGGCCTTCGAGGGCCAACGTCATTCCCGGAGTGTCCTCGCTCTTGGTTGACTTAGTCCGCATCATCACGTCATGCGCCTTGCATCTCTGGCAGGTGTCCCGATCAGGTGACCGGCTGCCGGTAATTCTCCTGTCTCGTCAACATTGCCCAGATCACGCGCGCGGTTTTGTTTGCCATGGCAACTGTTGCAAGTCGAACCGGCTTTCCAGCGAGCATCCTCGCTGTCCAGATATCGACTTTCTCGGGATGGAGTTTTGCCATCAATGCGCGCGATGTCATGCCAACGATAAGAAGTTTCCTGAGGTAATGATCACCTTTCTTGGTAATCCGCCCAAGCCTCTCTTTGCCGCCACTGGACTTGTTGAGCGGGGTTAAGCCCAGCCAAGCGGCCAGATCTCGTCCGGTTTTGAACTGTTTGGCGTCGCCGACGGTCGCCACGATGGCCGACGCCGTAATTGGACCAATCCCAGGCACCTGCATCAGTCGGCGTGCGTTGGCATCTCGCCGAGCATGGCTCTCGATCAACTTGGAAAAGCCTTCAATTCGGGCGCTGAGCCCAAGGAGTTGATAACACAAGGTGCCGAGAACCCCGTTCGCCAGTTCGGGAATTTTAGGTTGATCACCGTCCAGGTGGCTTTTGGAAAAGCGGGCCACAGCCTCAACCCCGGTTGGGAGAACATAGCCAAACTCACGCAGCATCCCCCGTATCATGTTTGAGACCTGGGTTCTCTGGCGGACGATGAGTTCGCGCGTGCGGTGGGCGGTCAAAAGAGCTGGCTGGTCTTCGGTCTTGATCTCAACAAATCTCATCGTCGGGCGGCCAACCGCTTCGCAGATTGCCTCTGCATCCACTGCGTCGGTCTTTCCGCGTTTGACATATGGCTTGACGTAAGTTGCTGGCATCAAACGGACATCGTGCCCTAACTTGCGAAGTTCACGGCCCCAATGATGGGCCGAACCGCAGGCTTCCATACCGACCACACAAGGCGGTAGGCCCTCAAAGAACTCTAACAGTTTTGCGCGTTTGATCTTCTTGTTGAAGACCTTGTCGCCAGTCACAGAAACTCCGTGAACCTGAAAAACATTCTTGGCCAGATCCAGTCCTATGGTTTTTACTTGCATTGGGTGGCTCCTCTCAAAAGCAGATTTCGACACCTGCATTATGGCGCATTGCGACGCCGGGTGGAGCAGGAGCCATCCACTTCATCCGCTTTTGGATAACTGCACGAAGAATACGTATCTGCCACAAATGACCGCTTCCCGCCCACGCTACTGTTCGCTGGGTTCGCGAGGCGCATACCGAACTGGTGCTTCGCCCCGCATGACAGCCATTATCACCGCGCGCAATGAATGGCTGATTTGGGTCAGGAATGTTTGACGTTTGGGCCAACAATACCTGATGCGGCACTCTGTTAGCATTGAGAAATCGGGGGCATCGGGTCAAAGATGCGCGACGTTCCACACCAGGGCTTAGTTAGCGCAACCCACTATGGTGGCGGCCATGTCGCTTATGAGTTGAGGGTACAGATTCGGGCCGATGGCGATGTTCACCCCAAGCGGGTCGATCACGGCGAAATGGGCGTTCTGATCTGCGAAGACTGTTTTGAGCAGGTCGGGGTTGAACTGCGGCTCGGCAAAGACGCAGGCGACATTGCGGTCCTGAATGATGCCTTGAATTTCCGCGATCCGCGCAGCACTTGGCGAGGCCGCGTCCCCAAGCGAGATTGCACCGGCAGAGGCAACATCAAAGCGGGTTTCGAAATATTGATAGGCATCGTGGAACACGATGAAATTTGTCCCTTTGAACGCGGCAAGCTGCGCACGGGTATCGGCGATCAACTGGTCCAGCTCGGCTTGGGCCATCTTGGCATTGGCATGATAGGTTTTCGCATTCTCGCTATCTATATCTGATAAAGCATTCGCGATTGCCTCAACCCAGATTTTGGCGTTTTCCGGATCAAGCCATGCGTGAGGGTCATCGCTGTGATCAGCCCCGTGGTCGTCATGGTCATGATCGTCGTGATGATCATGGTCAGCCGTCTGGCGAAACGGCAATTGCCGCGTCCCTTTGAGGTGCAATAAGGCCAGATGCCCGGCATTTGGCGCAAGCTGTGTCATGGACCTGTCCAGCCATGGGGTCAGCTCCGGCCCGATCCAGATCACCAGATCAGCATTTTGCAAAATGCGCGCCTCTGACGGGCGCATGGCGTAGCCATGGGGGCTGGCGCCCGGCGACATGATAAGCTGAGGTTCGTCGACCCCATCCATCACGCGGGCAACAAGGGAATGTACGGGCGGAATATCCGTTGCAACGCGCGGGGCTTCGGAAAATGCCGGGGTGGTGAACATCAGGATGAGGAAGGCAAACAGGTGTCTGGTCATTGTATCGCACTGTAATGTTATAACAGTTGCCTGTCGTATATATAATGTTATATTATATCAAGTGGCATTCTTCACATTATGACAGGCATCGGGCATGACAGGCATCGGTTTTGAACAACACAATCACGCGGTCTGCGTGGAATCGGCCCTGAAAGCGGCTGATATGCGGTGTGCCGAAAAGAGTTTGCAGTTTACCCCCACCCGTCGGCGCGTGTTGGAGATCTTGTTGGACGAACATAAGGCAATGGGGGCCTATGACATTCTTGCAAGGCTCAATTCCGAAGGTATGGGGTCACAACCACCCGTTGTGTATCGCGCGTTGGACTTTCTGGTGCCGAACGGCTTCGTCCACAAGATCGAGAAGCTGAATGCCTATATAGCTTGTTCCCGCCCGGGCGAGGTGCATTCCCCTGCGTTCATGATCTGCCGTGTCTGCGATGCGGTGGCCGAAGCACAGGTGCCGCCGCAAGGTGGGCTTGCGGCGACGGCAAAGGATGTGGGGTTTCAAATTGAACAAACGGTCATTGAGGCCGAGGGCCTTTGCCCATCCTGTCAGGATGGCAAAGCTGCATGACATTGATCGAAGCCAAAGACCTGACGGTTAAAATGGGCGGGCGCACGACGCTCAGCCATGTGGATTTCACTATTGATGAGGGTGAGATCGTTACCGTTGTGGGTCCTAACGGGTCCGGCAAAACGACATTATTGCGCGCCTTGATTGGTGCGGTGCGCACCGAAAGCGGGCAAGTGACGCGGGCCAAAGGCTTAAGCATTGGATATGTGCCGCAAAGTCTGCATATCGATCCGACGCTGCCCCTGACGGTAGAGCGGTTTTTATCCCTGCCGCAACACCGTGCCCCTGACGAGATTACCGCAGCTCTGGCGCAGGCAGGGGCCGAAGGGCTGGAGCAACGGCAAATGTCGGCCCTGTCCGGTGGACAATTCCAAAGGGCTTTGCTGGCGCGCGCATTGTTGAACAAACCCAAGCTGCTTATTCTGGATGAGCCGACAACCGGGCTGGATCAGCCGGGCTCTGCCGCGTTTTATCGCCAGATCGAACAGGTGCGCAGCACGCTTGGCTATGCCGTGCTTATGGTCAGCCATGAGCTGCATGTGGTGATGAGCGCCTCTGACAGAGTGGTCTGTCTGAACGGCCATGTCTGCTGCCACGGCACGCCGGATGTGGTGGCCTCGGCCCCTGAATATCGGGCACTGTTTGGATCGGGGACAATGGGGGCACTGGCGCTCTATCGGCATGACCACGATCACCACCATGACCATGAAGCGGCCGAATGATGCTGGACGATTTTCTCATACGCGCCATGTTGGCGGGTGTTGGGGTTGCCCTTGCGGCGGCCCCTTTGGGATGTTTTGTCGTCTGGCGACGCATGGCCTATTTTGGCGACGCAACAGCCCATGCTGCCATTCTGGGGATTGCACTGTCGCTGGCATTGTCGATGTCAGTCTTTGTGGGGGCGCTTGCAGTGTCGCTGATTATGGCGCTTGTGATCTCGGGGCTGAGCGGACGAGGCTTTGCCATGGATACACTGTTGGGCGTGTTGGCCCATTCTGCTTTGGCGATCGGTCTGGTTGCGACCTCGTTTCTGCAAGGCGTGCGACTGGACCTGATGGCCTATCTTTTTGGCGATATTCTTGCGGTTGGGCATACGGATCTTGCGATTGTCTGGGCGGGTGCGGGGCTGGTCTTTGCGCTTGTGGCCTGGCGGTGGTCGGCGTTGCTGACATCGACGCTGAACGAGGATCTGGCCTATGCCAGCGGGATTGATCCAAAGCGCGAACGGATCGTGTTGACCGTGTGTCTGGCTGTTGTGGTAGCAGTGGCTATCAAGATTGTGGGCGTTCTGCTGATTGCCGCCATGCTGGTTATCCCGGCAGCTGCGGCCCGACCTTTGAGCAAAACGCCAGAAATGATGGCATGTTTCGCAGCCGCGATAGGGGCTTTCTCGGCGGTGTCGGGCTTGCAGATGTCTTACCTTTACGACACGCCTGCGGGACCAAGCATTGTCTGTATGACCGCAGCGGTCTTTGCGCTGTCAAACTTGTACAGGGCCGTCAAACCCGCTTGAGCGCGCTAGTGTGAAATGTTGTGCATCTTTGACTTGATGCCACGGGTTTTCTGAATTTACCTGCGTATGTCTATCAGACGATATTGGCCCAAACGTCAAGAAACGCATCAAAGATGGAAAGTATAAAAGCAAGATCATTCGCTGCTTAAAACGCTACATCATCCGGGAAATTTACAACCAGTTCTGTGTCTCAAAATCGCTGCAGAAAGCGGCTTTACGAATATAAAAACCTCAATGCACTCGCCGAAACCATCAATGGCCTATTCAAAGTTAAGGTCATCTCCCTGTTCTCTATGCTGTGCTTACGGTGGAAAATGCGGGACATAACTGCCGTTTTACCCATAGGCTCCTACATCTGCTTTGGACACTTGCTTCAGTAGAAAAGCTTTATAGACGGGTAGCGCATTAAGCCATTTGTCATGATGGCTGCAGCTTGCTTATTCCGGCGAAATTTGAACTTTCGGTCGTAAACCCTTAAGTTAGCTATCAATCAAAAAAATATCTGAGCGGTTTCTAAATGCTACGTCTTATTAAATCCCTCTGGGGGGCTTTCCTGGCCCCTATGCTTCAGCGCCCAAGGCAGTTGCAGATGGCAGCCCTTTGTCATCGTGGCAAAGGCAATAACAAAGAATACCTTTTGGTGACCAGCAGAGATACGGGGCGCTGGATCATTCCGAAGGGGTGGCCGGTCCGCGGTCTTAAATCGAACGAGACAGCTTTGCGCGAAGCATGGGAAGAAGCCGGGGTGAGAAATAGCGAAGCCGCAGCAGACCCTATCGGCAGCTACAGCTACAATAAAAGACGGGGCAATGGCTTTGAGGTGCCTGTCACAACGCTGGTATATTCCGTTGCGGTCAACGACCTGTCAGAGGATTTTCCCGAAGCCCATGAACGCACCCGAAAATGGGTAAGCGCGGATACAGCAGCTGAGTTGGTCAACGAGGCAGAACTGAAATCAATTTTCCGCGCCCAGTAAGTCGCGCAGTAAGCAAAGTCACCTTTTCACATGAACGGTTGATTTCTCGTCCATGAGAGCATTAAAGCTCTCCCCCAAACGGGGGGGATGACTTAATGACCGAACAGCAAGGTGATCCACGCCATCTGGAAACGCTCGACCGCGATCTGGCGCGCTTTTCCAATCTAGAGATGGCCACCGGCATGGTGGCACGCCCAATGGTGGGGATGGGCATATCGCTTGTCTTTGTCCTGCTGGCCGGCATTGCCGCGATGCTGTTCTTTGGCCAAGAAAACAACACGCTGATCGTTGTCCTTGCCGCCTGTCTTGGAGCCTATATGGCGTTGAATATCGGCGCGAATGATGTGGCCAATAATATGGGGCCTGCCGTTGGCGCGAATGCGTTGTCTATGGGCGGCGCCATTGCTATTGCGGTGATCTTTGAAAGTGCTGGCGCGTTGATTGCAGGGGGCGATGTTGTCTCCACCATCGCAAAGGGCATTATCGCGCCTGAAAGCATGGGCACCGCGTCGGTCTTCATCTGGGCGATGATGGCGGCACTGTTATCTGCGGCACTTTGGGTCAATCTCGCAACGTGGATCGGTGCGCCGGTCTCCACCACACACTCCGTTGTTGGCGGCGTTATGGGGGCCGGTATTGCTGCGGCTGGGTTTGCAGCTGTGAATTGGCCGACAATGGGCAAGATTGCCGCCAGCTGGGTGATTTCACCGGTTCTGGGGGGTGTTATTGCGGCCTTGTTCCTTTGGCTCATCAAATCGCGCATCATTTACCGCGACGACAAGATCGCCGCTGCCCGCACTTGGGTGCCTGTTCTTGTCGGCATCATGGCGGGGGCTTTTGCATCCTATCTTGCCCTGAAGGGGCTGAAGAAAATCATCAAGATTGACCTGCCTATGGCGTTGATGATCGGTGCCGCTATCGGCGTGCTGGTTTGGTTCGTGATGATCCCGTTGATCCGCAAGCAATCTGAAGGGCTGGAAAACCGCAACAAATCTTTGAAAGTGCTGTTTGGTATTCCACTTGTTGTGTCCGCCGCATTGCTCAGTTTTGCGCATGGCGCGAATGATGTGGCAAACGCCGTTGGACCGCTTGCGGCGATTGTACAGGCCTCACAATCGGGCGACTTCACCCATGCCGTGTCGATTCCGTTCTGGGTCATGGTGATCGGAGCCTTCGGCATTTCGTTTGGCCTGTTCCTGTTTGGCCCAAAGCTGATCCGAATGGTCGGGGGGCAGATCACAAAGCTGAACCCGATGCGGGCCTATTGTGTGGCGTTGTCTGCAGCGATCACTGTGATCGTCGCAAGCTGGCTTGGTCTGCCGGTCAGCTCGACACATATTGCGGTGGGTGCTGTGTTCGGTGTTGGCTTCTTTCGGGAATGGGATGCAGAACGGCGTATTCGCAATGCACGCCTTACGATGCCCGATCGTGCAAACTACGCACCGGAAGAGCGTCGTCGTCGCAAACTGGTGCGACGGTCTCATTTCATGACGATCATCGCGGCTTGGATCATTACCGTTCCAGCGGCCGCGATTTTATCGGGCGTCATTTTCTTCTTGATAAGCACGGCCATCGGGTAAGCGCGAGATCGAGAGGTATCCACCCATCAGCGGCAGTAAGTGATCCTACGGGACGTGATCCTCCAACGAGAATTCGTAGAACAGCGCCGCCTGCACTTCCTGCTTATTTGGAGCCAATCATCATCCAAAACGGCTGTTAGACACTGCTCAAGCGGTCCGGGAAAGATCATTTACCTGCGTTGTCCCCATAATACTGCAATTAGAGGCACATGGGGGGAAACAGATCAAGAGGTGGTCATTGCTGTCACAGGACCAGGGACTTGAGAAACTCCGCTTCTCTGCGGCCGGGTGCGGGCCATTAGGCCCGATGACGCCTAGCACCTTATTCTGGCTTACGTCCTGTCCACACAACAATGGAGACACCAAACAACAAGAGAACACCTTTGATTATAGAAAAGCTCGCATCGCTCCACCCCAAAAGCGCGCCTCCGCGGATCAACACGGCAATGATTGCGACACCCACAATTGTACCCAATATGTTTGGCTTGCCGATTTTCAGCATTGTCCCGCCCAGCAGGACTGCGGTCAGGCCATCGAGGAACAGAGACTGCGCGATAGACGGTTGGCCCGAGGACAGTTGCACGGCCAACAGTATTCCTGCCGCTCCGCTGCACAGGGATGCGAATATACACAGCAGAATTGTAATGCGCGCGGTTGGGATGCCTGCCTCTCGTGCGGCGCGGGAATTTGTTGCCATGGCAAAGATATAGTGGCCTAACGTCAGGCGTTCCTGCACGTACCAGCAGAGCACGATCAGCGCGGTGATCAGGATCACAAGCAATGAAATGATGCCAAATTTGACATCAAACAGCACTTGCAGATAGCCGACTTGATTTATCCCCATAGATGACCCTTTGCCAATCGCTGCA
This sequence comes from Litoreibacter sp. GN1-5, assembly GCF_055693805.1. Taxonomy (NCBI): domain Bacteria; kingdom Pseudomonadati; phylum Pseudomonadota; class Alphaproteobacteria; order Rhodobacterales; family Roseobacteraceae; genus Litoreibacter; species Litoreibacter sp. GN1-5. The sequence goes on along the minus strand of NZ_JBVFUP010000001.1, from coordinate 2,484,401 downwards.
GCCAGTGCAGAGGCCATGCCTCCAGTGGCGATGGTTGTGACAAGAGACGGCAGACCTAGCTTTGCGATCAAGACACCATTGAACAAGCCAATGACAAAAGCCGCCAGCATCGCCAACCCCGTGGCGACCCCCCAGGAATAGCCGGCAATCACCAGCCCCGCAGTGATCATGTTCGCCAAAGCCGCAACAGCAACAAAACTGACGTCCATCTCGCCGATAGCAAAGATCCAGGTTAGCCCCAGAAACATAAATGCCGAAATGGCGAAAGACAGGATCATGCCTTCGAGATTGGTGGCTGTCAGGAAGCTGTCCGACAGCCCCGTAAACACCAGAAAGGCAATCATCAGGATAGCTGGCAGCCCGAAGGTGCTGAAGGCGCGTTCCAAGCTCATCCAGTCACCAAACGGCGCGGAGATTTCAGATATGTCAGGATGCGCGGATCAAACGCGACGATAGAAGTAATCAAAACGAGGCTCACGACCGCGTCGCTGTAGTAATAAGGCACAGACATCAGGGTAAAGCCGTTCAAGAGCATCGTCATGATGAGCGACCCCACCAGCGTTGCGGGAATGGATGCGCGTCCCATAAGCGCAGCACCTAGGTAAACAGATGTGTAGGCTGGTAGCAGGATTTGCCCGCCAGCGGTTACACGGCTGGACCCGATGCCAGAGATTTGAATCAACATCGCAAGACCAACAAGCGCACCGCAAATTGCAAAGCCTGCAATCATCATCCGGTTCACGGAAATACCTGAGTAGCGCGTCGCGACCGGGTTTTCTCCTGCTGCATAGAAGGCTTGTCCAAAGCGCGTCATATGAAGCAGGAACCCGGTTACGAGCGCCGTCATCAGTAACAAAAAGATAGGCACTTTCATCCCAAGAAGTTTTGTGTAGTTCAGTGCTACAATGCCTGAAGAAAAGAAGTTCTTCGAAAAGTCTGCACCACCGTTGTAAACGAAGGCCATGCCGTAGGCGATGGAACCCACGGCGATTGTTGTGACCACATCCGGCAAGCGACCATAGCCCACAAGCAAACCATTAATTGCCCCACAGACAATACCGACGCCCACGCAGGCAAAGACTGCAATCCACAGGTTGCCATAGACAAACAACGCAAAGCCGAGGGTCATCGCCGATAGCGACGCGACCCCAGCCAGTGACAGGTCGAATTTACGCAGCACAATCACGAAGGTCAGGCCCATGGCGACAATGCCCGAGATCGCCATTGCGCTGAGGATACCTCCGAGATTACGGACGGACAGATAGTTGGGCGTAAGACTTTGGAACACAATCGCTATCAGTGTGACCAACCCGATCAGCGTGAGAATTCTGAGGCTCAATACCTTCTTCATGCTGCCGTTCCCATCAGCCCGGCTGACAGAACCGTATCGCGCGCGACATCGCGCGAGGGTGGCATTGTCATCTGGCCACGATAGAGCGATGTAACCCGATCCGAGACACCAAAGGCCTCGTCACAATCCGACGACATGACGATTATGGCAGCCATTTTGCTGAGTTCGCGCATCAAGCGGTAAATCGTAGCGCGTGCGCCAACATCAACGCCGACTGTTGGTTCGACAAAAATGTAGATGTCGCTTTGGGAATAAAGGCCCTTGGCGATGACGATCTTCTGCTGGTTGCCGCCGGAAAATTCTTGTGCGGGTCGGTTCGGCGACGGAGGCGAAAGCTCTACCTTGCCCGATAGGTCTTTTGTGTCGAGCAAGGCCTGTCGCAAGCGTCGAACCCCAAAGCTTGAGGCGCGATCATGATTGGCAAGTGTGGTGTTGAATGTGACGTCATCCGTCAGGACTAACCCTTCTGTGCGGCGATCACCGGGCACCAGGAAGATTCCCGCATTCAAGGCGTCGGAAGGGTTGGCGAAGGTCTGCAGATCTCCCTTCAGACGTATCTCACCCAGATCAGGTTTAAGCGCCCCAAAGAGAGTTTTTCCTAGCTCGTCAATGCCCGAGCCGACGAGCCCGTAAAACCCGAGGATTTCCCCTTTGCGTGCCTCAAAACTGATGTCTTGAAACGCGCCCGTCAGGCTAAGTCCAGAAACACTTAGCAACACATCGCCAGCCTTATCTAAGGCCTTCGGTGGGAACAGTGCGCCCATCTCTTCATTCAGCATCAGCTGCGGAATCGAAACGTCAGTGTCTCGGGCAGCATCGGACGTCATTGTCGTGATGTTCTTGCCGCCGCGAAAGACGGTAAAGCGGTCTGCAATCTCGAAAACTTCTTCAAGGCGGTGCGTAATGTAGATGATCGCAACACCTACGTCTTTCAGGACGCGCATCATCTTAAACAACTGTTCTTTCTCTACCCGTGTCAGGGTTGAGGTTGGTTCATCAAGGATGAGGACTTTGGCATCTTCCTGTTTGAGCGCGTGCAGAACCGCGATGATCTCCTTCTCGACACTGGTAAGGTCCTGCACCTTCACGTCGAGGTCTATTGGCACCGGCAGACGTTTCAGCAACTCGCCCGCTTTTTCGCGCATCGCAGTGCGGTCAATGCGGCGGAACAAGCCGAAGCGCTTGGACTCGTTTCCCAGGAAAATATTCTCGTAGCCTGTCAGATCACCAACCAACTCTGGGTGTTGCTGGACGGATGCGATACCTGCTTCGATTGCATCAGCGGGGCTTTGGATTGATACCGGCTGACCTGCAATCTCGATAATCCCTGCATCCGCCTGATAGAGACCAGATAGGATCTTGATCAACGTGGACTTCCCGGCCCCGTTTACGCCCAGAAGAGCATGGATTTCTCCATGCTCTACGCTGAAATCCACGTTGTCCAAGGCCGTCACGGGACCGAAGCGTTTTTCGATCCCGCGCATGTTCAGAACGGTTGTCATATTGACCTCAGCTTACAACGCGCGAGTCCAGCCCAGCTCCGCTGCGACACCGACCTTATCATAGTTGTCAGCCTCTGGCCCGGACGCATCCAACAGTGCCTTGTCGACCGCATAGACCGGGTTGATGACCATACGCGGCACAGCCTCACCCTGAAGGTGCTGATGGGCGAACGCAAGCAGGTCATAGGCCTGAGCGTAAAAGGATTGTGCACAGGTAAAGGCGAATGGCCCGCCCGAGCGCAGAACCTCAAACGCCGCTGGGCCGCCGTCGGTGCCTGTGGTAAAAACCTTGTCCCCAAGACCGGCGGCGAGCACGGCAAGCGATGCTTCCATCGCGGCATTGTCCCATGCACACCAGATGGCATCAAGATCAGGATGTGCCGCAAGGAAACCATCAGCCGCAGAGCGCGGCGTGATCTTACCTGTTGGATCAAACGCCCATGTCGCGACGATCTCAATGTCAGGGTAGCGTTTCAGCACCGCACGGCGGCCCAAATCCCGCGCGCCCCATGCTTCGTTGATGGGCAGTTCCATCACTGCGATCTTGCCTTTGCCACCAAGGCGGTTGGCCATGTATTCCATGGTAATTTCGCCCATGCCGAAATTATTGTGGAACCCGGCCGTCACAGCCGTCGCATTTGGAACGTAGCTGTCCATCAGGAAAATGGGAACGCCAGACTTGGCGGCGGCATCCACTGCATTGGACACCCCGACCGGGTCCACGGGGAGAATAATGAGCGCGTCAGGCTTTGAGGCTGCAAGCGCTGCAATCTGGTCGTTCTGTTTCTTCAGATCAAAGCTTGCATCCGCGATGGTGAGTTCACCACCGAAATCCTCGATGCCCTGATTGAGACCACCGATCTGGCCCGAAAACGAGTCCTGTCCCGAGAAGGGTGTGGAGAAGGCGAACTTCATATCAGCCGCATTCTTGGTCTGCGCGCGCGCAATGCCAGGCGTGAATAGCCCCACGCCGCCTGCGGATGCAGCAGCGGTAGCAACAGATGCAGCCGTCAGAAATGTTCTGCGGCTTACCCTCATCGCTTCGGCCGTTTCTAGTGTATCAGTCATATTTTCCTCCCTTGGTATTTTGCTTATTCGCCCGACAAGGCGGCCTTTAGTCCCCGAATGCCGATTGCGCTGTGGTTTTTGTCGCGCATAGCCTCTCCTCCAAAGAGATAAATGGCCTCAGGTTTGGTCTTTTCCGGCGCAATATTTCTGGCCCACTCATAGGCATTGGACGGGTTGTCAGCCTTGAATTCGTATGTCCCCAAAAACCGGCCATCGATTTATTCGTCACCCCTGAAATTCAATGTCTTGAAAAAGAGATCAACAAATGATCTTTTTTTTGTCAAATACATTTTGCATTTGTAAACCGGAAAAGAGGGTCGCTTTGAAGCTACGACAAGAGGCCATTACGCGACTTGACCGTTTACGCACGCCTGATGTGGTCATCTTGGGCGGCGGCGTGAATGGTGTCGCGATCCTGCGCGATTTAGCCTTGAACGATGTGTCAGCAGTTCTTATCGAACGTGGTGATTTTTGCCGTGGGGCAAGCGGGGCCTCCAGCCGCATGGCCCATGGAGGGCTCCGCTATCTGGAGAACCGCGAGTTCGACCTGGTCCGGAATGCGCTGGAAGAACGCGACTTGTTGCTAAAACACGCCCCGCACGCCGTCGCCCCACAGGAATTTCTTTTGCCGGTAGAGCATCGGTTGCGTGGCACATTTGGTGCCGCCATGCATTTCCTCGGGTTGGGCCGAGGAAAACCCCAACCCTCTGCGCTTGGCATGAAAGCGGCGCTGATGATGTATGATCGGTTCCGAAGCTCATCTGCCTTGGAAAGTCATCATACGACCCTATCGCGCGCTGGTTTGCCTGAAGGTACGCAGGCGCGCTTTGGCGCATCGCTAAGTTACTTTGATGGGAAATTCACCAATCCAGAGGCCTTTGTGTTTGAGATGCTTGAAGAGGCAATCCAGACCACGTCGCAGGTGACGGCCCTAAACCATGTCGACTTTGACATGGGTCAGGACGGCACGTTTATGCTGAAAGGCGATGGTGTGACCGCAAGTATTGTTCCCAAAGTGATCATCAACGCGACGGGTGCATGGCTTGATAAAACGAACGCGCTATTGGGTGTGCCAACGGATTATGTCACTGCGGTAAAAGGTGCGCAGATTGTGCTCGGACGACCGGATTTATTGCAACGGCTCGCGGGTCGCGCGCTTTATTTTCCAGATCTGCAAGGCCGATTTGTGATCTGTGCGCCTCTTGGTCAAACGGTGCTGGTCGGCACCAGTGAAGTGGTTGTACCGGATGCGTCAGACACGTCGATTGCGCCTGATGAAATCGAATACCTTCTTGGCGCGATGAATACGATATTTGACGATCTGAAGTTTGGGCAAGAGGATGTTCTTGTCGCGACAACCGGTGCGCGGCCCTTGCAAAAGGTGACTGGCACAAACGTCACTGCAGCCCCGCGTGGCCATGCGATCCACGTTGATAAAACACCAGCCGAACAGCCGCTGGTTTCGTTGGCAGGCGGGAAATGGACAACCTTTAGAAGCTTCGCAGAGCAGGCTTCGGATCAGGCCCTGCAGCAACTTTCCAAGGAAAGGCAGGTGACGACCCGGCACCGGGACTATCCTGGGAAGCCAACAGCGGCTCCGGCAACTGATCCGCGATCCCGACAGCTTGCAGAGAGATACGGCGCGCGTTGGCAAATCGTTGCGGATTTTTGTGCCAGGGAGGCTGACACCCCTGTAGAGAATGCGCCCGCTTATTCACGTCGTGAAATGATCTGGCAGATCCATGCCCGCGGCGCGCTCTTTCTCGATGATCTTATCTTGCGCCGGACCCGTTTGGCGATTGAGCACCCGATAGATGACGCGCTGCTGCAGGAGTTGGCACAGATTATGGCGCAAGCACTAGGCCAAACCACAGCCTGGGCCACCGAGGAAGTTCGCCGACTTTCGGCAATGCCAACAATCAACTACCGTCGCGCTGTCTTGCTTGCGGTGGAAAACCGCAAAGCTATCATTGCGCGATGACCGCCAAACCTCATCGCCCTTTGCTAAAATAAGCTGCGCGCAATACGCAGCCATCAGGCGCGAGAATCCTGTGTTCAAATTGGAAAGCAGTATTCGCTACCACACAGAGGCTTTGTATTCACTCTACAACGGCAAAAGGTTCCAGAACTTCAACCCGGATTCTTTCAACCCGTGCAAATCGTTCGCTTGGGTCGTCAGTGACAATCCAGGTATGCGCAGTCTTTGCAGTCATGCGCGTTTCATCGGGCCGGATGCCCTGCCAGTCAAAGCCAACGGTCAACTCATAGCGACCAGCGTCAAGCTTGGTGTAGGAAATGGGCCCAATCACATGGCGTGTTGCGGGCAGACTGGACACCGGACCCGCCACCCATGCAGCAATGCCTTCATAGCTGCTGATGGTGTCACCGTCCGCAGAAAACTTGATGTCCAATTCGGGCGCTAGTATTTCCTTGAACGGTTCCGAGTTCCTACTTGGATGCTCCACAAGATGGATCCAATGGGCCACTAAGGCGGTCAGCCTGTTCTTTACATAGGTATCTTCAAATGCCGCCACCTCAGCAGGACCAACCGGCGTGATGGTCATGTCGGTGAACTTCGGCAGCGTATCGCCGTCGCCATAGGCCAAGGTCGCTTCATAGCCCATGCGTTGTGCGACAAGGCTATCCGTCATTCCGAGGTTTGCGTAGATGATCTCGGCCGTTAGTCCAAGGGTGCCATCATCATTCACGGTTACAGCCATGTTTTGCAAATCATGCGCATTCTGCCAGCTCGTTGGGAACTGTTTCACGGCGGCTTCGTATTCCGCATGTCCGTTTGCGGTGCCCGACGGTGAGGTAACAGAGAAGTCTTCAGCAAGAATATCGAGCTGGTTTTCGATCCCAACATCAGCATTTTCGTAGTATTGATACCACCGAAGCAATTGTGTCATGACCGCTTTCTCATGGTAGGAATTCTGGATGTCGGCGTCTGTCACTTCGGCCATCACTGACGTTGTGGCCGCAAGGCTCGTGCTAAATATGATCGTCTTAAAAGTATGTGGCATGATACGCCTCCGGCAGAGCTTTGGATTTATAAATGAGTATGTGCTCACCTACCATTCATTCGCAAACATGTATACAGGATTAGGCTCGGTGAAGAGGATACTATATGGCCCGCCCTAAGACTGGTGACAAACCGAGAGACATTCGCGAAGCGACGGTTGCAGAGATAGCAGCCGTTGGCTCTACTGCTGTCTCCGTCAACAAGATTGCCAAGCGAGCGGGCCTTAGCGTTGGTACAATCTATCGTTATCACAAGACCAAAGACGATCTGCTTTTCGCCATCTTTTTAGAGATCAAACACGACATTCACCACGAAATGATGAACGCAGCATCCGAAAAGACTGGCGCAACCAATCGCCTGCGTGCCATGTGGTTTGCCTTGGTGGACTATGGTTTCAGTGCACCTTCGGATTTCCAGCTTGTTGAAATGATGAGTGCAGAAATCCGACCTGAATTCCAAGGCAACGCCGCGTTGCAGGCGCTACAGTCCGAAGTGCTGGCAGAAATCCAGGCTGGTATCGATCAAGACGTGTTGGCGGATGTGCCTGTACGCACCATTGAGACGGTTTTAGCATCGCCTTCAATTACGCTCGCTCGCCGCGCATCGCTGAGCGGAAATCTTCCGGGAGAAGATGAAGTTCAGCAAATCTTTGATCTCATCTGGCGTGGTGTTTCTCGACGCTAGGTCGTTTGACCTGAACGGGATGCTGGTTGACCTATGATGATGAGTTGGATTCAGAGAGTGAATACTCATTAAATACTTAACCGCGCTATCTAAGAAGGTTAGGTTATTACTGCATCCAATGATGGCGCATGCGCAAATTTGTGAATCTCGCGATTGCCAACCCGGACACGAAAATCGTTCGCGGTGTTCGCGAAGGGGCCGTTTTACAATAACATCTACTTCGACATGTCAGCCATTGCAGAGTTCTACGCCAACTCGCCACGCAGCGAAGAACTGGTTTGGAATGATTGCATTAGAAAATGCCGTGACATGAAAGTCAAAGGTGGCTGCCGTTTAACACTATTCCAGCTCTTCCTCGGGTGGGTCGGCGATGATGCGGCCAGCGGACAGGTCCACGGTGGGCACGACGTCTTTGGTAAAGGGCAGCAGAACCGCACCTTTCAGCTTGGGGCCCCGAAGTTCCAGAATATCACCGGCGCCATGGTTCAGAACCGCGGCAACCTTGCCAAGCGCTGTGCCGCCTGTGTCCAGCACCTCAAGCCCGATCAGATCGGTATGATAGAACTCATCATCCGGCAGGGCAGGCAGTTGGTCGCGGTCGGTCAGTAATTTCACGCCGCGCAGCGCGTCGGCCTCATCCTTGAACCGAACACCGGACAGGCGCGCGGCGAAGCCATTCTTGATGGTGCGGGTAATTTTAAGCGTGTATTCTTTGCCCGCCTCGTCATAAAGCGGGCTATAGGTCGCAATATCCTCGGGGGTTGCGCAAAAGGATTTCAGACGTATCTCGCCCTTTACGCCAAAAGATCCGGCGATGGCGCCGACGACAATGCGATCTGTTTTACTCATGGTGCTTTCGCTCCGATACAAAGCCCGCGGGCGTTGATGGTGCCACCGGCATTATCACAGCGACCGCCATTCAGCGTGCGCTCTACCTTTATGCCGCCCCAGAATGCCAGTCCGCACAGGACAAATGTGATCGTGCGACGGATCATACGACCTCCAGATGTAGGACGGACGCACGGGTTTCCCAGTGGGCTGTTTCCAATTCGGGCGTGTCAGTCTGCGCTTCGGGCCAGCCCACACAGAGATATCCAGTCAGCGCCCAGCCTTGTGGCACACCCAGATCCCGCGCCAGCGCAACCGGGTCTAGGATCGACACCCACCCGACCCCCAGCCCTTCGGCCCGCGCGGCCAGCCAGAACAGCGTGATCGCCGCGACGACCGAGTAATGCCGCATCTCAGGCATGGACGCGACCCCAAGGCCCGCACCCTTATCGGTGGTCTCGTCACAGAAAACCGCCAGCTGCACCGGGGCTTCCTGCATCCCGGACAGTTTCAGGTTTGCATAGGTTTTTGCCTGATCGCCATCATAAGAGGCCAGCGCCTGCGCGTTGGCATCCTGAAAATTGGCCACTGCCTTGGCGCGTGCATCGGGGCTATCTACGCGGATCAGCCGCCATGGTTCTGACAGGCCGACCGACGGCGCATAGGAAAATGCGTCGAGGCACCGCATCAGCAGTGCCTCGGGAACCGGGTCGGTGCGGAACCGGCGCACATCGCGCCGCCACCGCATCAATTCGGTCAACTCGCTGCGAAACGCGGGCGAGAACTCACGCATGGGCGGGCTCAGGGGCAGATTACTCTGCCGCCTGTTCCTCGCTTGCTTCTTCTGCCGGGGCTTCCTCGGCGGGTGCAGCTTCTTCAGCAGGAGCGTTTGCAGCTTCCTCAAGGGCCGCGGCCTTGGCGGCCTTTTCCTCGGCGCGGTCGGTGGCTTTCTGGCCTGGAACGCCTTTTTTAAGGTTGGCACGCTCTTTCTTGGGCAGAACGCCAGCGGCTTCCAACATGCGCGAAATCCGGTCTGTTGGTTGCGCACCCTGAGACAGCCAGTGCTGCACACGTTCCATATTCATCTTGACGCGGTCTTCGCTGTCTTTGGGCAGAAGCGGATTATAGGTGCCCAGCTTTTCAACATAACGCCCATCCCGTGGCATGCGGCTGTCAGCAGCCACAATGCGATAAAAGGGACGCTTTTTAGAGCCGCCGCGGGCGAGTCTGATTTTCATAGCCATGTGAGTTTCTCCTTCAAAAATGGCGGGAGGCGGGGTGAGCCCCGCCCTACGGTTTGAGTTTCTTGTGGTTCTGGATGACTTCCCGAATGATGAAATTCAGGAAGGATTTGGCGAAATCAGGGTCAAGATCGGCGCGTTTAGCCAGATCTTCGAGGCGCGCAATCTGCTTTGCCTCGCGGTCAGGGTCGGATGGCGGCAAATCATGCGCAGCCTTCAGTTTGCCCACAGCCTGCGTGTGCTTGAACCGCTCGCCCAGCGTATAGACAAGGATCGCGTCCAGCCGGTCAATGCTGTCGCGGTGATCCTTCAGCAGCTCAGCGGCTTTTTGGGTCGTATTGGTCATGCGGCCTCCGGGGCGGGATGGCGGTAGATAAGACAAGGGCTGGTCGTCTCGGGCTTTGGGGCGTTTGGGTCTTGCACAGCGCCAAGCCGTTCGGCCAGCCGGATCGATGCCGCATTCTCGGGTGCGATGTAGCTGACGGCAGTATCCCAGTCTAAGGTTTTGTAGGCGTGTGCAATACATGCTTCAGCGGCTTCGCGCGCAATGCCTTTGCCTTCATCCCCGGCATTGAAAATCACCCAACCGATTTCCCGTTCAGCCCAACCATGGGGGAACCAATGGCCGACGATGCCCAAAGCCTTGTCATCGCCTTTGTGTGTGACGACGAACATCCCGAACTGGTTGATCATCCAATGTCCGATATTCGTCGCGAAATGTCGCCAAGCGGTTTTTGGAGTCATAGGGCCGCCTGTAAACTCTGCCCGGTCGCTACAGAAATACGTCACAAAGACATCTGCATCGGACGGTTTGAAACCACGCAGGATCAGGCGCTGTGTTTCAAGCACCGGGGTTTGGAGGGTTATGCTCATGCAACACCCCTGTGACGATAGACCAGCGTATCTTCGTAGCTTTCGCCGTCTGGCAGCGGTGCGTCAGGGTCGTGCTGCGCGCCAAGCCGTTCGGCAATCGCGATGGAGGCTGTGTTTCTGGGGTCGATATAGCTGACAACCGTATCCCAGCCGAGCGTCTCGAAGACATAGCGTTGTGCAGCTTTCGCGGCCTCCGTTGCAAGGCCAATCCCCCGTGCAGCTTTCACAAAGAGCCATCCAAGTTCCCGTTCAGGGTCGCCATATTCATGGTTGAGCGCGATGAACCCGGCCAGTGACCCGTCTGCCTTTTGATCAACGCTCCAGGTGCCGTGGCCGTAGAACGTCCAGCAGGCGACGCATTGGCAAAAGTCCAGCCACGCTTCCCTGCGTGAAAACGGCCCGCCCATATGGCCATCCACGTCATCGGCCAAAAGGGTCGCAAATGCGTCAAAGTCTGCAACCCGCGGGGCGCGGAGGATCAGACGATCTGTTTCGAGGGTCGGTATTTCAAGCGTTACGGTCACAGGCCCAGCTCCTGTGGGCTGGGATGGCGGTACAAATGCTCCGTGCCCATCTCAATATTCTCATATGTCTTTTCCAACACGGCACCCAAGCGCTCTGCCAGTGCGATAGATCGCGTGTTGCCGGGCACGATATTGCTCGTCAATGTGGTGAAACCCATATTGGTGTAAGCATAGTTGCGCACAGCCAAAGCGGCCTCTGTTGCGTATCCATAGCCTTCTGCCTGCGCAAACATTACCCAGCCTAGCTCGGGTTCAGGCCAACCTTCAGGGTTCCACAGACCGACAAAGCCAAGCTGTTCGCTCGTGTCCTTGGCCATGACGGTCCAAAAGCCGTAGCCACGAAGATGCCAATGGCCAATCGTCGACGCAAACCAACGCCACGCCTGATCTCGAGGCAGGGTGCCGCCAAACCCATGTGCACGCTCCTCGTCCGTAAAGAAGGTCGCAACCTTCTCAAAATCAGAAGCCTCTGGGCCTCGCAACGTCAGCCGCTCGGTATGAAGGGTCGGTGCCTTCATTTCTTCTTGCCAAACCCGCTTAGACCCGGCGGGAGCTGCATCCCACCGCCGAGGCCCGGCAAGCCGCCTGGCATACCCGCACCCATTTTCTTGGCAGCTTCCTCCATCGCGGCGGGGTCGTTCATGTCGGGCATACCGCCCTTGCCGAACATGCCGCGCATGGCTTGTTTCAGCATCCCGCCTTTGCCCATTTTGCCCATCTTCTTCATCATGTCGCTCATCTGGCGATGCATTTTCAGAAGTTTGTTGAGATCACTGACCTCCATCCCGGCACCGGCAGCGATACGTTTCTTGCGGGACGCCTGCAAAAGCTGCGGGTTGGCGCGTTCACGTTTCGTCATGGACTGAATCAGGGCAATCTGCTGCTTGAGCAGTTTGTCGTTCAGGCCGGCTTCTTCAGCTTTGCCCGCCATTTTCTTCATGCCGGGCAGCATGCCCATCATGCCTTCCATGCCACCCATCTTGAGCATCTGATCAAGCTGCATCTTCAGGTCGTTCATATTGAACTGACCCTTTTGGAAGCGCTTCATCATCTTTTCGGCCTGTTCGGCCTCGATGGTTTCCTGCGCTTTTTCGACCAGCGTAACGATGTCGCCCATGCCAAGGATGCGACCCGCGATGCGGTCGGGCTCAAACGTCTCAAGCGCGTCCATCTTTTCGCCCAAGCCAACGAACTTGATCGGCTTGCCGGTCACAGCGCGCATCGACAGCGCCGCACCGCCACGCCCGTCGCCATCCATCCGGGTGAGGACCACGCCGGAGATGCCGATCTTGTTGTCAAACTCTTCCGCGACCTCGACCGCGACCTGACCCGTCAGGCCGTCAACGACCAGAAGCGTTTCGCGCGGTTGCACAATATCGCGGACATCCTCGACCTCTTGCATAAGCATCTGGTCGATCTGCAAGCGGCCTGCGGTATCGAGCATGTAGACGTCATAACCGCCCAAAGTCGCTTGCTGTTTGGCGCGTTTGGCGATGTCGGTGGGCTTCTCGCCCTTCACAATAGGAAGGGTATCGACACCAATCTGAGTGCCGAGAATAGCAAGCTGTTCCATTGCGGCGGGGCGGTTGACGTCAAGCGAGGCCATCAGAACGCGCTTCTTTTCGCGCTCTGTCAGGCGTTTGGCCAGCTTGCCGGTTGTTGTCGTCTTACCAGAGCCTTGCAGACCGACCATCAGGATCGGCGCAGGCGGGTTGTCGATCTTCAGCGCACCGGGTTCGTCATTGTCACCGGCAAGAACGTGTTTCAGCTCGTCATGGACGATCTTGATGACCTGCTGACCGGGGGTCACGGATTTGGTGACGTTCTGACCCGTCGCCTTTTCCTGAACCGCTTTGACGAAATCACGTGCGACGGGCAGCGAAACATCAGCCTCAAGCAGGGCCACGCGGACCTCGCGCAGGGCGGTTTTCACGTCATCGTCAGATAGCGCGCCTTGCTTGGTCAGCTTGTCGAAGACGCCAGAGAGGCGTTCGGATAGGTTTTCAAACATGGCTCTCTCGTCCCTTCTGTTTCACTTTGATCTACATAGGTGCAGACCGCTCAAACGACAATTTCCCCCACGGGTGCAACGCACTGGTGGAGGTCGATCCCTGCATGGCGCAAGGACCGGAAGACTGATGCTTCCGGATGTTGAGAGGCGTTTAGGGGGCTGGCGTGTGGGAGTCAAGCCAGGTGTTGATGTCATCAACAAGGTGTTTGCGTTTGACGTCGGATGTATAGAGATAGGTCAGCGGGTGTAGGCCCACGCTTTCGCCAGTCAGGCGTAGGGCCACTCGGAAGGTCTCTGCGGTACTTTCGGTGTGACTGCAAGAGGCCATGTTGCCTTTGCAAAATGGCCTCTTGCACGTCAGCAAGATTATGCGTGACAGAGCTGTAGCCCCGGATCGACCGGCTGCGGATGGTGCATTCACTGTGATTGCGATCAAGGATCACCTGCGAACGGCGCATGATCACGAAACTGATCCCGAGAATGGCCAACCCAAACAGCCCGAATGGCAGGCTGAGATCGTCGTTAGAGCTACGGGGCGCAATGCCGATGCCAATAAAGGCGAGACCAAAGATGATCATGAAAGTGCTGATGAGCCAAGGATTGTTTTCGATGACCATTTGTTCGGGAGTGTTTCGGGTTATTTTCATGGGGCCAGTTTGAGCGGTAAATTGGGCGGTTTTTGGGAGAATACTCCGCAATTTTGGCAACAGCTTCGACCCTTTGACGCTTTATTAGCAAATTCCGCCTAGCCTGAGATGTGATTAGTATAAGGGTCTGATCATATGGCGACGATAAACGGTACATCAGGCAACGATAATCTTTCGGGCACATCTGATGACGATGACATTGATGCGCTGGAAGGTGACGATACAGTCGTTGCGGGCTCTGGCGACGATACCGTCAGTGGCGGTGATGGGAATGACACGATCTACGGAGATGACGTCAGTAACGACGTTGTCGGCCATGATACACTGCATGGCGGCGATGGGGATGATATCCTATATGGCGGGCGTGGAAGTGATCTACTGCATGGTGGTGCTGGCGCGGATTATCTGGATGGTCATTTCGGATATGACACAGTCGACTACCGGGACTCGTCAGAGGGCGTAACGGTTGATCTTTCCTCAAATTTAGGCTCTGGCGGCGATGCGGAAGGCGATACATTCCGCCATGTCGATGGCATTCTTGGATCGGGCCATGATGATACGCTGATTGGCAACGACTCTTTCACAATCAACACGCTTGAAGGTGGGGCAGGTAATGACATCCTCGATGGGCGCGGGGATGATGACATTCTGGATGGTGGAGCCGATAATGACCGACTGACCGGCGGGGAAGGTAATGATACGTTGACCGGTGGGGCCGGTGAAGACGTCTTTATTTTTGAAACAGGCAGTGGTGATGACGAAATCACTGATTTCGCCCTAGGTCAGGACCTTCTGGATACTTCTGAGCTGACAGGCGCAATGGGTGGGCTTGTCACTGCGTATGATGTCACGGTCGTTACAAACCCTGATATGACGCAGACGCTGATCTTTCCTGAAGGGGAAAGTGTGACTGTATCACCGGACACTGTTGATATAACCAATTCCGAAACTCAAATAGCGTCGCTTGTGGCCATGGGCGTTCCCCCCTGTTTTGCCTATGGCACACATATTCTGACCGATACAGGCGAGGTTGCGGTCGAAGATTTGCAGGTGGGCGACATGATCATGACGCAGGATCGTGGCTTGCAACCCTTGCGCTGGATCGGACGACGCAAACAGGTCTTTGACGACCCGGAATGCCCTCACAAACCTGTTCTGTTTCCACCGGGATGCCTGGGTCATGGGGTGCCAAAGCGTGGGTTGGCGGTATCGCCGCAACACCGGATGATCTTGTCGGGGGATGTGGTGCATCAGCATCTTGGTTCCTGCGAAGTGCTGGTGCCTGCAAAGGCGTTGAACGGATATCAAGGCACACGTCGAATGCGTGGCAAACGCGCCGTGACATATTTTGCGCTTCTGTTTGATCGCCATGAAATCGTCTTTGCCGAAGGTGCTGCGACCGAAAGTTTTCGACCGGGGCCTGTGGCTATGCAAAGCTTTACGCCAGATGTGCAGAAACAGATTCAGCGCATATATCCGCGCTTGCAACAGGACCCGATTGGTGGTCTGGGTCCCGCTGCCCGCCCCATGTTGGGCTGCAAACAGGCGGAAAAGCTGATCACACGGCTTCGAGAACATGTTTTGCAGGAACCGCTACTGGCCTGATCGCGTAATAAGCAACGCATTGCACAGACAGACCGGCCACCCTTGCATTATTGAACAAAATGACCTTGGATGAGGGTAACTTGTTTTTAGGTGCACAGAGCATGAACATAGACAATTGGGACGAAATCCGCACGGCCTACCAAGTGGCTCGGTTGCGAACTGTATCAGGG
The DNA here is from genome assembly GCF_055693805.1 of Litoreibacter sp. GN1-5. Lineage (NCBI taxonomy): Bacteria > Pseudomonadati > Pseudomonadota > Alphaproteobacteria > Rhodobacterales > Roseobacteraceae > Litoreibacter > Litoreibacter sp. GN1-5. The sequence continues at coordinate 2,468,875 of NZ_JBVFUP010000001.1, read as the reverse complement.
GCAGCGGATGTGTTGGGGGTCCATCATGCGACTGTGATCCGGCACATAGACTCGCTTGAGAAAAAGCTTGGTGCAAAATTATTTCAGCGCCATGCACGCGGTTACACGCCAACCGAGGCCGGTGAGGATTTGCTGACAGTTGCAGGTGCCACCGAGGATCAATTGACCCAGCTTGCAGGTCGTATCCATGGGCGTGGGGCCAAAATCTCGGGTGATCTGATCGTCACCTGTCTGCCGCAGATGTCACCTTTGATGGCGCGGGTGTTGACCAAATATCAGACCGAGCACCCTGAAATCCGCGCTCAGCTTATAGTTGATACCCGCCCCTTACGGCTGGAATATGGCGAGGCCCACGTTGCGTTGCGTGCTGGCGCGCCGGGGGATGAGCTTGACAATATCGTCGCGGAACTCGGGCAACTGCCAATGGGTCTTTTCGCCCACCGCGATTATATCTTCCGCCATGGGCCATTGAATGGGATCGAAGATATTCCCAATCATCGCTTTTGTCGGGTGATCAGTCTGGATGTGCGCGCACCGTTCATGAAGTGGATCGGCGAAATGGTCCCGGAAGAAAATGTGGTCTATAAATGTTCGGACACCAATACGGTTCAAGACGCCGTTTTGGCCGGTGCCGGTATCGGGTTTTTACCTGCCTATATCGGTCACGAACATGAGAATATGGTCGAGGTAATGCCGCCCGAGCAAAGCTGGTACTCAACCTTCTGGTGCGTCACCCATGTTGATCTGCATCGAACCGCCAAGGTGCATTCCTTCGTGACATTCCTGAAGCAAGAGGCAAAGAGCTGGCCGGATCTGTGAAGATGCATCGCGGGTGTTTATCAAAATTGCGCCGATAGAAAACACGCCAAACCGCCCCGCCAACCGCTTGGCGTTGGGGGAAGGGCGTTACATCTCATACTGGATATAGGCTGCCGGGGCATCTTGCCCCACGCTTAACCAAGATAGGCGGGCCCGCCGAGTTTGCGATCCCCATGGGGTTGCCCCCATACCTGAAACCGGGTCTTTAAGCCGGTGTTTTGCGCAAGATGATCAGGCGGTTCCTCGGCCCGATATGAGCTGGTGGCTCGGGGGCTGTCTTGAGAACCGGATCTCTGCTTGGGATGGTGAGGGTCTCTCACCGTTTGGACGTCCGAGGCGGGATATACGCCCGATTGGTTAAGAAGCCGTAGGACCACCGTGCGGTGGTCGGTCATACGACACTTCCTCAATGCCGAATGTCAGGCGGCACCCTGCGTGATCACGAAATCAGCGGCATAGCTATTTTCGAGGACAGTTTTTGCGTTTGGAAGATCATTCTCTGCAACGCGGCGCTGGGCAGTCTCGGGCGAAAACCGAAGGTCCAGCCAGCGCTGCGTCAGTCGCCGCTCAAGTTCCGGTAACGGGGTTTGGATCATGACAGTAAAGTTGAAATAACCCTTGATGTCTGACCAAGGATCTTGATTGAGAAGAAGATAGTTTCCTTCAACAAGGATGATCGGCGTTGTGCGCGCGATCAGACGCGCACTTCCACGAGAGATTTCGAGCGCTCTGTCAAAGACGGGAACGGCAATCTCGGGCTCTTCATTGGATGCAAGCCTGCTTAACATCGACGCCAGACCGCCGACATCAAACGTGGCAGGCGCCCCTTTGCGATCTGTAAGGCCCAGATCATCCAGAACTGCATTATCATAATGAAAGCCGTCCATCGGCAAGACAGCCGCGCGGTTGAGATGATCCTTGTTCAGACAGGCCGCAAGTTGGTCGCTGACAGTCGATTTACCGCTACCGGGTGCGCCTGCGATGCCGATCAGAACACGGCCCGCGCCCGACATATCTATGAGACGGGTAAGAAGATCATCTATCTTGGGGTCATTTTGCATATTTAGGGTCTATTTTACGAACACTTGCGTCTGGGTCGAGCGCCCCTTGGCATCAATAACGGTTATTTTCAGAAACCCAGGTCCCCGAGACAGGATTTCGGCCTGCCTGTCCCATCGATCTGTCTCAAGCGGTGCGCCATTAGCCAGCCATGTGAAAGGGGCAACGCCGTCACGGATTTGAACATACAGGCTTTGTCCGTCTGCGGTGACTTCGGCCCCATCCGGCGGGAAAGCGATTTTCGGGTGATCTATGCTTTGATCAGACGTAACACGGCTTCTGAAATTACGTAAAGGACGGGGCAGATCCGCATTGCCAAGCAGCAAGGCATCTGGTGGCGCGACGGGCAGCGGCTCGACTGCGGGCTTCAGACGTTCAAACGCCTTGAACAGGATCGGGGCCGCCAGATCGCCCCCAAATGCACCGGGAACCGGGGTGCCATCGGCGCGACCCATCCAGACGCCAATGACATGACGGCCATCATATCCGATAGCCCATGCATCGCGATGTCCGTAGGATGTGCCGGTTTTATAGGCAAGCCCGCTGCGCCGGGCATTGGCAGGCGGGGCAATGCCCGACAGGATGTCGGTCACATACCAAGCGGATTTCTTATGAAGGATGCGATTTTGCGCCTTGTTAGAGTCTAGTTCTGTTGTCAAAACCTTGCCTTGCCCCCCTTGGGCCAGGCCTGCGTAAAGCTGCACAAGATCCTGCAGGCTAAGCCCCAGCCCACCAAGGGCAATCGCAAGGCCGAGCTGATCGCCGGGGATTTGTGGATCAGCGCCCGATTTACGCAAAACGGCGGCCAGATTAGACGGGCCGATCCGATCCAGAAGGCTAACCACTGGCAGGTTCAGCGAGATTTGCAGCGCCTCGCGAATACGAAGCTGTCCCCGGAATTCGCCATCAAAGTTTTGCGGTGCGTAGCGACCAAACTGCGTGGGGCGGTCATCAATCAGCGTTTCAGGGTGGGCGAGACCTCGGTCAAAGGCCATGCCGTAGATCAGAGGTTTCAGTGTAGAGCCCGGGGATCTTATGGCCTGCGTCATGTCAATGAACCCCGCACGGTGATCCGCTTTGTAAAAAGGCGACCCGACCGAGGCGAGGATTTCACCGGTCTGGTGGTCTGCCACCATGATCGCGGCAGACAGGGCCTTTCCCTGGCCGCGAATGGCCTGCTTGGCGAGAACCTCCATTTTCAACTGAAGGGTGCGGTCCAACGTGCTGGAATGGGTTTGCGCAAGAACATCGCCTGTTAGGCGGTCCGACAGATGCGGGGCGATTTTGGGGAAGGGTTTGCGGCTTACAGGGGACAGCTCAGAGATGGCGGATTGGGCCGTATCAGAGTCTAATATGCCCATATTTGCCAATCGCGACAGGATACGGTCGCGGGATTCGCGGGCCATTTCCGGGTAACGGTCCGGGCGACGGGTTTCAGGCGATTGCGGCAAAGCGACCAGTAGCGCAGATTGCGCAGGGGTCAGGCGGCGCGGTTCCTTACCGAAATAGGCGCGACTGGCAGCGCGGATGCCCTCAAGATTGCCGCCATAGGGTGCGCGGCGCAGATAAATGGACAGGATCGTCTCTTTGCTGAGGTGGCGTTCCAGCGCCAAAGCGACCCGCATTTGCCGCAGCTTACCATTCCAATGGCCGGTCCCGCTTTCCTCTAGCAAGCGGGCGACCTGCATAGTCAGGGTGGAGCCGCCTGACACGACACGCCCATTCCAGACAGCCTGCGCAAAGGCACGCAGCAGCGCGATGCTATCCACGCCGGAATGCCGGTAGAACCGCTTATCCTCAAACGCGATGAGCATTTCCAGAAAACGCGGATCGACAGAGGCGACAGAGGCTTCCAGCCGCCAACGCCCATCGGCCACCTGATAGGCGCGCAGCAATGCGTTGTTGCGATCCAGCACCTCAACGCTGGTTTCCGCAGTGACCGGAGGCAGAACCGTGGCATCAATCCAACGATCAAACCCATCCCGGCCAAGTGCTGCAAAATAGAGCGCAGCACCAAGGCCAAAGAAGGTCCGCGCCCTGATCATGGGGTGACAGTCACCCGCCCCGTTTCCGTGCGCGCCCGGTAGGATGGACGGTACATATCCTCGACGGTGGCGGCGGGATGATGGTAGCTGCCGGGGGCAATGGCGCGGGCGATATAGGCCAGTTGAAAACTGTCCTTGCCGTAGTGATCAACTGCCGCAAGAAACCTGTCCTGACGGAATTCGGTATGCCGCGTATTTTTACTCGGCTTTATCCAATCCAGCGATTTGACGTCACCGGTGCGCAGCAGGTTTGGATTGTCTATCTCGATACCAGCAGGCAGCGGATCGTTGACCATAAGGCGGCCTTCGGCGTTCTCAAACGGTTTGACAGTGATGACGGTGACGAAGCGGTCGCCGGAAGAGATCTGGTCCAGATCGATGGCTGCGCCTTCAAGCGAATAATAGGCACGCTTGATGCTGTAGCCATTGCCACCGGCAGGTTCCGGTTCATTCGGGACACCGAATGTGGACAGGGTGATGACCGTGTCACTGTCACCCTCGTTCTTGATCGCAACAGGTTGCACAGCATCCTGCTGCAAGACCTGAACCAATTGACCGTCAACCGGATTGCCATTGAGGGTCAGTTGTGCCGCCCCGCGGTCAATCAGTGAGTTCGCGGCAAGCAGGGACCAGACCGATTCCTGCGTGGACATGCCACGCACCTCGCCCACAGATGGGGCGACTTTGACGGACAGATCATCCAGATCAATGGCGGTTGATCCGGATTCTGACGCCAGGGTCAGAACGGCGGTCGCATCGCGCAGGTTTGTGCCATAATCCGAGCGCCATTTCCGGCTATTGCTGGTGGTTCTGATCTTGCTGGCAGCCTTGCGGAACATGGCATCTGCCCGGGTCACATCGCCATAAGAGGCCAACGCTGCGCCAAGTTGCGCCAGCGCCATGGGGGTCGAAAATCTATTCGCCCGGACATCAGCATAGTAGCGCAGATCGCCAATTGCGGCCTTTCCTTCGCGCGCCAGAACCATCATCGCGTAGGCCAGCCCTTCGCCGCCTTTCTCAAAATCAGGGGCGTTATTGACCTGATTGGTCAGGTTATCCAGCGCAAGCTGGAATGCAATGTCCGGCACCGCATGACCCTGCGCACGGGCGCGGCTTAGGAAATCGGTGACGTAGGAATCGAGCCACAAATCACCCCGATCAGGGCGCCAGAGGCCGAACGCACCGTTCGAAGACTGATTGTTCAGGACGCGCTCAACGGCTTCTGACACGCGTTTGGCGATGTTCTTGCGTTCCTCAAGGCCGGTCGCGCGGGCGACTTGATCTAGATACAGAAGCGGCATCGCGCGGGAGGTCGTCTGTTCCGTACAGCCGTAGGGATACTGATCCAGTGCCAGAAGCAGACCCGGCGCATCAAAGCGGGCCAAAGGACCGGCAGACAAAGTTGCGCTGGCGGTTCCGGCATAAAATCCGGCAAAGACATTTTCGTCCAGCGTGAACGTGTCACCCGCAGCCAGATCAAACTGGCTGCGCCGCTGGATGACCGGATCATTCCGTTGCACCGGTAGGTTCAGGGTTTTCTTGAGCACTATGCCATCAGGCGTGGTCAGATTAACCTGCACGGTGGCAAGGCCTGTCTCGGTTGCTGTGATTGGAACGGTTATGACAGCCTTCTTCTGCGGCTCCAGCGTGATCGTTTCGGGCGCAGCAGTCTGAAGGGTGATCCCCTGGGCCGAGACATTCAGCGGCATCTCACCGGTGGGGCCTTTGGCGTGAATGATTTCCAGCAATAACTGGCTGGTGTCACCGGGTGCCAGAAAGCGCGGCAGGGTCGCGGTCACAACGACCGGGTCGCGGACCAGCACGTCTGTTGTTGCCTCGCCCACGGCCTTGTCGGACCAGACCACGGCCATCAGGCGCACAGTGCCGTTAAATTGGGGCAGGTCAAAACTGGTCCGCGCGTAGCCATCATCACCGACGGTCAGCGGGGCTTTGACGTAGGCCACCAGCTCTTCGGTCGGGGGCGGGGCCTTTGTCTCGGTTTGCTTGGGCGCACCGCCACCGGATCTAACGGATCCCAATGTGCCTGTCGTGCCATCGATCAGGCGTCCATAGACATCACGCAGACCAACGCCCAACTTGCGCTGGCCGAAATAGTGATCAGAGGCAGAAGGTGCCTCGAACCCGGTCAGGTTCAGAATGCCGAGATCAACAGCGGCGATCATCGCATAGGCGGTATCGCCGGGGTTTAGACCGTCAACTTTCAGCGCGACCCCCATCGGGCCACGCGGCGCGACTTCCTCGGCGACATCGAATTGTGCGGACAGCTTGCGATCACCGGGATCGACGGGCGCATAGGACAAGCCCAGCGCACGGGACGGATTCTGCCCGGCCTGCGCATCCATGGGCCGCAGAACAGACGCTGTGACATAGACGCCCGCGCCCCAACCATCAGTGACAGGCAGGGTGATCAGGTTTTCGCCTTCCTTGACCTCAACTGCTTTCATATCGACCAGCTTGTTGGACAGCACCGTAACCAATGCCGTTCCCGCATGGCGGGGTACAACGCGCAGGGTTGCTGTTTCGCCGGGCTTGTAGCTGGCTTTGTCGAGTGACGCTTCCAGAAGGTCCGGTGTCGCGGTTGCATCTGCAGAGGCATACCATCCCGCATAGAAGCTTTGCGAGCTGGCGACATAGGTGCCATCTATGCGTTCGACCTTGATCTCGTATTCGCCCCATTCAATGGGCGCGCTGACAACCAAAGGATTATCTGTACCAAGGGCGACTTCGCCCGAGGCAACACGGGACCGGGTGGTGATCGCGTCCCAATCCCGTCTGCCAAAACGATAATACCACTGATAGCGTGTCTCGACGCGGTTGATCGTCCAGCGTACTTTCATGTCCTGCCGCGTGAGATCGGGACTGATGGCGATCACCTCGAAAGAAGCTTCAGCACCTTCAGGAACAACATCCTCAAAGAGAGGTTTAACGCCAATCATGGGTGTGTCGGTGACGACCTGTTTGGTTAACCGGCGCTCTACCGGACGGTTCGAGCCTTCGGAAACGCTTGCAATAATTTCCGCCTGAAGCGGTTGCATGACCTCGGTGAGTTCGGGCAAGCTCATTGCAACGCTGGCATTGCCTTGCGCATCGGTGCGAAGATTGCCCTGCAGCCCACCGCGCGTTGTGCGGAAAGGCTGGTCGTAGCGTCCAAACCTGTAGCCGGGATAGGTGTCCAGATTGGTGGCTGCACGCAAAATGACCTGGCCGTCAATCGGCAGATCAGCACCCGGTGCGCCAAAGAGGTAACGCGCCGTGACATCCAGCCTTGGCAGTTCTTCTGACAAGCGTAATGGCCCATCTGGCAGGGAAAGCTCCACGTCGATACGCTCAGGCAGGAAGTCTTCGACCAGCACATCGGTTCTGGCAAGGGCCGCAGCTTCAACATCGGCGTAGATCGCGATGTTCCACGTTCCGCGTGGAACGCCACCGGACAAAGGCAGGGTGAACATACGTCCCCCCGCGCCCTGATCTTCCATCACGACGCGGGTGTATTCCACGCCGTCGGGGCGGGTCAGGATTGCAGTCAGCGGTAAATCAGACAGCGCGGCGGCCTGTCCGTCACGCGCAAGCGCCAAGGCATTGATCGTTTCGCCCGCACGGTAGGCACCGCGTTCCGTCGTCAGGAAGACATCAATGGGCGGGGCGGGTGGATGCCCTTCGACGCCACGGTCGGACAAATCGAATTCCGGGTCCGTCATACTGAGGAATGCAAAATCATCACCCTGCTTGACCGTCAACAGACCAGGCGCGGCAGCGCCTGTGCCAAGGGAAAGGCCGGGGGTGAATTGGGCGTAGCCGTCGGCATTGGTTTCGACTGTTCCAAGCACGGCATTTGCACGGGACAGCAGCGAAACCTCAACACCTTCTCGGGCACCTGCGTCGGAGAGGCCGCGCACGAAAACATGCAAGCCATCGATACCTCTCATGGTGGTGACACCAAGGTCGCTGATCACAAACCACTGAGTTGCTGGCTGCCCGTTATAACGGTCCTCGCCCTGCACAGAGGCTTGAAGCACATAGACGCCCGGTTTCAAATCCCCAACAATTTCGCCAATGGGAAGACGTGTGGTGACATCCTCATTCAGCGTCGTTTCGACCTGCCCGGTCCCTTCCCAAATGCGTGTGCCAATTCCGGAGGTGAAACGATCTTCGTCGTAGGCACTTAAAGGACGGCCGAAATAGTCGTCCTGCATGGCCCGCAGGATGTTGCGATCCGTCACGCGGTAAAGCGACAAACCCAGATCGGCGGTATTGACCGTGATAACAGGAAGCGCCGGTGCGCCAGAGGAGGGCAGGATATAGGCCCGGCCCGGAAACCGGACGCTGGGACTGCGGTCACGAATATACTGAACCAGCTCTTTCGATTCATTCAGTATTTCGCCATCAGCATCAGGAAGGCCTTCACGTAGCGTGAGTGTATAACGCTCGCCATGCTGCAACCCGGCTATGCATAGTTTGCGGTAGGATGCTTCAACACTGATGCCTTGGATCGACGATTGAACGTAGTCCGAATAATCGACGGTCTTGGATAACGGGGCGCTGAATTCAACACAATAGCGCGGGTCAAGCGTGTCACTCTCCACATCCGTATTTGCAATTGACAGCCCGTAAAGACCGATCGCACGTTTGAGTTCTTCAGATGTATCATTGCGCGGAACGATAGAGTTTGCCAGCCGGAGCGCTGGGATCATCTGACGGCCACGATTAACTTTCTCCAACCTGTAGGCCAGCGTTTTCAGTGCGAAGGATTGCTCAAACCGTCTCTCAGCGCGCAAATAGGCGTTTACGGCTGCACTCACCGCCTTTGCGCGGTTCGTTCCCCGGTTAACCCGACCAAGTGCTTGTGCATATTGCCTCCACAGGCCAGAGGTATCGGAAAGGGTCAGCGCCCGTGCTGTCAGGTTCAAAACCCCTCTTCGGTTATTCTTATTCCGCTCAATCTCGATTGATTTTGCATATTGATCTGCGGTGAATTCGCCTGCTGTGTGACGGTCAGCGAGTGTTGCAGCCTGTTGCAACGCTGCTTCAAAATCGCTGTCGGGCAAGAAAGACAGTTCTGCCCGCCGGGTTGTGGCAAGCGTTTGCACACTGGTGGTTGTATCGGTCACACGGGCGGAAATCGCGCCCTCGTAGGGCTCTGTTTCTGTGACACCGGATTTCAGGAAGCAAGCGTTGGCACGGCTGTTGAATGTAAAGGCCTTGCAGCTTTGGTTGTCCAGACAGGCACGCTGGCAGGCATCCAGAGTTGTGTCGAAAATATTGCTCAGATCGTTGCCGGAAAAATCAAAATTCTTGGTAACGCTCAGACGGCGTTCGGGTATCAGCGTGTCTGCTGTTACCGCCGATGCCAAACTAAAAAAAACAGATAGTAAAATTGCAAATATGCGAAACATCTAAAAGCCCCTCATTCAAATAGATGTGAGTAACGTTACACAAGCTTGTGAGTCTCACAACAATATTATTGTTGAAGGAGATTTTTATCTAATTGATTTGCATTACTTTTACGGCAATATTCTCTTAAAGCTCAGCCGTATGGCATCGCTGGCGTCAGAGACAGAAGCTCATTCGAATAATCCGCTTTTGGCTGGGTAAAGAACGCTTCTGACGCGCTTGCCTCAATGATCTGACCGCTGCGCAATACCGTGACATCATCCGACATTTGCCGCACCACGGCCAGGTTATGGCTGATGAACAGGATCGTCAGGTGGAACTTGGATTGCAGATCTTTGAGCAGGTTCAGCACCTGCGCCTGAATGGATACATCAAGCGCCGAAGTCGGTTCGTCACAGATCAAAAACCGTGGTCGCGCAAGTAAGCCACGGGCAACCGCGATGCGCTGGCGCTGGCCGCCTGAAAACTGATGCGGATAACGGTCGATGCTTGCGGGGTCCATATCCACCAGCTCCAGCATGGCCGCAGCAAGGGCGCGCCGTTTGAAGGCGTCACTTTCAAGCCCATAAAGCGCCAGTGGTTCAGCAAGAATGTCGCCTATACGGTGGCGCGCGTTGAGCGAGGAATAGGGGTCCTGAAACACCATCTGGATCAATCGCCGCGCCGCATGATGGCGCGCGCGCTGCTTTGCAGGGGGCAGCGGGGCGTCACCTAGCATCATCGCGCCAGCAGTCGGTTGCAGCAGACCGGTAATAGCCTTTGCCAATGTGGATTTGCCCGACCCGCTTTCGCCCACAAGGCCCATGACCGAACCGGGGCGCACATGCAGCGAGACGTTGTCCAGCGCGACATAAGGGTCCGGCCTGTGAAACAGGCTGGTACGGGTGCCTGCGAATTTTACGGTGAGGTCGCTGATCTCAAGGCCAAGACCGCCTTGTTGCACACCTTTCAATAGCCAGTCTTCGGCATCAATTCCGGTCGTGAGCGCCGGGGCAGAAGGTGTGTCATCTTCTTCCAGCGGCATCAGGAAACGATCGAGCTTGCGGTCCAGCCTGGGAACTGCGGCCATCAGGGCTTGTGTATAGGGATGTTCCGGCGCGCCAAGGACTTGCTGTGTCTCACCTGTCTCCATCACTTTGCCGTCGCGCAGGACCGTGACGGTATCAGTGATTTGCGCAATGACACCGATATCATGGGTGATCAGGATGAAGGCAATGTTACGCGTGTCCGCAAGACGGCGGATCAGGTCAAGAACCTGAGACTGCACCGCCACGTCCAAAGCGGTGGTCGGTTCGTCCGCTATGATCAGCTCGGGCTCTGTGCACAAGGCCAGCGCGATGACAACACGTTGACGCATACCGCCCGAGAACTGGTGGGGATAGGCGCTGATACGGCTTGCGGCATTTTTGATCCCGATCTCTTCAAGCAGGTCAACCGCGCGGTTGCGGGCCTCTGAGGTGCTGACATCGTTATGGGCCTGTATCGTTTCAATCAGCTGATCCTCGATCGTCATCAATGGGTTCAGGCTGGTTTGTGGATCCTGAAAGATCATCGAAATCCGGTCGCCCCGGATATCATGGGCCTGATCTGGTGTCAGGTCGCGCAGGTCCGTATCACCCAGATGCAAAGCCCCGTCAGCGACATATCCGGGCGGTTGCAGCAGGCCGATAACAGCTGCGCCGATGGTGGATTTGCCCGCACCGCTTTCACCCACAAGTCCGTGAATTTCACCCGGTTTGACCTGCATCGAAACGCCATCAATCGCTGTGAAATCCCCATGGCGGGACGGGAATTTGACTGTAAGGTTCTCGACCCGCAGCATCAGCGCAACCTCGGGTTGAAGACGTCGCGCAGGAAATCCCCAAGGATGTTAATCGATACAACCAGGGCCACAAGAAACAGGGTTGGCACCCAGAGTATCCACCACTCGCCCGACAACAAGAACTGCATGCCGATGCGGATCAGCGTGCCAAGGGACGGGCTGTCGGCGGGCAGGCCGATGCCCAGAAAGGACAGCGTTGCCTCCAGCAGAATGGCCGAGGCCAGATCGACGGTCATGATCACCAGAAGCGGGCCAAGGATATTGGGCAGGATATGCCAGAACATCACGCGCAGCGGGTGCTGTCCCATGATCATCGCGGCCTGCACATATTCCTTGTTCCGTTCCACAAAAGTGCTGGCGCGGGCGGTGCGGGCGAAATTCACCCAAAGCGACAGAGCAATAGCAAGGGTCAGCACGACAATGCGCAGGTTTTCCAGCATGGATGTTGGCAGCAGGCCCCGTGCAATGCCGTCGATCAGAAGCGCCGTGAGGATGGCGGGTAAGGCAAGTTGTACATCAGCGATGCGCATAACAATGGCATCAAACCTGCCGCCGTAATAACCCGCCGCAAGACCCAAGCCCACGCCAAGGATGGTGGCAATGATCATGGCGGACAAGCCAATCAACAGGGACAGGCGCGCACCGTATAAAATAGCCGAGACCATGTCGCGCCCCTGATCATCTGTACCTAACAGAAAACGCTGGTCGCTGCCGGCCTCCCAGGATGGGGGCAGAAGGCCGTCGATCAGGCTGAAACTGGTCAGATCATATGGGTTCGACTGCGCAATCCATGGCGCGAATAGCGCGCCGCCCAAGATCAGCACAGCGACAATTGCCGCAACAATCGCTGCTGGGTTGTGGCGGAAAGCGTAAAAGCCGTCGCTGTCCCAGAAACGCGCCAACATCAGGCAGCTTCTTTCACGCGCAGGCGCGGGTCAATGGCAAGGTAGAGCATATCAACAATCAGGTTTACCAGCACAAAGAAGAACGCAATAACGATCAGGTAGACCCCCATAACAGGGATATCCACGAAGCGGATGGATTCGAGAAACAGCAGCCCCATGCCGGGCCATTGAAAGACGCTTTCGGTGACGATGGAAAACGCAATGACGCCCCCGAATTGCAGCCCGATAATGGTGATCACCGGGATCATTGTATTGGCCAGCGCATGGCGAAAATGCAGGCGATGATACGGAATGCCGCGCGCTGTGGCGAACCGGATATAGTCGGACCGTAAGACCTCCATCATTTCCGCCCGCACAAGACGCATGGTCAGCGTCAACTGATAAACGCCCAACGTGAGCGCAGGCAAAAATAGTGCACGCCAGCCGTCAACGGTTAGCAGGGACGTGGTCCAGCCGCCTAAATCGACAGTCCCACCGCGCCCGAAGGTCGGAAGCCAGCCAAGCTGCACGCCAAACAGAAAAATAAGCATAATGCCGATGACAAAGGTAGGGATCGAGACACCCACAAGCGTTATCAGCAGAACGGATTGGGTCAGAAAGCCGCGCGGTCTGAGTGCTGTGTAAACACCAGTCGGAATACCGACGATCAGAGAGATGATCAGCGCGACTGTGCCAAGCTCCAGTGTTGCAGGGATGCGGCTGGCGATCATCTCGCCCACGGGTTGCCTTGTGCGGTAAGAAAAGCCGAAATCGCCCTGCAACATATCGCCCGAAAAGCGGGCGAATTGCACGATGAACGCATCGTTCAGACCTAACTCTTCCCGCAGGCGCTCCCGATCCTGAACCGAGGTTTCCACCCCGGTCATCTGGCTGACGGGATCCCCGACAAAACGGAACAGAGAAAATGACAACAGGGCGACGGCAATCATCACAAAGATCGACTGAAACAGCCGTTTCAGGATGAAATAGACCATCGCCCCTGCCTTTTCTGAAGGGTGATCAGTTGACTGTCACCCAGCGCAGCATCAGGAAGTTGTCCGCGCGTTGCGTCAACTCGATACTATCTTTCATCGCCCAGATCAGGGGTTGCGTGTAAAGCGGGACATAGGCCACTTCGTCCTGAGTGATTGAGACAACCTCATCAATCAACGCCTGACGCGCTGCTGGGTTCAGTTCCTGCTGGATTTCGGGCAGAAGCTCATCGACACGCGTGTTGGAGTAGTTTCCAAAGTTCCATGAACCCAGCTTGGCCGCGTCATCCTGACTGTGCATCAGGAAGCGGATCGGATGTTCAGCATCAAAGGTTCCAGGGGACCAACCCAACAGATACATATCGAAGTCATCGGCACGCAGTTCTTCCCAGTAATTGCGCACGGGCACTGTTGTCAGCTCGGCCTTCAGGCCAACGGCGGCAAACATCGAAGCCGCAGCACGACACAGCGCTTCGTCGTTGATGTAGCGGTCATTGGTGCATTTTAGACCAAAGGAGAACCCGTCGGGGTAGCCTGCTTCGGTCAACAATTCCTTGGCGCGGTCGGGGTCATAGGCGGGGCGGTCGGCATTTGCTTCGGAAAATCCCGAAATGCCTTCCGGGACCAGTTGCGATGCAGGTTCAATCATGCCGCGCATGACAACCCGGTCAATGGCATCGATGTTGATCGCATGAGCCGCCGCCAGACGGACACGCGGGTCGGTGAATGGATTTTCGTCGGTGACATCGGATGAATACAACAGCTTCTCATGCTCATGCCCGAAGCCAAACATGATCACGCGGGTTTCTTCACCTTTAAGAACCGTAAAGCCTTCACGGCCTTCGACTTGCGCCACGTCCTGCAACGGCACGGGCTCGATAAAATCGATCTCGCCCGATAGCAAAGCCGCAAGGCCGGTCGCGGCGTTGCCGATGGGCGTCAGGATCGCCTCGGTCACGTTGTGTTCCGCCGTGTCCCACCAATCGGCGTTGGGTTTCAGGCGCGTCTCTACCCCCGGATCGCGGGCCGAGACCATGAAAGGTCCGGTGCCGTTCGTATTGCGGGTGGCGAAATTCTCGGCATCGCGGGCAGGCAGGGCGGCATCGTTGGACGTGGCCCAGTCACTGTCGAGGATCATGAAATTGGCAATGCTGTCCGGAAACAACAGGTTTGGTGTCGAGGTTACGAAGTCGATTGTAAAATCATCCACAACCCGCACTTCGGTGACGGGCGCGAACCATGACCGCACGTCTGAGACCTCATCTGCGGCGCGGGTATAGGAGAACATCACATCCTCAGCCGTGAAATCCGCGCCATCGTGAAATTTCACACCTTCGCGCAGGTTGAAACGCCAGCCATTGTCACCGTCCAGCGGTTCCCATGAGACGGCGAGAGATGGCTCGATGGACATATCCTTGCCGCGTCGCACGAGGCCTTCGTAGACATTGTTCAGAAAGGACAGAACAGGTGCCGAGCTGACCGCATGGGGGTCCATGGTCTGCGGATCAGCCGTGGCAGCCCAGCGGAAGGTCTCTGCATTGGCAGCCATTGCGCCAACGGCCAGCAGGCCCGCAAGGGTCGTTGTGTATAAGTACTTTGAAAAAGAAGCCATGTTGCATCCCCCTATGAACATCAGTTTGAGTAACAGTGTCGAGCATGGGCGACGGTGTCAATGTGGGCCGGCGTGATTACAGCCGATCCCGATGTTTGACCATACCAACAAAGCCATGATGACATTGACGCGAATTGCCCTTCATTTCGCATAACCGTTGCGTCAGATTGTCAGAGGACACAGATCATTTGCGGAGCAGCCCATGACCATCGTTATCCATCACAACCCGTCTTGCGGCACGTCTCGCAATGTTCTGTCAATGATTGAAGCCTCAGGTGTGACGCCAACGGTTATCAACTATCTGGACACCGGGTGGACCCGCCCTCAATTGCTGGCCCTGTTTGCGGCGGCCGATCTGACACCGCGACAGGCGCTCCGCACATCCAAGTCCCCCGCCGAGGAGTTGGGGTTGCTTGATCCCCAAGTCAGCGATGAGGCCCTTCTGGATGCGATGCTTGAACATCCGGTGCTGGTCAACCGACCTATTGTTTGTTCCCGGAATGGGGTGCGCATGTGCAGGCCAAGCGAAGTGGTGTTGGATCTGCTTGATCCGCTGCCGCCCGGTCCGTTGGAAAAGGAAGATGGCACCTTACTGATTGATGCGGAGGGACGGCGCGTTGGCTGACACACCCAATATCGACGACCGCCATTTTCAGGACATCGACCGCGACAGATTGCTGGGCTTCAAAACCAGCGCTCACGCACCGCGCATCCTTTTGCTTTACGGGTCTCTACGGGAGCGATCTTTCAGCCGCTTGATGACAGAAGAGGCCGCACGGGTTTTGGCCCGCTTTGGGGCCGAGACGCGCATATTTGACCCGTCCGGGCTGCCCCTGCTGGACGATGCCGACGCATCGCATCCCAAAGTGCAAGCGCTGCGGGATCTGGTGATGTGGTCCGAAGGCATGGTCTGGTGTTCGCCGGAACGCCATGGCGCGATGACCGGGATCATGAAATCACAGATCGACTGGATCCCCCTGTCGCTTGGTGGCGTGCGCCCGACCCAAGGTAAAACGCTTGCGGTCATGCAGGTCTGTGGTGGCTCTCAAAGTTTCAATACTGTGAACCAGCTTCGTATTCTGGGCCGCTGGATGCGTCTTTTGACTATTCCAAACCAGTCTTCGACGCCCAAAGCGTTTCTGGAATTTGACGAAGATGGCCGTATGAAGCCCTCGCCATTTTATGACCGCATGGTCGATGTGATGGAGGAGTTGATGAAGTTCACTTTGTTGACCCGCGACAACACAGATTATCTGCTAGACCGGTATAGTGAACGCAAGGAAAGTGCAGCGGAGCTTTCAAAGCGGGTTAATCAGAAAGCAATTTGAGCCTTGAAACTCAACGCCAGAATTTTGAGCATTAAATATAAAATTCACGGCAACATAAGAAGCCGTGAATTTCATGATGTAAGGCAAACGCGGCTACGTTAGATTATATCGAAATTGACCGAACCTTCTTCGATAAGCGTATTTTTATCACCGTAGACCGCGTATTCCAGTTCATAAGAACCTGCATCAAATGACCGGCCACCAAGTAGATCAGTGCCACCATTACCGTCGCCGAACAATGCATAAGGCTCAATCCTTTCGGTGACAGTGTGCCCCTCAAGCGTCAGAACGACATAGGCAATGTCATTATCATCTGACTGCCCGCGGGCTGCGATTGTAGTCGCTTCTGATAGATCGTCCGCATCGATCTTCATATTGTCTACAAGCTTTTTGCTTTCAACATCCGTCTTCGCGTCGAAGAAAGAAAACTCCAACGCGTCAGACCCATCATCGGGTTGGACAGCATCCTTGTCAGCGACCACTTCGAACGAATATTCGGTTTCTGCAACCAGCGTTCCCGTTCCCTTTTCACCCGTGAATGCCTTGACGGTCATAACGTGTTTGCCCTCAGCAATTTCACCTGGGTTCAGCAGTTTCTTGCTATCCCCAAATAGCGCATAAGGCAGGTGGTTTTCGACCTTGGGCGGGCCACCGTCGATTGAGAAGGTGACACTACCGACCGTCGGATCGTCAACAAGCGCTTCGATGGAGAACCCCGCTTCAATTTGCGCAAGCGAAATCTCGGTTCCGCCTTCGAGCTTTCCAACTGAGATATTGCTGTTCGTGTCCACGATCGAGAGAGTGATGTCTTCGCTCACCTCTTCAACAGGCGCGGGCGTCGGTGCGGGCTCCGGTTTAGCTTCCTCCGTCACGGGTTCAGGCGTGGGGGTTGGCTTAGGCTCTGCTGGTGCAGGATCAACGCGATCAACAACCGGGTCAGAGTCCGGAACTGTGTAATTAGGCCCGTTCGGTGTAGAGATACTAACGGGTTTTCCATCAAACTTCTCGTTGCCGTAAACAAGGATATCGGAAGAGTCAAATTTTTGCCCGGCGCTTTGGTCAGTAATAAGCTGGATATCACTGCCACCAGACCCCGTTTTCAGGATCTTGTTCGATGAGATAACGAAGTTTTCGACCTCGGCACCTGTGTCGGATGCCCAGAACTGAATTGGCTTATAGGCCGACTTGATGACGTTATCCGCAATGGTGATATCATTGAAGAACTGGTCGCGATTTTTTCCACCATGGATGTAGGTCAGGAAGCTTACGCCATCCAGAGTATTATCGGTCACTTCCAGGCCAGACCCGTTCCGCAATTTCACACCGCCGCCCGCATTGTCAGGCCAACCGGCAACGTAATTATCCGTAATCTCGCCGTCACGGAAGTTGTGCATATAGATCGCGTGATCGCGGTGATACTCTTCCGATGTATTGGCGGAAATCCAGTTCCCATCAATCTGTAGACGGTCGTCCTGAACCGCCTTGATACCGGTTTGCAAGTAGCCGGAGTCGTTTACATCCACGCTCGCATCATGCGCTTGCACAGCCGACAGAAGAGCTTTGATCTCATCGCTATATTCAGGCCGGTCAAGCGTGGCTTTATTGATCCCACCAATCAGGTTGCCAGTGATCTGCGTATCTTCGGTGTCGTAAGTCTTGATGGCGGCGATACCCGCTGGCCCGTCTTCATCCGTTTTGTTGGCAAGAAAGACGTTATCTTCGACCTTAAATGTTCCGTTCGCACCGTAAAAATGCAGCGTGTCCGAGACAGACTTTTTGCCCTGCCCGTTCCACTCAACATCCTTGGCGTTCGGTGTCGCGTTCACGAAAGCATTTTGTGACACTTCAATGTTATCGACCTTACCATTGAAAGAGACCGTCACGTTGTCAAAAATAAAGCCGCTGATCTTTGCTTCATCTATACGTTCACCAGACCAGCCACCGTTTGTGACCTTTACCGGTAAATCATCCTCTGGCGATTTGAATACAGCACCACCTATATTTTCAGCGCGCATATTCGTATCATCTGTGATGATTATATCGCGAGATATAAGATAGACGCCGTCTTCGAAAACCAGCTCTTGCCCTTTTTCGGCGCTGACACGAAGCGCTTCTTCTATTTTGTCACTTTGATCAACTTTACTATTGGCAACAATGCCAAACTCTGATGCGTACATTATAATTCCTCTACACCCTCGATACTAACATTCTAAAACAATCCAGCTCTAAAATTTGCACACGCTTAGATCATTTTTCGGATGTTATTTACGTAATATTATTTTTGATGCACCTTCTAATATAGCGAGTCAAATAAATAGGAAATAAACCGCTTATGGGGGCTAATAACGCGGGTTAATATGTTAACTTTTCGGGTATTTCTGAAACTGTACTAGATTGATAACTGTTTATATTTATTGGGGTTTTAATAAATATGCCATTTTTCTCAGCAGAAATGATGTAAAAACTGCCTCTGACCATAATATGGGGTCTTTCAGCATAAGTGACTACGGTCAAGCTGCATTGGTTTGACGTTTGAGGTCTGCTTCGCAGTGCGTAAAACTAGGGCAGTGATATGAGTGATCTCTACTGGCAGAGCGACGATCAAATGACCAAACTTGAGCCTTCTTTTCCGAAATCCCACGGCGATCCTTGGATCGGTGATAAGCGCGTTCTTTCCGGAATTATCTTCACCAATCGCGATGGCTTGCGCTGGCGCGATGCCCCTTCGGGATACGGATTGCACAAGACCCTCTATAGCGTTGGAAGCGGTGGAGCGAGAAAGGTATCTTCGCACGAATGCTGCTCGAATTGGCGGATCGTGGGTTATGATGCGGATTGGTATCGTGAAGCGCTTGAAAACTGAGGTATCAAGCCCTGCATCCCATCGCGCGGGGCGCAAGGTTCCCAACCCATATGACGAGCCCCGCTATGAAAAAGGCCCGGTCTGGGGCAGGAATGCTTGACACTTGGGCCAATACTGCCTGACAGATGTATGCGGCCGGGTGAAGAAAACCCGTGGCATCGCGCCATTGATGCACGACGTTCCGCACTCCTTCTAATGTTCTTCGGTACACAAACATCTGGAAATCTGAGCGCTGCAAAGAAGCTGTATTAATCCCCTTGGACCTTATTTGTACGCCATAGGGTGAACAGACCCGCACCAACCACAATGCAGACGCCAAGTGCTACATTCAGTTTCAGTTTTTCGCCGAACACCGCGAGGCCCAGAATGGCTGCAAAGACCAGTTGCAGATAGGCGAAGGGCTGAACCGCGCTTGCCTCTGCCACCTCGTAGCATTTGATCAGCAGGTAATGCCCGCCAGCGCCTGTTACACACAGGATAGCCATCCAAACCCAGTCACTTGCTATCATAGGTTCCCAATACCACACACCGATCAGTGTCATCGTCACAGACCCCATCACGCCAGTCCAGAAAAAGCTGGTCGCCGTATTATCCTTTCGCGACACATAGCGGGTCAGAAGCGCGTAGATGGCAAACATCAGGGCAGATGCCAAAGCGATAAGCGCATAAGGTGAAAAGACGGCTATGCCGGGTTGCAGGATAATCAGGATGCCGACAAAACCTGCCGCGATTGCAGCCCAGCGCCGCCAGCCAACCGCCTCGCCCAAGACGGGGCCAGACAGGGCAGCCACCAGCAAGGGGTAGCACGCAAAAATCGCATGGCTTTCCACGAGACCAAGCAACGTGAAGGCCAGAACCATGATACAGACCTCCAATGCCAGTAAGACACCGCGAAATCCTTGCAACAGAGGTTGTGTTGTTGATGCCGCCGCCCGGATGCCACCCGCCTGACGTCCTGCCACGGCAATAACGAAGGCCGCAAAGAACCAGTAACGGATCATGACCACCATCAATACGTTATATTCTCCGGCCAGATGGCGCGAGATACCATCCTGCATGGCGAACACGAATGTCGTTGCTACCATCAGTTTGATGCCGAGTTTTGTATTATTGCCTGTCATGCAAGAACGCCCCGGCTCATATGGCGTTTGCGGCCAAAGCCCGGACATCTGGTCACTGCAAACCCGGCGTCACTTAAAGCGCGGCGGATATAGCCCGCCGCCGTATAGGTCGCGAATGTTCCACCGGGGTTCGTGTGATCTGCAACTTGGGCCAGTAGGTCAGCACCCCACATCTGCGGGTTTTTGGCCGGGGAAAAACCGTCCAGAAACCACGCGTCTGCCGATCCAATCCATTGCGGCAGCGTCTCTCGGACATCGCCAATAATGACCTCTGCCTGCAGATCATCTGTCTCAATGTGATAACTTCCGTTGGCCCAAGCCGTCAGCAAAGCATTACTGTCCAGTTCGGGGAACGCCGACAGGGCCACCTTCATATCGTCAAACCCCATTGGAAACGCCTCG
The DNA here is from genome assembly GCF_055693805.1 of Litoreibacter sp. GN1-5. Classification (NCBI taxonomy): domain Bacteria; kingdom Pseudomonadati; phylum Pseudomonadota; class Alphaproteobacteria; order Rhodobacterales; family Roseobacteraceae; genus Litoreibacter; species Litoreibacter sp. GN1-5. The sequence goes on along the minus strand of NZ_JBVFUP010000001.1, from coordinate 2,448,516 downwards.
AAACTGGTGAAGCGCAGTTTGCCACCCGCGTTGCTGGCCCGAAAGGCTTGCAGCGCAGTCAGCATATTCAGGCCAGTGCCAAATCCTAGTTCAGCAATATGAAACCCCGGCAGAAATCGGGCGGGTAGGTCGTTACCGTCCAGAAATACGTGCCGCGTCTCAGCCAACCCGTTATCAAGCGAGAAATACGGGTCATCAAACGCAAGGGACACGGGCACGACCCTGTCGCGCCATCCTACCTTTGCCTGCTGGTCGTCCATCGCCGATTGTCCTACATAGCCCGAACGCGACAATGATGACGGGGAAAGCACTTGTCCACGGTGGATGTGACAGTTTTTGGTGGCGGGATTTTTGGCCTATCGGTGGCATGGTCGCTATTATTGAAAGGTGCATCGGTACAGGTGGTGGAAAAATACGCTATCGGTGCCGGAGCCAGTGGTGGATTAGTGGGCGCGCTGGCGCCCCATATCCCCGAGAATTGGAATGACAAGAAACAGTTTCAGTTTGAAAGCCTGTCCATGTCCGAAAAATTCTGGCGCGGCGTGGAAGATGCCTCGGGCTTGCCCACCGGCTATGCCCGTTTAGGACGGCTGCAACCGATCCCGGATGCTCATGCGCTGACCTTGGCCCAAAATCGCGCTGGGGGGGCAAAAGCGCATTGGAAAGGATTGGCGGATTGGCGGGTCGAACCAACCGGTCAGTCGCACGGGTGGGAGCCCACCTCGCCCACAGGGCAGGTGATCCACGATACGCTCAGTGCGCGACTGCATCCACGTCAGGCCACTCAGGCGCTTGCCAAGGCGATCAGGGCAAAGGGTGGAGAAATTGTTCTGGGTGAGGCTGCAGCGCAAGGTATTACATTGCTTGCCACAGGGTATGAAGGGCTTATGAAGATGGCGTCCGACATGAACCAACCCGTTGGTAATGGCGTAAAGGGTCAGGCCTTGCTGCTGGCTTTTGATGCGCGGGACAAACCGCAGCTTTTTGCAGATGGGTTGCACGTTGTTCCCCATGGGGACGGGACCACGGCCATTGGGTCCACCAGTGAGCGGGAGTTTGATGACCCGCTCAGCACTGATGCTCAGCTTGATGATATCCATGCCCGTGTCGTGAAAGCTTTCCCGATCTTGCAAGATGCACCAGTGCTAGAGCGCTGGGCCGGTGTTCGCCCCCGCGCCAAAAGCCGTGCGCCCATGCTGGGGCACTATCCGGGCAGGCCAGATACATTCATTGCGAATGGTGGTTTCAAGATCGGCTTTGGCATGGCCCCTAAAGTTGGGCAAGTCATGGCCGAGCTTATCCTTGATGGCAAAGATATGATCCCCGAAAGTTTCCGTGTTCAGGCATCTTTGCGGTAGCTATTCCATCTTGATCGCGCCGGGTTCCACCGCCAGCATGTAACCCTTGCGCGCAATATTCTTGATCAGGAGTTCCGACATCATCTGATTACCCAAATGGTCGCGCAGACGTTTGATCCGTGTCGCACCAGACGCCTCATCACATTCAACCTCGGGTTTACCAGTAATCATCGCCTCGATCTCAAGACCGGATAGAATATCATCATCAAGCCGCGCTTCTGCCAGAACGGACAAGGTCTCCAACGCCGCAGCGGTCAGTTTGAACTCCATATCATTGATCTGAACCAGACGTTCCTCGCGCGAAAGGATCAGCGAAGATATCTGAATGCCGGTCTTTTCAATCTGTGACATGCGGCGGCTGAGCGTCACGAGAAAAACCACGAATACCAATGTGGCAATCAACAAGGCGCTGGCAAAAATCATCAACACGAAAATAATGAAGCGATATGACGCCAGCGTGTCCGAGAAAGCCGTACCGGATTGAGCCAGTATTTCAAGAAGGCGGATGTCCCCTTCGCCCGTCAAGGCATCATTCTCTATGAAGATCTGCTCGACCCTTGCGTTGAAAGCATTCGCATCTGGCAGGTTCATGAAAAGGACCAGTGCCGTTGCAATCAAAACAAGAACAATCGCGATCACGCCTATGACAATAACCTGTCCGGGTGATGTAATTTTAGAAACGGAGGAAATAGGACCCTGCACTTGTTTTCCTTCTTTCCAGACCGGTTTCATCAAAAACTGAAATAATGTTCAACAAGCTCCACCCGGCATTGGCAAGACGTTGGGCAATCACATTTGCTGCAGCCCGTCGTGATCCACAGGCATTATCAGGCAATTGCATAACACCATAATGCAGCCTCAGCGGGTCGTCCTGTTTTGCCTTGTAGTCAGCGTAGCAGGCAGCATGAGCGGGTGCGCTTAATAGCGTCAAGGCCACTATGATAATAGTAAGTGTATATTTCATGCGCACATGATTGGCGGTTGTCCGCCAGATATTCAATGTCGGATCGCTTGCTATTGGATAACAAACGCCCGTCATTGCCTAGCAAACGTGAGAGGACACATGTTTGACGCATGAAGTTCTCAATCCCCAAGCCACGGAGAGCACCCATGAGACGTATATTTATGTCAATCCTGCTAAGCGGCGTTCTGGCCGTAAGCACTCTGACCACCGCCGCCCCGGCGCGGGCAGATGAAGATGTTGGAAAAGTCATTGCCGGTATCGCTGGGCTTTATATTCTGAAGGAAAGTCTGAAAAATCGAAACCAGACCACGCGAAACGATAGTACGGTAATCATTGTACCGGGGCACCGGTACAGTCGGCATCAATACCGCCACCAGTATCGACAACCCCAGTTCAACTACATCATCCGCCCCGGAAATCGTAAGCAACGAAGCCACAGGGTTCGACCGCATCACGAGCAGCTTGTGAAGATTGCGCCTCAGCACTGTCTGTACGGTCAGTGGACCCATCGCGGTACGCGTCAGGTTTATGGTGCAAACTGTATGCGCAACAATGCGCAATACAGATTGCCTCAAACATGTCTACGTCAGGCCCGTGTAAACTCAGGTCCACGCAGGTTTTATGAAGCGCATTGTCTCCGCCAGCATGGGTGGCGTGCCTGAGCCTTTTTAAAACTGAGCAGTGGGATGGGGTGGCCTTTCGGGGCCGCCCCGTTTCTTTGCTTGCATCCGCAGTATGCTTCATGCCTTCTGGGTCTATGATCTCTGCCCCCGACTTTTCATTTGAAACAGCGCTCATGGCGAAGGGTCTGTCCGATATTGCCGGCGTGGATGAGGTCGGGCGTGGCCCGCTTGCAGGACCGGTTGTCGCGGCAGCAGTTGTACTGGACCCTGAAAATATTCCCGATGGGTTGAACGACTCCAAAAAGCTGAGCGCAAAGCGCCGCGAGGCGCTGTATGAGAAAATCATTGCAAGCGCGCGGATCAGTATTGCCGAAGCCAGCGTAGCAGAGATTGACCAGATCAATATCTACCATGCATCTCATCTTGCGATGTGTCGGGCCGTATCGGGGCTTGGGCAAAGGGTCGGCCATGTTCTGGTAGATGGCAATGCAATTCCGAAAGACATGACGCTACCTGCGAGCTGTATCATTAAGGGTGACGGCAAGTCTTTGTCGATTGCGGCGGCTTCGATCATTGCCAAAGTCACCCGAGACAGATTGATGGTGGATTTGGCGCAACAGCACCCCGGCTACGAATGGGACAAAAATGCGGGTTATCCGACCAAGCGTCACATTTCTGCACTAAGCGAGATCGGTATTACCCCACATCATCGTGTTTCATTCAGGCCCGTCCACAATATCTTGTATCAAGGATGATTTATAAGGTATTGAAATAAAAAGAATTTGACGCGGAATCCTCTTTGACTCATCCTAAGTGCAACAAGATACAAAGCGCATAAGCGCAGCTTTTGGGGCAAGAATGGGAAAGATAACGAAGGTGGCAGCCGCAGCGCTTCCACTGAATACGATACTTGACGGCGACTGTATTGAAGCGATGAACAGCCTGCCAGAGGCGTCTATTGATCTGATATTTGCAGACCCGCCTTATAACCTGCAGCTGCGCGGTGATCTGCATCGCCCGGACAATTCCAAGGTGGATGCAGTTGACGATGCCTGGGATCAATTCGCCAGCTTCAAGGTATATGATGACTTCACCCAAAAATGGTTGGACGCAGCGCGGCGATTGCTGAAGCCCAACGGTGCGATCTGGGTTATTGGCAGCTATCACAACATCTTCCGCGTTGGCTCGGCCATGCAAAATGCGGGTTTCTGGATGCTGAATGATGTGGTTTGGCGCAAGTCAAATCCAATGCCAAATTTCCGTGGCAAACGCTTTACCAATGCTCATGAAACACTGATCTGGGCGTCGAAATCCGAAAACAGCAAATACACCTTCAATTACGAGGCATTGAAAGCTTTGAATGAAGGGGTGCAGATGCGGTCAGACTGGGTTCTGCCGATTTGCACAGGGCATGAACGGTTAAAGAATGAAGATGGCGACAAGGCCCATCCGACCCAGAAACCGGAAAGCCTTCTGCACCGCGTATTGGTCGCAACAACCAATCCGGGCGATATCGTGCTGGACCCGTTCTTTGGCACTGGTACGACCGGCGCTGTTGCCAAAAAATTGGGGCGCGATTTTATCGGGATCGAACGGGAAGAAGCTTATCGCAAAGTTGCTGAAAAACGGCTGAAATCCGTGCGCAAGTTTGACCGATCCTCGCTTGAAGTAACGCAATCCAAACGTGCTGAGCCCCGTGTTGCCTTTGGTCAACTGGTTGAGCGTGGGATGCTTTCCCCCGGGGAACAACTTTGGTCCCTGAACGGGCGTCACAAGGCCAAAGTGCGCGCTGATGGCACATTGATTGGCGATGATGTGAAGGGCTCAATCCACCAGGTCGGCGCTGCGCTGGAAGGCGCACCCAGTTGCAATGGCTGGACCTATTGGTGCTTCAAGCGCGATGGGCAGAAAGTTCCGATTGATTTGCTGCGCCAACAGATCCGCGCCGAGATGAATTAGATATATACAGTTACCGCCTGTGCCTGTGGCCTAACCACAGCACATAACTGCCCCGCCCTTACCAAAGTGGCGGGGCTTTTTTATGTGGACGAATGTCAACTCCGCTAGGACTTCTGTTTTCGCAGTGGGATCGTCTGAAGCCTACGGAGATGCTTCCCAGCAAGTTCCACGATTTCCAGAGACCTGATTTTTCCAACTAGTGGGAAAGCTCCAATTTTCGATGGGTCCGATTTTTCCACAACCGGTTGCTCGACATTGGTCGCAACGGTCATGTGCGGGCGAAATGGGTGATCAGGATGCAGTTCATGCCGATGGGGACCGTCGTAGAGTTGTCCATGTAATTTACTCAATGTTTGCCCACCCATCGAGGCAAGCAAAAGTAGTTTATATGCTTTTTCAAAGGGATCGTATGTGACTTCATATGTGGAGAACTCTGCTACAAACTCGGTTACTTGCTCAGCAACACTTTCACAGAGCGACAGGAATTTTGATCTCTGCACGTTCCTCAAACCGAAGACCAATGTTACGTGGGGCTGAACGAGTTCAGCCCTTTCTGGTTCATGTTCAGACCGAAATTGCGCAATCCTGTCAGCAACGCCCGCCTCAAATTCCGGATATGTCAGCACATAAATCATGCCGTAACGGTCGGCTATCTGACTTTGGAGTTCAATAGTATTTGCCTTTACACAGCCGCTGCCGTTCGAAAGGCTCGAACGCTGCCGGCTCTGAGATCAAAACAATACTGTTCACCGGCCTTGCGTAAGTCTTTTCTTATTCATGCCTATCTGATTGAGAGGTCACCAAGTACCGTTTTCGGTACGCGCCGGTTGATGGGGATGGTGGTTCCAGCGCCAAACGCCAAAGCTTGATTGCGAGCTTGCGGGCAACGGCAACAATGGCCTTCTGCCCGATCCCATGCTTCGCAAAATGTCGATTGTACAGTTCCTTGGCTTCCGGGTCGCGCCAAGTCCATTGCCATGCCGCTTCCACCAGAATGCCGCGCAGGCGCTTCTGGCCAACCGGCCTGATTCTGGCGTGGGCAGCGCTGTCGCCACTTTGGCTGACGACAGGGGCCAGACCGAGATATGAAGTCACCTCCTCTGGTCTGTTGAACCGCTCTGGCGAGAACAGTTCGGCCAGAAAGTTGGAGGCGGCTGTCTCCCCCACTCCGACGATGGATATCAGCCGCTCAAAGGGTACAGAATACATTTGCTTGGTTGCAGTCCGGATCTCCGCACGCAGCATTTTGTCTTCCGACAGCAGAAACAGGTACTCGCGCACCATTGAGGCAAACGCAATGTGATGCTGAGGCGGCAAATCCAGCGCAGTTAGGTCGGCGGATGCCGCTAGTGACCACTTCTGGATGCTGTGCGGTTCATCAATACCAGACGCCAGTAGAAAGCACTTGATCTTCTGTTTGATCTTGCCCCGGCTTTCCGTGATCCTTTTGCGCCGTCGTACTAAGGCACGATAGCCCTCTTGTTCAACGGTCAGGACTGCAATGGGGCGAAGCAAACCACGGGCATAGTAGGTTGCCAGCTTCACCGCATCCAAGCGGATGAAGTGGATGGCTCCTGCTCCACCCGGCGTCGCAATGCGCCATAATGCAGGTGTCGAAATCTGCTTTTGAGAGGAGCCACCCAATGCAAGTAAAAACCATAGGACTGGATCTGGCCAAGAATGTTTTTCAGGTTCACGGAGTTTCTGTGACTGGCGACAAGGTCTTCAACAAGAAGATCAAACGCGCAAAACTGTTAGAGTTCTTTGAGGGCCTACCGCCTTGTGTGGTCGGTATGGAAGCCTGCGGTTCGGCCCATCATTGGGGCCGTGAACTTCGCAAGTTAGGGCACGATGTCCGTTTGATGCCAGCAACTTACGTCAAGCCATATGTCAAACGCGGAAAGACCGACGCAGTGGATGCAGAGGCAATCTGCGAAGCGGTTGGCCGCCCGACGATGAGATTTGTTGAGATCAAGACCGAAGACCAGCCAGCTCTTTTGACCGCCCACCGCACGCGCGAACTCATCGTCCGCCAGAGAACCCAGGTCTCAAACATGATACGGGGGATGCTGCGTGAGTTTGGCTATGTTCTCCCAACCGGGGTTGAGGCTGTGGCCCGCTTTTCCAAAAGCCACCTGGACGGTGATCAACCTAAAATTCCCGAACTGGCGAACGGGGTTCTCGGCACCTTGTGTTATCAACTCCTTGGGCTCAGCGCCCGAATTGAAGGCTTTTCCAAGTTGATCGAGAGCCATGCTCGGCGAGATGCCAACGCACGCCGACTGATGCAGGTGCCTGGGATTGGTCCAATTACGGCGTCGGCCATCGTGGCGACCGTCGGCGACGCCAAACAGTTCAAAACCGGACGAGATCTGGCCGCTTGGCTGGGCTTAACCCCGCTCAACAAGTCCAGTGGCGGCAAAGAGAGGCTTGGGCGGATTACCAAGAAAGGTGATCATTACCTCAGGAAACTTCTTATCGTTGGCATGACATCGCGCGCATTGATGGCAAAACTCCATCCCGAGAAAGTCGATATCTGGACAGCGAGGATGCTCGCTGGAAAGCCGGTTCGACTTGCAACAGTTGCCATGGCAAACAAAACCGCGCGCGTGATCTGGGCAATGTTGACGAGACAGGAGAATTACCGGCAGCCGGTCACCTGATCGGGACACCTGCCAGAGATGCAAGGCGCATGACGTGATGATGCGGACTAAGTCAACCAAGAGCGAGGACACTCCGGGAATGACGTTGGCCCTCGAAGGCCGTGAAGCCGATTGGAACCTCGCTTGCGGAAATCATCAAGGCCAGTGGCAGATCACCACATGAACAGGCCGGACAGACGACTGTACTGATTAAACGCCGCAATAAACGTCAAAAATGTCTTGCAATGCAGGAGCCATCCACAGACGGTCAATCACGGCTGATCCGAGAAAATATCCAAAGCTGTATTCACTAATGGCAATCAAGAAAACGTCTGCAATAGGTACTTCAAGGACCTTGCGACAAAGCGCAGCATTCTACAGTTTGGGCTCTTTTAAGACCTTTGCCGCGATCCGCTTGAAGGTCAGCTTTGACCGATTTTTTAGAAATTGGATCAGTGTTGTGATGTGAAGGTCAAAGTTATCTGACGTTCGACATTCCTGCAGTTTCTCGGCACAGCGGATTCCAGGCCAGAGCCGTTCGGCGTTTAGGTCAAGACTGTTTGACGGACCGGCGCTCATGAACACTGGAAAAGGAAGATCACGCCAGAAATGCCAGACATTTGCCAGATATGATCAACCGGATCATAGCACAGCCTGGGCAATAATCATCACAACCCCGGCGCTGATGACATATCCGAAATCAACCGCCATGGCGTAGTTGGATTTTTTACAAAACCCTCCGTTTGAGACCACGAAGAGACCCGCCGCGAAAATCGCAAATATTGCCGTGATCAGCGCGTTCGCTGTGGCGGTAAGACCTACAACGATACTCAGCGCAAGCAGAGCCAACATTTGCGCCGCCATCGCAAAGGCAGGCATTTTGTCCGCCGTATTCATCTCTACGCCAGAGCCTTCGGCCCATTTCTTGCCAAACAGGATCGGGGAATAGACCAGCCACCCCAGCAAGAAGGCAGCAATCGTCCCGACAATCACCGCCAGCCAATTCAAATTTGAAAATTCCATATCAGTCGCTCCCGGTTGTTCCCGGCAGCTATTCTACAAGATTTTCAAAAAACCACGACCTTCCCATGTCAAACCAATTGATTTGACGCGGTCGACCCCCTTACAATTCACCCCATGCTGATGCACTCTGCGTATCACTCACCGAAAGGACAGCTATGCAAGGGCTAAGCATCGGGCGGGTTCAATCGCCGCGTATCATTCGTATCGGGGGCGGCGTCGCCGCAGAGACGGCAGAGGTTTTGCAGCAGCTTGGTTTGTCACGTCCGCTGATTGTGACCGATAAAAACCTGGCTTCGCTTGGTCATGTCACGACTGTCACTGATGTGCTGGATCAGGCTGGGCTGGCTTGGGTGTTGTTTGACGGCGTTGTCGAGGATCCAACGGATACATGCGTTGATGCGGGGCTTGCAGTTTTGGCAGGCAGCGATTGCGATTGCATCATCGGTCTAGGGGGCGGCAGTCCTATGGATACGGCCAAGGCGGTCTCGTTCGTGGCGGTCAACAAAGGCCATGTGCGCGACTACAAGGCGCCAGTGCAGATTGATCATTGTGGCTTGCCGTTGATTCTGATCCCCACGACAGGCGGCACCGGGTCCGAGTTGACACGCTGGTGCGTGATCACAGACACGGATCGGGTCGAGAAATACAACCTGTCCGGTCTGGCCTGTGTGGCGACAGCCGCGCTGATCGACTGGACTTTCACTGTGACCAAACCATGGCGGATCACGGCTGACACTGCCGTCGATAGCCTGACCCACGCCATTGAAGCCTATGTTAGCCGCCGCGCTTTTGCCTATACCGACGCTTTCGCCCTGTCGGCTATGCCACTGATTGCAGATAACGTGCGCGATGCCTGTTCTGATCCCGAAAACGGCACGGCGCGCGAGGCATTGATGCTAGCCGCATCACAGGCAGGCATGGCGTTCTCAAACGCTTCTGTCGCGTTAGTGCATGGGATGAGCCGCCCCATCGGCGCGCATTTTCATGTGGCCCATGGGCTCTCCAACGCGATGCTTTTACCTGCTGTCACGGCATTTTCCGTGGATCACGCCCCTGACCGCTATGCGACTTGCGCGCGGGTCATGGGGTGGGCCGCGACGTCTGACAGCGATACGGTCGCTTGCGGCAAACTGGTCGATGGTCTGCGCAAGCTCAACGAAGACCTAAAGGTTCCGATGATGGGTGAGCAAGGCCATGACAAAGCACAGTTCTTCGAGGCGCGGCAGGTGATGGCCGAGCAGGCCCTTGCCTCTGGCTCGCCCCAGAACAATCCGAAAGTGCCTACAGTAGAAGAGATCATTGGGCTTTACGGTGAGGTTTGGTAGCACGGGCGCACCAACACTTACCCGCGCTTGCCAAATATCAGACCCGAGAGATGCTGCAGGCCTTCCCAACAGCGTTGCTGGCGGATCGTGCGGTCATCGCTTTTCTTGGGGATTTCGCCCCAATCTGTCAGAATCTGCATAGGTAGCATGACCTGCACCCCAGCATCATGCTGCCATTCTGGCCCATAGCCTGCAAAGAAATCGTTCATGTCTTTCTGAAACCAGTCAGATCCTTTGGCATCCTGCCCATCGGGGAAGAAATACCTGCCGAGTCGAACGAAGAACCTTGCCAAATCATGCCCAATCGGTTCCGTTCGGGCGTCACGAAAATCAAGGCCGTAGATGGTTTTGGGACTGATGATCAGGTTATGCAGATTTAGATCGCCATGCATCGCAGCGGCGCGCGCAGGCTGGCCGCGCCGGGTTTCGGCCAGATCGATTGCCTGTTCGCTGTAGCGCAGAAAGCGTGAACGCCCGGGCACGTCCAGATGCCTGCCTTTGACCCGTGTGCGCATGGATTGAATGTAGTTTATCATGGTGGTCGGGTTCAAAGTCGCAGGCTCACGCTCTGACCGGCTGTGGAACAGGCCAATCCATTCCCCTGATCTGCGCAGAAGTGTTGCCCGCTTTTCAGTCGAGGACCCCAACAGAAGATGATCATGCAGCTTCTTTCCCGGTGCGCATTTCATCAAAACGCACTGCGTCGCCTGATCAACGGCCAAGAGCTGTGGCACCTGAAACGCGTCTTGGCCAGCCATCAGATCAAACGCCCGTTGGTGGCCTTTAGTATTCTCAATGAAACCCTCTGGGCTGTCTGGTCTGAATTCCTGTTTGAAGATCAGATCGGGCAAGTCGCGGGCTTTCAGGCGTAAAACAATGCGAGGCATTCCCAATTGCATCTGGGCTTTCAATATCTCAACCGCATATCGACCTGATGGCAGGTCAAGCTCTGCCGCAATACGCAGCCAAGAACGGTTCGCCCGTTCGACAAACTGGGTGACATCGGTTTCGGTCATTGGATCATTATGGCGTATGAACCCGCTTGGTTGCGTTTTTTGCAAATTGGCGTAAACCGCCGGGGATGACAAATCCGCCGAAATCGCCCCCCAAGTCTCACGGTCGTCTGTCGATGAGCGCATCATTGCAACCGCGTGATCTGATGGCTGAGACCCCGCGCTTGAAAGGCGCGTGGACAGCGAAGGTGATTACGTTGTTTCCCGAAGCTTTTCCGGGTGTGCTGGGGGTGTCTTTGACTGGCAAAGCCCTTCAGGAAGGCCTGTGGGCGCTTCAAACTATCGACCTGCGCCCGTTTGGGGTTGGCAAACACCGGAATGTGGATGACACGCCCTATGGTGGCGGTGCAGGTATGGTGTTGCGCCCGGATGTGGTGGCAGCAGCGCTGGATCAGGCCGCTATTGGCGAGGGGGATCACGCAAAATGGCCGCTGGTCTACCTGTCCCCAAGGGGACAGCCGTTTTCGCAAGCGATGGCAAAAAACTGGGCGCAGGCGGACGGAATCACGATGCTTTGTGGTCGCTTCGAGGGCGTGGACCAACGTGTGCTTGATCATTACGGGATCGAAGAAGTGTCATTGGGGGATTTCGTTCTGACCGGTGGTGAGATCGCGGCGCAGGCGATGATTGATGCGACAGTGCGCCTGCTACCTTCGGTGTTGGGCAATGCGGCATCGATTGAGGATGAAAGCTTCTCAGACGGGCTGCTGGAGCATCCCCAGTATACTCGACCCGCGGATTGGCGCGGGATGACGGTGCCAGAGGTTCTGACCTCGGGCGATCACGGCAAGGTGGATAAATGGCGGCAAGACATGTCAGAGGCCTTAACGCAAGCGCAGCGGCCGGATTTGTGGGAGGCCTGGAAGAAGCGAAACCGGTGATGGATGGCATAGAACAAACCCTTATTGATGCCAAACCCACTTGATCCAAATCCCGATCCCTCCTATACCCCGTCAATCTGGAATCAGAATACTGACCGGAGCCTTTGTTTTATTGAACATCTGATGCGCTTTCTTCGGTGCGATGGGCGGATGAAAAGCAACGGCAGCCAAAGCAACGACGACCTGATCTCTGGCGGGCACTGCGGTGGACCCGGAAGAAGACCAAGAGCTCTGAGGACGCGAGAAACATTCACCGGGCAAACCGGGATCATATGAAGGAGCGCGTCAGATGGACCTGATCGCACAATTGGAAGCGGAACAAATCGCCGCTTTGGGGAAAGACATCCCCGATTTCAAAGCGGGTGACACCATCCGCGTCGGTTACAAAGTAACCGAAGGCACCCGGAGCCGGGTTCAGAATTACGAAGGCGTCTGTATCGCACGCAACAATGGCACTGGCATTGCTGGCAGCTTCTGTGTGCGCAAGATTTCCTTCGGTGAAGGTGTGGAACGTGTCTTCCCGCTACACTCTACCAATATCGACAGCATCACTGTTGTGCGCCGGGGCCGTGTGCGCCGCGCCAAGCTGTATTACCTGCGGTCACGTCGTGGTAAGTCCGCGCGTATTGCAGAAGTTACGAATTACAAAGCCCCTAAATCCAAAGGCGCAGCGTCATGAAAAAAGATACACATCCCGAATACCACATCATCAATGTCAAAATGACCAATGGCGATGTCGTTCAGATGAAATCCACATGGGGCGCCGAGGGCGACCAGTTGGCTCTGGACATTGACCCGTCCGTACATCCGGCATGGACTGGTGGTAACCAGAAGCTGATGGATACGGGCGGTCGCGTCTCGAAGTTCAAAAACAAGTACGAAGGCTTGGGCTTTTAAGATTTTTAAAAGACAATCTTTTTCGAATTTGGAAACGCCACCCTGTCAAAGGGTGGCGTTTTTTATAAAGCACCATAATAACTGAGTATCTGCCGCTTTCCCGAAATAGACACTATTCCGCAGAAAAATGGTCGATAGCCAATCGACCGCTTCCCCTCGCAAGAGAGCCGCTCTATAGTCTAATGGCTTCCGCAGAGAGAGCATGACACAGGGTGAAGGACGGGAATGGCCGCGCATATTATTGTTTTTGGCAATGAAAAAGGTGGATCAGGTAAATCCACCAATTGCATGCATGTGACAACGGCCCTTGTACGTATGGGGTTTACGGTCGGTGCGCTTGATCTGGACCTGCGGCAACGCAGCTTTTCGCGCTACTGTGAAAACAGGGCCGAATACGCCACGAAGAACAAATTGAAGCTGGCGATTCCCAAGATTGTTGACTTGCCCGAAATCGACAAGGCCGACCTTGCCCCGGGTGAAAATATGTATGACCGCCGCCTGTCCGAAGCTGTTGCCAGCATGGAAGGCAAGTTTGATTTCATCGTCATCGATTGTCCTGGATCGCACACGCGTCTAAGCCAGGTTGCACATTCGCTGGGCGATACGTTGATCACGCCGTTGAATGATAGCTTCATTGATTTTGACCTTTTGGCCCGGTTAGAGCCTGAAACACAGGAAATCCTTGGGCCATCAGTCTATGCCGAGATGGTGTGGCAGGCGCGTCAGTTGCGGTCTCAGGCAGGTTTGACGCCCATTGACTGGATTGTCGTGCGTAACCGCGTTGGTACCCAGCGGATGCACAACAAGAAGAAGATCACCGACGCGGTGGAGCGTCTGGCAAAACGCATTGGCTTCCGCGTAGCGCCGGGATTTTCCGAGCGCGTTATTTTCCGCGAACTCTTCCCCCGTGGCCTGACCCTGTTGGATCTTGGGGATGTCGGGGTGAAAAATCTCAACATTTCAAATGTCGCTGCACGTCAGGAAGTGCGGGAGCTTATGAAAGCGTTGAACTTGCCGGGCGTAACGGTCGATTTCTGAGTAGTAGAGTCTAACCACCTGTAAGTGTGGGATGACATGATACTTTCAACATCTGCGTTGAAGTGGCCCGTTATCCGTATGATCCGATCTTGGGCGCACCCTGTTCAATCAGCATAAGCCTTCAGGGCGGCTTGAATGCCATCGTCCCAGATCAATTTCAGCCAGTGGGAAAACGCATCAGAAAAACGCGGGTGATCTGCCAGGTCGCCGTAGGTATGACGCATTTCGAGCCAGGCAAGTGGTCGTGATTTCGCGCGCAATGCCGTGTCTGACAGGTGATCCCAAAACGGATCATTTGGGTCAATCACCGTGCCGTCTTCGCGGGTTCCAGCGCACATCCGCGCCCAGAGTGCTTCGACAAGGGCTAATCCTTCGACCGACCCCCCGGTAGCCAAGGCATCACGCAGAATTGGCAGGACAAAGCCGGGATGCCGTGACGACCCATCAAAGGCAACACGGCGCGTGGTGTCCCGAATTTTGGGGTTCGCAAATCGTCTTTCGATCAAGGCGAGGTAGTCTAGCGGGGCCATCCCATCCACTGCATCAACATGGGGCAGAAATTCTTTGGTCTGAACCTTGTGAAAGAACGCGGCGACAGTTGGATCGGCCATGCAATCGGCGATTGTTTCCAGGCCCAAGACTTCGCCCGCATTGGCCAATACTTGATGACCGGCATTCAGGATGCGGATCTTCATACTCTCATAGGCATGTACATTGTCAGTTATCGTGGCACCGGCCTGTTCCCAAGGCGGGCGACCTGCGCAAAACTGATCTTCGATGACCCATTGGCGGTAGTTTTCATGGGTCACGGGCGCGGCGTCCTCAATTCCCAGATTTCGGACAAAGGACAGCTCGGCTTCGCCTGTTGCGGGAACAATGCAGTCAACCATTGCATTGGGGAAACACGCGGTCCCGTCGATCCATTGCGCAAGATCGGGATCTATCAATCGCGCCAAACCCACGATGGTACGCCGCAAAACATCACCGTTGTTTTGAAGGTTGTCGCAGCATTGCCCTGTAAAAGGCGGATGCCCGGCATCCCGTCTTACGCGGTACGCCGCGATCATGGCGCCAAATGCCGTGACGGGGCGGTCGGGGTTCGCAATGTCATGCACAATGTCAGGGTGGTCGACATCAAGGCCCCCTGCCTCTGATTGGTAATAGCCGCCTTCGGTAACTGTCAGAGATACGATCCGGATACGCGGGTCGGACATTGCAGCGATCAGCGGTGCATTTTCGGGGTGAATCTCGACAAAACCAATCATTGATCCGATGACCTCGACCGAGGCACTGTCTGGGTCCAATTCAATGAGTGTGGTCAGGTAGTCCTGTTGCACCAGACGATCCCGCATCACCGCATCGCCTGACCGCACCCCCGCACCGATGATGGCCCAGTCATACGCCAGGCCCTGCTGCATGAGCCTATGCAAATACCACGCCTGATGGGCACGGTGGAAGTTGCCCAAACCTATGTGGACGATCCCTGGCGTCAGTTTTGAACGGTCGTAGGACGGGGTCGATACACCGCTTGGTAGATCGGCAAGTATTGCATTAGACAGCTTTACCCGGAGTTTGTCGTCTGTTTGATATGTCATCAGCTCATCCAGTTTCCGCCATCGACGTTGTAGGTCTGAGCCACGATGTAAGCAGCGTCATCACTTGCCAGGAAGACCGCCATACCGGTCAGGTCTTCTGCCCGCCCCATCCGTCCAAAGGGGACAGCCTCACCAACCTCTTTCCTCTTTTGTCCCGGGGCCTTGCCTTCGTATTTTGCGAAGAAGGCATCGACGCCGTCCCAATGTTCACCATCAACAACGCCGGGCGCGATGGCATTCACGTTGATGCCGTGCTGGATCAGGTTCAGCCCAGCCGATTGGGTCAATGAGATGACGGCCGCCTTGCTGGCGCAATAGACCGCGACAAGGCTTTCCCCTCTGCGCCCGGCTTGAGACGCCATGTTAATGATGCGGCCCTTTACGCCTTTCGCAATCATGTGTTTGGCAACCGCCTGCATCATAAAAAGCGTGCCGCCAACGTTGAGATCAAAGACGCGGGCATAGTCGTCCCGTGTTATGTCGCTGATCGGGGCTGCCGAGAAGATTGCCGCATTGTTGATCAGGATATCAATCTGACCAAAGGCCTCTATTGTGGTCGCCACGCCCGCATCAATGCTGGCCTGATCGGCCACATCCATTTGCACAGCAATAGCGCCTTCGCCAATTTCCAAGGCGGCGACCTTGGCACCTGCCTCATCGATATCCGCAATCGCGACCCGTGCGCCTTCGGCCACATAGGCCTTGGCAAAGGCCAACCCGATGCCACGTGCTGCTCCGGTAATTAGTGCAGATTTTCCAGCCAGTCTGCTCAATCTATCCGCAGCCCCTCGGCATCAAAACGGTGAATTTCATTCGCCCGTGGGGTCAAGTGGATCGTATCGCCGTGCTTGAGGCTGACATCGCCAATGGCGCGCACGGTCAGCATCTCTGCCAGACCTGTATTGTGGATATGAAAGAACGTGTCAGAGCCAAGATGTTCGGCCACGCCAACGGTGCCCTGCCACTGCCCACCGCTCTCGACAACGTCGATGTGTTCAGGACGAACGCCAATGGTATGAGCATTATGTTTTGTCGCTTCATCGCCCGTTATCAGGTTCATTTTAGGCGACCCTATGAACCCTGCAACGAAGGTGTTGCGCGGGGTGCGATACAGCTCAAGCGGCGTGCCGACCTGCTCGATCACACCGGCCTGTAGCACGACGATTTTATCCGCCATGGTCATCGCCTCGACCTGATCATGGGTCACATAGACCATCGTGGTCTCTAAGCGTTTATGCAGCTCGCTGATCTCGAGACGCATACCGACGCGCAACGCAGCGTCGAGGTTCGACAATGGCTCGTCAAACAGGAACGCCGCCGGTTCACGGACAATCGCGCGGCCAATGGCGACCCGCTGACGCTGACCGCCGGAAAGTTGCCCGGGGCGACGGTCCAGATAATCGGTCAAGTTCAACACGGATGCGGCACTCTCAACCCGCTTGTTGATCTCGGCCTGATCCAGTTTGGCCATTCGCAATGGGAAGGCGATGTTTTTGCGCACTGACATATGCGGATAGAGCGCATAAGACTGGAACACCATCGCAAGGCCGCGTTTGGCGGGCACTACATCTGTGGCGTCCTTGCCGTCGATCTCGATATGGCCGGTCGTGATATCCTCAAGCCCTGCGATCAAACGCAGAAGGGTGGATTTGCCACAGCCTGACGGGCCGACGAAGACGGTAAATTCGCCATCCTGAATGGTGAGGTCCAGCGGAGGAATGACCTGCACATCGCCGAAGCTCTTTGTCACCTGTTTGAGTTGGATTTGTCCCATTGATCAGGTTCCTTATTTCACAGCGCCAAACGTCAGGCCGCGGACAAGTTGTTTCTGGCTAAACCAGCCAAGGATGAGGATTGGTGCAATCGCCATGGTCGAAGCCGCGCTAAGTTTCGCGAAGAACAGTCCCTCGGGGCTGGAATAGCTGGCGATAAACGCCGTCAGCGGGGCTGCGTTGGCCGCCGTCAGGTTCAGCGTCCAGAAGGCTTCGTTCCACGCGAGGATGAAGTTGAGAAGAATGGTGGACGCGATGCCAGGGATAGCCATTGGCGTCAGCACATAAAGAATTTCTTCCTTTAGCGTGGCACCATCCATTCGGGCGGCTTCCAAAATCTCGCCGGGAATTTCCTTGAAATAGGTGTAGAGCATCCAGACAATAATCGGCAGGTTGATCAACATCAGCACAACCATCAGGCCGCCGCGGGTGTCGAGCAGTTTGTATTCTACGAAGATCAAAGAGATCGGGTAAAGCACGCCGACTGCAGGCAGCATCTTGGTCGAAAGCATCCACAGTAGAATGTCCTTGGTCCGCTTGGACGGCACGAAGGCCATGGACCACGCAGCCGGGATCGCCACAAGGATGCCAAGTATTGTAGACCCACCGGCAAGAATGACCGAATTCCAAAGGAATTTCATGTAATCAGACCGGTTTTGCACGACTGCGTAGTTCTCCAGTGTCCAGTCAAAGGCGAAGAACAAGGGTGGGTTGTTGATCGCCTGTGCCTCGGTCTTGAAGCTGGTCAGGATCGTCCAGTAGATCGGAAAGAAGATGATCAAACCGATTGTCCATGCGGCGGCGGTGGTGATGATCTTGCGTTGTGTTGTGACAGCACGTGCCATGTGATCTATCCCCTCATGCGTCCAGGTTCTTGCCGACGATGCGCATCAGGAAGATGGCAACGATATTGGCAAGTATGATGGCGTAGACACCGCCCGCAGACCCCAGCCCGATGTTTTGACTGTCGATAACCCGCTGGAAAATCAGGTAGGTCAGAGTGCGGGTGCCGAACGCTCCGCCGGTGGTCACGAATATCTCTGCGAAGATCGAAAGAAGAAAGATCGTCTGGATCAGGATCACGATTGTGATGGCCCGCGCCAAATGCGGCAGCACAATGTACCAGAACCGTTTGAGCGCAGGCGCGCCATCCATTTCGGCGGCTTCCAGTTGTTCGCTGTCCAGCGACTGGATTGCTGTCAACAGAATGAGGGTCGCGAATGGCAGCCACTGCCAAGACACGATTATAACGATAGAACTGAGCGACGCGTCTTGCAGCCAAGCCACGGGTTCGGCTCCGACGAACCGCCAAAGATGTGCGAAGATGCCATTCACCGGGTCCATCAGCATGTTTTTCCAAACCAGCGCAGACACGGTAGGCATCACAAAGAACGGTGCGATCACAAGGATGCGGACGACACCTTGGCCCCACATCGGTTGATCCAGCAGCATCGCCAAAAGGATGCCCAGCACCACGGTGATGATCAGTACGCCCCCCACCATCACAAGGGTTGTTTGTACCGATGGCCAGAAAGAACTGGACGAAATGAACCGGCTATAGTTCGTAAAACCAACCCAATCGAGGCCACGCTCAATGCTGTCGCCCCGCAGCGGCAGGTATTTCGTGAACGAAAACCACAGCGTCATGATCAGGGGCACCAGCATCCAACCCAAAAGCAGGACCACGGCAGGTGCCATCATGATGCGGGCGGCGGATCTGGATGCTTTGGTAGCCATTGGATGGTCCTCTCCTGTGGACGGGCGTGCCGTCTGAGATGGTATCAAAGGTCATTAAGTCTGTCGTGGTGTCAGGGGGCGATGACTGCCTCGCCCCCTGACGGGAGGAGCTTAGCGGTAGCCAGCTGCTTCCATGGCTTCGTTTGTAATCGCCTGAGCTTTCTCAAGCGCCTCTTCGATGCTCTGCTGACCCGCGTAAGCGGCAGAGAATTCCTGACTTACTTCGGTCGCAATGCCTGCAAACTCTGGGATTGCTGCAAACTGAATGCCAACATATGGGCTCGGCTCGACCGTCGAGTCGGTTGGGTCAGCGGACAAGATCGAATCCAGCGTCATCTTGGCGAACGGAACCGCCTGATACTCTGGGTTCTCATAAAGAGATGTCCGTGCGCCCGGAGGTACATTGGCCCAGCCTTCATTTTCAGCAACCAGTTCGATATATCCAGTGGATGTTGCCCACTCAATGAACTGCTTGGCTTCTGCTTCCTGTTGCGTACCCGCCGGGATTGCCAACGCCCATGCCCACAGCCAGTTGGAGCGTTTGCCAAGGCCCGTGTCAGGTGCCAGTGCAAAGCCTACGCTGTCAGCGACGGTGGAGTCGGTGGGGTTGGTTACGAAGCTTGCGGCAACTGTTGCGTCGATCCACATGCCGCATTTGCCCTGTTGGAACAGGGACAGGTTTTCGTTGAAACCGTTGGTTGCATAGCCAGCCGGGCCAGAGGCATCCATCATGTCTTTATAGAAGTTCAGCGTATTGGCCCACTGTTCCGTATCGAACTGCGCGTTCCACTCCATGTCGAACCAACGTGCACCAAAGGAGTTGGACATCGCGGTGATGAATGCACCACCTTCGCCCCAACCAGCCTTACCGCGCAAGCAGATGCCGTTGATCTCGTTGTCGCGGTCGGTCATTGCTGCGGCCGCCTCAGCGATAAATTCCCAAGTAGGGGCGTCTGGCATCTCTAGACCTGCAGCTTCCATCAGGTCCGTGCGGTACATGATCATGGAGCTTTCGCCGTAGAACGGGGCTGCATAAAGAGTACCCTCATGGGACAGACCACCTGCCATTGCGGGCAGAATATCGTCAACGTCATATTCCGCGGATAGATCGTCCAACGGGACCAACCAACCGTTGGAGCCCCAGATCGGAGTTTCGTACATGCCGATAGTCATGATGTCGAACGCACCACCTTTGGTGGTGATGTCAGTCGTGACACGCTGGCGCAGCACGTTTTCTTCCAGTGTCACCCACTCGACGGCAATGCCTGTCTCTTCGGTGAATTTGTCGGTGTAGCCTTGCATGCGGATCATGTCGCCGTTGTTTACGGTGGCTATAGTGATCGTCGCGGAATGGCCGTCTGCGAATGCACTACCTGCTGTAATCAACGAAAGTGCAGTCGCAGCACAAAGTGTGCTTTTCAAAGACATCCGGTTTCCTCCCTAGTTGGATGTTACACCCAAGGCTAGCCGGATACGCGACGCGGCGTCAATAAAAAATTTACGCGCGTAAATTTTTGACCTTCATGCAGAGTCACGCAAGATCAGCTTCCCTTCCAATCGCGTGCTTTTCCAAGGAGATACCTGCCCCTCAATGGCCGTAAAAAGGGTATCAGCCGCAGTCTGGGATACTGCATCGTAGTTGTGAGAAATCGTGGTTAAGGGCGGGCAAGTGTAGCGCGAATGCGGATGTCCGTCCTGTCCCGCAACCCGAATCGCGCAGTCATCACCACGCCCGACACGGACGCCCTGCTCGTAGCAGGCAGTCAGCAAACCTATCGCCAAGCGGTCGTTACTGCATAGGATCGTATTGGTCGAAAATCGCCCCTGTTCCAGCGCGTCGTGCCCCCCAAACGTCCAATTTCCTCAAACCCCCAGCCTTCACCGTCAACCGAGATGACGTATGGCGTATGGCCAAAGGCTTCCATCGCATTGAGATAACTTTGACGGCGGCGGTGCGCGTTTGGGTTTGCAGGTGTTTTCATCTCGAAAAAGCAGGGTGGTTCCCCCGTCCGGCACAGATAGTCGGTTATATGGGCTGTGAATTGAAAGTTGTCAGACCCCACAAATGCCAAGCCAATTTCGTCAACGCTACTGTCAAAGATCAAAGTGGGCACATCTGCACAAAACTTTTCCAGTGCCCGCAGATCCGATGCGCGCCCCAAGGGTGCCAACAGCACACCCGCGGGTTTTAGCGACCGCAATGTATCGAGAACCTCGACCTCCAACGCTGGATCCCCATGAGAGCTAAACAGCGTCGGACGATACCCTGCGGCAATACATCTTTGTTCAAGGTTCCGCGCGATCTCTGCAAAATAGGGATCCGACAATAGTGGCACCACAACTCCAACATTTTTTGTCAGTTTTCGGTTCTGGTTCATGGCATAGATGTTGGGCCGATAATCATGTAGCTCCAACGCAGCTTCGATACGGGTGCGCGTACTGGGCCTGACACTGCTTGGATCGTTGAAATACTTCGACACTGTCGGACGGGATATGCCACTAACGCGAGCAAACTCTTCCATGTTTCGAATTTTCTTACCCGTCATCTTTGTCCGCTCCGCCATCTTTACGCGCCAAACTTAAAGTTTCTGCAGTGATATATTTTCTTGTCGCGCGCAAAAAATCAACTTTTCATTGTGAGTTCTGGATTTCGTTCGCCCGGTCCTGTGTTTTTGCCACTGCCGATAAAAATTCAAATGTCGCCTGAACGCCGACGCCCGCACGATCACACGCGAAGAACATGAAGGAAGACGCAGGCAATGGCTGCTCTGTCTCCGAAGCCGAGGTTGCGATAAGGGGTAGTAATCGAAGTCGGTCTGACCGATTTGCCGCAAGTGCAAAACAACAGATTCAAGGCGCGCTGTGAGCCCAATTTGACCAATGCTGCGTGATGAACCAATGTCTGGTTTGACGCTCTAGCGTGCCAGGTTGGGATAATAAATGGTCGAGAAACTCTCCGAAAAGGAAACCGCTCTTCTTCAAGCAGTTGCGTTCTGGTTAAGTGAAGAAATGCTGTCGCGCCTCGTTGACGTGTCACCCGCGCCTGACCTTTTGCACGACTTGGCTCAAAGCAACTATGAGATAAGCTGCAGCGCCTTAGAACGATTGGGTCTGCTTGCGTCTGAAGGCCGATATTGGCGGGTATTGCAGCCAAACGACGACCAACCCACCTTAGGTAATTCACATAAGCGCAGCGACCTTGATCACCTTCTTGATGGGTTCGCTTGCCACTCTCACTACGTCAACGAACTGTATCAACACCACGAGGCTGTGACCCCTACTGGACATGCATTAAACGAAGTTTGTGCTGCTATGGCCGTATGCGGATACATGGAAGCGACGTCTAAGAAAACGTTTGAATGGACCGACGACTTTGGCCCTTGGTTGGTGCGCCACGGGGCATGGGACTTAGATGAGTTTGAGCCCGCGTCGCAAGAAGAAGTGAACGGTGCACTGGCGACCATCCCTGACAAAGCGAGGGAAAGGCTGTCTGGGTCTCTAGGCCGCCACAAACCACACTTTGTGCGATGCTTCTTTGCCCAATGGATCGATGGCAAATGGGAAGAGCGAGAATGGCGATACGCGCCAAACGATGACTGGGACCTCAATCTGGCCGCTGGAATTTACGCTCAGCTGCACAGCTAACGACTGCGGACATTGGCGCAGACGCAGCGAATTGGCGCTTCGTCCCACGCAGCCGAAGTTACGATAAGGCCAAGCTATTGGCGCTGATGACTAATTTCATCATTGAGAATACACAAATGGTAATATCACTATTTCTTCATCTTCAGGCGTGATTTTGTCAGGCCAAGCAAGACACGCGAATAGACTGTATGAAATCCACGCAGGGCATAAAAGAGCGGATCCAATTGGGCCTTGCCTGTTTTCTCATGTAGTTTTGGCAACAGAGCTGATCCGAAATAGACGCGAGTGAATTCCGTATTGTCGGAGTGTGGCTCGACCATCAACCATGTGCGTATTCGACCATTCGCTACTGCCATGATCATTTGATTTTCTTCGCGGGTTTCGACTGTCCAAAACGCAAGCGTATCACTCCGTCCGTTGGCCAAGTCTTCGACCTGCGCCTTTGTAGATGGACGCGACCCAAACCAACCCAATAGTTTGCGTTCAATTCGGAATGCTGGGGTGTTGAAGAAAACAGATATCATCTCTTCCAATGACACCGGTCTTGGCACGTCTGCATAATAGCAATCTGTGAAGCAACCTTCTCGGCTCGCATAAGATTCAAGCAGACCATTGCGAGGAATATCCGCTGATCGAACTGAAAACATCGAAATGTCCCTTTTTGATGCAATTGAGTTTAGCACTCGTTGGAGCGTAATTTTCCACTCCATCGGATTGTGCCTTGTGGAATGGAATGCCGGTTTCATACGGATGCCGGTAAGAGACCTATTGTAGCCAAGACAAATGACATCAAGAACAAGGTCCATTGCGGCATCTGCACGATTGAACCCAGTTGAAGAATGCCATAACCGAGAAACAGAACAATAAAGCTGAACGATATAGCCAGAGGATATGCGCTGATCATCATAGCGTCCGCACCTGAGCGTGCTGCCAGATAGAACGCGATCGAATTGAGCGCTATGACAACTGAAACTATATGCCAAACGACTGTCCATATCGACTTGGCAACAGGGTGCATCGCGCTTTTCAGAAGCGGAACATGGAGTTCTTTGCCGCCAAGCAAAACGTGAATTAGGAACGTTACTGCGGACACAGCCGCAGCTGCGATCAGCCAATAGTTCATGGGAATTTCCTTTCCATACTCAACCGTATGGTTGCAGGAAATTGCGCAAGGCCATACGTCTGCGTATGTTTGACGCATGAAAACAATGTCACGACTATCACCCGAAGATTGGATCAATGCTGGCTTTCGTGCCTTAGCAAAGGGTGGTGCTTCAGCCATTCGGGTCGAGGCTCTGGGCCGAGAGTTAGGCACGAGCAAAGGCTCATTCTACTGGCACTTTAAAGATGTCCAAGCATTGAAGTTAGCTATGCTTGAGACATGGGCGGACGTTGCGACGATCAAAATCAGTGCGACAGTTGATGCCCTTGCCTTGCCGTCAGCAGACGCACTTAAAACTCTCGTCGGTTACATCTCACAAGTGCCGGGAGACGTATACGGCGGGGCGGGGATTGAACCTGCTATCCGCGATTGGTCACGATTTGACGACGATGTCCTGCAAGTTGTTACTCAAATTGACCGAGATAGAATTTCTTATGTGACAGAGCTCTTTCAGCGGTCTGGACAGGACAAGGAATACGCATATGAGTGTGCGGAACTGTTCTACGCAACATTTGTTGGCTTTGAGCATTTGCGGATGAACTTTGATGTAAACATCGAACAGACAATGTTAAAATTGCTGGACAAATTGTTGCCGGAACCTGCTTAGACGTACCCAGCCTTAGATCATATCGCCGGTTTGCTCCGTAGTGATAAGTTCCAGCTATCGCGCTCCAGATCCCGGTAAGGGAAAAGGGCGCGATAGTTGGTTGTAGCAAAGACGTTAGCAGCGGCATGCTTTGTCTGAATTCACAGCTGCTATTATTGCCTACTCGATGAATGTTCGTGCCAGACGCGCCTGCAATGGCTGAGCGAGATAGCTCAACGCGGTCCGTTCACCTGTGTTGACGAACAAATCAGCCGGCATTCCCGGGATGAGGTTTAGCTCTGCAATGGCGCTTGGCTGGATGTCGTCCAATTTGATCCGGGCGGTGTAGAAAGCTTTACCAGTACGGTCATCTTCAAGGCTATCTGCAGAGATATCGACGATCATGCCATTGGCTTCAGGGATGTCGCCCTGATCAAATGCCGATAAGCGCACACGGGCTGATTGGCCAATATACAGCTTTTCGATATCCGCGGTGTTAACCTTTGCCTCAACCACCAGCGGCTCGTCATCAGGTACAATATCCAGAATAGGCGTGCCTGGGCGCACAACACCACCTGCGGTAAACACCGTCATTCCGACAACCCGCCCACTGACGGGTGCAGTGATGATGATCCGCTTCAACCGTTCGGCCGCCCCGATATATTGTGGCTCAAGGGTGGCCAGCAAAGATTCGACCTGTGCAAGCTCGGTGGAGAGTGCTTCTGCACGTTGCTTTTGCTGGCGCAGGCCAGTGAGCTTCAACTCACTGATTTGGTTATTTGCTTGTGCTTCTTGGGTTCTAAGAGAGGCATCAACACCATTCAGGCGCTCAATCTCGACGCGGCGTACATTGACTTGCGTCATCGCAACCAACCCTTTGGCCAGCAAAGCCTCAAGATTGCCAAGCTCTTGCCGGGTAATGTCAAGCTGACGCGCATTAGATGCGCGCTGCTCATCAAACCCTGCGATCTGCCGCTCCAGTCCGGTAATTTGCTGGTCTTGTATAATGCGCTCAGAGTCTCGTGCCCGCATCTCAGCGTTAAAAAGCTGTTCCTGTGTCGTGAAAGCGGCGCTCCACTTGTCTTGCGCCAGCGGTACGCGGAGCATCTTGGCGACATCATCCACTTCAAAGCTGTCAGCTTCACCGATTTGCGCCAGCAGGCGCGCGCGGCGGACCATAACGTCAGCAACCTGGCTGGTGAGCACATCCAGATTGACGTCCAAGTCGGTACTGTCCAGCTCTACCAACGTTTCGCCTGCGTTGACCATTTGACCATTGCTGACAAGGATGTTGCGCACAATGCCGCCTTCAAGATGTTCGACGGTCTTGCGGTTGCCTTCGACCACCAAGGAGGCCGGGGCTACGACTGCGCCGTCAAGTTTGGACGAAGCGGCCCAGTAGGCAGAGCCACCCACAAAAAGTGCGACAGTGAAGACGCCCAGAAACACATAGCGCTTAATCCCGGAGCCTGCGGATTGGTTTTGAATCCGGTTGTAATCTTCGAGACGCAAAGCGGGTTTTTGGGGGCGGGTTTGAACGAGATTTGTCATCAGATCGCTCCTTCCTGAGCGTGTGGCCGTGCAGAAGGGGCGGCAGGTGCCGCCACCTGTGGGCGTTTCGCTGCCACATTGGGTTGAGTGCGCGGGCGCAGGATGTCTTCCTTGTTGCCAAAGCCGGTTTGTTTGCCTTTGTGCAATGTCAGGACTTTGTTGACCACTTCCAGCGTGCTGGGGCGATGCGTCATCACGAAGGTGATCGCGCCACGTTCACGGGCCGTGTCGATGGCTTTGCGTAGGGCTTGTTCCCCTTGATGGTCGAGGTCCGAGTTCGGCTCGTCCAGCACCAGAATGAAAGGGTCGTTGTAAAGCGCACGGGCCAAGGCAATGCGTTGCCGCTGACCCCCTGAAAGATGGAAGTGGTCGCCGATCTGCGTGGTGTACCCGTCGGGCAAGCTGCTGATCAACCCGTGCACATCCGCGTCCAATGCCGCTTGCAATACCTTTGCGTCATCAATGGCTGTAGAGAAGCGCGCGATGTTGTCGCGGATTGTACCGTCGAACAGCTCCACATCTTGTGGCAGGTAGCCTACCATTTGACCAAGTGCTTCGGGGTCCCATTTCGACATCGGGTTGCCGTCAAGGCGGATACTGCCTTGCTGCGGCATCCAGACACCCGCCAACATCTTGGCAAGTGTCGATTTACCAGACCCGCTATGGCCGATGACTGCAACCACATCGCCCGCAGAGAGAGAGAATGTGATCCCGCCAATCGTTGCGTTCTGCGCCATCGGAGGGCCAGCTTTCGCGATATCTGCATCCAACGAAATCTGCGGCCTTGGAAGATGTAGGCGTGCCGGTAATTGTGGGAAGTCTTTATCAAGGGCCGTCAGGTTTTTATAAGAGCCACGTGCGGCCAGAAATGTGCGCCATTGGCCGATCAGTTGATCAATTGGAGCCAGTGCGCGGGCCAGAACGATTGTTGCGGCGATCATGACACCTGCAGTTGCCTCGCCACTGATGGCAAGGGCGGCGCCCAGCCCCAGCATGCCGGATTGCAACCCCATGCGGATTGTCTTGGACATGACAGAGAAGCCGGAAATTCGATCACCGACCCGCAGTTTCAAATGGTGGGCATCGTGTTGCAGAGCTGTCCAGCGCCGGGCGAGATCACCAGTCATACCCATTGCGTGGACAAGCTCCGCGTTTCGTTCACTGGTCGTGAACAAAGCGTCGGACCTGCTGCGCGCATGCGATGCGTCCTGCATCACATCCGAGGCGCGCGAATTGTTAATCAGGGCCAAAATTGTAAGCGTTACCGCACCAGCGAGGCCGAGAGCGCCGAGGTAAGGGTGCAAGATATAGAGAACGCCGAGGTAAAGCGGGATCCAGGGTGCATCGAAGAAAGCTGTCAGGGTTGGCCCGGAGATGAAGTCGCGCAGGCCATTGACGTCAGCTGCGGGGCTAAGGCCGGAGAGGGCTTTGCCATATAGGCGGCGGCGCATCGCGGATTTGAGGATAGGCTCACCGATCTTCAACTCGAACCGGGCACCGAGGCGCCCCAGAATGCGGGTGCGCATCAGATCGAGCAGGCCGGTGACGGCGAAGACGCCAAGCAGCAGTAAGCTAAGCGCGATGAGGGTATCCATGTTTTGGCTGGTGAGCACGCGGTCATAGACTTGCAGCATATAGAGCGGACCGGCGAGCATGAGAGCGTTGAGGATGAGGCTAAAGAGGGCCACGGCGGTAAATCCAGGTCTGAGCGAGGCCCAGGCGGATTTGACAGAGGATTTTTTCTGAAACATGGGGGGTGATCTCTTTTTCAGGGTGAAGGGGCGGCAGGTCTGGCCCGCCGCCCCGGTTGGTTTTGGATCAAACGAGGAAGTCGTCTTCGGTCAGCAGCGTGCTATCGACACCTTCGAAGCGCACGGAGGCGTCGGAGGAGAAAGACAGCACCGCATCAGCGCCGTCTTGCGTGAGCGCGGAGGACAGATCAAAGTCAGAACCGAAGTCGTTGAGTTGCAGACGGTCCACACCGACTTCAAAGTTGGTGATGACATCGGCACCGATGTCGCCCGCAGTGAAGACAAATACGTCCGCGCCTTGGCCACCGTCGAGGGTGTCATCGCCGCCCTCACCATTCAGCAAGTCGTCGCCAGCACCACCGCTTAGTGTGTTGTCCAGATCAGAGCCGATAATCACGTCACCATCGTCAGAGCCGATGACGTTCTCGATCGAGCTGAGAACATCGGTTTCGATCTGGTTTTCGATCACGTCGAGACCCAGAACGCCGGTGCCTGTGGCATCAGGGCTTGCGTCAAGTGTCGCACCAGCATCAACCAGCGTGTCCTGAACAACAGGGCCGTTTGCACCTGCAGGCGCATTGTGCAGGTGGATGGCCGAGACAACACCCGGGATCGGGGTTTGCAGATCAGCCTCATTCAGACCAACCACGCTTAGTTCGCTGGAGTAGCTCACTTCGCCTGTTTCCAGGTTCTGCGTAATCACGACAGAGCCCTCGCCTGTGGCTTCGCTGTCAGACAGCGGGCCCGGCTCCTGTGCGGCATCCAAACCACCCGACAGGGTGACGGTACGAATACCAGCTTCGGTCACGTCGCTGTCGACCAGCAATTGACCGCGTATTTCGCCACCCACGAAGTCTGACGTGTGGATATTGAAATACAGGTTCCCGGCAACTGCTTGCTCGACGAATTGAGCACCGTCTTGGATGTTGGAGCCGAATTGAGCCGGGGCATTGACGAGTTGGTTTTCAACACGAACGGTGAAGCCCGTGTCGCGTGTCGCCGTTCCGTTTCCATTTGGTCCAAGGTTGACGTTGACCGCAACATCAAGGTCAGAGAAGTCGGCTGTATCGAACCCTTCGCCACCCTCGATGAAGTCATTGCCAATACCACCGACAATCACGTTGTCGCCTTGACCAGTGATCAGAACGTCATCGCCTGCGCCACCGTCGACGACACCATTGATCTGGCCAAGGTCGACAACAACGTCGTCTCCGGCACTCAGCAACACGTTGCCGTTCACGACACCTTCGTCATCGTTCACGAAAGTCACGGAGCCTGCGTCAGTTGCGTCGATTGCATTGACGGTCCCGCGGATTTCACCTTCGTTGATGATCGCACCCAGGACATTCAGACCGCTGTCAACGCGAATACCCGCTGCGGCGTCGCTGTCCTCGGACCCGGCGATCAGGCCGTCGTTTTGCACCAGACCAGCGAAGCTGTTATCTTCCGACCCGCTGTAAAGACGCAGACCGTCACCGATCTGATTACCTTCTGCGGCATCGCCACGACCTTGGATGGTGCCTTCGTTAAAGACTGCAGCCGAGACAACGTCACCGACAACATCACCCGTTTGAAGCGATACGCCAGAGCCATTGTTGCCCTCGCCTGCATCAACCAGACCTCTGTTTGTGAAAGTGTAGTTATCTGCAGTTGCGTCCGCGTAGACGGTGCCGTTGCGCTGGTTGCCCGTTCCCAGGATCTCGCCTTCGTTCAGGACTTCAAGGCCTTCACCGTCGATGTTCAGCGCGCGGCTGTCGGAAGACACAACACCACGGTTTACGAAAGAGCCGCCCGTGTGATCGCCCGTGCCAAAATAGACACCGTTGTTGACGCCGGCAAAGACGCCGCCTTCTTCGTTGACCAGCTCACCTTGGAAGTTGACACCGTTCACTGCGCGGAATGCACCTGTTGGGCCAACTGCGCTATCGGAGGTGACAGTGCCGGAGTTCGTGATCGTGCCGTCGAATTGGCCTGGTGCAAAGCCGCCTTCTGGCAGACGCACGCCTTCGAGACGGATGCCGTCACCAGCCGTGCCACCAGCAGGGGATGCCTGACCGCGACCTGCGATCGTGCCAGCGTTGGTCAGCGCGACCTCGCCATTGCCGTCTTCGGCAAGTGACAATGTGACACCTGAGCCTTCATTGTGCTCGCCCGCGTCGATTGTGCCGTTTGCGAGGTTGTTGATCGAGAAGTCAGTGGCCGTGTCGTCGGAATAGACAGTGCCGTTGCGCTGATCGCCCGTGCCGAGAATATCGCCACCATTGACGAGATCAACACCAGAGCCGTCAATATTGACGGCGCGGCTACCCGATTGGATTGTGCCGAAGTTCAGGATGTCCAGATCATGCTCGGCATTGCCAATGTAGAGGCCGTTACGTGCGCCTTCGATTGTCCCGGTCGAGGTATTAAGGATACGGCCTTCAGCACCAACGCCGTCGGCCACGCGGATACCGCCAGCTGTGCCTTGGTTGCTGTCTGATGTGACCAGACCGCTGTTAACGATATCCGTTTCAGAGATCGTGCCTTCAGCGCCGTTGTTGATGCGGATACCGTCGCCAGCGCCAGGCGTGTTCGCAGCAGCTTGGCCACGACCTTGAATGGTTGCGCCTGCACCGTTGAAGATGGTGTTGGACACGCGGTCGCCAACTTCATCACCAACCTGCAAAGAGATACCAGCGCCTGAGTTACCTTCGCCGGAATCGATAATCGCGCCTGCGAAGTTCGAGATCGAAACATCCTCAGCAGCAGCATCGCTGTAGATTGTGCCGTTGCGTTGGTCGCCTGTTCCTACGATGTTGCCAAAGTTGCGGACGCTAATGCCTTCACCTTGGATATCAACCGCACGGCTGTCTGACGAGATGACACCACCGCGGAAGTTGTCGAGCGTGCCCGAGCTATTCGGCCCGGCAAATTGCACACCGTTATACTCGCCCGCGATCTCGCCAAAGTTGCGGATGTCGGCGCTACCGGTCACCTGAACGCCTGTTGCCAGCACGTCGGTGTCGGAATTGGCTTCGATCAAACCGGAGCGGAAGTTAAAGATCTGTGCGTCTTCGCCTGTTACCTGCACGGCGGCAGCAGCGTTGTTTGTTTCAACTTCGCCGAAGTTCAGGAAGCGGGCAAAGTTATTGTCCAACAAAAACGCCGGGGTGTTGTCGACCAATGTGCTTTGGAAAAAGCTGTTGGTCAGTGTTTGTCCATCTCGGACGGTCTCTTGGGCCAGTGACGAAGACGTCAGCAGTCTGGCACGCAAGGTTGAAAGGATTTCGGTCAGCATGGGTAGCTCCATTCTTTGGTTGTGTGAGGCGGACCCCGAGGGAGGTTGGGGACGCTGAACACACAAAGACGCATTGACCGTTGGTTTAGAAATTCTTGCTGCGAATGGCGGCTATAGGTATCGCAAATACTCACGGATTTCGTGATTTAGGCATAAATATTATAGATAATTTTCAGTTACTTAAGTGACCACCATACATGCAGAGATCTTATTCGCTTACGGCTCATCACATCAAAGTCACCGTGCTTGATCGAAAATATGATAACCGTTCATACTTCCGCTCGGAAATGCAGGAGAACAGAAAGAGAGGATTCGGTTTAGCTGCAAAGCAGTATGGCCTCCGCAAAGCAGAAAGGCGGCGACAGGGCTGTAAATACGGGTATTAAGTTGCCGGTAGAAGTCAGGCTATGTGGCACAGGGGGCGCGTAATCCGACCATATCTTTATTACAGGTCGCGACGGTCCCTCCGGGAGGATTCTGACTTACAGCATTGTGCAAGGCGGATATGATTTCCGGATGCGGAAATTGAGGGCGGGTCAATACACCTAATTCGCGCATGTTCCCTTCGTCATCAAATGGAATGAAGGTAAGGCCGAACCCGTCACGTCTGAATTGCTCGGCGGCAATAGCATTGACTATTGTGCAAGCATCGCTTTGTGCAACATGGCGACAGACGGTCTCAAAGCGGGCTGTTTTCACGTCGATGCCAGTGGATTCGGCTGCGGCGGATGAAGAGGACGGCAAATCCTGTTCGAGATCATACCCAAACGAAATATCGAAACGAATAAGTTGCTTTGCGGGCACTTGATGAGCCCAGATGCTTTTGCTGGACGCCAACGGGTGGCCGGTACGCACACTGAGATAAAGAGGTTCGAACCAAAGCGACAGAAAGTCCATTGGACGTTCTGAGCCTTCAAATATCTGGTCGAAGCTCTTTTGGGCAATGAATGTCATATCGACGGTCCGATCCTCAACCATCTTAGCTAAGGCTACGGGGTAATCCTCCACGACGACTATTTTGCGGTCTGCCGCAATTTGACTGAACAAGTTCTTGAAGTAGCGAAAAAGGTAGGCCGCCAAAGTAGGTGTCATACCCAGTCGCAGTGGTAAATTCTCACTTGTCCGATATTTGCGGGCGATGTCGCCGATATGGTCAACGGTTTCGATAACCAGCTTCGCGTTCTGAAGAATATCCTGGCCGAAAGCTGTTAGATGTACGCCATCCCTGTCGCGTTGAAAGATGGAAACACCCAACTCGGCTTCGAGTTTCTTGATTTGGTTGGAGAGGGCTGGCTGGCTAACAGATGCAGCCTCAGCTGCACGTGTGAAATTCTGATGCTCCGCAACCGCGATGACATATTGCAGGTCTCTCAAATTCATTCGCGACACCAACCCATTTTGTTGTTCCGTTGCTGACGTTGCCCTGCCAATCACATCCTCTGTAGAGGCACGGGTATTCGGGAAAGAAGCCTGTCGAACGGCACTGAATCAACAGAATTCCACGTTTATCGCCTCTTTGTGATGCGCTGTGTATATCCCGCCAGTCTATTGGAAAGCCGCTTTTGCAAAGCTGGTGGTGTTATCCGATTGCCGCAGTTTGGACGAAGGGCAGCTTTGCTGCTTTTCTCAAATGTGGGTCAATGTCGTGACGTGAAGGTCAAAGTTATCTGACGTTCAACAACTTCGCACATATCCCAACTACTCCGCAGCGATGCTATCTTCTACTTTCTCGACCCGCACTGCAGAGAATTTGAACTCCGGGATTTTGCCGTAGGGGTCCAGCGCGGAATTTGTCAGGATATTTGCCGCTGCCTCCACATAAGCAAATGGCAGAAACACGTTGTCCTCTGACACGGCGCGATCCGCGCGGGCCATGACTGTCACTGTCCCGCGCCGGGTTGTAAGGCGGATTAGGCCACCGGGTTCAACCCCCATTTTGCGCAAGGTACGCGGGTGAAGTGAGCAATTCGCTTCCGGTTCAAGCCCATCCAGCACCGTAGCCCGGCGGGTCATAGAGCCTGTGTGCCAATGCTCCAACTGCCTGCCAGTGATCAGGATGAAAGGATATTCGTCATCCGGGCTTTCATCAGGGGCGATCACATTGGCGGGTGTGAAGCGTGCGCGGCCTTCGGGGCGGGGGAAGCCATCGCCGAACACAATAGGTTGGCCGGGATCGTCAGGCGTGAGTGATGGATAGGTAACAGCCCCTTTTTCCAGACGGTCCCAGGTAATGTTGTCGAGCGAGTTCATGTTCATCTTCATTTCGGCAAATACCTCGCGCGGATGCGTGTAGGTCCAACCAAGGCCAAGCCGCTTTGCCAGTTCCGTCTCGATCCACCAATCTTCGCGTGCTTCACCGGGCGGCGGCACTGCTGGGCGGCCCATTTGTACCTGTCTGTTGGTATTGGTGACGGTTCCCGTCTTTTCGGCCCATGCGCTTGCGGGCAGGATTACATCAGCGTAATTTGCGGTTTCCGTCAGAAAAATATCCTGCACCACAAGATGATCCAGTTTCGCCAGAGCGGCCCGTGCATGATCCACGTCAGGGTCCGACATGGCGGGGTTTTCGCCTAGAATATACATGCCCTTAATGTCGCCCGCATGGATTGCATCCATGATTTCAACAACAGTCAGGCCCTTTTCGGCGCTGAAATCGCCCGTCTGCCAAACATCCGTAAAGGCTGAGCGAACGCCATCGTCCATGACGCTTTGGTAATCCGGTAGAAACATCGGGATCAGCCCAGCGTCACTGGCCCCTTGCACATTGTTTTGACCGCGCAATGGATGCAGCCCCGCGCCGGGACGCCCGACATGGCCACACATCAATGCCAAAGAGATCAGGCAGCGCGAATTATCCGTTCCATGGATATGCTGCGACACACCCATGCCCCAGAAGATCATCCCGGCCTTTGCTGTGGCGAAGTCGCGGGCGACGGCCCGCAAGGTATCTGCCTCAATCCCGCATATCTCGGCCATTTTCTCGGGTGTGAAATCGGCCAGATGCGCCTTCATCGCGTCCCAATTCTCGGTATAGCCTTCGATGTATTGACGGTCGTAAAGCTCTTCTTCGACGATCACATTCATGATCGCGTTAAGCATCGAAACATCGGCGCCGGGGCGGAATTGCAGCATATGTTTCGCGTGGCGTTTCAGGCCTTGCCCGCGCGGGTCCATCACGATCAGTTTGCCGCCACGCTTGGCAAATTGTTTGAAATAGGTGGCAGCAACCGGGTGGTTCTCGGTCGGGTTTGCCCCAATCACAATCGCCACATCCGCGTTTTCGATCTCGTTAAATGTCGCCGTCACGGCGCCTGAGCCAACATTTTCCATCAGCGCCGCAACAGATGACGCATGGCACAGCCGTGTGCAGTGGTCCACGTTGTTATGCCCAAACCCCTGACGGATCAGCTTTTGGAACAGATATGCCTCTTCGTTGGAACATTTGGCAGACCCAAAACCGGCAATTTCGCGCCCGCGATCCTTCAGACCAGCGGCGGCGAAATCCAGCGCTTCGTCCCATGACGCCTCACGGAAATGGGTCGACAGATTGCCCGGGTCTACATTCAGGCCCTTAGCGGGTGCATCTTTGCGGCGGATCAGCGGTTTGGTCAAGCGGTGCTTGTGATCAATATAGTCAAACCCGAACCGTCCCTTGACGCAAAGACGGCTTTCGTTGGCCGGGCCTTCAATCCCGTCCACCCAGGCGATCTTGTCGTCTTTGATTTTGAACGACAGCTGGCACCCTACACCACAATAGGGGCATACGCTTTCCACTTCGCGATCATAGGCCTTTAGATCGCCGACCTGCGCTTCATTCACTGCGGTTGCTGGCATCAAAGCGCCCGTGGGGCAGGCCTGCACACATTCACCGCATGCCACACAAGAGGACGCACCCATCGGGTCATCGATATCAAATACCGGATAAGCATCATGCCCCCGGCCTGCCATGCCGATCACATCATTGACCTGCACCTCACGACAGGCCCGCACGCATAGGCCGCATTGGATGCAGGCATCCAGATTGACCGACATCGCAACATGGGAATTGTCCAGAAGCGGCACACGCTCCATCTCTAGGGTGGGCAGACGGCTCTCTGTCACGCCTTGCGCTTCGGCCATGTTCCATAGGTGGGACGACTTGTCATGAGCCGCGTCACGGTCGGGCTGGTCCGCGACAAGCATCTCCATCACCATTTTGCGCGCCGTCACTTCGCGTGTGCCTTGGGATGTGACCTTCATGCCCTCTGATGGTTCCCGAATGCAGGACGCAGCAAGCACGCGTTCACCCTCAATAGAAACCATGCAGGCACGGCAATTGCCGTCTGATCGGTATCCCGTCGCATCCTTGTGGCACAGATGAGGAATGGTCGTGCCAAGTCTTTTGGCAACTTCCCAGATCGTTTCCCCGGCAGAGGCTTCGACCTCGTCGCCATCAAGCTCAAACCGGACTGTATCAGACATATCTGTGTCTCCCTTTGAGGCAGAATAGACCATGCGCAACATCTTGAACGAGGCCCAGCCGCGACATCTTTGCCCGGATTCGCGTCAGCACTGTTTCCCATCGGCACCAATTGGTCCTGATCCCGGTCAAAATATACGCGCAGCGGCCAAGCAGTTGTGACATATGGTGATTTCACATAAACCCGAAAGCAAGAGGACTATGGTATGACACATCTCTGGGTTCGGGCCGAACAACGTGACCATGAACAGCGGGTCGGGCTTACCCCTGAAGGGGCAAAAGCGCTGATAGATGCCGGCGTAAACGTCACTGTTGAACGAAGCACATCCCGTGCCATTCCTATTGATGGCTATGCCGAAGCAGGTTGTGAAATCGTGCCCGAGAATACCTGGCCTGACGCGCCGGATGGTACCATCATTTTCGGTCTGAAAGAACTGCCAGACGATGGCAGGTCTTTAAAACACCGCCACATCATGTTCGGTCATGCTTATAAGGGACAGCCATCCGGGCAAGTGCTTTTGAAACGGTTCAAAGCCGGGGGTGGCACGCTTTTGGATCTTGAATATCTGGTGGATGAGGCAGGCCAACGCGTGGCGGCTTTTGGCTATTGGGCAGGTTATGCAGGTGCCGCTGTTGCGTTGAAATGCTGGATCGCACAACAGAAAGGCGACCTTGCCGGACCGGTTGGGACTTGCGCGTCATCCTCTCATATGCTGGCCGATCTGCAAGAACAGCTTGTGCGGATTGGTACGCAACGCCCGACCGCCTTGATCATCGGCGCGCTGGGCCGGGTCGGCACAGGGGCTGCGGATTTATGCCAGGCAATGGGTGTCGCTACGACGAAATGGGATATGGCCGAGACCGCCCATGGCGGACCGTTCCCTGAAATTCTGACCCATGATATCTTTCTCAACTGCATTCTTGCGCGGCCTGGTACGCCGGTTTTCGTTCTGGTTGCTGCCAAGACGGCCATGCGCAGGTTGTCTGTCATTGGTGATATTGCCTGTGATCCCGAAAGCGATTTTTCCCCCATCAAAGTTTATGATCGCGTGACAAGCTGGGATGCGCCTGCGCTACGCGTGCATGAGACACCGCCGCTTGACGTGATGGCCATCGATAACCTGCCATCTCTTTTGCCAACGGAATCTTCCGAGGATTTTGCGGCACAACTCTTGCCATCTCTGCTTCAACTCGACAGGCTTGACCAAGGCGTTTGGGAGCGGGCAAAAGCAACGTTCGAGCAGCATATCGAGAGGGTTTAAGATGACAATTCACTGGTGCGGCACTGGCCTGTCGGCGATCCCCGGATTGCGAGAGCTTATCGAGGCCGGTCAGGATGTTACGGTCTGGAACCGGACCGTTGAAAAAGCCGAAGCGGCAGTAGGTGATCTGACCGACCGGATCATGCCGCTTGATATGGACGTACTGGCCAAAGCGCTTGCCCCCAACAACATTGTTGTGTCCATGCTGCCGGGCGAGTTTCACGTCCCGCTTGCAAAGCTGTGTATCGAGAAGAGAGCGCATTTCATCAGTTCCAGCTATATCTCGCCCGAAATGCGGTCGCTGGACCAAGAGGCCGAACTGGCCGGTGTCCGGCTGATCAATGAGGTTGGGCTAGATCCTGGCATTGACCATCTGATGGCCCACTGGCTGGTGGCTGATTACCGGGCCTCCGCAGCCTATGCTGCGGATAATGCGATCTCGTTTACGTCCTATTGCGGTGGCATCCCGAAGACCCCCAATGCGTTTCGGTATAAATTCAGTTGGTCGCCGCTGGGGGTTCTAAAAGCCTTGCGCACTCCGTCACGGTCGATACAGGCGTTTTCCGAGCTGAATATGAAGCTTCCATGGCAGGCAACCCGGACCTACACGGCCCCCTTGCCGCAGCCTGAAGAATTTGAGGTCTATCCCAACCGGGATGCAATCCCGTTCATCAAGGAATACCGTTTTGGTGAACATTGGCGCGTGAAGGAATTTGTGCGTGGGACGCTCAGGCTCAATGGGTGGAAAGACGCATGGGCAGATACCTTTGAAGAGCTTGAGGGTGAAATAAGTGAGGCGCGCCTGAAAGAGCTGTCAGATGAGCTATGGGCCAAATACGCCTATGAGGAAGGTGAAGCTGATCGCGTGGTTATGTGCGTCAACTTTAAAGCGGAAAGCGAAGGCCATCCTGTCTATAACAAGACATACATGATGGACGCTTGGGGCGACGTCCGCGGTAGCGCTATGGCGCGGCTTGTTTCCGGCACAGTCGCTCTGGCCGTGAAAGCTATGCTGGCACGTGAGTTCCCGGCTGGGGTGAGCGCTGCGACTTATGATCCAAAGCTCGTGACCCGCTGGCTGGACGACATGAACAGGCTTGCCCAGGATGTCGAGATCGTGGACCATATGCATTAGGTTGGTGCCAGGCGCTATCTTTCGATATCTGAATCCGGGTGGATCACAACAACGTCGTCGATGACGTCGTCCTCTTTGGTTTGCTCGGAATCCGTAGGGTCTGCGACCTCTTCAACTTCTTCCGCCATCTCGGTAACAGTTGCTGTCTTGTCTTCCACCGCGCCGACAATAAGTGGCAGCATCTCGGTGCCAGAGGGCAGGGCGGGCTCACTTTGGGGTGGCTCACGCCAGCTAAGCGTGTCGAAGCTGGTGCAGTTTTCACAAACTGGTGCCCAAGCGGACTGGATATGCTGGCAATTGTCACATACCCATTGCGGCCCGCGTGAGGCGGTCAGTGCCTTGGCCAGCCAGCCGCGCACAACGGCATCGTCAGAGCCCTCCCCGCGTTCAATTGCAGCCATAATTGTCATTGACCGTGCTGTGGGTGTTGTCTCAACCAAATCACCCAAAGAACGCCGTGCTTCAGGGAAGTCTTCGGCCGCAATGTTCAGCTCAGCCAGAAGCATTTTTGTCTCTGGGTGGTCAGGGGCCAGTTTCGTCAGCAGAGTAAAGCGCTTGATCCGGGCTGTGGCGTTTTCATCCGGAACAATTTCCGCGAAAGCAGCAGCAAGGTCAGGATGCGGAGAGACCTCCCAAGCTTTCTTTATAACACGCGTGGCATAGCGGTCTTTCTTCTGCTCGATATAGGTGCGG
This sequence comes from Litoreibacter sp. GN1-5, assembly GCF_055693805.1. Taxonomy (NCBI): domain Bacteria; kingdom Pseudomonadati; phylum Pseudomonadota; class Alphaproteobacteria; order Rhodobacterales; family Roseobacteraceae; genus Litoreibacter; species Litoreibacter sp. GN1-5. Next base: position 2,410,168 of record NZ_JBVFUP010000001.1, on the reverse strand, counting down.
GCTGCCATCACGGCAGCCGGTACAAGATCAGGCGACAAACGGTTTGCTTCAATCGCGGTTTCGCGGGCTTCGATGGTTTTGCCATCGGCAAGAATGTCTTTCGCCTCGGACAAGGCAAGAACCGCATCGCGTCTGCGATGGACATCGCGTGGCAAGGCCCCGTGCTTCAGCTTGGCGTTCAGCGTTTTGCGGGCTCCGACCCAATCCGACTTATCTGCCTGTAATCGCAGCAGCACGTCCTGCGTTTCCTCGTGACGTGGCTTCAGGGCAAAGGCTTTCTCGGCCAGCTTCAAGGCGACATCTGTATCGCCCTCGGCCAGCTTTTGCTTCATGATGCCGCGCACACCAACAAAACGCGTTCGGTCGTCCTGCAAAAGCCGTTTATAGACTTCCTGTGCCTTCTTCCCATCACCTGCAATTTCAGCTGCCTGAGCGGTGATCAGGTTGGTCAGCTCTGGCCGTTTGAGGTATTTCTCGGCTTTCGCCGCCTTGGACATGGCAGTACGCCCTTCACCTGACGCCAGCGCCATCAGGCCATCGGCCAATGCCTCAAACCCTTTGCGCTCACGATTGCGGTCAAAATAGCGCGACACAGCAGTTTCGTCCCCGTTGAGGAAATGAAACACTGCAAATAGAAAGTTCAGGATTTTCAGGGTCAGCCAGAACCCGAAAAGCAGCACTGCAAGGCCGACAATCGTAACAAGCGGGCTAAGCGTGAATTCAGTATTGGCGACCGATATGCGCACCCCGCCACTTGTTTCCAGCAGATAGCCAAGCCCAAAGGCCAATGCGACAATCACCGCAACAAAAATCAGTATCTTGACCAAAGACCAAAGCATGTAATGTCCTTAATTCGCGCTCAACGCATTTGATATAGTTTCGAATGCGGCCAAGGCATCCTGACGCCCTTGCGCTTGATCGCGCCAGGCTTCCAGCTTGGCCTTACCTGCGTCTGGCAAAGCACCTAATGTCGTCAGCGCGGTGGACAAATCGCCTTGCCGCACTGCCGCCTCGGCCCGCGATAAAACCGCGTCCGGATCGTCACCTTCGCGGGGCTCAAGAGAGCGTGCGCCTAATTGATCCTGCAAGAACAGTTTAAAGCGATCAGCAGTTCCATCCCCGGCAGTTTCCCGTAGAGACGCTGATAGAGCGTCTCGTGCTAAATCAGGGAATTCGCCTTGCAGGCGGGACAGGCTGGGAACACCCGATGCAGCCTGATCTGACAGTACAGCGGGGACGTCGATGGCACCTGCAACTTCGCTGAGCGGTTCTTCAAACGGCTTGCCTGTTTCCAATGCGGCGCTCACGGCATTCAAGGCACCACGCGCCGATGCCTTGGCAGCTGCTTCCGCTGCAGTTTCCTGTTGTGTTTTGGCCAGATCAATCTGTTCTTGCGCGAAACTCGCAACCTTATCGATATCCGCTTGCAGTGTTTCCAGCTCTTGTCGTTGAGCATCCAGTAATGCCTGCAGGTCAGCGTCCGGTGCGGCAGCCGTGACGGGAGGCGTTTCCGAAAGCTCTGTTACTTTTTGGGTAAGTGCTTCGATCTCGGTTGTGGCCGCAGCGCGGTCTTGACTGGCTTGCGCCAACTCGGATTCAAGGGTTGTAATACGGGCAGATTGATCCGCAAGCTGTTGTTTGACCTCTTTGCTGATCTCTGTGTCAGTGCTGCTGTTGCGCCAGCCGTCCGGCAAAACAAACAAGGCTAAGCCAAAGCCGATTGTTGCTGCCAAAACCCCACCAAGCACCGTGCCAAGAAACCCGCTGGATTTCGTCTGAGCAGGGGGCGCCGGGCTGGCAATGGGGGGCTCGGGTTCGGGTGCTTCTTCTTCAATTGGGTCTTGTTCGTCTATATCGCTATGCGTTTCATTCAGATCATCACCCTGATCAGCCGCATCTTCTTCATGCTCATTCTCGTAATATTCATCTTGCGCCGTATCAGTCGCCTGATAATCGGCCGCATCAAATTCTTCCAGCTCAGCAATTTCGGTTGAAGTCTCTTCTTCGTCAACGTCCAGAGTCTTCTCGGGATCATCAATATCGGGCTGATCTTCGGTGTCATCTGGCGTATCTTCATTGACCAATAGAAGAACATCACGCTCGTCAGTGGTTTCGGCTTCACCACTTTTGGGATCGGTCACATCTTCTTTCTCAGCCTTAGCCTTAGATTTTGATCCAGATGGCTTTTTCCGTGACGTGGCCAAATTGCCTGTTCCTTCCGTTGGGGTGGAATAGCGGGTGAGTCGGCTCCCGCTACCGTCTCATGCCCGATCTTAGCGCAAGGGTCCACTGGCCCTCAAGCAAGTCAGCGCTTCAAGAGCTGCGATATTTCCGCCAACATGCTGTTCGTATTGGGCGCAGCACTGACATAGGTTGACGAATAGAGCGACGAGGATGTCGCCGCCTGCACGGTCGGGCTGAGACAAACGGCAATCCGGGGGGCTGTCATATCTGGGATGATTTGTGCTTCAAACAACCGGGCCGTGCGGGGCGAAAAAAGCGGGATGATCACAGGATTTTGCCTCGATAACAGTGTTACTGCGCCTTGGTTCAATGACGCAGGCACCTGATCATAGATGATTGCTTCGCGCAGATTTATGGAATGTCGCGTCAAATCGCCTGCGACATGCATCCCTCTGGCATATAAAAAGTGCCCTTTTGGGGCATCCCGTTGCAAGAGGTCAGCAAGATCATCAATAGCCCCCCCAGCAGATACAGCCCGAAATCCGTGTTCCATTGCAGCTTTCGCGGTTCTGTCACCAACGCAATAGGCTGTCAGGTCGCGCCTGGGGCAGAGCTTTGCAAAACTGCGCACGCCATTCTCAGACGTGAAGGCCAGGGCTGTTATGCCCTCAAGGTCGATAGCCACATCAAGCGTTTTGATACGCAGGATGGGCGAAATGACACAAGACACCTGATCCCCCAAGGCTTCGTGGATCTGGCGCTCAAACCGTTGCGACTGGATGTCAGGGCGGATCAGAAGCACCTTCATGGCACCGGGCTCGGGATTGTCTGGGTCATGTCTGGGTGTTACCTGCGCATACAGCGCTAAGCAACAGGCACGCCCGATGCACAAAAGGTTGACCATTCTCGGACTGGAGAGCAGCTGCGACGACACTGCCGCCGCTGTCGTGCGCCATGACGAGGGCGCGCCAGCGGAAATCCTGTCCTCTCAGGTATTCGGTCAGATCGACCTGCATGCCGATTTCGGCGGCGTCGTGCCCGAAATTGCCGCCCGCGCCCATGCAGAAAAGCTGGACCATGTGGTCGAAGATGCCTTGCGTGTCGCAGGCGTGACGTTGCAGGACATTGACGCCATTGCGGTAACAGCAGGTCCGGGCCTGATTGGTGGCGTGCTGTCCGGCGTTATGTGCGCCAAAGGACTGGCGGCGGGGGCGGGGTTGCCGCTGATTGGTGTGAACCACTTGGCAGGTCACGCGCTGACACCGCGCTTGACGGATCAGTTAGAGTTTCCCTACCTGATGTTGTTGGTTTCGGGCGGACACTGCCAGTTTCTGATCGCGCATAGCGCGACCGAGTTTCAGCGTCTTGGCGGCACCATCGATGATGCGCCTGGTGAGGCGTTTGACAAGGTTGCCAAGCTGCTGGCCTTGCCTCAACCCGGTGGTCCCAATGTCGAGCAGGCGGCCCTGTCAGGCGACGCGACCCGCTTCAAGCTGCCGCGTCCCTTACTGGACCGGGAAGGCTGCGACATGTCCTTCTCGGGCCTCAAAACGGCCGTTTTGCGCGAACGTGACAAGCTAATTGCGGCTCAGGGTGGATTATATCAGCAGGACCAAAATGACCTGTCAGCCAGCTTTCAGGTCGCTGTTGCAGATGTATTGACTGAGAAAACCCGCCGTGCTTTGGCACAATATATGGCCCAATCCCCGACACGTCCGGCGATTGCGGTGGCCGGTGGCGTTGCGGCGAATAAAACCATCCGTGCTGCCTTGACCGGGCTGGCACAGGCGGAAAATGTGTCCTTCATTGCACCGCCCTTGGCTCTGTGTACGGACAATGCCGCGATGATCGCGTGGGTCGGCATAGAGCGCTTTCGCTTGAACCTTATCGATGACATGACCTTGGCCGCGCGTCCCAGATGGCCACTGGACATGACTGCCCCCGCTATGCTGGGATCGGGCAAAAGAGGTGCAAAAGCATGACGAAAATCATTGTGGCCGGGGCCGGGGCCTTTGGCACTGCATTGGCGATTACCCTCAACCGCGCTGGGCGCGATGTAACGCTTGTGGGGCGCGAAGTTGAGAAAATGGCAAAGTCTCGGATCAACCCGCGACTGTCTGGTGTAGGTCTTCCACGCACATTGGAGGTGACGGATACTCTGTCGGTCGGTCCAGATGATCTGCTGCTGCTTGCTGTTCCCATGCAGGTTTTGACGGCCTACCTGGCAGACAAGGCGCTGCGCCCGAAAGCGGCCATTGCGTGCTGCAAAGGTATTGATCTGGAAACCGGCCGTGGACCTACAGCTATTATATCTGATATGCTGCAAACCCCATCTGCTATTCTGTCCGGTCCCAGCTTTGCATCTGATCTGTCCAAAGGCCTGCCCACCGCGCTGACACTGGCGACGACCGACAGCACATTGGGGGAAAGCCTGCAAAATGAGCTGTCGACCGAAACGATGCGCCTTTATCTTTCGGATGACCCTATCGGTGCCGAACTTGGCGGGGCTTTGAAGAATGTCATTGCCATTGCTTGTGGCATTTGTATTGGGGCGGGTCTTGGCGAAAGCGCGCGTGCGGCCCTGATGACCCGCGGATATGCCGAGATGCAGCGTATGGCTTTGGCCCTTGGAGCAAAACCAGAAACGCTTGCGGGGCTGTCAGGCTTTGGCGATCTGGCGTTGACCTGTACCTCGACCCAATCACGCAACTTCAGCTTTGGTCTGGCGCTTGGTACGGATGTCGTTCCACCCGAGATGACAACGGAAGGCCGTGCGACCTCTCAGGCGATTGTTAAACTTGCCGATCAAATGTCGATTGATATGCCAATCGCCAAAGCTGTTGCAGGCATGGTAGACGATGCTATCACGTTGCCAGTTGCGCTGGATCAGTTGATGACCCGCCCCCTAAGAAAGGAATAAACCATGCGCGTTGCCGTTATCTGTCAAGACAAGCCGGACCACCTTGAGGTGCGCAAAGCAAACCGTGACGCCCATAAGGCGCACATCAAGGAGAGCGGCCTTGTTGAAATGGCAGGGCCATTTCTGAACGGCGGTGGTGATATGTGTGGATCGCTTATTATTCTGACGGTCGACACTTTGGATCAGGCGCAGGACTGGGCTGCAAATGATCCTTATGCCAAGGCTGGTCTGTTCGCCGATGTACAACTGCAAATCTGGGACAAGGTCGTAGGGTAATGGCATATTGGTTGTTTAAATCGGAATCTTCGGTCTGGTCATGGGATCAGCAAGTTGCCAAGGGCGATGAAGGCGAAGAATGGGACGGCGTGCGCAACTATCAGGCCCGCAACTTCATGCGTCAGATGAAACTGGGGGATCGGGGTTTTTTCTATCACTCGCAGTTGGAAAAAGCGATTGTCGGGATCGTTGAGGTCTGCGCCGAGGCACATCCCGACAGCACCACAGATGACGACCGATGGGAGTGCGTGGATATAAAAGCCATAGAGCCTTTGCCAACTCACGTGACACTTAGCATGGTCAAGGCGGATGAGCGGTTACAGAATATGGCCCTTGTCAAAAGCTCACGGCTTTCGGTGCAGCCGGTAGAAGAGGACGCCTGGAAAATAATCTGTCAGATGGGCGGTTTGTGAGGGTGCGTTTCAACAAAGCTGCGTATGTCTGGCACTGATTGCCCGGCCTGTTATCCAGCTTTTCTAACGTTTATTTGAGGGTTGAAGAGCCTTCACGCCGAAGATGAAAGCGCACAGGATCATGACGGTTCTCAGGCTGAACTGAAAGAAGATCGGTACTTCGACAAAGCTTGTCAGGATTACCATCATGACCAACGCGAACAAGAGCGAGGCTTCTGCGGCATTTGTGCGCAATGCCCAGATGCCGGTCAGAATTGCCGCGCCGTACAGGATGAAGATCTGCAGTGCGATGCCGAACAGCCCGATCTCGACTGTGTTGGACAGATAGGTGTTATGAAAGTTGAAACCACTTCGACTTTCGATGCCAAACATGAACCAAAGCGCCTCGGCGGGTTGATGACCTTTCACCCAGAACGCCTGATATCCGATGCCAAACAGCGGTCGTTCATAAATAAAGTCGAGCGCGATTTCCCAAAGCTCGGTCCGGCCCGTGAGCGTAATATCCTTGCCGGTCGTATCAAGCAGAAGCGCTACAAGGAAATCGTAGTTGGCAATAGCAAGCAGTCCAATCAGCAGTGCAACAATCAGTGCAAAGATAAACGCTGCTGCTCTTTGTACGGGGGTCAGTCGGTACATCAGGGTAACGGTCAGCAGGATCATCATAACAGGCGGAACGCTTAGCAACGCGCCCGCAGATTGTGCGCGGATCAAAAGCATCATGCCAAGCGGGATCCCCAAAACTGCCAGCAGGCGCAGCCGTGGCGTAGCGCGGCTGTCCAGCATTTGTGCGAAGGAAATTATCACAAAAGTCGCAGACGCCCCGGCAAGGGCGTTTTTGCTGCCAAAGATACCCAACCACGCACCCGTATCGGCGCGGACATTGCCGATCAGAACGCTCGCGATCATGGCGATGGCGAATAGTGCAAACAGTGCCTGACAGAAACTACGTGCTGACACCCGGTTGGCAATGATGATTGCGATGACCACGGTGATCAGAAGCTGTAACCCAAACCTGAACGACACTGCCGGATATTGCGACCACAGGAAACTGACAACGCAAAAGAGCGGCAGCAACAAGACATACCAGTAACGCAGGCACTGCGTTGCAGCCAAGGCTGGACGGCGCACAATCATCAGACAGCCAAATGCAAGAAAGGCAAGCGCACCCATTGTCCCAACGGCAGGAATGAAAACCAGTGCCGTCAAAGCCAGAACGCCAAGCACGCCATCGGGCGAGACGGTGACTATCGTTCTGTTGGAATAACCCTCTATAGAGGTCATAACGGGCAATGCCCTTTCTGGATATGGATTATGCACCTTTCAGGCTATCATATCACTTTAAACTGCACAGCAGCGAGTCCGGAAATTGGCAATCTTCGCCCAAACCCGTGAAGGCTATCCAGTCGATTTGCATAGAAAGATCATCGGTTGGTTTCTTGAAGGGGCCCATCCAGTCGGTAAATGTATCACTGCCCCAGAAACTGGCGTAGATTTTTTGGGGGTTTGTCGGCATCGGGCTTCCCGGCTTTGTCTTATGAACAGACGTGCCGTTCACAAACCATTCGATACTGTCTTCTGTCCAGACGAAAGCATAAGTGATGAAATCTGCGTCAGAGCGTTTGGGCAATTTCACTGTCTGCCCATTGGTGGGTTTGCCTGACACATAGGTATTGACCTGCACAGCGCTGGTATCACGGGTCAGGACTTCAAAATCAATCTCATCATGTGGCTTGCCGTGATGCGGACCGATATATGTGAAGAACGCGGCATTCAGGCCAGAACCGCTTGGTGTTTTGAATCGTACCTCATAAGTGCCGTACCCGTAAGTATGGCGCGATTGAATCTCGCCGCAAACATAATCTGTTTTCTCGGTCTTGGTGTCGGAAAATGTCAGCGTCAGATGGCTATTGTCAAAAGTAGTAGCTCTTTTGGACCATTCGCAGTTCTGCCAATTCCCATTGATCCATCCGTCCGAGATGCCCCAAAGCCCACGGTTAAAGACATCGAAATCATCGAAGAAAGTTTTGCCTGCGGGGATGTCCTCGGCCTGCGCGGCAGAGCCTAGCAAAGCGACGCACAGCGCAACACATTTTAGACTTATGTGAATAGGAATCGACAGTCGCATAGCTCACCCGAAACGCTGTGTTTTCGAAAACTGCCTACATCTGCATCACTTCGAATACGAGTGCGTTCGTAAATCCGGGCACAGCTCGGCATATCCTCGCCAGATGAGAAGTCTGCTGGGTTAATCAGCTTGGTGCGATTGCATGTTCTGCTATGTGTATCCTTGCGAAACATGGAAACGCACCGATGCCCACGACACCTCAACAACATGATGCGCCTGTCGTCTCTGTTATAATGGCGAATTACAACGGCGCGTCTTATGTTGAGACTTGCCTGCAATCCGTTCTGGCGCAGTCGGTTGAGCGCATCGAAGTGCTGTTTTCCGATGATGCGTCGTCCGATAGCAGCGTCAAGATCGCTGAGCAGATTGCGGCTGACGATCCGCGTGTTCGCATTATTCAGGCGCCCTCGAATGGTGGTCCTGCGGCGGCGCGTAACAGAGCCCTTGAGATGGCGTCTGGCGACTGGATTGCGATTGTGGATTCTGATGACATCATTCACCCGCTTCGGTTTGAGCGGATGATTGCGGCCGCTGAAAAACTGGCAACGGACGGCGTGGCGGATGATCTGATCTATTTTGACGGGGAATCCGGGCGGACATTGTTGGGGGATGCCTCGCCTTCTGAACCGTTTGAGCTTAGTCCTGCAATGTTTGTCGATACACGCAATGGCAATGAGCCGCCATTTGGGTATCTGAAACCACTGCTACGGCGCAAACAGGTCGGTGCGTTGCGATACCGCGAAGACATCTGCATTGGTGAAGACCACGATTTCTACATGCGTTATCTGCTGGAAGGCGGGCGGCTGCATATGTTGAACCGATCTTACTATCTGTATCGCCGTCATGCGAATTCGGTCTCGCACAGGCTCAGCCCTGAACATGTCGCATCGATGATCCGTGTTCAGGCGGATCTTCAGGCGCAATACCCGGAAATGGGACGTGATCTAGTGTCGTTTCTTGATGCGCGTGCGGCAATGCTGGGCCGGTCGCTGGCGTTTGAAACGCTTGTGCAACATCTCAAAGGCCGTCGTATTGCAAGTGCTCTTTGGCTGATCCTGCGAAAGCCTATGCTTCTACGTGACCTCGCCCGCGCGACGCGTGAACATTTTGACAAGCGGTACAAGACGCATGATACGCAGAACGCGCAAAGTGACCTGGCCATACTTGCCAAGGGGCATGGCTTGGACGGTTTCCCATATGGCGCCAAGGCTGCGCATTCGCTTCAAAGTTCTGATATGAGGCCCTGAATGTCTGAGGAACTGGTTCACGTGCGCACCCCCACCTACAAGCGTCCTGACGATCTGAAAAGATGTTTGAAAAGCTTGCAATCGCAAAGCCATGCGAAATGGGTCTGTGATGTCTATGATGATGATCCTGACGGCTCTGCCAGACATACAATCGCTGAGCTGGGCGATGACCGAATTTCATTTAATCAAAACACCCCGCAGAATTTTGCATCGAAGAATATTGACCAATGCTTCACGCAGGCCAATCCACGTGATGCGGATTACTTTTGTGTGGTTGAAGATGATAACTTCATCCTGCCGACCTTTATGGAAGACAACATCCGGCTTTGCCATGAACATCAGGTCGAGATCGTTTTTCGGAACCAATTCATGGAATATGCCAGCGGGACCGAAGCTGCACACCTGAGTGAGTTTGGCCTGCTTGATCAAAAGCTGGTTGAGCGGCGCTATGACCCTGATCTGTTTCGCATGACACTTGTATCAGACATCGGCGTGTCAAATGGCGGGCTGTTCTGGTCACGCAATGCGACGTCTGATCTGGAAATCCATTTTGAGTGTAGCGCGACGTTGCAGGAATACATGCGAACCTTTGCAATTCATGAGCCAATCTACGTTGCCATGAAACCTCTGGCTGTCTGGGCACAAAACGGAGATGGCACCTTACGTGATCTGGGCGCAAAGGCAGGTTATCTGCGCAGCGAGTTGTCGCTGAAACGCTCCATAGGGATTTTGCAACGCCATGCCTGGGCCAAGGCACAATCCGATGACAAGTTGGGCTTTCTGCACCATCCCGCCTTCGCGAGCCCTACGAAAACCCGTGCGATGGGGCTTGTGAAATCTCATATTCAATTGAAGGTCGGAAATGCGTTGCCCTTACCGGAAAAGATGCGGCTTGTATTTCGTGGTGCCCTTATCCGGCTGCTCGGCCGTCCGGAATCTGGGCTGCGCCCATTTATAGAAGCTCAGGACAGCTATTTATGAGTTTCAGTGGCGGGCTCTACATTTGATGCTGCACGGGTAGAGGTAGGTTTAGGTGCTTTTTGGTGCCCGGTAGGTAAGCCATCAGAAGTACCAGGATGAAATACACGATTTGAAGGGCGACCAAGGTTACAATGACACGCAGTGCAATTACACCAATACTTGCGCCATCAAAGAAGGACCATAGGCCCATGGCTAAGGCAGATATTATCATGAAGAATATGAATACGAGCAGACGCACCACACCATATGACGCAGTTTTGCACTCAGCACATGAGAACCGCGCCCCTTATACCCCTTTTATGACATTTTTTATGAACCCTCGCGCGCCTTTGAGTCAATGTGTTTCCTATTTGCGATGAGCTTATGAAAACGCTTTTTACTGCTAGGCATTCGCATTGCGGGACTCTCGGTCAGAGTGTGGGCACAAACAGGGACTAATTGTATGGCCAGATTATTTGTATTTGCCTTTGATCTAACGGAATCTTCCCAGATTCGGCGTATTCAGGGCCTGTTTGCGCTTGGGCATAAGGTTAGTTCCGCTGCTTTCCGGCGCTCCAACATGAACGAGGATTTTACCCCGGACTGGCCCAATATCGAATTGGGTTACGTTGAAAACCAGAGCTTCGGCAAACGGTTGCCAAAGATGATTCTGGCGCTGTTTAGGGTTTTGAAAGCTCCGGGACCGCTGAAAGAAGCCGACGTTATCATTGCGCGGAACTTCGACCTTTTACTCATTGCGTGGGCCGCTCGGCTTTTGCTTGGTCGCAGTAAAACGTCTTTGGTTTACGAATGTCTTGATATTCATGGCTTGTTCACCCGATCAGATGCCATTGGCGCAATCATGCGTTGGTGTGAGCGGCGATTGCTGTCTCGGGTGCAGCTTTTGATCGTCTCTTCGCCCGGCTTCGTAGAGAACTACTTCAAAGCCATCCAAGGTTATCATGGCCCTGTCTCAATGATCGAAAACAAACTCTGGTTTGACGGCACGCCGCTGCCCCGTCCTGATGCGCCCGCCAGCCGCAATCTGAACGCGCCTTTGGTATTGGGGTGGGTCGGCTCAATTCGATGTGCGCACAGTCTGCGTATTCTGATGGAGACAGCGGATATCATGGGTGATCGGTTGCAAATCCATATACATGGCAATGTACATCACCACGCGCTGGATGGTTTTAACGATGCCGTTAAAACACGTGAAAACGTCCATTATCACGGGCCATATACGTATCCCAACGATCTGGCCTTGATCTATTCTAGTTGTGATTTGGTTTGGGCGCAGGATCTTTGGCAACGCGGCGCCAATTCGGACTGGTTGCTTCCAAATCGCATCTACGAGGCCAGTTGGTTCGGTTGCCCCTCTGTTGCCGTTATCGATACACAAACCGGGCGCAGAGTTCATGACGCAGGCCTTGGCATTACCATTGTAACGCCGACTGCGCAGGATTTGGTGAAAAACCTTCAAAACCTGAACCCGGACAAGATTGCCGCTTTGTCGCGATCAATATTAGCTATGGACGATACACAGTTTATGTTGCGCCCGCAGGATATAAATGCTGCGCTTGCAAAGGTGCTTCCAAATCCCGAAACTACGGCTGCTGAATTGCCTAATTGATGGGCAAAAATCACCTATAGAAAAATGGCTGCTACGACTCGGTTCGCAATCGTTTTGAAGGTAAAAGCGTGCCTAAACAAAATTCGCGTTAATTTGAAATTGTAACAGTTGCAAGGGCTTCAACACATATTTTACCTGCTAATCTGAAAGTCCTATGCGATATTTTGCCTATATTGTTACGAAGCTGTCATCACTCAAAATACGCATGTGAATCCCCTGCATCGCGGCGCAGATTATGCACATATATTCGACAAAATGCCTAAATCGCTAGTATTGAGTACGCGATTTCCCGCCACTGCACTGCCAGATCAATATATTATGCTGCAAATGCAAATCTGATTGCCATAAGTGAGGCTAACGAAATTATATCGATTAGCGGGGGCGCAACATGTCGATGACGAATAGTGGTACTGCAATTTCTTTTGATGCAGAAAATATACCATATACACTTCAGGAAACTACCGTTTCATCGTCGGGCAGCGAAGATTTTCGTGCTGTGGGTGGTCGATTCAAAAGAGGGCTTGATATAACGCTCGCCATCTTCGGCCTTATTGCTCTGGCACCTCTCTTGACCGTCTTTGCGTTGGCTGTGAAAGCAACTTCACGTGGCCCAGCGCTTTATGGGCATACCCGGGTGGGCTTGGGCGGTAAAACCTTCAAGTGCTGGAAATTCCGCTCGATGGTTACGAACGGGGATGAGGTTTTGGAGCAGCATTTCCAGACTCACCCCCAGGATCGGCTTGAGTGGCAGACAAATCGTAAACTGAAACATGATCCGCGTGTTACGAAACTGGGGGCCACGCTGCGCGCGTATAGTATCGATGAGCTACCGCAACTTCTGAATGTGCTGCGGGGGAATATGAGCTTTGTGGGTCCACGGCCTGTTGTTATGGACGAGTTGGACGAACATTATGGTCCTGACAAAGCGCTTTATCTGACGACCCGCCCCGGTATTACAGGCCTGTGGCAGATCAGTGGTCGTAGTGACACAAGCTACGAGACGCGCGTATCGCTTGATGCGGAATATGTGAGGCAATGGTCGTTCTGGCAGGATTGCTTGATTCTGATGAAAACATTTCCTGCTGTGATCGCTGCAAAAGGCTCATACTGAACGGTTTGTGAGACGCCAATTATTATATTGGGAAGGTGAAACATACCAGCGCTATGGCACCCGCTGCCATAGTCCCCAACCTGCATGAGCCGGAATGACGCAATCACCTTATCCTACTGCGACACAACCTAAAGAGCCGTATCGACCGCACTTATCCAAGGGCAGGTCCAGTGCTGCGATTTTCGGCGTTCTCTGGTCTTCATTGCATACTCTGATCCCGACGGTCAGCTCTGGGGTTGTGTTCTTTGTTGCAGCCTATTTTCTTTCCCCATCGGATTTGGGGTTGGTCGGATTGGCAAGCGCGGTGGTTTTGGTCGCTATCGCGTTCTCGCCTCTGGCATTTGGTGAGGCCCTGATCCAGCGCGAGGCAATGACAAAAGAGCATGTCGATAGCGTTTTCTGGCTGACCACGATATTCGGCGTGGTCGCCTCACTACCGTTCATTTTTGGCGCAGGGTTGATCGCTTCATATATGGAGGAACCCGCACTTGTTGCACTGCTTCCGGTTCTGGCCCTGCGCATTCCGCTGGAGCTGATGGCAGCCGTGCCAAATGCACTGATTATCAGGTCTATGCAGTTTAAGCTGATCGCGCTGAGAACATCCGTTGCCACAATGATCAGCGTCACCATTTCGCTATCAATGTTGTTTTTGGGCTATGGTTACTGGGCGCTGGTGATCAGTCAGGTTACGGCCAGTTTGGTGATCTGCGTCATGGCCTTTTGGGTTGCCAAATGGCGTCCCAGCTTATCATTCAGCATACCTGCCCTGAAACAGCTTGCGAATTACGGCATCTTTGCTTCGGGCAACCGGATGCTCGATACGATGAAGCTTGATCACATCATTCTTGGTGTGCTGGCCGGAACCGAGATGCTTGGCCTTTATTTCTTCGCGCAACGCTGTTTTTTCATGTTGATCCAACTGGTATCAGGTGCGCTGTCTTCGGTATCGCATGCACTGTTGTCTTCTCTTCAAGATGACAGAGCGAAGATGCGACGGGCGTTCATGATTGCCTCTTTCGCCTCTACCACAGTCAGCATGCCAATGTTCGCGGGGACTGCGTTGATTATCGACGATCTTCTGGCCCTGCTTCTGGACCCGAAATGGGCGGCGGCCGCTACTGCGATCCAGGCATTTTGCGCGGTCGGAATATTGGCTAGTATCGGGGTCGTGCAAAGCGCGCTGATCAAAAGTCGTGGACGCGCCAATTGGTGGTTCTACTATCAATTGATGCAACAGGTTACGACCTTGATTGCCATAGCCCTGACCTACAGCTACGGGCTGGGGGTGATGGTTTTTGCGGTGGTTATGAAATCATTCCTACTGTGGCCGGTTTCGGTCTGGATGACGACACGTCTTCTGGACAGCAGCATTCGCGTTTATCTTGGCGAGCTGCGCAACCCTGTAATTGCTACGTTGATTATGTGTCTGGCGGCACTTGGCCTGCCTTATATTTTTCCGGCTATGCAGCCCGGCCCGTTTCTACTGTTGCAGATCGTGGTCTGCATTCTGGTCTATACCCCTGTCACATTTGCCCTGTCACATAGCCGCATCAGCGATATTCGTCAGGCCCTGCATAAAAAAGGAAACCCCGCAAAATGAAATTGACCTATTTTCAGGGCGATCCGCCTAATTTCGGGGATGAATTGAACAAAACCATGTGGGACCATTTTCTGCCCGACGGGTTTCTTGACGATGATGACACGACCCTCTTTGTTGGTATCGGATCAATGATCCAGAACATCTATCCTGCCAAGGCTCGTAAACTGATCGTTGGTTCCGGGTATGGGGGCTATACGCCGCTGCCTGATATCAACGACGGTATGTGGGATTTCAGCTTTGTGCGTGGTCCGCAAACAGCAGAGATGCTTGGTCTTGACCCCAGCCTTGCCATTGCAGATTCTGCAATTCTGCTGCGGGAAACGCCCTTGCCAAAGCCTGCCAGCAATATCGGTGTGGGCTTCATGCCCCATTACGAAAGTATTGAACGCGGCGACTGGCAAGAAGTATGCGAATTAGCAGGCGTTTATTTCATTGATCCATCTCATTCCCCCGAAAAGGTCATCTCGGAAATACTTGGGGCCGATCTGATTATTACCGAGGCCATGCATGGTGCTATCGTGTCCGACGCGTTGCGCACGCCCTGGATTGGCGTGCGGACAATGAACCAGGTCCATCGGTTCAAATGGTACGATTTCACAAGATCACTGCAAATCGACTATCGGCCTGCTCTTCTGTTTCCGTCTAACTGTCGCGAAGCTTGGGCTGCCACAACAGGCCGCTCCGGGTCTGGCCCAAAGGCGCGCGCTGTTTTGGGGGGATCCCTTGCAAAACCTTTCAATGTGGCGTGTCAGCATTTTGCAGCCCGCAGTATGCAAAAACTGGCAAAAACCGAACCTCAACTTAGCACGGATAGTCAGATAAAGCGCGCAACCGAACGGGCGCTTGAGGCTATCGACCGAACGGTAAAAACTTATACGCAAGGCGCTGCCGCAGTCTAAGCAGTATCGGTAGATACAACAGAATTACAGTCAGGATACGGCGCTTAAAACGCCGTCAATATCTTTGCAAAGCCTGTCCCACGCCGTTTCGCAATTCGGCAGATAGGTTTCGCGAAACCAGCTATGCGATTTTGCGCAGAGATGCCCTAACCGATCCGTATCTTTGAGCAAGGCAAAGGTATCATCTGCCAGTCGGGAGAGCCGTGTAGAGACCAGCAGATTATCGGGTATCAGCGTGTCTAACCCAAAGCATGTCTCGCTGGCCACCGGCGACATTGCGGCCAACGCACCAATAATGCGTGGCGTTTCCAGATGGCTGGACTTCTGGGAATGCACATTCAGGCAACACCGCGATTGTGCGGCGATGTCTTCGAACACAACATCGCGGTGCGGTGAAAGCCGCAAGCCTCGGGCCGCGAGGCTATCCAGAACCCCCTGTCGTCGTTTGGTTATTCCACCCACAAAACATACGTCATAGGGGCGTTCGTGAAGCGGCATTGCCGGGGGCAAATCATCGGGATGAACGCCAACGCTAAACCCGAAAACCGGCAAGCTAAGGCGTTGTTTCAAAACATGTGTTTGTGGTGGGAAATAATCCAGAAGCACGTCATAAAGGTCCAGCTTTTCAGCAAGCAAGGTGTTTTTGCGACGCAAAGCTCTGCGCCCATGACGGTCTGCGCCCAGCCAGCCACCAAGAGCTTCGATGATCGAAAAATTCAGGTACACATATCTGCATCCGGGCCGGCGTATGTGGCGTTTGAAATTTTCACCGATGACAAACACAAGCGCGCCATCCTGATAAGGCGCCTCATCTATCTCGGAGCAGACGATCAGCTCAGATTGCAGGCCGTAAGAATGTTTCAGCGCACGATGAATGAACAGCGCGACGTTTTGCACGTGATCGAAGCTCACCGTTTGTATAATGAGATAGGTCTTCCCCATAAGCGACTGCCAACCCGGACATATCCGGCCCTCAAATCAAATCTGCACCCACTCCATTCCCGAGGAAAACCTTACGAGTTTGGACAAATCCAGCAAAGCATTTGCAAACATATTTCGATCAAGGAATTGGCACATCGCCTGTTTCTTGCCGATAAGATGTGCCGAAGTGGCGGGTAATGGCCGATGCGTGTGCAATCTATGTACGGCCTTTTTGCCAAACTGTAAAAATCAGTTAGGTCAAACGCAGAAGTTTCGTCGGCGAATCTTTCGCTCGTTTCCACGTGAAGCCGCGCAAAATTGCGAGACTAACAAGGTGCTTAGCAATGAAACATGACGCCTCAGAAACGGGCCAGGACGGCCCTCTTATCGTTATCCCTTGCCTGAACGAAGCTGATCATATTGAAGGCCTTCTGCATCAGTTGACACAGGCGCAAGCCTCAATCGGCGGGAAGATTGTTGTTGTAGATGGCGGCAGTACAGATGGAACGCAGTCCATCGTTGAAGCGATTGCGCAGACAAACTCTGCGGTCAGGCTGCTGCATAACCCTGACAAAATCCAAAGTGCCGGGATCAATTTGGCGGTGGAAACCTATGGTGATTTTTCCACCCATCTAATCCGTGTCGACGCCCATTGCAGATATCCGGACAAATTTTGCGAACACCTGTTAGAAGAGGCTGCGGTGATTGATGCAGAAAGCATCGTTGTCAGTATGATTGCTGAAGGTGAACCCGTAGTTCAACGCATCAACGCTGCTGCTCAGAATTCACCGGTTGGTAATGGCGGTTCTAAGCATAGGATGCGGGCCACCGGCCAATACGTTGATCACGGGCATCATGCGCTGATAAACCTCGCTGCGTTCCGGGCTGTGGGCGGCTATGATCCATCTTTTACGCATAACGAAGACGCTGAGCTTGATCATCGCCTGCGACAGGCGGGGTATCGCATCTGGCTGACTGCTAAAACCACTGTCACCTACTATCCGCGCAAGTCGCTTAGCGCTTTGGCACGACAGTATTTCAATTATGGCAAAGGCCGTGCACAGAACCTGCTAAAACACCGCATTATGCCGCGGCTGCGGCAGGCCAAGGTCATGCTGGTTGCCCCTGTTCTCGCGCTATCATTTCTAGCTGGCCTGCATTGGATATTCGCCGTGCCGGCACTTCTTTGGGTCGCATATTGCCTGATCGCGGGGGCCAAGATGTCGCTTCTGGCCCGCGATCCTTATCTGCTTCTCTCTGGCATCTCGGCCATGCTGATGCATGCTGCATGGTCTCTGGGCTTCTGGCGCAAACTAATGTCCGGCTCGGGCCTGTT
The DNA here is from genome assembly GCF_055693805.1 of Litoreibacter sp. GN1-5. Classification (NCBI taxonomy): domain Bacteria; kingdom Pseudomonadati; phylum Pseudomonadota; class Alphaproteobacteria; order Rhodobacterales; family Roseobacteraceae; genus Litoreibacter; species Litoreibacter sp. GN1-5. The sequence goes on along the minus strand of NZ_JBVFUP010000001.1, from coordinate 2,392,546 downwards.
TCAGGTAGGGCGCGCGCAATGATACCAAATGCAATCGATATATGTGTTTGCACCTTCCGCAGGCCGCAATTGCTTGATACGCTGAAGTCCTTGCGTGACTTGCGCAAACCGGACGGATTTACTGTATCGATTATTGTCATCGACAATGACGTCAAGCCAACGGCTCAGGCATTGGTCGAGAGTTTTGCCAAGACTTCCCCACTTCCCGTTCGCTATATCCATTGTCCTGCTGGAAATATATCAATCGCACGTAATGGTGGGCTGAATCACAGTATTGCGCGCTACTTCGCGTTCATTGATGATGACGAGGTTGCCACGCCGGATTGGCTGCATCATCTGCTGAAAACTGCACGGGCTGAAAAAGCCGATGTGACCCTTGGCCCTGTGCAGGCGGTTTACCACGCAGATATGGCTGGATGGATGCGCGATCTTGCAATCCATTCTACCAAACCGGTCTGGGTGAATGGTCAGCTACAAACCGGATATACGTGCAACGTCCTCATAGATCGCAGTAACCCCGTTGTGCAGGGGCTGCGCTTTGATCTGGCTCTTGGCCAATCCGGTGGCGAGGATACCAAGTTCTTCGCCGAGATATTCAACGCTGGTGGCAAGATTGCTTATGCTGAAGATGCGCTGATCTACGAAGATGTTCCTGCCAGCCGCGCCTCTTTCAGATGGTTGGCGCGGCGGCGTTTTCGCATGGGTCAGACCCATGCGCGTCTGCTGAACGGCCCGCGCAATATTCCGTTGGCTTTGGCAAAGGCTCTCTATTGCGTCGGTGCTGCTGCGATAAATGTATTCAGCTCTGGTCGTCGCAACGCTGCAATTCTGCGCGCGATGCTGCATGTCGGGGTCGTTTTTGGCTTAACTGGCATGCAGGAACAGCGCCATTATGGGGATGGGTTGGCGCCGGTGCAAAAACAATGAAAAAGATCAATATGTGCTGTGATCTTGATGGAGGCTTCGGAGGCCCATGAAAGACCTCGGTATAAGAATACGTGATGCAGATTATGGCTCGCCTCGCCAAGGCGACTCCGCGACGCTTGGCAAATTGCTGGCGGCTATGCGACGGCAATATTTTCCTCTTTTAGTCTGTACGGTGATCGGACTAGCGCTTGGGGTGGTGCATTACGCAACAAGCCCCAAGGAATACCACGCATTCGCCAAGGTGCTGGTTGATGACCGGCTCAGTGGGTTGGCTGAAGGCGTCACTGCGGCCACACCGATGTTGCAGAATGACACCGCGCTGCTGAACGAGATACAGGTTCTGGGTTCGCTGGAATTGGCGATGGAAGTCACGCGACAGTTAGAGCTTCACAAGAACGAAAACTATCTGAACCCGCCGTCTTCACTGGCGGGCAGGGTTATCTCGACCATAAAGGGTACGATCAAAGGATTGCTTCCAACACCGGAGTTGCCGGATGACGCGGCCTTGTCGCCACAAGAACAAGAATTCAACCAGATACAATCCACCGCATTGTCGCTACAAAAAGATATCAAAATCCAACGAGTCGGTGAAAGCTTCTCGATCGACATCTTCTTTGAGTCAGCAGACCGGCAACTCGTGGCGACCGTCGTCAATGCCTATGCCGAGGCGTATCTGGCAGATGGTGTGAATGCCAATCTCGATGCGTCTAACCGCACTGCCGAGTGGATGCGTGTGCGGCTGGAAGAGTTACAGGAAAGTGCAAATGAAGCCACCCGTGAAGCCGAGAACTTCAAGGCTGAGAACGGGGTCCGTGACACTCAAGGCCTGCGTGAACGTGAACAGCGGGCCGAGACACTGAACGGATTGCTCAGATCATTTTCGCAGCGCTACGAACAGATCGCCATTCAGGGCTCTCTGCCTGTTTCAAACGGTCGAATTCTTAGTAAAGCCGTTATCCCCAAAGATCCCTCAGCCCCCAAGGCTTGGCAAGTGATTGCCATTGCCACGTTGTTGGGTCTGATCGTTGGGTATATGATTGCCATATATCGCGAATATCGCGAACGCTTCTTTCGCACTGGCGAAGACGTGGTTGATCATCTTGGTTATCCCTTCCTCGGCTATTTGCCAGCGTTCAGAATAAGTGAGCTGCGGCGCCTCAAACTACCCAAATTAGGTACGGATAAACCCGATAAGAAGGTTACTCTTGCATTATCTGCAAAGCTACCGGGTATAGCAGTCGTTAAGGCTGGCAAACTCTTTACAGGCAGTCGTGGAGAGCGGCTTCCAAAGCATTTCGCGCCACATTTATTCCTTCCGGTGCTCCAACCTTATTCGCAATATAGTGAGACCTTGCGCAATATCCACGCCACCCTTGACCTGCGGCTGCCCGATGCGTCGTGCCGTGTCATCGGTATGTCTTCCATGCTGCCCGCCGAAGGTAAAACCACGCTTTCGGCCAATTTCGCCAACATGGCCGCCAAGCTGGGTCAGCGGACCTTGCTGATTGATGGCGACCTGCGCCGCCCATCGCTGAGTAGCACATTAGGCTGCGGTAGCGGGCCAGGCATTGTCGAAGTGCTTGAAGGCAAAGCCCCTATGTCAGAGGCTACCCGAAGGCTTCCTTATACAGGGTTGGAAGTTTGCCCATGCGCTTTGTATGCCAACCGGACGCATCCAAGCGAGATACTTTATCAGCGAAACATGACTATCCTTATTTCAGAACTGCGGAAACACTATGACTACGTGATTATCGACTTGCCGCCTCTGGGACCAACCGTTGATGCCAAAGTCCTTCTGGACCGGCTCGATAAAATCATCTTTGTCTGCGAATGGGGCGTGACCCCACGACATCTGGTGCGTCAATATTTGGCGCGGGAGCCGGAGCTTGCCAAAAAAGTTCTTGGCATTGCTTTGAATAAGGTGAATGTCAAAAAACTGTCCAGATACGGTGTCTCGGGAAGTACAGAAGCTTATATGCAGGAATACAGCCGAGAATACGCCTGACAAAAAGCTTGCCGCTTGGTCTTTACAGACCAAAGCGTTCTTTAGGAAATCCGGCACTGGTAAACCGGTCCCAGACCTTGTCGAGCAGGAACTTGTCATTCACCGACAGGCAGTTCATTTTGAAATACCAGTATAGATATTGGTCATACCCGCTATGCCGCAAACCGGCCTTTTCCAAGGCTTCGGGAAAATCAGACGTCCGCGTCACCGTTTCGGCAAAATGATGGAAATCTGATTTCCCGAACAGAATGGCCGGTTTGCGGTGCATGAAACCTTCCAATGCGACCGTTGAATTTATCGACACGCTTACACAGCTGGTACTCAGCATGTCGTGAATATTGTCCTGCGTAACCGTCAGTTGATCATGTATCTCTGCAAATTCCAAAAGACTTTCTGCATCTTTGAGCGTGATCAAATCGGGATGCGGCTTCACAAGAACTGGTCTATCGCCTGCCCCGTCCAGAACGGCTTTCAGCATTTTCATATCTGTGAATTCGGTCGCGCCAGATGCAATGGGATAACTCCCCTGAAAAAACACGGCGATGGCACCAGCGGGGAAAATCGTTTTTTCAAGAGGCTGCTCACACCGAGAGTAGCGCGCCTGAACATAGCGTTTATATAGATTGCCAAAGAATATTTCGGCTTTGTTATGCGGTACGTTATTGGGGTCATAGTTGCATGACGCAATCTGACCATGAAACCGGACGCCGCGCGGGTCGAGATGCCAGAAGCCCCTGAGATACGCCATACCCGCGTTCAGCACGTTCGGCATCACCAAGCTGCGGTCGTCGATGATATGAAGGTTCCCATCATTGAATCGGTCATCCTGAACTGACCGCGTGGCTGGTTTAATATCCTTGTCGATTGCCTTGGTCAGGCTTTCAATTTTGTGCTCAGCCGCCATGTCACGGATGATGCCGTAAAGCTTGAGGTATCTGGAATGCAAGTCGCGTGAAATGTCCTTTTTCTTCAGATGAAAAATGATCTTTGGCATTTAGTAGTCCTTAAGGGATATGCAGCAATAGTAGAATGGGTGAAAGCACCCGTCTTGGGCAACCCATCACGCCATTTTTGATCTGCCGAACTGCATCTATAATGTGCTATCAAGAAGAGTTTTGTGACAGTTTTTGTCGGTTTCTCTTGAGGCTACAGTAAAACTGCCACAAATAGGGTGGAAGCCAAGGCCATAAGTTCAGGAGTTCGCGTGTCTCTCTTTCTTATCGTTGCTCTGCCCTTTTTGGGCGCGTTGCTGCCGGGCCTAATGAATTCCGCCGGACGGCAAGCCTGTGCGGGTGTCACATTTACCGTCACTTTGGCTGCTTTGATCGGCCTTCTGACCAACCTGCCGTCAGTCATTGCAGGTGAGGTCGTCATGGTCGGGTTCAATTGGCTACCATCCCTTGGTCTGAATTTCACACTGATGCTGGACGGGTTGGGCTTTTTCTTTGCCGGCCTGATACTGGGTATTGGCCTGCTGATCATCACCTATGCGCGCTTCTATCTGGCTCGCGAGGATAATATGGGTGAGTTCTTCACCTATTTGCTGTTGTTCCAGGGCGCGATGGTGGGCATCGTTCTTAGTGACAATATTCTCCTTCTGCTCATTTTCTGGGAACTGACATCCCTGTCGTCCTTCCTGCTGATCGGCTACTGGAAACATCTGCCCGAGGGCCGTCAAGGCGCGCGGATGGCGTTGACTGTGACAGGCATGGGCGGTCTGGCGATGATCGGTGGTATGCTGATCCTTGGCCAAATCGTTGGAAGCTATGACCTGAGCGTGATCCTGCAAAATCGCGAGCTTATTCAGGACTCTCCGCTTTACTTGCCTGCGCTGATCCTGATCCTATTGGGCTGTTTCACCAAATCCGCGCAGTTCCCGTTTCACTTCTGGTTGCCCCATGCAATGGCCGCGCCGACGCCCGTGTCGGCTTATCTGCACTCGGCCACAATGGTGAAGGCCGGGATTTTTCTTATGGCGCGCATGTGGCCTGTCTTATCGGGCACATCGGAATGGTTCGTGATCGTGACGACTGCTGGTCTGATCACAATGGTGCTGGGCGCGGTGATCGCGCTGTTCAAGCATGACCTGAAAGCGCTGTTGGCGTTCTCAACGGTAAGCCATCTGGGTCTGATCACCATGCTTCTTGGAACGGGTACGGCCTTTGGGGCGATGGCTGCTGTGTTCCACATTCTAAACCATGCCACCTTCAAGGCCGCATTGTTTATGTCCGCAGGGATCATTGATCATGAGACCCATACCCGCGACATTCGCCGCCTTGGGGGTTTGCGACATTTGATGCCGTTCACCTTTGGTATTGCAACTCTGGCGGCGCTGTCGATGGCGGGTATTCCGCTGCTCAACGGGTTTTTGTCGAAAGAGATGATGCTCGAAGAGGCGACCCACACTGTGCTGTTCGGGACATGGTGGCTGGTGCCCGCTCTGGCTACGTTCGGGTCGCTGTTCTCGGCTGCATATTGCTTCCGATTGATCGGTCATGTCTTCCTTGGCCCCGTGCGAGACGACTACCCTGCCAAACCCCATGATCCACCTGCCGGGCTTTGGCTGCCACCGGCATTTTTGGTGGTGCTGGTTGTGGCAATCGGTGTCGCGCCGTTTTTGGCAGAGCCTTTCGTCAAGCTTGTAACAGCTTCGGTTCTGGGTGAGGCAGGCGACGTGCCGAAAAGCTATTTCAAGATCTGGCATGGGTTGGTGCCGGCCCTGTATCTGTCGGTCATCGCAGTTATTGGCGGCTTGATCGTGCTTGCCGCATTCCGCCCGTTGCTGCGCGCTTGGGATGCCGCCCCGCGCCCAGAGGCAAAGGTTATATTCGAGGCCATCATTGCGGGTGCAGTGGCAGTCTCGCAACGTATTATTCATACGCTGCATGACGGCGCATTTTCCCGCTATGCAGCGATTGCAACGGTGACGATCATTGCGGCAGGGTTTCACGCATGGACCACTGGCACCGTCGGCGAAGCGACCCGTGCCTTGCAAATCCCCGGACCTGTCCCGATCGCTGGTTGGCTGATGTTGGTGGCGGCAACTTGCGGGTTGGTCTTCTTGCATCGCAATCGGCTTTTATCCCTGATCCTGATCGGGATTGTCGGGCTAATGGTCTCGGTTGGTTTTGTGTTCTTCAGCGCGCCTGATCTGGCGATGACACAGATTACGGTTGAGGTGGTTACGATCATCCTTCTGCTTCTGGCGTTGAACTTTCTGCCAAACCGGACACCTGTCGAGAGCACCGTTTTGCGTCGCACCAGCGATACCTTTATCGCAGTCGCGGGCGGGTTAGCTGCAATGGCGCTGTCTTATCATTACTTGCTGCGTGACGCAGTTGCGCCGCCGATCTCAGAATTCCACCTTGCCAATTCCTACAAGGGTGGCGGCGGAACCAACGTGGTGAACGTCATTCTGGTGGATTTCCGGGGTTTTGATACCTATGGCGAAATCATCGTTCTGGGCATCGCCGCGCTGTTGATATACGCGCTAACAGAGACATTGCTGTCCGGACCCGTGCGTGCGCGGCTCTTGAACCGGCTACCTGATCAGGCCCGTGCGGGTGATATGCATCCTACCATGATGGTGGTGCTGACGCGGGTGATCATGCCTGTGGTTCTGATGGTCGGTTTTTATGTCTTCCTGCGCGGCCATAATGAGCCCGGTGGCGGATTTATCGCCGGGCTGATCGTCTCAATTGCTGTGGTCATGCAATATATGGCCAGTGGCTTTGCCTGGGCATCTGCGCGGCTACGTTATCCTTATCATGGGGTTATAGGGGCGGGTGTTCTTGTGGCAGGGCTGACAGGCATCGGGTCGTGGTTTGTAAGCAAGCCGTTCCTGACCTCGGATTTCACTTATGTCCGCATTCCACCTTTCGAGAAGTTCGAATTGGCGACGGCGGCGGCGTTTGATCTTGGTGTCTTTCTTGCAGTTGTCGGTGCGGTCATGTTGTCGCTCGAGAGTTTTTCGCGCCTTGCCCGTCGCGCCCATGTACCTGACAGCGACCATCCGATGGATATCGACCCATCCCGCGACGATCCGACGGCCAATACTATGCAGGAGGGCGTGTAATATGGAAATGCTCGTTGCATCTGCCATAGGTCTCCTGACCGCTGCGGGTCTGTATCTGGTGCTGCGTTTGCGAAGCTTCCCGGTCATTATGGGGATTTCTCTGCTGACCTATGCCGTTAACGTCTTCCTGTTCGCGTCAGGGCGATTGACCATAGGCGCACCGCCAATCCTGAATGATGGTGTAACCAGTTATACCGATCCATTACCGCAGGCCTTGGTTCTGACGGCAATTGTGATCTCGTTCGGGATGACAGCCGTGGTGGTGATGATTGCGCTTGGGGCCTATCTGGGCTCGGATGACGACCATGTGGACGATCCTGCCGAGGATGCAGAGGCGGCCGAGCCGGAGGACGCAACATGACCCATTGGATCGTCCTGCCTGTTGTTTTGCCTGCCATCCTTGCGCCGTTTATCGTTCTGGCCGCGCGCTATCATATTGGCATCCAACGCGTGTTTTCGGTTGTGGGTGTCCTTGCGCTGATCGCGATTGCAGCAGGTCTTGCATGGCAGGCGTCTGACGGGACGGTCACGCTTTATCAGCTTGGTGATTGGGCCGCGCCTTTTGGTATTGTATTGGTGGGCGATAGGCTGTCGACGCTGATGGTATTGCTGACATCTTTGCTGGCGTTCTTTGTGCTGCTTTATGCGATTGGGTCCGGATGGGACGAACGTGGGCGGCATTTCCATGCGCTGTTTCAGTTCCAGCTCATGGGTATTATGGGTGCGTTTCTGACAGGGGATTTATTCAATCTGTTTGTGTTCTTCGAAGTGTTGCTTATCGCGTCCTACGGTTTGATGATCCATTCTGGCGGCACAATACGTTTGCGCGCGGGCGTGCAATATGTGTTGTTCAACCTGCTGGGCTCGACGCTGTTTCTGTTCGCCTTGGGGTCTATCTATGCGGAAACAGGCACGCTTAACATGGCTGATCTGGCGCAACGGGTGACGCTGATTGACCCCTCCGCCAGCGTTGGCATCCGCGTTGCATCGGTTCTGCTGCTTCTGGTTTTTGCGATCAAGGCCGCCGTAGTGCCTTTGCATTTCTGGCTGCCTTCCAGCTATGCCGAGGCGCCAGCCCCTGTTGCGGCGCTGTTTGCAATCATGACAAAAGTTGGCGCTTACGCGATCATCCGCGTCTATACCATGATCTTCCCCCCTGATCTGGAGGTCACGCTGGGCCTGCACGGGCTGTGGCTTTTACCCGCTGCGCTGATCTCTTTGGGCGTTGGCATGGTCGGCGTACTGGCAGCAAAGCATCTGGACCGTTTGGTGGCTTTTTCGGTCATTGGCTCGATGGGTATGGTGATGGTGGCGATCGCGCTGTTCACCCCTTCTGGCATTGCAGCGGCGCTTTATTACATCGTACATTCGACATTGGCTGCTGCTGCGCTTTTCCTGATCGTTGATCTTGTCCGCGCAGGACGGGACAACCTGAACCTGACCACCGAACCACCCGTCGCAGGCGCAACATTGACTGCAGCTTTGTTCTTTGTAGGGGCCATTGCCATGACCGGCTTGCCGCCGTTTTCGGGCTTCGTGGGTAAGCTGTTGATCCTAGATGCCGCCTTCGCGTCGCCGCTCGTGATCTGGACCTGGGCCGTCATCTTGTGCGCCAGCCTGATCAGCGTAGTGGGCTTTGCCCGCGCTGGCAGCACAGTCTTCTGGAAAGCGCATAGCGTCGAAGCGCCCAAGCAGATGGCCCCACGCCCAGCCATACTGTCTTACGTAGCTGTTGGGGGTCTTTTGACATTGCTGATCGCGCATACAGTCTTTGCGGGTCAGGCCCATGCCTACATGACGGCCATGTCTGCACAGCTTTTCTCGCCAGAACCCTATATCTCGACTGTGCTTGAAACACCGGGCAAGCTTAGCACCCCAAAGGAGGCACATTGACATGATCAAAACCGCATTCCGCTGGTTGCTGCCGCACCCGTTCCTGACGGTCCTTCTGGCTGTGGTCTGGACCTTACTGCAAAATAACGTCTCAGCAGGCATGGTGGTGTTTGGCTTGATCCTGGGGATCATCATCCCATGGGGGACCGCCGCATGGTGGCCCGAAAGTCCCCGTAGTTTTCGTTTGGGTCGGATGATTAGCTACAGTGTCATGGTACTTTGGGACATTATGGTTGCCAATGTGCAGGTCGCCTGGATTGTGTTGACCGTCCCCAACTCTAAACTGCAGCCTGCATGGATTATCATCCCCCTTGATCTGCGATTGCCAGAAGCAATCACCGTGCTGGCCGGAACTATTACGCTGACACCGGGTACGGTTTCTGCCGATCTGTCGAATGAAGGGCATAGCCTTCTGGTTCATGTTTTGCACACAGATGATCCTGATGGGGTCAGGGACGAAATAAAAGAGCGCTACGAACGCAGATTGAAGGAGATTTTTGTATGAGCTTCGCCGCTGAATTTATGAACATCTCACTGGTCATCGCCTTTGTTGTCGTAGGGCTTGGTCAAATCATGTCGATGATCCGGCTGGTAATCGGGCCGGATACGGGCGACCGAATTCTTGCGCTGGATACGATGGTCATCAATGCCATCGGCCTGATCGTACTGCTGGGTATATCGCAAGGCACGCGTATCTATTTCGAGGCCTCACTGATCATCGCCATGCTTGGGTTTGTGTCGACTGTCGCCTATGCGCGCTTTGTGCTTCGGGGGGATATTATCGAATGATTATTGCCTCTGTCGCCATTGCTCTTTGCCTGCTGATCGGCGCGTTCTTTGTACTGGTCGGTGCCATTGGCCTTTTGAAGTTCAACGACTCGATGACGCGCCTGCATGCACCAACCAAAGTTGGCACAGTGGGGATTGGGGCGCTGTTGCTGGCCTCAATGATCCATTCCTATACGTTTGGGGAAGGCTCATTGCATGAATTGTTGATCATGGCATTCCTGTTTGTAACGGCCCCGATCTCGGCGCATTTCATGGCGAAGGTAAACATCCATCGCAGGGCCTGTGATACCCCACCTTCCCCGCCCCGTGACGAGACATGGTCTACGCTTGATGTTCCCGAAGCAGATCGTGAATTTGTGGAAACGAAATAGACGCGAGCATTTGCAGAAAGAATAGAAAAGGCGGCGCTTCAATAAAGAAACGCCGCCTTTGTTTTAGCTGCATATGACTTAGGCGAGATCGAAGCGATCTGCGTTCATTACCTTGACCCAGGCCGCAACGAAATCGTCAACGAATTTCCCTTGCATGTCGCTTTGGGCATAAACCTCAGCGATAGCGCGCAATTGAGAATTTGACCCAAAGACCAGATCAACACGCGTACCCGTCCATTTGACATCACCGCTTTTACGATCACGCCCTTCAAACGCATCTTCTGCGTCCGAGGTGGCTTTCCACTCCGTCCCCATATCAAGCAGGTTTGTGAAGAAGTCGTTGGTCAGCGCGCCTTCGCGATGCGTGAAGACACCATGCTTGCTTTGCCCGACATTCGCGCCAAGCACACGCATGCCGCCAACAAGCACTGTCATTTCTGGTGCAGTCAGCGTCAGCAATTGTGCGCGGTCAACCAGCAACTCTTCCGCTGACAAGGTGTAGTCCGCCTTGAGATAATTGCGGAAGCCATCTGCAGCAGGTTCGAGCACGTCAAAAGATTCGACATCCGTTTGTTCCTGCGTTGCATCCGTGCGGCCCGGTGTGAAGGGGACTTTCACAGTTTGGCCAGCAGTCTTTGCCGCTTGCTCAATCCCAACACTGCCACCAAGAACAATAAGGTCCGCAAGCGAAACGACCTTATCGCCGGATTGCGCATCATTAAAATCCTTCTGGATGCTTTCAAATGCGCCAATCACCTTGGCCAATTGTGCAGGTTGGTTGACTTCCCAATCTTTTTGAGGCGCCAGACGGATACGTGCGCCATTAGCACCGCCACGCTTATCCGATCCGCGATAGGTCGCCGCAGAAGCCCAAGCAGTCGACACAAGTTCAGAATTTGAAAGGCCAGAGGCGACAATCTTATCTTTCAGACCCGCGATATCCTTTGCATCAACCACCTCATGCTTGACCTCTGGAACAGGATCCTGCCAGATCAGCACTTCTTCTGGGACCTCTTCGCCCAAATAACAGGCAAGAGGCCCCATATCGCGGTGGGTCAGTTTGAACCAGGCCCGGGCGAATGCATCTGCGAATTCGTCCGGGTTGGCATGGAAGTGGCGTGCGATTTTTTCATAGGCCGGGTCCATACGCATCGCCATGTCTGCCGTTGTCATCATGAGCGGAACATGTCCGTTTCCATCAACCTGAGGCGCCTGATCCTTTTCAGCCAGAGCTTTGGGTTGCCATTGATTGGCACCAGCCGGGCTTTTGGTCAGTTCCCAGTCATAGCCGAACAGAACGTCGAAATAGCTCATATCCCATTTCGTCGGAGTTGGCGTCCAAGGCCCCTCGATACCGCTTGTGATCGCGTCCACGCCACTGCCAGAGGCATGCGTGCTCAGCCAGCCCAACCCCATTGCTTCCATTGGGGCCCCTTCAGGCTCAGGGCCAACCAGCGCTGCATCACCGGCACCATGGGCCTTACCGAAGGTATGGCCACCAGCAACAAGCGCTACGGTTTCCTCGTCATTCATCGCCATGCGGGCAAAGGTTTCGCGGATATCACGGCCCGAAGCAACCGGGTCCGGGTTGCCATTTGGCCCTTCCGGATTCACGTAGATCAAGCCCATCTGCACAGCGGCCAGTGGGTTTTCAAGCTCCCGATCACCTGAATAACGCTTGTCGTCTAACCAAACATCTTCGGTGCCCCAGTAGATATCTTCTTCAGGTTCCCAAATGTCGGCGCGACCGCCGCCGAAGCCGAACGTCTTAAAGCCCATGGATTCCAGCGCGACATTCCCTGTCAGGATCATCAGGTCAGCCCATGAAATCTGATTGCCGTATTTCTGTTTGATTGACCAAAGCAATCTGCGCGCCTTGTCGAGATTACCGTTATCAGGCCAGGAATTAAGCGGCGCAAAGCGCTGCGTGCCAGATGTTGCCCCACCGCGACCATCGGCGGTCCGGTAAGTGCCGGCGCTATGCCATGCCATGCGGATGAAAAACGGGCCGTAGTGACCGTAATCAGCTGGCCACCACTCCTGCGAATCTGTCATCAGCGCATGAAGGTCTTTTTTGAGCGCATCAAGGTCAAGCTTCTGGAATTCTTTGGCATACTCAAAAGTCTCACCCATCGGGTTGGACAAGGCCGAGTTCTGATGCAGGATTTTCAGGTTCAACTGGTTCGGCCACCAGTCACGGTTTGAGCGGACCCCGAATTTGGTATGTAGGGTCATTCCCCCCATAACAGGGCATTGGCTGGCGTTTGGGGTGTCATTTCCGTCCATGGTTTTCTCCAATTTTGGCTGAGATATGGCAGTGGTCTATAGCTGAAATTCGGCAACGCATGCGGAGACGACCTGCATATGATACTTACGGCTCCTGTATGGCGTTGAGTGTAAACTATCAGAGTCGTTCCATTGGTTTAAGTTGCATTTATTAATCGCGCTGATAACTTCAGGTTATGACAAACCTGACCTTTAAACAGCTCCGCTATTTCGAAGCGCTTGCGCGTCATGGCCATTTTGGCCATGCAGCAGACACCTGCGCGATTTCTCAGCCCGCCTTGTCAGTGCAGATCAAGGAGTTAGAGGAGTCACTGGGTACAGTGCTGTTTGAACGTGGCCCAAAGCAGGTTCGCCTGACCGCCTTTGGCGAAGACTTTGCCTTGCGGGTTCGTGACATTTTGCAGTCGGTCGATGAGTTGGAAGAACTGGCACGTGCCGCGCGGGATGGGCTAGTTGGGCGGCTGCGTATCGGTGTTATTCCTACGATCGCGCCTTATCTTTTGCCTGCGCTTATTGGCAACCTTACGCGAATGCACGCAGAGTTGGACGTCCACATCCGCGAGACCGTGACGCCCCGCTTGATCCAAGAGCTTTCAGAGGGCAGGCTTGATACGGCAATCGTTGCATTACCTGTGTCTGAGCCCTCGCTGACCGAAGTTGCATTGTTTGACGAAGACCTTGTGTTGGTTCGCGCTAGTGAGGATGCCGGAAAACCCGTGCCCAGTGCAGACGCGCTGCGCAATATGCGGCTACTTCTGTTGGAGGAAGGGCATTGCTTCCGCGATCAAGCGCTGTCCTTTTGCAATATCGGTGCTGCGCGCCCACGAAATGGTCTTGATGGCAGCTCGCTGTCGACACTCGTTCAATTGGTTGGTGCCGGTATCGGCGTGACGTTGATACCGGAGATGGCAGTTGCTGTCGAAACCCGCTCCGCGCCCGTGTCCTTGGGGCGTTTCAAGGCCCCTCAACCCACAAGAACCGTCGGGATGATATGGCGTAAAACCAGCCCGCTGGCCGGGCAGCTGATGCAGATTTCCGAGATTGTCCGCCAATCAGCCGACACGTTACGCGAAGCAGAAATCCGGGAGTCATATTCGTCGGTAATTGGCAGGGTATAAAACGTATAAGCTGTTATGGCCTCAATACTGAGGACCTTACCTTTAGCGCAAAGTGACACTATGCACACAGAGCAACCTGATTTGACCCGTTTATTATCAGGCACATAGTTCAGAGCGACTAAAATTCCGTCATGGTTACGCCCTATCCACCCCTATAGTTTTATGTTACGCAATCAATAGAACAAAGTCCTGCCTTATATGACGCAAAAAAATCCCTATCAGACGTTCGAGTCCCGTGCATTCTGGCGCAGCGCTGTGGCTGAAGTGGGGTTGTTTGGGCTGTCTTCCTTGTGGCGATCCAAATGGACGTTGCCAGGCGATGTCCGCTTCTCGACCTATGGGTCGTGCTTCGCACAGCACATTAGCAAAGCAGTGATGCGTCACGGTTTGAACTGGGTCAATGCTGAGCCTGCGCCAGGCAAAACCTCTGCGGCTTTGGCAAAGAAATTCAATTACGACGTCTATTCCTCCCGAACCGGGAATATCTATACAGCCGATCTGCTGCATCTCTGGTGTACACTTGCGCTGCATCCCGATCAGGTATCACAGGTGGATTTGGCGCTTGAGGATGGCTTTCGCAGTTTTCTCAATCCGCAGGTCGAACCGCATGGATTTGTGGATGAGGCTGACGCAAGACTGTGTCTTTTGAGCACAGTGAACTGCTTTCGCAACTCTATCATAGAGGCGGATGTGTTTGTGTTTACGCTCGGCCTGACGGAAGGTTGGCGAAACATCAAAACAAAGCAACCATATGCGATGTGCCCCGGCACATCTGTTGGAGAGTTTGACGCAGAACGGCACGAATTCCACAATGCGACCTACCCGGAGGTTCACAAAAGCCTCACGGAATGCCTTGAAATATTGTGGAGCTTAAATCCAGAATTGAAAGTGTTGTTCACGGTGTCGCCAGTGCCTTTGGTGGCAACAGCAGCACCGGATCATGTTCTGGTGTCGACAACCTATTCAAAGAGCACATTAAGAGCTGTCGCTGGCGATCTTGCGTCGGCGCACCTGTCCGTCGACTATTTCCCAAGCTATGAAATCATTGCATCTCCGCCCTCGCGTGCGACTTTCTTTGAGCCGAATATGCGGTCCGTGTCGCAGGCTGGCGTAAATCTTGTTATGGAACATTTCTTTTCTGGCCTTGATACCAGTGGCAAAGCGCGCGGCTTCTTATCGCGAAGTGACCGGGCTTTGGCGCAGGAAACGGCGCTGGCGGAAATGGAACAGGAAGAGCTTGTATGCGAAGAGATTATTCTGGACAGTTTTAAAAATGGGTAGCACGCCAAAACTCTTTATTATTGGAGACAGTCATTCTCGCGCTCTTAAGGCTGGTGCGGATGCGCTGGGGGTCAGCTGCCACGACATTTCGTTTTCCGGCAATATCTGGAGCAGCGGCAATATCAGGTATAACGGGCGCAGAGGTATTTTTGTGCGTAAATTCCGCAGCATAAATACGCAACTGGATGAGCTGAGAGAAAAAATGGGCGTTGCCGATCTGTCAAATACAGGGCTGCCGGTTCTTGCCAGCATTGGGTATCATCTGGGCAGGCTTGCTCCGCCTCTGTCATGGAACGGTCATAAGATACACTCTGGCGAATTCTCTGAAAAGAATGGTGATCTGTATATATCCAAAAGTTTCATGACGGATTACATACAAGAACATCGGGGACATCTGTTCAAACTTTTGCGGCAAATGGCAAGACATGGGGAGGTGACAGTGGTTGCCCCGCCTGTAACTAATCAAAAATCGAATTATGCAGATATCCGATCTATAATCGCCAGCATAATTGAAGATCTGGGGGTGACAGTCTACGATCCGATGATCGAACTTGGTGGACCTGACGGTTTTCTGGCCCCAAGCCTGATTGCAGAGGATGGCCAGCATGGAAATGAGGCTTACGGCATACATGTCATGCGACACTATCTGGGATATGATACTCAGGACAATGCAATGGGCGCAGCTCAATGAAGGTAGTTTTCACCCAGCGTAAGCGTTGATTGAGGCAGCAGATTTCGCGCGCCGCTTGCATAAGGGCGTCAGCTTTAAACAAACAAACAAACTTAAAAGGGCATAATCAGTCATGGAAAGAAAGCGTGATCAGGTGCGTCGGCGGATGCTTGAGACAATGCCTAAAAACGGTGTTTGCGCGGAAATCGGGGTGTGGGAAGGCAGGTTCAGCGAAGAAATCCTGAATGTAACAAGCCCCAAAACATTGCATCTGATCGACCCTTGGGAATATATGCCAGAATTCTCCAACACCGGGTTTGGTCGGAAAAAGAATGCTGGTCGAATGGTCAATATGCATGATGTGGTCGCTGAGAAGTTCAAAGATGAAGACCGTATTGTCATCCATCGCATGACGTCTGAACTGGGGCTAGGGCAGCTCGAAAATAACAGTCTGGATTGGCTGTATATAGACGGAAACCACAACTACCCGTTCATCTCTGCGGACCTTCGGTTGGCTTTGGAAAAGGTCAAACCAGACGGTGTGATCGCAGGAGATGACTATTACTGGAACAAGGACGCAGGTGCGCCGGTCAAACAGGCTGTCACCGAATTTCTGGAAGAGCTTGGCGAAAAGGCCGAGTTCTCTCTGATGGGTCAGCAATACATCATCCGATTGAAGACGTGATAAACCTGAGTGTTTCTTTGCTGCAGTTCTTCAGGCTCAAAAATAAACGTGCGGATGGCCTGTAAGCCGGATTCTGTCCAAGGGACGATTGCCCCTTTGGATGATCATTCATCTTGACCCCCGATTGCTCGGGGACCTCTAGCTGCCAACCCGGACCGTCTGGGGCCAAAGCTGCCCTGGGCATGCGCCCGCGAGATCCCTATTTGGCATTGCTCCCGGTGGGGCTTGCCGTGCCGCTTTTGTTGCCAAAAGCGCGGTGGGCTCTTACTCCACCGTTTCACCCTAACCCCTGCACGCAAGGGCGGTCTGTTTTCTGTGGCGCTTTCCCTCGGGTTGCCCCGGCCGGGCGTTACCCGGCACCGTCGCTTCATGGAGTCCGGACTTTCCTCCGTGTATGAAACCTTGCGGTTTCATCCAAGGCGATCATCCAGCCATCCGCACTGGCTTGATTTAAGCGATGGCCCTTAGCTTCGCAAGCCCCGCCGCCCGCGCCATATCCGTAGGCGTCAGAGGTTGGCCCGCCAAAGCAGGCGCAAAGCGCAGGCGAAATGCGGAAAGCAGTACATCCAAGGGCATATCGGTGTGATACCCGAAGGTGGCAAGATCATCGCAAAACCGCGCTTGATCCACCTCCAACCCGGCGACGTCTTGAGGCCAGACCGATAAGCCTTGCCGCGCCAGCCTGCGCCAGTCAAACCGTCCACCCGGATCAATCTTGCGGCCCGGCGCCATATCCGAATGGCCGATAACCCGATCAGGCGCGACACCCCACCGCGTCATTATACCGTCGAGCAATATCTCCAGACTATCCATAAGCGGGGCTGCGAATGGGGACAGGCCATCATTCGCCAACTCAATCCCGATGGAGCACGAGTTGACATCGTCAACACCCCTCCAAACACCTTGCCCGGCGTGCCAGGCCCGCATATCTTCATGCACCATGTCAAAGACAAGGCCATTTTCTGCGATAAGGTAATGCGCGGACACTTCGGATGCCTTGTCACACAAAACCTTCCGCGCAGCCTCAGCGCTTTTCATGGCGGTGTAGTGGATCACAACCATATCGGGGCGTACCCCGTCACGGCGCGACCCCAAATTGGGTGAGGGGGACGAAACCAGCGTTAGCCCCTGTTAATATTACGGTACTGGTTCGGATTCCAGCCGC
The DNA here is from genome assembly GCF_055693805.1 of Litoreibacter sp. GN1-5. Lineage (NCBI taxonomy): Bacteria > Pseudomonadati > Pseudomonadota > Alphaproteobacteria > Rhodobacterales > Roseobacteraceae > Litoreibacter > Litoreibacter sp. GN1-5. The sequence continues at coordinate 2,375,281 of NZ_JBVFUP010000001.1, read as the reverse complement.
ACGCAAATCCATCACCATCCGGGTCAATTCCCAGCTTGTCCTTCCGAGGACCGCCAGCCTTCAAAAACGCATCCTGCGCCTGATCAGCTGACCGATAGACGGCACAGTTCTGTTCGGCCTTGGAGCGGTTGAAGAGACCACGACGATATTTCTTTTCTCCAACCGGATGGGATGTTGTCAGGGCAAATTCGATCGGGGTTGGAATTTTACTGGACGGGCGCGATGGTAGTGCCTTCGGAGCGATGACTTCGTATTGCGCGCTTTGTGCTGCCCGGCGTTGAGCATCCGACTCAATCGTTTGACGATTGGACACCGCTTCAAAATCCTGCTCATCCGAGATAGCAGCATTATTCAAGTTCGGTCGGGGTGCATTCGAAACCGCTGCTGATCCTGATGGTCGCACGGCCGCGACTGCGGCAGACGCTGTTGCTTCTGCATCGCTCAGAGGTGGAGCCGTTGTCGCACGGGTTTGCTGTCCGCTTAGCTGCGCATTGCGTGCACGCTGCTGATCTACATAACGATCATAGTTTTGAAACCCAACACCTTTGGGCTTATCTGGTGGCGGCGGACTACAGGCAGCAAGAGCTGCCAAAGCTAGAATTGATACGATGACACGCATTGGACTGCTTTCGATTTATTTTCGTGCAAGGTGTTTTACCACCATTTTGCGGGCTTTGCTACAAATCCTGCGGCCTGCTCCAATGCATAAGCATGGTTCAGCAAATCCGCTTCTTCCCAAGGGCGACCAATCAGTTGCAATCCAAGCGGAAGCCCTTGTTTATCAAGGCCTGCCGGGATTGCGATGCCGGGTAGCCCCGCCAAATTAACTGTGACCGTAAAGACATCGTTCAAGTACATTTGAACTGGATCGGCGTCTTTCATCTCACCCAAACCAAAGGCAGCTGATGGTGTTGCCGGCGTTAGGATGGCGTCAACGCCGGTGGCGAACACGTCCTCAAAATCCTTTTTGATCAGGGTACGAACTTTCCGTGCGCGATTATAATAAGCGTCGTAAAATCCTGCCGACAGCACATAGGTTCCGATCATGACCCGGCGCTTGACCTCATCGCCAAAGCCTTCGGCGCGGGTCTTTTCGTACATCTCGGTGATGCCATCGCCCTGGCTCAGCTTGGCACGGTGGCCAAAACGCACACCGTCATAGCGGGCAAGGTTCGAAGATGCCTCTGCCGGGGCCACCACATAATAGGCTGGCAGTGCGTATTTCGTATGGGGCAAAGAGATGTCGACGATCTCGGCGCCGGCATCGCGCATCATGGCCGTGCCATCAGCCCAAAGTTTTTCTATCTCGTCCGGCATTCCATCCATACGGTATTCTTTTGGGATGCCGATCTTCTTGCCACGAATGTCACCCGTTAACGCGGCCTCAAAATCAGGAACTGCCAGCTCGGCCGATGTGCTGTCTTTCGGATCATGCCCAGCCATGGCTTCAAGCATGATGGCGGCATCCCGTACCGATTTGGTCATAGGCCCGGCCTGATCCAAGGACGAGGCAAAAGCCACCACGCCCCAGCGCGAACAGCGCCCGTAGGTCGGCTTCATGCCCGTAATACCCACGAAAGCTGCTGGTTGACGGATTGACCCGCCGGTATCAGTGCCGGTTGCAGCCAAACAAAGATCAGCAGCCACGGCCGAGGCTGATCCGCCCGATGACCCTCCCGGCGTCAGAGGTGCGTCATCATTGCCCCGCCGCCAAGGGTTGACGACATCGCCATATACCGAGGTCTCGTTGGAAGAGCCCATAGCGAATTCGTCCATATTCAGCTTGCCCAGCATGACTGACCCGGCATCCCAAAGCTGTGACGTAATCGTGCTTTCATATTCTGGCTTGAATCCTTCCAAAATTCGCGAAGCTGCTTGCGAAGGCACACCTTTCGTACAGAACAAATCCTTGATCCCCACAGGGATCCCGCACATCGCTGGCGCGGTCCCGGCTTTTAATCGTGTATCCGCCGCGCGGGCCTGATCCATGGCAATCTCGGGTGTGTTATGCACAAAGGCATTCAACGCCCCAGCGGCCTCGATGGCACCCAGACAGGCTTTGGTCAGTTCTACCGCAGTTACGTCACCTGCGCGCATCGCGTCGCGTGCTTCGGCGATGCCCAGCTTGTTCAGATCGCTCATTCCACCACCTTTGGCACAGCAAAGAAGCCTTCACGCGCTTCTGGCGCATTGCTTAACACAGCGGCTTGCTGCCCGCCGTCGGTCACTACATCCTCGCGCCGCTTCAGCCGCATGGGTGTGACCGAAGTCATCGGGTCAACGCCCTCGACATCCACTTCGTTCAATTGCTCCATAAAGCTCAAAATCCCGCTCAGCTCGCTTGCGAGTTTGGGCAGGTCTCCGTCATCTACAGCAATCCGCGCAAGCTTTGCCACACGGCGCGCGGTTTCGGTATCAATTGACATCGGCAAAAGTCTCCATTCCACTTGCTCGCCCGTTTACCTGCCCACAAAGCGACCTTCAAGCGCAACTCTGCCTATCATTGTTTCATAAATACTCCGGGGGTTTGGGGGCAGGCCCCCAATCAGGGATCACATGCGCGCAACGCGCTCAATTTGACACCATATGCCTACGGCGAACTTCAATCATCCCCCCCAGCATCACTGCGTTCAGGATATGCCACAGAAAATGTGTCCCCAACGGGAATTGGCTGCAAACAGGCGCGTCAATCATGCGCATCACAATCGACAGGCTAAGTATCGCAGCTCCTGCCGCCAAGCCACTTGCAAGGGCAGGCAGTCGCCGCCAAAGCGCTGCGGCATAGAGAAAGATCAGCATCGCCACCGGCGCGTAGGCGGCTGAGCTGCCAAAACCCAACGCATCAAAAACCGCACTGACCGCAATTGCATAAGGGAAAAACAGCGCGGTCAGCCCAAGCGCAGGCCAGCGCGACAACCCCCAGAAATCCCTGTTGGCCAGGTAGATATAGCTCAGCACAAAGATGGCAATCGGGATTACATCGGCAAGCGAAGCCCATGCGGTCGCAACCGTATGAAAGGTAAAACTGCCAAGCCCGATCACAAACAGAACTCCACAAAGCCACCGCCCTGCCGGGTCGCGCACTCTGCGTATCATAAAAAGTGCCACGACAAGGAAGGCCAGATTGGTCAACGCATTGATAGGTTCTGCCCAGAACTCGGGCGACAGCCGCTCACAATAGGCATCAATCTGACGGCTCCAGCCCATATCTCAGCGCCTTGCAGCAAAGAAGTCGCGCAGGATCGCCTGACAGGCGTCTTCCGCGATGCCGTCATAGATTTCAGGGCTGTGGTGCGCCTGCGGGTGTGTGAACACCTTGGCTCCGTGGGCAACACCGCCCGATTTTGGATCATGCGCCCCAAAGTAAACCCGTGCAATCCGTGCCGTAGCAATAGCGCCTGCGCACATCGCGCAAGGCTCCAGCGTCACGTAAAGGTCATGGCCCGTCAATCGTTCAGAGCCTATGGCTGCGCAGGCTGCACGGATTGCCAGCATTTCGGCATGGGCTGACGGGTCGTTCAGTTCTCGTGTGCGGTTTCCGGCGCGCGCAATGATCTGCCCCTTGGGCGAGACCACGACCGCGCCCACGGGCACCTCGTCGCGTTCGCCGGCGGCGCGGGCCTCTTGCAAGGCTGCTTCCATATGGCTTGTAAATGACATTCGGGCCTTTCTCTTTCCACGCCAAAAAGCTAGGGCTCTGTCATGTCAGAAACCACCCCAAAAGGCGACCGGATCGCCAAAGTGCTGGCCCGCTCAGGCGTTGCGTCGCGGCGAGGGGCGGAGGCGATGATTGGTGAAGGCCGGGTCTCGGTCAATGGCAAGGTGATCGACAGCCCCGCATTGAACGTCACCGATGCTGACGCAATCACGGTGGATGGCAAGCCGATAGCGCCGCCTGAACCGGCGCGGTTATGGCGCTATTACAAACCTCTGGGGCTTGTCACATCCGAGAAAGACGAAAAAGGCCGCGACACCGTTTTTGCAAATCTGCCCGAGGATATGCCCCGCGTCATCAGCGTTGGACGGCTGGACATCAACTCGGAAGGGCTGCTTTTGCTGACCAATGATGGCGGGATCAAGCGTAAGCTGGAATTGCCGTCTACGGGTTGGTTGCGCAAGTACCGTGTGCGGGTCAACGGTGTGCCCACCGATGATATGCTCGCGCCACTGCGCCGCGGAATCGTGGCAGATGGTGAGAAATTTCAAGCCATGGAGGTCTCGCTTGACCGTCAACAAGGCGCAAATGCCTGGCTGACCGTTGGCTTGCGCGAAGGCAAAAACCGCGAAATCCGTCGCGCGATGGAAGAAGTCGGGCTGAAGGTCAACCGTTTGATCCGGATTTCTTATGGGCCCTTTCGGTTGGATGATCTGAAACCGGGCGCGGTCGAAGAGATCAAGGCGCGGGTCATCCGGGATCAGTTGGGGATGCAAGGTCCGAATGAGAAACCCCGCCTGAAGAAAAAGCCAAAACCGCGCCGCCGCCGCTAGGAACCTTGCCTTGCCTACGCAGGTTATGTCATTGATCGTGCAATGAATTATAAGGCGAGGGACAAATGGCCGAACTCTTTACCGCAGAAAACCTGGGAAATCTGCTTATGCTGTGTTTCCTGCAAGCCGTTCTTGGCTTCGATAACCTTCTTTATATCTCTATCGAAAGTCAGCGCGCGCCCGTAGCCCAGCAAAAGGCGGTCCGCTTTTGGGGAATTATCATCGCAGTTGCGCTTAGGATTATACTTTTGTTCCTGATGGTTAGCTTGCTGGGCACCTTGACTGAACCGTTCTGGGTCTTCGACTGGGAAGGCGTAATTACCGGAGGCGTGAATTTCGCCACCTGTGTATTTGTCTTTGGTGGCATATTCATCATGTACACGGCCGTGAAAGAGATTTCTCATATGCTGTCGGTCGAACATCTGGGCCATGATATCGAGGGTAAATCGGGAAAATCCGCAGCGCAGGTGGTCATGCTGATCGTCTTCATGAACTTGATCTTTTCGTTCGATTCTGTGCTTTCAGCCATCGCGATTACAGAAGTTTTTCCGGTGCTGGCGGCAGCGATTTTAATCTCCGGGATTGCGATGCTCGTCCTTGCCGATGGGGTCACGGAATTTCTGCAAAAGAACCGAATGTATGAGGTGCTGGGCCTGTTTATCCTGCTGATTGTGGGCGTTGTTCTGTTGGGCGAGGCCGGGGTTGCGGCGTCACATGCAGCCCATGATGAAGCTTTGGCGATTCACATATTTGGGTATCCGCTCATCCCGATGTCGAAATCGACATTCTATTTCTCGGTCATCGTTTTATTCGCCGTTGAGATCATCCAATCAGGCTATAGCCGCAAGTTGTCTGTTGAACGGGCTGCAACACAGAAAATAGGGCCGCATTAATGGGCATTTCTGGTAAGTTGTCTGTTGGATGGCTATATCTGGCATGAAAGCGTTCTGAAATGGGGTGAATATGTCAGCGAGCTGGCTTCAGAAATTCGCATATGGGGTCTTGTTCGTTCTGATCTTATTGGCCTCAATAGGTATGGTGTAATGGCCCAGCGATTTGGGGGCGCTCATAGTCCCGGCTCATCTCCGCCAATAGCAGGAAAGCGCGCGCAGAAAGGCCGCACGCGTGCCAATCTGCTACCGATTGCGGCTTTGCCATTGTTGTTTACAGCATTTGGCGGCGGTCCTGTGGCGCTGGCGTTGAACCTGTCTGCTTTTGCGGCGATAGCATTTGCCGCCTGGCTGACGCGCGAAGGTCTGGAAGCAGAAGACGCTTATGCGGCGCGCACGATCTCGCGCCGTCCTGTGATACCGCGCAAACTGCTTGGCAGCCTGTTCATCGGCGTTGGCGTCGGTATGGCGACCTTTGACGGTGGTCTTATCAATGGGGTTCTTTACGGTGTGATTGCGGCGGCGCTTCATGCATTTTCCTTCGGGTTGGACCCGATGTCGAACAAGAATGTTGAAGGGGTCGATAATTTTCAATCCGACCGGGTGGCCAAAGCCGTAGATGAAGCCGAAAAACACCTCAGCGCCATGCTGGACGCCATCAAAACCTCTGGCGATAGGGTGATGATTGCCCGCGTTGAAAAGTTTCAGGCAACGGCGCGTACAATGTTTCGCAGCATAGAAAAAGACCCGCGCGATCTGACCGCTGCACGGCGGTATCTGGGCGTTTATCTTCTGGGCGCGAAGGATGCGACCACCAAGTTTTCCGAACTCTATGCGCGCACCCGAGATCAAGAAGCCCGGGATGATTACACGGCCCTTTTGGATGATCTGGAAGCTGGATTTACCACAAAGACCGACAAATTACTGAGTGATGATCGTACAGATCTTGATATTGAAATAGACGTGTTGCGGGATCGATTGCAGCGCGAAGGCATAAGACCTGAATAACAAGGAGACATAGCTCATGTCCGATACAGTCCGCGAAAAAGCGACCGCAACGATCAGCATGCTGGAAGAAGTCACGTCGGTTGAGCTCAAAGAGCCCTCGACCGAACTGGTGCCTTTGGCAGAGGCACAAATGCCGGTGGCCACAGAAATTCGCAAACGGATGGATGAGATCGATGTCACTGACACAAATTCCATCGTATCCTTCGGATCAAATGCGCAAGCGGGGCTACAAGAAATCAGTCAATCCATGCTGGCTGACGTAAAGAACAAGGATGTGGGGCCAGCAGGCAACAGCCTGCGTAGCATTGTCAGCACGATCCGTGGCTTCTCGGTCGAGGAACTGGACCCGAACCGCAAGCAATCCTGGTGGGACAAGCTGCTTGGTCGTGCAAAACCCGTTGCAGAATTCTTGGCAAAATACGAGGACGTACAGGGTCAGATTGATAAGATTACCGACAATTTGCTGGAACATGAGCACACGCTTTTGAAAGACATCAAATCATTGGACGTGCTTTACGACCGGACGCTGGAATTCTATGATGAGCTCGCGCTCTACATCGCGGCAGGTGAGGAAAAAGTCAGCCAGCTTGATGCAACCGAAATCCCCGCAAAACAAACCGAAGTTGATGCTGCCCCCGAGGATGCAAAGATCATGCGTGCGCAGGAATTGCGCGACTTACGCGCGGCGCGCGATGATTTGGAACGCCGTGTCCATGATCTGAAACTGACCCGTCAGGTAACAATGCAATCCCTGCCATCGATCCGCTTGGTGCAGGAAAACGACAAGTCGCTTGTGACGAAGATCAGCTCGACCTTGGTAAATACTGTGCCGCTCTGGGAAACCCAACTTGCGCAAGCCCTGACAATTCAGCGTTCTTCTGCTGCGGCAGAGGCGGTCAGGGATGCCAATGACCTGACCAATGAATTGCTAACCGCAAATGCCGAAAACCTGCGCAGCGCGAACAAAACCATCCGCGAAGAAATGGAGCGGGGCGTTTTTGACATCGAAGCCGTGAAACAAGCAAATGCAGACCTGATCGGCACGATCGAGGAAAGCCTTCAGATTGCAGATGAAGGCAAGCGCAAGCGCGCAGATGCGGAAGTTGAGCTACAGAAAATGGAAGTTGAGCTGCGCGAAACGCTTGCCTCCGCCAAAAGTAACAAGCCTGCAAAAGCGGACGCCTAACCGGGACATGGCGGGATGGTACAGCATAGGTATGGCTGCTTTAGCGGCATTAGCTCTGTCTGGCTGCGATGTCGCGCAACCTAGCCAAACGCCTGCGCCGAAAGTTGCTGCTCCGCCAGCCCCGCCCAAAATCATCGAACCCTCAAAGCGGTCACGTGAACTGGCCTCCTATTATACCGAGGTACAGCGCAGCCTGCTAAGTCAGGGGCTAATGCGTGTTGATGGGGGCGGTCCGGATACTCCGTTTTCCAAACGCCTTCTGGTGCGCAATTTCATCCAGATCGGGGTGTTCAACGAATTCACACTCGTGGATGGTCGCTACACCAACAAACGCTCCGAAGGGCGGGTGCAGCGCTGGTTGGGACCGGTCAATATCTCTTTGGATTTCGGCAAGGCTGTCCCGCCTGAGATACGCAAGAAAGACACTAAAACGGTTACAGAATATGCCAAACGGCTTGCAGACATCTCGGGGGCAGACATCAATATTGCGCGGGCAAAAGGCAACTTCCATGTTGCAGTGCTAACGGTCGATGAGATCGAAGCCTACGGCCCAACCCTTGCGCGCATTGTGCCGGGGCTTGGAAAAAACATTGCCGATCAGATCACAGATATGCCGCGGGATATTTATTGCGCCGTTTACGCGTTCTCGGATATGGACAAGCCGGACGCGTTTCTGTCTGCCGTGGCAATCGTGCGGGCAGAACATCCGGACCTTCTGCGCAAAAGCTGCTTTCACGAAGAAATTGCGCAAGGGCTTGGGCTTAGTAATGATAGTCCCGAGGCCCGCCCGTCGATCTTCAACGATGACGACGAATTCGCGCTGCTGACCCGCCATGATGAGCTGCTGCTGAAAATACTCTATGACGACCGCCTCCCCCTTGGCGCAAGCCCATCCGAGGCGCGTCCAGTGGTTGAAACAATTGCATCTGAACTTCTGGGGGGTGAAAGCTGACCCCATGCCAAACTCAAGACGGAGAGAACCAAAATGGGTATTTTAGATTTTCTAAAGGGCGAACTTATCGACGTCATCCATTGGACGGATGATACGCGTGATACCATGGTTTGGCGTTTTGAGCGTCATGATTACGCAATCAAATACGGGGCCAAGCTAACCGTTCGTGAAGGTCAGGCAGCGGTGTTCGTGCATGAGGGTCAGCTCGCGGATGTGTTCACGCCAGGGCTTTATATGCTTGAGACGAACAACATGCCCATTATGACGACGCTCCAGCATTGGGATCACGGGTTTCAGAGCCCGTTCAAATCCGAGATATATTTCGTCAACACCACACGGTTCAATGATCTGAAATGGGGGACCAAGAACCCGATCATGGTGCGTGACCCGGAATTTGGCCCCCTGCGTCTGCGGGCCTTTGGAACGTATTCGGTGCGTGTCACAGACCCCGGTATGTTCCTGCGTGAAATTGTCGGCACGGACGGCGAATTCACGATGGATGAAATCAGCTTTCAGTTGCGCAACATCATTGTGCAGGAATTTTCTCGCGCGATTGCGGCCTCGGGTATCCCGGCGTTGGATATGGCCGCGAATACCGGAGATCTGGGCAAATTGATTGCCGAAGCGATCAATCCGGTTGTTACCAAATACGGCGTAGCTTTGCCCGAGCTTTATATCGAAAACATCTCTCTGCCGTCCGAAGTTGAAGCCGCCATGGACAAGCGTACCTCTATCGGCATTGTCGGTGATCTCAACAAATACACTCAATATTCAGCCGCCGAGGCGATGACCGTAGCGGCCAATAACCTGGGCGGTAATTCCGGTATGGATGCTGGGCTTGGCATGGGTATGGGGATGGCAATGGCCAATCAAATGGGACAGGCCGGGCCTTGGGGCGGGCGCCCCGCAGCTGTACCGCCACCGCCGCCGGTTGAACATGTCTGGCACATCGCAGAAAATGGCGCCACAAAAGGCCCGTTTTCCAAAGCTGCCCTTGGGCGTATGGCGACTGAGGGCACGCTTGCCCGTGAAACGATGGTATGGACTGCCGGGCAAGATGGCTGGATGAAAGCAGAAGACGTGACCGAGCTGGCGCAGCTATTCACTATTTTGCCACCTCCGCCACCACCCCCTGCACCGGGGGCATAACAGAACGATATGACGGACGCTCTGCCTGAAGAGCATAGATTTCCCTGCGACAATTGCGGGTCCGATTTGCGCTTTGACCCAAGCGTGGGGAAACTGGTGTGCGATCATTGCGGCAATACCGAAGCCGTGCTGGGCACCATACATGCGGATGCCCTGATCAAAGAGCTGGATTTCGAGAAAGCGCTTGCCGATGATCTGTCCGAGATTGAAGCGCAGGACACACGCGTTTCATCCTGCCCAAACTGCGGCGCGGTGATCGAGTTCCTTGAGCATTCCCACGCGACCCAGTGCCCATTCTGCGCAACCCCGGTTGTCACGGGCACTGGGAAACAACGCCAGATCAAACCAAGGGCGGTTCTGCCCTTTGCGCTGGATGAGGGCGAGGCACGAAAAGCCATGACCACATGGTTAGGCAGCCTGTGGTTCGCCCCGAACGGATTGAAAGACTACGCCCGGAAGGGCCGGAAGCTTGACGGTATCTATGCGCCATATTGGACCTATGATGCCGATACGCGGACCCGGTATAGTGGGGAGCGTGGCACGATCTACTACGAGACTCGCACCGTTGCGCGGAACGGTAAGCAGGAACGAATACAAGTTGCAAAAACGCGCTGGCGCTCTGTCTCGGGGCGGGTTGCGCGGCAGTTCGATGACGTGCTTGTGCTTGGTGCGACTTCCCTGCCAAAAACCTATACTGATGCCTTGACGCCGTGGGATCTGTCGGAACTTGCGCCATATTTACCTGAATATCTGGCAGGCTTTCGTGCAGAAGGATATACGGTTCCTTTAGAAGACGGATTTCGAGAGGCACGACATTATATGGACAGGATGATAACCCGCGATATCAAGTTTAATATCGGCGGTGATAAGCAGCGTATTCATCAGGCAACAACGGATGTCAGCGACATCACCTTCAAGCATATCCTGCTACCAATCTGGCTGGCGGCTTACAAATACAAAGGTAAAAGCTATCGCTTTGTGGTGAATGGGCAAACTGGTGCCGTCAAAGGTGAACGACCCTATTCTGCTATCAAGATCGCAATCGCCGTTGTATTGGGCCTGATCGTCGCGGCTGCGGTTGGTTATATTATGGCGCAGAACCAATGATCCTGTGTTGTGGTGAAGCGCTGATCGATATGCTGCCGCGCCGCAGTGTCGAGGGCGAAGACGCTTTCGCGCCTTATCCGGGCGGAGCCGTATTCAACACAGCGATTGCCTTGGGCCGACTTGGGGTGAAACCTGGCTTCTTTTCAGGGCTGTCCACCGATCTGTTTGGTCAGCTTCTTGAGGACCATCTTGCCAAGGCCGGTGTAAATACATCACTGGCGGCGCGGAGTGATCGCCCCACCACTCTTGCCTTTGTCAGACTGACAGATGGGCAGGCCAGCTATGCGTTCTATGATGAAAACACTGCCGGACGGATGCTTGCCTCTGATGATCTGCCCGATCTGGACGCTGGCATCGACGCTTTGTTCTTCGGCGGCATTTCACTGGTGGGTGATCCTTGCGGCGCAACCTATGCTGAGTTGATGCATCAGGTGGCATCGTCCCGCGTGACGATGATCGACCCGAACATCCGACCTTCGTTCATTAAGGATGAACAGGCTTACAGGGCCCGCATTCAGGACATGATGGGCATTGCCGATATTGTAAAACTGTCGGACGAAGACCTTATTTGGCTTGAAGGGGACGGATCAATCAGCGCGCTGTCGCGCAAATTGATTGATCTTGGCACAAAGGTTGTTCTGATTACGGAAGGGGCCAAAGGGGCAACTGCGTTCACGGACTCTGGCGAAGTTTTCGTTCCGGCGGAGAACGTCACAGTCGTGGATACGGTCGGGGCCGGTGATACATTCAATGCGGGTTTTATGGCATCGCTGCAAATGCAGGACCTGCTGAAAAAGCCTGCCATTGCTACCCTGTCTGACGATGCTATTCGCAAAGCCCTGTCCATGGGTGTTCGTGCGGCTGCCATCACGGTGTCGCGCGCCGGGGCCAACCCGCCCTTCGCCTCAGAGCTATTATAATATGAGAGCGTTGGTTCAACGTGTCCGGCGCGCAAGCGTGGAGGTACACGGCCAACGCGTGGGTGAGATCGAACAGGGTCTTCTGATCCTTGTTTGCGCCATGCACGGCGACACGGATGACATCACCACAGCATTGGCTAGAAAAATTGCCAAACTTCGCATCTTTAAAGATGACGTTGGCAAGATGAACCGCTCCCTTCTGGATACAGGCGGGGCTGCGCTTGTTGTCAGTCAATTCACGCTGGCTGCCGATACATCACGTGGCAACAGACCGGGCTTCTCGACGGCTGCTGATCCCAAGGAAGGGCAGCGGTTATACGAATATTTTGCCGATGTGCTGCGCGGTCTGGATATCAAAACCGAGACAGGCCAGTTTGGTGCTGATATGGCGGTCAGCCTTGTTAATGATGGACCGGTCACGATTTGGATGGATTCCGCTGATTGATCGGTAAATTACGACAATATATTACATTTATTTGAACTGTTTCGCGGATTGGCGGCTTTTACTGCCAATAGGTTATCAAAATACAACTATCCATTCATCTCTTCTTTCGAATTTGACAAAAATGTGTTTTGAGTTTGTTCAGTATTTGAAAAAAACAATGATGGTTAAGCAAAATGCCCAAGACAGGATGGTTTTCAACCCGTGGTTCCGACATCATCGATGATGAAGGAAATGTTGTAAAAATTACCGGTGTAAACTGGTTCGGGGGTGAAACTGCCCGGTATTCACCCGATGGTCTGTTCGCACGCAATTGGCAGGACATGATGGATCAGATGGTGGATGAAGGTTTCAACACTATTCGTCTGCCGTTCTCAAATGATGCATTGCGGGATGGGGCAACGCCAACTGACATCAACTACCAGATCAATCCTGATCTCGCCGGTTTGTCATCTGTCGAGGTGATGGACAAGATTGTCGGGTATGCCGAAGAAATCGGCATGCGGATTATTCTTGATAACCACCGCAACGCCGCCGGTGATGGCGCATCGGGCAACGGTCTTTGGTATGGCGAAGGCTATACCCAACAGGAATGGATTGACGACTGGGTCGCGCTGGCCGAGCGTTACAAAGACAATCCAACCGTCGTAGGTTTCGATTTGTCGAACGAGCCGCATAGCGCCAGCTGGGGCAGCGGGGATGCTGCAACCGATTGGCGTCTGGGCGCGGAGGCTGCAATTGCTGCAATTCATAATATAAACCCCGAGGTCCTGGTGATCGTAGAAGGTATCGGCGGGGATTATTGGTGGGGTGGGAACCTCAAAGGTGTTGCCGATAACCCAATCCGACTGACGCAGACAGACAAACTGGTCTATTCGCCCCACGCATACCCTAACTCGATCTACAGCCAACCCTGGTTCTCGGACCCGAATTTCCCTGACAACCTACAGGAAGTCTGGGACAGAAATTTCGGTTATATCGCCAAGGAAGGCATTGCCCCCGTTCTGGTGGGTGAGTTCGGGTCGAAATTTGAAGATCCGAAAGACATCGCATGGGTTCAAGAATTCATCCCATATCTGGAAGAAAACGGGCTTAGCTTCACCTACTGGTCCTGGAACCCGAATTCCGGTGATACGGGTGGTATTCTGGCCGATGACTGGAACACTGTGAACCGCAATAAGGTGGACGCAATATCGCCCGCACTTGGGGGTCAGTTACCTGCCGTGGAAGCTAGCGCTGCTCCAATTGAAGGGACAGTGGGTGATGATGTTCTCAACGGAACAGAAGGTGATGACATTATCGAAGGCTTCCAAGGTAACGATGAGCTGAACGGTCTTGGGGGTGATGATCGCCTTGAAGGTGCGAATGGGACTGACATCCTGAATGGTGGTGCAGGTAATGATGAGCTTTCAGGCGGTAATGGCGAGGACCGACTAGAGGGCGACGCGGGCAATGATATTCTGGAAGGCGGCAACGATGATGACCGGCTTGACGGAGGTGTGGGCAATGACCAGCTTTCTGGTGGTAATGACAATGACCGTCTTTATGGTCGATCCGGGAATGACACGCTTACAGGCGGCAATGGCAACGACAGGCTTTATGGCGGCTCTGGCACCGATATTCTTGAAGGTGGCATCGGCGATGACTATTTGCGCGACGAAAGCGGCCAGACTACGTTCAGTGGTGGCATTGGAATTGATACGGTGTCCTACTATGGTCATACATCTGGCGTAACAGTTGACCTTCTGACTGGTGCGAATTCCAACGCGGATACATATAGCAATATTGAAAATCTGATGGGGTCAGACATTGCAGATGACACGTTGCGCGGCGACAATAATGACAACCGGCTTCGTGGTGCAGGTGGCAATGACACGCTTGAAGGCCGAGACGGGAATGACCGGCTGGAAGGCGAGGACGGCAACGACCGACTGGACGGTGGTGCAGGTGAGGATCGGCTCTATGGCGGTTCGGGAAATGATATTCTTGAAGGTGGCATCGGCGATGACTATTTGCGCGACGAAAGTGGGCGGGATACGTTTAACGGCGGCCTTGGGAACGATACTGTGTCTTATTGGGGCCACAAAGCCGGTGTGACTGCCGATCTTTTAACCGGTGCTAACTCCAGCGCGGATACTTATAGCAGTATTGAAAATCTGCTGGGGTCAGACATTGCAGATGACACTTTGCGTGGCGACAATAATGACAACCGGCTTCGTGGTGCAGGTGGCAACGACACGCTTGAAGGCCGAGATGGGAATGACCGACTGGAAGGTGGCAAAGGTAACGACCGGCTGGAAGGCGGAGCAGGTGAAGATCGGCTCTATGGCGGCTCTGGCACCGATATTCTTGAAGGTGGCGCGGGCGATGATTACCTGCGCGACGAAAGTGGCCGCGATACGTTCAATGGTGGTGACGGAATTGATACCGCGTCCTACTGGGGCCATAAATCTGGCGTAACAGTCGACCTTCTGACCGGTGCTAATTCCAGCGCCGATACCTACGTTAGTATCGAGAACCTCTATGGCTCAAACAGGGCTGATGATACCCTGCGCGGGGACAATGGGGCAAACATACTGCGCGGTGCAAAAGGCGATGACACGCTTGAGGGTCGCGGCGGCGCAGATATATTCGTGTATGATACGAATGGCGGACAGGATGTCATCGAAGACTTTCTTGTTGCTGACGATGACAGGCTGCGGCTGAACGATGGCAATTGGACCGGTACACTCAGCGCACAACAGGTTCTTGACACGTATGGCCGTCAGGAGGGCGGGAATTATGTTCTCGATTTCGGGGATGGAAACAGCATCACCCTGAACGGCAACATCGATATCAATTCCTTGGCAGGGCAGATTGATTTCTTCTGATCCTGACGACTTTGCACAGCCATATCTCTTGTGATCAAACACATCACGCGGTAGCCCTTTCATAAGTATTGAAAGGGCTACGCTATGGAAACTCTATCGGAAAACGCATGTTTCGGGGGCGTCCAAGGCGTCTATTCTCACGCTTCGACTGCCTGCGCCTGCGACATGACGTTTGGCCTGTTTCTACCAGCCGAAGCGCAGGACGGTCCGGTCCCGGTTCTGTGGTATCTCTCTGGCCTGACCTGCACCCATGAAAACGCGATGGTGAAAGCCGGTGCGCAATGCTGGGCGGCGGAACATGGCATCGCGCTGGTCTTTCCCGACACCTCGCCGCGTGGTGACGCTGTGGCTGATGACGAGGCTTTTGATCTGGGCCAAGGTGCCGGCTTTTACGTCAACGCCACGCAGGCCCCGTGGGCCCCGCATTTTCAGATGTATGACTACATCACCCGCGAACTCAGCACTGTAATATTTAACAATTTTGCAATTGATGAAACACGTGAAAGCATCACCGGCCATTCCATGGGCGGACATGGGGCGCTGACCATCGCCATGACTCACCCTGGCCGGTTTGCCAGTGTGTCGGCGTTTTCACCGATTTGCCATCCCACGAAATCTGACTGGGGCCGCAAACAACTGAGCGCATATCTGGGTACGGATGAAAGTAAATGGGCAGAATATGATGCAACCCTCTTGATGCAGGATAAAGGTTTCGATGGCCCGGTCCTGATTGATATGGGAACAACGGATCAGTTCCTTGATCTGCTGATGCCCGAAGCCTTGGCCAAAGCTATGGCAACGCGCCGTCAGCAAGCCATTTTCAGGATGCAGCCGGGCTATGATCATTCCTATTTCTTTGTATCCACCTTCATGGAAGATCATATCGCCTTCCACGCTGAAGCTCTTTACGGGCTTAACACATGACCATTCAGGCTGTTATCTTTGACATCGGTAATGTCCTGATCGAATGGCAGCCCGAGCGGCATTATGATGCGGTCATCGGTGAAGACCGCCGTAAGGCCATGTTTGCCGAAGTTGATCTGCACGGCATGAACGACGTGATCGATATGGGCGGCCCCTTCAGGGAAACCATCTATGAAACCGCTGAAGTTTACCCAAAGTGGCGCGCCGAGATCCGCATGTGGCATGACGAATGGATCAAGATGGCCAGTCCCGCGATCCCACAGTCTTTGAACCTGCTGCGCGCGCTGCGCGAAAAAGGCGTTCCGGTCTTTGCGCTTTCCAATTTCGGTATTGAAAGCTTCGCCTACGCTGAAACCCAATACCCGTTTCTGGGGGAATTCGACCGCCGCTATATCTCGGGTCAT
Source organism: Litoreibacter sp. GN1-5 (assembly GCF_055693805.1). Classification (NCBI taxonomy): domain Bacteria; kingdom Pseudomonadati; phylum Pseudomonadota; class Alphaproteobacteria; order Rhodobacterales; family Roseobacteraceae; genus Litoreibacter; species Litoreibacter sp. GN1-5. The sequence goes on along the minus strand of NZ_JBVFUP010000001.1, from coordinate 2,358,941 downwards.
ATGCAAGTCATCAAACCAGACCCTGCGATTTACGAGATGGTTGAGCAGGATTGCGGATTACCGCCCGAAAGCCTGCTCTTTGCTGATGACCGGGTGGACAACATAACCGCAGCACAGGCGCGGGGATGGCAGGCGCATCTCTTTGAAGGGTCGGATGGCTGGGCAGAAGCTTTGGTTGATCACGGTTTGCTCAGTAAGGCCGATGCAGGGCTTTGAGGTTATAGGTTTTGAAGCCTGCGATCCGCTTTTGGACTGGGCGGGTCTGACAGGCGCGCTGGAAGCCGGGCATAGATTGCCCAAAGCGCAGGTGAATGATGGCTTTCTCTACCGGGGGGACGACACGTTATTGCCGCGCGCGGCGTGGATCACCGGCCTTGGCCAACTGGTCAAGACTGTCACGGTCTTCCCGCAAAATGCCGCGAAGGGCCTGCCTAATGTCAATGGTGCGGTCTGCCTGTTCTCTGACGAGACTGGCCAGCTTGAGGCAATGATCGATTTTCATCTGGTGACGAAATGGAAAACCGCCGCAGATTCTGCTTCTATCGGCGAAACGACTTGCGCCGCCCAATGTGCAAAACATCCTGCTTGTCGGTGCCGGAACTGTGAGCAGCACGATGATCGATGCCTATCGCAGCGCGTTTCCGCAGGCAGATTTCACAGTTTGGAACCGCACATCGGACAAGGCAGCACAACTCGCGCAGGCCCGTGGTTTGACCCACACCACTAACCTGCCCGAAGCCGTAGCGCAGGCTGATATCATCTGCACCGCCACCATGTCTCGGGAAGCTGTCATCAAGGGCGACTGGTTGCGTCCCGGCCAGCATCTGGACCTGATCGGCGCCTACCGCCCCGATATGCGCGAGGTAGATACCACCGCCCTGACCCGTGCGCGCCTTTTCGTCGATAGTTTCGACACGACCCTTGATCATATAGGCGAGTTGAAAATACCACTAAGAGCGGGCGAGATCAGCCGCGACGATGTAATCGCTGATTTTTACCAACCCGATCTCTTCCGACGCCACACGGCCGAGGAAATCACAATCGCCAAAAATGGCGGCGGCGCGCATCTGGATCTGATAACCAGCCGCTATATCCTGAATACATGGAGAAACCGATGATCACCGACACGCAAATAGAAGCGTTCCAACGCGATGGCGCGGTTATGGTGCCTGGTGTATTCGCCGACTGGGTTGATGTGATCGCAGACGGTATCGCCCGAAATATGGCAGAGCCGGGCGAATATGCCTCCGAGAATTCTGTGACAGAAGGGCGCTTTTTCGACGATTATTGCAACTGGACCCGCATCCCTGAATTCGGGCGGATCGTGCGCGAAAGCCCTGCGGCCAAACTTGCCGCGCGGGCCATGGGGTCTGAAACCGCGCAGTTCTTTCATGACCATGTACTGGTCAAGGAACCCGGTACGCCCAAACCCACCCCATGGCATCAGGACGCGCCATATTATTTCGTTGAAGGCCAGCAAACCGTCAGCCTGTGGATTCCCATCGACCCGGTCGAGCAGGCCAGCCTGCGCTTTATCGCGGGGTCTCATAAATGGGACAAGATGGTCCGCCCGGTTAGTTGGGCCGATGACAGTGATTTCTATGACGGTCCACAGGATTGGACCCCGGTGCCTGACCCGGATGCAAATCCCGCTGATTTGCGCGTATTGGAATGGCCGATGCAACCGGGCGACGTGGTACTGTTTGATTATCGCACTGCCCATGGGGCACGTGGAAATTTTGCCCAACACCGCAGGCGCGCGTTGTCTTTGCGTTGGGTCGGCGATGATGCAAGATACGTAGAGCGTCCGGGCAGGACGTCTCCGCCGTTTCCCGGCCATGGCATGGCGCAGGGCCAACGGCTACGCGAAGACTGGTTCCCGGTCTTTACGCCCTAAGCAAGCTGATGCGCTGCGGCCCAAGGTTTTTCACGCACAGGCAGGTGTACAATCGCGCTGAATGCCCCAACGCCGATGCCAACCCACCATACAAACGTATAGTCGCCTGTGATGTCATAAAGCTGCCCGCCTAGCCAGACGCCAAGGAACGACCCAAGCTGGTGAGAAAAGAACACGATCCCGTAAAGCGTCCCCATGTACCGTAACCCGTAGATATGGGCGACAAGCCCGCTGGTCAGGGGCACAGTGGCCAGCCACAATGATCCCATGGCAAGGCTGAACAGAATGACTGTAGCGGGTGTCATCGGGGTCAGAATAAACAGCGCTGCCACAATCGTGCGCGCCGTATAGATGCCCGCCAGCAGGTACTTCTTGCTATAGCGTTTGCCCAGATACCCCGCCAGAATTGTACCGCCGATATTGGCAAGCCCGATCAGCGCAATGGACATGGCCCCAAGGGCCGAGGTTGTGGTGATCCCCATCCCCGCCAGAAACCCGCCGGGCGCAATGGGGCCGCATACCTCGGTCACAAAGGCCGGAAAATGCGCCGTGATAAAGGCCAGTTGATAGCCACAGGAAAAGAAGCCCAGAAAGATCATCATATAGGATGGATCCTTGAAGGCGCGCTTCAGGACGACCCCCATGCTCTCTTCAAGCTCTGTTTTGTTTGCAGTGATCGGTGCGCGCATCATCGGCAGCGCGAAAAGCGATGCCAGCATGATACCTGCGAAAATCAGAAACACCGTCTGCCATGTGAAAAAGCCCAGAAGCAGCTCGGCCAAAGGTGCGCCGAACACCTGCCCGGCGGATCCGGCAGCGGTGGCAATACCCAGCGCCATGGACCGGTTCTCGTCCGAGGCAGCGCGGCCCACGATGGCAAGGATCACACCGAACCCGGTGCCGGCAATCCCGAACCCCACTAGGATTTCCAGAAACTGGTGCGCGCCGGGGGTCGTGGCAAAAGATGACAAAACCAACCCCGCCGCATAAAGCAGCGCGCCCGCGATAATCGCCTTTCGGTCCCCCAGTTTTTCTGCAATCGCGCCAAAGATCGGCTGACCAATCCCCCAGGCCAGATTCTGAATGGCAATCGCCAGCGAGAATTCCGCACGGGGCCAGCCGAATTCCTGCGCTATAGGGATCTGGAACACGCCGAAACTTGCCCGGATCGCGAAGCCCAGCATCATGATTATGCAACCGCCCACCAGAACGGGGGTAATCAGGGATGCGTTTTTGCTTGTCATCCCGTCACGCTGGGTCAAAATCGGTGCAGGGTCAATTCATGAATTATGGACTGTCAGATCAGCTTTCCTTATGGCTGATGCAATCGTAAACACGAAACCCATGACCCGTACGTTATCTGACATCTATGAAGCCAAAGTTCAGGCCGGGGCCCTAACCCCGGACGACGCCCAGCGCGAGGCTTTGCCATTTTTCGAAGACATACAAACAGCCCTGTCAGCCCGACCTGCGAAGAAAGGTCTGTTCAGCAGCCTGTTTTCGGAAGACGTGCCCCCTATACGCGGGCTCTATCTGTGGGGCGGTGTCGGGCGTGGCAAGTCGATGCTGATGGATTTGTTCTTCGATCATGTCGAGGAGCCCAAAAAGCGCCGCGTGCATTTTCATGTCTTCATGCAAGAGGTTCATACGGCTTTGCACGAGGCCCGCAAAACCGAAGTGGATGACGCTATCCTGCCTGTTGCTGAAGGAATAATCAGTCAGGTACGGCTGCTATGTTTCGACGAGATGCAGATCACTGACATTACTGACGCAATGATTGTCGGGCGGCTGTTTGAGCAATTGTTCAACGCCGGTGTGGTGGTGGTCACGACCTCAAACCGCGTGCCGGATGACCTTTATAAAGATGGTCTGAACCGCAATCTGTTCCTGCCCTTTATAGCCCTGATCAAGGATCGGCTGGTCGTTCACGAACTGATCGCACACACTGATTACAGGCAGGACCGTCTTGCCGGGGAACAGGTTTACTTTGCCCCGGCAGATGCAAAAGCCCGCGCGCAGATTGATATCATCTGGAACGCGCTGACCGGTGGCTCGGACGCGCCGTTGACCCTGACCGTCAAAGGACGGCAAGTGGTCCTGCCCGCGTTCCATAATGGTGCCGCCCGCGCCAGTTTTTTTGATCTGTGCGGCAAGCCCCTTGGTCCGGCAGATTATCTGGCCGTAGCAGATGCGGTCAGGGTTCTGGTGCTGGAAAACATCCCTTGCCTGTCACGCAACAATTTCAACGAGGCAAAACGGTTTGTCACCCTGATTGATGCGCTATATGAGGCCAAAACGCGCCTGATATGTTCAGCAGCGGATGTGCCCAAGCGGTTATATCTGGAAGGCGAAGGCGCGTTCGAGTTTGAGCGAACCGCATCGCGCCTTATGGAAATGCAGGCCGAAGGTTGGGGGGACCATTAGAATGCACTTTATAAACTCCCTTAAGACCTCCTTTGCTGTGGTCGCTGCAGTAAGTGCTTTGTTATCGCCTGCTATCGCGCAGAGCAATTCGGAAGACGACTATGTACCCCCACCCCCGTGGATAACGCTTCCAGATACGCCTACGGATCGCAGCGCTTTCCTAATTCCGCGCGACAAATTGACGACGCAGGCAACAACACCTTACAGCCTCATAAGACTTATGGATGAAAACCATCCGCAATGGTCCAAATACAGTGAGGTCATTGAGGCTCACCCAGATGCGATGTCCTGTCTGGAAGACAGCGAACAGACAAAAGCCGTAGTGGATATGCTGGCGTTTGATTGGCAAAAGCCAGAGAGTCCACGGGCCCTGTCAGTCTGCCTGTTCCGTGTGATTACAACGCTGGAAAATCCTGTCTTGATGGCCGACTGGTTCCGGCATCACGAATTTCAAGTCAATGTGTTCACAACCCAGTTGACAACATATGGCAATGACCAACGCGATTTCCCCGGTCACGGTTTTGATGCGTATTGGACGCCTGAGCAATATTATGGGCATAGACCCCATTGGTTTCAGACCCTGACCGGGTTTTCTGGTGCATACAGTTTTGCATTCCATGTGCGGTTCTCCGGCTTGAACATGGACAACGTCAACTTAATACAAATCATACCAAACAGCGAATAGGGGTTCCTAATGCCAAAGTTGAGACTTGCAGTGAATTACGCCTAGAATATGGGGCCATAGGTCTGGCCCATGACGCTTGCATGGCCTGACGCCCCATGCCACGCTTGGCGTATGATTTCATTGGATGATTTTGCCCCACTTTCCCCGGCCGAGGAAAAATTGGTCGCGGCCTGTCACACGCCTGATCGTATTATCATCGGCGATGGTGATCTGCCGGTAAAGGCCAGCCCGGACCGAACTATCCGATCTGACCTGATCCGACTGCTTTTGCTCAGCGATCATGTGGCGTTGCATGACAAAGGTATCCGCCTGCGTGGGGCATGGATTACTGGCTCGCTGGACTTGCAGGGATGTGACTGCGACCGGGATATCTCCCTGTCTCAGTGCTATCTTGGTGATCCGATCAACATGGTGAACGCGCGGCTCAGGGGGCTACATATCTCAGGCTGCCACATGAGCGATCTGTCTGCCGATAACGCCGCGTTTTCCGGGTCTGTCTACATCAGGGGGGCCACCCATGTGGTTGGCGAAATCAGCCTTGCGGGCGCGCGTATCACCGGGGATTTGCAAGTTTGCGACGCAATCCTCGAAAGCCCAGCACAAGACGCCATCTTCGCGCCATCGCTTCGGGTGGAAGGCTCTGCCTTTCTTGGCAATTACCCTTATGCGGACGGGGTCACAAATCTGGTATCGCAAGGGCTGCTGTTCTTTTCCTCAACGCGGGTCGAGCATGATTTCTTTCTGACCAATACGTCCGTCAGCCTGGCCGAGAATGGTGTCGGGTCGCTGGTTTTTGGCGCGACCGAGGAACATGGCCATGACATGGCGCTCAGTCTTGCGCGGGCGCGTATCGGTGGTATTCTGTTTTTACAGGACAACCAGATTTCGCGCGGTATCGTGAACCTTGCCGGGGCGGATGTTGGCCGCCTGAAGGACGAACCTGTCGGCCCCGGTGCAGCCTACCCTGTGCGGCTTGATGGCTTTCGCTACACCGATTTTTCCCGCCACGCCGACACGAATATCAAGGCCCGACTGGATTGGCTCGAACGGCGCCCGGAAGATACGCAATTCACCGCCCAACCCTATGAGCAACTGGCCAGCGTTCTAATCAATATGGGGCATCGCAATGATGCCCGCACGGTTTTGATGAACAAAGAAAAACGCCTGCGTGCAGAACACCGCAGACTTCTGGATGTCCGTGGCAGCAGTCGGGTTCGGCGTTTTGGATCCTGGTTGTTGGATATCATGCTGCGCTGGACCATCGGGTATGGCTACCGCCCCGGCCGCGCGGTTGTCGTTGCATTGATTTTAATCGCAGGACTGGGTGTTTTCTTTGAGCAGGCCTGGCGGGCCGGTGACATGACCCCGAATGCAGCACCAATTCTGGTCTCGACAGATTGGGTCGCGGCCACGAAAAGCCATCCGGACAATCCCGGTGCATTCTGGGCATCCGAAGGGCAGGGCGGTCAGGATTGGGAGACGTTCAACGCAATAGCATATGCGGCTGATCTGGCTATCCCGCTGGTGTCACTGGGGCAGGAAAGCGCATGGGCGCCCTCCACATCCCGCTCGCCATGGGGCAAAACAGGATGGTGGATCAGATGGTTCGCAAAAGCGATAGGCTGGATCGTGACGGCCTTGGGTGCGGCTGCAATCACAGGCGTAATCCGCAAGGAATAGCTGTGAAACGTCGGATGGTTTTGATGCGGTTCTGCAAGCTAGAGGTTCGATTTTTCATGAGAGTCGGCGAGCCGTCCGCCTTGTTATCCTGAGGTTAGCAATATCGGCTTGAGTTTTGCGAGCTTGCGGCTCTTTTGTGCGGTCGGGTTGAACTCTGATGCTGTGCATTGCCGGATGAAGTGGTGAATTCACAAGTCTATGACGATTTCGTACTTCTCGCGATCATGTGCTGTCCTTACGTTTGGAATTGGGGACTGAAAGGGCGGGCGTTCTGGCTGTTTATATGCCTGTTCTTTGAAGGCTGTGCCTTGATGGTCTTTAGTCAGATGAATGTTCTGTTCCTCGCCCTGCCATCCCTGATTGTGTTCTCACTGTTCACGCAGATGGCCGAAGGCGCGACCTATTCTGTTGTCCCGTTCATCAACAAAAAAGCGTTGGGTGCTGTGGCCGGCGTGGTCGGGGCTGGCGGGAATGCAGGTGCGGTTCTTGCAGGCTTCTTGTTCAAGAACGTCATCGATTGGTCTGAGGCCTTCTTCATTCTCGGCGTTGTCGTGACCTGCGCATCCTTCCTGGCTTTCTTTGTCCGGTTCTCGACCCGGCAGGAAGACGAAGAGCGTGCCAACTTTGCCGCCGCCAATATCGAGACTCTGCGGGCGCGGGCAGAAAAGGCGAATGCAGCTCTTGAAGAAGTGCTGACTGCAATCGCCCAGAAGAACGGTGCACGGGCCGCTGAATAAGCATTGCATAAGGCGGGCCACCCGGTGGTCCGTCCCACCCCTCATCTTGGAGAATACAAGTGGGACAAGATCTAAGAGACTGGAATATCGAGGACGACAGTTACTGGTCCTCCACAGGCAGGGCGATTGCCACACGCAACCTTTGGATATCAATCCCGTCGTTGCTGTGCGGCTTTGCGGTTTGGCTTTACTGGGGCATCATTACCGTTCAGATGGTCAACCTCGACTTTGGCTTCGCGAAATCTGACCTCTTTACCCTAGGTGCAATCGCCGGCCTAACCGGTGCAACGCTCCGCATCCCGTCAACCTTCTTCATCCGTATCGCAGGCGGGCGAAATACCATCGTTTTCACCACTGCGTTGCTGATGATCCCGGCGGTCGGAACAGGTTTGGCACTGCAAGATCCTGACACACCGCTGTGGTACTTCCAAATCTTGGCCTTCTTGTCCGGTATCGGCGGCGGCAACTTCTCCTCTTCAATGTCAAACATTAGTTTCTTCTATCCAAAGAAGATCCAAGGCTATGCATTGGGGATGAGCGCGGGGCTGGGCAACTTCGGTGTAACCACTATGCAGATCCTGATTCCTCTGGCGATGACAATGGGCTTGTTCGGAGGTGAAAGCCGCACGCTGGTCAACACATCCGGGACCTTGATCGGCAAAATTCCGGCTGGGACCGAGACATATATTCAGAACGCGGGCCTGATATGGTTGGTGTTCTTGGTCCCCCTCACCATCGTCGGTTGGATCGGGATAAACAACATTCGCGATGAACATGTCTCACCGGATATTCCCAATCCACTGGGTGCTTTCGCAACCATCACCGGCATGCTGTTGATTGGCTTTCTGACTGCAGCCTTCGGCCTTTGGTTGTTGTTGCCCGGCACTGAGGCTGGTTTGCCAACATCCGGCATCGGCCTGTCGAAGTGGCTGGTCCTGCCCATCGTGATCGGGCTGACCGTTCTGGGTCTGAAAATGATCCCCGGTGCCGTCGGCCAGAACCTGAGCCGTCAGTACCAGATTTTCGGCAACAAGCACACTTGGGCCATGACTGTCATCTACACCATGACCTTTGGCTCGTTCATTGGTTACTCCGCCGCGCTGGCGCTGACCATCAAAGTGCTCTTTGGCTTCAGTCACCTCGAAGTGGGCGGCCTGATGACCCACGACACTGTGAACCCTAACGGTCCGTCGGCTCTGATGTTTGCATGGATGGGGCCATTTATCGGTGCGTTGATCCGACCCATCGGTGGTATGATGGCTGACAAACTGGGCGGAGCCCGTGTGACACAATGGATTTCCATCGTGATGGTCGCTTCTGCACTGGGTGTCGCATACTTCATCCAGCAAGCCTATTCTTCTGCGACACCAGAGCAGTATTTCTATCCATTCCTGGGTCTGTTCCTGATCTTGTTCGCGGCAACCGGTATCGGCAACGGATCAACCTTCCGTACCATCGCCGTCGTCTTCAACAAAGAGCAGGCTGGCCCTGCACTGGGTTGGACAGCAGCGGTCGCAGCCTACGGCGCATTCATTATCCCGAAAGTGTTCGGCGAACAGCTGGGCGCGGGACACCCTGAATACGCCCTATACGGCTTTGCCGTCTTCTACGCCGTCTGTATCGCAATCAACTGGTGGTTCTATCTACGGCCCAACGCCTACGTCGAGAACCCTTAAACCTCACGCCTGCCTGCCCCGGCACGCGTCCGGGGCAGGATCACTCTCACAGGAGAAAAGACATGAGCCACCTGCTCGATAAACTGAACTTTCTGGAATCCAAAAACCTTGAGACGTTTTCCGATGGTTTCGGCAAGACAACAAATGAGGGTCGCGATTGGGAAGACACCTATCGCAACCGCTGGCGCCACGACAAAGTTGTGCGCTCGACCCACGGAGTGAACTGCACAGGCTCATGCAGCTGGAAGATCTATGTCAAATCCGGGATCGTGACCTAGGAAACTCAACAAACAGATTACCCGCGCACCCGCGCTGATCTGCCCAACCACGAACCACGTGGCTGTGCCCGTGGGGCAAGCTATAGCTGGTATCTTTATTCCGCCAACCGCGTGAAGAACCCGCTGGTCCGTGGTCGCTTGATGAAGGTCTGGCGCAAGATGCGCGAAACGATGGAGCCGATTGAGGCTTGGACCAAGTTGCAAGCCGATCCAATCCTGCGCGCATCATATGTCGAAACCCGCGGCAAGGGTGGTTTTGTCCGCGCCACGTGGGATGAAGCGACCGAGATCACGGCGGCGGCCAATGCGTACACCGCCAAAACATACGGCCCTGACCGCGTCTTCGGCTTCTCGCCAATCCCTGCGATGTCGATGGTATCCTACGCCGCTGGCTCGCGTTACCTCAGCTTGCTGGGTGGCGTTTGCATGTCCTTCTACGACTGGTACTGCGACCTGCCACCAGCCTCTCCCATGACATGGGGTGAACAGACGGACGTGCCCGAAAGTGCGGATTGGTATAATTCTGGTTATCTGCTGCTTTGGGGCTCGAACGTGCCACAGACACGGACACCAGACGCGCATTTCTACACCGAAGCCCGCTATAAAGGTACCAAATCCGCCGTGATCTGCCCGGATTATTCCGAGGCCGCGAAATTCGGCGACGTCTGGCTGAACGCCAAGCAGGGGACTGATGCCGCGCTTGCCATGGCCTTCGGCCACGTGATCCTGCGCGAATTCCACCTTGACCGGCAGTCCGAGTATTTTGAGGATTACACTCGCAAGTATTCCGACTTCCCGATGCTGGTGAAGTTGGAAGAAAAAGACGGTAAGCTGATCCCCGGCCGCTTCCTGCGCGCTGACGATCTGGACGGCAAACTGGGTGAAGACAACAACCCGGAATGGAAGACTGTCGCCTTTGATGGCAAGTCGGGCAGCCTTGTCGCGCCAAATGGATCGATCGGGTATCGCTGGGGCGAATACGGTGAATGGAACCTCGAAGAGAAGGCGAACGCAGCCGAGACAGAGCTGAAAATGTCTTTCGTTCTGGAAGAGGACCATGACGAGGTGGTCGGCGTTGATTTCCCATATTTCGGCGGTGAAGCCTACGGACAGTTCGAGACTGACGCCGATCACCCAGACGTTCTGACCCGCAACATCCCGGTCAAGAAGGTCAAGACCGCCGATGGCGAGATCGCCGTGGCAACTGTGTTTGACCTGTTCTGCGCCAATTACGGCCTTGATCGAGGTCTTGGCGGTGACTGGGTCACTTCCGACTATACCGATGAGATGCCGGGCACACCTGCGTGGGCCGAGAAGATCACAGGCGTCCCTGCCGACAAGATCGCCCATGTCGCCCGTGAATTTGCAGATAACGCCGAGAAAACCAAAGGCAAGTCGATGATCATCATCGGGGCTGCGATGAACCACTGGTTCCACATGGATATGAACTATCGTGGGGTCATCAACATGCTGGTCATGTGCGGCTGCGTCGGACAATCCGGCGGTGGCTGGGCACATTATGTAGGCCACAGAAAAGCTGCGTCCGCAGACGGGTTGGCAGCCGCTGGCCTTTGCGCTCGATTGGAACCGTCCACCGAGGCACATGAACTCTACCTCTGCGTGGTATGCCCACACAGATCAGTGGCGCTATGAGACATTAAAAGCCGATGAAATCCTGTCGCCCACAGCGCCAGAGGGTGATTGGGACATCAGCCTGATTGACTACAACATCCGGGCCGAGCGTATGGGCTGGTTGCCCTCTGCGCCACAGCTGAAAACCAACCCGCTTGAGGTGGCGAAGGCCGCGAAAGAAGCTGGCAAGGAAATCCCGGCCTATGTTGCCGAGAACCTGAAATCCGGTGATCTGGAAATGTCTTGCGAGGACCCGGACAACCCTGCCAACTGGCCGCGCAACCTGTTCGTGTGGCGCTCTAACCTGTTGGGGTCCTCGGGCAAAGGCTACGAATATTTCCTTAAGCACCTACTGGGCACCGATAACGGTGTCATGGGCAAGGACTTAGGCGAAGATGGCGCACAACTGCCAAAAGAGGCCAAGTGGCATGAAGATGCACCGCGCGGCAAACTGGACCTTCTGGTGACCATCGATTTTCGTATGTCCACCACTGCGGTCTATTCCGACATCGTTCTGCCAACTGCGTCTTGGTACGAAAAAGACGACATGAACACGTCTGATATGCACCCGTTCATCCACCCGCTGCAAGCAGCTGTTGATCCGGCGTATGAAAGCAAGTCGGATTGGGAGATCTTCAAGTCCATCGCTAAAAAGTTCCAGGAAATTGTACCCGGCTATCTGGACAAGGAGACTGATATCGTCGCCTTGCCGATCCTGCACGATACACCTGCCGAGATTGCCCGGGATCAGGTTAAAGACTGGAAGAAAGGCGAATGTGACCTCATTCCCGGCAAGACGGCCCCGGCCTACATTGCCGTCGAGCGGGATTACACCGCGATCTATGACCGCTTCACCGCCCTTGGGCCGATGATGGACAAGCTAGGCAATGGCGGCAAGGGCATCACTTGGAATACGCAGGAAGAGATCGATAATCTGGGCGCGTTGAATGGTGTGCAACTGGATGGTGCGGCGGCAGGCCGGCCCAAGATCGAAAGTGCGATTGATGCCTGCGAAGTCATTTTGATGCTCGCCCCCGAGACGAACGGCAATGTCGCTGTGAAAGCGTGGGAAGCGCTGGAAAAAGCAACAGGGCGCGAACATGCGCACCTCGCCGAAGGTGAACACGGGAACAAAATCCGGTTCCATGACATCGCCGCACAGCCACGCAAAATCATCTCTAGCCCGACGTGGTCGGGCATCGAAAGCGAGAAGGTCAGCTATAATGCGGGCTATACGAACGTGCACGAGTTGATCCCATGGCGGACCCTGACCGGGCGACAATAGCTCTATCAAGATCACCTTTGGATGCTGGCCTTTGGTGAAGGCTTTATGTCCTATCGTCCGCCGATTGATCTGAAAACGATCACCAAGGACGTGCAGGATGATGGCGACAACCTAGTGTTGAACTTCAACACACCGCACCAGAAATGGGGTATACATTCGACCTATACCGACAACCTGTTGATGCTGACGCTTAACCGGGGTGGGCCGGTGGTCTGGATATCCGAGGTGGATGCGAAAACTGCCGGTATCGCCGACAACGATTGGATCGAGGTCTACAACACCAACGGCGCTTTGACGGCGCGCGCGGTGGTGTCCCAGCGGATCAAGGAAGGCACGACCTTCATGTATCACGCACAAGAAAAGATCGTGAATACACCCGGCTCTGAAAAGACAGGGCACCGCGGCGGTATTCATAACTCAGTTACCCGCACCGTGCTGAAACCAACCCACATGATTGGTGGCTACGCTCAGCAGTCTTACGGCTTCAACTACTACGGCACCGTGGGCGCAAACCGGGATGAATTCGTGGTTATCCGCAAGATGAAGAAAGTCGACTGGCTCGACAAAGAAGAGAGCTGGAAAGCACCTGCACAGGAGGCAGAGACATGAGAATCCGCGCACAAATAGGCATGGTGCTGAACCTCGATAAATGCATCGGGTGCCATACCTGTTCTGTCACGTGCAAAAACGTCTGGACGAGCCGGGACGGCGTTGAATACGCATGGTTCAACAACGTGGAAACCAAACCCGGTCTTGGCTATCCGACTGATTGGGAAAACCAAGAGCGTTGGAAAGGTGGATGGGAACGGACCAAGGCGGGTAAACTGCAGCCCAAGCAGGGCAGCAAATGGCGTATCTTGTCCAACATCTTTGCCAACCCTGCGATGCCGGAAATTGACGACTATTATGAGCCGTTTGATTTCGACTATGACCACCTGAAGTCTGCACCAGAAATGGAGGCGTTCCCGACGGCACGCCCCCGGTCCAAGATCACCGGCGAGCGGATCGAGAAGATCGAAAAGGGCCCAAACTGGGAAGAAATCCTTGGCGGTGAATTCTCGAAGCGGTCGGAAGACTACAACTTTGAAGGCATCCAGAAGGAAATCTACGGCGAATACGAGAATACATTCATGATGTATTTGCCCCGTTTGTGCGAGCACTGCCTGAACCCGGCCCGCGCGTCATCCTGCCCTTCGGGTGCGATCTATAAGCGCGAAGAAGACGGCATCGTTTTGATCGACCAGGAAAAGTGTCGCGGTTGGCGCATGTGTGTGTCAGGCTGCCCGTACAAGAAAATCTACTACAACTGGGAATCCGGCAAATCCGAGAAATGCACGCTGTGCTACCCTCGGATCGAAAGCGGCAATCCAACGGTCTGTTCGGAAACCTGCGTCGGGCGCATCCGGTACTTGGGCGTCATGCTTTATGATGCCGACAAGATAGAAGATGCGGCGAATATGGAGGATGAACAGGACCTTTATGATGCCCAATTGGGGGTGTTTCTTGATCCCAACGATCCTGTTGTGATCGAAACAGCCCGCGCCGACGGTATCCCGGTGGATTGGATCAAAGCGGCGCAAGAAAGCCCGATTTGGAAAATGGCGATGGAGTGGAAAGTCGCCTTTCCTCTGCACCCTGAATACCGGACCTTGCCGATGGTGTGGTATATCCCGCCGTTGTCCCCAATCCAGAACGCCGCCGAGGCGGGTGCCATTGGCACCAGCGAAGGCATGCCAGACGTCAAAGACCTGCGTATCCCGGTCAAATATCTTGCCAACATGCTGACCGCAGGCGACGAAGCCCCCGTGGTCACGGCGTTGGAACGGATGCTGGCGATGCGATCCTACATGCGCTCGAAAACCATCGAGGGCGTGATCAACGAAGGTATCGCCGCGCGCGTCGGTCTATCGGGCCGCGTGATTGAGGACATGTATAAGATCATGGCCCTTGCCGATTACGAAGACCGCTTTGTCATTCCGACAACGCACCGTGAGCAGGTCGAAGAAGCCTATGACCTGCGCGGCGGCTGCGGCTTTACCGATACCAACGGATGTGGTGGCGGATCTTCCAAAGGCTCTCTCTTCGGTGGCTCAAAAAAACCCTGAAAATGCCAACGGAAGCAATGTGATATGGACTGCACTTTGAAAGCATTCTCGCTCTTGCTGAGTTACCCGACACGCGAGCTGCAGCATGCCATGCCCGAGATAGGCGCCGTCATCGCCTCGGACACGCGATTGACAGCAGCAGCGCGTCGGGCGTTGCGCCCGCTGGTGGAGGAGCTGAGCGGGCGTGACATCTACGATCTCGAAGAACAGTTTGTGCTGCTCTTCGACCGGTCGCGGACCCTGTCGCTCAACCTCTTTGAACACGTGCACGGTGAAAGCCGTGACCGGGGTGGGGCGATGGTGTCGCTAGTGGAAACCTACCGCGAAAGCGGGTTCGATCCAATCACATCAGAGTTGCCCGATTACCTACCCGTCTTGCTGGAATTCCTTGCCACACGGTCCCCAGAGGTGGCGCAGGAAACCTTGGCGGATGCTGCCCATATCTTGGAAGCACTGAACGCCCGCTTGGTGCGCCGTGAGAGTGCCTATGGTGCCGTGTTCGCCAGCCTGCTTCAACTGGCCGGTGTGAAAGCTGACCAAGAAGCCTTGGCAGAGATGTTGGCACAACCTGACGACGACCCGACTGATTTGGAAGCCCTCGATGAGGTTTGGGAAGAGAGCGAAGTGCTTTTTGGCCCGGACCCGAATGCAGGCTGTCCACAGGCGCGCGAAATGCTTGCCCAGATGGATCTTCCCATGAACCCTGCGCCCCAGCACGCAGCAGAATAAGGAGACACCGAAATGTTTGCGAATTTCGATATCGACTTCATCATCTTCGGCATTATGCCATATGCGGCGCTGACCATCTTGGTTATCGGCTCTATCGCGCGGTATGACCGGGATCAGTACACGTGGAAAAGTTCTTCAAGCCAGCTCTTGCGTCGCAAGCAATTGATGTGGGGGTCTATCCTGTTCCATGTGGGGATCATCACGATCTTCTTTGGGCACTTAGTTGGCCTGTTCACGCCGGTCTGGGTGCTAGACGCACTTGGCGTACCTTACGCGCTGAAACAATGGATGGCCGTGATCATTGGCGGTCCTGCGGGGATTGCCGCATTGGTTGGGGGCGCGTTGCTTTTGCATCGGCGCCTGACAGATGCGCGGATCCGGGCGAACTCCAGTTGGTCTGACATCGCCATTATGGTGTTGATCTGGCTGCAGCTGGCAATCGGCCTGCTGACCATCACGCAGACGCTCCAGCATATGGATGGGTCCGAGATGGTACGCTTTATGTCGTGGTCCCAAAGTATCATCACCTGGAACCTAAACGCGTGGGTCACCGTCGTTGATGTCCACTGGCTTTATAAGCTGCACATCTTCCTTGGCTTGCTTATCACAGCGGTCTTCCCGTTCACGCGGTTGGTGCACATGGTGTCAGGTTTTGCAGCGCCGGTGAAATACCTGACACGGCCCGGATATCAGATCGTGCGGTCACGTCGCGGCAAGGCACTGCCGAAGCGCAGCGCGCCTAAGTCGACACCAGCGGAGTAAGTCAGATGAATTCAGCATTTTTCCCCGACTTGATCGTTAACGGTGAGACTGTTCCGCACACAACAGTAGCGACCGAGACCCAAAACCATGATGCACCGGCTGGAAAGCCGGGCATTGCCTGGCGCAAGGCGGCTAATGCCGTCGCGATCTGCACCTTGTTGTTGCAAGAAGCGCATGCACGCGCCTTGGTTGCTGAACCGCAGGAAGTGGCACCGGGCAAGTTTGAAACAAATGAGGAGGCCCAGATCAGGGGTCTTCTTGAAAGCGTCGTCGATCCGACGACGCCAGAAGACGACGCGATCTACGCGGAGTGGGAGAAAGACCCAAGCCGTTTTCGCGCACCACCTTTGTGGGAGGTATCGCACATCCTATGCGCCTGTGATCCCCGTGATGAAAAAGCCAAAAATGATGCCATGCACCGGGCGGAGGCTTTGATTCCCATTGTAGGCAAGGACGTCAAAACCTTTGCTGTGATTGCATCGCGTGAAAGCGACTGTGGGTCCAAAGCATCTGGCGGCACCTTGGGCCAGCTTGCGCCGGGCGACACCGTGCCAGAGTTCGAAACAATCCTGCGCAATCTCGATGAAGGCGAAATCACTCTGCAACCGATCCTGACGCGGCATGGTTGGCACATCGTGCGCATGAATGCCGTCGCTTTGGGGGCAGTGCTACCATTTGAAACGGTGAAACCGAAAATCGCAGAAGCCATGGAAAAGGCATCCTGGGCCCAGCAGGCCCGGACATTCGTCCAGAAACTGGTCGCATCTGCCGAGATCACCGGCGCGGACCTCCAACCTGCCTAACTCCAAGGAGGGAAAGATAATCGGCAAACATGTTTGGTATTGCCAAGTTGTTCAGCCTAGGATTGACTTGTAAGAGTGTAGCATGAAAATCCCATGTGATATGCTGCGGCTGAAGGGTTTTGCTACCCTAGTGAAATCATTGCCTGTACCGTCTGGAAGTACTATCGCTTTGGTCAATACTTCGCACAATTCATCCGCCGTGATCGTCCGCAACCCAACAAGATAAATTGGCCTTTGGATGAAGTCATTATTACGAGCTACGGTAAGAAGCATTGGTTGTGGCGTGCTAATAGTGCAGACAGCTATGTGCTTGATATTATTGTTTAAATGCAGCGAAACGCAAAGGCTACAATATACTTCTTGCGACGATTGATCAGTTAATTTGGTGACCCGTGAGTTGTCATTACAGGCAAATTGCGCAGCTATATTGGCCTATCAGTGCGCTTGCATTCCAAGCCAACCATCGCGCGCACAAAGGTTTGAGCAACGCCATCGAAGTCTCGCATAGGTCCACCGTAAACAGGAGGAGATTATTGGCAAATTTAAATCACACCGGCAGACCCAGAGGTTTCTATCTGCGCACGATCAGATCAACTTCATCTTCCGCCCTTGCCGTTATCAAATCACAGCACACTCGTATCGCCATGCCCGCAACGATGCCTTCAGCCTATGGACAGAATACACCGCCGAAATAGCTGCTTAAACATCCGTGACAACAATCGTGCGACCGGCCACCAATAACTTGGCAATACCCCATGAAGCGCTAGCCACTGTCTTGGATCTCTCGTTGTCAGGCAGGTGACTGACCCGCGACTGGATGAGCTGATCTGCAGGCGTGGCCAGCCGAGCATGATCGTTAGCGACAACGGAACTGAAATGACATCGCAAGCTGTTTTTGAGATGGCGCTAGGATACGGGGGCCAATTGGCACTACATCGCACCCGGAAAACCGACGCAGAATGCCTTTGTAGAGCCATTCAACGGCAGGCTGAGGAACGAATGCCCAATGAACACATCTTTGGCAATCTCGCTTAAGCACGGAAGATCATAGAAAACTGGAGGATTGATTATAACAAAGAATGACCACACACATCATTTGACAGGCTGGCTCCTGCCACCTACCCAAGCAGTATTTTTCGACCGAGGGCTTCGTCTACGCACAGATGTGTCACGAGACCGCCTTGGATCGCGCCCAAGGTTGCTTCTGCCCTGTCTTCCCCGCAGACTACCAATAGTTTCTTGCGCGCGTTGCGCAGATCATCCAGCTTTGCAGCGATTAGCCGGTCGTCGGGAGGCACCGCGATACCGTCCCCATGCGTATTGATAAACCGGCAGCAAATAATTCCCACACCGTCATGCGCGCGGGCGACGTCCAGTTCTTCCTGTGTGGCCATGCCTGCGGCTTTGAGGTGGGTGTCGCCAGATACATTGCCGATTGATGCTACGGTCATGTCCAGTTGTGACAACCGCGCCAGCTGTTCTTTGATCGTGACTTCATTGCGAAATACCTCTGCCATGTCCGATGTGGCCACGATACCGGGTGCATGTAGTGTAAAACACTTCGCGCCCAGTTTACCTGCGATCTGGATCGCACAGTTTTCTGAGGCCGGAACGCGGCTTGAGTTCATTGATCCGATAAGCTGGCACACTTCGACGCCTTCGGTGGATGACCGGGGCATGACATCGGATACAGCCATAATCGTTTCGCCCCAAGCAACGCCAACCCTGTCGCCCGGCGCGATGATATCAAGCAAGGCTGCCGCACCAACACGCCCCACCTGAGGCAGCAAACTTTGCCTTGATTGAGGCCCGTCGCGGGTGTCTGCCGTTGCGACATAGACATCCTGGAGATTGAATTTGTCGCGCAAATCCCGGGCAAGATGAGATGACGCTAGATGTTTCCCGTCGACGCGGATTTCGACGATCCCCCGATCCCGACTTTCGCGCAGCATATTGACGATCGTCGCACGCGACACCTGCATCCGTTTGGCGATCTCGCTTTGGGTCAGGCCCTCTCCGTAATAAAGCAACGCGATATTGGCCAGAAGCGTCTCTTTGTCGGCGCGGGTGCGGTTGGGTTGGGTGTTTTGAACCATAGGTCAACCTTTGATCTGTTTTTGGCCTGACTGCCCATAGTTTTTTGTGAACCAATTGTAACAGCGGTCGATCTCTTCTTGTGGCAGTTCATCTACGGGACCGTGTAGCTGCGCCAGATGCGTCGTCATTGCGGCTTCTTCCAGATACATCGCAAAGGATGTCGCCTGCGTCGCCGATTTGCCCATTGTAAACACGCCATGCGCCTTGACCAAGGTGGCCCAACCATCACCTGCGGCCTTAAGGATCGCTTTGCCCGTATCCACATCGCCGGGTGTTGCGTAGCGCGAACAGGGGACGTCGCGTCCCAACATATGCGTTATGGGTGTCATCACCGCAGGGATCCGCGCGCCGCGTGCCGCAAAGCTACTGGCATAAGGCGAATGCGTATGGGTGATCCCGAAAACATCGGCACGGTGTTTGTAGATGTAAAGATGGATGCCGGTATCGACCGAAGGCTTCATAGCTCCCTCAACCACTGTGCCTTCCATATCTACGACCACCATCGTATCCGGGGTCAGCTTGTTGAATTTAACGCCGGAGGGTTTGATCACAATCAACCCGGTTTCAGGGTCACGCCCGGACACATTTCCACCAGAGCCAACCACAAGGCCATTTGCGGGGAGTTCATGGTTCTGTTCACAGACTTCAGCTTTGAGAGCTTCGAGCATTACAGCTCCTCCGGTTTGCCGTGGGGGTAGACCACGATTTTCAGGGATTTCTCGGCCTCGACCAGCATTTTGAACGCCGCTGCGCTGTCGGCGATGTCAAAGTGATTGGTGACAGCGCGTTTGGCGTCGATCCGGCCCGCTTCGAGAAGGCGAAAATAGCTATAGGTGTCGGTATGGTCCGAGGAATATTTGGATGTGACGGTGATCTCATCGAAATAGGCTTTGTTCCCGTCGCGCACCCAGTTTTTGCCTGGCGCAAGCGGTGCGCCGAGGTGCAACGTGCCGCCAACCTCGACCAAAGCCTCGGCCTGCGCCCAAGCTGCGGCAAAGGGGGCAATCACAATCACCGTGTCAGCCAAACGCCCGTTATTGAGCGCCCGCATGGATGCGACGGCGTCTTCTGATTTTGGGTTAATTGTATGGGTCGCGCCAAATTCACGGGCTTTTTCCAGCCGCCAATCGGAAAAATCGAGGGCGACAACTTTGCCAGCCCCAAAGAGTGGTGCCATGTGGACAAATCCTTGCCCCATAAAGCCCGCCCCAACAACGGCGACCGTATCGCCGGGTATGATATTGCAGTGTTTGAGGCCACCAACGACGCAGGACCAAGGCTCAATCGTAATTGCCTCGGCGTTGGACATGTTGTCGGGAATGCGATGCACGTCCATCCGCAGGTGCTGCGCTGTCACGCGATAGTATTCGCACACGCCACCGGGATCGAGTTTCATCTGGCTGTAGAACGGATCACGGGTAAAGCGGCCCTCGTAGCGACAAATGCGATTGCACACGGCCAACATGGTGGTTCACGAATAATCGCTCGCCGATTTTGTAGTCGGTTACGTTTGCGCCGACCTCGACCACTTCGCCGACCGGTTCATGGCCCAAAACCTTTGGTTCTGATTTCTTGTACCACGCCATCGCCTCACCACCGCATAGACCGCAAGCGAGGGTTTTGAGCAAAATGTCATCCGGCCCGATCTCAGGCACCGGGCGTTGTTCGATACGAATGTCATCCAGCGCGTGGTAGACGGCGGCGGTCATCATGTTGCTCATGCGGTAGTCCTCATCGCGGCCCAGATGGCGCGGCTTGCGTCGATGGCTTTCAGGTAGATGTCGAAGTGTTTGGTATAGGCGCGATGCGCGGATGCGTTCGGGGTGTATGTGCTGAACGCCTCGACCCGCGCGCCCATGAGCGGATCGCTGACGCCCGCTGCGGCACCACCCAGCAATGCAGCACCCCATAGCCCATGATCCTCGGCCGCGTTGGCCAAAACCGTCACGCCCAAAATATCCGCAATGATTTGGCACCAAAGCGCGTTGCGCGCGCCGCCACCGGTCAACACGACCTGTGCCGGCGCAGGCGCACCACTGGCCACAAGACAATGCCGCAGGCTGTAGCCTGTTCCTTCCATCACAGCCCGCGCCAGATCGGCCTTTGAGGTGCCGGCGCGTAAGCCGTGGAACGACCCCGCTGCGTCAGGTGCGACGAAGGGCGCGCGTTCCCCGGTCAGAAACGGCAGAAACAGAACCCCATTTGCCCCGGGCGCGACATCTTTTGCCGCCTCGTTGATCTTCGCGGCAACCTCGCCCGCATCAATCCCGCCAAAGCTGTTGGGGTGCAGGGCGGCAAACCAGTCAAAGGCCGAAGCCCCGGATTGCGGGGCAAGAACGCGGATCCAATCTTGCGTCACGGCGTGATGTACCGTCGCGGCCAATGGCGGGCCATCGAAGGGCTCGGACGGGAACAGGTAGGCAAGAACCGCCGTTGTGCCAAGGATCAAACACATATCTCCGGGCGCATTCAGCCCAAGGGCGGTCATCATGGACGCCAGGTCCAACGCACCGCGTGCGACGGGTACCGGAGGCAGGCCCAAGTCTGCAGTTAACGGACCAGCAAGGGCATCGGCTGTGGTGTGTTTTGGGAGCTTTCCTGACAAATCGGGAAGTCCGAGAGCGGCAAAGACTTGTGGCGCGTAGCGGCCTGTTTCCAAGTCGAGGAAAGGAATGGTCGCATCGCTGATGTCCGTTCCGATTTGCCCGGTCAGCTTCCAGACGATCCAGTCCTTGGCAAAAAGGATATGCGCGATCTTGGCGAAATTCTCGGGCTCATGATCCTGCACCCACCTTAGGGCCGATCCGGCAGTTCCCGGCCAGTTGGCGGTGCGGCAGTAGCGCGAGATTTCATCGCTTGTGCCATCTTTCGCCCATTCAGTTACGTAGTCACTGGCACGCGCATCGTTCCAAAGTATTGCATTGCGGATTGGCTTCTTGTCTGCGTCCAGCATCCACAGCCCATCACCTTGGCCACATACACCAATCCCGACAACCTGTTCGGGATCTATTTGGTCCGCAATCTCACGGATACATGCAGCAACGGCATCCCAGATTTCATCCATCGCCAATTCGGAAAACCCATCTGCGATGCGTAGAACAGTCAGACTATTTCGCGCCACAGTAACCTGTTGGCCCGACAACGTATATGCTGCGGCCTTTACTGTTGTGGTCCCTGCATCAATGCCAATTAGAAGCTGCTCCGGCACTTAGTATCCTCCCAAATACAGATTTGACACATGGCATACAAATTGTCATATGTTAAGCATGATTTCGCGCCGAGCCTTGGACTGGCATGAAAGATGTGATTACTTCAGGCGTCTGGAATAAGGCGTCACCCTAGGGAGGAAATAATGAAAAACACGTTGAAGATCGTGGCCGTACTGGCTGCATCCGTGTCAATGGCCAGCGCGGCAGCGGCTGATGGACACGCGACACTTGAAGGCAAAACAGTTGGTGTCGCCGTTGTTGGCACCCAGCACTTTTGGGACCGCGAGGCGTTTAACGGTGCCGTGAGCACTGTCGAAGAACTTGGCGGAACAGTGGTTCCCGTTGATGGTGGTCGTGACAATCAGGTTCATGCTGACAATCATGATATCTTGCTGAACCAAGGCGTCGATGCGGTTATCTCGATCCTTGGCGATGATGCGGTTGAGCCAAAGTTCGAAGCACTGAAAAACGCGGGCATTCCCGTTTTCACAGTCGATCACCAGTCACCCCATGCGGTGAATAACACCACTTCTGACAACTACTACATGGGCACCACAATTGGCCGTTACATGGCTGACGCCATTGGTGGTGAAGGTAAGGTCGCAGTGTTCAACGCCTTTGAGGGTGCGTTGCGCATTTGCGGCATTCGCGCGGGTCTGTGGAAATACGTCTTGCAGGATTATCCGGGCATCGAGATTGTCCAACCTGAGCTGGCCGAGGAATTCGCCAATGCGCCTGAAGATGCTCGCAAGAAGACACTTGATCTGCTGAGCCAATATCCAGAAGGAACACTGGACGCGATCCATGTGGGCTGCTGGGACCAACCTGCCATCGGCATCGTCCAGGCGCTTGAAGAGGCCGGGCGCACAGATGTCTTGGTCACTGCCCTTGATGGTGGACCGGATACGCTTGAAATCATGGCGGAAGATGGATCCCCCTTTGTGGCAAACGTGGCGCAACAGCCCAACCTGATCGGCTCTACAGCCGCACAGAACGTCGCTGCGCATTTTGCGGGTGAAACGCTCTTGCCGCAGACATTTGTGGATGTATTCCCGGTAAATGGCCAAGAAGAAGCGAAAGCAGCTTACGAGGCGCTTGGCTACGGTACACTTGACTAAAATCTTCGTTGAAAAGGCCAGCGGGTCAATGCGGGCCTTTTCACATGACCTTCTGACAAATCCATAACAGAAAGCCCTGCCGTGGCAGACGCCCTTTTGCACATGCACGACATCACCAAGTCGTTCCCCGGTGTATTGGCGCTGGATGAGGTGGAACTGAAGGTTCTGCCCGGTGAAATCCACGGTTTGGTGGGTGAAAACGGGGCCGGGAAATCAACGATCATCAAAGTTTTGGCGGGTGTCTATAAGCCGGATGGTGGCACGGTGTCCGTGAACGGACAGCACGTGTCCGATCTTACGCCGCGCACCATACACGCAGCGGGCGTCCGGTTCATTCATCAGGAATTGCATCTGGTTCAGCATTTTACCGTGACTGAATCCGTTTTCATGGGGCAGGAAATCGCAGGTATCACAGGTCTGTCACGCCGCGACATGCAGCGCCGGGCCGAGGCGTTTTTTCGTGATGCATTAGGCACTGAGCTGTCGGGTAGAACCCTGATCCGTGACCTGGGTATCGCCGAGCGCAAGCTTGTTCAGATCGCCCGCGCTTTGATCGACGGGCAAGCCACGCTTGTCGTGTTTGACGAACCAACCGCACCGCTGTCCAGCGGCGAAACAGAAAAGCTGTTCACGGCGATCACGAAACTGAAAGAACGCGGCATCGCGATGATCTATGTGTCGCATTATCTGGCCGAGATTACCGATATCTGCGACCGCGTGACGGTCCTGCGCAACGGGAAAAATATCTGCGTCTTTGACGAAATCCGCCTCGAGACTGCTGATGATATGGTGACAGCAATGGTCGGCCGTGAGCTCGAAGCGCTGTTCCCCGATGGGACGCACCACCCGACCGCCGAGATGCTCCAAGTCGAAAACCTTTCAAGCGACGCTTTTGACGACGTGTCGTTCGACGTCAAGGCTGGTGAGATTGTCGGCATTGCGGGGCTCATCGGCTCTGGCCGGGAAGAGCTGATCGACACGCTTTATGGTCTCAAAAAAGCAGCCGTAGGGACGCTGCATTTCAACGGCCAGCCCTTGCGGATGGCAGCCCCCAAAGATGCCGTAGCGGCCGGGATCGTTCTTGTGCCGCGCGACCGGAGACATGATGGGCTTGTGCTGAGTATGTCCGTCAGCGACAACGTGAACCTTGCTTCGCTTGATGAAATATCAACGGCGTTGATCGAGCAGCGCAAGGCTGGTCAGAAAAAGGCCGAGCTTGTGGCAGAGCAACTCGACATCCGTCCCAGAGATCCTGCAGTGATTTCGCGCAACCTGAGCGGCGGCAACCAACAGAAGGTCGTCTTGGGACGCTGGCTCACCCGTGGGGCGAAACTGTTTATGCTGGATGAACCCACCGTTGGCGTCGATGTCGGTGCCAAGGTTGAGATTTACACGCTTGTCGAAAAGCTTGCCGCTGATGGGGCCGCAGTTTTGGTATCCTCGTCGGACCCCGGTGAGCTTGTTGGCCTTTGCGACCGCATCCTTGTGATGTTGCGCGGTCAGATCATTGCCGAGATCAGCACAGAGGGCCTTGGGGTCGATCATCTGGTTGCGCTGACCACAGGGGGGCAAGCGGCATGATTGTTGCACAGTCGCCGTTGCGCCGTGTTTTAGATGCGCTACCGATTACCGTGTTTGTGCTTTTGTTTGTTTACTTAAGTTTTACGGCGGCGAATTTTCTAAGCTTCACTACATTCGAATTGATCCTCAAACAGGCCATTCCAACTGTGATCGTCAGCCTGGGCCTTGCGACTGTTATCATTGCAGGCGGTGACGATGTGGTGTCCGGCGGCATTGATCTGTCAATTCCGGCGACGGCGATCATCTGCGCGGCAATCATTGCGGATCAAGTGACAAACCAACAGACGCCCTATCTTTGGGGGCTGATCCTTGCGCTTGGTGCCGCAGCCATCGTCGGCGCAATCAATGCATCGCTTGTGGTTTGGGTTCGGATGACACCGCTTTTGGCAACGCTTGCGACTTCTGTGGCTGTGGTAGGTGTTACCAAGGTCATAACCGAGAGCCGCAGGATCGGCGTGAGCGATCCCGTGATCATCTATATCCGGGATGGCAAAATCGCAGGCATTGCCGCCGGGGTCGTTCTGACGGCAATTGTTGCACTTGCCTTCTGGCATGTGGTGCACCGGACCAAGTGGGGTATGAACCTGCAAGCCACCGGTGGCAGTCGGGATGCAGCCGAAATCAGCGGGATTGCGACAAATCGATTTGTCGTACAATCCTTCCTGCTGGCGGCCTTTGCAGGCTGGATTGCAAGCTCGTTTGTACTGGCGCGCGGGTCAGGTTCATCCCCCGGATCCGAAGAAAATCTTTTGCTGGAAATGGTTCTTGCGACATTTCTTGGTGCGGCTTTCTCACCCCGCCGTGTCGTCACCGTCTGGGGCGCAATCCTTGGGGCGATATTGGTGTCCGCCTTATCGGTTGGTTTTATCTCCATTGGTGTCGATGTGTTTTGGACCGGATGTATCAAAGGCGCGCTGATCTTGCTTGTCGTTGCCTCAGCCGCAGCAGGGCGCGAGCAATGAAAAATATCCTCGCCCGCAATGGTTTCCTGATCATCATTGCTGTCTTTTTCGTCTTTTTCTCACTCTACAACCCGGCGTTCCTGACGCTGGGCAATCAGCTCAATATGATCGAAGGCTCCGCAATCCTGCTGATCCTTGCCCTTGGCATGACGCTGATCGTGGCAATGGGCGGAATTGATTTATCCATCGGGATTGCCTTTGACATGGGGGCCGCCTTTGCCGTGGTGGCGCTGAAAGAATATGACGCCGGCTGGCAGGTGGCTTGCCTTGTCGGTGTTCTTGGCGGTGCCAGTGTCGGAGTTCTGAATGCCTTTTTGATCGTTGGCCTGAAAGTCAGCCCCTTCATGGCGACCTTGGGCACATTCTTTATTGGTTCCTCTGTCCAGAGGATTTTTACCAATGGAGGCGGTCCAATATCGCACCGCAGGATGCCGCAAGAATACCGTGATCTTGCAGTGGGCGACATCTTTGGCATCCCTACAGAGATCATCATCGCAGTTGTCGTTCTCGTTCTTTATTTTATCTTCCTTGAGCGCTCGATCCTCGGCAAACGCATTCATGCGATTGGCTTGCAGCGCTCTGCCGCCAATGTCGCAGGCATTCCCGTGCGCAAGTATATGTTCGTGGCGTTCATCATCGCCTCTGCGACCTGCGCGATTGGAGGCTTGATCGGGTCTGCAAATATCCGAATGTTCACCCCGCTCGCCGGGTTTTCATACTTGCTTGATGCGATTGCCGCCGTGTTCATTGGCGCATCTATCCATCCCAAAGGTCGGCCAAATGTGATAGGCACATTGATTGGCGTTTTGTTCCTTGGGATGATCGGCAACGGGCTGAATCTAATGGGGTTGAATTTCAATCTCAAGGATGCCCTGTCAGGTTTAATTCTCGTAGGGGCGTTGGCCCTTGCCGTCGGGCAGAGAAGACTGCGCTAAGCAGCTTTTGGTCGAACGAGACCCAAAAAGCCTACCATCCGCTCAACGGATGCCATGCTTTGTTTTTTGGGAGGAAAGACATGAATTTACGACCAGACCCGACGTTTCACGCATCAGCCAAACTTGCCATGCAAGCACCGGTAGAGAACTATGCCTTTACGGTCATGCTCAGCCCTGATGGATCGCAATCCGATGGGATCGCTGTCGTCGACTTAAATCCAAAATCCGACACTTATGGCCAGATCGTGCATCAAGTGATCGTTCCGACCAAGGGGGATGAGTTTCACCATTTTGGCTGGAACGCCTGTTCTTCATCGCTATCCCCTTTGACCGGCCATGCGTTTCTTGAGCGGCGCTATTTGATTGTGCCGGGGATCCGGTCTTCGCGCGTCTATGTGATCGATGTCAAAGAACCGCTAAAGGCCAAAATTCACAAGATCATTGAGCCCGAGGAAATCTTTGCAAAGACCGGCTATTCGCGCCCACATACGATCCATTGCGGCCCCGAAGGCATCTATGTCTCGACCCTTGGCGGGGCAGGGGAGGACGGCACCGACGGCCCGCCCGGTATCTTCATCATGGATTGCGAAACTTTCGAGGTGATCGGCCGCTACGAGATGGATCGCGGCAAACAAGACAAGCACTACGATTTCTGGTGGAATCTGCCGCAAGATTACATGGTCAGCTCTGAATGGGGTCTGCCGCCGCAGTTCGAGAATGGCGTGGTCCCAGAGGATTTGCTGTCCAACAAGTACGGCCATTCGATCCATTTCTGGGATCTGCGCAAACGTAAGAACGTACAAACCATCGACTTTGGCGAAAACTACCAGATGGCGTTAGAAATTCGCCCTGCCCATGATCCTACGAAGTCTTATGGGTTTTGTGGCGTTGTGGTGGACACGACCAATCTGCAAGGCGCGATCTTTACATGGTGGCGCGGCGACGATGGAACGTGGCAGGCAAAGAAAACCATCAGCATCGATCCCCGCCCCGAGAAGGCCGAGAACCTACCACCACTGCTGCAAGGATTCGAGGCAGTGCCCCCGTTGGTCACAGACATCGACCTGAGCCTCGACGACAAGTATCTTTACGTCGCCTGCTGGGGTTTGGGTGAGATGCACCAATATGATGTCTCTGACCCGATGAACCCCGTGCTGGCGGGCAAGGTCGAGCTGGGCGGTATCGCGAAAGGCACAAACCACCCCAACGGCAAACCCTTTGTGTATGGCCCGCAAATGGTCGAGGTCAGTCGAGACGGCAAGCGTGTCTATTGGACCAACTCGCTTTATTCCACATGGGACGATCAGTTCTACCCCGATGACGAAGGTGGGCAGATGGTCATGGCCCGAGTTGGTGAGGATGGCAGTTTTGCGCTTGATCCGGATTTCTACATCGACTTTCCAAAAGGCTATCGCAGCCACCAGATCAGGCTTGAAGGGGGGACTGTTCGACCGACAGTTTCTGTTATCCGAATGTCTAAGTGATCTCGGAGCTCAACACGTTGGCGGCCCTGTGGTGGGCCGTCATCTTGTCCGGCCTCTACCATGGGCTGAACCCCGGCATGGGTTGGCCCCTTGCTGTTTCCGCCGCTCTGATGGAGCAAAAGCGCAGTGCCTTGCCAAAAGCGCTGGCGCTGCTGTCGCTTGGCCATTTCCTTGCCATGCTGGCGATCCTCTTGCCGTTTTCGCTGATGCTCGTTCTTGTGATGTGGGAGATCGAAATCCGCGTGGGTGCAGGCCTTTTGGTGATTGCGATGGGGGTCTATCTTCTGATCAACCGCAGACATCCCAAAATCCTCGCACGGGTTCATCCTGCACGTCTGACGCTGTGGTCCTTTCTTGCCGCAAACGCCCATGGCGCAGGTCTTATGCTGGTGCCGCTTTTTCTGGGGATATGCGCCGTTGATGCCGATACCGGTCATAAGGCCGCAGAAACACTTATGCGTGGCAATGTCCTTACGGCTTTTGGCGTTGCATTGGTTCACACAGCGGCAATGAGCCTTGCAGGTGGTATCATCGCCCTGGTGATTTACCTGTGGCTGGGGCTACGGTTTCTCTCGAAGACGTGGTTCAACCTTGATGTCTTTTGGGCCGTCAGCCTGATTTTGGTTGGCGCATTCGGTATCTATGCCGCGATCACAGGTCTGCTCTGGTAGGGGGCAGGATCGTACGTTAGCGAAACCAGCCGTTTGTTAAATGCGCAGCGAATGCTACCGAAGAGCCCAAAATGATCAATGCTGCACGGCGCACGAATGTCAGCTATTCGGCTTCTACGGCCAGTCGTCTGACCAACACCAAGATCAGTATCACTGCAATGAACAGAAACACCGCACCGACAATCCATGCGATAGGTGTAGAGTAAATTTCAGCGACAGTTCCAGCCAAAACCAGACCCAATGCGGCCCCCAACTGTTGTATCAGCGATCTCAGAGACAGCATGGTCGACCGCTGACGGTCTTCTACACAGCGATGCAGAATGCTGCTGGCCGGCGTTTCGCTGACACCAAGGATCACAGAATACAGGACGAATACCGTCACAAAGCCGATGATACTGCCTTGCAACGCCAATGCGATCTGAACGCCTGCCAAGCAAGCAAAGGTCGCCGCCAGCGTCATGGCGTGCCACCGCTTGAAGATCCGGCTGATGTGCGGAGACAGAGATGCGCCGAAAGCGATGAAGAAGAAATAGGTCGCAGTCACGACACCGATGACGGTGTTTGCATAACCCTCGTCCAACATGGGTTTTGCATGGGTCGGCCAGATCACCTCGACAGGGTTGGTTGCCATCAGAAAGAACGCCAACGCTGCCAGAAGTATCGACAGAGCGGGATGTTTCAGAGCCAAAAGGCTCGCGTCCTTTATCACCGTTGGGACATTAGCGAAGCCGTGCATGAGAGCAGTGACGTTCATCGGGCGCGGTTTTTCGACAATGGCCAACATCGTGAAAACAAACACGCCCAACATCACACCGAAGCTTGCCACGTAGGACACATCATAGATGCTGAACCCAAGGCTTTTCGCGACCCCGCCCAAAATATCGGGCAGAAGACCTCCCAAGACGGCGCCAATGGCCAACCCTACGGCATTGGCCCATTGCGCTTTGGCCAGTGCGGGCTGGACATCCACATTAGGCGCGGTGGCCTTGAAAGTTTCGACAAACCACGCATCAAGCGTGCCCGATCGAAGCGCGCGTCCAAAACCGATGAATGCAAATGAAAGCGCCAGAACATGGAAATCACGCGTCGAGAGAAAGAGCACGAGCGAAATCAAACTGGCGACGACCGCCGTCAAAAAGACCGGCTTGCGGCCAATGCTGTCGGCGAGGCCACCAAACGGCAGTTCCATCGCCATCGTCGTGAGCGAGTAGATCCCGAAGAGAAGCGAGATTTGAAAGAGGTCCATGCCGCGGTCTGTCAATGCCAGAGCAACAACGGCGACTGTCAGTCCCATCGCAAAACGGTCAAGGAACTGGTGTATCTGAAACACGCGAATGTGCCGTCGCGCTGACGGGTTCAGTGCTGAGAAAGAGAACTCGATTTCGGTGGCCATCGTTGCAGCATCGTCGTTGGTGTCGACATGCACAATACATTAAGCGAGCCAGAACCTATGCCACGCACCGTAGCGGACGTTCGCAAGCGGTGCGAAGGTCTGCTCCGTCTCGCATCTTACCAGTTCATGTCCCGCGCAGCCAAAGTCATATCTAGTTTCTTTTTGGGGTCGGTAGATGGTCGGGTGTGACACGGAAAACACCTCAGCCAGATCGCTAATCGAATAGTCCCCCGTACCATGCATTCGGCAAAGCTCTTTTTGCTGCTTGTCGGACAGCTTTGGCTGTTTACCCCGCAACTTCCCTTTAGAGCGGGCAGGCCATGCCTTCGCGGACCGCAGCAATTGCCTGAGCCAGCCCTCTACCGGAGCGGACCCCCTATCACGGGTCACTGATCCACGATTTGCGGGGGTTTATGTACCGTGATTTTGGGCAAGGGCCCCTGCCATTTCCGTATACGCACAAGGGCCGTATGTGCGATGTTGCCCTGGCTTAGCCCAGTGCTGCCTTTGTCGATTGTCAGCATGTTGGGGTTGCCGTGAATACAGGCCAGTTTGCCATTAATTATCTGCAGGTCAAGCCATGCACCTGTTGGCAATGAGATACAGTCGGATCGTATCGCATCAACAATTTGCACCCCCACCAGACAGGCTCCACGCGCGTTTTCTATCACAATGACATCCCCTGATGTGACACCGTATTTCTTGGCGGTATCGGAATGTAGCATACAGGTTTCGCGCCCGGCAGTTTTTGTCGCAAGCGAGGTTGGTCCGTTGTCATTCTGCGCATGAAGGCGTGTGTCGGGCTGGCCTGAGATCAGATGGAATTGGTCAGGATCAGCGTCACCCAACCACTCGATAGGCGTTTGCCAGCTTGGGCTGGCCGGGCAGTCGGGCAGCTGCATGTCAGCAATAGCTTGGCTGGCAAGCTCGATGAGACCGCTGGCGGTATTCAGGGGGCTCTCGTTTGGCGCAGCGACAAAATCTTGCAACTGGACACGCAGGTCCGCCGTATCTGGGATGTCGAATATGCCTGCAGCCTTAAACGTGTCGAAATCAGGAAGCTGAAATCCGTGCTTATCTGCGACGCTGGCGCAATCCTGCCAGAGCGCATCTTGCCAATCCTCTACGCTGCGTCCTTCGGTAAAGGCCTCATGCGTCCCCATGCGCTGTGCTAAATCTGCGAAAATCCTGTAATCATCGTGGGCCTTGCCCACGGGTGTGATAGCCGCAGACATATAAACCAACGCAGTATCGCGGCGGTTGATCATGATGTCATTGCGTTCCAAAGCAGAGGTTGTGGGTAGCACGATATCCGCGCGGCGGGCAGTCGCGGTCCAGCTGTGATCCATTACCACGACAGTCTCTGGTCGCTGCCACAGCTGGTCGAGGCGGGCAAGGTCTTGGTGGTGATGAAAGGGGTTGCCACCGGACCACCAGATCATCTTGGTGTCGGGGTAGGTGCGATACTCACCATTATAGGTGTAAGCGCCACCGGGGTTTTCCAGCATATCAGCAAGCCGCGCGACAGGAATGTAGTCATCGACGGGATTGTGGCCTTGTGGAACGGACGGCCAATCAATCAGGCGATGCGGTCTCGCCAACTGGCTCGGTCGAGCCATATCCAAAAGCGAACCCGGTGCCGGGCTGTCCGATTTGACCCAGAACACAAGCCAACGCCAGCCCCGTCCAAAGCACGATCTCGCCGTGATCAGACCTTTGCATGGACCACGCTAGATTGATCATTGTCTTTGAGCGCGCCATGCGCCGTGCAAGATCGCGAATGGTTTGTGCGGGGATGTCGCAAATTCCGGCGGCCCAAACTGCGGTCTTGGGCGTCCCATCGGAGCCCATAACATAGGCTTCAAAGACGTCTGCCCCATGGGTGCAGCGGCTCAGGAATGCGCGATCTGCGTGGCCATTGACAAAAAGCTCATGTGCCAGTCCAAGCATTAACGCAATATCGGTGCCGGGACGTGGAGCTATCCATTCGGTGTCCATGTGATTGGCTGTATCGGAGCGCAGCGGTGAAATGTTCACGACGCGGCATCCGTTGGCCTGTGCTTTATCCATCCAATCCTGTGTCTGATGCATCGTCGTGCCAGACGATGCCACCTGTGCAGCCCGTTTGGAAATGCCCCCAAATGCCAGCAGCAATTCGCAATGCTCAGCCACCAGAGGCCAGCTTGTCATGTGGTCCTGAAAAGCCCGGTTCGTATATCCGATGAGATGGGGCAGAATGACCTCTGCGGCGGCATGTGAATATGTGTTTGCGGAACCGACATAGCCCCCAATGGTGTTCAGAAATCGCCGCAACTGCGATTGCGCATGATGAAACCGCCCGGCTGCTGCCCAGCCATAGGACCCCGCGAACAGGCCGTTGTTTCCGTGCGTGTTGATCACGCGGCGCAGTTCTTCGGCTGTGATATCAAGCGCTTCATCCCACGGGACTTCGACAAAACCGGCGTCACCGCTGCGGTGCCGATCCCGCTTTGACATCCAGCCTTCGCGGATGGCCGGACGCATGATCCGGGCGTTGCGATCTTGCATCGCCGCCAGCCAGCTTTCACCAATACGCGAGGGGTGTGGATCGCGTGGCAATGGGCGCAGTTTTACATCTGCACCAGAGTTTTCAATCTCGTAGGTTCCCCAGTGCGCCGCTGTGTATTTTTTTCTCATACAAATGGCTCCTACCGCCACCAAAGGACTTTTCAAATGGCATACAATTTGACATATGTAATGTCGAGATCAAGATATCTGTCTGGGAGTATGACGCGAATGCTGCAAAACGAGAAGACAACTGAAGACATCGCGTTGGGAATTCGTCGGCGGGTCTTTGAGCATGCCATGCGCAACAATGGCGGGTATCTGTCTCAGGCCTGTTCCGCCGCTGAACAATTGGCATGGCTTTATAATGAAGAGCTTAATCTTGGCGCTCCGACATTGCCGATGATCCCCAAGCCGTTTGAAGGTGTGCCAAGTGCGGACAACACCGACTATCACACCGGTGCAGGCTATAACGGCCCGTTTGAACCTGACCTCGACCGTTTGTTCATCGCGCCTG
Source organism: Litoreibacter sp. GN1-5 (assembly GCF_055693805.1). Classification (NCBI taxonomy): domain Bacteria; kingdom Pseudomonadati; phylum Pseudomonadota; class Alphaproteobacteria; order Rhodobacterales; family Roseobacteraceae; genus Litoreibacter; species Litoreibacter sp. GN1-5. Next base: position 2,325,737 of record NZ_JBVFUP010000001.1, on the reverse strand, counting down.
CGCATTATGCGCTGGTAGCTTATGCCACCCTGATCGAAGTCGGGCGCATGGCACCTGAAGGTTTGGAGATGTTCAACAAGGATGGGTCTTCGGTCGAGATGATCGGGGCAGAGCATTCGCCGGGCATGGAAGTTCATAACGGCACTTTGGGTATCGGCCTTTCAACGGCAGCGGGTCTTGCGTGGGGTCGCAAGCAGCGTGGTGAGACAGGCAAAGTCTGGGTCTACATGTCCGATGGCGAGGTGCAGGAAGGTCAGACATGGGAAGCCATCCAATGCTGCGCACACCACAAGATCGATAACGTGAAAGCGATCATGGATGTGAACCGGCAACAATGCGACGGCGCGATGAATTCGGTCATGGAGGTCGGAGATATCGCCACAAAGATGGAAAATTTCGGGGCGAAGGTCGTCTGGGCTGACGCACATAACCTTGACGAAATCCGTGAGGCTGCAAGAACGCCGCACCGCGGCAAGCCGCTGATCATTCTTGCAAACTCATCACCCTACCGTGGCATGCCAACGCTGATGGAACGCTTCCCACGCCTTCATTACGTGCGGTTCAAGTCTGAGAATGAACGCGCGCGCTATAACAAAGAAATCGCCAAATCGCTCAAGGTTGATCCCGTTGATTACGAAGGAGCGCACTAATGGTTGGTCTGAAGGAGCACGCGATATGCTAGAAATGGTCAGCCGCCCGTATGAACGCGCATTTGAGAAATATGCCCTTGCCAATCCAGATGTACTTTGCCTGTCAGCGGATCTGACCTCGTCCTGCGAGATTGACAAATTCCGCGACAAGCATCCCGAACAGTTCCTGTCGCTTGGTATGGCCGAGCAAAACATGATGAGCTTTGCCGGGGGCCTTGGGCTTGCGGGGTATCGGCCGTTTATTCACACCTTTGGAGTTTTTACCTACCGGCGCCCTTACGACCAATTGATGGCCTCGATCGCTTATCCACGGCGCAAGGTCCGGATCATGGGCTTTTTACCTGGCATCACAACCCCCGGTGGGATGACGCACCAGGCGATTGAAGACATCAGCGTCATGCGCTCGATGCCAAACATGACCATCCTAGAGACAGGGGACGCGACCGAGGTGGAAAGTATCTGTGAAGCTGCCGACAGCATCGACGGTCCTGTTTACTGCCGTGTGCTGCGGGGACAGATGCCCCGACTGTTCGACACACCAATTGTGGTTGGCCAAATGCGCAAGTTGTCTTTGGGCGGTGATATTCTGATCGTCACAGCAGGTATCACAACCGAAGAAGCAATGCGTGCCACAAAAGCACTTGAAAGTGCCGGTGTTTCGGTACGCCATTTGCATCTGAACACAATCAAACCGTTCAATGCAGAAGCCATGCTGGATCACATTAACAGCGTCAAAGGCGGTGTGGTCACGCTCGAAAACCATGTCACGGAAGGCGGCATCGGTTCATTGATGGCCGAGATTATGGCAGATAACGGTGTGGGTAAAAAACTCAAACGCTTGGGACTGAAAGATACCTATGCTCATGGTGGCAGCCGCGCGTATCTTATGCGGTATTACGGCTTAGATGCGTTGGCCTTAACCAGAGGAATCGAAGATCTCATCGGGCAAAAACTGGGCATTACCGAGGAAGACCTCTCCGCCGCCCGCGTGGACGCGGTTCATTCCCTTGCGAAGGCAGAGGGGTTGTGATCCGACAGGTCATGCGCAAGATCCGATGCTACGGTGTGAAACGTCAGGTGATTTTGACCTTCACGTCACGACATTGACCCAAAAATGAGAGCGGCTGCTATTTGTATGGATCGTGGTGAAATTTTGTAATTATCCGATTTTGTTCTTTAATCTGTCAATGCGTGTTCACTGTACTTTCTTCGCTTTGCGTCTGAGGTTGCCTTTGTTCTCTTCGAACTCATTGGTTCATGATGGGGTTAGCTGCGTGTCTGTCGGCAAGGTGGAAACCGCAATTGGCCGGTTTAGGCTGTTGCTACAGAATCGTTGCCGTGTTTCACGCCCTCCCTTGAACATCCCGCATGGGAGCTCTGATTTAGGTATCCTCGACTTTTTCGGTGGCCATCAGGTCGCTTGGAATTCAGTTTCGCCGCGCATCATTGCGCGCATGATGATGGCTATCCGACACCTAGTGCTACCGGCGTCGGTTCGTCGATTATCTAAGCAACGATGCCCCTTGCAAAACCGCCATTGGACGATAGCCAATCTACCAGTACAGATCGCCAGGCGGCGACGATTGGATCGGAGATTTCGGCCATGAAAACATCATGCGGTTTTGCAACCGCCCCTTCGTATCTGCATCACAGATGGATGCTGCGATGTAGGAAAATATGTGGAAGGTGGTTGGCCCGGAAGACCAACTCTGGATTCTGGGCAACTTTGCCTTTGGCTCTAAGGCCAAGGACAGCGCTTAGCCAATCAACAGACTTTTTCAACAGTATCTCCGCATAATGTACTGCCCCTAGTTTGAATTTTGCCAAGCTGGTACTTGGATCTGCTAAAGCTAGTCTGTTTGTAAGCCGTCGAACGCTCATCGACAATGCTTGCCCTTCTAGCGCCTTTCCACAAACCGAAGGAATTCGCACCGCTCATGTAACCAGACATTTTCTTTGTAATCATGTGGCCGCCCAGGCCAGGAAGTTTCTAAAGCAGTCACTGAACTCGTCGGGCTTGTTGAAGAACGGCGCATGCTGCCCGTCGACTATGTCGCAAGGGCCACCTGTCCAGATTCTTCCGTACTCGAGACTGGCGATGTATTCATGATCCAAAAACGGGTCGTCGGATCCATTGAGGATCGCAAAAGGAATGAGACCATCGCGAAGCATGCGCATTTGCCGCGGCCAATCCACGACTCCGAGCTTGGTAATCATGTAGTATCGGGTCCGGCCATCCGTGCGTGAAATGTTTCGGTGCATGAACGCGCTGTCAGGTGAAAGGGGGCAGTGGCAGAACTTGCATAGGTATGTTGTTCTGCGCAGGTGAAATATTGCTTTCCAGCCAAAATCAGGTGGCTTGACGCGTCATAGCCGCGTGCGAAATCTTCTGGCACCACGTTCAGAGGTGCCGTTCCGGTGATGCAAAGTCCCGAAAACGCGTTAGGGTTGCGCGCAGTCAGTTCCAGGCCGACATACCCACCGAGAGACCATCCCAGAATAGTCGCATTCTGCGCTTCAGACCTGGCGAGTACGTCTTCGGCAACGTCGGCATAGGCAGCGATATTGTAGGCGGTTTCAGGGTTCGCATTGTCCGACACCCCATGTCCCGGAAGGTCAAACGTGATTAGCCGATGGGTGTCTCTGAAAGCGTCAAAAAACTTGGTATAGGCTTCTTTGCATGCCGAGTTGCCGTGTATGGCAAGAATGACAGGATTGTCCCCACCCGTATCACTCACAGAGATTTTGCCATGGCGCGTATGTATGAACGTCTCGGGTGCACCCAGCAAGGCTTCGCGTGCGGCTTTTCCGCGGTGCTGCCGGATGCGCGCGACAAGAGCCGTGCGCACCGTGGTGACACCTTCGCGCAACTCCTGAATTACGCCCCAGATCCCGCCGGGTACAGGATCATCACCACAATGATGAGCAGGGCGATCAGGATGTCCCGCCAGGGCCCGAAATCGGCCATCGCCTCTGACAGCAAGACGATGACAAAGGACGCGGTGACCGGGCCCCAGATCGTCCCGATCCCGCCAACCAAAAGGATCGACAGGACCAGGGTCAATGAACCCAGTCCGAAGATATCCGGGGACGCCACGCGCACATAGGACGCATAGAACCCACCCGCAATTCCGGTAAAAAGACCGCTGCCAGCAAGTGTGATTGCGCGCGTCCTTGCTACCGGAACACCTCTGGAGATGGCGGCGTATTTCGCGTCTCGCAAAGCAACAATTGCGCGGCCCCATTTGGAGCGTGTTGTCGCATGCAGAAATGCGCAAGCTGCGATCAGCAGAACAAGGGCGGCATAGTAATATCCGATCCGGCCATCCTTGGTGAACCGGTAGTCCCCGATGCTGAGGGCCGGGAGTGTCACCATGCCGGATGTTCCACCGGTGACCGACGATTGGCTTATGATGATCTGGTAGACCAATTTTGAAAACGCAATGGTTACCAGAATGACATAGATGCCATCAAGCCTCAGAACTGGGAGCGAGATCACGATTGCCACCATAACGGCAACAGGTCCAGCCGCCAGCACCGCGATCCACGGGTTCACACCAAACGTCTTGGCGAGGATGGCGTAGGTGTAGATGCCCACGGCAAAGAGCGCAACATGGGCAAAATTGAACAAACCGCCGTAACCCAGGCTCAAATCCCAGCTTGCTGCCACAACGGCGAAGACAAAAACCAACACCATGAGGTGACGCGTATAGCTGGCGTCAGAAATCCACGGAAGACCGATCAGCCCAGCAAGGACGATCAGCGTTGGAATGAGCCCGTTTGATTTATGAAATGGGGGATCGTAGCGCATTCACAAGGTCCTCTGGTGATGTCCAAAGAGGCCTGATGGTTTCATAAACAAGACGACGATCATCATCGCAAAGAGAACCGCTGGCGTCCAATAGAGCCCCACGAAGTAGTTCGAAAATGACTCAACCAGCCCGATGATGAAGGCCGCGTAAATGGGACTGGTGAAGCGCGCGATCCCTCCGAAGATCACGACGATCAACGCTTTCATCAAGGGATCGCTGCCCATGGTTGGTGTCATGAAACGAACGCCGCCCAGGAAGATACCCGCGAGAGCGGCCATGGCCGCAGAAATGCCGAAAGCCAAAGCAAAGAGCCGGGGAACATCAAGTCCCATCAATTCAGCAGCTTCCCTGTTTTGGGAAACCGCGCGCATCGCGCCCCCGGCTTTGTGCGTCCTAGAAACCAGCCCAACCCGGCCAGGGTCGCGGCAACCAAGGCGATGAGCACGAGGTCATTTACCGGAAAGCTGAACAAGCCCAGATCAATCCCGCCGTGGGCGATGCGGCCAAGTTGCTTTGAACGCGGCCCCCAGATCAGGTTGATAGCGCTTTCGATGATGGCCGCACCGGCAAGCGTTGTGATCACCGAAGAGGTCACGATGTCGGCACGTCGCTCAAAAGGGCGCACCAGCGCCAGATGGAACAGGATGCCGAAGAAGAACATTGAAACGGTCGCCCCGATTGTGCCAATGGTAAGCCCGAGACTGGCCGCCTGACTATCGGCGAGCGACCATCCGACATACGCGCCTAGTGCGATAAATGCTCCGTGCGCGAAGTTGAAGATGCCAAGAGTTGTCCAGATCGCGGCCAGACCCGCAGCCATTAGAGCATAGATAGCACCAAGAACGACGCCACCCGCCGCCACTGCCAAAAACGTCTCGATCTCCATCATGAGGTTACCCCGCCAAACAGCATCGCCATGAGGGTGTCGTGGTCTGGTATATCATTGCGCTCAAGCACATTGGAAATCCGGCCATGATCAAAGAGGTAGAGGCGGTCAATCAATTCGGAGAGGAACGAGACATCCTGATCAATCACGATCAGGGGCACCGACATCGCCTTTATGGATTTGATTGCCGTGCAAAGCTCGGTGCGCAGTTTGGGAGACAGGCCAAGGGTGGGTTCATTAAGTATGAGCAATCTGGGTTCCGCGAGAAGGCCAGTAGCGATGGACACCATTTGCCTTTCGCCGCCGGACAGAAACCGGATTTTGTGGGTGTGGCGTTCGGCCAATCTTGGAAAGAGCGTATCAATTTGTTTGAACCGCTCTATCGTCTGCGATCTCGAAACTCTTCCGGCTGCGGTTAAGGATACAGAAATACCAGAAAGTGCGTCGAGTCCGTAGAATCTGATTAATTAGGGTACAGCGACATAAGCGTTGCCCCCGGTCAATGGAAAGCGCTCACAAACGCCGGCGTGGCCGCGAAGTACTGGTCTCAGGAGAGTGGCAAATGGGAGTTGAAAGCGGAGAGTAACGGGGCGTGATTAAGCCCTGCTGCGGCCCAAGAGAAGAAGGATTAAACCGACCACAATTCCCGCGCCGCCGCCTAGGATGGTTGTGACCGTGGCGACGTCTTCAGCAGGTGCGTCGGGTTGCGACGTTCTTAGAAATACTAAAAACCCAAATGCGATGAGCCCTAGAACAACTAAACCACTACCGGCTTATGCCGGTAGGTTTCCGTTTGGAGTGAAGCTCCAGATACTTAAGTATGACATCGTCGGTCACATTGCCCGAGGTGGTCGAAAAATATCCACGGGCCCAAAACCGCCTGCCCCAGTATCGCTTTCGCAAGTCCGGAAATTCCATCTGGATTTTGCGCGACAGGCGGCCCTTGATCCGCTGCATCACCGTCGACAACGCCAGATGCGGCGGGATCGATACAAACATATGCACGTGATCGCTCGACAGCACACCTTTCTCGATATCGACCCCCATCTCAGCGCAAGTCTGGTAGATGATCTCGCGCAGGCGCAACCGCATGTCGCCCTTCAACACCTTGAACCGATATTTGGTCACCCAAACAATATGATATCGGTGATAGAATTTGGTATGACTGCCAGTATAATAGGCCATGACCCTTCTCCCTGTTTTTGGCTTTCACCCAAGGGCGAGCCAAAAACAGGGAGAAGGGTCATCAGGATTTAGCTGAAGCGAACCGGCTGAAAGCCGGTGGATTTAAACCTAAGAATTGGAAATTAACAAAATACCATTACGTTTCATTGGTTTTCCCGTTCGCTTCACAACGTATATGTAAAACCCGGATGTTGATGGATGTCAAACCAGTTCAACGCAGCCATTCTACATCATTAGACCTTGCCGTAATCGGTTATCAGCCCTGCGTGACAAAATTCAAATGTTCCACGTCAGCTTTACTTATACTTGGTGGGGAAGATAGATGTAATTAAGACAACATTTGGCGCTTTGGCCCTGTCTTTGATGGCGACGGTCGCACATGAACTATTTTGATCCGTTGACTTCTGGGATGGGGGGCTCCTTTGTTGTTCTCAACCAGCAAGGGAACAATGCGATGGAACTTCAGGCATTCTTGATTTTCGCGACGACACAGGCCGTCGTGATCGCGTCGCCCGGTCCATCCGCGATCCTCGTGGCGTCGCAAGGCGCGACAAACGGCTGGCGCAGGACCGTTTTCCAAATGTTCGGGATGATGGTCGCAACGGCGATCTACTTCGTTATGTCGGCGACGGGGCTGGCCGCTCTCATCCTCGCGTCCAACCTTGTCTTCCAAATCATCAAGTGGGTTGGCGTCGGCTACCTTATCTATCTCGGCCTTACCGCCTTACTCAGCCGCTCGGGTGGGCTCTCTGTCAGGCGGACGGGTAAAGTGAGGTCCCGGAAGGCTCTCTTCTCGCAAGGCTTTGTCGTAGAGTTCGCCAATCCCAAGGTACTTCTCTTCTTCGCGGCAATCCTCCCGCAGTTCCTCGACACCGCCGCGCCGATTGCACCGCAGATGATCATCATGGGGCTGACGGGGGCTGCGATGCAGTTTGTGATTTACTCTGCCTATGCGAAGCTGGGGGACACGCTTGCCAATGGCGGCCTGCGCGCCTGGATTGTCGGTCTGATCAACAGAACGGCCGGAGCGGCCCTTATCTTCGCGGGCATTAAGATGGCGAGCGTCACCGCCGAACGATAGGGTGCGGGCCAGCGGCACGTCGAGCTGGAAGCCCCCAAGGACACAGGTTGTGCCAAAACTCAACCGTTTGTGTCACCGGCGATAACCACCGATTTAGGTGAAAAACTCGACCTACTACATCTTGTGTTTGGTCAAGGCGCGCCTTCCCAAACCGCTGTAATCGCGGTCAAAGGCAGTGTTTTTGGCGGGTGGACGAGGTCGTGTTTGCGCCTTTGGTCGTTGCGGAACCAGATGTCCCGCCAAAGATCGCTGCCGAAGCCTCATCCGTATTGGAGACGATTGATCTTATCAAAGGCGATGTGACTGTCCGCTTGTCTGCAACGACCTCTGCGCAGCGGATTGCCGAACTGGCGGCTGCGCTGTGATCCATCCATCCCATGGGGTGAAGATCTTTGTGGCAACAAAGCCGGTGGACTTCCGCAAAGGTCATGACGGGTTGGCGGCTCTCGTTCAGTTCCGCGTGATCGTTACGCGCCGCCCGCGCTATGCATGCCGCAAATGCGAGGGCAGCTTTGTTCAGGCCCCTGCAGTGCCGCGTCTTATCGAAGGTGGCATGCCAACTGAGGCAACTGTTGCCACTGTTCTGGTCTCCAAGTTTGCCGATCACCAGCCACTGTTCCGCCAGTCACAAATCTATGCCCGTCAGGGTGTCGATATCGAACGGTCGACCTTGGTCTCATGGGTCGGTAAAGCAGCGCATGAACTGGTGCCGGTCTACGACGCCTTGCTCAGACATCTCAAAACATCGACCAAACTCTTCATGGATGAGACCCCGGCGCCGGTGCTCGATCCGGGGCGGGGTAAGGTGAAGAAAGGGTACTTTTGGGCACTGGCCCGGGATGATCGAGCCTGGAACGGGCCAGAACCGCCAGGTGTTGCGTTTACCTATGCACCGGGACGATCCGGCAAGTACGCATCCCAAATCTTGCAAGGCTTTGAAGGAACCCTGCAAGTGGACGGCTATGCAGGATATAACCGTGTGCTTGACCCACGGGACAATGCGCCAATCCAACTGGCCTACTGCTGGGCGCATGCCCGTCGGAAGCTCTATGAACTGACCGAGAACAACGTCGCCCCCATCGCCGAGGCGGGCCTCAAGCAGATCGCGGCACTCTATCGGATAGAGAGCAAGGCCCGCGGTCTGACAGCACAGGACCGCCTTGCCATGCGACAAGACCGATCAGCGCCGAAGATTGCAGCGTTCAAGGATTGGTTGGATGCTGCAAGCGCGCAAGTGTCCGCTAAATCCCCCACCGGTGAGGCACTGAAGTACATCGCCAAATATTGGGACGGCTTGATCCTGTTCCTTAGCGATGGCCGCATCGAGATGGACAGCAACGCCGTCGAGCGCACCATCCGTCCGATTGCCCTACAGCGCAAGAATGCACTCTTTGCAGGTCATGACGCCGGTGCACAAAACTGGGCCGTCATCGCGTCGCTCATTGAGACGTGCAAACTCAACAAAGTCGAACCCCACAGCTACCTGACCGGTGTGCTCACGGCCATCGTCAATGGACATAAGCAGAAAGACATCGATCAACTGCTGCCGTGGAACTGGGTGGACGGAAAAAACCGCTTACACTCTTCCATCGTTAAGCGCTTGTTTACTTTGTTTGGTGAATGTTCGGTTAAGACATTCCATTCATTGCGAGCGGGCAGATATGACGAAGATTGCGTTTGAAACAGAACTTTCCCAAGAACGCCGTGCGCGCTTGGCGGCAGAACGTCTACTGGATCAAAAACAGGCAGAGCTGACCGAGGCAAATCGTAAATTGTCGCAGCATGCTTTGTCTCTGTCAGATCAGATCGTTGATCAACGCAAGGTTGTCCAGCAGTTGGAGGGCCAGAATTCTCAGGTGTCCCAGGATCTGGAGACTGCCAATTATAAGGTAGTTGCAGCAGAACGCCTGCTTTGGGACGCGCTGGAAACAATGCCGGACGGATTTGCTTTGTTCGACAGGGATTTACACCTGATCGCAGCGAATACGCCTTACCTGAACGTCTTTGACGGGGCAGACCTTATCAAACCAGGGGTTAGCTACGAAAGTATTCTCAATCTGAGTTTGGACGAAGGTATTATCGACCTGCAAGGCAAGGATGAAACCGACTGGTACGACTTCATGCTCGCCCGCTGGTCAGAGCGCCGGATTGCGCCCACCACATTGCGTTTCTGGAACGGGATGTATGTCAAGATGATCGATCGCCGGACCTCAGATGGGGGTGGTGTCGCTTGTTCTCAATATCACCGACACAATTCTGAAAGAGGCAGAGCTGCGTGAAGCCCGTGATAAGGCACAAGCTGCTGATCGCGCAAAATCGGCATTCCTTGCCAAGATGAGCCATGAACTGCGTACACCGATGAATGGTGTGGTTGGTATGGCCGGCTTGCTTCTTGAAAGTGATCTGGATGAGGATAATAGGCTCTATGCAAGCACCATACAGTCCTCAAGTGAGGCTCTACTAGAGATTATCAATAATGTTTTGGACTTCTCCAAAATTGAAGCGGATAGATTGATACTCAAACCAAAAGCCTTCGATCTGGAACGTCTGGTCCAAGAGGTCGCCCTACTGGTGGAGCCTATGGTGTTGCAGAAAGATATCTCTTTCAACGTGGATTATGACCAATTCCTGCCAACCGAATTTTATGGCGATACTGGCCGTATCCGACAGATTTTGATCAATCTGGTTGGCAACGCGGTCAAATTCACTGAACGCGGTCATGTGTTGATCCGCGTCGTGGGGCTGAGCACGGCCGCTGATAAGTACCGGATTCACTGCACTGTTGAGGATAGCGGTATTGGCATTGACCCTGAGAAGGTCGACCATATTTTTGGTGAGTTCAACCAGGTCGAGGAAGATGCGAACAGGGCCTATGAAGGCACAGGGCTTGGTTTGGCGATCACGCGGAAATTGATCGAACACATGGGGGGCGAGGTCTGGGTTGAAAGCGAAAAGGGCGTCGGTTCTTGTTTTGGCTTTATGATCACATTGCCAATCATTAGCGAGCAAAGAATCCCGCCCTTTGATCTACCGGATCATCTGACGCATGCACTGGTGCTGGACGCTAACCGCTTGCAGCAGACGACACTGATCCGGCAACTTGAAATGCTGGGGTTGTCTGTACAGGGCTGCGCAACCACTGAAGATGCTCTTGCCTGTCTGCGAGATCGGCAAGCAAGTGTTGTTTTTGCTGCGGCCAATCCTGCCGATGATCATGCATTGGGGTTTCGTCAAATCTGCGCAACATCTTTCCCGAACCTGCCCATTGTTACGATGACACAAGGAGACGCCAAGCCTGATGACGGTAGCCTGGTCCTCAAAAAACCCGTGTTGCGGCATGAGCTTCTGGATCTACTGAACGGGCTACCGTTGAACGTGTCGCCACCGCCGCTGATCCTGCGGGGCAGCAGCACTCTGCGTGTGCTGGCTGCGGAGGATAACAAGACCAATCAGCTTGTCTTCACCAAGATGCTAAAGGGTCTGAATCTGGATATAGAGATGGTTAGCAATGGCCATGACGCCATCGCCGCGTTTCAAGAAAAGCGACCGGACTTGATTTTTATGGACATCTCGATGCCTGGGCTTGATGGGATGGAGGCTACAAAAGCGATCCGCACGGTCGAGACGACATTGGGTCTGCCTCGCACGCCCATCATAGCTATGACGGCCCATGCGATGGAGGGTGACAAGGAACGCATCCTTGACTGTGGTATTGATCATTACCTGACCAAGCCCCTTAACAAAGAACAGCTGCTGCAATATCTCTTCAACCACGCGCCGGAAGGGTACGAGTTGCATTTGCAACCAGATCAGGCGGTGTCCTGAAGGGATATGAACTGCGGTGATAACCGCATCTGCCCCGTCTCTATACCCCGCCAGTTTCGTATTGGACCAGCCAGGCGTTTCACCGCGGCAGGGTGATCTGCGTTCAAGCAGCCGTATTTCACCAGGAACGCAGCGGTCACACATTCCGCTGCGCGTGTAGCGCCGTCAGTGATCTTTACTGAAATCCCAAGCCCACGATCCGGAATAATCGCCACAAAAACGCCCTCTGCGCCGGTCTTGATCACGGCTTTGCCGTCCATGGCGCGCATGAGTTCCGTGCAAGCGCGACCTTCGCCTGCGACCAGCTCTGGATATGTGCGCATGGCATCGATCAACTGACGGGCCGCGCGAGCCCGCGCATCATCCCCTTGTACAGCCATCCGCGCCATGGCCCGTGCAAGCCCCGTCATCGTCGTGGCAAAGTTCGGGGCAGAGCAGCCATCAATGCCGTATCCCGGCGATATCTCTCCGGTAATGTCTTCAAAGGTCTCTCGAACAGCCTTTTGAATAGGGTGGTCCAGATCGATATATTCCGGTCCCGCGCCCAAATGCTTACCAAGCGTCAGAAATCCTGCATGCTTGCCCGAGCAATTGTTATGTATCTGGCAGGCTTCTTCCCCGCTGCGGATCAAAGCTTCGCGCGCATCTTTGTCTGATGGTGTCTGTGCACCGCAGCGCAATGCATCATCATCAAACCCCAGATCAGTCAGCCAGCGGGTCACACGATCAGTATGGATGTGTGCGCCCTGATGGGATGCACAGGATAAAGCCAGATGCGCCGGGGTTAATCCGAACCATGCTGCCGCACCGCTTTCAATCAGCGGAAGAGCCTGCAACATTTTGCACGATGATCGGGGTAAAATGACCTGATCGGGGTTACCCCAGGCCTCGACAATATTGCCTGCCACATCGCACACAACCGCATGACCTGTATGCTGAGATTCAAGAAATGGCCCCCTCCAGACTTCCACCATTGGGTTCGGGTTTGTCATCACATTCTCCTGCAAGGGCGAAAAATCGCTAAGGGGCCTTTCCTAAGTCATGCATATTGAGTAAAAAAATTGCAATTGGGATCGTAGAAGATTGTATCGTGGGAAAAAGAGCCTCAATGGTCATTTCCACATACGTAAGAGGCCAGAGCAAGCGGGAGCTACGAAAGAATATGAAAATAATGCTGAAGAGCATGATCGCAGTCGCAACCATATTGTTGGCGGTAGGATCAGCAATTGCGCAGGATACGTCCACAAATAGGGTTGCCGCTAACACTGACTGGAGTGTTTTTGTAGAGGAAAACCCAAAACAGTGTTGGATCGTCAGCGCGCCGAAAGAGACGTTGAACACTCAGGATGGTCAGCCCAAGACGGTAAATCGCGGGGAGATTCTGATGTTCGTCAGTTTTTGGCCCGAAACGAACAAGCTGGGCGAAGTCTCCTTTACCAGCGGTTATCCGTTTCCAAATGGTGCAACAGCGTCGCTGACGATCGGTAGTCGCCGATTTGAAATGTTCACATCCGGCGAAACTGCATGGGCTGCCTCTGAAGCAGAGGATGATCAAATCATCGCTGCTATGAAAGGAGGATCGCAGGCGATTATCACTGGCCAGTCCGGGCGTGGTACAGACACGAAAGACACGTTCTCGTTGCTTGGATTTACGGCTGCTTATGATGATGCAACCAAGCGGTGCGGCTCCTGACAACATGAATACCTTAGTTGCGGGTTTGATTTTTCCCGCAACTGGTGTATCTCGCGGTCTTCGCAATATGTGAGACTGACATGACCGCTACGGCGCCTATTACCCAGGATTTGATAACCATCCCGCGCAAATTGCCGGAGGATGGCCTTATCAATCTTGTGGGCCTCACCCGTAATCAGCTGCGTGATGTGCTGATCGCTGCCGGTACGCCTGAGAAGCAGGCGAAGATGCGCGTCGGCCAGATCTGGCAGTGGATCTATCAGAAAGGTGTTCGCGATTTTGACGCGATGACCAATCTGGCGAAAGATTACCGTGTAATGCTGGCAGGCAATTTCGAAATTACCTTGCCAGAGGTCGTAACGCGACAACTTAGCGAAGATGGCACGCGGAAATACCTTGTTCGCATTTCCGGCGGGCATGAGGTTGAGGTCGTGTATATCCCTGAAGAATCGCGCGGTACGCTGTGTATTTCCAGTCAGGTCGGTTGCACGCTCACATGTTCTTTTTGTCATACGGGCACACAGAAACTGGTGCGCAATCTAACCGCCGGGGAAATCATCGGTCAGGTCATGCTTGTCCGTGATGATCTGGGTGAATGGCCAGAACCGGGGCGCAACCCCAAGGACGAGACGCGTCTTTTGTCGAATATCGTTCTGATGGGTATGGGCGAGCCGCTTTATAATTTTGAGAATGTGCGCGACGCGATGAAAATTGCGATGGATCCGGAAGGTATCAGCCTTAGTCGTCGTCGGATTACGCTGTCGACTTCTGGTGTCGTACCCGAAATTTTCCGCACAGCAGAAGAAATCGGCTGTCTACTGGCGGTTTCTTTCCATGCAACAACGGATGAGGTGCGTGACAGACTGGTGCCGATCAACAAGCGTTGGAATATTGCCGAGCTTTTGGAAGCCTTGCGGACCTACCCTGAGGTTTCCAACAGTGAACGTATCACCTTTGAATACGTTATGCTGAAAGATGTGAATGATAGCGATGATGATGCGCGTCGATTGGTGCAGTTGATCAAAGGTATTCCGGCGAAAATCAATCTGATCCCGTTCAATGAATGGCCGGGCGCGCCATATCAGCGGTCATCGAACAACCGTATCAGGGCCTTTGCTGATATTATCTATAAAGCCGGATATGCCTCGCCCATACGTACACCGCGCGGGGAAGACATCATGGCTGCTTGCGGGCAGCTTAAATCAGCGACGGAACGGGCGCGAAAATCCAAAAAGCAGATTGATGCGGAAGCCGGGCTTTCATAAAAAGAGGCGGTGAAAATTTTCACCGCCCTTTGGATCTTACGAGATAGCTTGAGGTGTGACACAAGCCGCAAGGCAGGCCTGTCATATCAACAGCACCTGCGTCCCAACTTTCGCTTTTCCGAAAACTTCGGCAATGTGTTCATTGTATAGCCCAATACAACCGTTCGAAGACCGACGACCAATCTTGCGGGTATCATGGGTTCCGTGAATACGGTAGTAGGTCCATTGCAGATAAAGCGCGTGCGTCCCAAGGGGATTATCCGGGCCTGCACCTACAAAATCAGGCCATTCGGGATTGCGCCTTTTCATAGCGGGTGTCGGGCTCCAGGTTGGGCCTTCGACCTTGCGAACAACTTTCGTTCGCCCGCGGCGCGTCAGGTCTTCTGACATTGGTACGCTGGACGGGTACAGCTTGTATTCGCCGCTTTCCGTCCACATGTGCAATGCTCGGCTATCAATATCCACAAGAATCGCGCCATTCCTCAGGTTACTAAAGTATGGCTGCCACTCAAGAGACCGGAAGCTGGATATATTGCGCCGCACCACTTCTGTCAGATCACGTTCAACTTGGCCTGCGCCTGTGGTTTGCGCCAAAGCCGGCGCTGCAAGACCGCTTGTTGCGGCAGCGGCAGTCAGCAAGAATTTACGACGGTCAACGCCTTTATCTTTAGAATGCGTCATTAACCCTCTCCTTCTTTCAAAATTCGGACCCATTAATATGTCTTGCGGGCCGCAGTCGCAAATCAAACATTCCTGCGAGCGATTAATTCTTGCTACAATATTTGAACCGTCCCGCAGATCAGTTTAAAAGAGCAGTCGAACCAAAACTGGATAACATACCGATGTCACGACTTTTTTCACTCATGATCGCCGCTGTTTTGCTTTTATCAGCCTGTGGAACACCGCCACCAAGTGTTGGGCCTGATGGTAAACCCCTTAACCGCGTCTACCGAATCAAAGCCTCTGATACGGATGATATTCAGTTTCGTGTGCTCGACTCGGTCAATGCCTTAAGAGCATCTGCAGGTGCTGCAGAACTGAAACTAGATAGCGCTCTGAACGCTGCCGCCGAGACACATTCGCGGGATATGTCCGTTCAAAACAGGCCTTGGCACTTCGGATCGGATGGCTCTTCGCCTATCGATCGTGTCAAACGTGTTGGCTATACGGGCACGCTGGTTGGTGAAAATATCTCGGAAACCTACGAGAACGAATCCGAGACTCTGGCTGCTTGGATGAAACAGCCTGACACGCGCAATGTGGTCTTGTCCCCGAAAGCCCGTAAGCTGGGGTTTGCATGGTTTCAGGAGCGTAATGGCAAAATCTGGTGGACTATGGTAACCGGCAGCTAGGCAGCGTGGGCCCGTTTTGTCAGAACGGGCCTAATCACGGGCGTAAGCGTCTTCATATCTGATGATATCATCTTCGCCGAAATACGTGCCTGTTTGTACCTCAATCAGCACCATGGGAACCTTACCGGGGTTTTCCATGCGATGGACTGCACCTAATGGGATATAGACAGATTGGTTTTCCTCAACCAGCTTGACCGTGTCGTCAATCGTAACTTTGGCTGTTCCAGCAACCACGATCCAATGTTCTGCGCGGTGTTCGTGCGATTGCAAGGATAGCCGCCCACCCGGGTTAACGACGATGCGCTTGACCTGAAACTTCTCACCCAGCGCAAGGCTTTCGAACCATCCCCAAGGCCTGTAATCCCGCGGTAAAACCTCGGCCTGCGTTACTTGCTTGGCTTTCAGTTCCGCTACCACTTGTTTGACATCTTGGGCGCGGGACTTATCGGCAATCAACACTGCATCCGGCATCGCAACGGCAATGATGTTGTTCAATCCAAGGCCCACCAGCTGCTGCCCCTCGGCTT
This sequence comes from Litoreibacter sp. GN1-5, assembly GCF_055693805.1. Lineage (NCBI taxonomy): Bacteria > Pseudomonadati > Pseudomonadota > Alphaproteobacteria > Rhodobacterales > Roseobacteraceae > Litoreibacter > Litoreibacter sp. GN1-5. Next base: position 2,309,461 of record NZ_JBVFUP010000001.1, on the reverse strand, counting down.
CCGCGCGCAGCAGCGTGTTTTGACACTCAATCGATGTGACTGGGCCTTGAGCCCTTACACCATTGCCGTCACCACCAGTTTCGCGCCACACGGCTTCCCAATCGCCAAGATCGGACCAATCCCCAGAAAACGGCACAACGGACAAGTTTGCCGCTTTTTCCATAACCGCGTAATCGATGGAAACTGCTTCGGCTTGCGCCCATGGGGTCGCAGCAAGGCGTAGGAAGTTCAAATCTGCCTGCGCCTCATCCACAGAGGCTTGTATCGGGTCTAACAAGGCACCTGCGTGATCCTTGAAAGCCTGAATAATAGTCTGGACCGAGAACAGAAAAATCCCAGCGTTCCACAGGAATGTGCCAACCTCAAGCATTTGGGCAGCGCGCGCCGCATCAGGCTTTTCCACAAACCGTTTCAAGGGAACGACATCTTGAACATCGCCAGAGACATCCAACTCAAGATACCCGTATCCTGTCTCTGGGCGCGTTGGTGATATGCCAAACGTCACCAGTTGACCCGCCTGCGCAGCTGGAATTGCCAGATCAACTGCGGCCTGAAACGCCCCGCGATCCAGAATGACATGATCCGACGGGGCTACCAGCATCAGAGCATCCGGTGCCGTCTTCGCAAGGTATAATGCCGTCGCCAAGACAGCGGGTGCGGTGTTGCGCGCTTCAGGCTCAATCAGGATAGCATCGGCTGTTAACCCAACATCGCCAAGCTGCTCGGTCACTATGAAACGGTAGTCAGAGTTGGTCACAACAATCGGTGCGGCATATCCAGAACCGGACAAGCGCTTGGCGGACGCTTGGAACAGGCTTTCATCCCCGGTGACGGCTGCAAACTGCTTGGGGTAGCTTTTCCGGGATAGGGGCCAAAGCCGTGTTCCCGATCCACCACAAAGCAGAACCGGATGGATAACGCTGTCAGAATTCACCATGTAACTACAATCCTTTATACAAACTCAGGCCGTTTGGTCTGATTCTTCTTATTATGTTCAGTGGCGAAGAACATGCAATTTCCTGTTTCTTTCAGCGGTTGAAGCTCTGGCTTGCGACAAGTAGAACATCTGCAAAGAGGTCATACCAATGTCGATACCTAAACCTGTTGTGCTGTGTATTCTGGATGGGTGGGGCCTGTCCGATACGAAAGAAGGTAATGCGCCTCGCCTGGCCCAAACGCCGACATTTGACCGGATCATGGCAACATGCCCCAATGCGACGTTGACGACCCACGGCCCTGATGTGGGTCTGCCAAGCGGACAGATGGGCAATTCAGAGGTCGGTCACACGAATATCGGTGCAGGCCGGGTCGTTGCAATGGATTTGGGGCAGATTGATCTGGCGATTGAAAACGGCTCCTTCTTCAAAAATGAGGCGCTGAAGGATTTCATCGCAACGTTGAAAAGCACTGGCGGTTCGGCGCATCTGCTTGCCGTGGTCTCTGACGGTGGTGTGCATGGGCACTTGGCTCATTGCAGTGCAGCGGCCAAAGCTATCACTGATGCAGGTGTTCCCGTGGTCATTCACGCTATCACCGATGGTCGTGATGTCGCGCCAAAATCTGCAAAAGATTACGTCAAACAGCTTGAAGATACCTTGCCAGAGGGCGCAAAGATCGTGACGCTGTCCGGGCGCTACTATGCCATGGACCGCGATAATCGCTGGGACAGGGTCGAAAAAGCTTACTGCACGATGGTCAATGCAGATGGAGAAACAGCCAAAACCACGCATGAGGCGATTTCACAAGCTTATGCCAAAGACCAGACTGATGAGTTCATTCTACCCACTGTTCTGGCCGGCTATTCCGGGATGAAAGACGGTGATGGCATCTTTTGTCTGAATTTCCGGGCCGACCGTGCGCGTGAAATTCTGGCGGCACTGGCCCAACCAGATTTTACGGCGTTCGATGTTTCAAATCGCCCGGAACTTGCTGCGTGTCTCGGCATGGTCGACTATTCAACAGATCATAATGCTTACATGACTACCGTTTTTCCCAAACAGAAAATTATAAATACGCTGGGGTCTTGGGTTGCGCGGTATGGTTTGCGTCAGTTTCGTTTGGCAGAGACGGAGAAATATCCGCATGTCACTTTCTTCCTGAATGGCGGTAAAGAAGACCCTGAAAAAGGCGAAGATCGCTATATGGCCCAAAGCCCAAAAGTCGCTACTTATGATCTGCAGCCTGAAATGTCGGCGCCGGAAGTGACCGAACATCTGGTTGGCGCAATCAAGGATGGCTACGATCTGATCATAGTGAATTATGCCAATCCCGATATGGTCGGTCATACTGGTGATATAGCTGCAGCAATCACAGCTTGCGAGACTGTTGATCGGGGTCTGGCAAAGGCGATTTCAGCGTTAGAACAAGCAGGCGGTGCGATGATCGTCACAGCAGATCATGGTAATTGCGAAACCATGATAGATTCTGACACGGGTGGGCCGCACACTGCGCATACAACGAACCCTGTCCCCGTTATTCTTATCGGCGGGTCGCATGGGGCTAAGCTGAAATCAGGCAGATTGGCAGACCTTGCGCCGACGATTTTACAATTGATGAACTTACCCAAACCTGATGAGATGACCGGCGTGTCTTTGATTGACGAATGAAAGCTAGCAAGGCACTACAGGCTCTAACATTAGGTTTTTTGGCCATACAGGGTCTTGTGGGTCCAACATTTGCGCAATCAGATCCTGTGACTACTGCAAGACGCGCCAGCCAGATGTTGACCGAAGCCGCGAAAGCCTTGACCGAAGCTGAGAAATCCTCAGATCAGGTTGCAGCGTTGACCCAAACTCTGCGCGCCTATGAGGAAGGCCTGGCCGCATTACGTGAAGCACTGCGCCGCGCCGCGATACGCGAACGTTCTATCGCGCTGGTTTTTGAGGCCAAGCGCGATAACATTGCACGCCTGTTAGGTGTTTTGCAAAGTATCGGCAGCTCACCGGCCCCCTTGCTGATGATGCATCCCTCCGGCCCGCTTGGAACTGCGCGGTCCGGAATGATCCTGTCTGATGTCACCCCAGCCCTTCAGGCAGAAGCGGAGCAATTGCGGTTACAGCTTGAAGAGATGCAAATCTTGCAGACGTTACAAAACAATGCCGCAATCTCGCTCACCAATGCGCTGGCCGAAGTGCAGTCCGCACGTGTTGCATTGACCAAGGCTATCGCAGACCGCACCGATCTGCCGCGCAGTTTTACGGCTGACCCTGATCAGATGCGTGCGTTAATTGAAAACAGTGACACATTGGATGGTTTTGCAGATGGGCTGGCTAGCCTTGGCGTAGATGAAACCGCAAATCTGGCGGATTTCGAAACGCAGAAAGGCAAATTGCTGCTGCCTGCGCCCGGAATTCTTTTGCGGGGTTTCAATGAGGCGGACCCGGCTGGTATTGAACGGCCAGGCCTGCTTTGGGCCACCCGTGCCCGTACCTTGGTGACGGCCCCCTGGACTGCAACGATCCGCTATAGCGGGCCGCTTCTGGAATACGGAAATGTGATTATCCTAGAGCCAGGACAAGGCTATCTTCTGATTCTCGCTGGTATGGCAAAAGCATTCGTCAGCCCTGGCGAGATCGTCAATAAAGGGGCTCCAATCGGCCTGATGGGTGGTTTAATACCAGATGCGGAAAGTTTTTTAATAGATGCGGCTAAAGGTAGTGGCGGCAATCAGCAAGAGTCGCTTTATATAGAGCTAAGACAGAATAACACACCCGTGGACCCAACTGCGTGGTTCATACGGAACAAAGAATGAGGAACGCATGAAAAATTTTATGATGGCAGCATTGCTCGGGACCGCGGCCGGTGTGTTGGTAACAACCCAGATCGCAGGCCCCTTGCTTGCTCAGGAAACCGAGAGCAAATCCACAGTTTATGAGCAGCTGGACCTTTTCGGGGACATATTCGAGCGTATCCGCGCCCAATATGTCGAGGAAGTCGATGAGGCCGAACTGATCGAGGCTGCGATTAACGGTATGCTAACCTCGCTCGACCCCCATTCGTCCTACCTTCCGCCGAAAGACTTCGACGCTATGCAAACCCAAACTAGTGGCGAGTTTGGTGGTCTTGGTATCGAGGTGACGCAGGAAGATGGCTACGTCAAAGTTGTTGCGCCAATGGATGGCACCCCGGCAGATCAGGCCGGTATGGAAGCAGGCGATTTCATCACGGCGGTAGATGGCCAAAGTGTTCTGGGCCTCAACCTTGATGAAGCTGTTGCCATGATGCGCGGCCCGGTTGGGTCCGAGATTCTTCTGACGGTCATTCGTGAAGGCGCAGATGAACCATTTGAGGTTTCGATCATCCGCGACACGATCAAGGTAACTGCTGTGCGGTCACGTCTGGAAGGTGACAGTGTGGTTTTGCGGGTCACAACCTTCAATCGCCAGACCTATCCGAACCTCAAAGACGGACTTGCCAAAGAAATTGAAAAAGCAGGTGGGATTGACAAGATAAACGGCGTTGTCATTGACCTGCGTAACAATCCTGGTGGCTTGCTGACTGAAGCAATTCAAGTCAGCGATGCTTTCCTGGATAAAGGCGAAATCGTCTCAACCCGTGGTCGCAATTCGCGCAATAACGAGCGCTACAATGCAACCGAAGGTGATCTGAGCAGCGGCAAACCTATAGTTGTACTTATCAATGGTGGGTCAGCATCTGCTTCCGAGATCGTAGCCGGGGCCTTGCAAGATCACCGTCGCGCGGTGGTAATAGGCGAGAAAAGCTTCGGCAAAGGCTCTGTTCAAACTGTTGTACCTGTACGTGGTGACGGCGCGATGCGTCTGACGACCTCGCGCTATTACACACCATCAGGCCGGTCCATTCAGGCGCTTGGTGTGTCTCCTGACATCATCGTAAAACAACCGCGAAACTTACCTACTGACGAAGAGGCTGAAGATCAGGATCAGCCGGGACGTTCAGAAGCCGATTTGCGTGGATCGCTTAACAACGACTCAATCTCAGAGGATGAGCGCAAGATTATTGAGGAAGAGCGCGCACGCGCAGAGGAATCTGCCAAACTGCGTGATGAGGATTACCAGCTTGCTTATGCACTGGACGTGCTTAAAGGCCTCAGCGCTTTGGCACCCGGCGATCAATAGAGGCGATGACACCGGAAGACATCGCCAAGCTGCCCTATCGTACCTGCGTTGGCGTTATGCTTGTCAACGCAGGCGGCGATGTGTTCACAGGCAAACGCATCGATAATCCGGGCAATGCCTGGCAAATGCCCCAAGGGGGCATTGACCTTGGTGAGGCACCGCGCGATGCAGCCTTGCGCGAATTGGGTGAAGAAACCGGGGTTGGCCCTGAAAAAGTGTCTATATTGGCTGAAACCGATGATTGGATACCCTACGATTTGCCTCATGATCTTGTCCCTAAACTATGGAAGGGACGTTACCGTGGGCAAGAACAGAAATGGTTTCTGCTGCAGTTTCATGGGGCGGATACGGATGTGAATATAGCGACCGAGCATCCTGAGTTTTCTGAATGGAAATGGATGCCCATAGATGATCTGCTTGGCAATATTGTGCCATTCAAGCGTCACGTTTACGAGAAGGTGATCGCCTCTTTTCAATCTGTGCTAAGTCCTCGGGTATGATGATCAAAACCCAAATCGCCGCCGCCATTACACTTGCCCTGTCCACAACACAGGTCTTTGCGTTGTCATGTCTCGCGCCGGATGTCGCTTTTACGTTCAAGCAGGCATCTGACTCAGACAAGAAATACGCGATATTCCACGGAACATTCGCGGTTAAGGGCGATCTGCCGAAAGATCAGAAGGAAGACACAACTGTACCTGCGAAATTTTCTGGAAAATTGCTGACTTCTGGTGGTTTCGATCAGGAATTGAATGCGCCGGTTGATGTCGAACTGGTTTGCGCGGGCCCGTGGTGTGGCCAGATAAATCCTAAATCGGATTATCTGGCCTTTATTGAACGCCGCGATGATAAACTCGTCTTCGTTGTAGATCCTTGCTACAGCTTGGCATTTGCAAAACCATCTGCCACTGATCTGAGGCGGGTCGTGCAATGCGCAACCGGCAGTGCCTGCGAATCCGCAACAAATTAGAGCCTATTCCGCAGGAACGGCCTGATCCTGCAGACTTAAAGGTGCCGGCAGGTGGATCAACATTTCTTTCGGGCAGACCTGAACGAAGTTTGAAAGTTCGTCGCCCCAATTCTGCAATATGAATGCGGCTTTCTGACTTCCTGTTTCCGAGAGATGTTGCTCAACCAAGCCTTTGAGCTGCGCCTGCCAATGATCGACTGTCACAGGGCATGTCACTAATGTCTCCATATTCATTAGTTTCGAAGACGCGCCAGCCGGATCATACAGATAGGCCATACCACCCGTCATGCCTGCGCCGAAATTCGCGCCAATAGAGCCCAATATAACCGCGACACCGCCGGTCATATACTCGCATCCGTTGGTTCCACAGCCCTCAATGACGACTTTTGCACCAGAGTTCCGGACCCCGAACCGCTCACCTGCGCGACCGGCGGCAAACAAATGCCCGTCAGTTGCACCATAGAGCACCGTGTTCCCGATAATCGTATTTTCATCGGCCGTCAGAGGGCTTTCTTGCGCTGGGCGCACCACGATCCGCCCGCCAGAAAGCCCTTTGCCAACGTAATCATTCGCATCGCCAAAGACTTCCAGCTTCAATCCCGGCGCAGCAAAAGCGCCAAGCGACTGCCCTGCGGACCCCACCAGCTTTACGGTCAGATGATCAGGCTGCAAATCGTTGCGCATGCCGAACCGTTGAACAATATGGCTGGACGCCCGGGTGCCAATGGTGCGCAGCGTATTCTGCACTGCATAAGACAGCTGCATTTTCTCGCCTTCTTTGAAGAACTGCTGAGCGTCCTTTACGATCTCTGCATCCAGCGTATCAGGCACAGAATTGCGCTCTTTTTCCCTGTTATAGACGATGTTTTCAGCTCCATCGACAGTGATCAAAAGCGGATTGAGATCCAGATCATCCAAATGTGCGGAACCTCGGCTTACCTGATTTAGTAAATCGGCCCGCCCAATTACATCATCCAGAGACCGCGCTCCTATCGAGGCCAGAATTTCCCTTACTTCCTGCGCATAGAAAGTGATCAGGTTGACAACCTTATCTGCTGTGCCGGTAAATCTGGCGCGCAGCCTCTCGTCCTGCGTGCAGACACCAACGGGGCATGTATTGCTCTGACATTGGCGCACCATGATGCATCCCATTGCAATCAGTGCGGCTGTGCCGATGCCGTATTCTTCAGCCCCCATCATCGCTGCCATCACAATGTCGCGCCCGGTTCTCAGACCGCCATCCGTTCGTAGCGTAACCCGGTCCCGCAGATTGTTCATTGCCAGAACTTGATGCGCTTCAGTCAAACCCATTTCCCAGGGAAGGCCTGCATATTTAATCGATGTTGCGGGCGATGCCCCTGTACCACCATTATGTCCTGAAATCAGGATCACATCTGCCTTGGCCTTGGCCACGCCAGCGGCAATTGTTCCGACACCAGATGCCGCCACCAATTTTACTGTAACCTTACAGCGCGGGTTAATCTGTTTAAGATCGTAGATCAGCTGCGCTAAATCCTCGATTGAGTAGATATCATGATGTGGTGGCGGGCTGATCAGCGTTACGCCTTTGGTCGAGTGCCGCAGCCGCGCAATCAGGTCTGTCACCTTCATGCCGGGCAATTGCCCACCCTCGCCGGGCTTAGCCCCTTGGGCAACCTTGATCTCCAGTTCTTCGCAGTGGTTGAGATATTCCGCCGTTACGCCAAAGCGCCCCGACGCGACCTGCTTGATCTTGGCGGACGGATTGTCCCCGTTTGGTTCCGGCACGAAATGGGCAGGGTCTTCGCCACCTTCGCCACTGTCGGACTTCGCCCCAATCCGGTTCATCGCCACATTCAATGTCTTGTGTGCCTCTGGCGAGAGCGCGCCTAAAGACATCCCCGGCGTCACGAAACGCTTCCGAATGGACGTAATAGACTCTACTTCGTCTACCGAAATAGGTGCGCCCATCGGTTTAATTTCAAGCAGATCACGTAAATGAATCGGTGGGTTCGCTTTCATCGTTTGCGAATACTGCTTCCAAAGATCATAACTGGCGCGCGTGCAGGCTGCTTGCAGCATATGCATTGTCTGGGCTTCCCAAGCGTGCTTCTCGCCAGAGCGACGCGCCTTATAAAACCCACCAATCGGCAGCACATCTTGCCCGTCACGCCAACCGGTCGTGTGAACTTCCATTACCTTCTTCTGGATGCCGGATATACCTATCCCCGAAATCCGGCTATGCATACCGGGGAAGAATTCGGCCACCATTGCGCGGCTCAGTCCGACAGCCTCAAAGTTCAATCCGCCGCGATAGGAAGAGATCACCGAAATCCCCATTTTAGCCATGATCTTCAGCAAACCCTGATCAATCGCGTTACGGTACCGCGCGACCGCTTGGGTCAAGCCGCAGTCCAAAAGGCCTCTCTCAATCCGGTCAGCAAGGGAATCTTCTGCAAGATAGGCGTTCACAGTGGTCGCGCCGCAGCCGATCAGAACTGCGAAATAATGCGGATCGATACATTCTGCGGATCGCACATTTAGCGAACAGAAAGTCCGTAGCCCTTTTCGCGTTAACCAACTATGTACGGCAGAGGTCGCCAAAATCATTGGCATACCTACTCTTTCTTCCGACTGAGCCTGATCTGTAAGTACAATGTGCCCCGCGCCAGAACGCACAGCGTCCTCCGCCTCTGCCCGAATACGCTCTAACTCGGTACGCAGCACGCCTTCCCACGGGAAAGTACAATCTATTGTAACCATATCAGCGTTGAATTGATCACATACTTTATCGAACTGTGCGTTGCCTAAAAACGGGCTGTCCAGAACCAGAATCTCGGTCTGGCTCAGAATCCTCATCCAACACGTTTTTGAGATTGCCGAACCGTGTCTTCAGGCTCATCACCCGGTATTCGCGCAAGCTGTCGATTGGCGGGTTCGTGACCTGACTGAAATTTTGCCGGAAGAAGTGGCTCAGAGGCCGGTACTTCTTTGACAGTACAGCGCTTGGCGTGTCGTCGCCCATAGACGCAAGTGTCTCTTTTCCGTCCTCAGCCATCGGTGCCAGAATTTGCTCTAGCTCTTCAATTGTATAGCCAGCGGCAATTTGACGTTTGCGGAGCTCTGGTCCTGAAAACAGAGCCTTTTCTTCGGAATTTTGCGCGATCTCTTCCAGATCGGTGATCTTTCCGACCCATTCTCCAAAGGGCAGGGCCGCAGACATTTTGTTTTTCAACTCAGTGTCATGGAACAGTTTTCCCTTGCCCATATGCACACCAATCATCTGGCCGGGGCCTAACGCACCTTTCTCACGCACAGTCGCTTCTTTGGTTGGCACCATCCCGGCCTCGGACCCGGCGATCAATAGCCCATCACCTGTTACGACGTAGCGCATGGGTCGCAAGCCGTTTCGGTCAAGCCCCGCACAGACCCAGCGCCCATCAGTCATAGCCAATGCAGCGGGTCCGTCCCAAGGCTCCATCACAGAATTGCAGTAGGAATACATATCCTGCCATTTTTGCGGCATCTCTACCGCTTGCTTGGACCAGCTTTCAGGCACCAGCATGGTTTTCGCCATCGGGGCTGAGCGTCCGGCACGTACCAAAACCTCAAATACAGAGTTCTAATGCAGCTGAATCCGACGATCCCGTCGCCACAATCGGTTTGATATCTTCTGCCATCTCACCGAATGCGCCAGAGGCCATACGAATCTCGTGACTCTTCATCCAGTTGAGGTTGCCTTTCAGCGTGTTGATCTCGCCGTTATGGGCCAGCATCCGAAAGGGTTGAGCCAACCACCATTGCGGGAACGTGTTTGTTGAATAGCGTTGGTGATAGATTGCAAAAGCGCTCTCGAAACGCGTGTCCATCAGGTCGGGATAAAATTCGGCCACATCCTGAGCCAGCATCATCCCCTTATAGATGATCGACCGGCAGGACAGAGAGCATACGTAAAGCTGCGGCACCTGTGCAACGATTGCTCCCTTTTCGATCCGGCGGCGGATCACGTATAATTCCCGCTCAAAGGTTTCTTCGTCGACATCCTTGATGTTGGAGATCAGAATTTGCTCAATCTCTGGCCGGGTCGCATTTGCTTTATCGCCCAGAACAGCAGTGTTCACGGGCACGTGCCGCCACCCATATATGCCATACCCCATGCGCAGAACTTCGGTCTCAATAATGGTCCTGCACGTTTCCTGAGCGCCAAAATCCGTCCGGGGCAAGAAAATCTGGCCGACCGCAATAAGTTTGTCAGGATCAGGTTTGTGCCCCGTCCGTTCAATCTGGTCGTAGAAAAACGGCACCGGGATTTGCACATGAATGCCTGCCCCATCGCCGGTCTTACCATCCGCATCAACGGCGCCCCGATGCCAAACAGCTTTCAGGGCATCGATGCCGTTCTCAACAACCTTGCGCGAAGCTTTGCCATCGATTGATACCACAAGACCTACACCGCAAGAGGCATGCTCATCCTCCGCCCGGTACAGGCTGTTGGTGGCCATCCACTCACGGCGGGCATGCTCTTCTTTAACCCAGCTATCGTCATATTTGGTCATGGCGGTCTACTCCGGTCTTAGGTGTTTTCGTGTGGTGGTTGGCATTATGGGTCTGGGCATCGGTTGTAAAATTTAGTACCAAACAAAAAACTACTATCGTCGTTCCGGTTGATGTTTTCGGCTTTGATACGTGAAAAGCAGTCAGCATCATCTTTTCTGCAATCCGAAATCACCCGTTCGGACAATCCCAAAAAGGCAACAAACGATAGCCTCGTATCACCTTCCAAGCCACCACCCAAATCAATCGGTTGGCACTGCAATTCAACAACTGCTATAGCTGGCCCCTTCTCTGAATCCGGCTCGGTGTTGTCGTGTGCACTTGGGTGGATCAAGCTAACCTGCTGCTCTTCACTAGGCACCTGACCTGTCAAGCTCGTCGTCTTTTCCCCCGAGGCAACATCCAACTTCCATTCAGCATCCATAACCTCGTAACCAGACATCGTCATACAGGCTGAAAGTTTCCCCGAGAAGTTTGTCGCAAAATCCTCGGCTTCAGTAAGTTTTGAAACCGCCTGTAAAGCGTTAGCGGTTCCTACCTGTAAGCTATTTGTGCTTTCCGAGCATTCAACCTCAATGCGGTTGACCTCTATTCCTTTGCGTACCGTTCGATAGCATTCCCCATAAGGATAGTATTTCTCGATCTTTCCATCAGACCCGATATCCACGTCAAATCGGGGTTCTTGGCTTTCCAATCTAAACCCGACATCTTCCGCCTTGAATTCCACCTTAAACGCGACTTTCCCGGGCCCCGAGCACTGCGAATGATCCGTGATCACCTCGTAGGGGGCGGAAAAAATATTGTGCTTTGGGGCATCTTGAGCAACAGCCATGCCTATCCCAGCAAGGGCTGAAAACAGCAAGCCTAATAGGGTTCTCATCAAAATCATCACCTATTCTGCCGCAACCGCAGCAGCTTGGTTAATCTGATCCAAAATGGCCTCCGCCGCCTCGCACCCGTCGCGGATCGCCCAGACAACAAGGCTGGCACCGCGTTGGATGTCGCCGCAGGCATAGACGCCCTGCAGGCTTGTCGCATGGGTCTCGAAATCCGCCTTGATGGTGCCCCAACGTGTCACTTCCAATTCGGGCACATCCCATAGTGCGGGCAATTCTTCTGGTTCAAAGCCCAATGCTTTGATCACCAGGTCCGCCCCTTCGATATAGTCCGAGCCTTCGATGACTTCCGGGGCCTGACGACCCGTCGCATCCGGTGCGCCAAGGCGCATTTTCTGGACCATCACACCGTCAATCACATCGCCGGTAAAGCCCTTAGGTGCGGACAGCCAAACGAATTCCACGCCTTCTTCCTCGGCATTCGCAACTTCGCGCTGCGATCCGGGCATGTTGGCCTTGTCCCGGCGGTACAGGCATTTGACGGATGTTGCGCCTTGCCGCACAGCGGTGCGCACGCAATCCATTGCCGTGTCACCACCGCCAATGACAACGACCCGCTTTCCGTCGGCATTCAGCTCACCATTGTCGAACTCTGGAACAGTATCGCCAAAGCTTTTGCGGTTTGAGGCTGTCAGATAATCAATCGCTCGCACAACACCTTTTGCGCCAACGCCGGGCGCAGGCAGGTCCCGCGATTTGTAAACACCTGTTGCAATCAGAATAGCGTCATGGGTTTTCTGTAAGTCGGTAAACGAAATATCTTCGCCTACATTGCAATTCATCTTGAAGGTCACACCGCCTTTTTCCAGCTGGTCGATGCGCTTCATCACAACATCTTTTTCCAGTTTGAAACCTGGAATGCCATATGTCAGAAGGCCGCCCGCGCGGTCATAACGATCATAAACAGTGACCTGTACGCCCTGCTTGCGCAAAATATCTGCTGCGGCCAGCCCACCTGGTCCCGCGCCGATAATGCCAACAGATTCCCTGCGCTCACTGTGTGGCGCGATGGGCTTTACCCAGCCTTCTTCCCAAGCGGTATCTGTTATGTATTTCTCGATTGCCCCGATTGTCACCGTACCATGGCCGGACTGTTCAATCACGCAATTGCCTTCACATAACCGATCCTGTGGGCAAATGCGGCCGCAGATCTCGGGAAAAGTGTTGGTCGCCTGACTGATCTCGTAGGCTTCCTGCAAACGGCCCTCGGCAGTCAGCCGAAGCCAATCCGGGATGTTATTGTGCAGCGGACAGTGAGACTGGCAATAAGGCACACCGCATTGACTGCAACGCGCAGCTTGGACTTTAGCTTTTTCGCGGGCGTAATCGGCGTAAATTTCATTAAAGTCATCTGCGCGCAGATCAGGTGGGCGCTTGTTCGGCATGTCCCGTTCCACCGTCACGAATTGCAACATTTGTTGCTTAGTCATTTGAAACCTCTCCGACTGGTCCGAGACGGTTGAATACCTTGCAATGAAGTGGAATAAAAGTCAAATTTACTGACCTATTTATAAATAATATTGACCGCAACGGTCTCAAATTCTTCGCATTCTAGATTAATATGTCACTATTATTTACCTAATTGATGCCTTCTCTTTTATTTTCATCTCACTAGATTGGCAAAAAAATGATTCGAGGCAGCAGGCGCTATGTCGCTTTTCCATCTTGTTCTTGTAGCGATCATTCAAGGTCTGACTGAATTTCTGCCTGTCTCGTCTTCAGGCCATTTAATATTACTCCCAAAGCTGACCGGGTTGCAGGATCAAGGGCAGGCCATTGATATTGCCGTGCATGTTGGAACTCTTTTCGCAGTTATTCTGTACTTCTGGACGGATGTAAAAATTGCAGCCGCAGGGGTGCCGCGTTTAATCAAAGGCAAAGTAGATACACAAGGTGCATGGCTGGCGATGTGCCTTGGCGTTGCGACCATCCCTGTAATCTTCTTTGGCGGTATTCTGAAGCTTACAGGCGCTGATGAGTTATTGCGGTCCACAGCTCTGATTGGCTGGACAATGCTGATCTTCGGGCTTGTGCTTTATTGGACAGATCAAAAGGGTGGGGTGGATCGGTCTTCTGCTCAATGGTCGATAAAGGACGCATTTGTCATGGGCGTCTGGCAAGCTATTGCTCTGATTCCAGGAACATCACGATCTGGTGCCACGATTTCCGGTGCGCGGGCGTTGGGCTATGCACGTGAAGATGCAGCGAAGCTGTCTATGCTTATGTCAATCCCAACCATCCTGATCTCAGGACTGTTTCTTGGGGCAGAGGTCATGTCAAGCGCCGACGCGCAACTGGCACGTGATGGTTTGATTGCTGCGGCTCTGTCTTTCATTGCAGCTTTGCTTGCCCTGACGCTTATGATGCGGTTGCTGAAATCCGTCAGCTTCACACCCTACGTGATCTACAGGATCATTTTAGGGGTTGTCCTGCTTGGCTACGCGTATAGTTAATCGACGCGAAGATTCTCGGCGGATTCCTTGATCGCATCGTATTGACCGGATGGACGGAAACGCCACAAATAAGATGGCAATACCGCCTCTAACGCTGTTGGTTTGATGCCAAGATCTGCAAATGTCTTCACCTTATCCGAAACGACATTGTCTATCTCAAGGTTCCGCACCTGATCCCGTGTCACGGGACCATTGATCAGGCCCAGTGATACGGCTTTCAGGACATCAAACCCCAACCCCATAATATTGGCTGCCCAGAACGGTATATTTATGATTAACCGATTGCGGCGAATGACTTTTAGCATCTGGTGCATCAAGGCCCGGAAGGTCTCGACATCTGGGCCGCCCAGCTCATAAACGCCTGGTTCTGCATGTCCGGTTGCACCAAGAACTGCAGCCTGAGCCACATCATCCACATAAACAGGCTGGAACCTTGTATCCGCACCAACCACAGGCAGAACGGGGCCAAAGCGAGACATAGAGGCAAACCGATTGAAAAACCCGTCTTCCGGCCCAAACACAATGGAGGGACGCAGGATCACCGCATTCGGGAAATGCTTCAAAACACCTTCTTCACCAAGGGCTTTGGTCTGCTGATACAGGCTTTCGCTGTCTATATTCGCCCCAATGGCAGAGATATGGACAACCTGCGCAACGCCGGTTTCAGATGCAATCCGGGCAATCCGTTCTGCGCCTTCATGTTGAACGGCATCAAAACTGTTCTTTCCTACGGGCGTCAGAATACCAACGCAGTTCACCACTGCATCACATCCCAGCATCGCGGCCTGTACGCTTACATCATCGCGGATATTGCAGAATATCGGTTCGACCTGTCCGACTGTGCCATAAGGTTTTACAAAAATTGCTTCATTTGGGCGGCGAACAGCTACGCGAACACGATGGCCTTCTTTCGCAAGCCGACGCACGATGTATCGCCCGATAAAACCAGATCCACCATAAACCGTGACAAGTTTCGACATTCTGCTGTCCTTCACCTAAGCCATACACGGTTTAACCCGGCGCCCACGTCACAGACAAGGTGCAATTCGTCGCTGCATGGTCGATGCAAATTTGAGATTAACGACAAACCGAATCCCGTTGACAGGATGTGTCGGCCAGACTATCCAACGCGCTCACGACACCTGCCCAGGTGGCGGAATTGGTAGACGCGCTAGCTTCAGGTGCTAGTGTCCGTATGGACGTGGAGGTTCGAGTCCTCTTCTGGGCACCATTACTTCCCAAGAATGTACTCTGTTCTTCCATTGTTTTCCCTTTGACCTCCTTTTGTGCTGGCTGGGGAAAGCCACGGTAAGCCCGTGACCCATACGAAGACGTTGCTGTTACTATCTGATTACTATCTTCTTCAGGCATGGCAACGATCATTAAAACCGAATTTGGATGGCAGGCTCAGGTCGCGCGGCGCGTGAATGGAAAGCCTTTCCGTAAAGCAAAAACCTTTCGTACGAAGCGGGAAGCTCAGGTTTGGGCCCGAGAGACCGAGGTCGATATCGTCAAAGGCACTGATAGCGAAGAAACCTTGCTTCACCTTTTTCGGCGATATCAAAATGAGCGCTCTAGATATAAGAAAGGTGGTCATTGGGAGATAATCAGGTTGGAAAGGTTTGCTGAGGATGACGCAAACGGTACGCCTGTCTGACGTCAGCGGTTTCTGGACAGATTTGAGGATTTGAACAATTGAGGATTTCTGGTTCATCTTATCGATTAGGAGATCGAGATGACGAAGAAACCGACAACATCGAAAGATGCCGCCGACAAGGTGGTAAAGAACATCCGCCGCAAGACGCGCCAGGCGTATTCACCGGAAGAGAAGATCCGCATCGTTTTGGCTGGTCTGCGTGGCGAAGAGAGCATTGCAGGTTTCGCTGCGCGCGCCGGGACCAGACCAGGATCATGCGGGTTTGGCAACACCGCTTACGGTCTCAATGGCGGTATTGAGACTGGTTTTCAGCTCGGTTGAGTTCAGCACATCTCCCGCCTCAATATCTGCCTCACCCTCTGCCACATCGGCAAAGAAGGCTTCTTCTTCTGCCAGATATTGTTGCACAGCCACGTTGGTGAGATACGATTTTGAGCGGTTGGTAATCGTCGCCAGCCGGTCCAGACGTTCTTTTACCTCTGGCGAAGTGTTAAAGGTTACAGTCGCGCGATTGGCCACAATGTCAGCTCCTGATGAAGATTTATTCATATGTATACATCATAGCACATCTCCGTACAGATGCCAGCACCGGCGCGCTTGGACCAAAACCCATACTGCATAAGAAACCCCCGCCGCAGTTGCGCCGGGGGTGTGCTCAGAACAGGCTGAGCTGTGTGTCGTCTGGGTCTGCGATCTGATACACTCTACGGGCCATGGCCAGCGTGTGCTTGCCCTGAAACAGGGGTGGCTCGGTGTGGGTGTTATGGATCTCCCACGAGCCCCAGATCTTGAGCCCTGCGCCTTGCTGCGAGACATGGAGGCTGCCAGGGCCTGCGCTGCCGCCAAAGATGCCGAGAACGGCCTCCAGGGCGGTGAGAAGCTCTGCGTCCGTCATCCCGACCGCAATCTGCGCTGCATACCGGTCTGGCAAGCTGCGTGTGGCGATTTTGAAGACTGCTTCCTTATCTGCCATGCGCAGCGGTTTGCGTGAGCGTCCCATCAGTATTCACTGGCCAGCATGATGGTGAGCACGCGATGCGTGAGATCACCATTGGCCGGATCGGGTGAATGGTACTTCAGGGACAGATCAAAATAGTCGATCTTCCAGAACAGCTTCTCGCCGTGCAGGGTGAACGCGCCGAAGTCATGTTCGCCGTGGGGGTCATTGTCTTCGGTGAAGGCCTCAAAGCAGGCTACGGCCTGATATATCTCAGACAACGCGTGCTGCTTTTTATCCCGGAGTCCGGCGGTCAGAACCACTGAAGCGTGGGGGCATTGCCCGCGGCGCAAGTCGTCATTGAGGCGGCGGATACGCTTGGTGCGGAAATCCTTGTCGATCTTCCAGTTGGGCGTGCCTTCCACACCGCAGGCATCGCAGCTGACGCTATCAAAGACGCATTTGAGCTCCCAATCACGGGTCAGCAGACTCCATGCAGCCCAGGCATCCCGCACCACGTCAGTGGCCCCGCAATGGGGGCAAAGCGGGTAGGCCCCCACCAGCTCATCAATTGCTATTTGTCTTGGTCTCATCTCATGTCTCCTGTCGCTGGGTGGCGTCTGAAAGGGGTTCAGGCGCACCCGACGACGGGAGACGGCAGACAAGCCAAGGTGATCAGAGCATCGTCAAAGAACAGAAAAGAACGAAGTTTTGCAGCTTAGCCCAGAGCGCGGGCCAGGGCGGGCGTTGGGCCATTGAGGATCTGCTTGGCCAGGGCCACCGCTTCAAAGAGGATCGTGGTGCGGGGCTCAGCGTCCCAGAAGCGCCGTCGTTTGGGCAACCGGGTATAGAGATCAGGATATTGCACAGCCAGGGCCTGCGCCTCGGCGTATTTGTTGGGAAAGGTCTGTATCCGCTCAACCTGCACATCCAGCAGCGTATGGACATCTTCGCCCACCTTCTGCACGGCGGCAATCACCGCATGGGTCCTGGCACTCTTTTTGGTGTCCTTGGTGATCTGTTCCGAGATCACCACCTGCGGTGTGAACCGCTTGATCCAGTCCGAGACAACCGGGCGGCCAATGCCGGAGACTGGCTGGCTTTCTTCGAGATGCCCCAATCGGCCAGCCGCTCACCCACGAAGAACGCATAGCCGATCTTGCCGCTGGCCACGGCGATGGACAGCACCCTAAGCCGTTCCATAAGCCTCATCTGATGCTGCTAACCGCTCGGACAACCGGGCCAGATGCTGACCCCGGTTGGCGCTGTGCAGCCAGGTCTCGGGGGTCTCCGGCAGGGACGGCAAGCGCTCCCGCAGGCTGTCTCTGGCTTCGGCCAGCAGTTCATTGAACAGGCTTTGAAACGAACGGTTATAGAGCACAGACAGGGTGCAGAGCTGGATCAGGGTGGGCACCCGTTTGCCGGTCTCCAGATCAGAGAAGGTGCCCTGATGGATATTGAGTAAATGCGCGCAATCACGCTGGGTGAGGCCGGATCGTTTACGCACCAGCCCCAGATCAACAGAGAAATCTGTTTTAGACATATGATTATTGTTACGGCTTATAAAGCAGGTATCACTTTAACGGTTGGACCCTCTGTTCCATAGGTGGCACCATATGCCCGCTGTCTATATGTGTCGTCTGCTTTTGAGACAGCAAAACCACCAAGCGGTAGGGATTCCTGAGCCCGCGAAAGGGAGATCCCTTTCGCCGCAGACCCGACCGCTTTGGTGGTGGCTCAAAGCAGCCTACACCCTTTCTATTCCTTCGTACCGAACAGGATATCAGCATCCCAGATACCAATGCTAGATAGCCCCGGATACGGTTGGCACATACCAAGGCCTCTGCGTGATGACGGATGAGAAAGTGCGGTCTTGCAGGGGATTGGCATAGTGAGACAGTGCGCAACTTGACCACAGAAAAAGGCCCCGATCTTCATCAGGGGCCTTTTGTGCGTGTGTAGTTGTGCGGCTTGTTATGAAATCAAATCATCATATGGAACGGCGACAAGAAACACGTCATCGAAGTCATTGGCTTCATCATAGCCGTCCTGTGTGTCATCAGCGCGTAGGATCACCGTCGCTTTGTCTCCCGCACCAGCCACGTAGCCTTCGCCATTTTCCATTGCGAGAGCTAACAGCTCATCAATGTTTTCTTGCGTGCCGTTCCAGAACCCTTGAATACTACCAAGGTGTTTCATTGTTGAGTTCCCGTCGGTCAGCCCCCATATCACATGCTGTACTTCGGAATGGGTATAGTTCCGACCTGTGCCATCGCCATTATCCTGTTCCGTGAAGCCTTGGTTTATGACCCAGTTGATGATGTCGATGTTTTCCGCGAGATTATTGGTAAACTCACCACCAGATAGAGCGTCTTCCTTTGCGGCGAATACGGACATCTGCACATCACGATCCGCATGAAAATCAGCAGTTCGATCAAGATTGTATACTTCATCATATTTTAAGCCGGCTAATTTAGCATCACCACCTGTGATCGTGACATCATATCCGATTCCAACCCGATATCCGCCAAAATTCGCGACCGCACTTTCCGAGAGGCTTTCTACGGGGGAGGCGGACACATCAATGTTATTTAACAGATCATCATAGCTCGTCTCCCATACCGTAATGGCACCGCCATCGATGGTCGAAATAACATAATGATCTCCGTTGGCGCGACCATGCTGGGTCAGGATTTCTTCGGCGGTAATGTCTGCGTCACCAAAGAGTGAGGCTGTATCAAGAAATTTCAACATATCGCCTTCACTGGCGTCGAAATCCCTGATCCGGTCTTTTCCAATACTGCCTGAAAACGCAAAGTTATCTGCGCCTGCGCCGCCAGTGAGTTGATCGCTTCCTTCGCCGCCATCGATCCAATCGTCTCCAGCTCCGCCGCTTAACCTGTCGTTGCCGCCACGTCCTTGCAATTTGTCATTTCCACCGGCACCACTGAGTGAGTTCGCCACGTCACTGCCGTAGAAAAAGTCGTCTGCCGATTTAGATCCTTGCAAACTCTCGATGCTGTCATAGATGTCACCTTTGGAGTTCGATCCATCGGCCAAATCGACGGTTACACCAACCGTGCTGTCATAGAGGGAGACGAGGTCAACACCGTCGCCGCCAATAAAGGTGTTGGTTCCGGAACCGTCCCGGAAATAATCTTTGCCATCACCGCCATCGAGAATGTCATCACCATCGCCTCCGTATAATCTGTCATTACCAGCACCACCGCTCAATGTGTCTGATTCAGCTGAGCCATAAAGGGAGTCATTTCCTTCGAATGCTTGCAACAGAACGCTTTCAGTACTGCCTCTGGCATCCAGGCGGTTCGCCCTATCGTCGCCAAACGCGCCGCGAAGATTGTTTTGGGTGAGGTTGATGTCTGTAAAGGTTTTACCTTCTGTAGCGCCATATGATACAGTTGTGCCACTTTCAAGTTGTAGGTCATAGCCCAGTTCCGTTTCGACCGTTCGCCAACCATCCTTGAGATATGTGAGTGCGACGTCACCAACACCTTCGACAACTGTTTCGCCATTTCTGATATATGACGCCCGACCATAAAGAGAGTTTTCGAAGACGGTTATATCATCGTTCGTATTGGCGTAATCTGTGCCGTCTTCGTATGTAAGATTGATCTGGGTGAAGCCTAAGCTGTCGAGCGTTTGTAATTCACCGTCTTGTGTTTCTGCATCCTGATTTGTGTCCTGCCAGACCCGGAAGGAAGACCAGGCTGCATCAGCGCTAGTAAGCAGGCCGTCGCCATTCGTATCGAAAATCCGATTGCCGTCATCATCAACGGCTTCGGCCAGCGCTTGAAGGTCTGTCCGCGCTACGTCCGACCATTTACCGAAGGAAAGTTCGCGCGCCTGATCAATGACATCATCACCGTCACCAATTGTTCCATCAGCATTCAGATCGATAACCAGAAAACCATCATCAGCAGACGCCCAGGATGTTTGTTCGCGATATCCATCGCCATCAACATCGAAATAAATGTCTTGTCCAAAATTAATTTCGATACCGTCATTATCAAGGTCAAGAACAACCGGGATATTTGCGCCAGTGCTGTCACCGGTATAAGTTACGCCACCACCATCATAAGTATAACCGCCACCGCCGGGTGAAGGTGTTGTGTTACCACCGGCCATGTCGCTCAAAGATGGTGATCCGCCGCCACCGCCAACACGCCCACTGTCAGCACCGCCGCCTCCACCACCTCCGCCGCTTGGAGACTCCGCAGGGCTATCATTATCGCCGCCACCGGTATATGGTGGAGGATCAGGGAGGTTGCCACCATTTGGTGTGTTATTGCGGTATTCTTCGGTCTCAATCCGTTGAGATATCCGTTCTTCGAGAGAGGGAAGATCAGGATTATCTTCCCTCATAAGCTCTTCCTCATATATCTCTTCAAGGCGTTGTATCGGAAGACTATCATCGACTATTAGTTCAGCGCCAAGAACTTCAATTGTTCTGTCTGTTTTAATTTCGCCAGTCTTACTAACAATGGTTTCGTAGGATATTGATGATGTAAGGTCGAGCTTCCCCCTACAGAGATAGGCGTATCTGGCACGTCAACAGTAGCGGTTGCTTTAGCCGGAACACCATAGGTTGTGACGTGCTTGACTGATCCGTCTGGCAAGGTTTCGGTCGTAGTCTCGTAGCTTAAACCGACAGTGGCTTTCAAAGTACCTGCTTTTCCGAGGTCATATTTTTTTCCTCCTGTTACAGATAGTGAAATACCGTCAAGCCTGTCGTCCTCAGTGCGCTCGAATGCCGTATCAATTGTATTATCTTTAAATGTAGTGGTTCCAGTTACCTTAATGCTGTCTGGGATTTCGGTTACCGTTCCACTCACTTCCCTACCAGGAATTTTAAGGGAGAAGGACGCCCCATTTTCGCTCTTTTTTAAAGTTATAGGGCCAGAATCAACAGAAAAATTTGCAACGCCGGAAAAATATCGCCCATTTTACTCACTTTCACATGTTAATAGGTTTTTCGCTTCATTTTTTGATGGTTTCCATTCCAAAGGGATTTGTAAAACCTTATAGACAATCTCTGACTGGCAATCTATTTTTACGTTTTCAAAAGCTGAAAGTGGTATAAACGTAAACTTTATCCAAGTTTTTGTTTCGTCAAAACGTCTACCATCAATAAATATATCTGACAGCTCTAACGCATTAGAGATTTTTTCCATATTAAAGTTCAACTCATCCGCAAGGGGAAAGACCTTAACTTGCTCTATATCGTCAATTGCAAAAACAACCGTGTCATATTCGCGTAGGTCTTCAGACGAAAAGTCTACGTCCAAGTCTTCAAATTTAGGATCAGAAACAAGCTTTTCTACAACCTCATTCGGGATGTTCCATAGGATGTACCTTAAATCTCTATCAAGCTCATCTGATCTTTTGAGCGTGTCGCCCGCTACAGCTTGGTAGCTAAGCATACACAATATTAACGCTATCATCCGCATCATTTCATTGTCTCCGATCATGGGGTGCACTGAGAACGTACTCAGGCATGGGTTTTCGTGTAGGCTGTAAGTAGCAAAATATCGAAGTATATAAAATGCACGATTTGTAATTGAAAATTGAAGTGTAAGCGTGGCAGGCTTTCAGGGACTAATATCATATTTTGTAAACTTAATGAAAATAAAAGGAGAGGAACAATTGACTAAATTCACTGTGTAATACTTTACCCATTTTTTAATTACCTTCACATTTTGTTATGTCTTTGAGTTTATTTTCAGTCGATTCCCATTTAAGCGGAATTTGAAGGATTTTATATGCAATTTCCGACTGACAATCTGTTCCCTTGTTTTCAAAAATTGAATGAGGAACAAACGTAAATTTAATCCAGGTATTTGTTTCATTGAATAGCCTGGTTTCAAGTAAAAATTGCGACTGATCTATAGCGTCAGCGATTTCATTTAGGTCAAACCCCAATTCATCCGTAAGTGGAAATTCGTTGAGCTGTTCAATATCTTTTATTGCGAAAATCACCGTATCATATTGGCGTAAATCATCGGATTTAAACTCTGCGTCTAAATCCTCAAATTTAGGATCAGCAGCAAGGTTTTCTACAACCTCATTCGGAATGTTCCACAAGACATATCGTAAGTCTCTACCGAGTTCGTCTGTTCTTTTGAGCACGTCCCCCGCCACAGCTTGGTGGCTAAGCATACATAATATTAACGCTATCATCCGCATCATTTATTTTCTCCAACCGAGGTTTTAACTGGAAGCAAATTTCTTGTAGGCTTTGTTTGTGCACCATAAGTAGCAAGTAGTAAAATACTGTACTGCCGGAAATACGTGATTTGTATCTAAAAGGGCGAAAAATATATCTAATTTATTTTTAGTATGCAAAATCATATTTTGTATAAATATGGCAACTATAGACAACTAACTAAACGTACATTTGTTTAAAATATATTCGATTGGCGCTACGATCATCAAGGATCATGTCGTTCGTCAAGCGTCAAATCTGGTAAGTAGGGAAATCCTTACCTTGGAGGCTTTTTGCATTCATTTTAGGAAACAGTACTGCTGATTGCAGTCAATTAGCCCTCTCAAGTGTATACTGGGAGATCGAATCTTTTTGAAACTCTGGAATGCCCGTGCGCATTGCGCCCCCTCAGCGACCACCTAGCCAGCCTTGCCGGTGTCCCTCATCCTTAGCGGATGCCCCCACCACATCCGCACATCACTACCCTTGGTCTTGGCTATGGCCGCTACGGCGACCGGCCTTTTGGTATGCGCCTGCCAGATCGTCTGCTGCACCTGTACATCATCGGAAAGACCGGCACGGGTAAGTCTACATTGCTCTTTAACATGGCCCGGCAGGATGCAGCGCAGGGGCTCGGGTTTTGTCTGATCGACCCGCATGGCGATCTGGCGGGGGATCTCGCGCGGTCGGTCGCGCAGGGTGATGCGCAGAAGGTGCATGTCTGGAACGTCGCTGATCCGACCAGCCCCTATGGGTACAACCCGCTCACCAAGACCTCGCCCGCCTTGCGGCCCTTGGTGGCCTCGGGCCTGATCGAGGCCCTGAAAAAGCAATGGGCCGACGCGTGGGGCGTGCGGATGGAGCATCTGTTGCGCTATGCCATTCTGGCGCTGCTGGAGACCACCGCGCCTGATCTGCGTCAGATCATCCCGCTCTATCTGGATAAGGCGTTCCGAGACACGGTGCTGCCCCAGATCAGAGACACGCAGGTGCGTCAATTCTGGACCGACGAGTTCCCCCGCATGAACTACAAAACCGCCGTGGATGGGGTGGCCCCGATTGCCAATAAGCTGGGCGCGTTTCTGGCCCATCCGGTGATCCGCACAGCACTGTGTACGCCGCAGAAACCGCTACGCTTGCGGTCCATTATGGATAACGGGCAGGGCTTGATTGTGAACCTGACCAAGGGGCAGTTGGGGGGTGATCTGGCGAATGTGCTGGGGGGCTTGCTTGTCTCGGCGCTCACCAATGCGGCGTTCAGCCGTCAGGGTCAAGACGAACAGGCCCGTCGTCCATTCATGATTTACGTGGATGAATTCCATTCCCTGACCACCGCAGCCTTTGCCGAGACATTATCTGAAACGCGTAAATATGGCATCGGATTAACACTGGCGCAGCAGCATACCGCGCAGACATCCCCCGAGGTGTTCGCTGCCATTATAGGCAATGTGGGGAGCCTGCTCTGTTTCCGGGTGGGCGCACTGGATGCGCCGCTGCTGTCCCGGCAATTGGCAGACATCCCGGCGGACAGTCTCACCAACCTGCCAAACCACCATGCCTACCCGGGCCGGGGCAGTATTAGAACAGGTGACGCCCCTGAAGCATATGAACAATTTCAGAAACTGTCTGACTTGCTTGAAACGTTGACTGACCGGAAATCCAGGTTTGATTCAGGCGGCAGCTCTCGATGCAGACGCAGCAGCTCCTAAGAGAGGTGCAAGTAAATGATAGGGCATTTCGAATACTGATCCGAACGCTGAACGTCTCGTTCGCTCATTTACAATCAGATCAGTGTGCACATATGCTATAGTGGGAGAGGATTCGTTGATATGTATTGTGTCCAACTTAACGTGAGTTCACGACGCATCTCCAACCGATCACTTCGCTGATAAGCCCGCACCACCTCGCTATCCACCACATGCCCCAACGCTGCTTCCTTCACCTCAAACGGCGTGGTGGTTTGCTCTTCTACCCACGTCCGAAAGGTCGCCCGGAAGCCATGCGGTCGCGCCGAATACCCTTCACGCTCCATGAATCGAGACATCGCCGCGTCAGATAGAGCTTTGCCACGTAATGATGGAAACAGCAGTTCTTGATCACTAGACGCTTTGGCTAGTGCAATCACCCGTAGCGCTTCATCTGTCAGCGGCACCCGATGTTCTTGACCCGTCTTGGTGCGTTCAGGCGGTAATGTCCAGATGTCATTATTAATCTCATCATAGGTGGCAAACCGCACTTCGCTGGTGCGGGCAGCGGTAAGAATGAGAAATCGCAAGGCATACGCTGATATGATTTCCTTGGTGCATAACCATTGGTAAAAGGCAGGGGCTTCTTGATACGGCAAGGACGGAATATGTTTGGCTTCATGTCGTTGTTTACCCAATAAGGCGCGGGCTTTCATGGTGGCTTGCAGATCAACATCAAGCCCCAAGGCAGCGGCGTGTTTGAGCGTTAGGTTGAGGCGATTAAGTACCTTCCGGGCGGTCACAGCCTTTTCATGCCAGATTGGCTCTAATACGCGCTTCAACTCATGCTGATCTATATCCTCAATAGCTTTCTTGCCGATCTTGGGAATAGCATGAACTTTCAAGGGAAACAGCCAGCGTCCGGCTTTGCCATCCCCTTTAAGCTCCGCTTGTCGTGCCTTGAAACAGCTATCAATCGCGTCGGCGACGTTGAGGCGATGCATACGTTGCTTGGCGCTGTGTTTAGCCTGAATAGGGTCAACACCATCTCGAAGCGCTTTGCGGGCCTGCGCAGCTTTTTCACGCGCTTCCGAGATAGAGACGTCTGGCCACCGCCCCAGATCCATTTCCCGGCGTTTGCTGTCAGTATACAGGCGTTGTATCCATTTGCCCGCATTCTTGCTACGTTTGATCAACCAGAGGCCTTGTCCGTCGGCATACTTGCCCGCCGCAAGGTTTTTGGCTTTCATCTGATTGAGCGTGTTATAGATCACCAGCCCACCTTTTATAGCCCACCTTTCAAATAGCGAAAGTATGTTCAGCTATGATTTTCAATGTAGAGCGTGATTTCCAAATAGCTGATACAGAACATATATTTAGTTTCTCTATGTTCTACTATGGAAATGTTGAGCGGTGCCTCTCCTGGGCACCAAAACCCCCCATTATTTGTTTACATAGATATTTTATGAAGCTGTAGTTATGCGACAGTGGATAGCTTTCTGTAGGCTTCGGCGACCAGTATTATTCGGTCTGGACGACCTTAAGAAACGCGTCTCCGAACCTTTCTGCGCGTTTTTCACCCAGAAGTCTTTGCATTGCCTGTAAATCATTGGGCCGACGTTCTGCAATCTTTGCCAGCAGCGTGGCCGAGCAGGTCAGGGGTTTGTCATGTCCATACGCGCCACGGGTCAACTCGGCCTGCGCTTCAAGAAGTCGGTCATAGATCGTCCCTGTATCACGACCTGCAAGTTTGCGTCGGGCAGGGTGCTGCGCATCCGGAGCGCTGCCATTGATGACCTCAAGAAAAGACTGCCCAAAATTTTCCAGCTTTTTCGCACCAACGCCATTGATGCGGGCAAAAGCGTCAAGATCGACAGGCCGGGTTTCGGCCATTTCAATAAGCGTTCGGTCATTGAAAATCACATAGGCAGGCACGCGCGCGGTTTCGGCCAGAGCGCGGCGCTTGGCTTTCAGCGCAGAAAGAAGCGGCGCGTCTTCCTCGCTGACCAGCGTGCGGACGGTCGGCCGGCCGGTGGCTTTCTGGATCGTATCGCGCCGCAAGGTGATCTTTGCCTCATCCCGTAGGATTGGGCGCGCCATCTCGGTCATGCGTAAAGCGCCATGTCGGGCAGGGTCGGGACGGATCAGATCATGACCCATCATTTGGCGGAACACAGCGTTCCATTGCGCTTTGTCCAAGCTTTTGCCCACCCCAAAGGTCGGCAATTCATCATGGCCACGCTGGCGTATTTTGTCGGTTTCAACACCGCGCAGAATATCTGTCAGGTGCCCGGCCCCAAAATATTCACCTGTTCGCAGAATGGCGGACAGCGCTTTACGAACAGCCTCGGTCCCGTCGAATGTCTCGACGGGCTTATCGCAAAGATCACAATTTCCGCAGGAAATATCGGTCTCACCAAAATAGCCAAGCAGATTCTCACGGCGACATTTCAAAGCTTCAGCCAAGCCCAAAAGCGCATTGAGGCGCGCGTGATCCGCAGATTTACGCGCATCCGGCGCTGGGCTCTCGTCGATCTGTTGGCGGCGGAACCTAATATCGTCCGACCCGTAAAGCGTCAGAGTTTCAGCCGCCGCACCATCGCGGCCCGCGCGGCCAATTTCCTGATAGTAGCTTTCAATTGATTTTGGCAGATCGGCATGGGCCACCCAGCGGATATCTGGTTTGTCCACGCCCATGCCAAAAGCGATTGTGGCGGTGACGATCAGCCCGTCCTCGCGGCTAAAGCGGTTTTCGACAATGCGTCGATCATCAGGGTCCATACCGCCGTGGTAATGGCATGCGTTATGCCCATCATCACTAAGAGCCCGTGCGAGTGTTTCGGTCTTGGCGCGCGTGCCACAATAGACTATACCCGACTGCCCGCGACGTGCGCTGGTAAAGTCCAGAATTTGGCGGCGAGGCCCATTTTTAGGCTGAAAGGCAAGGTGAATATTGGGGCGGTCAAAGCCTTGTAGAAAGGTCTTTGGTGTCGCGCCGTCAAATAACCGCGTTATGATTTCGGTCCGCGTTTCGGCATCAGCCGTTGCCGTGAAGGCCGCAAGAGGCACATCAAGCGTCTTGCGCAATGCGCCGATGCGCAGGTAGTCCGGTCTGAAGTCGTGCCCCCATTGGCTGACACAATGGGCCTCATCCACGGCAATCAGTGACACGTTGCTGCGCCTCAGAAGGTCTTGAGTGCCCGAAGATGCCAATCTTTCCGGCGCAATATAGAGAAGTTTTAGCTGCCCCGCATGCAGGGCTGCAAAAACTTCGTCCGTTTCCTCTGGCGTATTGCCCGACGTCAGCGTGCCAGCTACCACGCCTGCAGTTTTCAAAGCGCGGACCTGATCGCGCATCAAAGCTATAAGTGGTGAGACCACGACAGTCACACCATCGCGTGCCAAAGCTGGCAATTGAAAACACAGAGATTTGCCACCACCCGTGGGCATGATAGCCAGCGTATTCTGTCCTTCGCAAACCGCCTGTACGATCTCGGCCTGTCCGGGACGGAAGGTGTCAAAACCGAAGACTGTGGACAACAATTGCGTCGGGTCAAACATTCAGTATTTGGCCTGTTGGGTGGTGTTTCATGCTCTTGAATTTTATGTACCATCACATATTAGCGATAGGTGAACAACCGCCGAGAGCCACAATATCTTGCGGCCATTCTTGAGAATGACTTGCAACTGGCAAGGAATTGCATACATACCTCACGCAGCGCAAATTGCGCTTCTAATGATCCTGAATATAGGAGGTCTGATCATGACCTTTCTCAAGACCACTGCCTTTGCCTTGTTCACTGTTGCGAGCACGTCGATGGCTATTGCACAAGACGTAACCCTGCGATTTCAGCATTTCGTCTCGCCCAAATCGGCCAATCCGACCTATTTCATGCAGCCATGGGCGGATAAGATCGAAAAGGATAGCGGTGGTCGTATCAAAGTGGAATTGTATCCATTCATGCAGCTTGGAGGCAAAGCACCCTCTCAGTATGATCTGATCCGCGATGGGGCAATTGATGGTGGCTGGGTGATCCCAGGCTATCAGCCGGGTCGTTTTCCCGAAGCGGAAGCTATGGAACTGCCATTCATGACCACCAAGAAGGGTGAAGAGGCCAGTCGCGCTGCGTGGATGTTCACGCAAAAGCATCTTATGGACGATTTTGCCGATGTGCATCTGATCGCCGCCCATATGCATGGACCGGGGCTGGTGCATAAGAAAGGCCCGGCCATTGCGGCGATTGAGGATTTCAAAGGGCTCAAACTGCGTGGCCCGTCCCGTCCGGCGACATTGCTTCTGAAAAAACTAGGCGCAACACCGGTTGGGATGCCTGTCCCCGCCTTCCCGGAAGCCCTGTCGAAAGGTGTGGTTGATGGTGGCGTTATCACTTGGGAAATGTCCCCATCCCTGAAGCTGGATGAATTGACTGACAGCCATACAGATGTGGCCGGGGATCAGGCGCTTTATAATCTTTACTTCATCTGGGCAATGAACAAGGCGAAATATGAAAGCCTGCCCGATGACCTGAAAGCCGTGATTGACGCAAATTCCGGACTTGAAGCCTCGGGATGGGCAGGGCGCGCCCATGACGAGGGTGATGTCGGCGGCAAGGCGCAGATGGCAGACGCCGGAAACGAGATCGGCGTGATCTCAGAAGATGAGACCGCGCAGATCAAGGCGCTTGGCGATGAGGTGATCACCGAATGGATTGCTGAGGCGACAGCAAAAGGTCTTGATGGTGCTGGTCTGGTTGAAGACGCTCGTGCAGCTGTTGCTGGAACTTTGAAGTAAGCGTTTTCAGGTTTGCGGGGCGCGAGGCCCTGCAGACCTCAAGACCATTATCCGGGTATCCCCGTATTTACGACTGTCGAGTAACTCAAATCCGTCTGGGGCGGGTTTCTGCTGATTTTCTTCCCAGATGATCAATGCATCATCGGCAAGCCAGTTACCGTCACATGCAGCTTCCAAAGCTTGTTCCCCAAGCTCTTTTCCGTAAGGCGGGTCAAGAAAGACAAGATCGAATGACAGTGTCTGGTTTGTTCCGATGCGCGTGGCGTCCCTGTTGATCAGGGCCGTGTCCTCTTGCGCGTGAAGCTTGGCAATATTGCTTCGGATCAAGTTTTGCGCGGCCCGACCACTATCAACAAATGTCACATGGGCTGCCCCGCGCGAGAGTGCCTCTAACCCTAGGGCGCCTGTACCAGCAAACAGGTCGAGAACGCGCATATCCGTGACAGGGTCATTAAAACGTCCTCCAAGCAAGATATTGAACAGGTTTTCACGCACCCGATCCGTTGTGGGGCGCAGATGAGCGGTTTTATCCCCTTTGCCGACGACGCTGAGTGCTGTGCCTCGATATTTACCGGCGATGATCCTCACTTTTGCAGCAGTGCTTTCAGGTCGGTCGTTGGATCAGCGATTATAGATGGGTCAGGATTTTTGCCCGCTTCGATCAGACGTTTCCCGACCATATAAGCACGCGGGTCATTCATGGCATCAACGGCCAGAAGTGTTTGTCCAGCGAAGTACCAATGTGACGCAGCTTGGTTATCGCCGCGTCTGCGGACCACCCGATCATAGCCTGTGTTCAGCCCTGCAATCTGAAGCTTTACATCATACTGGTCGGACCAGAACCAAGGTTGCGGGTAATATTCTTCACCAGCGCCAAGCATGTTGCGCGCGACCAACTCGGCCTGATCAATAGCGTTCTGGACACTTTCAAGCCTTATGCGTTCTCCTTTCCAGGGAAAGGACGCGCAATCCCCCGCAGCCCAGATCAAAGGGTCCGAGGTTTGACCGAACGCATTAGTTTTGACCCCGTTGCCGATATCCAAACCGGCGCTTTTGGCAAGCGTGTCTTCCGGCGCAACACCTACACCTGCGATCACAAAATCAAACGTATGTTTAGTTCCATCTGTCAGAATGGCACCGGTCACACGATGCTGGCCCGTTAGCTGTTGCAGACCTAAGCCTTCCAGTATCTCGACCCCATGCGCGGCGTGAAGCGCGCGGAAGTAATCGGATGTTTCAGGTGCCGCTACGCGTTGTAAAATCCGGTCCGCCATTTCAATGAGCGTGACCTTGACGCCCAGCTTGGTTGCAACGGCAGCGGCTTCCAAACCAATATAGCCGCCGCCAACAATCAGGACGTGTTTACCGGGTGAAAACTCTGCTGCCATTTGATCAACATCGGCCAAGGTCCGCACGACATGGACCCCCGGCAAGTCGCCACCAATAGCCGAAGGCAAGCGCCTTGGGCTGGCACCTGTGGTCAACGCAAGTTGATCGTATTTCAAAATGTCATTCCCAATTCGAATGATCTGAGACTGCCTGTCGATATGGTCTATCGTCTGGCCAAGACGCAGATTGATCTTCTGGTCGGCATAAAATTGCTCTGGACGTAGATACAACCGTTCAGCATCCATCTCGCCCAGAAGGTAAGCTTTGGATAAGGGGGGACGCTGATAGGGTAGTACGGATTCCTGCCCAATCAATGTGATATCGCCATCATACCCTTCAGCTCGCAATTTTGCTGTCAAAGATGCGCCTGCCTGACCGGCACCAATGACAATAATATGAGACATGGGGTTATTCTCTCGACTGGTCAGTTGCTCTGGTGGAGCCTATATGAAAGGGGCTGTGAAACTCAATTAAGGAAAATAGACAATGGCAATTTCAGTAGGTGAAACTCTACCGGACGCAAAGATGATACGTCTGGGCGGCGATGGTCCGGAAGAAGTCGACCTCGGTGATCTGACGAAAGGTAAGAAAGTCGTAATCTTTGCGGTGCCGGGTGCTTTCACCCCGACTTGTCATTCGGCGCATGTCCCAAGCTTTATTCGGACAAAGGATCAGTTCGATGCGAAGGGCGTCGATGAGATTATCTGCGTGTCGGTGAATGATCCGTTCGTCATGAACGCCTGGGGTGAAGCAACTGGGGCTGCCGAGGCTGGTTTGACCATGCTATCCGACGCGCAAAGTGATTTCACAACGGCAATTGGTATGAATTTTGACGCACCACCGGTTGGTCTGATGGCTCGATCCAAGCGCTATGCGATGCTGGTTGAGGACGGGGTGGTCAAGGTTCTAAAAGAGGAGTCCAACCCGGGCGAATGCGAAGTTTCCGCAGGCGAGACCTTGCTGGACGCGCTTTAAAACTCAGCCTTTGGCCAAAGCGTCCATTTTCTGCGCCAAGGTAATATCCAGCCCTGACAGCCCTTTTGCATCATGTGTTGTCAGGGTGACATCTACCTTGCTGTAGACATTGAACCATTCGGGGTGGTGGTTCATTTTCTCTGCGTGAAGCGCTGCGCGGGTCATGAAACCAAAAGCCTCGATGAAATTTTTGAATTTATAGGATTTGAAAATCGCATCTCGGGCTTCGTCTAGGCTCCAGCCATTTTTCAACAAATCTGTCAGATCGGTTTTGCGGTCTGCATCAGAAAGCTTCTCAGTCATAGGTCTGCATCCTCTATTTTCTTGAAAGGGCCATAGTCCGTCAGGACTTCGATTTCCTCGTCAATTGCTGCGCGTTCCGCATCCAGATATTGCGCAATCGCATTGCGAAAGCCTTCATCGGCAACCCAATGCAGCGAATGCGTCGTCACAGGTAGATAGCCACGTGCCAATTTGTGGCTACCCTGAGCGCCGGCTTCTACGCGGGTCATACCGTGACGAATGGCATAGTCTATGGATTGATAGTAGCATAACTCAAAGTGCAGGCAGGGATGGTCTTCGATGCATCCCCAATAGCGCCCGAAAAGGGCTGCCCGTCCGATGAAATTTAGCGCCCCTGCAATATAGCGCCCGTTACGTTTGGCCATCAGCAGTAGCATGTCATTACGCAGATCAGCTTGTGCTTCGTCAAAGAAACGTCTGGTCAGATAAGGCGTGCCCCATTTTCGTGCGCCAGTGTCTTGATAAAACTGCCAGAACGCATCCCAATGTTCTGGCTCTATCTGATCGCCGGTCAAGGCATGAATGGTGCCCCCAAACCTGTGCGCAGTTGCGCGTTCCTTGCGGATGTTTTTGCGCTTGCGGGCAGAAAGGGACGCCAGAAAGCCATCAAAGTCTTCATACTCCGCGTTTGACCAATGAAACTGCTGACTGCTTCGTGGCATAAGGCCAAGCTTGGTGCCTGCCTCAGCCTCTGCTTGCGTGCAGAAGGTGATGTGCAATGAAGACAGGTTGTTGTCTGCTGCGATTTGAACCGCTCCTTGTACAAGCGCGGTTGTGCCGATGCTTTCATAACCGGAACGCGTCAGAAAACGACGTCCCGTTGCAGGGGTGAATGGCACGGTCATTTGCAGTTTTGGGTAGTACCGCCCGCCTGCGCGTTCATAAGCATGTGCCCAGTTGTGATCGAAGATATACTCGCCCTGACTGTGGTTTTTGGCATAGAGCGGCGCGACAGCAATGACCTGATCATCTGCTCTGGCCACAAGGTATTGCGGTTGCCAGCCTGTGCCAGCCCCGACGGACCCGGATTGCTCTAGCGCCCGCAGAAACCTGTACGTGGTAAACGGATCATAAGGCCGTCCATCAACAGCCTCCGGACAGGCACAGGCGTCCCAATCAGCAGCGTCTATCTGGGCCAGGCTGCCAAGCATTGAAATTTCGACCTGAGTTTCGCTCATACCATCCATACCGTTTGCTCCTTGGTAAATGGTATGGCAGGTCTTCCGGTCAAGCGGGCAGGTATCCTTCAAAGGTGATATTGTCGGCGATTTCCAGCGCTCTGGCCGCTGCAGTCTCAGATCTTATGGTCCAGCACAGGATGCTTGCACCTGCGGCTTTCAGCTCGGCAATACGGGGGCGGGGTAAATCCGGTGCTTCATGGGAGATGAAGCTTGCGCCAACACTGTCATAGTCGGGTATGGCGCGCAGTTTATCCAGCACAACCGCAGGCAATGGCCAAAGCTCCGGATCATAAGCGCTTGTCACCAAACCACGTGGTATATCGGGTGCTAATTCTTGCATCTTCTTCATAGAATGAGGATTGAATGACATAACGGCAACCGGACCGGAATAGTTGCTTAGCGCCTCCACAACAGCTTGTTCTAGCGCGCCGATTGAAGGCCCCATGGCCCCGTCCTGATCTTTCAGCTCGATCAGGATAGGGACCTGGCCATTTATCACCTCTAGGATGGCTGGAAGCTGATTGATTTTATCCGTACTGTCTTTCAGAATTGTTCGCCCCAGCTCTTCCGCTGTGCGCAATCTTACGGGGCCTTTTTGATCGGTCAGCCTGCTGAGTTCGTAGTCATGAAAAACCACGGGCTTGTCATCCGCTGAAAGTTGAAGGTCCAACTCTATGGCATAACCCGCCTCAACAGCGGCTATGAAAGAAGAGCGCCCGTTTTCAACCAGACCGTGTGCACGGTCATGAAGGCCCCTGTGTGCTATCGGGGTTTGCAGAAACTCTTGCGGTAATGTCATGATTTGATCTGGAAAATACCTTCGATTTCCACTGAGACACCAAGCGGCAGGGCCGCGGCGCTAACCGCTGCACGGGCGTGGCGACCGGCATCCCCCAGTGCTTCTACCAGAAAATCCGAAGCTCCGTTAATGACCTGAGGTTGTTCTTTGAAATCAGGGGTCGAATTGACAAAACCCGTCAATTTGACAACTCGTACCAATCTGTCCAGATCTCCACCACATGCTGCTTTAACCTGTGCCAGAAGGTTGATCGCGCAGACTTTAGCGGCGTTGGCACCAGCCTGCACATCTGCGTCTTGTCCCAATTTTCCGGTGAGCAGGCCATTATCATCCTTTGGAATTTGGCCTGATACATAAAGCAGATCACCAACCTGTACACTTGGTACGTAATTTGCAGCGGGCGCTGGGGCATCCGACAGAGTGACGCCAAGTTCATTTAGGCGGGTTTCAAAAATTCCAGGCATAATAATCTCCAGAAAAGCAGTATCCTTGGATAGCTAGTTAGTGCAGCTACGAAGCTACGGCAAACTGAAACTCAGGTTTCGCGGAACGCTCTGTTGAAATAGTCGGTTAGTGGTTTGAGCAGGTAAGCGATGGGGGATCGGTCCGCAGTTTTGATGAACGCGTCTACCGGCATACCTGGGACAAGGACCACCCCCCGAGCCGTGCCATTTCACCTTCCTTCAGGGTCATTTCAATCCGGTAGAAACTGCGCCCACTGGCTTCATCCAAGAACGCATCGCCCGAGATATTGCTGACTGTTCCGAACACTTCCGGCGTTGTTCGCGCGTCGAATGTGGCAAAGCGCAACGTCACATCCTGCCCCAGAAAAACCTCGTCTACATGGATTGGGTCCACTTCGCCGGTAATGACAAGGGGGCGGTCCTGTGGAACAAGATACAAAAGCGGATCAGCTGGCCGTATAACTGCCCTTTCCGCAAAAACCGTTAACCCAAATATAAGGCCGGATACGGGCGCGGTTATATCCAGACGTGATAGCCTTTCCTGCAGGCTCAATCGCTGTTCGCGTAGTTCGAATTCACGATATTGCAGGTCGCGCAGTTGGGTTATTGCTTCTTCCTTACGCTGCGTGTCGAGGCGTAGGATTTCCAGATCGATCTCGGTAATGCGACCTTCGCTTTCAGCTTGCGAGGCAACGAGCTCGCCCATTGTACCCTGCAGGCGGGCATCTTCGCGCTGAAGCGCAAGAACGCGGCTGGCCTGTGCCAAACCTTTGCTCAGCAAGTCTTCCTGAGCGACCAACTCTTCCTTCAAAAGTGCCAACTGGGTCGTCATAGCAGTTTGTTGTGCACGGATACCATCGACCTGATTTTTGATCTGGGATTTGCGTTTTTCCAATTGTTCAATCGCTTGTTCACCCGAAAAGATGCGAGTTTTAAAAAGGCGTTCCTGCCCTTCAATCAACTGCTGAACTTGTGGTCTGTATTTCGCCTGTTCCACTAAAAGTGGATCAACTATTATTTTATCAGCACCGTCGCGTTCTGCTTCAAGCCTGCCACGACGGGCTATGATTTCGAATAACTGTCCTTCGACAATAAGGAATTCGGATCGTAGCCGTGTTTCATCAAGCTTGATCAGAACATCGCCTTTTTGGACGGTATCGCCCTCGCGCACATTTACGCTTGCAACAACTCCGCCATCGGGATGCTGGACAATCTGACGGTTCTGTTCCAGTTCAATCTTACCGGTTGCAACAATTGCGCCTGAGATGCTTGCAAAAACGCTCCAACTGCCAAAGCCGCCGACAAGTATGAACGTGGCTATCAGACCTATGACAACAGGTGTGCGTGCTGGCCAATCCTGCGTGTTTCCAGTTTTGCCATCGTTAAACAGCCATTGTTTTCCGGCATTGAATGTATCAACGCACCACGAAAGCAAATCTCGGAAGATATTTCCGATGTTCATGTCACACCTCCAGGGCCTGGCGTTTGGGCAAGTTTGGCGTGGTTTTTGACAGTGCTTTTGAGCACTTCATCTCTGGGGCCGAATGCGCGTCTCATGCCGCCTTCAAGAACCAGAAGAAGTTCACATTCCTGAATGATTGATGGGCGGTGGGCCATGATGATGATGGACTTGCCTGCGGCTTTCATCGCGCGAATAGCCGTGTTCAACGCACTTGAACCATCATTGTCCAAATTGGCGTTTGGCTCATCAAGAACGAGGATCACGGGATCACCGTAAAGCGCGCGGGCCAAACCGATACGCTGCAATTCACCCCCTGACAGACGCCCACGCGCCGAGGAAACGGGCGTGTCGTATCCTTGCGGTTGACGCAGGATAAGCTCATGCGCAGCGGCCTTTTTGGCGGCTTCAACAATTGCCTTAGGGTCAGCATTAGGGGACAGGCGCGCGATATTTTCGCCAATGGTACCGTCGAACAGGAATACTTTTTGGGGAAGGTAGCCAATATGCATCCCCAAAACATCAGCATCATATTGATCAAGCGCTGCCTTATCCAACCTGATCTTGCCACCAACAGCAGGCCAAACACCGGTGATAGCTTTCGCAAGTGTCGACTTACCAGCACCAGACGGCCCGATCACACCCAAGGCCTGCCCGGGTCGCAATTCAAAAGAGACCATGCGCAGAGTTGCTTGTTTTTCGCCGGGGGGAATAATCGTGATCTGTTCGGCTTCCAGTAATGCTTTGGGTTTTGGCAGCGGAGTCCGCGGCTTCAGCTCTGCAACTTCAGTCAACAGTTTCTTAAGGCTATCCCAGCCCGTCATCGCTCGCTGCACAAGTGCCCATTGTCCGATGGCCATCTCAATTGGTGCAAGCGCCCGCCCCATCAATATGGACCCTGCGATCATTGCACCGGCCGTCATCTGGTTTTGCAGGACTAGATACGCCCCAAGGCCTAGCATGGCTGATTGCAGAAACAGTCGCAGAGTTTTGGTTGTTGCGCTGATAGACCCACCGCGATCGCTTTTCAGCAGGTTCTGTTGCAACGCTTTTGAGCGCATGACTTGCCAGCGATCGAAAGCAGCGGAGCGCATTCCCATGCCCTGAATAACTTCGGCCTCTTCAACCATCTCGTCACTAAGTCGGTTGGCCTGTAATGAACTGATGCCGGCCTCTAGTTGGGGCTGTCGGGTCAGGCGTTGGTTTAAAACGGTCAGCAGGATCAAAATGGTACCACCAAACATAGCAAGGTACCCAAGCCAAGGATGGAAAATGAATATAGCTGCCAGAAAAAGCGGGGTCCACGGAATATCAAACACAGCCAGAAGCGCCGGGGATGCTAAGAGAGTCTGAACCGCTTCCAGATCGCGCAGCCCAGACTTTGTATCTGACTTATCCGGTGCCAGGTTTGATTTGCGAAGCATGGCTGAAAAGACACGCCGGTCGAGTTTATCCTGAAATCTTGCGCCGATCCGAGCGAGAATTCGCCCACGTGCATAATCCAGAATCCCCATCATCCCGTAAAGGAACACCACAAGAATCGACAATGCGATCAGTGTTTCTTCGGATCGGCTACCAAGAACCCGGTCATAAACCTGTAGCATATAAAGCGGGCCGGTCAGCATCAAAAGATTGACAAAAACGCTAAAAATAAAGGCCATCGAGAACAAGTGACGGCTTTCGCTACGTGCTGCAACAAGCTCTGCGCGCCCGGTATGAAGCGGATCCTGTCTCATAATATCAACTCGATTTTCATTTTGTACCGTATCGTGACTAGCAGTCGCGCCTATGTCACGCAAATCTCTTATTTTAACAAGTTTATGATATCGTTACTTATACACTTGGCCCCTCGTTGGCAGGGCTCTATATCACGACCTTAATGCTTTAATCTGGATGGGCTTGTTTTGAGTATCACTTGGGCATCTTCTACTGTTTTCGCGCGCATCGGCCTAAGCGCTGTTTTGATTGCGCTGCTTGCGGCCTGCACGCCGGCACCGATTGGGACGGGTGTAAAAGACCCTCATGAAGTGCAAAATCGTAAGATTCATAAACTGAACCGTAATGTTGACCGAAAATTCCTGCGACCGACTTCAACAGGATACGGCAAGGCTGTTCCTCAGCCTGTACGCACAGGCGTCAGTAATTTTGCGTCAAATCTCAGCCTGCCGGGCATGGTTGTAAATAATATCCTGCAGTTCCAGATTGAGGACGCGGGCACGAACACGATGCGTTTTCTATTTAATTCCACTTTTGGTCTGGCTGGCTTGCTGGATATCGCGACAGAGGCGGGCATCCCGGAAGAAACGACTGACTTTGGCGAAACCCTACATGTTTGGGGCGCAGGTGAGGGCAATTATGTCGAATTGCCGTTTCTAGGACCAAGCACAGAACGCGATGCGCTTGGTCGCGTGGTTGATACGGTTATCAACCCTTTGAATTTTGTCATTCCAAGTTCTAAACGGGGTGTTGTGACCGGATCACGGGTCGTGACACTGTTTGGTAATCGCTACGAGAGTTCTGACTTTGTAGATTCCGTACTATATGAAAGTGAAGACAGCTATGCGCAGGCCCGGCTTTTGTACCTTCAAAACCGACGGTTCAGATTGGGCGGCGATGAACAACGAGACTATTTTGACCCGTATGAGGATATCTATGGACAGGAATAATCAAATGGATCGCCGCGTGTTTATTTCAGGCGCAACAGGTTTAGCCGTCGCGGGGGCTGGCACACCATCGCTTGCGCTAAATGGAGGAGAAGCAGAGGCTTTAGTCAACAGCGCCGTGTCTCAGATCAATCAGATCATTGCATCAGGCAAATCAGAATCGGCCATGTTGCGGGATTTTGAGCGCGTCTTCACACGTTACGCGGATGTGCAGATCGTGGCATTAACCACGCTGGGGCCCG
Organism: Litoreibacter sp. GN1-5; assembly: GCF_055693805.1. Classification (NCBI taxonomy): domain Bacteria; kingdom Pseudomonadati; phylum Pseudomonadota; class Alphaproteobacteria; order Rhodobacterales; family Roseobacteraceae; genus Litoreibacter; species Litoreibacter sp. GN1-5. The sequence continues at coordinate 2,270,744 of NZ_JBVFUP010000001.1, read as the reverse complement.
CGCGTCGGTCTGCGTCGAAAGCGCAGATACGGGCGTATATCTCTGCATTTCAGGTTTATTTCACACGTAAATACGGTCGCCGGTTCCGTGAATTTATCGGCGGACAAATTGATGTGCGCGGATCTCGCCCGGTCAAAAGCAATGTTGAGGTGAAATCTGTGGTTAAACTGCGCAATTCTTCGCCGTTTAACGTAGTCTGGCTGGTATCGGACCGAAGTGGAAGCCCGAAGATATTCAATATGATCATAGAAGGCGTGAACATGCTCACGTCGGAACGCACCGAAATAGGCGCAATGCTTGACCGACGTAAAGGCAACCTTGATCAGCTTACGGCAGACTTGAAAAAGCTGGGCTAGGCTTACTGTGGAACATCGAGCATCTTTGTTTAGGTGTTAGAGACCTTCGTTACGACCCGCACGAATGGCCGCTTTGCCGATTTTCTCAAACTTGGGTCAAAGTCATCTAACGTTCTACACTTATTGCCCGAATATCTGACCCAAAACATTTAATATGACATCCTCGGTCCGGTTGCGCCTAGGTTGTCTTCGTTGCTGTTGGGGTTGCTGCTGTACGGGTGCTTGCGCTTGAGCGGGTGCAGGTGGTGGCGCAACCTTTGGTGGCGCAGCTGGACGGATCATCGGCAATGGTGCAGGTGGTAAGCCCTCCGTAACGCGCACCATTGTCTCTTTCCAGATTTCTGCTGGCAGACCGCCGCCTGTCACACCTTTCAACGGTGTATTGTTATCGTAACCCATCCAGACACCCACGACATATTGCGCGGTAAATCCGATGAACCACGCATCCCGCGCTGCCTGTGTTGTACCTGTCTTGCCTGCAACTTCCCGGTCAGGAAGCTGCGCGCGTGTCCCCGTGCCAGAGGTAACGACGCGGCTCATCATATAGGTTAGCTGTTGTGCAGCATTTTCGCTGATTACGCGTTCCCCCATGCCGCCTTCTTGCCCAACCAGCGGGGCGTCATCGCCTTTAATGCGTAGCTCTGACAAGCCGTAGGGCGTGACACTACGCCCGCCATTGAGAATACCCGCAAAGGCCCCTGTCATTTCTAACAGAGTGCTTTCGGACGCGCCCAGCGCTAGCGCTGGGCCATCGGCAAGATTGCTTTCAATCCCGAAATCCAATGCAATTTTGCGCACATTTTCACGCCCGACCTCTTCGGATACTTTTACCGCCACGGTATTGATCGACTTGGCCAACGCATCGGTCAGGGTCATGGGGCCGCGGAAGTTTCGGTCATAGTTTGACGGCGACCATGGCCCTGAACCTGGGATATTAATAGTGACGGGTGTGTCTTCCACAACCGAGTCATACTGGAACCCAAGATCCATCGCTGTGGCGTAAACAAATGGTTTGAACGCCGACCCGGTTTGCCGTTTGGCTTGCGTTGCCCGGTTGAACGCACCAGGGACGGTCCTGTCGCGCCCACCGACCATCGCGCGCACGGCGCCATCGGCAGACATCACCACAATAGCGGCTTGCGCTTTGGACCCTTCGCGGACCTTGTTTTCGAAGATATAATCCAGCGCCTCTTCTGCAGCTTTTTGGAAGCGGGCGTCGAAAGTTGTTTTGATCACCACATCTTCGGTGGTTTCTTTGGTCAGGAAGGATGGTGCCGTATCCATCATCCAATCGGTGAAATAGCTTCCCGCCCGTGCTTGTGCAGCTTTCGATAATGTTGCCGGTTTGGACTTTGCGGATGCAGCCTCTGCGCTTGACAGATAATCCTGATCTTGCATCAGATTCAGCACAAGTGCTGCTCTGTTCTGAGCGCGCGACAGATTGTTGGTTGGTGCCGTACTTGTTGGTGCTTTTAATAAGCCAGCCAGCATTGCAGCTTCGGACGTGTTGACCTGTGCTGCTGATTTACTGAAGTAACGCTGGCTTGCGGCCTCAAAGCCACGTGCACCGGCCCCCAGATACGCACGGTTCAGGTAGATCGTCAGAATTTCATTCTTGGTGTATTTTACTTCCATCGCCAAGGAGAAGATCGCTTCCTTGATCTTGCGCAGTTTGGTCGTGCGACGACAATCCACCTCGTACTCGGTCTCGGTTTTCCATTTCTGGGGATCATAGGGCGTGCCAAGGCAAAGTAGCTTTGCCGTTTGTTGGGTGATTGTTGATCCGCCATGCCCCTGCAGAGGCCCGCGTCCTTCACGCAGGTTGATCTTGATGGCACTGGCAATACCGCGTGGCGAGATACCAAGATGGCGGTAGAACCGTTTGTCCTCAGTTGCAACAACAGCATTTTTCAAAACAGGCGCGACATTTTCAGCGCTTACAACGCCACCAAACTGGTCCCCGCGCCAGGCAAAAACAACGCCTTCACGGTCTAGCATAGTGACCGACCCTCGGGTCCGCCCATCCACCACATCTTCCAGGTCCGGGACTTGTGGGTAGGTATACGCCACTGCAATTGCAAGCGCCATGGCACCTATTGCACCAATGCGCCAAGTGATCCACCAGATAAGGCGAAACAACATCACAAATGGTGTCAGGATCAGCCCAAGCAAACCCTTTGGTTTCTTGCGCGCAACCTTATTGCGCCGCTTTGGCGCGGGTTTCTTGGCTTTAGGTTTAGGCTTAGCTGCCGCTGTTTTTGAATAGCGACGTTCCGCCACCAATGGGGACTTCTTTTTTCCAGAGTTTGCCATGGTACCTGTGTTTTAGAAACTGCTTATTGTTTTGATCAATATAGACTGTCGCGAGTCACTTGTAGAGCGAAACCCGCACTGATGCGATAATGATTTTGCACAATTTTTGTGCACAGACTATTTTTTGTGCAATAAATTAATCAAACGCTTTTAGAGATCACAGAAAATCCCTCCAGAATATTGCGCAGATGCAGCATTCGCATTGTTTTGCTGTCACCACAGCGCACAGCTGTAGGAGAAACAGAAGGGGATATCTGTGAAACTCATTATTGCAGCAATCAAGCCGTTCAAGTTGGAAGAGGTCCGCGAAGCCCTGACGGCTATCGGTGTTCGCGGCATGATGGTGACTGAAGTGAAGGGGTTCGGATCGCAATCCGGTCATACCGAGATTTACCGTGGTGCCGAATATGCCGTGAATTTTGTTCCGAAGGTGAAGCTGGAAATCGTTGTTTCAGCCGCGATGGCTGACCAAGTGGTCGAAACAATCGCGACAACGGCGAAAACCGACAAAATTGGCGATGGCAAGATTTTTGTTCTCGACGTCAATCAGGCTGTCCGCGTTCGTACTGGCGAAACAAATGAAGAGGCGCTGTAGGCGCGTTCCAAGGGGATTGAGTAATATGCAAATCAAGAAATTCCTTCCTGTATTGGCTGCCATGGCGATGATGCCAGGCATTGGCCTTGCGCAGGATGCTGACACAACGCCGGTGAACGCCGATATCGGGTTCATATTCACAACGTTCATGTTTTTGGTCACTGGTTTTCTGGTGTTCTGGATGGCAGCAGGCTTTGCCATGCTTGAGGCCGGTTTGGTGCGTTCGAAAAATGTGACGATGCAGCTGACGAAAAACATTTCACTGTTTTCGCTGGCAGCCATTTTCTATTATCTGATCGGTTACAATCTGATGTACCCTGGTGATGGGTGGACGATTGAAGGAATTATCGGTGCTTTTGGCACGACAGGGCTTGAACCGGTGGGCCTTGATGGGGCGGAGCCTGATCTAACCTACGCTTCGGTTGGGTCCGACTTCTTCTTTCAATTGATGTTCTGCGCAACCACAGCATCCATTGTGTCAGGGACATTGGCAGAGCGGATCAAGCTTTGGCCGTTCCTTTTGTTTGTTATCGCTCTGACTGCGTTCATCTATCCAATTCAGGCATCCTGGAAATGGGGCGGTGGTTTCCTTGCACCAGGCGTTGAAGGCCAAACTGATTTTCTCGACTTTGCCGGTTCCACAGTAGTCCATTCGGTCGGTGGCTGGGCGGCTTTGACAGGGGCGCTGATCCTTGGACCGCGCATTGGGAAATATGCAAAAGACGGCAATATCATCCCGATGCCAGGCTCGAACCTTGCGCTGGCAACATTGGGTACATTTATCCTGTGGATGGGGTGGTTCGGCTTTAATGGTGGCTCTCAGCTTTATATGGATACGGCCGGCAATGTTGCTGATATCTCTCGCATCTTTGCCAACACCAATACGGCTGCTGCCGGAGGTGCTGTGACGGCGCTAATCCTGACCCAGTTACTGTACAAAAAACCTGACCTGACCATGGTTCTGAACGGCGCTCTGGCTGGCCTCGTGTCTATCACTGCCGAGCCTCTGACCCCGTCCTTGGGTGCGGCGACTCTGATCGGTGCCGTGGGCGGCGTGATTGTGGTCTTTGCGGTTCCATTCCTTGACAAGCTGAAAATCGATGATGTTGTCGGTGCAATCCCGGTTCACCTGTTCGCAGGGATATGGGGAACAATCGCCGTGGTCTTCACAAATAGCGACGCGTCGCTGGGCGTGCAGCTTTATTCCATACTCGTTGTCGGGATTTTCACCGTCGTTGCTTCCGGTCTGGTCTGGTTCATCCTTAAAGCGGTCATGGGTATCCGTGTAAGCGAAGAAGCAGAGAGCGTGGGACTGGATATCTCTGAACTGGGTATGGAGGCCTACCCGGAGTTTTCCAAAGGCTGAGTTCGTTCCTTATCAGCCAAACTTTGACCCGAACTGCTTTAGCGCAGTTCGGGTTTTTTTAAGGGCGTATCCATAGCCAGACTAGCCATGTGGCGTCACGCTATAGTCAGGCTCGGCACCTATGAGCCACTTGCCCCAAGGGGACACTTCCTAAATTTTTAGCTTGATTTGTCAGGCTCCCGTCGATTTCATCTGCTGATATATCAGAACGTACGCACCAAAGTGCGAACGCAATATCCGTGGGAGGAAACAAATGTCAAAAATTCTTAAGGTAGCGCTTGCTACCGGCGCACTGCTGTGTGGGACGCTTTCAATCGCGCAAGCTGATGGTCATCAGGTTGTTGGCGAAATCAAATTTCTCATTCCTGGTGGTGCTGGCGGTGGCTGGGACGGGACAGCCCGTGGCACAGGGGAAGCGCTGACCAAATCCGGACTTATCGGTAGCGCGACCTATGAGAATATGTCTGGCGGCGGTGGCGGCAAGGCAATCGCGCATATCATCGAGACCGCAGATCCGGACACTTTGATGGTGAACTCTACGCCGATTGTCATTCGGTCGCTCACCAAAGTTTTCCCGCAGAGCTTTCGCGACCTGACACCAATCGCAGGGACGATCGGTGATTATGGTGCAATTGTTGTCGGCAAAGATTCTGAAATTGCGGATCTTGCAGGTTTGGTAGAGGCTTACACAGCCGACCCGACAAATGTTGCTGTTGGTGGCGGTTCGGTTGCTGGTGGTATGGACCATCTGATCGTGGCTCTTGTCATGAAAAACGCAGGCACTGATGCCACAAAAGTCAAATACATTCCTTATGACGCGGGTGGTAAAGCTATGGCTGGCCTTCTGTCTGGTGAGATCAAAGCGCTTGCCACCGGATTTGGCGAGGCAGTTGAGCTTGCACGTCAGGGTGAGGTGAACATTCTTTGCGTGACATCAAAAGAGCGTAACGCGGCAATGGAAGATGTGCCCACCTGCGACGAGGCTGGATCAACCGGCACAGAATTCGTCAACTGGCGTGGTTTCTTTGGTGCGCCGGGTCTTTCGGATGAAAAGAAGGCCGCCTATATCGACGCGCTTGAGAAAATGTATGACACAGAAGACTGGGCAACCGTTCGTGATCGCAACGGCTGGGTCGATATTTTTAATTCAGATGCTGATTTTGTGAAATTCCTTGAAGATCAGGAAAAGCAAATCGGTGATCTGATGAAGGAACTTGGCTTCCTTTGATCTGCTGACGCTTCTGACCCCGGCCATACCAGTGCTTTGGGCACGTGTGGCCGGGTATCTTCCCCTTTAGCCTCGCATGATCCTTTCGTGATCTGGAGATCGGCATGACCTTATCCAAAGACCGCCTTGGTGGCATTTTTCTTCTGATATTCTGCTGCTTCTACGCCTGGAAGATTGGTGATATTCGGTTGTTACCCTTTCAGGCCGCTCAAGCTTTCACACCGCGCACGATCCCGGAAGTTCTGGCCGTTTTGGGAGTCGGGTTGTCTCTGGCCGTTATTGCTTTTCCTTCTAATCGTGAAACTCTGCAATTACGCGATCTGAACTGGCCGCTTGGTCTTGCCTTTCTTGTCCTGATGTCCGCCTACGGATTTCTTGTGAGACCTTTGGGCTTTATCCTTGCGACCTCGCTGTTTCTGATGATCGGCTTTGCCATGCTTGGCGAACGCAGCATTCCCCGCCTTCTTTTGGTTGCTGTTCCCCTGGTTGTCATCTTCTGGGCACTTATGACGCTGGGTCTGAGCGTGTTCATTGAACCACTTCCAGCATTTTTGAAAGGCTGACCGATGATTGATGGCATACTCATCGGTCTTGCGACCGCACTTACATTCCAGAATTTGCTTTTCGTGTTGATGGGCTGTCTTGTCGGGACATTCATCGGAATGTTGCCGGGGCTTGGTCCGATGTCAGCGATCGCGCTGATGATCCCTATCGCCGCCTCGCTTGATCCTTCAGCCGGGATTATCCTGATGGCCGCGGTCTATTATGGCGCGATCTTTGGTGGCTCGACCTCGTCTATCCTGATTAATGCGCCGGGGGTTGCCTCGACGGTTGCCACGTCTTTCGATGGCTACCCGATGGCGAAATCTGGCAAGGCTGGCAAAGCTTTGGCCATCGCCGCGTATTCCTCGTTCTCTGGCGGGGTTATCGCAGCCCTTCTTTTGCTGGTCGCGGCTCCGTCATTGGCGTCGGTTTCGCTGTCTTTCCATTCAACCGATTACTTTGCCCTGATGGTGTTGGGCCTGTCCGCAGTCGCCGCCTTTGCGGGCAAGGGCGAGGTATTGAAAGCCCTGCTTATGACAGTCGTTGGCTTGATGCTGTCCACTGTTGGCACAGACCAGACCGTTGGCGTTCCGCGGTTTACGCTGGGTATGCTTGATTTGGTCGACGGTATTTCCTTCCTGTTGCTTGTTATGGCGACCTTCGCTTTGTCTGAGGCACTGATGGCAATCATCAAAAAGATTGACGAGGCCAAGCGCGAAGAAGAACGCAAAGCTGCTGCCGAACTGGGATCTATGGCCATCTCGCGTGAAGAGGTAAAAGAAATGGTGCCGGTGATTGGCCGATCATCTGTGCTTGGTTTTATCATTGGCGTTCTACCCGGTGCCGGGGCCACAATCGCAAGCTTTCTTGCCTATGGCACCGAACAGCGTCTTGCAGGGCCGGAGAAAGGTAAAGAGTTCGGCAAGGGCTCCGTGCGGGGGCTATCTGCGCCGGAAACGGCCAATAATGCCGCTGCAACCGGCTCTTTTGTACCGCTGTTGACACTTGGTATTCCGGGGTCTGGAACCACGGCGATTATGCTTGGGGCGCTCATTGGATACGGCATCCAGCCCGGCCCGCGTCTTTATATAGATCAGCCAGATGTATTCTGGTCAGTTATCGTATCGATGTGGATCGGCAATATCATCCTGTTGGTGCTCAATCTGCCATTGATTCCATACATCGCGCGCATTCTGGCGATCCCTGCGCGGTTCTTGTTACCGCTGATCCTGTTTTTCTCGCTGATCGGCGTCTATTTCGTATCCTTCAACACGTTCGATATTCAGTTGATGGTTCTTTTTGGCCTTGCAGCGACGATCCTGCGGCTGCTCACGTTTCCAATGGCACCTATGATCCTTGGATTCATTCTGGGCGGCATGATGGAGGAAAATCTGCGTCGGGCGTTGTTGATCAATAATGATAGCTGGTCATTCCTATGGGAACGCCCGCTAACGCTTTCGATCCTGCTTATCGCTGTGGCATGCCTGTTCGTTCCGATGTTGGTTCCCCTGTTCAAGAGGCTTCGTAACAAGACCAGCGACTCTCCCTCAGCGGATTGATGGATACGGTGGCTCAGTGTGGAACGTCGAGTATATTTGACCGGAGTTAGTCTTGCGGGCTTTGAGGCACTCATCACGGTTTTGGTCACGGATACCGCAACTTCGACAAATCTCTACATAGTAGCCATCAGCCCAAGGCTGGCTTTAAGTAAGTCAAAAGCGAAAAAGCGCCCCAGAGGGGCGCTTTTAGAAGAGATTTCAGAAAGGACTCAGACGGTTTCGTCGATCCAGTTCTGATATGTAGATTTTGGCGCTGCTCCGGACATATTGGACACCACTTCGCCGTCCTTGAACATGAACAACGCGGGAATGCCCCTTACACCCAAAGCCGCTGCTGTGTTCGGCGCATCGTCAAGGCGCATTTTGACGATTTTCACTTTGCCTTCATACTCTGAAGACAGCTCTTCCAGCGATGGGCCGATCTGTTTGCACGGACCACACCATTCAGCCCAGAAATCAACAAGAACCGGGACGTTCGACTCGCGAACTTCAGTGTCGAAAGTGTCATCTGTGACAGCAACAGTTGCCATGATTGTAGCCTCCTGGCGAGTTTAGGTGAGTTGGACACAGACCCTATGAAGCGCACGTCCGAAGGTCAAGATGTATGGTGTTGTGACAGTGCATACCTCACGATGTCGTGTGGTAGCAACATAAGTTGCGCTGTCTGTGTCCAAACAATTGCGGTCTCTATTTTTTTCTGTGGATAGATCAAGCTCAAAGCCGCTGCATAGGCACCCATCTGTTGCAAAAGGCCATCCGGAGTTTCCTGAGGGGTGCGTGGCACAAGGATGTTCGTTTTGAAATCCACAGCAAGGATTCGGTCAGGTTCGATGATCAACCTGTCGATGGCTCCACTAATCTGCCGGCCGCCCAAGGCGTCGAGTCTGGCGGTGATCGGCACCTCTGCCAATGTGCTTTGGGAAAACAAACTGGCCAGATCTGGGTTGGTCAGAACGCGCAACGCAATGGCGTAGAGGTCTTCGTCCAACGGGTTGTTATAGTCTTGCAGCAGCACATCTGCGGCATCGCGCCATTCTGCTTGTGGCAGGTTTGGCAGGTGCTCCAGCAATCTGTGAATGACCGTGCCACGGGCTTTTGCCTGATCTTCGTCCAGCCCGTTGGTTGGGCCGGGCAAAACCTTTGCGCCGCCAAGATCAGACGGGAATAAAATGTCAGGGGCTTTGATCGGCGGTGGGGTAGGCTGCAATGCCCATTGGGGTAGATCAGACAGGACAGGGTCCGTCACCAGGTCAGTATTTTCCTGATCTTTGGGCCAGTCGAGATACTCAAGCCTTTTGTGTTCCGTATCAGAAGGGCCAAGCAGGTCCATTCCGGCCTCGATGATGTCATACCAGCTTTTGCTGCTGGTCTTGTTACGCTTGCCTGCACCGCAAACCACCAGCCAACTTTCCGCCCGCGTCATCGCGACATAAAGAAGTCGCATCCGTTCTTCGGTTTGGCGCTCTTTCAACGCCACATTGAGCTGGCTTTGCACAAGCGGCATATCCTGCGCGCCCATTTTCCAAACGGGCATGCCTTCCAGATCGAAGATATTATTTTTCACGTCATTTTTGTTTTGCCCGGTGTCCGGCAGAATGACGACCGGGGCTTCCAGACCTTTGGCTCCATGCACGGTCATCACGCGTATTCTGTTGAATCTGTTGTCGATCTGGCGTTTGATTGTCACCTCATCCGAGGCAAGCCAAGTCAGAAAGCCGGTAAGGCTTGGGATATCTGTCCTTTCATAGGCCAGCGCTTGGCTGAGCATTGCGTCGATGCCTTCCTCGGCCTCCAACCCGAGACGGGCCAATAGCTTTTCACGGCCGCCATGCAGAGTCAGGGCGCGCTCCAGAATATCGTAAGGGCGCAGATAATCTGCCTGTTTGCGCAGGTCCTGTAGCATATTATATGCTGGCGCAAACTGCGCTTTCTGATCTTCCAAAGCCTGCCGCAAATACCCTTTTCGCCCATGGGCAAGATCATAAAGCTGCGCTTCGCTGATACCCCCCAGCGGGGATCGCAGAATGGTCGCCAAAGACAGATCATCTTCGGGTGTTGCGAGGTAGGACAAAAGCGCGGTGAGGTCTTTCACTGCAAGCTCTGCCCCGATGCGCAGCCGGTCGGCCCCGGCCATTGGCAGGTTTCGATCTTTGCAGGCGCGGATGATTTCGTGAAACAGAGCAGACCTGCTTTGCACAAGGATCAGAAAATCCCGCGGCTCCATCGCGCGTGTTTCTGGTTGGCCGTCCTTATTGATCAGCGTGATTTGTCCATGATCCAGACGGTCTTCGATAAAAGCCGCAATTTTGCGCGCAAGTTGAACGCTGTGATGGTTCTTGGCAATTGTATCGACTGGATCGAACCATGCTTTCTCGGCCTCGTCTTCGTTTTGATCGATCCATGGCCAAAGATCGACCCGCCCCGGCAGAGCGTCCTTGAAAGCCAGATGTTTTATATCTTCGCCCATGCCTTTGCGCAGGTCTGGTGTAAAAGTGACGTCTACAAGCTCAAGGATCGGTTTGGATGTTCGGAAGGAATACAGCAAATCCTGACGGTGCAGTTGGGTTTGTACTTTGCTCAACTCAGTGCTGAAATGGCTGCGCATACGCTCAAACGCGTCCGGGTCCGCACCCTGAAAGGAATAGATCGATTGTTTCTGGTCGCCTACGACAAAAACTGTGCGCTCCACCCCTTCGTGTGCGCTTTGTCCGGTTGTAAATTCTTGCGCCAGCAGGCGGATCACGTCCCATTGGTCTGGGGATGTATCCTGCGCCTCATCCACCAGAATGTGATCGATCCCGCCATCCAGACGGAACAGAACCCATGCGGCCACGCTGGGATCAGTTAGCAAAGCACGTGTTTTGAGGATCAAGTCATCGAAATCAAGCCAGCCAAGCTGCTGCTTGCGCCGTTCCAGACGCGGCAGGAAGCTATTAGCGAACAGATAGAGCGCAAGTGTTTTGTCATATGCAGAAAGGCGTAGCTGCATATCGCGCGCGTCCGCGACACGTTGCATGAAAGCTTGAAGCGGTTGTAGATCAGCGCCCAGCGCATCTTGAGCTTTCTTGGTTGGGACACTGGTGAATTTCGCTTCCGGCCTATGGCGGCCGTCCGATTTATAGAGAAAACAGTCAAACAGAAGGTTCAGATCAGCATCGCTGGGTGCATCAAAGTTCAAACTGGCAAGTTTTTCCGCCAAAGTAACCATCGTGGCGGTAAGCCCAGCAAGAACCGGACCAATACGCGTGATCAGATCGCGTTCTGAGCCATCAAAGGCAATCGATACCACGTTGTGTTGGGACAGCACATTGTCTGGTAAGTCAAACCGGTTTTGCAGTTTTGTCGCGTCGATCCTTGAGGCGAAGCTTTTTCGCTTCCCGGAAAGTTCTTGCAAAAATCTATCGGTCTCCTCGCCTGTGAAATACTTGGCGAAACCTGCCATGACAGCTGGCTCTGTCTCGGCGATCTGTTCCAGAATATCTGCGCGTAGGCGTTTCGCGGCACGGTCATCCATCTCGGTGAAGTTTGGCGATACACCTGCTTCTAGCGGGAAGCGACGCAAAAGGGATGCGCAGAACGAGTGGATCGTTTGGATTTTCAAGCCGCCGGGTGTTTCAATCGCCTTTGCAAACAAACGCCGCGCATTGCGCAGCATGTCGGGCGAGATATCACCGGGGGTAAGGCCTAGATCAACCAAGTTTGCCGACAAGTCCACATTGGGTTTCATTGCCCAAGCGCCAAGTTGCACGAAAAGGCGGTTCTGCATCTCGCTTGCGGCAGCTTTCGTGTATGTCAGGCATAGGATGCGCTGGGGTTGCACACCTTTCAAAAGCAACCGTGCTACACGGTTTGTCAGCACACGCGTTTTGCCTGATCCGGCATTTGCCGCCAACCATGTCGAGACATTCGGGTCTGCTGCCGCAATCTGGGCTTGGGTGGCGTCGTTTGCGATCATGGCCCCACCTCTTGCGGGTTAACCGGGTCGGTCTGATCCCATTCGCCAAAACGCGCCAGATGATCATAGTCCTGATCCCAGCGGCTTTCGTAAACGGCCCGGCGCGAGGAATAACCCCGTTCGCGATTGGTGTAGCTTGCAATCAGGCGGACAAGGCCATCCCAGATTTCGCCAAGCTGTCCGGGGTCGTATTCTGTGATCTGTTCATCGGTTTTTGCGCCAAGCCCGATATATCTGGTTTCAGCGATGCGGGTATCCATGATCCCCGTAAAACCACCCCGTTCCGCGATGCTCGCCAGAAGCGGAAGCTGTTTGTTAAAATGCTCTTGCTGATCTTTTGTAGGCAGAGCCCCGGTTTTGTAATCATAAAGGATCAATGTGCCGTCTGGCGTGCGATCAATCCTGTCGGCCCGGCCGTGCAGCGTAAATTCTGGTGCAATCATTTTCGTACTGCCGTCTATCTCGCAGGCGATTGGGGTTGCGATATCGCGTCGTGCAACCTCTGTATCCAGAAACCACGGGGCCACACTTAGCAGTTTCGCCCGCCACATGGCGCGTATGGCAGGCCATGGCACCTGATCGGCAAATACACGATCTGCGATAACCATCAGATGGTTCAGGGGATCATCCGGCAAGCCGTCTTTTGTGCTCTTGACGAAATCATGCAGCACATCGTGAAGTGCTTGACCTCTGAGTGGGGCATCAGCAGAGCTTTCAAGCTGGGTCAGCGGTTTCAGGTCCAACACATAGCGCGCATAAATCGCGTAAGGGTCGCGGATAAGCTTTTCGATACGGGTGACAGACAGTTTCTTGGGGCGTGCTGCCACCGGTGGGCGCGGCGAGGGTCTTGTAGCTGGTTTGACGGGTAGAACCGGTGTGTCGAGCTGGGCCGAGAGCTTCAGCCATTCATCACCCCGGGCCTTCATTGCGTCGTAACACCCCGGACCTTCGCCCGGCAGTCCGTTCAGAAGGTTTGACAGGCGATTGAGCCAGCGGGACGGGACAGTCTGTGCCTCAGCATCCCGGACCGCGCGGGTCAACCAGACCTGCGGTGCGGCGACGGCTTGCTGGAAATCATGGGCTGACAGGCCGATGCGGCGTTCTGGCAATAGCAGCCCTGCCTCTTGGCGCATCTTGCGGTTGAGCCAAGGATCAGGTTTGGGTGCTTCCGGCCAGATGCCATCGTTCAGACCTGCCAGAATAACCAGATCAGCCCCTTGAACGCGGGCCTCCAGCGTTCCCCAGATCATGATGGTCTCATGGGGTGTGAACGGATTGCGCACCTCTTCGCGCGCCAGTATCGCATGGATCAGATCCGCATATTCCGCAGGCGTCATATCTCCACCAGCGTGGGCGGCTTCTTTCAACGTCTCTACAGTTTGCAGCGCTTTTTCGCCGGGTTTTGCCAACCAAAGCCCGCCCGACCCCGGTTGATCCGGGCCTGCGGACAAGCGTTCGGTAATGCCAAGGTGATGGGCCAGCTGATCTGCTAAGGTTGCGGTGCCTGGGTGCATCAGACCCTCAAGGCAGGACCAGAGCCAGGTAATCCATGCCGTCACATCTGCATCATCTTTGCGTTTGGATGCCCATTTTTGCAGGTCTTCGAAAGACAGAAACGGAGGGCCACCCCGGAGCATTTCCAGCTCCAAATCGCGGGTGCGGCGTAGATGTTCGTTGCGCTGGGCTCCACAGACAAGCGGATGTTTCAGCAGCGCAAGCAACGCCTCTGGCGTGACACGTTTGCCCATAAGGCTTGCGGTTTGGCGCAACAGGCGGCCTGGTGCGGTCTGGGGCAAGGGTATGCCAGCGCTGTCATCCGGTTCGATCTTCCATCGTTGCAGCGCGGCTGTGACCTGCCGCGTCAAGGTCCGGTCCGGTGTGATCAGGGCTGCTGTGTGGCCGTCCTCGACGGCTTTTCGTAGTCGCAGGGCGATTGTGGTGGCCTCTGCGCGGGCGCTGGGCGCTTCAACCAATGTCAGCTGATCCGTGGCTTCGGTCAAATCTTTCAGGTTTGGCCCGTCTTCGAGCCAACGATCTGTGACGGGGGCAGGGCACAAGGCCAGTGAGATCAGTTTGTTGCGCGACCTGCTGACAGGTGTTTGGTCAATCCACGAGCCAATATCGTTTGGACCCAGTTCAAGATCCTGCATCAATCTGCGAAAGCGATATTGCGGATGATCTTCTCCTGTCAAAGCCTCATCAAGCTGAGCCCAAAGATGCGCCCCCATCTCAAAGTCAAATCCGGGCAGAACCACTGCGCCTTGGGGCAAACGCGCTACGGCTTCCATGAACAGTTTCGTTGTCCCGCGCGACCCGGTTGAGCCAGCCACAATGATCGGATGCTCTGGCGGGTGCATTTGCCAGCGTTCTATCAGACGGGTTACGATCAGTCGTTGCCGGGCCTCGGCATCCAGGGCGGTGTCATCGCCAAAGTAATCCTGCACAATAGTCAGAAACTTTTGGCTGCGCGCCCAATGGGCGGAATGTTGAGCCACATCTACGGAGGCAACTTTGTCCGGGGCGATGCCCTCGCCCTGCATTTCCTCCATAAGCGTCGCAAGGCTATCGGCCAGATCGAAGGCTGCGTCCTGCGGCGCGATATCAGGCTCTGCTGCGATCAGATGTTTAACCAGTTGTGCGAGCTCCAACCGCCTTGCCAACGGATTGGCGGCCGGTGTGACATCGGCAAAGGACATGTCATGTGCCAGATCGGTGATCAGGCGCAGGCGCGGCAGGAACGTGGCTGGCCCGTCCTGAAACAAGGTTTGCATCCGTCGTGCCATGCGGCGCGTATTTACGAAAAGCTCAACCTTTGCGATGACCTCGGGGGGCTGGCCTTGCAACCGTTGTATCAACCCGTCAATCAGGGCGCGCGGAAAGTCGATGCCGGGCGCAATGCCAAACAGACGGGGGGTCTTCGCGGGGTCAAACATCGCTACGGGCCAACATCTGTTCTGCTTTGAGAATACCGTCTGGTGTCCCCACATCGGCCCAATGACCGGGATATTCCACACCATAAAGTGCGCCATCCCGTTCCATCTGATCCCACACCTCATTGAGTGAGAACGCCTGTTTATCAACTTGCACTACACGTTCGGTTTTCAGAATTTGTGCGCCGGTATAAACAAGCCCATCAAGATTGCGTTGTAATTGCCCGGTGGTGGATCGTTGGAAGTTTCCGGCACGTGCGTAGGCGACCGTCCGGCTAAGGGGGACAAGCAGCAGCAAAGCTTCCATCCTGTCGGGGGCCCAGTGCTGATCTAGCAGGGATAGTGGGTTGGGACCGCGCCAGATCGCGTCCGGGTTCAGGGTGAAAACCGGGTGCGGTCCAAGGATTGGCAGTGCATTCTTCAAACCACCACCGGTTTCCAGAATGTCGGAGTCTTCTGTAATGATCGCGACATTATCCCGGCCTGCCAGATGGGATCGGATTTGGTCCGCTTTGTAGTGGGCGTTGACCAGCGCGGTTTTCTGACATGCGCTGACAAGATCCAGTGCATGGTCAATCAGGGGTCTGCCTGCCACGTTGATCAACGGTTTCGGGCGGTCTTTGGTCAATGCGCCCATACGTGTGCCGAAACCGGCCCCAAAGACCATAACTTGACGGGGCGTCTCAGACATGGGCTGCCTTGATATGATCAAGTATTTCGCGGGTTGGTGTCAGGAAACGCTGTGCCACAAAACTGCGCAGGTCTGACAAGGCAGGATGCGCCATATCATCCTGCAAATTGGCCCAGACACGTGGGATCAGGTCAGGGTAGTGACGCTTGTTATCGCGTACGCAAAGTCTGGTGAAGACGCCGATAATCCGCAAATTGCGCTGGGCACTGCACACAGCATATGCTGTGTGAAAGGCGGTTTTATCAACGCCGGTCTTGGTCATGAAATGATCGAGCATGGCTTGCTGCACATCCTGTGCGACGTCCCGGCGAGCGTCTTTCAGAAGGGATGCAAGATCGTATGCTGGATGCCCCAGCATAGCGTCCTGAAAATCCAGTAAACCCACACGGGTAAGACCGGAGCGATCTGGCATCCAAAGCAAGTTTTCTGCGTGGTAATCTCGGTGCACCAGAACCGGATCGCCAACAAGATGGGTCGTTAGCAAGTCATGGACCAGATCGTAATAAGTATCGCGATCCTTGCCAGAAGGCGCCGATCCAGCGCAAATGCGCATGTACCAGTCTATCGCCAGCATAGCGGTTTCAGACATTTGTTTCGGGCCATACTCTGGCAGACCCGCTGGCGCGCGCGTGTTTTGCATTTCTATTAGCGCGTCTACGGCAGCCTGATAAAGGGCCAGCTCTTGGGTTTGTTCATTTTCAAGAACACGCGCGAACAGAGCATCACCAAGGTCTTCCAGCAGCAGAAACCCATGCTTTGTATCGGCGCTGATTATCGTTGGGGCGCTTAGCGGAATGGTGTGCAGATGCTTGGCGATGGTCACGAATGCCTGGACATCTTCGCCCGTTTGCGGTGGTGCATCCATCAGAACGGCGGGTCCATGCTGTGGGTGATGCAGTCGCTCATAGCGTCTGTTGGACGCATCACCGGCCAAGGGAACGCGTTTTGCGTCAGTCCAGCCAGCATTTGACAGGAACGTGGCAAGATCAGTCGCGCGGTCAGGTATCATTGGAAAACTGCTCTGTAATACGGGTCAGCAAAGCCATCATGTCCGGACTGGTTGAAGACATGTGGCAAACCCGTGCGTCTACCTTGGGGCCAGATGTGAAGGTCAGGTTAATGGCATTGGGTGGCGTTAGATTGCCCAGCTTCTCGGGCCATTCAACCAGGCAAACACCTGCCTCAAAGGCTGTATCAAGGCCAAGTTCGATCAACTCATCAGAGCTGGTCAGGCGATAGAGATCAGCGTGCCAGATTTCCAGATCACCAGCGATGTAGGTTTGCACCAGTGTAAAGGTTGGGGAAGGTACGTCCTCGACAGTCCCGTGTTTTGCAAGACAGGTTTGGATAAGGGCGCGGGCGAAAAAGGTTTTACCGGCCCCCACGAATCCATGCAGTAGGAACACCATGCCAGGCTGAAGGTCCGCTGCAAATTTTTTGGCCAGCCGCGCCGTGTGATCGGGTGTCGGAAGCTCTATCTGTAGCTCTGGAAGGATCACATGTGGGATCATCCCACAAGTTTTACTGCAACTGGCTGCACCCGCAAGATGTTATCAGGGGCTCAGCATTGTTCCGGACAGTTTTGCCTCGATCGGTGGGGAGGCTACGGTTTCATTGGTGAAGCCTATCAATGTGGCTCCACCGGCCAGCGGGACCAGTCGACACGTCAATCCGCGGCCATCTGTTAGCTGTGCGTCTGTTTGCCAGGGCGCGCGTTCGCCAGTCCGCACGATGAAATTTCGTATCTCATTCCAAAGGGGGCTGGCGCACAGGCTTTTTGCCATATCCGCATGGCGTCAAGAATGCTGATCTGGCTAAGGGCGTCATTGGGATCAATCCCCCAAAGCTGTGCATAAGCAAGGTTCGACATGTTGATCACGCCATCGGCACCGAAAATTGCAATTGCCTCTTCAAAGCTGTCAAAAACGGATTGGCTGAGATCGAGTTCCTGCCGGAACTTCCGTGTGAGCGAGATTTCGGCCGTTATATCCTCAAACAGAAAGGCAATCGCACCTTCCGGGTGAGGGCGACCAAGTATGCGGTATGTCTGGCCCGATGGCAGTGTCCATGTCTCGCCATAGGTGCCATCAGTGGCGGATTTTTCCAGTGCCGTAATCTTCTGTCGCCAATCGTTGAAATCCTTGCGTTCTGGCAACATTCGACGTTCGCGCAGCATGTTCAAAAAATCATGCAGCGTCGGGCGCGCTATCAGCCATTGTGGCTCCAGAGAGGTCAGCTCGCTCAGTGCCGGATTGAAGGACACAAGCTGACGATTGCGATCAAATACAGCAAGGCCGGTAGGCAGATATGCAAAAGTTTGGGTCAGGGTTTGCATAAAATTGCGCCGCGATTCCTCGGCCTGAACAGCACTTGTCTCGTCAGACGCGAAATTCAGACTACCGCCTTCAATGCCAAAACTCGCGATTTCATACCACCTTGTATTACCGCGTCCTGTGTCCAGCGATACTCTATGAGGTTGCGCCGTATCCCCTGGCCGTGTGAGCGATGCGGGCATGAACAAACGCTTTGGCGGCCATGCCCCGCCATCATGCGATGCGCCTGCCTCTTCCAAGAGCGACAGATATGCGTGATTGACCCAGTCAATCACGCCGTTTCTGTCTTCACGCCAGATCGGGGTAGGGCATGTCTCAACCGTACCGCGCAGTGTTTTCAGCTCTTCCTGTGATGCTATCGCTTCCCTTTGATCAATAATCACTTTGCGAGAGAGGGGGCTGTGATGCCGATGATGGTGATCACCACACGATTGCCGGGAAAATCTGCCGTGAATTTTACTGGTCCATCTATGGTCACGTCAGACATTTTAAGGCTTGTCTTGTCGCGTTTCGCTGCGGCCATTTCGCTGCGCAGGTTTGGGAAGACCTGTTGCATTCGTGTCAAAAGCTGATCGTAGGCATCTTCATCAATATCTTCGATGTTCAACGCATCCTGTGCGGTTGGCGAAAGGGCCACCAGTTCACGGTTTTCGAATGTGAACACCTGCGCCGTTTCATTGATGACAGTGCTGGTCTGTGTGGTTTGCCTAAGGCGGTCAACCGCCCAGACAGCCAGAAAGCCCACGTAAAGGCTAAGACCGCACAGCGCAGTGATATCAAATACAGACCACATCATAGACCCCTGCTGGAAATCATCACTGCAAAGTGGCCTATGAGGGTTAATCTGACGTTAAATCTGGATTTGGCGGTTTTCACCCAACCCGGCAGAGCGTTGTTTATCGGGTGCGAGGATGCGCGCAGCAGGCCATGTGACCTCGGCAATAGCACCTCCACGATCTGATCGTTCCTGATCCGTCAGAAACGGATCTGATCCGTTGGCAAAGGAGATATCCGCGCCAGAGCGTTCAAGAAGCGTTTTGGCGATAAACAGGCCCAACCCCATTCCTTCATATTCCGGGCGTTCTGCAGTGTCGGAGTCAAAGCGTCTGCGGCGTACGAAAGGATCCCCGATGCGGCCCAATATATCCTGTGGATATCCCTCACCATCATCGATAACGCGGATGGAGATGCGATCCTTGCTCCAATTGACATCGATCCAGACAGTGCTTTTGCAGAAATCGACGGCATTCTGGATCAGGTTTCTTAGACCATGGATGATTTCGGGCTGACGCATGATATTTGGCATGGCCGTTTGATCTTCTGACAAAGGCGCAAAGCTGAAATGGATTTGTTTACCGCGGTCCAGATGCGGCTCTGCCGCTTCTTCCAGAAGGGCCCCCAAAGGCGCGCTGCGCAGATGCAGGTCATCCTTACCTGCCCGCCCCATGGATTGTAGAATATCCCGGCACCTGTCTGCCTGATCCCGGATCAGGGCTGCGTCTTCCTTCAAGTCCGGCCGGTCGTCCAGTTCTTCCAACAGCTCTGCACTGGTCAGCTTGATGGTTGCCAACGGTGTTCCAAGCTCATGTGCGGTTGCAGCGACCACACCACCCAGATCAGTTAATTTCTGTTCCCGCGACAAGGCCATCTGTGTGGCCAACAGGGCTTGGCTCATCGAATAGGTTTCTGTCGTCACGCGCCCTGCATAGATTGCAAGAAACACGATACCAATCATGATTGCGACCCAGAACCCAAAGGTGAAAAGGGGCGGCATTTGCAAAATGTCGCCCGTGTTTGACCTAAGCGGTGCATACCAAAATGCCAGAATGGTAATCAGAATAACCGCTAATACGCCTAAAAACAGTGTGGATCGTAGGCGCAATGTCATGGCCGATACCGTCACGGGGGCTAGGATCAATAACGCAAAAGGGTTGTTCAACCCACCCGTCAAATACAAAAGAAAAGCCAGCTGTGACACATCGAAAAGTAGGGTCAACATGACCTCGCGTTCGGGCAGACGCTTGTTGGGCGGATATATGAACCCGGCCACAAGGTTGGAAATTACTGACGCTGCGATTGCCAGAAAGCATAGGCCCAGTTCGATCTGAAGCCCCAGCACGAAACTGGCGATTAGGATTGTTGCGCTTTGCCCAACCACCGCCAGCCATCGCAATATGACCAGTGTTCTAAGACGAACAAGCCCATTGCGGGTCCTCTGCTGTAGCAGGTCAGACCGGGTGTCGGTCATCATGAAATTGTGATTGGGGGCGTCATAATGGCAGATTGATAGTCTGTTCGCGATGTTCGATCAATGGGTCAAGTTATATGAAGGACGCTATCATGAGCAAAGCATATGCCGTAACTGCCGCAAGCCTTGTGGTCGCCATGTTAGGTGGGATCGGGGCCTTTATATATATGAACAAGGGTCAGGAATACGGATCCTGCTCGGTCAGTACTATCGCTGAAGGAACCGCAATCGGTGGGCCGTTCACCCTTGTGGATAAGGATAGCCGAACTGTCACGGATACGGATGTCATCACTAAACCGTCTTTGGTCTACTTCGGGTATACTTTTTGTCCTGATGTCTGCCCGCTGGATGTTGCGCGGAATGCCGAGGCAGTTGACCTGCTGAAAGAAGATGGTCTGGATGTGCAGCCAGTTTTTATTTCGATTGATCCGGAGCGCGATACACCAGAGGTTGTCGGCGAATATGCCGATGTGATGCACCCTAATATGATTGGCCTGACAGGATCACCGGAACAGGTGAAAGCAGCCTCGCAGGCTTACAAGACATATTACAAACGCCAGCCCGGGGATGATGAATATTATCTGGTCGACCATTCGACCTTTACCTATTTAGTTATGCCAGACAAAGGATTTACAGAATTTTTTCGCCGCGAGGCAACGCCTGAAGATATGGCTAAAACGGTCGCCTGTTTTGTTGAGAATGGATGAGGTCGTTTGACGCGCTATCCTTTCAAACATAGATACTATTGCAGGTAATGTGGAAAAGGGACGAAACCCCATGACAGATCGCCCTTTGAGCGAGATAGGCGACGACAGGTCTCTTTTGATTGTCGATGATGA
Organism: Litoreibacter sp. GN1-5; assembly: GCF_055693805.1. Lineage (NCBI taxonomy): Bacteria > Pseudomonadati > Pseudomonadota > Alphaproteobacteria > Rhodobacterales > Roseobacteraceae > Litoreibacter > Litoreibacter sp. GN1-5. The sequence continues at coordinate 2,249,788 of NZ_JBVFUP010000001.1, read as the reverse complement.
CGAACCATTCCTGCGACGCTTAGCGCGGGCTATGGAAAAGCGCGGGTTTGAGCCCGAATGCGCCGAAAGCGTCGTCGCAGGCAAGGCGATTGCGACAGCAAGGCCACCTGCCTACGCCGTGATTGATTTGCGGCTTCAGGATGGTAACGGTCTTGATGTTGTAGAGGTGCTGCGCGCGCGTCGGCCGGAAGCAAAGATTATTGTTTTGACCGGTTACGGCGCGATTGCTACGGCGGTTGCCGCGGTTAAAATTGGTGCTACGGATTATCTATCAAAGCCGGCGGATGCGAATGATATTACGTCGGCCCTTCTGGCTGTGGGAAGTGAATTGCCGCCGCCGCCAGAAAATCCGATGTCAGCAGATCGTGTGCGCTGGGAACATATTCAGCGCGTCTATGAGCTGTGTGACCGCAATGTCAGCGAAACCGCGCGGCGGCTGAATATGCACCGACGCACGTTGCAGCGCATTCTTGCCAAGCGCAGCCCACGTTAAGTATGCGGGTTACGGTCGGAATATTTGGCATTGTCGTAAGTAGCCTGTTTGCAGCTTGCCAGCCCACAGAGCAGGCACCTACGACACAACGGACCAAACCGATTCCATATCAGTTTGACGGTGGCGGTGTGCAATTGGTGGGCAGCACCAAGCGCATCGATTTCGGCCGCACCGATCACAGCACGATCCCGGCGATGACCAAGCTGGTGGGTGCAGGGCCTGTCGCGCAATCCCAATGCGCCAATGGTGCCTCAAGAGTTACATGGCCTGGCGGGGTCACGCTGATCTTCGCGCGTAGCGAGTTTCGCGGCTGGGCATCCGGGGGACGGACTGCGGGTGTAGGATGTAGCGGGGCCTAATCCCTATGATCAGATTTCGCCCAAATGCGGTTCACCCCGTTCACGGGACAGGCGAATTTGCTTCTGGCGTTCTCTGAAACGGGCCCGGTCTTCGTCGGAATACTCATCAATGCATTGGTGGCATTGCACGCCCGCCTCGTATTCCGGGCGTTTGACATCTTCGGGCTGGATTGGGCGACGGCAGGCGAAGCATAGTATATGCGGACCTTCTTTCAGCCCATGCCCGACCGAGACACGGCCATCGAACACGAAACATTCCCCATTCCATGTGCTTTTGTCACGGGGCACCTCTTCCAGATATTTCAAGATACCGCCTTTGAGATGAAATACATCCTCCACCCCCTGCCCAAGCAGGTAGTTGGTGGATTTCTCGCAGCGGATGCCGCCTGTGCAGAACATCGCGATTTTCTTGTTGTGAAAGCGGTGTTTGTTCGCTTCCCACCACGCGGGGAATTCGCCGAAGCTTTTGGTATTCGGGTTAATCGCGCCATCGAACGTGCCGATCGCCACCTCGTAATCATTACGCGTGTCAATCACAGCAACATCGTTGCTGGTAATCAAATCGTTCCAGTCCGCTGGGGCAACATACTGCCCTGTGCCAGATGCCGGGTCTACGTCGGGTTGACCCATTGTAACGATTTCGCGCTTCAGACGCACCTTCATGCGCTTGAATGGCATCTCGCTGGCATGGCTTTCTTTATGTTCCAGATTTGCACATCCCGGAAGGGTTCGGATTAAAGCCAAGATGGCATCTATCCCGTCACGTGACCCGGCAATCGTGCCATTGATCCCTTCCCGCGCGACCAGAATTGTGCCTTTGATGCAGTGTTCGGCGCAGCATTCCACGATTCCAGACCGCAAGGCATCAGGATCGTCGAACTTGGTAAAATGATAGAGAGCAACAACGGTAAACATACTCTGCGAGATAGTGCAGGAACAGACCATATGGCAAGGGGCAGAGTTGACGCCCGCCTGCAGGGCGCATAGCAAGTTTGGGCGAATACCAAAGGGGGCCACTATGCGCGACGCAAATGAAGCGCTGATTGTCATTGACGTGCAGAACGATTTTTGTCCGGGTGGTGCCTTGGCTGTTACCGGTGGTGATCAGATCGTCGCGGGTATCAATGCGCTGATGACAGAGTTCCAGGCGGTTGTTCTCACACAGGATTGGCACCCGGCGGGGCATTCGTCTTTTGCCTCTTCCCATGCGGGTCAGTCGCCTTATGAGGTAATCGACATGGCGTATGGCCCGCAAGTTCTGTGGCCTGACCATTGTGTCCAAGGCACCGATGGCGCATCTTTTCACGCTGATCTGGCAGTGGACCATGCCCAGATGATCATTCGCAAAGGGTTTCGCCGTGACATCGACAGCTACTCGGCATTCTTCGAAAATGATCACAAAACTCCGACAGGGCTGGACGGCTACCTGCGTACCCGTGGCATTGAGAAGCTTACGATGGTGGGGTTGGCGACGGATTTCTGCGTGCATTACTCGGCCATTGACGGCGCTGGTCTGGGGTTCGATGTGACGGTCGAGCAATCTTTATGCCGCGCGATTGATCTGGACGGATCATTGGCCGCCGCTCAAAATGCCATGACATCATCTGGGGTGCGGTTGGATGGTTGATATTGCAACACGCGTCTATAACCACAAATGGAAGATTGACCCGATTGTGCGGTCACTGATCGATACGGATTTCTATAAGCTGCTGATGTGTCAATCGGTGTTTCGCAACAAGCGTGAAACCGATGTCACCTTCTCGCTTATCAACCGTACCAAAGATATCCGTCTGGCTGAGCTGGTAGATGAAGGAGAGCTGCGCGAACAGCTTGACCACATACGCTCACTCTCGTTGTCGCGGGGGGAAAGTACCTTTTTGCGCGGGAATACGTTTTATGGCAAACGTCAAATGTTCCGCCCCGACTTTATGGAGTGGTTCGAGAATTTCCGTATGCCAGACTACCATCTGGAAAAACGCGACGGGCAGTATGAGCTGACATTTGAAGGCAAATGGCCCGAGGTCATGCTGTGGGAAATTCCGGCTCTGGCCGTGTTGATGGAGCTGCGGTCGCGCGCTGTTCTGAAAGACATGGGCCGGTTCGAGCTGCAAGTGCTTTATGCGCGTGCGATGACGCGGCTTTGGGAAAAGGTAGAGAAGCTTCAGCATGTCGATGGCTTGCGCCTTGCTGATTTTGGTACACGGCGCAGGCATAGCTTCATGTGGCAGGACTGGTGCGTGCAAGCCATGCAGGAAGGTTTAGGGGATAAATTCGTTGGAACCTCGAACTGTCTGATCGCCATGCGCCGTGAGGTTGAAGCGATTGGGACAAACGCGCATGAGCTGCCGATGGTTTACTCCGCCCTGGCGGACAGTGATCAGGCTTTGCGACAAGCACCCTATGATGTTCTGGCCGATTGGCACGAAGAACATGAAGGCAATTTGCGCATCATTCTGCCTGATACGTATGGCACCGAAGAATTCCTGCATTGCGCGCCTGATTGGCTTGCAGGCTGGACGGGGATACGCATTGATTCCGGCGATCCTGCGCAGGGTGCTGAAACGGCAATACGTTGGTGGAAAGAGCGGGGCGAAGATCCGCGAGAGAAGCTTGTGATCTTTTCAGACGGGCTTGATGTAGACAAAATCATTGAGTTGCAGAAAAAGTTTGTTGGCCGGGTGAAGGTCTCATTCGGGTGGGGCACCTTACTGACGAATGATTTCCGTGGATTGGTGCCGGGCAACGGTCTTGCGCCATTCTCACTAGTTTGCAAAGCCGTACAGGCGAACGGGCGTCCTACGGTCAAACTGAGTGACAACCCCCGCAAAGCAATGGGGCCAGAGGCCGAAATTGAGCGCTATAAGCGTGTGTTTAACGTGGGCGCTCAGGCCGAGATGGAAGTTGTGGTTTAACGCAGATAAAGTGCTGCACATCGCAAAGCGCGTTCTGCATAAAAGCGTTGACGGGGATCGTCGGGTTTTGCACGCGATATTATCCACCCGCATGACGCCATAGCCCGCAACATCAGAAACAGTTTCAACGATTGTGTAGTTTGACCCATTTTCAAAGAGCTGTAACCCGATAGCAAGGCAGCGCTAAGACCGCGCAGCGCGGGATGCTCTGCGTGTTGGACAAGCGCTGTGCCTAAGTCATATCCGCGATATCCGATGCCACTATCATCGAAATCAATCAGCCACAGCCCATCCTGCTTTTGCAAGATATTCTCTTGTAACAGGTCTGCATGGATCAGCCCCATATCGGGCTGGTCAAACTCATGCAGATCGTGACGCGCTTGTGTTCTGGCGTCTTGCAGAAACGCTGTTTCCTTTGGCATCAGCGCAGGGTTTTCCCAAAATCTTCCCCATTGGGGCGCGTTTCCCAGCAATGCCTCAGTCGTCCAAGCCGGGCGGGTCATCTGGCTTGTGTCGATTGCGTCTGTTTGAAGATGCAGACGCGCAGTCAGGGCACCGACCTGTTCATAAAGCGTAAGCTGGTCTGCAATTGAACCCGTGAAATGCAAGCCATTCTCCCCTATGGGCTGAGCGTCAATCCAAGTAATGAGCGAGACGACCGTTCCGTCTGTTTGAATATGCGTCAGTTTACCTTGGACAGTGCGGATTGGGCGCGGGCAAGGGAACCCGCCTTCGGCCAGGGCATCGATCCAGAGTAGCTCTGACCGGATCGAGTCGTTGGTTTGGTAGCCCGTTCTGTGTAGGCGCAGGGCTGCGCGGGTCTGGTCCCGTAAAACAACTTCGAAAACAGCGTTTTCTCGGTTTCGGATCAGGCGAGGTGCGCAGGCGAGGCCACCCCAAGCCACTGCAGCGCTTTTGGCTAGTGCGATGATCTCAGCCTCAATCATAAGGTGTTGTCGCCAAAACATGGTCCAATATATCCATGGCCAAGTCTGCATTGTCCTTTGAGAAAGGCATTGGTGGGCGCATTTTCAGCGTATTCATGTGCCGTCCAATCCTGTTCAAGAGAACGTCGTTTTCACGCATAGCTTCTACAACGCGCGCGGTGAAGTCAGTGGCGGGTGTGCCATCGTCATTTACAAATTCAAGGCCAAAGAACAGCCCCAATCCGCGCGCTTCAGCCTTCAATGGATGGGATATGCTGTGCAGCCGTTCTAGGGCATACTCACCAACATTCCGGGCTTTGGTGATCAGGTCTTCTTCTTCGACCACATCCAGCGTTGCCAATGCGGCGGCGCAACTGACCGGGTTGCCACCGAATGTATTGAAATACCCAAAGGCGTCGCGGAAGGTTTTCATCAGGTCAGGTCGCGTGATCAGCGCCGCACAGGGATGACCGTTTGCCATCGGTTTGCCAAGCGTCACGACATCAGGGGCAAACCCTAGCCATTCATGGCCCCACCAATGGGTGCCTATGCGGCCAAATCCGGGCTGAACCTCGTCACACAGGATCAAACCACCTGCCTGCCTGATTACCTTCACAGTTGGGTCCAGAAATCCCGGCGATAGGGCTGGAAACCCCTCATTGGCGAAGGTTGGGCATAGCATTAAACCGGCGAAACCATGACCAGCGACTTCCAGTTCCCGAATGGCGTGGGCTACGTTTTCCGCAAAAGCGTCGGCTTGACCATCGTGCGTGCCGCCTACGGGGCGGACAGTATCCGGCGCGGGAACAAGCCGGATGTGATCCGGGTAGCCACCAATTGGCGGTCTGCGGGTTGATAGCTGTGAGACAGCAGTCGTATTGCCATGATATGTGTTGTCTGTGGCAATGAACCCGGTTTTGCCTGTTACGGCCTGTGCAATGCGTAAAGCGATGTCGTTCGCCTCGGACCCTGTGCAAACCATAATCATCTGGCTCAGATCATGGGAAAATTTTGCAGTCAGCCGTTCGGCATAGTCCAGAATACCTTCATGCAGATAGCGAGTGTGGGTGTTCAGTGTGGTGGCCTGTCGCGCGATAGCATCGACGACCTTGGGGTGACAATGACCGACATGAGGGACGTTATTGTAGCAATCGAGATATTTGCGCCCGTCTGCATCCCACAGCCAGACCCCTTCGCCTTTCACGATATGAACAGGGGTATCATAAAAGGTCGGCACATTGGGCCCCAGAAGGCGCGTGCGGCGGGTCAGAAGATCACTCATCATCCTGCACCTTCCCGCGCAGCAATTTAACAACGCCGCGTTGTTTCTTTGAAGCAATCCGGCGTCGCTTTGCCCCCAAAGTTGGACGTGTCGCAATTCGGCGTTTCGGCGTTTTCAGCGCTTCCCGGATCAGGTCAATCAGTCTTTGCTGGGCAATTTCACGATTTCGCGCTTGGGAGCGTGTGTCCTGCACAAAAATGATCAGCGCCCCATCCGCTGTCCAGCGCCGCCCTGCTAGCCGTTTCAGGCGGGCTTTGGCGGGTGCGGGCAGGTTGGGGGATCTTGCTGCCTCAAACCTCAGCTCAACGGCGGTAGAGACCTTGTTGACGTTCTGCCCACCCGGCCCCTGCGCGCGGGTAAAGCTTTCAGTCAGTTCCCAATCTTCAAGGGTGATGGTGTCATTCACGCGGATCATGGGCGCAAATTAAACATGATTTCCAACAAAGGGCTATTGGTCCGAGTTGCGGCGTAACATAGGACCTATACGCAGGGATGTGCCGGTCTCTGGGCGGCTGCGCGTGCGCAGTACGGGTTGTTCGGATGTATCGGATCGCCCTTCGCGCAACAGGATGTACAGCCCACTTGCGATAATGACGCCAGCACCAATGCCGGTTGGCCAATCGGGTTGTTCGTCGAAAAACAGATAGCCATAGGCAGTGGCCCAAAGGATTTGCGAATATTGCATCGGTGCAACAATCACTGCCTCGGCTGATTTGTAAGCGGCGATGATGCAAATCATCGCTATGAAGGCCAGCGCCGAGATCATCGCGAAGGCTCCAAAATGTACGATTGGCATCGGTTTGTAGACGAAGGGCAGAATCGCGGCCATGACGATGCAATTCGCAAGCATCGGATAGACAAGTAGAACCACGCTGCGTTCATCCCGCCCGATCTTGCGCACAATGATCGATGCCAAGGCGCCAAAAACCGCAGCGGTCAGCGCTGCCAGATGACCAAGCTCAAGCTCGGCCTGACCCGGCCTCAAAACGATCAACACACCGATTAGCCCAACGATGACCGCAAACCAGCGCCGCAGACGCACGGTTTCGCCAAGAATAGGGATGGACAGAACGGTGATCAGCAAAGGGGACGCAAACAGGATTGCATAGACCTGTGCCAGCGGCAGGGTCGAGAAAGCGTAGAAAGCACAGACCCCTGTTATCAATGCCGCAGATGTTCGCAAGGCTGTCCACCATGGGTGGCGTGGGCGCAGGTTTCCGTCACGTTTGTCCTGTATCAGCATCACGGTCACAAATGGAAACCCCAGCAAAACGCTGAAAAAGACAATCTGAAAGGCGCTATATTCCTGACCGACAAATTTTACGATCACGTCATGGCTTGCAAATATCGCAAACCCCGCAAGGGCAAAAAGCGCACCTTTAACATTTGAGGGTTGCTCTTGTGACATAGCAATATCACTTCGTTATGAATGCCCTCATGCAAAGCGCAAAACCGTGCGGGACTCAAGTGCGTTATCTTCTAAAAAGTTTCCGAAGACTCAGGATCGGCAATAAAGCGACGAACCAGAACTTTTTCAGCAAAAGCAGAGCGACCGCCAAAAATCCGGACTTGGCCAGAACTTTGCCCGCGATCAGACCACCGATACCAACAGCCGCGACCTGATCAATAGAAGGGTCAAAGTCTGCATAGGTGTTTCCCGGTGTGAATTCAGCCATGTTCAAAACATCGGGCAGGGCTGCGTTCACGGTTTCAAGCTGATCCATGCCGGCAATAAAATTCATAACCAAAACACCTTGCCGTCCAAGGGCGCGAACATTGTAATTCAACGTGTTTTGTTCGCTTCCTTCAAATAGAAGCTCTTTTGCCCAGAACAATTTACGCGTTTGTGCATCATAGTGAGGGGCTGTGGCCCATCCGATAAGCTCGATCCGCGCGTAGCCATTTTCTTCCAGCCAATCGCTTTCATCGATGGTGTCTTGTTTCATTTCGCCCAGAAGTGCGTCGTAATCATATCCGGCAGCATCTTCGTCCGCGACATAGCCGATATCTTCATACCAGACTTCAATCCCCCAGCTTTCGGCGTCTGTCGGGGTGGCGTTTGCCGGAAAAATCATCCCAAGCGTAGTGTCGTCCGGTGGGTTGCCCCAGAGCTGGCTCAGCACATAGCCTGCATCATCGCTATCAAGGAAATAATAGTCGTCAGTCACGGTTAACTTGGCGACACCGCCCGGCAAGACAATCTCACCCTGCTGGAAATCCAGGTGATCAATCGCATCTCGTTCTTCCTGCGAAATGCTGCTGATCCTGTCAGGAAACATTTCGGAAAATGTCTTGGCGTTCGCGGTGACAGTAAAGGCAGTAAGAATAGCTGCAGCACATATCGTCTTAAGCATGGGTATCTCCGAACAATGCGAGTCCCCAAATCCGCGATTTTGCAATCTGCGCAGTTTAGACAAGCCGTTGCCTTATGTAAGACTTTATGGCGCTATCAGGTGCAACAGCAGCGTTCGTTACCGATTTGCAACAACCTCTGTGACGTAGTTATCACAGGGTGGCGTCCAATGCCTTCAGAATTTCATCGCCCATCTCAACGGTGCTGACAAACTTTCCGTCGCCTGCCTGCATCAAATCAGCAGTTCGTACACCCTGTGCCAGCACGGCTTCGACAGCGTCTTCCAATCGGGTTGCTTCCCCACCCTGATCAAAGGAATAGCGCAATGCCATTGCAAAGCTGAGGATGCAGGCAATCGGGTTGGCTTTGCCTTGACCAGTTATATCAGGGGCAGACCCATGAACTGGTTCGTACAATGCCTTGGGGCGACCGTTTTCCATGGGCGCGCCAAGTGACGCTGATGGCAGCATACCCAGCGATCCGGTTAGCATCGCCGCGCAATCACTGAGGATGTCGCCAAACAGATTGTCTGTGACTATCACGTCAAACTGTTTGGGCGCGCGGACCAGCTGCATGGCGCCGTTATCGGCGTACATATGGCTCAGCTCTACATCGGGGTATTCGTTCTGGTGAACCCACGTGACTTCCTCGCGCCACAGAATCCCGCTTTCCATGACATTGGCTTTCTCCATCGAGCAGACCTTGTTGCTGCGACGGCGCGCTAATTCGAATGCGGACCGTGCCACACGGCGGATTTCGGCAGTTGTATACCGTTGGGTATTAACCCCAACCCGTCCACCTTCATTGTCATCCTGAATGCCGCGGGGTTCACCGAAATAGACGCCGGATGTCAGTTCGCGCACGATCATGATATCAAGACCCGAGACGATATCTTTCTTGAGGGACGAGAAATCGGCCAAAGCATCAAAGCATTGGGCCGGGCGCAGGTTTGAAAACAAATCCATTTCCTTGCGCAGACGCAAAAGACCGCGTTCAGGTTTTACGCTGAAATCCAGATCGTCATATTTTGGGCCACCCACAGCACCAAGCAGAACTGCATCAACCTCAAGGGCTTTTGCCATGGTTTCATCAGCAAGCGGGACGCCATGTTTGTCATAGGCCGCGCCGCCAACCAAATCTTCGCTGACGTCGAATTGCAAGCCGCGCTTTTCGCCAAACCAATCAATAATACGCTGCACCTGCGTCATGACCTCGGGGCCAATACCGTCGCCGGGAAGGATCAGAAGGGATGGGTTCGACATCAGGTACGCTCCGTCAGAAAATTATGTCATCGGGGCGTATCGTGACAGGTGGATCAGGTCAAGATGATCCGTCCCTGTTCCTCCAGATGACGTCCACCCAAACAGGTCTGTGCCGCGACCCAAATTCGGTGCCTGTGACTGGCCATGCCACCCCGGCGACTTTCACCCCAAGGGCGGCGGATGGCAACATGTAGTCCACGCGCAGGTTGCCTGGATCAATATCGCGGGGCCAATAGGCGGTATCCAGTGCGGGCGGCCCAAGATGATCCGGGTCTGCAAGCGCAACAGCACCGTCGCTTTGCGGCAACGGGTCTTGCAGCTTTTCGTGGCGCAAAAGCGCATGCAAGTTCGGCTTCAATCCGTCTCCATCGATGGGGTCATTGTTCAAAACCCCAGCCAGCACAAAATGCGTTTTGTCGAATGCGTGGCCATCAGGCGACCACCCGTCGAGGTACTGTAGCCAAAAGCCGATTTCATCGCTGTTGCGTAATCCGTTTCGATCCTCTGGCCCGTCAAAGACGGGCGGGCTGGTGGCAGAGGTTAGTAGGTGCAAGACACCTTCTGGCAATCGGATCGGAACATCCCACGCGGCGACGGAATGCAATCTGAGAACAGCCAGTTCATCTTCGCTAAAATAAGGTCCATCAGGTGTCTGTGGCAGCGAGGCGTCTGGCAGGTCTTTCCATAGAAGGTCCGAGAAATCGCGCACCTGATCCACTAGAATGGCATGGCGCGACAGGATCGCTATACCGTCTTGCCCTGCATAAAGGCCATATCCCTGTTTATCACGGGCTTCCCCCAAGCGATTGTTGCGGTCCAGATCGAACCCTGTTGGGTGGCCAGTATTTGGGTGTGAAGCAAAATGATAGGGCAGGTTCAGCCCCATCCGGGCAAGTTGTTGTTTGATTAGCTTTAAAGCCACACCATCATGATCATAGTCCACGCCCTGCAGTACAAGTATATCTGGTCGCACTGAAACAACCTGACGAAGTGTAGTTTGCACATCAGGGTCGTCTCGCATCAGGTCACGGACCAACAGGCCTGGCCCTTTGCGCGAAAGTTCAGTGTCAAAGGTGGCTATTCGGTAGCTATCAGCAATGACGGCCCAAGCTGCACATAGCCAAATCAGGCAGCTTGCAAGGCAGCATTGACCGCGTTTTTGCCACGCTCGCGTTCTTCGCGGATCATGTCGGCAATGCGGTTCATCGCGATACCGCGCATGAACAGGCTGGCCGGAAGAAATGCCCATAGAGAAACCATCCAGATCAGCGTCTGAGGTGAATGCACCATGGAGGCATCAAACAAACCAGACGCAGCTTTTGCTGCTGTTGGCATCAAGAATGGCAGGAAAAACCCTAAAGCAATGTTAAAGCGTGCATCACGGATCAATCGCGTGACCACATCATCCCCCATAGTCGGGTCAAAGGTCGGAAGGTTGGTCCAGAAATTAAACCGCTCAAACCTGTTTGGCCAGCCATTCAGGCGGAGCAGAACGCTGAATATAGCAAGCGAGACCAACGCGACAAGATAGCTTAGCCCAACGCAGGCGCGCATCAGCATTTCATGCTGTTCGGTACTGTTTTCGGGCACCAACAGCATGATCAGGCGGACGGGGCTATAGGGGAAATCAATCAGGTGGCCGATCAGTACGCCAACGGCGGTGACGATCTGGGTCAGCGTTGACGGATCATACAGTCCACGAAATACGATGGACAGCAAACCGACTGTGACGAAAAGCGAAATGAAACGCACACGATTAAAAGGCGGGGCGTAACGAAACTCAATCAGGCCGGGGTAAGAAGCTGCATATTCGATCAGTGTGATCGCGGCGCCGAAGAGGGCCAGAAGGGCAACAATTTGCGCTGTGTCTGGCGTAACAGAGGGCAAGATCATTGATGGAACCGCGACAAGGATCATGACCAGAGTTGCCCGGAATGCAGCACCGGCAACGCGGCGCGCTACGGACTTCACGCCCTCAATCTGTTCGCCTACGTCTGTAATCTGGGATTTTGCCCAATTCGATCCGCGCGTGTGTAATGCAAAATGCTTCATAACGGAATATCTTCGCCCTCATCAGATACAAAGGGGACTATCGATAACACTGGGGGAATTTATTAGGAGAATTCGTGGTTTTCTTGTGTCAAACTTGCATGCGTCTGACGTAAACAGGCCCCAAAACTGGCGCTCGGGGCCTGAATTTTGTCCGAATTATGTCAGACCCAAGGTCTGGAAGCGCTGGCCTGTGCTTCAAACGTCTTAATGGAATCGGCTTTCTCCATCGTCAGGCCAATGTCATCGAGCCCATTCATCAGGCAATGCTTCCTGAACGGATCAACGTCGAAGCTGAATACCTCTCCGTCCGAGGTCGTGACAGTTTGTGCCTCAAGATCGATGGTCATCCGTGCGTTGGCACCCTTTTCGGCGTCTTTCATCAGGATATCTACTTGTTCCTGCGGTAGAGCAATCGGCAGGATGCCGTTCTTGAAGCAGTTGTTGTAAAAGATATCCGCATAGCTTGGCGCGATGACGCAACGGATGCCGAAATCCTTAATCGCCCAAGGCGCATGTTCACGGGACGACCCACAACCGAAATTGTCGCCAGCCACAAGGATTTCCGTTTCGCGATATTGCGGCTTATTCAGCACGAAATCGGCAATCTCATTGCCGTCGCGATCATAGCGCATCTCGTCGAAGAGGTTCACGCCGAGACCTGAGCGCTTGATGGTTTTCAAGAACTGTTTTGGGATGATCATATCGGTGTCGATATTGACCATCGGCATCGGGGCAGCGATGCCAGTCAGTGTTTCGAATTTATCCATTCCAGCGATTCCTTTTCGCTAATTTGGCTTGTCGGATTCCTGTCGGACATGTGTCGGACTTTTGTCGGACCCCTGCGAGCGGTGATCCTTGCCAAATGGTTAAGGTAAATGCCGGGTTACCGTTCGGTGCGGTAAGATGTCCCGGCATTGATTTTCCTCGTTTCTTTTTCTCAGAGCATCTCACGCACATCGGTCAGCTTGCCAGTGATCGCGGCGGCGGCCGCCATGCCGGGGCTGACCAGATGGGTACGGCCTTTGTAGCCCTGACGTCCCTCAAAGTTGCGGTTAGAGGTTGAAACGCAGCGTTCCCCTTCGGACAACTGATCGGGGTTCATCGCGAGGCACATAGAACAGCCTGCAAGTCGCCACTCAAATCCGGCTTCTTTGAAGACGTCTGCCAAACCTTCTTCTTCGGCTTGTGCTCGCACAAGACCTGAACCGGGCACAACCATGGCGCGCAAGCCATCCTTGATCTTCTTGCCTTTCAGGATTGCTGCTGCGGCACGCAGATCTTCGATGCGGCCATTCGTGCAGGAACCGATAAACACTGTGTCGATCTTGATGTCAGACAAAGGTGTGCCTGGCTCCAACCCCATATAGTCGAGCGAGCGTTTCGCGGCCTCGACCTTGCCACCTTCGAAATCTTCGGGCGCAGGAACTTTCGCGGTGATCGGCAGCACGTCTTCTGGGCTGGTCCCCCATGTTACAACGGGCGCAATGTCTTCGCCTTTGATCGTTACGACCTTGTCGAAATGCGCGCCTTCATCGGTATAAAGCGTGCGCCAATAGGTCTCGGCAGCTTCCCAAGCGGCACCCTTGGGCGCATGGGGACGACCTTTGCAATATTCAAAGGTCTTCTCATCCGGCGCAATCAGCCCGGCGCGGGCACCGCCCTCAATAGCCATGTTGCAGACCGTCATACGGCCTTCCATGGACAAATCGCGAATGGCTTCGCCGCAATATTCAATGACGTAGCCGGTGCCGCCGGCAGTGCCGGTCTCGCCGATGACGGAAAGTGTGATGTCCTTTGCGGTCACACCGGGGCGCAGCTTGCCGGTGATCTCGACCTTCATGTTTTTGGACTTCTTCTGGATCAGCGTTTGCGTGGCAAGCACGTGTTCAACCTCGGAGGTGCCGATACCGTGGGCCAACGCCCCGAAAGCGCCATGGGTTGCTGTGTGACTGTCACCACAAACCACCGTCATGCCGGGCAGGGTCCAGCCTTGCTCGGGGCCAACGATATGCACAATGCCCTGACGAACATCTGAGACAGGATAATAATGGATGCCGAAATCCTTGGCGTTTTTATCAAGCGCCTCGACCTGAATGCGGCTGTCCTCATTCTCGATCCCATTGGCCCGGTCCAGCGTTGTTGGCACATTGTGGTCAGGCACAGCGATCGTCTTGTCAGGGGCATGGACATTACGACCGGTCATGCGCAGGCCTTCAAATGCTTGCGGGCTGGTCACTTCGTGAACAAGGTGGCGGTCGATATATAAAAGGCAGGTGCCATCCTCGGCTTCATGGGCGATATGGTCGTCCCAGATTTTATCATAGAGGGTCTTGGGGGACATGGGTGGTCCTCTCGCATATAAGTGGAATGGTTCAGGTGACGTCGAAGGCGCGCTTATAGGCGGGCAAGCACAGAGAATGTAGCCCCGTAGAACCGTTCGCGCAGGCGTGCGCGGTCATCTATATCGAAAACAAGCGTCATAAAACTCAGATACACGCGCAGGCTGAGTCTCGCAAGGCTTGTCGCGCGTCGCGGCTAAGTGCACAATGTCGCAAAACAACAGGTCCAAAACAATAGGATTGTCGCAGGGATGGAAGCAGCAGACAGGATTGCAGGTCCGGATGACGCGCGAGATGCGGTTGCTGCTGCTGCAGAAGCGACCAAGACACCTGATGTTTTTGCCTTAGGCCAGACCTTGCTGGAGTTTGGCACGGATATTGTGAACGGGCTGTTGCGTCCCTGGAACGCTTATCAGGCAATCATCTTCGTTGCGATCTTCGCAGTAGCCCATGTGTTGCGCACGCTTCTTGGCCCGCCAATCCGCCAATGGATGGGCACCCGTGAGGGTTGGCCGAAATGGCGGATGCGTATTCTGGTCGTGGTCCACCAGCGACTGAGGGCCATTTTCTTTGTGGCTCTGTTATGGATTGCCGTGCTGGTGATGCGCGAGGTGACGTGGCCCAGCCGTTCTTACTGGCTGACAATTGCGGCCAATCTTGCAACGGCCTACCTGATCGTCACATTCGCAACCCGGCTGATCCGATCAGAATCTTTTTGCGTAAGGTCGTGCGCTACGGGGCGTGGATATACGTCACGCTAAGTATCCTGAACCTGACGAAAGAGGCGGGTGAGCTTCTCGACAGTGCTGCGATAGAACTGGGTGAATTCCGCCTGTCGCTTTTGCTTATTATTCAGGCTGCTGCGCTATTGGGCGTATTGCTGGCCGTAGCGCGGTTTCTGACGAAAACGACGGCCTCACGCATTCAGGCGAATGAAGAGATTTCGCCATCGATGCAGGTGCTGATCGTCAAGGGCATGCAGATCGCGCTTTACGGGGCTGCGTTCTTTATCGGGGTGAAAACGATCGGTCTGGATCTGACCGGCCTTGCGGTTCTGTCAGGTGCCATTGGTGTTGGCCTTGGTTTTGGTCTGCAGAAGGTTGTGTCGAACCTTGTGTCAGGCGTGATTATTTTGCTGGACAAGTCGATCAAGCCTGGCGACGTGATTTCACTGGGCGAAACATTTGGCTGGATCAACTCACTGGGCGCGCGTTATGTGTCTGTGGTCACGCGGGATGGCCGCGAATATCTGATCCCGAACGAAGACCTGATCACCGGGCAGGTGGTGAACTGGTCGCATTCCAACGATTTCGTGCGCCTCGATATTTACTTTGGTACGGCCTATAGTGATGATCCCCATAAAGTCCGCAAGCTGGCGATTGAGGCTGCATCCGGTGTGGACCGAACGCTCAGCTTCAAGCCGCCCGTTTGTCATATCGTTGGTTTCGGTGACAGCTCGGTCGACTATATCCTGCGTTTCTGGATCAGGGACCCGACGGGCGGGCTGACGAATATCCGCGGCAATGTCTATCTGGCGCTGTGGGATACATTTCAGGAGAACGACATCTCGATCCCCTTCCCGCAACGTGAAGTCCGGATGTTGAAAGGGTCCGAGTTGCAGACCAAGGCGTTGGATTAGCGGGCGAAAACGCTTACACGAAGTGCATCCCCCTCAATTATTGCGCCGCTTATCCTTCAACACACCCTTGATCATCTTGCCAAAAGACCGATCACGGGCACGACGCTGCGATAGAGTTTCCGTGTTGCGGGCCTCTTCAGCGACCAGTTTCTGCCATCGCTTGAGCCTGTCTTCGTCCAACTGACCCGCATCAATTGCTGCACGAACAGCGCAATCAGGCTCACCTTCGTGGCGACAGTTCGTAAATCGACAGGCCTTTGCGATATCCGCAACATCGGCAAAAACCTCCTCCAGACCAGACTTAACATCTGTCAATTGTAATTCTCTCATACCCGGCGTGTCCAAGAGCCAGCCGCCTGTTGGCAGGCGATGAAATGCTCTGCCTGTCGTCGTATGCCGACCTTTGTCATCATCCGCGCGAATGCCTTGGGTCGTGATCTGTTCGACACCGGTTAGCGTATTGACCAATGTTGATTTTCCAACACCCGAAGACCCTACCAAAGCGACGCTTTGACCGGTCTTGCACCAAGGCTCAAGCACGGCCACGCTTTCGGGATCATGGGCGTTCACGGCTTCGACCAAGAGATCAGGCAACAGCTTGGTTGCAGGGCGCACGAAATCCTCTGTGTGATCTGACAGATCAGCTTTGGTAAGGACGATGATAGGTGTTACTTCTGCTTCACGCGCAAGTGCCAAATAACGCTCTAAACGGGCGATATTGAAATCCTGATTGCATGAGCTGACGATAAATAACGTATCGACATTTGCGGCAATGAGTTGCGTTTTTCGACCGCTTCCCGCAGCCCGGCGTTTAAACAGGCTTTTCCTATCGAGGAGACGCTGTGGTTGGAAGGTTTCCCTGTCAATCAAAAGCCAGTCGCCAGCAGTAGCAACCGTTTCCGGATCGTTTGCGTTCGCAATAAATGGCGATATCAACCTTTCATGGCCAAAGCCTGCTACTATCAGGCCATTGCGATGAACGGCCATGACCCGGACAGGGGCGGTGGTGGATAATTCATCCAGATCAAGCTGTGCGTTGAAGAAAGTAGTCCAGCCGAGATCGGCGAGTTCTGAGAATAAGTGCGTCATTGGTCTCTTACCAGCGTAGACGCCAAGTCATTATGACAGGCGCATAGAAATATGTCGCGAAGCACATGTTCGTGCTGCGTGATGCGAACGCTTTCAGCGTTTGGCCGGTAGAGATTAGGTATATAGGCGCCAACGACGTCGGCGTTTGATCAATACACTCTTGCGTGCATCACGATCAGATTTCCCGGTCTCCAACGACCAGTTGGGACGTCACTACAATCATAAACAACCCTTTCGTTTTTTATCGTGCCTCACAGTAACATGGAGTCGGGGCTTGCTCAATTCAAGTTCGATGCAAACTGGCTAGAGCGGCAGACTGCCTATTGGGGTTAGTTTTAGGTTTGTTATATCTGTTGGAACCACTTTTGCGGATCAACTGAGCTATAGCGCTGAAAGCAGATGAAAGTCCTTCAGCGATCCTGTAGATTGATCTGCTGCCAACTCCACCATGGGCGCGCATGAATTCGTCCTCATCGTTCAGTTCTTTCCTCTGTTTGGCATTCGGAAATGGTCGAAAGATATGCATGTTGGGATGAGATTTCTGCATATTGGTCCTTTCTTGAAATTTCTCAGCCAGCTGTATGGCTACTGGTTTGGTTTTCTGGTGCTGGCTCTTTACAGGGTTATGTTTTACTGGTGGTTTGACTGCATATAAATGAAACGATTTGAACGGTTCATTTCATGAATGAAAAGAATTTGGATTGGAGCGATCTTCATCTTTTCTTGGCTGTGGCCCGAGAAGGGGGATTGTCCCCGGCTGCAAGAACAACAGGGCGTAGTGCTGCAACCATCGGACGACGTATGCTTGCGCTTGAGCGATCAATCGGGCGTGAGTTATTCATTCGTCATGATCGCGGCTACGAAATGACCGCTGATGCACGTGAACTTCTAAATGATCTGACGGAGGTAGAAGCGCGCATTAATAGGCTGACCATATCTCGCGATCAGCAGGAAAGGCCGCTCGTCAAAGTTTCCGCTGGCACGTGGACAACTTTGTACCTGCTTGAGAGAATTGATGACATTATGGGTACGCCTGCCGACATCCGATTGCGTTTTGTCTCTGCCGAACAGGTTCTGGATATCCCTCGGCGTGAGGTTGTAATCGGTTTTCGGAACAGTCGCCCGACTGAGGATAGCTTGGCTGGCAGGAAAATGTCGCGTGTCGAGTTTGCGCCATATACCACTGTGTCTGCCCCGGAACGATGGATCAAAGTCGTGGCTGATACGCCATCTGCGCGCTGGCTTGATAAGATGATCGGCAAGGACGCTATTTGTGAAGTTAATGCCCCGCGCAACAGTCTGGACCTTGCGTTAGCGGGCAAAGGCATTGCGTTGCTGCCGACATTCATCGGTGACGCGCAGGCCGGTCTGCATCGATCAGGTGTCACCATCCCGGAGCTTGCCCATGATCAATGGATCGTCACTCATCAGGATGATCGTTATCTTCCTGAAGTCCGGCGCACGATTGATCGCTTGTATCGTGCTTTGGAAAGGCGGTCGCAGAAAACGTAATGATCAAAACCGTTCAGA
Organism: Litoreibacter sp. GN1-5; assembly: GCF_055693805.1. Taxonomy (NCBI): domain Bacteria; kingdom Pseudomonadati; phylum Pseudomonadota; class Alphaproteobacteria; order Rhodobacterales; family Roseobacteraceae; genus Litoreibacter; species Litoreibacter sp. GN1-5. The sequence goes on along the minus strand of NZ_JBVFUP010000001.1, from coordinate 2,231,552 downwards.
CAGCGTTGCGGATGGCTTGGGTGGTCTTGGCGATCTCGGCTTTGGTCAAGGTGGGGTGGACCAGAAACATCAGGCTGGTGTCACCCAATTCTTTCGCCACCGGCAGCAGGCCGGGCTCTTTCGCGCCAAATGCCTTCTCACGATAGATTTCCGAGCAGGAGCCCGAGTAGCATGGGACCCCTTGTTCATTGATCTTCGCCATGATCCTGTCTCGGGTCTTGGCGGTGCCATCGGCCACGAAGACATAGAGCTTATAGAACGCGTGTGTGATATCCTCGGGAATGTCTGGCACGCGAAACAGAGTATTGCTGCGGGCGGCGTCCAGCAATTGCATGGCATTGTCGTGACGTGCCTTGGTCCAATCGCCCATGCGTTTGAGCTGAATACGCCCAATGGCAGATTGCATTTCCGTTAGGCGCCAGTTGGTGCCGATACTTTCGTGCAGCCAGCGAAATCCGGGTGGGTGGTCCTTTTGATAGACAGCATCCCAGCTTTTGCCGTGATCCTTGAAAGACCACATACGGCTCCAGAGATCGGGCGCGCTGCATGTCACCATCCCCCCTTCGCCGCCAGTGGTCATGATCTTGTCCTGACAAAAGGACCAGGCCGCCACGTCCCCCAATCCACCGACAGGTCGCCCGCGTAGCAAGGCCCCATGGGCCTGTGCGCAGTCTTCGATCAGAGCAATGCCAAGAGGTGCAGTGAGCGTGCGCAATGCGTCCATATCACAGGGCCAGCCGGCCAGATGTACGCAGATCACAGCGCGGGTTTTGTTGGTAAGGTGCGGTGCAATCGTCTTAGGTGTCAGAACCTGACTGTCCCGGTCTACATCGGCAAAAACGGGTTTCGCCCCTGCGTTGGCTACGGCTGAAGCAGACGCAATGAAGCTGCGGGGGGTGACGATCACCTCGTCATCGGCTGTGCCCTCATAGGCTGACCCGATACGTAGCCCCTGTAGGGCGAGGTCGAGCGCCAATGTGCCATTGGCAACAGCAATTGCAAATTGCGTTCCGGCGAAATCAGCGAATTCCGCTTCGAACTGACGCCCCTCCTGCCCGGTCCAGTAGTTGACCTTGTTTGACAGAAGTATGTCATGAACGGCGGTTGCCTCTTCCTGAGTGAAAGAAGGCCAGGGTGAAAAGGGAGTATTCAGCATGATCAGTTCAAGACACTTGTTAAATCCATACCAGAGCCTTCTATCACAGTTTCAGGCAATGCGTCATTAAGGTTGAGCGCCAGGATTTTATACAACACAGTCACATCACAAAATTTCGTGAGGTCTCATTTTCAGCGCTCTTTTATGATAAGATATCAACAGATTGGCGTTTTAAGTAGGTTTTGCTTCAAGCTTTTGTTGTGTGTTGAAAGGGTTGCGTATGTACAGTTTGCTGGTCGGTTTACCACGGTCCGTCAAACGCATTGTGGTATTGATCTGTGATACGGCCCTTGTGCCCCTGACATTATACTGCGCATTTGCTCTGCGATTTGGGCAGCCTTACCCGCTTTTACATATTCAGCAGTCTTTCTGGCTGTTTCCACTTCTGACGCTTGTAGCGGTTCCTATCTTTCTGCTTGCAAATCTGCACCGCATTAAATTGATCGCGTTCGGAATACATGATCTGCGTCGCAGTGTATTGGCGACGTTGGCTTTAATGGGGACCGCGATTTTCTGCAGCTATATGCTAAAACTGGACGGGCCGCGATCTATTCCTCTTATCTTCGGGCCGCTGTTCTTGCTAAGCCATGTAGGGATACGCATGGGCGGGCTTGCCATTCTGTCACGTCTGTCACAACGCGACGGGATACATATCCCGGTTGCGGTCTATGGTGCGGGATCGGCGGGGGTGCAGCTTGTTGCATCCTTGCGGCGTGACCGTGAACTGCGCCCGGTTATGTTTGTGGATGATAACCCGACATTGCAGGGAATGACCGTGTCCGGCTTGCGGGTCCATTCCCGCAAAGTTCTTGAGGAAATGGTGCAAAAAGGCCGGATCAGTCAGGTCTTGCTGGCCTTGCCGTCTGTTTCTGAATCCGTGCGTCGCAGCCGTCTGGAGAGCCTTGCGGATATTGGATGCGAAATTCGCGCGCTTCCCTCGTTGAATGAAATGATTGATGGGCGCGGCTTAGCGGAAAGCTTACAGAATATCACGCCGGATATGCTGCTGGGCCGGGACAAGGTTGATCTGGATATCCCGCAAGTGGCCGATGCGTATGCCGGGCGATCTATATTGGTTACTGGCGCGGGTGGGTCCATCGGGTCGGAACTTTGCCGACAAATCCTGAGCTGTAAGCCGACCCGGCTGGTTCTGTATGAGCAAAATGAATTTGCCCTCTATCAAATTGACCGCGAATTACGTGCTATCGCCGAGGCGCGGAATATAGACCTTGTTACCCGTTTAGGCTCGGTCACGGATCGCAGTTTGCTAGACGCGGTTCTTGCAGAGGCGGAAACGAATATCATTCTGCACGCCGCTGCCTACAAGCATGTTCCTTTAGTAGAAGAGAATGAGATCGAGGGTATTCGGAATAATGTCTTTGGAACAAAGGCTGTAGCCGAAGCGGCCCGTGATGCAGAGGTGGAGCGGTTCATTCTGGTTTCAACCGACAAAGCCGTGCGCCCGACTAATATCATGGGTGCGACCAAACGGCTGGCAGAATTAGTGGTGCAAGACATTCAGACCCGCGCGCCTGAGACGAAATTTGCCATGGTGCGCTTTGGCAATGTGCTTGGATCCTCGGGCTCGGTCATTCCGTTATTTCAGGAACAGATTGCCGCAGGCGGACCTGTGACCCTGACCCATGACGATATAACCAGGTATTTTATGACAATCCCCGAAGCTGCGCGCCTTGTGTTGCTGGCCGGGGCTTATGCAGCAGGCGGTGAGGTATTTGTATTGGATATGGGCGAGCCGGTGCTGATCCGTGATTTAGCTGTGCGGATGGTCCAGATGTCCGGGTTGTATGTGCTTGATAAAAACAATCCCGAAGGCGATATCGAGATCAAGACAGTCGGTCTGCGCCCCGGTGAGAAACTTTATGAAGAGCTATTGATCGGCGATGACATGCAGCCAACGCCCCATAAGAAAATTCTCTGTGCGCAAGAAAGCAGTCTGTCCGAGATCGAAATGGCTCAGGTATTACAACAGTTGCAAAATGGCCTGAAATCCCGTGATGTAGCGAGTCTGCGTAAAGTGATTGAGGCACATGTGGATGGGTATCATGTGGAAGCTGCTCAGGTTGCTGGTAGCAAGGGCCATTAAGATGAAATCAGTGTTGAATGTCTTGACCTGCCTTCTGATGTTGTTGGGTGCTCCGAGCTGGGCGCAGGATGGGCCGCACACGCCGCTTGAGACGGATGACGCAGTGCGTGCGTGGCAAGCGGTTGGCCGGTTGGATATGGAAAGCGGCGGGTTTTGCACGGCTGCGCTGATCGGTCCCCGGCTGGTTTTGACGGCGGCACATTGTGTCTATGACCGGCGAACCGGCAAGCTGCGCAAGGCGGGCGATATGACATTCAAGGCTGGATACAGGAATGGCAATGCGGCGGCCATACGCAGGGGGCGTCGGCTGGCAGTTCACGATGACTATAAATATCGAGGGCGCAACTCGCTTGCCCGTATTGCGACAGATGTGGCCTTGATCGAGCTGGAAGAGCCGATCAATGATCCTGACATCAAACCTTTTGAACGGCATTACAAACCGCGCGAACGGGACCGGGTAATTGTCGTATCCTATGCCCGCGGGCGGGCAAGCGTGCCGTCGCTTGAGGATGGTTGCCAGATGGTACAGACCCGCGCAGACGTGTTGTTCTATACATGCGATACGGATTTCGGATCCTCTGGTGCACCAGTGTTCGTTATGACAACTGCGGGGCCAAAAATTTCGTCCATCATGTCTTCTGGCGGTGTTTGGAACGGTCATGAAAGGTCTCTGGGGCCAGCTCTGGACGCTTTGCTGAACCGTTTGGCGGCAAGCAATCCGGAATCCCGGTTTCTGTCCGTCGATCCCAAGGCACCAGCCAGCATAGGGGAGCAGTTAGGTCGCAGCTCTGGCGGGTCTCTCCCTCAGATCAAACGGTGAGACAGGGCATTTGCTGCGCAGGCGTCAAACCCTTGGTCACGTTTTAACTTGGTATTCACCAAACTATTTTCATAAACAGGGCTGGTAGAGATCCACCAACCCTATGAGAGACTTGGAAAGGGCCGTCATATGAAAATCGCGATGATTGGCGCGGGCTATGTAGGACTGGTCTCTGGCGTGTGTTTCTCGGATTTCGGTCATGATGTCATTTGCGTTGATAAAGACCCGGCCAAGATAGACCAGCTGCAGGATGGTGTGATCCCGATCTATGAGCCGGGGCTGAGCGACCTAATGGCCAAGAACGTGGCGGCCGGGCGGCTGACATTCACAACTGATCTTGGCGCGGCTGTTGACGGGGCGGATGCTGTTTTCATTGCAGTCGGCACCCCCACTCGGCGTGGCGATGGTCATGCTGATCTAAGCTATGTCTATGCCGCTGCCGAAGATATCGCCAAGGCTGTGACTGGCTATACGGTGGTTGTCACCAAATCTACGGTGCCCCTTGGAACGAACCGGCAAGTTAAGCAGGTCATCCGAAAGGCCGCGCCAGAGCTTGAGTTTGACGTGTCGTCCAACCCGGAATTCCTGCGTGAAGGGGCTGCGATTGACGATTTCATGAAGCCGGACCGGGTTGTGGTTGGCGTGCAATCAGACCGGGCTGCGCAGGTAATGCAGGATATTTATCGCCCGCTCTATCTACGGGATTTTCCGATTCTTCTGACTGATTTGGAAAGCGCCGAGATGATCAAATATGCGGCCAACGCGTTTCTGGCGACCAAGGTCACATTCATAAACGAGATTGCAGCTCTGTGTGAACGAACCGGCGCGGATATCAAACAAGTGTCGAAAGGCATGGGGCTGGACGGTCGGATCGGCAACAAGTTTTTGCACGCAGGGCCAGGCTATGGCGGGTCTTGCTTTCCGAAAGATACAAGCGCTCTGGCGCGTATCGGGCAGGAACATGCTGTGCCGATGCAAATTACCGAGACGGTGATCCGGGTAAATGAAAACATCAAAACGCGGATGATCGAGAAACTGCGCGATCTGTGTGAGGGCAGTTTCAATGGCAAGATCGTCGCAGTGCTTGGGGTGACGTTTAAGCCGAATACCGATGACATGCGTGAAGCGCCGTCGTTGACCATTGTGCCTGCGCTGGTTGGTGGTGGGGCAAAGGTTCGTGTTGTTGACCCGCAAGGTATGCGGGAAGGCAAGGACTTGCTGCCCGGCGTCAGCTGGCTGGAGGATCCCTATAAGGCTGCGCAGAATGCGGATGTTTTGGTGATCCTGACGGAATGGAACGAGTATCGGGCTCTGGATCTCAAGAAACTGGCTCGCAAGATGGCGCATCCGCGATTGGCTGATCTGCGCAATATCTATTCCGCCAAGGACGCTAAACGTGCTGGGTTTACTGGCTATGTCTCGGTCGGGCGGCAGGATTATCTGGGGTGATGCGGTTGACCTTGGCTGGCTGACCCGGCTTAGTCGCCCGGACAGATAGACAAGGGGGCATATCTTCATGGCTGAGGAAGGTCACAGACTAGACCCGGAAGATTGGGACGCGTTTGGTAGTCAGATGCACGCGCTTCTCGATCAATGCTTGTCTCGAATGCAACACGCACGAGATTTACCTTGGCAGCCCAAACCTGAGGATATGGGTGCGCGTATGGCACTTGATGATGTGGCGTCGGCACAGGATGCGGGGCAGGTCTTTGACCGACTGACGGGCGAAATCATGCCTTACGCGACAGGCAACACGCATCCACGCTTCTTTGGCTGGGTCCACGGCACGGGGCTGCCCGTTGCTGTTGGGGCTGAAATGGTCGCAGCGACCATGAACAGCAATTGTGGTGGGCGCGATCATGGCGCTGCCGAGGTCGAGCGTGCCGTGATCAACTGGCTATGCCAGCTTAGCGGTCTGCCCGAGACAGCTTTCGGCATTCTGACGACGGGCACGTCACAGGCCACGATACTTGCACTTTCTGCCGCACGGATGCGGCTGTTTGGACAGGATATTCGCAAGAAAGGCCTTAAGGTTATTCCGGATATGGCGGTCTATATTGTCGAAGGGGGACATTCGTGTATCTCGAAGGCGCTGGAGGTTTTGGGCCATGGCGCGCAGGCTTTGCGGACTATTCCCGTTGCCGCTGATGGGCGTATGGATTTGACGGCCTTGCAGGTCGCCGTGACACGGGACCGCGCGGCAGATATTGTGCCTCTGGCTGTGGTGGGCACAGCCGGGTCCGTCAATCTGGGCGTGTTTGATCCGCTTGATCAGATCGGCGCTTTTTGTCAGGCAGAAGATATCTGGTTTCATGTGGATGCGGCCTTTGGATTCTGGACTTTACTTGCCGATGCGCCCTGGTGTGATTTGCCAAAAGGTATCGGGCAGGCCAATTCTATCGCCTGTGATTTCCATAAATGGATGTCTGTGCCCTATGATTGCGGGGCCTGTCTTATCTCGGATCGGGACTTGCATCGTCAGACATTTGCAGAACGTCCCTCTTATCTTGCGTCCCAATCCGATGGATTGGCCGGCGGTGATCTATGGTTTTGCGACTACGGGCTAGAGCTGTCGCGCGGATTTCGGGCGCTGAAAGTCTGGACGACTGTGCAAGCCTGCGGCACGGATGCGTTGGGGGCCTCGGTCACGGATAATTGCAGGCAAGCGGCTTTGATGGGGCAGTTGGTCGAGGCATCCGACGTTTTGACCCTTGCGCGCCCCGTTGTGTCAAACCTGTGCTGTTTTTGGCCAGACCGTGGTGATCCGGGTCAGATTGCCGCAAAGCTTCAATTGCAAGGCATGGCAGTATTTTCGACCACTCTGGTTGATGGACGATCCTGCCTGCGGGCGGCTATTGTAAATCACCGCACCACGCAGGCCGACATCAAGCTGGCAGTAGAGGCGGCTGAGAGCGAAGTTCGCGCCTTGGGCTAATCTTTGCAGAAAGCCGCTGGAATGCGTGGTCCCTCTGCGCTGAGCAGGTTAGAATTGGCATGAGCGACTCGTATGAAAGGATACCCTATGGGACTGCGCATCAATGACACTATTCCTGACCTGACCGTTACAACGGATCAGGGGACGTTCGGTTTGCATGAATGGATCGGCGATAACTGGGCGATCCTGTTTTCCCACCCGAAAGACTTCACGCCGGTCTGCACCACAGAGTTCGGTGCCGTGGCGCAATTGGCGGATGAATGGGCCAAGCGTGGCACCAAAGTGATCGGTGTCTCGGTTGACGGTGTCGAAGACCATAAGAAGTGGAAGGGCGATATCGAGAAAGTTGCCGGCACAACGGCTGGCTTTCCGATTATCGCGGATGAGGGCCTTGAGGTCTCGAAAGCCTTCGACATGCTGCCTGCCGAGGCCTACTTGCCCGATGGGCGCACACCAAATGACAGCGCCACTGTACGGTCGGTGTTTATTATTGGGCCGGACAAGCAGTTGAAATTGTCGATGACATACCCGATGACCGTTGGGCGCAATTTTGCAGAAGTGCTACGGGCTTTGGATGGGTTGCAAACATCAGTTGGGCAGGGCGTTGCAACGCCTGCAAACTGGAATGTGGGCGATGACGTAATCATACCGGCCACACTCAGCGATGCAGACGCAAAAGCCAAGTTTGGTGAGTTCGAAACCGTGTTGCCTTACCTGCGTAAGACCAAGCTACCCGCTTAACCTTTGTGGCGCTGCGATGTCGATCGCGGCGTCATCAGCAAACCTTTTCCCTTATACTGCCCGATTATTGCCCATCTCCGGTTCCACCTTCGACTGCACGTTCAGACGGGGAGGTGTCCATGCAATTTCTGGTTCTGCTGATATTCGGGCTTGTTGCTGGTACTATCTGGTATCAAAGCAGTCCATCGACGACGACACGTCCCGTTGCAAGAGACGCCAGACAGCAAAGCGTATGGAAGAACACCTACAAACAGCGCCCGGGGGTTCATCCGGTTGATTGTCTGGAAGATCAGGTTCTTGCGGTCTCGGCGCTGATCGCGTCGACGCTGAAGCAGGATTATGAGTGGAGCGATACTGCCTCCAATGCAATCTACTCACAGATTCGAAAGCATTTCGATGTCAGTCTGAAAGACGCTGAAGAGATCGTTATGTTCGGCCATTGGCTGTCCGGACAAGGCAATCCGGACGAGACATTGCGCAAACTTGCCACACGTGTTGGCCAATTGGGCGGACCGGAACTGCTGCACACAAGCGCGGATGCGATCCGGTCGCTATGTGGACGTCAGGGTACAGTGTCGGACGACGCCAAGGCAGTCCTGAGCCGTATTCGCCGGATGGCGATGGCTTAATGCAAAACCGCCTTCGCGCCGATCTGTACCTGATTGTAGAGATGCCCGATGTGCGAATTGGTCAGACGCACACAGCCGTTTGAAACGGCAGAGGCAATGGTCCAAGGTTTCGGCGTACCGTGGATGCGCAGGAATGTATCGCCACGTTCAGGCGTGAACAGGTAAAGCGCGCGGGCGCCCAAAGGGTTGCCGGGGCCACCGGGCATACCATCTTCGAAGCGTTTATATTGGCCTGGTTCGCGCTCGATCATGTCTTGTGTCGGGGTCCAGCTTGGCCACTCTTTCTTGGCACCGATACTGAACGTGCCGCTTTCATACAGATTGCCCCGACCGATGCCGACTGTATATTGAATGGCCTTGCCTTCTTCGAGGGTCCAGTAGAGCGCGAACCGCGCCGGATCAACATGGATTTCGCCTGCCGGATAATCGCCAGCAAGTTTGATGATCTTGGGCTTGTATTCCTCGGGCAGAACCCAGCCTTCTCTGGCAAGTGAAGATGTTGCGCCGATAAATGGTGCGCAAAGTGCAGTTGTTAAAATATGGCGTCGTTTAAGCATTCAAAGTTTCCCCCTTCGTGAGCGTAAGGACTGAACCATAGGAGTTGATAAATAACCAGACATCTCGCCTCTTGCAGTACATTCCTTTTAAAAGAGTGTTGCAAAATGGAAAGCCCCGGCACGTGTGCCAGGGCTTCTCGTTATTATTGACGTCTTAGCCTACACGGCGATTTTGCCACCGCCCTGTTTTGTGACAACAACCACCGATGGGCGTGGGGGCATGTTATCGGCGAAGTCAGGCCACCGAGTGGCTGGGTCTTCGAAAGTGGAATCCCTTTCAAACCCTTTCAGGTCTTTGGTGCCGTCTGTGCCAGGGTGCTGAACTGCCAAAAACAGCGTTTCCGAATTGTCGGCAAAATATGGGCCGCATAGCTCTCCGCCCGTAGGGCAACGGAAGAACAGCTTGGAGTGGCCGCGCAGGTCACCTTCGGTTTCCACAGCGTACAGACCATCGGATTTACCGGTTTTCCCCCAGCTGCTGCCCTGATCGGTCGAAACCCAAAGCCGCCCATCCGTATCGATGGCGCAGTTATCAGGCGAGCCGAACCAACCGTTCTCGCTGGTTTCCGGGTTCCACTGTGCGCCGACCTCAGCAACACCAGGATCGCCGCATTTCACAAGGATGTCCCATGTCCCTTTGGTCGCAGCATGGTCACCGCCGTCTTCTTTGATCTCGATGATGTGACCGAACGAGGATTCAGGCCGTGGGTTTGCAGCATTCAGCTGATCGGATGTCCGCTTCGTATTGTTGGTCAGCATGACATAGGTCGTGCCATCCCCGCGCGGTTGCACATCTTCGGGCCGGTCCATCGGAGTTGCGCCCAGAAGATCCGCTGCAAGGCGAGTATCGATCATGACATCGGCCTGGCTGTTGAAACCGTTCTCTGCGGTTAACGGGCCTTCGCCATGAACCAATGGCATCCAGTCGAGAGAGCCGTCATCATTGAACTTGGCAACGTAGAGCGTCCCCTCGGACATCAGCTGCATATTGGCGGCCTTGTCGTCCCCAATCGTGCCAGCCGAGACGAATTTATAGGTGTAGTCGAAGCGGTTGTCGTCACCTGAATAAACTACGAGGCGATTATCGGCACTGATGGTTGTCTCGCATCCTTCGTGGCGGAAACGACCAAGGGCTGTGTGCTTGACGGGTGCTGCGTCTGGATCGGTCGGGTCAACTTCGACAATCCAGCCATAACGGTTCGCGCCATTTGGCTCTTTGTCCAGGTTCCATGCATCATAAAACTTACCCCAGGCGTACCAGTTGCCGGGTACGCCATAGCGTTTGTTCGATGCATAATGCGGCGCCTCGATATCACCCACCGGATCGCCATCTTCGTTTAGTATGTCAGTCCAGAAATAGCCGTGGAAGTTTTCTTCGGCCATCAGGTAAGTGCCCCAAGGTGTCATCCCGCCTGCGCAATTATTGATGGTGCCCATGACCGCCATGCCATCGGGATCAGCGCTGGTTTTAAGCCGGTCATGACCAGCGGCAGGGCCGTCAAAGGTCATCTCCGTGTTCAGAGGCGTCACCCGGCGATTGTATTGGCCATCCCGAACAACGGACCATTTGCCGTTATCGCCTTTGGCAATCTCAACGATTGTACCACCATGAGCCGCCATTTCGATGTCGACAATCTCTTTTGTCATGCCGGTGAAGTCAGCCTTGTCCTGACGGCCCAAGCCGGGGAACATAACCTCTTCATTGGTGTATTCGTGATTGACACAAAGCAGGCCGCGACCGGGCTCCAGCTCGGCAAAGCCAACATAGTCGTTGTTATAGCCGAACTGCTTGAGTTGTGCTTCAGCGGTCTGGTTCTGTGGATCGAACTCTGGCGCATCGGCTGTAATCGGATCGCCCCAGCGCAGAAGGACATCGGCATCGTATCCATCCGCAATATGGTGGGTTTCATCATTGCCCCAAGTCAGCTCTTCGAATTTGTAACGGCTCTCTGCCGTGCTTGCAGCGGCTTGATGCGGCGCAATCATTGCTGATGTTCCGAAAAGAGCGGTTGCAGCAGAAACGCCTAATGCGCCCCGCAGAATATCGCGTCTGCCGTAGCGGCGGTTGATTACGTCACCAATTGTATTGCCTAGATTCGGGTTGGTCGGAATGTCGTCGAAAGCTTCGAAAGCTTCGGCTTTATTCCCATGCTCTGGGTCGTTTACGATGTCCTTGCGGTGCATTTGGCAGCGTCCTTTTCTGGTCTAACAAAACTGGAAAGAAGCGGGGCCGGAATAGGTCCACACTGAGCATAAAATGATGCATCGATCCAAACAGATCATAACAGATTTACTTCAGTTTTGTAATAAAGGTAGGTTTTCGGGCCTGCGCAGCCTTAGCCTTTTTTGTCGAGAATGCCGTATTTCCGCAGTTTGACATAAAGGCTCTGCCGACTCAGCCCCAGCATTTCAGCAGCGGCAACGCGATTGTTTCCGGTCAGCTCCACCGCTGTTTCGATACACATCTTTTCGATGACATCGGTAGAAGCCGCGACGATGTCTTTCAGAGGGGATGCCCCAACCAGATCCACGACGTTCTTCACATCACCGGTGTCACTCTGCGCAGGTGTATCACGCAGCATATCAGATCGTGAGGTGTCGCGGATAACGAAAGCGAACCCACTTTTCGGCCGGTCATTCAACTGCGTCACCGAGATTTCAACTTGGGTTTCCTGCCCATGTCGCCCGGTCAATTTGGTGGCGTACATCCGCATCTTTCCGTTGCGGGCAGTATTTTCCAAAAGGACTTTCAGATCTACATTGCCGCGCGCCATGAAATCCGCAAGAGAACACCCTTTGACGTCCGTTAAAAGCGCGGCATCACACAGGTTTAGAAACGCGTCATTGGTGGTCTGAATATGTCCGCTCTCGTCAGTGAAGATCATTGCATCCGCACCATTACGGAACAGGATGCGTAGGCTGTCGGAAAACTCGGCAGCAACACTATTACCCGCTTCCCCTGTTTCCAGACGACATAGCAGCGTTCGGTCGCCCGCAGCCCGGAACAGGGTGGGGTAGAGCGCCACATCCTTCTGGCCGCGTTTGGTTTTCAATGTGACTGCCGCCATCCCGTCGCGGACAGCCGTATCCATCAATTGATCAAGAAACATCGCTTTGCGATTTGTATCGAACTCATTCGCCAGCAATGTGCCGGGCAGCGTGTCTGCATCGGTCCCTAAAATTGCAGCCGCTGCAGAGTTCACGTCGGCAACACGCCCAGTTTTGGCGTCAATCATGATGAGCGCATCCTGCGTTGATTCCATGACAACGCGATACCGCGTTTCATAGTCGCGCCTATTCTCATAATCTTTTTCAAGCGCCAGTTGCGCTTTGACAAGGCGTTGCTGGAGCTCTGCGATGGGGCGCATATCGCGGCCCAGCATCAACATCGTGTTTTCGGTCCCTGTCGGGTGAAAACTGTAGCGGAGCGGGTATTCCCAGTTTACATTATCGAAATGGTTGATCTCGATCTCATTACTGGTCACGAGGATGCCATTGCGATAATTTGCAAGCAGTTTTTCGAACCGTGTTACACTGTCCTCAGCAAGGAAATCTTTGAGGTCACGGTTAATCCAATGGTCAAGTTTGCCCATGGTCTGGTTAAGCGGGTTTACGACAATGGTTTCCACCCGGCCATCCATCGTGACGACAATGGCAAGATCAGCAGCAGTCGCGACGATTTCATTGAAATGCTCAGGCGCAATCTGCGGGTGCCGCGGACTTGCCCAGAAACTATGATCATTCGAATTCATACTTTATACCTGCTCAACCTTACAACACAGTGTACAGTATACTATACACTAGTAAAGATGACACGTTAATGCGTCAAAATAGCGGCATCAATCCCGCATTCCTTTAGAGCTTTGGACGGGTCAGACGTTACAATGTCGGCACCTGTTATATGCGCAACATCCATTTCCAGATGTGTCACCGCCCCGCCAATGGCAATTTGCACAACACGTGGGACATGGTTTCTGATCTCGGTTATCAAATCTGCTGCGGCGCCCAATGTTCTACTGCTTGAGATTGATATGCAGATCATTTCATAATTCTTGTTGCGTATGAGGTTAACGATTTCATTATCTGGCAAGCCAAGCGCAAGGCGCACATAACAGCCGAGATTCTGAAACTTTTCAGAGGCGATAAAGCCACCGAGCAGATGATCCTCTGCCATCGGTATCGCCATCAGTATTTCTGACCGTTCACGCGTCGCGTCAAAGTCAGCCCGTCGGGCCGCCAGACCGCGAACGGTTTCCTGAATGCGGGCAACGCCGATTGTAACAGTCGCAAAGCTGATCTTGTTATCTTCCCACAACGCGCCGATATGGCAAGCCATGTCGGCTGCATAGGTTGTGATAAAGTCATCGGCGGTTATGCCGTTCGCAAAAAGTTCTGCTATTGCGATGCGCCGGGTGTCCGGATCATCGTCCATGAATGCTTTGCTGAGATATACAATTTTGTCATTATAGTTCTGGCTGGTTGTCTGCGAACACTGAGCCATCACAAGTTCCAGCGCCTTGGTGGCAAGGCCGGTCACATCGTCAGAGCTGCAAGTGCTGGTAGCGCGAATAACCGTGTTGTTGTCTTTCGCCATTTCTCCCCCTCGCCAGACAAATGTTTCAATAACAACATCTGCATTGCCGCCGCGATTAATAATCACGTGTTCGCAACGACACTATGCGCCAAGAGTGTCAACTTGTCAAAAGCGCTGAAATAAAATGTGTAAACTTTGAAGAACACACCTCTAATTCACTCAGGAATTATGCAAGTTATTTCTTATTAGTATGTGTATGAAATCGTGATGTAAGCTTTAATTGTGTAAGTTATAATTGACACATTGGCATTCCGGGAAGTAGCCTTAATCAATACCAACGAGGCTGTCAGGGAATCGGAGAATCTCATTTCATGGGTAAAACAGCTCGCCACCAGCCGCTCTACACGGCAGAACAGCGTGCTAAACGTGATGCAACGCACTGGACAATCGTGCAGGGAATTCTTGCACCGTTGCAGTTTGTAGCCTTTGCAATTTCCCTGTTCCTTGTGGTGCAATATATGGCAACCGGCACTGGGTATGAGGCAGCGACAGCCTCGATCCTGATCAAGACCGCATTCCTATACGCGATCATGATCACTGGCGCGATCTGGGAGAAGATCGTCTTTGGTCAATATCTGTTGGCACCGGCCTTCTTCTGGGAAGATGTGTTCAGTTTCATCGTCATTGCGCTACATACGGCCTATCTTTGGGCGCTGTTCTCTGGATTGTCTCCGACGACGCAAATGATAATCGCGCTTGCGGCCTATGGGACCTATGCAATCAACGCGACGCAATTTCTTTTGAAACTGCGCGCCGCGCGCCTAGAGGCAGCATGAACAAGCAGACCCATATCACGCAAGGTGGGTGTCGCGACGCACCGGTCCTGAAAGAACGCGGCCAGCGCGAGGTTTTTTGTGGTCTGACCGGGATCATATGGCTACACCGCAAGATGCAGGACGCGTTTTTTCTGGTTGTTGGGTCGCGCACATGCGCACATCTTCTGCAATCTGCCGCAGGTGTGATGATTTTCGCCGAGCCGCGTTTTGGCACGGCTATTCTGGAAGAAGCTGACCTGGCAGGTCTTGCTGATGCCCACGACGAGCTGGATCGTGAGGTTGCCCGCCTTCTGGAGCGCCGCCCCGATATCAAGCAGTTGTTCCTTGTCGGGTCTTGCCCGTCCGAGGTTATCAAAATCGATCTGTCGCGTGCGGCAGAACGTCTGACAAAAGTCCATGCGCCCCATGTCCGGGTGCTGAATTATTCCGGTTCCGGCATTGAGACGACGTTTACGCAGGGCGAAGACGCATGTTTGGAGGCGATGGTTCCCGTTCTGCCTGAAACTGACGCGCAGGAGCTTCTGCTGGTGGGCGCGCTGCCCGATGTGGTGGAAGATCAGGCGCTGAAGCTTTTGTCTGACCTTGGTGTTGGGCCTGTGACTGTGCTTCCCGCAGGGCGCGCAGATGCTATGCCGCATGTCGGGCCGAATACAAGATTTGTACTGCTTCAGCCGTTTCTTGGTGATACGGCCGCCGCACTGATCCGTCGCGGCGCGTCCCATATCGCGGCACCATTCCCGTTCGGCGAAGAGGGGACAACCCTCTGGCTGCGCGCCATCGCCAGTGCATTTGGTGTAGATGACGCGACTTTTGATCGCGTCACTGAAGCCCCGCGCGCCCGTGCGCGCAAAGCTGTCGCTGCCCATGCCAAAGACCTTACAGGCAAGTCGATCTTCTTCTTCCCCGATAGCCAGCTAGAGCTGCCCCTTGCCCGCTTCCTGACCCGTGAATGCGGTATGCACGCGCTTGAAGTTGGTGCGCCCTACATTCACAAGGGCCTCGTCGGCCCTGATATGGATATGCTTGACGCAGAGACGCTTTCCGAAGGTCAGGACGTAGACAAGCAGCTAGACCGTTGCCGCGCTGTTCGCCCTGATCTGACGGTTTGCGGTTTGGGCCTTGCCAACCCGCTTGAGGCTGATGGCCTGACGACGAAATGGGCTATTGAGTTGGTCTTCACCCCCGTCCATTTCTACGAACAGGCAGGTGATCTTGCTGGCCTGTTCTCGCGGCCCCTTCGTCGTAAGGCGCTGCTGTCATGAAGCTGACCGTCTGGACATATGAAGGTCCACCTCATGTCGGCGCAATGCGCGTCGCAACCGCGATGAAGGGCCTGCACTACGTCCTGCATGCACCACAAGGTGATACTTACGCCGATCTTTTGTTCACCATGATAGAACGGCGCAATCATCGCCCACCTGTTACCTACACCACATTTCAGGCCCGTGATCTGGGTGCTGATACGGCGCATTTGTTCAAAGATGCGTGCCGTGACGCTTTCACGCGGTTCCAACCGGAGGCGATTATCGTCGGTGCCTCTTGCACGGCTGAGTTGATACAGGACGATCCCGGTGGCCTTGCTGAAACGATGGGCCTGCCGATCCCTGTGATCCCGCTGGAGCTGCCATCCTATCAGCGCAAGGAAAATTTCGGCGCGGATGAGACTTTCTTCCAGATCACGCGCGCCCTTGTGAAACCTGTTGAGAGAACCGCTAGGCTGTCCTGTAACATTCTTGGCCCAACCGCGCTGGGCTTTCGCCACCGCGATGATATAGAAGAGCTGTCCGGACTACTTTTTGAACTTGGTGTGGACGTCAATGTCATCGCCCCGTTCAATGCAACGCCCGCAGATATCGCGCGCCTTGGGGCGGCGCACTTCAATGTCATGCTCTACCCTGAGACATGCGAGACCGCCTGCCGTTGGCTTGAGCGGGAGATGGGCCAACCCTATACCAAGACGGTTCCAATTGGCGTTGGTGCCACGCGTGATTTCATTGCCGAGGTGCAAGCCTTCGGTGCGACAGGCACGCCGGATGACGCGCGATTGCGCCTGCCGTGGTACTCGGCTTCGGTCGATAGCACCTATCTGACCGGCAAACGTGTTTTCCTGTTTGGTGACGCAACGCATGTCAAAGCTGCTGCGCGTATAGCACGCGACGAGATGGGCTTCGAGGTCGTGGGTCTGGGGTGTTATAACCGCGAATTTGCCCGTGATATTCGCGCACTTGCCAAGGAATATGGGGTCGAAGCGCTTATTACCGATGACTACCTTGCGGTTGAGCGCGCTATTGAAACGCTTGCGCCCGAGATGATCCTTGGTACGCAAATGGAGCGCCATATAGGCAAACGCCTTGGTATCCCCTGCGCTGTAATCTCTGCACCCGTGCATGTGCAGGATTTCCCGGCGCGCTATTCGCCACAGGTCGGGTATGAGGGTGCGAATGTCATCTTCGACACATGGGTCCATCCGCTTGTCATGGGGTTGGAAGAGCACCTGTTGCATATGTTCCGTGAAGATTTTGAGTTTCACGATGATGCTGGTGCCTCCCACCATGGCGGCAAGGCCGTTGCGCGTGCCGCTGAACCGGAAAAACCCGTCTCTGACGTTGTCACATGGCTTTCTGAAGCTGAGCGTGAGCTGAAAAAGATCCCGTTTTTTGTCCGCGGAAAGGCCCGCAAAAATACCGAGAAATTCGCGTGCGAACAGGGCGTCACCGAAATCTCTGTCGAAACTCTCTATGAGGCGAAGGCTCACTATGCGCGATAGCAGTGATCATATCGGCTACCGCGTTGTGATTGTGACGCTGGATGCCCATGCTGCCGGGCCTGCCTCGCGGGTCAGTGATCGTCTGTTTGCTGATTTTCCCGGCCTCAGTGTAACAGTTCATGCTGCCGCTGAATGGGGCGAAAACCCCGTAGCGCTTGATGCCGCACGCGATGCTGTGCGCCATGGTGATATTGTCATTGCGAACCTTCTGTTTCTTGAGGAGCACGTAAAAGCTATCCTGCCTGATCTGATGGCGCGTCGGGATCATTGCGATGCAATGATTGGCATGGTCGCTGATGGGGACGTTGTGAAATTGACCCGCATGGGTGATCTGGATATGTCCAAACCGGCTTCCGGCGCGATGGCCTTGTTAAAAAAGCTACGCGGAACGGCTAAACCGTCAGCTGGCTCTGGCGAGAAGCAAATGAAAATGCTGCGCCGCTTGCCGAAGATCCTGAAATTCATCCCTGGTAAGGCGCAGGATCTGCGCGCGTGGTTTCTGACCATGCAGTACTGGCTTGGAGGATCGGACGACAATGTCGAGCATATGATCCGGTTTTTGGTGTCGCGTTATTCACACGAAAAGGCTTGGCACAAAACCGAGGCACTGGCTCCGATCGACTACCCCGATGTTGGCCTTTATCACCCTGACCTGTCAGAACAGATTTGTACCGACCTTTCAGACCTTCCGGGTCCGGCACAACCAGTCGCAACAGTTGGTTTGCTGATGTTGCGTTCCTACATTCTTGCCTCTGACACCGCACATTATGATCAGGTTATCCGCAGTTTCGAGGCGCAGAGTATCCGGGTTATTCCTGCCTTCGCAGGTGGGCTTGATGGCCGCCCTGCCATTGACGCCTATCACAAAGGTCATATCGATGCGCTGGTATCTCTGACCGGGTTCTCGCTGATCGGGGGTCCGGCCTATAACGACAGCGATGCCGCCGTCGAAGTGCTGTCTGATCTTGATGTGCCTTACGTTGCTGCACATCCGCTGGAATTTCAGACACTTGATCAATGGGGCAACAGTTCTGGCGGGCTGGGGCCTGTTGAGACCACAATGCTGATCGCGCTGCCCGAGATCGATGGTGCGACCAATCCCACCATGTTTGCTGGCCGTCACGGGGATAGCGTCTGTACCGGCTGTGACCGTAATTGCCAGAAAACCGACGACCACCGTGCCATGGCCCCCTGTTACGAGCGGATTGACGCGCTGGTCGCCAAGGTCGCGAAGCTTGCACATCTGCGCCGGTCCGACCGGGCCGCGCGCAAGGTTGGCATCGTCCTTTTTGGCTTCCCACCTAATGCTGGTGCCATTGGCACTGCAGCGTATCTCAGCGTGTTTGAGAGCCTGCACAACACGCTGCATCGTTTGCAGGCCGAGGGTTATGACGTTACGCCGCCCAAAACCGTTGATGAGTTGCGCAGTCTGATCCTGAGCGGCAATCAGGCGCAATTCGGAACCGAGGCAAACGTCGCCGATCATGTTTCTGCTGACCAGATCGTGCAGCAAACCCCTTGGCTGAATGAGATTGAACGTGCTTGGGGGCCTGCGCCTGGCAAGGTGCAATCTGATGGCCGCGGCGTGTTCATACTTGGCGCGCAGATTGGCAATGTATTTATCGGGGTTCAGCCGGCTTTTGGCTATGAGGGCGATCCGATGCGTCTTCTGTTTGAGAAAGGGTTTGCCCCGACCCATGCCTTTGCGACCTTTTATCTTTGGCTCAAGACCCAGTTTCGCGCCGATGTTCTGCTGCATTTCGGTATGCACGGCGCGCTGGAATTCATGCCTGGACGTCAGGTTGGTATGGGCGCAAGTGACTGGCCCGACCGGCTGATTGGCGAGATGCCGAATATTTATCTCTATGCGTCCAACAATCCATCCGAGGCGACGCTTGCAAAGCGTCGCTCGAATGCAATTACCGTCACGCATATGACGCCGCCTTTGGCGACATCCGGTCTCTATAAAGGGCTTTTAGAGTTGAAAGACAGCCTGACACGCTGGCGCAGCCTTACCCCGGATGCCGCTGACCGGGCAGAGCTTGAAGTTCTGATTGCGACGCAAGCCGAGGCTGTGGATATGGGCGGGGCTGACCCTAAGACGCTTTGGCTGAAATTGCTCGAAACTGAAGATGCGCTGATCACAGACGGGCTGCATGTTGTTGGGCAAACGCTGAGCAAAGAAGCCCGCGCCGAATATATGCGTATCATGACCGAGACGGACCCGGATACCCGTACAAGCATTGATGCCATCTTGCAGCAGGATCATGAACTGCCCGCGCTTATGCGCGCCTTGGATGGACGCTACATAGCTCCGGTTCCCGGTGGTGATCTCATTCGCAGCCCTGATGTCTTGCCGACCGGGCGCAATATCCATGCATTTGATCCGTTCCGCATGCCAACGGTCTTTGCTATGCAGGATGGTGCAAAACAGGCTTTGGAATTGCTTAAAACGCATAAATCTATGCCTCGCACCGTTGCGTTGGTCCTTTGGGGATCTGACAATATCAAATCTGACGGCGGCCCTATCGCGCAGGCCCTTGCGTTGCTGGGTGCGACACCGCGCTTTGATAGCTTTGGCCGTCTTTCGGGTGCTGATCTTGTTCCACTCGAAAAACTCGGTCGCCCCCGGATCGACGTTATCATGACCCTTTCGGGCATTTTCCGTGATCTTCTGCCATTGCAGACCCGAATGCTTGCCGAAGCCGCTTACAAGGCGGCAATAGCGGACGAACCGTTAGAGCAAAATTTCATCCGCGCCCATGCGCTTGCCTATGCCAAAGAGATGGGCGTTGATATGCAAACCGCTGCTTTGCGTGTTTTCTCGAATGCCGAAGGGGCCTACGGGTCCAATGTTAATCAGCTTGTCGATAGTTCCGCATTCGGCGATGAGGATGAGCTTGCCGACGCCTATCAGGCCCGCAAGAGTTTTGCCTATGGCGTGAATGGCAAACCTGCACCGAATGCGGCGCTTTTGCAAAAAGCACTTAAGGACGTCGACCTTGCCTATCAGAACCTTGAGTCGGTAGAGCTTGGCGTCACAACGGTGGACCACTATTTCGATACGCTTGGTGGCATTTCCCGCGCTGTCAAACGGGCCAAAGGTAAATCCGCGCCCGTTTATATCGGTGATCAGACCCGTGGTGGCAGCAAGGTGCGGACCCTGCAGGAACAGGTCGCGCTTGAAACCCGCAGTCGCGCGCTCAACCCGAAATTCTACGAAGGCATGTTGAAGCATGGTCATGAAGGTGTCCGCGCTATCGAGAGCCATATCACCAATACAATGGGCTGGTCCGCCACAACAGGGGAGGTGGAGCCATGGGTCTATCAGCGCCTGTCTGAAACCTTTGTTCTGGATGAGATGATGCGCAAACGGTTGGCTGATCTGAATCCGCAGGCATCGGTTCGTATGGCGAACCGGCTGATCGAAGCGCATGAGCGCAACTATTGGAGCCCTGATGACGCGACCCTTGATGCGCTTCAGGCCGGAGCTGATGAACTAGAAGACGCAATGGAAGGCGTTGGAATGGCAGCCGAATAAGCTGCGTTACAGATGAAAGGAGGCTCTGATGAGCCCCAAAGACAATATCCCTGATCTGGTCGGTGACGGCGAGGGATCTTTGCAGGTCCATGATGACGCCCGGATCGAGGGCGCGAAGGTCTTCAGTGTCTATGGTAAAGGCGGGATTGGAAAATCGACGACATCGTCCAACCTTTCAGCCGCTTTTTCGATGCTTGGCAAACGTGTCCTTCAGATCGGCTGCGATCCGAAGCATGACAGCACATTTACTCTGACGGGCAGTCTTGTTCCGACCGTTATCGACACGTTGAAAGAGGTAGATTTCCATGCCGAGGAGCTACGCCCGGAAGATTTCGTCCATGAAGGTTTCAACGGTGTGAAATGTGTCGAGGCGGGTGGGCCACCTGCTGGCACAGGATGTGGTGGTTATGTTGTCGGTCAGACCGTGAAACTGCTGAAACAACATCACATGCTGGAAGATACCGATGTCGTTATTTTCGATGTTCTTGGCGATGTGGTTTGTGGTGGTTTTGCCGCGCCGCTACAGCATGCTGACCGGGCGCTGATTGTTACGGCGAATGATTTCGACTCGATCTATGCGATGAACCGGATCATCGCGGCTGTGCAGGCCAAATCCAAAAATTACAAAGTGCGGCTGGCGGGCTGTGTTGCGAACCGGTCCCGCGAGACTGATGAGGTGGATCGTTACTGTAAAACGGTCGGTTTCAACCGCGTGGCTCATATGCCTGATCTCGACGCGATCCGGCGATCGCGTCTGAAGAAAAAGACCCTGTTCGAGATGCCCGATGACGAGGAAATCGTACAGGTCCGCAAGGAATATATCCGCCTTGCCGAGACACTTTGGAACGGCACTGAACCTCTTGCGCCAGCGCCTTTGCCTGACCGCGATATTTTTGAGCTGCTTGGATTTGATTGAATGATAGCAAGCCCCGCATATCTTCGCACACGCGAACGGGTCGAGACCTATTTCGACAGTACCGCAACCAAAACCTGGGAGCGCCTGACCTCTGATGCGCCTGTGTCAGGGATCCGTGCGACCGTGCGGGCAGGACGTGATCAGATGCGGGTGATGATGCTAGATGCGTTACCTGATGATCTGGCGGGTGCACGCGTTCTGGATGCAGGTTGTGGAACAGGGGCAATGGCTGTTGAGTTGGCGAAGCGGGGGGCGCAGGTGGTGGCCATCGATATTTCGCCTTCGCTTATCGAGATTGCGGCAAACCGCTGTCCAGATCACCTTCATGCGAAGATCAATTTTAAAACGGGCGATATGTTTGATCCGGAGCTTGGCGTCTTCGACCACGCGCTGGCGATGGACAGCATGATTTACTACGGCGCCAGTGATATCGGTCCTGCTTTGACCAGTTTTGCGCCTCGACTGGGTGGCGCGATGATTTTCACCCTTGCGCCTCGGACACCGTTGTTGATGGCGATGTGGCGGATCGGGAAACTGTTTCCACGCAAGGATCGCTCACCAGTGATGGTCCCGCATAACTTATGCAGCCTTGGCATTGATGGTTTGCAAGAGGTCGGCACGGTCAATTCTGGGTTTTACCATTCGACCGCCTATCGTTTCGGAGGTGCCCTATGAGCCAGCACCCCCTGACCAAGTTTACGCTGAAAATGTTGCCTTTCGCAGATGCGGCGAGTGCCGATCTGCCGATGCGCCAACTGCTGCGTCTGTCGCTGTTTCAGGTGTCGGTAGGTATGGCGGCGGTTATGCTGCTTGGGACGTTGAACCGGGTGATGATCGTCGAGCTTTCGGTTCCGGCTTTCCTTGTGGCCATCATGATCGCGTTGCCAGTTCTGATTGCGCCGTTCCGGGCGCTGCTTGGGTTCCGATCAGACACCTATCGGTCTGCCATCGGGTGGAAGCGCATTCCGTATCTGTGGTTTGGGACGCTTTGGCAAATGGGTGGCCTTGCCATTATGCCGATGAGCTTGCTGGTGCTTGGTGGCGACAATGTTCATGACGTTCCTTTCGCGGGCGAAGTTCTGGCTGCGCTTGCGTTTCTGATGACTGGCCTTGGTATGCACATGACCCAAACCGCGGGTCTTGCGTTGGCTGCAGATCGCGCCACGGATGAAACGCGCCCCCGTGTTGTTGCGCTGCTTTATGTGATGTTCCTGATCGGAATGGGGCTGTCTGCTGCTATAGTTGGCTATCTTCTGCGCGACTTCGGAAATATCCGTTTGATCCAAGTGGTTCAGGGCACAGCCGTTGTGACCATCGTGCTCAATACGGTGGCGCTTTGGAAGCAGGAGCAGATGAGCCCGATGAGCGCAGAAGACCGCGCAGCTCCACGCCCGAAATTCGCCGATGCGTGGGCCGATTTTGCCGCTGGTGGGCAGGCAGGTCGTCTGATCGCTGTGGTCGCTATCGGAACACTTGGTTTCAACATGCAAGATGTTCTGCTGGAACCATATGGCGGTGAAATCCTAGGCCTGTCGGTCAGTGCGACGACACTTTTGACGGCAATGTGGTCTGTTGGGGCGCTGATTGGTTTCGCGCTTTCCGCAAAATGGCTTTCCATCGGAATGGATCCTTTCCGTATGGCGGGGCGCGGTTTGCTGGCCGGCGTAATCGCCTTTTGCGCAGTTATATTTGCGGGGCCTATGGTTTCGCCTGTTCTGTTTTTCATTGGTGCTACAGTTATTGGCTTTGGCGGTGGCATCTTCTCGGTTGCGACGCTGACTGCCGCCATGACTATGCCAGCCGCTGGTATCGCCGGGCGTGGTCTTGCCCTTGGCGCTTGGGGGGCCGCGCAGGCGACTGCCGCGGGGCTTGGGGTCGCCATCGGCGGGACTGTGCGCGATCTGACCAATGCTGCAGCGCTGCAAGGAGCGCTTGGCGAAGCGATGGCGTCAAATGCCACCGGCTATTCTGTCGTTTACCACATCGAAATCGCGTTGCTTTTCGTAACGCTCATTGCACTTGGTCCGCTGGTGCGGACCGGGCGTCTTACCACACAGGAGAACCGCAAGATCGGGCTTGCGGATTTCCCGACTTAAAGACCTTCGGAGGATAAAATGGTTGACCCATTCTTTGGTAATTTCGATCTCGCATCCCTCAGCCTTTGGCTGTTCTGGGCCTTCTTCGCGCTTTTGATTTACTACCTGCAAACAGAAAATATGCGCGAGGGCTACCCGCTTGAAGATGATGACGGGAAGCCCGCAGCCAATCAGGGACCGTTCCCGGTTCCGTCACCAAAGACATTCAAGTTGCCCCATGGACGGGGCGAGGTCACTGTGCCCGATCTTCAGCCAGAACGTCGCGATGTTGCGCTGAAACGCACGAATGCAGCGAATGGTTTCCCGCTTGAGCCTACCGGTGATCCAATGATTGACGGTGTCGGCCCTGCGTCCTGGGCTCCGCGCCGTGATGTGCCTGAGCTTGATGGGCATGGCCATCCAAAGATCGTTCCAATGGCGGGGCTTGATAGCTTTGCTGTCGCCGCAGGGCGTGACCCCCGTGGCCTGCCTGTCATGGCAGGGGACAATGAAATTGTCGGTGTGATCTCGGATATGTGGGTGGATGAGCCGGAGCAACTGGTGCGCTACCTTGAGGTCGAGCTTGACGCGGCCCACGGTGGCGGCAAACGTCTGATCCCTATGCCTTTGGCCAAGATCAAATCCGACCGCGTGCAGGTGAAGACGATCTTTGGCAAGCATTTCGCAAATGTGCCGCGCACGAAGTCCGGAAACCAGGTGACGCTGCTCGAGGAAGACAAGATCTGCGGATATTATTCCGGCGGTTTGATCTACGCCTCAAAAGAACGTCAGGAGCCTCAGCTTTAAGGATATAGATATGCCCCATGACGATTTTTCCATAGAACCCATAGAAGGCTTGCCAGAGCTTCCCCCGAAGGTGAGAAGATCCTTTGGCAGGGTCGTCCGAACTGGTGGGCTTTGGCCAAAGAGAGCCTGAATATCTACTGGGTTATGGGGTATTTCGCCCTGCTTGCGGCATGGCGGTCTGTCGCATTGTCAGATTTTCTTGATCTTGGCCCGTCGCTTTGGGGTGCAGTGCCGTTTCTGATCCTTGGTCTGATAACCTGTGGGCTGCTTGTTCTGATTGCTGTGACACAGGCGCTGACAACGGTTTACACGATCACCAATAAACGCGTTGCAATGCGCATTGGGGCGGCGCTGACAGTCACGTTGAACCTGCCATATCGTTGGATTGGGTCTGCCGATCTTGACTTGCGGCGCGGTGGAACGGGGTCAATTGCGTTGCATCTGATCGATGACGGCGCGACGAAGCTTAGCTACCTGACCTGCTGGCCCCATGTCCGTCCATGGAAAATGAACCCGGCCCAACCCGCTCTGCGCTGCATTCCTGATGCTGAGCATGTTGCAAACATTCTTGGACAAGCGGTGCAAATGCAGGTCGAGATCGCGCAACCGGGCATTGCCGTTGCCGCAGAATAGGGAAAACAAGAATGAGCCAGCAGGAGTTAATCACGCGCGACAAAGAGATGATCCCCGTAGCATTGCTGCGCGCTATGTTGGTGCTGGTTCTGATTGTTTTGGCCGTAGTATCCTATGCTACCCTAACCGACCGTCCGCTTGAGGCCATGCCACCCGAACTGGCAGTGGCTCAGGAACGTGAGATCATGATCTTCTCTGAAATGTCTGGCGCTGCGGTCGTGAAGGACAAAACAGGCTCTGTTATTGCAGAACTCAGCCCGCAAGAGGGCGGATTTATCTCGGGCGTGGGCCGTGTTCTTGAACGCGAACGTGCCAAGTTGGGCCTGAAGGCCTCCCTGCCTATTCGTTTGATCAAATACGAAAACGGTCGTCTTGCCCTGAGAGACGATTTCACCACGTGGCGCGCCGAACTTCAGGGGTTCGGCCAATCGAACGAAGCCGCGTTCCACAAACTTCTCAACTGATTGCCGGGAGACAATGCAATGGGACTATTTACAAAGGAAACCGAAAAGGCGCCTTGCGAGGTCGAGGTGTCGCACACCTTCGACAGTTTGCATGCACACGTGAAATTTCTCAACGGTGCCGTGATCCATCCGGGTGATGAGGTCTTGGTGCATGGCAAGCCCGTGTTGGCGGGCTATGGCGAGGTCATAATCGAAGAGCGCGAGGCCACGATCACACGTGCGTCGAAACTGGAACAGGTCTGGACCCGCCTCACCGGCGATTTCGAATGTATGGAGCTGGCCGAATTTGCCTTTTCAGAAGGAGCTTTGTCATGAACGCGCATGCTGACCCGAATGCAATGGGCATAATCCCTGAAAACTCTGATGAGGCGACTGCTATCGCCACCGAAACGACGCTGCTGGACCCCCGCTTCTATACCACCGATTTCGACGAGATGGACAAGATCGACGTCACCCCGGTGCGGGCACAATGGGATGAGATGATCACAGCTATGGCAGCAGATCCTAACAAGGGCCATTTCAAGAAGAATGATACGTGGGAAACCCCCGACTGGGAGAATATGGAGCCGCAACTCAAGGCTGAGTTGATCGACTTCCTTGTGTCCTCGCTTACGGCGGAATTTTCAGGCTGTGTGCTTTACAAAGAGATGAAGCGTCGCGGCAATAACCCTGACATCTGTCAATTGTTCCAACTTATGGCGCGGGACGAGGCACGGCATGCGGGCTTTATCAATGACGCGCTGCGCGAAGCCGGGGTTGCAGTCAATCTGGGCTTCCTCACAAAGTCGAAGAAATACACATATTTCCGGCCAAAATTTATCTACTATGCCACTTATCTGTCGGAAAAGATCGGCTATGCCCGCTACATCACGATCTTCCGCCATCTGGAGCAGAACCCGGACCATAAGATACACCCGATTTTCAACTGGTTCCGGGAATGGTGCAATGATGAGTTCAGCCACGGTGAAGCCTTTGCTCTTCTGATGAAAACAGACCCTAAATTGACCCAAACCTGGCAAAACAAGCTTTGGATCAGGTTCTTTCTGGTCGCTGTGTTTTCGGTAATGTGTATCCGTGATCACAACCGCCCCGCGTTTCACAAAGCGCTTGGGATCGATATCGATTGGTATGACCGCGAGGTGCTGCGCAAGACCTCTGACATCTCCAAGCAGATTTTTCCGATCGCAATTGATCTCGATAATCCTCGTTGGGAAAAGAACCTGCTGAAGCTGCGCCAAGCCTCTGAGGCGATGGATGCGGCCCAGCGCAGGGGCGGTCTTATGGGCAATCTGGGGAAAATCCCGGCTGGACTGCGCGCCGCCAAGGCGTTTGCGTCTCTTTATCTGATCCCGGTCAAAACTGACCATGTGATCGCGGAAGACAGCCGCATGGTGCCGAGCTACTGATGCTGGCAAGCCCATGGATAGCAGCCCTTTTGGCCCTGTTTCTCTGGTGGTTTTCGACCGGGGTAATCCTTCTGCTGGTCCGGTATGGAGATCAGCAGGGCCGGGGGCCGGTATCCACATTTTTGACAACACCGCTTCTTTGTATCGGGTTGTATGGTATCTGGGCGACATCGGGCTCTGTGTCAGTTCAAAACATCTATCTTGCTTTTCTGTCCGCGCTGGCTGTTTGGGGTTGGATCGAACTCGCCTTTCTGACGGGTGTGATCACCGGCCCCAATCGAAATATTTGCCCTGAAAACATCCCACAATGGGAGCGTTTTATCCGTGCCTGGGGAACCATTGCTTATCACGAAATGCTGCTTGCGAGCGCGCTTATTGGCATTGCGTTTCTTGCCATACACGCCCCCAACACGTTTGGCTTCTGGACTTTCGCGGTGCTGTTCTTCGCCAGGATTTCAGCCAAGCTGAATTTGTTTCTGGGTGTGCCGAAGATAAATACTGAATTCTTGCCAGGCGCGCTGAGCCATTTGCCTAGCCACTTCCGGTATGCGCGCATGAACTGGCTATTCCCCGTCTCGATCACACTGCTGACATTCGCGGTCGGTTGCTGGTTGGAAAGACTCTATTCCGGGGCAAATCCTGTTGGTTTTGCTCTTCTGGCTGCGCTTACGACCCTTGCCATGCTGGAACATTGGTTGATGGTTTTGCCGCTCCCGGATGAAAAACTTTGGCGCTGGATGTTGCCTGCGCCCAAAAACGACACGTCACGACAGGAAGAAGCTCATGGAATTTGACACGCTATTTGACGCCCAACTAGATACGCTGAAGGAAGAGGGTAATTACCGCATTTTCGCCAATCTTGAACGTAAATGCGGCGCCTTTCCAAAGGCGCGAAACCATTCTGACGGCGCGAATGAAGTGACCGTGTGGTGTTCGAATGACTACCTTGGTATGGGTCAGCATCCCAAAGTTATGCAAGCCATGAAGGACGCAGTGGATAAATGCGGTGCCGGGGCGGGCGGGACGCGCAATATCTCTGGCACCAATCATGCGCATACTGCGCTTGAAGCGGAACTGGCGGATCTGCATGGCAAAGAGACCGCGCTATTGTTCACTTCGGGTTATGTGTCGAATTGGGCGGCGCTCAGCACCCTTGGCGCACGTCTGCCAAACGCTGTGATCTTGTCTGATGAGCTTAACCACGCCTCTATGATCGAAGGCATCCGCCATTCCCGCGCTGATAAAGTCATCTGGAGACATAACGATCCGGATGATCTGGATCGCAAGCTCGCGTCGCTTCCGGCCAATGCAACCAAGATAATCGCATTTGAAAGCGTCTATTCAATGGATGGTGACATCGCGCCTATTCGTGAGATTGTCGAGGTCGCAGAAAAACACAATGCCATGACCTATCTGGACGAGGTCCATGCGGTCGGCCTTTACGGCCCGCGTGGTGGCGGCGTCAGTGAACGCGAAGGGCTGGCCGACCGCATCACCCTGATTGAAGGAACCCTTGGCAAAGCCTATGGCGTCGTTGGTGGCTATATCACCGGGTCGGATAGTCTGTGCGATTTCATTCGGTCTTTTGCGTCCGGGTTTATCTTT
This sequence comes from Litoreibacter sp. GN1-5, assembly GCF_055693805.1. Taxonomy (NCBI): domain Bacteria; kingdom Pseudomonadati; phylum Pseudomonadota; class Alphaproteobacteria; order Rhodobacterales; family Roseobacteraceae; genus Litoreibacter; species Litoreibacter sp. GN1-5. The sequence continues at coordinate 2,203,026 of NZ_JBVFUP010000001.1, read as the reverse complement.
ACGACTGCATTGCCGCCCGCAGTGGCTGCTGCGGCTAAAACCTCGATTGCGCATCTGAAAACAAGCCAGATCGAGCGTGCGCGGCAGCGCCGCCAAGTCAAGCGTTTGCGCGCCATGTTGGACCGCGAAGGTATCCCGCATCTGGACAATCCCAGCCATATCATCCCTGTGATGATCAAAGATCCGGTCAAATGTCGGATGCTGGCCGATATCTTGATGGCTGATTATGGGATTTACGTGCAACCGATCAATTACCCCACCGTTCCAAAGGGCACAGAGCGGCTGCGTTTTACCCCGTCACCGCTGCATAGTGATGCCGATATTGACCACTTAGTCCGTTCGCTCAGCGCTTTGTGGAAGCAATGTGCGCTTGCCCGCGCGATTGCGTAAAATTGACAGATCACGAAGACGTCAGCGAAATTTGTGAACTTTACCTTATAGATAAGAGTATTAAGTTAGCTGAGATAAAATAATGGAGCGAGATCTTATGAAGTTCACTGCGATTGCCGCCCTTGGCGTAACTTTTCTAGCAGCCCCGGCTTTTGCCGACGGCCATGCAACAGGCGATGCCGAAGCAGGCGAGAACATTTTCAAGAAGTGCAAGTCCTGTCACATGATTGTTGCTGACGATGGCACGGAAATCCGGAAAGGCGGAAAAACAGGACCAAACCTGTACGGTTTATTCGGTCGGGTCGCGGGCACTTATGACGGTTACAAATATGGTCCATCTCTGGCTGCAGCAGGCGAAAAAGGTCTGGAGTGGAACGAAGAAGAATTCGTGAACTATGTTGCTGATCCTAAAAAATATCTGGCCGCATATCTCGAAGACCCGAAAGCTAAATCAAAGATGTCCTACAAGCTGAAAGACGCAGAGGATGCTGCGAATATCTGGGCTTATCTGGTTTCTGTCGGACCGGAAAGCTGAATATAATTTAAACGATCAGAGGCTGCATATTTTGATGCAGCCTTCCTAAGAAACAGCCATGTCTGCCTCTTGTGGCAATTCTTGCAAATCATAGCCGAATGACTTGGCACGGCGCTTGAGATTGCCGAGCACGCGATTGCGGTATCGTTCTTCATAATGGGCTGCACCGGGATCCTGATAGGTCATGCCGTGTCGGAGGGTGTTGTAGAATAGAACGGCGATCTTGCGCGCCGTCGCTGTGACGGCTTTAGCTTTGCCCGCGCGCGCAGCCAATCGCCGGTAAAACGCTCCCAACGCGGTATCGCTTCGTCCAATCGTGACGGCTGCCAATCGCAATAGAGCTGCTGCACGGCTGGATGAGCGCCGTGTTCGGGATGATAACACCTTACCGCCGGATATCTTGTTGCCCGGCGCCAAACACAGCCAAGACGTGAAGTGCTTAGCACTTGGCCATGCGCTCAGATCAGTGCCGCATTCGCCAATCAACTTGAGCGACAGGGACGGCCCCATCCCATGGATTTGGGTCAGATCAATTCCGAGAACCCCAAAAAGCGCGGCTCTGACATCGAACGACGGTGCCCCTGCCTTCTTGGTCTTGCTACGGATTTTGGGCATTTGGCTGGGGTTATGGTCTTGGTCTGCCGCTAGCGTCTCGAGCACCGCCTCAAGATGACGATCACATTCCAGCATCTTGGTCTGATAAAAGTCGTAGAGTTCAAGCGACTGGGTCAGTGCAAAGACATGTTCTGGTCGGTCATTACCATGTAGTGCGGCCTTGATCGTCTCAGTAGAAGCTTTGCAACGCACGTCACGATAGGTGGCCAACAAGTCTAAATCCCGTTCGCCCGCGACAATCGCACGGATGATCCGCATTCCCGTGACGCCAGTAATATCTGACACGACATGATGCAGTTGCAGGTTCATCTCCATCAGCGCTTTCTGCATATGCTGAATGTGGGCAGCCGCATATTCCACCAGCCGCTCCCGCTGGCGCAGATAGGCCCGCAGCGTTGCAATCTCTGCCGTTGGTCGGAAGCTACCACGCAGAAGCCCATACGAATGCAACTGCCGCAGCCAACTGGCATCGCTGACGTCCGTCTTTCGGCCCGGTACATTCTTGGCGTAGCGCGCATTCACCAAGATAACCTCGAAGCCATGCTGCTCGAGTATCTCATATGCTGGGATCCAGTAGACACCCGTAGATTCCATCGCGACGCTGGTCACCCCGTGTGACTTAAACCAATCCGCAAGATCATGCAGGTCATGGGTGAAGGTGCCAAAAGCACGTACTGGCGTGTCCGTCACGTCGGGATTGACGGCCGCCATATGTTCGCGCGAACCGATATCAACAGCCGCAGCACCGACGTTCACAGTCTCAATTGCTGGGGGCTTGCAGTTCTCTTGCTTTGCCATCGTTCATCCTCCTGTTGGCAACAGAAGGGCGTGGGCTATGCAAATCCGTCATCTTCCTAACCGGGATCACTGCAAAACAGCGTCACCACTCTCAAGTTCGCATCAACCCATGGACCACGTTTTTTAACGGGGTTCTGCCCAAGACAGACCACCAATAAGCAAACGGCCGCTGCCCTTCATGGCGCAACTGTAGCATAGCCTGTTTCTATCGCGCACAGGCGGGCTCCAACCCGGAACGGTTTTTTATGTCGCGTGAAACTTGTGCTTTTGCTGAAGTATTGGCCAACAGCTCTTACAGCAAGACAATCGCAAGCATTATGATCGCGCCGATCATCACCCCGCTGACAAAATACCAAATCTTGTTGCTTGGTCTTTGTGACTCGGGATGGTTTTGCTGTTGATTGGACTGCTGCATCAATATGGCTTCTGTCAGCTGAGGTAGTTTCGGCCCAAAACGGGCCAGTACCCGAGCTGTGCCAAGGAAGTCTTTCAAAAGCGCCGGCGGTCCGATATTCTGTTTGATGTAATGTTCTACGACTGGCCGGGCGACCTCCCAGATATTGATCTGTGGGTACATGGTCCGGGCGACCCCTTCGACGACGACCATGGTACGCTGCAGAAGGATAAGATCAGTTCTGGTTTCCATGCCAAAGCGCTCGGTCACTTCGAAAAGGTAACTCAAGACGCGACTCATGGAGATTTGTGTGGCGTCCATACCAAAGATCGGCTCGCCCACAGCGCGAAGGGCTTGCGCGAATTCATCAACGTCTCTGTCTGCTGGCACATAACCTGCTTCAAAATGGACCTTGGCAACTCGGTGATAATCCTTGCGGATGAACCCCATAATGATTTCTGCATAGACGCGGCGGGTGTATTCATCGATCCGACCCATGATCCCGAAATCATAGGCGATGATATCGCCAGACGCGCTGACTTTCAGGTTGCCTTGATGCATGTCCGCATGGAAATAGCCGTCGTTCAGGGCGTGGCGCAAAAACAGCTGTAATACGCGTTCCCCCAAGATGCGCCGATCATGCCCAGCGGCTTCAATTGCTTCAATATTGCCGAAAGGTATGCCTTCAGCCCATTCCATAGTCATCACGCGCTTGGACGAGAAGAAGAAATGGGTATGTGGAACGATGAAGCCTTCATCATTTGCGGTATTGGCAGCATATTCGCCACCGGCTGCACCTTCGAGGCGCAGATCCAGCTCGCCCTGAACAACGCCGTCGAAATGTTTAATCACCTCGGTCGGGCGCAATCTTCGCGAGGCAGGCGATAAAAACTCTATCCAGGAGGCCGCAAGGTAGAACGCATCAATATCTTTACGAAAAGCTTTCTCGATGTTTGGGCGCAGCACTTTGACAGCAACCTCTTCGCCCGTCTTCAAAAGTTTTGCTTTGTGGACTTGTGCAATAGAAGCGGCTGCCACAGGTTCGGAAAAGTCCGAAAATAGTTGATCGGTCGGCTGTTCCAGCTCTGCTTCGACCGTGGCTTTTGCGATTTCGACCGGAAAAGGCGGCAGCTTGTCTTGTAGAACGCGCAATTGATGCGCCAAATCGTCCCCGACAACATCTGGGCGTGTCGAGATCACCTGACCAAATTTGATATATGCCGGCCCCAGCGCCGTGAGAGCCCGTGTGGCAGGCGGCATCGAGGGATCACCTTTTAGCCCCAGCCACTTGAACGGCCACCCCAGGACACGCGCAACGATACGAAGCGATGGCGGTGCCTGAAAGGCATCCAATACAACACCCATGGCGCCGGTCCGCTCCAGCGTTGCGCCTGTTCGGATCAGGCGCCAGATATTATGGGGTCCCCGCACCTAGATTTTCCAGCCGGAATGCAATGCTGCGACGCCAAATGTCATGTTGCGATAATTTACGTTGCCGAACCCGGCTGCGCGGATCATCCCAGCAAACCTGTCCTGATCAGGGAATTTGCGGATCGATTCCACCAGGTATTGATAGCTGTCGCGATCATTGGCGATAACTTGTCCCATGCGGGGAATGACATTGAAGGAATAGAGATCGTAGGCCTTTTGCATCATTGGGTTTGGCAACTGCGAAAATTCCAGCACCATCAAGCGCCCACCAGGGCGCAGGACGCGATAAGCTTCTGACAAAGCTTTTGGGATATCGGTCACATTCCTTATGCCGAAACTAATCGTATAAACATCGAAGGAGTTATCATCGAAAGGAAGTGCCATTGCATCGCCAACGATCCAGTCCAGCTTATCGGACATCGTTTCAGCCTCGGCGCGCTTGCGGCCCTCGATTAGCATAGACTCGGTCATATCCAGAACAATCGCTTCGGCCTGACCAGCACGTTTGAGAAATCGGAACGCAATATCGCCAGTTCCACCCGCAACATCCAGCAAGCGCTGCCTTGGACGCGGGGCAAGCCAGTCCATCATGGCGTCTTTCCAGATACGGTGAACTCCGCCGGACATGACATCATTCATAACGTCGTATTTTGAGGCGACATTTGTGAAAACGCCGTGCACCATCCCGGCTTTCTGGTCTTCGGGAACATCTCGGTAGCCGAAATGCGTGGTCTTCTTGGTTGTGTCGGTCATGGTCTCGCCCAGTTCATGTGTCTCTGTCGATATAGCGGTTTTGATCCAGACACAAAGCGCGATCACGTCGCAGCGCAGAAAAGCCACATGACACAGACTATGATCGGTCTGATATGCGATTGAAAACATCTGTTCTAGTGTGATCAAAACAGTCAATCTCAAACCACATGCACCACAAGAGGTTAAATGCCCGAACTTCCCGAAGTCGAAACTGTACGAAAAGGGCTGCTACCAGCAATGGAAGGCAAGCTGATCAAACGTGCGGATATACGCAGGCCTGACTTGCGATGGCCGTTTCCGGAAGGCATGGCAGACCGCCTGACAGGCGCACGGGTCTTACGACTTGGGCGGCGGTCCAAATATATACTGGCAGACCTCAGCACTGGTGAAACATTGATCATTCACCTTGGCATGTCCGGACGCATGTTGATCAATGGGCTTGGGACTGCGGAATTTCATAACAACCCTGCACTGCCCGGCAAGCATGATCACGTTATTTTGGATATGGAAGATGGCACACGGATTACGTTCAACGACGCACGACGTTTCGGGGCGATGGATTTAGCCCCGACAGATGAGGTTGAAGATCATTGGCTATTGAAAAATCTGGGCCCCGAACCTTTAGGAAACAGGTTTGACGAGGCATATCTTATCGGACGGCTCAAAGGCCGGAATATGCCGATCAAGACCGCGTTGCTGGACCAGCGCATTGTATCAGGTCTTGGTAATATCTATGTATGCGAAGTGTTGCATCGCACCGGAATTTCGCCGAAGCGTAAGGCCGGAAAACTGTCTGAAGCGCGTGTCGCCACACTTGTTCCTGCGATACGCGATGTTCTTGGCGAAGCGATTGAGGCTGGCGGTTCATCCTTGCGCGACTATCGTCAAACAGATGGTGAGTTAGGTTATTTTCAGCATAGTTTCGCCGTATATGACCGTGAAAATGAACGCTGTGCCAAGGAAGGATGCAAAGGCATTGTGACGCGGGTTGTACAATCGGGGCGATCCTCTTTTTATTGCCCGACATGTCAAAGATGATTTGAACCGGCTGTCAAGAATGGTACATCGTGAGTCCTGAACTATCCTAGAGAGGTCCAAGTATGGCTTTCGAGACGCTCATCGTCGAAATAGAAGACCACATTGCCTTGATCAGGCTAAATCGACCGGACGCGTTGAATGCGCTGAACTCTCAATTAATGTCTGAACTTGCAAAGGCGCTTCTGGATGCAGATCGCAATGACAAGGTGCGTTGCATCATTCTGACGGGATCTGAAAAAGCGTTTGCTGCTGGTGCAGACATAAAAGAAATGTCGAAGAAGACGTTTGTGGATGTGTTCGTGAATGACCTTTTCGGCGGTGAGTCCGAGAAAATACTGAATGTACGAAAGCCGATTATTGCGGCTGTGGCAGGCTATGCTTTGGGTGGCGGTTGCGAGCTTGCCATGATGTGTGATTTCATCATTGCGGCAGACACTGCGAAATTCGGTCAGCCCGAGATTAATCTAGGCGTTATGGCAGGGCTTGGTGGCAGTCAGCGGCTGACACGCTTTGTCGGCAAGTCGAAATCCATGGATATGCATCTGACGGGTCGTTTCATGGATGCCGAAGAAGCCGAGCGTTCCGGCCTTGTCAGCCGTGTTGTCCCGGCTGGTAATCTGATTAAAGAGGCCAAGGGTGCCGCCGAGAAGATTGCCGAGAAATCCGCGATTGCGACTCTCGCTGTGAAAGAGGCGGTTGACCGCAGTTATGAGACGACATTGTCCGAAGGCCTGCTGTTTGAGCGACGCCTGTTCCACTCTCTTTTTGCCACAGAAGATCAAACTGAGGGTATGGAAGCGTTCCTTGAGAAGCGCGAACCGCAATTTCGAGACAAATAGGCCGGAAACACCGTTGACTTGATGGTGAGTCGGGCCTAGAAGCGCGGTCTGAGAATTTAAACACCGAAAGATCGGGGTCTTTACGTATGGCAAATTCGCCTCAAGCCAAAAAACGCGCCCGCCAGAATGAGCGGCGCTTTGAAGTCAACAAAGCGCGCCGGTCGCGCATCCGCACATTTCTGCGCAAGGTCGAGGAAGCAATCGCTTCCGGCGATCATGCTGTGGCAAAGGACGCGCTGAAAGTTGCGCAGCCTGAATTGATGCGCGGTGTGACCAAAGGTGTGTTGCATAAGAACACTGCAGCCCGGAAAATGTCCCGGCTTTCTTCGCGGGTCAAATCTTTGAGCGCCTGACCAGAGCGATAGATAAATTTTTAGAAAACGCGTCCTTTTGGGCGCGTTTTTTTTGTCTTCAACACGTTAGAGCCAATCGTTCACATGCCCGTGAGATTCGCAATGCAACTAAGTTTGAGTCAAGTGAGAAGATAAGTTGCGACAGCCCACTTTCACTCGCTAGGAATACATAGCGATTCACTTCGTCTTTAGGGGGACATGGAATGAGCACGGACATAGGTCCGCGCGTTTCGGAGCTGTTGCCAACCGAAACGTGGGACTGTCTGAAGACTTTATCAGACGCCGTGCTGATCGACGTCAGGACAAAACCCGAATGGGATTTTGTAGGGAAACCTGATCTGTCGTCTCTGGGCCAATCGTTGCTTTGCATCGAATGGATCAGATATCCGGATATGTCTGCAAACCTGCGCTTTGCGGAAGATGTGAAGGATGCTTTGGACGGTGCCACTCCGTCTAAACTGTTCTTCATCTGCCGATCCGGAGCCCGGTCCCTGAGCGCTGCTAATGCTGTTGCAGAGGCCTTTCTTTCTGAAGGCAAGTCTGTGGACTGCATAAACGTAGCCGAGGGCTTTGAAGGTGATGTGGACCCGCAAAAACACCGGGGGGGCCTTAACGGATGGAAGGCCCGGGGATTGCCTTGGGAGCAGTCTTGAAGACAACAAAAACGGGTTGGAAATGACGGAAGAGATTTGGGGACAGACACGTGATGCACTTCAAGGAACAATTGGAAGAAACAACTACCTGACATGGATCGAACCACTTCGGTTTGTGTCTTTGCAAGATGGCGTTGCTGCGTTTGATGTCGCAACAAAATTTATGGGTGATTGGGTGCAGCGTAATTTTGGCGACGAGATTATGCGGCAGATGAACAAGCTGGGCGGCGAGGTAGATCGGTTGAGCTTTTCAGTTTGCCGAGAGGCTGCGAAAGATATCGCCGTTAAGCCTTACAGCCCGGCGGTGCAAGCCACAGCTCAGAAGACACAGCATAAGAAAATGCACAAACCTGACGAAATCCTGCCGGGTGCCCCGCTGGACAAACGCTTTACGTTTGATCGTTTCGTTGTTGGTAAACCCAATGAGCTTGCCCATGCCGCTGCGCGCCGCGTGGCTGAGGGGGGTCCGGTCAGCTTCAACCCGCTTTTTCTTTATGGTGGTGTGGGTCTTGGCAAAACGCACCTTATGCATGCCATTGCTTGGGAACTGCAGGAACGGTCTCCGGAATTACGCGTCGTTTACCTAAGCGCTGAGCAATTCATGTACCGCTTTATTCAGGCGTTACGAGATCGTCAGATGATGGATTTCAAGGAACTGTTCCGCTCGGTCGATGTGCTTATGGTGGATGATGTGCAATTCATTGCGGGCAAAGACAGCACGCAGGATGAATTCTTTCACACATTCAATGCGCTGGTTGATCAGAACAAGCAGATCATTATTTCGGCAGACCGTGCGCCGGGCGAAATAGATGGGTTAGAGGAACGTATTCGCAGCCGCCTGCAATGGGGTCTGGTGGTTGATTTACACCCGACAGATTACGAATTACGTTTGGGCATCTTACAGCAGAAGGTGGAACAATACCAAAGCCAGCAGCCGGACCTTGATATTTCGCAGGGCGTGCTTGAGTTTTTGGCGCAGCGTATATCTAACAATGTTCGTGTGCTTGAAGGTGCGTTGACGCGGCTCTTTGCATTTGCATCGCTGGTCGGACGAAAAATCACGCTGGATATGGCACAGGAAAGCCTTGCGGATATCCTACGCGCTTCGGACCGGAAGGTTACGATGGATGAGATTATGCGCAAGACCTGCGACTATTACAGCGTCCGCATGTCGGATCTGATGTCCCCAAAACGCAGCCGCAATATTGCCCGGCCACGACAAATGGCGATGTATCTTGCAAAGCAATTGACATCACGGTCGTATCCGGAAATTGGCAGGCGTTTTGGCGGTCGGGATCATACCACGGTCATCCATGCTGTGCGTAAAATCGAAGAATTGAAATCGCAGGATAGCCAGATTTCTGAGGATGCGGAACTTTTGCGCAGGATGCTTGAGGCCTGAGCCCTTGACGCCCGTGTCCGAACAGCGGACATTCCAAAAAAACCATTGCATTGCGGGGCAGGACGGTTACGTTCTCTGCCCCGGTTGTCTGAAAGGTACGAGGCTATGAAGATCAGTGTCGAGCGCAGTGTTTTATTAAAAGCGGTCGGTCAGGCCCAATCTGTCGTTGAGCGGCGCAATACGATCCCGATCCTGTCGAATGTACTGATCGAAGCAGAAGGTGATACGGTCAGTTTTCGGGCCACTGATCTGGATATTGAAGTCGTCGACAAAGCCCCAGCTAAGGTGGAACGCGCCGGGGCCACGACGGTGTCTGCCACGACACTGCACGAAATCGTGCGCAAGTTACCGGACGGGGCGTTGGTATCACTAAGCGATGATGGCACGTCCGGTCGCCTGACGGTCGAGGCGGGACGGTCCAATTTCTCATTAGCGACCTTGCCGAAAGAAGATTTTCCGGTGATGGCATCGTCCGAGTATAGCTCTAATTTTTCGGCACCCGCGCCAGTGTTGCGCCGGCTGTTTGACAAGTCAAAATTCGCAATATCGACTGAGGAGACCCGCTATTATCTGAACGGGGTCTATATGCACGTGGCGGATGCTGATGGTGGTAAAGTGCTGCGGTGCGTGGCCACAGATGGCCACCGGCTTGCCCGGATCGATGCTGAACTGCCCGCAAGTGCCTCAGAGATGCCCGGTGTGATCGTGCCGCGCAAGACAGTTGCTGAACTGCGCAAGCTGCTTGACGATGATGAGATGCAGATTGCTGTGTCGGTCTCTGAGACAAAAGTAAGATTTGCGACGCCTGATATTACACTGACCTCGAAGGTCATCGACGGAACTTTCCCGGATTACACGCGTGTGATCCCACAGGGTAATACCCGCAAGCTGGAAGTTGACGCGGCTGAATTCGCGCAGGCCGTAGACCGGGTTGCCACTGTCAGCTCTGAACGGTCCCGCGCTGTAAAGCTTGCCTTGGATGAGGATCGTCTGGTCTTGTCAGTTAACGCGCCTGACAGCGGTGCCGCGGAAGAAGAGTTGGCGGTTGCCTACGGGGATGAGCGGTTAGAGATTGGATTTAATGCCAAATATCTGCTGGAAATTGCTGGGCAGGTAGATCGTGAAAACGCGGTTTTCATGTTCAATTCGGCGGGTGATCCGACAATGATGCGCGAAGGCAATGATCATTCGGCAATCTACGTCGTCATGCCGATGCGCGTGTGACGCATTGTATGATCTGAAGGACAGCAGATGTCTGGCCTGTCCCTGCTTGAGCTGTCCCTATCCCACTTTCGGTCCCATCGATCTGCGAAGCTGACATTGGACGGGCGCCCCGTTGCGATTTTCGGGGCGAACGGGGCGGGGAAGACAAATATACTTGAAGCAATTTCTATGCTTTCGCCCGGTCGTGGATTGCGTCGGGCGACAGTGAATGAAATTGCCCGCAAGCCCGAAGCATTGGGATGGAAGGTCTCTGGCGTATTGCGATCGCTTGACCAAATTCATGAGGTCGAAACCCGCGCAGAACCGGGTGAGAACAGAGTGGTTCTGATTGATGACAAATCGGCACGTCAGATAGCACTTGGCCGGATTGCCCGGATCGTCTGGCTTATCCCGGCTATGGACAGGCTATGGCTGGAAGGGGCAGAGGGGCGACGACGGTTTCTCGACAGGATTACGTTGAGTTTTGAGCCGAAACACGCGGACGCCTCTGTCACCTATGAAAAAGCTATGCGCGAACGTAACCGCCTTCTGAAGGATCAGGTGCGTGACGCAATGTGGTATGGCGCGCTTGAGGCCCAGATGGCCGAAGCCGGGGTTGCAATTATCAAGAACCGCACCAAGGCGCTGGAACGTCTGCAGCTTGCCATGAACGGGGCTCAGACGTCATTTCCAACGGCTGAGTTGTCGATTGAGAGCCCGGATGATGTCGTGGCTACGATTGGCAAGGATGATCTGACCGAGATATTCGCGGCGTCTCGGCCACGGGATCTGGTCGCAGGGCGTAGTCTGGTTGGACCACATCGGGTGGATTTGAAGGCAATCTACGCGGCCAAGGCCATAGAAGCAAAACAATGCTCGACCGGAGAGCAGAAAGCGCTTTTGCTATCGCTTATTCTGGCGAATGCCCGCGCTCTCTCCGAAGATTTCGGAGCACCCCCCATCATGCTGTTGGACGAGGTTGCAGCGCATTTGGATGCAGACCGTCGCGCGGCTTTGTATGATGAGATCTGCGCTTTGGGCGCGCAGGCCTGGATGACCGGGACAGGTCAGGAGCTGTTTGAAGATTTGTCTGATCGCGCGCAGGCATTTGAAGTGGCCGAATCCAGTGGCGTGTCCTCGGTACAGGCGTGCGAGCTTTGAGACCGATGTCAAATATCGGTTTTGCGCTATGACCGTGACCTTGTTTGAACTGTCGCTTTACTCAGGTGCTTTGCTGATCCTGTTTCTCACGCCCGGCCCGGTATGGGTTGCGCTGATCGCACGATCACTGTCGGGTGGGTTTCATGCGGCTTGGCCCTTGGCGCTGGGGGTCGTGCTTGGTGATATACTCTGGCCGTTGGTGGCTATTCTGGGTGTAAGCTGGATTACGTCTGAGTTTGATAACTTCATGTCTGTCTTGCGTTGGGTCGCTGTGGTTGTCTTTGTCGTGATGGGTTGGACTTTGATCAGTAATGCAGACAAAAGCCTTGGCTCTGACAGTCGCCTGACCCGCCCCGGTATGTGGGCAGGCTTCGTCGCAGGGGTGGCTGTTATTCTTGGAAACCCCAAGGCTATTCTGTTTTATATGGGTGTTCTACCAGGCTTTTTTGATGTCTCTGCGATCACCAAACCAGATATTGTGGCTATTGTTTTTGTCAGTATAGCAGTGCCATTGTTTGGCAATCTGGGTTTGGCTATTTTCATTGATAGGGCGCGGCGTTTGCTCACATCACAGACGGCCTTGCGGCGGATAAATCTGAGTGCAGGCGTCATGCTGATCGGGGTGGGGCTTGTCATCGCAGTGACATGACCCGTGCGCTGCATACAAAAAAGACCCGGCATTGGATTGCCGGGTCATAGTTTCATTATATCAGAGCTTAGTTTTTGGCTGTGAAGCAATCTGTCCGCACGTCAATGCATATCTGCCGGGCAGAGTCCTTGCTCATCGGACCAACTGATACTGTGGTCAGTGGGCCCGTTTTAGTGAACCTTGGCGAAAGCGGGGCCAAAGGCGCATTCGCAGAGGCGATTTGACCCCAGTGTTTCTTTGCTGCATCGTCCGAGCTGAACGACCCGAGCACTGCGTAGAAGTTACCCTTTGTGATCTGGGTCTGACTGGCTTGAGCCGTTGGTGCTGCTTGAGCCGAGATAGACGTTTGCTGTATGGCCGCGATTGCAGCTGAAGCGACCGCAGGTTGGGCCAGTTGTGCTGGAGATTCTGCACGGGTAGGGGGTTGTGGTTCCGCATCCTGTAGGCTGCTGTCTTGGAAGCTCTCGGAATTGCGTGTCCGGGTGCTGGGTACGTTCACCTGTGTGCTGAGTGACGCGTCATCCAAACGAAGCGATTGCACACGTTCACGCAGTTGCGATGTGACCCGGCGGGCATCCAGAGAGTTGCTTACAATACGTGGCGTGATCAGCACCAAAAGTTCCGTTTGCGCACTGTTTTTGCTTGTACGGCCAAATAGTTTGCCCGCGACCGGAATATCTTTAAGGACTGGGATGCCGGCATTACCTCTTTGATTTCTGTTCGAGAACAGGCCACCCAAGACGATGGTCTCGCCACTATCGACAGCGACTGAGCTGTTCAACACACGCTGCGAGATAATCGGGTTACCAGTATCTGCATCATTTTCACCGACAGTACTGACCTCCTGACCGATGTTCAGAATGACTGAGCCGGACGAGTTGATGCGCGGTGTAACTTCAAAGATCACACCGGTATCCCGGTATTCCACAGTCGAGACGAAAACCTGATTTGCATCGGTTGGGTCTTGTGCAGTTCTGATAGATGTCGGGATTTGATCACCAACCACCAGACGGGCGGACTCGTTGTTCAGGATCATAAGGTTTGGTGAAGAGACGACATTGATGGACGTGACGTCATCCAGCGCGTCGATCACAGCGTTTGCTGGCGTGCCGCCAAGCGATAGGCTGAAGCCCGGCAAGTTTGGCGCGACATTTACCGCGTCACCAGAACTTAAACCGATCTGATCGCCATCTTCCTGAAAGAAGTATTGAACGCCGTATCGCAGGTCGTTGTTCAGTGACACTTCTACGATGGTTGCTTCAACCAGCACTTGGCGTTGTGGGACGTCAAGGCGGTGCAGAATACCCAGAACGCGTTGGTACTCATCCGGTGTGGCATGGATCAACAGGGTGTTCGTCGCGGCACTTGCAACAATGCGGGTCGCATTCAGCGTCCCCTGATTTCCGCCATCGAAATTGGCGGGGCTGTTTTCTACAAGTTGCGCCTCGACGGCTTCGTCACTTGCCTCGGAGGTTTCAACACTGACGCCAAGGATTTGCGAGAGCGTCGGTGCGATAACGCCAGCGCGGGCATATTTCATGTCGTAGGAATAAACCTGCGCGTCGTTCTGACCTTCTTGGGTCAGGCGCTTGATCCACACCGAGACATTTTCCAATGCGCGCGGTGTCTTGGCAACTGCGAGGATCGAGTTGTTTTCGGGGATCACTTCGAACACGGCAATAGGTTCAAAGCTTTCGTCGGTTTCTACGACACGCTCCAGACCTTTAACGATGGATTGCGCGGAACGCCCTTTGATCGGGAAAATGCCGACTGAGCGGTTTGCGAGCCAGTCAACATCGAAGCTTTCTACTGTCTTCTGCCAGGATTTCTGATCAGCGGAGGTGCCCGCCAGAACGATGATGTTACGTTGTGCGTCGATGCCGACAATACCGTTGCCGGCGAAGGGCTGCAAAATTGCGGCCATTTCCTGCGCGCCGATGTTGCGCAGCGGTACAACGCGCAGACTGTAACCTGGCAAAACATCGCGCGCTGTCGTAGCCCCAAGGGTCAAGTCAGCGGATAGCGGAACGATTGCGAAGATATTGTCCCGGCGGATCAGCGCTGCGTTGTTCTGCTTCAGGGCAAGTTCAAATACCTCGATTGCCGTCGTGCGGCTGACAGGCTGAGACGAGCGAATATTGACCGTGCCCTGTACACCGGGATCAATCACGTAATTCTCTTTGAGTAGTTCGCCCAGAATGGCTGCTGCAGCTTCTTCGACACCGACATTTACGAGGTTCAGTGAAACCGTCCGTTCGCCATTCTCGTTTACAAAGTCGCTATCGCGTAGAAGAGGTTGCCGACCCGGGAAGATTGTACCGGAACCTGCTTTGACTTGCTGGGCACCTGTAACCCGCCCTTGCTGGCGGTTTGAGGACGCATTATCGCCGCCTCCGAGAATAGTTTTAGCACGCCAAGGCTCAAGTCCCTGAGATTGATTTGCGCGGTCTACAGTTCTGAGTTCCCCACAACCTGTAAGTATCGCGGCGGCTGCCACGAAAGCCATATATTTATTCATGCTCACTACCTCGTTCACATGCTTCGGATCTGATCGCCCAAATGCACATATTTTTTACTTTGTTTTGTCAGGTAGTTAGCACGCTCTTTTCAAGTGATGTCCATGAAAACGTATATGGCTGCGAAAACGATACACAGATGTGTTCCATAGGCCACGCCATATCTGGTACTCTCGTTATTCCTAAATACCATCCGTATAGCGACTTCAATAAGTCCGGAGGTTGCAGCCAAACCAAGCAATACAAATGCCAAAATTGGTGACAGAAAACCGGATAATCCTATCGCAAGCCAGATGTCACCAAGGCCAAGCGCCTCGACACCCCGCAAGCGCAACATAGCTTCGCGTAGCGCCAATAGCAGGAGTGCAGGTCCAAGCATCGCCAGCAGAGTTATGCCAATGTGTTGGGCAAGAACACCATCAAGGAGCGCTATAATAATAATCCCTCCGGTCCATTCGATCGGCAGCCAGCGCCACGCATAGTCCATGAGCGCCAGCAATGTCAGCAAGCAGAACAGCGTGGTAAGAAGCGAGGTGTTGTTTCCAGTAAATCCAGCAAGCATCACCGTTGCCACCATCCCAAGTCCGACACCGAAGGTCACTGCCTTGTACCAGCGATGCATTGCATGTGGCCCAAGGGTCGCACGAATGATCGAGCGCGCTACGAAGGCGGTCGGTCCAAACCAAAGGGCTGCCAGAAGGATGATCAAAGACAGGAGGAGTGAAAGCAGGTCTGGGCCCCCTGCAGTCATCGTAGGATTTCTACGCTCAGGATATCGTAATCCATCGTCCCACCGCGAAACGCGATGCCTCGGCTTGCGACAGTGGTGATCATACCTGCGGTGGTGCCGTTCGTCAGGGTCGCCTTACTTTCAATTGTGTAGATTGGTCCCTCGACTTCCACGAGCCAAGCGGATGCGGTTCCAAGCCGTGGCATTTCCTGTCCTGATTGTCTGCGGGCCATGATCTCGGCCACATCGCTTGGGCCCAAACCGGGTATTGCTTCAAGAAGGGCCTCGGGTGCTGTGCGTGGATTGACCTGTGCCGTTGCATTATATGTTGTCAGGAATTGGCGGGCCTGCAGGCTGATTTGTTGCGGAAAGCCCAATTCAGCCAGAAGCCTTGGAAGGGGTGTGGTTATCCGCGCACCGTTAGCTGCGCGTCTGCGTGCCAGAATGGCTTCAGCGATTGTTGCCGCGTCGAAGGCGTCTATGCCGCTGCCTTCGCCAAGCTTCTGCAAAGCGGGGCGCAGTAATTGAATGGGCGCCTTGTTTATGTCGAGCTTTCCGCCTTCGTCCCAGATTTGGTAGGTGGCTGTGCCTTCCTGCATCTGTATCTGTATCGGTGTACCATCCCGCAGGCTTTTCAGAACGTTCTCATCTATCCGACCCAAATCAGCCATGGCGACATTGATGGCGCTACGGGCAAGTTCAACCGCCCGGCTCGTTTCAACCTCGCCGCGTGTTGCCAATGCGTGCTGACGTTGCGTGGCAAGGTAGCTTGACGCAGCGACAAGCAGCCCAAGTCCCATCCACAAAACTGTTAGCAGAATAAAGCCCCGTTGCTTGCGGCGTCTGTGAGGGGTCAGCGTAAACGGCATTCTCTATCCTCCAACCCACCTTGCCCTAACCGGGTCAGACAATCACCGCTGCGCGTCACTGGTAAGCGGGCCATGATCATGCGTTCCGCGCCCATCTCTATTGCAATGGCTGAGGGCAGCCCGACGCTTTGCTCAAGATCATAAGTCCAGATCAAGCCCGGCCTGTCGCGTGGTCTGACCAGATAACTCAGGCGCAAGGGCTTGTCCGAGATCACCACAATACTTTCGCGCGGATCCTGAGCATCTACGCGTGTGTCGGCAACACCATGATGCTGACCTGCCACCAGAAAGTATTTTTCATCCTCCTTACGTATGTCGAAACTGACCATATGCGGTCTGATATTGCGTCCGCTGGCATCATCTATAACAAGCCGCATTTCTGTTGACGTGCCCGAAAAACGGCCTGTGATCTGCCTGAGTCCGGGTGCGGTTGCAGAACTGGCCCAAGCCTGCAGAACACGACGCGCAGTGAGCCAATCCGTCGCGTC
This sequence comes from Litoreibacter sp. GN1-5, assembly GCF_055693805.1. NCBI lineage: Bacteria > Pseudomonadati > Pseudomonadota > Alphaproteobacteria > Rhodobacterales > Roseobacteraceae > Litoreibacter > Litoreibacter sp. GN1-5. The sequence goes on along the minus strand of NZ_JBVFUP010000001.1, from coordinate 2,186,209 downwards.
TTGCTGAAGCTCCGAGGCGGTGGGGGCTGCTTGCCGCAATCCCCATGTGGCACTGGTCAGCAGGGCAAGTGTGACGGCTGCCACCGCAAGAGAAACCAGCGCCTCGGCCAAGGCAAAACCGCGAGCCTTGCCGCTGCGGCGGTGAGAGCGACGCCATATCATAAGGGTGCCTCGGCATAACGAATGCCGCGCAATGTAACGGGGCTGGCATCCGGGTCGGTAGTGTTTACGGTGACGTAGATATAAACAAGCTCATTTTGCCGTATTGCGCCAAGCTGCATGTCACGTGTCCCTTGTTGCGAAACGACCAAAGCCCATTCCACTCCGCGCATTTGACCCGCTTGCTGTGTGCCGGGCCGTATCGGTATATCGATACCTGCGCGGTCAAGTATATGGGTGGCAACGAACATCTTTTCCGCCTGGATATCAGCGCGCTGATCCAGAATTGCCCCTGTTGACAGGGCGCGGTAGAATCCGCCGATCGCAATGGTCGCTATGAACAGCGATACAAGTGTTTCGATCAACGTGAAGCCTCGCTGGGATTTACGACGCGTCATGGCTGCACAGCGATCCGGCCGGTGAGCCAGTCCAGTTCAACCGTGCGCGCGTTCTCACTGGCGACAAGAGTGAGCGCAAAGCCCTCATTCTCACCGGAAGGGCGTATTTGCAGGGCCGTTGAGGGGGTTGTGCTGCTGATACCGCGCCCGAGCTCATGTTTTTGTACACCGGCCACAAGCGTACGATTTTCCTGTGAAAAGTTGATAGCGACACTGCGTCCCGTCTCTGCGGCTTGCAGGCGGGCTTGTTGTAAAACCAGCGCAACTGCAGAGACCTCGCTTTGCAACCGCAGGCGATCTGAGTTGCCAAATGCAACAAGAGACAATGTGCCGACAAGTAAAACGATAGCCAAAGTGACCAACACTTCGATGGTTGTGAAACCTCTGGTCTGATATTGCCTGCGACGGGGGGATCTAACCTTGAATATCCGCATCCAAACCCGTTCCTCCCGGACGCCCATCGGCACCAAGTGATCTGACCCGGACCTCACCGTTATTCAGTATGTATTCGTAGGTTCCTCCCCATGGATCGACCGGCATATTCCCGTCACGCAAGTACGGCCCGTTCCAGCCGGGGATCAGTCCACCCGAGTTGACCAGTGCATTCAGCCCTTCCTGTGCGCTTGGATAGCGCCCGGTATCGATCAGAAAAATATCCAGCGCACTGCGCAGCTGGGTAATCTGCGCTTCGGTCGCTTTGACGCGAGAGGATTGCAATTGTCGCATGGCAGACGGGCCGACAAGGCCGATCAGAAGTCCCACAATCGCAACTGCGACCAGCATCTCGACCAGCGAGAACCCACGTGCGCCGGATCGCCTGCGCAGGCGGCGTGATTTAAAACGATATGGCATTGACGGATACGATAGCTGAAAAGAGGGCATAAAGGCTCACTCCTATAAGAAGGCCGACCCCTACGATCAGGGCGGGCTGAAAAACGAGTAAAAAGCGTTCGAGATCGCGGTCTGCGGCATCGCGCATATCATCCGAGGTGCGGGTGATCATCCCCCCCAGATCACCGGCTTCTTCGCCGATGCGGATCATCTCAATCGCTTCGCGGGGCAAGAGTTTCTGTTCCTTGAAGGCGCTGGACAGGGCACGGCCGCTTTCGACCTTCTGCGTAATGCTGGTCATGCCGCTTTTGACGCTGCCGTCCGGTGCAGATTTGCTGACAACGCGTAAAGCCCCGCTAAGTGTCACGTCGCGTGCCAGAAGCGCGCCCAGAACATGCAAAAGCAGCATCATTTGATTGCGGAGTACCATTTGGCGCACGAACGGTATGTAAGCCCCAAGTTTCGTCAGAATGCCGGACAGCAATCCCCGTCTTGCAGCCAGCCAGGCGGTTATACTTACCAGCAAGATTGCGATTAGAAAGACGGGCCATAGTGTTGACAGAACTTGCGAAACAGCAAAAACAGCGCGCCCGATTGGCGGAACAAGATCAAACCGATCTTCGACCAACGGGCGAAACTGCGGGATAATCGCCACCATGATCAGACCAAGTGAGGCCAATGCTACAGTCAGAAGAATGCCGGGATACATAAGACCAGTGATGATCCGGCGTTTCACTGTTAACCGACTTTGTAAAATATCGGCAGCGGTGGCGAGCGCCTGATCCATATCGCCAGAGACTTCGGCACCTCCAATCAAGGACAGTGTCACAGGATCAGCGATACCCGCCTCAGATTGAAGTGCGCGGGACAAGGGCGCCCCTTCGCGGAGCGCACGCCGCACCTCAAGCGCAGTGCGCGATATCCGGTCATCACCCCCTTCGCCGATAATCGCCAAGGCCCGTTCTGTGGTGATCTGGCGTCCAGCAAGCTTGGCGAGGCGTGCCAGAAAGTCAGCGGTCTGCTTGGCTGTTAACTGTTTCTTTCCACCTTTGGCTATTTTGCCACCGAAGCTGGAAGAGGTTGCCTGATTACCCTCGGGCTCCAGCGCAATAGGGAACAGGCCCTTGGCCTTTAGGGCTGCTGTTGCCTCGGCACGGTCCTTGCCTGCGATCAGGCCTGACTGTCGCGTACCCTTTGCATCGCGCGCCTTATACTGGAAGGTGATGCCAGATCCATCGGCCACAGGTCGGTCACTCCTTTACTCAAGTCCAGAAATCAGACACGCCAAGCACGCGCGTGACTTCGGCCAAAGTCGTTTCACCTTCCGAGATCAGGCGCAGGCCTTCAAGCCCCATTGATCGGGTATCGGTTTTCCCGGTCGTTAGCGCATTGAGGGTTTCTTTCCCATCCAACGCCTCAAACAGTGCAACCCTGCCGCTATATCCGGTCCAGTTGCAAGCCTCACAGCCAACAGAATGGACAACGTCCCAATCATCAAGCACGCCTAATTCCGGGTCGAGCTTTGTAAGGCCTTTATACAAAGCTCTTGCTTGAGGATCGTCTTCCCAGACCACTTGCTTGGCACATTTTTGGCAGACCTTACGTACTAGACGTTGCGCTGCAACCATGCGCACAACAGATGTCAGAAGATATTTGGGAACGCCCAGATCAACCAGCCGCGTTATGGCGTCAGCTGCGCGATTTGTGTGAAGGGTCGAGAAAACAAGATGACCCGTCATAGCTGCGCGAACGGCCAGCTCTGCGGTTTCCTGATCGCGTATCTCGCCGACCATGATGACGTCCGGGTCATGGCGCAAAACTGTTCTGAGGGCTGCGGCGAATGTCCAGCCCAGTTCCGGGTTCACTTCGATCTGCTGTAGGCCCTTCGATTGTATTTCGACGGGGTTTTCGATGGTAACGATCTTGCGGCGTGTGTCGTTCAGTTCATTCAATGCGCCGTGCAGCGTTGTGGTCTTGCCGCTGCCGGTTGGACCGGTCACAAGGATCAGACCATTTGGATGACGCAGAGCTGTTTGTAGTTTCGATCCCACATGCTTCGGCAGCTTCAGATCTTGCAGGCGTGATAGCCCTTCATCATTGTCGAGCAATCGAAGAACCAGAGTCTCGCCATGAATTGTCGGTGCGCTGGCCACACGCATGTCAATGTCACGGTTCGCTGCTTTTTGCCGAATGCGCCCATCCTGCGGTAAGCGGCGTTCGCTGATATCCATCCCAGCCAGAATTTTCAGGCGGGAAACGACACCATCATAAAGCATACGTTCCGGCGCTTCAGCCTCAATCAGTTCTCCGTCAATGCGCAGGCGCACACGTGGAGTTTCTTCCAAAACCTCCAGATGAATGTCTGTGGCACGCAACTCAATCGCGCCAGCGAAAAGGGTTTCAAGATATCTAACCGTAGGTGTATTATTGGCAAGCTCGGTCAGCCTGTCCGTATCTAGCTTCAGGGACCCGTCGTTTTTTGCGGATAGTTGTTCAGTTGCGTTGGTTGTTTCTGTGCTTGTAGCTTGCTCACTACGTGAAATAGCAAGTTCGATATCTCGATCTGTGGCAATTTCCAGTTCCAGAGAAGCCCCGAAAATCATTTCAAGCGCTGCGAGTGAATCCTCGTCAAAAGGGTCAGCAATTGCAAATCTTGCGCAGTCCTGCGTTATCGTGAGCGGCGCAATCGAGCTACGTTTGAGATAATCGGCAGAAAGTCGCGGATCATCCGCCAGTTTTTCGGGCATTAGATCAAAGGATATAAGGGGTAAACCCAGCTCTTCTGCAGACGCGCGAGCCCATTCTTTCTGTGAGATGAGACCAAGCCGATCAAGGATCGTTCGGACAGGCTGACCTGTGCTTTTTGCGGCCTCATAAACGCGCTGAACATCGGCCTTGGAAAGAGGTCCGTTTTCTAGGAATTGCTGAGGTATACGCTTGTTTTCATGTAAGGATTTCAGCATGATTGCATTTTTCCATTTTCACTACCATTACAAGCGTCAATTGCGCCGATTCTGTCGCATATTAATAAATGGAAATTATGGCCTAACTGGTTCTCAACAGACACTTTTTTACTCTCTAAGAACTGAATATTATCCCCAATATGAGAACATAGATGCGATATTCGTCATATTGTAATCCATATCGTTTATAAAAATCAAAATGTGGCGAAACTATGGGAGTGCCCAGCCATATTTTTGCCTATATTCACGGCTTAATTACCGCCAAATATGGCAAATTTTAAAGGGTGCGATATTATGAAGGCGAAGCTTGTGCGGCTGGGCGTTGTTACGCCGGTATTAATGTCTGTGTGTTTTGGCGTAGCGATTGCTGAAGAAACCCAAAAGAACAATTCTGTTTACAGTCAGGTCAATAAGTCCTTTGCGGCGGGATCATCGCAAGCGCAGCCCACGAATACGTTTTATAAAATTTCCATCCCTGCTGCGGGCGCTTTTGTTTTTGCCGCACCTGCAGGCAGTGCTGCGCAATTACGGATCGACGGAGAGCTTGTGCTGGATCTGTCGTCCATATCAGGCGGTAGAAACAATGAACCCGTGAAGGCAGTTGTTACCCTGTCTGCTGGGGATCATATACTTGAAGTTGCACCCGGTAAGCTGCGCCCAGCGGATATTAATCGTGTCACCTTTAACCGGGCAGGGGAGTTGCCCACCGAGATATCACAAGTTGCATCTGCTATGACTGCTACGCAAGCAAATCAGTTTGCTGGCCAGCCATCTGCTGCTGCACCGCAAGCGGCGCAAGGTGTTGCGGGTACAGCGGGTCAGCAACGCGCTCCGTTTGTTATCGGTGGCGGTTCATCAAGATTACAACGCACCGGCGGTACTGGCGAGAGCGCGCCTGCTGTCGCCCCCGCAAGATCTCAATCTGCTGGCGCTGCCCCATCGCGTCGCCCTGTACAAGTGGCCAATGCGATTACCGGCACCTCCTCCGGTGCATCAGAAGAAAGCGGAACTACGCAATCAAGCACCGTCCCAATTGTGACAGCTGGTGTGGCGAGTGGAATTAGTGGTAGTGGTGGTGGTGGTGGATCAGCACCTGCATCGGCCCCCGCGCCTGCACCGGCCCCCGCACCTGCACCGGCCCCCGCACCTGCACCGGCCCCCGCACCTGCACCGGCCCCGGCACCTGCTCCGGCCCCCGCGCCTGCACCGGCCCCGGCACCTGCTCCGGCCCCCGCGCCTGCACCTGCACCGGCCCCCGCGCCTGCACCGGCCCCCGCACCTGCTCCGGCCCCCGCACCTGCACCGGCCCCCGCACCTGCACCGGCCCCCGCGCCTGCACCGGCCCCCGCACCTGCTCCGGCCCCTGCGCCTGCACCGGCCCCCGCGCCTGCTCCGGCCCCCGCACCTGCACCGGCCCCTGCACCTGCTCCGGCCCCAGGTGGTGGATCAGCGTCCTCCAGTCCTCTTGCACCTCCGACAGGGGTCACATTGACAGAGGCTGTACAATTGACTGCCGGGGCCTCGTCTGAGGGCATTGTTGCAAATACCGGGCAAACGCTTTTTGGTGCCGTGATGGACTCTCAGACATTTGATACTGTTGAGGTCGCAATTGCACCGTCCGGGCGCACAACCAGTGTTGATGTCGGCCCAACCACGGGCCAATTCGCTGTACGGCTTTTCCCTGAAGACATGACTGGTGCAGAAGTCACTGTGACGCTGACTGGCACTTTCAGCGGCAACAGTGAGGTCGAGGCTGAGCCTGTGTCCTACACATATGATGTTGGAGTGGTTCAGGATGGTGTCGGTCAAGCGCTGTCCCGCATCACATATGGTCCGACGTCTGAACTTTATTCTCGCGTGAAAGCTATCGGATACGAAACCTATGTTGACCAACAGCTCAATCCGGAGTCGATTGACGACAGTTTTCTACAAAGCCTGAGACCGCAGGACATCATTGACAGCACAACACGTGATCGCAATGCGATGTTCCGATCAATTGTCCACCATGATATCGTAACGGCTGCGTATACTGAAAAGCAGTTACAGGAAATTATGGGCCAATTCTGGTGGAACCATTTCCACGCTTCGAACAAGGCGTCTGGAATTTATCACCGAGCTATCGTTGACCGGCAATTCTACCGTGACAATGCTTTCGGGCGTTTTGAAGATCTTCTGCTTTATTCTGCGCGAAGCCCATTAATGTCTCAGTTTTTGGACAACGATGAAAACCGAGCGGGTCGTTTGAATGAAAACTATGGTCGCGAAATCCTGGAACTTCACACCGTTGGAGTGAATGGCGGGTATGGGGACGACGATGTGATCGCCGTGTCGCGCATCTTTACTGGCTGGTATTATCGTAACACGAATGAAGGTCAGAATGAGGTTGCACCTCAGTATGAGTTTGACTTCCTTGATGAGCGTCACGATAGCGATGATAAGGTTCTGCCTTTTTTGAACACGACGATTGAAGGGCGCGCTGGAGACGGAGCTCAGGAAGGTGAGGAACTCATCGCGCTTCTTGCCGCTGACGAACGCACCCAGAACTATGTATGTGGCAAGATTGTCCAAAAATTTGTATCTGATCGTCCGTCGGCTTCCATGGTTGCAACCTGTGTCGCGGCTTGGGCAGCGAATGACGGGGACTCGCGTGAGATACTTCGCGCCATTCTGACCAGTCCGGACTTCATCCAGAATGTTGAATATCAGCGTGAGAAATCCAAAACACCATTTGAATATGTTGTCTCGGTCATCCGCGCCCTTGGTGCGCGTCCAAATGATCCGGGTAATGACAATGACTTCCTAAGGCGCTTTAGGGAAGCCCTGGAACTTGCAGGCTATCGCCCGCATCATTTCCCTGTTCCAACAGGTTTGCCCGAAGTTGGCAAGGCTTGGGCAAACTCGGCTGTGATGGTGGCTTTGTACCGCAAAGTCAGCGAAGTGGCAGAACGTCCGGATAGCTATAATTTCGATGTGCAGACTCGTACTCGGGACATCGGGTTGGAAACGGCTGAAGAAGTGGCAGCCTACCTGCTCGCAATCGGGACCGCGGACCGATATTCACAAGAAGAGTTTGAGGCTGTTGTTCAGGTTCTCAAGGATGAAGATGGTATATTCGAACCATTGGTTCAGGATGAAAAAGAAGCATTCAGACGTGCCGTTGGCCTACTGATTGTATCTCCAAGCTTCCTGCTGCAATGATCAAAACATATAAGCCGTGGCCTAAAGAGAAGGGTGTACAAAGTGACAACTCGTAGAGAATTTCTGAAATCATCGGCGCTTATGACAGCTGCTAGCATGGCCGGTATCGCTGGTGCCCCGCAGTTTGCTTTTGGCCAGTCGACCAACGGTAAAACCTTCATCAAGGTTTTCATGCGCGGTGGGGCCGATGGGCTTCATCTGTTTCCGGCCTATGGCGACACTGCCTATTATCAGCATCGCCCGAATATCGCCATCGAGGGGCCGGGCAGTGGTGTAAACTCTGCGGTTGATATTGGTGACAGCTACCGTGGGATGAACCCGAACCTAGAACTTTTGAAAGAGATTTGGGACGACGGGCGCATGATGGTATCTCCGTCTACAGCGCTTGACGAAGGCAACAGGTCACATTTCGACAACCAGCGCTGGATTGGTGTCGGATCGCGCAACAATCTCTTTGACGGATATTTGAACCGCTATATGCAAAATATAGCTGGACCAGATCATCCTTTAAGGGGCGCAACACTTGGTAAGTTCTCTATAAGCACTGAAATCCGCGGAGAAATAAGCGTTCCAGCCGTTCCAAACAATAACAATTTCAACGTTAGAAATACATCGCTATGTGGTGATGGCTGTACCGAACTGACACAGCTGATGCGGGAAATCTCATCTCACGAGGTTGATCAGGCATCTATGGAAGGTACTGTGCGCGAAAACCAGATTGTCATGCTGGATACAATCGTCGAAATTCAAAGGGCTGGCACAGATTATACCCCCAGCGCGGACGGTTTGGTGTATTCAAACTCTGACATTGGTCGCGGTCTAAGACTCACGGCGCAATTGCTGAAAGCTGGTGTTCCGCTTGAAGTTGCCGCTATGGATTGGAACATTGGATGGGATACGCACTCAAACCAGATCGCAAATGGTGCGAACCGCTTCACCGATCAGAACTTCAGATATCATAGCAATATGCGTAATGGGGCCTCGGACTTTGTAACTTTCTACCGCGATATTTCCGACATGATTGATGATGTCGTCGTTTTGGTAGGAACGGAATTCGGACGCACGGTCAAAGAAAACGGCAATAACGGAACGGATCACGGTCACGGCGGCGCGTGGTTTGCCTTTGGCGGTCCTACTGTTGGTGGAGTTGCAAACGACATTGTTTCGCTTGAGGAAGATCAGCTTTTGAACAATCGCTATGTGCCCACGGTTGTGAACTATAAAGATCTTGTCGCAGAGATTATGGTTAGGCATATGAGTATGCCAGAGAATCTGGTATCAACGATTTTCCCGGAGCACGCGTTCCAAAACCAGAATTTGTTCACCAGAGTGGGTTAATCTACCAAATCACTCTATGGGCGTGGACAAGGGGGCGGTGACGCCCCCTTTTGTTCGTAAGTAAAGTAGTAATGACCAATACACCCCAGATGCCGTCAAACGCTAAAACACCAAAACTGTCAGCAAAGAAGCTTGGTAAGGTGATGAATCTGGCGCGCGCCGGTTGGGGAGAGCTGCATAATCCAATCGTACAGCATGAGGACCTTTCCCCGAACCAGCTTTTTATCGGGGATGAAGGCCATACGCTTCGAATGAATGGGTCTGATCAGGCATTGGGTCGGAATTCGGATTTGGCAGCCCATCTGACTTCCTTGCATGGACAGGCAATTGATTTGATCTTCACCGGACGGGCGGCGCTTGATTTAACCTTCAACTTGCCGGATGGCCCGCTGGATGAGCTGCGATCAATGATCGAGACAGAATTGCAATTCCGCTCGCCTTTTGGGGACAGCAGCGCGGTTTGGTTTTGGACCGCGTATGAGACAGATGAGGATGATTGGCATATCGATGCATCCATTGCCCTGAAATCGTCAGTTGACGGGGCATTGCAGAGTATCTCTGACGCGGGTCTAAAGATCGGGACTGTCATGCGACAAAAAGGTGATGGCAATATCGCGATTATCGCAAGACCAGATTGGGCGATTACTAAGTCTGCGCCAAGAACAGGCAGGCTGGGTAAGATGCTACGGGACATCCCCCCAACGCTTCGAGTGCCTGTTGTATGTTTTGTGGTGTTTGCAATCTCGGCCATTTTTTTGATTGCTTCGCAAAGCTTACGTTACAATGCTGCATCGCAGGCAGCATCTGAAGCGCAGGCTGCTATAAGCGCTCAGGCAAGGATCAGTGCAAGTGCACGCGACATAAATCAGCGCCAGATGATCAGTTTTACTAAACTATCCTTTCCAGGCCTGTTGGCTGAGCTTTTACCTGATGGGACATGGCTTGAGCAGATTGCGATAGATGATGAGAAGCTCACCATAACCGGATATGGTCCCTCGGCAGGTGAAATCACACGCATCTTGTCGGATATCGAGGCGCTAAGTGATATACGCTATGGCTCGCCTGTAACGCGCGACAATACCCAAGGGTTGGAACGGTTTCAGATCATTGCCACGCTTACAGGTGCATCATGAGCGATTTTGTATTTCATAATGCGGACGCTCCGCGTCGCACAGTGCTGCGCCTGTTGCTATTACTGGGTATTGGGTGTCTCGTGATTGCTCTGATGTTTTGGAGCAGCGCCAGTGAGCGCAGCAGAGAAATCACCGATTTGCAGGACATCGTAGAACGTAGCAAGTCGCTGAACCCTGGGGATGCTGGGCCGGGTGCATCTGAAACCCGTTTTTACAAAGGTGATACGCCGCAACTGGCACAGACGCAGATGCAAAGCGAGATGCAAAAGCTTGCGGACGCGCATGACATGAAGTTGGAGGTTATTCGCGCCGACGAGATCGAGCAGTTTGCAGGTCGTATTCGGCTGGGCCTTGTTCTTAACGGTGTTGTGCCAGAAGCTAATCTGGGACTGCTGCTCCAACAATTGGCTCGACACGAACCGATGGTTGTCGTTGATGCGTTAAATCTGCGCCGTGCCAGAGGCGCGCGCCGTGGGGAAGATCAGCGGCTTCTGGCAATTCAACTCAAACTTAGTGGCTTTGCTGACCGATGAAAAAAGTTTTGGCTCTGTTGGACAAGTAATGAGCGCTGCTCGGGGGATTACCCCCGCGCAGATTGAAAAATGGGCACCACTTGCATTTGGCGGTATCTTCGCGTTGCTTGCCTGGGTGATCTGGCTTCCCGCCAGCGGTAGTGATTTCAGCACATACGAGACAGAGGCGACTGCCAACGATATCGCCCAAAGGGCGGAAGATATTGATCAGCGTTTGGCGCAGGGCGCATTTCACCTGACAGAGCGCCCCATTTTCCACGTTACGCGCCGTCCGCCCGTTCCGGTTGCGCCTGTCGCTGCACCGAAAGTAACCCTTAGCCTTTCTGGTATTCTGAATAATGGCGGCAGTCAGATAGCGCTTTTACGCCTGTCGAATAACAATGAACTGATGCGCCGCAAAACGGGTGAGCGTATCGGGCAATGGGTTATAAAATCGATCACTCGAAATTCGGTCACTGTAACAGATCAAAATGGTGAAGATCAGGTGATGACGCTTGGGACGTCTCAGTAATTAACCTGTTTTCACCAGTTTAGGCTTTCTTCGTTTTGTTGGTGTGCTGCTATTTGCATCTATAAAGCTAAGCACAAGTGGCCGGATGTTTTTACGCCAGCTTTTGCCTGCGAAAATTCCGTAATGCCCTGCGCCGGGTTCTACATGGCTTGCTTTTTTCGCATCAGAAAGCCCGGTGCACAAATCCAAGGCCGCGACGCACTGACCTGGGGCCGAGATATCGTCATTTGCACCTTCGACCGTTTTCACAGCGACATTGGTTATCTTACCGATATCAACCTTTTTTCCAGCAACAACGAATTCATTCTTTGCAATTTCACTATTTTTGAAAATACGCTGGACCGTCGACAGGTAGAATTCAGCCGTCATATCCATAACTGCCAGATACTCATCATAAAAACGGTTATGTGCATCGTGATCTGATGCCTCGCCTTTTGCTTGGCGCATGATCTGTTCCGAAAACGCGCGACTGTGCCGTTCGGAGTTCATCGACATGAAAGAAGCAAGCTGCAATAGGCCCGGATAAACCATTCGCCCCACGCCTGCATGCTTGAAGCCAACACGTTGGATCGCCATTTCCTCAAGCTGGCCCATTGTTACACGGCGCCCGAAATCGGTTACATCCGTAGCTGCGGCATCCGGATCGACTGGTCCGCCGATCAGCGTCAGTGTTTTTGGCTGCGCGTTGGGATCTTCTTCGGCAAGATATGCCGTTGCCGCAAGTGCAAGCGGAACAGGTTGGCAGACGGCAATAACGTGGCTGTCCGGGCCCATTTTCCTCATGAAATCGACAAGGTAGAGGGTATAATCTTCGATATCGAACTTGCCTTTGCTGACTGGAATATCGCGGGCATTGTGCCAATCTGTAATATAAACTTCTGCATCGGGCAGAAGGCTGGATACGGTCGAACGCAGAAGCGTCGAGTAATGCCCGGACATTGGCGCTACCAGCAAGACCTTGCGCGGTTTTTCGGGTCGGTCAGAAACTTTGAAATGGATCAGATCGCCAAAAGGTTTTTCCATGACGTGTTCGACTGTAACAACATGATCGCGCCCATCTTCGCCTACGACAGTGTGAATGTCCCAATCTGGCCTTGTGATTATACGACCAAATGATCGTTCGGTCACTTCACCCCAAGCTGCGAGCATCTTGAACATCGGGTTGGGCGTCATTGCCATTGCGGGATGAGAACTCATGGCCTTGGCGGTCGCGCCGAGCCATTCATTCGTCAGCCGCATGGATTCTATAACATCATATGTTACCATATACTTCACAGCACACTCCTTTCGCGGGTAAGCTTCCCACTATGTTAAAGCGTCGCATTGTCCCCGCGGAAAAACGACTGCATTTCGCACTTGCAGCATAAAGCTATGATGGAACTGTTAAAATGACAACAGAAACTGACGAAACCGCAGAGAAACTTGAGCGGTTAAACGCCAACATAGCAAAAATGGAGGACCTGTCGAAAAGGCTGGTCGCGGCTTTGTCTAATAAAAGGAAAGCTGATCCGGGTTTGCAGGGTCCAAGCCACGATCTGTATGTGAAGGCTGCTGCGGCGTATATGGCTGAAATGATGTCAAACCCGTCCAAGATGATTGAGCAACAGGTCGGCTATTGGGGCAAATCGCTCAAGCATTACATGGAAGCTCAGCAAGCATTGGCGAGCGGCAAGTTGCAAGCACCAGAAGATAAGGGCCCATCGGACCCTCGCTTCAAGTCCGAGATGTGGGAAACCCACCCCTACTTCAACTTTATCAAACAGCAATATCTGTTCTCAAGTGAAGCTATTTCGAGCGCTTTAAGTGATCTTGAAGGCTTGCCAGAGGCGGACAAGCATCGCGTATCCTTTTTTGTACGCCAAATTGTTGATATGATGGCTCCCACCAACTTTCTAAGTACAAACCCAGAAGCACTTGCTAAAGCCGTTGAGACCGATGGCGCATCGTTGGTGAGGGGGTTGGAAAACTTGGTCCATGACATTGAGCAAAATCAAGGTGATCTGCTTGTGTCACTGGCCGATGAAGCTGCATTCACAGTTGGTGAAAATATTGCGACGACAGAAGGCTCTGTTGTGTATCGTAACCGCCTGTTTGAGCTGATCCAGTATACTCCGACAACGCAAAAGGTTCATAAGACGCCGTTGATCATTTTTCCGCCTTGGATCAACAAGTTTTACATTATGGATCTCAAGCCCGCGAACTCTTTGATCAAATGGATCGTTGATCAGGGGTATACCTTGTTCATGGCCAGTTGGGTTAACCCGGACGCCAGTTATGCTTCGACCGGGATCGATGATTATATCGAAGAAGGGTATTTGACGGCCATCGATCAGGTGAAAGAAATTACCGGTGAGAAGCAGGTAAACGCAGTTGGGTACTGTATTGCTGGCACAACACTGGCGATGGTTCTGGGGCTTTTGCGCAAGCGTAAAGATAAATCGATCAAATCCGCCACGTTCTTTACGACATTAACTGATTTTGCTGATCCCGGTGAGATGGGCGTTTTTCTGGATGATGATTTTGTTGATGGTATTGAGTGTCAAGTGGCAGATACGGGGTGTTTGCAGTCCTTCTTTATGAGCCGGACATTTTCCTATTTGCGGGCCAATGACCTGATCTATCGGCCTGCAATCCGCAATTACATGATGGGCGAAGCCCCACCAGCCTTTGATCTGTTGTATTGGAATGGTGATGGCACGAATTTGGCAGGACGTTTTGTTGTCGAATACCTGCGCGAGCTGTGTCAGAAAAACAAGCTGGCGCTTGGCGAAATGCGCGTTCTGGGTGAAACGCTAAGCCTGAGGGATATAGAACTCTCGATCTGCGCAGTTGCTTGTGAAACTGATCATATTGCCGCTTGGAAGGGCAGCTTCAACGGCATCAAACAGTTTGCATCAAAGGATAAGACATTCATCGTATCTCAGTCCGGGCATGTTGCTGGCATTATAAACCCACCATCAAAAAACAAGTACGGTCATTATACCAATGACGGCCAGATGGTGGATGCAGATGCCTGGATGGAAGGCGCGACCTTTAATGAAGGGTCTTGGTGGCCCCGATGGGGAGAGTGGTTGAAGAAACGCTCAGGTGCGCGAGTCGCCGCTCGCATTCCAGGCTCAAAAAGCCATCCTGTGCTGATATCTGCACCTGGGACTTACGCCCGGATGAAGGCTTAATGCTGGAATGTGCTGATTTTATAAAGACTTAGTCAATTTATGCTGCAATGCAGAAAAAACTTGAAATGCTGCAATGCAGCATGTATATAACTTTTCAGAACAACGAGACGGGGCTGATGGTGGCTCCATTTATTCGGAGACTGAAAATGGCTAAGGCACAAGACTACACTAAAGTATTCACAGACATGGCATCTGCGTTCCCAGTTGACATGACTGCATTCAACGAAGCGATGAAAACATCTGCTTCGCTTGGTGAGAAAATGTCCAAAGTCGCACTGGACGCTGCTGCGACATCTGCTGAACTGTCCAGCAAATATGCAAAAGAGACCATTGCAAAAGTTGGTGGTGTTACCAAAGCAAAAACAGAACCTGCTGATTACACAAAAGCTTTCACAGATTTTGCATCTGCTCAGGCTGAATCAACTGCAGAACATATGGCTGCTTTCGCAGAAGTTGCGAAAAAAGTTCAAATGGAAACTGTTGAGTTGCTAATGGCCGCTGGAAAAGACATGCAGGAAGATGCGACTGCTGCTGTCAAAAAAGCGACTGACGAAATGACCGCAACTGCGAAGAAAGCTGCAAAAGCAGCCTAAGCATTGCGAAACGGATATGTTGCCTGATCCTCCCTGATGGCAATATTCCAAGGGGCGAGCATTATGCTCGCCCTTTTTGCGTTAGCGATGCGACTTTGCTGTAGCTGGGGCACGTGATCAAATGGTCGTTGACCATGCCGACCGCTTGCATGAACGCATATACGATTGTCGGCCCACAGAACCGGAAGCCAGCTTTCTTCAAATCTTTTGATATCTGTGTGCTCAACTCCGTTGAGGCTGGCACATCGGCAAGTGTTTCAAAACGGTTTTGCAGTGGCTTGCCATCCACATAATCCCATAGAAACTTATCAAACCCTTCGGTTTGCTCTATTTTCTGCCACGCGCGCGCATTACCAATAGTTGCTTCGATCTTGCCACGATGCCGGACAATTCCTGCATCTTGCAGAAGCAATTCCACCTCGGGCTCACCCCATGTTGCAATCACGTTCGGGTCAAACCCTGCAAAAGCTGTGCGAAACCCTTCCCGCTTCTTAAGGATTGTGATCCAACTGAGGCCTGCCTGAAAGCCATCCAGAATCAGTTTTTCCCATAAAGCGCGGCTGTCATATTCAGGCACGCCCCATTCGGTATCATGATATGTGGTATAAATTTCTTCGGTTCCACACCAACCACAACGCTCCGACATTTTTGTTACCTCTTTTCAGATAGATAAGTCCTTCGCTCTCATTTAGCTAAAATTAGAACAAAAGTGGAATATTAATCTCTGTTTAGGATTAGCGCGGTTACAGATCAACCAGTGAAATGGAGAATGAGTAGATCGCGCATGAACTGGACTACAGCAGAGAGCCCGTTAACCGAAGCAGTCCGCCAGCGGGACAGCGCGACTTTGGACATGGTCCGCCATGCATTGCATAATGACAATGTCATGCTTGCCTACCAACCTGTCATGCAGGCGCGCCAATTCAATACACCCGCATTTTACGAAGGGCTGATCCGCGTTCTGGACCAGACCGGGCGTGTCATTCCTGCGCGCGATTTTATCGAGACGATTGAGCCAACACAGGAAGGGCGTAAGCTGGATTGCCTAGCTCTGTCATATGGTCTTGCCCAACTGGCGCGCCAACCGAATCTGCGCTTGTCTATAAATATGTCAGCACGCTCTATCGGGTATCCTGACTGGGAAGAAACATTGGCCCGCGGGCTTTATAAAAACCCAACAATCAGTGAACGGTTGATTTTGGAAATTACTGAAAGCTCAACCATGGACATGCCTGAACGGGTCATAGATTTCATGGCGCGATTGCAGATGAAGGGCATTTCTTTTGCCTTGGATGATTTCGGATCCGGCTATACGGCCTTTCGGTATTTCAAGGATTTCTTCTTTGATATTGTGAAGATTGATGGGGACTTCATTCGTAATATCCATGCTGATCCGGATAATCAGGTTCTGACTCAGGCGTTGGTGTCCATTGCGCAGCAGTTTGAGATGTTCACTGTCGCGGAATCGGTCGAGATAGAACGCGATGCAGAATATTTGATCGCGGCCGGTGTGGATTGCCTGCAAGGTTATCTGTTTGGTGCTCCCAGCCTGTCTGTCCCGACACAAACAACGGAACCGCAAGTCTTGAAACTGGCATAAACGTACCGCCCGGAGATTTGACCTGCGTCATAGCGCTTGTCCATTGGCTTTGGCATGTAAGAGGGCAAGTTACAATATCTTGACGACTCGGCCTTGCGGGTAGGGACGAAAGAATATTACGTTGCTCCAAGTTTACTGACCAACTGCCATTTTCCTTGGAAAGGACCAGACATGACCAATGTTGTAATTGCTTCAGCCGCTCGCACCCCAGTTGGCAGTTTTTTGGGTTCGTTTGCTAATACGCCTGCACATGATCTGGGTACTGCCGTTCTTGAGGCTGTGGTGGCGCGTGCTGGTATCGACAAGTCCGAAGTATCCGAGACAATACTCGGTCAGGTTCTTACGGCTGCCCAAGGGCAAAACCCCGCAAGACAAGCCCATATCAATGCGGGCTTACCGATTGAAAGCGCGGCCTGGGGCATCAACCAGGTTTGCGGATCGGGCCTGCGCGCGGTCGCTTTGGGCGCACAGCATATTCAACTTGGCGATGCAGCTATTGTGGCTGCGGGTGGTCAGGAGAATATGTCCATGTCACCCCATGCTGCAACTTTGCGCCAAGGTCAGAAAATGGGGGATATGCAGTATATCGATACGATGATTCGCGACGGTTTGTGGGATGCATTCAATGGTTACCACATGGGCCAGACCGCGGAAAACGTTGCCGAGAAATGGCAGATCAGTCGGGATATGCAGGATGAATTCGCGGTGAGTTCCCAAAACAAGGCCGAAGCCGCGCAGAAAGACGGGAAGTTCGCTGACGAAATCGCCGCCTACACCGTGAAGACTCGTAAAGGTGATGTCGTCGTTGAAAATGATGAATACATTCGCCATGGCGCAACAATGGACGCAATGCAAAAGCTGCGGCCTGCTTTTGTCAAAGATGGCTCTGTGACAGCTGCGAATGCGTCGGGCCTGAATGATGGCGCCGCCGCGACTTTGTTGATGAGCGCAGATGACGCGGAGAAGCGCGGGATTGAGCCACTGGCACGAATCGCTTCTTACGCGACGGCTGGGCTGGACCCGTCCGTTATGGGCGTTGGGCCAATATACGCATCGCGCAAAGCGCTTGAGAAAGCAGGCTGGAAGGTCGATGATCTTGATCTTGTCGAAGCGAATGAGGCATTCGCCGCTCAGGCCTGTGCCGTCAACAAAGACATGGGTTGGGACCCTTCCATTGTGAACGTGAATGGTGGCGCGATTGCGATCGGCCACCCAATTGGCGCCTCTGGGTGCCGCGTCCTAAATACGCTTCTGTTCGAGATGAAGCGACGTGATGCGAAAAAAGGCCTTGCCACGCTTTGTATCGGGGGTGGTATGGGTGTCGCGATATGCGTCGAACGCTAAAAACTTAATGAAATAAAATTACATCGGGAGGAGATAAATTTGGGACGTGTAGCACTGGTTACGGGTGGGTCGCGCGGCATAGGCGCGGCGATTTCGGCAGCCTTGAAAGAAGCGGGTTGCGCGGTCGCGGCAACATATGCTGGCAATGATGAAAAGGCGGCAGCTTTCACGGCTGAAACAGGTATCAAGACCTATAAATGGAATGTCGCGGATTATGACGCCTGCGTCGCAGGCATTAAGCAGGTCGCGACGGATCTGGGCCCGGTAGATATCCTTGTAAACAACGCTGGGATCACCCGCGATGCGCCATTTCACAAAATGACGCCTGATCAATGGAAAGAGGTGATGGATACCAATCTAAGTGGTGTCTTCAATATGACGCATCCGATCTGGCCCGGTATGCGTGATCGCAAATTTGGGCGCGTGATTACGATTAGTTCGATCAACGGTCAGAAAGGTCAGTTTGCGCAGGCAAACTATGCTGCTTCGAAAGCTGGCGATATCGGTTTCACAAAGGCCTTGGCACAAGAAGGTGCGCGCGCGGGTATCACTGTTAATGTGGTCGCGCCTGGTTACATAAACACAGAAATGATGAGTACGATCCCTGAGAAAGTAATGAACGAAGTCATTTTGCCGCAAATCCCCGTGGGCCGTCTGGGCGAGGCCTCCGAGATTGCGCGTTGCGTTGCGTTTCTGGCGTCAGATGATGCCGGGTTTATCACCGGTGCAACTCTGTCGGCAAATGGCGGTCAGTATCTGGCGTAATCTCTGCCGATTTAAACACATAAGGCCGGTCCATTTTGGCCCGGCCCTTTGTTATTGAGATATACACAACGGCAATGTGCCATTCGTTACCCCACGTCTTTCGAAGAAAAATGTCAGGTTGCAAGCCTGCTAATCTCTTCCTTGATACGAAGTTTCTTCTTCTTCAGTTCAACAATGGATAAATCATCCGTACTCGGGTTACGCTGCGCCTCTTCAACACGTTTGGACAATACTTCGTGCTTCCGTTTCAGCTCTGACAAGTGTGAACTGATGGACATGGGCATACCTCCGATGGTTGGTTTCAATACGTGTAGTCCACCATATCTGTTGGTCTGAGTCACGTATTTCAACGCGTAGGTACGCATGTTTTCTGTCAAAAATTTACTGTCGCACCGTCGCGTAGAATGCTCTGCAAAGTTTTGGAATAACTTTCGCCGTCCTTTTCATGACGCAAACCTTCATGAATTATCAATGGGTTACACAATCGAAATGGTCCTTTTGAGCCTTTCTGCGCCTGTAACAAAATGCGTTTGGCGTCTTTTCCGACACGCGCTTGTAATGGTTTAATACTGATCGTACCTGCCCTTGAATTTAGCGTTTCCAGAATATCAGGCAGCCGCTCAGTCATATGAATCAGTGTTAGCCAGCCTTTGGGCTTCAGGCGGCGTAGCGCGCAGGCAATCCAGTCTTCGATAGATGTTTCCTCGCGCAAAGCCAGGTCTCGGCCCGCATCATTGGACCGTGTCCCATGGCGGTAGTAGGGCGGGTTCATGATGACGTGGTCAAAACTTTGTGTTCTCAACGCGGTTGGCAAATCGGTTAGCTCAGCGCAGACGACACTGAACCTGATCCGGTTTTCTTTTGCGTTTCTCAGCGCCAACTCGGCATATGCTGGCTGCAATTCAATTCCTGTAAGATCGACAGTAACCCGGCTTGCTAAACACAGTGATGCAGTACCGGCACCGCAGCCAAGTTCCAGTACGCTTTCCCCTTGTTTTGCTGGGCAAGCGGCGGCCAGTAGCACCGGGTCGGTGGCAGCGCGGTAGCCGTCCAGGGGCTGCCAGATATGCAATTTACCGCCCAGAAACTTGTCGCAGCTCAACGCATTATCCGCGAAGCTCACTTAGCCCTCGATTGTGATGTCATTATCGCGCATTACTGCGCGTGCCATGAACAGGTCGCGCTCCGCAACCATCAGGCGCCGCGGCAATATACCCACCGACCCTTCTAGCACACTCATATGGACGTCCATTTCAAAGGTGTTTATGTTTTCACCTTGAAGAAGAGCTTGTGCAAATGCGATGATTGTCGGGTCGTTGCTGCGTAAAAGTTCTTTCATGATCCAGAGATAACGACACCTTCCGGTGTTTGTCGAGAGAATAGGCGGTCAATGTGATGAGCTTGGACGATCCATCTGCAAAACCCCATGATCGCCTGCAACTTGCCCTGAGCGATGATTTATCCGCAGTGAATTCGCTGATATCGGATCGTATGGCATCAGAACACGCTCCGCGCATTCCAGAAGTTACACGCCATTTGGTAGAAGCTGGTGGCAAGCGCGTGCGCCCTATGCTGACATTGGCTGCGGCGCGAATATGCGGATATGAGGGTCCGTATCATGTACATCTCGCCGCGACGGTCGAGTTCATTCATACGGCAACTCTGCTGCATGATGATGTGGTTGATGAAAGCGCCCAGCGGCGTGGCCGCCCCGCCGCAAATTTGTTGTGGGACAATAAATCCAGCGTTCTGGTTGGGGATTATCTGTTTGCCCGATCATTTCAGCTTATGACAGAAACTGGGCGTCTGGATGTCTTGCGGGTGTTGTCAGATGCTGCCGCAACGATTGCCGAAGGCGAAGTGTTGCAGCTTACCGCCGCGCAGGATCTCGGGACGAATGAGGACATTTATCTGCAAGTGGTTCGGGGGAAAACGGCTGCCTTGTTTTCCGCTGCAACTCAGGTTGGCGGGATGATCGCCGATGCCGATGAGCAGGTCGTAAACTCTCTGTTTGCCTATGGTGATGCACTGGGTGTCAGCTTTCAGATTGCCGATGATGTGTTGGATTACGCAGGTGTTGCGACTCAAACTGGCAAGAATATCGGTGATGATTTTCGCGAACGCAAACTGACGTTGCCGTTGATTAAAGCGGTCGCGAAAGCGGATGCGCAAGAGCGTGTTTTTTGGATGCGCGTGATCGAAAAAGGGGATCAACGCGACGGTGATTTGGAACACGCGCTTGCGTTGCTGGATAAGCATTATGCGTTGAGCGCAGCGCGGACCGATGCTTTGGAGTGGTCAGAAAGAGCAAAGCAGGCTTTGGCATCCGTCCCGGATCATCCAATAAGGGATATGTTGCGTGATTTGGCCGATTACGTTGTTGCGCGTCTCAACTGACCTGCCTTGGGCTGTGCCAATTCATCCTGTGAGCCCAGAATGCAGCTTCGGACCCACCAGTCCGGATGATTGTCTGCAATAGCTTTTGCAGCGGTGGCTGCGGCGCTCAGATCAGGAAATAACCCAAAACATGTCGCCCCTGACCCGGACATGCGGGCCAAAAGGCAATCCGTACTGCGCGAGATTTCTAACAAGACCTGATCAATAATGGGTGCGATCTTGCGCGCTGGTGGCTGCAGATCGTTTCGCTGTGTCGCTAGCCATGCAGCCACGTCGTGTATACCTGTAAAATGCGGCAAATGCGCTGGCATGGCGGGGTTCTCTTTTTTCGAAAGCTGCTTAAAAACAGCAGGTGTTGAGACAGGATAACGTGGGTTTACCAAAACACATGGCATTGATGGCATATTCTCTAGGGGCTTAAGAACTTCACCGGTCATCTGGGCGCGCAGGATTGTTGACAGCAGGCACATCGGGACATCGGCCCCCATGGTCTTCGCATATTCAAGAAGCTTTAACGTGCCTTGATGACCATGCCAGAACGTGTCCAGACCACGAAGGGCGGCTGCTGCATCTGCCGAACCTCCGCCAATGCCCGAGGAGATTGGCAGGTTCTTTTGTAAGGTAATAGCGGCGTGCCTGGACTGGCCAATCGTCTGTGCAGCCTTGAAAATAAGGTTATCTGCACCGGATGGTATATCTGCGGCTTCTGGCCCTTCGATCTTCAGAGAAAGCATCTCGCCTTCTGCGATCAATAGCCTGTCACCCACATCTGCGAAGGCCACCAGACTATCCAGCAGATGATACCCGTCATCACGCTGGCCGATAATATGCAGTGTCAGGTTGATTTTTGCAGGTGCAAAGACCTCAATCATTCGCAGTCTGAGTTTCCTCGGTATTGCTTTCGTTTTCCAGGACTTCATCAAGGCCGACATCCAGCTTAAGGCGAATTCGCTCTGCCTCCGCTTCAGCTGGTTCAAAAGATAACGCGCGCTTCCATTGGAATTCAGCTTCGCGGAAACGGCCAACCTTCCAGTAGACATCGCCTAAATGATCATTGACCACCGGATCAACAGGTAACAAGGAGACGGCTTTTTCCATAGGTTCGACCGCTTCCTCAAAGCGCCCAAGCCGGTAGAAAATCCAGCCAAGGCTGTCGGTGATATACCCGCTTTGCGGACGCTCTTCGACAGCGGTTTCGATCATGCCCAAGGCTTCTTCAAGCTTGATCTTTTGTTCAACCAGCGCATATCCTAGATAGTTCAGCACATCCGGCTGGTTTGGGGACAGCTCAAGCGCCTTGCGAAAGTCTTGCTCCATATCTGGATAGTTCTTCAGGCGCTCATAGACGATGCCCCGCGCGTAGAAGATACGCCAAGCCGAATTAGGTGTGTCGTCACCCTGAAGATCCAGCGCTTTGGTATAGGCACCAATTGCTGCATCGTCTTTATCCTCACGGCTCAACATATCGCCCAAGGCAGCATGAACCATGGGAATTTCGCTATGGCTTTTGCTCAGCGCGGTCAGAACTTCAATCGCGGCATCTTTACGATCATCGGAATACAGCGCATCTGCGCGCCCCATCTCGGCTATGAAATATGTCGGATGATCCGTTGGCACATTTGCATAGGCTGCGTTCGCCAGTTCGTACTGATCAAGGCTTTCCAGTGTTTCGGCAATTGTCAGAAGGGCAGGTGCGTGGTTTGGGCGCAGATGTTCGGCAAGGCGCGCATAGATCAATACATGTTCCGGTGCGGCGCGGCCATTCAGGATTGAGGACATGTTGTAGTATACTTCTGCGGCACCATCTTGTGCTGATGTAACGAAGTTGTACTCAACAGTATCACCAGCCTGCAAACGATCCAGGAGCGTTTCAAGCTCGGCGCTGAACCCGCCTTCCAAGACTTCTTGCAGCAGTTCAATTGCTGCACCGTGACGCTCAAGCTGAACCAGAACCTGTGCATGGGCTTCAATGCCACGGCTGCTTAGTGTCAATGGGCCGTAAGTTTCACCAGAAAAAATCTGTTCTGATGCTTCAAAATCGCCAACTACAGCAAGCGCCAGTGCTTGGTGATACCGCGCAAAACTGGCGAAGTCCTCGGTTTCCGCAACTGTCTCGAAGCTTGCAATTGCATCAGACATGCGGCCTTGGCCTAGAAACGACCATGCCCGAACCAGCCCATCTACAAGAGGTGCCAGCCCAGAGGTTTCAATCGTTTCTTCTGGGGAAAATTCGAAATCACCTTCGCCAATGGCTATGGTGTTCAGGACCACATTGATCAACTGATTTCGACCACCAGCCTGTTTGTGTTGCTGGGCAATGCGGGCTGCACCGTCCATGTCGCCTTTGCCAACAAAGGACACAAGCGCGTTTTCCATCAGAGAAATATTGCCCGGCTCACTTTTAAGGGCCTGATCGTAATATTTGGCAGCCATTTCGTAGTCTGACAGAAAGCTTGCTTGTCGCGCGGCCAAATAAGGGCCCGCAAGTCCAGACTCTGCCGCCACCGGCAGAGATATAAGGGCGGTAGATACACTTAATCCAAGCGTCATTAGAAGAGTTCGGGATAAACCAGATGTCATACGTAGATGCCCAATAATTTTTATAACCTCAAAGTAGTGTCTTCATAGATGTTGTCCATGCGCAGAACGGTCACAGGGCTGTCATTGCGTGATCCAAGTCACATGTTCGGATAGTTTGGCCCATCGCCGCCTTGCGGTGTTGTCCAGTCGATGTTCTGGCTGGGATCTTTGATATCGCAGGTTTTGCAATGTACGCAGTTCTGAAAGTTAATGACAAAGCGGGTTTTTTTACCTTCTTCCATCACAAACTCATACACACCCGCCGGGCAGTATCGTGCTGACGGGCCGGCATATTTTGGCAGGTTGACGTTAACGGGTACATCAGGGTCTTTCAGCTTAAGGTGCGCCGGTTGGCTTTCTTCATGGTTTGTCATGGAAAAGCTGACATTGGTTAAGCGATCAAATGACAGGGTCCCGTCGGGCTTGGGATAGTCGATTGGCTCGAAGTTTGAGGCTTCGCCAGTAGCGTCTGCGTCTGACTTGCCGTGCTTCAGCGTGCCCAGAGCGGAAAAGTTGAACAGATTGTTCGTCCACATATCGAACCCACCGACCGCCAGCGAGGCCGTCAGTCCATAATGTGACCAGAGCGGTTTAACATTCCGAACGCGTTTTAGGTCTTTTCCGATAGGGCCATTCCGCACCTCGGCATCATAGCTATCCAACATATCGCTGGATCGGTCGTCTTGGATGGCAGCATAGGCCGCTTCGGCAGCAGCCTTGCCAGATAGCATGGCGTTATGATTGCCTTTGATGCGCGGAACATTGACCATGCCTGCCGAACAGCCAAGCAATGCCCCACCCGGAAAGACGGTTTTGGGCAAGGATTGCCACCCACCCTCTGTGATCGCGCGCGCGCCGTAAGCAATGCGCTTGCCGCCTTTCAGCAGCTCGGCCACCATAGGGTGATGTTTGAAGCGCTGGAATTCCATATAGGGAAAAAGGTGCGGGTTTTGGTAGTTCAGATGTACGACGAAGCCGACATAAACTTGATTGTTGTCCAAATGGTATATGAATGATCCGCCGCCAGCATTCTTGCCCAAGGGCCAGCCCATAGTGTGTGTGACGGTGCCTTCACGGTGTTTTTCCGGGTCGATTTCCCAGATTTCCTTCATTCCAAGGCCATATTTCTGAGGCTGCGCGTCCTTGGCCAAGTCGAATTTTTCGATGACTTTCTTGGACAATGAACCGCGGACACCTTCCCCTAGTAGAACGTATTTACCGTGCAGCTCCATCCCTGGTTCGTAGCCTTCTGACGGGGTGCCATCTGGCTTTAGCCCGAACTCACCTGCGATAACACCTTTGACCGCACCGTCCTCGCCATAAACAATGTCCGAGCAGGCCATGCCAGGGAAAACCTCGACACCCATTTCTTCGGCTTTTTCCGCCATCCATCGGCAGACATTGCCCATCGAGACAATGTAATTGCCATGGTTGTTCATAAGCGGCGGCATGACGAAATTCGGAATCTTCAACTGCCCGGCTTCGCCTAGCATGTAGAAGTTATCTTGTTTGACAGGCACCGTGATGGGCGCGCCCATATCACGCCAGTTTGGCAGTAAAGCATCAAGGCCAGATGGATCAAGTACCGCACCGGACAGGATATGCGCCCCAACCTCGGATCCTTTCTCAAGCACCACGACATTCAAATCAGCATTCAGCTGCTTGAGGCGGATTGCTGCGCTCAGACCAGCTGGTCCAGCTCCAACAATCACAACATCATACTCCATGCTTTCGCGTGTCGTTTCGGTCATTGATGGATGTCCTCTTTTGAATTTAGCACGCAGATACGGCCGCAGTTATAGTGTTTATCTTTCAATCAGGCAGTATTGTAAGAGGCAAATGCGACGTTGCGTCGCCATAGAACAACCCATAGACCGACAATGAACAGGATCGAGAAGTAACTATCCAGCGCATAATGGAAGCCGGTGTGAACCGAGCAGAATAGGATTGCCGTAACATAAGCAAGCGCAATAGGTGAGAGCCATCGCCATCGTTCAGCAATATAGAGTGATACAACGGTCGACATCCCAACATGGACACTTGGGAATGCTGATATGCCAGAACCGATACCAATCTGTCCGCTGCTATAAGTATCCCATAGTCTAGCTTGTATTTCGCCCACCAGCGACTGGGCTATCCCAACATCTGACAATGACACAATGAGTGACGCAAAGCGGTCTCCACCAAGCAGTTGATCATAGTAAATAGGTCCGGCAGAGCTTCCTGCAATTGCAAGGATGTTCCCAAGGCCCAACAGAACTGTCACGAACAGAATGATAAAGCGCTTTGAGCGCTGCGCGTCGCCATCCGTTATAGCAATGAATACTGGTAAGAACAGAGATGGAATGCCCCAGATATGAAAGTACAAATAGCTCACCCAAGCAGGATCAAGGTTTGGCGCGGCCTGGTGCGCTAGGATGTACGGGTCGATGCCGCCATGAAGCCATTTATCAAGACCTGCGAAAAATGGATCAGCATAGAATGGAACGATCAAAGAAATGATTGATTTGATAAGGGAAAAAGAAACCGTGCTTATGATCACGGCCATGCTTGCAGCAAGGGTTGCTATCAGCCTTTCTTTTATGTCTTCGCGACCAACGACGAAAAATAATATGACCAAACCAATAACGATGTAGTGGAGAAATTTGAAGAACTCTTCCAAAAATATCAATGAGAGCGCTAAAGCACTTTTGATCATAAAAAGTGAATCGTCAGTAAAGGCAACGATTAAGCCAACCGCTAGTAAAAAGTATAGCGCAGAGAATGCTAAAAATGCTCTCATTTGATTGAAGGTTTAACCCAATAACGACCGTTCGTTTCCAGATACTTAACAATCGTGGCCAAAATTTGACTCGGGCGAGGCTGATGGTTTTCCGTTCGCCGATTTCGTTCTAAGTCTTGCAATATTTGGATAAAAAGGGCTCATGATGTCTGTCTTGCGGCTTCTATACCTCGCTCTCGCCATCTGGGGCACGGTCCACCCGATGAGCTGGTTCATCGCGTGGTTCAACGAAAACGGATATGATCTTGGCTTGATGGTCGAGGCCTGGCATGCGAATGCCGCATCCAGCGGGCTGGTTTGGGACCTCACGATTGCAGCCGTATCGCTTACGACCTGGGCAATCGTGGAAAGCTGGACGCGCAAAAACTGGCTTGGGCTGGTTGCGATTCCCGCAACCTTCTGTATCGGTGTCAGTTGCGGATTGCCGCTTTATCTTTTCTTGCGCACAAGGCCTCAGACCTGATGGATCACTTTCTGTATCGCAATGGACAGCTTCATGCTGAAGACGTTGCTGTTCAAGACATTGCTGCGACGGTTGGGACACCGTTTTATGTCTACTCGACTGCCACACTGACGCGTCATTTCAAGTTGTTTGACGACGCGTTGAAGGGGTTGGATCATCTTGTTTGCTATGCGATGAAGTCGAACTCCAATCAGGCAGTGATCAAGCTGTTATCTGATCTTGGTGCCGGAATGGATGTTGTGTCGGGGGGTGAGTATCTTCGGGCCAAGGCTGCAGGTGTGCCGGGAGATCGTATTGTTTTTTCGGGTGTTGGTAAGACCCACGAAGAAATGCGCATGGCCATTGAGGGCGGTATTAGGCAGTTCAACGTCGAATCTGAGCCTGAGATAAACGTGCTAAGCGAGGTTGCAACTTCGTTAGGCGCAACGGCCCCTATTACGATCCGTGTGAACCCGGATGTTGATGCCAAAACCCATGAGAAAATAGCAACTGGCAAATCAGACAATAAGTTTGGCATCCCGATCAGCCGGGCCCGCGATGTTTACGCGCATGCGGCAAACCTGCCGGGGCTAGAGGTGGTCGGGATCGATGTGCATATCGGCAGCCAGCTCACTCAACTGGAACCCTTTGAGCTGGCTTACCGAAAAGTGGCGGAGCTGACTGAAACCCTTCGTGCAGACGGGCATATGATCAAACGGCTTGATCTAGGCGGCGGGCTCGGCATTCCCTATGAGCGCTCGAATGAAGCACCACCATTGCCAACAGAATACGGTGATCTGATCAAACGCACTGTCGGCCATTTGGGATGCGAGGTTGAAATTGAGCCGGGTCGCCTGATTTCCGGCAATGCTGGGATCATGGTCAGCAAGGTGATTTATGTGAAATCTGGTGAGAATCGGAAATTCCTGATTCTTGATGCTGCGATGAATGATTTGATCCGACCGGCAATGTATGGCGCATATCATGATATTCTTCCCGTGGTGGAGCCTGAACCGGGCAGAGAACATGTGAAATATGACATTGTTGGACCAGTTTGCGAAAGCGGTGATACGTTTGCAAAACAACGGTTTATACCCCCTGTCGCGTCAGACGATTTGGTCGCGTTCAGATCGGCTGGAGCTTATGGTGCAGTCATGTCATCAGAGTACAATACCAGACCCCTGATTCCGGAAGTATTGGTCCATGACGATCAATTCGCTGTCATTCGGCCCCGTCCAACCTTTGACGAGATCATAAATCGCGATACTATACCTACATGGCTTTGACGCTATAGTGCGTAGGCTTAAGGAGCATCGATGCACGAAAGCGACCAAATCAAACCTCTGACCCTGCTTAAATGGCCTTTGCGCCTGACGTGGTTTGGGCTTTTTGCCGAACAGGTTGTTTGGGCATTTTGGCCGCTTTGGACGATATTATTGGTCATATGGTCTGTCGCAGCTTTTGATCTGCATAATACCCTGAGTGGTGAGCTTAGCTGGCTGGCGATTGCTAGCGCTTTAACAGGGTGTGTTGCGGCCTCGGTTTTTGCGTGGCGCAAATTCAGAATGCCATTAAAAGAAGATGCACTGGCACGGATGGACGCATCCTTGGCAGGCAGGCCCATTGCGGCCTCTTTGGATACACAGGCAATTGGCGTTAGTGACGCTGCATCGCAATCTGTCTGGTCTGCCCATGTCGCGCGGATGAAGGCGCGGTTGAAATCTGCCAAGCCCGTTTCGCCAAATCTTCGGATTTCAGATAGGGACCCTTACGCATTGCGATATGTGGCCCTGCTTTTCTTCGCCATGGCTTTAAGTTTCGGATCCATCTGGCGCCCAAATTCATTGGGTGATCTGACGCCGGGCTCAACCGCAGAGGCTGCTTTGGCTGGCCCAAGCTGGGAAATGTGGATTGAACCTCCTGCATATACCGGGCGTCCAAGCCTGTATCTCAATGAGGTCAAACAGACGGACTTGTCAGTCCCGGTAGATAGCGAAATAACAGTACGCTTTTACGGGCAGCCCGGTCGTCTGTCTCTTGTCGAAACGGTATCAGACGGGGCAGAGGTTTCCCCCGAAGAAACTGCATTCTCGCTGCCGATCAAGAAAAACGGTGAAATTCGCCTTGAAGGGGCGGACGATGAACACACTTGGCAAATTACAGCGACAAGCGATGCGGTGCCAGTTGTAGAGGTCGCGGGCGAGATTGAACGCAGCCCTGCCGGTGAGTTAAAATTACCGTTCACGGCTTCTGATGATTACGGCGTTCAAATGGGGAGCGCGGAAATTACACTCGACCTTGCAAAGGTTGAACGCCACTATGGCCTGGTAGCTGATCCAGAGGACCAAGCGCCAATTCTATTAGACCTGCCAATGCCGATTTCAGGTAATAGGGAAGAATTCACCGAAACCTTGATCGAAAACCTGTCCGAACATGTTTGGGCAGGTCTGCCTGTTGAATTTCGGATGACCGTTACTGATGGTTCTGATCAGGTCAGTGAGACAGAGGTTTTGTCTACAATCTTACCCGGCCGCCGATTTTTCCAGCCGATTGCCAAAGCCATTGTAGAGCAGCGCAGGGATTTGCTCTGGTCACGTGAGAATGCGGATCGTACCAGCCAAGTATTGCGCACGATCACCTATAAGCCAGAAGGATTCTTCAAGAACGAGCAGGCGTACTTGATGACACGTATGGCGCTGACGCGTCTGGATATCGGACGTGAGCTTGGTCTGTCAGAAGAAACGCGCGACGAAGTAGCAGAGATACTGTGGCGCGTTGCAATCATGTTAGAGGATGGGCGCCTGAGCGACGCGCTGGAGCGTTTGCGCGAAGCGCAGGAACGTCTATCTGAAGCTATGAAAGATGGCGCTTCTGACGAAGAAATTGCAGAGCTGATGCAAGAGCTTTCAGAGGCGATGCAACAATATATGCAGCAATTGGCGCAAGAAGGCTCGCCGCAGGACCAGCAACAGGCCCAAAATGATGAGACGATGGAAATCACCGGCGATCAGTTGCAGGAGATGCTCGATCGTATTCAGGAGCTGATGGAAGAAGGCCGCATGGATGAGGCCGAACAGCTACTCAGCGAGCTGATGGAAATGATGCAAAACATGCAGGTTGCCGAAGGTCAGCAAGGACAGAGTGGCCAAAATCCGGGTCAGCAAGCCATGGAAGGCCTACAAGACACGCTTCGCGAACAGCAAGGGCTGAGCGATAAGGCGTTCCGTGATCTTCAGGAACAGTATAACCCCGGTGCGCAGGCTGGCGAGAGCCAAGGCAACGAAGGTCGTAATGGCGGTCAGGGCCGCGGTCAGGATCATGAAGGTCAGGGCGGGCAGGGCCAGGCTGAACAAGGTCAAGAAGGCCAGCCACGTCCCAATGAAGAAGGACAACAAGGCGAAGGTAGCGGTGGCCAACAACAGGCACAACCAAATCAAGGTCAGGGTCAAGGCGAAGGCCAACAACCCGGATCGCTTGCAGATCGTCAGCAAGCTTTGCGAAATCAACTGAACCAGCAACGCCGCAATATACCCGGCGCTGGCACGCCCGAAGGTGACGCGGCCCGCGATGCGCTTGACCGTGCCGGGGAGGCGATGGACCGCGCTGAAAATGCGCTCCGAAACGACGAAACTGCCGAAGCGCTTGGCGCGCAGTCGGATGCCATGGAAGCTTTGCGCGAAGGAATGAGAAACCTTGGGGAAGCCTTGGCACAGGATCAACAACAGCAACCCGGTGGTCAACAAGGGCAGGGGCAACGTGGCCAATTCACTCCCGGCAGTCGTGACCCGCTTGGTCGTGATGCAGGATCAGACGGCAATATTGGATCAAATGAAGAAGTTTTGGGCGGTGAAGATGCGCGCAAACGCTCTCGCGAATTGATGGACGAGATCCGCAGGCGCTCTGGTGATCAGCAAAGACCTGAGCTGGAACGTGACTACCTCAGACGCCTTCTTGATAGGTTCTAAGCGGATTTAGGACGTCGCGAACCTTTGACTCGATGCGCGACATTTCTGAATAAATCCGTGCAGTCCCTTAGGCTAATGCGGCCCATTCATGAAGCATTTCTGACACAAGGTCAGAAATGCGGGGCTTAGTAAGCTTTCGCTAGGTTTGCGCCAATGTTCTCTCCAGAAACCCCCGAACACTCTCTTTAGATTCGTCTGGACTATCGATGACAAGTGGCGCTCGCTTCAATTACGCCTGCTACGGCCAGTGCCTTTGTGGAAATCTCCGGTTCCGCATCATCGGCGAAAGCCAAACTCTCCATTCTGGTGTACAGAGCTTTCGATATGTAAAAATCAAATACCGTTGTTTTATCAGGATAATCCCAAAATGCTGTGATCCAAACAGCCTCACGTCCCGGCACAACTCCATTGCACCAATCGTTCCAAAACCTCTGCGCCAAAATGATATCAGTAGTTGATAAAACCTGTTCCAGCAGGTCTTCCAGCGGCCATCCTGCAAGCCTGAACATGCAAATGGTGTCATCCAAATAGTTTTCCGTCTTACTCTCTATTTCGCGTTTAAGAAATTGGCGTTGAAATTTATCAAGAATTCGCCATTCGTCCGAGGTCCAATTGTTGCGGTTGCCTGTTTCGAAACGATTGAGACTGACTTCGAGAGCCACAGAGCTAACATCTTCTTTAACCGCGAGTATCTCCAGAATTCGAGGAAGTAGGTAACCCCATGTTGATTTCGCGACCCCCTTCGGATCGTAAGCCGCAAAATACCAGTCCTGTATGTAATGTAGTGGAAGCTCATCTATCCGTGGATTGAAAAAGTCCGCTTCGATATCTGCATCCATGCAACAACCTTCGCAGACCTCAATGCTCTTTGGCTTATAGCGCGCAAACACACGATATGCCTCCGCAATGATATTGAAGAATGGATGGTCCGTAGGGATCTTAGCCTTAAGTGGCTTCTGCTGTTTGCGAACCATGTATTTTTGAGTCCGAATATCAAGTATTTTATTATCCAACCCTTATGACGCAAGCAGACATTAACTACATTGCAGAAAGCCTGCTAGATGGGCTCACCTCGGACATTTTTCGCGATGCAGCGCGGCCAAGATCAGTTGATAACGTGAAGTCCAAAGTCATCTGACGTTCAACAAGCAGGTCGCATTCCTCAGCCGCTGAGTTGCCCGATCCACTCTGTTATTTTTACGACCGCATTTTGAGCGGCCCCATCAAGCCATATCCGGAACTTTTCAACCATAATCACATATCGTGCCAGAGGATCAGCCATAGATGGATATTGGTCGGCCAAAAATGGTGCGAAAATATACAAAAGCAGCGCAACTGTTGCGAGGATAAGCATTAATCCAAAGCCCAGTCGGAAACCACTGCGTTTTGAGCGGGTTTCAACGACAACCTCTTCTTCGTCTTCTTCCGTTACTTGAACAGGTGCAGTCGACAGAGTTGAATTGATTTCATCAATATCCGGCAATAACTGGCTTTTTCCAGAACTGTCTTCGCGCTGTGGTGCAGTCGTTAGCTCGGTATCTTCTTGCTCTTCTTCCCGTGCTTGCTGATCTTCTTCAATAGAGGCGCGAATGCGCGCTTCTGTATCGTCGTCTTCAGCAGCGGCGGTATCCGGTACAGATGGTTGTTCCGCATCCTCTTTTCGAGCCTGTGTCTCGCGCTCAACTTCTTCGTGAATGACGTTCAGCGCCTCCGGATCAACCGATGGCCGTTTGAAAACGGCACCTGTTACAGGGCTAGGGCCTTCTGCGGCATCTTCGTGGTCCTGAAACCACATCTTGCCACAGTTAGAGCACTGCACGTCTCGCCCTTCAACGGGGATGAGCGTGTCATCGACCTCGTACTCAGCATCACAGTTTGGACAGATCAGCCGCATATTTTTCCTACTTCACGCAATAAGACCTTGTTGCGCCACAATTCCTTTCACTTTCATAACCTGTGCTTTGGGTCAAATAAAGCGTTAGTGTCCTCAACGGATTGCAAGTGTTGCACGCAATGGCATAACTGTCGCAAAAGAAAACCGGAGCAGGCCCTTTGATTGAGCTGGAAAATGCCGCCTATAGTTATAATAGGGATGATCTGTTGCGCGATATGACCATTCGCTTGCAACCGGGGTCATTCCATTTTCTGGTCGGACCATCCGGTGCCGGAAAATCAACATTTCTCAAACTGTGCTATATGGAACTGAAAGCGACGACTGGATCGGTTCAGGTTTTTGGGAAAGATGTGCGGGATATGGACCGGGATCAGATTGCGCTTGCCCGTCGTCGCATCGGTGTGGTGCATCAGGATTGCCAGTTTTTGGATCATCTTCCCTTGATTGAAAATATTGCCCTGCCATTGACGGTTGCCGGACGCGATGTGACGTCCCAACGGGAAAATCTGGAAGAGCTTTTGAAATGGGTTGGCCTGTCGGATCGCAGGGATGCCACGCCACCAGAGCTGTCCGGCGGAGAGCGGCAACGCGCGGCTTTGGCCCGTGCTGTAATTATGGACCCTGATTTGATCCTTGCGGATGAACCGACAGGCAATGTTGATCAACAGATGTCCGAGCGCCTTCTGGCGCTGCTTGTTGAACTGAACCGTATGGGCAAAGCCATTCTGGTGGCGACCCACGACTTTGGTTTGATCAGAAGTACGAAGAGTCAGGTATCGACCAAAGCCCTTCGAATTAAGGACAATCAGTTACATTTAGCGGGGGCAGAATTATGAGTGTCGCCGCTCGGGCTAAAGCTTTTGCCGCAGTTGCGGCTGATTTGCTTACAGGTGACAAGCAGGCAGATCGGGTTGTGCCACCATCGGGCTATACGGCGAACCTGACGATCTTCACCGCCGCGGCTATGGCGTTTCTAGCAGTCTTTGCGATGGCGTTGTCGCTTGCAACAGACCGTTTGGCGGATCGTTGGGCGTCCGAGCTGGCACGAACGTCGACTGTCCGCATCTCGGCACCAGCCGAAGAGATTGAGGCGCAAACCCTTGCCGCGCAGGACGTCTTGCGCACCACTCCGGGGATCGCGACATCGCGGATTTTGGGCGACGAGGAACAGCGTCTGCTTCTTGAGCCATGGTTTGGCCCAGATTTGCCGGTCGAAAGCCTACCAATCCCGCGTCTGATCGAAGTGGTAGAGGACGAGGCAGGCTACGATACGGAAGGGTTGCGCCTGCGTCTTTCTGCCGAAGCACCGGGGGCAATCTTAGATGACCACACCCGTTGGCGCAGACCGCTTGTGACAGCCGCAAAACGCTTGCGCCTTCTGGGCTGGGTCGCAATCGGGGTGATCGCTTTATCAACCGCAGCGATGATCACATTAGCGGCCCGCGCTGCCTTGTCGGCCAATGCCCAAGTAATCCGTGTGACCAGATTGGTGGGCGCAAAGGATACCTATATAGCCCGCGCTTTTGTCCGCCGGTTTACCCTGCGGGCGCTGTCAGGTGCTGCGATTGGCGCTGTTCTAGGGATGGTTGCCATCGCCTTGCTTCCAGCGCCTGCAGAAGACGGGGCTTTTCTGACTGGGCTTGGGTTTCAGGGATGGCATTGGCTCTGGCCTCTGATCGTGCCACCGTTAGCAGCGGTTGTCGCTTTCCTTGCAACGCGGAGCGCCGCGTTGAAGACATTGAACGAGGTCACATGATGTTTGCTTACAGTCTGCAGTGGATACGATCCCTGTTATTCGGCCTGACGATTTATGTGGCTATCGTTTTATACGCTTTGTTCTATCTGCCGTGGACATTGATCAGTCCCATGGGGGCAGTGGCCGCGTGTCATGGGTATGCGCGTTTCGTGCGTTGGACAGCACGCTGGATGATCAATCTGGAAACAGAAGTGCGTGGCACGCCCCCAACAGGTGAGGTGCTGGTTGCAGCGAAACATCAGTCCTACCTCGATATTTTCATGATATTCAATTCCATTCCCCATGGGAAATTTATCATGAAGAAAGAGCTGCTCTATGCGCCAATATTTGGGCAATATGTCTATCGTCTGGGGTGTGTGCCGGTCGATCGTGGCAAACGGGGCAAAGCGATTGCAAAAATGCTGGAAGATGTAAAACGAGGTGCTCAGCTACCAGGACAATTGGTGATATATTCCCAAGGGACCCGTCTGGCACCGGGGGTTAAGGCACCTTACAAAGTTGGGACAGCAGCCCTTTATGAACAGATGGGTCAAGAATGCTTTCCCGTTGCGACCAATGCAGGCGTGTTTTGGCCACGACGCGGGATTTATCGCAAGCCGGGTACGGCGGTTGTCGAGTTTTTACCTCCAATCCCAGCTGGCTTGCCAAGAGAAGAGTTCCTTCAAAGGCTGGAACATGAGGTCGAAACCGCTTCTGACCGATTGCTTGATGAGGCTGGGTTCGTGAAAAAGGGCTAGGCATTTGGAATTTGTCGAAACCATAGAGCAACTTGAGAAGCTTTACGGTACACCGGGCGACGCATCTCTGGTCAAGGTCGCCACTCAGATGACACCGTTATACCGGCACTGGATTATGGCCTCAAAATTTTGTGTGCTTAGTACAGTTGGGCCGAATGGCACCGATGGCTCTCCCCGAGGTGATGATGGTCCGGTGGTCACTGAACTTGACCCTCAGACACTTGCGATGCCCGATTGGCGCGGTAACAATCGATTGGACAGTTTGCGCAACATCGTGGCTGACGGGCGCGTATCACTGATGTTTATGGTTCCCGGATCTAACAACGTGGTGCGCGTGAACGGTCAGGCAAAGATCAGTGTAGATGACGAAATGTTAGAGCAGTTTGTGCGTAAAGGCATACGACCCAGATCGGTCATTATTATCAAGATCGGTGAAATATACGCTCAATGTGCCCGAGCTTTGCTGCGTGCGGGCCTGTGGTCAGGCGATGACCAGAGCATCAATTTACCCTCCGTTGGGGATATCCTTAAGGAAATGACAGATGGCACTATTGATGGCGCAACCTACGATGCGAACTGGCCCGGACGTGCTGCCAAAACGATGTGGTGACGGGCTCAAAAGCCTAAGCCGCCAGCCCTTTTGATCCTAATCCAAGGTATTTCTGCCGGCGATCCATGATCAACCTGTCACCTTCCATGCCAGACAATTGCGTCAGCATCTTTTTAATCGCGGCCCGGACATTTTTGATAGTTTGTTCCTTGTCCCGTTGCGCACCACCCATAGGTTCAGGGATTATCTCGTCGCAAACACCTAGTTTGTTCAGGTCTTGCGCTGTCAGGCGCAAGGCTTCGGCGGCTTCGCGCATTTTCTCGGCGTCTTTCCAAAGGATTGAAGCGCATCCTTCCGGGCTGATCACCGAGTAGATCGAATGCTCCAACATGGCGACCTTGTTCGCCGTTGCGAATGCGACCGCCCCACCTGAACCACCTTCACCGATGATGACCGAAATCAGCGGCACGCCGATCTCAAGGCATTTCTGAGTGGATCTGGCAATCGCTTCCGATTGCCCGCGTTCTTCTGCACCCTTACCGGGATAGGCCCCGGGTGTGTCTACCAGTGTAATAACCGGCAGTTTGAAGCGGTGCGCAATATCCATCAGCCGGATCGCCTTGCGGTAGCCTTCGGGGCGGGCCATGCCAAAATTCCGCTCAATCCGCGTTTTGGTATCGGTGCCTTTTTCATGGCCGATCACCATGACGGGCGTATCATTGAAGCGGCCTAAACCGCCCATGACAGCATGATCGTCCGCAAAATTGCGATCCCCGGCCAGCGGTGTGTATTCAGTAAACAAAGCCTCGATATAGTCTTTGCAGTGGGGGCGGTCCGGATGCCGTGCGACCTGACATTTGCGCCAAGGGTCCAGATTCTTGTAGAGGCTTTGCAGAAGTTCTGATGCTTTGTTGTCCAGATCAGCGGCCTGCTTTTCGACATCCATCTCTTCGTTCTGACGGGCCATAGCGCGCAGTTCTTCTGCTTTGCCTTCGATTTCGGCCAATGGCTTTTCGAACTCAAGATAGTTGTTCATTGCATGCTCCGATCTTGTGACGTGCCACACTATATGGCCGCGCTGATTGCCAGATGCAACTCAACAGGTCTTAGGTATTTATCATCTCAAACTGCTGGACGATGACTTCGGCCTGTTTGATCGAGGCAATATCCACCAGTCGCCCCTTATAAACAGTGGCACCCTCGCCGTTTTTCTTGGCCTGTTCCATAGCAGCAAGGATTTCGCGTGCTTCCTGCACTTGCGTTTCAGAGGGGGTGAAGACCTCGTTTGCCAAAGCAATTTGCTTGGGGTGGATCGCCCACTTGCCGACCATGCCTAATGTCGCAGACCGACGCGCTTGTGCCCGGAACCCTTCGTCATCCGAGAAATCCCCGAATGGTCCGTCCACTGGTAAAACGCCATGGGTGCGGCAGGCAGCAACGATAGCTGTTTGTGCCCAATGCCATGGATCGGACCAGTGTTTTGCGCCATCCTGAAGCATATAATAGTTTTCCTGCGTCCCGCCGATGCCAGTGGTTTGCATTCCCATGGAGGCCGCGAAATCCGCAGCCCCAAGGCTCATCGCCTGCAATCGTGGAGAAGAAGCGGCGATGTCTTCCACATGGGCAATCCCGGCAGCGCTTTCGATGATAACCTCAAGACTAATCCGCTTTTGCCTGCCTTTAGCGGCCTCAACGGCTGTGACCAGTGCATCGACAGCGTAAATGTCAGCGGCATTGCCGACCTTGGGGATCATGATCTGATCAACCCGGTCACCTGCCTGTTCCAGAATATCAACCACATCGCGATACCAATAGGGTGTATCCAGCCCATTGATCCGGACTGACAGGTATTTATTGCCCCAATCGACATCGCCAATCGCTTCGATAATGTTCTTGCGTGCTTGCGGTTTGTCATCCGGCGCAACGGAGTCCTCTAGATCAAGGTTGATTACATCTGCGGCGGAGGCAGCCATTTTTTCAAACAAAGCCGTGCGGGAGCCGGGGCCGAACAACTGACAACGGTTTGGACGGGCAGGGGATGTGGGTTGCAGTCGGAAGCTCATGGCAGGTCTCGCAGCGTAAGGATATTTCGTAATCGGTCGCCCTGTTGTTAGGATATTACGTAAGGCACTGCAAGTGCTGCGCTGCGGCATAATGACAAAACGCATACAGCGTGTCAGGACCGATCAACAGGCGCTAGACTTGCGGATGCATTTAAGGCGAAGGAAGCGAGGATGTGGTTTCGTAATTCAGCCGTCTTGAGTATGACTAATGAACGAAGCAATTTTACTATGTGTGAGCGCCTAACGATATGATGATATTGAACATTAACCCCCTTGTAGTTGTGATTGAGAACGCCTTTGACAAGAGTTTCGCAGACCAGGTGATTACTCTGGGCATGAACGCTATGGCGCAAGCCCCGACGATTAATCCGGATGGCGGCCAGATGTTAAGTGACTTGCGCACCAACAGTCAGGCGACTCTGGATCAATGGCAGCATGAGAGCATGACAGAACTGACCAGAAACATTGCATTCTGGCTGAAACTTCCACCAGAAAACTCTGAGCCTGTGCAGCTATTGCATTATTGTAATGAGCAGGAATTCAGGCCGCACCCCGATGGGTTTGATGATAGCGAAGGCGGACGCATGGCTAAAAAGAATGGCGGCCAGCGCCTTTATACTTCGATTTGTTATCTGAATGATGTGCCGGCCGGGGGCGAGACGGTTTTCCCGAAATTGAAGATCGCGGTTCAGGCAAAACTGGGGCGCATATTGATTTTTGCGAATACTTTGGTGGGATCAGCAGACATACATCCCTATTCTTTGCATGCCGGCGTCAGCGTCACAGAGGGCGAGAAATGGGCAATGACCCATTGGTGGCGGCAGAATACGTTTAAAGCAGCGGATGCGGATTACCCCGACATACCCGGAGACATGGTTCGATATTGAGCCCTGATCAGGTTCGTCTCAGACGGATCACCACGTCCACCTTGGAAATCTCTGTTCCTTCAGGGGCATCAGGCAAGGCAGAGATTTCCAGCTGTTCTTTCGGGGCATCTGACAATGTACCATCGTTTTCCCAGAAGAAATGCGGGTGATCATCAATGCGTGTGTCGAAATAGGACTTTGTACCATCGACCATGATCTCTCGGATTAGGCCAGCATCCGAGAATGCACGTAGGGTATTATAGACAGTTGCAAGTGAGACGCAGTCGCCACTTTTCTTTGCCGCTTCATGCAGGATTTCTGCGGTAACGTGCCTGTCCTGACCATCACCAATCAACAGCGACGCCAAGGCCACCCTTTGACGTGTCGGGCGTAAGCCAGCGCTTGACAGCCAAGCCGTCCCGCGTTTGATCTTTTGTTCGGTCATATCAACAGAATGCACACTCATATCTCTTATATAGGGCTCTATGCCTCTATGTTTCAAATAAAAATCGAATGTCGTGATGAAAGTGCGGCACTTGCGCGCCAGTGAAGGCCAATGTTAGACGGGACTCAAGGAAAACACAGGGGATATAGGGGCGGACTGTATGGCGGAGTTTCCGACAAGTTTTGGCAAGGATGAACTGCTGAAATGCGCAAGGGGTGAGTTGTTTGGCCCCGGCAATGCCCAGTTGCCTGAGCCGCCGATGCTAATGATGGACCGTATCACGGATATCAGTGGTGATAGGGGTGCTCATGGCAAGGGGCATGTGGTGGCAGAGTTCGACATTACGCCTGATTTATGGTTCTTTGCCTGTCATTTTCCAGGTAATCCGGTGATGCCGGGTTGTCTCGGGCTGGATGGCCTGTGGCAGCTTACCGGGTTCAATCTTGGATGGCGCGGATGGCAGGGGCAGGGGTTTGCCTTGGGTGTTGGCGAAGTTAAGCTGACGGGTATGGTTCGGCCTGATCGCGCTATGATTACCTATTACGTGGATTTCACCCGTGTTATTGATCGCCGCCTGAAAATGGGTGTTGCGGATGGCCGTGTCGAAGCGGATGGTGAAGTAATCTATCAGGTCAAGGATATGAAGGTCGGTCTGGCTGTCGCAGAAGACGCCTGAGCCATACGACCAAAGGAGGATGCCATGCGCCGCGTTGTGATTACAGGTTTGGGGATCGTATCACCTATTGGCAATTCCGCTGATGAGGTCATGGCCGCTCTGAAGGTAGGCAAATCCGGGGTGGAAACAGCCGAAGAGATGGTCGAACACGGGTTTCGCAGCCAAGTGGCTGGAACGCTGAAAATTGATGTGACAGAGCATGTGGATAAACGTCGCTTGCGTTTTATGGGACCGGGTGCGGCCTATGCCCACATCGCGATGGAACAGGCGATTGCGGATGCGGGGCTTGAGCAAAGCGATGTTGTCAATCCACGCACGGGGCTGATCGCGGGATCTGGTGGGCCGTCAACATCTTCTATGCTGGTGGCACATCAAACAGTGCTGGACAAAGGCTCACCCAAGCGGATCGGTCCATTTGCGGTCCCGAAATGTATGTCATCGACGATCAGCGCAAATCTCTCCACTGCGTTCCAGATCAAGGGGTTGAACTATTCGATCACATCAGCCTGCTCGACCTCACTGCATTGCATCGGCAACGCAGTTGAACAGATTCAGTTCGGCAAACAGGACGTCATGTTCGCTGGTGGCGGGGAGGAACTGGATTGGACTTTGTCCTGCTTGTTCGACGCCATGGGGGCGATGTCATCGAAATATAATGATACGCCGCAAAGGGCGTCCCGCGCATTTGATGCGGACCGGGACGGATTTGTTATTGCAGGCGGCGGGGGCATTGTTGTTCTGGAAGAACTGGAACGCGCCAAGGCCCGTGGGGCCAAGATTTACGCCGAGGTAACAGGTTACGCTGCAACCAGCGATGGTCATGATATGGTTGCCCCGTCCGGCGAAGGGGGAGCGCGCGATGCGGGTTGCTCTGAGCGGTTTGGCGGATCGTAAGGTCAGCTATATCAACGCACATGGCACCTCTACCCCGGTAGGTGACGTGGGGGAGGTCGAAGCCGTGCGCCGTGTCTTTGGCGAAGGGCAGACTCCACCGATCAGTTCGACAAAGTCGATGACAGGGCACAGCCAAGGAGCAACAGGCGCGCAAGAGGCAATCTATTGCCTGCTGATGTTACAAGACGACTTCATTGCGCCGTCCATCAATGTTGAAACATTGGATCCGGATTTGAACCCCGGTGAAATCGCAACTGATCTGGTTGAAAATGCAGGTCTGGACACCGTCATGACGAATTCTTTCGGATTTGGCGGAACAAATGGATCCATGTTGCTGAGCAAGTATTTAGGATGAGCACCCATGTCTGACTTAATGAGTGGTAAGCGCGGCTTGATCATGGGGGTCGCCAATGAGCGCTCCATAGCTTGGGGAATCGCCAAGGCGATGGCGGCGGAAGGTGCAGAGCTTGCATTTTCCTATCAGGGCGAGGCTTTTGGCAAACGCGTTGCGCCGTTGGCGGAAAGCCTTGGTTCAGACTTTCTGGTAGATGTAGACGTGACCGATGACGCCTCAATGGATGACTGCTTTTCCAAGCTCAAGGATCGTTGGGGGCAACTTGACTTCATTGTCCACGCGATTGCTTTTTCCGATAAGAACGAACTGACAGGGCGGTTTATTAATACAACGCGTGACAACTTTAAAACGTCCCTGGCGATTTCCTGTTATTCGTTGATTGATATCGCCCGGCGTGCGGCTCCGCTTATGCCAGGTGGTGGTACGATCCTGACGCTGACGTATCAAGGCTCGAACAGGGTCACGCCATTTTATAACGTGATGGGCGTTGCAAAAGCGGCTTTGGAAAGCTCGGTCAGGTATTTGGCGAATGATTTGGGCCCAGATGGTATTCGGGTCAACGCGATTAGCCCGGGGCCCATGAAAACACTTGCAGGTGCCGCCATTGGGGGCGCGCGCCGCACATTTCGTCAGACCGAGGCAAACGCCCCCTTACGTGCAAATGCAACGCTTGAGGCTGTCGGCGGTACGGCCGTCTATCTGGCTTCAGACAGTGGCGCTTGCACAACAGGCGAGATCATTCGCGTTGACGGTGGGTATCATGTTTTGGGGATGCCACAGCCCGAGAACCTGTGACAATAGCCCAACCCATGACCTAAGACTCAATTGTTAAAGACGGCTCAAGCCACAAAGCTGCGGTCGAGATATTTAACCAAACTATAGGTTAAAACCGCTTCGCAAAGACTAAGGCAAGAAACGCCATATTGCCGCCCATTTCATGCCAGACTGCGCTTCTAAGTCTGCCCTAACGGAGTTTGGGTTAGGATAACGCAGATGCTCGCATTGGTTGGGGCGCTACTATTATGCTCTTTGACGCTATACGCGCTTCGTGGCGGATTGGTATCCGGCAACGGGGTGACAGTCGTTGGCATGGATGTCGAAGGTCTTGGCCTTGGCGCCTTAGCTTTCGCTGCTGCTGCCTGGTATTTCGGGCCACTCTACGGATTGGCTATTATCCTCAGCGTTATGATCCACGAATTCGGCCATGTGGCGGCTTACCGCATTGCTGGCCATGATGACGCGCGGTTTCGCTTAATACCGTTGTTGGGCGGTGTTGCGATTTCCGATAAGCGACCCGAAAGTGATATGCATAGCTTTTTCATCACACTGATGGGACCCGGCATTTGCATTGCGCCCTTGGTGCTTTCAATGGCTTTGTCGGACTTTCTGGACCCTATCTCAACAATGGGTGCTGATTTCTTCTGGGCTTTTGCGATGGTTACAGGGGCATTAAATTTCTTCAATCTGTTGCCATTCTGGCCGCTTGATGGTGGTCGCTGTGTCCGCATTATTACAAATGCGTTCACGCCCGGCGCGACCAACTATATCGCTTTGGGGATGAGCGCTGCACTGGCCGCGGCGGCGGTCTCGCTCCAATCCATCGCGTTAACTGCATTTGCTTTGATGGGCGCACATTCTTTATTTGCAAAATCTGAAGAAGCAGAAAGCGAATACCGCCTGACCCGTTTACAGGCTCTTTTGGCGCTGGCTGCTTATTTGTTCACAATGGCTGCGCATCTTTGGGGCGGCTACCGGATGCTGCTTGCTTATATCTGATCCCAAGCGGCTATAATTCGGCGTTTCCCTTCGCGGGGGAGTGTGCAAGTGTTCCCCATAAAGGGGATCATAATGGCAATCACCACTTGTGTATTCGATGCTTATGGCACGCTTTTTGATGTTGCTTCTGCCGCACGACAGGCAGCAGAGGAACTGGGACATAAGGCTTTAGCAGAATGCTGGGCAAAACTGGCCAATGATTGGCGTTTGAAACAGTTGCAATACACCTGGTTGCGCGCCATCACAGGCGATCATACGGATTTCTGGCAAGTCACTGGCGAAGGTCTTGATTGGGCGATGCAGGCAAACGGTCTGTCTGACCCTGACCTGCGGGAACGCCTGTTGGCGCTTTATTGGGAGTTGCAGGCCTACCCGGAAGTTCCTTCGATGCTGGCTGCGTTGAAAAACATGGGCATGACGACAGCCATTTTGTCTAACGGGTCGCCTGATATGCTGGATGGCGCTGTGAAATCCGCAGGGATCGGCGACGTTTTGCATGATGTGCTGAGTGTTGAGGATGTGGGTATCTTCAAACCTGCTGCTGTCGTATATGATCTTGTGGGCAAACGCTTTGATTGTGCAAAATCTGAAGTTTTGTTTGTGTCCTCCAATGGCTGGGATGCGGCAGCGGCAACTGGATATGGGTTCACAACCGCTTGGGTTAACCGTGGGGCGGAACCTATGGATAGGTTGCCCTGGAAACCAGCGCATGTCCTAAGCGATTTGGCAACAATTCCCGATCTTGCAGGGGCGATTTAGATGTATTTCAACGCAGCAGATGGCACGCAGCTGCATTTTACCGATGAAGGCAGTGGGCTTCCTGTGCTTTGCCTTGCGGGGCTGACCCGCAATGGGACCGATTTCGACTATGTTGCACCGCATCTTTCAGATGTACGCCTTATCCGTCTGGATTATCGCGGGCGCGGTAAATCGGACTGGGCTGATCTAACTACTTACACCTTGCCACAAGAAGGACAGGACGCGATTGCGCTGCTAGACAATCTTGGTATCGAGAAGGCCGCCATTCTGGGCACTTCCCGTGGCGGCGTTATTGCGATGGGGCTTGCTGCGATGCTCAAAAAACGTCTTCTAGGTGTTTGTCTCAACGATATTGGCCCCGAAGTTGCCACCCCCGGTTTGGAAGCGATCAAGGTCTATCTCGGACGCCGCCCCACATTCAAAACAGTAGAAGACGCTGTACAAGCCCGCGCCAAGTTGATGGCCGGATTTTCCAGCGTGCCGGAA
This sequence comes from Litoreibacter sp. GN1-5, assembly GCF_055693805.1. NCBI lineage: Bacteria > Pseudomonadati > Pseudomonadota > Alphaproteobacteria > Rhodobacterales > Roseobacteraceae > Litoreibacter > Litoreibacter sp. GN1-5. The sequence continues at coordinate 2,142,244 of NZ_JBVFUP010000001.1, read as the reverse complement.
AGCCGTTGGCGAGAAGAAGTCGAACGTCACTACGTGCAGGACGCGGATGGGTTGAATATCAACTATGATCCGAAGCTGCGTGAGGGTGTCTTGGAAAAGGCGGAAAACCTCAACCCTGATCTCTGGCCATTTTTCAAAGCGCTTGAAGGGTTGCCGACGGCACTTATCCGGGGCGAGAACTCCGATATTATTACCAAGGAAACGGCCGCAGAAATGCAGCGCCGCCGGCCTGATATGACCTTCGCCAATGTACCAAACCGGGGTCATGTCCCGTTTCTGGATGAGCCGGAATCGCTGATGGTGATTAAGGAATGGCTAGAGCAGATGCAATGAATATCGCAATGATCGAAGCCGCTGCAAAGCGGCTCGAAGGCCATGCGCGGCGAACGCCGCTTTTGAGTTCTCCGTTTGTAGATGAAATTGCAGACCGTCGCGTTTTTGTTAAACTAGAAGCCTTACAACATACAGGGTCGTTCAAGTTTCGTGGGGCCTGGGCTGCTGTTTCAAACCTTGATGATGATGCATTGAAGGCAGGCGTGATCGCTTTTTCCAGCGGCAATCATGCGCAGGGTGTGGCGTTGGCAGCACGGCAACATGGGGCGAAGGCCGTGATTATCATGCCTGCAGACGCGCCACAGATAAAGATCGACAACACGCGGGCCCTGGGGGCGGAGGTCGTGCTATATGATCGTGGTTCTGAGGATCGCGATGAGATAGGCGACCGTTTGTCGTCGGAACGCGGGCTGACCCTGATCAAACCGTTTGATGAACCGCAAGTGATTGCTGGGCAAGGAACAACCGGTCTGGAAATTGCGACACAAGCGGCGGAGCTGGGCGTGAATGCAAGCGATGTTCTGGTGTGTTGCGGTGGGGGCGGCTTGACCTCTGGCATTGCGCTGGCGCTGGAGGCGAAAGCGCCGGATTTGCGCGTTCGCCCGGTCGAGCCCGTCGGGTTTGACGACGTGGCCCGGTCACTGGTGGCGGGGCAGATCAGGCGCAATGATAAAACGTCCGGGTCCCTTTGCGACGCTATCATCACGCAGCAACCAGGTGAGATCACCTTTCCTATTCTCAAACGCCTCTGTGGTCCGGGTATTGTTGTACCCGAAGAAGACTGCTTGCGGGCGATGGTCGTGGCCTTTTCACGGCTGAAGGTGGTGCTGGAGCCGGGCGGAGCAATCGCGCTGGCGGCTGCACTATATCAAAGTGATCAGATTGATGGGGACGACGTGATCGTCGTTGCCTCCGGCGGGAATGTTGATGCAGGCGTGTTCCGCATGGCTTTGGACAAATACGGAGATACCGCATGACAGATTTCACCATCGCCAGTTTCAATGTCAAAAACCTGATCGGCGCAGAGCAGGAATATTACCGCTTTGAAAAATACACAGTTGAAGAACACGCTTGGAAAGAGGATTGGCTGGCTGATCAGGTTTTCACTCTGAACGCAGACATCATATGTTTTCAGGAAATCTTTGATCAGGAGCCCCTTCAGGATGTGGTAGATGAAGCTGATCGTAGGGGCAAAGCCTCAAACGATGATGCCCTGCCGGACCGATCCAAGAGATATGCCAAGAAGGCGATTTTCCGAAAATTGGCTTACGCGCCTTACACGGACGCCGGCCTCGCATTCGCCCCCAATGCCAATGATGGTGGCCCCGGTGAGCGGCGGCCGGGTGTAGCCATCTTGTCGCGCTTTGGTTTCGTGGGCACGCCGGAGATCATTCAGGACGTTTCACCTGTTATCGAAATCCCTTTCGGCCTGATGGGTGGTGGTGACGGTGGGGCGTTTCGCCTGAACCGCCTGTCGCGCCCGATCCTGAAGGCGAAGATCCCTGTGGATGGACGGGTCGTTACCATATTCAATTGCCACCTCAAATCCAAGCTTGGGGAATTCATGCGACCCGAAGGGGCGGATTTTGCGCCCGAAGCGGACTTGCTGAACTACGATGCTGTTGGTCGCGCACTTGGATCGATGCGCGCGGCTGTGCGTCGCATGGCAGAGGCGTGGGTGCTGCGTCGAATGATCGTAGACGAGATCAAACAGGGCAATCCAGTTATGGTGCTGGGTGATTTCAATGACGCTGACAACGCCGTATCGTCCGAGATCATCGCAGGTGAACTGCCATTCAAGAACTATGCTTGGATGCGCCGCCATGATGCGCAGAAGGCCAATGATCGATATATCAAGGAAGAAGCTGAGCAAATCCGCGAAAGCATCGAAACCTTGCGCCTGCATTCCTGCGAAAAGCTGTTCGTGCGCAGATCCCTGCGTGACATGGTTTATACTGCGGCGTTCGGTGGAGTATACGAATCCATTGACCAGATCCTGATGTCACGCCATTTCATCGAAGGGCCGGATCAGATTGGCGAGATGGACTATTTCAGCGTGTTCAATGACCATCTGACTGATGGGTCTCACCCGGAGGCACCGTATAACAAGCTTGCCTCTGATCATGGGCAGATCATGGCGCATCTGCGGCTGTGGGATTCCGGCTAAGGCTGGTGGCAAATATAGCCCATGATACCAGCATGATTATTGCCGCCAAAAGAAACGCAGCGCCAGGCAGGAAAATGGCAGCATCCGGGGCGGTGAAAATGGCGAATACTTGTGTCATCATCAGTGGTGTGATGATCATGCCGACGGCGTTGATGGATGACAGAAGGCCTTGAAGTTCGCCCTGTTGGTCGTCGGGCGCGCGTTGCGACATGATCCCTTGCAAGGCCGGTGCTACGATCGCGCCAAGAGCTGAAAGTGGGGTAAGGGCAAGCAGCAGCCATCCGTTGGACACAAAGGCGATGATTGCCAACATTATCGCGTTGAAAATCAAACCGAACCAGACCGTACGGGTTTCACCAAGCCTTGGGATTATCACCCGGATCAGACTTCCTTGCACAATGGCCATTGAGATGCCGTAGACCGCAAGTGATACGCCGATCATACCCGGACTCCAGCCAAAAGCTGCCTGCGTGTAGTAGGCCCATATTGCCGGGTAGACCATGTTGGCGACTTGATAGAAGAAGAAAACCAATAACAGGCAACCGACGCCAGGTAATGCCCCGATATATTTTAGCCCGCCCGCCGGATTGGCCCTTCTCCAAGTGAAGGGGCGACGCTTTTCAGGCGTGACGGTTTCGGGCAGAACGAAAAACCCGAAGATCAGGTTGGTCGCCGCCAGAATAGCAGCAGCATAGAAAGGTGCCCGCGGTCCGAACTCGGCCAGTAGGCCGCCAATGACCGGGCCGAGGATGAACCCTAGTCCAAATCCTGCGGATATCAGGCCGAAATTCTGCGCTTTTTTCTCTTTTGGACTAATATCGGCCATGTAGGCAGATGCTGTAGAATGGGTTGCAGCAGTGACGCCGCCGACAATTCGTCCGGCCAGCAGCAACCAGATCGTACCTGCTAAAGCCATCACCACATAGTCCAGCGCCATAACGAAAAGGGACACCAGCAGAACGGGCCGGCGCCCAAAACGATCACTCAGATTCCCAAGCGCCGGGCTGAACAGAAACTGCATGACAGCAAAAGCAGCAGAAAGGATGCCACCCCAAAGTGCTGCATTTGAGATGTCGCTGCCGCGCACATCCATAATCAGCTCTGGCATTACTGGTAGGATTAGTCCGATACCCATGGCATCCAGAACGACTGTAATCATAATGAAAGTGACAGGCAGGTTCCGGAACATAAGAGCCTTCAAGCAAATGAGCTGCCACAGTGCCGCGTCAAAGCTGTCTGTTCAAGCCTATGTCTATCAGGATAGGGGGCTTTTAGTTTTGACTGGCGCGTTCCAGATGCCCAATTTCTTCCAGAAAACCGGTAATAGCCAAAGCATATTCATCCGGTTTTTCGACACATGGTAAATGACCTGCACCTCGGATGAGATGAAACTGGCTGCCTTTGATCAAATCACTGATCTCGCGAACAAGGTCTGGCGGGGTCGTCTTGTCTTCACTTCCCGCAATGGCAAGGGTTGGCAGGCTCAGGCTTGCGGTTTGGTTGTAGAAATCTGTTCCGGAAATGGCAGCGCAACATCCGATATAGCCGTGTTGAGGCGTTTCCATCAGCATCTTGCGCCATCGGGTCATTTGGGGTGTTTCAAGGAAACGCCGGGCAAACCAGCGCTCCATGACTTCATCTGCAATGCCAGACAAGCCTTTATCGTTGATCTCGTTAATGCGATCCTGCCATGTCTGGGGCGTGCCCATTTTGACTGCCGTATTGCACAAAACCAGCGCCCTTATCAGATCAAGCCGTTTCGTCGCTAAGCCCTGCGCAACCAATCCACCCAATGAAAGACCTACAAAAACACAATTCCTGGCGTCCAGAGCATCAAGAACTCTTTCTGCATCGCGGACAAGAGCACCCATCGCATAAGGCGCATTCGGTGCAGAGGTACCGCCATGCCCACGCGTATCAAAGCGGATCAAGCGTAGGTTTTGTGGTAGCCGCTCGATCACCTGATCCCACAGATTAAGTGTCGTCCCCAATGAATTGCCAAAAACAACTGGCCGTCCATTTGGATTGCCGTCAATACGAGCGTTCACAATAATATCGCCCAGATCAATCTGTTGCATGGTCCCCCCGCTTCGCAATGCAGGGCCACACTACATCTGGAAAAACCGGTCTACGCCGGATTTGAAATATCCCAGATTTTGAACTCTGCTTAGATTATACGGAACCAAACCGCAGGTCGATCATACTAAGGCAGATTTTTAGAGCTGATTATGCGAATTTACGCGCGCAGCCTTAACGGTCATTTTCATGTTCCAGTCTTTGCTGGGCTATCAGTTCGTTATGTTCTGCGCGTTGTTGGTCGGACAGACTGTTTTCCACATAGGTCATATGCGCTTCAACTGCAGCACGGGCTGCTGGGCCATTGCGGGCTTGAATTGCATCATTGATGGTGCGGTGTTGGTCCAGCAACATATCGCGCGTTGTGCGTTGCTTGAACATGACCTGTCGATTGTAGAAGACGCCTTCGCGCAGTAATTGGAACATTGCACGCATCATATGCAGCATGACTGTGTTGTGGCTTGCCTCAATGATGGCAAGGTGGAACTCTGCATCCAATGCGGCTTCCTCAGCCGGATTGCGTTTAGTATGTGCGGTTTCCATCTTGCGAAAGATTGTATCGACCACCTTAAGGTCCGTATCAGACCCTAAACGTGTGGCACGTTCTGCAGCCATGCCCTCTAGGTCGCGGCGGAAAGAGATATAGTCAAACACAGCCTCATCATGTGTTGCAAAAAGCTGGATCAGTGCGTCGGAAAAAGCCGAGTTCAAAACATCCGCCACATAAATCCCTGCCCCCGCCCGTGTCGCTAAAAGGCCGCGATCCTGTAAACTTGCGATTGCTTCCCGCAAGGATGGCCGCGAAACGCCCATGCGTTCGGCCAACTCTCGTTCTGATGGCAGGCGTTCGCCTGGACGCAAAATACCGCGCAGGATCAGCAGTTCAATCTGACGCACAATTGAACTGGATAGCTTTTCGGCTTCAATTTTCTGAAACGGCATTGCGACCCCCTAAAATTGGTCAAAAGATATGACCGCATATGGGGGATAGCAATAAAAAACGGCCTGAGTTGCGTCAGGCCGTTTTTTGTTTTGTCTTGGATCAGGCAGCGTTGGGGCGGATAATAATCTCGACCCGACGGTTTTGTGAGCGCCCTTCTGGTGTCAGGTTAGAAGCGATCGGTTGGTCTTCGCCTTGTCCGAATGAACGAATCCGGAAGCCTTGAACGCCAGAGTTCTGAAGTACAGAAGCCACGGTTTGAGCCCGGCGTTGGGATAGATTGAAGTTGTAATTGGCGCTGCCTGTATTGTCCGTATGACCGACTATATTGACGGTTGTATCAGGATAATCATTCAGGTTTCCGGCCAACGCGCGCAGATCGCGCTGCAGATCAGGTCGCAACGAGGCGCTGTCGGTTGCAAACAGAAGATCCTGCGGCATTGTCACCCGCAATTCAGTCCCTGTGTTGACGATACCGATATCCTGATTGGGAATATCGCGGCGTAGGTCCTGCGCCTGTTTGTCCAGCCTGTTGCCGATCAAGCCGCCGACAGCGGCACCGATGCCAGCACCAACGGCACCTTTGACCAGCTTGTCATCACTGCTGGATGCGCCGATTGCGCCGCCAACCAGACCGCCGATGATGGCACCTGTTTGCGTGCGGTTTCCAGCGCCTGCGCCTGTGCCATTTCCGGTGTTCAGGTTGCCTTGGTCGCATGCGGCAAGGGCCAATACTGATACACTGGCGAAAATAAGGGAAGTACGGGTCATTTCTACGTCTGCCTCAACTCATTGGTTGCTTAACTTTATGATTGTTATCTTACAAATATATGTAATGCACTGCACATTTAAGCGAATACGCGTCTTCTTGCCGCATTAAACAGCTTCTTTACGGGCAGTTTCGTAAGCCAGCATAGCGCGTTTGACGGGCAAACCCCAGTGGTATCCGCCAAGGCCACCAGATTTGCGCAAGGCCCGGTGGCAAGGGACTAGCCAGGACACCGGGTTGCGTCCGACTGCGGTGCCCACAGCGCGGACAGCCTTCGGGTTGCCAATGGATTTTGCTATTTCAGAATAAGTGGTTACATGACCTGACGGGATGCTAAGCAGGGCTTCCCAAACCTTGATCTGGAAGGGCGCACCGATCAGGTGCAGTTGTGTTTCGGACCTATGATCGAAAATCTCATCAGCGGTAGCGACAATGCTTTTAGAGTCTTCCACATAAGTTGCCGCAGGCCAGCGGGCCGCCATATCGGCGAAAGCGTCCTCACGGTTTGTTTCATCTCCGAAAGCCAAGCCGCAAACGCCACGGTCTGTCGTCATGATCAAGGCGGATCCAAAGGGGCTGTTGGCCCATCCGTAACGGATAACCAGGCCTTGACCTTTGCGAGCAAAATCACCTGGGCTCATCGCTTCCCAGCGCAGGAATAGATCGTGCAGGCGGCTGCTACCTGACAAGCCAACTGCGTTCGATGTTTCCAAAGTGGTGAATCGGGCGTCCAGCAAGGATTTCGCATGTCCGAGGGTCAGGTATTGCTGGAACCGTTTTGGCGATACGCCAGCCCAACGGCTGAATACTCTTTGGAAATGCGCAGGGCTCATGCCCATCTTCGCTGCAAGCGCCTCAAGCGGCAGGTCCGTTCCATCTGCGTCGTCGATCAGATCAATGGCGCGTTTCACGATCCCATAATGGTAGGCAATATTTACATCATCAGACATGGTCTCAAACTCCGAACAGCTTGCTGAATTTCTACAACAGCACGCCATTCGGGGCGACCCGATTCATGATACATCTACGCGACAGAGGCCCAATCTTGCCGTTTGTCATCAGGCGTAATTGCTTGATCGATCAACGTCGCCTCCCACCCTTCCAAAACAGGTCTTGGCGCGCTGTCGGTATGGGTCAGACTGTCCAGAGCGGTTCCAATGATCGCTTTGATGCTCGTTTTTTCATCCGTCATTTGGTTGGATACGCCCGCCAGACTTTCGACCCAAAGACCATCCGCCTTGATCAGCTCAGGACATTTCAACATGATCGCAATCCGGCTTTTGTTGCCTTCTTGATTGGCCGGGAATGGTGCGAGCTCTGTGCTGAGATCGCCTGCGCAGGCCAGTGCCTGATCTGTTTCAAAATACAAATCAACCTGCCAGCCAGACAGAAGAACACGCTGGTTTTGTGCCAGAACAACATCTTGAGCTGGGCTGTTTTCCCCAAATCGGCCCGCAGGAATACGCACGCCACAGATCGTATTGTCCCTTGCAAACCTGCCGCTGCGCCACAGGCCCGAGATAGGTTGGGGACCATTGTCATAGGTCATCACCATATCCCCCACCCGTAGCTTTTCCGCAGTAATATCCCCGTCAGGTGTTGCAATCATAGTGCTGCCACTGAACCCCGGTCGTAAGGAGGGGCGTGTTTCAGGCAGAGGCACGTTTGCCTTATGCGCAAAGGGGCTGAGGTATCTAGGGTGTTGCATAGCCGTCTCCTGTGAGTCCCAGAGACTATGCGGTGTGTGTGGTAAACGAACGGTGAATACTGGACCGCTTTGCTTTTCAAAATCATATCGAATTGTTCCTATCTTGCCCATGCTGGCCAGACGGGGCATACCGCAACAATGGCAAAGCAGCTCGACTATCATACGATTCACAAGATATTTACCCGTTTCCATGAGGCTGACGCTGCTCCGGAAGGGGAACTGCACCACACGAATGCCTATACTCTGGTAGTGGCTGTGGCTCTGTCTGCTCAGGCTACGGATGTTGGAGTGAATCGTGCCACTGAAAAACTATTCCAGATCGCTGATACGCCCGCGAAAATGCTGGCGCTGGGCGAAGATAAATTGATTAACCATATCAAAACTATCGGCCTGTATCGCAACAAGGCCAAAAACGTCATCAAGCTGAGTCAAATTTTGGTCGATCAATATGATGGGCAAGTTCCATCGTCGCGTGCAGCTCTGCAATCACTGCCCGGCGTCGGACGCAAGACAGCCAATGTGGTGCTAAATATGTGGTGGAAACATCCCGCACAGGCGGTCGATACGCATATTTTTCGTGTCGGCAATCGGACCGGCATTTGCCCCGGCAAGGATGTAGATCAGGTCGAACGTGCCATAGAAGACCATATTCCGGTTGAATTTCAGCAGCATGCACATCATTGGTTGATCCTGCACGGGCGCTATATTTGTAAAGCGCGTAAACCCATGTGTGGCAATTGCCTGATCCGAGATCTCTGCCCTTTTGAGGATAAAACACTATGAAAAAATATCAGGTTGTTGGTATCGGCAATGCGCTGGTTGATGTGCTCTGGGAATGCCCTGATGCGTTTCTGGCTGAGCACAGTATCGAAAAAGGTATTATGCAACTGACTGACTTGGCCAGCGGGGCACAGCTTTATGACCAGATCGGTGCAGCAAAGGAAATCAGCGGCGGATCAGCGGCCAATACAATTGCTGGCATCGCACATTTAGGTGGACGCACCGCTTATGTCGGTAAGGTCAAAGATGATCAGCTTGGTGCGATCTTTGCCCATGATCTGCGAGCGCAGGGCGCTGATTATGATACACCACTGGCGTCAAAAGATCATGAGGCTGAGACAGGTCGCTGCATTGTACTTGTTACGCCGGATGGTGAACGGTCGATGAATACATATCTTGGCGTAACTGAATTCCTTAGCCCATCTGATATTGACGAAGGCCAGATGGCCGAAGCCGAGTGGATTTACCTGGAAGGTTACCGCTTCGATGGGGCCGAGAGTCATGCAGCTTTTGAAAAAGCCATTGCGGCTTGCAAGGGCGCAGGCGGTAAGGTGTCCTTGACGCTAAGCGACCCGTTTTGTGTGGATCGCCACCGTGACGCGTTCCGGCAAATGATCCGGGATCATGTGGATTTGCTCTTTTGCAATCGGGCCGAGATGCTGTCGATGTATCAAACAGACAGTTTTGAGGGTGCTTTGTCCGAAGCCGCTTCGGAGGTAGAGATTGTGGCCTGTACTGACAGCGAAAATGGCGCCCATGTCCTGAACGGTGCCGGTCGCTGGCATGCGCCCGCTATGCCGGTTCAAATCGTCGACGCGACCGGCGCGGGTGACCTGTTCGCGGGAGCCTTCCTGTGGGGGTTGACCAACGACCATGACTTAGAAGCTTGTGGCCGTATGGGGTGCATAGCGGCCGCTGAGGTGATCAGCCATATCGGGGCGCGGTCCGAGGCGGATTTGAAACAGGTGTTTGCGGATAAGGGTCTGATCTGAGGCTGTCATCTGTCTTTGTGTGGTGGACCGTTTATGTTACCCGCCGGTCGCTTCTGCCATTCGCGCCAAGCCCATGCCGACAAACAGCAATGCAATGGTTCCTAATATTATGACTTGCAAAATACGGAAATAGAACTGTGGCAGGAAGTCCATTTTTGTCCGGTAGAGTTTATTGAATGGTACATTTTTAGGTTTTGTGATGGCGACGGCAAGCCAAAACGGGACGGCTGCGACAAGCAGTATGATAAAGTATGGGTCGAGATAATCAGGCGCTCGCACAAACCCAAAATTGAACGCCGCAGCGCTGTTCGGCACCAGCGCAAGCGCGCCGAAGCCCAAGAGATACTTTTTTGCAGAATCTGAGCATATCTAACTTCTTTTCTTATAAGTTGATCCTACCAAATTAACCGCGAATATGGCGGTTTTTCGGCACCAGAACTATTGAAAACTGTAAAGATCAATCGTCCATGAGTTGGAGCTTGGATCTGCACCCACCAGGTTTTGTTAGATGATCGTTTCGAGCCCAAATAGACAATAATCGACATCTTACTTATGCTCAGTTCCAAAGTGGAGAGCTTATGTTTGAGCGAACCGTACTTCAACTTTCTTGGATCTCATTCTGTGTCCTGTTTTACGCCACAATGACATTAAACACTCTCTTTTTCACGCCTGCCTTTGGGAAGGAAGTATAACCCACAGGTCTTTGGTTTACCTGTTCTTTAGAAACAGTGGATGGGGACGTCGCGGATGCAGTATTGAGAATTGGCGATGGCGACACAATCAGTTTAAAAATCAACGAGCTTAGTTTGCACAATGTCGTTGAATTGGTGGGTCACAGTCACTCCCCAAACATTGCTTTTTCTACTAACATGGATAGCAGGGGTGTCTACACGCTGGTTGTTCACAGGGATTTCTTTCTCCCGAATCCTGAAGGTTACAATCCGTCCAAACCTCCAGCAACTTTGACCATTCAAAACGCTAACGCTGATGTGGTTCCCAAGGTTGTTGTGTACTGGGGTAGGTGCGAGTTTTTCTAGCCGCGTAAGGTAGTCGCCTCGTCCGCACAGCTGTCGAACAGCTCTGTCAAAGCTATTGAACCAGAACACCTGCCCTCCGGCTTCAATCCCCCAGCTTCGCGTGGATCTCGTCGAGGTCGATCTCGCCTTTGGGCATTTTATTTGAAGGGTCCTCAAAATCGTATTTGAACAGGTTGAAATCACGCTTGTAGATTTCATAGACCAGATGCATCGACAAATCGTCGAAATAGTCTTCGATCGGATGGGCACGTTTGGGGCCGTGGCCTTCGCTTTCATTGAAGCGTGGGATTTCGGCTAGATTTATAGGGTGTGCTGTGTCCACAGAATCAAGAACCGTTTGCATACCTTCATTGAAATGTTCTGTGAAAAATATATGGTCATAGGTGCCACCGTTAATGATGAAGGTCGAGATATGGCCCGACATGGCGGACCAGTGGATGTCGGGCTCCATCGGTCGGCGCCAGCGGATTGTGTCGCGGGCAAATAGCAGAAAGCGTCGAAATGATTTGATTTGATCAAACTCAAACCCGGTTTCAGGGTCGCCGACCTCGATTCCATATTTCTGCGTGAGCAACGGAACCAGATTACCGCGATAGCGCTGACCATTGCGCTGGATACCACAAATTTTGTCGAAGAAAGAACTTAGGATACGTCCGTATGGGTTTCTCACGCAGGTGAAGGTATAGGATGCATGTGTCTTGGCGTTACGTTCGATCTTTGGCTGGCTGTTTTCGAAAGCCCATTTATGTATTCTGCTGGTTGCATCATGGATATCACCATCGAAGAATTCCCCATGATCCGAATAATACATGATCTGCCCGATGGTCGAGCAGGCACATTTCGGAACCACACGGTAAACCATGCTTTCGCTTTCGGTCATCCAGACCCCGGGAAACCCCATATTTGCGTTGCCTCATTCTGTCGGCTTGATCATTTGCATAGAAAAGCAAACTAGACCTGTCTATTCAATTGTTACTAAGGTTATCTTCAGAAAACTAAAAGATCATTACGTCGACTTGGGACACTCTTTATATAATGGCAAAGATCGCGTTTATATTACTGTGTCACAAAGACCCGGATGCCGTCATCGCGCAGGCTGAGCGCTTGACTGCTGCGGGCGACTGCATGGCAATACATTTTGATGCCAGATCGCCGAGCCAAGCCTACGGGCTGATACGCGCGGCATTGAAAGACAACCCCAACGTGGTCTTCGCCAAAAAACGTGTCAAATGTGGTTGGGGGCAATGGTCGCTTGTCGCCGCAACCCTGCAAGCAATAGAGGCAGCGCTTGAGGCTTTCCCGCGCGCCACTCATTTCTACATGTTGTCCGGGGATTGCATGGCGATCAAATCGGCTACATTCGTTCATGAGTTTCTGGATGAAGACGATATCGATTATATAGAGAGCTTTGATTATTTCAGCTCTAACTGGATCAAGACGGGCATGAAGAAAGACCGGTTGATCTATCGCCACTGGTTTAACGAACGTGAACGCAAGAGCATGTTCTATGCCTCTTACGAGTTGCAAAAACGGTTGGGTGTGACCCGTGCCATTCCGGACGATTTGCAGATGATGATAGGCTCGCAATGGTGGTGTCTTCGCCGCGGAACAGTTGAAGCAGTGCTGGATTTCGCCAAGTCGCGCGGCGATGTGATGCGATTTTTCCGCACAACCTGGATTCCGGATGAGACATTTTTTCAGACCCTGGTCCGTCATCTCGTGCCCGATGCTGAGATCAGGAAACGAACGCTGACCTTCCTGATGTTCACGGATTACGGGATGCCAGTGACGTTCTATAATGATCATTATGATCTTCTGCTCAGTCAGGAATTTCTGTTTGCCCGCAAGATTTCCCCCGATGCGACGGAGCTGAAGGCACGGTTGGGCGATTTGTATGCGTCAGAGCGAACAGAGTTTGCGATGTCCAATGAGGGACGGACTCTGTTCGATTTTCTAAGCCGTCAGGGTCGAATTGGGCAGCGGTTTGGTCCACGTATCTGGGAGCGCGAGAATACTCTGGGGCGGGACCGCAAAGTGTTTATCCTGACTTGTAAGAAGTGGCATGTGGCCAAGCGACTGCTGGCAAGAATTCTTGAGGAAACGGATATTAACGGTGTGGAATACCTATTTGACGAGGAAGCAACAGCTTTGCCTGATCTGGGAGGAATAGAGACCACGCTCAAGAAACGAAATCATCACTGGCGAGCCTTTCTGCGGTTGCTGTTCGGGGCGTTGGGCGAAGACCGGCTGATCATATGTATCGACCCCAGCAATATTGCGCTGGTGCGAGACTTGTTTTCCGACATATGCACAACCCGCCTTTTGGAGATTGATTGCAATTTTGACGATAACTATCTGCAAGGTCATGCCACCCGTGTTGGCCTGGTTGGCGAGATGACGTCGCAAGATGCGATAGACCGATTATTGCCGACCGTGCGCCATACATTCCGATATGAGAGTGCTCAGATCAGGGATGTGGAATTGAGCGGATATTTCCGGATCAGTGAACAACGGGACAAAAGTGCAAATGCCAAAGCTCTGGCAGAGTTTCTTGATGTTGCAGAAGATCGTGCAGCGCGTATCCTGTCGATAGATTATCTGTTTGCGGATTGAGGAAACGATATGGCTTATGTCTATGATACCCAGAACATCTTTGCCAAAATTTTACGCGGTGAGATCCCAAATACGACGGTGATGGAAACAGATCACACGCTGGCATTCAATGACATAACACCGCAGGCCCCAACGCATGTTCTGGTTGTGCCGAAGGGGCCATATGTCTGCTATGATCATTTTGCGCTGGAAGCTTCGGATGCCGAGATTGTAGATTTCAATCGGGTCATCGGACAGATTTGTGTCGAGCTGGGCATTCAACCCGGTGAGGGTGGTAACGGGTATCGGCTGATCTCAAACGCGGGGTCCGATGGGGTTCAGGATGTGCCGCATTTGCACGTGCATATTCTGTCTGGTCGACCATTGGGGCGTATGCTTTCAAGACCATAACTGATCCAATTGGGCCGCTGCCGCGGCGTTGTTTATTCTGCAAGTTTTTAGGTGATGCTTCTGTCGGGGGGCGTTGCGCGGGTTGCGGTTTCGGGAGCCTCCGGCGGAGGTATTTTTCCCATTTGGAAAAGGGGATGTGGTCTTGTGGGTGGAGCGTGTTGCGCTATGATCGGCTTGGAGTTTAGAGACAGGAAAAAAGATGATGCCGACACCCGTGCCCGAGACAGAAGTGGTCGATAATTACCGGATCGCCTGCGATGGTGGTGAAGGTGCATTAGGCCATCCACGCGTCTGGTTGCAGATTGATGAGGTGACGGGCTTTGTGGAATGTCCTTATTGCGACAAGAAGATCATTCATCGTGATTTTGAAGGCAAAGTCTAGTGGCTTTTGGCAAAGGCTGTCATCTGCACCTGATTGACGGCTCGGCCTTTATTTTTCGTGCCTATCACGCGCTTCCGCCACTAACCCGTAAATCTGATGGGTTGCCGATTGGGGCGGTGTCTGGCTTTTGTAATATGTTGCAACGTTATGTGGACGGAAATAATGGGACAGATGCGCCGACCCATGTGGCAGTGATTTTTGACAAGGGTTCCCATACGTTTCGCAATGAGATTTATGATCAGTACAAGGCCAACCGTGAGGCGATGCCCGAAGATTTGCGTCCGCAGATTCCTTTGACGCGAGCGGCGACGCGCGCATTCAATATTGCTTGCGAAGAACAGGAAGGCTTTGAGGCTGATGACATGATCGCCACTTTGGCTGTTCAGGCGCGTGCGCTTGGCGGGCGATGCACGATCATTTCCTCTGATAAGGATCTGATGCAACTTGTGGGCGATGGGGTCGAGATGTTCGACGCCATGAAGAACCGGGTCATCGACGTGGATGGTGTGCACGAGAAGTTTGGCGTTGGTCCGGAACGGGTGGTTGATGTGCAGGCGCTGGCAGGTGACAGCGTCGATAATGTCCCCGGCGCGCCGGGGATAGGGGTGAAGACGGCAGCGCTTTTGATCAATGAATACGGTTCGCTAGAAGAATTGTTGGATCGTGCCGAGGAAATCAAACAGCCCAAGCGGCGTGAGACATTGATCAATTTCCGCGAGCAGATTGAGATTTCAAAACGACTGGTACAGCTGGACGATAACACGCCGCTGAATTTCACGCTTGATGATCTTGAGGTGCGCGATCCTGATCCTGAAAAGCTGATGGCATTTCTGGCGGAGATGGAGTTTCGTACGCTGACAAAACGCATTGCTGAGAAGCTTGAGGTCGAAGCTCCGGTGATCGAAGATGCACCTGTGCAGGCTGTTGATGCGCCTGAAATGCCTGCGCTGAGTGAGGCGGTCTACGAAACAGTGCGCGATCTCTAACGAGTTAAAAGCCTGGATCGCGCAGATTTATGGGCGCGGCTGGGTAGCTGTGGACACGGAGACAACGGGTCTCAACGAAATGATCGCGGAGCTCGTAGGCATTTCGTTATGTGTGGAACCGGGCCATGCTTGTTATATCCCGCTTGCCCATATCACAGGTGAAGGGGATCTGTTGGGCGCGACTGAGCGCGCTGATGGGCAGATGGGTTTGGAGGAGGCGCTTGCCTTGCTCAAGCCCGTTCTTGAAGATGAGAGCATCCTCAAGATTGGCCAGAACATGAAGTACGACGCAAAGATTTTCGCGCGATACGACGTGGCCGTTGCGCCGATTGATGACACAATGCTGCTGAGCTATGCATTGCATGCGGGGTTGCATAATCATGGTATGGATGCGTTGAGCGAGCGCTACCTGGGTCACACTCCGATCCCAATCAAGACCCTTCTGGGGACAGGTAAGTCTGCAATCACTTTTGATCGTGTGCCGATTGAAAACGCGACGCCTTATGCTGCGGAAGACGCTGATGTCACGTTGCGTTTGTGGAAGCTGTTCAAACCGATGCTGCATCAAAAGCAGGTCACAACAGTGTATGAAACACTGGAACGGCCCTTGATCCCGGTTCTGGCCAAGATGGAAATGAATGGTATCAAGGTGGACCGCGATACCTTGTCACGCATGTCGAATGCCTTTGCGCAGAAAATGGCGAGCCTGGAGGCAGAAATACATGAAGTAGCGGGCGGTCCTTTCAATGTAGGCTCGCCCAAACAGCTTGGGGAAATTCTGTTCGACAAGCTGGAATTGCCCGGTGGCAAGAAGGGCAAGACAGGGGCTTATGGCACCGGGGTGGACGTTCTGGAGGATTTGGCGACCGAGCATGAACTGCCGCGCCTTGTGCTGGACTGGCGGCAGCTGTCGAAGCTGAAATCGACCTATACGGATGCGCTGCAAACTCATATCAACGCCGAGACCGGGCGGGTCCATACATCTTACTCCATTGCTGGGGCCAATACTGGACGGCTGGCGTCGACCGATCCGAATTTGCAAAATATCCCTGTGCGCAGTGAAGAAGGTCGCCGTATCCGAGAAGCTTTCGTGGCAGAAGAGGGCAACCTTCTTGTCTCGCTTGACTATTCCCAGATCGAACTGCGTATTCTGGCCCATATCGCGGATATTGCAGCGCTCAAACAGGCGTTTAAGGACGGTTTGGATATTCACGCCATGACAGCGTCCGAGATGTTTGATGTGCCGATGGATCAGATGACCCCGGAAATTCGCAGGCAGGCCAAAGCGATCAACTTTGGGGTGATTTATGGAATTTCCGGCTTTGGCCTTGCGCGGAATTTGCGTATCCCGCGTGCGGATGCTCAGGGCTTCATTGATCGTTATTTCGAGCGTTTCCCCGGCATCAAAGACTACATGGATGACACGATTGCTTTTGCGAAAGCGCATGATTATGTGCAGACGCTGTTTGGCCGGAAAATCCATACACCAGAGATCAATGCCAAAGGCCCGCATGCAGGTTTTGCGCGGCGTGCAGCGATCAATGCGCCCATTCAGGGGACCGCTGCAGATGTGATCCGGCGTGCGATGATCCGCATGCCTGCTGCAATTGCGGACTTGCCCGTGCGTATGTTGTTACAGGTCCATGACGAGTTGATTTTTGAAGCACCTGAAGACAGTGTCGACGCAGTTATTGAGCGTGTGCGTGATGTTATGCAGAATGCGTCTGATCCAGCTGTGAAATTCGACGTGCCGCTGATCGTCGATGCAGGTCAGGGCAAAAGTTGGGCTGAGGCTCACTGAACTTGGAATGCAACTCAATGGGCGTAACAGTTTTTATAGCCGTTTGACGTTAGCCCAATCTGCCTGATGCTGTCTGCGCTTCTATTGCAGGCGTGTCATCTGTGGCTTCCAGTGGGCATCTGCAAGCTTTGTAAACCTGTCTGCGCGCGATAGGACCGATGATTAGGATTACCATAAAGGCAACAGGCCATGCGGTTGTCCAACCGCCGAACCAGATATGGGCGAAGGCCGCTGACAGACCTGACATTTTGTAAGTCATTACCCCACATACAATTGCAGACATCACTGCAGAGGTGATGGCGCTGAACAGGATGAGGGCAAATACGTTTCGTTTCATTGGCAGGCTTTCGAGACATTCGGTTTTGATAATGCCTACGGGATAAAACACTGATCACATAGCCGATGGGCGAACGGCCTCTGTGCATCTGTGCGAAAACCACGAAAACCTTGCACAGACAGCGTGATTTCACGAAACTGTGAATGCGAATTTGGTGTTTCAGTAGCCTTAAAGTTGTGAATCAGGCGACATGTCAGTTTTGTTTGATGTTTCGTCGACCTGCGGCAAACATTTTTTCAATGCTGCGAAACTTGCGTCTGTATCTTGTGTTTCCGCACTCGCAAAGAAGGCTTCCAGCTTGGGACGTGCTATGATGGAAGAGTCGATTTGTGGGTCAGCACCTTGAGCATAGAGCCCTGCCTGGATCATCATCTCAGCGTCCGCATAGATACCCATCAGCATACGGGCTTGTGACAATATCTGATTTTCATCACTCGATGCTGCTGTTGGTAGACTTCTAGAGACGGAGCGTAGCAAGTCAATTGCCGGGAAACGCCCGCGCTCTGCAATTTTACGATCCATGACAACATGCCCGTCCAATACGCCACGCAGGATATCTGCGACGGGTTCTTCCATATCTGATCCTGACACAAGCACCGAGAAAATACCGGTTATATCGCCCTTGCCATTTGGTCCGGGCCCTGCGCGTTCGCAAAGCGACATGATGGTCTGACTTGTGGACGGGGGAAAGCCGCGCAGGGATGCGCCCTCACCACTGGCAACAGCGACCTCTCGATGCGCCTCGGCGAAGCGGGTGATCGAGTCTGCCAGAAATAGAACCTGTAGCCCTTGATCACGAAAAAACTCGGCCACTGCCATCGCAGACCATCCAGCCCGTCGGCGGATCATGGGCGATTGATCGGATGTGGCAGCAACAATGACTGAGCGTTTCAGACCTTCGGAGCCTAACACATCCTCAACGAAATCGCGTAGTTCGCGTCCACGCTCACCAATCAGGGCAATTACTACAACATCCGCTTCGATGCCTTGCGCAAGATCAGCTAGAAGTGTCGATTTCCCAACGCCAGAACCTGCAAAGAGGCCGATGCGTTGCCCCTGCACAATTGGCAGGAATGTATTAAACACCGAGAGCCCGGTTTCCAAACGCTTTCCCAACCTGCGTCTGCTGGCGGCAGCAGGGGGCGGCGTGAGCAGTGGGAATGGCTTCAGCCCCTTGAACAGAGGCTTGCCGTCCAATGGCTTCCCAAAAGGATCCACAACGCGACCCAGCCACCTGTGGTCTGGTGAAATATCTGACCCGCCAACGTGATGCACTTTATCGCGCAAGGCAAAACCACTACATCCGGACGCTGGCAGCACATTGATCCTGCTTGCATTCAGGGACAGAACTTCCCCCAGAACTGCGCTGCTTTTTCCTTCGATCCGGACCAGATCGCCAACACGCGCGATTTTGGACAGCCCGGATACTTGCAGAACGCCGCCATCTGTCCCGGTGACAAAGCCGGTGCGTTCGACAAGAGACATTCCCCTGACTTCGGCTTCAAGGGGGGCAAAGCTGGATACGGGCATTAAGCAAAGTTCCTTTTTGGTGCGCTTACACTTTCTAAAGGAATCACTCTTAAGACTTGGTTGAGATATTAATCGAGGGAGAAGCCCCGATGTTCCAGAACCTAGAAATCTTCCGCACGGCGCAGGCAATGGCGACCCACGCGGCTGCGCGTCAGTCTGTTGTAGCGGCAAATATCGCGAATGCCGATACGCCGGAATATAAAGCGAAGACTATGGCAAGCTTTGCTGACGTCGCTCAGCAGAATACGGGATCTGGCCATCTGAAAACCACCCGGCCAGGGCATATGGCGTCCAGCACGCAAGCCGCACATTTTGAAGCTATGCTCAATTCCGATGCGGCATCAAAACCCAACGGCAATACGGTCTCGGTTGAGGAAGAAATTTTCCAATCCATTGAAGCGGAAAGACAGCATTCTCGTGCTCTGGCAATCTATCAAAGCTCTCTGACAATTCTGAAGACCAGCCTTGGTCGTGGGCGCTGAGGTTGAAGCATGAGTGATTTGAGCAAAACTCTTAGCGTGGCCTCAAGCGGAATGCGGGCGCAGGCGTCCCGTTTGCGTCTTGTGTCTGAAAATCTCGCCAATACCGATACGCCGGGTTATCGCAAGAAAGCAGCCAGCTTTGAGCAGATGATGCAGAAACCCGATAGCGCCGGTGAAGTACGCCTTGGGAATGTGCGGCTGGATCAGACAGAATTGCCCCGCCTGTACGATCCGTCCCATCCGATGGCTGATGAGGGCGGGTATTATGAGGGTTCCAACGTCAATCTGATGATCGAGATCGCTGACGCGCGCGAGGCGCAGCGTAGCTATGAAGCCAATCTGAAAATGTTTGAACAGGCACGCAAGATGTCGTCGTCGCTGCTTGATCTGCTGCGGCGCTAGGGAAAAGGACACGTCATGGATATCAGCTCAAATTTCGCCGCAAGGGCTTATGGTGCGGCAAAACCTGCAACCCAGCCAACACCGGGGAAAGAAGATCAGGCCTTCGGGTCCGCAGCCCAGAGTTTCGCAGATGTTTTGCGCAATGGGGAAGATACGGCAAAGGCTGCCATGTTGAGCAGCGCTGACCCGCATGCATTGGTTGAAGCCTTGGCACAAACAGAACTTGCCGTCGAAACCGCAGTTGCCGTGCGTGATAAAGTGGTCGAAGCGTATCAAGAAATTCTGAGGATGCCCGTCTAATGATGGCCGAGGCTGAATTCTTCGATGTCTTGCGACAGGCGCTCTGGATTTCGGTTGTCATTTCGGCGCCAATCCTTGGTGTGGCACTGGTTGTCGGGTTGGCGATTGGTTTGATCCAAGCCCTGACGTCGATTCAGGAAATGACCCTGACATTTGTGCCAAAGGTCGCGGCAATGCTTGCCGTTTTTTGGGTGTCGATGGCTTTCATGACCCGCACGCTTACCAATTTCTGGGCGGATGGGATCATCCCAATGGTTGCAGGCGGATAAGAGAATGAGCAATTCGATCTATACCGCACTGACGCGCCAATCCGGATTGATGAAGGAAATGCAGGTTGTGGCCAATAACGTGGCGAACGCTGCAACGACAGGCTACAGGTCAGAAGGCGTTGTTTTTTCCGAGCATGTCCAAAGGCTTGGGGCGGATCATGCTTCGGTCTCTATGGCAGTGGCCGGTGCGCACCAAACGGATGCGCGCCAAGGCGCGATGACCAAGACGGGCGGTCAGTTTGATCTTGCAATTGAAGGCGAGGGCTATTTTCAGATTGAAACCCCAGCCGGCGTGCGTCTGACCCGCGCCGGTGCGTTTATCCCCACGCCAGAGGGTGATCTGGTTACACCGAATGGATATCCGTTGCTGGATGCCGGCGGTGCGCCCGTCTTTGTGCCGGGTGATGCGCGGCAAGTGAATATTGCGCCAGATGGCACGCTAAGCGCTGATGGCAATCCGATTACTCAGATTGCCTTGGTGAAACCTGCTGATCCGTTGGATTTAACCCGTGAGGACGGTGTCAGGTTCAAAACAGAAAGTGAGCTGGTTCCGGTAGAAAACGGCGCGCTTTTGCAAGGTTTTCTGGAAAGTTCAAACGTAGACCCGGTTGGGCAGATTGCCCGCATGATCGAAGTTCAGCGCGCCTATGAGATGGGTCAATCCTTCCTTGAGCGCGAGGATGAGCGCTTGCGGTCGATCATGGCACTTGTGGGTCGTTAGTAGAGAGGATCAAGATGAGAGCATTGCAAATTGCGGCAACAGGCATGGCCGCGCAGCAGACACGGGTTGAGGTCATCTCCAACAACCTCGCCAATATGTCTACGACCGGCTACAACACGCGTCGGGCTGAATTTGCTGACCTGCATTATCAGCAAATGACACGGGCGGGCACTATTAATGCAGCCGATGGAACATTGGTTCCCGCGGGTGTTCAGCTGGGTCTTGGCGTTCGCCCGACCGCTGTAACTGTGAACGTTGCGCAAGGGGCCTTATCGGCGACAGGCGGCGATCTGGATGTGGCGATCGAGGGGCGTGGGTATCTTGAAGTCACACTTCCATCAGGGGTATCTGCCTACACGCGTGATGGGGCTTTGAAGCGTACTGGCGATGGCCTGATTGTGACCTCTGACGGATTTCCGGTGGTTCCCAACACAACCATTCCAGAAGATGCGCGCTCGATTTCCATTAATGCAGATGGCGAGATTTACGCCTATTTCATTGATCGGGTAGAGCCCGAATTGCTGGGCCAATTGACCCTTGCCGGGTTCACCAATGAAAAGGGTCTGGAAGCCATTGGCAGCAACCTTTTCACTGAAACCGGGGCCTCTGGCCCTGCTTTGGTGGGCGATGCAGGTACAGATGGTTTGGGGACGTTCCGACATGGTTTTCTGGAAGATCTCGTCCGTTGATGCTGTGCGCGAAGTGACTGAACTGATCGAAGCGCAGCGCGGGTACGAGCTGAATGCCAAAGTCATTACAGCCGCCGACCAGATGCTTGGCGCGACGACGCAGATCCGATGATGAGTTTCGCGCGCTTTTTTGTTTGTGCTTTGCTGGCGCTCTCGCCTGATTTGCAGATGGCCCATGCGGATACGGTTGTTGCGAACCGGACAATCCGGGCCAATACGATTGTCAAAATGGCGGATCTGAATGTTATTGGCGAAACCGTCCCGGGAATGGTCAGTGATCCGTCCCTTGTCGCAGGGCTTGAGGCGCGCAACATCCTTTATGCTGGCCGTCCGATCCGACCCGCGGATGTTGGCCCGCCCGCGTTGGTAGAACGCAATCAGATCATCCCTCTGATTTTTCAGACAGGTGGTTTGGTGATTATGACCGAAGGCCGCGCCCTTGATCGCGGTGGTGTAGGGGAACGCCTGCGCGTTCTCAACCTTGCG
Organism: Litoreibacter sp. GN1-5; assembly: GCF_055693805.1. Taxonomy (NCBI): domain Bacteria; kingdom Pseudomonadati; phylum Pseudomonadota; class Alphaproteobacteria; order Rhodobacterales; family Roseobacteraceae; genus Litoreibacter; species Litoreibacter sp. GN1-5. The sequence continues at coordinate 2,120,054 of NZ_JBVFUP010000001.1, read as the reverse complement.
TCCCGCAATACTGTTTCAGGACGAATTGACATGACAGGCGCTGTGCGCGTTGGACAATAAGTGGAAAAGAAAATGCTATTGAAAAACAAGACGATTATGACTGCCCTTTTCATTGCGTTCTGCGCAAGTGGTTGCGCCAAGCTGGATGAAGTTGGAAAGGCTCCAAGCTTTACACCACCTCAGCAAAGCAATGAGCATTTTGCCATGATGCGAACACCCATTCCGCAAAGTGCTACGAAGGCAGTTGCGACCGAGGAAGCCTCGCTATGGCGGGCCGGGCGAGAGTCGCTCTTGGGCAACCAACGTGCGTCACGTGCGGGGGATATCCTGACTGTCGTCATCGAAATCGATGACCGCGCGGAGATCTCCAACAGCTCCAGCCGTTCACGGCAGGGGAAGGAACAATTGGGGATTCCGTCGCTTCTTGGGATACCGCAAAGGCTGAATGATATTCTGCCAGATGGCGCGTCGCTGGATGATGCGGTGTCTGCCAATTCGTCCAGCTCATCCTCTGGGGACGGATCCGTGCAACGCAAGGAAAAGCTGACATTGCGTGTGGCTGCAACCGTGGTTGACGTTTTGCAAAACGGCGTTCTAAGCATTCAGGGATCACAAGAGGTCAGGGTGAATTTCGAGCTGCGCGAACTGCTTGTCTCGGGCTATGTCCGGCCTGCCGATATTTCACGGCAAAATCAGATCACCTATGACAAAATGGCCGCCGCGCGTATTTCCTACGGCGGTCGTGGTCGGATTACCGAAGTACAGCAACCCAGATACGGTCAGCAGGTCGCTGACATCATTTTACCGTTCTAAATATTATGGGAAAGCTTCTTCCAATTTTGCTTGCTTTGATTGGCCTTGGAGTTGGTGGTGGTGCAGGGTTTTTCCTGCGCCCGCCTCCGCCTGAAGAAGAGCTTATGTCGGAAGAAGAAAACCACAGTGAAAGCGCGCCAGAAACTAAAAAGGATTACGAAGAAGATGGCGAGCTGACCTTCGTTAAAATCAACAATCAATTCGTTATACCGGTCGTCGAGGGTAAACGCGTCAGGTCGCTTGTCGTATTGTCGATTAGTCTTGAGACCAAACCTGCAAATACCGAGACGATCTATAATCTAGAACCCAAACTACGCGATGCTTTCCTGCGGGCCATGTTTGATCATGCCTATGCAGGTGGCTTCGACGGGGCGTTTACTGCCAGCCCTACGCTGGATGCATTGCGCTATGCTTTGCTGGAATCGGCCAATCATGTCGTTGGTGACACAATTACGAATGTATTAATCACCGATATTGTCAGACAGGACGGCTGACCGCTCAAAGGGTGGCTAAAGCGCGGCTGAAAGCTTGTTTCTGGCCGAATGCAATCCTCAGTTTTTCTTTTGCATCGCCCATATCTGCCATCGCGGCGGCCAGCGAAATCATCATATTGCGGTGCTTCTTTTCCTGCCAGAGCCTATGAGCCGCTGCGTTTTTCAAATCGATAGCGGCATCTACGTCTAATATGTCGATCTTGCACGCCAGAAGTCGCGCGATTTCAGCCTCGATGCGTTGAACCTTGTCACGGGCAGATTTGAAGTCTGCTTGCGCACGCTCGTATTTCAGTTCGAGAATTGCGAGAAGCTTTTGTTCTTTCGACCGCTTCGTCATGTTCAACGCTTAGCTTTCTTGCGCATATCTTCCGCAAAGCGAATGGCTGTTGCCACAGTGCGATAATGTTCGGGCAGGATTTGTTGACCTATTTCAACAGTTGCATGCAAAGCGCGCGCGGTTGACGGATCGCTGTGAATTGGTATATTGGATTGTCCTGCCACCTCGCGGATGCGAGCCGCGATTTCATCAACACCTTTCGCCAAGCAAACCGGGGCACCACCACTGGCCTTGTCCCATTTCAACGCCACGGCATAATGGGTTGGGTTCACAATCACCACGTCAGCGGTTGGGACATCCGCCAGCATCTGGTTCATCGCAATATCATAGGCCCGTTGGCGGCGTGTCTGCTTGAATTGCGGATCACCTTCGGATTGCTTGGCCTCGTCCTGTACCTCTTTGCGCGACATACGGTGTTTTTTCAGGTGCTCCGCCGTTTGCCAAAGATAGTCGACGCCGCCGATCACAAGCGTCACGACCATTACAAGCATCAGAAATTCAACCAGCATAGCGCCAATCTGCCCTGCGGTCTGGCTGGAGCTCATGGCGACAGTGCTCATCAGGTCATCGAGACGGCCCATCATGAACCATCCTAGCAACGCCGAGATCAGGATCAGTTTGACCGTGGATTTCAGAAATTCGAAAATACCCTTGCTGCCAAACTTATTCTTGGCCCCTGAAATGGGGGATATTTTGTTCAACTTCGGTTCGATTTTACTTGGGGCAAATACAAAAGCGCGCTGCGCAATCAGGGAAAGCAAAACGGCCAATGCCGGCAATCCGAACAGCGGTAGCAGGCCCCAAATCATATCCCGCATTAACGTGGCCATAAACCATGAGCCACCTCTGTCAAACACAGTCTGCGCAATCCTATCTGCCTTCGAGACCAGCTGCGCATTGGCTTGGCCAATGCTGTCGATGGCCTGTGGTCCGGCAAGCGCAAGGGCAATAATAAGCCCGAGATAGGATGCTGCTGTTGTGATGTCGGTACTTTTCGGGATTTCACCTTTCTTGCGCGCATCCTCCAACTTTTTTGGGGTCGCCTCATGTGACTTTTCGGCGCTATCATCCTCTGCGCTCATTAGAAACTTGGCCCGAAAACATCGACACCAGACAAAAACGCCTTCAGCCAGACAGACAGAATGATCGGGCTAGAAACCATCAACAAGACAAGACCGCCAAGGCTGATCGCGGGTGCGCCGACAAAGGCCACCATCAGTTGCGGCATGGCTTTATTGATGACCCCAAGTGCAAGGTTGTAAATGACGGACGCCAGAACAAACGGCGCTGCCAGCGTAAAGCCAAGCGAGAAAGCATAGCTTATCCTGCCCACGCCCCATTCTGACAGATCGGCGCTGAGCGGCATTTGCCCGCTGGGAAAAAGTTCATAGGAAAACACAAGCATCTCGGCGACCCGAACATGCAAGCCTGCCATTGCCGCCAAACATAATCCGGCGACAACTAGTAAGGTGCTGAAAGACGGTTGCGGCTCTGCCCCAAGGCCTGCGCCAAACAGTTGCGAGAGCGACGTGGATTGGGCGGCAATCGCGCCGGCCACTTGAAGCGAGATAATGAACAGACGAAACAGAATACCAAGGCTTAGGCCCGCAACCACTTCGGACGCTACCAAAAATATCCAGAACCCATCTTCCAGTTTCTGGCTCACATGGTCCCAGACGATTGGCGTTACGATCAACGCAAAGGCAATGGCCGCGCCCAGTTTTATGCGGGCAGGCACTGCTTGTTCGCCGAAGGCAGGCAATAGGGCGATAGCAGCCCCGATGCGCAAAAAGACAAGCGCACAAATCCATACGGCATTTTCGGCAAAGCCAAACAATTGCGCGAGCTCTGCCGTCACGGTGCGACAAGGCCCACAACAGAGGGTTTTGCATCCTGCGCGATTTCTTCAAACGACAGCACCGGGGCCAAGATACCCTTAGCCGACAAGACTGTCCTAAGAAACCTGCGGCGCTGAACAGATGCGATAATGGCGGGATAAATACCTTTCTCGCCCGCCTTGTTCAGTTTTTCGGAAACGCTTGAGGCAAGCTTGTTAAACTGATCAGGGGGCAGGGCGACGTCACCGCCATGCTCGCTCTCGATCTGATATTGCTGGAAGATGTCTTCCCAATCCTGCGAAAGTTGTATGAGTGGCAGCGAACCATCCTCACGCCGCATTTCTGCGACCAGTTGGAACCCAAGGCGCTGGCGTACATGTTCGCAAAGACCATCGGCCGTTCCATAACTTGAGCGACCTTCGGCAATGGCCTCCAGGATCAGCGGGAAATTCCGGATAGAGACGCGTTCATCCAGCAACAACCTCAGCACCTGAAGCAAGGTATCCATCGAGACTTTGTCAGGGATCAGGTCGTCCAGCAGCCGCTGGTTTGCAGCGTTTCGGGTCTCATCAGACAGGTTTGTGAATTCGTCCAGCAACCGCCGTAAAGATCGCATCGATAGCAGGCGAGACAGGTTTCGCTTGATGATCTCTAACAGGTGCGTCGCAAGAATCTCGGTCGATGTAACGACGGTGCAGCCCGCCATTGCGGCCTCTTCCTGGCTTTGCTGGCCGATCCATTTTGCTGGCGCTCCGTAGACTGGTTCTTTCACAAGCTCACCTTCCAGAACCGTTGGTTCGTTCGGGGGCAGCAATGCCAGAATACGGCCTGGTTTCAGTTGATCCTGTGCTTGCTCCACACCATGGATGCGAATGCTGTAGCTGCCGGCAGGCAGCGCGGCGTTATCCGTCAAGCGCACTTCGGGCAGCACGACACCAAAACTGGTTGCGACATGAGTGCGCATATTGCTGATCCGGGCTTCCAGACCTGTGGCCGGATCCAATGCCATGGCGACAAGATCGGGCGCGAATTCCACATGAATTTCATCCAGATCAAGGATATCGCCCATGGATTTCTGCGGTGTCGCATCGATCTGTGCAATTTCCTTTGACGGTTCGACCTCCTCAACCGGGCCGTTACGCACGATCCAGGCACAGATCAACAATGCCAGCCCACCAATGACAAAGGGAATGAACGGCAGGCCGGGAACAAGAGCGAAGAACACCATCAAGACGCCAACGGTCGCCAGGGCCGCTGGATAGCGACCAAGTTGGCCGAGAAGTGCAATATCAGTTGCCCCACTGGTGCCGCCGCGCGCCAGAAGCAAAGCTGATGCGATTGAAATAATAACGGCAGGGATCTGCGTAACAAGCCCATCCCCGACCGTCAGGATTGCATAGGTTTCAAACGCCTCGCCAATAGGCATATTGTGAATGGTGATGCCAATCAGTAGCCCCATCACGAGGTTCAGTAGGGTGATCAGCAGACCTGCAACAGCATCACCTTTGACAAATTTCGAGGCTCCGTCCAGAGACCCGAAGAAAGTTGTCTCGGCTTGTTCGCGCTCACGGCGCGCCTTGGCTTCCGCATGATCAATTGCTCCAGCTGCCATATCGCTATCGATCGCCAGTTGTTTGCCGGGCATGCCGTCCAGCGCAAACCGGGCGCCGACCTCAGCCATGCGTGCAGCCCCCTTTGTGATGACCATGAAATTCACAATCAGAAGGACGCAAAACACCACCAGCCCCATAAAAACGCTGCCACCCATGATGAAATTGGCGAACCCTTCGATGACGTCACCAGCGGCGGCGGTGCCGTTATGGCCTTCGCCGATAATCAGCTTTGTGGAAGATACGTTTAGCGACAGTCGAAGCATCAAAGAGGCAAGAAGGATCGTCGGAAACGCCGAAAAATCAAGCGGTCTGTCCAGAAATAATGTGACGGTAAAGATCAGGATGGCCAGGCCGAAAGAGGCCGCAAGGCCAATATCCAGCACCCATGCTGGCATCGGCAGGATCATCATGATGATGATTGCCATCAGAGCCAGTGCAAGTAGCACTGTCGGTTGAAAAATTGCCCGGACGGTAAGGTTATTCACGTTGATCACCGACCCAGAAATCTATGAATGGCGCAGGCCGGCCTTCCACATCGGCGATATGCACCAAAGACCCCATTCGCGGGCTCTGCGTGCTTTCGCGTAAAAGCGGGAAGGTATTGTGGGTCGGATCAGGGCGATCTTCCTTTGATCGTGTATGTATCTCAGGGGGGATGTCCTGTGTTTCCAAAGCAGCGCGGAATTGATCAAACCGTTTGCGGTATCGCGTAGCATATTGCTTGGTACGGGAATGGTATGCTCCGGCTGCTTTGGACCAACTGCCGAATTCCCCATAAAGCTGTTTCAGAAATTTGGCGGCATAAAGCGCGTTTTCGTCAGGTGAAAACATTGCTTCGACGGATGCAAAATGCTGACCATGCCAACGGTAGTTGATCTGAAAACACCCTGTATCAAAGCTACGATGACCCTCCGACAGCTTTTGTGAGGCATATCGTTCCGCCTCTTTACGGGTTTTGAACCAGAATCCTTTTCCGGCCCAATTCACTGTCCACGGCCAAGGATGTGTCTCACCACCTTTGGTTCTGCCGGTTTCCGTGCGTGTGATTGCCATCATCACCGGCACTGGTACGCCTTCAAGCTGTGCCGCGCGCCCCGCTGCCTGATCACATTGTGCAGAGACCGTGGGTGTCGCTTGTGCCTCAAACACAAGTAGCAACAGTCCTATGAGAACCATCGCCACAAAACACCAAATTTGTGCTAGCTGATTGTCGTTTTTCATCTGGCAGCCCGAGCAATTCTTGCGTCTGACAAAACGCTAGATCGGAAGAGTTTACATTCCGTAAGTATTTGCAGCTATTCGACGAATGTTTCGTCTAAAAGGTCTTCAAGAACAGCCCGAGATTTCGCACTGTTTTCTATAAATAAAGTGGCTGATTGTAATGGTTTGGCGAGATCCTGCAGGTTTGATGGCAAACTCAGCAATCGTGCTGCTGCGCCCCTGGTATTTTCGCCGGAAACTTTTTCAAATCTGCCCGCTGCCCAGGCCAATGCGTTTTCAAGATCAGGTGGCAGCTTTGTATCGATTTGCAGAACTGCCTCAGCGCGCCCTGCTCTGAGCAGCAGATCAATGCGGCGTCGTTCGGCAGCCGGCGTTTGAATATCTGATAGAATCTCAGCTGCTGCCTGATGATCTCCGGTTGCAGCCATAATATCTGCCACCAGTAAAGAAGATGCGGGCTTGTCTGAAACAGCATCGACAAGCCGCTTTGCGATTGAAGGCAGGCCAACGCTCAGTAATTTGCTTGCCAGACTTTCCAGATTTGCCTCAGTAAGAAGAGCAGGGAAATCACCGTCAATAATATCAAGGGCGAAGACTCCGATATTATCGGACGACCCTTGCTTCATCAGTTTTACCACCAGATCGTTCAAGAGTTGCGGCTGGATTTGCGGTTGCTCAAAGAATAGTTGGCTTGCCAGATCAAATTCATCGCGCTGTACGCGTGCAAGGATTTCTGCGGCAGCCAGTCTACGGGCAATGTCACGTCCTCTGAGTTGCTTTGCGAGCGAAGCGGCAAGTTCTACATACTGATCTTCGGCGGGAACCTCTGCATCATTCACACCCTCAAGATACGTCACGAGCGCATCAGGGCTGACCTCGTCATTATTTGCGATGAGATTCTTTAGTACATCCGTTGGGGTATCTTTGGTCGGCTGATGAGCTGCAGTCACAAGCTTCAATTGCGATGTCGGGGCGCCCCCATTGCGCAGAATTGCGTTGCGGATGATACCAGCCTCGGTATCCAGCTCGGCTGCCAGATATCTGGCAATCAGGGGTGGGCCCAGCAAAGATCGCAAATGCCTTGGCAATTCTGAAAAACTGGCTGCGATTTGTTTTGATTGCCGAACATTATGTAGCTCTTGTGGCATCTGGACCAGTAAGGCCCACATTGGAACTGATCCTGTGCAATCCATCATTTGTGACAGTGGCGAGACGGTTGATGGTGTCTTGGATTCCAGCACACGCGCAATAGCCCGAAGCGCTTTTGCCGGGCGAGATTGTAGATCAAACTGGTCCAGAATGCTCCGCGCCTCTGCCCCCAAGCCAAAGAAAGCATATTGTCGGGCAAGGGCCAGCACCTGCACGTCATCTTCGGCATCAAATTCTTGTAACAAAAGAAGACGCTTTTCACCGATCTGATCTCCAAACGGTCTGTCATCCCCCCATGTGGCGATATTCATATCTGAAGGGGCGTAGCATTCCACAGCTGAAATGGTTTCGGGTCCCGATTGCGCATCTGGCAAGGCACGTTCGATAGCAGAGCTGATACGCAGCCTGTCAGGCACAAAGGGGAACGGTTTTTCAGGTTCTATAGGTGGGCTTTTCTCAACCTTTTCAGATTTTTCAGTCGCCTCGGGTATTTCTTGCCGTGGTTTTTCGACCGGTTTCAACAACGCCTGCGTAGTGGCGCGACCGACTTCTTCGACCAGAACACGCCGAAAAGTGCTCAGCCTTTCGTCCTCTGCTTGCGGTTTAATCTGCGGGAGATGGCGTTCAATATTGTTTGGTGGTTTCGTCTCAACTGCCAGCCGAGGTTGTTCCGTTCCGGATAAAGCAATTTCATTTGCTTCTGGCGCGTTAGTTATGGCCTGAACGTCAAGAATAACGGCACCATTGCGATAGGGCTCTGCAATGACCTCACAGTCGCAATTCATGACGAGCTCAAGACTGGACGGCGATGAAATAACTTCTGATAGTCGATCTTTGGGGATCATCTCGAAAATGGACGACGTGTTGAAACCTTCGGCCCATTGATCAACGGAAAATCGGAAGCCTTTCGGGGTCTCGTCAATATTCCAACGGGCATTAATAGGCAGGTAGATGACAAGTCTGCTGAAATCATCATGTTCGCCAGATTTGACAAGGGCAGGTTTGGCGGCTGCCTGCCCGGTTAATAATAGAAGAAATATTGTCAGGAATACGCGTCTCATGCGACCGCCTGCTTTGCGTCCTTCAACGACTCTTCGAGTTCGGAATAAGATGGGCGCACATGGCCGGGTGTGTTTTGTCGGCCAACCTCGACGCAAAGATTGATAGCGTGATTGTGCAGGTTCGCGACCAGAACTTCACGGATCAGAGCATGAAAATGGCTTTCATCTTCAACCACTGTTTTAAGCTTGGCGGCAAAGGGTCCGACAAAACCATAGGCCAAAAACACACCCAGAAATGTCCCAACCAACGCCCCACCAATCAGCTTGCCAAGAATTTCAGGCGGCTGGTCGATTGAACCCATTGTTTTGATCACACCCAGAACAGCCGCGACTATACCAAGCGCTGGCAAGCCATCTGCAACAGTTTGCAAGGCGTGGCTGGAATGTTGCGCATGGTGAAAATTTGCATCCATTCGTTTTTCCAACACTTCTTCGACCTGATGCGGGTCGTCAAAATTCATTGAGGCAGACCGGAGCGTGTCGCAAATAAGCTCTACGGTTTCCTTGTCATTCTGAATTTTTGGATACCTTCCGAAAATAGACGACTCGGAGGGCGATTCAATATGCGTTTCCAGATCGACCGGAGATTTGCGCGCAATGCGGATCAACTCATACAATAGACAAAGCAGGTCGCAATAATCTTCGCGTTTCCATTTAGGGCCTTTGAAAACTTTGCCAATATCCTTGAGCGTGTGCTTAATACCAGCAATATCGTTGCTAATAATAAAAGCCCCGATGGCCGCCCCGCCGATCATGGTAAATTCAAATGGCAGGGATTTCATGATGATCCCCATCTTGCCGCCTGCTGCAAGATACCCGCCAAAAACCATCACAAAAACAACGACGATACCGATAATGCCAATCATATCTGATGCGATCTCTCTGTTATCTTTGGGTGCAAGTTTGCTTGGGAATGGTAAATATTTTGATTATTCTGTGGGCGCATTTGCATTGCGCCCGGCAAGCACGACGCTGATTGCATAGGCCGTGTCGGAATTCAGGCCCGACAAAATACCTGCAGCAGCATCAGGTGCCATCCGCCCCAGAAAACCTGCGGCAAAATCCGGTGACATCTGCTCAAACAAGGCTGCGGCTGTTTTTGGTTTCATCGAGGCATAAACAGATGTTAGGCGATCAAGATCATCTTCTGCTGCTGTATCTACGGCAGCTATTGTTTTCGACAAATGAGCCTCAGCTTTCTCAAGCTTTGCGAGGTTCTGTTCGATCACCTTCTCAGCAACTTTTAAGGCCTGCGCGCGGTCAATCAGTTTGAGTTCCCGGTCATCAAGTTCTGTAACGCGTGCTTGGATCAGCTCAAGCAGCTCAGCAGCGTTTTCACTGGGTGCGCAATGCTGGACGCTAGATATGGGCGTGTTTGCATCACCGCTATCAAGCGCTACAGCTATGCCAACACCGCCAAGCCGTATTACCCCAGAGGTAACAAGAAGAGCTGCGATAAGAAAAATGACACCTTTTGTTTTCTGATGAGAATATTTCTTTTTCATTCTGCGGCCTCCAATGTTTGCGCCCGGTGACGGACAAAAACAGAGATATTTTCATTTTCTTCTGGGGCCTTACTCTCGGGGGTCGCCTCAACAACATCCGGTAAATCATGAAGTGTCGTGATCATTAGCTCCAACCGCTCGGCTACGCCTTCAGCACGATCCGTCATCGCCTGCAATGTATCCGATGATGCCCCAGCACTTTCCTGAGCTTTTGCCAGAACCTTTGTCATATCGTCGACTTGTTTCGACAAAACTGCGATTGCGCCACCCAGGTCTTGGTCAAGCCTTGTTAAGCGCGATAATCGACGTGACAAAAGCAGGCAGTAGAAAGCTGCTGCAAGCGCGCCGGCGCCAAGAAATATGTCCGCAATGAAATCCATCGAACTTCCTTTAAGTGAAAACGAACTCAGTGATGAGAAGGTCACGGACATGCCCGTCACCTGTCACAAGCTGAACCCGGCGTAGCATCTGGGCGCGTAAACGGATCAGGGCCGAAGGATCCTTAAGCTCAGAGATTTCAACAGCGCGCAAATACCCGTTCAGAACATCCAGAATGCGTGGCATTAATAGTGTGACGTCCGCTGATCTGGTCGGGTCAACTTCTAGCTGCGCCCGAAACCGCAGCAGATTTTCCGAGTTTCTTCCAAGAGAAATTGTCATTGGCTCAATAGAGACGAAGCTCACGGGCGGCAGGGCTTCTGTCACCTTCTTTTCCTGCGCGGTATGCCCTTTTGGCCCCAAAACAAGCCCGGAATAGAGTGCGAAAAAGCCCCCAGCGCCTAGCAGAACTGCTAGAGCAAGCCCGATTAATAAGCCCTTCTTCCCCTTTTTAGGGGTGGGTTCGGCATTGTTTTCTTCTTCGTCAGCCATTCGAATCTCTTTCACGTCGTTTTTATTCTATAGAGGCCAACCCACTAACCGATTGTTAAGGCTACCCACGTTAACTGGGGGCATTCGGGTCAGAACGACTCGTTTGAAAAACCGAGGGAAAGTCGTGCAGCAGCTTTTTGATGTGTGGAACGCTTTGGATATGCGGCGCCGTTTGGTCGTGGGGGTCGCGACTGTTGCGGTCTTTGCGGGCGTTTTAATGATGTCACGATTTGCCGCGCAGACAGAGATGAGCCTTCTCTACAGTGGCCTGACGCCAGAGGCCGCCGGTGAGGTGATCACCGCGCTTGATGCGCAAGGTGCCAAATATGATGTCCGTGGTGGGACAATCTTCGTTGAAGACAGCGCACGGGATCAATTGCGTATGATGCTGGCAAGCGAGGGAATGCCAGCCAATGGTAGCAATGGGTATGAGTTGTTGGACAACTTGTCGGGCTTCGGCACGACATCACAAATGTTCGATGCCGCCTACCTTCGTGCAAAGGAAGGGGAGTTGGCACGTACAATACTGGCAAACCCACAGATAAAGGCTGCGCGCGTACATATTGCTACCGCGTCGTCTTCCCCCTTTCGCCGCAACATTATGCCGACTGCGTCTGTTTCGCTGCGATCTTCTGCCAATGGCATACTGCCACAAGCTGCTGAATCCATAAGGTTTCTTGTTGCCTCAGCGATCACAGGTCTGCAACCCGAGGATGTGTCAATAATTGATGCCGATCAAGGGGTAGTGCTGACTGGGGCGAATACACAAGGTTCTGCCGCCTCAGCCCAAAACAAAGCTGATATTCTGAAGCATAATGTTGAGCGTTTGATCGAAGCACGCACTGGCAGTGGCCGGGCTGTTGTCGAGGTGAATGTCCAGACATACCAAGATGAAGAACTCATTTCGGAACGTCGTATCGATCCGGACAGCCGGGTTGCCATCAGCGTCGAGACACGGGAAAGCACCAACACCTCGAACAATCAAAATGGCGGTGATGTTACAGTTGCCAGCAACCTTCCAGAAGGTGATGCCGCAGGTGGTCAGGACCAATCGTCCAGCCAAGGCAGCGATGTCAAAGAGATAACCAATTACGAAGTGTCTGAGACCAAGCGGGAATTCCGGCGCAATCCCGGTGCGGTTAAACGTATCACCGTTGCAGTATTGGTCGATGGAACAAGTGTGGTTGGGGAAGACGGTATCGAAACGCGTGAACTTCGCCCACAGCAGGAACTTGATACGCTCGAAGATCTGGTGAAATCCGCAGTCGGTTTTGATGAGACCCGTGGTGATGTCGTAACGGTGCGTTCGATGGAGCTGGAAACAGCTTCGCCCGTGGTCATGGATGCCGGTGAAGGCTGGATCACGTCTCGTCCAACGGACATCATCGGACTTGCAAAATTTGGGGTAACGGCCCTGGTCATTTTGGCTTTGGGGCTGTTTGTTTTGCGGCCTATCTTGCTTGCGGCTCCGAAGTCACTTCCTTCAGCTACCCCACCTGATTTGTTGCCGGGGATGGCAGATGGCGGAACAGCACTGACCGGAGAAATCGATAATCCAATGGATTTTTCCATTGATGCGGGAATGCCAAATATTGCCTTCGACCCGGACTCTATGTCGGCGGATACAGGAATGGGCGGTATGGGGTTTGATCCGGTTGATGAAGATCCGGTCGAGCGTTTGAAAAATCTGATCGAGGAACGGCAGGATGAAACAATAGAAGTGCTCAAAAGCTGGATCGAAACGCCGGAGGAGCCTGCATGACTGCACGATCCAACCTGTTTGAAGATTTCAGTCAGTTAACCGTAGAGAAAGTCCAGGCTCCTGAATCAAATGTCGATCCTGCTGAACTGAAAACAGCTTTTGACAGCGGGTATCGGAATGGTTGGGATGACGCCGTTGCGGCAAATTTACATACTCAGGACAAGACGCAGGCTGATATAGCGGCTGCCTTGCAGGAAATCAGCTTTACCTATTTTGAAGCGCGCCACCATGTTCTGACCTCTTTCAAGCCCTTGATCGAGGCGTTAACGAATTTGGTTTTGCCGCAGCTTGCCAAAGATTTCCTTGTTCCACGAATCCTTGAAGAAATAACCGCATTGGCTGAGAAAGTTGAATCGCCAATCCTGCTTTTATGCGCCCCTGAAACCGAAGTGGCACTTGGCGCAATTTTTCAGGAGCAAACGACGCTTCCGATCGCGTTGCAAGTTGAGCCAACACTGACGAGCACTCAGATCGTGCTGAAATATGATGGTGGGTTAACCACGTTGGATGCTGACCCCGCCCTTGCAACGATCCAGGAAGCGGTCGCTGATTTTTACCTTCTTAATGATGAAAAGGAGCAGTCTCATGCTTGAAACTGCGGATGTTGAAAATCTTTCAACGGATATATTGAAGAGCGTATCGGTCGAGATCCGGGTATCGGTCGGCTCTGCCCTACCGACCATCGATGAGCTGACAAAACTTCAAACCGACGCTGTTTTGCCACTGGATAAACGGATTGATGATCCGGTTGAGCTTTTCATTGGCGATAAGCTGATTGCCAAAGGGCATCTGGAAGAAGTTGCAGGGACTGAAGACGGGCAGCTTGCAGTTCGTTTGACTGAAATTGGCGATGCCAGTCAGGATTTAGGGTGATAGCCCGCAAGCAATTCATAACGCTTGTGTTACTATGCATGGCTGTGTTGAGCGGACCAGCGGTGGCGCAGGATATTTCGATCAATCTTGGCGGTGACGGCAGCTTGTCTGGTCGGGCCATGCAGTTGATCGGGGTGATCACGATACTCAGTCTTGCACCTGGTCTGGCCGTGATGATCACCTGCTTTCCATTTATCGTGACGGTTCTTTCCATATTGCGGCAAGCCATTGGCTTGCAGCAGGCACCCCCCAATATGTTGATTATAAGTCTGGCATTATTCCTCACCTATTTCGTGATGGATCCGGTTTTTCAGGAAGCCTGGAACGCTGGCCTCAAGCCGTTGTCCGAGGGGCAACTGACGATGGAGGAAGCTTTTCCCAGATCTATTGAGCCTTTTCGTATTTTCATGGCGCAGCGTCTAGACACTGACACCTATCTTTCACTGGCTGATCTGCGCCCCGAAGCAACAGTAACTGATCCTATGGATGCATCACTGTCCCTGCTTGTGCCGTCTTTCATGCTGAGCGAGGTTGAGCGCGCCTTTCAGATCGGGTTTCTGATTTTTCTACCGTTCCTGATTATCGATCTTGTGGTTGCGGCAGTGCTGATGTCGATGGGTATGATGATGGTGCCACCAGCGATCGTATCCTTGCCGTTCAAGCTAGCCTTTTTCGCGGTTGCAGATGGTTGGAGCTTGATCGCCGGCGCATTGGTAAGGAGCTATTTTTGATGACAGAGCATTCCACAATAAAGCCAGATCAGATAGCCTGTTCTGACAATGCTTCTACGAAGGCGCAGATGCTTCTGTCGCTTTTAGGGGCAGAGAAGGTTAAGCAGTTTGACCATCCGTTCTTTCGCGACCTTGCGCAAAAAGCATTGGTTTCTGCGCGCAATCATGTTGCAGAGCAAGACATTGATCAGTCTTTATGGGCTTTGTTGGGGTCTTTAAAAACAGCAAAAAAGAGCTCTGATCAAGTGAAGCCTATGCAAAACATAAAACCATCATCCTTTGCTTCCAAAGCAGGTTCATTGGATAGCTCAAATATGACAGTAGATGAACATCCAGCAATCATAGCCTTACATCTTTCTCGCAGTAAAAGTTCAAATAACGCGGCTGTGTTAAGATTACTTTCGGGGCGTTCTGCCAGAAAAGTTATGCTGCTTCTGAAAGAGCTTCGCACAAACTGACAACTTACCGAATGCTGTTATTATTTTAAGCTGGTCAGCTATTGCACAATAAATTCAGCATGCAGCGCCCCGGCTGCTTTGATGCTTTTAAGGATATCAATCATATCCAAGGGGGACACCCCCAGCGCGTTCAAGCCGGCGATGACATCTGACAGAGATGTGCCGCCCTTCACTTCAGCAAGTCCTTGACCTTGATCCTTTGCGATTGCCGCCGCAGTGCGAGGCACGACAATCGTCTCCCCCTCGCCAAAGGGGTTTGGCTGCACAACTAGCGGTGCTTCCTCAATTGTCAGTGTTAGATTGCCTTGCGCCACGGCAACCCGCGAAATTCGGACATTTTCATCCATAACAATTGTACCAGACCGCTGATCCACGACGACACGCGCGCGACGTTCAGGTTCGACATTGATGTTTTCGATCTGGCTTAGCACATGCGCAGGGGATTGCAGCCGGGTCGCGCTGATGTTGATTTCAACAGTACCAGCATCCATCATCAAAGCAACGCCGCGTCCTAATTGCGCGTTAATCGCCTGTTCTATCTTACTCGCCGTTGAAAAGTCAGGTGTTCTTAAGGCCAAGCGCATTTGTGTCAGTGTTGAAAAGTCGAAATCGACTTCACGCTCAATGCGCGCACCTGACGGGACAATACCTGCCGTTGGCACACCGTGAACAACCCGCGCCGCATCGCCATCGGCCGAGATGCCGCCCGCAATCACAGTGCCTTGAGCCACTGCATAAATCTGCCCATCCGCAGCATTCAAGGGCGTCATGATAAGTGTGCCGCCCAACAGGCTTTTGGCATCCCCGATGGCAGATACCGTTACATCAAGTCGTCCGCCTGTACGGCTGAAGGCAGGTAGAGCGGCAGTGACCAGCACCGCTGCAACATTTTTCGCGCGAAATTGTTCCCCACTGACGTTAACGCCAAGGCGCTCAAGGATGTTTATCATCATCTCTTCGGTGAAGGGGGAGTTTCTAAGACCGTCCCCAGTGCCGTTCAGGCCAACGACAAGCCCGTAACCGACCAAATCATTGCCGCGCACCCCGTCGAATTCAACGAGATCTTTCAAGCGAACCTGCGAGGCCAGTGTGGCACTTGGAACAAGCGCAAGGATCGCGATAACCAGAATACTCCGGAAAAATGTCATCTTAGGTACTCCGTCAAATTCAGGCGTGATGTGCGTGCTGTAACCAGATAGAGGCTTTCAAGCTGCAACTGCACAGCCTCTAATTCGTTGGCCACATCAAAGGGATCGGCGGCTTGCAGGCTGTTTCGTGCCTCAAGTATATTTTGTCGCTCAACTGAAATTTGCGCCTCTGCAGCGACAAGCAAGCCCTGATTCGCCCCGACTTTGGCCCGCGCTTGTGTCAATCCAGTGTTGCTGTCGATCAACCCGGTTGCGGCTTGTGCTATGATAGCACGTTGTTCCTGTGCCGCACCTGCCGGATATCCTTCTGCGGCAAGCGTGACCAATGCAAGATCGCGCAAGGTAGCTCTAAAGGTCGGGTCGGCGGCGGTCTGATCTGATTGAACGGACTGGTTTGGCCCCACTTTGACCGGCTGACTTGCCCCTGTGCCCCCTTGGTAGGCTATTGTTTCAAATCCCCCACTGGGCGCGTTGAACCATGTCTCAACAGCGTTAACCATATCTGTACTGGTTGTTGATGCTGCAATCACTGTTCTCAGTTCGGCCAAAATATCATCGGCAGGCGGTAGTGGTCGTGTTGTGCTTTCAACGCCAGAGAACAGAAATTTATCACCGACCTGAGAGTTTAGAAAAGACACGGCTGCATCGAAATGCTGCGCTGCATTGGCCGCAACTGCAGATAGAACCCCTGGTTGAGCATTTTTAGACGCTGACAATAGAGAGGGCCCGAAATCACCAATTGCATCTTGCATAGAGCCAAGCGCGATTTCGGTCGCGGATAGGCGCCCTTCCATATCGCTGCGCGCGGTTGCGTAGCTATCATGCAGGGCTAAGGATCGCTCAATCGAAGCGGTGTAGGAAAAGTCGCCACGGACAGCACGGCCAAGATCCTGTTTGCGTCCCGTTGCAAGTTCTTGTGTCAGGCGCGATAGGTCAGATTTAAGCTCTGCGTTACGGCGGCGTGTGATGAGGCTTTGCGCAAGATCGCCCACTGTTGTGAAATTCATAATCAGATCCTCAACAGTGATTGTATCATTTCGTCGATCGTCTGGATCACCCGTGCATTCGCAGCAAAGGATTGTTCTATCAGAAGAAGTTTCTGCATTTCCTGATCCGTGTCGACGCCGGAGTTCAACTCGATTTCTTTCAATGTGGACACTTGTACAGATGCAAAGGATTGTCGTGTTTCGGCTGTCTGACGTGCTGTTCCAACGGATGATAAAAATTCAGATGACAAACCCGATACGGAGGCTGCTGTCCCAAACCCGCCAGAGCCGGGTAATTCGCTGCGCGTTAAAGCATCTGACAGCGCGCTTAGCCGCGTCCCATCGCCAACCGGCCCTTGAGCCGTGGCACCAATTCCGTCACGCAGCCGCCAGAGGTCGCCACCTTGGGCTGGATCAACGGCAGTATTAACGGACAGACGGCCAGCTAATCCAACTTCGTTAATTGGATCGAAGCTAACACCATCATCTGTAAATAGTCCTGGCGCGCCCGGTGTAAGGCTCGGATCCACAGTGGGGTCAGACAGGCGTTCCATAACATTGCGTGATAAAGCATCAAGCTGAGATTGGGCACCAACCGAATGCGTATCGCGTATATCGAACAGCGCTGCGATAGACCCACCAGAAATTGCGCTCCGTGCATCACTAACACTGCTGGCGGTGCCGCTGACGCTTAGGCCGGATAGGGCACCGGACCCAATCGTCATGTCCGGTGTGATCAACGGGGTACGGTCAAATGAAAAACTGGCGGCTTTGCCGTCTACCAATGCCGTTCCGTTGGTCGTGAATAATGCCACTTCACCAGTATCACGCTGGATCGATGTGATCGGGACATATTCGCTAATCGCATCTATAACGACCTGACGTTTGTCCATAAGTGGCGTAGGGTCGCCGCCTGAAAAGAGCTGCCTGCGAATGTCGGTGTTAAGCTTCTCGACATCCGATAAGGCTGTGTTCAGCTTTGTGATCTGATCATCAATCCGTTGGTCTGCTGATTGTCTTATGTCTTGTAAGCCATCCGACAAACCATTCAGATGGTGCGCCAGATCATTGGCTGTTGTCAGGATATTCTGTAACCGTACCGGGCTTTCCGGGCTGCTGCTGGCAGAAATTAAGCTCCCCTCAAAGGCGGCAATACGCCCATTAAGAGAGCTTGGCTGATCCGGTGTTCCGATCAGTGTTTCAAGTCGAGCGAAAAACTGCGCCTCTTCGCGCGTAGTACCAAGCGACGCATCCGCAAGGCGTCGATCAGATATAGCAACCTTATCCACCACCCGGTCAACGCCGGCGACCCTGACCCCGCCTGTCCCAAGCGTTGTCAAATTAATCTCTCGACGCCCATAGCCCGGTGTTGTTGCATTCGCGACATTACCAGACACCAGCTCAGCCGAGCGGGACGCGGCGGTCAGGCCGGTTACAGCATTTGCAAGGGCGCTGGAGATGCTCATCAGGGGTCCCTCAGGTCAGGTTAGCGTTTGATATTGGTGGTTTCCTGCAGCATTTCATCGACAGTTTGAATGACTTTGGCATTGGAGGAATAGGCGCGCTGGGTCTGGATCAACTGCGTCAGTTCACCGGCTACATCCGTGGTGGACTCTTCAAGGGCAAAGCCCACAACATCGCCTGTTGGGCCATCGCTTGCGTCCCATAGGAAGAATGATCCGCTTTCGTTAGAGGTCCGGTAGGTCTGATTATCAAGCGCAATCAACCCGTTCGGGTTGGGCAAGTCGACAAGTGGAATTTGATAGACTGTCCGCGTGATCCCAATGTCAAAATTTGCATGGACAAACCCATTTGGATCAACATCAACTGAGATCATGTTTCCAACGGGTGATCCGTCTTTAGTGATCTGGGTCGGGGCGAAATTGTCTGAGAGCTGCGTTATTCCTGTCCCCGAATTCAGGCCGCCAATTGTGATGTCGATTGGCCCACCTGCGACGTTAACCTCAAATGATCCGGTTGTGTTGCTGTAAGCCCCGCCGCTGATTGTCGTCACACTGTCCAAGGTGCCACCGCTGCCGCGGGAATCGTCAAACTGCAACGTGTATTCCCCGATAACCGCGTTCCCTTGGGCGGAGTCGCGTAGTGTCATATTCCAACGATTGGTCGCCGCACCTGTTGCCGGGACATCAGGTGTGTATGTCACAAGAACATTCTGAGACGTGCCGAGGTTGTCAAAGTATTCCACCGATAATTCCAGAGCTTCCCCATCAGCGCCAACTTCGGTTTCGGTGGCAGGCAGGTTCACCCCCAGATTCATGCGCGTTGTCGGCTCACCCGCGAACTGGTTCACGTTGATTTGGATTGGCTCAAGCCCATCGGATGTATCGCGCGGGAATGTTGGCACAGATCCGTCAGCGGCGGCGGGCCATCCCATTAGCACCATACCTGTATCGGACCTCAGATATCCTTGAGAATCCGTTCGGAAAGATCCTGTTGTTGCAAGGCGGAAAGGATGTTCCCCTGCATTCAGCCCGATAGAGGCTTCGGTGGTAACTGGCAAGAACCCGCGACCGCGCACGGCAAGGTCGGTAGAGTTTGACGTGGTTAGCAGCGATCCGGGCTGATCAATCAGCCTTTGTGATGTTACCCGCACGCCACCAGCAGAGTAGGTGCCGGTCCCGTTTGACAGCACCATCGAGTGAAAATCTGTCTCGGCGCGCTTGTAGCCATATGTGTTCGAGTTCGCGATATTGTCCGAAATCGTTGCCAGACGGCTTGCGTTAGCGGCAAGGCCTGCTACGCCCGCATTGAGGGAAGATGAGATTGTCATGGTTGCGCCTTTCTGCTGCATCCTCAGATTTCCCTGACTATGCGCGCGTAGGCTTAACACACCGCTAACAACTAAAATTAAAAACAGTTTTCAGCGAAACTCCCGTAGCAGGATAACTTCCAGCCGATTGTTGCGGGGTGCCATCGGATCTGACATCAGAGGTTTGCGCTCACCATAGCCAGTAACCTTCTGCACCCGGGCGTTCCCAATTCCGGAGGTTTCCAACAATCCGCGCGTGGCATGGGCGCGTTCTGTTGACATATCCCAAGCCGGATTTTGCCGCAGAACTGTAGGGTAGGCCTGCGTATGCCCCACAACGGATATTTTATTCTCAACGATGCTAAACACATCAACCAGAATATCTGCGATTTCGATCATAATCGGCGTAGGCTCAGAGGTCTTGGGGCGAAAAAGTGGATCATCCTCCAGATCGAAAATTTCGATCACCAGCCCTTCCTCGGTCACGCGTGTCACGATATGGTCCATCGCCATTTCGGCGATCAGACTGTCCCCACCACGCCCTAATAAGCCTTGTTGTATCTCTTCCAGCTTGTCCGTTTCCTTAGCAGCGTTTTGGCCAGCTGCCGCCTGACTTTCCACATCAGATGGTGGCAAAAGCAAAAAGCCACCCCGCCCATTTTGAGACAGGGCTTTTTCAGAAAGCATACTTTCCCCACCAAAAGCACCATCCCCACCGCCAGACACGCGCGCAACGGCAATTGTCGGGCTGAAATAATCCGCAAGCCCCTTGCGTTGATTTTCCGTCGTTGCATTCAGCAACCACATGAGCATGAAGAACGCCATCATCGCTGTTACGAAATCCGCATAGGCAACCTTCCAGGCACCGCCATGATGACCGCCACCTGCAATTACTTTCTTGCGCTTGATGATGATCGGTGCGCGATCTTCTTTGGTCATGATTGCCCTATATGTCTGTATAGGCTCAACGTAACGGACAGGTCTGAATGTGGATTTAATATCTAAAATTGATCGGATTTAGGTCCGCGGAGTATTGACGCTTGAAACCCAAACCATATGCGTCCTACCTGTTGCGCCAAGTAACCCGAAAAGGCGCAAGCATGGATACGATCTATTCCCCAACATTGTTGGCAGGGTTAGCGGTGACACTTATCGCAACGGGTGCGGGTGCGGGTGTTCTGGCAGGGTTGTTAGGTGTTGGGGGTGGTATCTTAATTGTGCCAGTCCTGTTTTTCTTGTTCGAGGCGGTAGGGTTCCCGGAAACGTTGTCGATGCACGTAGCTGTCGGAACGTCACTTGCAACGATAATCCCGACTTCGATTTCCTCTGCCAGATCGCATTATGCCAAAGGTGGGTTGGATGTTGATCTGCTTAGATCATGGGGCCCGTTCGTTGCTCTTGGCGCAGGTCTTGGTGGCATTGCCTCAAAGTATCTGGCATCCTCAACGCTGACATTGATTTTTGGCGTGGTAGCAATGCTGGTGGCCGTCAATATGGTGCTTCCAAAACGGATATTCTTAGCCAGTGCGCCCCCGAAAGCTATCGCTGCCCGAGGAAGTATCGCAACTGGTATTGGCGGGTTTTCAGCCTTGATGGGAATTGGCGGGGGCACATTATCCGTACCGATCCTGACAATGTTTTCCTTTCCCGTTCACCGCGCAGTTGGAACGGCGGCAGTGTTCGGCTTAGCCATTGCAATACCAGCAACGCTAGGGTTCATCTGGTCAGGTCTGGATGTCGCGGAGCGCCCGCCGCTGTCATTAGGATATGTCAGTATTCCGGCAGCAATCCTGATTTTCTCAGCCAGTGTTTTCACCGCCCCGATCGGGGCAAACCTTGCCCATCGATTGAACGCAAGCAAACTGCGTCTGGCTTTTGCGGTTTTTCTGTTTATCAGTGCGACACGTATGCTGTTTTCGACTTTAGGGTAGTCGAAGGTAGCTTAATAACTGCCATACTGATCAATGCTAACACCATCAGCATTGTTCAAAATGACACCTAACAAGGGCGTTTGATCCTTTAGCAGACGCTCCACCTCTTCCACTTCTTTGCTGGTCGTTTTGCCACCGCCGATAACAAGAAGAACGCCATCAACCTGCGGGGCAAATGCCAAAACATCATCACATCCCAATGCTGGCGGCATATCAAACAGCATGACGTCAGGGCGTAGATCACGCTCCATCTTTGCGACCATCGCGGCTGTTGCTGGTTCTTGCAGGATTTCCGAGGCATTTTGAACCGGCATGTCATTCAAACCAACCGCAAGGTTTGGTCTGAAACGCTGCAGGTACTTGTGCATCGGCTGGCGGCCTGTCAGGTATTTACGGATATTCTGCGGTTGTTTCACGCCTAATAGCTTGGCCAGCGTCGGGATGCGCAGATCCATATCCATAAGGACAATATTGCTGCTATCGCGTCGTGACAAGCTGAGTGCGAGGTTCAGCGCAGTGAATGATTTGCCACATCCTTTTGTGGGTGAGGTAATCGCTACTTTGGTCCAGCCATTGGTGCGCAGAGCTTGCAAAAGCCGTGTGCGCAACACATCAAACGCGATATGGGCCGGGTCATTGCGGGCAGCTGTGATGATCCGATTACGTTTGAGAAGTTTTTCGTTCAGGGACGTCTCTTCGATAGCGCCCCAAACTGTTCGAAGATCGGGCTGAGCGGGCTGCAGATTCTCCATTTGATGTTGAGACCGGAACGAAGGCTCACTGTCAGGCTTTGGCTGTGCGACAACCTTCTCAGCCACGGCTTCCGGCACTTTCGCCATTGCCGGTGTCAGGCTTAGGGGAAGATCCTTGCCTTCCTTCTCGGATTTAAATGTCAGACGACGATCACTCATACAAAAACCCTGATTCACCTATTACCGGCGCACCTTATTATACCAGACCGATAAAACACAGCCGAACTTGGTTAAATGCAAAACTACTGAAATCCGGCACTTTTAAAAGCCGAACAGATTTGCATCTGTAATCGCACGGCGCGCGAATTCATCACGATCCGCTTCCGGTTGCCAGCCCAAAACTTTTTTCGGGTGCTCATTGCGGAATGGGGAAAAATGTGCCCGAGATTCCCAGTCCCGCAGCGAGGCGCGTGTCAGGTTATCTTTCCTCAAAACATAGTGTTTCAGCATGTATTTGATGCCATCCGCAAAATAGAAACCTCGCAAAGAGCCCGACCTGACCTTGATCCGCGCACCTGTTGCTGCGTGTATCGCATTAAAGTAATCCCGTGCAGACATCATCGGCTCACCGACAATATTAAAGGATTGCCCCACAGCTTCTTCAATATCCAACATAGAGACAAGTGCATCTGCCACATCTTCATTGAGCACAAATGGCAAGATGTTACGACCGCGCCCCCAGATGCGAACGGCTCCGGCACCATGCCAGCGCCCGATCCCCCAATGCTGCAGCGGACCACCCGGACCAACCACGATACCGGGGCGCGCAATAACCAGAGGCAAGCCCTTCTCTTTGTGCATCTCGGTTAACATAGCTTCACAGGCGGCTTTAGACCTCGCATAGAGATTGCGGTCAGTCATGTCCTCGGCAAAGCCTGTTTCTTCGGTGATAACGCGATCAGGCCGGGACATATCGTAAGACGCGATTGTGCCCGTATAGACAAAACGGGTAACACCTGCATCCAGGGCAGCTTCTGCGATACGGCGGGTGACGCCGACATCATTCTCAAGACAGCCTTCCCAAGTTTTATCCATCGATTTGGCAAGGTGATAGACCGCTTCGATCCCTTCCATTGCCGCCCGTAGTTCTTCTGGGTTGTGTAGCGAAGCTGACATGGTTTCAACCTGATCCGGCAGATCATCAAAGGGGCCAGTGCGTCCGCGGCTAAGTACACGAACGTCCCAGTCAGAGGCGACAAGTGAGCGGGTCAATTGCCGCCCAATAAAGCCAGTACCACCGATGACCAGCACTGTTGGCTTTGGGGCGCGCTTTGCTTTAGGTAGGGCAGGTTTTGGCATGTCAGGCAATAGGTCCAGCGTTGCATCAATTGCGCCCATGACCTTTTCAGCAGATGCGCCTGCAAATCTTGCATCAAGTGCAGTGCCGTTCTGGATCGCCTGATAAAATGCCGTCATGGCACCTTGAAAACTAAGCCCGTAAGGTGATTTGCGATTGAGCGAACTTAACTGCCGAAAAGCATTTACTCCGCCTTCGCGCATATGCTGCCAGGCTTGGGTCAACTGACCACGGAGCGCGTTTACCACGATGTCAGATGTGTTTTCTTGCAGAATTGTTAGGGCGTCGGTCGCGTAATCCATTCTCGCAATTCCGCTGGAGCCATGGATCACAACAGATCTGTCATCCATCGTTTCTACAATCGACAGGTTAAACGTAATATCCACATCGCCTGCGCGCGCCACGATACGCCAGGATTGCGGACGTGTTCCGGCACCTGCGGGCAATTCAATCGGTTTGCCAAGGCTGAGATGTTCGATTTCTGGCGTTCCAAACAAATCTTGCGCGAAGGCGTAAAGATGTGGACCAAGCTCCAGCAATAGATTGCGCGGCTCGCGTAGCAACCACAACCCAAACGGGCCAGAGCGCAGGGGCGCCAATGGCAAACGCCAGTTGATTTCTGCCGAGGCGATGCGGCCAAGCTTGCCGGCCTCGACGGCATTTTTCAGGCGCTGATAGCTGGGCAGGCCAAGAAAATTATGCCCGACGCCAAACAGCTTGCCAGAGGCTTGAGCCGCGGCTTCGATATCGGCGGTTTCCTGACGTGAAAGAGCGACAGGTTTTTCGACAAATGTGTGCAAGCCCGCCTCAAGGCATTTGATTGCAAGATCGCGGTGCAGCTGTGGGGGCGTCAGGATATGAACGGCATCACATATCCCGCTGCTGATCAAGTCATCGAATGAAGTATAGGCGGCTACGCCATATGCTGCTGCCATATCCTCTGCGGCGGTCTGCGATGTATCGCAGATCGCAACCAGCTCAACATCCTTTAACATGCGCAAGGCATCAGCATGCCATGTGGCAATATATCCTGCGCCAACAAGCGCGGTGCGGATCGTTTTTTGAGACATGATGAAACTCTTCCTCGTATACTCTACTTGTACTCAATAATTTTCATGCGATGGCCCCGAAGTTGGCGCCAGAAATATGTCAGAATGCCCTGCAGATTTGGAAATTTCGACAGGGTCAACAGCACGGAATGCGCAGCGGCTTCGCCTGTTGCCAAGCCTTCCTTGCGCATACCTGCGGCTGTGCGCAAATATGACAGGACATATAGTAGCAGAACCGCAGCAAGCAGCGGCAGCCAAAACACTAAACCAAGAATGGCAAGTAGTGGCAGGACGCCCCCGTAGAACCAGACGCGACGGCGTTCTTTGACAAAGTAATCCGGGTGCATCGCCCCGACCTGAGCAAACCCGTGACCACTGCGCACAGCGCGCTGCCACCATTGGGCAAATCGGGTCATCGCAGCATCATGACGTGTCATCTGAACCGGCAGGCGATGCAGTCCCCAACCGGCCTTGCGAATTCGGACGCAGAATTCATCGTCCTCGGCCGCAATGACCGTATCGTTGAAACCACCGACCTCCGTGAACGCCTGACTGCGCACCATCATATCGCCGCCACATGTCACAATATCACCAGACGGGCGGTGCCATTCCACATCACAAATCGCGTTATAGATACTGGCGTCCCGATAAATTTCTGACCGCCAGCCTGTAACGATCGCCAGTTTCGGTGACTGATCCAGTTTTTGTCGCGCCGCCTCGATCCAGCCCGGCTCTAGCCCGCAATCACCATCAACGAATTGCACATAATCTGGCATATCGCCCATCGCCTGCAATGCGGCAAACCCTGCATTGCGGGCCCGCGCAGCGGTGAAAGGGCTGGACAGATCAAGCTCTACGACCTCGGCCCCAGCTTCGCGGGCATTGGTAAGGCTGTCATCGCCGGAGCCTGAATCAACATAGACAATCCGATCAACCGTGCCTTGCAGGGAGGCAAGGCAACGCACAAGACGTTCCCCTTCGTTTCGCCCGATGGCGACGGCTGCAATGGTTGCGACCATTATATATGATCCCTCTTGCCCGGTTGCGCCGTCCCCATCGCGTATGCTTTGAATATTTGTGCCAGCCATGCGGCTTCGTGTTCCAGATTGAACTCTGCCATCACTATCGCACGACCTGCCTTACCCATTTGCATGCGCAAATCCGGATCTTGCAAAAGCTTTGCAAGTGCATCCGCCAAGCCTTGCTCATCGCCCGGTGGCACCAAGGTGCCGCTAACACCGTCTTCTACCAGTTCCGGAATGCCTGCCACGCGCGTTGTTACGACTGGAACGCCAGCGGCCATAGCTTCCATCAGCACAACCGGCACACCTTCGGCAAAGCTGGGCAGGACCAAAATGTCAGTGCTTTGCAAGATCTGCGCAACTTCTGTCTGAGATTTATAACCGACAAAACTGACACATCCGGTCAGACCTTTTTGCTGCGCCTCACGCTCCAGCTCTGCCCGTTCAGGCCCATCACCGACCAGCGTGACTTTCATATCAGGTAGGCGCGGCAAAATCTGGGCCAGTGCATTAAACAGCACCGGCACGCCTTTGACTGCCGCAAGACGGCCCACGAATGTCAGGTGTTGAGCGGAGTTCTTATCGCCCTCGGCAACATATCGTTTGGGGTCGATCCCGCAATGGACAATATGCAGCTTTGACCAATGCACCCGGTCCGAGAAATTCATCGCCTGACTGCGGCAAAATTCGCTGATGCAGGCGACGAAACTGGCCCGCGCGATTTTCTCGTCCAGCCGCCAGTGCATGGGTTCATAGAAAATGCCGGGCCCATGTAAGGTGAAGCTGTAAGGAATGCCGCTTAAGGCACTGGTCAGCATCGCAACCGTGCAACTGGCCGTTGCGATATGATTATGCAGATGGATCACGTTGTTGCGTTTCAGATGGTCTGCCAGCACGGCGGCTTCAGCAAAATAGAATAGCTGATAAAGCCACGCTTTCAGCCCCGGTGGCCGGGTTTGCATCGCTAGTATTAGGGTGCGTAGATACGCCGCAGGTGAGCCCTTTAAGGCGGTCCAATGGCATTTCAGGAAATGCTTGGGGGCCTTCGCCGCCGCAATCACATTGAACGTATCGCGTGCCTCGGCCTTTTGCTCTTCGCCCACGTGATGCTCAGACCCGGTTTTTCGGATTGAGCAGGTATGGACCGTAATCCCCAAGTTCCGCAAAGCTGCAATTTCACGCTGAATAAACGTATCGGTCGCACGCGGATATTCACCTGCTAGATAGGCGATTGGACCGGGCAGTATCGGGTTTGACATCTATATGTCCTCCGCTGCAAGGGCCCGCGCCATGGCGTGGTTGAACATCATATTGCTTGGTTCCCCTAAAACACTGCGCATCTTCGCATTGCTATAGCGGATCGGCTTCACCCGAGCATGCAAAACAGACGGTCGCAGCAGACCGGGCATGTATCTGGATAACCCCAGCGATGCCATAAGACGCGCCGGAACTGCCAGAATGCGCCATGACCACGGCACAACAATGCGAGGCCAGCCAGATTGAACCAATGCGCTGATATAACGGGCGCGGTCAGGTAGGTCATTGTCCAGCAGGTTTATGACCTCCACCTTGCCATATTTACCCACCGCAGCCTCTGCCGCCAGAACAAGAGCTTCGGCACAGTTTTCGACATGGCAAATTGGCACCTCGCCTTTACGCCCAAGACGTAGCAGAACCGGACCATAGGTCGGGCCGAGGTGGTCGTTCCATAGCCTGCCGGGGCCAAATACCGCGCCGGGCCGCATGATCCACAGAGGGAAGCCATGCGCTTTGGCCATTGCACGTGCCTGCTGTTCCTGCGCCAGTTTACTGGCGCAATAGCCATCGCGCAGATCAGGTTTTGGCTCTAGTGGTGTGCTCTCATCAAGAACCGCGCCCACGCGAACGGATTGCGTGTCATAAACCGTAATTGAGCTTACAAGAACTATTGCCGGAGCCTTGTCGCCAAGCCCGGAAATCGCCGAAAACAGGGCTTCGCTGGCCTGAAGCGTATCCCTTTACGTTGCGCGGCATCTCCGGTCAGGCTAGCGGCTGCGTGGATAACAACATGAACACCCTGCAATATACCGGTTAGATATTCCTGCGTTGCGGTTGCAAGGTCCAGCGTCACACGTGTAATGCTGTCGTCTACTTCCCAGCTTGGCAAGGTCGTCCCAGCGCTGCGTGTCAGCGCCACAATGCTATGGCCTTTCGCGTGGGCTGCGGCCACTGTATGACGTCCGATAAAACCACCGGCGCCTGTGATCAGAATGTTCAGACCGCCCATGACATAGGCTCCATCTTGTCGCAACTTGTTGTCATAACTTGTGCGCCAGTGTTTTTACCTGCGTTCTGAATGGCCAGTGTGACTTCGTTCAGATGCAGCGCAAAGTCGGAAGATAGCCGGCATGGGCGCTGTTCCGCCACAGCATTCAGCATTTCGACAGGGCCAAGTGCGAAATTCATTGATGCCGCGCCCCAACGCCCAACTTTTGGATGGGTCTTGCGGCCTAACTTGAGGCGCTGTCCAATTGGATGCTCCAGTAAGCGCCTGCGAATATTGAAGCGTTTGTGAAAGCGCACAGGTGCTGCGTTGTCCCACGCTTTCTTTATGCTCAGCACGCCGTTATCGCCAACGACCCTGATCTGATGATCGTGTGGCGCAACAATTGAACAGGTCAGTCGCGCGACCACGCCATTTTCAAAATACAGCGCAGCAACAGAGAAATCAGGTGCCGTCTCGCCGGTTTCGATTTTTTCAGGGATCAGATCAGCCGAGGCCGCAACAACGGTGCGGATCGGGCCGAAAATCGCAATAAGCCAACTGAGGTAATAACCCGCATGTTCCAATGTGCAGCCGGTGATGAACTCATCTTCGTAGGGCCACGGCGCTCCGGACTCGCTGATCCAGTCTTTATACCGCGCTTGCGGGATGAAACCGTCATCCAGCTCTGCATATACCAGTCGCGGGGTGCCTGCGACACCGTCCCGAACAGCTTTACCCAAGGTTTGTGCGGCCTCGCCCAAGACGCTGCAGGGGGCAGAGGCCAGCATAAGCCCTTTATCCTTGGCAAGCGTATGCAATGCATGGGCGTGCTCCATCTCGGTCGCCAATGGTTTTTCGGAATAGACGTGAAAACCGGCAATCAGACAATCGCGATTCACCTCATGGTGAGAACCGGGGTTGGTGAGGTTCAGGATTACTCCACCTGATGTCTGGCGTTTGATGAAATCTTCAAAACCTGTCGCAGCAGTTACGTTCCAATGGGCGCAAAAGGCAGCAAGCCGCGTTGCGTCACGATCATAGACACAAGACACCTGCACATCCGGAAATGTCTGGAGCGAACGCATGTAAAGATCAGCAACAAAGCCGCACCCAATGATCGAGAGAGTGGTCATCGCAAAATTTCACATAACAAAGACGAACAGGGTGAAAACATCAGGCTGATAACTTGTTAACTCCGGACTTCAAAACACAACGAGGCACAAGGCTGATTCTCCTTTTCAGCCTGTATGCCCCCAAACGCCGCTACTCATAACGGGTTTTCGCTTGGAGTTTCACCCATTTTGTTGAATGCGATGCTCAGTTTTGATCATTTTCTGTGCGTCACACGGCTAAATGCATGAGTTCGGGGCAATATGAGCCACATCAGACGGATCAATTTTCAAAAATGTGAAAATTCCGTGTTCGTTTCTAGGTAAAACAGTGTTAAAGAAGTCTTAACGGCCATAGTGGGTCGTTAATGTTTTACTAGTGTTACGGAGTAATGAGTTGGATTTTCGTATCGATTCTCAAGTTGTAAAAGTTAACGTGCCTTCCAAAAAGGCATTGGTTCAGCAAGTTATAGCGCGCCTGTCAAATGGCGAAGGTTTTTCACTTGCGACCATTAACCTAGATCATCTCGTAAAGCTTTCGACGTCTTCTGCGTTTCGCAAAGCCTATTGCGCGCAGGATCTTGTCGTGGCTGACGGTAATCCCATCGTCTGGCTTTCTCGTTTGGCGCGCCGTCCGGTAGAGTTGGTTCCAGGGTCGGATATTGTACTGCCTTTGACACGTATGGCGCGGTTCTCCGAGGTCCCTATCGCTATTGTCGGCAGCACGGAGGAAGCCTTGTCAAAGGCCGCCAAGAAACTTCAGGAACAAGTTCCAGGTCTTGAGGTTGCAGCGTTGATCTCACCAAAATTTGGATTTGATCCGGAAGGTCCCGAAGCGGATCGTATATATGCTGAGCTTAACGCTTCCGGTGCAAAGCTTTGTTTCATCGCTTTGGGTGCCCCGAAGCAGGAAATCTTTGCCGCCCGTGCGCGCGAGGCCGCGCCATCCATTGGGTTCGCATCAGTCGGTGCCGGTATCGATTTTATTGCCGGTGATCAGAACCGTGCCCCGGCATGGGTGCGCCAGCTGGCAATTGAATGGGTCTGGCGTATGCTCCTGAGCCCGCGCCGTCTTGGCCCGCGTTACGCAAAATGTATCGGTATTCTGCCGGGCCAGGTGTTCAAAGCCTTGTCCCAACGCTGGCAGGTTCCTACCTCTGCATAAACCCCAAGCAAGACCATAAATGCGGGCTCCATTCGGGGCCCGTTTTGTTTTTAAACTTGTGTTTCGATACGGCGGGGTTTGGGGCGTTTCCGCAACAAAACCATATCTTTGATCCGGCCCTTCCATGATCTGGGCGTCAGCAGCTCATCACATTTTTCGAATACGGCCCCATTAAGCGATGGATCATGCCACATGGCCAGATCAACACCCCAAATGGCTGCTTCCGCTGGATCAAGCCCATCTGCAACGCCCATTTGGGTCGCCAGCATGCCCGGCATCCAAGTGGTCACAACTATATTTGGGAAGCGATCCCCGATATCGGCAACAAGTGCGCGGGTGAATATCCGTGCAGCCCCCTTGGATACACTATAGGCAGAGCTGGCAGGCAATGGCGATATGTCTGCAAAGCTAGAGACATTGATGATCCGCCCAATGCCGGTTTCTACCATATCTTTCAACGCAGCATGAGTGCAGTTCACGACGCCGCCCAGATTGACATCTATAGTGCGCATGAAGCTGTCTGGCGTTTCGTCCAAGAAATCAGTGCGCGGATAAATAGCAGCGTTGTTGATCAAGACAGTTACAGGGCCATGATTTTTGGTGATCTGATCAAAGGCGGTTTTGACCGCCTTCGTATCGCTTACATCAACAACGAACGGTATGAACTGCCCGTCCGTGATCAGCTGGGCAGTCTCCAGAAGTGGTGCCTCGCGGCTGCCAAAACCGACAACGCGTATCCCACGCTTTGTTAGCTCAATCGCTATGGCCCGGCCCAGACCTGAGCCCGAGCCGGTGACAACGGCCATGCCTTCCCGAAGTCGCTTTTTGACGTCAGGCATTCAAACGGCCTCCGCCAGTTGAGCTGTTTCATCCTGTAATTCTGTCGCAATACAGTCGGCCACGCGGATGGCATTGGCCGCAATCGTCAGACTTGGGTTGATGCCCAATGAGGTCGGCATGAAAGATGAATCCGCAACATACAGATTGGCAATATCGTGGGTTCGGCAAGACGGGTCCAGAACGCTGGTTTTCGGATCTGACCCAAACCGCAGGGTTCCACAGGAATGACCAAAGTTCAGCTCGGGCTGGAACGTCAGGAAAACTGAGCGTTGTCCATTAAATGCTTTTTTCATGTGACGCCGGAATTCTTTCCTGCGGCGAGTCATTTCCGGGGTGTAATGATACTCAAATGTTAGCTTATCAGGATCTTCTTCGTTCAAAATGACCCGGTTCATATCATAGGGCAGGTCTTCCATGATGCCGATGAAAACCTTAGCCTCACCAAAAAGGCGCGAGGCGATCAGCGCAGGGATGCGGGTTAACTCACGGATCGGCTTTAGGGACCGGAAAATTGAGCGATCGAAGACGTTCTTAAGATAATGCACGATCTCTCCATAAGATGCATCCAGCCCCATCGCCTGAATGGCGCCATAGCGTTCGCCGTTTTTGTAGTAGATATCGCGGAATGCAATTGACTTGCTTGGCCCGGAGAACTGCATCTTCTTATCTGGCCAGAGCGCAAGCATCTCGGTGAGGTGAAACATCAGGTTTCGCCCGACCAGACCACTGCTATTGGCGCATCCGTCAGGCCATTCTTCTGAGGCTGAGGCAAGCAATAGCTTGGGTGAGCCCATGCCCCCTGCAGACAAAACATAACGCTTTGCGCGCAAATTCAGAGTTTGCCCATCACGCACGGCTTCCACATGTGTGACATGATCTTTAGTGCCGCGTAGAGCCCGCACTTCGCAGCGATCAAGAAGCGTCGCATGTCCGGTTTCCATCGCAGGTTCCACCCCGGCAGAGCGACCATCCATTTTGCATTTTTTGGGACACTTGAAGCCGAAACACTGTTTACAGCCAGGCAGGAAGCGAATGGCCATATGCACGTGATAAGGATGGAGTCCTTTGCTTTTGAAAAGTTCCATCATTGATTTATCACCGGGGCTCAGGTGCGGTGGCGGAGCAATTTTTGACGGGCGTTCTGGCGATAAGGGATCCTCGTCCCCGCAAACATGATAGTATTGCTCAGCCTCATCGTAATAGTTTTGGAACGTATCAAAGTTCACAGGCCATCCACCGGTCGGGTGGGTGCGTTCCGGGCTGTCATCAATGTCATGGCGTTCGGGACGCTCCAGCGTGGCCGCGTAAAATACAGATGACCCGCCGACACCTGCACCAACAGCCCCGAAAAATTCTGATGTTCTTCCATCAATATTGGCGTGCAAAGGCTTTGGCCAATAGCCGCGGACGCTACGTGCGACGGGATCAGACATCTCGGCGTTCAATTGCTGCTGTTCACCCCGCGGGCCATTCGGCCCGCGCTCCAGAAACAGTACAGAGATACCGCGCTCGGCCAAACGGCGCCCAAGCGTGCCGCCACCCATACCGGTGCCGATGATTATGACGTCCCATTCTTTGTCGACTATATCGCCGATCATTGTTTTTCCTTCTCATCCACCTCTGACCGCCTTAGCGGTGCAAAGAATGGTGTAAACAGTCCTCGCATTTGCAAAGATGCCGTGTTTGTTATGTGATTATTGTCAAAATAAAATGAGGTGCCGCCCTGCATTGCAGAGCAGGCGTCTTTGTCGCAGAGAGCGCCCCAAGTATCAAGTAAAGTGATTGCGCCGCGCGCCTCCAGCTCACGTAAAGGTATCTCTGAACCTTGCGTGCGTTTGATCAGTGCATCTTTCGACACTGTCGTGGTTGCATCAAGCGCTGGGCCGTCTTGCATCCACCCGTGCGCCATCTGTCTGGATAGAATACGGGAATTATAATCTGGTATCTCTGGTACCTGACGCAGAACATGTATTGATGCGAAGCTAGGCGATATCTCATCAATTGTGGCGGTTAGCGCATTCGCAAAAATGGCAGCTTGAGTATCACCACTCAACCCATAGGCTGGCAAGGCAGAAATCGAGATTGTGTTCTCTTCGTCCTGCCCGATCCCACGACCTTGGGCGTAGTAAGACCAACGCCCGATCAGTAGCAGGCGATCGATACCATCCAATTGAGATATCGCTTGTCTGATACGGTCTGTATCCTCAAGACAGTCGGCATCTTCCAATCGGGTACTGGCACTTTCCTGCTTGGCCAGCCCAAAGACAGGCGGGCAGCCTGCATGCCAGATCAGCAGTCCCGGTGTGTCCTGTTCAAGCGCCGCAAGGGCAATACCTTCCTTGAAAGCGCGCACATGGGAGTCACCCCAAACCAGCACTTCCGGCGCGCGACCATCCGGACCTATGGGGCAAATCTCGACGCCTGCGAACATACCATCACTCGGGGTGTCACAACGGCTCCAATCTTGCAGGAAATCGGCCGACGCATCGATATGCGTGCGCACCGCATCCGGGAACCGTGTTGGCAGACCATCTTTGAGATACAGAACCGCGCCCCCGGCAAGCAACGCTACTGATGCTGCAAAAGCGCCGCCAAAGACGTTCAGCGCAGACAGGTTCGCCCTCCGTACAGGACGCTCGACAAATCGCCATGAGACCGAGGACACGACAAAAACTATTGCAAGCCAACCCAGCATTTGTACGGCCGAGCTATAAGACCCCCCGTAATAATAGTGGGATAGGGTCAGGATTGGCCAATGCCACAGGTATAAGGAGTAAGAGATCAACCCCACGAACACCGGCCCCGGCGCTGAAAGCAGCCGATTGACCAGATTGTCATGCCTTCCGTTCAGGATTAAAAGGGTCGCTCCAAGTACCGGCGGGATTGCTTGCAGGCCGGGGAAATGCTCACCGGGTTGCACGAAAAAATCGATCCCAGCACCAGCGTTAATCCGACCCAGGATAGGGTTGCCGTATAGCTCCATGTGGCCGCGCTTCGCTGGCCGTGAACAGCCAGAAGTACACCCGACATCAGTTCCCACGCGCGGAAGGGGAACAGATAGAAGGCTGCGGTATGAGACGTATAGGTGGTCCAGACCCCTGCAATCAATGAAATGATGAATGTCAGCACCATTGTAAGCAGCAACGCTTTTTGCGATTGGCTGAAAATCAGAATGATGAGCGGCAGGAAAATATAGAACTGCTCTTCCACCGACAAAGACCATGTATGCAGCAGCACCTTATCCTCTGACGCCAGATCGAAATAGCCCGAGCCGCGATAGAAAAAGACATTCGACAGGTAGACTGTCGCTGCAATGAGTGACTTGCCGAATTCACGAAACTCAAATGGGAGTAGCACGACATAAGCTACGCCGAAGGTTACAGCAGCCATGAAGAAATAGGCCGGGGCCAGTCGTTTTATGCGACGCAAGTAAAAATGCCCTAAGCGCAGTGTCCCGGTATCCGTCAATTCACGCCACAGGATGCCGCCAATCAGAAAACCGGAGATTACGAAGAATATATCAACCCCGACGAAACCGCCTGCAAAGCCTGGTACGCCGAAATGAAAAAGCACAACAGCCAGCACGGCAATGCTGCGAAGCCCGTCAATTTCGCGCCTGTAGGAGATGGGGGCGGAAGACATATCAGGCAGTTTCCGTAAATTTTGGGATGTTTGATAGTCTTATACTATCACCAGCCAGAAACTTTGTGATTTCCAAGACATCCGATTTAACAATACTGAAATGCGCAATGTCACTATAAAGCGAAGCCGCCTCAGAAATAGCTGAAGCCATCATATCCCTCACACACAAACTACAACCATATAAAACAGCAGGCTGACTTAATAACCCGGCTTCGCCTTGGCGTGTCAAGAGATTGCGAAGGTGATCTTCGCGATAATAACCCAACGTATCTTGAGAAACACGTCTATATTCGACGTGATTTTACTGAGATTTGTATCGATTGTTGCCGGAAAAATGATCTTGCTGGCATTCCGGTTGCTCCTGCCGCAGTAATCGCGGAACCTTCGAAGCTGTGACAGTGTTGTACTGTCGGTATTGGGAAAATCATCGTGCGAATTGCGCCAATCATCGTTGTAGCAGCTTTGGCATACGGGTTGGCAAGCGCTGCTCAAGCACTTGACGTACAGCTTGATGCAAGAGGCGCAAATGAAGTGCTGCGCGATGGTTTGATTGCGGCCTCTCAACTGGAGCAGCTTTCCTCGCAGTCCACACCACAACCGCAAGACATTATATCGGCAGCACAAGCAGATTATCAGCGCCTGACAGCAGCTCTTTATGATCAGGGATATTTCGGGGGAACCGTGAATATCCTGCTTGATGGACGCGAAGCTGCGGATTTATCGCCCTTTGAGCTGCCCAACCGGATTAACCGGGCGGTAATCCGCATTGATCCGGCGCCAGTCTTCCGCTTCGGGCGTGCCGAGATTGCGCCACTTGCCCCAAAAACCGTTTTGCCTGCGCAGTTCAAATCGGGGCAAGTGGCGACGACAGATGCAATTCGTACTGCGGTTGAGGCCACGGTTGATCGCTGGCGCGACGTTGGATTTGCCAAAGCACGCGTCGCTTCACAGGACATCACTGCGGTGCACCCACGGTCGCTACTTAATGTCGGGGTTGGTATTGCACCGGGCCAAAGGTTGCGGTTTGGCGATCTGGTGATCACAGGTAATAAAGCTGTCCGCACGGATCGTATCCGCGATATCGCGGGCTTGCCCACAGGACAGGTTTTCGATCCCGAAGAGGTGGAAAAGGCGGGCAACCGCTTGCGGCGCACTGGCACGTTCCGCTCCGTTGCCCTGACCGAAGCTGATCAGGTTGGCGCGGACGGTACGCTTGATATCAATGCACAGCTTACAGAACAGCCCCCCGCCGATTTGGCTTCGGGGCAGAGCTTTCCTCGTTTGAAGGGTTAGGAGTGTCTGCATTCTGGTTGCATCGCAACCTTTTGGGCGGGGCTGAGCGATTGCGTCTGGAAGGCGAGGCGGAAGGCATAGCCGGACAGAGCGGCGGTGTTAATCTACGATTTTCCGCCCGTTTTGATCGCCCTGCCACCTTCAATGAGGATACGGATTTCTATGCGCTGGGCGAACTGGAACGGCTGGACGAGGTCAATTTCTCATCCCGCCAAGCCTCGATCGAGGCAGGGATACGTCGTTATGCCTCTGACCAACGGGAATATACGTTCGGGCTTGGCCTTCGGACTGCGCAGACTACCGATGCGTTTGGCGAAAGATCATATACGCTGCTGACCGCCCCGCTTGGGGCGATGTTTGATTATCGCGATGATCGTCTGAGCGCCACAAAAGGCTATTACGCTCAGGTTAGCTTGACACCATTTCTTGGTTTGCAAGGCACAGCGAATGGTCTGCGGACCTACATTGATGCCCGCGCATATAAAGGTTTCGGGTCTGACAACAAGCTGGTCTTTGCAGTGCGTGGTCAGTTAGGTTCGGTTGCTGGGCCATTACTATCTGAGGCACCGGCAGACTTTCTGTTTTATTCTGGCGGTGGTGGTACTGTGCGGGGGCAACCCTATCAATCGCTATCCGTTGATTTGGGCGGGGGTAATCTGGTTGGAGGGCGATCCTTTCTTGGGCTTTCTGCCGAAGCCCGTGTAAAGACAGGTGAAAAGCTTAGCATCGTAGGGTTTCTGGATGCCGGATATATCGGCTCAGAAGCTTTCCCGGACGGCAGTGGCGAATGGCACAGTGGTACTGGTGTGGGCGTGCGATATGATACAGGTATCGGGCCGATCCGATTGGACGTTGGCCTGCCAGTTTCAGGCCCCGGCGATAATTCGGGCGTTCAAGTCTACATCGGTATAGGACAGGCATTTTGAAACGATTTTTGTTTATACTGTTTTGCGTCATATGCGTCACCTCTGCTGTCGCACAAGACGATGATCGCGGTTTCCTGACCGAGCTTTTGGAAGATAGTCTGGCTGGCGCGGGGCGCGAAGTTCGGATCGAAGGATTTGCGGGCGCGCTCAGCTCCCGCGCGACCATTGACCGAATGACTATTGCTGACGGCAATGGCATTTGGTTGGAAATGACCGGGCTTGTGTTGGACTGGAACAGATCAGCGCTGTTGCGTGGTCAGTTAGAGGTGCAAGAGCTTTCCGCCCAGACCGTTGATATATCCCGCCTTCCCGAAAGCGAGGACAGCGACCTACCAGATGCAGAAGCATCGGGGTTTTCGCTACCTGATCTGCCGGTTACCGTGAATATTCAAACAGCGCGGATCGAGCGCATTTCTCTGGGCGAACCCGTGCTTGGTGAAGCCGCAGAGATGAGCATAGAGCTATCTGCCTCGCTTGCTGACGGGTCCGGTCAGCTTATGCTCAGCGCAGATAGGGTCGATCAGAAGGCAGGACGCTTCATTATCGATAGTGGATATGACGGCACAACGCAGGAATTGCGCCTCGACTTGGCGCTTGAAGAAGGTGCGGACGGCATTGCATCGCGGCTACTTAACCTGCCGGGTAGGCCTTCTGTTGCAATGAGTATCAAGGGTGCGGGGCCGCTGGACGATTTTGAGACACAGGTAAATATCGCAACAGATGATGTTCCACGCCTGGCTGGCACAGTGACAGTTCTTGCCTCTGATGACACGACCCACAACTTCAACGCCGATATCGGTGGTGATGTTACGGCACTGTTTGCTCCGCAATACCGACCGTTCTTTGGCAATAATATACGTTTATCCCTTGCAGGCCAGCGGGCTGGTAGTGGCGCCCTTGATATTTCAAACTTTGCTCTGACTACGCAGGCATTGGACCTAGCGGGCCGCGCTTCTTTGAACGAAAATGCATGGCCTACTTTCCTTGATATTGACGGACAGATCAAAGGGCAAGACGAGCAGCCTGTTATACTGCCAATCGGTAGCCCTGAAACCAAGGTTAACCGAGCTCGCCTGACCCTGAGATATAATCAGGCTGAGAGCGATATATGGCGCGGGGCATTTCGCTTTGAAGATCTTCAACGTGAGGGCATTCGCATCGACCGTGCCGCATTGGATGTCAGCGGCAAGCTTAGCAATGACGCTGCTGCGTTTGGCGAAGTAACCGCAAGCATTGCAACTCTTGCAAATGGTATAGCCTTTGATGATCCTGATCTGGCACAAGCCGTTGGTGATAGCATCAATGGCTCCGCAAAAATTGCTTATACTGAAGGCGATCCATTAACAATCAGCGAGATGACGTTGGTGGGGGAAGATTACGGTCTGAGCGGTCAAGCTATCATTGATACACTCAGTACTGGATTTCAGACCATTTTGGATGCGGAGCTGTCAGCAAAAGACCTTAGCCGTTTCTCTGGCTTGGCTGATCGTCCGTTGACTGGTACAACAACACTTGGGGCCAAAGGTACGGTTGCGCCATTGGCAGGCACATTTGATCTGGACATAACCGGGACCACTGCAGACCTGACCGTTGATCAGGAACACGCAGATCGCTTGCTGGCGGGCGCAACACAGATGAAGATCATCGCGGCGCGCACCATTACAGGCCTGACGCTTGAAACTGCTCGCATTGAAAACACCAACCTTTCACTAGCGGCATCGGGAAGTTTTGCAAGCGACAACAGCAATCTCCGCTATGATGCCCGCTTGCGTGATGCGGCTCTTGTGTCGCCCGATATCAAAGGCCCACTTACTTTGAATGGGACTGCTGTTCAGGATGTCAGAGGCTGGTCCGTTGATACGCGCGCTGATGGGCCATATGATGTCGAAGCCACGGTAAAAGGTTTGGTAACAGGACCTGATATGGAGGTGGCGTTTAAGGCTGATATGCCCGACATTTCCCCCCTTGCCCCAGGTTATTCCGGGCCGCTTCAACTGACAGGTACAGCGCGACAAGGTGAAACTGGATTTCTGGTTAATACGCAAGCTAGGGGTCCATATGGGGTGAATGCTAAAGTCGCTGGTGTGGTTACAGGGCCAGATATGGCTGTTGATTTTGATGCTAGATTGCCCAATATAGCACCGCTTGTTCCCGGATATTCCGGCCCTTTGGCGGTCACAGGTTCTGCAAAGCAGTCTGAAAACGGCATTACAGTCGATACAAAAGCCAGCGGTCCTTATGGAATAAAAGCGTCATTATCCGGTAGAGTGACAGGGTCAGGGCCCGCTGTGATTTTCGACGCCAATATGCCGAATATTGCGCCAGTTGTGCCGGATTTCAACGGACCATTACGTGTCAGCGGCAGGGCGCAGCAGCAACCCAATGGCTGGTTGCTGAATACAAATGCACGCGGGCCCGGCGGTACAGAGGCGTCTGTCAATGGATTGCTCTCCCCGAATGGCACCGTCAATATGACAATCAATGGCTCTGCCCCTTTGGGATTGGCGGAACCCTTTCTCAAACCGCGGAGCCTGCAAGGGCAGGCCCGGTTCGCATTGCGGATGAATGGCGCCCCCGGGCTGCCTGCACTGTCCGGGCAGATCGAAACAACAGGCTCGCGGTTCTCGGCCCCGAACCTGCGGATTGCCCTGACAGATATCGCTGCGACTATCGGGCTGAGCAATGGCCGCGCCAATGTTCGGGCACAGGGCAATGTCTCGTCCGGTGGGCAAATCAGCCTGGCGGGGCCGGTTGATCTGTCAAACAACCTTTCTGCTGATCTGACAGCAAACCTGTCACAAGTCACAGTCATCGATCCCGGCCTCTACAAAAGTATAGTGAATGGCACGC
This sequence comes from Litoreibacter sp. GN1-5, assembly GCF_055693805.1. Taxonomy (NCBI): domain Bacteria; kingdom Pseudomonadati; phylum Pseudomonadota; class Alphaproteobacteria; order Rhodobacterales; family Roseobacteraceae; genus Litoreibacter; species Litoreibacter sp. GN1-5. The sequence continues at coordinate 2,080,304 of NZ_JBVFUP010000001.1, read as the reverse complement.
TCGCAGTCACTGGTCCCTTGCAAGGCGGGGCTAGGATTGCTGGGACACTGAATATCGGCGAGACAGAAATCACAGTCCCATCCTCGGGCATCACAGCGTTGGGGGAAATTCCTGATATTCGCCATGTAGGCGAACCGGCTGCGGTGCGCCAAAGCCGGGAACGTGCAGGTTTGATTAATACAGCTGCGACTGACGCTGAAAATGGAGCAGCTCCGGCATATCCGCTGGATGTTACAATCAATGCCCCCGCACGCATCTTTGTGCGTGGGCGCGGGCTGGAGGCAGAACTTGGGGGCAATTTACGGCTGACTGGTACAACCCGCAATATTATATCGGCCGGGCGGTTCCAGTTGATCAGGGGCCGGATCGATATTTTGGAGAAACGGTTCGTGCTGGACGAGGGCAACATTCAGTTGCAGGGCAACTTCGATCCGTTCATTCGCTTCGTTGCGACAACCCAAACTGCGTCGGGAAGTGCGAGCGTTGTCATCGAGGGCTCGGCATCTTCTCCGCAGGTGCGGTTCGAAGCTATTCCCGAGGCCCCCGAGGATGAGGTGCTGGCCCAGCTGTTTTTTGGTCGTGACATTGCCCAGCTTTCGGCGTTCCAGGCGCTCCAGCTTGCCAATGCGGTTGCAACTCTGTCCGGAAGCGGTGGCGAAGGTATCGTCAGCAAATTGCGCAAAGGGTTTGATCTGGACGATTTGGATATAACGACGGATGAGGAAGGCAACACCGCTGTACGTGCTGGCAAGTATATCTCGGACAATGTCTATACGGATGTAACGGTCGGTGGTGAAGGCACAGGCGAGGTCTCTTTGAACCTCGATATTTCGCCTTCGGTGACCGCCAAAGGCAGCCTTGGCTCAGACGGCAATACCTCGGTGGGGATATTCTTCGAACGGGATTATTGAGGGGTCGATCAAACTGCTACCTAAAATCCTGGAATAAAACACAAAATATTGTGCCTTCCGCGTGACAAACCCCTGCAAACCGCTTATATCTTGAGCGGGATTTTCTGGGAAGATTACATGGCCGAAGACAATAAAAAAAACGAAGACTATGGCGCGGATTCTATCAAAGTTCTCAAAGGCTTGGAGGCAGTGCGCAAGCGGCCCGGTATGTATATCGGGGACACAGATGATGGCTCTGGCTTGCACCATATGGTTTATGAGGTTGTCGATAACGGAATTGACGAGGCACTGGCGGGCCATGCGGATGCTGTGAATGTCAAAATTCATGCCGATAGTTCAGTCTCTGTCAGCGATAATGGCCGTGGCATTCCCGTGGGCATCCATGAGGAAGAAGGTATTTCCGCTGCCGAAGTGATCATGACGCAGCTTCACGCGGGTGGGAAGTTCGATAGCAACTCCTACAAGGTTTCTGGCGGCCTGCACGGGGTTGGCGTGTCCGTGGTGAACGCCTTGTCCGACTGGCTGGAATTGCGCATCTGGCGTGACGGTAAGGAACATGTTGCACGGTTTGAAGGCGGCTTTACAGTCAAGCACCTGGAAGTCGTCGGCGATACCGACCGGACCGGTACAGAGGTACGCTTCATGGCCTCAACCGATACATTCAGTAACCGCGACTACGTGTTTCACACACTAGAAAACCGGTTGCGCGAACTTGCGTTTTTGAATTCTGGTGTGCGGATCATACTGGAAGATGAACGCCCGGCAGAACCGCTTAGAACAGAGCTGTACTACGAAGGTGGCGTGAAGGAGTTTGTCAAATATATCGACCGCTCAAAGACGCCCATGATGCCCGAGCCGATCTATGTGGTGGGCGAAAAGGATGAAATCGGTGTCGAAGTCGCAATGTGGTGGAATGACAGCTATCACGAAACAGTCCTGCCCTTCACCAACAACATCCCGCAGCGCGATGGTGGCACGCATATGGCGGGCTTCCGCGGTGCATTGACCCGCACGATTACACGCTATGCATCTGAAAGCGGTATCGCCAAGAAGGAAAAGGTGCAGTTCACTGGCGATGATGCGCGCGAAGGTTTAACCTGCGTTCTTTCGGTCAAGGTGCCTGATCCGAAGTTCAGCTCTCAGACCAAGGATAAACTGGTCTCAAGCGAAGTGCGACCTGCCGTCGAAAGCTTGATGAATGAAAAGCTGACTGAATGGTTCGAAGAGCATCCAAACGAAGCGCGGATTATTGTTACCAAGATCGTCGAAGCGGCACAGGCGCGTGAAGCAGCGCGCAAGGCGCGTGAGCTGACACGACGCAAGAACCCTATGGATATGAATTTCTTGTCGTCCAAACTGAAGGACTGTTCCGATAAAGACCCTTCAAAGACCGAGATTTTCCTTGTGGAAGGCGACAGCGCCGGTGGTTCTGCTCAAACCGGGCGGGATCGGCAGACACAGGCGATCCTACCGCTTAAAGGTAAAATTCTGAATGTGGAGCGTGCCCGGTTCGACCGGATGCTTGGTAGTCAGGAAATCGGCAATATGGTCATGGCACTGGGAACCGGTATCGGTCGAGATGAATTCGACATCTCGAAGCTGCGCTACCACAAGATCGTTATCATGACTGATGCTGACGTAGATGGCGCGCATATCCGCACGCTGCTTCTGACTTTCTTCTACCGGCAAATGCCGGAACTGATTGAAAACGGGCATCTCTTCATTGCGCAACCACCGCTTTACAAAGTGGCGCGCGGTAAGTCTGAGGTATACCTGAAAGATCAGGCTTCGATGGAGGAATACCTGATTGATCAAGGTGTCGAAGGTGCGATGCTGAAACTGCAATCCGGGGAAGAGATCGTCGGTCAGGATTTGCGCCGCATTGTTGAAGAAGCCCGCACCATTCGGCGGATATTGCAAGCCTTCCCGACCCATTATCCTCAGCACATACTGGAACAATCCGCTATTGCCGGGGCTTTTCTTGCGGGACAGGTTGATGCGGATTTGCAAGGCGTTGCCAATACTGTGGCCGAGCGTTTGGATTTGATTGCCCTGGAGTATGAAAAGGGTTGGCAAGGCCGACCGACGCAGGACAAAGGTATTCGTTTGTGGCGTATCCTGCGCGGCGTGGAAGAGGTACGGGTGCTGGACGGCGCAGTTCTACGCTCTGGCGAAGCGCGGCGCCTTGGGGCGCTGACAGAAAGCCTGCAAGAGATCTATGCGCAACCCGCCAAGCTGATCCGCAAGGATCGGGAACAGCCTGTTTTTGGCCCAATTGACCTTCTGCAATCCATCCTTGAGGAAGGCGAAAGGGGCCTTTCCCTGCAACGCTACAAAGGTCTGGGTGAGATGAATCCAGATCAGCTTTGGGAGACAACTCTTGACCCAGAAGCCCGCACATTGCTGCAGGTCAAAGTCGAAGACATGGCGGAGGCAGATGACATTTTCACCAAACTTATGGGTGATGTCGTCGAACCCCGTCGCGAGTTTATCCAGACAAACGCGCTAAGTGTCGAGAATTTGGATATTTAGGTAAACCGGGGGCATGCAATGCAACATGCCCCCATTTTATAAACTGCGGATAGTTTTATCATCCGCTTACTGCAGATCTCCAAATGCCTTTTGCATTCGCGCTACTGCATCTTGAACGAAGCTGCGCGGGGCCGCGATGTTGAACCTCAGAAAATCCTCGCCGCCCTTGCCAAAGGTGGGGCCATGGTTGGCGGCTATTTTTGCATGTGTCTGAACGCGATCAGTGAATTCAGACCGCTGCATTCCGGTGCCAGAGAAATCGACCCATGACAGATAGGTACTTTCCAGATTCATTGACGCAAGGCCGGGAATGGCATTTATACCCGCGTCGAACAGCTTACGATTGCCGTCGAGGTAGGTTGTAAGCTCATCCACCCAAGCTGCGCCGTCCGGGGAATAAGCGGCCGTCGTCATGAACAGGCCGAAAGAGTTGGCCGACATTCCCAAAGCCGCCATTCGTGCGGCAAAGCGTGCGCGCAAATCCGGATCTTCAATAATCACGTTGCCGCAATGGCTGCCCGCAATATTGAACGTCTTGGTCGTGGCTGTCATCATGACAAGGCGGTCAGTGATGCCAGGGATATGGGCCATGGGAATGTGGGTGTTGCCTGGAAAAACGAGGTCGTGGTGAATCTCGTCAGAGACCAGCACCAGATCATGACGTTTTGCAAAGGCTGCAATCGCCAGCAATTCCGGCTTGGTCCAGACCCGTCCACCCGGATTATGGGGCGAGCACAGGATCAACATGGTCTCGGACCCGGTCATTTGGGCATCATAGGCATCAAAGTCCAACTCATAACGGCCTGCAGTGTTGACCAGTTCGCATTCCACCACTTCACGCCCGGCAGCTTTTATGACCCGTGCGAAAGCGTGGTAAACAGGTGTGAACAACACGATCCCGTCGCCGGGATTTGTGAAGGCATCCACACAAAGCGCGGTGCCGTTCACAAGACCATGCGTCGTGAAAATCCAGTCAGGTTCAATCGTCCAACCATGGCGGTTTGTCATCCACCATTGAATTGCGGTGCGATATTCGGTCTCATCGCCGAAATAACCATAGACACCATGGTTATGCATTTCCTGCACAACATCCTGCACGCATTGAGGCGGCTGAAACTCCATATCAGCAACCCACATGGATAGGCCATCTTTGGGAGACACACCGTAAAGCGCTTCCATCCTGTCCCACTTCACGCAATGGGTGCCGCGGCGATCGATGATTTTGTCAAAGGACATGGCTGTCTCCGGGAAATTTAGTTCTGATCAGGTTCGCTGGTCTTTTCAGGCTCTGCAAGGGTGAAAATATCTTCCACGCGAAGGTTTAGTGCGCGCGCGATTTTCAGCGCAAGAACGGTGGAGGGGACAAAGACTGAGTTCTCGATTGTGTTGATCGTCTTGCGAGACACGCCAGTGGCTTCTGCCAGCATATACTGGGTCAACTTGGCCTTTGTACGGTGGTATTTAAGCGTATTTGTAAGGCCGGGGGTCGTCATCCCAGGTTTTCATCTCGAAGTTCGAGGCGATAAATTGTATATTCTCTTATGCTTTGTGAATTCACGCTGAAGTGCAGTTCCTGATATGTCGTTCTATTCCAATCGGTTCTGAATTTCCATCAGCTTGGTCTCGAAGACTTCCGCCGGTGTCCGGTAATTCAAACACTTGCGCGGCGTTGAATTGAGGCGATGGCAAATCGACCTCAAATATCGATTTGTCAGCGCCGTCGGTTCGGTCGATCTGGGGAGATACTTCCGCAACCTGTTGTTCGTGTTCTCGACAGTGCCTTTCTGGTAGGGCGCTTGCGGGTCACAGAACCAAGCATCTGCACCGATCCCAGCTTTGAGGTGCTTCCAGGCCGAAAACTCGGTGCCTCGGTCGAAGGTGATTGATTGATGCGCATCGGCGGGCAGGGGAGCCAAGCCTTGGATCAGGGCTTCCATGATCGGTTTGGACTGGCGATCTTCATTGCGCATCACGACCGCGTATCGGCTGACGCGCTCGACCAGAGAGGTCACGTTCACCTTTCCATGCTCTTTGCGGAACATCATTAAATCGCACTCCCAGTGGCCGAACTCAGCGCGCGCTGCGATGCTCTTGGGCCTGTGTGAAAGGCTTTGCACATCGAAGATATGCGTTCGGTTGTGCCTGCGGTAACCCCGTGGCCTGCGGCGACGGCGATGTTCAGGCAGGTGGCGATAGAACTGCTCATCGCGACCGTCTTTGGAATAGGCGAACCGATAGATCGTCTCGTGGCTAACGCGGATCGGGTGGCGTTCAAGACGCATCCGTCCCGCGATCTGTTCTGGCGACCAGCCGGCCTTGAGCCGATCCTCAATGGCTGCCTTCAGTTCTGGATGGACGATCATTTTACGATGAACTGCACGACGGCGCTCATACATGTCCTGAGCGCTCAAAGCGTAGTAACCGTTTAGCTGTGGCAGTTCCCGGTCATCATAGTGGTTGCGTCGAACGTCTCGGTAGATCGTTGAGACATCGCGGCCCAGACGATCCGCAATCTCAGACATGGACATTTTGGCTTCACGCCACTTTGCGATCTTACGTCGTTCTTCTAAGCTCAGGTGAGAGTAGTGGGTTCCCATTCAATATCCTCCATGCAACATTCTGTTTTGATACAGAATTTGCACTTCGTTTGTGAATCCACCCTTTTGAAATAATTATAAGAATAATCAAGCAATGACTGATCGGGAGTTCGATCACCTGAGAGTCATTAAGAATAGCAATAGAAAACCCCACAATTAGTGTTATTTTAGATGCTATGAAGCTTGAAATATGTAGGTTTTTCTGGAACCAACTTCATAGTTTGGTCATCCCACAAGGGCCAAACCAGAGTTAGTCGCTCGACTTCATGTCTGACGTGCTGGAGGACGGCCGTAGGTTCCGCGTGCTGAATGTCATTGACGACTTCAGCCGGGAATATCTTGCCGCTGTGGTAAGCATATCCATAGGCGGTCAGTGTGTGGTTATTCGTGTCTGGTCGTGTCAGATAATGGCACCGAACTGACGTCGAATGCGATCCTGAAATAGCAGGAAAACCGCAAGGTGGACTAGTGTTACATCGCGCCGGGGAAACCAATGCAGAACGGCTTCGTAGAGAGCTTTAATGGCCGGATGCGCGACGAACGCTTGAACGAGCGTCTCTTCGACAGCCCGCGCCATGCCTGCCGATGATTGCGGCATGGCGCGCCGACTACAACCACCAACGCCCCCATTCCAGCCTCGCTGGAATGACACCAGCAGAATATGCTAACCGGTCAAAGGAAGACCAAAACATGAACAGAGCTAACCTAAATTAGCGGTCTCTAAGGCGAGCAGGTCAGTACTACGTATCAGATCTGCGTATCTGGGACTGTCTTGTGTTTCAGGGATCGGTTTGATGTTTGAGTAGCTGGCGCAATTTTTCTGCTATTTTTTTGTAGTTAAGCTGACGGTCAGGTCTCATATTGGAGTTTTCAAATGTCAAATACACAGCTGGTTGGTCGTAATGGTGTTGGCTTTGGCAATAAGGTAGAAGCTGATGGGGTGGGTGTCCGGCGAGGTGGTGTAAAGGGGTCCGACACGGGGTCTGATGGCGGCTCTGCAGGTGGTGTGCGGTCTGGCGGGGGTCGTGACGGTTCGGTGTCCCAGCCGCGCGTTCAATTGAAGGGGCAGGTTTCGACTGCTGAGGGTCGTGCGGAGCTTGCGACAGCAATTGACGGAATGACGGCACAAGAGCGCACGTTACGCGAACAGATTTTCATGGATTTTTTAATTGATGAGTTTTTGGGTGGCAGTGGCGACGAAGTTTCTCTGGATGGTTTTAAGACACCCAAGGTTGTTGTTGCGGTTCCTGGTGATCGCAAGACGCAGCTTCCGGATGGTGCGAACGGTGCGTTTGTGGCAGGGCGGAATGGTGGGCGGGGGACGATTATCCTGCGGGCTGGCCTGACACCATCTGAGCGTCAAAAGACATTGAACGAGGAGTATGGGGAGGCTGTCGGTGCTTATATGGCCTCCAAAGGTGTGGACGTCGCGCCGGGTGATGTCGGGGCTCGGATTGCGCGGGTTGTGACTGGCAAGCCTGTATCGCGTGAAGCCACGCCCGGTTTATACAGATCGCAATCTTCCGACACGGCCCAGGTTCGGTTGGATGGGCAAACGGTGCAGGCGCAGGCGCGGATTACGACGGATGCGCCTGTCCAGCAGGTCACGGCGTCGTTTGAATCGTCCAATGAGCTGATGGTGCTCTACACTCCCAAAGGGTCGAAGAAACCTATCGTCGTGGCGCGCAAGAAAAAGCAGACACCGAATGCCCAAGATAAAGTTCCTTTTGTTGTCACGGATCTGACGGCTAAACTGCCTGACAAGCTTGATGGTGAGTTCAGCGTTTTCAATGTTGATAAAAGCCACCCTAAAGGTGGCTACGTGGTGGCGACAACTGCGGCGAAGGTTGATGGCAATCCTGCAGGAAGTACGTCACGCAGCACGCGCAATGCAGATGGCTCCATTACAATTTCTTTTGATGAGTTTGGCGACGGCCGAGTAGATGGCTTGGAGCCCGATGGTTCTGTTGGCTTCAAAGGCGATGGTGATTTTAATGATGCCATTATAACCATCAAACCTCAGAAGAAGCCAAGTGCAACACCGGATGGCAAGCCAGCACCATCTAAGCCAGGCGATGGGTCAGAAGGTGATACGGTCACCACTGGTCCAGTCGAACCTGCGGGTCCTTCCTTTGGCTCGCCGGTTGACGCGACCGACGCCCCGCCTTCTGTGCCGAAGGGCACCATCAAGAAGTCGCGCACGAAGGTTGAGTTCAATACTGAAGATGAGTTGGTGGTTGAGGTTTTTGATCCCAAGACGAAGAAATGGACGGTGATTGCCAGGAAGGGCTTTGGATACCAAGAGACAGAGCAATATGTCGATATCAACCAGGTTGGCAAAACGCCGCCTGCGGTGCGGGTGCGCAATATCACCCAAGACGGCGCGATCATCTCGGGCAGTGATCCGCAACGTGCGCGGCTATTGGTCAATCCTGAGGAAGGGACACAAGCGATCGGGTTTGAGGACCGCCTGCGCTCCAAAGGTGATGGTGAGTTTGTAGGCGATGATTTCCGCGACGCGGTTGTGTCGTTCAACGTCAAGCCCGGTGCCAAGAGCGCGGTTGGCAAGCCTGTGGATACGACGACGGGCAAGCCAGCCGAGACGAAGCCGTCTGCGGGTGCCAGACCCACCGATCCGACGGAGTTCACACCGGAGCCGCAATATCAGGAGATCGGCGACAAGATCATTGCGGCCAATGACGGCAAGCCTGTGACGATGAAAGATCTGCCCAAGCTGATGGAGAAGAAGGGCGTCGTGACCAAGGACGGTCTTGAGTATGGGGGTGATGCGAAGGGCAAGACGGCTGCGATGTTCGCCCTGCAAGCGGCCAATCGTGGCAAGCCTCTGAGCGCCAAAGACATTGCCAAGTTCATTGATCGCGGTGTGATTGTGATCAAGGATGGTAAATGGAGCGTCGATCTGACGAAGTTGGAACCAACAGAGCTCAAGCGCATTACCTTTGCATTGAACAAGAACAGCAAGCTTTTGACCTTTGCGTCAGATACCGAAAAGGGGCGCAACAAGATCACGGGCCAGTTGGGCTTTGACGACAAGAAACTGCGCACACGGATTGATGACAGCTATGGCAATGGCGACGGAACTTTGCACCCCGTCGAGATCAACCGCGCGATTGATGACGGCTACCTGATTATGGGCCCCGATAACACGTTCGTCACGCGCAGCAGCGTCAAAGAGACAGACCCAAACAGCAAAACCGATGATGGAAGCACTGCGGCTGAAGAGACGGATGGCTTTAGCGTCTCGGCGGACGATTCCAGCGGCCTGAAGCAAAAAAGCGGCGGTATCCGCCCAAGTGTGCAACGGATTCTTGATGGAACGCCTGCTGGTGGGTTTAATTCTCTGCTTGGCGTTTTTCTGGAAGAAAACAAGCAGACCGAAAAGGATCTAAAAAACTGGGACGTCAAGCTTGATAGCAAGGACAACACCAAATTTGTCATCACATATAAAGGTAAGAGCGTCGTAAAAGGGCGCCTGTATCAACGCTCGACCGACGGGAGAGAGGTCGAACCGTATAAACCCAGTGGCAATGATGCCTTTCTTGATATGATGAGTGATGTTGTTGATATTTTTATCTTCAATACCAAAGATAGTAAGGGCCGGGTAGGAAAACGCAACAAAGCCATGGGCGCAGGCATTGCGGGTATTGTGCGTTCTCTCAATATCATTGGCGGTGAGAAGCTTTTGGACGAGGTCAAGGATAACGGCATTAAATCTCTTAGCGTCATAGATGGGACGACTGAGGAAGACGCCTACGGTTCACCTGACTTCAAATTCGAAAGCAAAAGCGATGTTGACTCGCTCGCGATCACGGCCCATGCGCGCGACATTGAAAAATATGTCGATGAGGATGGGACCGGCCTGCGGGCGGATATGGTACAGAATTTTTTCTATCGTATTTTGCAGGACGGAACAGGCAAAGCCGGCAACGTAAAAAATCCCACAGCGTGGAAAGAAGCTCTCGAAAAGGACGATGTTGGTGATCTCGATGCAAGTAGCAGCGGTGGCGAACATAGTGAGATCGCAAGCCTATGGTGGATGGTCGCCAATGGTAATGCCACTCCAGCAGAGGCCAGAGCGCTTGGCGCCAAGTTCTCTGCAACGTTTGACTACTTCAACAAAAACTACGCCAAAAAGCTAGGCGTCGATCCCGTCCCAACTGGATCGGTTGCCACCACCGGGACGGACATTGCGGGATCAGGCAGCGTGAACGCTGAAAAGTTTGTTCAGAACATGAGCAAAGCCGGCTTCGACTTCGATGATGACGGGACAAGCCTCGAAGCAGGTGAGGGGGCCAATGTGCTCATGGCACTGAATGGTGGCAAGCCCATGAGCGCCAAGGACATCGACCTGTTCATCAAAAAAGGCATCATCAAGATCGACGAAAAATCCGGCACATGGTCGATCAACAAAGATGCCATGACAGGTGACAGACCAAACCGCATCGTCGCAAACATCCTGCGCTCACCCTCCCTCAAAAAGGGGAAAAAGACGACCTCCTCGACGCAATAGGGGTCGACATAGAAGACCGGAAGTTGCTGGCTAAAAAATTCCCAGACGGACAAGGTGGCATAAACCCAGACGCGATTGAGAATCTTGATACACCGATATTCTCAAAGGGTGGATCAGGCCTGTTTGTTCTCGATGATGAGGCTTTGGAAGAGGTCAAAAAATCTGGAACACCGGTTGTTGATCTAGGTAAAGGTGCGAAACAGGCAACTGACCTTGTTACTAGTATTCCACAGAAGGATCCCAATGACGTAGCGGAAGTTGATTCCGCGCTTGATCAGGTAGATAATCGTTATAACTCGATATCAAAAATGGAATCTAAAGATTTTAGCTTTGATCCGATCTCGACTGAGCTAGATGAAGCAAGAGAAAAAGCAATAGCAGATGCCAAGAAGCAGTACAGACAAGGCGTAGAAAATGGAACAATAGATCCGAAAGACAAAACAAAATTTGTCTTTAATTTTGAACCTTCTATAGACACGACCTTTGTGGTAAAGAAGCTCGGCATAGGTAACTTCAAAGGGCTTGAGCAGACGAGAATATTTGCGCGTATCGGGGTTACTGTTGACGCCAACGGTAATGCGCAAACGACAACTGGTTTGGGCATTCGCTATTGGGGTGACTCTGGCTGGAATCTCGACTTAAGCCAGATCGGCGTCAAGACTGCTAATCACGGGTTACAAGATACAACCACTATATTCATTCCGCTGGCGAAGAAAAAAGACGGTGGCTGGAAACGAGGTGGAGATACAACTTTAACCACCTTTATGGGGTATTCGCTAAACTCGGTAATAGGTTTACCGGCTTTTCAAAATGGGCTTAAAAGTCTTTATCAAATGATATCGCGTGGGTTCAGTCAAGCAGAAGGCACAGAAAGTGCGTTACCACCAGGTGGCCCTGAAGCTCTTGAGCAAGGTGGACCAGTTGCTGTTCCTGCTGATGTTCCCGAACCTGCAAATGGTATATTGTCGAGACTTTGGCAGAATTTCAAGGAGAAGTCAGACGTAAATGCTCGTGGCGGTATCGGTTTCTCCAGTACTATTAACATATCTGATGTCTGGAAAAACGGTACTACTTCTGACAAATTAGCCACGGTTCTAGGCCCGGTGGCATCATTTGGTTCAAAGATCGGTGCTCCTCCAGGGGCTACATATTTATCGCGCCAGATGGCCGCTAGATATGGACCGAATACGCCACGCCAGATGGCAAAAATTCGAGCTTTTGTGGAACTTGGGCGTGTTGGTGGTCTCATGGCTTTGTGGGGCATACAAACTGGAACGGCTTATGCCAAAGGTACGTTGCAAAACTTCAAAGTAATCGCATATGGTTTTGTATCTCCAAGGCCGTTTGGGCCGGCTTTCGGTCCGTACACTACTCCCGCACTAGATCCGGTAACGGGAGAAGCGGTGACTGGCGAAAATGCTGCTTTCAACAAGTTCACGTTTGGAAAATTAAGGGCTCAGTTTTTCTCTTCTAGCTCATTTGAAATCTTTTCAAGGCCACCCAGAACTCCGGTAGAGGGCACGCCTAGCCAAATTGATGAACCACCTGCTACTGCTGACGAGGGTGGGGAATAGGCACCCCCAGACACAAGGCAAGATTGAGCGGTGGCACCAAAAAATGAAGAACCGTGTCCTCCTAGAAAGCTACTTCCTACCCGGCGACCTGGAAGGCCAGACCGGCGCATTTGTCGAACATTACAACAATAACCGGTACCACGAGAGCTTGAGCAATCTGACGCCAACCGACGTCTATCACGGCCGAGGCGCGAAAATCTTGAAGATGAGAGAGGAGATCAAAAAGAAGACAATCCAAAAACGCCGATTGCAGCACCAATCAACTGCTGCCTAAACTCAAACAGAAACTTAAACTCTGACGACAGACAGACCTCAGGCGTGGCTGGCATGCCGATGATGCGCGTCGTAAAGGCGTCTCTGCCGTTTCTCGCCGTGCTTTTTGTCTTCCTGATCATGGTCACATATATCCCGGCAATCTCCATGACCCTGCTAAACGCAGTCATGGGACCAGAATTGACTCTGAACTAGAGACGCGGGTGGCACAAATGAATACGCCGGTTTGGGAACTGGCCAAGCCAAAAAATGACCGATACATTGAGATAGACTTGAGTTTTGGCTAGAACACGCAATGGTAGTCCTTAAGCAGGTTGCGTTCAACTTGGGGTCCGAAAATTGCTTTTAAGAATGTCAGCCTTCATCTAGTGAACATGCGTTTATATAAACCAATATTCTTTTTTATTGCCTTAATGGGACTAGCAACAGGCGTGTATTTCGCATCATTTTCCTATTTTCAGGCACGTGAGATCGAGAACGCCGAGGCACGTTTGACGCTGTATCGCAACACGCTTGAATCCGAGCTTCGTCATTTTGCGCATTTGCCTTTTTTGTTGTCGCTTGACCCAGTAGTTGTTCGCACCTTGGAAGGCGGCCCGTCGGAGGAACTAGATAAACGGTTGGCAAGATTTGCGCAAAGTGCTGGACTTGACGCCATCTATCTCATGAACAGTGATGGTGTCACAATCTCAGCCTCGAATGCGAAAAGCCTAAACAGCTTCAAGGGGCAGAACTATGCTTTCCGCCCCTATTTCAAGGCGGCGCGTAAAGGCGAATTGGGAGAGTTCTACGGCATAGGAGCCACTACAGGTATTCCCGGCTATTTCTACGCAATGCCGGTCCGCGCACAGCAAGCAGATGCGCAAGGTGTGATTGCTATCAAGATTGATCTATCGGACTTGCAAGACACTTGGCAGGCTTCGGGAGAGCGGATCGTATTGGCAAACGCCGATGGTGTCGTCCTGTTGGCATCCGACCCTGATTGGCGCTACAAAACAATGGTCCCTCTGACACTGGTTCAGCGCGAACGGATCGTTGCGTCACGGCAATTTGGCTCGGAGCCATTGGTTGCTCTGGACGGATCATTCGATCAAAACCGCCAGATTGCCACAATGGATGGCGTGCGGCTTTTGTATCTCTCCACGGCCAATATGCCCAATAGCTGGTCGCTACATTTTTTCGTGCCCGACGATCTGGTTGTCACGAGATCCTTGCTCACAACCGGGACACTTTTGACGTTAATTCTGTTGCTGTTTTGCGTTTGGCAACTCAACCGTATGCGGCGTATCCGTACAGCACTATTCAATTCAGAGCGGGAAGAGACGGAATTGCGGGCAGCGAACGCCCGGCTCGCCATCGAAATTAAAGAACGTCGCGCTGCTGAATTTAACTTACAAAAGACACAAGTCGAATTGGAGCGAGCAAGCCGATTAGCGGCACTTGGACAATTGGCGTCCTCCGTCACGCATGAGTTGGGTCAACCAATTGCTGCCATGCGCAATCAATTGGCCGCATCTGAAATAACAATTGGACCGTCTCCATTAAGCGAAAAGATGCAGAGCCTCGTGGCGCGGATGGAAAACATAACGCTTCAGCTAAAGTTCTTTTCTCGCAAAGGGCGCGACAGCTTCGAAGATTTTGATTTAGCTGACGCTATGCAGAATGCGTTAGAAATGCTGGAGCCCAGCATTAGCATGCGTGCTGCTCATGTCGAATTTCACCGCCCGCGCTTTCAAGTTCATGTATGTGCCAATAAGCTACGTATTGAACAGGTGATGACCAATATTGTGCGTAACGCGTTAGATGCTGTTGAAGAGACCGAAAAACGTCAGATAGACATCACGATTGGGAGCGCTTCAGACGGTGTATGGTTCGAAGTCGCAGATACGGGCCACGGTTTGCAAGGCCAGTCGTTGGACGACTTACGAGAGCCTTTTGCAACAACCCGTGCAAGCGGTGAGGGTATGGGGCTGGGACTGACGATTTCCGCAGGTATCATCTCAGATCATGGTGGACTAATTACAGCGTCAAATAGATCAAGTGGAGGGACAGTTTTCCGCGTCGAGCTGCCTTGCAAGAATGGGAGTCATATTAAGTGACTGGCTACCGTATATTGGTTATAGAAGATGACCGCTTGATGCGGAACTCGCTTGTAGATCTGATCGAAGCGGCCGGTTGGATTGCAAAGCCTCTGGCCCGTGCAACAGATGCGCAACGTTGGATTACCCAATTCGAACCCGATGCAATCCTGTCGGATGTGCGGATGCCAGAGATGTCAGGTCTCGAATTGTTACGCACCCTTCCAGCCGAGCCGCCAATTGTACTCATTTCGGCACATGGCGACATTCCCACCGCAGTCGAGGCCATGAACCATGGGGCCTATAGCTTTATTGAAAAGCCATTTGATCCAAAGCGGCTTTTGTTGGTCCTGTCACATGCTGCCGAACAACACAAAATGCGGCAAAACAACCAGCGGCTGAAGGCGCGTTTGCGCCAGTTATCAGGTCTCGACCGTGTTCTTTTGGGGCAGACAGCACAAATGCACATGTTACGCGACACAGTTGTCATGGTCGCTGGAAGCGATGCCGCTATCCTAATACATGGCGAAACGGGCACCGGAAAAGATTTAGTTGCACGAGCGATCCATGATCTGTCACCCCGCTGTGACGGTCCGTATATCGCTGTGAATGCAGCGCAAATCAATGTGGAACAACTACCCCATATCGCAAGGTGCGCCGCAGGCGGCACTTTGTTTTTGGATGAAATCTGTGCTTGCCCGATTGATATGCAACCAATGCTGTTGCGCCTGATCGAAGCAGGCGAGATTTTCGGATCTGGGCAAGGTTTACCGGAAACGACCGATCTGCGCATAATTTCTGCCACTAATGAAAATTCGGTGGCAGCGGTAGCGGTCGGGTCCTTGCGTGCCGATCTGCTTTACCGTTTGAATGGCTTCACTATTGATCTGCCGCCCTTACGTGAACGGCGAGATGATATAACACTGCTTGCTGTGCGCTTCTTGCAAGAGTTTGCCACCCTTTATGAAACCGAGCCGCCTGAGCTGACAGATGAAGACCTTGCCGCCCTCATCGCTCATGACTGGCCCGGCAATGTCCGGGAGTTGCGTAACCTGACTGAGCGTCGTGTGATGACGGCGCGCCACGGGTTAGGCTCGATGCAGGACGTGCTGTCTGATGCCAATCGCAACCAGTTAGAGCGTTCGGGTCTGCGAGAGGCTGTGGCAGCCTTTGAGCGTCAGATAATTAGTAAAGCCATCCAAGCTCATGGTGGACGGATGGATGACACTGCGGATGCACTGGGTATTGGCAGGCGCACTTTGAACGAGAAGATTGTCAAGCTGGGTCTTGATAAGGAGGCCCTGTTATAGCCCTGCGGAAATCCGCAGGTATATGGTGGAATATGCCGCAAATTTCTTCATGCGTATGGCGCTCGCTTTTCTGTTTTAGTATTGAGAATTAATTCTGGGAGGAAGCTAAATGAAAAAATACCAAAACTTTATAACGATCACTGCGTTGTCGACTGTTCTTACGGGTCAAGCGATGGCGGAAGAGTGGAACGTGTCTCTATGGGGCAAACAGCGTGCGTTCACTGAACACATTGAAAAGCTTGCTGAGTTGGTGAACGAAAAAACAGATGGCGAGTTTACTCTAAATATCAGTTATGGCGGTCTATCGAACAACCGCGAAAATTTGGACGGTATATCAATTGGTGCGTTTGAAATGGCGCAGTTTTGTGCTGGGTATCACCGCGACAAAAACCCGTCTATCACAGTTCTGGAGTTACCTTTTCTCGGTGTGACATCATTAGAACAAGAAGTTGCGCTGTCCATGGCCGTTTACCAACATCCGGCCACCGTTGCTGATCTTGCGCGCTGGAATGCCACGCTTTTGATGCCCTCACCACTACCACAATACAATATCGTTGGCGTGGGCGATGCGCCCAACACGCTTGCCGAATTCGAAGGGCTTAGCGTTCGCGCGACCGGGGGCATCGGCGCTGCGATGGAAGCCGTAGGCGCCGTCCCTACATCTATGTCCGCAAACGAAGTGCGACAGGCAATGGATTCCGGTGTTGTTAAAGCCGTTGCATTCGCGCCGCATGCGCACATGTCTTTTGGCACAATCGAAAACGCAAAATGGTGGACTGAAAATCTAAACCCCGGCACGGTGAACTGTCCTGTGGTGGTGAACTCTGACGCATTAGATGGTCTGTCTGACGCGCATCGTGATGCGTTGCTGGGCTCAGTCGATGAAGCGCTGGACCACTATATCGCCAACTATAATGGTGCCACTATGGACGCTTGGGGGCCTGCCCTAAAAGAACGCGGCATCGAAATAGTCAGCTTCTCTGACGAAGAGATCACAGGCTTCAAGGAGGCAGTGGCGGCACCCGCAGCGACAGCTTGGATTAAACAGAACAGCGCCACCGGTTTGCCTGCACAAGAGCTTTACGACCTTGTCACCGATATGATTGCCGAAGATCAGTAATATCCTTGAGGCCTCGCGCACGTGATGTGCGGGGTCTCTTCTGGACTTCGCATTGAACTCTGTCGGGGGTCCCCATGGCAATAGCGTCTCTTGTGCTGACAGATGACAGCACTCTCAGCAAATTTGACCAAACACTTCTCAGACTTGAACGTATTTTTGCCCTTCTAAGTGGCATTGGTGTTTTCGGACTTATGATACTCGCCGTCGTGTCGGTCGCTGGCCGAAATGGGTTGAACCTACCTCTTCCGGGCTACGTAGATTGGATCGAACAAGCGATGCCGCTGATCGCGTTCATGGGCATTTCATATGTGATGCGCGAAGGCGGACATATTCGGATGGATATAGTTGTCGGAAAATTGCGTGGGCGTGCCCTTTATACGGTCGAATTGATCACCACTCTGGCAGTGCTATTGCTGATGGTGTTGTTGGTTTGGGGTAGCTGGGCGCATTTTGTTCGCAGCTTCGATTTTGCAGCTCCCATGTGGAGCCGCGACAGTTCCATGGATATTGCGCTGCCAATTTGGCCCGCAAAACTGCTTGCACCCGTAGCTTTCGGCATCCTGTGTCTGCGGTTATGCCTTCAACTTTGGGCCTATGGTCGGGCCATCGTGACGGGCCGTGCCATCGCGGTTCCAATGATCGCCGATGCAGCGACACAAGCCGAAATGGAAGCTGACCAATTGAAAGAACAACACTGATGGAACCAATTGATATTGGGTTGTGGGTCACTGGCGGGATGCTGGTGCTGGTCGTTTTGGGTATGCGGGTCGCCTTCGCGGCAGGACTAGCAGGCATGATCGGGCTGATATGGATTTTCTGGGCCAAGAAGGACTACGGTTTTGACGATTTCGGTTGGGCGCTTGGAGTCGCTGTGAAAACCGCAGGCCAAGTGCCGCACTCCAAAGTCTCAAGTCAAGCACTATCCTTGATCCCAACTTTTATTCTGATTGGTTATCTTGCCTATTACGCTGGGCTAACCAAGGCATTATTTGAGGCTGCTAAACGCTGGATCGCCTGGGTGCCCGGAGGGCTGGCGGTCGCAACAGTTTTTGCAACTGCTGGGTTTGCTGCGGTTTCTGGTGCTTCGGTCGCAACTTCGGCGGTCTTTGCGCGGATCGCAATTCCAGAGATGCTCAAGATTGGCTACAACAAACAATTTGCAGCGGGCGTTGTGGCAGCAGGGGGCACGCTAGCGTCGCTTATTCCACCCTCGGCAATCTTAGTAATTTACGCGATCATTGTCGAACAAGACGTTGGCAAGCTACTATTGGCAGGGTTCATTCCCGGCGCGTTTTCGGCCCTCATCTACGCAATGCTGATTATCGTTATGGCGTTGACGATCAAGAATTTTGGACCGCCCGTCAGCGGCTACAAATGGCGCGAAAGATTTGCATCATTACCGCCTGCTTTACCCATCGTCTTCGTTGTCGTTACAATCATATGCTTTGTTTATAACCCGTTCGGTGGCGACGCATGGGGCACACCCACGGAAGGTGGCGCAATAGGGGCCTTTGTCGTGTTTCTGATGGCACTTTACCAAGGCATGCGCTGGCCAGAGCTTAAGGACGCATTGCTGGAGACAGCAAAACTTAGCGTGATGATTTTCACAATCATATGGGGTGTTCTCATCTACGTACGGTTTTTGGGTTTTGCTGATTTGCCAAGCGCGTTTTCGGACTGGATTACGTCTTTGACAATGTCACCAATGCTCATTCTGATCTGCATTTTACTTGCCTATGCTGTACTTGGAATGTTCATGGATGCTATTGGTATGCTGCTTTTGACGCTCCCAGTAGTTTATCCTGCGGTGATGGCGTTAAACGGCGGCGAAGCTGTAAGTGCCGCAGACAGCACATTCGGCATGTCTGGACCCATGTGTGCTATTTGGTTTGGTATACTTGTGGTCAAGATGGCAGAGTTCTGTCTAATCACACCGCCTATCGGCCTTAACTGCTTTGTGGTGGCCGGCGTTCGAGACGATCTTTCCGTACAAGATGTGTTCAGAGGTGTTACTCCCTTTTTCATTGCCGACGCCATCACGATTGGACTTTTGGTCGCCTTCCCATGGATAGTCCTTTGGCTGCCGAGCTTGGCGTGACGCTAAGCGACGATCTAATAGCAAAGAAAGGCTGATTATTATGAAAGCAAATTTCTCCCTTACGATGATCGACCTTAAGATCGCTGTCGTAATAGCCTGCACAACATTTGGTTTTGTCGCGCAGGCAGACGCGCAAAATGTGACGCTAAAAGCAAACGACGGTGGCTTTGAGATGACAGGCAAGCTGATTGAGGCTAACGCCGAATATTACTTGATTGAGTCCACCCTTGGCCCTCTTAGAGTTCGAACAGAATTTGTTGATTGTTTCGGCGCCGCTTGCCCAGACGAGACCGTATCAAATCCAATTGTAGCCACTGATGTCAAGACGGAGTGGGACGTTTCTCTTTGGGGCAAACGTCGAGCATTCACCGAACATATCGAAAAGATTGCCGAACTTGTTTCTGAAAAGACCGACGGTAATTTCGTACTTAACCTGTCTTATGGAGGCCTGTCGAACAGCCGTGAAAACCTTGACGGTATCTCAGTCGGCGCTTTTGAAATGGCCCAGTTTTGCGCTGGTTATCATCGCGAGAAAAACCCGTCAATCACGGTGCTGGAATTACCATTTCTTGGCGTCACATCGCTGAAACAGGAAATCGAACTATCGTTGGCAGTATATGAACACCCTGCGACACAAGCTGACATGGCGCGTTGGAATGCAACACTTTTGATGCCTTCCCCTCTGCCGCAATACAACATTGTTGGATCAGGACCGCCGCCAACATCATTGACCGATTTTGAAGGAATGCCAATCCGCGCAACCGGTGGCGTGGGTCAAGCAATCGCAGCTTTAGGTGCCGATTTGGTTCCGATTCCTGCGCCCGACGTAAAAGACGCCTTGGAAAATGGCACAATAAAAGCAGTCAGCTTTGCACCCCATGCACATATGTCCTACAATACGATCAACAGTGGCACGTGGTGGACGACCAACCTAAATCCTGGCACAGTCAATTGCCCTGTCGTTGTGAATACCGACGCACTTTATGGTCTACCCGTTGAGCATCGCGTAGCGCTGTTGTCGTCAGTAGATGAAGCGCTTGAATACTACGTCGAGTATTACAACGGTGTAACAATGGATGCTTGGGGACCTGCGTTAGCTGAAAATTTTATTTTTCAGATCACCATAAATGACGAAATTCTTGGCGATATTAACGAAGCGGTAGCGGCTCCCGCCGCGCAAGCATGGATTGAGGAAAATGAAGCCCTGAACCTTCCTGCGCAGGAACTTTACGAACTTGTGACAAAACTGATAAAAGGTGCTCCCTGAGCTTATAGATTTGGTTTTGTACAATGAAACGAAATGCGGCAAAGCGATATCGGGGCCGAGTCCGGTTGAGGGCGAAATATTACGATAGCGGACAATTCTCACAATGCCCCTAAAACAGCAAAACGGCAATATGTTTGTCCTGAGTTTATGAACTTTTCTCGATCATAAGAGTCCATTCCTTAAGCCCAGTAGCTCAACAAAATTTCAGCAAGCACCCAAGTCTACCTTGCCCGCTAACTTCCCTAGTTTGCCGACATTTTTACATCCGCTTCGGGAACCGGAAGAAGCTGAGATGGCTCTATCGCGAGGAGAAGCTGCAAGTGCGCAAGCGTGGAGACCGGAAGCGGGCCCTTGGGACACGCAGGCCAATGCTGGTACCGGATCGCCCCAATGAAAGCTGGGGCCTGAATGCGGTGGCCAGAGTATTGCCAATTTAGACGAATAGGGTTCATCCCCGCTTCAAGGAAGTCCTTGTGAGCAAGGGTAGTAGGGGCTCTCAGAAATCCCTTCGCGCCGCAGACCGGCCAAGACAGTCCTGATCTTCTCTTCAGCTGAGTAATTGCGGGCTTTACGCTTGATGCAGCTGACGGGCTTGTCAGGGGCGTCCTTCGATGGTCCGGGTTTCTTGCCCATCTTCACTCCTTGGTGGTTACGATGTGCCAGAAGCTCTCTCTTATCAAATCGACCTAAATTGTCCCATTGGCACTGACGTCAGACACTTCCCGTACTACGTATCAGATCTGCGTATCTGGGACTGTCTTGTGTTTCAGGGATCGGTTTGATGTTTGAGTAGCTGGCGCAATTTTTCTGCTATTTTTTTGTAGTTAAGCTGACGGTCAGGTCTCATATTGGAGTTTTCAAATGTCAAATACACAGCTGGTTGGTCGTAATGGTGTTGGCTTTGGCAATAAGGTAGAAGCTGATGGGGTGGGTGTCCGGCGAGGTGGTGTAAAGGGGTCCGACACGGGGTCTGATGGCGGCTCTGCAGGTGGTGTGCGGTCTGGCGGGGGTCGTGACGGTTCGGTGTCCCAGCCGCGCGTTCAATTGAAGGGGCAGGTTTCGACTGCTGAGGGTCGTGCGGAGCTTGCGACAGCAATTGACGGAATGACGGCACAAGAGCGCACGTTACGCGAACAGATTTTCATGGATTTTTTAATTGATGAGTTTTTGGGTGGCAGTGGCGACGAAGTTTCTCTGGATGGTTTTAAGACACCCAAGGTTGTTGTTGCGGTTCCTGGTGATCGCAAGACGCAGCTTCCGGATGGTGCGAACGGTGCGTTTGTGGCAGGGCGGAATGGTGGGCGGGGGACGATTATCCTGCGGGCTGGCCTGACACCATCTGAGCGTCAAAAGACATTGAACGAGGAGTATGGGGAGGCTGTCGGTGCTTATATGGCCTCCAAAGGTGTGGACGTCGCGCCGGGTGATGTCGGGGCTCGGATTGCGCGGGTTGTGACTGGCAAGCCTGTATCGCGTGAAGCCACGCCCGGTTTATACAGATCGCAATCTTCCGACACGGCCCAGGTTCGGTTGGATGGGCAAACGGTGCAGGCGCAGGCGCGGATTACGACGGATGCGCCTGTCCAGCAGGTCACGGCGTCGTTTGAATCGTCCAATGAGCTGATGGTGCTCTACACTCCCAAAGGGTCGAAGAAACCTATCGTCGTGGCGCGCAAGAAAAAGCAGACACCGAATGCCCAAGATAAAGTTCCTTTTGTTGTCACGGATCTGACGGCTAAACTGCCTGACAAGCTTGATGGTGAGTTCAGCGTTTTCAATGTTGATAAAAGCCACCCTAAAGGTGGCTACGTGGTGGCGACAACTGCGGCGAAGGTTGATGGCAATCCTGCAGGAAGTACGTCACGCAGCACGCGCAATGCAGATGGCTCCATTACAATTTCTTTTGATGAGTTTGGCGACGGCCGAGTAGATGGCTTGGAGCCCGATGGTTCTGTTGGCTTCAAAGGCGATGGTGATTTTAATGATGCCATTATAACCATCAAACCTCAGAAGAAGCCAAGTGCAACACCGGATGGCAAGCCAGCACCATCTAAGCCAGGCGATGGGTCAGAAGGTGATACGGTCACCACTGGTCCAGTCGAACCTGCGGGTCCTTCCTTTGGCTCGCCGGTTGACGCGACCGACGCCCCGCCTTCTGTGCCGAAGGGCACCATCAAGAAGTCGCGCACGAAGGTTGAGTTCAATACTGAAGATGAGTTGGTGGTTGAGGTTTTTGATCCCAAGACGAAGAAATGGACGGTGATTGCCAGGAAGGGCTTTGGATACCAAGAGACAGAGCAATATGTCGATATCAACCAGGTTGGCAAAACGCCGCCTGCGGTGCGGGTGCGCAATATCACCCAAGACGGCGCGATCATCTCGGGCAGTGATCCGCAACGTGCGCGGCTATTGGTCAATCCTGAGGAAGGGACACAAGCGATCGGGTTTGAGGACCGCCTGCGCTCCAAAGGTGATGGTGAGTTTGTAGGCGATGATTTCCGCGACGCGGTTGTGTCGTTCAACGTCAAGCCCGGTGCCAAGAGCGCGGTTGGCAAGCCTGTGGATACGACGACGGGCAAGCCAGCCGAGACGAAGCCGTCTGCGGGTGCCAGACCCACCGATCCGACGGAGTTCACACCGGAGCCGCAATATCAGGAGATCGGCGACAAGATCATTGCGGCCAATGACGGCAAGCCTGTGACGATGAAAGATCTGCCCAAGCTGATGGAGAAGAAGGGCGTCGTGACCAAGGACGGTCTTGAGTATGGGGGTGATGCGAAGGGCAAGACGGCTGCGATGTTCGCCCTGCAAGCGGCCAATCGTGGCAAGCCTCTGAGCGCCAAAGACATTGCCAAGTTCATTGATCGCGGTGTGATTGTGATCAAGGATGGTAAATGGAGCGTCGATCTGACGAAGTTGGAACCAACAGAGCTCAAGCGCATTACCTTTGCATTGAACAAGAACAGCAAGCTTTTGACCTTTGCGTCAGATACCGAAAAGGGGCGCAACAAGATCACGGGCCAGTTGGGCTTTGACGACAAGAAACTGCGCACACGGATTGATGACAGCTATGGCAATGGCGACGGAACTTTGCACCCCGTCGAGATCAACCGCGCGATTGATGACGGCTACCTGATTATGGGCCCCGATAACACGTTCGTCACGCGCAGCAGCGTCAAAGAGACAGACCCAAACAGCAAAACCGATGATGGAAGCACTGCGGCTGAAGAGACGGATGGCTTTAGCGTCTCGGCGGACGATTCCAGCGGCCTGAAGCAAAAAAGCGGCGGTATCCGCCCAAGTGTGCAACGGATTCTTGATGGAACGCCTGCTGGTGGGTTTAATTCTCTGCTTGGCGTTTTTCTGGAAGAAAACAAGCAGACCGAAAAGGATCTAAAAAACTGGGACGTCAAGCTTGATAGCAAGGACAACACCAAATTTGTCATCACATATAAAGGTAAGAGCGTCGTAAAAGGGCGCCTGTATCAACGCTCGACCGACGGGAGAGAGGTCGAACCGTATAAACCCAGTGGCAATGATGCCTTTCTTGATATGATGAGTGATGTTGTTGATATTTTTATCTTCAATACCAAAGATAGTAAGGGCCGGGTAGGAAAACGCAACAAAGCCATGGGCGCAGGCATTGCGGGTATTGTGCGTTCTCTCAATATCATTGGCGGTGAGAAGCTTTTGGACGAGGTCAAGGATAACGGCATTAAATCTCTTAGCGTCATAGATGGGACGACTGAGGAAGACGCCTACGGTTCACCTGACTTCAAATTCGAAAGCAAAAGCGATGTTGACTCGCTCGCGATCACGGCCCATGCGCGCGACATTGAAAAATATGTCGATGAGGATGGGACCGGCCTGCGGGCGGATATGGTACAGAATTTTTTCTATCGTATTTTGCAGGACGGAACAGGCAAAGCCGGCAACGTAAAAAATCCCACAGCGTGGAAAGAAGCTCTCGAAAAGGACGATGTTGGTGATCTCGATGCAAGTAGCAGCGGTGGCGAACATAGTGAGATCGCAAGCCTATGGTGGATGGTCGCCAATGGTAATGCCACTCCAGCAGAGGCCAGAGCGCTTGGCGCCAAGTTCTCTGCAACGTTTGACTACTTCAACAAAAACTACGCCAAAAAGCTAGGCGTCGATCCCGTCCCAACTGGATCGGTTGCCACCACCGGGACGGACATTGCGGGATCAGGCAGCGTGAACGCTGAAAAGTTTGTTCAGAACATGAGCAAAGCCGGCTTCGACTTCGATGATGACGGGACAAGCCTCGAAGCAGGTGAGGGGGCCAATGTGCTCATGGCACTGAATGGTGGCAAGCCCATGAGCGCCAAGGACATCGACCTGTTCATCAAAAAAGGCATCATCAAGATCGACGAAAAATCCGGCACATGGTCGATCAACAAAGATGCCATGACAGGTGACAGACCAAACCGCATCGTCGCAAACATCCTGCGCTCACCCTCCCTCAAAAAAGGGGAAAAAGACGACCTCCTCGACGCAATAGGGGTCGACATAGAAGACCGGAAGTTGCTGGCTAAAAAATTCCCCGACGGACAAGGTGGCATAAACCCAGACACGCTCGAAACCGCAGACAAATACGACATCTTCAAACCAGGCAAAAAAACACTCATAAGCCTGGACGAAAACGCACTCAAAGATGTTCCAGATGACGCAGCGCCGGCCGTTTCGGAAACCACGATATTCGATCCGGTCTTTGCCCCAGGCCCGGAACCCGCGCCGCCGTATTACAGCCGCCCTGGCGACGGTATGGAGGGCAATGTCGAGGGTGACGTCTTTAACGATCTCAATGGCAACAACATCAAAGACCTGCCAGAAGAAACAGGGCGCCCGGATACACTCGTATTCTTCGATGAGGATGCGGATGGAGAATGGGATGAAGGGGAATATTATACCTACACAGATGATGATGGGCATTATCGCTTTGAGAACGTTGTGCCCGGCACCCACGGATTGGTCGCCGAAGATAGTGAGGTCGAAGCAAAGCTGATCGGTCCTGGTGGAGTCATTGCAGATAACGCGACCGGACCGCAGGGCGTGAGTTTAACCAGCCAGTTGCCGCCAGCAGATGCCGAGCCGCAACCAACGCTACAAGGTTCTGAATATTTGCTTAGAGGGGGTCGCATCCGGGATGATATAGATTTTCCGGAAAGCAGTGACGCCATATTTAAAGACCCCGACAGGAATGAATTGGATGGAGAAGGAACGGAAGTCTACGTCATGGATAGCGCTGTAAATCTAGACCATGTAGCGCTATCAGATGCAACTATTACGAACGTGAGACCTAACGGTCCCCCGCAGAGAGAACAAACTGCCCATCAAAAAAATCATGGCATCGCGGTTTCCTCATTAATTGTTGGCGACAACATTGATCCCGACACCAGACAGCTTAGAAAAGGAATTGCAAGAGGTGCAAGCGCAATAGTGGTTGACAACACTGGGCCAACTATTAAGCGAGAATATTTGAATATAATTGAGAGTCTGGATAAAATTGCGGACCGGGCTGCAAATAATCCTGATAAGATTATCGTTGTTAATATCTCAGCAGTATACCGCCTTAATCCAAATGGTAGTGCACGAGCACTTTTGATGCGCGTTTTGGAGAAGCTAGATAGAAATGGCGTCATTGTTGTAGCCTCATCGGGCAATTCAGGGTCTGGACCTATTGAAAAAAATGCACTCCTTTCTTCTGGTACTGTCGTTTCAGTTTCTGGCAATGATCGAGGCAATAGAGACGATATTGCGAGTGGCGCACGGTTTAGCCAGAATCTAACAGGCGTAACCGTGCCAGGATTCAAAAGATGGGTTCCAACCAATGATAATAGAGACGATTTTTCGGAAGAAGACGGCACAAGCTTGTCCGCTCCCGTGATATCAAGCCTTGCTTTGGTATCGCAGGAATATGCGCAGAAAACCTATGGTCAAAAGCTTACACCAATGGAGTTTCGCTGGGCCATAAACAAATCAGGAAAACCACGATTCAACACAAACGAAAGAGGTGGTGACGCAGAAATAGGAGATTTCCGCGAAGTTGGCCCGCGCAGATTAAAACAAGCAATCGACATGCTAATGACGAAGAAAAACGCCACTGTTTTCAATGCTCAACCTCGTCGCACGACGCAGGTCAATTTTGTGGGCCCGGCAACGCCTAAGAAAAAGCCGCAACCCGCGACTACTGACGGAAAAAAGGAAAGAGTAGCTGTCGCAAGCGCGATTAAGGATGCAACGAAGGGTATAACTGAGAGCTCCATTGGTTCGAAACCCACTACTTCGGGGGCCTTCACAGGGGGGTTCGAAGCCGCGGGCTACACGTTTGACAGTACCACTGGTCTGACGGATAGCGAGGCTGCGAAGATTCTATTAATGCTTACGGATGGCAAAGCTGACGAAAAGACATTGATAAATCTCGAACGGCTTGGCCTGATCAAGATCGACCCGGAGAAGAAAACTTGGAGTTTGAACAAAAAGCCTTCACCCCGGAAGCTGCGGCAAAATTGGTTGATGCCGCGTTTAGCGATGGCAAGATTGATTCAGCTGAGCGTCGTCTGTTGCTCAAAGTAGGTATCAACACAAGAGAGATAGACCAAGAGTTCGGTGATGATGATGGGAAATTAGAAACTAAGGATTATCAAGATGAAGATCCATCAGAGATATTCGAACTCAACCCAGGACATCCGATATTTGACATCATCTCGTAGGGCAAGGCGGATGGATCTACTGGGGTGCCCCTAGTTTTCTAGATATCAGTCTTTTTGAGTTTGAGCTGTTTTTCTTCGAAGTAAATGGGTGACAGCATGTCGTTTTTCGTGTGCTTGCGTTTCGATTTGTAAAAGAGTTCAATTGTCTTACCAGTGGTCGATCAGCCGTTTGGTCATCACTTCCCTTGCAATTGGTCTACAATCGAAAATGTCAGGTCATGCTGCTGCCCCTTTTGATCACAGGTAGTTCTTGCCTGGTTTTGTCAGAATGGCCCATGCAATCCGGATCAGTTTGTTTGCTAATGCAACGACTGCCTTGTTGCGATGCGTTCGATCTTCAAGCGTGCTGAGCCATCGTCCACATCCGCACGCGCGCAGAATATATCAAAGGTGCAGGGTAGAGACGCTGCAAAACTGTCCGAATAAATGGGACCACTTAACTATTCGTGGCGCAAGGCATCAATTGGGTTCAGTTGTGCCGCGCGGCGAGCTGGGAAAAAACCGAAGATCACGCCAACTGCTGCAGAAAAGGCAAAGGCAAGAAGTATGATGTTGGGATCGGGTCTGAACGGGATCGACAGCATATTCGCACCGACCCATCCAAGCCCCAACCCGGTAACAATGCCGATCAGTCCGCCAAACAGGGACAGAATGATCGCTTCTACAAGAAATTGCATCAGAACCTGACGCGCCTGCGCGCCGATGGCCAGACGGATGCCAATCTCGCGCGTGCGCTCAGTGACGGACACCAGCATGATGTTCATGATACCGATGCCGCCCACAAGCAGACTAACAGCGGCTACGGCAGATAAAAGCCCGGTAAGAACACCCGTAATGCCTGACAGAATTGTGGCAATCTGCTTCATATCCATGACGGTGAAATCGTCGTCCTCGCCTTTTCCAATGCGGCGGATTTCGCGCAGAACGGCTTCGATTTCTTCCTTCGCGCGCTCGGTGGCAACGCCTTCGCGGACAGCCGCGATCAGCAAAGAGACATCCGTATTGCCGGAAATCCGACGCTGAAAGGTGCGAATTGGCATGATGACGAAATCGTCCTGATCGCTGCCAAACGTTGATGCGCCCTTGGATTTCAGCAACCCGACGATCTCGCAGGACAGCTTCTTAATGCGGATCACCTCGCCAATCGGGTCAGAGGTTCCAAAGAGATCCTTACGCACGGATTCCCCGATTACGCAAGCCGGTTTGCCGGACTTGATTTCGGTTTCATCAAATATCCGACCGCGCGCGATTTCCCAACGTGCCGCCGTGAAATAACGGTTGTCGGTCCCGACAACATCAGTCCGTCGGTTTTCGTTGCCAAAGACCGCGCGTGCGCGGGCCATGCTCATAGGCGCGGACACGTTGATCACGCTGAGTTGTTCTTCAAGCAGATTGTTTGTTCGGATGGTGAACATCTGATCGGTGGTGCCAGCGGGGCCGCCTTCCATCGCATCTTGCCCCGGCATGATCATCAGCATGTTGCTGCCCAGCTTCTCGACATCCGCAGTGACCTGTTCGGTCGAACCCTGTCCGACAGTGACCATTGCGATCACGGCCCCCACGCCGATCACGATGCCAAGAACGGTCAGAAAGGACCGCAGCGCGTTTCGGAAAATGGCTTGTATCGCGAGCTTGACGGTCTCTAATAACATTTCAGGCGGCCTCTCTAGTTGGGCCGTCGCGCTCTATGCGGCCATCGACCATCCAGATCAGCCGTTTGGCATATTGTGCCATGTCGGCCTCATGAGTCACCATGACAATGGTCAGTCCGTCGGTTTCGTTCAGGCCTTTCAGGGCTTCCATAATTTCGATCGACAACTTTGTATCGAGATTGCCGGTGGGCTCATCTGCCAGAAGCACTTGAGGATTGCCAGCCAATGCCCGCGCGATCGCGACGCGTTGTTGTTGACCGCCCGACAGCTCTGACGGATCGTGACTTGCGCGGTGCGCAAGTCCGACTTTTTCCAGAGCCGCAATTGACGCTGCTTGTCGTTCTGCGCGCCCCAATCCTTTGTAGATGAGCGGCAGTTCGACATTTTGTAAAGCACTTGTGCGTGGCAAGAGGTTGTAACCCTGAAACACGAAGCCAAGATAATGGCGTCTTAACAAGGCGTGCTGATCCTGAGTCAGGTCCGCGACTTCAACCCCATTGAACAGGTATTCGCCTGAGGTCGGCGCATCGAGGCAACCAATCACATTCATCGCTGTGGACTTCCCAGATCCGCTTGGCCCCATGATCGCAACGAATTCGCCCTTGGCGATATCTAGATCAACAGCGTCGAGAGCCCGCACCTCGGCCTCCCCGCTGCCATATACGCGGCTGATCCCGCGCAGTCGGATCAGTGGCAAGCTTCCCGCCGCAGCATTAACCATCGACCCGGTCCACGATTACCAAGTCGCCAACGGCAAGCTCACCTTCAAGTATCTCTGTTAAACGACCGTCACTGGCGCCAGCACGAATGGCGATTTTCTGCGCCGCATCGCCCCGCATGACCCAAAGTGTCTTGTTGTCTCCTCGTCTGGTTCCATCAGAGTCATCGGGAATAAGCATTCCAAGTAGGCCGCTTCGTTCCTCATTCTCTACCGGCACTGCGGGCGGAGCATATCGCAAGGCTGCATTTGGCACGGTCAGAGCAGCCGAAATCTCTGCCACCGTGATATCAGCAGTCGCGGTCATGCCCGGTCGTAATAACAGGTCCGAGTTATCGATGCTCAGAACCGCCTTGTATGTCACAACCCCGTCAACCGTTTTCGGAGCGAACCGGATCTCCGAAATCTCTGCGGGGAATGAACGCTCGTCATATGCATCCACAGTAAAGTCAGCCATGTTACCAACCGCTGTGCGTCCGATATCTGCCTCATCGATATCAACCTGCAGCTCCATCTTGGTCAGGTCTTCGGCAACAGTGAACAGGACCGGGGCAGATAACGCAGCCGCTACGATCTGGCCTGTATCCACCGCGCGATCAAGGACAATTCCATCAATGGGCGAACAGATACAGGCCTTGTCCAACTCGGTTTGCTGAAGATCCAGATCCGCTTCGGCCAGTGCTCTGTCGGCCAGGGCGGCCTGTAATTCTGATTGCGCGCGGATGAAGGCTGCGCGTTGCGAAACAAAGGTTTGATGCGCTGTGACCCCGCGTTCCTCAAGCCTGACCGCGCTTTCGTATTTCTCCTTTGCCTCATCCAGCGTGGCCTCAGCCATTGCGACACGTGCGATTTTGCTATCCAGCGAGGCCTTGCTGACCGCAACAAGCGCCTCCAGCTTGGCTGTATCCAACTCTGCCAGAATACTGCCTTTACTGACCACATCGTTGAAATCAGCATTCACCTTGCTAAGCGTGCCCGACAATTCACTTGAAATCTCGACCAGATTTGTAGGTTCAATCGTGCCAGTCGCCGTCACAGTTATCTGCAGATCATTGGTTTCTGCTTCAGCCGTGACGTATCTTATATCCTTGTCCGGATCCGCGGACGCGAACCAGTACAGGCCTATACCTCCGATCACCAAAGCCCCAATCACATACTTTATCCAGACCGGAACACGACCTTTGCCGTTCCCAATACCCAATCTTTCGGCAACTTCTGCAGATGTCTCCGACATGATTTTCTTCCCTAAACCCTCGCATCCATTGGCAAAGTAAGTCAGCCAGACGCTCACGATCTGACAAATATCAAATGCGGTTGAAGAAATTTTGCGGCGGCGTTTTCCCAGCTAGCCTGAGATCGCGCGCCGCGCGCTATGCTCGGTTTTCTGGGTCTGACTTGATTCAAATCACTTGCATCGATCACGCGGGCTTTATGATGCGCTCTCATCCAATCAAACTGAAGGTTAAAGACATGACCAGTGGTTCCACCAAAACTGATAAAGAAGATCGAACCTGGATCGAAGAAATCGAGGTTTCGAGCGACAAATTGAAAGATAAGGTTGAAAGCCTCGCCAATGAGGCTTCTGTCCGCCGAATTCGCATCAAAGAGCCTGACGGCGATATTGCGGTTGATATTCCTCTCACAATCGGCGCTGTCGCTGGTGGCGCAATTGCTCTTGCTGCGCCGATACTGGCTTTGATTGGTGTCATCGCTGCGTTCTTTGCCCAGGTTAAGGTAGAGATTGTTCGCGAAGAGCCGCGACACGAGGACAAAGCGAAAGGTTGAGCTTTAGTGATTTACGGATCAAGCATCCCTTTGGTTTCAGGTCGCGCTTTCATAGTCGCATAATTCAAGGGTTGCTTGCACCCTTCCAAAAGGCCTGAACAAGGCCGGGGCAGTGCGTTTCTATCTTCTTGAGTGAGGCGGCGACCCCACTGATCTCAAACGCCTTGGGGCTGTCATCGGAATTTAGTTTTATAAGCACATAAAGGGGCTGTTTTGACCCGCTAAAGGCGCTGCTGATAATGTTGTCATGCTGAATGAGAGAAGTTGCAGAGATCACGCCAACATGCCCGATGGTTGGTACGATCCTCGTCTCAAGGATGTATCTCATCGAACTGGCCCATAGGCGTGCCAACCGAAACGTAGCAGCGGCGGTAATAGTGCCATCGGTGCGACTTTGCATGTCGCTTTGCAGACACCTTCCAAACAAATGCGATCAAAGGCCGGACGTAAAGCAATATCTGAGCCACCCCCGTAGATGACCGGGGTGAGAAGGCCATAAAGCTGTCCCGTTTCGGCCGGATCACCAAGCCCAAACTCGGCGTCGACTTTAAGCTCCTCAAAATGCACGGCGCGAAACAACGACGATACGAGCCGATAGGCTTCAGCGCCTATATGCTTGGGAACCTTCCTTCGCTTCTTTTTATGTGCCCTCTCACTTTTCTTCTTTTTTGACTTTGCCTGACGTGACCGGTCGCTATCAACTATATCAATCACCGGACCATGCCTGCCAAAGAGACGCGCGCTGATTGTAAAACGCACATCTCGATACTTGCTGATGCGGAAGTCGATCAGCACAGGGACGCTCAGAACCAAGATCAACAACGCCAGCAAAACAGCAAGAGCGCTTAGCAAAAAAACAAGCACCCAGTACATTGGGCTTAGGCTTTCTTCACCTCGGGCGGCTCTTTCTTGGATGCTCGATCCATGGCATGGGCCACGGCGTCTCCAACGATTTCTGCTACATTCGTAACGGTCCCTTTCACCGCTTCAACACGGGCGCCTTGATTGTCGAAGATAATTGCACCCAAGGGCTTGATGCCACCGCCAGCACCGGTTCCGCTGCCAGCGCCAGTTTTGTCCGCGGATTTGCCACCGGCGCCAAAACCAAACCCGTAGCTGACGATAGGAATTACCATTGATCCCTCCCGCTCAATCGGGTCTCCCAGAACATTTTTTGCGTTTAGCAGCTTATCAAGCTCTTCGACGGTTCCTTTCAATAGGCGTTCAACGTCTTCCATTCCGTTCTCCTGTAACGATGTTTGTTCTAGCTGAACAAATACCGGCCATATGAAGTGCCGGAGTTGATATTTCTCAGGTGGGTCGCGTTTTTTTTGAGATCACCAACACGGGACCTGTGCATCACTTGTCGTCCGAATGCGGGTTTCGATGTCCCAGAGCTGCAAAAATATCTTGAAAGATATCGAAATCTGAGGTGCCTCTTGCAACGAGGCTTTCATTTCTCTAAATACCCGCCGATGGCTAAGTTGCTACGACTCAATATTGAAACGCCGCGTTTGGTCCATTTCGCTTCGAGGACCATTTCCGGCAAAGGAGAAGCGATATGAAACTGCATGAACTGCGCGACAATCCCGGCGCAACCAAATCCAAAAAACGCGTAGGCCGTGGTCCCGGCTCCGGCAAAGGTAAGACTGCTGGCCGTGGTATCAAAGGTCAAAAGTCCCGCTCGGGCGTGGCGCTGAACGGATATGAAGGCGGGCAAATGCCACTTTACATGCGCCTTCCAAAGCGTGGCTTCAACAAGCCTAACCGCAAGAAATTCGCTGTTGTAAATCTTGGCCTGATCCAGAAATTCATCGACGCCAAGACACTTGATGCCAAAAAAGAGATCACTGAGGATGTGCTGGTAGAAACCGGCGTTGTGCGCCGCAAGCTTGATGGTGTGCGCATTCTGGCTAAGGGTGATATCACTGCGAAGGTGAAACTGAACGTGACCGGGGCCTCAAAATCAGCTATTGAAGCTGTGGAAAAAGCCGGTGGCACACTGACCGTAGCGGCAGCAGCGGAATAACCGCTTGTGAGAGGCAGCATCGCCACTTACATACATTACAGTTTTCCGGCGCCGCGATTGGGGAACCCAATGCGCGGCGCTGTCACGACATAGATAGGGAAGTCGAGACATATGGCATCCGCAGCCGAGCAAATGGCCTCAAACATGAGCTGGTCCGCCTTTGGCAAGGCGACCGAGCTGAGACAGCGTATCCTTTTCACCATCGGGCTTCTTATCGTCTACCGCCTTGGCACCTATGTGCCGGTGCCAGGCATTGATGCCGCAGCCCTGCGCAACTTCGTTGAGCAGTTGCAAACAGGCGTTGGTGGTATTTTCAATATGTTTACGGGCGGTGCGATCGGGCGGATGGGCCTATTCGCGCTAGGTATCATGCCCTATATCTCGGCTTCGATTATTGTTCAGCTGATGACAGCTATGCTGCCGTCACTGGAACAGTTGAAGAAAGAGGGTGAGCAGGGCCGCAAGAAGATAAACCAATATACCCGCTACGGTACTGTGTTTCTGGCGACCTTTCAGGCCTATGGTTTGGCGGTAGGGTTGGAAAGTGGCGGTCTTGTTTCGGATCCGGGTTGGTTTTTCCGTATTTCCTGCGTTGTCACACTGGTGGGTGGCACCATGTTTTTGATGTGGCTGGGTGAACAGATCACCGCACGTGGCATTGGTAACGGTATCTCACTGATTATCTTTGTTGGGATCATCGCCGAGATCCCTGCCGCAATCGCACAATTCTTTGCACAAGGCCGTTCAGGCGCGCTGTCACCTGCGGTAATCGTTGGCATGTTACTTCTTGTTGTGGCGACCATCACCTTCGTGGTGTTTATGGAGCGCGCTTTGCGCAAGATACATATTCAGTACCCACGTCGTCAGGTTGGCATGAAAGTATATGATGGTGGCTCATCGCATCTGCCGGTGAAGGTGAACCCATCGGGTGTGATTCCAGCGATTTTTGCCTCGTCCCTGCTATTGTTGCCGACGACATTCTCAACCTTCTCAGGCAATGCAGGCAGTCCGATCATGGCTACGCTGCTTGCCTATTTCGGGCCGGGACAGCCGCTCTATCTGTTGTTCTTCACAGCTATGATCGTATTCTTTGCTTATTTCTACACGTTCAACGTGTCGTTCAAACCCGATGATGTGGCTGACAATCTGAAAAACCAGAACGGTTTTGTGCCGGGCATTCGTCCGGGTAAGCGCACAGCGGAGTATCTGGAATATGTTGTAAACCGTATTCTTGTGCTTGGCTCAGGTTATCTTGCGGCAGTTTGTTTGATGCCGGAAATTTTGCGTGCACAATTTGCCATCCCGTTTTACTTTGGCGGTACGTCAGTTCTGATTATTGTGTCCGTTGCGATGGATACTGTTCAGCAGGTGCAAAGCCACATGCTGGCCCACCAATATGAAGGGTTGATTGAGAAATCGCAGCTGCGCGGGAAAAGACGCGGCAAAAAAGGGACAGCACGTAGATGAACATAATACTTCTGGGCCCACCGGGCGCGGGCAAGGGAACGCAAGCGCGTAAGCTTGTGGATGAACGCGGCATGATCCAGCTTTCCACCGGTGATATGCTGCGCGAAGCGCGAACCAGTGGAACCGAGATGGGTCAAAAGGTTGCTGCGATCATGGATGCCGGAGAGCTGGTGACAGATGACATTGTCATCGGCCTGATCGAAGAAAAGCTTGCGGGCGATCATGGCGGCGGGTTCATTTTTGACGGATTCCCCCGCACGCTGGCACAAGCCGACGCGCTGGGCGATCTGTTAGAAAAATATGGCACTGGCCTGCATTTTGTCATAGCGATGGAAGTTAATGACGACGCGCTGGTGCAGCGTATCACGGCGCGATCCACCTGTGGCAATTGCGGCGAGGTCTACAACGACATCACCAAGCCAATCCCGGCGGATAATAAATGCACCAACTGCGGCGCGTCAGATTTCAAACGTCGTGCTGATGACAATGAAGAATCCTTACGCACCCGGTTGATGGAATACTACAAGAAGACCTCACCACTGATTGGATACTATCATTGCAA
Organism: Litoreibacter sp. GN1-5; assembly: GCF_055693805.1. Classification (NCBI taxonomy): domain Bacteria; kingdom Pseudomonadati; phylum Pseudomonadota; class Alphaproteobacteria; order Rhodobacterales; family Roseobacteraceae; genus Litoreibacter; species Litoreibacter sp. GN1-5. The sequence goes on along the minus strand of NZ_JBVFUP010000001.1, from coordinate 2,045,069 downwards.
AAACCAGTTGCAGTGGATTCCGGGCTTGGGTGAGATTGATGAGGTGGCGGCCCAGATAAATGCTGTTCTGGATGATTGACCAACACCTCTCTTGACCATCGCTTAAAAAGGTCCTAAGCCCCAATTTCTCAATAGAGAATCGCGCCCCAGCAGGCTCAGCTAACCTGCCCTGCGCATTTGAGGATTAACCAAGCCCGACGGTTCAAAAAACCTTCGGGCTTATGTTGTGAAAAAAGGTTCTGGCATTACGGAACCGCGACTGAGAAGGAAAAGCCAATTGGCACGTATTGCTGGCGTTAACTTGCCTGATGGGAAACGTGTTCCTATCGCACTTACTTACATCACTGGTATCGGTCACACCTCCGCCAAAGAAATTTGCGAGACTGTGGGTATCGAAAGCAGCCGTCGCATCAATGAGTTGAGCGATGCAGAGGTTCTGAAAATCCGCGAGCATATCGATGCGACCTATACGGTCGAAGGCGATCTGCGTCGTGACACGCAAATGAACATCAAGCGGCTGATGGATCTTGGTTGCTACCGCGGCCTGCGTCATCGCCGTAACCTTCCTGTTCGGGGTCAACGGACCCATACGAACGCCCGCACGCGCAAAGGCCCCGCAAAGGCCATTGCCGGCAAGAAGAAGTAAGGGAGGATATTCGATATGGCACGTGAAAAGACACGCACGAAGAAGAAGGTTCGCAAGAATATCGCCGCCGGTGTGGCGCATGTGAATTCTTCATTCAACAATACGAAAATCCTGATTTCCGACGTTCAGGGCAATGCAATTGCTTGGTCGTCTGCTGGTACAATGGGTTTCAAAGGGTCGCGCAAGTCGACACCTTATGCAGCGCAGATGGCCGCCGAGGATGCTGGTCGCAAGGCGCAGGAACATGGTGTCAGAACGCTTGAAGTGGAAGTGCAGGGCCCTGGTTCCGGCCGTGAAAGCGCGCTGCGGGCACTGGCAGCTGCCGGGTTCCAGATCTCGTCCATTCGTGACGTGACCCCAATGGCCCATAACGGCTGCCGTCCACCAAAACGCCGCCGCGTATAAGCAAGTTTCAACGATCAGGGCATCTGCAGTGGCAGGTCCCTGAATCCGTCATTTTAACCTCGGGCGTTCCCATTTTTGGACATGAATGGGAACAGGTATGGAGGCGACACATGATCCACAAGAATTGGCAAGAACTGATCAAGCCTATGCAACTGGAAATCAAGCCGGGCAACGATCCTGCGCGTAAGGCAACGATGATTGCCGAGCCGCTGGAGCGCGGTTTTGGTCTGACACTCGGCAACGCATTGCGCCGGGTGCTGATGAGCAGTTTGCAAGGGGCTGCGATTACATCCGTACAGATTGACAATGTTTTGCACGAATTCTCTTCGATTGCCGGTGTGCGCGAAGACGTGACAGACATTGTACTGAACCTCAAAGGTGTTGCGATCCGTATGGAAGTGGAAGGGCCAAAGCGCCTGTCCATCGCGGCAAAAGGCCCTGCTGTTGTGACAGCCGGTGACATCAGCGACAGTGCAGGCATCGAAATTCTGAACCGTGAACACGTGATTTGCCACCTTGATGATGGTGCCGATCTGTTCATGGAACTGACTGTGAATGTCGGCAAGGGCTACGTGTCCGCTGACAAGAACAAACCGGAAGATGCACCTATCGGTCTGGTTCCGATCGATGCTATTTTCTCGCCGGTCAAAAAGGTCAGCTATGATGTGCAGCCGACCCGCGAAGGTCAGGTTCTGGATTATGACAAACTGACATTGAAGGTCGAAACGGACGGTTCGCTCACTGCGGATGACGCTGTGGCCTACGCTGCGCGCATTCTGCAAGATCAATTGGCAACCTTCGTTAACTTCGAAGAGCCTGAAAGCGCCCGCGCGCAGGACGATGAGGACGATCTGGAGTTCAACCCGCTTCTTCTGAAGAAAGTGGACGAATTGGAACTCTCTGTCCGTTCGGCCAACTGTCTGAAGAACGACAATATTGTCTATATTGGTGATCTGATCCAGAAAACCGAAGCCGAGATGTTGCGTACTCCGAATTTCGGTCGCAAATCCTTGAATGAGATCAAGGAAGTGCTGTCCGGTATGGGTCTGCATCTGGGCATGGATATCATCGAATGGCCACCAGAGAATATCGAAGATTTGGCCAAGAAGTTCGAAGACCAGTTTTAATTCTGTTATGGTGGGGTGAAGCTCTGCCATAACACCAAAATGCCTGCACGTGCAGGGAATATATGGGCAATCCCGCCCCAAGGAGAGTGGCCGGCACGCACTGGACCACCAGACAAAGTAAAATGAGAAGGAATTGAGAAATGCGTCACGCACGGGGCTATCGCCGCCTGAACCGCACCCATGAACACCGCAAAGCGTTGTTTATCAATATGTGTGGGTCACTTATCGAACATGAGCAGATCAAGACGACTCTGCCAAAAGCCAAGGAATTGCGCCCGATCATCGAGAAGATGATCACGCTTGCCAAACGCGGTGATCTGCACGCGCGTCGTCAGGCCGCAAGCAAACTGCGTCAGGACAAAGATGTTGCAAAGCTGTTTGATGTTCTTGGCCCACGCTACAAGGACCGTCAGGGCGGCTACGTTCGCATTATGAAAGCAGGCTTTCGCTATGGTGACATGGCCCCTATGGCCATCATCGAATTTGTTGACCGCGATGTAAGCGCCAAAGGTGCTGCCGACAAGGCTCGTGCTGAGGCCGAAGAGTCTGCTGCGGAATAGTTACTTCATTAAATTTCTAAACCCCTCTAAACGGAGGGGTTTTTTCTTTTGTTTATATGCGTGATATATGGGTATGTTTACTTGCCCACAATGTTGAAATTTCGATTGTAAACTCGCATGCAACACACCTCATAAATGCTTATTAGTTGGAAATCTGCGTTTCGCTTGGCTATTATAGTGTTGATTGGCATTATTTTGGTGCGTATGCGCCCGCCAATGAGTTGGACCCAAACTCAATTTCTCTTTTCCTATGAAAATGGTTTCCAACGTCGCGGGCTATTAGGTGAGATATTACGCTGGATATTTCCTAACGGAATGACTGAGGCGGACACCTATAGGGTGGCTGCGTTATTGACTGTAATTTCAGGAATTATTCTGTTTGTTTTTATGTTCAATACGCTGCGCGAGGGGCAGAATAGTGGAATTTTATTAGTTTTATTTTCTAGCTCGGTAGGGTTTGCCACTTTTATTGGAAACACTGGAAATCTTGACGCTCTACTCATAATAACTGTTGTTGCAGCTCTTTTTCTGACGAAACAAGGGGTATTGGGGGTTATAACAGCAAGTATGTTTTTAGCTGCAGCAGCGCTGATTCATGAAAATGTATTACCATATTTCGCGCTATTGCTTGGGTTTGACATATGGATACGGTACAAACTGCATAAAGGGCGCATTTTTTTAGCCTTTTTGCCGTTACTGATTGTCGGACTGGCTGCTAGTACTGTCATTTTTAATGGCACGCATCAATTCGTGATGCTTGATATACTTCTTGAAACGGCACAAACTCGAAGCATTGATTTTGACATTCGACCTGATACATTCGAGCCGGTAGTAACCTTTCCGCCAGATATGCCGGGCAGGCTTGAGGCTGTTTGGGGCTCCAGCTTTTATCTTTTCCGCCTTATCGCTTTTGGATTAACAGGATTTTTACTGCTTGGGGTGATGTTAGCATTAATAGTTTTTGCATCATCCCACAGACCTTTTGGGGACAAGCTTTTTCTTTGTCTTGCAGCTATAGCTCCAATTAGCTTATGTGTAATTGCATTTGATGTATCACGTTTCGTATCCATAGCTTTAATAAATACCTATCTGATCATCGCTATTTTGAGTAGAGCAGACGAAGAGTTTCGAGTTGCAATGGAACGTATTTTGTCCCCATCAGTCGTCGTAATATTATTGCTGCTGCATGGTCAGGTAATGTTACGCGATCTTAATAATGACCCAGGCTTTTCAGGTGGTTTTCCGGGGGCTATTTTAAACCAGTTAAATTGGAAGACGTCTCAACTTTGAGTTTAACATAAGATGCATTGAAATCCACATCTATGACCCGCATATTTAGGTTTGCAGATGAAAGAGGTGTCAATGCGCATTCTTCTGACAAGTCTTCTGGTGATCTGTCTTGGCGTGTCTAGCGCCTTAGCAGATACGAAAGTACCGCAGGATCAGGCTGAAATCAGCCTCAGCTTTGCCCCGGTGGTCAAAGCCGCATCCCCCGCTGTCGTCAATATCTTCGCCAACCGCGTTGTCGAACAACAGGTCAGCCCATTTCGTGGTGATCCGTTTTTCGAGGATTTCTTTCGCGGTTTTGGACAGACCCGCCCGCGTGTTCAAAACTCGCTTGGGTCAGGGGTTATCCTGTCTGAAGACGGGATCGTTGTGTCAAACTACCATGTGGTCGGGATGGCGACTGAAATACGCGTTGTCCTGAAAGATCGGCGCGAGTTTGAGGCCCAGGTATTGCTGGCCGATGAGGAAAGCGACCTTGCTATTCTGAAGATCGATAGCGCTACCGAACTGCCTTGGCTGCCGATCCGCGACAGTGATCATGTCGAAGTGGGTGAGCTGGTGCTTGCTATTGGTAATCCGTTCGGCATTGGTCAAACGGTCAGCTCTGGCATCATTTCGGGGCTTGCGCGATCCGGCATCGCGACAGGCAATGCGCGTGGGTATTTCATCCAGACCGATGCAGCCATCAATCCCGGCAATTCTGGGGGCGCATTGGTTGATACAGCAGGCCATCTGGTAGGGGTGAACACGTCGATCCTGACCCGATCAGGCGGGTCAAACGGTGTCGGGTTCGCCATTCCGTCCAATCTGGTTGCTCGGTTCGTCGAACAAGCTCGCGCTGGAAATAAGCGTTTCGCGCGGCCCTGGGCTGGCATCAACGGGCAGACTGTCGATTATGGTCTGGCCGAAGGTTTTGGTCTTAGCGTTCCGGAAGGTGTTGTGATTTCGGCCATGCACCCAGCCAGCCCATTTATCGAAGCTGGCCTTGAGGCTGGTGACATAGTGCTGGCCGTGGATGGTCAGGTGGTCAACGCCCCCGCCGAGATGCTATTTCGCATGTCGATCCGCCCTGTGGGTGAGACGATCAACGTTGATTACCTGTCAGATGGTGTTGAAAAACAGGCCGAGGTTGCGCTTATCGCTGCCCCTGAAATCCCACCGCGAGAACCGCAAACAGTTGGCGAAGGCTCCCCATTGGTGGGCCTGTCCGTGTCGAACCTGAACCCGGCCATCGGTGTCGAGATGAGTCTTGCAATAGGTGTCGACGGGGTTGTTGTCACTGAGGTGCCCACTCCTTTACGCCGTGTGGGATTGCAGGTGGGGGATATTCTGACAGCGGTGAACGGCCAATCGGTTCCAACTACGTCCGATCTAGTCGACGCCGCGCAGGACACATCGCGCCGCTGGCGGCTTGACGGCGTGCGTGGGGGCGGAGGTTCACCTATCGGTTCCGCATCTGATGGCTGATCTATTTGATACGGGTGCGGCGGGGCCTGCGAAAATGCAACCTCTTGCAGATCGTCTGCGCCCCAAAGCATTGTCAGAGGTTATTGGCCAAGAACAGGTGCTTGGCCCCGACAGCCCGCTTGGCGTGATGTTGGCATCTGGTACGCTGTCTTCACTGATTTTTTGGGGCCCGCCCGGTGTCGGTAAAACCACCATCGCGCGGCTTCTGGCTGACGAAACAGACCTTAGCTTCGTACAGATCAGTGCGATTTTTTCAGGCGTTCAAGAGCTTAAAAAAGTCTTCGAGGCCGCAAAGATCCGCGCCGCAAACGGGCAGGGGACGTTGCTGTTCGTTGACGAGATTCACCGGTTCAACAAGGCCCAACAGGATGGCTTTTTACCTCATATGGAGGATGGCACGATCCTTTTGGTAGGCGCGACAACTGAAAATCCGTCTTTTGAGTTGAATTCCGCCCTGCTGTCCCGTGCGCAAGTGTTGGTGCTTGAACGGCTCAGTTTACATGACCTTGAATATTTGACGCAGCGGGCCGAGAAGGAGTTGAGCACGCCTTTGCCGCTGAAACCTGATGCCCGTGCGGCTCTGTTTGAGATGGCCGATGGCGATGGTCGTGCGCTTCTAAATCTGATCGAACAGATTACAGCCTGGAAGACGGATGCACCCTTATCGCCCGAGGATCTTTCGAAACGCCTGATGCGGCGCGCGTCGCAATATGACAAATCAGGTGATGCCCATTACAATCTGATCAGCGCTTTGCATAAATCTGTGCGCGGTTCCGACCCTGATGCAGCACTTTACTGGCTGGCGCGGATGCTGACGGGTGGTGAAGACCCGCGCTATCTGGCCCGGCGCATCACGCGCATGTCGATTGAGGATATTGGGCTGGCAGACACGCATGCCCATCGGGTTTGCCTTGATGCGTGGGAAACCTATGAACGCCTCGGCTCTCCCGAAGGTGAGCTGGCGCTGGCTCAAGCCGTCACCTATCTTGCCCTCGCGCCCAAATCCAACGCAGCCTATGTTGGCTTCAAGCAAGCAATGTCAGCGGCCAAGAAAACCGGGTCTGAGCCACCGCCGAAACATATCCTCAATGCGCCCACGACTTTGATGAAAGAACAAGGCTACGGCAAAGACTATGCCTATGACCATGACGCAGAAGATGGCTTTTCAGGCCAGAACTATTTCCCCGACGGCATGAAGCGCGAGGCTTATTATCTACCGGTTGAACGTGGCTATGAGCGCGAGCTTAAAAAACGCCTCGACTATTTCACAAAGCTGCGCATGACGCGAAACTGATTTTCATCTTGCCAAGATGCTCACGCCTGAGATCAGTGCGGATGTCAGCGCGGTCGGATCACATAAAGCCCGTCGCTGCCCATCGTATCGATGTTATTTCCAGGTCTGAATTCCAGAAAGCTAACATTTACGTCAGATACATAAGGCTCCGGCACAGTAAACCAGCTCAGGTTGCTCGCAAACCCGAGACCAAAGTTATGATGAACGGCCATCTCGCGGAACAGAACAGTATCTTGCCCAATGCTAAGGCTGTAGTAAGCCGGGCCGCGAAAAGCTGCGGGGATTGGGGTGTATACAACCGGCTCTATTCCTTGTTTGTCGAAGCCCAAAATCTTCAATTTACCTTTGGCCGGATATTGAAACGCATCTTCAGGCAGCCCTGAATATTCATCCCGTAAGCGAAAACTGTCTGCCGCATACTGCTTTGTGTCTGGGTCTTTCAAAAGAACAGTTCTGGCATGTTTCTCGGGGAAGCCTTCGATCGTGACGCCAAGTTCCCAATCAGTGGCGATCTTGGCATTTTCATATGCCGTGTGCAGGATCACCCATTCGCCATCTATCCGCATGAAGCTGGCTTGCCGGATGAAGTCATGGGTCGAATTTGCATGTAGAACGACATCCGCGTCCGCATAAGCCTGTCCGAATATTTGCTCCCAGCTTTTTTGAGACAGGACGCGGTCCTTATCGCTGTTTACAACCTGAACGATGGGTTCAAGAAAGGGGTTTTCGCGTGACAGATCGTAAACACCGTTTGGGGTCAGAATATACTGCGAAAAGGGCGGTATCTGATAGTCACCTTCGCGTTCGACCGAAAAAACCTTTCGTCCAGTCTGGTCAAGTTTCGTGATTTTCGTTCCCGTCGCGATGAAGAACTTGCCGTTGGGCTGATATGTGACATTTGCAAGATAGGGATCATCAATCCACACAATTTCAAACGTCTCTGTCCCACTTGCATTTTTCAAAATCGGCGCATTGGTCAGCTTCGAGGGTCTAAGCATTTCCGGATAGGTGACATCAAGGACTGTGCATTTTTCCAGAAATGCCAAAAGCAAGAGCATGGACAGCCCAAGGGTCAAAACACGATACATGCGTTTACTCAATGTCATGGCGCTGAACGTAAATGCTTGTTTCCGTGTTTGCCAGCTTTCGGGGTAACTTTGATCGCGCCCGCTTGACTCTCTGCGCATCAGGCCCGACAGAACGCCTATGATCTGGACCACTCTTCAAGTCGCTCTTGGTGGGGCTATTGGGGCATCGCTGCGTTTTCTCGCGGGCGTTGGTATCTTCAGGCTGACCGGGCCTGGATTTCCCTATGCGGTGCTCAGCGTGAACATTATTGGTTCGTTCCTGATGGGGGTTTTCGTGGTCTATGCGGCGCAACGCAGTGCGACTTATCTGTCGCCTTTCGTCATGACGGGTATTCTAGGCGGCTTCACCACATTCTCGGCCTTTTCGCTTGAGGCTTACACGCTCTTTGAACGTGGTCAGACCGGGGCGGCTGCGATTTATGTTGCAGTCTCCGTTATCCTGTCTATTTCAGCCCTCATTGCGGGTATTATGCTGACCAGAGGGGTTTTCGCATGAGCCGTGTTCAGACAGTTCACGTTGGCGATGATGAGGCCGAGCAGCGCCTTGACCGTTGGTTTCGGCGGCATTTCCCGCATGTATCCCAAGGTCGGATCGAGAAGATGTGTCGCAAGGGTGAAATCCGTGTTGATGGCGGGCGGGTAAAGTCCAATTTCCGTGTGGTCCCAGGTCAAGCTGTGCGCATCCCCCCGCTGCCCACTGAGGAGCAGATAGAGGCGCAGGCAAAGACCGCACATATTTCCAAAGCTGATGCTAAGATGATTCAAGATTGTGTGATATACAAGGATGACCACATCATCGCGCTGAACAAACCACCGGGTCTTGCGGTACAGGGTGGCTCGAAGACGTCGCGCCATGTGGACGGCATGGCCGCAGCGTTGAGTTTTGAACGTGACGACACGCCCCGCCTTGTCCACCGTCTTGACAAGGATACATCGGGTGTTCTGGTGCTGGCGCGCACGCAGGCCATGGCGTCGGCGCTTACGGCGGCTTTTCGTCACAAACACACCCGCAAGATTTATTGGGCGCTGGTCGCCGGGGTGCCTTATCCCAAGATTGGCACGATCAAATACGGTCTTGTCAAAGCTGCCGGTCATGGCAAAGGGGGCGAGGGGGAAAAGATGCACTGCATTCACCCGCGTGACGTGGACAGCACGCCCGGCGCCAAGCGCGCGCATACGGATTATGCGACCATGTGCTTTCTGGGGCAACGCGCGGCATGGATGGCGCTGGTGCCTGTTACGGGCCGTACCCATCAGCTGCGCGCGCATATGGCACAGATGGGGCATCCCATTGTGGGCGATGGCAAATACGGCGGCAGCGGTCAGGAAAATCAAGGCGATGGTTGGGGTGCGCAATTGGGCGATGAGATTAGCAAGAAACTGCATCTGCATGCCCGCTTTATCAGTTTTGAGCATCCTGTGACGGGCGAAGAGATCACCATTACTGCCCCGATCCCTGATCATATGAAACGCAGCTGGGATTTCCTTGGCTGGACTGAGAAAGATGTGCCCGCAGACCCGTTTGACGAGGATGAAGAATGGCAGACCTGAAGCTGGTGCTGTTCGATGTCGATGGCACCCTCATCGATAGTATTGCCCATATCGAGCAGTTGATGGCGCAAGCTTTCGCTCGTCATGCCTTGACCGAGCCAGCACTCGGCGCAGTACGTTCGTTGATCGGGATGTCGCTTCCTGTGCTTCTGGACCAGCTGCATCCGGGGTTGAGTGATCGTGACCTGCGCGCGCTTGGGCAGACCTACCGGGATATGTTCAGTGAAAGCTGCATCGCACTGCCTGCGGATCAAACCTCGCCATTGTTTCCCGGCGCTAAAGCTGCGCTTGATCGTCTTTCAACACGCGATGACGTGATCCTTGGGGTTGCTACCGGCAAGTCCCGCCGTGGTTTGGATCGGTTGCTTGAGGCGCATGGGATGACTGGGTATTTCATGACCACACAGGTTGCCGATGATCATCCGTCAAAACCACACCCTTCTATGATTGAAGCCGCCCTGCGTGAGAGCGGCACTGATGCCAGAGACGCGATCATGATCGGTGACACATCTTTCGACCTGCAAATGGCGCGCTCTGCCGGTGTTCTGTCAATGGGCGTGACATGGGGCAATCATACACCTGATACTCTGAGCCCGCTGGCGGATCATATGCTAGACAATTTCGATGAATTGGATGAAGCAATCGCTCAAATGTGGCAACCCGCATGAGCGAGTGGGCCGCAAAACGCTTTTGGAAAGCGGTCAAGTCTGTACCTGAACAGGACGGTTTTGCGATCCATCTTGATACACGACCGGTACGCACGCCTGCCAAGGCCCCATTGATTGTGCCGACCCAAGCCATGGCTGATGCAATCGCGCAGGAATGGGATGCGCAGGGTGAAAAGATTGATCCGCGCACGATGCCCGTCACCCGCTCGGCCAATGCGGCGATTGACAAGGTGCGCACACAGAAGGGTGAGGTGGTTGACCTGATTGCAGCTTATGCCGATAGCGACCTGATCTGTTACCGGGCTGCCGCGCCGGAACAGTTGGTAGCGTTAGAGACCGAGGGGTGGGATCCGCTTATAGCTTGGGTCAAACACCGCTTTGATGTGACACTGCAAAGCCATGTCGGTGTGATGCATGCCCCGCAAAACGCGGTAGTTATCGACCGATTGAAGGCGGAAGCCTCTACGTTCAACTCGTTTCAGATGGCGGCATTTCATGATCTGGTTGCGCTGTCGGGTTCTTTCGTGATCGGTCTTGCGGTCATTCACGACTATCTACCCGCGGCAGAGCTATGGGAAATCAGCCGAATCGATGAAATATGGCAGCAACAACAATGGGGCAGAGACGAAGAAGCAGCCGCCCATGCCGATATTAAAAGGGCTGATTTCCTACATGCAGACTATTTTTTTCGTCTTAGTGTCTGATATGCGGGCTATTTAGTCTAAACTGCGCTGGATTGTTGAACAGATCGAGAAAACAAACCTGACTCTTTGAAAAATCCTAGACTTTCCCTTGGGTAAATTGAGGCAAATGCCTTGACCTTAGGCGTTTGTTTTGGCCTTATTCTGGCTCACCGGGAGGATATGGTCCTCTCGCGTATCGTTCCCGGCTTACTCAGGCTGGAAAAACCGCCCCAACGGGCGGACCATCAGGAAGAGGTAAAAATGAATAAATCCGTATTTCTTGGCGCCCTTACCGTCGCAGGCATCGTTGCCAGTGGCGCATCGGCTGCCACGCTTGACGAAGTCAAGGCGCGCGGCAAACTGAATTGTGGTGTAACCACAGGGCTTGTCGGTTTTGCGGCCCCTGACGCGAATGGTAAATGGGAAGGTTTTGACGTTGGCGTCTGCCGTGCCGTTGCAGCTGCTGTGCTGGGCGATCCCAATGCTGTTGAGTTTGTTCCAACGACAGGCAAGACGCGCTTCACGGCACTCGCATCTGGTGAAATTGATATGCTGGCGCGTAACACCACTTGGACATTCTCACGTGATGTGGACCTGAAGTTCACATTTGTTGGCGTGAACTATTATGATGGCCAAGGCTTTATGGTTCCGAAAGAGCTGGGTGTGTCCTCAGCCAAGGAACTGGATGGCGCAACTGTGTGTATCCAGACCGGTACAACGACCGAGCTGAACCTGGCTGACTATTTCCGCGCTAACAATATCAGCTACGAGCCTGTGCCTATCGAAACCAATTCTGAGGCACAGCAGCAATATCTGGCTGGTGCATGCGACGTTTACACAACAGATGCGTCTGGCCTCGCATCCACACGTGCGACATTCGAAAACCCCGGTGATCACGTATTGCTGCCCGAGATCGTGTCTAAAGAGCCACTGGGCCCATTGGTCCGTCATGGCGATGATGAGTGGGGCGATATCGTTCGCTGGACTCTGAACGCGTTGATTACAGCGGAAGAGCTGGGTGTTTCCTCTGCTAACGTGGCTGATCTGTCTGCAGAAGCAGGTGATAACCCCGAAGTGAACCGCCTTCTTGGCACCGAAGGCAACTTGGGCGAAATGCTGGGTCTGTCTGCGGATTGGGCTAAAAACGCGATTGTTGCCGGTGGTAACTATGGTGAAATTTTCGAGAAAACCATTGGTGAGAAAACACCAATTGGTCTGGCGCGCGGTTTGAATGCGCAATGGACCGATGGTGGCCTGATCTACTCTCCACCATTCCGGTAAAACAGAATACAAAAGGGCGCGGTTACACTCCGCGCCCTTTTCCTATGTGACGACCAAAACAGATCCGGCCTACGCGCAACGACGCGATACATAAAATACACCGGACCAAAACAGGGAACGTCTTTGATGGCGACAATAACCGACCCGCAGGAGGAGTCGTTCAGGCTCTCTATGCTTATAAACGATACACGGTATCGTTCGCTAACATTCCAGGCAATCGCGCTACTACTGCTTATTGTTGCTATCGCCTACTTGGGGAACAATCTGGTAAACAACCTGCGCGCAGCAGGGCTAAACATCAGCTACGAGTTTCTAGGGTCATCTGCTGGCTATGACATCAATCAGACGCTGATCCCCTACACGAGCCAATCCACGAACATGCAAGCAGCATGGGTCGGTATTCTCAACACATTACTTGTGGCGGTGTTGGCGTGTGTGACGGCCACTATTTTTGGGGTAATCGCTGGCGTGCTACGCCTGTCAAACAACTGGCTTGTGCGTAAGCTAATGGCCTTTTATGTGGAAATTTTTCGCAATATTCCGGTTCTGATCTGGATTATTATTATTTTCACAATCATGACTGCAACAATGCCTGGACCGCGTGCGTTTCGTGGTGAAGACCCGTCTGCCACAATGTTGCTTGACGCCTTTGCGTTTACGAACCGCGGAGTTTATATTCCGGCTCCGGTTTGGGGCGCGGGCTCTATGGTGGTGGTGGCAACCTTCATCCTGTCCATCATCGCCGTCTTCGCCTATCGGCGCTACGCGACAAAGCTACTCTACGATACGGGTAAGATGCTGCCGGTTCTATGGCCCTCTGTAGCGATTTTCGTGCTACCCTCCCTGATCATGTTCTTCCTGATGGGAAGTCCGATCTCGCTAGATTATCCCGAGCTTAAGGGCTTTAACTTTGCCGGGGGTATAAAAATCGGTGGTCCGCTCATCGCACTTTGGTTCGCGCTGTCGGTATATACGGGTGCCTTCATCGCCGAGAACGTGCGCGCCGGTATCATAGCCGTATCCAAAGGCCAGACAGAGGCTGCCTCGGCCCTTGGTTTGCGCCCTGGGCGCGTTATGAACCTTGTTGTATTACCGCAAGCACTGCGTGTGATTATACCGCCGCTTATTTCGCAATACCTCAACATCACTAAGAACTCTTCATTAGCGATTGCCGTTGGTTACGCTGACATCACTGCGACCCTTGGTGGCATCACGTTGAACCAGACGGGCCGTGCTATCGAATGTGTGCTTCTGTTGATGCTGTTTTATCTCGTCATCTCATTATGCATTTCAATCATCATGAACATCTACAACAATTCAATGAAATTGAAGGAGCGCTGATCTCATGTCTGATACACATGCACACTCCGTAGCCTTTGTTCGTGAAACAGAAATTCCTCCTGCGCTGCCACCTGCCACGGCCACGGGACCAGTCAAATGGATGCGCGAAAATCTCTTTGCGACTTGGGCAAACGGGTTACTGACCGTTGCTGCACTTTATGTGATTTTCCTGATCCTTGGCTCTACATTGCCTTGGATATTAGGCGGCATCTGGAACACAGACAGCCTTGCAGAATGTCGTGAGGCGCTTAACGGCGTTTCTGCGGCTTGTTTCTCGGTACTGGCGGAACGCTGGAACCAATTGCTGTTCGGGTTCAAATACCCGCCCGATCTCTATTGGCGACCAACAATAGCCTTTGTGCTGCTTTTTGCAGCCATGGCACCTGTGTTGTTCTTTGACCTGCCGCGCAAGCTGCTGATCTTTACAGGCATCTATCCGTTTCTCGCCTATTGGCTGATCTGGGGCGGGACGATCTTCGCGCCACTGTTGGCATTAGTGGGCGTAATTGCCGGCTTCCTTGTCTACAACCACTTTGTCAAAAACAGTTTTGCCACAGGTTTTGTAGGTGGAATTGTGGCGGTTTTTTTTGTGTGGATTATTGGTGGGGCTCTCATTCCCGATACAGCATCCAACAACGCGATGTTGCAGGCGGTTCCATCCCGCGACCTCGGTGGTTTCATGCTGAACATGATGCTGGGTATTACATGTGTTTCGCTGTCACTGCCCATCGGCGTTGCGCTTGCGCTGGGCCGCCAGTCTGATCTGCCGCTGATCAAGGGTGTTTGTGTGGTCTTTATCGAATTCGTGCGCGGCGTGCCGCTGATCACACTTCTGTTTGTCGCAAACGTCATGCTGGCTTACTTCTTCCCGCCCGGATCCGGCGTTGATCTGTTCCTGCGTGTGGTGATCATGATCACAATGTTCTCGGCTGCCTATATCGCCGAGGTGATCCGAGGTGGTCTCGCGGCATTGCCCAAAGGGCAATATGAAGCTGCGGACAGCCTTGGTCTTGATTATGCACAGGCGATGCGTCTGATCATTCTTCCACAGGCCTTGAAGATTTCCATTCCGGGCATCGTGAACATCGCCGTGGGGTTATTCAAAGATACAACGCTTGTCTCGGTCATTTCCATGTTCGACATCGTCGGGATGATCCGCGGACCAATTCTGGCATCAACCGAGTGGAACGGGGTCTATTGGGAACTGTTCATGTTCGCATCCATCCTGTTTTTCGTTGTTTGCTACAGCATATCACAATACTCGCAATGGCTCGAACGCCGCCTTGCGACAGATCACCATTAAATGGGGAGTTACGGCATGGCCGAGACCGCACAAATGCAGGTATCCGACGAAGTCGCGATCACCATCCAGAATATGAATAAATGGTATGGTACGTTTCACGTACTGCGCGATATTAACCTGACGGTAAATCAGGGCGAGAGGATTGTGATCTGCGGGCCGTCAGGTTCTGGCAAGTCCACCTTGATCCGCTGTATCAACGCGCTTGAGGAACATCAGCAGGGCTCGATCACAGTTGACGGTACGCTGCTATCCTCTGATCTCAAGAATATCGATAAAATCCGCTCTGAGGTCGGTATGTGCTTCCAGCACTTCAACCTGTTTCCGCATCTGACTATTCTGGAAAACTGCACACTTGCCCCGATCTGGGTGCGCAAGACGCCTAAGAAAGAAGCCGAGGAAACGGCGATGCATTTTCTGGAAAAGGTGAAAATTCCGGATCAGGCCGATAAATATCCCGGCCAGCTATCAGGCGGTCAGCAGCAGCGGGTGGCGATTGCGCGATCCCTGTGTATGCGCCCTCGTATCATGCTATTTGACGAACCGACTTCGGCCCTTGACCCAGAGATGATCAAAGAGGTGCTCGACACGATGATCGAACTAGCTGAAGAGGGCATGACCATGCTCTGCGTGACCCATGAGATGGGCTTTGCCCGTCAGGTTGCCAATCGGGTGATTTTCATGGATCAGGGCCAGATAGTCGAACAGAACGAACCTGAAGAGTTCTTCAATAATCCCAAGTCGGATCGTACGAAGCTGTTTCTCAGTCAGATCCTGGGGCACTGACGGTAAAGGCGTTCAGTCGGCATCCAAATCTTTGGGTGTCACGAAGTCGATAAGCTGCATACTGCCGAATTTCAGATCGGACCATGTAGCAATATCGGTCTCTGCGATCAGTGTTGCCGCAGTCGGATATTGTCGAAATTTTGGGTGATCTGGCTTCTTGGATATGAGCAAGCTGGCGAGTGAAGCAAATCCCGGATTATGACCGATCACCATCAGATCGCTATCCGGGGCTTTCTGGATATGGCGCAGGATCGTGTCGGGCGATGCGTGATATAGCCCGTTTTCGAAGGAGGCGACGGGTCTTGGTTTCATAGGTTCAATTGCCAGCGCACAGGTCCACTTGGCCCGCTCCGCCGTTGAACATAGAACCGTGCCAGGGATATGGTTTTTGCTGACCAGCCATTCACCCATAAGCTTGGCTGCGGCCCGCCCACGATCATTCAAAGGTCTGTCATGATCGTCCAGCGCTAGATCGTCCCAGCTGGATTTGGCATGGCGTGTAAGGATAAGTTTCAGAGCATCACCTGTAAAATTTCACCAAAGACTAAACTTCTATCAATGTAACAACGGTTTCAATCAGATTGTAGGGCAATTATTTTAGGCGCACTTGGCCTCACTCTTTACGCTTGAATGGTAATGCCAAGCTCCATCCCAGTTTAGAGGGACGCTCATCCTGCCATTGCAAGCCGATTAACATAGCGTCATGGCCTTCACCGGGCTGCGCTATATATGTGCCGAAAAGCCGATCCCAGATGGACAGGGAAAACCCATAATTACTGTCATGCTCTGCCCGGTGAACGGAGTGATGAACGCGGTGCATGTCCGGTGTCACGAAGACCTGCCGCACCATAGCATCCAGCCAGAGCGGTAACTTGATATTGGCGTGATTAAACATGGCGGTGCCGTTCAGGATAATCTCGAACAGGATAACCGCCAGCGCGGCGGGTCCCATCAGATAGACTAACCCAATTTTCAGGACCATAGACAAGGCGATTTCTACCGGATGGAACCGGATTGCAGTGGTCACGTCGATATCAACATCCGCGTGATGCACTTGATGCAAACGCCACAGAATTGGCACCTTATGAGTGATCAGATGTTGTAGCCAAATCGCGAAATCCAGCACAAGGATCGAAATCATAACTTCAAGACCAAAGGCCCAGTCGAGGGTATTGAATAGCCCCCACCCGTTTTCAGCAGCATCATAGGCTGCACCAACAGCCAGCAGCGGCATGGCAAGGGCCATTGCACGCAAAGTGAGTGTATCGATGATGATGATCGCCCAATTGGTTGTCCAGCGCGCAGCGCGTGTTTGCGTGCGGGCACGCCTTGGGGCCCAAGCCTCAAGCGCTGCGAATAGGGCAAAAAGGCCTGCAAATATAGTTAGGCGAACAAGGGCTTCATTTTCCATACGATGAAAATACGGTGATCCGCCATTCAGGCAAGAGACGCGATGCCGCGCCACGACCACGTTTGCGTGAGCTAGGCCCGGATTATTGAGCCTGCGCCATGATCCGTGAACAGCTCTAGTAAGCAGGCATTGGGCGCGCGTCCGTCAAGTATAACGACAGCGCGCACGCCAGCGCTCAACGCGTCCAGCGCGGTTTCAGTTTTCGGGATCATGCCGCCGGCAATGATCCCGTCTTTGGTTAGAGTGCGGATATGTTCTGCGGTAAGTTCTGTGACGACCTGCCCGCTGTCGTCCTTCACCCCCGCAACATCGGTCAGTAGTAACAGCCGGTCTGCTTTCAGCGCAGACGCAACAGCCCCTGCGGCTGTGTCGCCATTGACGTTGAATGTCTCGCCATTTTGACCCGTCCCGATAGGGGCAACAACCGGGATGATCTCGGCTTCGTGCATTTGATGCAGCACGGCAGGGTTCAGGTTTACAGGGGTTCCGACAAAGCCAAGTTCCGGGTCTGTCGGCTCACAGATCATCAGGTTAGTATCCTTGCCCGACAGCCCGACAGCCCGTCCCCCCTGACCATTGATTGCCTGTACGATACGTTTGTTGACTTTACCGGACAGAACCATCTCAACCACCTGGACCGTAGTTTCATCGGTGATACGCTTGCCGTTCAGAAATTCCGATTGCACCCCCAGCTTGGACAGCATGTCATTGATCATCGGACCGCCGCCATGGACGATTACAGGGTTCACGCCAACCTGCTGCATCAGGACCACGTCACGGGCAAAACTGTCCATCGCCTCATCACTGCCCATCGCGTTACCACCCAGCTTGATCACAACAATCGCGCCGTCATAGCGCTGTAGGTAAGGAAGCGCTTGGGACAGGGTCCGGGCCGTCGTAATCCAGTCTTGGTTCATGGCATTCTGCTTTTTCATCTCAGGCCTATTGGTATCGGGAGTTAACAGGACTGCCAAGTTGCGTTTCACTAAGGGCGTGTTACGGTTGCACCATTGGCACAAGGATGATCGCGATGGCCAAAGCTGACACCCGTAAAACCATGCTACTGACCGGTGCCAGCCGGGGGATTGGGCATGCCACTGTGCAGAGGTTCAATGCGGAAGGCTGGCGGGTGCTGACGTGTTCTCGCCACCCGTTTCCTGCGGAATGCCCGTGGGGCGGCGGGGCCGAAAATCACATCCAGATCGATCTGGCAGACCCAAAGAACACAATTGAAGCTATTGAGGTCATTCGCGGCAAATTAGATGGCCACCTGAATGCACTTGTCAACAATGCCGGAATTTCACCTAAGGGCGAAGATGGCGGACGGCTGAACACGCTTGAGACCGATTTGCGCACATGGGGCCATGTGTTTCATGTGAACTTCTTTGCCTCTGTGGTTCTCGCGCGTGGGCTTAAAAACGAATTGGCGCGCGCCAAGGGATCGGTGGTCAACGTAACCTCGATTGCGGGTAGTCGGGTGCATCCTTTTGCGGGCGCTGCCTATGCGACCTCCAAAGCGGCCTTGGCGGCGCTCACACGGGAAATGGCCTTTGATTTTGGCCCAATGGATGTGCGCGTTAATGCCATTGCACCAGGTGAGGTTGAGACGGCGATTTTATCACCCGGGACCGACAAGATTGTCGAGAAGCTGCCCATGCAACGGTTGGGTCAGCCCGAAGAAGTTGCTGCTGCGATACTGTTCCTGTGCTCTGAGGAAAGCTCTTATATTTCGGGAACCGAAATAGAAGTGAACGGCGCGCAGCATGTGTGAGGTGTGAGAATTTTCTGCGAAAATTCGTTACCTTACACCTCTGACAGCTTGTCTAATATTCTTGCCCAGCTTCTTATGCCTTTATGGAAGCTCTCAAGATCATATTTCTCATTTGGCGAATGGATTTGATCATCATCCTTGCCAAAACCGATCAGCATGGCGTCCATACCAAGAATTTCCTTGAAATGCCCGGCAATCGGGATTGACCCGCCGCAACCTGTGAAGGCCGCAGCATTTGGCCATTCGTCAGACAGGGCCTGACGGGCCTGCTCAAACGCCGGGTGATCCGTTGCCATTTGCGAGGCGGAGGATGCCCCATGCTGATCGAACGTCACACTACAATCTGGTGGCAGTTGGTCTTGCACATAGGCGCGAAATGCTTTGCGGATGGCATGGGGGTCCTGATCACCCACCAGACGAAACGAAATCTTGGCAGTTGCTTTTGAAGGCAGGACGGTCTTGAACCCATCGCCTTCATATCCGCCGGAAATTCCATTTACCTCGCAGGTTGGGCGCGACCAGATCATTTCAAGCGCGGTGCGACCCTGCTCACCCGCAGGGGTGGACAGGCCGACTTCACGCAGAAATTCGAAATGGTCGAAATTCAGATCATCCCATTGGCCAGCGATATCGGTTGGTAGTTCTGGAACACCTTCGTAGAAATCAGGCAATGTGATCCGTCCCGTTTCATCATGCAGGCCGGCAATGATCTTGGCGAGCACCCGGATCGGGTTCATCGAAATACCACCATACATACCGGAATGCAGGTCTTTGGACGGGCCAGTTATAGTAATTTCCTCGCCGAGCAATCCACGCAGGCGCGTCACAATCGCAGGTGTCGTTTCACCAAACAGGCCTGTGTCGCAGATCAGTGCGATATCCGCCCGCAACTCATCTGCATTGTCCTTCATAAAAGGCACAAGGGATGGAGAGCCGCTTTCCTCCTCACCTTCGAAGAATATCGAAATCTTCGCAGGTAGCGATCCGTTTACAGCTTTCCAGGCGCGACATGCCTCCACAAACGTCATCAACTGACCCTTGTCATCGGACGATCCGCGCCCCCGGATCACCTTTCCTTTTGGTGTGTCCTCGATGGCGGGCTCAAAAGGGGGGCTATCCCACAGGTCAAGTGGATCAACAGGTTGCACATCATAATGACCATAAAACATGACGTGCTGACCGACCTCTGGCCCGTGGGCTACGACCATCGGATGGCCGGGGGTCCGTCGTTTCGAGGCTTCAAACCCGATCGAGTTTAAATCATCCACCAACCAGTCTGCTGCCTGATCGCAAGCATCCTTGTAAGCCGGATCAGTACTGATGGACGGTATGCTCAGCAGCTTTAATAGCCTGTCAGTTGCGTCCGGAAGGTTTTCGTCTATATGCGCAAGTACTTTGTCCAGTGCCATCTGGATACACCCATTTTCAATATCAGCCCTTTTTGAGACTAACACGACCGTGATCACTGTCCAGCCATAAGTCACTGGAATATTAGCGAAAGTTGCGGTAGCTAGAGGTTTCTGCAACGAGTGAAGAAACAATATGAGAGACAGGATTATATTGATTGCAATTCAGAACTCGACCGGCGGGACAGGTCATGCTGAGTTCCTCGGGTTCAAAATGATATATGGCCAGAAATTGAGTGGTTATTGTCATAGATCAATGAAACCGCAATTCCCTGTACATAGAACTGCAGGGGCGGCAATATGTACCCTTCGCGGGTGTAGTTTTTCGCATTACACACATCAAATATCCGAGATGAAAGCTGCCTGATTTGACTTATGATACTGCACTCGATGCCGCTCTGAACCGCCTGCATGAAGAAGGCCGCTACCGTACTTTTATTGATGTGGAACGTGTGCAGGGTCATTTCCCGCGTGCAGTCTGGTCACGACCTGATGGATCGCGTCAAGACGTGACAATCTGGTGTGGCAACGACTATCTAGGCATGGGACAACATCCGGTGGTCCTGTCTGCTATGCATGAAGCAATTGATAGCGCTGGTGCCGGATCTGGTGGGACACGGAATATCTCTGGTACAACGGTCTATCATAAACGGCTTGAAGCGGAATTGGCTGATCTGCATGGTAAAGAGGCAGCGCTTGTCTTTACGTCAGCCTATATTGCAAATGATGCAACGCTGTCGACTTTGCCAAAACTTTTGCCGGGGCTTGTGATCCTCAGTGATAGCTTGAATCATGCATCAATGATTGAAGGTATTCGGCGTAATGGTGGCGCTAAACGCATTTTCAACCATAATGATCTGGGCGATTTACGTGCGCAACTCGAAGCGATTCCGGCCGATGTGCCAAAGTTGATTGCGTTTGAATCAGTTTATTCCATGGATGGTGATTTCGGCCCGATTGAGGCGATCTGCGATTTGGCCGACGAATTCAACGCGTTGACCTATATCGATGAGGTTCATGCCGTGGGCATGTACGGGCCGCGCGGTGCAGGTGTGGCTGAACGGGATGGCCTTATGCACCGCATCGACATTATTAACGGCACGCTCGCCAAGGCTTATGGCGTTATGGGGGGCTATATCGCTGCAAGTGCCAAGATGTGTGATGCCATACGATCTTATGCGCCGGGTTTCATTTTTACGACGTCCTTGCCGCCTGCAATCGCGGCGGGGGCTGCAGCATCCGTGGCGCATCTCAAGACAGATCAGGCCCTGCGCGATTTGCACCATCAATGTGCTAATGTTTTGAAGCTAAGGCTGAAAGGTTTGGGTCTACCAATTATCGATTATGGCAGTCATATCGTTCCGGTTCATGTGGGCGATCCGGTAAAGTGCAAGATGATCTCGGACAGATTACTTGATGATTTTGGTATTTACGTCCAACCTATAAACTTTCCGACTGTTCCACGCGGAACAGAGCGTTTGCGCTTTACGCCGTCACCTGTGCATAATGGGCCGATGGTGGATGCATTGGTGCATGCAATGGATGAACTTTGGGGTCATTGTGCACTCAGCAGAAACGAACAATCAGCCTGATAAGTTCTGTACGTGCATAATCACGTAAAGTTGTGCTATTGTTCATTTAAACGTAGCGACTCATACCTGAATCGACTGCGAAACGGGGAAACGGAATAAAGCGGGCAGAGTGGATGTTGGGGCGCAAAACGCAACTCAATCCTGAAAAACCGGAGGAACGTCGAGGTTTCGACGCTTTCGATCTGCGTCTTGGCGATATAATGCGCGGTGAGCGTGCGACGCTTGGCAAATCCCTTCTCGATGTGCAGCGCGAGCTTAAAATCAAAGCCAATTACATTGCTGCAGTCGAAAATGCCGATCCTTCTGTGTTTGAAAGCCCTGGCTTCATTGCTGGCTATGTGCGTTCTTATTCCCGGTATCTTGGCCTTGATCCTGAATGGGCTTTCGAGCGGTTTTGCAAGGAAAGCGGGTTTGCCGGTGTCGAGGGGTTGTCCGGTGGGACTGCAACCAAGTCAAAAACTCAGCAAAACACCAAGAATGCTCGTATCGTTGATGACCCGTTCGGCGGTACATTTGGTGGCCATGCGCCAATTGGTGATGGGCTGTTCAGTAGTATCGAGCCGCGCGCCATTGGATCAACAATTGTTCTGCTTGGGCTAATTGGTCTTCTGAGCTATGGCGCATGGTCTGTTCTGCAAGAAGTGCAGCGGGTGCAATTTGCTCCTGTGGATCAGGCTCCAGGCGTGGCTTCGGATGTGGCGAGTTTTGAAGCAGACGCGAGTTTGCCTGAAGGCGAAGATTTGGCATCAGAATTTGTCGCGCCCTCTGCTGATGCGCTGGACCGGCTGTACCGCCCACAAGTTCTGGAAGCGCCAGTATTTACTGCCCGCGATGGCCCTATTGCTTCGCTTGATCCTAATTCAATTGGTGCATTGGTCGATGAGCCATCAGAACGGCTTGCTTCTGCTGCAATGCCTTATACACCGGATGACGCACCAGTTCCGACCCATCCGGCACATGCGGCACCTGTGAAGGTTGTAGAAGACACTGCGCCAGATGTAGCTCTGTTCGCTGTGCGCCCGGCTTGGGTTCGTGTATCGTCCTCGGATGGAACAATCCTGTTTGAAAAAATTCTCGATGCTGGCGAACAATATGTGCTGCCGCAAACCGATGAAGATTCTATCCTGCGGGCCGGGAATTCAGGATCGCTTTATTTCAGCGTTAAGGGTAAAACCTTTGGCCCCGCAGGTAATGGCACATCCGTCGCCAAGAATGTAGCGCTGGGCGTAGAGGCGATCACCGAGAACTATGCCGAGGCCGATCTGGATGCAGACCCGGCTCTGGCCGATATCATAACCGCTATGGCCGAGACTGAGACGCTGGAAGAGGATCCTTCTGCCGCGTCGGAATAGTATCGGAATAACATCGGAATAATTGGCCAGATTCGTTGCGGCGATAGCCTGTTCGCTCTATATCAATGATGACTTGTAGAAAGCGGATTTGATCCCATGTCACTTCATGCCATCCGCCCCTGGCGGCAGATTGATCGCAGGACGTCGCGCAAGATTTACGTGGGCTCAGTCCCTGTCGGGGGCGACGCGCCGATTTCGGTGCAAACAATGACGAACACGGATACATCTGATATCACAGCAACCATCGCGCAAGTTCAAGCCTGTGCCGAGGCAGGTGCGGATATCGTCCGTATCTCGACGCCGGATGAAAGCAGCACCCGCGCCTTGAAAGACATTGTTGCAGAAAGCCCGGTTCCCATCGTCGCGGATATTCATTTCCACTACAAACGTGCGATTGAAGCTGCCGAAGCCGGTGCGGCCTGTCTGCGGATCAATCCAGGCAATATCGGTGATGCTTCCAGGGTACGCGAAGTGATCAAAGCCGCCAAGGATCACGGTTGTTCCATTCGGATCGGGGTCAACGCAGGCTCGCTTGAAAAACACCTGCTGGATAAATACGCCGAGCCTTGTCCGGAAGCCATGATCGAAAGTGGGCTCGATCATATTCGCATCCTCGAAGAAAACGATTTTCAGAACTACAAGATCAGCTGTAAGGCGTCTGATGTGTTTCTCGCGGCCGCCGCTTATCAGGGGCTGGCCGAAGCAACGGACGCGCCGATTCATCTGGGTATTACCGAGGCAGGCGGGCTGACCTCGGGTACGATCAAATCTGCTATCGGACTTGGAAATCTTCTATGGATGGGTATTGGCGATACGATCCGCGTGTCGCTATCTGCTGATCCGGTCGAAGAGGTAAAAGTCGGCTACGAAATCCTGAAATCCTTGGGCCTGCGCCACCGCGGCGTAAACATTATTTCCTGCCCATCCTGCGCGCGGCAAGGCTTTGATGTGATCAAGACCGTTGAAGCATTGGAAAAGCGTCTTGAACATATCAAGACCCCCATGAGCCTTTCTATAATTGGTTGCGTGGTCAATGGGCCGGGCGAGGCATTGATGACCGATGTGGGCTTCACAGGCGGTGGGGCCGGATCAGGCATGGTGTATTTGGCTGGCAAGCAAAGCCACAAGCTGAGCAATGATCAGATGATTGACCACATCGTTGAGCAAGTGGAAAAGAAAGCCGCCGAGCTTGAAGATGCAGCTGATATGGCGGCCGAGTAGGGTTGATTTCTCATTTATACGTAAAAAGGCAGGTCTATGCTTAAGATTGTCATATGTAGCATTGTCCTATGTATCGTCGGAGTTGCGGCTTATGTGCGGCTTGCTTCGCTAGACGTAAAGCTGTTGCATGTAGATCCCGAAACTGCTGAGCGACCATCCGTACCCGGTCATGTATTGCTTCGCAAAGGCGGGGATATTGAACCGGTGATCTATGACATGACCGCCGAGGTTTTGGCGCAAAAACTGGCTGGGATTATTGAGGCTACTCCACGCACCTCTTTGCTTGCGGGCGATCTTTCGGAAGGCCATGCAACATATGTCACGCGCTCGGCGCTATGGGGCTTTCCGGACATAATTTCGGTTAAGGTAATCGATTTGGGGGCCGGCCAGTCTACTTTGAACATCCTGTCGCGGCTGCGTTTTGGTTACGCGGACATGGGTGTGAACAAGGCACGTGTGGAATATTGGTTAGGGCAGCTCTAGTGTTTAGCTAGAGATGCAGCCATCACCGGTTTCACGCCACATTGGTACATTAAGCGACATCTCACACCGGGCCTGAAAAATGCGCCCGCCGACAGTAAGGCATCTGAATTCCCCCAACTCGACGCGGTTGCCTTGTTTGTCGGTGCAGTAACATTCCACCGTTTTGCCGGATGCCGCCGTAGCGGTGAGCGAAAAAGGCGCAGACAAAACCAGAAATATGATCGCAATTCTTGACATTTAGTGATGATAGCACAGTCAATCCCTCTTGACCAAGCCTCTGCAATTGGACAACAGGTGGGCCATGGTTCCATTGGATAAACTTCAGCAAATCACCGAAAGGTTTGAATATCTTGAGGCAAAACTTGCCTCTGGAAATGCGGATAATGACATCGCAAGTCTGAGCCGCGAATATTCAGAACTCAAACCAGTGGTTGAACAAGTTGCCGCCTATAGGCAGCTTTTGTCCGATCTCAAAGAAGCGGAAAAGCTACTGGCGGATCCCGAAATGAAAGCTCTGGCCGAAGAAGAGTTGCCAATGATCAAGGCGCGTCTTCCAGACGTTGAGGCATCTCTGCAATTGGCGCTGTTGCCGAAAGATGCAGCGGATGCCCGCCCCGCAATGGTGGAGATCAGACCCGGCACAGGTGGGGATGAGGCGGCTCTGTTTGCGGGTGATCTGCTGAATATGTATCGCAGATATGCCGAAGCCAAAGGCTGGAAGTTCGAGATCGTCGAGGAACAGCTGACTGAACTTGGGGGGATCAAGGAAGTCACCGCGCATGTGCAAGGCGTAGGCGTCTTCGCGCGGTTGAAATATGAAAGCGGTGTGCATCGGGTCCAGCGTGTCCCAGTGACAGAATCCGGCGGGCGCATCCATACATCTGCTGCGACAGTTGCCGTTTTGCCCGAGGCAGAAGAGGTTGATATCAACATTCCGGCCACAGATATTCGCATTGATACGATGCGCGCCAGCGGGTCGGGGGGCAGCACGTCAACACCACGGATTCGGCAGTGCGCATTACGCATATCCCGTCTGGTATTGTTGTGACGTCATCCGAGAAATCTCAGCACCGTAACCGCGAGATCGCAATGCAGGTGTTGCGTGCCCGGCTTTATGATCTGGAACGCCAGAAAGTAGATGAGGCCCGTTCGGCCGACCGGAAGGCCCAAGTCGGCAGCGGAGATCGGTCTGAGCGGATCAGGACGTATAACTTCCCCCAAGGTCGCATGTCTGATCACCGGATCAACCTGACGCTTTATAAGCTGGATCAGATCATGCAGGGCGATCTGGATGAAACGATCGATGCGCTGGCTGCGGATGCGCAGGCGAAGTTGCTGGCTGATATGGACGCATGATCGCGTCTGAGCTTTTGAAGGCGGCCATTACACGTCTGACAGCCGCTGGAATTCCCGATGCTCCACGCGATGCGCGCCGTCTTCTGGCCCACGCGCTGGGGGTGTCTGCGGATCGGATTACCTTGATCCTGCGTGACCCTGTGCCGGATACCAAGCAGCCGATATTTGAACAGTTGGTTGTTGCGCGTTGCAAACATCAACCCATTTCTCAGCTTACAGGGCTGCGTGAGTTTTATGGCCGCGATTTTAGGGTCATGCCAGATGTGCTGGACCCCCGCCCTGAAACCGAAACCCTGATCGAAATTGCGTTGCAAGGGTCTTTCGATACCGCGTTGGACCTTGGCACTGGATCGGGTTGTATTCTTTTATCCCTGCTTTCGGAACGGCCATCCATCACGGGGTGTGCCACAGATATCTCTGGTGCGGCGCTTGCGGTGGCGCGCAGCAATGCGGATCGGTTGGGTTTGGCCGGGCGCGTTGAGTTCCTGCAATCGGACTGGTTCACGCAGGTAAAGGGGCGGTTTGACCTGATCGTCTCGAACCCGCCATATATCACGGCGCAAGCTTACGATGCGCTGCCCCGAGACGTGCGGGACTTTGAGCCGAAACTTGCCCTGACACCCGGTGGTGACGGGCTTGGACCGTACCGCGCCATAGCCACGCAGGCACCTGCTTTTTTGAGTGAGGGTGGGCGAGTTCTGGTCGAAATCGGGTATGATCAGGGCGCTGCTGTTCAAGCACTGTTTCAGCGCGCAGGATTCGCAAGCGTCGAGATTTTCCCAGATATTGATGGCCGGGATCGCGTGATTAGCGCGAAATTGGCGGTTTAAGGCCTAAATCCAGCAATAATTGCTGTACGCACTCAGAATCCCCTTGCAATAGAGGCACCGCACATGCTTACCCTATTCATGGTAAGACGAGGTGAATTTCACCCCTTACGTTTAAGCCAAAAACAAAGGTCTCGATCCTAGTCATGGGGACACCGCAATTGGAAGCGGACAGGATCGAAAGATGGCCGATATACAAAGGCTGGAATCAAATTAATATGAGATCATCGAAGTCACGGTCGCGGGGCAAAGGGAACCGCAACAATAACAATCGCTCTATGGGCAATATCATCAATCGAGTTTTCGATAGCTCTGGCCCAGAAGGCAAAGTGCGCGGTACTCCTCAGCAGATCATTGACAAATATCTGACGCTGCACCGCGATGCGCAATTGTCCAATGACCGCGTGGCCGCAGAAAATTTTCAGCAACATGCGGAACATTATGCCCGCATGATGGGTGAAGCTCAGCGTGAAATGGACGCGCGCCGCGAAGCGCATGAAGCCCAGCAGCGCGAGCGTCAGCAAGAACGGGCGGAAAGCAATGCAGAGCAATCGGGTGATCAGCAACAGTCGAAACAAACCCGCCAAAGCGATGATGCACCCAGCGACAAAGGCAGGGACGCGGCTCAGGCTAGTCAGCCGGATGTCATTGATCTAAGCAACGAGAACTCTGACAGTGGTTTGGTTGAGACGATCGAAACTGCGCCCAAAACACCAAAGCCCCGTAAACCGCGCGCACGTAAGCCAAAGGTTGCCCCGGCAGAAGAAGCCCCGCAGCCTACGTCTGAGGAAAACGGACAATCCGCTGCGGAATAATCACGTTCTAGCGATTTCGCGGGCCAGGGCGCAGAAACCCTCCAGCGAAATCTGCTCGGCGCGTTCTGTCGGGGAAATACCTGCAGCCAATAATCTATCCTGGATATCGGGTGCCAGCGCTTTCAGAGAAGACCGCAGCATTTTGCGCCTTTGATTGAAAGCCATTGCTACGATACGTGACAGGAGCGCTGCGTCAGCTTCAAAGCGTGGTTTATCAAGACGTGTAAGGTGGACGACAGCTGAACGGACTTTGGGTGCCGGAACAAATGCCTCTGGCGGCAAATCCATTACGATGCGGGCGTTGCAGCGCCATTGTGACAGCAGTGCGAGGCGCCCATAAGCTTTGCTGCCCGGTTGTGCGACGATCCTCTCGGCCACTTCGCGCTGAAACATCAAGGTCAGGCTACCCCAGAATGGTGGCCAAACAGGCGGTGTTAACCAGCGCACCAGCAGCTCGGTTCCGACATTATAGGGCAGGTTCGCAATGACCCGCACAGGTGGTGTCAGATGGGCCAATACATCGACCTCTAACGCATCGCCATGTATGATATGTAACCTGTTGGGATAGGTCGCAGAAATCTCTTCCAGAATGGGCAGGCATCGTGCATCTTTTTCGACGGCCAGAACGCGGCGTGCGCCTTCTGCAAGCAAAGCACGGGTCAATCCACCAGGGCCGGGGCCAACTTCAAGAATATCCGATTGCGACAGATCACCTGCCTGTCGGGCAATCTTGGCCGTCAGGTTAAGGTCCAGAAGAAAATTCTGCCCGAGCGCTTTCTTTGCGCTAAGCCCATGGGTGGCAATGACCTCGCGCAGCGGCGGTAGATTATCAATCGCCGCCATGACATCCGCTGGTTCTGCCCGCCATATCCCAGGCAAGGCGCAAGGCGGCAATCAAGCTGGTTGGGTCGGCGATCCCTTTGCCCGCGATGTCAAAAGCCGTGCCGTGATCCGGCGAGGTCCGGATGAATGGCAAGCCAAGCGTCACATTCACCCCACCCGCGAAATCCAGCGTCTTAATCGGTATCAAGGCCTGATCATGGTACATGCAAACGGCCACATCATAACTGGTACGGGCAGCTTCGTGGAACATCGTATCTGCCGACCGGGGGCCGGTGATATTCAGGCCCTGACCGCGAAGGCGTTCAAGAACAGGGGTGATGACGTCAATCTCTTCCCGGCCCATTGTGCCACCTTCACCAGCATGAGGGTTCAGACCAGCCACGGCCAGACGAGGGGAGGCGATTCCAAATTGTGTTTGCAAAGCGGTTGCTGTGATCCGAATTGTGTCTTCCAGCAATGTTTCGGTCAAATCAGTTTTAACCTGTTCCAGCGCGATATGGATTGTCACAGGCACCACGCGCAAGTCAGGACAGGCCAGCATCATGACGACACGCTCAACCCTTGCAAGCGCCGCCAGATACTCTGTATGGCCGGGATAGATGAAATCTGCACCGTCCTTGAGAGCTTTCTTATGGATTGGCAGGGTGCAAAGGGCGCTTGCCTGACCATCTGTGACCAGCTTCACGCCTTGGGCGATTACATCGATGACGGCTTGCGCATTTGCCGGGGCAGGGACCCCCGGTGAGTTTGGCGCAGGGAAGGGATGGTGTAGCAGTGGCATATCAGTAGCCTGCGCCACTTCGGACATATCCGACACTTCAGACACCGGACCGTCCACGTGCGATTTGTCTGCAATCAATACAAAGGGAATACTACCTTGCAGCTCGTCCCAGGCTTTCCGTGCTATCTCAAGGCCAATACCTGCAGGTTCCCCACAACTCAGCGCTATGGGCGCGCGCCTAGTTTTCGATGATGATGGCATCTGCGCGCAGCTCTTCAAGAAAACTGTCCGCGTAAGAGGTCAGGCGCTGATTGACCAATTGCGATCTGATCTGAGCGCGTAGATCAACCTCTTCGCCCTCTTCATCAATGGGCGTTTCGGCCGTTCGCCCGCACAGCATCAGAAACACCAGAAACTGATCATTCTGACGGGTCAGGGATGTGGAAGTCTCGTTATTATCCAGCTTCGCCAGTTCCAATGCAATATCAGCAGGCACTTCTGGGATGGGCAGCGTAACGCGTTCGAAGTAATCACCCGGCAGTTTTTTGGCAGGCGTATACAGATCGTCACAAGTATCGACCGAATTCGCCAGTTTCTGTGCTTCTGCCTGTGCTGCAGCACTACGCCCGCCGGGAATTAGGACAGTGGCGTATTCCAGTGCAAGCGTGTCTGGCTCGGCTGTTTCAAGTTCTTCCAATGCGCGCAACTGAAAGAGGCCAAGCGCTGGGCCAAGGGGGATCGGGTCCGTCACCTCACCTGGTTGCAGGGTCAGAACGGCACTGCGTAGTGCTGGCGGGACATTTGCCAGTGGCAACCATTCCAACCGCCCACCCGCGCCACGGGTCGGAGATGCTGAGTATTGCCGTGCTGCTGCCGAAAACGCGCTTTCTGTTTTGAGGGTTTGCGACAAGCGATCTGCCAAGGTCCTGTTGCGCACCTCAACTTGCGGTGCCAGTGGCAATATAATTTCTGCCAACAGGACACGAGCCCCACTTTGGTTGGTAGACAGGGCCAAGGCGCGATCGATTTCGGCATCGCTGACCTGTGATCTTGGGCCAAAGCGACCTTGTACATAATTTCGCCAAGCAAGACCTGCTGTTACGAAATCACGAAAGGTTTCTTCGGCCACGCCTTCCTGTGCAATTGCCTGAATGAATTGCTCGGCGCTCAAGTTGGCACGCCCTGCGAATTCTTCCATACCGGTTTGAACCTGTTCCGGTGTCGGGTTGATACCAGCGCGGCGGGTTTCTGACAAACGCAGGCGGTCTTCGATCAGGCCATCCTTTGCCTCTTTGTCCAGATCGCCGGGTGTGCGCAGTAACGTCAGCAGCTGTTTGCGTTGGTCAATCTCGTATTGCGTGATTGCCATATTATTGACGGTTATAGCCGTCTGGAAAAGCCCCTGCGCCTGCCCAATAGCCGGGAATAGTATAAATGTCAGGACGAGAATACGGAGAAAGGCGTGTAAGGTGGTTGTCATTCTGCTCTGCTCAATCATCAATTGCACTGTCTTGCGAAACTGCTGTCATTGGCCCCGCTTGCCCCGAAACCTGCGAGTTGGACAGAGAGATTCACATCCGTTGTCGGGGTTACATTAGTCGAAGACGTAAAGCGGCGCGAGACCGAAAGATCAACCTTTGCACATTCGTTTTGATAAGTTAGCCCGATGGCAGCACGGGTCGCGTCATCTGTTACAAAATCATACCGTGCGCCGCCTGACAGGGTCCAGTGGCGACGAAACCTGTAAGACCCTTCGATACTAAGTTCAGCAGTATCAATTGGTCTATCCTCGGTCACATCTGCTTCAAGCCAGACAAGACTGGAGCCGAGAGTGTAATCCTCCGTTGTCCAGTTCAAAAGCATCTCGTTGCGCGCAAAGGTCAAAGTATCATCGAAAACGGCGCGGTTGATCAGGTTCAGACGGTCGCCAACCTTTAGCTGGGCGGCGACGAGCCAGTCCGACGATTTGCCATCCAAGCCGCTGGAAGGGGCGAATTGTTCGTAATCCCTATCTCGAAGAACGCGTCCAACGGTCAGGCCCAATGACCATCCTGTTGGCGCTTCGCGCGTATAGGTCAGCCCAAGGTTCAGGCGATTGCCCTGCTCCTGCGCATCGACACCGGGAAAGCGGCTGAAGGCGAACAGGTTCGTTTCGTCAAATTCAACAAGCAGGCTGTCTTCGTTCTGCACATTCCGCGTGCTGTCCTTGGCAAGAACCAGCTGCGCGACGGGTTCCAGAAGATGGGTGGTTCGCGACGACTGCCGTATCATTGGCCAGCGCCATTCTAGTGCGGCATAGGGTGTTACTTCTGTCTCATCACCGAAAACCAGACGTTCATCCTGTCGGATTTCGTAGAAATCGGCGCGTAATTCGCCTTCCAAGGCCAAAATCATTCCGTTGTTCAGAGTCCAGTCCCGTCGCCAATCTGCGACGGTGGATAAGCGCAAGACGTCACGGGCAAGCCCGCTATCCGTCGCATCGAAACTTGCGCGCCGGTATTGGCTGTTCAGCTCAAGCTGAAGGCCGGCCGTGCCACCGATAAGAGAAGGTTCAAACCGTTTGCGATATATTGCATCCCCAACGATCGTTGGAAGCGTTCGGTTATTATCTCCGGCGCGTAAAGATTGGAAAGTAACAAGTTCTGCACCAATGTATTCGTCCCGACGTGTGCGATCTATGGTGATTGCACTGTCCAGACGGTCCTTCTCGGAATAACCGTAAAGGAGCAGGTATCCGGGGTCAGATGTTATCTCGACATCGAAGCTTGCTGTAAAGCCTCTTGGCAAAGCGAAAGTACCATCGGCAAACAGATAACCCCGGAATGTATCATCTGTAAGGTTATCCTGAGTGATCGCGCCATTTATCTCGATCTCGCCAAAAGTGAATTTCTGACGATAGCGCGTTTCCAGTGTGCGCGCGTCTTTCGTGGTGATCCAAGGTGTAAGCGTCACATCCGCATGATCGCCCAAGGTGAAGAAATAAGGCACCTTTAATCCAATGCCCAATTGCCCATTTGATCGCAGTTCTGGTACTAGAAAACCACTGACCCGCTCTACGGCAGGGTCGGGAAGGCGCAGGCGTGGGATATAGAAAACAGGGATACCCGCGACCCGCAGGCTGGCATCTTCGAAATATAGTTGCCGTTCCTGTGCGTCATGAACGACGCGTTTTGAGCGAATTTCCCATAAAGGTGTTGGATTGCTTTCGCAGATACGACAACTGGAGGCGACGGTCTTGTAAAGTTGGGTATAGCGCCCCTCGGTTCTACGGATTTCATTTGCTGCGAGTTGTAATTGCCGGTCGAACACCAGCCGTGCGCTTTGCAACACACCTGCCTGCAAGTCACCGTCAAGCTGCGCGAAATCTGCGATAAGAACGGTATCGTTGCCATCCAATAAATATAGAGGCCCTGTGACGGTTAGCTGGTCTGTCACACCATTGTAGCTGACCGAGCTTGCCCGCAAGCGCGTCCCGTCATGCAGGACTTCTACATTGCCTGTTGCGCTTAGTTGTTGGGTGTCGCGGGCAAAAACTACGGTATCGGCAGACAGAGTCGCTGTCCCAGACTCCTGCGCGACAGTTGCGAGCGGGTGCAGCAATAGCGCAAGCGCCAGTATCGCCCCCGCATTATCCATCCTCCGTATGCAGCAGCAGGCCCAGCGACAAAAATATCCCGGCCAAAGGTGGGGCCCAAGCCGCAGCCAATACGGGGATTTGGCCATTAACCCCAAGAACCTGTGCAAAGTTGCGCAGGAAATAGATTGAGAAGCCAAATAAAACTGCCAAAAGTACCATCACACCAGTGCGCCCAAACCGCGTATGACGCATGGTAAAGCCTGCCCCGATCAGCACCATGGCGACGAGCAAGAAGGGGGTTGCAAGCTCCATCTGAAACCAAACCCGATGCTGCAAGGCGGAAAATCCCGCGCGGTCAAGCTGATTAATAAAGGCAGGCAGTTCCCAAATGGGAATGGCACTGGGGCTACCAAAGCTATCACGTATCTGGTCCTGCGTGAGTTCTGAAGGTATGTTTAGCGTTTTGTATGTCTGAGCACCCTGTTCGGGATTTTCACCCTCTGCAAAGGTCCAGCGTTTGGCATTTGATAAGACCCATTTCCCAGGTCTCAAAAGGGCGTCTTCCGCCTCAATACGGTAGGTTGTCATCGCCTGTGCATCAAAGCCATAGAAGCTGACACCAAAAAACTGCGTGCCATCCAGATTAGAGCGCGCGGCGCGGATCACGATTTGACCATCCGTTCCAGCTTGCCGTAACCAAAGCCCTTCTTCGCTTAGCGACGATGTACTTGCACCACCAGTTTTATAGCGGTTCGAGACAATCTCGTATTGTTTCGAGGTTGCTGCCACGATTGGGTTCAGGGCGGCAACGCCCACAGCACCAAAGAGGAAAGAAGTTAATACCGGAGCAAGAAGCGATCTGAGGGCCGAACGTCCCGACGCGCGCGCCACAACCATTTCCGAGGTCCTTGCCAATCCTAGAAACAAAGCAATTGTGGAAAGGATCACAAGCAGTGGCAGCATTCTGTACATCGCTTCCGGTGCATTCAGCAAAGCCAGTTCGGCGGCTTGGGGTAGGCCCAAATCCTGGCCACTGAAGCGGCGGATTTGTTCAACCATATCAATAAGGATCACGATCCCGAAGAATACCCCGGTGACAAGTGCGAACGACCAGACAAACCGACGGGCGAAATAGAGATCCAGCTTCATGTGGGCCTCCGTAATTTTGCGCGCCGTATCTTGTTCATTGAAGCGATCCACAGAAAAGTTGCAGTTGCCAGCGCGCCCAAAGCCGGGGCCAGATAGGCAAGGCCCCACATATTTTCGTTCGAGCGTGCCATATCTTCAGACGCATTGGCTGCCATTTGCACCAGAATGATCAACACCACTGCACCAATAATCTGACGCCACACGCCGAAGCGCGAAAACCCTCCGATCATCAGCGTGGCAAACCCCATCAAAGGCACCACGATTGCCAAAAGCGATTTTGCAAATCGATCATGCCCTTCGAACCGAAAATCCGCTAATCCGCCGCGTGCGCTATCTAGATCAGCTTGGCTGGGGTTTAGCAAAACCGATGTTGGAAGCTCCCGCAGATCGCGGATGCGCATGTCGCCAGCATGCATCAAAGCGCCAATGTCATAGGCAAAATCGTCGAAAGCGATGGTTGAAAGTTGCCGGCTTTCCGGTTGGTAAGTCTGTGCCAGCCCATTGATCATCACAAGCCGAGGTCCTGTATCGGCACGCACCAGAAGTGCCTTCTCGGCGGTATAGGTCACAATTGCTTTAGGGTTGCGGCTGTCTTCGAGAAATAGTTCTTTCAACTCTCCGCGGTCGGAAATTTCGCGAATGTAGACGGATATATCGCCAGTCGGATGCAGAAACTGCCCCTCTTTCAAAAATTGCGCGACGATATCACGGGAAATCTCGGCACTGCGCGAAGCAAGTTCACTTCGCGCGGCGGGCACCAGAATATGGGCCAGAATGGCAACCATAGCTGCAACAAACACCCCGAAGAAGAAGACTGGGCGCGCAATGCGAACAGCGCTTGCGCCAGCAGTTTGTAACACGACCATCTCGCTTTCAGCGCTCAGGCGGTTGGTAACATATACAGCGGCCACAAAGGCTGAAATCGGCAACACGATCAAGATCACATATGGCAGTGTCAGGGCGGTAAACTCCAGAAATACCAACGCCGATTGGCCATCGCTGATTAGTTGGTCAAATAACCCAATAGCACGATTGACCCAATAGACCGATACTAGGACAAGTGAGAAAAAGCCAAACAGGACCAGAAGCTGCGACAGCATGTATCTGTCGAGATCGTGCCACGTTCTGTCCCCCTTCTTTGTTCTCAGCGCGAAATTAGGGGAAACTCTGCCTGACCACCAGACCTGAAGCACGGGTTCTGGTGTTCCGGGCGGGGGCGCGCTAGCTATATGGAATCCCCAAGTTATGAGGTCATATATGACAACGCCCCTTTCCCCTGATTTTATCGAGACTGATATTGACCAAATTAAAGATGCAAAAGGTAAACTTGCTGTTTTCGTCCCTGAAGCCGGGTCTCTTGATGTAACGGCCCGCCGGGTCAACCGCTTGACGCGCGGTGCTGTGGCACGTCTCGTTGGTAGCGAGACCTTTGGCAAGCTGGGGGTCGGCAAAACGCTTACACTGGCTTTTCCTGCAAATGTTGCTGCTGATGCGGTCGTTGTCGTTAAACTGCCGCGCCGTCCGTCCGTTGAACAGGCACGTAAAGCTGGGGCGAGCTTGGCGAAGGAGCTTGGCGCGGACCCATTTATGGTGCTTTGCGGTAATCTGGCCCGTGCAGATCAGGTCGCGCTTGGTCTTTGTTTGCGGGCCTATGAGTTTGACGATCACAAGACTGCGGATAAGGATGGTAAAGGTGCCGTCAGCTTCATGGTGAATGATGCGAAGGGTATAAAATCAGCGTCGGCTGTGAATGGCGCCATTGCCGAGGGCGTTTTCTTCACCCGTGATCTGACGAATGAACCTGCCAATGTCCTGACCACAACAGAATTCTCAGATCGTCTTGCCGCGCTTGAAGCTCTTGGTCTCAAGGTTGAAGTTCTGGAAGAGAAAGAGCTGGAAAAGCTGGGCATGCGCACATTGCTAAGTGTGGGGCAGGGTTCGGACAGCCCGACCAAGGTTGTGGTTATGCAATGGAATGGTGGCAAGAAGGATGACAAGCCCTTTGCGCTTATCGGTAAGGGCGTGGTGTTTGATACAGGTGGCATCTCCATCAAACCTGCCGCCGGTATGGAAGACATGACTATGGACATGGGCGGTGCTGGTGTCGTGGCAGGGGTCATGAAAACCTTGGCGATGCGTAAGGCAAAAGCCAATGTAGTGGGGCTGGTGGGTCTGGTCGAAAACATGCCGTCCGGCAATGCGACACGCCCCGGTGATGTCGTGACCTCCATGAAAGGAGACACGGTTGAGATCATCAATACCGACGCAGAAGGCCGTTTGGTTCTGGCCGATGTTCTTTGGTATGCGCAGGAAAGGTTTGAGCCGGTTGGTTGCATTAACCTTGCAACCCTGACCGGGGCGATCATTATCGGGTTGGGTCACGAAAATGCTGGTGTCTTCTCAAACAATGATGCGCTGTCCAACGCGTTCCTGAAAGCCGCAAATGCCGAGGAAGAGGGTGCGTGGCGTTTGCCCTTGGGGCAGGCTTATGACGACCTGCTGAAATCGCGGATTGCCGATATGAAGAATGTGGGCGGCCGTGCAGCAGGCTCAATCACGGCAGCGCAGTTCCTGCAGCGATTTATCAAGCCTGAAACGCCGTGGATTCATCTCGATATTGCCGGGGTTGCTTCGGTCAAGACTGAAACGGCTTTTGCACCCAAAGGGGCTACAGGCTGGGGTGTGCGCGCGCTCAACCGTCTGATCGCTGATAATTTTGAGGAGTGATGGCCGAGGTTTTCTTCTACCATCTGACCCGTCAGCCATTAGAAGTCACCTTGCCCATGCTTTTGGGCAAGGCGCGCGGGGCGGGTTGGCGTGTTGCGGTGCGCGGCAGCTCTGCCGAGCGGCTTGACTGGTTGGATGAAAAACTGTGGGTGATGGATGATGGCTTTTTACCCCATGGCCGCTTGGGAACTGGGTTTGATGCTGATCAACCGGTCTTACTAACCGAAAGCAGTGATCTGCCGAACAAACCCGATTGCCTGATTTCGGTAGATGGTGCCGAGCTTTCAGCGGATGAAATCAAACCGCTGACACGCGCAATGATCATTTTTGACGGTAATGATGAAGATGCCGTGGCCCATGCACGTGTGCAATGGAAGACCCTCACCGAAGCTGGCCTGTCCGCACAATATTGGTCGCAACAAAGCGGCAAGTGGGAGAAAAAAGCGGAAACTTAATAGCCGATAACTTATTTGGCCAAATAATGTTCCGGCTATTTCCCGCTAATGGGAAAAATAGTTTCAAGCGGAGGATAGCGCACATAATTGCACCCTTCTGAATTTGATATACTCGCTTAGATAATATGGCATTACCTGCGTGATCTCTATGTAAATCAGAGGTCCGAGTGCCAAATTGAACCAGAAAGGTTTTCATATATTATGAAAACACTGACGGAATTTTTGCTGAGTATCTATCCTATTTATAGCCGGATAAGATCTTTTTCATTTTCTCAATTCTCGGAGGATGTGCTTCTATACACGTTACTGCCTCGCAAAAAGGGGGTCTATGTCGATGTGGGAGCTTACCACCCATGGAAAGAATCTAATACCTATAAGCTTTATCTTCGCGGGTGGAGCGGTTTAACAATTGAGCCAAACCCAAAGTTTATTCCGCTTTTCAAGATAATGAGGCCACGAGATACTCATCTCAATATTGGCGTCTCCAAGAATACCCAAAAATTAGAATATAACTATTTTAAAGATCCTAAGAATAACAGCTTTGATAGTAACCAGTCTGATAGAGTGCAAAGTGACGTCATAAAAAAGCAATTAATCGATTGCATGCCTTTAGACTATATTATCGATACTCATCTGAAAGATGTTCAGATTGATCTATTATCGATTGATTGCGAGGGATATGATTTTGAAGTCCTCTCGACCATTAATTTCCAACATGCACGACCATCGGTTATCGTTATTGAGGATTTTGATATTTTCCTAAAGCAATGGAATGCAAACCCTGGCAGCAAGATAAATGAATTCTTGTGTGAAAAAGGTTATGTTCACGTCGCGCAAGGTGTTCTGAGTTCCATATATGTTGATAAAACGACCTTAGAGACTAACGATTGCAAAGGTTTCGATCTTTCGCATTCTTTAGTTCACAGGGTTCGGACCGCTGCGGAAAGCGGTTGATATGCTAACTTTCATTATCCCTGTACGTCATCCGGCAACGGTCAAGAACTGGGCGCGGGTTAAGGAAACGATGGCCTTAACGCTGCGTTCAGTTGCCGGGCAGGATCATCCTGATTGGCATTGTGTCATTGCTGCTGATCACGAAGCAGATTTGCCAGAAATGTCGGAAAAATTTACGGTTGTTCCCACAAGAATTCCGGCAGCGCATCTGCCCAAAAATGATATTGCTGCGCGTAATGCAATTGTGCGTCGCGATAAAGGAAAAAGGTTATATTCCGCCTTTAATGCTATTCGCCCAAAAGGGCATGTTATGTTTTTGGATTATGATGATCTGGTCAGCCGTCGTCTTGCGGGCATATCTGCAAATGCGCCCACGGCAAGGGGGTGGTTCTTTGATGAAGGGTATCTTTTTAGCGGCACCCGTTTTGCATTTCTGAAAAAAACGGATTTTTTCCGACTATGTGGGAGTAGTCATATTATTAATAGTCAAAAGTTTGATGATATTAACGAAAATGATTTTCCGACTATCGATCGTATGCTGGGAAGTCATATTTATATTAAGGACGATCTTGATCTGGAAAATAGTCCATTGCAAAGGCTTCCGTTTCCCGGGGCTGCATATCGCGTAGGTCATTGGTTTGCGACCAGCAAATCTGTAAGCTCATGGCGTTGGATTGCAAATATGCGCCATCCACGATCAGGCCTGCGCGCTTTGAACAACAGCTGTTACATGGGGCGTCGCTTCCGCGATGAGTTTTATGGTTAGTGCGCCGATGTTTCACTGCTTTTGTGTCTAGCGAACAAAGGCTTCAGAATTTTGGTAACGACTGGGATCAAAAGCAGGCCAAGCATAAGTCCAAGGATGCCATCAATAGTTGCGGTCACAAGCCATGTGACAAATCCTGTCGCACGACCAACCATGTCTGCGGTGGTTTTGGCGATATGCTTGATTTCTTCATAAGGGAGGTGCCAGCCTAAATCGTGAAGCCCATGCACAATGATATTACCCCCAACCCATAGCATGGCAGCAGTGCCAATCGTGGCGATCAGTGTCATCAGGGTTGGCATGAAATGCACAATGCCACGTCCCAATGCCCGGGTAGTGGCAAGCCGCCCAACTTTGCTGAGTTTTAGCCCCACATCATCCGCCTTTACCAGTAGCGCAACCGCACCATAAACAAGGGCCGTAATCCCAATGGCCACGGCTGCCAGCGTTACACCTTGTACCCAGATATTATCGGCTTCAATCGCCGCGAGTGAGATTGTCATGATTTCGGCGGACAGGATGAAATCGGTCTTGATAGCGCCTTTGACCCGCTCTTCTTCAAGATGCGCCGCGTCAAGGGTTTCGGCTTCTTGCGGTCCATGTTCTTGGTGCGGCACGATTAGATGCCAGATTTTCTCGGCGCCTTCAAAACATAAATAAGCCCCACCTAACATAAGAAGCGGTGTTATCACCCATGGTAGAAATGCATTAAGAACAAGCGCCAGAGGTAACAGGATCACTAGTTTGTTGAAGAAAGACGCCCGTGCGATTTTCCAGACGATGGGCAATTCACGCGCGGCAGGCAGGCCGGTGACATATTTTGGAGTGACAGCAGCATCATCAATGACAACGCCCGCAGCTTTGGCACCAGCTTTGGTGGCCTGCGCTGCGACATCATCCATTTGCGTCGCAGCCAGTTTGGCAATTGCGCCGACGTCGTCGAGAAGTGCCAGCAATCCGCTCATAACATTTGTCCCGTGCCTAAATGAACTGAATTACCATTCCAGAACAAGTTTGTCGCTCTTGATCTCGACCCGTTCAAAACGTTCCAGATACGCCATTCCCAGTAGGGACGTATCAAGTGCCCCTTCATTGACCCATGCGATGAGGCGGCCTTCATCGAATTCCCCGATACTTACATCATCAAGGGTTACGCGGGCCGTGCGGACCTCGCCATTTGCGGTCAAGGCGCGGCCTGAATAGTTGAGTGTGTCCAGATCGATACCCACGCGCTTGGCATCCCCTTCGCTCAGAACGATATCTGTCGCCCCCGTATCGACCACAAATTCCACAGGTTCGCCTGCGATGTTGAGTGTCAAATAGAAGTGGCCATCCCCACGGCGGGGGGCTTCGATGCGGCCTTCCTCGGCAAAGACGGCTTGTCGCGGAAGAACAGTGTCGCGCAGATCATTCCACAGACCTATACCAACAATCACGCCAACAAAAATCAATGCCCACAAAGCAGCCTGCCGCGCCATCTCGCCCATGCGCTCACGGTTGGACATGAAGAAGTATCCGCCAATCACACAGCCCAGCAAGACAAGGTAGATCAACCGTCCAAATTCGTCTTCGCCCATCACGTGGACCCTTTTGTTGGTTTTCTGCCTATATAGGTATGTTTTTAGCCGGTTGCGACAAGTCCAAAATCGCGCAGGCCATCCAAAACGAACTGCACCGAAAGAGCAGCTAGCAGCATCCCCATCAACCGCGTGACGACTTTGATGCCCGTTGCGCGCAGAAGACGTTCCAACAAACCCGAAGCCATAAACATCACAAACACAGCCAAAACAACAACGAACATCACCAGATGTATGCCAAGAACATCCAGCCAATCCGCCTCTGGCGTACTTGTCAGCAGGATCATGGTTGCAATGGCACCGGGGCCGGCGATCAAGGGCATGGCCAGTGGAAAAACGGACGGATCGTCTTCATTTTGTTCTGCCTGATCTTCACGGCGCTGCGTGCGCCGTTCGAACAACATTTCCAACGCAGTCAGAAATAGCAAAAGCCCACCTGAGATGCGAAAGGCCGCCAATGAGATGCCGACGAATTCCAGCACGGCTTCGCCAGCCAATCCGAATAGTGTCAGCAGAAACACTGCAATAACGCAGGATCGCAATGCGATGCGAAAACGCTGCGATTGGGTCATGCCTTGGGTCAGGGCTACAAACAGCGGGGCCAGCCCGATTGGGTCGATGATCACAAACAGAGCGACAAAGACAGTTATGGCAAAACTTAACTCCATTCAGCTTTCGGCCTTTTCCAGCTTCTCCTGCGCCCTGAGCCACATGACTTCGGCGCGGTCCTGCGCCTCCATCACTTCGGCATATTTCTTCTGCCATACCTCACGTTTCTCGGCCATATCTTCGTGATAGACTTTGGGGTCACCAAGGCGTTTGGCCAGCGTATCTTGCATCTCAGACAGCTTTTCGACGCGTGCCTCACATTTGCGAACCTCGGCGCGCAGCTCCAGGATATTTTCACGACTGGCACGTTTAGGCTTTGGCTTGTCTTTGGCAATTTTTTCGGGCGGGGTCAGTAGCATTTTTCGATAGCTTTCCAAATCACCCTCGTATGGATCTACCGCCCCGTCTTTCACCAACCATAGGCGATCCGCGACAAGTGATAGAAGATGCATATCATGACTGACCAGAATAACCGCGCCAGTATAGGCAGTCAGCGCTTCGACCAGCGCTTCGCGGCTTTCTATATCGAGGTGGTTGGTCGGCTCATCCAGAATTAGCATATGCGGTGCGGGCAAAGTGGCCAGCAGCAGCGACAAACGCGCTTTTTGCCCGCCTGATAAACGCCCCACGACGGTTTCGGCCTGATCCGCCCCAAGGCCAAAGCCTGCCAGTCGGGCGCGCAATTTGGCTTGCCCTTCATTCGGGCGTTCCCTTAGCAGGTGTTGCAAGGGCGTTTCATCCACGTGCAACTCTTCGACCTGATGCTGAGCGAAAAAGCCGATCCGCAGTTTGCTGGATTGATTGATCTGACCGCCCATCGGGTCCAATCTGCCAGACAGCAGTTTTGACAAAGTCGACTTGCCTTCACCATTGCGCCCCAAAAGTGCGATGCGATCGTCCTGATCAATGCGCAGGTTCAGGTTTTTAAGAACAGCCGTGCCATCATAGCCGACTGACACGCCTTCAGTTGCAATGATTGGCGGGGACAATTCTTCAGGTTTCGGGAAGCTGAAAACAGTACGGGCTGCGTCTTCTGGTGCGGTGATCGTCTCCATCTTTTCCAGCATTTTAACGCGAGATTGGGCCTGCTTCGCCTTGGAGGCCTTGGCCTTGAAGCGATCCACAAAGCTTTGCAGATGGGCGCGTTTCAATTCCTGCTTTTTCGCCGCCGCTGCCTGAACGGCACGCTTGGCAGCCCTTTGGCGCGCAAATTGATCGTAAGGCCCAGTATAATAGGTGAGCTGCTTGTTTTCGAGATGCAGAATGGCGTTTACGGCGCGGTTCAAAAGCCCGCGATCGTGCGAGATAATGATTACCGTATGGGGATATTTTCCCAGATAGTTCTCAAGCCATAGCGCGCCCTCAAGGTCTAGATAATTCGTCGGTTCATCTAGCAGCAGCAGATCAGGCGCGGAAAACAGCACGGCCGCCAACGCCACACGCATCCGCCATCCGCCGGAAAAGGCAGAGCATGGCTGTTGCTGTTCTTCATGGGTAAAGCCCAAGCCCGCCAGGATCGATGATGCCCGCGCTTCGGCAGACCATGCGTCAATATCTGCCAGCCGGGTCTGAATATCTGCGATACGTGCGGGGTCGCTGGCGCTGTCTGCCTCGGCCATCAGCGCGGCACGTTCCGTATCAGCTGCAAGGACTGTATTGATCAGCGAAACCTCATTCGACGGCACTTCTTGCGCGACCCCTCCGATACGCGCGCGCGATGGCAAAGAGATGTCGCCGGATTCAAGTGGAAGCTCTCCCCTGATGATGCGGAACAAGGTTGTCTTGCCTGCACCATTGCGGCCAATCAGGCCAACCTTGTGACCCGTTGGGATGATGGCAGAGGCGTCCTCCAGCAGGGGACGACCTTCGACGGAATAACGCAGATCAGTGAGCCGTAACATGGGCGCGGTGTGGCGGAACACGCGGCAGGTGTCAATTGGGCGCTTTTCACCAGCGTGACCCCATGATACGGACGCGCCAAATTACAACTCAACGGAGCTGAGCCCATGGCCATTCAACGCACATTTTCGATTATCAAACCCGATGCCACCAAACGCAACCTGACCGGCAAGATCATTGCCAAGTTCGAAGAAGCGGGTCTGCGCATCATCGCGTCCAAGCGTATCCAGCTGACACTGGCGCAGGCGCAGACATTTTACGGTGTTCACAAAGACCGCCCATTCTTTGATGAACTGTGTGAGTTCATGATTTCCGAGCCGATTGTGGTGCAGGTTCTGGAAGGCGAAGACGCAATCGCAAAAAATCGCGAAGTTATGGGCGCAACAAACCCGGCAGAAGCGACTGATGGAACGATCCGCAAGGAATTTGCTCTGTCAATCGGCGAGAACTCTGTTCACGGATCAGATGCCCCGGAAACCGCTGCTGAAGAAATCGCTTTCTTCTTCTCAGGCCTGGAACTGGTCGGCTAATCAGGCGGCAAAGTTTTTGGCCCCGCCCAAAGTGGCGGGGCTTTTTTATGTGGACTACTGTCAAGCCTGACTAGCGATGCCGCGAGTGCTCAATCCGTCTTCCAACGGCAGCTTAGAGCCCACTTTGACCGATGCTGCGCGATGCACGAATGGCTGTTTTGCACAAAAAACTCCTTCGCTCACGTTTTCCCGAAAATGTAAA
This sequence comes from Litoreibacter sp. GN1-5, assembly GCF_055693805.1. NCBI lineage: Bacteria > Pseudomonadati > Pseudomonadota > Alphaproteobacteria > Rhodobacterales > Roseobacteraceae > Litoreibacter > Litoreibacter sp. GN1-5. Next base: position 2,001,342 of record NZ_JBVFUP010000001.1, on the reverse strand, counting down.
TTTACCTTAAGGGACTTTAGGCGAGATCCGAACCAATACGTGTGAAACGCTGTGTAAGCCGGTCAATAAATACTCCAAGATGCGGCTGATCACGCGCCTGCAAGCGGGTCACAATAAAAACTGGTAGCGTTGGAAGCTCCAATTCTGGAGCCAAGGCGACCAAACTGCCAGCGGCGAGTTTCGGCAATACGGCTGCTCCTATGCCTAGCTGCACTGCAACCAACTGTGCGGAGAAGGATGAGACACGCAGCTTTGCGTTGATAAATCCAGCAGCGCGGGCCGCTTTCATGTGATCTTCGTGCGCTAAGGGTGGCAACAGACCAACAAGAGGAATTTCCTCGAAAGGAGATTGATTTGACAAGCTTTGTGCAAGGATACCTGAGCAAAATATGCCATATTCGACATCCATGATTTTGCGGTATACGAGTGAAGGCTCTCCGTGGTGAGCCACGCGGATCGCTATGTCGACATCTCCACGTGCTACTTTGCGATATTCAGTTTCGACGCTGTATTCGACGGCGCAATGGGGGTGCAATTCAGAAAACTCGGCAATCTCGCCGAGTACTATGTCTTGAAAACCGTCACCGGACGATATCTTGATGGTGCCGCGCAATGGTGCTGCTGCTGAAGCACTCGTCAGCTCACGGTCTAGCTGCCTGGAGGTCTGGCGCGCAATATCTACAAACGTCTGCCCTCGGAACGTTAACCGACAGCCATCCACATCGCGTTCCAGTAGTACTGCATCTACAGCCAGTTCAAGCTTTGACAAGCGCCGCGATACAGTTGACACAGATGTGCCCAGAAATCGTGCAGCTCCAAGAAGGCTGCCACGCTCGGCCACAGCTTCCAATAGGCGTAAGTCATCCCAGTTCAGCGGTGATTTCATCAAGTTTTGCTTTCCATTTTTGCAAATCTATTTGGCCTTTATGCATCTTTTTTGCAAATATAGTAGCCCCATATCTCGTTTGTTGCGGCATCCGCCGAACGATCAATAGTAAGAGATGGACATAGAATGACTTCAATAAAAACAGCAGTGGTAACAGGGGCTACAAGCGGTATCGGGGAAGCCATCGCGCGCGCGCTCATTGCCAATGGCTATAACGTAATGTTGGCAGCGCGGCGCGTGGACAAGCTTGCGACACTTGCAGACGAATTGGGGGCAAAGGCAGCCTATCACCCGACAGATGTGACAAGACATAGCAACCTCATTGATCTTGTGGCAGCGACTGAGGTCGCATTTGGCCAAGTTGATGTCTTGGTAAATAATGCAGGGATCATGCCGCTGTCTCTCTTTGAAACCCGCAAGGTCGACGAGTGGGACCGGATGATTGACGTGAATCTCAAAGGAACGCTTTACGGTATTGATGCCGTTCTTTCTCAAATGGTGTCTCGGCAGGACGGACATATCGTGAATGTTGCGTCCATCGCGGGGCTGCAGGTTAGCCCTGCATTTGGAGTGTATTCGGCTACAAAATTCGGTGTGCGGGCACTGAGCGAAGGATTGCGCCAAGAAATTGCGGGCAAGAATGTTCGTGTGACAACGATCTCTCCGGGCTCGGTCGCGACAGAACTGTTCTCAACAATCACCGACCCAGCTGTTCTTGCCGCGATGCAAGGCGGCTTTCCATATGATCCCATGCAACCCCGTTCAATCGCCGATGCGGTAATCTATGCACTCAGTCAGCCAACCTCAGTGTGTGCTGGTGAGATAATTGTCCGTCCCACGGGGCAAGGCGCGATGAGTTAAAATACGCTGACAGGCCCGGTCCACACGACCGCTTCAATGCCTTTTCAATTAGGTTAAACCACATGTGGCCTGCACCCTCGCAGGCTGCATGGCCCTAATGCGTTTCGGAAAATCAACTGTTCTTATTGGAACAGATCCTTAGTCAGTGTTCTAAAAGCTCAATAGCAGCTATTCGCAAAAATGTGGCCAAGGTCCGCTCCGTCCCGCGCAGTCGATCTTGACTTTGAGACGCAATGGGTTGGTCTCTTCGCGCATGTTGCAGTAGTGTTTACCGCGCTGCGTAAGTCTTTTCTTATTCGTGCTTGCCTGGATGCAGGACCACCAAGTACCGCTTTCGGTACGCGCTGGTTGATTGGGATGCTGCGCTTTTTTGCTATTGATTATTCCGACCAGAACCTGCTCGCAGCTGTCAGCCGCGCCGTTGTCCAGCATGGTATTTTTGCGGGGCCAATAGCCCAAAGTCTAACTTACGGAATTGATATGGGGCGGCCAATATGTGCACTCCATTTTGGGTGCGGCGTAACAGTTGGGATCAGTCGCGCTTTAGGATGGGCCAAATATAACCTATGAAAGAATAGAGCATCGCGAATTTTGGAGAGATGTAATGATAGATCATATCACTTTTGGGGTTACTAATTTCTCTCGTTCTATTGAGTTCTATGATCAAGCATTTGCGCCTCTTGGAGTAAACCGGTTGTTCGATGTGCCCTTGGAGCATTCTGATGGCGTAAAGGTAACTGGCTACGGTGATAAACGGCCTTGGTTTTGGCTTGCGGAACAAAATGCCACGACTGGAATGTTACATATCGCCTTGCATTCGGATGACCGAGCCAGTGTCGATGCGTTTCACGCAGCTGCACTACGAGCAGGAGGAATAGATAACGGACCGCCGGTCTTAGGCGTCATTACCATGCGGACTATTACGGCGCGTTTGTTCTTGATCCTGATGGACATAACATTGAAGCCGTATGCCATCATCCGCAAGGTTAATGATGATTGGGGAATACGAGACAACTTCATCTCAGCGCTTTTTGATAATCCCGATGGCGTCCAACTCCGCCTCTAATTTGCTGAGACCCGTATCGTGGTTCTCGGCTTTCAATGCATCGAAGCGCTTGCGCAAGGCGGCTTTCTCGGCCCCTTTACAATCGTTCCAGGGACGACCCTGTAGGGCCATGACCAACACATAATAACCGATGAAATGCGGTTTTGTGCCGTTGCGCAACAAGGCCGCATAAGCCGCGTCAGCACCAAGATCGTAGAGCTGCTGGGCGGTCGTGATCCCGACCTGCGCCAGACTTTCTTCGTAGGCGGGACCAAGGTTACGGATACTGGTGACGGGATCGGACATGAGACCAGATTAGCCCCATGTCCGATGTATTTGAATGCTCAACAAGCCTAAATACTCGCCCAATCCATGAATCGAACGGGTGGCGCAGGTTTGGGAGGTTTTCTATCCTGCTCCACCGGCTTTTGCGGTTGTTGTGCCATGATGTGCTCCTTTTTTAAGGTAGCGTTTCTGCCTCAGACCTTCAGGCCACCATCGAATAAAGGCAAAAATCTGTTTTTATTGTGTCAAAATGATGGCAGACGTGTTGGCGATGCAGATTGGTCACGCTGATATCAAGGGATATGAAGGATGTGATTTGATCTAATATGTTAGAAAACTATCATTGGAATATGTGGAGGTGGGGCATATGCGCTTATTGGTTTTCCTGATATATTTTTTGCCTGTAGCTGCCTTTGGCCAAGATAGAACACCTAGCCATTGTATCGCTTTGGCACAGAACACGCCGGGTCTGGAATACCTTCATAAGGCAAGTTGGCAAGACCCGCTGGCATCTGAGACGGTTCGGCTCAGTTATGTTGCCCACTCGACATATCTATTGCAAACGGCAGGCGGTTTAAGCGTTGCCACGGATTACACCGGGTTTCTGGGAAGTGCTGATTTGATCCCTGATGTCGTCACCATGAACCATGCCCATGACAGTCATTGGACCGCCTTGCCTGATCCACAAATCTCTCATGTTTTGAAAGGGTGGGAGGATGGGCGCACGCCTGCTGATCACCACCTTGATCTGGGGGAGATGCTGGTCCGCAATGTCCCTACCGATATTCGCAATAGCTATAGTGGTGGGACCGAGAAGTATGGCAACTCGATCTTTGTGTTTGAGGTGGCGGGTCTATGTATTGGTCATTTGGGCCATTTACACCACGAGCCGGACCCCGCGCAATATGCCGCTTTGGGGCGATTGGATGTGGTTATGGCGGCGGTGGATGGCGGCTTAACCGTGGATTTGCCGACAATGATCCGCATCATGAAAAAGTTGAAATCCTCGGTCGTGTTGCCGATGCATTGGTTTAGTGGCACGTCGCTGGATGTGTTTGTGGCTGGCATGCGTGATGAGTTCGATATCGATCGTCGCGACAGTAGCGATATTGAGCTGTCTTTGCGTACCCTGCCCAAACGCCCGACGGTAATCGTGTTGAACCCGTCATACCTAAACGCGGAATAGACGTTTAGTTTCTCTGACTTTCATCCCATAACTTGGGCCATGTTGAACCCTGTAACAGATAAAATACGCGCTAACCTCAGAGCCATGTTGCCTGAGGCTGCTTTTCGCCCTCTGGCCCAGTCCTATCTGGAGGAACCTCGTGGCCGTTATGCTGGTGCGGATGGGTTCCTGATTGCCCCTGCCTCAACCGAAGAGGTCGCAGAGGTGGTAAAGCTCTGCGCAAAGGCTGGCGTCGGTATTGTTCCTTATGGCGGCGGCACGGGGTTGGTGGGCGGTCAGATTGCGCCCCCCGGACCTACACCTGTGATCCTGTCGCTTGAACGTATGACTGCGATCCGTGCGGTTCTGCCCGAAGAAAATGTGCTGGTGGCTGAGGCTGGTGTCGTGCTGCAAACTATTCAGGATGCTGCAGACAAGGTGAACCGGCTGTTCCCGCTTTCGTTGGCGTCAGAAGGTTCTGCCCGGATCGGGGGCAATCTGGCGACAAATGCTGGGGGTGTGAACGTCTTGCGCTACGGGAATGCGCGCGACCTATGTCTTGGGCTGGAGGCCGTGCTGCCTGATGGATCGATCTTCAACGGGTTGACGCGGTTGCGTAAAAACAACACGGGCTACGATCTGCGGCACCTTTTAATTGGCTCTGAGGGGACATTGGGGATCATCACCGCCGCCAGCCTTAAACTGTTCCCGAAACCTGCAGCTCAAGGCGCAGCCCTGATGGTTGTACGCAGTCCCGAAGCCGCGTTGGAGTTGTTTGCACTGACGGGTAATCATCTGGGCGGGCAGGTCTCGGCCTTTGAGTTGATCAACCGCATGGGTCTTGATTTTCTAAGCGAGGTTGGCCCAGAGGTCAAAGCCCCCTTTGCCCAGACACCAGACTGGATGGTACTGATTGATATGGGCGCAGTAGCAGGGGTCGATCCTTCCGCTGCGTTGGAGGCGCTGTTCGCCGATGCTGCTGATCGAGGTCTTGTGACAGATGGGGTTATCGCCCAATCTCTGGCGCAGCGCGCCGAGTTCTGGGCAATCCGTGAAAATATCCCCGAAGCAAACCGCCGGATTGGGTCTGTATCGTCTCATGACACATCTGTTCCAATAGGTTGCATCCCTGAGTTTATTGTCAGAGCGAAACAGGCGTTGGCTGAGATAGGGGAATTCCGGATCAACTGTTTTGGTCATGTGGGTGACGGTAATCTGCATTACAACGTCTTCCCGATGCCCGGCAAAACCCGCGCGGATTACGAGGCCGAGCGACCACAGGTCAAACGCGCCATCCATGATCTGGCGCACGCCTTGGGCGGCTCCATCTCGGCCGAGCATGGTATCGGGCGCCTGAAAGTAGACGATCTAAAACTCTATGGTGATCCGGGGAAACTGGCGGCGATGCGGGCGATCAAAGCGGCACTCGACCCGAAAGGCATCATGAATCCGGGTGCAGTTGTGTAGGCTTAGGGTTTGATCTGCCAAGTGTTGTCCTGTCTGATCATCATTTGATTACTTAGGGGGTAGCTACCTTCCTGAACGAATTTTGTAGCCAATTCTCTAAGTGTTTCTTCGGCTCCTTCTGAGTTCTCAGGCGCAAAGATAACTAGGTCGCGATTTGGGACTACTACGATCACAGAACCGATTTGCTTCTCAATGCCGCTCCAAAGAGTGTCGTCAAGAAGCAGACTTGCTTCATAATTTCCATCTAATGAAAAGAAATACACTCCATTACCATTGATCTCAGGCCTCCAGTTGCGCGCAATACGGTTGTCGTTGGCCAATGCTAAAGCTGTCCGAAAATCTAAGCCTAAATCAGATAAGTCTTCATCTTGAAGATACCTCAGGCTATTCGGCAAATCCTCTACTAAGAAAATACTTAGCCCATCGACAAGCGGCAATGAGACCGTCGCGCTCGCTTGTGTCAGTCCTTCTGCGTAATCAGCTGTCCGAATTACGGGTAAAATGTTTTTGATATCAATAGAATCTTTAGACGTTACTTCAAAAATGCTGATGATTGATCGGTTGATAAAATCATCAAACAATTCCTGCCTTTCGGCGTCGTTTTCAGCGCTTTGCAGTAGTTTGTGCAGATTATCAGGATAGCTCACGTGGCTTTCATTATCATCCCCACTGAACTCGATCGATTGATTATTGAAATCGATCTGAGGATTTTTGATACGTGGATCTGCTTTCATAGCATCCAGCTGTAAAGCCAGTGTGTCCTCGATAGTTTCAGGTCGCGGTATGTCTGCGTGCAATGCGTGGGTCAACAGGAGTGAAAGAGTTAATGCTGAAAGTGCTTTGTTTGATCTAAATGTTCTTGAGAAGAAGCTTAACATATTACGCGCCCTCAAATTCACACAATACATGCACGTCCATGCCCAGAGCTTCTAATTTTGCGCGGCCACCCAACTCAGGCAGGTCGATGATGAAGGCGCAACCGATGACTTCTGCACCAAGGCGCTCGATCAGTTTGATCCCGGCCTCTGCAGTGCCACCGGTGGCCAAAAGGTCATCGACCAGTAGCACTTTTCCCCCGGCTTGCAGGCTATCATCATGAAGCTCCATCGTGGCTTCGCCATATTCCAGCTTATAATCCTGTGTTATCGTTGATCCGGGCAACTTGCCTCGTTTGCGGATCGGCACAAACCCGACGGACAGCTGATGTGCGATGGCCCCTCCCATGATAAAGCCACGCGCTTCCAACCCCGCAACCTTATCGATCTGCATGCCTGCATAAGGATGTAACAACTGGTCAATCGCCATTCGAAACCCGCGTGCATCCAGAAACAGCGTGGTTACGTCTCGGAACATGATCCCTTCATGGGGGAAGTCAGGAATGGTGCGGATGTAGTCTTTGGTGGTTTTCATGTGAGGTTTCTCCGAAGGGATGCGGTTGTGGCGGCCATACCCAAAAGCGCCAAGGCACCGCCGCGGTTAAGCCAGATCTGGGTTGCAGGCCGAGCGATACGGGTGCGCATTGCGTTGGCTGCAAGTGCAAAGATCAGTGCGTTTATGCCAGCTATGCCAACGAAGGTTGCGATCAGGATTACGGCTTGTGATGCGAAAGCGGCTTCGGGTTGGATAAATTGAGGCACGAAGGCGACGAAAAATGTGTTGGATTTGGGGTTCAGCGCAGTGACCGTTGTTAGATCACGATACACCTTCAGCGCGCTTTCTGTTTTAGAAGATGCGGTAGCTTGGTTAAAATCCGTTGGTTTGGCACGAAGCATCTTTATGGCCAGATAAACAAGGTATGCCGCGCCTACCCATTTGAGTAGGTTAAATGCCAAAGCGGAGGTTAGAAGGATCGCACCCAGACCAATCACCGAAACAGTCATCGCAATCAAGTCGCCCGTTGCAACACCCAAAGCGGAAGCGATGGCTACCCGGCGTCCTTGGGTCAGCGCATAACTGAACACAAGCAGCAGGGTTGGACCTGGTATAACGAGCAAAACGGTAGACGCGGCCACGAAGGCGAGCCAGAGATCAATACTCATGCACCCAACACCCGCGCGGCCACCGCATCCAGTTTGGCCACCAGCGCCGGGTCACGGTTTTCAGGTTGGGTCAGAATGGCGTAATCCAGCGACTTGTCGCACCCGTGGGGACAGCTCTCGCGGTCCTTTCCAAGTAGTTGAGGCAGGCGTGCGACCAGTTGTTTAGCTTTGTCGGCATTACCCATAAGTGTGGCAATGATTTGCGTGACGTCCACCTCTCCGTGGTCGGGGTGCCAGCTGTCATAATCGGTGATCATCGCAACAGAGGCGTAGCAAAGCTCGGCTTCACGGGCGAGTTTAGCCTCTGGCATATTTGTCATGCCGATCACGTCTGCTTTCCAGACTTCCCGATACATTCGCGATTCAGCAAGGGTCGAGAATTGCGGCCCTTCCATTGCCAGATAAGTGCCACCGTCATGCACAGTTATGCCTGCACCCTTCGCAGCTTCTAAGCACGCCGCACCAAGGCGGGGGCAGGTTGGGTGTGCGACGGAGACATGTGCCACGCAGCCCTGTCCGAAGAAGGATTTTTCCCGCGCAAATGTACGGTCTATGAACTGGTCCACGATTACGAAATCTCCTGGGGCCATTTCGTCGCGGAATGACCCGCAGGCGGAAACGCTGATGACATCGGTGACGCCAATGCGTTTCAAGGCATCAATATTTGCGCGATATGGAACGGTCGAGGGCGTTTGCACATGCCCGCGTCCATGCCGGGGCAAGAAAGCCATGCGCACGGCACCAAGCCTGCCAGTCAATACCTGATCCGAAGGAGCGCCCCAAGGGGTCTCTACCGTTTGCCATTGCGCATCTTCCAAGCCGTCAATGTCATAAACGCCTGAGCCGCCAATTACGCCAACCATCGTGTCCGCCATGCCAATTCCTTTAAGCTATTTGATCTGCCACCACTTTGCCTTGCACGCGCAGGATTGAAAATGCCCAAACTGCCCATGCTACGGCGCAATAGCCGCTATGCGATAGACGCATGACGGGCATACCGAAGAATACCCGTGCATTTATGTTCAGGTATGTTATGAGCGCCATCAATCATTATCCCGGACATAAAATGAGGCCAACCGCGTGAGACGCACTTTAATGGCGGCGCTTGCCAATAACGCAATTCTGAATGATCTGAACCTCGCGCCGACTGGGCCTTTGGGCTTTGAGCGCTGGCGGATCGAGATACTGTCTGGCTTGACTGTGGCTTTGGCTTTGGTTCCTGAAGCTGTGGCCTTTGCATTCGTGGCTGGGGTGCATCCGTTGGTTGGGCTCTATGCGGCGTTCATTGTTGGCCTGATCACAGCGCTGATCGGCGGGCGTCCAGGCATGATCTCGGGTGCAACAGGGGCATTGGCTGTGGTCATGGTTGCTTTGGTCGCCCAGCATGGGGTTGAATACTTGTTCGCCACTGTTGTTTTGATGGGGTTGATCCAGATCGGTGCGGGCGTTTTCAAACTAGGTAAGTTTATTCGGCTTGTACCGCATCCTGTGATGCTGGGTTTTGTTAACGGGCTGGCAATTGTGATCTTCCTGGCGCAGCTCAGCCAGTTTCAGGTGCCGGGCTCTGCCGAAAGTGCCGGACACGGTATGGCGAACGGGCAATGGATGACCGGCATGCCGCTTGTGATTATGCTGGGACTGACAGCGCTGACTATGGGTATCATCTGGGTAATGCCCAAAATTACCAACACGATTCCTGCGCCCTTGGCAGGCATTGGTATCGTTGCGTTGATCGTTATTGGCTTTGGCGTTGACGTGCCACGGGTGGGCGATTTGGCCTCTATTGAGGGTGGGCTGCCAGCGTTTCATATGCCGTTCGATCTGTCTGGCGCGGGTGGTACGGGCATCTATGGCGATTTGCTGGCGCCGCTGACGCTGGAAACCTTCTACATCATTTTGCCTTATGCTCTGATCTTGTCAGCCATTGGCCTGATCGAGAGCCTGCTTACGTTGAACCTTGTTGGCGAGATCACTGGCGAGCGTGGCGGCGCATCTCAGGAATGTATTGCCCAAGGCATCGCGAATACAGTCACCGGTTTTTTTGGTGGTATGGGTGGATGCGCGATGATTGGGCAGTCGATGATCAACGTCAAATCCGGTGGTCGGACGCGCATCGCCGGCGTTGCTGCGGCGCTTTTCCTGTTGAGTTTCATTGTTCTGGCATCGCCTCTGATCGAACAAATCCCGTTGGCCGCTTTGGTTGGCGTTATGTTCATGGTGGTCATCGGGACGTTTGCGTGGAACAGCTTCAACATCATGCGCAGGGTCCCACGGACGGATGCATTCGTGATCATCTTGGTGACAATTACCACTGTTATGTATGACCTCGCCATTGCTGTGGTTGTAGGGGTCATTGTCTCGGCGCTGGTATATGCTTGGGGCAATGCCACAAGGATTCACGCCAAAACTTATGATACACCGGAAGGCGCGAAGGTTTATCAGGTGCAGGGACCGCTGTTCTTCGGTTCCGCTGATGGGTTTGGGGAGTTGTTCACGCCAATACAGGACCCGTCGCTGGTAGTGATTGACTTTGCCGATAGCCGTGTGGTGGATCAATCCGCCTTGCAAGCGATTGAGGCCGTTGCGGGAAAATACAAAGCTGAGGGCAAGTCGGTTCAGTTACGCCATCTCAGCCGTGACTGCCATCAGCTTCTGACCAAGGCTGGCCAGTTGATGATCGACAGCGACGACGATCCGGATTACGCGCTTGCAGTGAATTATTCTGTAAAAACAGGGATATTGGCCGGCGGACATTAAGGTCAGACTTGTCATGTGCCCATAAAAATAACCGCCTCGTTTCAGAGGCGGTTATTTTTGAATAGCCATGTTGATGAGCTTTTGGCAAGCGATCAGAGATAGATCATAGCCAGCCTGGCAAACATTGTCAGAAATCTTCGACTTAGGCGTTAAGGCTTCGGGTTGATAACGGGGAGAGTTCCACCACCACCGGCTGCCGCACCAGAGTTATCTCCACCGCCGCCTGATGCTGCAATTGCGCCAACAACCACAAGCGCTGCCACTGGCAACACCCATCCAGGCAAACGATTTTGGGAATCTTCCTGAACTTCTTCGATGACATCGCCCTCAATTATCGGGTCGGCAAGATTGCCAGCATATGCGGATGATGTGATCACAGCAGTTGTCGCTGTTGCAACAACAATTGAACGAAACATAGTTTCAATATGCATTTTTTGTTCTCCAATTGAGATTTCCAACCTCATTAGTGGAACTCATGCGGATGACGTAACGACAAGTCAAGTGTTCGGCATTCTTAAAAAACACTGTGTCGTCATGAAGTAACATTGCATTTGCAGTGCAATTTTCAGTCCAGAGGCTCCAGCACTTCATAGCTCACATTGCTTTGCAAAGGCCCTGTCCACTGTGAGGATTGCCATATATATCCGGTCCGCGCATCTGCGAGGTGGGTATTTGTGAAGCTGATCTTGTCGCCCGAGCAGGTTTCCACCACTGGAATAACTTTGTGCAAAATCTCAACCAGTTCGATGGTCTTTTGAGTGCCCGATGAAAACCTGCATTCCACCTCAACTGTCTGTCCGGCGGGGCCACGCGCGCTCAGATGATATTGACGTTTAACCATGTCCGGCCAGTTTGGCACTGGACGATTTCGAACAATCGGATCATCAGGCTGCGTTGTTGGTGGTGCGAAATCATACCCGAGCCCGTGTGTTACAGCGACAAGACCACCCCGTAAAACAACCGAGGTTTGTTCCGGGGCAATATATGTCACACGGTCTTGCTGGGCCTGTTTGGCGATGGCGATATACTCAAGGCCAGTCTCCGGGGCTTTTACGCGGATCAGGGCGACGTTCAGCTCGTTGATGCGTTTACGGGTTAATTTATTGGCGGGCTTTGGCGCGGCACTATCTCTGTTAAGAACCTGTTTGGCGGCTGAAACGATCGGGCTTTCTGACCCGTTTGAGGAACAGCCCGCCAAGGCAACTGATACGATCAAAAGACATGCAGGCAATCTCATCTCCAGAAATCTCCCCAAGCGTCTTCTATGCGCTGATGACCTGCTGCGCGGATTTTAGGGTATATCCGGTCGGGAACAGCAAGTTTGGATCCCGCATCCCCAGAGAAGCCGCCAAGCTGCAGAGTGCTGGTGCGCCTGCTGCGTGTTGGCGCGACTGAACTGAGTGGGATCGTCACATTTAAACCGATTTTAAGTTTCTCATCCGCGCTGTCTTCGCTGACAGTCGTATAGGCTGATACGTCCCATCCGTTTGAGAAATAGCGCGATAATGTCAGGGTGGACCCAAAATCACCGGCTAAATAGCGCCCCACGTCCAGTTGTGCGCTGAGCCCTTTATAACCGGTATCCCAATAGAGCGATCCATGGCCAGTCACGACATCATAATCAAGAAACCCGAAAGCATCTTCGTAGTCGCGCTTTTTGGCATAGTTCAAGTCCGCTCCGATGGCCCAGTTTCTGGTGGCAGGTGCCCAGACCAACTCTGCCCCAACGGCACCGTATTCCCGTTCAAACATACCAAATGACAGGCGTGAATAGACAGTTGGGCTTACCTTCGTTTGGTAGGTGGCGACGAATTGTTCCAACTGGACAGTGGTACGATCATAGGATCTGTTATCGCTACGCGCGCTTGGCGTTGCAGGAATTAAGGCCTGAGTTGTATCGCCAGCAATCTGATAGCTCAACCTGCCAGATACGGAAAAGGCATTGGAAAACCTGTATCCTGCCTGTGCAACCAATTTTCCGATGGGATCAAATTCGTCACCAGACGTAACATCAAAGACGACAGCTGGCGCGATTGACCAGAAGAACCCTCTATCTTCTGGTGCGTCCCATCTGAACCCGTCTGGTCCCGCGTCTGTTGGCTGAATAGTTGCGGCATTCCAACTGTTCAGGCCGTCCTGCGGCCTGTCGGCGATCTGAGCAAAGGTATCGCGCGGGATAATAATGGTTTTGGTGGGAAAGCCGTTCAGATGTGGCACGACTTCAAAGGTTTCAATTGAAGCTGGCGCGAGTTGGGACATTACGCGCGCCACGCGGCCGGTGATTTTAGGGATCGACGCGTTATCAAGCGCGCTGACGCCCAGCCGGATGGTCCTTGCATCAGTCTGCAATACCACCAGCTTGATCTGTTCCTTGGCCAGTGCCGTTTGCACGGATTGTGTGAGGCTTTGTTGCTGTGTCGGCTGTGCGACCCATGTGGTATTGTCGCGGTTTGCAACGGGTCGGTCAAAGATAAGCGGTGGGCCATTTCCAAAATTCGGCGGAATCCGGGGCCTGTTCGGATTGCCTGAAATTGTGAACATCAGACCTGCTGTGTCCCCATTTCTACTATAGCCAAGTACGCTGAGGCCGTCAGCGATCTGGTATCGAATGCCGTAGCTGAACCTGCTGGATGGCTCAAACGCCTCATTCGCAAAATTGTCCGAGCTGTATTCCAACGATACATCCAGCCCATCCAAAGGCGTGCGCCAGACCAAACCGCCAAAAACACCGGCATCACCGCGAAACAGGTGATTGAAGCTTGTGCGTCTGGTCGGGTCAAAAGCCGGTCTGTTACCAAACGGGCTGTCCAGATCAGCTGTGCCGCCAAGCCGACCCCATCCAAGTCCGATGCTGCCGTCCAGCGATGGCAAGATGCGTTTACTGGCGACGATATATTCCGAGCTATCGCGGTTATTTCCGAACAGACCATTGACGCCGACTGCAAGGGCAGGGCTGTATTGGCCTTCGGAAAGGATCTGGTATTTGAAATTCAGCGAAGCAATGTCTGAGGAAATACCTCCGCCAATATCATTATACGTTGCGAAGCTCAGCGATGTTTCGAGTCTGGGCAAAGCTTGAAATGAGAGGTTCAGCGCATCTGTCTCGCTGTCTTTGGAGAAGCTGAGCGCGACCTCGGCATCCGGCAAAACAAAGGCTGAGGGGGTATCTAATATCCCTGTTATCCCGCGAGGTGTTAAACTGGTGTCGGAAACCGCAATAGAACCACAGCAGATCAGCGCAATCGCGCAGGGCATAAAACGTTTCACAGGTTTCGCTATCCGCAAGCTTTTGCCCCACGATCTTGTTGTTTTTTATCTTTATGACCTGAAGGCAACTTAAAAAACAAACAGTTTTTAACGATACCCTCCAAAAAGGTGTCGTATCACGTGATTACGGGGTTACAAGTTGGGGGATGAGTTAGCCGATATAGTTTTGAGAGATATAGAACTTTCCACAATTGGCCCCCTTTGGGTCAAAGGCCAAAGATGCACCGCCAGCGCGGAAACCCTGGTGCATGATATTATTTCGGTGGGCCGGCGATGACATCCATTGTTTGACCACCCAACGGGCAAGACTGTCATAAGAGTGGCTTGGGATTTGTCGCCCCTGAGCGGTAAAAACGCATCGTGATATATCTTGGGTGACAAACCTTACGCCACCCTCGATCCGGTATCTATGAATAGCACCAAGGTTTTCAGCGCCGCGCTGGTATTTTGCGCCAGATGCTCTTAAGCGGGTTTTCAGACTTCGTTGCCCACGGACTTGCGAATTATGGCTGACAGTCTGTGTTCTGGCCATCCATTTGGCATGGTTGGATGCAACTTTTCTGAGCCCCGTGTCGGATGTGATAGGCCGCAACCCTCGTTTGCAACGGTGCGTGTTTACGTAATATCGGACAGCGCTGTCAAAAAGCTGGGTCTGAATGCCCTTTGTAGGCACTGCTGCCTTATGAGCTGCTGTAATCTTACCGGGTGAACATGCTGCAGCGCTTGTTGTCCAGATTGCGGTAAGCGTGCAAATCACGGCGTAGCCAAAGTATTTCAAGCGCATCGAAATGTCTCCGAATATGTCATCGCAGGTTAATACGTCTAGATATTGTATAGTCTTGCAGAGTGGCAAAATTTGGCAATTTTTGAGACCAATTAATCTCAAAACACCTATCAATCGATGGCTTTGCGCCAGAACATGAAGCATCATATTGGAAACAAAGAGAATTTCTTCAGGCTATTTTTTCTAGAACTGTATCTAATGGGCAGTAAAAACTGTCTTTTTATTTATTAATATACACTTAGCAGCTTGACCGAATCGCGATGATCGCTAGTTAGTCTTTCCTTAATAAAGTGCTCTTTTTTATGTCAGCCATGTGGCTTGGTATAGTCGTCTTCGGCGGGAAGTAGAATTTATATACTTGAAAAGTAAGGTGATATTTTGCGCGAACCTGACCTGAACACTTTCATTTTTTGCCAAGCTCTGGGGGCTGAGATGGCGAAACCGTGGCATTTTCATGCCGGTCATCAAAGCAATGCATATCTGTCTCAACAAAGAGATCAGACTTACACAACTGTTAACGAGTATGCGCGCAGTCAGCGCCATCGGAGGATAAACTTATGACGTATCAACGCTACGATTGGACTGCCTTCACTGAACAAGCTCTTCTGTCAAACGGCGGCAACAGCATTGTCACAGGCAAAACATTTGTTATGCCTCAGAAAGCGAATGTATCGTTAACAGTGTTCGACGATGACAGCAGGTTGAGCGGTGACAATCACCGTGACCGTTCTACCGATGCAACTCAGGATGCATATATCAACGGCAGAAAAGTTGGCCGCGATAACGATCTGTACGCCGAACGCGTCTTCACGCTCCATGGTTCCGACGGAAAGACATATTACCTTGTTGAACTGGAGGTCGAAGATTTTGATGCGCCTGGTCGTGGCGACGATTTCTTTTCCTTCAAAGGTGATGTGCCACCTGCGGGCGTTACACTGACAGTTGGTGAAAGCCATGATGTCAGAGGTCAGGGTATTTCCTATAGTGAGCTGAGCGCGACACCGACAGAGACCAATGAAGCGCCTGAATTCACCAATCTGCCAGAAGACGGCATCATTAAGATCGACGAGAACGAAACCTCCGTCATCGATATAGATGCCTCTGACGCTGATAGCAGTGACCTTACATATTCTATCGTAGAAGGTGCGGACAGCGCGTCTTTCACTATAGATCCAAAAACGGGTGAGCTCAGCTTCAAATCAGCCCCTGATTTTGAGAACCCAACCGATGGTCACAGGCAGGACAATGTCTATGACGTCACAATCCGGGTCGATGATGGTTCAGGCGGTGTGACGGAAAAAACTCTCTGGGTCAAAGTGCAGAATGTGGATGAAAGCACCCCCGGTGAGGGCAAATGCTTTATTATAGAGGCTGAAACCATGTCGCTTAGCGGCGGCTTTGGTGTTGTTTCGGGCGATCAGGCGTCGGGTGGTGAACTGGTACGACTTGGCAAAGCTGGGACAACGGGCGAAATTTCCACAACATTTGACGGCCCGAGCGGCAATTACGATCTGGCGATCTACGCTCAGGATGAAACTGATGGTCAGTCAACCATTACGGTAAGCGTCAATGGCGTCGCAGTCGCCACCGTTGAGCTGAATAATGACAGCGATGGCAGAGGCAGCAATAATGGCGGTTTCTCCAAGATCGATATCCAGGACATCCAGATCAAGGATGGCGATGTCGTGACATTGTCTGCCGAAGGTGATGGCGGTGAATTTGTTCGCATCGACAAGATCGTTCTATGCCAAGACGGCGATCCGTGCCCTGAAGGGTTTGCAAAGCTCGACTTCGAAGGTCTGGATCGTGGCACAGTTGTCAGCGATCAGTTCGCTGGCGTCACCATAAGTGCGCAGCGGACTGCGAATAACACCGATGCCAACGACGCGATGATCTTCGATTCCAATAACCCAACAGGTGGCGATAGCGATCTTGCCTTTGACAATCAGGGTAACATTCTGATCGTGTCCGAGGACAATGACAGCAACGACCCAGATGACGCGGTTGGGGGCACGATCACCTTTGATTTCGACAATCCATCGGATTTGCATGACATCAAGATTTTCGATGTTGAAGAAGAAGGCGGAACGATCGTTCTGACGTTTGAGGATGGCAGCACGACGACTATTCCGATTCCAGCCGTTGGCGATAACCAAGAAGAAATTGTTGGCCTGAACGCCGCGAACGTAACGTCTATGGAGATCAATTTTGTAGGCTCCGGCGCGGTCGATGATCTCTGCTGGCGACCCGGCGACGCTGCGCCGGTTGTTGGGGGTCTTGAGGGCCGTGTGTTCATGGATGGCAATGACGATTCTGTTGATACGTCTGAGATGGGCGTTGCCGGTGTGACGGTGGAACTGCTGGACGCAGATGGGGCTGTTGTTGGCACGGCTGTGACCGGCGATGACGGGTCCTACAGCTTTGAGGATCTGGTGCCGGGCGATTATGCGGTGCGGTTCCCGACGGAGACGGCGGATGGCAAAGTGCTGGTGGACAGCAATGTCGGCGATGACGACACGGTGGACAGCGATGCGGACCAGAGCACGGGCGTGACCGCGCCTGTGACGGTGACGGCGGGTGCGACGACCTCGGATGTGGATGCGGGGGTTGAAGATCCCGGCACGGCATCTTTGGGGGGCCGTGTGTTCATGGACAGCGATGATGACAGCCAGGACAATGGCAATGGCGACGAGATGGGCGTGGCCGGTGTGACGGTAGAGCTGCTGGACGCAGACGGGGCGGTTGTTGCGACAGCCGAGACCGATGCGGATGGCAATTATCTGTTCGAAGACCTCGACGCGGGCGACTATTCCGTGCGCTTCCCGACGGAGACGGCGGATGGCAAGGTTCTTGTCGATGCGAATGTGGGCGACGATGCTTCTGACAGCGACGCGGACCAGACGACAGGCGTGACCGCGCCGGTCAGCGTGGCCATCGGCGACGCGATCCGCGACGTGGATGCGGGGCTTGAGACGCCTGCGCCGGTTGTTGGGGGTCTTGAGGGCCGTGTGTTCATGGATGGCAATGACGATTCTGTTGATACGTCTGAGATGGGCGTTGCCGGTGTGACGGTGGAGCTGCTGGACGCAGATGGGGCTGTTGTTGGCACGGCTGTGACCGGCGATGACGGGTCCTACAGCTTTGAGGATCTGGTGCCGGGCGATTATGCGGTGCGGTTCCCGACGGAGACGGCGGATGGCAAAGTGCTGGTGGACAGCAATGTCGGCGATGACGACACGGTGGACAGCGATGCGGACCAGAGCACGGGCGTGACCGCGCCTGTGACGGTGACGGCGGGTGCGACGACCTCGGATGTGGATGCGGGGGTTGAAGATCCCGGCACGGCATCTTTGGGGGGCCGTGTGTTCATGGACAGCGATGATGACAGCCAGGACAATGGCAATGGCGCCGAGATGGGCGTGGCCGGTGTGACGGTAGAGCTGCTGGACGCAGACGGGGCGGTTGTTGCGACAGCCGAGACCGATGCGGATGGCAATTATCTGTTCGAAGACCTCGACGCGGGCGACTATTCCGTGCGCTTCCCGACGGAGACGGCGGATGGCAAGGTTCTTGTCGATGCGAATGTGGGCGACGATGCTTCTGACAGCGACGCGGACCAGACGACAGGCGTGACCGCGCCGGTCAGCGTGGCCATCGGCGACGCGATCCGCGACGTGGATGCGGGGCTTGAGACGCCTGCGCCGGTTGTTGGGGGTCTTGAGGGCCGTGTGTTCATGGATGGCAATGACGATCTCTGTTGATACGTCTGAGATGGGCGTTGCCGGTGTGACGGTGGAGCTGCTGGACGCAGATGGGGCTGTTGTTGGCACGGCTGTGACCGGCGATGACGGGTCCTACAGCTTTGAGGATCTGGTGCCGGGCGATTATGCGGTGCGGTTCCCGACGGAGACGGCGGATGGCAAAGTGCTGGTGGACAGCAATGTCGGCGATGACGACACGGTGGACAGCGATGCGGACCAGAGCACGGGCGTGACCGCGCCTGTGACGGTGACGGCGGGTGCGACGACCTCGGATGTGGATGCGGGGGTTGAAGATCCCGGCACGGCATCTTTGGGGGGCCGTGTGTTCATGGACAGCGATGATGACAGCCAGGACAATGGCAATGGCGCCGAGATGGGCGTGGCCGGTGTGACGGTAGAGCTGCTGGACGCAGACGGGGCGGTTGTTGCGACAGCCGAGACCGATGCGGATGGCAATTATCTGTTCGAAGACCTCGACGCGGGCGACTATTCCGTGCGCTTCCCGACGGAGACGGCGGATGGCAAGGTTCTTGTCGATGCGAATGTGGGCGACGATGCTTCTGACAGCGACGCGGACCAGACGACAGGCGTGACCGCGCCGGTCAGCGTGGCCATCGGCGACGCGATCCGCGACGTGGATGCGGGGCTTGAGACGCCTGCGCCGGTTGTTGGGGGTCTTGAGGGCCGTGTGTTCATGGATGGCAATGACGATTCTGTTGATACGTCTGAGATGGGCGTTGCCGGTGTGACGGTGGAGCTGCTGGACGCAGATGGGGCTGTTGTTGGCACGGCTGTGACCGGCGATGACGGGTCCTACAGCTTTGAGGATCTGGTGCCGGGCGATTATGCGGTGCGGTTCCCGACGGAGACGGCGGATGGCAAAGTGCTGGTGGACAGCAATGTCGGCGATGACGACACGGTGGACAGCGATGCGGACCAGAGCACGGGCGTGACCGCGCCTGTGACGGTGACGGCGGGTGCGACGACCTCGGATGTGGATGCGGGGGTTGAAGATCCCGGCACGGCATCTTTGGGGGGCCGTGTGTTCATGGACAGCGATGATGACAGCCAGGACAATGGCAATGGCGCCGAGATGGGCGTGGCCGGCGTGACGGTAGAGCTGCTGGACGCGGCCGGTGCCGTGGTCGGCACAGCCGAGACCGATGCGGATGGCAATTATCTGTTCGAAGACCTCGACGCGGGCGACTATTCCGTGCGCTTCCCGACGGAGACGGCGGATGGCAAGGTTCTTGTCGATGCGAATGTGGGCGACGATGCTTCTGACAGCGACGCGGACCAGACGACAGGCGTGACCGCGCCGGTCAGCGTGGCCATCGGCGACGCGATCCGCGACGTGGATGCGGGGCTTGAGACGCCTGCGCCGGTTGTTGGGGGTCTTGAGGGCCGTGTGTTCATGGATGGCAATGACGATTCTGTTGATACGTCTGAGATGGGCGTTGCCGGTGTGACGGTGGAGCTGCTGGACGCAGATGGGGCTGTTGTTGGCACGGCTGTGACCGGCGATGACGGGTCCTACAGCTTTGAGGATCTGGTGCCGGGCGATTATGCGGTGCGGTTCCCGACGGAGACGGCGGATGGCAAAGTGCTGGTGGACAGCAATGTCGGCGATGACGACACGGTGGACAGCGATGCGGACCAGAGCACGGGCGTGACCGCGCCTGTGACGGTGACGGCGGGTGCGACGACCTCGGATGTGGATGCGGGGGTTGAAGATCCCGGCACGGCATCTTTGGGGGGCCGTGTGTTCATGGACAGCGATGATGACAGCCAGGACAATGGCAATGGCGCCGAGATGGGCGTGGCCGGTGTGACGGTAGAGCTGCTGGACGCAGACGGGGCGGTTGTTGCGACAGCCGAGACCGATGCGGATGGCAATTATCTGTTCGAAGACCTCGACGCGGGCGACTATTCCGTGCGCTTCCCGACGGAGACGGCGGATGGCAAGGTTCTTGTCGATGCGAATGTGGGCGACGATGCTTCTGACAGCGACGCGGACCAGACGACAGGCGTGACCGCGCCGGTCAGCGTGGCCATCGGCGACGCGATCCGCGACGTGGATGCGGGGCTTGAGACGCCTGCGCCGGTTGTTGGGGGTCTTGAGGGCCGTGTGTTCATGGATGGCAATGACGATTCTGTTGATACGTCTGAGATGGGCGTTGCCGGTGTGACGGTGGAGCTGCTGGACGCAGATGGGGCTGTTGTTGGCACGGCTGTGACCGGCGATGACGGGTCCTACAGCTTTGAGGATCTGGTGCCGGGCGATTATGCGGTGCGGTTCCCGACGGAGACGGCGGATGGCAAAGTGCTGGTGGACAGCAATGTCGGCGATGACGACACGGTGGACAGCGATGCGGACCAGAGCACGGGCGTGACCGCGCCTGTGACGGTGACGGCGGGTGCGACGACCTCGGATGTGGATGCGGGGGTTGAAGATCCCGGCACGGCATCTTTGGGGGCCGTGTGTTCATGGACAGCGATGATGACAGCCAGGACAATGGCAATGGCGCCGAGATGGGCGTGGCCGGCGTGACGGTAGAGCTGCTGGACGCGGCCGGTGCCGTGGTCGGCACAGCCGAGACCGATGCGGATGGCAATTATCTGTTCGAAGACCTCGACGCGGGCGACTATTCCGTGCGCTTCCCGACGGAGACGGCGGATGGCAAGGTTCTTGTCGATGCGAATGTGGGCGACGATGCTTCTGACAGCGACGCGGACCAGACGACAGGCGTGACCGCGCCGGTCAGCGTGGCCATCGGCGACGCGATCCGCGACGTGGATGCGGGGCTTGAAGACCCTGGCACGGCATCCTTGGGTGGTCGCTTCTTTATGGATATGGATAAAGACGGTCTAGAGGATGACGATGATACTGCTGTAAGTGGGGCGACTGTTCAGTTGCTTCTGGGTGGCATTGTCGTGGCAACCACCACTACCGATGCGGATGGCGCGTATTTGTTCGAAGATCTTGATGCCGGTGAATACGAAGTACGTTTCACCAACCCCGGCGACAAGATCTTTGTGGGGCCGAATGCGGGTAGTGATGATACCATTGATAGTGATGCAGTAGATAATGGTGACGGTACGGCGACAACTGCACCCGTTACGGTGTCTATCGGCGATGCGATCCGAGATGTGGATGCCGGGATTGCTGATCCGGGAACTGCTGCTATCGGTGATACTGTTTTCCTGGATGCAAATGGCAATGGCGTTCAGGATGCGGGCGAGACCGGTGTGGATGGCGTTACTGTTACCCTGTTCGATGATGATGGTACGGCTATTGACACAACAACTACGTCGGGTGGTGGACAATATCTGTTTGATGGTCTGGATGCCGGCACATACGCGGTTGGCTTTGAGGAGGTCGATAATTTTGACTTCACAACGACCGATGCGGGCGGATCAGATGCTGCAGATAGTGATGCCGATCAGGCGACTGGTCTTACTGGTGAGATCGTCCTTGATATCGGTGAGATCGACGACACGGTAGACGCTGGTCTGATTGCTGAAAACGAAGCGCCTGAAGCCGTTGATGACGAAGGGATGGTCTGTGCAACCAAGGAAGTCACAATCGACGTTCTTGCGAATGACACGGATGCAGACGGCGATACGATAAGTGTGGTCCATATCAATGGTACTGAACTTGCTGTCGGCGAAAGCATCACCTTGGCAAGCGGTGCAGATGTTACGTTGAATGCAGATGGCACTTTAAACTACGACAATGGTGATGCGGTTATTGATGGGGTTGCGGCCTCTGACATGCTGATCGGAACGACTGCCGTAGACAGCTTCACCTACTCTGTCTCTGATGGAAATGGCGGTGAGGACACTGCTACAGTCGACGTGACGGTCAAAGGCGCCAAGAATACGCTGGAAACCATTCTCGACTCGCTGCCAAGTGAGGCGACGACTGTTCAGGGCGGGTTCCAGGTTGGCAATGGGTATTCCTCCACGATCAACGGGACTGGTGATGCCCGGCTGGACGGCTTGAATATCGGCCTCGCCTTCTGCGTCGAGCGGGAGGAGGATTTCATTGCTGATATCGATGTCGATATGGCTGTTCTAGGCGGCACTGAAAGCCAGCTTACAGATGATCGGTTCAGTAATGATCTGGCCGAGAACATTGACATAATCAACTGGCTGCTCAACCAGGACTTCATATCTCAGGACAATGGGGATGGGACAGGGCAAAATTACACAGAAGCGGAGCTCCAGCATGTGATCTGGGGACTGACTGATGGCAATTCGACGATGAGCAATACAGGGTTTGTCGGTGGCTTCTATAATGGGACGCAAGAAAATGTGGATGAGCTTCTCGCCCTTGCTCGTGCAGAAGGCGAAGGTTTTGTTGCCGGAGAGGGGGATCTGGTAACGCTGATCCTTGACCCGAATGATACGCAAGCAGGTTTCTCAGAGGCAGATGATTACGATCAGGCCTTTATTGTAACCGTTGCATATGACGACTTAATGCAAGACTGCGTTTGCTGACTTTAAAAACATGAGGCGTTCTGGCTGTCTGCCTGAGCGTTGGTTTTCTGAAATAACAAAAAGGGCCGCTGTTTTCAGTGGCCCTTCTTGATTTTGAATACGACGTTTAACCTGACAACTGGTGCGGGCACTTTGTGGGGTGTTCACGTTGGTGGTTTACCCGTTCTCACGCGATGTGATCGGTTTCTCACGGGGCCGTGACGGTCTGGTCCAAGGCGAACTCTGTTTGTGCATATGTGCACCTATTTTGGCATATTTTATGGCTTTAGTGCATTGAGATGGCCGCCAGCACCCGCCATATTCATCTCATCAAACGGGCAACAACAGCCCAACACCTAGACACACAAAACCGGAGTACACAAAATGAAAACCCTTATCGCAACAACCGTTCTCGCCCTATCCCTCTCAGCCCCTGCCTTCGCAGATCAGGCGTTCTTCGCCCTGACAAACGACTCGGCCGCTGAGCGTATCGTGCAAGAAACCAGCGTTGGCGACACAGCCGCTGCCAAAGCAGGATTTGCACTGAGCAATGATTCCGCCGCTGAGCGCATCGTTCAGGACAACGTGGCAACACGTGGCGACACATCCGCCGCCAAAGCGTTCTTCGCCCTCAGCAACGACTCCGCAGCTGAGCGGATCGCGCGCTAATCCAATACCACTCCCCAGAACTCCGAAGCCGGGTCATCCAGAAATGGATGGCTCGGTTTTGGTTTGGTGCACCCCTTAGCGAGGACGTGGCGAAGATGCCTTTCAGCCAGCCTCTTCCACGGGCGCTGGATCAGACGAAGCCTGTTGCGTAATAGCTTGCTTTGTATTGCCCACAACAACCCCGTGACCGGCGCCAAGGGCTGTCATCAGAGATGCGTAGTTCAAGGAAAGCTGACGCAGACTGTTCACATATGCTGTGCGTGCATCCGAGACGCGTAGTTCTGTGTTGATCACGTCCAGAATAGTTATTTCCTGACTGGCAACCAGGCGTCTGGATAAGTTGAGCGCCCGCTGATTTTGATCAACGGCACGTTTGGAGGATGCCACAGCTTCACGGGTTTTTCTGAAAGCCTGTAAAGCGGTTTCGACCTCTTCAACAGCGGTCAGAACGGTTTCTTTCCAGATTAGATATTGCTCGTTCGCACGAGCCTCGGCTGCATCCAGGTTAGCACGCAGTTGGCCCTGATTGAAGATCGGTATTGTCAGCGTAGGACCAAAAGTCCAACTATTTATGCCGCTGTTTCCATCAAGACTCACATCCTGAAGTCTGCCGTTAAGTTGCAGGCTGGGGTAGAGTTGTGCTTCAGCAACCCCGATCTCAGCCATAGCAGCAGCAAGAGCACGTTCAGCGCGCTGAATGTCTGGCCGGTTGCGTATCAGGTCTGCTGGGACGCCGATGCTCAGATCATTTTTTGGCAATGGTTGCCCCTTGGAACCAGAAAGTTCCGGGGCCATGGATCCGGCTGGCTGCCCCAGAAGGGTTGCAATGCGGTTTTCCTGACGTGCCACCTCAGCCTGATTTGTGGGTATACTCGCTTGCGCGCTGCTGACGGAAGCTTCCGCCTGAGCGACATCGAGCTGTGTTGCACTGCCGCTTTCCAGAAGGGTCCGGCTATTTCGCAAGGTGACTTGTCTTGATTTCAGGTCCGCTTGACGCAAAGCAACCAGAGCCTGAAAATATCTGTAGTCTATATAGGCTGCTGTCAGGTTGGAGGTGAGAACCAGCCGGGAGAATTTCTCATCTGCGTAAGCGCTACCAAGGCGAGCCTGATCCGCTTGTCTCTGACGTTTCGACTGTCCAAAAATATCAACGATAAACGATATGCCAGCCCCGACAGTGCGTTCAAGAACTGTATCACGTCCTGATCCGCCTTGAGCTTCTAACGAAGCATCACCATTAACAGCCAGCAGGGCGCCTGACCCTCTGGCAATAGCTTCTGCTGCGCGAACCCGCTCTGCGGCTTGCAGAATATCGAGGTTCTGGCTTGCTCCACGTGTGACAAGGTCGTTCAGAAGTGGGTCATTGAAATTTTGCCACCACCCTACATTCACCAGATTGGCGGAGGCCGCGTCCGGAGCGGATTGGAAGTTCTGTGGTAGCGGAGTCGTGGGGTCCGTATAATCAGGACCCACCGCACATGCCGACAGGAAGAAACTGCAAACAATACAAATATGCCTAGCACCAAGTGCTAAGCCCGTTTTACTTTTGGGGCGCATAAGTTCTGCTCATCCAATAATTCTGCCTCAGCGTGCGAGTTCTTTATGACCACATCGCTTTCCCAAATAGTCACATGTCTGGGCGTTTCATGCCAAGGTTTTTTGGGTAAGTTTTATGGCTTTTGGGCAAAAACGCTTGAACATGTTGCATTTAGGTTAGGCATAAAATCTGAAAATCTGCATTGGAGAGATCGATTTTGGTTCACTAAAGGAGAGTGATCAGACGCAAGAAAATCAGATTATTATACATGGTTTAAGAAGTTACCTAACAATAATGACATAATTTTGAGGCCGATTTGCACTGTGAATACGCCGTGTCTCACATGCCGATAGTGCATAGGAATAAGAGACAGTTCCGTATTAAACACATCATTGTCCGAATTTCAAAAAACCTTTGAATTAAGGGTTTCGTGCCTCAAATAGCTGAGATTACTTGTAAAAAAATGTAAAATGCTGCAAATTGGCCCCAATTGGGCTCTTTTTATGACATAATAAGCTGCAATTCACGTCGAGTAACAAATTAGTAACTCTTGTACAAACTTACCCGATCTAGAAACCCGATATGCTCAATCTGATCATACAGTGGAGAGAATAAGATGTCCGTATCGTCGAAACTTAGACAGATATCCCGCCGTGACCTATTGAAATTGACGGGTCAGTACGGAATTACGTCGACATTGCTTGCGGCTGGCACGATGGGCGGTGCTGTAAGTGTTGGATCAATCGCAAAAGCTGCGGAATCCACATATGAAAAACGTTTCAAGAAAGAAGCAAAGCATACATTGCGGTTTGGGGCTTCTGGATTTAACGCACAGAACCTTCTTATTGAGCGTGCTGGTTGCCTAGAGTTTGCCCGCGATCTTGAGGAACGGACAGAAGGCGAAATTCGCGTCGAGTTCATTGGCAGTAACCAGATTTGCGGCCAGTTGAACTGCGTTGACAAGACACAGCTAGGTATTGTCGATATATATGCAGCCTCTACCCAGAACTCGGCTGGTGGTGCGCCTTATCTGAACGTGCTGGACTATGCCTACATGTTCCCAGGTCGCGCTTCACAATATCATTTCCTATATAGCCCTGAATCAAATCGCTTGCTGCGCGAGCCGCTTGAAAAGCGTCACGGCCTGAAGTTCCTGTTCTCGCATTGTGAACTGCGCGGCATTCAGCTTGGCCTTAAATACGAAGATGCTCCTACAATCACTAAGCTCGAAGAACTGTTCGGCACCAGAAGCCGTGTGACAGGTACACAACTTGGACGTATTGCAATGCGCCTTTTGAACCTGAACCCTGTTCCTGTTGCTTGGGAAGAAACGCTTGATGGCCTGAAGCAAGGTTTGATCGACGGTGCAGAAACATGGGCGTCTGCTGTGGCATATGCCAACATGTCACCTGTTGTATCGCAATCGGTTGACCTGAAGTTCTTCTGTGGCACAGAGCATACGTCGATGTCCGCGCCAGTTTTCGACAGTCTTGGCGAAGATTTGCAAGATGCTGTCATGGAATCTGCCTATCTTGCGCAAGCGCATGTTCAGGCAGCGAACGAGGCGGCTTTGATCAACACTGTTGGTTTCTCTGATCCCCAGATGCAAAATACGCTGTTTGTCAAAAACAATGTACGCCCAGCGTTTCTTGGCGACGATCAGATCAAGATTGCGGAGGAAATGTGCTCACCAGAATTCAATCCAGATCCTTGGACTGAGTGGCGGGAGCGCTTGAATAAATGGGCAGGTGGCATCGATACATATGCCGAAATATACCGTGTTGCTCGGGAAGTCCCGAAAGACATGCTGCCTGAAAATGTAGAGCCACGCAGATGGTGGAAATCGTAAAAAGTATCAGAAACAAGTCCGAGCATAAAAGATTGTGCTTGCGGAATTACAGCCAGAGATACGGCTTTGCTAGAGGTTTGAAAAATGAAACAGCTTGAAACACGCAGTCGAAAAAAGGTTGCGCTCAATCTGAAATCATCACTTGGGCGGTTGTCGCAGCTTTTAGGTGCTACAGCGATCGGATTGTTTGCGCTTTCTGCGGACGTCAGCGCGCAAGATGTTGTTCTTAAGGTTATCGGAAGCAATTCCGAAATTAAGGGTAAATTGCAGAACTTTGACGGTCAGCGCTATACGATCGAAACGATCATTGGTGAGATGATCATCGACGCGTTCCAAGTTGAATGTGAAGGCGAGGGTTGCCCGTCTACTGACTTGCAAAGTGGTCAATTCTCCATTGCTGGTAACTCCGACCTTGTCAAAGGGTTGCTACCGGCACTTCTGGAAGATTATGCGACTGGTATTGACGGAAACGCAGAGTTTGATGGTGAAGAAAACTCTCAAATTGCCAAATTGACCGGCGCAAATAATGAAGAAGTTGGTACCATCAATCTGGTTGGTGGAACGTCCTCTTCAGCGCTGCAGGATGTCGTGGATGAGAATGCATTGATCGCTCTGACCAACCGGCCTATCACAGATCAGGAAGTCAGAAGCTTCTCCAATGCAGGCAAGGGCAATCCAACAAGTTCTGGCCAACAAATTCTGGTGGCGCTTGACGGGCTGGTAATCGTGACATCACCTGATAACCCTGTAGAGACGATCTCGGAAGCTGATATTGCGCGGGTTTTCTCGGGACAAATCACAAACTGGTCGCAGCTTGGCGGTCGCAATGCAGCAATCAAGCTTTATGTTCAGCCTGCTGACAGTGGTACTGGTACAACTTTCAATGAGCTGGTGATGGGGCCTGCGGGTGCGCGGCTGACTTCAAATACGACTGAGTTGGCCTCTGACAGTGCGATTTCCGAAGCGGTGGCAAATGATCCAAATGGAATCGGCTTTTCAAGCTACTCAAGCGTGAACGACTCCAAGGCGCTTGCATTGCGCGGGGTTTGCGGTATCCAAACGCCAGCCACGCCATTTACGATTAAAACTGAAGAATACCCATTTGTCGGGCGCGTTCTGATGTACAAACCAGAAGGTGAAACTCCGGCTGTCGTGAACAACTTCATCGACTATATCGGGACGCATGAAGCACAAACTGTCATCGCAGAACGTGGATTTGTCGATCAGGATGTCGCTTTCTTGCCTAGCCAGGATCAAGGGTTGCGTTACGCAAACACGATGTGGCCTACGGACGCGGAAGCATCCCTGGGTGAACTGGGTCAGATGGTTCAAGAACTCATTCCTGCCAAGCGTCTGTCGCTTACATTCCGGTTCGAGCTAGGCTCATCACAACTGGATGCCCGGTCTCTGGCGGATATCGAGCGCTTGGCGGACATTCTGGCTGCCGGTGAAGTGTTCGCAAATAAGGAGCTTCTTCTTGTAGGTTTCACAGACTCCATCGGCGCTGGTAATTCGAACAAATTCCTGAGCCTTCAACGGGCGGAACAGGTTCGTGACACATTGGAGCAGCGCGCTATTCCCGGTTCGCTTGATAGAACACCGATCCGAGTTCTCGGTTATGGTGAAGCATCGCCGCTAAACTGTAATGACACTGACAGTGGGCGCGAAATTAACAGAAGAGTTGAAGTTTGGATTAGGGAGATCACCCGCTGAATACAAACTGTGGATTTGGTCATACGATCTGATAATATTGAACAATAGTATCAAGTAATATGAGCAAATCCTCAGACAGCCCTAAACCAATTCATAAATCACACGTCGCAACGGATACAGACTATGAAAAATCTCATTAGCCTCAGCATTGTCGGCCTCACTTCGGTTCTGGTCTTTGCTGGACCATCCACGACAAATGCTCAACCAGTCGAAATCACACGCGAACAGGTAACGACAAGAATTGACCTTGCCGCAAGACAGCGCATGCTGCTTGAACGAATGGCAAAATCAATATGCTTTGCCGACGCTGGCGTTCACGTTTGGGATAATGAACTTTATCTTCAAGGCGCGTATGTGAGTTTTGCTATTGCCCATAAGGGGATTTCTGAAGGGGACGAAAAGCTTGGTCTTCTTGCCGATGATAACAGGCAATTCAAGAATACATGGCGTGACGTGGACCTAACCTGGGTTACGTTGAGCCGCATTTATGATGAGTTCGTCAAAGAAAAAGAAATCGATGGGCGTAATTTCGAAAATGTCATGAAATTGACTGACAGTGCTCACGAATTGAGTAACGAAATTGTTGTTCAAATCCGATCAAACTACACAAAGTATCTTGGTGAAGGTGGGTTCGGTGACTCGATACTTCTCGACTTTTATTCACGCCAGAAAGAATTGTCGCAAAGGTTATCCAAAGAGGTTTGCCTGACATCGCGTGGAATTGATGCCGAAGAAAATTTGGCCAAGCTAAATGAAACGCTAAGGCTATTTCAGGTCTCATTGGACGGCTTTAGAACTGGACTGCCATCAATCGGGATCGATCCCCCGCCAACGGACCGTATTGCAGCCCAATGGAATCGGGCGAATGAGCGTTGGGAAGAAATTCGCGGTTTCGCCGAGGAAGTTGCACAAGGCGGCACGCTTGAGCAGCTTGAAATGGCAGATTTCGAATTCGGCATTGACCTTGTCCTGCGTGAAATTGAGAAATCCGTCTTCCTGCTGGCCGACCATCTGGCACGTGGAAGCTAAATAAAGCCTGACGGTCTCTGAAAAATTTCTGAAAACCTCGCACCGTAGCTTCTACGATGCGGGGTATTTTTTTAAGTATGTATTGGTCAAAAGTATAGGCTGTATTTTACCGCGCACCGTGCAGTTCTCGACTGATATAAACTTCGAATGATGTGTTGTTCTTAGCCCCATAAGTGCTCGAACCGCGAAATAAAGTCAGCCTTGACCTCCATTGGCGGGCGCGGCTTCAGTTCGACTGGCAATGTGACGCCTTCAGGCGGTGTGCCAAAAAAGCGATTGGCTTCTGTTATTGAAAACCCGGCGATCTGGGTCGCTTCAAGCCAGGCACTGATTTTATCAGCTTTCTTGATTTGTTTTTTGACTGTCGCGGGAATTGTAGCAGGCAATCCGAAACGTAAATTTATGGCGGACGTCAACCGGTTATCCAGCTCGGCATAGCCCGGACCAACAGCCGATTTCACAGGGCTGATCATATCCCCAATCACGTATTCCGGCGCGTCATGCAGCAAAGCCGCAAGCTGCCATTTTATGGGGCTTTTGGGGTTCATAGTCGAATAGAGTTGTTCGACCAGAATGGAGTGTTCGGCGACAGAATAGGGAAACTCGCCGAATGTCTGACCGTTCCAGCGCGCCACGAAGGACAGGCCATGGGCGATGTCCTCTATCTCGATATCCATTGGCGTTGGGTCCAAAAGGTCCAGCCTGCGGCCCGACAGCATCCGTTGCCATGCACGTGGGATTTTCATCTTTTCCCTCATTTAACCTACTGTTACCTATCCTTGCCTATCGTGCATTGTCGAGACACCGCGTGAGTGCTATCTGCACGTAACAAATTTCCCAGAAGGAGCAGGTCATATGGCCAAGGATTACACCGTAAAAGATATTTCGCTGGCTGACTACGGTCGCAAGGAGCTTGATATTGCAGAGACCGAGATGCCGGGCCTTATGGCTTTGCGTGCGGAATACGGCGACAGCAAACCCCTCAAGGGTGCGCGGATTGCTGGATCACTTCATATGACGATTCAAACTGCCGTTCTGATCGAAACATTGGTGGATTTGGGCGCAGATGTACGCTGGGCGTCTTGCAATATCTTCTCGACGCAAGATCATGCTGCAGCGGCCATTGCGGCAGGTGGCACGCCGGTCTTTGCGATTAAGGGCGAAACGCTTGAGGAATATTGGGATTATGCGGACAAGATTTTCCATTTCCCGGATGGCACCTGCAACATGATCCTTGATGATGGTGGCGATGCCACCATGTACATTCTCATAGGCGCGCGGGTTGAGGCCGGTGAAGAAGATCTGATTGCTGTGCCGAAATCTGAAGAAGAAGTCGCGTTATTCGCGCAGATCCGCAAACGCATCGCGCAGTCTCCGGGTTGGTTTGCAAAACAACGCGATGCAATCAAGGGTGTGTCCGAAGAAACCACGACCGGCGTACACCGCCTCTATGAATTGGTTAAGCAGGGTCAACTACCGTTCCCCGCCATCAATGTGAACGACTCTGTGACAAAGTCGAAGTTTGACAATAAGTACGGCTGTAAAGAGAGCCTCGTGGACGGTATTCGCCGGGCTACGGATACGATGATGGCGGGTAAAGTCGCTGTTGTAATGGGCTATGGCGATGTGGGCAAAGGTTCGGCTGCGTCCCTGCGAGGTGCCGGCGCGCGCGTCAAAGTTACGGAAGTGGACCCGATTTGTGCTTTGCAGGCTGCGATGGACGGGTTTGAGGTTGTGGTTTTGGAAGACGTGGTTGGCAATGCTGACATCTTCATAACCACAACGGGCAACAAGGACGTTATCCGCATCGAGCACATGCGTGAGATGAAGGATATGGCGATCGTTGGTAATATTGGCCATTTCGACAACGAAATTCAGGTAGCCGCACTGAAGAACCACAAATGGACCAATATCAAGGAACAAGTGGACATGATCGAAATGCCCTCGGGCAATCGTCTGATCCTTCTATCCGAAGGTCGTTTGCTAAACCTTGGCAATGCGACGGGCCATCCAAGCTTTGTTATGTCGGCATCATTTACAAACCAGGTGCTCGCACAGATCGAACTTTGGACCAAGGGCAAGGATTACAACAACGACGTATATATCTTGCCGAAACATCTTGATGAGAAAGTCGCACGTCTGCATCTGGATCGGATCGGCGTAAAGCTGACGAAGCTCGATAAAGAACAGGCGGATTATATTGGTGTTGCTGCCGATGGTCCCTTCAAACCGGAGCATTACCGTTATTAAGCTACTAAGGCTCTTCTTCTCTCCTATTCTCAAGCTTTGTCGCCTGTTGTCACGATGGGCGACTTTGCTTTGTATCTCTGTAGCCATCAGTGTGGGGTTGTGGCAATTGGTGGTTCATCCAGATACGCCGCTGCCCGATTTTTGGAATCCATGGAAACCATTGAAAATATCGGACCCGCTGACTCCGTTGACCAATTGGAAGATGCGTATTGCGGCGAATAATCCGGAAAGCTGCAAAGCTGTTCTGTCAGAAGCATGGATCGATTTTCAGGATATGTCTGATCTGAATATATCGCCGCAATGCGGGATCACCGGACGGGTAAAGCTAGGCAGTGCTTATTCTGCCAAACTAGTCCCGCTTGAAACCAGCTGCGCAGTGGCATTGCGCATGGTGATGTGGGACAAGCACGGGCTACAGCCTGCAGCGACAGAACATCTTGGCAGCTCAGTTGTGCGCGTGAACCATATTTCAAGTTATAACTGTCGCCCTCTACGGACATTATCCGGAACATCACGCCGTATGAGCACGCATGCCACGGCTGAGGCCATTGATATTTCCGGATTTGGTCTGTCGAATGGACGGCAAATTCGACTGAGTACAGACTGGAATGGCGACCCGGGTGCACAAGCTTTTCTACGTGCCGTGCGCGATGCGTCTTGTCGGTGGTTCGTGACAACGCTAGGGCCCGACTACAATGCCCTACATGCTGACCATTTCCATCTTCAATCGCGTGGGTGGGGTCTATGTAGGTAGGGCACGGTCAATCAATTTTAGGATTTTTCCTTTGTCACAGGCCAGTTTAGCTACTAACCTCTTGGATACCCTCTGATAAGTGGGGGCTGTGTAGCGGGTTCTTGCCCGAAAACTATTGTGGGAGTTATTCCGATGGGAAAAAGAGACGATCTTATTGCGCGATATGCAGATGATCTAAAAAATAAATGCGGCATGACGCCGGATATGGATTTGCTGACCAAGGTCACAATTGGCTGCGGTCCTGCGATCTATAACGCCGATGCAGCGACGGTTGCGTCAAGCCAAGCGGATGAGTTGGAAACTGTTAAGAACAACTTCCTGATTAAGAAGTTAGGCCTGAGCGATAGCCCTGATCTGATGGTGGCAATCAAAAGCGTTCTGGAAACTTACGGTATGTCTGAGCGGAATAAATACAGAGCTGTCGTCTACTATATGTTGACTAAGCACTTCAAAAAAGAGTCTATCTACGGCTGACGCTTTGATAGCTTTGACAAAACGCCCGCATTCGTGTGGGCGTTTCTTTTTATTAACCTTAACAAAATGATAAGCATAAGTCTTTGATTTTAAGGAACTTATACAAGTTCTTGTTTGTGTTTTGTTCTCTTTGATGTTATCACTACTTTATCGGGCTAGTAAGGCCGGAACCGAATTTATCAATCACGTGTGGTGCGAGATATAGCACGTGGGGTAGTGGAGGGTTCCGGGGGTCGGAGCCCTCCCATTTTTTGAAAACTCTATTCTTAACTTAATTTCAGCATGTTGTTGGGGAAGGTATGGTTTGAACTGAAACAAGAACAGGTTTTCAGATCAATAGGCATATACGGACAAATAGATAGAACATCGCCGTAATTTCAGACTAAAAGATAGTGCTTAGGGGATTATTGGTAGGAGAGCTCTTTGGTCTCGGAAGAAAATATTTCGGCAACGGTTCCGGATTGGTCAAGAGAAAATATTCGTCAATTTTGGGATCCTGGCCAAAAGCTGTTGCGTTCTATTCGTCGATATCAGGCGGCACAGAAACATCGCGGATTGGTAGGGGCGATCTTGTCGAAATACTGGGTTTTGTCTCATCGGTTCTGGTCCACGATTACCCAATGCGAGATTCACCTGAACACCCAGATTGAAGGTGGTTTACGGTTGACCCATCCTACTGGAATTATCATTCATCCAGACGCAAAGATTGGGCCCAACTGTATGATCTTCCATCAGGTGACACTGGCTGGCCCCGTTGTTTTAGGTGGCCATGTAGACATCGGGGCCGGGGCAAAGTTGCTGGGCCCGCTGACAGTAGGCGATGACGCCCGGATTGGCGCTAATGCTGTTGTAACCCAGAATGTACCTGCAGGGGTTACTGTCGCAGGCATACCGGCGCGGCCAATCGGACCCTCAGAAGAATGAAGGGCGGTCCGATCGCAGACCCAAAACCCATTTATATACTTCGGATACCTGCTTGGCCTTCTGCTGCCAAGTGAACAGGCTTTGCACTCTGTCTCGCGCTGCCTGTCCAGTTTCCGCCAACCCTTGCGGATCGGCTGAAATACTTTCCAAAGCCTCTCGGAAACCCGCAATGATGTCACCCCGCGCCCCAAGAGGAACTTTATAGCCCGTTTCTGTCGTAACAAGCTCACCGGGCCCTGCGTAATCGACGATCAGCGGGGCGATGCCCAAAGCCATGGCTTCCAGTACAACCCCGCCCCCAAATTCGCGGATAGAGGGGAACGATAACAAATTACACCCCGCGACCACATCCTGCACTGCATCATGCGCCACCCAGCCATGGAAACGAATAGCAGTCTCTGTCCCTTCGGCAACGGCCTGTGCTTTTAACGCTTCCAGCATTGGGCCATCACCAATCATATCCAACGTCATCTGCCCACCCCGCAATAGCGGCATGGCGGCGGTCAGTAACATATCAGGCCCCTTATAGGGTACCATTCGCCCGATAAAGCAGGCCCGCAAGGGCGGCCCTTCTTTATGCTCGGCGCGGCGGGAAAATCGCGCCGGATCAATGGCGTTTTCCGGGATATAGATGCATTTATCATGGTATGCGTCTGGTATTTCGCTTTCTGTATGACGTGACCCGACCAGTATAGCAGCTGTATTTTTTGTCGTGACTGTGCGCCCGGGCAGAAACCGGTAGACCCCCCTGACATAAGATAACCATTCCCGTTCTCTGCGGCGTTCAGCATCAAAACCTTTTGGCCATGGTACACCGCCATTCAAAGGACCGAGGATGAAGGGGATGCCGAGGTTTGCACATTTTGCGGCCAATGGGCTGGAGACGGTGGGACTAAGCGGGGTGACACGATGCACCAGATCATAGTCCCCAGCGCGCAATGCTGGGCCAAATTGCTTCCAGATCAGACGCTCAAAATATGGATAGGACATGGCCGAGACGGCTTGTAGCATTGTCCAACCTTTGCCTTCGCCCATTTTCAAGACATTGCCAATTTTCCAAAGTGGGCGTGCAAAGGCTTCCGAGTCGATTGCCGTGAAGTCTGTGCCTTCTTCCAGCCCCGCGCGCAGGAAAGCATCCCGGTTACGGATTTGGGTGACGATATGGGTTTGCGCGATACCACCCAACGCTTTGGCCAATGACCATCCAACAAGCGGCACGCTGACCCATTCCGGGTTCGCAGCTTCGGCAATCACCAAGACCTTTGGCGTGCGGGTCTTTTCCGGATTTTCCATTGTTTTACCCTCACATAATGGTGCGGGGGCGTTGAGCGGCCGCAGGCGTGAAAGTCTCTGTAGGCTTTGACGTTTCAGCATAGTCAGAGGTTTTTGCAGCCCGAAGGGACTCGGCATATCCAAGCAAAGATCCTGCGACTAGCCAGGTTAGTGAGGTGAGCGTCGCGTTCGGTATCATGTCGACAATATTTATCGCTAAAAGCAGGGATAACGGACCAATATAGGGTGATATTGTTTGTTTTGGGGCGTGCCTGAGACCGCGTGCGAGCAGCAGAAGAGGTAGGGCCAGAAGTCCAAATTCACCAAGGAATCCAAACCAGCCGAATACACCGATTACGATGATCCATCGTCCGTCTGTGACTGTCAGAATGTCGCCAGTCACAGCATCATGCAGGTGATTCCGACCCCAACTGCCCCATCCGAACAGTGGTTTTTGCGCTGCGCGTTCCAGCAAAAGATTTTCATTATTGAAGCGATGCTCAAGAGAGGCACCACGGTCATCTTGATACTGACGCGCTTGTTCGACCATTGCCTGGTCTGGGACAAGATCAGCGCCTTTCAGTAGGGGATAGGCGATGGATAGAAGCCCAAGAATAAGGGCGATTTTGAGTTGTAGTTTTTGGCTCATAAATGCCACCAGCGGAACCAAAATAACCATGAATAGAAGCGAACCCAAAGACTTGCAAAGAACCAGAACCACCGCCAGATAGACAGCCGCTGCAAGATACTTCATACGTGGTTTGCCTTTTTCGCTACGCCACAAAGCGACAGTGGCAACTACAGCGGTCATGCAGAAAAATGCAACCCATAGGCCATGGTACAGAAAAACCAAAGGCCTGAAGCCGCCGGACCGGACCATCTGTTCAAAACTGTGCTGGAAGTAGCCATATATCCAGACGTTGATTTGCGGACTAAGACGTACCTCTATCAGCATGGGGATTGAGTAGATGAGACCGCCAATAAACAGGGCTATCAGAATTTCACGCTGTGCATCCTGTGTTGCTAGAAATTGTCGCGCAAGAAGGAACGGAACAAACAGCAATGCCTGATTGATCGAAAGGGCTGCAATATCTTTTATAGCCAGCCCTGGCAGTTGGGTCAGCTGAAACACAATTGGTTCGGCATTGGTCAGAACTGTTGCCGCAGGGGTTATTACGAATAGGGCAACCA
Source organism: Litoreibacter sp. GN1-5 (assembly GCF_055693805.1). Classification (NCBI taxonomy): domain Bacteria; kingdom Pseudomonadati; phylum Pseudomonadota; class Alphaproteobacteria; order Rhodobacterales; family Roseobacteraceae; genus Litoreibacter; species Litoreibacter sp. GN1-5. The sequence continues at coordinate 1,964,881 of NZ_JBVFUP010000001.1, read as the reverse complement.
GTATGCGACCTAATGTTGAGTCTGGCAGGAAGGATATCTTTTTCCCAAGTACGAAGATGCAAACCAGTAGGCAGGCAAGGCTTGGAATTGTTTCTTTGCTAAATGCAGGCATCAACGGAAAGTCAAATGTTGCTGGTAGAGGGGGTAAAAAGAGATAACCCGCTAGAAAAGACCAGATCAATGCACGTGGAAGTGGCATGCGCCGAAAAAAACGAGCGTGACGATCGGCCAGATCAGCAACATCAAATATGCTAGACTGTTTGGCATAGCCTCTTTGGATTTCCCTTTCGGTTCAGTTTTAGCTTATGTCTGGGCCAAGACCGATAAATTGCGTATGAACCATAACAGTAGCATTTGGCGTTAGGCTACGATTATTGTCTGATTAGAGGTGATTTCTTTTTATAATTTTATGGTTAAAGTCGTGCTGCTGCGAATTGTTCTCTTGTTTATCGCGCGGCCTGTCCGAAAATGCAGTTGTAGTGAGTTTATATAGAAATTTTCATGACACAGAACAGATTGAACATAGCTTATATCTGCGACCTTGATCCATTGGAAAGTTGGACATTTTCTGGTGGAAACTCCCGTATTTACAAAGCGTTGCAGGATCATGTCGGGGATGTGGATATCCTCAGCCGCAGTTGGGGCAGTGTCGAGCCGGTTCGCAGGCTTATTCATCGCGCTCCTGTTGCAATCAACCTGCGTGTCCGTTGGCGAATGCAGTTGTTACTGTCTCGTCTTATCGCGCGTAAGGTGAAGAAAGAACTGTCTAGAAAGAAATACGATGTTTTATTCTGCCCATTCAGCTTTCATACCCTTGCTAATTTAGATTTGCCCTATCCGATTATGAAGGTTTTTACATCTGATGCGACCCAAACGATATATCGACAATCAGAGGTTGGACAGGCATTTGGATCCTACCTGTCATTGTCGCGTTATTTGGACCCTTGGGTTATGCGACACGAGAAAAGTGTTTTTCAAGCAAATGACCTGAACCTTTGGCCTTCTGATTGGCTAAAGGATCAGGCGGATGTTTTGTACGATCTGAAGCCAGAACAATCCCATATGGTCCCATGGGGCGGCGGTGTCACGGCGCCACCAAAGGATAGCCTTTCAATCGCGCCTATCACCGATGGCCCTGTGCGTCTCTTACTTGTCGGTCGGAACTGGTTTGCGAAGGGCGGAGCCGCAACATTCGCGGTGTTGCAAGCCCTTCTGAATCGCGATCTGGATGCGCATCTAACGGTGATTGGGTGCGTTCCACCACCTGAGCATACATGTGAACAGATGACAATTCATCCGTCATTGGACAAAGCAAAGCCAGATGAGCTTGCTGTTTTCGAAGACGCTTATCGGCAAGCGCATTTCATGGTCATGCCATCGTTCGAGTCGTATGGTTTTGCGTTTTGCGAGGCCTCGGCTTACGGGCTTCCATCTCTATGTCTGCGGGTCGGCGGCGTTCCGGTTCTGGACGGTGTAAATGGATTTGCGTTGCCAGAGGGCTCAGACGCAAATGCGTTTGCTGATAAAATTGTTTACCACCTTGAACGGCCGGATGTGTATGCCGCGCTATGCGGTACAACGCGGCAATATTTTGAGGATCGATTGAATTGGGATGCCTGGGGTTTGGGAGTCGCCAGATTGATCAAATCCAAGCTACATGAAAAGGAACTGGCTCAGTAGCCAGTTCCGTTCAGTACGACACCTACGGTTTTCACCATAACGGATAGATCCGTTTTAAGCGATTGCTCACTGAAGTACTTGCTGTCAATTGGCGCACGGTCCGCGAAGCTGCCTTCGTTGCGCTCTGAAACCTGCCAATAGCCAGTCAGACCAGGGCGCATCGCAAAATAGGCAGTGCCCGGATAAAGAATCCGCTGCTGTGGCATCATCGGGCGTGGGCCAACCAGTGACATGTCGCCGATCAGGACATTCCAAAGCTGTGGCAATTCATCCAAAGATGTCTTGCGGATCACGCGACCCACTTTCGTTATCCGTGGGTCATCTTTGAGCTTCTGCGTCAAGTCCCACTCTCGCCGTGCGGCTGGATTACTATTCAGATAGGCCTCAAGCTTTTCATCTGCGTCAGCAACCATACTACGCAGCTTCCACATCTTGAAAGAGATACCATTTCTACCGATACGCTTCTGGGCATAGAATGGGGATTTGCCATCAAGAGCAATTACTGCCGCCAAAGTAAGCGTAACCATCAGAACAGGGATGGCTGATATGAGCACCAAGGCAATATCAAATGCACGCTTGAGGTGATTCTTGTAAAAATCACGTGCTGTTGAACTGCTTAACTGCCGCTCAAAGTATTCGTTAACGTCGATATCGGCGAAAAATCGCCCATGATCCAATGCCATTACTCACTATCCTTCCACTCAATACACGTGGAGGACGTATAATCGATACGATACAAACCCCACTCATAACAGAAGGTGGGTTAGAATTTCATTTTAGCTTTATATTCAAGAGTTTAGCTAAAATGATATTTTTTAGCTGAAGTCTTCAGACACACACTACATTTCTGAAGTTCATACTAGCACACGCACCAAAACCGTCCCCGTTACTCCTTACACACACAAAACCGAGATCATTTTTCTGCTGTTACCAAATGCAGAGAATGGTCAAACCTTGACTTCCCGATGTCAAAAATATGCCGAAACTAGCCACTGTGGTCAAGCGGCCACGCCCTGAAAACTTAAGAAATCCTTAAAAAAGACGGTACTTTTGCTTAAGGCATTGAAAAGTTGAAAAACAATCTACAAGTTTTTCTATCACTGGAGAGAAAGGCTGAACAGTCCTGTCGTTTTTCGTTATTATTTGAATTTTTCTTAGTAAATCGTTGGTGATTCAGGTGCGCGTTTGACGGCATTTCGTTCAATTCTTATCCGGCGGTCAGAGGTGCGCACAGATCAGAAATTTGATCGGCGTAATGCCGCTAACGCCCTTTGCCATGAAACCGGTTGACCCTAAGTGTAACATAATGCTCAATTTCACTTGGTTTAAATGGTGTTTGTCAGATGGTAACTTATACTTTTTTGTGTCGGATCATGGCGAGTAAAATGCCTGTCCTGAGAACAATTTTTACAATTGCAACAATACTTATTTCCACATCCGCTTTTGCTGAGACCAAAGACGTAAAGGCTTATTTGTTCAGTAACAGTCTTGTCCACCATGCAAGCAATACTGAAGAAACGGTCGTACCCCATTGGCTGGTTCCTTTAGCGCAGGCCGCGGGGCATCGCTTTGCGGCGGATGGAAGATGGGGTTTCCTGCGAAATTTTGCGACAGAATTACCGCCTCAGTCAAACTGGGGTTTCGGTAGAATGCGTGGCGGGTTTCGGGAAGGTGGCTACAACACAATCATGATAAATCCTGCGAATTTTGTGCAGTACCTGCCGCCCGATGCCGCGTATGAGTGGGAGAACACGACAGGGGCAAGTCCGCTTAGCGCCACTTTGGATACATTCGATTGGGTTGCCTCAAAAATACCAGAAGCAAAATATTACATATACGAAGGTTGGGCAGACATGGGGGAATATGGTTTTCCGCCGTCTGACCAAAAATTGCAGGACTATCATAGCTATAATCAAGGCGTGTATCACGACTGGTACATTGACTATTACGATATGATTGCTGCTGAACGTCCTGATCTGGACATCGAATTGATACCTGTCGGTTCAGTCTTGTCGAAACTGCTGGTTGATACACCTTTGTCGGGTATTCCTGTTGAGGAACTCTACGAAGACTCTGCTCCTCATGGGCGTCCGACAATCTATTTTTTGGCGGCGTTAATAACATACAGCGCAATGTATGATGAGCCAGCGCCCGCATCTTTCGAAATCCCAGACACCATCCATCCCCTTGTACGTGATAACTATGCGGATTTGATCCAGACTATCTGGACGCAAGTGGGCACTTTCGGGAAAGAGACGCATACGCGGCACCGTAGCCATTTTCAAAATGCAACCAGCAACCCTTCGCTGGCTTTGAATTTGAACGGGATTTCGGATTGGACCAGTCAGCAGCCCTTCATCGATACGTTCAAGACAGCCCGCACCTGGACGGGTCATGCACCGGGGCAATGGGGGGCGTGGGACGCGAACAGGTTATCGGAAGAAGGGTATCTGGATGAAAATGGATGGCTAAAGCAAATTCCGCGTGAGTTGGAAAGCGTTGAGACATTCATACTGACCGAACAGCCTAAAGAAGCAAGATTATCAGGTGGGCGATATCGTCTGACTTTTGAGGGCGAAGGTAAGATCATCCTATCCGGAAATGTCAGTGGCGTAATCCGTAGAGGAAATGAAATCTCTTTCAAATACACTCCGGGGCCGGGATTGGTTGGTATTTCGATTACAGAAACCAATCCTGACAATTACATCCGCAATATCTCGGTGGTGAAGAAAGAGTATATTGAGCTTCACGAAGCTGGTGCCATTTTCAACCCGGATTGGACGCAGCATATTGCTGATTTTCGCGTCCTGCGCTTCATGGACTGGATGTATACTAACGGGTCCCCCGTCGTGGCATGGGAAGATAGGCCACAACTGTCCGACTACACCTATTCGCTGCGCGGTGTCCCTTTGGAGATCATTGTTGCCCTTGCGAATGAGCTGGGGGCAGACCCTTGGTTTACCATGCCGCATATGGCGGATGACATGTATGTCAAGAACTCGGCCATCTATGTGCGCGACCATCTTGATCCACGATTAATGGCGTATCTTGAATATTCGAATGAAGTCTGGAATTTTGGGTTTCCTCAGGCGGATTGGGCCCTGTCCCAAGCCGAGGCACGCTGGGGTGTTGATGCGGCAGACGATGCGTGGATGCAGTTCGCAGGGGTCAGGGCTGCCCAGATTGCGATGATCTGGGACAGCGTTTTTAGTGATGCCGCACATGATCGCCTTGTCAAAGTTATTGCGACCCATACAGGCTGGCCCGGATTGGAAGAAGGCTTGCTGACAGCGCCACTGTGGATAGCAGAGGACGGCTCAAACCCAGAGCCAGCCAGCTTGTTCGACAGCTATGCGATTACCGGCTATTTCGGCCATGAGCTTGGAACGCAGGAAGAGGTGGAGCGCGTACAGACGTGGTTGGATGAAAGTCTCGCGCTTGCTGAAGCGGCCGCTGATAAAGAAGGATTGCAGCGCGTGTCGCGTAGAGTATTTCTGGAAGAAAATCGCTTTGATCAGGCTATTGTGGATGCCTCTGAATTTCTTCGCGAAGGTTCGCTGAATGAACTGGTATCTGATTTGTTCCCCTATCATGCGGATGTAGCGCAGCAACATGGGCTGGATCTGATCATGTATGAGGGCGGAACTCATGTTGTGGGTCAAGATGAACTGGTTCGTGATGATGTATTGACGGATTTCTATATTGCCCTGAACTACAGCTCTGAAATGGGTGAGCTTTACAGAGAGTTACTGGATGGCTGGTACGAAGCCGGTGGTACGCTATTCAATGCTTTTGTGGATGTTGCTGCGCCGACCCAATGGGGAAGCTGGGGCGCGTTGCGATATTTGGGTGACGACACACCAAGATGGCGTATGCTTGAGGAATATAATGCTACAGTCGTTTTTGAAGATGATGTGCGCAGCCCAGAGTCATTTTGGCATGGGATCAGTTTGATTGGCACTGAATTTCGTGACCAGTTGGAAGGCACAACCGAGGAAGATACATTGCTTGGATTGACGGGCGATGATTTTCTGATCAGCCACGGTAAGGCGGACCGCCTGCATGGCGGGCCCGGCGAAGACAGAGCCTTGCTGCCAGGAAAGAAAACGGATTATCAGTTTTCCGGACAGGATGAAGTGCTATTGGCTGATGGGCCGGATGGTAAAATACAACTGGTCAGTATAGAAACGCTCTTGTTTGAAGAGCAGCCGGATGTTGAGGTGAAAGTCGCAGCATTGCGATGATCTTTGGCAGTAATTGCAAGCACATGCCGACCCAGAAACCTGATCTTTATTTTTGCTGACTTTCTCTGTTAAGTGCGGTCAGTGACTTTCAGTTTCTGGTGAATACATTGGACGTTAAACCTACTGCTTTGCCTGACGTGCTCGTTCTTCATCCAAGGCGATTTGAAGATGCCCGTGGGTTCTTTTCAGAAACCTGGAACAGGCAGGCCCTGAGTGCGCACGGTATCGAGATGGATTTCGTGCAGGATAATCATTCTTTGTCTGTTCCCAAAGGAACAGTACGTGGATTGCACTACCAGGCACCGCCGCATGCGCAGGACAAGCTCGTGCGCGTGGCCCGTGGGGCTGTTCTTGACGTGGCCGTGGATATTCGCAAAGGCTCCCCAACCTATGGCCAATGGTTGGGGGAGATGTTGTCGGCTGAGAACGGGCTGCAACTGCTCATACCCAAAGGGTTTCTGCACGGTTTCATCACACTGGAGCCGAATACAGAAGTCCTATACAAATGTACCGACGTTTATGCCCCTGATTGCGATGGGGGTGTTCATTTTGCGGATCCTGACCTTGGAATTGACTGGGGGATTGCTGTCGAAAAGGCGGTTCTGTCCGACAAGGATGCCAAGGCACAAGGCTTTGTCGATTTCGAAACTCCGTTCACCTACGAAGGGTAAAAAATGAAACTTCTGGTTACAGGTGGGGCCGGATTTATCGGTTCAGCCGTGGTCCGGCAGGCCATTGCGCAGGGGCTGGAGGTTGTGAACCTTGACGCTTTGACTTACGCCGCCTGCCTTGCCAATGTAGATAGCGTGGCGCAAAATCCGCGCTATAGGTTTGAGCAAGCAGATATCCGCGATCCGGCAGCGCTGAGACGTGTCTTTGACATCCACGCGCCTGATGCGGTGATGCACCTTGCCGCTGAAAGCCACGTCGATCGATCTATTGACGGTCCGGGCGCGTTTATCGAGACGAATGTGACCGGCACTTACAATCTTCTGCAAGCCGCACGTGATTATTGGACGGCCAAGGGCAAGCCAGAGAGTTTTCGCTTTCACCATGTCTCAACCGATGAGGTCTATGGCTCGCTCGGGCCCACTGGGATGTTCACAGAGGATACGCCCTATGCGCCTAATTCTCCGTATTCTGCGTCAAAGGCGGCATCGGACCATCTGGTGCGGGCTTGGGCCGAGACTTATGGCCTGCCAATTCTGCTTACGAATTGTTCGAACAATTACGGCCCGTTCCATTTCCCGGAAAAACTTATCCCTGTTGTTATTCTGAACTCTTTGCATGGCAAACCAATCCCGGTTTATGGGCAAGGCGAGAATATCCGCGACTGGTTGTTTGTGGAAGATCACGCCAATGCGTTGCTAACGGTTCTGGATAAGGGTCGGGTCGGACGCACCTACAATATCGGCGGCGAGAACGAAGCGCGGAATATCGATCTGGTCCATATGATCTGCGATATCCTTGATCGTGAGAAGCCCGACAAAACGAGCTATCGCAATTTGATTTCATTTGTCACAGACCGACCGGGTCATGATCTGCGCTATGCTATTGATCCGACCCGTATCCGTGAAGAACTCGGCTGGCGCCCGTCTGTGACGTTGGAGCAAGGGCTGGAACGCACCGTTGCATGGTATCTGGCTAATGAAAGTTGGTGGCAGGCTTTGCTGAACCGCGACGGTGTGGGCATGCGTTTGGGTCAGGCCGGATGAAGGTACTGGTTTTTGGAAGATCCGGTCAGGTCGCCAATGAGCTTGCGCGGCTTGATGGCGTCATTGCATTGGGACGCGGTCAAGTTGACCTTTGCAATCCGAACGCTGCGCGTGCGGCGATTGAGGATCAGCGCCCCGATGCCATCATCAATGCCGCAGCATATACGGCTGTTGATCAGGCCGAGCGGGACGAAGACGCCGCGCATCTTTTGAACGTAAGGGCGCCAGCCAAGATGGCACAGGCGGCTGCAGAATTCGCGATACCTTTCGTCCATATCTCAACCGACTATGTGTTTGACGGCAGTGGCCGCGCCCCATGGAAGCCCACAGATAAAATAGCGCCACTTGGGACTTATGGCCGAACCAAAGCGGCCGGTGAAGATGCCGTGCGCAACGCTGGTGGAGCCTATGCGATTCTGAGGACCTCCTGGGTGTTTTCCGCCCATGGTGCGAATTTTGTGAAAACAATGCTGCGGTTGGGGGCTGAGCGGGATGAGCTGAATATTGTCTCGGACCAGATCGGCGGACCGACCCCGGCAGCTGATATCGCTGATGCCTGTATGCGGACTGTAAAGCAGTTAGGGGATGGCGCACAGTCCGGAACCTACCATTTTGCAGGTGCGCCTGATGTCAGTTGGGCAGATTTTGCCCGGACCATTTTTGAGTTGGCAGGTATAAGTTGTATCGTAAACGATATTCCAACAAGCGCCTATCCGACCCCAGCGCAACGCCCGCTGAATTCACGCCTTGATTGTAGTGATACAATAGCCCTTCTGGGGATTGATCGTCCAGACTGGCATGAGGGGCTGAAAACTGTTTTGAATGACCTCGGAGACCACTGACATGAGCAAACGCAAAGGCATCATTCTGGCGGGGGGATCAGGTACGCGACTTTACCCGATCACGCAAGGTGTCTCCAAACAGTTGATGCCGGTTTATGACAAGCCGATGGTTTACTATCCACTCAGCATCCTGATGTTGGCTGGTATTCGTGACATAGCCATCATCACGACCCCTGATGATAGCCAGCAGTTCCAGCGCCTGATGGGGGACGGATCGCAGTGGGGTGTCTCACTGACCTATATAACCCAACCCAGCCCGGACGGCTTGGCGCAGGCGTATCTGTTGTGTGAAAAGTTCATGGACGGTGCCACCAGCGCAATGGTTTTGGGCGACAACATTTTCTTCGGTCACGGCTTGCCGGAAATGCTGCAGGGTGCGGATGCACGGCAAACGGGCGGGACAGTTTTTGGCTATCGTGTTACCGATCCGGAACGATATGGCGTCGTGGCAATGGATGAAGATGAAAAGGTCACTGCCATTGTGGAGAAGCCCGAAGTTCCGCCATCCAACTATGCTGTAACGGGGCTCTATTTTCTGGATGGAACGGCTGCTGAGCGGGCGAAAAGTATCAGGCCATCCGCTCGGGGCGAACTAGAAATCACCAGTCTTTTAGAGACATATTTGCAGGACGGCACTTTGGATGTGAAACGCATGGGGCGTGGCTTTGCGTGGCTGGACACAGGAACGCATGGCAGCTTGTTGGATGCTGGGAACTTTGTGCGGACTCTGCAATCGCGGCAAGGCATGCAGACCGGTTGCCCAGAAGAGATTGCGTTTGATGCAGGCTGGATCTCGGCAGAGCAATTAAGTGAGCGGGCGGATTTTTATGGAAAATCCGGCTACGGGGAATATCTGCGATCTTTACTGAGCTAAGGGGCGGGCGATGCTATTGCATGAGGATCGGCTATTTCCCGCAGACCCTGTTACGCGCAACATTGCTCGAACGCTATATGATCAGATAAAGCATCTGCCCCTGATCTGCCCGCATGGGCACACGGACCCTGTGTGGTTCGCTCAGAATACACCGTTTCAGGATGCGACTGAACTACTCTTGAAGCCAGATCACTACGTTCTGCGCATGCTTGTTTCGCAAGGTGTTACGCTGGACCAGCTTGGCTTGCCGCGTAGCGATGGCGGCCTCTCAGAGACCGATAATCGCAAGATATGGCATATCTTCGCACAGCATTATGATGCCTTTCTCGGCACACCATCTCGGTTATGGCTTGATCATACTTTTCAGAATTTGTTTCAGTTGGAACTGCCGCTCTCTTCGCAAACAGCTGATCGATATTTTGATACTATCACAGAGGTATTGCAAACGGATGCTTATCGCCCCCGCGCTTTATATGACCGCTTTGGAATTGAGATAATTGCAACCACTGATGCGGCCACAGATACGTTGACGCATCACAAGGCCATTATGGACAGTGCTTGGCCTGGTCGTGTTCTTCCGACCTATCGCCCTGACGCGATAACTGACCCGGATTATGACGGGTTTTCCAGGAATCTGCATAGCTTGGCTGAGCTTACTGGCGAAGATACACTTACTTGGTCCGGGTATCTTGCCGCTCATCGGGCACGTCGGGCTGTATTCATCCAGCATGGGGCGACAGCCACGGATCACAGCCATCCGACCGCTGCGACGGCTAATTTGTCTGAAGGTGAGTGTCAGGCCCTTTTTGCCCGGATCATATCCGGTGAGCCAACCCCGCAGGAAAAGGAGTTGTTCCGCGCACAAATGCTGACGGAAATAGCTGGTATGAGCGTCGAGGATGGGCTGGTTATGCAGCTTCATACGGGTGTTTTTCGTAACTATGATACTGGTATTTTCCAAACCTTTGGTCGTGACAAAGGGTTTGATCTGCCCGTGAAAGCAGAGTTTGTACAAAACTTGCGCCCGCTTCTCAATCGCTTTGGTCATGATCCGCGTCTGACATTGGTGTTGTTCACGCTGGACGAAAGCACCTACTCTAACGAGCTTGCACCATTGGCCGGAGTTTATCCATGTCTGCGTCTTGGCCCCGCATGGTGGTTCTTTGACAGCGCTGCTGGAATGATGCGTCATCGTGAGTTGACGATTGAGACAATTGGTTTTCGAAATACTGCGGGATTTAACGACGATACACGTGCTTTGCCTTCGATCCCGGCCCGTCATGATGTTGCGCGCCGGGTCGATTGTGCCTATCTGGCGCGCTTAGTGGCTGAACATCACTTGACTGTGGATCAGGCGGTCACGCTTGCCCATGAGCTGACAAATGGTCTTGTTCGCAAGACTTACAATCTTTGAAGAATGGAACCTGCTTTCATGATTATTGATGCGCATCAACATTTCTGGAAGCTATCTCGGGGCGATTATGACTGGCCCAATGACTCTGTGGCGCCGATCTTTCGAGACTTTCAGCCTGATGATCTGATGCCACAGCTACAGTCCTGCGATGTGTCAAAGACCGTGCTGGTACAGGCTACGGATACTATGGCGGAAACCGAATATCTGCTGGCTCTTGCTGAGCATTACGATTTCATAGCCGGTGTCGTGGGGTGGGTCGACCTTGTGGCTGCAGATGCTATTGAGACGATTGAGCAGTTTCGAAAGAATCCCGCCCTCAAGGGCTTGCGGCCAATGTTACAGAATATCGATGATACCGATTGGATCATAAAGCCCGAAGTTATGACGGCCCTTGATCATATGCAGCAGGTTGGGTTGCGCTTTGATGCGCTTATCCAGCCGCGACATTTGCCAGTGGTTGCATCTGTCGCGCAAGCTATGCCTGACCTTGGAATTGTAATAGATCACATCGCCAAGCCTGCTATGGGGGATGGGCTGATCCCAGATCAGGCATGGGAAAAAGATATGAAAGCCATCGCAAAGCTACCAAATGTATTTTGTAAATTATCCGGTATGGTGACTGAGATCGGACCTGATTGGGACGTTTCGCATCTTCAGCCCTTCAAGAACCTTATCATAGAAAGCTTTGGCCCTGACCGCGTTATGTGGGGCAGCGATTGGCCTGTGGTTGAACTGGCCGCATCCTACCAAGACTGGTTCGCAACAGCAAAGGACATGACACGCAACCTAACGTCAGAGGCGCGGGCGGCGATCTTTGGCGAAACAGCACAGCGGTTTTATGGGTTGGATGTCTAAGCCAACCTCAATGATGGAGAATATATAATGCAACGGATGGGAATGGTCATTGCCCTCAAACCCGAGCAAATACCCAGCTATAAAGAATTGCATGCCAATGTATGGCCCGAAGTTCTGGCACGTATTTCCAAATGCAATATCAAGAACTACTCGATCTTTCTGAGAGAGCCGGAAAATCTGTTATTTGGATACTGGGAATACCATGGCGCCGATTTCGACGCAGATGCCAAACTGATGGCAGATGATCCAAAAACACAGGAATGGTGGGCGGTTTGCGGACCCAAGCAGGATCCGCTTGATAGTCGGGCTGATGGTGAGTGGTGGGCGATAATGGAAGAAGTGTTCCACTTGGACTAAAATTTTTTGCCGTGCCTATTTGATCCAAACCTCAACACGGCGGTTGATGGCACGTCCCCATTCCGTATCGTCACACGCCATCGGAAGCGCTTCACCGAACGCTTCGACACGTAACTGGACGTCGGAAAACCCGACTGTGGCTGCGTCCTGCACTTCGCTCATCACGTTCTTTGCGCGCTCTGCCGATAGTTTCAGGTTCGCTACCGGGTCTCCATCTCCGTCACTGAAGCCAACAAATGTAAGTTCTTTACCATCGAAGGCCTGAGTTTCTAAAGCAAGCGCAAGGCGGGCGATGTTTTCACGGGATTGGGCATCCAATTCCCGTGATCCACCTTTAAAACGGAACGTGGTCGATAGCCGGTCACGATCGCGCAGCACATTGACAAGGCGCTGAAGTTGGCTCAGCGGCACTTCCTCCCCCGCACGGGAAATGGCATAGGCAAGCCTGTCCCCTTGACTGTTGAAATCTGACGACGTGATTGACTGATCCACAAAGCCCGCGCGGCGTATGACAAGATCAGCAGATGGGGATTCAGTGAACGCCAGAAACTCCCGCGCCATCAGTGGTAGACGACGGGCAGGGGTATAGAACATCAAAGGCAGGGTCAGTGGATAATCTTCGCTGCGCAGCGCAGTCAGGTTTGGAGCCTGCTTGAATCCGCAACTGCCCGAGATGCTGAGCGCCTTGGCATTGCCCACTTGTGTTAGCGTCGTCAGTCCGAGAGCGATATTGTCATTGGCAACTGTGTCCGCCAATTCCTCTGGCACTGCATGGAGCATGGATTGATCCGTGAAACCAACGCCTTGTGGGGCCAGAACCTTATCTTCGAACGCTTCAAAAACCCCGGTTTCTTGTAATGGGCTATGCAGCTCTATCGGAAAATCCACCCCGTTCAATTCCGACCATCTGGATAACTCGCCCGAGAAAACCTGAGCCAACTGTTCCAATGACAGGCTTTCCAACGGTTGCCCGCTTGACGTAATCGCAACGATCCCGTCCAGAGCGACCACCCGGGTCCGACGACCTTTTGTAAGATTAGACACACCATTGGTACGCGCCCTTTCCAGCTCTTCTTCCCGCGGTTCACGCAACACAAGTGCAATATCAGCCTCGTTATCGATCAGATCGGCAAAGCCTTGGGATGTCGTTGTGGTGCGCAACGTGAACCGCGCACGTACCTTTTCTGCATCGCTTAGCACGAAAGTCGATAATGTATCGCTTTGCACCTCGCGCAGAAGGCGCAGGTTTTTACGATCAGCAAATGCCTGAATAAGAGCCGGGACCAGTACGTCTGCCATCTGGCGTGTGCCGGAAAAGGTTATTTCGGCCACATAAGAATTCAGATCAGGGCAGCCGGGTCCGTCACAATCAACGCCTTGACCATCAAGGGTCAGCGGGCCGTAGATCGTTTCGACCCGGTAGAACTCCCCGTCATAGCCCAGCAATGTTCCTTCGATCTCGATGGCGCCATCGCGCGACGTCAAGCGCACGTCTTGCGCCAGCGCCAATCCTGTCAACATGCAAAAGAAAAGTGTCGCAACACTCAAGCGCTTGATAATTTTCACTGTTCCTGCCCACTCAGTTCTGGGCGAGTTTCAGGTCTTGCAAGATATTTTTCAACTCAAGAGTTTCCCCAATGCGTTCGCATCCCGGCGCGGCCAACCTGAGATCGTATTCCGATAGGGGCTGGCCGGGTATCGCTTGCCTGACGCGCGCACGTCCGTCAATGCTGCAATTGCGTTGTGTTATATGGGTTTTAAGGTTCAAACGAACCACACGACTGGTCGCGTCGCTGTTGAATTGATGCGAATAGATTTGAACGATGCGCGGCGATCCGGCTGCCGGATCGCCTAAACGGTATACCTCGCCATCACCTGATGCGTCCAAAATGGCTGCATCCGGGCCGTCCCATTGTACGGCAATACGCGCATATTGATCAAAATCGCGCGCACGCATTGAGGCTTCATGCCGTTCTTGATCTTCAAAAATGATCTCAAAATCAGCTATTTCGGCCAGAGCGGGCAGGGTCATATCCAACTGACCTGTCATGGAAAGCCGCGCGATGAACGACAGGCCTGCATGATGAATTGTAACGGTTTCAGATCGTCGACACGGGGCCATTACGGTGACAGATACCATAGCGCCCGGTTGGGCATTAAGCGTAATGTCCTCGTCGCAAGAATATCCGAAAACACTTATATCCGGCTGATCTATCAGCTGTGATATGGGCGGATCGTCCGTGGGTTTTACCAGCGCTGGCATTTGCAAATTGACCTGAACCGAAGGTAATTCCGGCAGAGTTTCCTCAAATTCCGGAGGGGCCAGAATTGGCACTGAAATTGCTGCCGGAAGAGTGTCTGCATGTGCCGCAGGCATCATACATACCGTGAGTGCCGCCATTTTGACGGTCGTTATTATTCTGCTCATCGCCTGCCTTGCCGAGTATTCTCGTTGCAAATCCAGTATTTATCCGAAATGTGGAAAAATTGTGGCACGCTTTCGCGCCAAGCAATTATTCGCCGTGTTCAGAGTGTCAGCTTATCTGACCGTGGCAATGTTTGAATTTCTTGCCAGAGCCACAGGGACATTCCGAATTGCGGCCCGGATTGCCCCAGGTAGAGCTGTCGCTTTCATCAAATCCTTGGCTGGCACTTTCCTCAGTCTCAAGCGCTGTTTTTGACGGTTGGGCCGCGGCTTGCAAGGCGTCTTGCTGTGCCATGAACTCTGCGATCATCTGCTTTTGTTCTTCTTCGCTCAGAGGACGGACTTTTGACAACTTCTCAGTCACATCAGACCGCAGGGAATCCAGCATGCCTTCAAATAGCTGAAAACTTTCGGTTTTATATTCGTTCAACGGGTCGCGCTGGGCATATCCACGGAAATTAATCGTTGCCCGCAGATGTTCCAAAGTCAGCAGATGTTCACGCCACTTGCCGTCGATTGTTTGCAACAGCATCTGCTTTTCGATGTTACGCATAGTGTCAGTACCAAAATCAGCGGCTTTTTTGGCCATGAATTCGTCAGACGCGTCACAAAGCCGCTCGCTGATGTCGCTGTCATCAACGCCTTCTTCCTCGGCCCATTCCATAACCGGCACGTCGATGCCAACTTTCTCAATCGTAGCAACATAAAGACCCTTGGTGTCCCACTGATCTGCATAGGTTTTAGGGGGCATGAATTGGTCCACCAGATCGTCGATAACCTGATGCCGCATATCTTGCGTGATCTCGGAAATATCCTCAGCTTCCATGATTTCGAGCCTCTGACTGAAGATCGC
Organism: Litoreibacter sp. GN1-5; assembly: GCF_055693805.1. Classification (NCBI taxonomy): domain Bacteria; kingdom Pseudomonadati; phylum Pseudomonadota; class Alphaproteobacteria; order Rhodobacterales; family Roseobacteraceae; genus Litoreibacter; species Litoreibacter sp. GN1-5. The sequence continues at coordinate 1,949,622 of NZ_JBVFUP010000001.1, read as the reverse complement.
CTTACGCTGATCATTCATCACATCATCAAATTTCAGAAGATGCTTGCGGATATCAAAGTTGCGGCCTTCAACCTTGGCTTGTGCTTTTTCCAGCGATTTGTTGACCCAAGGGTGCACGATAGCCTCGCCCTCTTTCATGCCGAGGGTGCTGAGCACTTTTTCCAGCCGTTCGGAGCCAAAAATCCGCATAAGGTCATCTTCGAGCGAGAGATAGAAAGATGACCGTCCTGGGTCGCCCTGACGGCCAGATCGCCCGCGCAATTGGTTGTCGATACGGCGGCTTTCATGGCGTTCCGTTGCCAGAACATAAAGCCCACCCGCTTCTTTGACTTTTTCCTTCTTTTCGGCAACTTCAGCTTCAATTCTGGCGCGCAAAGTTTCCGGGTCGGCGTCTGGGTTCTCGGCCAGTTCTTGCAAAACATGCATCTCAACATTGCCGCCAAGCTGAATATCGGTGCCGCGACCGGCCATGTTGGTCGCAATCGTAACAGCACCCAATTTGCCGGCATCCGCGATGATCTGTGCTTCCTGTTCGTGCTGTCGCGCATTCAGTACATTATGAGGAATGTTCGCTGCTTTCAGGAGATGCGACAGGGATTCTGATTTTTCGATAGAGGTCGTTCCGACCAGAATTGGTTGCCCTTTTTCATGGGCTTCTTTGATAGACTCAACGATTGCCTGATATTTTTCCTGGGCCGTGCGGTAAATCGCATCGTGCTCATCTATCCGGGCAATTGGGCGGTTCGTGGGGACTTCAACAACGCCAAGGCCGTATATTTCCAAAAACTCCTCAGCTTCTGTTGCGGCTGTCCCGGTCATACCTGCCAGTTTGTTATAAAGGCGGAAATAATTCTGGAAGGTGACAGAAGCCAGCGTGACATTCTCGGGTTGGATGTCGCATCCTTCCTTGGCTTCGATGGCTTGGTGCAGGCCGTCTGACAAGCGGCGCCCCTTCATCATGCGACCCGTGAATTCGTCAACAAGCATCACCTCATTGTTGACGACCATGTAGTCCTTGTCCTTCATATAAACTTTATGCGCCCGCAGCGCTTGGGTTACATGATGGACCAATGTGATGCTTTCCGGCTCGTACAAGGATTGGTCTTCTGGCAGAAGACCCATTGCATGCAGGCGTTGTTCGATGAACTCGTTACCTTCATCTGTGAGCGTCACATTGCGTGTTTTTTCGTCCAGAGTGAAATGCTCGTCCTCAACATCCGGTATCAGTTTATCCACGGTAATATAAAGATCTGAACGATCCTCAGAGGGTCCCGAGATAATCAAAGGTGTCCGGGCTTCATCGATCAGGATCGAGTCGACCTCGTCCACAATCGCATAGAAATGCCCACGCTGCGCCATGTCGTTGAGGCTGGAGCGCATGTTGTCACGCAGATAGTCGAAGCCCAATTCATTGTTGGTCGCATAGGTTATGTCCGCTGCGTAGGCTTTGCGTTTCTCATCATCGGGTTGTTGTGGGTAGACAACGCCTGTTGTCAGACCGAGGGCTGTGTAGACCTTGCTCATCCACTCCGCGTCACGTTTGGCAAGATAGTCGTTGACCGTTACAATATGCACGCCCTTACCGACCAATGCATTCAGGTAGGCTGGGAATGTCGCCACAAGGGTTTTACCCTCACCGGTCTTCATTTCAGAAATGTTGCCCTGATGCAGGAAAATCCCGCCCATCAGCTGCGTATCAAACGCGCGCAGTCCAAGTGCGCGTCGTGCAGCTTCACGGACATTGGCAAAAGCTTCCGGAAGCAATTTGTCGAGGTTTTCGCCCTTTTGGGCGCGCATTGACAGCTGCTCAGTGCGTTCCTTGATCTGATCGTCGCTCAGTTTTTCGAACTCTGGCTCAAGCGCATTGATCTCTTCGACCAGAGGGCGAACAGCCTTTACCTTACGGTCATTTGGCGTTCCGAAGACCTTCTTTGTAATGGTTCCTATACCCAGCATATTTCCGCTCAATCCTTGGCTCAAACAATCGTGTCACGTGTCAGCCTTGCTCTCTCTTGCATCACAACATAGATCAACATGGGAATACACAAGCGTCTCAGACCTCTGGCGATGTAAGGGGCGGCTTGAATAGTGTCAACGGCACGGATAGTCCGTGACCCCCTTGGAGGCAGGTAATATGACCAGATTTTCAACACTTCTTCGTGCAACAGGCTTGGCTGTCACCGTTGCAATGCCAGTGGCAGCACAGGATGCAAGCACAGTTTTGGCGACTGTAAACGGCACTGACATTACGTTGGGGCACGTAATCGCTATGCAGGAACGTCTGCCTGAACAGTATAAAGCGCTCCCCGATGATCAGCTTTATGAAGGTATTATTGACCAGCTTGTGCAGCAAACTGCGCTAAGCCAAGCGATGGAAAAAGATAAGGACCGTGCGATTGAGCTTGCTATGGAAAACGAAGGCCGCGCGTTTCTGGCTGGTGAATTTCTGACACGTGTGGGTGTTGCAGATATAGATCCAAAAGCAATAGAAGAAGCTTATGCAGAGCAATACACCAATGCAGACCCAGAAGAGGAATATAACGCAGCCCATATTCTAGTTGAGAGCGAGGAAGATGCGGTCGCAATCAAGAAAGAATTGGATGGTGGTGCAGATTTCGTAGAACTTGCGAAAGAAAAGTCGACTGGTCCCAGCGGTCCCAGTGGTGGAGATCTGGGCTGGTTTGGCAAAGGTGCTATGGTTCCTGAATTTGAGCAGGCCGTTCTGGCTCTGAAGGATGGAGAGGTTTCTGAACCAGTTCAAACCCAGTTTGGCTGGCATGTTCTCATCCGTAAGGAAACCCGAACCAAGGATGCGCCTCCTTTAGAAGAAGTACGCGACGAGGTTGAGCGTGGGCTTCGCTCGGCGGCGATTGAAAAAGCTATTGAAGATGTCACCAGCTCAGCAGAAGTAATTCAAACAGAAGTTGAGGTTGACCCGGCATTGATCCGGAATAAAGATTTGCTGACTGAATAATCTTCTGCAAAGAGCACTTGAATGGTTACTTCTCCGCCGATCTCCCCCTTGCACCGAAAGGGGGTTCCCCGACTTGCCTGTTATAGCCGGTGTGCAATTCGCCGCGGTTGAAGCGGGTGTGAGATATGCGGGACGTAAAGATGTTGTGCTTGCCAGTATTACTGCTGGGGCATCGGTCGCGGGGGTATTCACGACCTCCGCCACCCGGTCAGCCAATGTCCTTGATTGTCAGCGCAAGTTGCATGCAGCGGAAGACCCGAAGCATGGCTTTGCCTTCCTTGTAAACTCGGGCAATTCCAACGCGTTTACAGGGCGACATGGTGATGCGTCTGTTGAACGGATGTGCCAGGCTGCAGGGGTGGCGCTGGGCATACCGGATGCTCATGTATACACCGCGTCAACTGGTGTTATTGGTGAGCGTCTGCCTGACGAGAAGATCACCGGTGCCATGCAACAGCTTGCCGCTACATTAGCGCCGGACAACATTGGTGATGCGGCCAAGGCCATCATGACGACCGATACCTTTCCTAAAGGAGCATCTGCACAGGTACAGGTTGATGGTACAGCAGTAAATATTGCCGGCATCGCCAAAGGATCGGGCATGATCGCGCCGGATATGGCGACGATGCTTGTCTATATCTTTACTGACGCCAGGATCAGCCAACCAGCGCTTCAGACGCTTGTGACAGACCTGAACAGCAAGACTTTCAATGCAATTACAGTTGATGGCGATACCTCGACGTCTGACACTCTTCTTATAGCTGCGACAGGGGTCGCGGACGTTGATGTCGAGGGCAATGACCAATTCGCCTCTGCGCTGCATGAGGTGATGCTGGATTTGGCGCATCAGGTCGTACGGGATGGTGAAGGTGCCTCGAAATTTGTCGAGCTGCGTGTCACAGGGGCAGCATCGGACAGTGATGCGCGCAAGGTTGCGATGTCTATTGCAAACTCGCCTCTGGTCAAAACGGCGGTTGCAGGAGAAGACCCGAATTGGGGCCGCATCGTGATGGCTGTTGGAAAATCCGGTGCTGTGGCTGACCGTGATAGGTTATCAATCCGGTTCGGCGATATCCTCGTGGCCGAGAATGGCTGGGTGTCCCCTGATTATAAAGAGGCTGATGCAGCCGCATATATGAAAAATCAGGATATCATCATCACAACTGATCTGGGTCTCGGGGCAGGGGTTTCGATCATGTGGACCTGTGATCTGACCCACCGTTATATCGAAATAAATGCGGATTACAGATCTTGAAGACTGTTCTTGTGTCCGCAGTTGCTCTGATCGACAGAGATGGCCGTGTTCTTCTGGCCAAACGTCCGGAAGGCAAATCGATGGCAGGTCTTTGGGAGTTCCCAGGCGGTAAGGTTGAGCCCGGGGAAACTCCGGAAATTGCCCTTATTCGTGAGTTGCAGGAAGAGCTTGGCATTAACACCTGGTCTAGCTGTCTTGCCCCTCTGACGTTCGCCAGCCACAGTTATGATAGCTTCCACTTGCTCATGCCACTTTTTGCCTGCCGTAAATGGGAAGGAGTGCCTCGGGCACAGGAAAAGCAGGTTTTGAAATGGGTGCATCCAAGAGATTTACGCAATTATCCAATGCCACCAGCGGATATTCCATTGATTCCTATCCTGCGTGACTGGTTGTAAAAAGGCGCTTGGTTGACTGAATTGTGCGCATTTCGCCACAATTCCGCCTTATATTCCCCCTTTTCGGCTATTAATTGCTGATAATATAACAGTTGACGAGTACATTTTTGCCAATTTCAGAACGATCTTTGTGGAGGAGGTCATGTTGAGAACAGTCACTGTAGGCAGTTGTGTGTCTATTCAGGGGTTATTTGTGAAAGCCCTGAAAGATGGTCGCATAAGAATTCAAGTCGGCCAGAAGTACTACGAAGGTTTCCCAGTAGAGCAGGTTGCAGCGTAAGATACTTATCGAGCATAGGATCTGGCCTGAGCTCAGCAGGTCAGATCCAACCCTTAAGATTTTCGTCGATAACTTCTGACAGTGCTGCAATATGCGCATCGTCGTCGTTTAGACAGGGGATATAGGTGAACTGTTTCCCGCCAGCTTCTTCAAAACTTTCTTTGATCTCTTCATTGATCTCTTCAAGTGTCTCTATGCAGTCAGCCGAAAAAGCGGGCGCGATCACGGCAATTTTTTTCTTCCCGCCTTCAGCCAGCCGCGCGACTTCTTCAACGGTATAGGGCTGCAACCATTCTTCCGGGCCAAAGCGGGACTGGAAGGTGGTAACAATATCACTGTCATCCCACCCCAGCCGTTCTTTTAACAGGCGTGATGTCTTCTGACACTGACAATGATACGGATCACCTTCCATTAGATAGCGCTTTGGCACGCCATGGTAAGAACAGACCAACACATCGGGTCGGTCCGTAATGTTTGCATAAGCATCCTCAACCGATTTGGCGAGCGCGTCGATATACGCGGGATGCTCAAAATATGCAGGCACAGTTCGTACTGACGGCTGCCATTTTTCCTGCATCAACGCCCGGAAAAGTTGATCGTTTGCCGTGGCTGAGGTTGCACCAGCATATTGAGGATACAGCGGAAAGAAGACGATCTTGTCGCAACCGCGCTCAACCATCTGACGCACTTTGGATTTGGTCGATGGGTTGCCATAGCGCATACAGAAATCAACTTCGACCTGATCGCCGTATTTGGCTTTCATTGTTTCGGTGATTTTTGCCGTCTGATCTTTTGTGATGGTCAATAAAGGGCTCTCGCCCTTGTCATGATTCCAGATGCTTTTGTAAGCCGCGCCGCTGGAAAAAGGGCGTTTGGTCAGAATGATCAGTTGTAGAAGCGGTTGCCAGATGAAGGGGCTGTAATCCACGACACGTTTGTCAGACAAAAACTCGCCCAGATACCGACGCATGGGCCAGTACGTGTAATCATCAGGCGTGCCAAGATTGGCCAGCAAAATGCCGATTTTACCAAATTTCACCTTTGGATGGTCTGTCGGGGCATGGGGTAGAGGTGTGCTGGACATCATGTTCATCATATTCATTTTAGTCGCCCCTTTCACGGGAATTCGTCTGTGTAACCGGTTTTGCGTCTTCGCCCAACTCTGTTGTGTTCAAAAAATCGGCAAGGCGCTTTTTTGCAGAGCCCGGCTGCAGCGGTTTTTGTTGGCTTGCATCAGGTGCCCAACCCGTGAGGAAAATCAGCTCAAAACTTGCTGGGATGCGCCCATCGTCTGTGCCGTAAACTTCTGAATATATACGTGCTGTCTCGGCGAACAGATTGCGTGGGGAAAAACTTTTCCGCCGCGCAGCCATTGCATTGCTTTCACCCATAGCCCGCAGATCATGCATCAAATGCAAAGCAGTTGCATAATCTGCAGTGCATTTTGTGTTGTCCGCGACTGGTAACGCAAGGCCTGCGCGTTGCAAAAGTGCGCCACTGTCGCGGATTTCAGCCATCGGAGCAATGCGCGGCGACAAACCGCCCGTCAATCGCGTTTCCGCTTCAGCCAAAGCCGTGCGCAACTCTGCTAATGTCTGCCCGCCCAGCATGACAACCAGCAATAACCCATCGGATTTCAAAGCATGGCGGCATTGCACGAGCTGCCCAACGGGATCATTCGCCCAATGCAGGCACATGGCATGTATAATCAGATCGTGGGATGCAGGCTCAAGATCAAGCAGGTCGGCGTCGTCTATCAAAGCCGCATCAGGCACCACATTTTGCCAGAAATCCCGATGCCCACTGATAATCGCTGGTGACGTAAACGCTCTGTTAACGTCCATCAGTCTTTCCTGAACTTCAAATGCCGCTTCGTCATGCAAGAACCATACCGGCCCGATGCGCTTTGCGCGTGCGCGATGCTGTAGCACCGCAGTGCGATCAAAGAGCGGTGGCGGGGATGGCATGATGTCTCCGATGTTCAAAGGTCTCGCAGCTACTTAGAGGTCCATGATGAGATTGCAAACCGCCTTACGTCTGGTCTACCCGGCGCAGTGTATATCCTGCGGTGCTATGGTGGATGATGATTTTGCCCTCTGTGGGGCTTGCTGGCGTGATACAGCATTCATACACGGGCTCAGTTGTAGCACATGCGGCGTGCCGTTGCCGGGCGAGGATACGGGACAAGATGAGCAATGCGGTGACTGCATCACCATCGCCCGCCCATGGCGGAATGGCCGCGCTGCGCTGCTCTACAAGGATAACGGGCGCAAACTGGTTATGGCGCTGAAACATGGCGACCGGACCGAGCTTGCAAGGCCCGCAGCGCGGTGGATGGCAAATGTCGCCCCACCGGTGGGGGAGGACACATGCGTTGTGCCGATCCCTTTACATTGGATGCGTTTGCTAAAACGACGATATAACCAGTCTGCCTTATTGGCCCGACGCGTAGCCGATATGCTGGGCGCGCAATATCATCCGAGCGCACTTTACAGGCCGAAGGCGACAGAAAGTCTTGATGGTAAATCCCGTGATAACAGGTTTGCACATCTTGAAGCCACGATTCAGCCACACCCTAAGCATGGTAAAGTGCTGAAAGGGCGTCACGTACTGCTGATTGACGATGTTATGACCAGTGGGGCAACTTTTGCGGCTGCTACGGAGGCTTGTCATATCGCGGGCGTTGATCACGTTGACGTGCTTGCTCTGGCGCGCGTTGCGAAGGACGTCTAAATCCGTATAGTTCCGCCAGCTCAGAAGGATGCACCATGGCCAATATTGAAATCTATACCTCGCCATTATGTGGCTATTGCCATGCGGCAAAAAAGCTTCTCAATCAGAAGAAAGCTAAATTTTCCGAGACCAATGTGGCGCTGAGCCCGTCCAAGAAGGCCGAAATGATCCAGCGCGCGAATGGCGGCAGGACCGTTCCGCAGATTTTCATTGATGGTAAACATATCGGTGGTTGCGACGAGCTTTACGCTTTGGACCGTTCCGGTAAACTGGACCCGTTACTGGCGGCGTGACCTATGAAAGTGGGGTTGATCCAGCTTTGTGCTTCGGATGACCCGGCTGCAAACCTGCATGAGACTTGCCGTCTGATCCGCGAAGCGGCCAAGGCTGGTGCTCAACTCGTGCTGACACCGGAAGTAACGAATTGCGTCTTAGCCAGCCGTGAGCATCAGATGGGTGTTTTGCAGATTCAAAAAGACGACCAGACCTTGCACTGCTTACGTGAAGAAGCGCATGCCCTTGGGATATGGCTTTTGATCGGGTCACTGGCATTGAAAACAGGTGACCTGGACGGGCGATTTGCCAATCGCAGCTTTCTGATTGATCCGATAGGAAAGATCGTCGCGCATTATGACAAGATACATATGTTTGACGTGCAGTTGTCTGCCACCGAGCAGTACCGGGAGTCGAAAGGATACCGCCCCGGCGACCAAGCGGTGTTGGCAAAGACGCCATTTGGCAAGATTGGCCTGACGGTCTGCTATGATCTGCGCTTCCCGCATCTATATCGTGATCTCGCGCAGGCCGGGGCAGGGATTATCACAGTCCCTTCCGCATTCTCCCCCGTAACAGGTGCTGCTCATTGGGATGTGTTACTGCGTGCCCGCGCGATTGAGACAGGGTGTTTCATCCTTGCCCCGGCGCAAACCGGCACGCACAAAGCAAGGGACGGGAAGCCACGCAAAACCTACGGTCATTCTCTGGTGGTGGCTCCTTGGGGGGAAGTGTTATACGATGCTGGAACTGAGGTTGGGACCGGCATTGTTGAGCTTGATCTTGACCAGATTAGAGATGCGCGACAGCGTGTCCCCTCACTCAGCCATGACAGGGACTATACGCGACCCTTATGACCGATTTGAAAGACTCACTTGCCGTCTCGCTATTCAGCGAGATTTTTATGACAGATCAGCTCGCCCGCAATCGGCTAAGCAAAGCCCTGCCCAAAGGGATGGAGCTGTCGCATTTCTCAATGCTTAATCATCTTGCGGGTCTGAGTGAGCCCAGAACCCCGGCTCAATTGGCACGTGTTTTCAATCTGACCAAAGGGGCGTTGACCAACACACTTAGCAAGCTGGAATGGGCAGGACATATCCACGTTACGCCAGACTGGGAAGACGCACGACGCAAGCAGGTTGTCATAAGCCCTGCGGGAAGACGTGCGCGTGATGCCGCATTACAGGCAATCGCGCCGATGATCAGCGGTATTGTCGATCAGATCGGGGCAGACAAAGTCCGCGCAACCCTACCTGTCTTGCGAGAGTTGCGCATCAGGCTGTCCGAGCAGGAAAGTTAGGGGCTATTCTGCCCGTTTTGAACTTGCTGTGACATAATTCACGGACAGATCGCGGCTGGACAATGACCAGCTCCATGCAATTGGGTTGAAGACAAATCCTTTCTTGTCTTCGAAGATTAACCCAGCCTGACTAAGCAGCTTTTCAAGTTCATCCGGCGTAATGAATTTGGACCATTCATGCGTTCCTTTCGGCAGCCAGCGCATGATATGTTCAGCCCCGATAATCGCCATCACGTAGCTTTTGGGGTTTCGGTTTATCGTCGAGCAGATCATCAGCCCATCCGGTTTTAACAGCTTTTGGCAAGCGGTTAGATAGGCCAATGGGTCAGCGACATGTTCGACCACCTCCATATTCAGGATCACGTCAAACTGTTCGCCCGCTTCGGCCAATGCCTCGGCTGTTGTGTGCCGATAGTCGATCACCAGCCCTGCCTGATCTGCGTGCAGTTGTGCGACGGGAATGTTTCGCTCTGCTGCATCTGCGCCAACAACATTTGCCCCTAATCGCGCCATAGGCTCACTTAGCAAGCCGCCGCCGCAGCCTATGTCCAGAATTCGAAGATTCTTAAATGGTTTGTCCTGCGTGGCATCACGGTCAAATTCATACTCGATCTGACTTATTATGTAATCTAACCGGCACGGGTTAAGCATATGTAATGGCTTGAACTTTCCGTTCGGATCCCACCATTCTGCCGCCATAGCTTCGAATTTTGCGATCTCAGAGGCATCGACAGTTGTGGTCATCGTGCTTAACTCTCTTGATTTAGTGCATGGTGGTTCATGTTTCAGGCGTTATATAGGGCATAATGGACAGATCGGCAGGACAAAACCGCGCGGCAGCGCATCTTTACCCGGCAATTGACCCGTTTGAGCAGCATATGCTTGATGTTGGCGATGGTCATCGCATCTATGTCGAGCAATGCGGGAACCCCGATGGCATTCCTGTAATTGTTTTGCATGGCGGTCCCGGCGGAGGGTGCAGCCCTGCGATGCGGCGCTATTTCGACCCGGCTCGTTATCGTATTTTTCTGTTTGATCAACGAGGCTGCGGCCGTTCCAAACCCCACGCGAGTGTCGAGCATAATACGACTTGGCATCTGGTACGTGACATCGAAAAAATCCGCGAAGCGTTTCATGTGGATCGCTGGGTTGTCTTTGGCGGGAGTTGGGGCGCAACATTGGCGTTGCTCTATGCACAAAGCCATCCGGATCGCGCAGCCTATCTGATCTTGCGTGGCGTGTTTCTTATGACACAAACGGAGCTTGACTGGTTCTACGGCGGTGGGGCGGGGGCGTTCTTCCCTGAGCAATGGAAAAAGTTTGCAGATATCATCCCCCATGATGAACGGGATGATATGATAGCGGCATATAACAGACGCCTATTCTCGGGCGACATTCCTCTAGAAACACGGTTTGCACGTGCATGGGCAGGTTGGGAAAATGCGCTGGCGGCTTTACATGTGAATGGCCCGGTAGGCGATAGCCCCGCAGACTATGCCCGCGCCTTTGCCCGGCTGGAAAACCATTATTTTACCAATCGCGGTTTTCTGGAATGTGACGGTCAAATCTTGAAGAACCGCGATGTCATTGCCCACATTCCAGCCACTATCGTGCAGGGTAGGTATGACATGATCTGCCCGCCCATTTCGGCACATCAACTGGCAGATGGTTGGGACCGCGCTGATTTGCGCATGGTCAAAGCTGCGGGTCACGCCTTGTCTGAACCGGGCATTACAGCTGAGCTGATCCGCGTGACGGATATGGTAAGGGATACCGATTGCTCGCTAAGTTTCTGAAACATAAAAACATTTATCCCAAGGCTTTACATAAGCCGTTGAGCCGTTAGGTTAAGCATAACAAAAAAATACCGGGAAGTACCAAGCCACGTGGCTGGATTAATACGGATTATAATACAACGGCTCCTTCTGGGGCTTGTGACACTGCTGGTTGTATCGGTCATCATTTTCACTGCGGTGAACATGTTACCAGGCGATTTCGCGGAAGCTATACTTGGCCAAGGGGCGACGCCTGAGGCCGTCGCTGGTATTCGTGAAGAACTTGGTCTGAACAAGCATCCGGTCATACGCTACTTTGAATGGCTTGCTGGTGTGCTTCGGGGCGACTTCGGGACGTCCATGAGCCAAGCCTTGTTTCAAAGCTATACGGGCACAAGTACCAGCAGCGGATTGGGAACTGTTGCCGAACAGATCGCTCCACGTTTCGGAAATACCATATTTCTTGCGACTGTTACTGCTACAGTGGCCGTTCCCCTGGCGATCACATTGGGCATTCTGACTGCGCTTTATCGCAATTCGGTTTTTGACCGGGCAATGAATATTACCACGCTCACATCGATCTCCAGCCCCGAGTTCTTTCTGGCCTATATTGTCATGTTGTTTCTGGCGACACTGAATCCGCTGTTTCCGCCGGTTAGCAGCATTTATGCGGATATGAGTTTCGCGGAACGGCTGGAAAAAACGGTATTGCCAGCCTTGACGCTGACCCTTGTGATCACTGCGCATATGATGCGGATGACACGGGCGGCGATTATCAATCTGCTTGCCTCACCCTATATTGAAATGGCGCGCCTGAAAGGCCTGTCACCAATGCGGGTGATTGTGAAACACGCGCTGCCAAACGCGCTGGCCCCAATCATCAATGTGGTTGCTCTGAACCTGGCTTACCTGATCACGGGTGTCGTGGTGGTTGAGGTTGTGTTTGTCTATCCCGGTATTGGCCAGCTTTTCGTAGATAGCGTGATAAACCGCGACATCCCCGTTGTGCAGGCCTGCTGCCTGATATTTGCCGCAGCTTATATTCTGCTGAACCTTTTGGCTGACATCCTGTCGATAATCTCGAACCCTCGCCTGAGGCATCCGAAATGAGCGTTTGGATTTGGGCTCTGGCTGCTTTGGTGGTTATTTCAATCGGCGGTTATGGCATGCGTGCTATTGGGCAGCTTACAACCGGAAATACACCGTTTTTCAGGGATATGCCTTATGGCGTGGCGTTTGGCTATGCGCTTGCATTCGCCTGCATTATGTTAGGCGGCTGGTATTATCTGCAACCGGCAGAGCTGGAAGGCGGCGCGCCGAATGCCGGTGTCGTTTTCTTCCGATGGGCGGTGCATGGCTTCGTTATTTTCTCTGTGGCTGCATATCTGTTTCGTCTTTTTGGCCGTTATATTGGCACCGAAGCGACGCGAAAGCTGTTTCGCACCATGCCCCTGACAGCCTCATTCGGTATTCTGGTAATCTTGATTTACGCGATTGTGTCGATATTTGCAGGCTGGATTGCCCCTTATGGCGAGGGCGAGATTCTTGGAGCTGCAAATGTTATCCCAGGTGGCGATCCTGCAACCGGCGGGAACCCGGATTATCCCCTTGGAACGGACCAGATCGGACGCGATATTCTCAGCCGCCTGATCTACGGGGCCAAAAATACGGTGGGTATTGCGTTTGCCACGACCTGTCTTGCATTTTTCATTGGTGCTTCTCTGGGATTTCTGGCGGCGACTTTGGGGGGCTGGCTGGATCAACTTCTGTCGCGCAGTGTTGATGCGCTGATGGCAATCCCGGCTCTGATTTTTGCGCTTTTGTTGATGACGATTGCGACTGTTTGGGCAAATGAATTCGGCATCAACCGCACCTATTTCATGGTGCTGATTATTGCGGTGATCGACAGCACGCGCGTTTACCGGTTGGCGCGGGCCGTGGGTCAAAACATTGTTGTTATGGATTATATTGAAGCCGCGAAGCTGCGGGGTGAAGGGTTAAGCTACCTGATTTTCCGGGAAATGCTGCCGAATGCCTATGCGCCCTTGCTGGCTGAATTCGGTCTGCGCTTCTGCTTCGTGTTCCTGACAATTGCGGCCTTGTCTTTCCTTGGTGTCGGGATCCAACCGCCTTTGGCGGATTGGGGTACTATGGTTAAGGATCTGTCCCAGTTCATCAACTATGCGGCTTTTGCGCCGCTTGCGGCGACCGCTCCGCTCTTGGCGGCAGGTGCGATTGCTTTGCTGACTGTAGCGGTGAATTTCCTTGTTGACTGGATGTTGCAGAAATCTTCAGGGCTAAAGGAATGACCCGCTTGCTGAAAATACGCGGTCTGAAGATTGAGGGCCGGTCTGATGAGACCTGGTCGTCGATCATCAGGGGCGTTGATCTTGATTTGAACAAGGGCGAGGTTCTGGGCCTGATTGGCGAGTCTGGTGCGGGGAAGTCTACCGTTGGACTTGCTGCCATGGGGTTTACCCGTGATGGCGTGCGTATCTCAGACGGTACGGTCGAGTTTGACGGGATCGACTTGGTGCAAGCCTCCGCAGACGTCAAACGGGACCTTTTAGGCAAACGCATCGCCTATGTCGCGCAATCTGCTGCCGCCAGTTTCAATCCTGCGCACCGGCTGATTGATCAGCATACCGAGGGACCCGTGCAACACGGCGTTCAAGGCCGAAAGGAAAGCGAAGAAGACGGCATTGAACTTTACCGCCGTCTACGCTTGCCGAACCCCGAAGAGATCGGGTTTCGCTATCCTCATCAGGTATCTGGCGGGCAGTTGCAGCGTGCAATGACGGCTATGGCCATGTCCTGTCGTCCCGATCTCATTATTTTTGATGAGCCGACAACAGCGCTTGATGTAACGACACAGATCGATGTGTTGGCTGCGATCCGCGATATCGTAGAGCAGTTCGATACAGCTGCGATCTATATCACCCATGACCTTGCGGTTGTGGCGCAGATGGCGGATCGGATCAAAGTGCTTCTGAAAGGTGACGAGGTGGAAGAGGCCGACACCCGCACCATGCTGTCTGCACCTACGGAAGACTATACCAAGTCTCTTTGGGCGGTACGCGGGTTTGAGCGGCCTGCAAAGCCTGCGGTTGCGCGCGCTTCTACACCTGTTGTGGCGGTGAAAGGCATCACAGCCTCTTACGGTAAGACAGATGTTTTGCACGATGTAAGTTTCGATATTCACGCCGGTCGCACTGTTGCTGTTGTTGGCGAAAGCGGGTCGGGCAAATCCACGGCTGCGCGCTGTATTACAGGGCTTTTACCGCCACGCATCGGCCATATCGAATTTGATGGGGTGCCGCTGCCTGCTGATTATCGCAAACGAAGCAAGGATCAGCTACGTCAGGCACAGATGATTTATCAGATGGCTGACACGGCCCTGAATCCGCGCAAGACCATTGGAGAGATCATCGGTCGCCCTGTAGAATTCTACATGGGCCTCAAGGGCCGCGAGAAACGTAAGCGTGTTGAATACTTGTTGGGCGAAATTGAGTTGGAACCAAGCCAGTACCTTCACCGCTTGCCGTCTGAACTGTCAGGTGGGCAGAAGCAACGCGTTGGTATCGCCCGCGCGCTGGCAGCAGAGCCGAAATTTATCATCTGCGATGAAGTGACATCCGCGCTGGATCAGCTGGTGGCCGAGGGTATTTTGAAACTTCTGGCCAGATTGCAGGATGAACTGGGTCTGAGTTATATGTTTATCACCCATGATCTGGCGACAGTAAAAGCCATCGCGGATGAGGTCGTCGTGATGAAAGATGGCAAAGTGATCGAACAGGGGCCAAAGCTGGACATGTTCCAGCCGCCACACCATCCCTACACGGATCTTCTACTTAGTTCTGTGCCGGAAATGGACCCGGATTGGCTGACAAACCTGTTACAAGAGCGCGGTCTGGATAACATAGGCGATGCCGCGACTGATAAACTGTAATACGAATCGCCTCATATCGGGGCTTAACCGGACGGAAAACCGTCCCACTTAATGATGAATAACGGGGAGAGATTTATGTCTCAGATGAATAGACGTAGCCTTTTGAAAACCAGTGTCGCCGCTGGTGTTCTGGCCGCCACTGGCTTGCCGGTCCGCGCGCAGGCAAAAAGGGGGGCAGACTGCGCCTCGGCATCGCTGGTGCCAATACCTCGGATAGCTGGGACGGGCGGACCCATTCGGACACTTACATAATCCTGCTGGCTTACGGGTGTGTTTTCGACTGCCTGACAGAAATCGGCGCTGATGGTCAGTTGAAAGGTGAGCTCGCAGAAAGCTGGGAAGCTTCTGCGGATGCCAAGACATGGACTTTCAAGCTGCGTGAGGGTGTGACCTTCCACAATGGCAAAGCCTTTGGGGCTGACGATGTGATTGCGTCGTTACAGATGCACACAGAAGAAGGTTCAAAATCTGCAGCCAAGCCGATTGTTGAACCAATCACCGAGATGAAAAAGCTGGGTGAGCATGAAGTCCAGTTTACCTTGTCTGCCGGTAATGCGGATTTCCCATTCCTGATGTCTGATTTCCATCTGCTGATGTATCCTGCCGGACAAATTGAAGAAGCGATTGCCAATGGTATTGGTACCGGGCTTTACAGCGTTGAGTCCTTCGATCCCGGCGTGCGCTTTGTCGGCAAACGCGTCGAAAGCCACTACAAAGATGGTGAGGCAGGCTGGTTCGATGAGGTCGAGGTTATCGCCATCAATGATGCGGCCGCCCGGATGAACGCTTTGATGACAGGTCAGGTCGACGCAATCAACCGCGTTGACTTTAAAACCGAAGCGCTGATGAAGGCCAATCCCAACGTCAATATCTTCGAGGTTACAGGCAACCAGCACTACACCTTCCCGATGCTGGTCGGCACTGATCCGTTTAAGGATATGAACGTCCGCAAGGCGCTGAAACACGCGATCAATCGTCAGGAAATGGTTGATAAGATTCTGCAGGGTCATGGTGCCATTGGTAACGACCATCCGATTGGCCCTGCCAATCAGTATTATGCGGCTGATCTGGAACAGAACTCCTTCGATCCGGACAAAGCCAAGTTTTATCTCAAAGAGGCAGGTCTAACCGAACTCAATGTGGACCTGAGCGCGGCGAACGCGGCCTTTACCGGCGCTGTTGATGCGGCACAACTCTATCAGGCCTCTGCCAAAACTGCCGGCATCAACATCAACGTGGTGCAGGAACCTGACGACGGATACTGGTCCAACGTTTGGCTGAAAAAGCCATGGTGTGCAGCTTATTGGGCAGGCCGCGCGACCGAGGATTGGATGTTCTCTTCCGCCTATGAAACAGGTGTTCCGTGGAACGACACAGGATGGGAAAACGATCGTTTTCAGGAACTTTTGCTAACTGCGCGGGCCGAGCTGGATTCGGATAAGCGGCGCGAGATGTATACGGAGATGCAAATGCTGTGCTCTACCGAGGGTGGCAGCGTAATTCCGATGTATGCAAACTATGTCGACGCCCATTCGACCAAGCTGACCAACAGCGGCACCATTGGCAATGTTTACCAGATGGACAGCACGCGCTTCATAGAGCGTTGGTGGTTCGCATAAAATTGAAGGGCGTCCTGCTGATCATGTAGGACGCCTTTACACCAAACTATCTTTGGTAGTTAAATAGATACCCTTTCTTTTAGGTATTATTGGGGCGCAATCACCCCTTGAAAGTTGTGAGCAGGCGGGCGACTTGCAGGTAAACTAAAGAAGTGGTCTTGCAGACTCAGGCTGGGATGCGTATATCGCCTTTAACAGCGGCGTGTTGGTTTCCACCCCCAACACTCCACCGGGAAATTTCAACGGGCCGCGCGCCCGTTTTTTATTTTGGAAGCTATGTCTGACCTGATTGCCAAAGCCGCTATCGATCGCCGTCTGGCTGAAATCGCCAAACCCGTTGTTGAGGGGTTGGGGTTTGAGCTGGTGCGCATCCGTTTGATGGGTGGCAAGATCGACACGGTGCAAGTGATGGCCGATAAGCCTGATGGTGGGATTGAGGTTGACGAGCTCGGCCAGATTTCGACTGAATTGTCAGCACATTTTGACGTGGAAGATCCTATTGCCGGGGAATATACGCTGGAAGTATCTTCGCCGGGAATTGACCGGCCTTTGACGCGTCTTAAGGATTTTGAGATGTGGCAGGGGTACGAGGCCAAGATCGAGACAGAGGAACTGATCGATGGCCGCCGCCGTTTCAAAGGAATAATCGCCGGTACCGAGGGCGATGAGGTGCTGATCAATATCGACGAAGGCACCGTCGGTTTGAAATTCGATTGGCTGTCGGACGCCAAGCTTGTGTTGACCGACGAGCTGATCCGAGAAGTTTTGCGGTCGCGTAAGGATGCGGGTGCAATAGACGAAACCCAATTTGACGAGATTCAAGAGATCGTCGACGGTGAGGAGACTACATAAATGGCAATTACATCAGCCAACCAGCTTGAACTATTGCAAACCGCCGAGGCTGTTGCCCGCGAGAAGATGATCGACCCTGAGCTGGTTGTGGAGGCAATGGAAGAAAGTCTCGCGCGCGCTGCCAAGTCTCGCTATGGGGCGGAGTTGGACATCCGGGTCTCTATTGACCGCAAGACTGGCAAAGCGACATTCACACGTGTGCGGACGGTGGTTGAGGATGATGCCATCGAGAATGACCGCGCCGAATTAAATGTCGAGGATGCTAAGCAATATCTAGATAACCCCGAAGTGGGCGACACAATCGTAGACGAAGTGCCTCCGGTGGAAATGGGCCGTATCGCGGCACAATCAGCCAAGCAGGTGATCTTGCAAAAGGTCCGTGAGGCTGAGCGTGATCGCCAATACGAGGAATTTAAAGACAAGGCCGGCACCATCATCAATGGTCTCGTCAAACGTGAGGAATACGGCAATGTCATTGTTGATATCGGTCGTGGCGAGGCTGTTCTGCGTCGGAATGAAAAGATCGGCCGCGAAGCATATCGTCCAAATGATCGTATCAGGGTTTACATCAAGGATGTGCGTCGCGAACCCCGCGGGCCTCAGATTTTCTTAAGCCGGACAGACCCGCAATTCATGGCCGAACTGTTCAAAATGGAAGTTCCCGAGATTTACGATGGCATCATCGAGATCAAGGCTGTAGCACGTGATCCGGGATCTCGGGCGAAAATAGCAGTTATTTCCTATGACAACTCTATTGATCCTGTCGGCGCTTGTGTCGGGATGCGCGGCAGCCGCGTGCAAGCGGTTGTAAATGAGCTTCAAGGTGAGAAGATCGACATCATCCCCTGGAATGAAGATCAGCCGACATTCCTTGTGAACGCGCTGCAGCCTGCCGAGGTCACGAAAGTGGTTCTGGACGAAGAGGCCGAGCGGATTGAGGTTGTCGTTCCGGATGAACAGCTTTCATTGGCGATCGGTCGTCGTGGGCAAAACGTGCGTCTGGCATCCCAGCTGACCGGGCTCGATATCGATATCATGACCGAGGAAGAAGAAAGCGCGCGGCGTCAGGCGGAATTCGAAGAGCGTACAAAGCTGTTTATGGATACGCTTGATCTTGACGAATTCTTCGCACAGCTTCTGGTCTCTGAAGGATTTACCTCTCTGGAGGAAGTTGCCTATGTCGAAACCGAAGAGCTTTTGGTCATTGACGGGGTGGATGAAGACACCGCATCCGAGCTGCAAGCCCGTGCGCGTGATTTCCTTGAAGCGCAGAACAAAAAAGCGCTGGAACATGCACGTGAGCTGGGCGCAGAGGATAGCCTGATCGGGTTTGAGGGGCTGACACCGCAGATGGTTGAGGCATTGGCCGAGGATAGCGTGAAAACGCTTGAAGATTTTGCGACCTGCGCAGATTGGGAACTGGCCGGTGGCTGGACCACTGTTGATGGTGAGCGTGTCAAGGATGATGGGGTTCTGGAGAAATTCGATATGTCCCTTGAAGAAGCGCAAACTCTGGTTATGACCGCCCGCATTCAATTGGGTTGGGTTGATCCTGCCGATCTGGTCTCTGAGGAAGAAGAGACCGAGGAAGCCGCAGAAACAACGGAGGTCGAGGCCTGATCTCAGGCCTCGATGGATCGGCTCATGAGCCGCAGTGGTCGCGAGAAACTGAATGAAGGTCCTGAACGGCGCTGTATTGCAAGCGGCGAGATTGGTGACCCTGCTTTGATGATCCGATTCGTGGTGGGACCGGAAGGTCAGGCCGTACCGGATATTCGCGGCAAGCTGCCGGGACGTGGAATGTGGGTGAATGCGACGAAAAATGCGCTTGAAACTGCGATAAAGAAAAAGGCTTTCTCGCGCTCGGCCAAAGAACAGGTTTTGGTGCCAGAGGGTTTGTTTGCACAGACCGAGAGCCTTCTGGCACAACGCCTGGTTGATCTTATCTCGTTGGCGCGCAAAGCGGGTCAGGCTGTGACGGGCTACGAGAAGGTGAAAGGCTTGCTGGAGACAGAACGCGCCCGCGTTTTGATTCAGGCAAGTGATGGTTCAGAGCGAGGCAAATCGCGCCTTCGTTCACCGCCTGGCAAAGATGTTTTTATAGGCTGTTTGACCTCTCAGGAATTGGGTTTGGCATTCGGTCGGGAAAGTGTGATACATGGCGCCTTAACAGCGGGGGGACTCGGCAAACAGGTTATTGCTGAAGCCAAGCGCTTACGAGGTGTCCGCGGACATGGCGGCGGAAAATCCCGCCCGAAAGGAAAAGACGACGTATGAGCGAGAATGACGGCAAAAAGCCTTTGGGCATTCGTGGTGGTGGACCCCGTGCGGGCAATGTGAAGCAGAGTTTCAGCCACGGTCGCACCAAAAACGTGGTGGTAGAAACGAAACGCAAACGCGTTGTCGTCCCCAAACCCGGTGCCGGAAAACCTGCCGGTGCTGCGACGGCTGCAAAAAGCGATCCATCCAAGCGGCCCGCTGGAATTTCGGATGCCGAGATGGAACGCCGGATGAAGGCGCTTCAGCTTGCTCAGGAGCGCGAAACTGAAGATGCCGCCCGCCGTAAGGCAGAGGAAGAAGCGCGTGCTGCAGATCGTGAGCGTCGTCGTGCCGAAGCCGAAGAGAAAGAGCGTGAAGAGCGCGAGCGTGAAGAACGCGCCCGGGTAAAGGCCGAAGAGGACGCCCGTAAACTGCGTGAGGCAGAAGAGGCGAAGACCCGTGCTGCTGCTCCGCCAGCTCCCGTACCGGGCGATATTTCCGAAAAGCCAACGTCACAACGCACGCCCAAACCGGCTGCCGCAGATCAGCGCAAGGACCGCGGCGATGATCGTATGGATCGCAACAAAGGTAAGGCGCGTGATGATAGCCGCCGCTCTGGTAAGCTGACGCTAAATCAGGCTCTGGCTGGTGGTGAAGGTAAACGGCAAAAATCCATGGCGGCGATGAAGCGTAAACAGGAACGCGCTCGCCAGAAGGCCATGGGTGGCTCTGTTGAGCGCGAAAAGGTTGTGCGCGATGTGCAACTGCCTGAAGCGATCACCGTTCAAGAGCTTGCGAACCGCATGGCAGAACGTGTGGCTGACGTCGTCAAATCTCTGATGACGAATGGCATCATGGCAACTCAGACCCAGACTATTGATGCAGATACAGCCGAGTTAATCATCGAGGAATTCGGCCATAAGGTTGTTCGGGTCTCGGATGCTGACGTCGAAGACGTGATCACCCAGACCGATGATGATCCCGAAGATCTGAAACCGCGCGCGCCTGTGATTACGATTATGGGTCACGTGGACCATGGTAAAACATCGCTTCTGGATGCAATTCGCAACGCACGCGTGACTGCAGGCGAAGCGGGTGGGATTACCCAGCATATCGGTGCTTATCAGGTCGATCAAAACGGCACAAAACTGACATTCCTAGACACACCAGGTCACGCCGCGTTTACGTCCATGCGGGCGCGTGGTGCTCAGGTCACGGATATCGTGGTTCTTGTTGTTGCTGCGGATGATGCTGTGATGCCGCAAACGATTGAGGCGATCAATCACGCAAAGGCAGCTGAGGTTCCTATGATCGTTGCGATCAACAAGGTTGATAAGCCCGATGCAAATCCTGACAAGGTGCGGACTGACCTTTTGCAACATGAGGTGATCGTTGAGAAGATGTCCGGCGAAGTTCAGGATGTTGAGGTCTCGGCAATAAGCGGGCAGGGGCTTGATAACCTGCTTGAAGCCATTGCGCTGCAATCTGAAATTCTTGAACTCAAAGCAAACCCTGATCGGGCTGCTTCTGGTGCCGTGATTGAAGCACAACTTGATGTAGGTCGTGGCCCTGTCGCGACAGTTCTGGTCCAGAATGGTACTTTGCGCCAAGGCGATATCTTCGTTGTGGGTGAACAATACGGTAAGGTGCGCGCCTTGATCAACGATCAGGGTGACCGCGTCAAAGAGGCCGGACCTTCCGTTCCGGTTGAAGTTCTGGGCTTGAACGGAACGCCGGAAGCAGGCGACGTTCTGAATGTTGTTGATACCGAGGCTCAGGCTCGTGAAATTGCTGTTTATCGTGAAAAAGCGGCCAAGGACAAACGTGCAGCCCTTGGTGCTGCGACGACCCTTGAACAGCTTATGGCCAAGGCGAAAGACGATGAGAACCTGACCGAAATGCCAATCCTCGTGAAGGCGGACGTACAAGGTTCTGCCGAAGCCATTGTTCAAGCGATGGAGAAGATTGGCAACGAAGAGGTTCGCGTTCGCGTGCTGCATTCCGGCGTTGGTGCGATTACCGAAAGTGATATTGGTCTGGCCGAAGCATCCAATGCGCCTGTGTTCGGATTCAATGTTCGGGCCAATACATCTGCCCGGAATACGGCAAACCAGAAAGGCGTCGAAATTCGCTATTACTCGGTGATTTATGACCTTGTGGATGATGTGAAGGCCGCGGCTTCAGGCTTGCTGTCCGCTGAAATCAAGGAAACCTTCATTGGGTATGCGACGATCAAAGAGGTCTTCAAAGTTACTGGTGTTGGCAAGGTTGCCGGGTGTCTTGTGACCGAAGGCGTTGCGCGGCGGTCGGCAGGTGTGCGTCTATTGCGAGACGATGTTGTGATCCACGAGGGCACTTTGAAAACGCTCAAACGCTTCAAGGATGAAGTGCCTGAGGTTCAATCCGGTCAGGAATGCGGTATGGCTTTTGAGAATTACGATGACATACGCCCTAACGATGTTATCGAGATATTTGAGCGTGAAGAAGTTGAGCGCATGCTGACGTAAGAAAGACGTAAGAAAAAGCCCCGACCCTTGGTCGGGGTTTTACATTTCTCAAACCGTTATTTACCAAACATGTAGTGCACGTAAAAGAATAGCTCCGACGTGTTTGCCGCACATCGTGTCGTAATCCCTCTTGACCCCCATACGCTCTGGGCGCACACATACAAGCAAGGTTCCTACGCCGTGCTAAGTGCGGCAGGGATGAAATGGGAATGTGGTGAAGGTGACCCAATTCGGGGCCTTAGTCCACAGCCGCCCCCGCGACTGTAAGCGGTGAGTGCGCGTCACATATGCCACTGGAGTAATCTGGGAAGGTCGACGTGCATCACGACCCGCAAGCCAGGAGACCAGCCTTGCATTGGTGAAATCAATCCGTCGGGTGAGACGGTAGAGGAGAAAAGAAATGCATATCGAACCAGGCGTCGTTACGGGCGCAAAAATAGTCCTGAGCTACGCAACAGCCGCAGGAGCAGCTGGTTATTCGGCGAAACTGATCTGGGACACCCTGAAAGAAAAAGGCGTTCTTTCTCTTGCCACACGCAGCATTGCTGCAACGGTTGCTGTATTTATCTTCTTTGAACTTCTGCCGCATATGTCGGTCGGTGTGTCCGAGGTGCATTTCATTCTGGGAACAACGCTGTTGTTGGTACTTGGCGCTGGGCCGGCCGCGATTGGTCTTGCGGCAGGGTTGTTAATCCAAGGCCTGTTCTTTGCACCAACTGATCTGTCGCAGTATTTTATGAACCTGACCACCTTGTTGGTACCGTTATTTGGCCTTCATGTTCTGTCATATCACGTCATTGCCAAGGGTACAGCCTATGTGGACCTCGACTTCAAACAAGTCTTTGCAATGTCAGCGGTGTATCAGGGTGGCATTGTCGCTTGGGTAGCATTTTGGGCCTTCTATGGCTCTGGTTTCGGGGGCGAGAATGTCAGTGCTGTCTTCTCGTTTGGCGCTGCCTATATGTTGGTCGTTCTGATTGAGCCTCTGGCTGATCTGGCCGTACTGGCGGGTGCCAAAGCGATCCGCAGCCTTGAAGGGTCACATTGGGTGACACCGCGTCTGCACGCCGCAAGCTAGTTACATCCTGATCACCTATCAAAGAAGGCCTTTCTGGGCCGTCTAAGGGCTGTTTAAAGAAAATTTGAGGTATTCAAAATGCATGGTAAAATACCTGCTACCGTCGTCACGGGCTTTCTTGGGTCTGGTAAAACGACACTGATCCGTCACATGCTTCAAAATGCAGATGGAAAACGGATAGCATTGATTATTAACGAGTTCGGAGATCTGGGCGTTGATGGGGATATTCTGAAGGGCTGCGGGGATGAAACCTGCTCTGAGGATGATATCATGGAGCTATCCAACGGATGCATTTGCTGTACTGTTGCCGATGATTTTATCCCAACCATGGAAAAGCTGCTGGCGCGGGATGTGAAACCGGATCATATCGTGATCGAGACATCTGGACTGGCATTGCCACAACCCTTGGTGCGTGCATTCAACTGGCCAGAGGTTTCCACTCAGGTGACTGTGGATGGCGTTGTGACTGTGGTAGATGGTGCTGCCGTATCTGAGGGCCGGTTTGCGCATAACGTGGTGGCCGTTGATGCGCAGCGGAAGATGGATGATAACCTTGATCACGAGACGCCTTTGTCTGAACTGTTCGAAGACCAGATTGCCTGCGCGGACATGATTGTGGTGAACAAGTCTGACTTGCTGGGCGAGGATGCAGCAATGGCTCTTGTAGGGGCTTTGAAAGACGAAAGCCGGGATGGTGTTCAGGTTCTCAAAGCATCAATGGGGCAGCTTCCGGTAGGTGTTTTGCTTGGACAAGGGATCGCCGCCGAGGACGACCTTGAGGCACGTCATGAAGTGCATCACCATCGCCACCATGATGGCGATGATCACGAGCATGAACATGGCCATGATGAGTTCGAAAGTTTCGTTGTAACATGCGGCGAGATTAGCGATGCGAAAGCTTTTGCCGAACAGGTGGCAGAGGTGATCCGTGCCCATGATATTTTGCGCTTGAAAGGCTTCGCGAGCGTTGCAGGCAAGCCATTGCGCCTGACTTTGCAAGCTGTCGGGCCCCGGGTGGATACGTATTTCGACCGGCCTTTCGGAGTTGATGAAACGCGAGAGACCCGGCTCGTGGTCATTGGTCAAGCAGGCCTGGATCACGCAGCGATTGAAGCTGCTTTGAACGCATGATTGTCGAGCGAGGTGATCCACGTGGTCCGCAGGCCTTGGCACTTCTGACGGCAAGCCATGAGCTTATGCGCACGCTCTTTCCGCCGGAAGATAATTACTATCTTTCTATTGATGCGCTTTGCGAAAACAATGTGCGTTTTTTCATTGCCCGAGACGGGCAAACTCTGCTTGGTTGCGGGGCTTTGAAAAAGACGGTCGGCTATGGTGAAATTAAGTCGATGTTTACCAGTGAGGCGGCGCGCGGCAAAGGTGTCGCGAGTGCAATTCTCAATCGTATTGAACATGAGGCCCGCGCCTTGCAGCTGCCCGCTTTGAAGCTTGAGACTGGGAACCTGCTTGAAGCTGCCCATAGGCTCTACGCGCGACATGGTTTTGTGCGCTGCAGCGTTTTTGGTGACTACGAAGAGAATAACACCAGCCTGTTCATGAAAAAGCAGCTCTGATGCACCTATTGGTCGCGACTCCGGGGGCGATTGACGATGGGCAAGAGCCGGTCGATTTGGGGCAGAGTCCAGCAGATATTGTTTTCATTTCCGCAGCGGATACAGAGTTGGCGGCGCTGTCAGCGGCACGCGATGAAATGGTTAATCCTCCATCAGTGCGATTGGCTAATCTGACCCATCTGCAGCACCCGATGTCGGTCGATCTGCATATTGAAAATTGCGCAGCAAAATCCGGTTTGATCATTGGCCGTGTGTTGGGCGGGGCGGGGTATTGGAAATACGGGCTTGAGCAGTATGCCGCCCGCCTGCACGAGACGGGGGTTTCGTTTGCTGCACTTCCCGGGGATGACAAATCGGATCCAGAGCTTCGCGCGCTATCCACGGTTTCGGGCGCGGATTACGATGCGCTTTGGGGATATATGGTCGAGGGTGGCCCTGAAAATGCTACGAATTTTCTACGCTACGCCAAAGCCATGTTGGACGGTACAGACCGACCTGAAGCGGCGCGGCCATTGTTACGTTCCGGTATCTACTGGCCTGGGGCGGGGTTGTCTGACCTGTCAGCTGTGAAGCAAAGCTGGACAGACGGCGCGCCGATAGTGCCGCTGATCTTTTACCGTGCATTGCTGCAAGGGGCGGGGCTTCATCCGATCAACCGATTAACCAAATCGCTTTTGTGGGAAGGGCTCAACCCGCTGCCAATCTTCGTAGCGTCATTGAAGGATGCGGTGTCTCAGGCGACATTGAAGCATCTGTTTGAGCAAGTTTCCCCCAAGGTTATCCTGAACGCCACGTCTTTTGCGGTAGGATCCCCTCATGATGGGGATGCAGAACATGCAAACCCGCTGACAACCCCGTCGGCGAACAAAGCTCCGGTGTTTCAGGTTGTGCTCGCCGGGTCGTCCGAAGAGGCTTGGGAGCAGGGTTTAAATGGCCTTTCGGCGCGCGATATTGCGATGAATGTTGCACTGCCGGAGGTGGACGGCCGTATCCTGACACGCGCGATCAGCTTCAAGGGCGAAGCTTATTTTGATGAAGCCACGGAATGTCCCATTGCGACCTACCGGGCCAGGGGAGATAGGATTAGCTTTGTCGCCAAGCTGGTTGCGAATTGGGCGCGATTAAGGGCGAAGCCCGTTGAGTCTCGGAAAGTGGCTCTGATACTGGCGAATTATCCTAACAAGGATGGGCGGCTTGCGAATGGGGTTGGTCTTGATACGCCTGCGTCCACCGTAGAAGCGCTACGGATCATGCGTGAGGCGGGCTATCAGGTCGATATGCCAGACAACAGCAAGGTGCTGATGGATCAGTTGATGGCAGGACCGACGAATTGGCTGACCGACCGCGCCACGACCGAGGGTGGTGAAGTGCTTGCGCTTGAGGTTTATAACAAGGCTTATGGTGCGCTCCCCTATGCTGTGCGCCAAAAGATCGAAGATCGTTGGGGTGCGCCCGAGGACGATCCGTTTTTCGCGGATGGTTTCAAGCTGTCTATCCACCGGTTTGGCAATGCAATTGTGGGGCTTCAACCTGCACGCGGATATAACATTGATCCGACAGAAACATATCATTCACCTGATCTGGTCCCGCCGCATAATTACCTTGCCTTCTACTTCTGGCTTCGCATGCATTGGGGGGCTGATGTGATTGTGCATATGGGCAAACATGGCAATCTGGAATGGTTGCCGGGGAAAGCTGTTGCTTTGTCAGAGGAGTGTTTGCCAGAGGTCGTTCTGGGACCTGTGCCGCATGTCTATCCGTTCATTGTGAATGACCCCGGCGAAGGCACACAAGCCAAACGCAGGGCGCAGGCTGTGATCATTGATCATCTGACGCCGCCGCTGACACGGGCTGAAACTTACGGGCCCTTGCGTGATCTGGAAGCTTTGGTTGATGAGTATTACGAGGCTGCGGGCGTTGATCCTCGGCGTATTACACATCTGCGCAAAGAGATACTGTCGCTGACATCGGCCACTGGGTTGGCCGATGATGTTGGCATGAGTGGTGCGGATGAGGACAGCGATCTGGCGAAGCTTGATGCCTATCTGTGCGAGTTGAAAGAGGCCCAGATCCGCGACGGATTGCATGTGTTTGGCTGTTCACCCACAGGTGTGCAGGAGCGGGATTTAACAATTGCGTTGACACGTGTGCCGCGGGGGATGGGTCTGGGCAAAACCAGTCGTTGATCCGCGCGATTGCGGATGATCTTGAGCTTGGTTTTGACCCTCTTGATTGTGAGATGTCCGCAGAATGGCAAGGCGCGCGGCCACAGGTTTTGACGGACATTCTTGACACCCGTTGGCGGTCCACCGGAGACACCGTCGAGCGGGTTGAGGCCTTGGCCGTTGCCCATCTGGATCATCTTGTGCCTGCAACGGGGCCATCAAGTCAGGCTGTTCTTGGCCATATTAAAAGTCACGTGCGGCCTATCGTTGAAAACTGCGGTGCTATGGAAGGCAAGGGGTTTCTGACAGCCCTGTCCGGGCAATTCGTCAGCCCGGCACCATCCGGTGCGCCGACACGCGGGCGGTTGGATGTCTTGCCCACGGGTCGGAATTTTTACTCGGTCGATAGCCGCGCTATACCGACGCCAACGGCTTGGGCTTTGGGTTGGAAATCTGCGAACCTTCTTATTGAAAAGCACCTGCAAACCCATGGCGACTGGCCGCGCGCTTTGCTTTTGACTGCTTGGGGCACTGCCAATATGCGCACCGGCGGAGATGATATCGCACAATGCCTTGCGCTGATGGGATGCAAACCAAGGTGGGATAGTGCCAATAGGCGGGTCATTGGGTTCGAGGTTTTACCCCAAGGTGTACTGGGGCGGCCACGGGTCGATGTGACATTGCGGGTGTCGGGCTTTTTTCGAGATGCGTTCCCTCAACAAATTGCTTTGGTGGATTCAGCGGCGCGCGCGGTTATGGCGTTGGATGAACCGGCGGATTTAAACCCTGCAGCGGCGCGGTTTCGCACGGAAGGGCAGGCATATCGCGTTTTCGGCTCTAAGCCGGGGGCATATGGGGCCGGGCTTCAGGCCATGATTGATGAGCGGCTTTGGACGGATAAGGCCGATTTAGCGGATGCTTACCTTGAATGGGGCAGTTATGCCTATGGCAAGGATAGCGAAGGTACGCAGATGCGCGGGGCGTTTGAAGAGCGTTTGTCTCAGGCTGAGGCCGTTGTGCAAAATCAGGATAATCGAGAGCATGATTTGCTCGACTCGGACGATTATTATCAGTTCGAGGGCGGTGCGGCGGTGGCGATTTCTACGCTTCAAGGTCGGGATCGACCTGTTTACCACAATGATCATTCCCGGCCTGAACGCCCCGTTATCCGTACATTGGAGGATGAGATCGGGCGGGTCGTGCGGTCACGTGTTGTGAATCCGAAATGGATCGCAGGCGTGAAACGGCATGGCTACAAAGGTGCGTTTGAAATGGCGGCAACACTGGATTATCTATTTGCGTTTGCCGCGACAACTGGCGCTGTCAGGGGGCACCATTTTGACTTGGTGTATCAGGCGTTTCTTGAGGATGATGATACGCGGGACTTTATCGCAGAGCATAACGCGCCTGCGTTGCGGGAAATGGCACAACGGTTAAGGGAAGCAATTGAGCGGGGCCTTTGGGTTCCGAAATCCAATTCAGCGCGTGCGCTGATTGACCGCTTGAAAGGTTAGATCAACACAGCAAATCCGCCTCAACCAAAGCAACATCGCCCGAGAGTGACGAAGGATCAACCCTGCAGCCACTTACTTGCGCCATTGCTTGCGCAGCCGCTGCAAACACAATGCGGGATTTAGGGCGTAGCTGTGGGGTCAAACGGTACGCTTCTGCACGGTCGGCCGTGTAAATCACTTTGAATTTATAATCGCCAGCTTCAACGGTTTCGGATTGCCCGCCCCAAACATCAACACCGCCTGTCGAACATGCAGGCAACGCAAGTATCAAAATGAAAAGAAGAAATCGCATATAATCACCATCAGATAAAGACAGACATGCTGACGATAGGAGTGATGGATTAAAGAAACCTTACGGCTTGTAAGTTCTGTCAGGATTGCACAGTTTGAAGTTGATATCAGGAAGGAAATCCAATGAGCGAGAAACCTGTCCAAGATGATCTGGAACGTCATTCCAGCAAGATGGCCAAGAAGAAGGCTGCACGCGACAAGATCATGGCGACGAAGACAGATAAAAAAGGTCTGATCATCGTCCATACGGGGAAAGGGAAAGGCAAAAGCTCAGCCGCTTTCGGGATGATTTTTCGATGTATTGCGCATGACATGAAATGTGCCGTGGTGCAGTTCATCAAAGGCGGTATGAGCACGGGCGAGCGGGACTTGATCCTTGAAAAATTCTCGAACACATGCGCGTTTCATACGATGGGCGAGGGATTTACTTGGGAAACCCAGGACAAATCGCGCGATATCGAGATGGCAAGTGCTGCATGGGAGAAAGCGAAAGAACTGATCCGCGATGAAAGCAACAAGATGGTGCTTCTGGATGAGATCAATATCGCACTGCGCTATGACTACATTGATATTGCCGAGGTGGTGAAATTTCTGGTCGAAGAAAAGCCCGAGATGACCCATGTGGTCCTGACTGGGCGGAATGCAAAGGATGACCTTATCGAGATCGCTGATCTTGTCACTGAGATGGAGCTGATCAAGCATCCTTTCAGGTCCGGTGTAAAAGCGCAGATTGGGGTGGAGTTTTAGAACCTGCCTTCTAAGTACTCAATTCCAGCCAATATGTTAAAAGGACCTCACATTATGAAACTTCTTGGAATTTCCGGCTCGCTTCGTGCGGATTCTTTAAATCGCAAGCTGATCCGTGAGGCGGCGCGATTGGGTGACGTCGATCAATACGTAGAAGCTGATCTGGATTTTCCGCTTTATAATGGTGATGTTGAGGAAGCATCGGGCGTTCCGGCAAAAGTTCAGGAATTGGTTGATCAAGTCAAAGCAGCGGATGCTGTGGCGATCTCTACCCCGGAATATAACAAGGCTATTTCCGGCGTTTTGAAGAATGCGTTGGATTGGGTCAGTCGTACAAAAGATGCGCCTTGGGGTGACAAACCAGTTGCGATCATGTCTGCCACAGCAGGTCGATCAGGCGGTGAGCGGGCGCAATCAAGTCTTCGGTTATGCATGGTGCCTTTTCGGGCACGGGTTCTATCAGGATCAGAAGTTCTGGTGGGTGGGGCGATGAATGAATTTGATGAAAATGGTTATTTGAAATCAGATAGCTATGTGAAGTTTCTGACTGAATTGATGGAGGCGTTAAAGGCCGAGGTTAATCGGTAAACTAAGGCGTAGCTTCTATGCCTATTTTTGGCGTAACTCTTTTTGTAACACCGAATGCAGTGCTGGCCCCGCTGCAAGGCAGCCTTTGGTTTTTGCAGCGGGGCTGTTGAAGCTGAGGGTTGCGTTCGTAATGTCCGTGGCGGAACCGCCCGCCTGCCTGACGATCAGTTCTCCGGCGGCGATGTCCCATTCCCAGCAGTCGCGCACGGTCAGCATCGCATCAAAACGGCCCTCGGCGACAAGACAAAGGCGGTAGGCCAGGGACGGGCGGAATTTACGCGTGACCGGGGGCACGCTGCCTTTCCAATGTTGCGAATCCAGATTGGGACGGGCGGCCAGCATGGTCGCGCCTTCTGCAGTTCTTACGCTGCTGGTGCTGATTGTTTTGTCATTCAGTCGCGCCGGTGTCTCGTTGCTTGCAGTGTAAAGTAGGTCAAGCATGGGAACGTAGACAACGGCAACTGTCACGCGGCCATTCTCGGCAATAGCGAGCGAGTGGGAAAACGTCCGTTCCCCTGCAATAAAGGCGCGCGTGCCATCAATTGGGTCGATAATAAAAGTACGTTGGGTGGTCAGACGTGCAGCAGTGTCCTCGGTTTCTTCAGATAGCCAGCCATAGTCAGGGCGCGCGGACAAAAGCTCGGCTTGTAGCATCTTATCAATGGCCAGATCGGCCTCGGTGACGGGTCCCGCTGTGCCGCCCTTGTCCCATGTTTCAGGGGAGGCTTTCCAGAATTTACGGGCAATATCGCCGCTGGCACGGGCCGCATCAATCAGAAGGGCAAGGTCTTTATTCACCGGCAAGTGTCATACCTTCGACCAGCAGGCTGGGAACGACACGCGATAGATGGGTCCGGGCATCATTGGCAGGGCGGATCGTCATAAGCATGTCGCGCAGGTTCCCGGCGATGGTACATTCGTTGACCGCGTACTTGATCTCGCCGGCTTCGACCCAGAACCCAGAAGCCCCGCGGGAATAGTCGCCGGTATTTGGATTAATGGTTGCGCCAATCATCGATGTGACCAGTAGCCCCGTCCCCATCTCTGACAATAGCTCGTCACGGGTCTGCGTGCCTTGAGTCAGAGCAATGTTGCTAAGCGATGGGCTTGGTGGTGCAGAGGTGCCGCGCGATGCATTGGCCGTGCTTGTCATCCCAAGCTTGTGCGCACTGGCAAGGTCAAGGGTCCAGCCTTGCAATGTGCCATTTGTGACGATGTCGCGTTGTGCTGTCGCAAGCCCCTCGGCATCAAAAGGGCGCGACCCCGCGATGCGGGGGCGATGGGGGTTTTCAGTGATTGACAGACCGTCAGGCAGAACTTGCTGTCCGAGGGCGTCCAGTAGCCATGATGATCCGCGCACGATGGAAGCGCCGTTTGCGGCGACCAGAAGGGAGCCGATCAGCGACGCAGCGACACGTTCGTCATACAGAACCGGGTAGGCCCCGGTTTTTGGCTTGCGTGCTCCGGCGCGGGCAACTGTGCGTTCGGCAGCGATGCGTCCAACCTCTTCGGGGCTTGGCAAGTCGTTTTGAAAGACACGGCCTTCGCCGTAATAATCCCGCTCCATCCCGGTGCCTTCTCCGGTGATGGCGACACAGGACAGCATCCGGTCAGAGCGTTGATACCCACCTGAAAACCCATTGGAAGCTGCAAGGTAGATACTGCGCTGACCATATCCAGCTGATGTGGATTGCACCTGTGATACATCTTTAACTGCAAGCGCTGCCGCTTCAGCGCGTTTGGCGTCTTCTTCCAGAGCAGCCGGGGTGGGCTCGGGGCTTGGGTCGTATAGCTCCAGCAGGTCCACATCCCAATCTTTTGCCAGTTGGTCCGACTCAGCGAGGCCAATATTGGGATCTTCCGGCGCTTCGCGCGCCATAGCGACAGCACGCTCGGACATGGTGATCAGGGTTGGATCGTCAATTAATGAAGAAGACACGCAAGCCTGCCGTTGACCAATCAAGACACGCAGGCCGATTTCGACGCCTTCTTCGCGTTCTGCATGTTCCAGCTTGCCGTTCAAGACATCGATGGATACTGAACTGCCATCGACCGCAACAACATCTGCAGCGTCAGCCCCGGCAGATATCGCAGCAGACAGCAAGCGTTCGGTCAGGGTAGACAGGTCTTTGGACATGGTGTCTCCTTCATAGGGTATAGCCCGGACGTAGTGCCATGCAGCTGAAGGTGCAAGTCGCAATAGGGTGTGGTCGGGACAGCATGGAGTGGATCATGGTGGAAGATGAGATTAGGCTTTCCATAGATGATGGGTTGTGGGTGGTCACGTTAAACCGCCCCGAGAAGGCGAACTCTTTGACCCGTGCCATGTTGGAAAAGCTGGCCAGCATTGCAGAAGATGCAGCAGGTAAAACCAATGCCCTGATCCTGACCGGCGAAGGCAAGGTCTTCAGTGCGGGCGCTGATCTGGAAGCGGCCAAGGCTGGGTTGGCGACGGACCCGGTGTGGGAACGCTTGTCCGGCGCTTTAGTTGCGTTTCCGGGGCTAAGCATCGCAGCCCTGAATGGTACGTTGGCCGGTGGTGCGTTTGGCATGGCACTAGCTTGTGATCTGCGGATTGCGGTGCCAGAAGCCCGATTTTTCTATCCGGTGATGAAGTTGGGTTTTCTGCCACAACCAAGCGATCCAGTACGCATGAAAGTATTGATCGGTCCAGCGCGCGCGAAGATGATTCTGATGGCGGGGCAGAAGATTAGTGCAGACGACGCTCTGCAATGGGGTCTGATCGATGCGATTGTGCCACACGATAGCCTGATGGCAAAAGCTTTGGCGCTATGCGCTGATGCGCTTGCAGCAGACCAACGACATGTGGCGGGGATCAAGGCATTGGTGTCGTAAGGCCAAAACCGGTCTTGCTATAGTCCATGTCTCAGATCAGGCGCAGTTCATCTGAGACATCACTTTCCTTGAGTGTATTCAAGGCTTAAGGATGAATACACATAGCACATACTAGATCGTCAAAGGGTGGCGCATGGATCAGACGGCTTTTCTGGAACAAGCAGCAGAGTACGGCCAGCAGGGGCTTGATATAGCAACGCAATGGCTGACCAGCCCGGCGGCATGGTCTCAATTCGCGGTACTTGTTGTTGCGTTTTTTCTGGCATGGGTCGTATCTCGCAAATTGACGGCACTCTTAGAGCGCCTTCTGACGCCTGCGCCGGACAACCAGAGCGTTCTGGCCAGTGCAAGGCGGTTCATTCTGATTTTTCTACCGTTGATGTTGCCCGTTCTGGCCTATGCGTTCACCGGCATTGGCGAGCAGATCACACGATCTGTTTTTGGTTCAGGGGCAGTCATTGCTTTTGGCAAGCGGGTCTTCCTGTTTCTGGCTGCGCGAATACTGGTACGCCATATCATCAAGGATCCGTTCCTGAATTTGTTGGGCCGCTACGTTTTGATCCCTGTGGCTGCTCTCTATGCACTTGGCCTACTGGATGATTTGATCCTGTATTTGTCGGGCGTGACGGTGTCGCTTGGTAATATCTCCTTCTCGCTGATTGCTCTGGTGCGTGGACTGATTGCAGGCAGTCTCTTGTTTTGGCTGGGGCGCTGGTCGAATGACCAAAGCACTGCTTATCTGACTAAGCGCGAAGAGATGCGGCCTGCCACCCGTCAGCTTGCAGTCAAGGCAGCAGAGATTGCGATATTTGGAACAGCCTTTCTGTTGTTGATGAATATCATGGGCGTCAACTTGTCTACGCTGGCTGTACTGGGCGGTGCGGTCGGTGTGGGCTTGGGGTTTGGTTTGCAGAAGATTGCATCGAACTTCATTTCTGGCGTTATCCTGCTTTTGGAAGGGCAGGCAACCGTCGGAGATTACGTTGAACTGGACGGCGGCGAAGCCGGAACGATCATCAAGATGACCGCACGTGCTACGATTCTAGAGTCCTTTGATGGGCGTTGGATCGTTGTTCCAAATGAAGATTTCATCACGACACGGGTGGTCAATTATTCAGACTCAGGCTCCGCCAACCGCTATGAGGTTGCATTCTCGGTTAGCTATGAGACAGATATAAACATGGTGCCCGCTATTGTAGAGGCTGCGGTCGCCACGCATCCCGGCGTTCTGGATAAGCCGGAGGGCCCTGATTGCGAACTACGTGGGTTTGGCGAGAGCGGCGTGGATTTCGGGTTGGAATTCTGGGTCAGTGGCATTGACGATGGGAAGAACAAATACGCCTCTGACGTGCTGTTCCTGATCTGGAATGCTTTGAAAGACAACAATATCCAAATTCCTTATCCGCACCGTGTGGTTGAGCTGAAAGGCGAGTTGCCCAAGTGAAACGTGCCACTGTCATTGGGGCTGGCCCTGCTGGTTTAATGGCGGCAGAGGTTATGGCAAAGGCCGGGATACGGGTCTGTGTTATAGATCAAAAACCGTCCTTCGGGCGTAAATTCCTGATGGCTGGAAAATCCGGATTGAACCTCACAAAAGATGAAGCGCCCGAACTATTTCATAATGCTTATGACGAAGCAGCTGGCTGGTTGGCCACAATGCTTGAAACTTTTGGGCCGTGCGATGTGGCGCATTGGGCCGAAGGTTTGGGGCAACAGGTGTTTACGGGATCAAGTGGCCGGGTGTTTCCCAAGGTGATGAAAGCCTCACCGTTGCTGCGGGCGTGGCTGGTCCGGCTGGACAGTCTTGGTGTTGAGCGGCGCACGCGTTGGCGCTGGACAGGCTGGCAAGGTGATGCGCTGGTGTTTGAGACACCGCAGGGCGTTGTAACGCAGACCACGGATATCACCATTCTGGCTATGGGTGGCGCAAGTTGGGCGCGGTTGGGGTCTGACGGGCAATGGGCCGCAACTTTAGCTGCGGGAAGCGTTCCTTTGAGGCCGTTTCAGCCGGCCAATGTCGGGCTGCGGATCGATTGGTCAGAATATATGACGCCGCATTTTGGCAAACCGCTGAAAAACCTAGGCTTGCGTACAGGCAAGGAAGTCGTGCGTGGAGAGGCCATGATCTCGGCCAAGGGGCTTGAGGGTGGTGGTATCTATGCGGTGTCCAAGGCTATTCGAAATGGTGCAGCGCTTTCACTGGATTTGCTACCGGATTTGCCGCGGGATGTCGTATCAGAGAGGTTATCCAAACCGCAGGGCAAAGCCAGTCTCAGTACGCATTTGCGCAAGGTTCTGAAATTGGATTCGGTAAAGATTGCATTGCTACATGAATTCGCGCGACCTTTGCCGCAACCACCTTCGGAACTGGCACCCCTGATCAAAGAATTGCCTGTGCCTGTCATCGGTTTGGGGCTATTGGACGACGCGATATCGACGGCAGGTGGTGTTGCACAGGAGGCGCTGGATGATGGCTTGATGCTGAAATCCCGACCTGGCACCTTCGTGGCAGGTGAAATGCTGGATTGGGAAGCTCCAACGGGTGGTTATCTGTTAACAGCCTGTTTCGCGACCGGACGTTGGGCAGGGCAATCCGCGGTCAAGTGGGTCTTATAGCTTAATGCTGGTGTCATTTCTTCACGTGATATGAAATCAAGAAGGCGAACCTTAGCGATATCGGACATGATATGAATGCAATTCTGACCCTGAACTCTGGCAGCTCATCGATAAAGTTTTCTGTTTATGATCAGGCGGATGAGCCTGAAGAGCTAATCGATGGTGAGGTGGAAAATCTTGGCCCCGCGGCGCGGTTATTGCTAAAATCCAAGCCTGCCCAGACGATAGAGATCGGGGCGGCGGATCATACGGCGGCTTTGTCGGCTATTTTGAAAGCGGTAAAGCCGCTATTGGCGGGACGTCAAGTCGTAGGGGTAGGCCATCGCATTGTGCATGGTGGGGTAGAATTCAAAGACCCGACAATCCTGACGGATGGTGTCCTGCAACGTCTTGCGGCATTGGTGCCGCTTGCGCCATTGCATCAGCCTCATAATCTGGCCGGGGTTGCTGCTGCTAAGGCCGCTTTCCCGGACGCAGTTCAGATCGGATGTTTCGACACGGCGTTTCATAACGGTCATCCTTGGGTGAATGATACTTTTGCTTTGCCGCGCCATTTCTATGATGAGGGCGTGCGCCGTTACGGCTTTCACGGGCTGTCTTACGACTACATCACTGGCAAGCTGCAACAGGATTGGCCCGACCTTCCCAAATGTAAAACGGTTATCGCCCATTTGGGCAATGGTGCGTCTATGTGTGCCGTGCAGGAAGGCAAGAGCGTTGGCTCAACCATGGGGTTTTCCGCGTTGGATGGCTTGCCCATGGGGACGCGTTGCGGGCAGTTGGACCCTGGCGTGCTGCTCTATCTGATGGATAAAGGGCTTAGTGCCCCCGAAATTACCTCAATCCTGTATCGGGAAAGTGGTCTCAAGGGTTTGTCCGGTATGACACATGACATGCGAACCCTTCTGAAAAGCGATGCCCCCGAGGCGCGTCAGGCAATTGACTATTATGTGTTTCGCATCAGGCGTGAATTGGGTGCGATGACGGCTGTTCTTGGCGGAATCGATGCGTTGGTCTTTTGTGGCGGGATCGGTGAAAATGCGGTTGAAATCCGAGCCCGCGTTCTGGAAGGCATGGGGTATCTGGGCCTATCTGTTGATCCGCAGGCGAATGCACGCAACGAAACAATCATCGGGCGCGATAAGGCCCTTGTTCTCGTCATTCCCACGGACGAGGAGCGCGTGATTGCACGGGCGGTCAATCACTTAACTTGAAAGGGTCGACAACCCCAGTTCTGCAAGGCCCAGTAACAGGATTGTTGCTCAGGGCTCCATATAAAACCGGGATTTTTGGATATGGTCGTGAAAGCTCAGGTATTACATATATCAAAAATGTTCATGCAATGTGGCTGGCGCGCACAATCAGGACGCAATATCTACGGTATTTAATTGCGTCCTATAGCGCAACGGTTCAAGATAATACTCT
This sequence comes from Litoreibacter sp. GN1-5, assembly GCF_055693805.1. Classification (NCBI taxonomy): domain Bacteria; kingdom Pseudomonadati; phylum Pseudomonadota; class Alphaproteobacteria; order Rhodobacterales; family Roseobacteraceae; genus Litoreibacter; species Litoreibacter sp. GN1-5. Next base: position 1,912,597 of record NZ_JBVFUP010000001.1, on the reverse strand, counting down.
AAGTATATAGGTAATGAGGGTCTGGGACTTGGCATCTGATAAGCCAGTGCATCTTGCCGTAATCGGTGGTGCGTTCCTCTCGGTCGGGGGGAAGGCGGGTGTTTTGCGTGGGCGCAAGGCACAGGCTCTGGTTGCGTATCTTGCTTTGTCCGGAAAAGATAGCGTCTCTCGGGAACTTATGGCCGGATTGCTTTGGAGTGATGTGACCACCCAAAAAGCGAAAACATCTCTTAGGCAGGCTTTGATTGAAGTACGGACAGCCTTTGCCGATTATGAAGATTGCCTTGATATTGGACGAACGGATATTTCCTTCCGGCAAGGTCATCTGAGCACAGATATTGATCAGATCATGAGCGGGCTTAAGCAAGGTCAGGTGCCTGATATCCTGCTATCGCGTAGCAATCTTGCTGAGAGCATTCTGCACGGGTTTGAGGACCTCAGCGATGGCTTCCGGGGATGGTTGGAAGATTACCGAGTTAGCACAGAGCACAAGCTTTTGGACACTCTGCAGGAAGGCTACGAAAACCCAACCTATAGCTACGCAAATCGTAAGCGCATGGCAGAGGCCGCGTTATTGTTGGAACCGATGAATGAAGGCGCCTGTCGTGCCATCATGCAGTTGTCGGCAGAAGAAGGTGATCTTGGAACGGCACTTCGGGCCTATAAGAAGCTTTATACGACGATGGATATCGAAATGGGAATGGAGCCCTCGGCCCGTACTCAAGAATTGATTGTCCAGATCAAGCAAGGCAATGTCGAGACACCGCTGGCCGAGACGCCAGAGCCGATTGCGACTGCTGTGCAAGCACCGCCTGCCACACCGATTGCGCCATCTGGCACACCAACTTTGGCGGTTCTGCCGTTTCGTGTGCATGGGGTTGATCCGGTGCCGGATCATCTGGCTGATATGTTGATGGACGATATTGTCTGTAAGCTTGCGACCCTGCGTGAGCCTATCGTCATCTCTAGCAACTCGACCCGGATGTTTTCCAGCGCGCGCGACGCATTTGGCGAAGTCTGTAGCCGCCTTGGGGCGAATTATGCGTTAAGCGGTGCAATCGGTCGTAGTGGGGCAACCTACAAACTGGCAGTTCAGCTTGTGGATGCGCGGACCTCGGTGGTGATCTGGGCCGATGCGTTTCTGATGGACGAGAATGAGTTGTTCCTGACGCAAAGCCTGATCGTTAACAAGATTGCCAACCGGCTTGTACCGTCTCTGCAAGGAACTGAGCTGCGGATGGCCCATGGTCGGGAACCTGCTGATCTGTCGGCCTATCAACTGACGCTGAAAGCCAAAGAACTGATTTTTGAGCTGAAGAAACCGACATTTCTTGAGGCTGGCAATCTGTTACAGCTTGCGGTTCAAAAAGATCCCGGGTTTGCGCAGGCCTATACGGCTTTGGCAGACTGGCACAGCCTGAAAATCGGGCAGGGGTGGTCTAACAATCCGGATGCAGAAAACCGCATTTTGGAACAGGCAGCGCAATCCGCCGTGCGCCTTGGCGGGATGAGCGGACGCGGCTTGGCCATGCTGGGGCATAACAAGGCGATCTATTCCCGTGAGTATTCAGCAGCGATTTCGCTGTTTGATCGGGCTGTGGACAGTTCGCCCAATGACTCGGAAACTTTGATGTGGTGCATCCCGACATTGGCCTATACAGGGCAAAACAAAGACGCGATCCAACGATCTGAAAAAGCGATTAGCCTATCGCCCGAAGACCCGTTCCTGTTCCGCTATCAGCATTTTGCAAGCATCGCCCATTATGCAGCGGGAAATTACGGTGAAGCGGCTGAACTTGGGCTGAACTCTATGCAGCGCAATGTGCATTACACGTCAAATCTACGGGTGACAGCTGCGGCTTTGGTTGAAACCGGGCAGGTCTCGAAAGCGCAAGATATTGCGCAGATCATGCTGAAGGATGAACCGGGCTTTTCGGTGAGTGAGTTTATCAAGCGAAGCGCGTTCAAAGATCATGAAAAACGGGAGAAATACGGTGCCCAGCTTATTGCATGCGGTTTACCTGCCTAGGGCTATTATCTTGAGCTGTATAATCACGTTAGTTTCACGATAGTTTAACGATAGCGCTGCGAGGCTTTGGGGAAATAAAAAGGGGATGGTTCAGTGACAGTCTTTGGAAATGGCGGTATGAATGGGGGGATGAACGGCGGCATGAATGGTGGTATGGCGTCGGGTGCTCAGGACACAGGAATATTTAGTACACCGCCATCCACCCTACCGTTTGATGGTGTTCTGGAGCTGGATGTTCGTAGCACAACCATTCCCAAACATATGGACTTTCCCGAACAGGCTTGGGCGCCAAAGCTGCGTGCGCAACTTATCCTTGCAGAATTCGCCAAAACAGATTGGGAAGAGGCCGGTTCGGTATTGCCCAAGAAAAGTGAGCTTGATTTCAGTAATCTAAAATTTGCAGAGGCTCAGCTTCAACCTCTGATCCAATTTCGTGATACGATACGTGGTAGTCGCAGTGCAGAGATTGCAGCGCAGGCCGATGGATCCGAAGCCTATTGGGCGCATCTATTGATGATTGGGCCGCGTCACCGTGAAGCGACTGCGACGCTGATTGCTGTTGGTATGGCCGTCGGACAGATGGTTGGCATGTATTTCAAGGACAAATACAAGCAGCCCAGACCAGCGCAGTTTTTGCCAGCCTTGATGCCATCTTTGACAACGCCGTCGCATCCGTCCTATCCGTCCGGGCACTCCACCCAGTCTTATCTGATCATGCATCTGGTGACATCGATCCTGCCGGGTAAGTATGACAACCCGATGGCAACATCCATCAAGGCTCTGGCGGATCGTATTGCAGAAAACCGTGAAGTCGCGGGGGTCCATTATCCTATCGACACGGAGGCAGGGCGTCTTTTGGCCGAGAAAGTCTTCAATGACTATCTGTGCGGCAATGACAGGTTGGATAAGCTGATCGAGCAGGCCAAAACAGAATGGGATGATGTGCATCTAAGCGGCTCACCCGGCATTGATGATTTGAATGGCCCAGACTCACTTGGTCAAATTGTGGCTGATCATGTCGTGGACGCGTTGGAGTCGAAAGCAGAATGAGCGTGTCATCCAAGAGCGTGACTATGGCAGGCAACCACGAGGATCCAATCCCGAAACGCCCTATCCCTGTGGCCGAAAGCGCTACGGGCGCTGCGGTTCCTGAAGAATGTGTTCTGCAGGTATTCGCAGAAGAGGAATATCGCGCAGAGGGTGAACGTATCCAGCGCGACCCATCCTATGTCTTGCCTGATAAGCAAGTTGTAGTTGGTGCGGATATACACAAGACGTGGTATTTGCGCGATCAGCGGTATCGCAACACCTGCGTGCCTTTTGCCGTTGCAGCTTGCATTGAGCTTTTGGAAAGTGACAACGATCCTGCAAAGTTGGTCCGTCTATCCCCGCAGTTTCTTTATCACACAATGCGTACCAAACATCCGCTGGAAGGGGATGTGCCACCCGGATATAACCTTGGGGCAACGCGGCTGTCTCAGGCCCGCGATACGCTGGAATGCGAAGGTATCTGCGCCGAAGAGTTCGCGCCCTATGCCCTTGCTATGGCCGGGGATAAAAAACCGCCAATTGAGGGCGCAGCACCTGGTAAAGACGCTTTTGAAGATGCAAGTAAACGTCGGTATCACGGTGGCGATTATGGCATTTTCAAAGATGGCGAACGCCCGGATTTTGACCTGACGCCCAAGTTTTTCGACCTTCTTGAGAACGGTCGCCCAATTGCGGTCGGTGTGCCCGTTTATCGCACGAAGGACGGGCGTGATAATTTCCATACGGTTGATACATTCCGCTCAGGTGTTGTCTATGGTCCGCTGGAACAGCTGGAAGGGCGGATTAATCTGGAACAGATCGTAAGTTCTGGCCATGTGGTCTGTGTTGTAGGCTTTGTGCCAAGTCGGTCCGAACCTATGGGCGGCTGGTTCATTTTCCGAAACAGCTGGGGCGTGACATTTGGGCGAGAACCTGATCGCGCAGTAGGTGTCCCACAACCTGGATATGGCGCGATCTCGGCTTCATATTTGGAACGGTATTGCTGGGAATATTACAGCCCTCCGTCTCAGAAAGTTTAGCCTGCTGCCTGCCAGTCCCGAATGACCTCTAATGGGTAGAGCAGCATAATGATGTTCAGAGCCAACCCGTCGCGGATTATGCTTATGACCACGACCTCCGCAACGATTACAATCGCTACGCTCGCCCAGACAGGAAGCGTGCGTGCCAGCCAAAACCCTATGAACATAGCGCCAATATCAGCAACCGAGTTGACGATACTATCGCCGTAGTAATCCAGCGCAATGGTCACTTCACGATAGCGTTCTATCACCGCATTGGTGTTTTCTGCTATTTCCCATGCAGCTTCGATAATGGTTGCAATGACAAGCCGCCAGCCGACGCTGACTTTACGGGCGACCAGCCAAAGCAGCCCATAGAACAGGATGCCATGCAGCAAATGGGACGGTGTGTACCAATCGCTGATATGCTGTGAGTTTTCAGAACTTACGGTGATACCGTGCCACAGCTTTATATAGCCGCATGTGCATATGGGTTCGCGCCCCATGCCAAGAAGGATTGCGGCGGCCACAACGGTCAAGGCTGCGGTCAGCCAATAGGGTAAGGTTTGTCTGGTCATAAGGGCGAGGGAATCACAGGAAAGTAGCGCTTGTAAATCTCAAATGTTGCGGTGCTGTGCAGCAAGGTGCATATGCGACACGGGCCCATTACATTAATCTATCTCCTGAAACGCTTATGCAGATCGCTCGAAACACGGCAAGTTGAGAGACAGCGCTTCTTCTCTCTTGATCCTGCTCTTGCCCTTTGGTGTGACGCAGCATAGGAAGCAGGCGATTTTAAAGAAGGTATCGAAACGCTCATGCCACGTCTGGTAATGAAATTCGGTGGCACATCTGTGGCCACGCTCGACCGTATCAAACGCGCTGCCAAAAAGGTTGGGCGCGAGGTGGCGAATGGATATGAGGTGATCGTTATCGTCTCGGCCATGTCTGGTAAGACGAATGAGCTGGTGGGCTGGGTTGATGAGACATCTACCTTCTATGACGCGCGCGAATATGATGCGGTGGTCAGCTCGGGCGAGCAGGTAACAGCTGGGCTTATGGCGCTAACTTTGCAGGAAATGGATGTGCCTGCGCGCAGTTGGCAAGGCTGGCAGGTGCCGTTGAAGACAACCTCGGCCCATGGGGCGGCCCGGATCGAGGAAATTCCTACAGGAAATATGGATGCCAAGTTCGCGGATGGTATGAAAGTCGCCGTGGTCGCGGGTTTTCAGGGTATCAGTACCGAAGGACGGATCACCACGTTGGGCCGGGGCGGGTCAGACACCACTGCCGTGGCTTTTGCTGCTGCTTTTGAGGCGGAACGCTGTGACATCTACACGGATGTAGACGGGGTCTACACGACAGATCCGCGTATCAGCAGCAAGGCGCGCAAGCTGGACAGGATTGCGTTTGAGGAAATGTTGGAGCTTGCGTCATTGGGCGCGAAAGTGCTGCAAACCCGATCCGTTGAGCTGGCGATGCGCTATGGGGTCAGACTTCGCGTACTTTCCAGCTTTGAAGAAATGGGCGACAACGCAGGTACTTTGGTTTGTTCGGAGGAAGATATTGTGGAAAGTAATGTTGTCTCAGGGGTCGCGTATTCTCGCGATGAAGCAAAAGTAACATTGATTTCGGTGGCTGACCGCCCTGGTATCGCAGCGGCAATTTTTGGGCCTCTGTCCGAAGCCGGGGTCAATGTGGATATGATCGTGCAGAATATCTCGGAGGAAGGACGTACCGATATGACTTTCTCTTGCCCTGTGGATCAGGTGGCCCGCGCCGATAAAGCGATGCAGGAAGCCAAGGTGCGGGGTGAGATCAATTACCATGATCTGGTGGCCGATACGGATGTTGCCAAAGTTTCTGTGGTTGGCATTGGCATGCGATCCCATGCGGGGGTTGCTGCGAAAATGTTCGAAGCGTTGAGTGTGGAAGGCGTGAATATAAAGGTTATCACGACGTCTGAGATCAAAATCTCGGTCCTGATCGATCGTAAATACATGGAGTTGGCCGTGCAAGCGCTGCATGATATATTCGAGCTGGAAAAAGCCGCCTAAGACCGAAGATGTGTTACGTGATTTCCTTGTCGCGTGGATGACCCGTACCGAAAGTGCGCTGCGCAAAGCTGCACCGCCAGGGTCTGTCTGAATATGTAAGCCCAAATATTTCTGGGCTCCTGCCCGGTGTAACGCACTGCCAAAGCCTAGCATAACCCCGAAACCTGTGTCCCTCATTTGAGGTAACAAAAATCTGCTACTGCGGCTGTGCGACTATTCCCCGCTCCGCTCATTTGCGACTCTTTCAGGTGTAACCGCAGCCCCGGGTGGGCCGCTCCGTTGGATCAACTGGGAGACGTGCGATGAAGGATACATACGATTTTGAAGACTATGACGCAGATGACGATTTCGACATGGAACTCGGCTACGAGGACGATTTCGATGACGGGTATGATGATTATGATGACGACTACGATGATGGGTATGGCGATGACTATGATGCTGTGGGCTATGACGAGGTCGATGTCGAAGACTTTGATGGTATCGACGAATGGGGCTTTCTGAAGAAGGCCTGGCGCGGGATCAAGAAGGTTGCCAAGAAGGTCGCCCCTATCGCCAAGAAGTTGGCTCCTTGGGCGGGCCGCGCCATCGGCATGGCGTTGGGTGGTCCCGCAGGGGCGGCCATTGGCGGTAAGCTGGGCGGTTTCGCCGCTAGTCTTGAAGATGACTACGACGAGATGGACGGCGAGGACACAATAGACGAAATGGAGGCCGAAGACTTCTTCGTGGTCGATTCCATCGACGAGGAAACGGCTGAAATGATGGCGCATGTCGCCTCGAAGACCAAAAAGCCATCGGAGGCCGGGGCGTTGGCGGCGGCATCTGCGGCAGCTTTAGCCTCCAAGGCGCCGCCACCCGTCAAGGCCGTTATGCCTGTCGTCAGTGCGGCATCCAGCAATGTCGCGCAGGTCATGAGCAAAACACCAAAAGCCAGTGTTCTGAAAAAGACCCTGCCGACGATCCAGAAAAAGACCATTGCGACCCTGACCAAGAAAGCCGCGAAGGGCAAGCCGGTCACGACCAAGACTGCGAAACGCGTTATGACCAAACATGCCGCGAAAGTGCTGAACTCTTCCAAGCAGATCGCAAAAGCGATTGCGAAGAACGAGACCAAGCGCCGGTCGCTTAACAAGAAGGCGGTTATGCGCGCTGAGCGCTACATATAATCCGCCTTTCGCACCGGGGGTGTTTGTCCCCGGTGTGCTGCCACATCCCAAGCGACGACAGATAAGGAGTATGGTCCGATGACCGATATGGAACTCTATGCCCCTGACGATTTTGACTTGATGGACAATCTGGACTTTGAAGATGACGCAGAGGGGTTCGATGAATTTGACGACTATAGCGACGAAGTTGATGAACTTGATTGGGGTCGTCTGCTGAACACCGCCGCCTCGTTCGGAGAGACGGCTTATGGTAACTATGTTCCCAAAACATGGGCCAAGAAAAATCGTGGTACTGATGCGACTATCCGGGGCTTGCTTGGCGCGTTGAAGGGTGCCTCCAAAAGCTTTTTTCAGGATGGCATGGATCGCGACGAATTCGAACCGGAATACGAATCCGACACAATCGATGCGATGGAGGCAATGGCCGAAGATGCCATTGACGGCGATGCTATGGACAGCTCGCTGGCTGCGGATGAGATTGTTTCCCGCAGTTTCGGCATGTTGCGCGGCGCGCGCCAGATCCGACCGCTTATGGCCGCACTCAGCCGCGAGGTTCGAAAGTTGCTTATGCGGGCAAGGCGTAATCCTAGATTGCAGACTGCTGCGCAGCTTGCCCCGCTGGCATTGCGCCGTACCGCCGTCACATTGATGCGCATGGCTGTTGCGAACCGGCGCGTTACGCTACCGATCGCTGTCCGCATGTTTCGTACCGCCCTTGGGCAACTGATGCGGTCCGACAGATTGCGTAAGATGGCGTTACAACGGGCACGTCTGCGCGCTCGACGTCACCACAGCCGGCGTGGAGGCTATGGCTCGCGCCACCGTCCAAGCTACCGCCAGCAGCCGCGTCGTGCGGCTTATCCTGTTCGGTATTGAAGCAGGCACGGAGGGGGTTGGTCATGGCACGCACACGCAAAATCAGGCAAAGGATAATGCGGAAGCCACGTCGGATCGTGCGCAGGGCGCCGATCCGCCGGGCCAAGCGCACGACTCCTAAGCCTCGCAACACCGCTTTGCTGCGCAGGCGTGCGGCCAGATTGGCCCGCCGCCGTCGCGCGCTTCTGGCCCGCAAGCGTCGGCTCCGGGCATTGCGTAAGCGTGCAAACCAACGCCGCAATGCCGCCAGGATCAAACGGCGGGTCATCTTTCGCCCCCACCGCCGGCACTGGCCCGCGGTAATCATAGAACGCCCCTACGACACAGAGCCTTTGCCACGGCTACGTTCTCGTACCCGTAACCCTAGCGGCGGTAGCGAGCAGCCCAGGATCAGTACTCCTATCGCGCAACGCTGGGTCCGCGCACAAGTCACCAACGCCCAGCGACATCTATCCCGCTTGACCCCTTTCAAGCGTGAAAACTACGGGACAGGTATCGCCCGTCCCAAAGAGGCAAATGTTCAGGCAGCCAATGCCTTGCTTCGCCGGGAACGCAACAAACAACACTTGCGGGTACAAAAGCTGGCCAAGGTCGGGCGGCGTGCCGAGCAGAGCTTGCAGACCCCGACGTTAAGCGCATTTGCCCGCCTGAAGGATCGCGTTAGCTTCGGCACCCGTCAGACCGAGGCGATCTGGCATTTCTATGATGAACTTTTCGGCCAGCGACTTGGCCCGCTGGCCGAACAATTGGCCGCGATGGATCGCATTGCGCTTGATTGCTATCAGACCTGCTACATGGGGTTGGGGCGTGCCCGGTCTTTGCCGACACCACCGCCGATGGCATTTATGGAACCTGCATCCGGGCCTGCGACCTATCGCCGTGGCGTCAAGGTTCCCAAATTGGCCAAGCGGGCTAACCCATTCCCATTGGTGCGTCTGCCATTTCACCGCATGATGAACCCCTGGTCTTTGGGCGCTGTGCCCCATGAGATCGGCCATAATATGCATGCGGACCTTAAGCTTTGGACGACAACACCACGCCTGATCCGCGCGCAGCTGGCGCAAGATGGGTTGCCACGGGAAACGCAGGACATCTGGGCGAAATGGCACAAGGAGATCTATGCTGATTTGATTGGCGCTTTGCTGATTGGTCCCTACTACTTGGAAAGCCTGTTGGATGTGGTCGGAAAATCGCCTCAACGCGTTGCGCGTTTCCGGGAAGGTTCGGTGCACCCGACATCTTATTTACGCCCGTTCATCACCACCGAATTGTTGCGCCGGATTGGCTTTGCTGCCCGTGCTGACGCTTATGATGCGGGATGGCGACAGATATACCCGCGATCTGTGATGAACCGTTTGCCGCCTGCGTTGCGACAAAGCTTCCCGAAGGCAAGTAAGGCGGTTGTGCAGACGCTCTGTTTCAAGCCGATGCAGGCCTATGGTGGCAAGACGTTGGCACAGGTTGTTCGTTTCCGACCACAAGATATGATCACCGTGCGCGAAGCTGCCGAACGTCTGGCGAAAGGCACTAACCCCGGTATCGCGCCCGCCCGGTTTTTTATCTGTGCCGCCCGTGAAGCCTTGGATCGACGGTTAGCTCCGTCGGATCAAATTGCCCGTAATTTCTACACCGCATTGACCGGGAGTTGAGCCATGCCCACGCCACCAAATGACGTTATCGTCCAGGGAAAGCAGCTTATCAGTATTCTGACCAGGTATCAGAAGTTCATTACCAAGATCATCGACAAGCATAGCGATGACAACAAGGACGGGCCTATCCCTTATGTGGTCTCAATTCTGATGCGAGAGCAGGAAAGCCTTAGCAATGTGACGGAGTTCCTACCGGATTTTGCAAGCTACGATACGCAAGATCTGACAAACGATCAGCGGGATGAATTGCAAAAGCTGTGCGAGCTTCTGGATGATATTGCGCCGTTCTATTTACCCAACGGGCATCATCAGTCCGAACTGCAAGAAGCATTGAAAGACGATACCAGCCTGACGAAGCGTGAGAGAGAGCGTATCGCAAAAGACCATGCCCGCTTGCCAGACCTTCTGGCGCATTTCGATAAGGCTGTGAAAGACATCGTGGCAGCTTCGAATAATGAGCCGGAATACCTCGTCCCACCTCCAACCAAAGACAAGACAGGAGACACCAAAATGTCGAATGGAAACACTTATAACAATCCATCAACCGCCGATGCGCTTGGGGGTGTCGTGGATGCCTTGTCCCGGCTTCAGATCGATGGTCATGGCTATGGCGGAGCTACCGGACATGGCGAAGCGAACCAATATAACGCCTTTGGCAATGTACTGGACCAGAAACTCCAGACCGCCCTTGGCATGCCGAACCTCAACAGTGATGGCGCTCTGGCGATGGATAGGGATGATCTGCTTGATAAGCTGTTCGACGGGCTTGATCGCTCTGTCATTGTTGAGGGTGACGACGGAGCTAATACGTTCACATTCAACCCTTTGCGTGCCCGTGGGTCTGCGATTGGGGCTGACAGTATCGCACTTGGGGCGCAGGCGGTCTCGGCAGATACGATCCGTGCGTTGAAAGCGCCGATCCTGTCCCATCTTTACCGGCTGGAGCCTGAAACCGTCTACGGAGATCAGGACGAAGTTGATGATCTACGTCATGCAATTGAAGCTGGTGTTGACAAGCTGGCGAATGAAGCCAGTACAGAACTTGGCGCCTTTGATACCTGGGCCGGCGAGCTGTTTGAGCAGATATTACTGGATCTGACATCCCTCGTTTCACTCTACGGCATCAAACATAAAGGTGAGGTCAGCAGTTTCTTCAAGCTTCTTGGCCTGAGATACGATTCATCCGATGCATTGTTGTCGGCCATTCCAATAGATCTGGCCCGTGACCGGGTGCTGCGCGATCCAGATATTGGCATTTTGACTGCTGAGGCCAATGATAAGGCAGTTGCTGCAATCCTTTTCCATCTGATCACTATGCATCAGTTGCTGATCGATGACGGCTCTCTTGGGCCGTATCTGGGCCGCATCCGTGTATTGAACGAAGCAATCACCAGTTCTGTCCTATCGGCCCGCAATGCCCTTGTGGCCGCTGGCGTGTCTGTCGCGGATCAATCAGTGATTTTCGCGGGGGAAGGTCAGAATAGTATTGATCTGCGCCGGTTGCTGAGCTGGATTGAAACAGAAAGCATGATGGCCCGTCCAGTCCTGCTGAAGCCTGATCTGAATGGCCGAGACCTTGACCGGCTGCGCAGTGCCCGTCGCACCCAGTATCTGGCACTTAAGGACATCAATGAAAGCGATTTCCCGACCGTCAACACCAACCGTTATGCGCTGGGACGCAGGCATCTGGCCGAACTGGAACGCCATCTCAAAACCATCGAAGAGCTGATCACAAATCTGATCAAGCAAAGCAGCGCCCAGAACCGCCGCTGAGCCCGTACAACCGATATGTAAGGAGACAACACCATGGCTGACGATCCACGCACAAATGGCGAGATTGAGAAGGCGCTTGGGCAATTGGCTGCAACGCGTGAATGGCTTGTGGCCGATGCCCGCGCTGCATTGCTCAAAGATCCGAAACTGGCTGAGGCATTGAATCAGAAGGTCAGCGCCCTGATCGATCTGATCGACGATACGGAAAGGGCCAAAGAGGCCCCTTTGGATCAGGGTTTGATGGATTTGATCGGGCTTAGCGACGTGCCACCTACCGATATTGACGGTGTGCGTTATGTCCCGTCCGTTCCGGTCTACGACGATCAGGTTAGCCGCGAACGTCTGCTTGCTATTTCAGATTTGTATTATCTGTTCCAGATGGAGCAAAGCTCAGTCTTCCGCGCAGTTCTTAAATTGCAAGAACTGTTCCGCGCTGGGTCGGTTCGTCTCTCCGATGGCGAGGGGGCTGTTCGATTGTTCCGTTTTGATCGTCATTCCACCTTGCGCTACACGCTACGCGAACGCCGTGCGGCTTATCGGAAAGTATTCAGCTACACCGATGCCACACCTCCTAAAGGGGCCCGGCCCAATTCGCCTTTCCACAAGCTGTTTACCAATTTCAACATGCAGGTTTCGCAGTTCTTCCAGGATAAGCGGGTGAGCGAAGTCATTCGTAAGGACGGAAGCCGAGAAAGTTTTGGTTCCATGGCTGTTGTGCGTCGTGCTGGTCTTGATCTGCGTCATAACCTACGCCACGTGTCCTACGGTCATATCGCCGTCATGCGGACCGAAGTGATGGGCTTGCTTGAAGCGGCCTTTGCCATTCTGGGGTCTGACGACATCATGAACCTGTTTGGTTCGCCCACTGCTTGGGACACGCTGGAGGAAATACAGCAGCGTTATCTGGATGAGGCGCCCCTTGCGTCGCAACGGTCCCGCATGGCGGTGGCTGGGCGGGATGTGCTGCGCTGGTTAGCGGAGCCCTACATTCTGTCCGATGTCCGTATCGACTTCGAAACCTTCCTCGAAGATATCGTTGATCAATGTGATGATTGGCTGACCTCGGCAGAAAGCCTTGGCTTGCAGAAATCTGCAGGTATCTCGCGGGCCGCAAATGTGATACCTTTGAAAGCGCGAGCCCGGCGTTAAGACCGGACGTGTTTTTCAGAATGTACATTATTGCCAAGTACCCAGGGAGCCTTACCATGACCCAATTATGTAAAAAACAAACCACTCACGATACATTTTCGGAACTGCCGTCACTTAAGAAAGCCGAGTCCCTTTCTGATGTTCTGACACCACGCGAAACCGAAATTACGCGCCTTGCTGCGCGTGGCCTGACCAACAAGGAAATAGCACTGACGCTTGATATCAGCCATTGGACTGTGGCGACCCATCTGCGACGTATCTTCGACAAGGCAAATGTGAACCGCAGGGCAGCTCTGTCGATGATGCTTCTGTCCGAAGGTGGTTTTTTAGGGGCAAAGAGGCTGGATAACCCGTGCAATACACTGGTTCCAGCTTTGAATAATCTGCCGCACCGTCGATCAAGTATCTACCGAATAAACAGGTATTACGCGCCCTTTGAGCGCTGCCCAATGACGTCGACGCCCAAAACTTGCAGGACTTTCGCCTCGATCTGCGGGGCATTCATCGCGGCTACGTCGTACATGTCGCGCGGTGAGGCTTGGTCGATAAAGATATCCGGCAAGACCATGGAACGGAACTTGAGACCGGTATCAAATACTGCGTTTTCGGCCAAAAGCTGGGCTACGTGGCTACCAAACCCGCCGATCGCCCCTTCTTCAATAGTGATCAATGCCTCATGATGGCGGGCGATTTGTAAGATCAGGTCGGTGTCGAGTGGTTTGGCAAATCGCGCATCAACGATGGTTGCTGTGATGCCCTTTGCTGCCAGATTTTCGGCGGCGATCTGAACTTCAGACAGGCGGGTGCCAAACGAGAGGATGGCAACTTGATTGCCTTCGCTGATCAGGCGGCCTTTGCCGATCTCAATGGGTTGACCACGTTCTGGCAGCTCAACCCCCACGCCTTCACCGCGCGGAAACCGGAACGCGCTGGGCGTGTCGTCGATCTGTGCGGCTGTGGCGATCATATGGACAAGCTCCGCTTCATCAGCTGCTGCCATGACGATCATGCCGGGCAGGTTTGACAGATAGGCGATATCATATGAGCCGGCATGGGTTGCACCATCGGCACCGACAAGCCCTGCGCGGTCAATGGCAAACCGCACAGGTAGCCGTTGCAGGGCGACATCATGGACGATCTGATCATATCCCCGTTGCAGGAAGGTCGAATAAATGGCGCAGAAAGGCTTCATGCCGCCTGCAGCAAGACCTGCAGAAAAAGTTACGCCATGTTGTTCGGCAATACTCACGTCAAAACATCGGCTTGGGTAGCGTTCGGCAAACAGATTGAGGCCTGTGCCGTCAGGCATAGCAGCGGTGACAGCCGTGATACGGCTATCTTCTTCGGCTTCGCGGATAAGGGACTGCGCAAAGACCTTGGTGTAGCTTGGTGCATTGGACGGGCTCTTTTTCTGTTCGCCCGTGATGACATCGAACTTCGCGGTCGCGTGGCCACGATCTAAGGCTTCTTCGGCAGGCGCATAGCCTTTGCCTTTCTTGGTGATGGCATGGATCAGGATCGGGCCATCCGCGCGGACCTTGACGGTGCGCAAAACAGCCAGCAGCTGCTCCAGATCATGCCCGTCAATGGGTCCAACATAGGAAAAGCCAAGCTCTTCAAAGAGCGTGCCGCCGACGGTGACACTTTTGAGCATTTCCTTGGCGCGGCGGGCCCCTTCCTGAAACGGGCTTGGCAGCAGCGATACGGCGCTTTTCGCGGCAGCCTTGAATTCTTGAAATGGCTCCCCTGCATAAAGTCGAGATAGGTAGGAGGACATGGCGCCGACAGGCGGGGCAATGGACATATCGTTGTCGTTCAGGATTACGATGAGCCGTTTGCCAAGATGGCCCGCGTTGTTCATCGCCTCATAAGCCATGCCTGCGCTTATGGCACCGTCGCCGATTACAGCAATACAATCGCCAATCCCGTGCTCGGGCGCGCCGCCAAGATCGCGAGCGACGGCCATGCCCAATGCAGCAGAGATCGAGGTAGAGCTATGAGCCGCGCCAAACGGATCATAAGGGCTTTCGCTACGTTTTGTGAAACCGCTGAGGCCATCTTTCTGGCGCAGTGTGCGTATGCGGTCGCGGCGTCCCGTGAGGATTTTGTGGGGGTAGCACTGGTGGCTGACATCCCAGATCAGGCGGTCACGGGGGGTGTCGAACACTGCATGTATTGCAACGGTTAGCTCAACCACACCAAGGCCCGCGCCAAGATGCCCGCCTGTATGTGACACGGCCGAGATTGTCTCGGCCCGCAGGTCGTGGGCAAGATTATGAAGCTCGACATCGGACAGAACTTTCAGATCTGCGGGTATCTTGATGCGGTCAAGGGTCGGTGTTTCCGGACGATCACTCATCGGTTTGCCTTTCAGCGTTCAGCTATCGCGTGCAATCACAAAGCGCGCAGCAGCCTTCAAATTCTGTGCCTCGGACCCATATGGGGCCAAAGTGGTTTCGGCCTGCTGTACCAGTTCTGCGGCGCGGGCCTTTGCTGTGTCCAGACCAAGAAGCGAGACGAATGTTGCCTTACCCGCCGCTTCGTCCTTACCAAGACGTTTGCCCATCTTATCCGCATCGCCCTCTACGTCCAAGATGTCGTCTGCGATTTGAAAGGCAAGCCCAAGCGCGCGGGCGTATTGGCGCAGGGGCCCAGGATCAGCGTCCCCCAGAATTGCGCCGGCCTGTCCGGCCCATTCGATCAAAGCGCCGGTTTTGCAAGCTTGCAATTGTGCGATCTGATCAAGCGTCAGGGCGGTATCCGCTGTCTCGGCAGCCATGTCGAGCGCCTGCCCCAAAACCATACCTTGTGCGCCAGCGGCACGGGTGAGCGAGCTAATCATGGCAAGTCTTGTTTCAGGGCTGTGCGCGGTTGCCGGATCAGCCAGAATTTCAAAAGCCAGGGTCTGCAGTGCATCGCCCGCTAGAACAGCGGTCGCTTCGTCCCATTTTATGTGCACTGTAGGTCTGCCACGTCGTAGGGCATCGTCATCCATGCAAGGCAGATCGTCATGGATCAATGAATAGGCATGGATCGCCTCAATTGCCGCCGCCGCACGGTCTGCCTGCACTGGGGCTACGCCGTGTAATCTCGCGCCTTCGATCACCAGAAATGCCCGCAGGCGTTTGCCGCCCTGACACGCATATCGCATTGCGTCGCCAACCTGACCGGTCAGATCCTTCATTGATGCATCTAGACATGCCTGCACACGTGCCTGTGCGTCAGTTAGCGCTTGTGGGAACACGTTTCGCTCACATGTCCTGCGCGGGCGTGGTCCCGGTAGGTTTTCCATCACTGCCAAGTGTGATTTGCGCGACCTTTTCTTCGGCTTCCTTCAGCTTGGATTCGCAGCGCTTTTTCAGCTCGGCACCCCGTTCATAGAGCGTGATTGATTCCTCAAGCGGAACCTCGCCGCGTTCAAGTTTACTGACCACCGCTTCCAATTCGCGCAAGGCGTCCTCGAAAGACATCTCGGATACGGGTGTGTCGGTCATGCGCCCCTCTTCAGCAATACAGTCAGGTGAGCTGCGGTAGAGGCAGCCAAGGCATCCAGATCATATCCGCCTTCCAGAGTCGAGACGACGCGGCCTTGCGCGTGGGCATCGGCTATATCGCACAGGCGGTCTGTGACCCAAGCGAAGTCGTCCTCGGTCAGGTTAAGATTGGCCAGTGGGTCTGCCCGGTGTGCATCGAAACCTGCCGAGATCAAAAGCAGTTCTGGTTTGAATGCCTCCAGCGCTGGGAAGACAATGCGATCATAGGCATCGCGGAATGCTTTGCTGCCGGAATTGGGCTCAAGCGGGATGTTGAGAATATTATTTGCAATGCCGGTCTCATGCGCTGCCCCTGAACCGGGGTAAAGCGGCATCTGATGGGACGAGATGAACAGGATACGATCTTCGTTCCACAGAAGATCTTGGGTGCCGTTGCCGTGATGGACGTCGAAATCGACGATGGTGACACGTGAAAGCCCGTGATGATCAAGCGCATGTTTCGCAGCGATAGCCACATTACCAAACAGGCAAAACCCCATGGGCTTTGCTGTTTCTGCATGATGACCGGGTGGGCGCACGGCGGCAAAGGCGTTTTTCGCAGAGCCGTCCATGACCAGATCAACGGCTTTCACATTGGCCCCAACCCCGCGATAGGCCGCTGTGAGAGAGCCGGGCGACATATGGGTATCCGCATCCAGCGAGATATATCCCGTATTCGGGGCGACCGCTTTGATTTGGTCGATATGGTCCTGCGGATGTGCCCGCAGAATATCGCTATCATTGCCCATTGGCGCTTCGATGCGCATTAGATTGGGATCATCGATAGCATCCAACAGGGCATAAATTGCCATCAGGCGATCTACCCGTTCGGGATGTCCGTCAGGTGTAACATGTTGCAAGCAATCGGTGTGGGTCAACAAAGCTGTTGTCATCGTTTAATCCGGGGCCAGCATATAGCCCGATCCACGCACGGTTTGAAGGTAGCGGGGTTGTTTCGGGTCTGCCTCTATTTTGCGGCGCAGGCGGGTAATCTGCACATCTATTGCCCGCTCTTGTGCCTGCCCCCGGTCGCGGCCCAGGTCTTCGACCAGTTTCGAACGGCTAACCGGCTCTCCAGGACTGGCCGAGAATATCCTCATTAATGCCACCTCGGTGGCTGTCAGTCGGATCAGGTTATCGCCTTCCCACATCTCGCCACGGTCAATATCATAATGAATGTCGCCAAGGTGCAGCACTTTTGGCTTCTCAATGATTTCATCGTTTTGTGGCACCCTGCGCAGGATCGCATTAATTCTGAGCAGCAGCTCCTTAGGCTCAAAAGGTTTGGGCAGGTAGTCATCTGCCCCCGCCTCAAGCCCTGAAATCCGGTCGGAACTTTCACCTTTTGCTGTCAACAGCAGGATTGGGGTCTGTAAATGCGTGCGGAGCTCTTTCGTGAATGTGATACCATCATCGCCAGGCATCATTACATCCAACACGATCAGGTCAAAATCGAGACCGGCCAATAGTTTACGTGCATGGGCCGCATCACGAGCCGCTGTAGTCCAGAACCCGTTGCGCGTCAGGAATTGCTGCAAAAGCGTCCTGATCCGCTCATCATCATCGACAATAAGCAGATGTGCATCGTTTTGCGTAGGTTCAGCCATTATGATCCATCTTTCAGATTTTGAAAATGATGTCGCATTTTGGGATCCATAATCTGTTCCAGAACAAGACGGAAGCCTGCAACAGCATCCGGACCAGCTTCGCGGTAAGCCGCACGCATACGAACGCGTTGGGCTTCCGACAATTCTTTTTCGAGTGCCTGACCTTTCTCAGTCAGAAACAAGTGCCGTTCGCGGCGGTCCTGTAGACCAACCCTTGATTCGACAAGACCATCTTCTATGAGACTGCGCAAAACCCGGTTTAAAGATTGTTTCGTAACCCCCAGAATGTCCAACAGGTTGTTAACTGTCGTTCCAGGTGAGCGGTTGATAAAATGCACTGCGCGATGATGGGCGCGGCCATAGGAATGCTCTGCCAGAATTCTATCCGGATCCGCGGTAAACCCTCGATAGGCAAAGAACATAGCCTCAATTCCACGCCTCAGTTGATCATCTGTCAGAAACAGCAGGCTTTCGCCGCTGGTCGCAATTTGTCCAGTTCCTCGATCCGACATCAGGGCTTCCTCTGTCTGTCATTTTCTGCAGTTTATGTCAGCCTTGTTGACTTTCCAAGTATCGAATGGTAGCAAATCTATGATTTTGCGAAATATTATGTCCGAAACGGATATATATTGGTAACAAACGAAAATTCTGTGCGTGTTTACAAGAAGGAAGCAGGACTATGGCTGGTGGCTACGATGATCGTGATGGCGTCATCTGGATGGATGGCAAACTGGTAAACTGGCGCGATGCGAATGTGCATATCTTAACGCACGGTCTGCACTATGCCTCTTCCGTTTTTGAAGGTGAGCGCTGTTATGGCGGTACGATTTTCAAAAGCCGTGAGCATTCTGAACGACTGATCTTCTCAGGCAATGAGATCGACATGCCGATCCCCTATACCGTCGATGAAATCGAGGCGGCAAAATATGAAGTACTGAAAGCCAATAACCTGACGGATGCTTATGTTCGTGCTGTCTGCTGGCGCGGCGCAGGTGAAGATATGGGCGTTGCGTCCTCTCGCAACCCGGTGCGTATGGCGGTCGCCGCATGGGAATGGGGTAACTACTATGGTGATGCTAAGATGAAAGGCGCAAAGCTGGATATTTCGAAGTGGAAGCGTCCGTCGCCCGAGACAATTCCGTGCCACGCCAAGGCTGCCGGGCTTTATATGATCTGCACGATGAGCAAACACGCGGCCGAAGCCAAGGGATGCTCTGACGCAATGATGTTTGACTATCGCGGCTATGTGGCAGAGGCGACAGGGGCGAATATCTTCTTCGTCAAGGATGGCGAGGTGCATACGCCGCTGCCTGACTGCTTTTTGAATGGATTAACGCGTCAGACGGTTGTTGGGATGCTCAAGGATCTTCAGGTCAAAGTGCATGAACGCCATATCATGCCTGACGAGCTTGAGGGTTTCGAGCAATGCTGGTTGACCGGCACAGCCGCCGAAGTGACCCCGGTGGGCCAGATCGGTGACTATAACTTTGAGGTTGGCAGCCTGACGCGAGGTATTACCGAAGGTTATGACAAGCTGGTGCGCAGTTAAGCTTGAGATCCCCTGTCAATGGCTGCGAATCGTTCGACCCGGCCTATTTTGTCACGGCTTTTTGCACGCTTTTGTAAAGCCAGTGTCGAGGTGCTGGGGCGCTTTGAGCGTTCAATTTCATAGGCATGGCGACGATAGAGCTTTTCGTTATGAGCAGAAGATTTGTCGAGTATATGCTTCGTCATTATGACCTCCATTCATATGTTGGTGGGTATTTGTAGCATATTTTGGCTGTTTCAGTGAGTGCCGTTTTGCTGAGCAGATAGCCAGACCCTATCACCCCTGCGGCGTCATGACCTTCCGCCCTTTTGCGCGTTCCAGCCCAAGCTGGCGTTCGCGCCAGATGATCAGGATGCCGGCAGCGATGATCAGGCTTACGCCAAAGATCATCATTTTGGTCGGCACTTCGCTGAAAACAAAATAGCCGATGGCCAGCGCCAGCAGGATCGATGCATATTCGAATGGTGCGATAACCGATGCATCCGCATGACGGTAGCTGGAGGTCAGAAAAATCTGACCGACGCCACCAACCAAGCCAGCGCAGACCAGCATAAAAGCGTCACCTGTCGTTGGAATGACCCATCCGAATGGCAACGTGAGCAAAGCGAGTGATGAGCTTGTGACCGAGAACCAGAAGACAATGGCAGAGGTTAGCTCTGTCCGGGTCAGTTTGCGCACAAACACATGGGCAAGTGCTGCCATTACGGCTGAGCCAAAAGCCAACACCGCGCCAAGCGTCATGGTCACGTCAAGTGCTTCTTCAGACAAGACTGTCATACGCGGTGACATGATGATCAGTACTCCAGCCAGGCCAAGAGCAACTGCGGACAATCGAAATGCACGGACTGGTTCACCCAGAAACATGGCAGCGAAGACTACAACCAGAACGGGCTGTGCGTATTGGATGGCTTTGACTTCTGAAAACGGCAGCAATCCCAGTGATGCGAACCCCATTGCCATTGCACAGGTCCCGACCAGCCCGCGCCAGAAATGACCTAAGGGGTTTTGTGTGCTCAGTCCTGTGCGCAAGGCACCTCGCGCACCAATCCAGATCAGGATCACGGGCAAAGCAAAGAACGAGCGGAAGAACACGGTTTGCCCGGCGGGAACCCGTTCGGCTGTGATCTTGATAAGGCTCGCCATCACGATGAACATCGTGACCGCACCAAGTTTGAACAGAATTCCGCGTGAAGGGTTCAGAGAAAGACCCTCTCGAATGTCCAATAGGCGCCGATGATGGCAATGAGAATGGAACCCACAATCGAGATAGCTTGATACATCACCTCATGCTCGCGCACGATTTCTTCCAGTGAATCAAGCTTTTTGATCTTTGCGCCCTGCACCGCCAACCACAGAAGCGCAAGGGCAATCCCGATGACGACAAGTTGGCCGATTTCGACGCCTACATTAAATCCGATCAACCCGGCAACGAAGCGACCTGGTGCGAGGCCGAATTCCTCCAGAACCGAGGCAAAGCCCATGCCATGCAGCAGGCCGAACCCAAATATGATGAACGGTCGCCACCATGTTACTTTACTGGTGAACAGGTTCTCAACCGCCACATAGACGATCGAAGCCGCAATCAGCGGCTCAACGATGGCCGGGTTCACCGACACATAGCCAAGGCTTGCCAAGGCAAGCGTTATAGTATGGGCCACGGTGAAGACAGTGACCTGCGTAAGCAACGGGCGTAGATGCAGAGACAAAAAAAACAGGCCCAACACAAACAGGATATGATCAAGACCTTTGGGTATGATATGATCAAAGCCAACCCCGATATAGCGAAAGAACACCGCTGCACCGCTTTCAGTCACAGCGCCCGCACGTGGGAGCGGTTCGCTCAGCGTGCCATTGTCTAAGTTTGCAGCATAGGCATCACCACCACCACCGACCTGTCGGATAATGATAGGACCGTTATTTGCAACCCAGCCCACACGTACATTGCTGCCATCTTCAGGCAGTGGCGCACTGAGCTTGATTTGCGTGTCGCGGGGCAGTTCTGCATCGCCAGGGTCAGAAACGCTTATGTCATCAAGGTTCAAAAGAATGGCGGTTTCACCTGCTTCAACCAGAAAGCTGGCCTGCAAATAATCCCATGCGTTAATGAAGCGATCCGCAACCTCGTCTGGGGGCAGTGCGCGAAGCGCGTCATACTCCTGCGCCTCTGGGGCGTCGTTTGTATCCTGTAATCCTTGCAGATTTATGCCTGCCAGTAGCGGTTCGATCGTCAAGCGTATATCAACGGAAATACGGTCTTCGCTCAGTTCCACATCAGCTATGGCAGGACGAACCTCATGGGCGTTGGCGGAAAACAGCATTGTGACAAGCAGAATGGTTGACACAGTCACGAGACGCGCCAGCATATGAAGTGTGTTCATGAAAGGATTGCCCATGCTCAGCCTTCGAATTGCGTTTGCCGGTTTGGTTGTTGTCGTATCGACCATGGCAGCGTTTGCCCATGAGTTTTGGATTTCTCCGCCAACCTATACCGTTGCAAGCGGAGAGCAAGTGCAGGCTGACTTGCGCGTTGGTCAGGAATTTCGCGGTAGCGCGTATTCTTATAATCCTAAGCAATATACGCGGTTCGAAACTTGGCAGGCCGGGCAATCTAGTGCGGTGGAAGGCCGTCTTGGTGACACACCTGCAATGACACTTGAGGGCATTCCGGACGGCCTGCTGGTGGTGGTACACGAAACGACAGACAGTCAACTCAAGTATAGCGATTGGGCGAAGTTTGAGAAGTTCGTGAAGCACAAGGATTTTGTGGCTGCTTTGGAAGATCATGTTGCGCGCGGTATTCCAAAGGAAGGATTTACCGAAGCATACCGCCGCTTTGCCAAAAGCCTGATTGCTGTAGGCGATGGGGCCGGGGCAGATCAAAAGGTCGGGTTGCGTACAGAGATCGTGGCGCTTGCAAACCCCTACCGGGATGACCTATCCGAAATTCCAGTACAGGTATTTCTGGACGATGCGCCACGTGCGGATGCGCAGATAGAGTTGTTTGACAAAGATCCATCGGGCGAGGTGACTGTGAGCTTGCATCGAACTGATGCGCAAGGGCAGGCGCGCCTGCCTATATTGCCGGGGCATGAATATCTTGTGGATGCCGTCGTATTGGAACCATTGGATAATGACGACCCGAAAGGTGGCCCGGTTTGGAAATCGTTATGGGCGTCCTTGACCTTTGCAGTGCCGCAAGAGCCGTTACAATAAGAGGTGAAGTTTGTAGCCCCGATGCGGCAATCTGGTGGGGGCTATGATACCGCATCGGGGGTGAGCCAAGGCTCGCTACAAAGGTGCTTATCTACCCAGATCAGGCCGTAAGTGGGGTTAGCACGTGGTAATCTTGCGAATTTATGCTGGCAAATTTGGGGCAAGGCTTGCGTCGTCTAAGTTCACACGTCAATCTTGTTGAATGAACCAGAATACTCCGATCTCGCTGATCCCGTTCAAACCTCCGGAACAAGTCGCGTTTCACCGCAAAGAACTTGCCATTATTCTGAGCCTTTACGGGCGTATGGTCGCCGCGGGTGAATGGCGCGATTATGGAATTTCCATGTTGAGGGACGTCGCAGTGTTTTCGATCTTTCGGCGTGCAGCAGAACAACCTATTTACCGCATAGAAAAACGCCCGACACTGTCCGTGAAACAGCAGCAATATGCAGTGATCGGAATGGATGGCCGTATTTTGAAACGTGGTGCTGATCTGAAACAGGTGCTGCGCGTGCTTGAAAAGAAGCTCATTCGGGCGATCGAATAGGGTTTACAGCCGTTTCAGGCTTGTGACCGGTCCGCCATCAGACTTTTCGATACGCTCTACGGCCACATTCAGAGGCTCATAGGCAACGGCCATATGATGTGCATTTGCGTGCAGCAGCATATCATTTGCAGCCATAATGCCGACATGGCCTCTCCAGAACAGCAAGTCGCCTTTTTGTGGTGTGACATCGCCATAGACCGCGCTGCCTAGATCAGCCTCTTGCATATCGGTGTCTCGGGGGCAGGATATACCGCAAGCGCGGAGCGCAATCTGAACCAACCCTGAGCAATCGATTCCGGCACGCGTCGAACCGCCCCATACATATGGGGAGCCGAGGAACAGGTCTGCCACATCAACGGGATTATCCATCCGCGTTGTAAGGGGGGATAGGTGCAGGCTGGGTACATATTGGCCTGTTTGTAGCCGCGCCCAAGGGCCGTCTTGATCGGCTATTGCGACTTTTGAGGTGAAGTATAATTCGCCCTCATGGATCTGTTTGAAATCAGGTTCACCATATAAGTGGGTCGCTGGCGCTGACACCCAATGGGTCGGTTGTTCACGTTTAGCCAGTTGATCTGCGCGCATATATCCACAATAGCTGTCGCGCGTTGCCTGACCAAAAGCAAAGCCGTCATGGCGTTCGAAGACGGTAAACTCATCCCCATACAGCAATTGCGTGGCGCGTGCCCCACCGGGTTTGCCCAAAAGGTCAGCGACCGCGACATTACAGGACAGTGTTTCGCCCTCAACATAAGCGGGTGATTTGATGCGCCCCTTCAAATATGCAGCAGCCACACGACCGTTAAAAGGTGTCAGGCGTGGGTCGCTCACAGGCCCAGCACTTTTGGCAATGCTGCCAGAATTGCCCGCGCGCCCTGTCCGACGCCGCCTTTGGGGCGTGCCGGTGCTGCGGTGGGTTGCCAGCCGTAAATGTCAAAATGAGCAAAGCGGGCGGTATCCCTGACGAACCGTCGCAGAAAAAGTGCCGCAGTGATGGATCCCGCGAAACCGCCTGATGGTGCGTTGTCCAGATCTGCAATGCCCGGTTCGATCATTGGTTCATAAGGATCGTGGAATGGCATTTGCCAAACCGGGTCGCGGACGGCGTTTGCTCCCTCTCTGATTACATCGGCAAGGGACGCATCATCGGTATAAAATGGCGCAAGGTCTGGGCCAACAGCAACGCGCGCAGCCCCCGTTAGGGTCGCCATGCAGATCATCAAATCCGGCGAGGTTTCATCTGCAAGTGCCAAAGCATCGGCCAGAACAAGCCGACCTTCGGCATCGGTGTTATTTATTTCAACTGTCATGCCGTTGCGGGCGGTCAAAATGTCCTGCGGGCGGAAGGCGGAGCCATCAATGGCATTCTCGACTGCCGGGATCAGGACGCGTAAACGCAATGATAAGCCCAACCCCATGATCATATGCGCAAGACCAAGGACAGTTGCTGCGCCACCCATATCCTTTTTCATCAATTTCATCGACGCACCAGGTTTGATGTTCAGGCCCCCAGTGTCAAAACAAACGCCTTTGCCGACAAGAACCAATGTGGGGCCGCTATCGCCCCAGTGCATATCGATCAGGCGTGGAGCTGTGGCTGAGGCCCGCCCGACTGTGTGGATCATCGGAAAATTTTTCTCCAGAAGCTCAGAGCCTGTGATCACCTTGATCTGTGCATCATAGGTTTTGGCAAGCGCCCGCGCCGCTTTCTCCAGCGCGTCGGGGCCCATATCGCTGGCGGGGGTGTTGATCAGATCGCGTGTCAAGTATTCGCCAGCCGCGATTTGCTCAAGCCGCGCAGCATCCAAATTGTCCGGGCAGATTAGTCGCGCTTTGTGGGGTGGGCGGGTGCGATACCGTTCAAAACTATATTGAGACAAGAGCCATCCAAGCGCGTGTTCCTCTAGCGCATCGGTGGGATGGTCAGAGGCAATTCGGTAACTTCCCTCAGGCAGCCTGGATGCAATGCCAGCCAGCATGAACCGGCTACGGCGCTTGTCCGTCGCTGTTCCTTCACCCGCCAGAACGGCTGCAATGCCGCCGTCTGCGTCTGGCACAACACATAACTGGCCATGATTGGCCGTAAAACCCTGGGTCTTCACCCAGTTTTGGGTGATCTGATCCTGTTGAGCCATCCAGCCATCCAGCCGGTCTTTGGGCAGGATAAAAATGGGCCGCGCAGTTTGCGTCGTCTCTGAAAATCGGGGCATAGGGTATCCAGAATAATGTTTGGGATAGCCTATCTGTCCTGCCGCGATCTTCAAGCACTGAAGATACGGTTATATTATAGAGACATATCATTCACCTCCCAGACGGCGGTCAGGGTTTTGTCAGATACGCGACGCAAACGCGTCAAGGTTGCCGCCAAAGGCACGGACAAGCCAAGTTCTGCGCATTCAATCACATCCTGACTGACCCGCGCAAAGGTTGTCATCCCCACATGATCTGCTTTTTTCCTAACGCCAGTGCGCGTGTTCGGATCACATCCAACTTTTGCGTACTGTAAGCGTCTTCCATATCGGCAAGCCCGACGGATAGTTCTGTCATGGTATCAGCAACAAGCGTTTCTGTTCCTGCTTCACCCAAAGCAACGCAGAGTTCCACCAATCTGTCGGAATCAAGTGTTACGGTTTCCGCAATTCTAATTTGAGAGACATGTCCCATGTCGCACCCCTTTTTTACGCATTTCCCCAAAGCACAGATGTGACATGACTTGTTCAGGGTGAAAAAAGAGTTTCCCTGAAAAGCAATAATATCTCGAAGTTTCCGAAAATTCTTCCTATCAAGGCGCAAGAACAAAGGAAATGTCATGAGTAACATCAAACCGCTGCCTGCCTATCTGGGTCAACGCTACCATGGTTGGAAAGCAACAACCTATACCGAGAATGAGCCGTGGTATCGCAGATTGAGCGAAGTAGGGCAAAATCCGCGGGCTATGGTTATTTCTTGCTGTGACAGCCGTGTGCATGTGACGTCTATCTTTGGGGCAGAGCAGGGAGAGTTTTTCATCCACCGCAATATTGCCAATCTGGTTCCCCCTTATGCGCCTGATGGTGATCATCACGGCACCTCGGCGGCTGTGGAATATGCGGTCAGCAGTCTTCGGGTGGCGCATATTATTGTATTGGGCCACTCACAATGCGGCGGCGTGGCGGGCTGTCATGATATGTGTTCTGGGCAAGCGCCCGAGCTTGAGAAAAAGACCAGCTTTATCGGCAGATGGATGGATATTCTGCGTCCCGGGTATGAGCGCGTCAAAGACGTTGAAGACGAAGACCTTCGCAAACGTGCGCTTGAAAAAGAAGCGATCCTGATCTCTCTTGCCAACCTACAAAGCTTTCCATTCGTTAACGCTGCAGTAGAAAGTGGGCATCTGAGTCTGCACGGATTATGGAACGATATCGCCGAGGGCGGTCTGGAGCATTTCATTCCCGAACAAGGCTTCGTGAAAGTCTGATCCGACTGTTTTCGACGTGTATTTTGTATCACTCCACCGTTGTTTTCAACGGTATAATTAATTTTTCCTTATTTTTTCAGTAGCTTAAGCACTCATTAAAACATCTGCATTATTACTAGGCTCGACGATAAAGAAATTGAGGTCAGCCTAAAATGACAGTTTTTACACTTAAAGGTTTTCAGGTTAACGCATGTGTTAATGGTGAGATGAACGATATCAGCTCTGCGGAACTGCAGATTGTGTCACGCATTGGCGTGAACGAGATATGCGCGTTTTATCGTGATACTGACGAAGATACGGCCTCGGTTGCCCTAAGCGATTACAACATGCTTTTTAACGGGACTCATCTCAATGATGGTTTTGCCTCTACAGATGTTGAGTTTTTCGGACTGACATGGTCGGAAGATGGCATTGTCCGTACCACACATGTATTGAGCTTTGTATTTCAAGATAACGGCACGCAAAGAGATGGGTTATTTGTGGTTGCGGGCCACCCATTACCCGCCTTTTGCAGTGCTGAAGATTTCCAGAACTTCATGCAAAACGCACAGCTTTTCCGATTTGCCGGAGATGTCTGCACAATCACGCTGTCGGATATTCCAGATGTTGCGATCTCGGGTGTTATTGCCGACTTGCTTGAGAGTGCTGATGATATGGTCGAAGAAGACGATTTCATCTTCTCATTTGAACATATGGCAGAAAGTAACACACCGGCTTTTGCGCAAATTCATGCTGATTTCGGCGATCATTCAGATTTACCAACCGAATTGCCTGCTATGCATCTGCGAAACACAATTGCAGCGTCATTCCTGAAGAACGACGCTGCTTAGATACAGTAGCTTAGCCTTTCTTAAGGCAACGCGTGCCTAACACTTCGGCGATCTGCACAGCATTCAGAGCGGCCCCCTTGCGAAGGTTGTCACTGACACACCAAAGGTTCAGGCCGTTCTCGATCGTCGAATCCTGACGTATTCGTGAAATAAAAGTTGCGAAATCACCCACGCACTCGATGGGCGTGACGTAGCCGCCATCTTCGCGTTTGTCGATCACCATCACGCCCGGCGCTTCACGCAAAATATCGCGCGCTTCATCCTCGTCGAGAAAGTCCTCGAACTCGATATTCACGGCTTCGGAATGGCCCACAAAAACCGGCACACGCACACATGTGGCTGTGACCTTGATCTTTGGGTCGACGATCTTCTTCGTCTCGGCGACCATCTTCCATTCTTCCTTGGTGGAGCCATCCTCCATAAACACATCGATATGAGGGATCACATTGAAGGCGATCTGCTTTGTAAACTTCTGGGCAGGTTTATCATCGGTGGGATTGTAGATAGATTTGGTCTGGTCCCAAAGTTCATCCATGCCATCCTTGCCCGCGCCGGAAACAGATTGGTAGGTCGACACGACAACTCGCTTGATCCTTGCCCGATCATGTAAAGGTTTGAGGGCGACAACCATCTGTGCGGTCGAGCAATTCGGGTTCGCAATGATATTCTTCTTGGAATACCCCGTAATTGCATCTGCATTCACTTCCGGCACAATCAAAGGCACATCCGGATCGTAGCGATATAGCGATGAGTTATCGATGACCACACAACCTGCCTTTGCGGCCTTTGGCGCATATTCCTTGGTCGCAGTTGAGCCTACAGCAAATAGCGCAATATCCCAGCCAGAAAAATCAAAGGTCGCCAGATCCTTGATCGTCAGGGTCGTCTCGCCAAACGTGACTTCCGTGCCAAGAGATTTGCGCGATGCAAGCGCGGCGATCTCATCAACAGGAAACTGGCGCTCGGCCAGAATGTTCAGTATTTCGCGGCCCACATTGCCAGTGGCACCAACGACGGCGATTTTGTAACCCATTTCTCTGGTTCCTTTGTCATTTGGGTAGACGCGGCCTGATAGCGCTTCATAACGGCAGTGGGAAGCGCTATCTGCGTTCTTTCTTGTGGCGATGTAGCATTCCGCGTTAAATCGGCACAATCTTGGCCCATGCGCCGCAATATCAGAGCCCTAAATGGCAAAGCCTTCCCAACCACCCCAGTCTTCAGGCCAGCTCTTTGGCAGATTATGGCGTGGTTATCTGCGCAAACACTTACCATGGATCATCGTTGCATCGGTGTTTATGGTCATTGAGGGCAGCACCTTGGGTGCGCTCAGCTATATGTTGCAACCGATGTTCGATCAGGTCTTTGTCGAAGGCCGCAGCTCGGCCATCTGGTTTGTGGCCGTTGGTATATTCAGCCTGTTCGCCATCCGGGCGATTACCGGAATTATACACCGCGTAATTATGATACGGGTCAATCTGCGGGCCTCCACAGAACTTCAGGTTGATCTGCTAAGGCATAGCCTGCATCTGGATAATGCCTACCACTCCAAAACTTCACCTGGTGCGCTGATTGAAAGAGTGCAGGGGGATGCCATGGCGATCCAGTCTATGTGGAGCGCAATTTTGACCGGTGCCGCGCGGGATGTGATCTCGTTGATAATGCTTTTGGCTGTTGCAATTTGGACCGATTGGGTTTGGACGCTGGTTGCAGCGCTCGGCACGCCCTTGCTGCTACTGCCCAGCCTGGCGGTGCAGCGTTATATTCGCAGGAAAAGCATTCACCTGCGTGAAATTGCAGGTAAACGGACAACCCGGTTGGATGAAATTTTCCACGGAATCACGCCGATTAAGTTAAACCGAATGGAGCGATATCAGGTAGAGCAATTTGCAGGCCTATCGGACACTTGGATTACATCGACAGTTAAGACGACTGCAGGCCAATCGACGGTTCCGGCACTTGTCGATATTGCTGTAGGCTTCGGGTTCTTCTGTGTTCTTCTTTATGGCGGGCCACAGATTATCGCGGGTGAGAAAAGCTTGGGACAGTTCATGAGCTTCTTCACAGCCATGTCATTGGCTTTTCAGCCTTTGCGTCGGCTTGGGAATGTAGCGGGCTATTGGCAAATGATGCAGGCCAGTTTGGGCAGGATTTTTGACTTGCTGGATACAGAACCAATGGTGCGCGAGACGATGAAACGTGATTTTGCCATGCCAGACGCGACCGATATCCGGTTTGATGCCATCAGCCTTGCTTATGGGGATTTGCCTGTTTTACGCGATTTGAGCTTTATTGTGCCGGAAGGGAGTACAACTGCTCTGGTTGGCCAATCCGGTGCAGGGAAGAGCACTGTGTTCAACGTACTGACCCGGTTAATTGATCCGCAAGAAGGGCGGGTTACAATAGGAGGGATCAATACGCGCGATTTTGCGATTGCTGATCTTCGAAGTTTGTTTTCGGTCGTGTCTCAGGACGCTTTGTTGTTTGACGAAACGCTGCGCGAAAACATTCTGTTGGGCCGCACAGATGTGGATGAAACAAAGCTACAGGAAGTATTGGAAGCAGCCCATGTTACAGATTTCCTAGACAGTCTACCCCACGGGTTGGACAGTGCCGTTGGGCCACGCGGATCAAACCTATCGGGCGGGCAACGGCAGCGGGTGGCAATCGCGCGGGCTTTGTTGCGCGATACGCCCATTCTTTTATTGGATGAGGCAACGAGCGCTTTGGACGTACAGTCAGAAAAGCTGGTGCAAGATGCATTGGATCGCCTTTCGCAAGGGCGTACAACGCTGGTTATCGCTCACCGGTTATCAACTATACGCAATGCTGACCAGATCATCGTGATGGATGCTGGCCATGTCGCTGAACTGGGCAACCATGATGCGTTGATCAAGGAAAAGGGCATTTATGCGCAGTTGCATGGGATGCAGTTTCAAGCGTGATGATTTGGCTTGCCACTTCGTTTTGCGAACATAAGGACTGAGATGCCGAAGAGTTTTCCCGCGATGTACACGAAAAGGCGATCATCGTCGGATTATAGCGAATAGGATCAATGTCCAACCCAAAAGGGCTTGTCCATGTTCCGAGAGAGTCACCTTGCCATGAAAGGTCAATAACTTCGATAAAGTAACAGGTGAGGGCGGGCTTTGGACCACGTTTTGCAAGGGGAGATCGTCAAAAATCAGCAGATAATATCCATAATAAAATTGAGGGGAGAGCCAGACAAATAGCCAAAATAGGACCAGCGCAATGGCAGCACGTACAGAGCGGCGTCTGTTTTGGCCTAACTTACGGGATATTAGAAGGACGGCAATCGCAAGACTTGCAGATAAAATCACAAGGCCCGTTTGGGCAAGTGAGGTCAGAGTGTGAAAGCTATCGTCCTGATACATATACGCGGCCTCTCAGGTAGACTACGCGGTTAGATTACATAGATGTCTAAAATAAAAATGCCGGGCAGATAATACCCGGCACCTTGTTATTATGTAGATACGATTTCTTAACGGTTTTTGGCGAATGTTTCGTACATCCCAACTGTTGTGTTCATATCCTTCAGGATCACATCAAGCCTAAGGAGAATATCAGCTTCGACATCAAGGGATGCCGTTCCGGTTGATATTAGACCCTCAAGTTCATCTTTAACTATTTCCCAGTTGCCCCAGATACTTTTGAGTGAGGTCTCAATCTCTGGCGTAGGGGGAGGGTTTATGCCAGCGGCTTGCATACCATCACGCAACGCCAGTAGAGATGTTTCAAATGTCCCCATGGTTGACGTCAGGCCTTCAGTATTACCCAAAACAGTATTTCCGGTTTCGACTGCGCAGGCTTCCTTGGCCATTTTCTGAGATAGCATTCTCTGCCGTCCTGAAATATCGATTAGCATTGCGTCGGACTGCAGCAATTCATTGGGATTTGAGTATTGGCCTGAAATTTCTGATACCAGCAAGACAGCCAATTTCAGAAGCTCCAGATTATTCTCTGAAATATGGGCAATGCCACCATCTTTGTCTGATCCGTCCAGAACGCTTTCGGCTGCAGTTTTGAATGGTATCCATAAATCATGCAGGTTTTGGATTGCACGAATTGTTTTCGGGCGTTTTTCCTCACCAATCATACCAAGATCTTCATCGCCTTTTTCAAGGCCTGCAATGATCTTTTCAAATTCGTCGACAGCATTTCTCAGTGCTTTTCCAGCTTCATCTACGGCTATTCCCGCAGCGAAGTTACAGGCTTCGGCCGAGATACGTTGTGTTAGCATTCGTAGTTTTCCGGACAGGTTCACCCGCTCAGATGCACCTTCGGCGGGAACCTGAGCTGTAGCAACGCCCACTTGACCAGTTGCAGTTGAGAATGATGTTGCGAGTGCTATGCAAAGCACTTTTGTGAACGTGCGGGCTTTATGTCTGGCCGGCAGTATAGTTCTAAAAGGCATTTGATATTCCTTTTCTCGGCGAAGGCTCTCACACAAATGTGCGACGAACCTTTCGAGTTAACTGTTTACGCGTACGGTTAAATTTACTGAAAGGAAGGGTCATAGATGCCAGTTCTATGACCCTTATCTGCGCTTAGCCGTTATTGCGAACCCAGATTTCAACCCGGCGATTGATGCGGCGTCCGTCTTCGGACGTGTTGCAGGCCGATGGGGAAAGTTGACCAAAGCCCTTTGCAGCAAATTGAACATCACCCAGTCGGTCTTGCGCAAAGTCATTGATCTGACCGATCACCTGCTGTGCACGTCCGACCGATAGATTCAGGTTTGCTTCAAATGCGCCGACACTGTCGGTAAATCCAACGACAGCAACTTCAGTGCCCTGACCTTGATCTTCCAAATAGTCGACAAGACGTGCCAAATCGAGTTGGGCTTTTCTATCCAGGTTCGTGGAACCCGTTGCAAAGCGGAAAGTGGTCGACAGGCGATCATATTGCTGCATTTCTGACAGCAGATCGCGCATCACACCCAATTCGAATGTGTCGGTTGTGTTGTTGATGATGTCTTTGGCTCGGCTTCCAGATAAATCTTGGCTACGGCGTGTGATGCCCAAATCTATGAAACCAGATTTTGCAACAACACCGTCAGCGGCACTGGAAATCGAGTAGTCCAAGAAAGACTGTATATCGTCTGTCAGATTGTCAGCGCGGTTATAGAGGTACAGGCGTCGTTGAAGTGCGTATTCTTCCGTTTTGGCCGAGAATGGATCTGCTTGCGCTGTGATACCGCATTCGTTAATCAGGTTCAGGGCTTTTGCACCCCGCTGGAATGAATAGCCAACAAATCCTACTCCGCCCGGGTCAGCATTCACAGCGGCGGCCATATCATTGTTCGACTCAACGATTGTTTGGTTCGATCCGGATGATGGGTCTTCTCCTTCAAAGACGCGCGTTTCAAAAACGCCACGCGTACCAGAGCTTTCCTGACGGTTGAAAACTGAAATCGGTAGATCAGGACCACCAACTTCGGACCAATTGGTTACTTCACCGCCGTAGATACGTTTCAGGTCGGTGATTGCAATGCTGTCGATCGGGTTGCTTGGGTGCACAATAGCGACAAGGCTATCAATCGCGACGATATGCTCTTGATTGATATCTACCATATTGCCAGCACCAGCAGCGCGCAGATCACGCGCTTCTTGTGGTCTGATGCGTCGTGAGGACATACCAACTTGAGCCGAAGAATCCAGAAGTGCTTTGAAGGCAGTCCCAGATGTCTTGGAATCAATGAGAATAGTTGAAAGTTCTTCTCCGAATCCGCCGTCTCCGACAAGTTTGGCCAAGACCTCACCGTCATTTCCAGTATTAGACAATTCGGCATCCGCATTCAAAAATGCAGCATAACCAGCAAGCAAGAGAGGCATAAGACCTTCACCTACTGTATCAGATCCGGCAAAGATGATGTCAGATTCTGTGGTATCAAAACTTGGACAGGCGTCACCTTCGCAGAAAACGCGGCTAGAACTGATGCGCATATCGCCCAAGGCAGTGCGGATGACATAGTTGCCATCAACAAATTCGATAAATTGCCCGCTCAGGTTTACTGTCCCATCGCTTGATTTCAGAACAACGTCTTGGGCCATCGTAACGCTGGGCGCCAAGTTTATTGCTGTAATGACCATTGCGCCAAAAGCATGGGTCTTGATGTGTTTAAGAATGCTGCTCACAGCCGTACCTCCAAAAAATTACACGCGCATTTGCGCCTTAGCAGCAAACGCTGCGCACTTCGCAAGCGAAATAAAGATTAACGCAGGGTTCTACATGCGTAAGGAAATTATCTCGTTCACTGTTTAAAGGGTATTATCAGTAAAGTGGCTTATATTATGACACTGGTATTTATTTTTGCAGATGAAACGATTGCGATACTTAGGTTAAGGATTGGCCCCTTTTGCCAATAAAATAAGGTGTCATAAAGTTTTTACAATGTACAATGGTGTGGCACCCAAGAAACAGATTTGGCTAATTTTGTGGCACTAAATAGTTAATATTGGCATGGGAGCTGCGAATCAACTGAATCGGTTCAGTGGGCTTCCCTTACGTCGCGAATCTTTGTCTATGATTCGAGTAGAGTCTTCCATAATGAAACTATGTCTTCAATTTTCATACGATCCAAGCTGATGGCGACTGTCTCAACCTCATCGCTGACATAGGCCACAGCGACGTCCATATCCCCACGTTTGGCGAAGACAATCAATTGAGGATCCGGGATTGCTGCTTCGATATCTCTTTCCAGCGCCTCCCGGGATTGGCTTTGTGATCTTGCAAACTCTTTTAACCAAGGATGTGCTTCTGTTCCTGCCTCTGTAAGAATATCGCCATCAGCCGTGATATGGATGCGCGCAATTGCAATAGCACCCGAATTTTCATACAGCCGGGCAAACAGTGTTGCAGGCTTTGCTTGTTCTGCCGTTTGGGCGGGTGTCGGCGTGTATTCTTCACAAGCCTTGCTTAGCTCGGATGCAGAATAGCCGACTTCGTCGACGCCGTGGTTCAATTTTGGCGGCTCTGAGTGAACAGCCAGATCTAACGAAAGTTCTGCAAACGCTGTCAATAACCCGGCCAGGCCACTAAGCTGTTGTTCGGCCTCATCTTCGATGCGCTTTGAGAACAGCTTACCCTCTTCAGAGACGAGGGTCTCCGGTATAGCAGACACAATCCGTAACAGCCGCCTGCCGCTTGCGTCCAGCGCCAGTGTATTTCCTTGATCCGTCGTGAATGTAAGCATGCGCGGAAGTACAGTTTCATCAATCTCGGTAATGATCGAAGCAACAATGTCTTCTGGCGTATCCGCCTTCAGTGGCCTGCTACTGCTTTTGACAGGCAGTAGCGTAGAGTCGAGCTTTTTAAGCGTCTCAATGACGGTATGTTCCATGCTCACCCTGCACCCAGAATTTCTCAGATTTTCATACCTGCTTTGTGACCCTAATCAAAGGCTTTATCAAGGGTTTGCCGAGCAGTTGTCAGGGCATTGCCGATGTCAGCCGTGCCAGTGCAGATACAACACAATACATCATCGGCTTCATTTTCCGAACGTAGGAAAATATGTAGGCTATTCTCCCCGACGATGATGGCCTCATCGACCGTGCCGTTTATCCCTGAACCGGACTTGGAAGATAGAAGTTTAGACGCAGATTTGGCAATTGCATCAAGCTTTTCCTGACGCACAGGCTCACTTGTCGCAGTGCTCAGCATGATACGACTGCCAAGGTCCACGTATCCCGCAAGCGTACAATTGGGAACTGTTTCAACTATTGAATTCAGAGCATCTTCAACTGACATGTTCACGGCCTTAGATTAACGCGTTGAAATGTCATAGCACAGCACTGAGCTTCAAGGGTAGGCGCTTTATGCGAGCCGCGATTCCTGCGACCTCGGAGGCCGCTGCCTTCCGCTACCACCTTGTTTTACCGCAACACGTCTTGGTAGAACGCCGCGCTGTGGCTCGGCGGTTTTCTGTGGCTGTTCAAGCTCATGCACCTGATTTTCTGCAGGCGTTTGCGGCTCCGCACTTGGTGCCGGGGCTGGCTCTGTTGATGCTGGCTTAGAGTGGTTGCGCAACTGCGAGGGGCGCGAGACAGATATATCGCGGTTGTAGCGATAGCGGTCCAGTAATGCTGCACGCGTTTGGCGCTTTTGTTCGACAATTTCGATCAGTCGGGTTACGAACGCATCCGCGCCGCTTGCGACCCATTTTTCATAATCATCGCCAGCACCAATTGCCTCAAGCAAAGCAACTGGATACCTGTCCTGAAAGTATTTTCCAGCTTCTCGATCAATGCGCTTCAACAGGCGCACCTTGTCTTCTTCCCGTACCAATTTGTCGGCCCGGGTCAGAAGCAAAAGGCTATTCTCGTATAATCGTTTGGGCATCGCCCCCCAAACGGCATTTTCGCTCTGCCGCCAGGCTTGGGTTGCGTGGGTGCACCAGATCACACCGTCTGCATGATGTACCGCACGTTCCCAGACTTCCGCCGGTATGTTGGGGTCAGAGATGCCTGGGGTGTCGATCAGGTCGCAAATCTCAAGTATATCCGCTTCCGTATACACTTGAATATAGCGCGTCTGAGCAACAGGAATATCATCAATATTCGACAAATCGACCGAGTGATGTTTGCCTTGAATGTCCACGCGATAAGGTTCGGACGAGCCGTACTTGAACCAGACCGGCGGGAGCTGAGTTGCTGTAACCTGCGTGGGCAGCGTATCAGTGCCCATCAAAAGGTTCATCAGCGTCGATTTCCCGGCGCTGAACTCGCCCATAAGCGCAAGACGCGGCTTGCGTTTTGCCGCCTTTTCAAGGCGCTTATAAGCTGCTTCGCTTACAGTTCGAGACGTTTTGGAATTACTCATACTACCCGGCCTTCTCTTTACGCTACCTTTATTCCTTCAAGGGTTTGCAGCACAGTCTCAGTGATATCTTTCCGCGTTTGCTGCTTGGTCAAACCAAGAGAGCTTTCAAGATCTTCTACCTGGACTTCGCTTTTCTGAGCGATAGACATCAACGTATCGCGCTGGTCATCAAGAAATGCCTTCAATGCCTCACGATTCGAGTTGAGAACCTTCTGTGCTTGCATATCCCTGAGCTCCGTTATCATGGGATTTGTTTCAGTTGCAATAAGGTCTGCAAAATTTGAAGCAAACGCCTCATAACCACGGCGGCGCTGCCACCAGCGCTTCCACCAGCCACCAGCCATATCCAGTACAATTGTTTGCCCAAGTGCGACAGGGGGCGGTACGCGTGTTGGTTGTGGCGGATCAATACGGAAGCCGTCAATTGTCAGCTTGAACTGACGCACATATAGCTGCTGTACATCGTTTGCAGCAGTAGCAAAAATCTCTTCTGTGGACTTCTGAGCGTTGCGCGCGAAAGCCTGATAAGCTGAACGTAGCAAAAGGCGCAAACCATTCGGATTGTATTGCCAGACTTCTTGCTCTCCGTAACTTTGAAGATGCTGTATCAGAGCATCCGTCGCCCGTTTCACGAAACGGTCCTGTGCCTTGGTCATGCGGTCTGTCAGGTTCGCCATCTGCTCATCACATGATTTCTCAAGCGCGGCCATGTGGCCCGCGCTGATCATGTCGAACTCGGACGCAATGACTTTCGGGTCGACCGAGGGCGGAGCATCGCCTGAAATCTGCAGAGACGCCATAGAGTTCGTCGCCCGCGCACCGTTCACAAGATTAAGGGCGGCGCTATGGACTTTAGACAGCGTACTCTTACCGGGGCCTTCAACGATCCGCTGTGCAATCGCATCATAGAGCTTTGGCAGCCCTGACAGGTTCCAGGTAAAGGCAATGGGGTCGTCATTAGCTTCCATCGCGGTCGACTCAGCCCAATTCACAAGTGCATTGCCGCTATCTTCTGTCATTTCGACAAGGCTGTTCGTCAGTGCTAGATCTGCCCAGTAGGCGCTACCGAAGATGATCTCGCAATCCTTTGGCCCATCATGTGTTTTCAGGGTGTTCCGGATACTTTTACGAATTTCAGGAACTTGTGAGCTAGGATCGGACAGCTCATCAATCCGGTTCACGAAGATAATTACCTCGCGGGCCTTTACGTTGGCAATCAGACGGATCAGCGCCATGTCCATTGTGTTCAGCGCCTGATGCGCGGACAGGACAACAACACAAATCTGTGCTTCGCGCACAGCCGCAATCGTGATCTGCTCACGCATCATAAAGGTGTCGTTAACGCCAGGCGTGTCACGCAGGCTGAAGCTCGCATTGATGTTCGGGCGTTCCAGATACAGTTCTGCAGATTTGGTGATGTCAGCAAAACGGCCCTGATTAGCGACTTCCTCGTCCACCTCTTCTTCGACTTCAACATCTTCGCTGAGGCAAACATAGCGCTTGATGAGCTCTTCATCGAAGTAGCCATAGCTATGCTCTTTGCCCAGAAGCAGCTCAAATTTCCGACCCAGCCGTTCACGGGTCTTTTTCTGCATTTCGTCGATCTGTTGCTTGACCTGCTCGAATTCCTCGCCAGCACCGATCCGGCCCGCAAGTTCACCTATACGGCCACCATTGCTGAGAAGCTTGTCCCATTCGTCGTGTTCGAAGAATTTGAATTCGGCCTTGGTGTCTTTAGACTTGGTTGCAGCGTTGATATGCAGCGTCGTAACAACTGATGTCCACGGGTTCACATCGGATGGCAGGAGCCCGGGCATGCCTGTCATGGCATTCACAAGCATCGTCTTGCCAGCCTTCACTTGCCCGATAAATGTTACGCTTGGTTGGAATGTTTCAATCTGCTGTTGCACGCGGCGGATTTTCTTGGCCCGCGCTTCATCGCTGATAGACGCGAATTCCGCCATGGATTTGTCTATTGCCGTAAACGAGCTAAGAAGCGGCGACATGCGCTTCATAGCAAAGGTCAGAAGCGGTGTTTCAAGCGCTTGCCCAACCTGAACCGGAGGCTCAGAGTAGATTTCCAGTTGTTTGTTCATGGTAGAACCCCAGTAACTTTGATCACCATTCCGGCGTGCAGACATCACAACACTTTAATACCCTCAGGCCATAGGCCAAAGCCATCTTACCTATAAAACGCAATAAGACGCTCAAATTGCGGCTTTCTTGGGACAAATTGTTATCAATTTCGCTTGTTATCGAGTCTTTTTCGGCGGTTTGACGCCATATTGCGGAGAATACATTTTTCTTTAGTGTCTATTCAACGCATTTCGAGCCTTCGAGAGAGAATCGGTTAACGGCTCTTAAGCCGCGGTTGCCCAAGTCAGATCGCGCCCGATTTGAAGCAAAACGCGAGCACTATCCGCTGCCGCCTGATCGGAGTCTTCTGATTGCATCAGGATCAATAGCTCCGATGCCTCGTCCAGTTGATCGCCGACCCAGTCCGCCTCAGAGTTGAGCAGATCGCCCTCTGACAATTTGTCCATAAGGCTTTCAAGAATGCCGCCACACTCCTGAATGAAATCTTTGTTGTCCAAAGCGTCATCTGCTTCCAGCTGTTCAATGAGCTCTTTGGTTTTTTCCGACATTAGCACAAGAAGTTCCGGCAACTCTGTTGCAAGTTCCGTCTCGTCGGATAATTCTGGCTCTGGCTCTGGCTCTGGCTCTGGCTCTGGCTCCTGTGTTTCGGTCGGGCTAGGCTCTACAGCCTTTGCGGCTTCGGCGACACGGGCCAGAATATCTGCATCAGTTGCCGGTTCTGAGCTCTCAATCTCGTTGGTCTCTACGGAATCATGATCATCGGCATCTGACGTTTCTTCTGAGATGCTCTGCCCCGCATCTGGGTTTTCAAACTTGGCCATTTCGCCCGCATATTGCGACAGCATGATCTGCGCACTGTCCAAGTCTGCCTGCCGCCCCAGCTTGGCTTGCGCAAGAAGCGTTGTAATCAAAGCCTTACCACCACTGGCTGCAAGAAGCTGTTTGTCTGCCACACTGCCGTTTGGAGTGGCCTTTATCGCCTTGGGTGTGGCGATTGGAATTAGACTATGAAAATGATCCCCGGCACGGTTTTGCAAATTAACCAGCATATTGCGCAGATCATTGGCTTGCTGAAAGGAGTCAGCAAAGGTAGAGACCAGAAAGCTGCGATCCTTGATTGTTTCTGGCATGGAATACCACAGCTTTTCTTCCATGGCAGTCCAA
Organism: Litoreibacter sp. GN1-5; assembly: GCF_055693805.1. Classification (NCBI taxonomy): domain Bacteria; kingdom Pseudomonadati; phylum Pseudomonadota; class Alphaproteobacteria; order Rhodobacterales; family Roseobacteraceae; genus Litoreibacter; species Litoreibacter sp. GN1-5. Next base: position 1,873,015 of record NZ_JBVFUP010000001.1, on the reverse strand, counting down.
GGCTTTTGGCTGTGGGTACACCACAGCATGATATCCGCGCGCTCTGCCATCCAAGCTAATCGCTGTGCCATCCGGCGTGGGTCATTTGATCCGCGCAGTTCAAAGAAACCTACGTGTTTCAGTAAGGGCTTTGGCAAGGATAATTCAATATACTCAGGCTTTTCAGCAGCAGCTTCGTCTAACGCGAGACCTTCAAAAACCTTGTTATCTTTTTTCCACCATCCAGCCGCTGTCTTTGGAGTATTCGAATACGAGATCGACAGGGACGGTGTTCCCTTAGCATGTGCTGCTGCAGGCACGATATTTGTACCAACAAGGAAATTGATCAGAGTGGATTTTCCGCATCCGGGCAACCCGACCACTGCCACACGTACCGGAGATTTAAGCCGCATTCGCAGGCGACCGACGCGGCTACGTAACTTTCTGCTACTGATATCGTTTGCGTTCTCGCTTAGCTTCAAAAGCCTGGTTAGGGCCGCAACTTCGCTATCAACAGATGGAAAAACACTCATCATCCAAGTCCTTTGAGCCCAGCTCTACAGAAAAAGCGCCACAGAAATGGCTCTGCAGCGCTTTTTAACCTGTCTCAGAGGGCTCTGCCAGCCTGAAAAATCAGACGATCTTGATAATAGAGAAAGAGATATTGTCCTGATCAGGATCTTGCAGCATCAAAACAGCCGCCAGCATCTCTTCGGCGATATGTTCGCTGCGCTTTTCTCCATGTTCGACCAAAACTTCGCAAATCTCATTATTCTCCAGAAACTGGAGGCCATCACTTGATACAATAATAATATCGCCTGACTTCAGCTCGGTTGGTTGGTCCGAGCAATCAATGCGCGGGATATGAGTACCCATTAGTACCGAGGTTAGGCAACTGCGATCTGGATGCGCTTTTGCAGTCGCTTCGTCGATCTGGCCAGTTTTCACCATGATATCGATTTGCGGCGCCATTGAGTGATCTTCATTCAACTGCGTCAGAGTGCCATCGCGGAACAGATATAAAGGGCTATCCCCAATCGATATCCAATACAGCCGGTCCTCAAAGAATATGGGGGTGACAAGTGTCGATCCCATTCCTCTGTTTTCGGGCTTGTCGGATACATGTTCCTCGATGCAGCCATTCGCAGCGCGCGCAGCGCCGGTCAGAATGGTGGAAACATTATGTTCAAATGCTTTCTTGTCGCCTGAATGAAATTTCAGTTCGCTAAAAACTTCTGTCAGGACAATCTTGCTAGCTACATCGCCAGCGGCATGGCCCCCCATGCCGTCCGCAAGAACGGCATAGCCAAAGTCTGCGCCAATCGGGAAGTCCGCAACAATGGCGTCTTCCTGATAGTCCCGTGCGCCCGTATCAAGCGCTGTCGCTACGTCGTACTGCATCTTAGGCAATTGATACAACGTCAGAGGACTGTTTATCGGCCCATGTGAAGTTTTCGCCGCAGAGAGCCACGAGTTGAAGGGTCGTTTCGCCAATCCGGATAAGGTCACCATTGGTCATTTCTTCCGTACTCAAGACAGGTTTATCGTTCAAACGAACGATGTTCGATTTACCGCCGTGGCCAAGAAAGAACTTCCGTTGCTCTTCGTCGTAGGCAATTGCGGCGTGGTTACTGCGCGAGATGCTGGTATCCCCAAAATCAAGCGCAATTGCTTGGTCATCCCCACGACCGATTTGCGATACGCCAGCCAGCAGAGTATAGGATTCTCCGCAGCCTGGTCCTTCTGTTACAATGATCCAACCCACGGGGAATTTCGAACGACCCGAAGTTGGAATTGCTGTATTCTTCTCAAAAACGTCTTCTACATTGCCGTCAGAATGCTCAAACCCAAGCAGACGTGTTTTCACGCGGCCTGACCGGCGGCGCGCACGGCCAGCGGCTGGCATTGGTACGGCAACAACATTATCTTCTTCAGAAGCAGGTTGTGCTTCGGCTGCATCATCGGCCCACATGCTGTCTGAAGTGTCCGACGTATCTGCCACTGTCGGAGTGTCAGACCCTGCTGACATCAAATCATCTTCTTGGGATGCCGCCATGTGCATATCATCCACTGCGAACTCTGCAGCTTGGGGCATCTCAGGTTCTTGTGGCACCTCAGCTGTGACAATCGAGTCTGCGGCGATCATTTCGTCCAGATTTTGCGCTTCAGTTTCAACTTGATGCTCGAATGACTCGAGGATCTGTTCCTGATCCGGGACTGCAGTTTCCACAGCATTTGAGCTTGGCGCTTTGATCTTCAGCGTCGGCTTTGACGCCGTTGGATTTGCGTCCGCTTCACCCAAACCATCAGTTGAAACATCAGACATGCCATCGGCAATCCCAGCGGAGTCTTCGTCCTGCTGTGTCTTCTTCTTAACCAGCTCACGGATGAACTTCATGTTCTTTCCTCCATTGTCTGACTCATATCCAAATGACTTATGTAGTGCATTATTTCAGTCATATCTTCAGATAAATATCAAACCATCCATTATAGGGCTCAATTGCCTTCAAGTGGCATAATTGCGAGCGTCAGGTTTCCATTACGGCTTACCGCAAAATCAATGGATGTCGCATCTGTTTCAGATACTCCGCTCATGAGTTCTTCAAATGCGGTTGGCGTTTCCAGTTTTTTCTGGGTCGCGAAGTTGGAAATCACCACATCCCCGATTTGCAATCCGTTTGGCAGCGGCGTTTTGACTTCTGTTACGATTGCTTGCCAACCCTCTTCAGTCTGACGGGTGTCAACTGTAACACCCGATTCTGTTACAACACGACGAACAACCGGGATGGCGATCCGATGCGTCACGACTGAGCCATCCAGACCTTTTTCAACGTCCAACTCAGCAACAACCTGACTATCTTCTGCGATGGTTTTAGATTGTCTCAGAACATTCTGAAGCGCTTCGAAGTCAGCAACCTTAAATCCGTTTATGGATAGGATCACATCTCCACCGCCCAAGCCGTCCGTGTCTATGTCACCGCCAAAAACATTCGAAACCAGAAGAACATCTTCATCGCCTTTTGATACAGTTCTTGCGGCAAATGGCATCGTGAAAGACCAGTTAGCATTTGTAACATATTTCGAAGTGGCAAGCGCTGCAGCGGCTTGCAGTTCTTCTGCCAGTTTTTCCAACCGAGCAGCTTCTTCGATGCGTGCTTGTTCCGCGGCTTCAGCCTCGGCAGCCAGACGTGCTTCTTCTGCGGCTTTGCGTTCTGCTTCGATGCGCGCTTGTTCCGCGGCTTCAGCCTCGGCAGCCAGACGTGCTTCTTCTGCGGCTTTGCGTTCTGCTTCGATGCGCGCTTGTTCCGCGGCTTCAGCTTCGGCAGCCAGACGTGCTTCTTCTGCGGCTTTGCGTTCTGCTTCGATGCGCGCTTGTTCCGCGGCTTCAGCTTCGGCAGCCAGACGTGCTTCTTCTGCGGCTTTGCGTTCTGCTTCGATGCGCGCTGCTTGTTCCGCGGCCTCAGCTTCGGCGGCCAGACGTGCTTCTTCTGCGGCTTTGCGTTCTGCTTCGATGCGCGCTTGTTCCGCGGCTTCAGCTTCGGCAGCCAGACGTGCTTCTTCTGCAGCTTTGCGTTCTGCTTCGATGCGCGCTTGTTCCGCGGCTTCAGCTTCGGCGGCCTTTGCTTCCGCCGCAGCTTTTTCAGCCTCTAGCTCTGCAAGGGCTTTGGACAATGCGACTGGGTCAGATAATAACTCATTGTTATTATCTGTAGAATTCTCATTTACTGCAGCTTCAGTTTCATTTGCTGCAACTTCAGTCTCAGATGCTGTGTCGCTCCCTTCAGCCTGAGTATCCGGGCTTTGCGATTGATCAGTATCCGCCGGAACTTCCGGTGTCGTAATAGTAGCGGTGTCAGTCGTAGGAGTTTCGACAGGTGTATCTTCACCACCAAAGAAGAAAGCACCGCCCACAATCAAGGCAATTGCGGCAACGGAGCCTAGCAAAACAACGAGTCCCTTGCCCTTCTTCTCTTCTGCATCACCCGATGGCGCGGCCGTCCGGATAGCATCAAGTTTTACGCTATCTGTATCATCAGATGATGCGTCGCCACTAGGCTGGATAAGTTTTGGGCGTTCTGTCTTGGACGGTTCCTTAACAGTAAGTTTCTTGATTGGACTCTTAGGTTTGGTTGCAACGCGTTGCGGCTGGATAGGTGCTTTTTCTTCAGCGTTGGCGCCTTTACCAGTAACTTTTTCTTTGGCAACAAGCTCCGCTACAACAGCGTCTGTATGCTCATCATTTTCGGCGGCTTTTTTGACGGCTTCTTCGCGGGCTTTCTCGTCGATCTCGGCCAGCCATTCATGTGCGTTTTGAATACGGGCTTTCGGCAATACATTTAGGGCTTTGTCAAGCGCTTCGAGGAAACCTTCAGGATAACCTTCAATCCGCCCGGCAAGTGGCTGATAAGGGTCGGTATCTTCTGCTGCAATCGCAGCAAGACGAGCCTGGCTGTTTGGTGGTGTTTCGCCGGTAATAACATGGTGGAATGTTGCAGCAAGCGCGTAAAGATCGCTCGAATTACTCTGAACACTTCCTGCGATGTAGAATTCCTGTGGCGAATATCCGTCTTTCACAACGCGCAAAGCAGAAAGGGCACGGCTGGCCTTTGTCGCCTGCTCACGGGCGGCGCCAAAGTCGATAAGGACCGGTTCGCCTTCTTTGTTTATCAAAATGTTGTCAGGTGAGATATCGCGATGCAATACGCCGCTTTCGTGGATGAAATCGACAGCAGTCAAAACTTTATGAAGCATATCAGCGATATGCTCTTCTGTCAGTTTTTCAGCGTTTTCATCTTCAATAATTTCAAGAAGGTCACGACCATCAATATAGTCGATTGCCATATAGGCGGTGTCGTTGTCTTCAAAAACCTGATGCACACCAACGATATTAGGATGGTTCAGTTTGGACAGGCTTTTAGCTTCCTGAACAAACAGGCGGACGATGGATTTGAACTCGTTTGCATGGGCGCGCGAGCGAGCACCAACAATGGTATTGCTGCGGCGGCAGAACGATCCTGGGAAACATTCTTTGATAACCACAGGGCGATCAAGACTGTCTTTTGCGAGATATGTGATCCCGAAACCGCCGCTGTTCAGAAAACGCTCAATAGTATACTGACCCTGAAGCAACTTGGTGCCAGGTTTCAGTTCATCAGCAAAAGCCTGTTCCTCATCGTCGATGATGTCTTCTTCCTTATCATCAACAATGTCTTCGTCTTCTACTGGGTTTTCTTTTTTCGCTTCGGTTGCCATCTGACAGCCTCTCCGTGGTACAAAACTCGATTGTGGACGACTGAGGGATAATACGTTCCATTTTTAGCTCAAATGCAGCTCTTTTGTAGTTAATTGCATGGCTAAATTATGGCAGACCTTACTTGACTAGACTTTTAAGCCTGTTTTTCGGAAACAATCCAATTCGTCCGTTACTAGATTTCGATGCCTATGGCACCTCGGATGCTAAATCAACTATGAACTGTTCTGTAAAAAGAATCGATTTACATGGCACTCAATTGCAACAACATCTTAACATTGTGTAAATGAGCATGAATTCCAAGCAATTCGCATGTTCTTTGGTCGATTTAACTCAATAGGTGCGTTAATGGTTGGCCTTCATGACTTGTATCATTCCCGATGGTATGGACCATTCATCAGAATTGATGCGGCACGGTACAATTGTTCACATAATAGGACGCGGGCCAGCATATGGGGCCACACCATTGGACCAAGGGACAGTGAGTACTCAGCCTTCGCCCGCAACTCCGGGGCGATGCCATCTGCGCCACCGATAATAAAACAAACGTCCTGTCTGCCTGAATCACGCCAACCAGTCAGCATTTCTGCATAGGCAGTGGACTTTAGCATCTTACCGCGTTCATCCAGTGTACAGATCAGGCTACCCTTTGGAATGGTGCGCTCCAGAAGCTTGGCCTCGCCCGCCACTCCACCGCCCTTTTTATCCTCAACTTCGATCATTGCGGCAGGCCCGAGTGCAATCGGGCGGCCTGTTCGATCAAACCGTGTCAGATAATCGGTGACAAGCTCATGCTCTGGCCCCGCCCGCAGACGACCAACAGCGCAGATATGAACGCGCATTTAGATGTCAGCGGCAGTGTTGCCGGGGGATAGCCACATTTTTTCGAGCTGATAAAATTCGCGCACTTCGGGCCGGAAAACATGGATGACCACATCACCAGTATCGATCAGAACCCAATCGCCCTGAGATTTACCTTCAATTTTGGCAATACGCCCAAAAGTCTGCTTCACGCTGTCGATCAGCTTTTCTGCCAACGCAGAGACCTGCCGCGTCGAACGGCCTGAACAGATCACCATATAATCGGCAATCTCGGAACGTCCGCGCAAATCGATTTGCACGATCTCTTCAGCTTTCTCAGTTGTCAGAGTGTTTACGATATGGCCCAGCAGTTCTTCGCTGGTGCCAACGTCCTTTGCCTTAGCCGTTGCGGCATTAGGGGTGGTATCATTCTGTACCACGTTTGCATGTTGAGACAGTGCTCAAACCTCCTTTGCGACGCGTCAATCATAGCCCTGACGCCGAGCATACCAAAAGATAACATCTGCAACGTGAAATCTCAATGTGATAGCGCTGTTTTTACTGCAATTCTGTTGTAATGGCGTCGATTACCAGATCCGGAGCCTCTTCATGCAGTAGGTGACCATACCCCTTAATAGCGTTGACTTTCGCGTTTTGCATATGGGCCGCAGCTTTGAAAGATGTCTCTGGCGGTACGGCGCTATCCTTGTCGCCGGTCAGGAATAGCACCTGTTGTTCAAGCTTCGGAAGTTCGGCCAGAAGGCGGTCCAGCGACCATTGTGCCATCATCGATAAGGTCGCGTCCACGTGATCCCGCTCTGAAATAAGCGCCTGATACTGCGCCAAACCTTCCGGTTCGATCTGGCTACCTGTGGAACGAATTAGCCCTTCCACCCGTCTGGGCGATGAACTGGCCATAGAAAACAGTGATGCAGTCAGAGGGTTCATCGCAAGAAATTTCGCTAAGACCGGAAAGAGGATCCCGGCAACCCCTTTGAAATGACCCAATGCCCCATTGATCGAGACAATGCGGCTTGCATTTGGCAGGCTATCGAGCCCCATACGAAGTGCGATGGCAGCCCCTGCGGAATGCCCGATGACGATATCTGGCACGAGGTTTAAACTCTTTATCAGGTTGGTAATGTCTTCGGCCATTCCATCCAACCCACAGCGGCTTTTGCTACCTAGCTGGGTAAAGCCTTGTCCTGGCAGGTCGATAGCAATCACGTGATGGCTCTGTGCAAGTTTTGGAAAGATATCTCGCCAGCTATGGGTTGAAGCTCCGGCGCCGTGCAGTAGAAGCACTGTCTGACCTTGCCCGTCTTCCTGCACATGCCAGATGTGTGGCAAACAATCGACAAATCGGCTTTTGGAAGCATTAGGCCAGTCGTCTTTGTGGTCTGCCCACCTCATTATTCCAACGCAGCTTCGATAGCCTGACTGACCTGCCGCGCATCTGCGCGGGGCAGGGGCATGTAATGTCCGGACAGCTCGTGTGCCAGCGTTTCAAGTGTGGATTGGGGGCGCATTCCAGTATCGATAATCAGCGCAGGTATGTTTTGCGCGCGGATCATGCGCGCCATGGTCTTGGCATTTTCAGATGCCACCATACGATTGGCTGTGCCATCAAGCGCGATATTCGCGCGCCCGTCTGTTAGAAGCGCGAGTGTTGGAGACAGGCCTTTGCGACGTGTGGTCATGGCAAGGCCAAGTGCTGTTTGCAGCCCTGCGGCTAACGGTGTGCCGCCACCGCCGGGCAGGGCGGACAGGCGGCGCTTGGTTTGCACAAGCGAGCGTGTCGGCGGCAATAAAAGCTCGGCTTCGGTCCCTCGAAAGGCAATCAGTGCTACATGGTCCCGTCTTGCATAGGCTTCGGCCAAAAGCAGCTCAATCGCGCCTTTCGCCTCTGAGAGCCGTGCTAGTGCGGCAGAACCAGAGGCATCCACGGCAAAGATCAGTAACCGGTCGCTTTTGTCTTCGAATTGCTTCAGACGAATATCGCTTGCCCTAATATGCAGGGTGCGATCTGGCGCGAAAGCGGCTTGTTTGCGGATGGTTTGCCAAGGTGCTGCGGCGCGCAGCGTGGCGATCAGGTCAATGCGGGCAGCACCCCCGAGCCGCCCGGCGCGGGACGGTTTCGGGCGCCCGCGCCTATTGCTTTTACGCACGGCACCAGCCCCGCTGTTTGTTTGGGCGGCTTTGGTTTTCTGTCTGTCACTGAGCTTATCCAGCACGTTCTTTGGAAGCGATGCCAGAACGGACTCCTTCAGTATATCGTCAGGCGGCTTGTCACCGCTGGGGGTTTGAGATGCCTCCTGCGGGTCCGGTGTTGTTTCGGGCGTTTCGGTGTCTTCCGGCATATCCGGGATCATCGTGGCGCGGGGGGCGAAGACCAAAGCAGCAGCGCTTTTCAGATGAGCCTCGGTAACTGCGGTCTTCTGATCCAAGGCACATAATACCCGTGCAGCACGCAGCACGAAGCTGGGCGCGCGCAGGCTTGGAATACCAAAAGCCAGCGCTGTGCGCGTGACATCGCCAATCTGGGTCGCGCTTATATGAACGCGCTGCAGAATATCGCAGGCGGCTTGGATCGCAGTTAGATCAAGCTCAATATCGGGGGTGTCACGGTAGCTCAGGTTGTCCAGATCAAGATGAAAAGCCAGACGGTCCTGCAAGGCGGTGGCAATGCCTTCGTCTTCTCCTCCTTCATCAAGCGCGATCAGACAGTGACCATGGTTGCTATCCAGTGCCAAAGCCAGCTTCGCACTAAAGTCTGGGAGGCATCGTTCAGCCATACTCAGCAGAAGCGTTTTGTCATAACCGCTTGTCACCCCATCAGCCCAAACGCTATGGCCACTGTCCAGTGTCGCGGTCAGATCCAACCCGCCAAAAAGCTGCTCATCTGAGAGCTGTGGGTGGATACGCTTCAAAACGCGGGTGTCCAGAGCAGGTGCCAGCGCAGATAAGAAACGATCCCGCACTGGCCCTGCGCGGGCGCGCGCCCAGATGCCACCCAAACCGCGCGGATCAACCGCCAACAGGGTCAGAGCCAGTGTGGCTCTTTGCCAATCTGGCGGGCCTTCTGTCACGCCAGAACCTCATCGACTGCGCGCTGTACCCGTGCGGTTGAACCGGCTTCGTCCAATGGGTCGCGGCGCAGGCGATGACGCAGGGAGGAGGGCGCGATGTCGCGCACATGGCGGCGCGTTACTTCTGGTTCACCTTTATAAGCCGCTAAGGCGCGTGCTGCGCGCAATAACGTCAATTCTCCGCGCACACCGTCAGAACCAAGCTGCGTGCAGAGCCGTGCACAATCGCCCAGAATGTCGTCGCATGCCTTAACTGCGGGCAGTGCGTCCCGCCCGGTCAGAATTTTCTTGCGTAACTTGGTGTCCTGTGCTCGCCAACGCTTGAGAAACGCTTTGGTGTCGGTCTCATAGGCATCACGGCGACGGATTACTTCGACCCGTGCTTCGATGTCGCTTGGGGTAGACACCTCGACGGACAGGCCGAACCTGTCTAACAATTGTGGACGCAACTCCCCCTCTTCGGGGTTGCCAGAGCCGATCAACACAAATTTTGCCGGATGGCGTATCGACAGGCCCTCACGCTCTACCACGTTTTCGCCTGAAACGGCGACGTCCAGTAGCAGGTCAACGATGTGATCTTCCAGCAGATTGACCTCGTCAATATAAAGGTATCCGCGATGAGCGCGGGCCAGAAGCCCCGGTTCAAACCGTTTTTCCCCATGTGTCAGTGCCTTCTCGATATCCAGCGCACCAACGACCCTGTCCTCGGTCACGCCAAGTGGCAGATCGACCACCGGGGTAGGGCGGTTGACCTGTTTGGTGTTTTTCAACCCGTCGGGGGCGGGGCAATCTGCCAGAGTTATGCTGTTATAGGGACAGTCAGCGACAACCTTGATCTCGGGCAACAGCGCAGCCAACGCGCGCACAGCGGTAGATTTGCCGGTTCCACGGTCACCAAACACCAGTACCCCGCCAATAGTGGGGTCAATTGCCGTCAGCACCATGGCGCGCTTCATTTCTTCCTGACCCACAATGGCAGAAAACGGGAAGGGTTGCGTCATATAAGTTCCTTTTGGTCGTAAAGGTGGGCCAGTGGGTTTGCGCCGTTCCAGCTGCCAGTGCTGCCAGTTATATTGAACCGAGCATAAAGTTCTTCGGAAAACCAGTCCCCTGTGCGCACAGCCTTGATTGCCCGTGCATGGGGGCCGTCCTTGCGCGCAAACTTGGCCATGCTCTGTGCGTCTGGCCATATCGAGAATGTCATTTGATGCAACCATGGCACTTCGCCCACGCCAATCTTGAAGATCACATTTGGATCATCGCCAATCACGTCGCTGATCGCCGGCACACGCTGCCAGAATTTCAGGGCGATGCGCGGCTTGATCGTGGCGCGGGTCAAAGCCGCTAACGCACCATCTTCGGATGCTTGAGTGGCTACAAACGGAGCCTGCCCCGACCAACTTCCGCGGGTTGATGTAGCCGTCAGAAAAACCGTCCATGCCTCAACTGCTTTTGCCCGGTATTGCTGGAAGATAGGCGCGGTTTCGATCTGCGTTTTGGCGTATTCTGCGTCAGACCACGTCGCAAGAATAGCATAAACATGCGTATTCGGAATTGGTGTGAAGCCTTCCCCCGTACCGCTGCCAAGCAGCTTCCAGAACCCTATGCCGGGCATGCGTTGCAAAGACAATCGTGCTGCGCCCATTTGCGTCAAAGCCCAGAGGCGCGCAGAGCCGGATGAAAACCGGAAAAAGCTAAGGCTTACTGTTTGTATGGCGACTCTCCCGATTGCCATGTGTAAATAAATATTTACATAAATTAGCCTAATTGTAGGCGTATTCTGTTGGTATTATCTAAAATTTTATAAGTGTTGTAAACTATAGTGTACACATATAGGCTTTTGCCTATGACCAGAGTCGACCCTCATTTCGCCTCGCCGGGTGAATTTGCGCAGCAACCAACCGCTGTTGTTATTGGTGCAGGCCTTGGCGGCTTATCGGCCGCCATGCGACTTGGAAGCAAAGGCTACCGGGTCGAGATCGTTGACAGGTTGGATATGCCGGGCGGTCGCGGGTCAAGCATTACAGAGAACGGCCACAGGTTTGACCTTGGCCCAACCATTATCACGGTCCCGCAGTTGTTTCGCGAACTCTGGGCCGATTGCGGGCGCGATTTCGACGCCGAGGTCGATTTACGCCCGCTGGACCCGTTCTATGAGATATGGTTTCAGGATGGGTCAAAGTTCTGTGCAACTGGGTCGACTGAGGGGATGCGTGCCGAAATCGCGCGCTTGTCGCCCTCAGATGTGCCTGGCTATGACAGGTTCCTGAAAGACAGTGAGCGACGCTATCAAGTGGGTTTTGAAGATCTAGGTCGTCGTCCCCTGCATAAGCTGTGGGACTTGATCAAAGTGCTGCCGACCTTTGCCATGCTGCGCGCTGATCGATCTGTTTATGGTCATGCTGCGCGACTTGTGAAGGACGAGCGTTTGCGCATGGCCCTGTCATTCCATCCGTTATTTATTGGCGGGGATCCGTTCAATGTAACCTCAATGTATATCCTTGTCGGTCATCTGGAAAAGACCTACGGGGTCCATTACGCGATGGGCGGTGTGGCTGCGATTGCAAAGGCGATGGCGAATATTGTGCAAGATCAGGGCGGCACACTAACTTTCGGGCGGGATGTGACCGAAATCATGGTCAAAAACGGTCGTGCTGCTGGGGTTAAGCTGGACACCGGGCGGATTATTCCGGCGGATATCGTCGTCTCAAATGCGGATGCAGGGCACACCTATTCTAAGCTCTTGAATCAAAAGCGCAAACGCTGGACGGACAAACGGTTGACACAGTCACGCTGGTCTGCGGGGCTGTTTGTCTGGTATTTTGGGACAAAAGACACCCGTGATATGTGGCGTGATGTGGGACATCATACGATCCTGAACGGCCCTCGCTACGAAGGTTTGCTACGTGACATATTCATCAAGGGTGAACTTGCCGATGATATGAGCATTTACTTGCACCGCCCAACAGTTACTGACCCAAGTGCCGCGCCAGACGGAGATGATACATTCTATGTCCTGTCACCTGTCCCGCATCTGAATGTGGACAACCCAGTGAATTGGGAGGTAGAGCGCGAAGCTTATCGCCAAAAAGTGGAAAAAGTCCTTGAGGACAGGTTGATCCCCGGTTTCATGGACCACATCTCGGCCAGTCGTATCTTTACACCTTATGACTTCCGCGACCGCTATCTATCGCCACACGGTTCAGGCTTTTCGATCGAGCCGCGTATTCTGCAAAGTGCTTGGTTCCGACCACATAATGTGTCGGAAGAACTGCCCGGCCTTTATCTGGTTGGGGCAGGGACGCATCCGGGCGCTGGGCTGCCGGGCGTTGTGTCTTCGGCTGAGGTGCTGGGCAAGCTGATCCCGGATGCAGTGAAAGTGCCTGCCGAATGATCGCGCCAGATGATCTGGCCCATTGCCGGGCAGCGATCCGTACTGGGTCACGGTCATTTTATGCAGCGTCTCATTTGCTGCCCGCGCGCGTGCGTGACCCGGCACTGGCGCTTTATGCTTTTTGCCGTCTGGCCGACGACGCAGTTGATTTACACACAGAAAAAGCTGCAGCGGTTTTGTCCCTGCAAGAACGTCTGCACCATGCCTACCGTGGGACACCGCGCAACGCGCCAGCTGATCGCGCGTTTGCCTGCATGATCGAGCATCATGAAATGCCCCGCGAATTGCCTAAGGCTTTGCTGGAAGGTCTCGCGTGGGATGCAGAGGGTCGCACATATGACAGCCTGTCCGACGTGCGGGCTTATTCGGCGCGGGTTGCTGCTGCGGTGGGCGCGATGATGACCGTTCTGATGGGGGTGCGAAATACGGATGCATTAGCGCGCGCCTGCGATTTGGGTGTAGCCATGCAATTGACCAACATCGCCCGCGATGTGGGCGAGGACGCTCATGAGGGTCGCTTGTATCTGCCACGTGACATGATGGAGGATGAAGGGCTTGATCCTGATGCCTTCTTGGCGGACCCTAAGCACTCTGCGGCCTTGGCGCGCGTGGTTCATCGCCTTTTGGGCGAGGCACAACGGCTTTACTTTCGCTCGGAAGCGGGCATTGCGGCGCTGCCCTTGTCATGTCGTCCGGGTATCTTCGCGGCGCGTCATATTTACGATGGTATCGGACGTCAGGTTCGGCGCAATCAGTATGACAGCTTTACACAACGTGCCTGCACGACGGGACGGAAAAAATTGGGCTGGCTGATCCTGTCCGTGATGCGATCCGCCGTGACAACCCTTATGCCACAATCAGCGGTTCTTTATGCCCCCGCCGTGCCAGAAGTGCAGTTCCTTGTTGATGCCGCCGCGCGGGATACACCGCCTCATCGTAGGAAATCGGGCAAACGCGCCTCTGCGGTTATCGACGTGTTCGCGCAGCTGGAAGCAAAGGATCGCCAAGGCGTTTGATCTTGGAAACCTTTGGAATGTAGCATAGTTAACAGATATGGACTGGATGCTGTTTATTGTTTTCTTCGGCGCTTGCGCCGCTGCGGCAAGCACCGGGGCCATGTTTCAGCCCGGTGCATGGTATGACAGTCTGGACAAGCCAAGCTGGACACCACCTAACTGGGTTTTCCCGGTGACGTGGACAGTGCTTTATATCGCCATTGCAATTGCCGCTGCGCGTGTGGCGCCTTTGGATGGAAGCGCGATGGCTATGGCCTTTTGGGCCCTTCAAATCGCGCTGAATACACTCTGGACGCCTGTTTTCTTCGGGTTGGAGCGTATGAAAGCAGGAATGGTTATTATTCTGGCCTTATGGATCGCGGTGGCTGGGACGCTGATCAACATGATAAGCCTTGATCTGCTGGCGGGGTTGCTGTTCGTGCCGTATCTGATCTGGGTCAGTATCGCGTCGGCGCTGAACTATTCGGTGTGGAAAAGAAATCCAAATAGCTAGTATTGCGGTAGGTGGCCGTCGTGCGCTGTACCTAAAACGCTATTTTTTCCGTGTTTTCTGGGAAAACCGACCGCTAAGATGCCAGCAAGACAAGAAGTTCTCCGTCTGGGTTTCTTGGCCAACTGACATTTGTAGGCATAAGAGCATATCCCCCAATACGTGCATCCTTGCCGTCCGGGGAGCATGGGAGGTCGAAAGAGGTTTTCATTTCCTGTCAACCGCCTGTGTACTGACGCTAAGCCCGACTTCTTAAAAGCGCGACATAAGAAATGCGTAATCTTGAGGGTGCTGGGGATGTATTGAATGGCAGGCAATGTCAATTCGGGCTTGCAGCGGCCTTTTAGAGACTCCGATGCATTGTATACACCATTCAGAAATGCCCCTGACTGTACAAAGTAGAAATGCATTGAGTTGACAATGCTTTAACTCAATTTCGTCATAATTGCACGACAATGTGCACGCTAATCAAAAAGCCTGATATGGAATTGGGTGTACCTTTGGAGTTCGCTTATGCACCACATTCTCAACAGCTTGCTCTTTATTGCAGGTCTAACCGTAGCTGCGTCAGGCGCGTCAGCTCAGCAGCTCGGTATCGAGATCTGATGGCGCGGATCGTATCAGACTGGCTAGCCAGCTCAGCACTCTGACACAACAGGTGGCGGCCGCATCCTGCTCACTCACATCAGGTATTGATGAAGAAGAAGCATATGATGTTTTGGAACGCTCTACCAAACAATTCGAACGCTATATCGATGCCCTTCGGGATGGGGATGAGGAATTGCATATCCTTGGCCCGGAAAAGGGTAGACGCATCCTAACTGATATCGAATTGATCAAAGATGAATGGATGGAGGTGCATGATGCAATTGAGGCAATTCTTGTAAACGATAAGCATGATGTCGAAAGTGCGCATATCATTGATGATCATAACCTGAAGCTTCTCGAACTGACCTCAAACCTTGCGACAGATATCACGACGCAATATGCGCAACCTTTTGAGATTTCGGCGGCAGATGTCATGCTGATAGAGATTGCAGGGCGCCAGCGTATGTTGACTCAGAAGATGGCAAAAGATGCCTGTGAAATTTGGACGGGTTATCATGCAGAAGCAGGCAAGGAAGATTTGCAGAAAACTATGACAATATTCGAAAACTCTTTGACAGCATTGCGTTATGGTATGCCTGCTGCCGGGGTCATTGAAGCACCAAATGATGCGATCCGGGAAGATCTCGACAAACTGCTCACGCGATGGGAAGTGATCAAGGTCAACCAGCAGACCCTTGTCGATGGCGGTGAGCTGACTGAAGAACAGAAGACGGAAATTTTCCACGACCTTCAGGTCGAACTGGCAGATCTTGAGCATTTGCTTGAGGATTACAAAGAATATGCAGAGCGGGCACATTAAAGGGTTCCGGCTTGATTCTGCATCACAAATCTGGGAATTTATAGCCAGTGTGCCGAAAGTCCGTACATATCTACACTGCCGCTGTCGTAACCTTTGAGGCTGGCATTTAGACAGCATAAATCCGACTTGCATTGAGGTCGATGAGTTTCACATGTCGGAATACCCATCGCAGATAAGTGATGTCTTGGTCGATTAATCCAAGTTCAGACCTTAGGCTCTCAACAATCCCTAGTAGCACAAAAGGCTGTATTCCATCCGGTAAACCTTTACGAGTTGCGGTCGTGCTCACGTCACCACCTCATAAACCAACTGTTTGTCGATTGCCTTGCTGAGTAGTTTTTGGGTATGGACGTTGAGAAGACTGGACGCTTTCGTATCTGATTTGATCCCGGTTTCGGTTGCCGCCGAGCCGGGATTTTTCCATTCATGAAGACTCCAAAATCCTTTGCCCAACGATCTGACTGTGCAGGTGATCTCTGCATGTTCTCGCACAGGGACCGTGGAATCCTGTATGATCCTGCAAAGTGAAGAAACGAAAAAGGTGTAATATTCTGTTTTTCAGGCATTTTTGGCGACCCCGGCAGAAGCCAATGGCTTGCAGCAAAGGCCAGAGCCGCCGGAGTTCGTGGTCGCTCAGCACATGGATTGCGCAAAAGCCGCGCGCGAGCCCTTGCGGAGGCGGCGGGAACCTCAGCACAGATAGGCGCTTGGACCGGCCATGAGAGCCTGTCGGAGATCGAAAGATACATTCGCAATTTTAATAAGCGGAAGGTTCTGACTAGCACGAAAACGGAACAGAAAGTTCCAACTTCCGTGACCAGAGTTCCAACTCAACCAAAAAAAGCAGGAGAATCAAATGTTTGAAAAAGTGCTGGCGACCCCGGCAGGATTCGAACCTGCAACCTGCCCCTTAGGAGGGAACCGTTCATAGCGCTATTCCTTCTGTGATTTCTGTTGCTTGGGTGTCTGTACAGGGTCTTCCTGTACATGGTTTGTACGAAAACGAGCCCTGACATCGGCCTCATCTGTCTCTGCGTGGGCATAAATGCGCATAGGCAAATTGGGGTCAGACCACCTTCCAGCCTTGGCTGCTGTGACCGGATCGACGCCTTGCCGGACGACCAATTCGGTGAAGAACCCGCGCCGTCCGGCAGGGTGGGCAGAGAGGTACGGGATGCCTGCGCTCTTGCAGATCGTTTTCCAACGCGTGTTGTAGCCCGTTGAACTACCATAGCCGAAAACACGCGGCTTCATGAACTTGCCGGTCTTTCGGTTCTTCGGGCGCTTTGGCGGCAATGCCAGAAGCTCGTCCATCATCTGAGGCGAAACGGTGATCCAGCTTTCCGGGTGGCCCTTCTGCGCTTTCACCCTGACCTTGTTCTCGGCGGGTCGCAAATCGTCAGGCTCAATCGAGACAGCCTGATCGATCCGCGCCGCCGTCTCGAACATGAACCGGACCAAAGCGGCGTTGTATGCGTCAGCGGCTCGGCAGAAGGCTTCGATCCACTCCTTGCTGTTTGCTCTTCGGTGGGATCGGTAGCGGTCATGGTCTTAGGCCAGCGGCTTGGATTTGCGCCTGCGTCACCAGTTTCGACGCCAGTAATCCGTCGATTTGCTTGGCCGTGATGTGCTTGCACATCGGGCTAAGATCACTGATCCAGCAGGCCAGCCGCGCATGGTGATCGGCTTGCAGCGTTGCCGCCTTTTCCCGGTCTTCCGCCTGCTTCTCAACATAGACCTGCCAGCGCCGTGACTGAAACCAGTTGTCAGAAAAGCAGACCTTGGAGCGTGTGAAACCTGCGCTGTCGGTGGCGTAAGCTCGGACGGCCTGAAGCATGTCCTCCGGTGCGATCCCTTTCTTCATGGCCTCTTCGATCTGGGCAAGGCAGGCCGCTCTGCCGCGCAGTCGGTCAGGTGGATAGGCTGCCAAAATTTTCTCAGCTTCTTCATCCCCCGCCGCCTCGCGCTTGCGCGTAGGTGGTTTATGGATGGTTTTAAGATGGTTTGGGGGCCGTGGTGGCCCCGGTACCCCGGCCACAGTGGCCCCCGTACCGGGGCCAGACTGGACGGGGGCCACTGTGGAACCCCTCTCAATCTCGGGCTCTGCGGTCGGTTCAAGGGCTTCAACCTTGGCCAGATCGATCCGGTAAACGACGGTGAAACCGTTCTTGCAGGTGCGTGCGCCGGTCTCGACTAGGATACCTTCCTTTAGGAACTCGCGGACGGTTCGCTTAACCGTGGTCTCCCCAAGCTCGGTGTGGCGCTGAATCGTTCCCTTGGAGCACCAGATGCCAGAACCATCATCGCTCGCCTTGTCAGCGAGAAACATGATGATCTGCTTGCGCGTCGCGCTGCCGAACTTTCGTTCCGCGCATGTATTCGCAACCCGCCAGCTCATTGGAAGGCCCCAAAGAGCGCAAAGACGTGCGAATTTTGTACAGGTTTTGTACGAGATTTCGGTCGTTTTCGGGGAATTCGGCGGAAAACGAAACGGGCGTTTCTGCACACTTCTGCAGAACCCCTTGCAAATAAGCCATATTTTTCAGGCAGTTTTGGCGACCCCGGCAGGATTCGAACCTGCAACCTGCCCCTTAGGAGGGGGCTGCTCTATCCAGTTGAGCCACGGGGCCATTGCAGTGTTTTGCTGGTTTTAAAGGTTCAGTGCAAGATTGGAAAATAAAAGGGGAAGCATGTTTGGCCCAACGCTTCCCCTTTTAAAGAGCCATGACAAAGACTTGCTTTGCGTGACGGCTCGATTTGTTAGCGGTAACATATTGGTGCAAACGCTTTTGGACAAGTGTCGTTTTCAAAGCTATCAAAGGGGTGTGTGATAGATGAAAGGCCCCTTCCAGTGGTAGAACGCTCCTCCCCTGATTATAGGCATAATATGACTTTGCGCGACGTGTCCGAAGCCTCGGGTGTGAGCGAGATGACGGTCAGTCGTGTATTGCGCAACAGCGGCGATGTTTCAGAAAAGACCCGCGCCAAAGTGTTGGAGGCCGCCCGGCAGCTTGGGTATGTTCCAAACAAGATTGCAGGTGCGCTGGCGTCTAACCGGGTCAATCTGGTGGGCGTCATTATTCCGTCTCTGTCCAATATGGTCTTTCCGGAAGTCATGATGGGTATCAGCCGCGTTCTGGATGAGACACCTTTGCAGCCTGTTGTGGGCGTGACGGATTATCTGCCAGAAAAAGAAGAGCAGGTTATTTTCGAGATGCTGTCCTGGCGTCCGTCCGGGTTGATCGTCGCAGGGTTGGAACACACAGATGCTGCATGCGCCATGATGCGCAATTCCGGTGTGCCGATTGTCGAAATCATGGATGTGGACGGCGAGGCTATCGATGCCTGTGTGGGCATCTCTCATACCCGCGCGGGACAGGAAACGGCAAAAGAAATCCTCAAACGCGGTTACAGCAAGATCGGGTTTCTTGGCACCAAAATGCCGCTGGATTATCGTGCCCGCAAACGGTTTGAAGGTTTCAACTCTGTCATCGAAGAGGCCGGTATTTCTTTACAAGCCGAGGAATATTATTCGGGCGGGTCTGCGCTTCGTAAGGGGCGGGAAATGACGCAGGCCATTCTGGTGCGTAACAAGGATTTGGATTTTCTGTATTATTCCAATGATATGATAGGGGCAGGTGGGTTGCTATATTGCCTTGAGGCGGGCCTGGATGTTCCCGGTGATATTGGACTGGCTGGGTTTAATGGGGTTGAACTGATAGAGGGTCTGCCCCGCCGCCTTGCCACGATGGACAGTTGCCGGACCGAAATCGGTAAAGCTGCCGCTGAAATTATAGCTGCAGGCAGTGACAAGCGTGAGTTACCTCATGGTAAGCGCATTGAGTTAGAGCCGGTTTTCGCGCCCGGAGATACACTGCGTTAGAGTGTGGCCCGCACAGTATTATGATTTCGCAGTTGTGCATTCAGTGCAGCGCCCATCAACACTACCCAGGCGCTTATGTAGAACCACATCAGCAAGGCTATAACCGCACCGATGGACCCATAGACCTGATTGTAATTGCCAAAATTCGACAAATAGGCTGAAAAGCCGACAGAGGCCGCAGCCCAAATCACCATAGCAACAAGAGACCCAACGCTGATCCAGCGTGTCCGAGCAGGGCGCATGTTGGGGCCGTAACGATAGACCAACCCGATGCCAAGTTGCACAACGATCAATACAAGAACCCAGCGCAGGGTGTCGAAGACCAAACCGGTCGATGTTCCAAGCGGGAGAAATGCTAGCACAATCGGAACAACTACAATTGAGCCGAGCGTCACCAGAACAACCCCAATTAGGGCCAGCGTTAGAAAGAAAGCTGTGAACAGGCGTCTCCAACCTGTGCGCGCTGGGGCCCCATGCATTGTGTTTAACCCCCGGATCAGGGCCGAAGCACCCGCGCGCGCAGACCAGATCGCAGCCCCCAGCGAAACGATTGTCGTCCAACCCAGCGTGCTGTCATTCGCGGCAACCAGTGCGTTCACTTGATCAGACAAAATGGTGTAGGCTTCGACTGGTATGAAGTTCTTGGCAATTACGAGTTGATCCTGAATAATGATAGGATCTGCCATGACGCCCCAGATGGCGATTATCGCAGCGACTGCCGGAAAAATTGCCAACATTGCGTAAAAGGCAACACCGGCTGCGATCAGGCCAAGATTTCGTTCGTCCATCGTCTGCCAAGTCCGACGCAGGACCGTTATAATTTGCCAGATATGGTGGATCACCTAAACCTACTGCGTTGCGCGTGGACCCGCAAAAAACCAAATCAGAAAACCGACCAATGGCAGGAATAGGACAAGAAGTATCCAAACGACCTTCTTACCTGTTGTTTCACTTGAATTAATGACCGAAACAATTGCCCAAATATCCAAACAAAAGACAAGTAAACCGCCTATTCCACTGATGCCCATCGCAGTGTCCTCCTGCCACTCTGTATACGGAGCCTTATCGCGTTTACCAAGCCCAACATGATTGTCCTGCCCGGCATATAACCGCAGGTGGTTTCTGTGTTCCTATGAGACAGCCCCGAATATCTCAGGGGATGTCTGCGCTTAAAAAGCAAAACGGCCGATCCCCCAGAGACCGGCCGTTTTGAAACAAATACCGTGTGGTGATATGTCTTAGTCGACCACTTTCATGATATCACCTTTGTGCAGGGCGCCTGCAACAAGGAAACCGGCTTTCACAGCTTCCGTAGGTGGGCAAGCAACACCGCTGCAGTTAACTGCGTGGGCTGCAACTTCAACAATGCCGATAGCACTAGAAATTGTATAGATCTTGCCATCGAACTCAACGAGTTCACCTGAAACCTGAATGGATTGATCGGGGGATTCAACTTTAACTGGACCGGCAATAGCCTGTCCGCACAAAATAACGGCACCAAGACTTACGCCATAGAATGCGCTTTTAAGCGTTTTGCTTTTCATAGTCATGCCTCCAAAAGTAATTTAAGATAGGAAGCAGAATTGCCTCCGCGAGTTAATTTTTAGTTATCAACTGAGACAAAAAATGTGCGAACTATGGTTAATTCTGGGGCGGTGACGTGAGGTAATTAACTAAAGTTTAAACTCGAGTGCCACAATTTCGACACATAATTAGAAGGCAAATACCAACATTTTCTGAAGGACTCAGGTCAGATCCTGTACCAGTTTCGATAGTTCCTCAGAGGCTTCATGTAAGGCAGGCAGAAAACTCAACGCCTTGTCGATGCTGAACCGCTGTGTGGGCGCATGAAAGGATAAGGTAGACATCAAGCGACCGTTTTGTTCAAGGATTGGGACTGCAACAGCGATCATGCCGTCCATGAATTCTTCTCGATCAGTTGAATAGCCAAGCTTTGATATCTCGGAAATCTCTTTTAGAAGAGAGGCGGGGGAGGTGATTGTATTAGCCGTCTTGGCCTTAAGGTTCTCTGCGTTCACGTATCGTTTCAGGTGATTTTTGTTCAGGTGGCTTAGATACATCTTCCCACTGGCCGTGCAATAGAACGGTACGCGGCTTCCGATAGGTAGCTGTATACGCAAAGGCCATTCCGTTTCGACCCGTTCGATGTAAATCATCGCGTCCCGGTCCGGTAAGGCAATATTGCAGGTTTCTCCGATCTCACCGCTCAGCTTTTTCAAAATTGTTTGTCGTGCAGTTCTAATACGCAGGGAAGACAGGATGCCTTGGGACATAGTCCGCAACCTTGCGCCGGGAGAATAGGTTCTGCCGTTAATCTCGCGTTGCAGAAAACCTTCCGCCTCAAGCGTTGAGAAAAGCCGGTGAATTGTCGGCTTCGGCAACCCAAGGGTTGCATTTACTTCGGTCGGAGTGACAGGCTCACCTTTCTCGGAGACTATCTCAAGAACCATAAGCAGTCTGAGATTTGTTGGAATCGTCTCTGTGTGTTGCCCGTCCATCCGTGTGCCTCTCAGCCTTTTGTCGGTACAAGATAGGTCGACAGTTCAGGCACAAGCGCCACAAGGAACCAGACAGAGATCAGAGCCACCAGATAAGGCACCGTGTATCGCAACAAGCGGAAATACGGCACGCCCGTAACACCTGACGCCACATACAGGTTCAAACCATATGGTGGCGTAATGAACCCGATTGAGGCGCCGACGAGGAAGATTACGGAAAACTGAATTGGATCAACCCCAACCTGAGCGGCAATCGGTGCGAGGATAGGGGCCAGAATAATTGTTACCGGTAGAGATTCCAGTACCATACCAGCCACGAACACAATCGCCATGGAGGTGAACAGAACCGGATAATACCCGCCCATCGAAGTCACAAATTCGGTGATTGTTGCCTGCGCTCCGAGTTGCGACAGGATCTGCTGCATCACGATCGAGATCGCAATCAGCGGGGCAAGAATTCCTGTGATCTGCGCAGAGCGCATCGTGATTGAAGGCAGCTCAAGCGGCCCAAACCCGCGTACCACCAGCATTTCAGCAAAGCCTTTTTCTGAGACGTCGCGGTCTTCATCTCGACCCATCAGCTTGTGAAGTGGCAGGCATACGAAGCCGACAATCACGCAGAATCCAACGGTAACGCCAGCAGCCTCGGTCGCCGAAAATTTACCGCTGTAGATGCCATACAGCACCAGACCGATGGCAAAGAACCCCAGCCAGGCACCTAATGCAGTCTTCAAAACCCGTGTCACGCTAAGACCAATCAAAACGCCCCAACCGTTGATGGTGGAAATGATAAAACAGGCGAGCATCATTGCAAAAACCATCAGGGCACCAGGAATAATCCCTGCCACGAACAAGTCTGAAACCGTCAGGTTCAGCAGGAAGCCATACACGATAAAGATGATCGACGGCGGGATGATAATCCCCACGGTTCCGCCAGCTGCGGCCGTGGCAGCCGAGAAACGCTCGTCATAGCCACCTTTTACCATCTCAGGGTGCAGCATGGATCCAATTGTGGCTGTTGTCGCTGAGTTCGACCCAGAAATAGCAGCGAAGAGACCACAGGCCCCAAGCGAGGCCATTGCAAGCCCACCCCGCAACCAGCCAAGACACGCATAGGCGTAATCTGACAAACGGCGAGCAATCCCGGAGCGGTTGATCAAGTCACCCGTTAGAATGAACAGCGGCATAGCTAGCAATGCAAACCCGTCGGTGAACACGTCCGACAGCTGCGACCCCATGTTATCCAGCGTCAATCCGATCAGGAAGGACATACCGATAACCCAGTAGCCGATCACCAGAAAAACTGGAACGCCAAGTGTAAACATTATCGTCACTGCAATTGAGATAATCGTTACCCAAGTTGAAGTTTCCATCGTATCAATCCCCCCGATCACAGCTTGTTTGATGAGCGGCTCACCAGAGCGGTAGTTGCGCAGATCATCGAAGAAATTCTCAAGCGCACGCGCAGTCAGGAACGTGAAGCTGAGCGGAAGGACCAGCAGGAACCACCACTGTTTGAGATCATCCGTACCAGGTACGATTTGAAAGTTCGCGGCAGAGTTGGCAGTGACTTTCATACCTGTGACCAGAACGATCCAGGAAAAGCCGATCCATAAGATTGTATCAAGGCTTAGGCAGGCCATCTGAGCAGGCCTCGGCATTTTTGTTCTAAACTCTGAAAAGGCCAAATGCGTCCGCAGTTTGACGTTATAGCTGCATCCGAGCCAAGCCATGATCAGAAACAGCATTGGCGGAACGGTGGAGGACCAGGACGGCTGACCATTCAGCCAAAAGCGTTGCACAACACCCACGAAGATAATGCCGCCCATCAGCAAGTAGGACGCGACCATGAATGTTGGCTCTAGGTATCTATCGAGAACGGGAACAGTGCGATAGATGAAGACGATCAATAGACCGCTGACGAGTAGGAAGATCAAGCCAAGAGGCCAGACGCCCATATTACTTCTGAGTGCGTCAGAAAGTATCCACGCATCATTTGCGAAAAGAGCGCTTATCACTTCGCCCATCCCGTCGAACCAACTGGCCATCGACGTGTCCTCCCGTATAATCCGAATTTAACCAATCTTAATGTTGGTTTGAATATCCGGGCGCCCGAAGCCGCCCGGACAAAAGCGATATTATGTGCGCCACCAGCGACGCGGCTCAACATTCTCAGGAAGTGTATCAGTCGGGATTTCCCGCGCAACATTGTAAATTTCCTGATAGGTGTCGATGCCGTCAGCCCAGCCATTGAGCCGTTCACGCCACTGCGCCCAAGGCTCTGGGTTGAATTCAGGCGAACACATCTCTTCGGCCATCTTGATCTGGTCATCCGCCAGGAATGCCGGCTTGACGTTTTCTTTGTCGAAGATCGTGCCTGGTAGCTGTGGATCACTGAAACCAACAGTTTTGACGAGTGCAGCTTCGTTTGCTGCCTGAACGTGGACCTGAGCCCAGTAAGCTGATTCCATCACGGCATCCTGAAGATGTGGCTCAAGTGAATCGAACACTTTTGTCGAGATCGACGTATGCTCTGTTCCGCAGAAGAATTTCAGGTCAACCGATTGCGATACAACAGGTGACATGTTGGCATATGCCACAGCAGATGCCCATGTTTCCGCACCGTCGATCAGACCTTGCTTCAGACCGTCAAGCGTTTCTTCCCAAGCAACCGGAACAGGGTTCAGGTTCAACAGCTCCATTGCGATCTCGTCCAAGCTGTGTACCGGTGACCCGGTTTTTGGTTCCGAACAGCTCTTCCAGTTTTGTGACTACTGGTTTGTCTGCAAAGCTTTGACCCAACTGAATGCCACGCAATTCGCAATGGCTGAACAGGAATTTCAGGCCATGGCGTTTTTCCAGAGGCTCCCGCAGAAGCTTCATGGATGCAGGGCTGTACAGGAAGTGATACTGTGCCGCACGGCTTGGGAACATGTATGCGTAGTCCAACACGTTCAGATAAGGTGCGCCACCAGCTGAGTTTTGTGTAGACGCAGAATACATGTCGACAACGCCAAGCTGCGTCTTCTCAACGCAGGATAGCTGACCACAGATCTGGTTATCCCCGATGAATTCTACGCGAATTTCGCCATCTGTCCGCTCCTCAAGGTCACGTGCAAACTCAAGTGGTCCGGCACGTTCGATCAAAAGGTTGCGGGCATTAAATCCAGATGCGCCAAGTTTCAGCGTATGCTTGGCTTCTTTGCCAAAACGCTTTTCGTAGGTGGACTCAGCTGCGCGTGCCAAAGAAGGCAGGGTCACTGCGCCGCCCAAAGCACCGGCACCCATCACGACGGATGATATGCCGTACTGGCCAGTGAGTTTCAGAAGGTCTCGGCGAGACAAGCCGCTGAGGGCTTTGGAAGCTTTCATTTTTTCCTCCCTTGAATAAAAATGATACTTATGTTCTCAAGATTGAACCATTTGTTGAATGATACGCAAGCAAATTCTACGATATCACGACAATACATGCAGGGAGGACGCATTATGGTTGAATTGAAAGCCGACTATATCGTTGTGGGCGCGGGCTCTGCCGGATGCGTCGTCGCTAACCGCCTGAGCGCTGATCCATCAGTCAAAGTCATTCTGATGGAAGCCGGTGGCCGTGACTTGAATCCTTGGATACATATTCCCGTTGGTTATTTCAAGACAATGCACAATCCTTCCGTTGATTGGTGCTACAAGACGGAGCCTGATCCTGGCCTGAACGGGCGGCAGCTCGACTGGCCGCGCGGCAAGGTTCTTGGCGGGTCTTCTTCCTTGAACGGATTGCTTTATGTACGAGGGCAGCCGCAGGATTATGATCGCTGGCGCCAAATGGGCAATACAGGATGGGGCTGGGATGATGTCCTTCCCCTGTTCAAACGCGCTGAAGATCAGGAACGTGGAGAAGACGAATTTCACGGTGTGGGTGGTCCGCTTTCAGTCTCTAATATGCGGATTCAACGCCCTATTTGTGATGCTTGGGTCGCGGCTGCGCAGGATGCTGGATACAATTTCAACCCCGACTACAATGGGGCTGATCAGGAAGGCGTTGGGTACTTTCAGCTGACCACTCGTAATGGGCGCCGCTGTTCGGCCGCAGTTGCCTATCTGAACCCTGTAAAGTCGCGCGAGAACCTGACAATCCTGACTCGTGCGCCTGCAAGCCGTGTGATAATTGAAAACGGGCGTGCCGTGGGTGTTGCCTATTTCGACAAATCCGGGGTCGAGCAAATCGTACGTGCTGATGCCGAAGTGATTCTCGCATCCGGTGCTATTGGGTCGCCGCAACTTCTGATGCTGTCTGGCATCGGTGAAGCCGCTCAATTGACCGAACACGGGATTGATGTTCTTGCTGACCGGCCGGGTGTCGGTAAGAATTTGCAAGACCACCTTCAAGCACGTCTCGTATACAAATGTAATGAACCAACTTTGAACGATGAAGTGCGCAGTTTGTTCAATCAGGCGCGAATCGCTTTGAAATATGCTCTGTTCCGCGCGGGGCCAATGACGATGGCAGCCAGCCTTGCGACGGGGTTCATGCGTACTGGCGACCACGTGGAGACACCGGACATTCAATTCCACGTACAACCTTGGTCTGCAGACAGTCCCGGCGAGGGCGTTCACCCATTTTCGGCCTTTACGATGTCAGTATGCCAACTTCGTCCGGAAAGCCGTGGTGAAATCAGGCTCGCCTCGAATGACGCGCGGGTTTATCCGAAAATACACCCGAATTACCTCGCGACTGAGGCTGACTGCCGCACCATCACGGAAGGCGTTAAAATTGCGCGCGATATTTCAACGCGACCACCATTAGCTTCAAAAATTTCGTCGGAACATGCGCCCGGTGTGGATGCACAAAGCGATGAAGAGCTTCTGGATTGGGTCCGGAATTTCGCCACGACAATTTATCACCCTACTGGAACCTGTAAAATGGGTAAGGGGGATGACGCTGTCGTGGATGAGCGTTTGCGGGTGCATGGTGTTGAGGGGCTGCGGATCGCTGATTGCTCTATCATGCCCGAGATCGTTTCGGGCAATACAAACGCACCCGCCATAATGATTGGTGAAAAGATCAGTGACATGATCGTCGAAGACAGGCGCGCAGGTGCCGTAAAGCAAGCTGCAAATGTGTAAATAAGGCTCTGCATATATAATAAAACGCCCGGCAACAAACCGGGCGTTTTTCGTTTTAAGCTCAGCTTAAATTACTGGTTCTGAGCCCGGAATTCAGCAAGGTGACGACGGATGATCGAGAACCACTCGCCGTTGCCTTTGATTGTCTTTATGCCGCTGTCCAAAGTTGCCAGAAGTTCTTCGCGACGCGGATGCGTTTTGGAAATAACAGCGTGGATCGTAAGAACCTGAGACAGGTTTTCGTTGTAACGAACTTTATCTTTGGTTCCGGTTTCTGTCATTGCACCCTCTGCCGAGTCCACGGCCAGCGCAACAACGTCGTATTTGCCTTCAACAAGACCTGTGAAACAATCTGAAATCACCGCTTCGCGTTTCAGAGTAATGTTCGGCTCTTTTAGATCCTTCTCTTCCAGCTGGAAAGTCGCAAACCCGGCAGGGCGACAGATCGTTTTGCCAAACAGATCTTTATATGACGCCGGCGCTGCATCTTCGATGCGGGTATAGTAGCCAAAGATCTGCTCGAACATTGGTTCGGACCAGTCAAGGTTGTTACAGCGGAACTTGGAGTCATCGCCCAGCTTGTCGATAAAGTCACAGTTCGGACGGAACCAAGCTAGGCTGAAGTCGTAAGCATGATCTGAGATCAGCGGCTGAAGGTGCGCGCCCCAATCGTTAATGAAGTCGATTTTGTATTCTGGTTTGCCGTCTGCTGCTGCGAGTGCAACATTCGTAATTTCGGTGATCATGCCGCCTTGGCCTTGATCTTCGTCAGTGAACGGTTTCCAGTCAGTGCCGACAACAACACGCACGGCCAACTCATCAGGGGCATCTAATGTTTGTGTCGTCTCTATCGGGCGGATAGCGTCTGTGCTGGCGCTTGAAGTGCCAACATTCCCATCAATACAGGGGATTGTCAGACGCATACCTTCATTGATCAAGGCAGGGTTCGGACCAATGATGGCTGAGTTCGCGCTGTAGATGATCTGGAAGTTGGATGATGATCCATAGGCACGCTTTGCGATGCTTGACAGATAGTCACCACGGACAACCGTATATTCGCCGCCGCATTGGATATTCTGAGCTTGGGCTGCGTCAGGTGCAACTGCGGCACCGACCGTGAGCGTAGCAAATGCTAACGCAATAAGGGAAGATTCTGCTTTTTTCATTTCTGTCTCTCCATAGGTTCTTTGATAGGTTTTCCACAATCGCATGTGTTGATCGGTTGCGATAACTGCCCAGCCCCCAAGACTTCGTACAATATAAATGGCTTGCTCATGGTCGAACCCACACTTCGACGCGTTGATTTAGACGAGGGCCCATCGGGTCTGCATGACATGCGACCGGATTAACGCTTCCAAAGCCTGCGGCAGTAAATGACACAGGGCTGCTACCCTCAGTTGAGAATTGCGGTGCATATTCCAGAAATGCAGCAAGAGTTGCATTTGCTGATGCAACAGAGGTTTCAATAGCGTCTTGTGTGTTTTCAGAACCGCCTGAAAACCCTGCAAAGATGACTTCTCCGCCCTCAAATCCACCTTCTTCCAGATATTCTGATAACCGTTGAAACTCGGCTCTACCCCATGCGTTCTGTACCGGGTCATTTTCAGCGAAGCGGAATGTAGATGTCAGACGATCAGCGTCCAACGTAGCTTCGACCATGGCCAGAAGCGATGAGCGTTCTATGAGGCTTCCTTCTGACTGCATCGCATCAGCCAAACGGCTTGCTCTGCGATCATCCTCTTCAGTTTCAATATTTTGGCCGAAAAAACCGGAAGGCGTAATGAGCTTCTGGCTTTCATTGGTCTTGGCTACTTGAAGAAAACCTTTGCCAATAAATGGAAGGTCGCCACTATGTGTGGCAAGTACGGCGCGGGTCAGCGGGTACTGGCCTGTCTTTATCTCAAACTCGTCTGGTTTAGTGACGATCTCGCAAGAGCCTTGAATATCCAGCACTTTCGCATCTGCTATATCGCTCGGATTTGTAACACCAATACCACCATCGAATGACGTCATTGCATAGGCAATGCCTTTATCAGTGTTGACTGAGACAGCATCCTTGGAGACGTCTTTGCTCTGCGGTGCCATGACAATATCAACGAAGTCTGTGCGGTCTTGAGACCCGTTTTCCCTCAAGAAAGGGATGATAGGTAGGTCTGGCCCGCCGAATTCGGACCAGTTTGTGATTTCACCTGAATATATGGCGGCAAGATCAGTCATAGATATGGAATTGATCGTCACACTCGGGGACGCCACCACGACAAATGCAGTCAGGGCAAGTATGCTTTCAGGCGCAGTTGTATCAACGCCATCCCAATTTCCAAGAGGAAGCGGTTCATTGCTGCCAGAAAATGCGGCCGCAGTTCTGACGCTGAGCTGACCCGTTGCGTCTTCAGAACTGACACTGATTGTTGCAGACCCGCCATCTTCTGGTGTGGTCAGGCTGAAGGTCGAGTTCGCTTCTATTATGCCTTCTGATGTAACCTCAGCATCAATTGACGAACCATACGTTTCGATGAGCGGGGCTAAGACAGTTGTGAGGGATGTGTTCTCAACTGAGATTGCAAGCTCACCATCAATTGTTGTAACTGCAAGCTCTGGGGGGCAGGTTGCGCCAATGCATTGTAGATCAGTGGCTGGTACTTTGACTGTACCAACAGAAGTTTTGAATGTGATGATATCCCCATTGAATTCAAGGATTTCACCTTCCAAGTCAATAAAGCCATCCGTCGATTGCAACAAGACGCTGTCTGACAGCGCAATTGAAGGTGCACAACAAAGCACAGCAATAATAGTTGATCTGTTTAGCATTTATTCCACCTGAGAAGCTTTTTATATCAAGATTGGAAACAGTTCTCAATCTCTTCTACAGTAATAAAGTGCTTGATTCAGGCGACTTTATGGCTTGTTTGCGATTTGTTTCAGGCTTGGAAACCGTCGAGCTGTATTGTTTTAACAGTAGCATTTAGCTGGGAGGGTAAAAATATTTTATTTACAACGGCTTGGTTTCTTTTGTGCTGTTAATCTTTTTATCGAATAGTTTTTTAAAGAGCTGGCACAAAAATATCCGCTTTTAATTATAAATAAACATTAAAGCGGTTTGCGTTTGATCTGAATCGAAGGGGGATTCACACGGAGCTGTTTGTGTGCTTCACTTCCTCTGGGAGGTGGATCATGGGCAAACCCTACTCTTTGGACCTTCGGGAACGGATTTGCGCTTACATTGCCAAGGGAAACTCAGCGCGTTCGGCTGGGCGGCTTTTTGGAGTTAGCGCTGCGACGGCGGTCCGTTTTGCGGCAGAGCATCGTGAACGCGGCGCGATAGCGCCCAAGCCTCAAGGCCGCCCGTCTGGTCAATTTGGCAAGCTTGCGCCGCACCGGGATTTTCTGCTGGAGATCGTGAAGGCCGAACCGGATATCACGCTCAAGGAACTGGCTGCTGCCCTCCTGCAAACACATGGCGTAGACGTTCAGCTATCGTCGTTGCACCGCGCCCTCCATCGCGCCGGGCTTTCATATAAAAAAGGACTGATCGCGGCAGAGCGTGATCGGCCCGTGGTGCGTCAAGCCCGCCGTGACTGGATCACGCGCCGTCAGCCCCGCATGCGCCAGGAGCCGCACAGACTGGTCTTCATTGACGAGACGGCGGTGAAGACCAACCTCACACGCCTGCGCGGGCGAGCTCCAGTCGGGGAGAGGCTCTACGGCACCGCTCCCTTTGGCAGATGGGGGACGCAGACATTCATTGCCGGTCTGACGCAAGACGGGCTGATCGCTCCTTGGGTGATCAATGGTCCGATGAACGGACCTACCTTCGACACTTACGTCGACACACAGCTGGCTCCAGTGCTTGATCCCGGAACAGTCGTCATCCTCGACAACCTGTCCACCCACAAAAGCCCGCGCGCCGCCGAAGCCATGCGCAAGCGAGGCTGCTGGTTCCTGTTCCTGCCCGCCTACAGCCCCGACCTAAATCCGATCGAAATGGCCTTCTCCAAACTCAAAGCGCACCTTCGCCGCATCGGAGCAAGAACTTTCGATGCCTTGTTCGAGGCTCTTGGCGATATCTGCAACATGTTCAATCCAAACGAATGCTGGAACTTCCTCAAAGCCGCCGGATACGCCTCAGATTAAATGCAAAACGCTTTAGGCGCGCAAAGTTAAGGTGTCGGTTATTAAATTGACGGGGGCTCAGAATACCTTTGAATTTATTATTCGTTGTCGCCCAGAACATTCTGAAAAAACGCCCTTATAGTAGGGTCATAGGTTTCTCTGATTGCAAGGAAACGGTCTGTGGATATCGTTCCGTCTTCGACGAGGTCGAGTGGCATGACATATTCATCAACCATAATAAGAATGATCGGCAGAGCTGCGATAAATACTGCAACCATAACCAGCGCACTTCCCCAACGCCGCCATTTCTCAGCCCTTGTTCTGATATGGGGGATAGATACAACTGGACGCAAATCCAGTTGTCTTTCCATCTGTGCACTGTTGCGGATCACCGGACGCATCACTTCAAGCAAATAGACAAGTCCAAGCGCAAGCGCGATGGCTGCAGCGGCGCCCATGCCAAATAGCTTCTTGCGGCTGGGGGCAACTGGCCAATCGGGAACAAGTGCAGTTTCCAATATCTCAAGACGTTCTGTTTGCTGACTGGCCTCTAGCTGTTGCGCCATCTCGGCCTCGGACCTGCTGCGCGTTATAATAGCGTATTGATCCTGTAGCTCAGCCAACCGACGATTGAGTACATTGAATTCGCGCTCAACCTGGGGCGAGGCTTTGATCGAGACTTCAAGCGCCTCGCGGCGGCTGGATAAAAGCTGTTTCTGTTCTTGCAAAAGCGCGATCTTACCTTCGTTGATCTGCTCTCGGCGGGGTGTGCTGTTTTCGTTTCGCAAGGCAATGATCTGCTGATCAATCTCAAGCTCACCCGCCTCCAGTGTTGCCACCAGATCCTGACGCGACGAAAGACCAGAGGGCAGTGCTTCAGCGTTTGCTATTTTGAAATCTGCTATGTCAGCCTCAAGGTCCGCTATCTGCGTGTTGATACGGTCTGCTTCCTGCTCAAAGAACGACAAAGCACCCTGAGTACGGATAACGCGTTTACTGCGATACTCATCAAGAACACTTTCGGCGAACTCATTCGCAATATCAGCGGCTTTCTGCGGGTCACCCAGAAGAACTGTTATTCTCAGGGCTGTTGGTCCGCTTGCCTCTGGCCGGAACGCCGCATCCGGGGGCGTGATGCCGACAATCTGTGTAGCCATGCGCAGTAATTCCGCACGTTGTGTGAGTGTCAGACCGGGAACATCACGAAACAGCCCATGCTTTTCGATAACGGCCAACAGATTATCACGCGCCATTATACGCTGCTCAATCAACTGTACCCGTTGCGAGGGCGCGGTACTGGCCATTGATTGCGTCAAAGAATCTGCAACTTGGGCATTCTGTATTTGGATCAGAGCAGTAGATTCATAGATACGCGGTTGGCTGAGTGTGTAGATTAGTGTCGCGATAATACCCAAAGCAGATACTATGAATATTATCCAGAAACGCCTGCGAAACAGGCTTATGAATTCCTGAATTGTCTGTACTTGACCCATATCGCCGTGTTCCTAGATGTTGAACCGGCTGTCAATGCGCAGCATTTGCATGGCATTATTGCCTGAACGCTCATTACTCATATCACTCTCAACACTCACTAAATCTGCAACAACACAAAGACTCATATACTTTAAAAGCCTAGCGTCACAGCTTCCATAGTTTTCTACATAAAACTATCACATTTTCACATGTGCTATCTAGTTTGCCAAACACTGCACTTTCATGACTGCACAATCCCGATTTTAGCATAGCCTCGCACAACATCCCAGACCACCTGTTGCATGAGGTCTGCGGCCTCGGCCCCCGGTGCATCAGCTTCAGACCCGTCTGCCCGTCTTAGCTTGTGGGGCAGGCCGACCGGGTCCTTCTGATAAAGAATCGCATAATGGGTCAAGGCGACTAGATACGCCCCAAGATCGTTCAAATGGATTGTATCCTGTTCTCCGGTGTCGGTCTTTGCAAACAGATCGGCCGCACCTGTTAGCCCATCAACACCGCCTTTTGCCTCAATAGCGCGGACAAAACGGGCCAGCACCTGACCTGCAGGGATCACATAAATCGGTTGCATATTGTCGTAAGCCAAAGCGCGATACAGAATTTCGCGCTGCCAATACCGTTCCAGATCCAGATCAATTCGGTTCAACCAGCCTGCCGGGTCGTCAAGATGATGCCAGGTTTCATACAGATAGACACGTGCAGTCGGATTATGTTGCCAAGCCAGTTGTGCCCAGCGATGTAGATAATCCGGACTGTCTT
This sequence comes from Litoreibacter sp. GN1-5, assembly GCF_055693805.1. Lineage (NCBI taxonomy): Bacteria > Pseudomonadati > Pseudomonadota > Alphaproteobacteria > Rhodobacterales > Roseobacteraceae > Litoreibacter > Litoreibacter sp. GN1-5. Next base: position 1,839,707 of record NZ_JBVFUP010000001.1, on the reverse strand, counting down.
GATATTTGATCGCGGCTTCGATCTCGACCATTTCGGTCAGCACCACCACATCATACTCACCGCTTTCCAAAGCTTCTTTCGCAGGGCGGAAGCGCGGGTGATTATTTTCGCGCTCAAACCCCCCAATTTCAACGTCAGGTTCCCAATGGGCCTTTAACGGAGTTCCCCATCCAAGTTGCACATCATAGCTATGCCCCGCCTCAGATAATTGAGCCAGCATTGCTGGTATGTCGCGCCCAATCAGGCTGTGCCCAAGGTGATAGACGTTTAAAGCACCTGTCGGTTTTGGCAGCGGGTCTGAATAGAGCGCCGCGACCTCATCCTCAGACAATGGCGCGGGGATGCAGCTTGCAAAACCAAATACTGCCAGTACTTTCAACGCAGCCTTACTGCTATAATGCCTAAGACCAATACCCATAATTTAAGATGCCTCAGCTAAGGGCGGTAGGCGCATTCCCGTTAGGATCAAACCTGCGCCAAATCCAAACTTGCCAGACAACCCTTCCCCTGCTGCGAAGGACCCAACAGGCTGCATGAAAACAGCGCGAAAGACCCCCGCTGTCAGGTTTACTTCTACTTGCATCCCGTCAAATCCATAGAGAGCCCCGCTCAGAGGATACTGGCATTTATAAGCGCATTCCTTGGCGCTGAAGATCAGCTTAGCCAAATATCCCCGCTGATCTGACGGTTGAGCGGCCAGCCAATGAAGCTCTGCTGGCAGGCACACCGTATCCCACAAGTCTTCGTTCAGCGGCGCATCCGTTTCAATGTCAACGCCAAGGGATAAGACGCGGCGTGCGTTAGCTGCGACACATACGCAGTGATCTGCCGTATGCGAAATGCTGCCAACGCAGCCTGTGGGCCAAATTGGCGCACGATCTTCCCCCATAAGAACTGGCTGCCCGGTTACACCAAGTTGCAACAAGGCTTGCCGGGCCGCACTGCGCCCGGCTGCAAATTCACGGTGTCGCTTTACGGCGGCTTTTTGAACAAACACGGCTTCCTCAGGATGCAAATCGCTTGGGTCTGTTTTGGGGTCTGTCACAGCCAATGCGACACCTTCGCCAAATACATTCCGTGCAATCGCAAGAAGCTGTGTGTCGCGTGCAATGTGCAGATTGTCCCTCATGCCGAGCGGCGGGCGCGCATCGCGCGGCGTTTCGACATAGCATCAGACCGGGCTTGCGCGCGCTCAGCCAGTTTGCCCGCCTCGACCGAGCTTTCGCCGGTAATGGGGGCGGGGCGGTCATCCAGCCGTGCTGCAAGGGCGGACAAGGTCGGGAACCGGAAAATGTCGGTAATGCTCAGCTTGCTTGCCCCAAGCGTGTCGCGAATTTCGCGATGCGCTTGAACCGCCAGCAAGGAATGCCCGCCAAGTTCGAAGAAATTGTCTTTGGACCCCACCTGCGGTACACCAAGAATGCGCGACCAGATCGTGGCAATCTGTTCTTCAATGTTGTTTTCAGGGGCAACAAACTGTGCTGCCGGTCGCGCGGGGGCGGCTTTGCTTGGCGCAGGTAGCGCGTTGCGGTCTACCTTCTTGTTGGGTGTCAGCGGAAACGCATCCATTGTGATTAAATGCGCTGGGATCATATAATCAGGCAAGGAAGTTGCCAGAGCGTCACGCAAAGCCACCTCGGAAACGGCACCACTTGGCACGACATAACCCACCAGTCGCGTATCGCCGGGCGTATCTTCGCGCGCGATCACAACGGCTTGGCGCACAGCATCAACTGCTTCAAGGCAGGCTTCGATCTCTCCCAGCTCTATGCGGTGGCCGCGCAGTTTGACCTGATGGTCCACGCGCCCAAAGAAATCGATCTTGCCATCGGCACGCCATCTCACCAGATCACCTGTCCGATACATTCGTGCGCCTGCTGGAGCCGCGCTATCGCCAACAAACGGATCAGCGACGAAACGATCGGCTGTCAAATCCTCTTGCTGCCAATAGCCGCGTGTGACGCCGTGACCGCCGATATATAATTCACCCGGAACACCAACAGGCACCGGGTCACGGTTCTCATCCAGCACATAAAGCTGCGTATTCGCAATCGGTGTACCGATATTTACAATGCCTGCCCCAGCCCGTGCTGTTTCGGTCGAGGACCAGATCGTCGTCTCGGTCGGTCCGTACATGTTTTCAACCGTGGCCTTGGTGATCTTGCCAAACTCTTCAAGCAAAGCGCCGGGCAAAGGTTCCCCGCCGATCATCAGGTGCTTGACCCGCGACAGCGCAAACCGCGCCTCGTCATTCATGGTAATCATTCGCGCCATGCTGGGCGTACATTGCACATGAGTTACGTCATGACGCACGATCTGCGCTGCAATCGAGAAATCATCTGCCGCCACTTCCGTCGGCGCATTGGCGTGTTTCAGCACTTCGGCCAGTGGCCTCAGGCCTTCCAGCACCTCTGGCACCGAGATGCCGTAGTCGATCAGACAGGCGATCTCATCCACGTCGATGCGTTTCAACTGCTCAACCCGCGCAGCACAGTCTTCGACGGTTCCGAACAGACCTGCATCCTCGAAATACCGTTCAAAAGCGAAATCAAGGATGCCTTCCATTTCGTCCTCAGAGAGCGATCCCAGATCAATCTCGAACGGGTTCGACACGCCTTGCGGCTTCTTGAACGCTGGGAATGCCCAGGCATATTGCTTGATCAACCCCGCAGCACTGCGCAGGTAATCTTTCATCGGCTCGAACACGGTGGCCCGGACCTGTTCGCGATCCGCGCCTACATAGGTGTGCAGCATCAGCGTGACTTTGAAATCCGCCGGATCATGGCCAGCTTCACGCAGGGCGGCGTGGTAGATTTTGATCTTGTCTGAGACCTCATCAATGCTTTGACCCAGCAAGTGCGTCAGCACATTACAGCCATTGGCACCGGCTTCGCGCCACGTGTCGGGGTTGCCTGCGGTTGTCACCCAGATCGGCAGCTCTTTTGAGACAGGACGAGGCTGTGTCAGAACCGGAAATAGTTTACCATCTTTGGTCGGAAAATCGACCGTATCCCCGCGCCAAAGCGTGCGCAGATCTTCGATAGCTTGGAACATGGCCGGTTTATTCGCAGGCGGGGTATTTTCAGGTTTCAGCACAAAGTCATCGGGCTGCCAGCCCGATGCAATTGCAAGACCGACGCGCCCGTTGGTCAGGTTGTCAATGACCGCCCATTCCTCGGCGATGCGCGCAGTGTGGTGAAGTGGGGCGACGCAACTGCCTGCCCGCACGGCCAGGTTTTTCGTGACCGCCGCAACCGCAGCCCCGGTCACAGATGGGTTAGGGTAAGGCCCGCCAAACGCATGGAAATGGCGCTCTGGCGTCCACGCGGCGCAGAAGCCATGCTGATCTGCGAATTTCGCGCCTTCTAGCAATAGCTCGTATTTCTTGGGGCCAATGCCATCATCATTGCCCCAGTAGAACAGGCTGAAATCCATGCCGCGGTCAGTCAAAGCCATCTTGCCGCTGGAAATCAGCGCCCGGTTTTCATCGCTGCTGAGCACCAGTTTGAAGCCGCGCGCCAGCGTGTAGAACAGTTCCAGCACTGAGATATCAAAGGACAGGCTTGTGACGGCCAACCAAACACCGGGCGGAGTGTGCACAATACGATCATCCATGCCGGTGAAGAAGTTCGACACATTGCGGTGCTCTACCATCACGCCTTTAGGTCGTCCTGTAGAGCCTGACGTGTAGATCAGATAGGCCAGATCATCTGGCTGAACACTGCTATCCAAATCTTCCTTGGATGCAGCGGCGATACGTGGATCGGTGTCGATTTCAAGAACCTGCGCAGCATGTTTTGGCAGGCTGGCTGCCAGCGCCGATTGTGCGATGATCACCGGTGCCGCGCTGTCTTCGATATAAAGTGCAATCCGGTCCGCAGGATATGCCGGGTCCAGCGGAACGTATGCCCCGCCTGCCTTTTGAATAGCCAAAGCCCCAATCAACAGATCAAGCGAGCGTTGCGTGTAAAGCCCCACCAGAGTGCCGGGTTTCACGCCCATATCGCGCAGCACATGGGCCGTCTGATTGGCGCGCGCGTTTAGTACAGCATAGCTAAGCGCCTGATCCTCGAATACAACCGCAGTAGCGTCTGGCGAGCGTTTGACCTGTGCCTCGAACAGCTGGTGAATACACGCAGCCTCGTCAGTGCCGGTCTGTGTGTCATTCCACCGACGTAGCATTAGGTCGCGTTCTGTGTCGGGCAGAATGGGCAGATCGGCCAAGGCCATCCCGTCCTCAGCCCCATTGGCCAATAGGCGCAACCGTTCTGCAAGCAGCTCAGCAGCCACATCGCTAATCCGCATTTTGTCATAGACGAGCGTTGAACCGGCATCGGCAACGGACACCGTCACGCATGTGCCTTCGATCAAACCGGTCCCGCCGCTATTGAGACCAATATCTGGCACCCGTAACGCGTCGATATCAGCGTCGCGCGCCACCAGATCGCAGGCAAATCCGATATGTTTGCGGGCCAGCGTAACCTCTGTCGTAAAGGCATTTGACATAGCAGCGAAATCCCCGGACCCGTTAAATCGCACTGGGGTCCAGTCGGTGATAAACCCGCGCGCATCCAAAGCGCGCAAGGCATCATCCTGATAGGCAAGATCACAAGATGTCTTGCCGCCGGACAAGGCAGCCCAAGCGCCGATTGCGGACAGCGCAGTATCACCCGTCAGATCAAGCGCAATACGACCTTCGCCCGTTTCAGAGGCTTCCAAAGCAAGTGGCATTTCCGCAGGATCAAAGGCGCGCAGACGTGTGCGCCAATGTCCTTCACCCCCGGCAATTTGAGCCATCTTTGCGCTGAGCGCGTCTGTCTCTGCCATATCAGCGCTGGGCAACACATCCCCAACAGGCACTGATATTGTGGCAGGCTTGCCATCCGTATCCGTGATCCGACTTAAAACAACAGGGGTTGATCCGGTTGCAACGGTCATATCATCCTCAGATGCGGCCAAAACCGTACCGGGAACAGCGCCTTTGTCCAGATCAGACAATTGTGCTTCGCCGACCAGCAAGACCTGATCCCCAAGAACGATCTTCGGACACGCCAGTGGGTTCCAGTAAGTTCCATGATCCAAAGCGCGCACCAGCGCCACCAAGTCTTCGCCATCACGCCGGAAATCCAGACGCGCCGCTGCCTTGGGCCGGTCATCACGGGCAAAATAGGACCGTTTCGACAAGTCCTGCGCCACCCGGCCGGGCGCACCGTTTTCCAGAGAGGTGACAAGCGCGCCAAAACTCTCGATCGCCGCCTCATAGCATTTCGTGTTCAGCGTCAGCGCAGTTTCTGTGCTGTTCAGATCGAATATCCTCTGTTCAAGAATATCGCCCTCATCAATGCCGCCTTCGATCATATGCCACGTAATACCGTGCTGTGTTTCTCGGTTGATCAGCGCCCAGACGGGGGCATTCAGTCCCGCATAGCCGGGCAGGGGACCATCATGGAAATTGATTGCGCCAGAGTTGGCTTTTGACAAGACCTCGTCCGGGATCACGGACAGGTTGGCAATGCTGAACAGCCAGTCTACAGAAATCCCGTTCAGCCGTGTTGCCAGATCGGTGCCTGGCGCTTCGACCTTCAACCCTGCACCTTCGGCCCAGCTGCGGATTTCCGGGTTGCGTGTCACAACCGCGTGGATCGCATGCCCTTTTTGTAGCAAAATATCGCTGCACTGGATCAGCAGGGATTCATTGCCGATGACGATACTGGAAAACATACTCATTACTCTACTCCGTTACGGCTTGGGGGCGGTATCTGCCGGGGTTCCGCTTGAGCGCGGCAAAGGCCGCCGCTGCGTTAACCCACGGGTCGCAGCCCCAAAGGCATGTGCTATCAGATCACGCAGAAAATATTTCGGATCGGCAGCGGGCTTTTGCTGGATCACCCGCCGGATGCGCCACAGCAAACCACCTGCTACATGTGCCATAGTCGCCAAACCCGCATAAAGTGGTCCGTGGTTTTTGCGGAAATAATACTGCCGCGAGTCAAACCAATAGCGCGGCATCCGCGTCCATGTTTTCATCCCGGTCGAGACCGAGCCGATATGCGTCACCTCACTGTCGCGCACATAAACAGTCGGCCATCCGGCGCGATGCGCGCGCAGACAAAGGTCGGTTTCCTCAAAATAAAGAAAGAACGTCTCGTCAAACAGCCCGATGCGATCCAGCACGCTTTGACGCATCATCATGCTGGCCCCGGCCAGCCATTCCACCATGCAGGTTTCATCCGGAATAGGCAGTGGCACGATATGGTTCGACAACCACCGGCTGACAGGGCCAAACCGTGCGGCACCTTCCAACTCGCTCCAGATCGAGGGGAAGCGAAACGCGGTCAGGTGCGGCTCACCTGCTGGGCCGTGAATGTAGCTTCCAGCAAACCCGATTGACGGATTTGCCTCAAGGTATTCCAGAAGCTTCTTGACCGATCCATAATCCGGAAACGCGTCCGAATTCAGGATATAGACATAGTCTGGCTTGGACCCGTCAGGTAGCCCGGCCCGAATGCCCACATTATTACCAGCCCCAAACCCGCCATTGTGACCGGATTGGATGACTTGAACCCGATTGCCTTCTGACCACTCCTTATCCTCGACCGCTTTCAGGATCGCCTCGTAAGATCCATCTTGGGAGTCGTTGTCCACAATCGTCAGCGCACCATCGATACCCTCCATCGCGGCCAAAGCGGCCTCTGCTGCGCGTAGGGTCATGTCCGGTGTTTTGTAGTTCAGGATCACTGTTAATAAAGTTGGTCCGGACATGAGCTTACTCCGCCGCCGTTGCGTTCAACCAAGAGGTTGTTATGTGCCGATCAGGCTCTACTGCTTCAATCACAGCCTTCATACGTCCCGCCAAAACCCGCACATTGGGCTCCAACACCATCGAGTCGTGATCGCCCGGCACCTCGAACACCTCAATCGCAGGGGCCCATTGGGTCCAGTCATTATCTGGAAACACATAGGCGCGCTGGCTGTCTACCCATTGCCCGTTAGACACTTGCCAATGGCCGACCTGCGGAGGCCGGAACAGGGTCAGCGGCCCATCCCAAGCTTTCAGGTCATAGCTGGCGACGGCTTCAAGGAAAGCAGCCTCAATCGCGGCGTTCTGGAACTGATGCTCAGGGGCGGCTTCGGGCTCTGATCCGGCAGCGCGGCGCTTGGCAAGCTCCCACTGGATACGGTTTTTGATCCATTGCACCAGATAGCCGGGGCCTTTGCGCTTCAACTCCTGCATCTGAATAAGGGCTCGATCTTTACGGCTGAGCGGGCGACGCACCGGCAGTGGTGTATCGAGCATTACAATTTGCGCGACCTCTTCACCTGCGGCTTTCAGTTGCTGTGCAATCTCGTAAGCCGTGATCCCACCGCCTGAGAATCCGCCCAGAAGATAGGGCCCATGCGGCTGAACAACCCGTATCTCGGCAATGTAATCCTTTGCAGCTTCATGAAGCGAGCTATGCGGCGCCTCGTCCCCATAAAGCCCTTTGGCCTGCAAGCCGTAAAATGGTCTGTCTGACCCAAGAAGATGCGCAAGATGACGCAAATTCAGCACATTGCCGAACATCCCGGCCACCAGGAAAAACGGCGTTTTCGGCCCGCCCTCACCATCATGCATCGCCACAAGATGCGTGAATCGCCGCGTCACAGGTCTGACCGTGTCAGAGGCGGTGTCGCTGCCTTCATCTGTCTTGGCAGGCCCAACCCGCTCTTCGATCAACGCGGCGCATTTGGCAATTGTCGGGGCTTCGAACAAAACAGAAATCGGGAACTCAATCCGGTAGGCTTTTTTGACCATGGAGAACAGCCGCACCGCAATCAGTGAATGCCCCCCAAGATCAAAGAAGCTGTCCTCTGTCCCGACTTGTTGCACACCCAGCAATTCTTCCCAGAAACCCACCAGCGTGCGTTCAATATCATTCGATGGCTCTACATAGTCAGTATCCAGCTCTGGTCGCTGGAACTTCTGGCCGCTGCTGGCCTCATCCTGCACGCTGGCGGCGGTTTGTGCGGTTAGCTCAGCCAGATCAAGCGATGAGACGACAATTTGTGGCAGGTCCAAAGCCAAGGCACGGCGGAAGGCGTCGGCCCCCTCTGCGGGTAAAATGCCTTGCGACAGGTTGTGGTGCAGACGTTCCTCGGCGGCCGATAGCGGCTGTGGTGCACCACTTTGGTCCACGAATTCAACCTCGTTTGCAGCAGGGCGGGGCGCTTTGGCAAAAGAGACAAGCCCGTCAAGCCGCTTGATCGAGAAACCTTCAACCTCTACGCAGATATTACCATCCGTATCGCAAATGGTCACATCAAAGGACGCAACCGTGCCGTCGGCACGGTTTTCTGCGCTGTTGCGGACCCAGCTTCCGATCTCGGCGGGCAGAGGTCGCAAGACCCGCACGCACCCATAAGACACGGGCACCCACAAATGGGTTGGTTGATAATCCTCGATCAACTCCATCGCCCAGCCTGTGGCCAAATCCATCAATGCCGGATGCAACAGATATCCATCGTCCAGATCGCCGCGCGCGACGTCTGGCAGCGACAGCCGCGCCAGCCCTTCGCCCTCGCCATAAGCGAACGCATTCAACACGCGCCAACGGGGGCCAAAATTCAGATGTGCTTCCTGGGGCGAGCGGTGACCGCTTGTATCCTCGTCCGCCTGTTTGACCGTGCAGCGATCTGCAATCGTCATCAGGTCCAACGGTGCGGCATCAGTGTCCTTGCGCAGTATTATGCGCGCCTGCGCATTCAGCATGAAACCCGGTTTGCCATCTACAACGCAATCGCTGCGAACCTCAAAGCGGTAGCCTTCATCACTGCGTGTCAGTCGGACCTGAATGTTGCGGGTCTCATCATCGGCTACGCTCAAGGGGCGCAGGAAGTACAAATCGCGCAGCTCGAACGCGCCGGGCTCACCATGGGCACGCAGCGCTTCTGCTGCCAGCTCCAGATAGCCCGTACCTGGCACCAGTGCATCGCCGGCTTTGGTGCGATGCTCACCTATGAACCACTGGTTATTGACTGTGTAGCTTGCCGTAAACAGCCGGTTTCCAGCGTTGTCAAATGTTGCTTCGTCCAACAGGGGTGCCGCGACGTTTTCACGAGGGGCCTCAAGGTGGTTGCCCATGCGCTCAGCCACTGCATCCGCGGCCATGCCGACCTCGTTCCAGATACCCCAGTTGAGCGCCATGACTTTGGTTTTGTCACCCGCCCTCGATTTGGCATAAGCGTTTAGATATTCATTGGCTGCTACATAGTCGACTTGCCCTGCAGGTGCCGTGATCGTACTGGTCGAGGAAAACAGCACCAGCCAATCCAATTCCCCATCCGGGAACAACTCATGCAGCACTTGCGTGCCGTGAATTTTTGGCGTGAACACATCCTCGACCGAGCTGGGGCCTTTCGCCAGAAGCGGCCCGTCATCAACCACGCCCGCCCCATGGATCACCCCGTTCAGACCACCAAAACGCGCTTTGGTATCTTCCAACACGCGGCGCATATCCTCGACATTGCAAACATCGGCAGCGGCCACCATCACTTCACCGCCCAAAGCTTCGAGCCGTTGAACGGCGCGGATGCGCTGCGCAGTTGCATTATTCGGGCCATGGCCGCGCAAGAACGCGTCCCATTCCCCACGATCAGGCAAGTCAGAGCGGGCCAGCAGCACAAGCTTTGCCCCACATGCGCCAATCAGCTCTTCGGCTATGGTCAGACCAATGCCACCAAATCCGCCGGTGATCATATAGACCCCGCCGTCGCGATAGGTCGTCTGGTCGTCCTCGACAGCTGCCAAATTCATTGGGCGGAATTCCAGCGCATAGCGCCGGTCGCCGCGCAAAGCAGCAACGCCATTCTCAGGCGGTGCAATCAGATCTTCCAACACACGGTTGGCAAGCGTGCTGACCCATTCCCCAGCTGTGCGGCGCTTGCCGAAGGGCAGACCTTCAGGCTGCGGCACCTCCACATCCAGCATTGCGCAAGTCACCCCCGGCAGTTCCCGTGGGATCACCCGAACCGGTCCTAATGCCGTGCTTTTCTCAGGGTATGGCAATGCCTCTTTGCGAACCTGCGCAGCACCTGACGTGGTGACTGTCATATGCAATGGCTTGGGCAGGTTTTCATCGGCAATGGCTTGTGCCAGAAACAGCAGGCTAAAAAAGCCCTGCTCCTGATTGCGGTGGAAGAAGCTGCCGCCAGGACGAAAGCTTTCCTCTTGGGTCAGCAGCCAGAAATGGGCAATCCGGTTTGGCACGAAACCGCGTGCAACCATATCCTGTATCAATTGGTCATAGCCTTCGCGACCCCGCTCGGGGGCCAGGACATAACGGTCCTCTGCGACGCGGCTAAACGCGTCGCCTGTGACCACTTCAACCACAGTATGGCCTGCATCACGCAAGCGTTTGGCAGTTTGTGCACCAACGCCTGCGTCATCGCTGAAGATAAGCCAGCGCTGTGGTTCTGCCTGATCCAGCTCGCTTGCGATGTCCAGCTCACACGCGGCAAGCTGAGGCCGCCAGACAGGTTTATACCCCCAATCCGACAGGTCTTCGGATTTGATCAGGTAAGTCGATGGCGCACTGGTCTGGGCCGTTCCCGGCTCAACGAAATAGGACGCGCGCTGGAACGCATATGTGGGTAGCGGCACGCGATGGCGTTTGGCCTCGCCCCATATCTGTTCCCAGTCAATAGAGACCCCTACGGCCCAAAGCCGCCCCAGTAGCCCAAGGAAATATTTGTCATCTGCGATCTTGTCTTCCGGGTGGCGCAAAGAGCTGAGCACCTGATTGGACGACACACTGCCATGTTGCTGGGTGAGCGAGCTCAACGCTTTGCCTGGCCCGACCTCAAGGTAAACCCGATCAGGGTTCTGCGACAGGGTCGTGATGCAATCTGCAAACCGCACTGTATTGCGCAGATGACCGACCCAATAGTCTGGGTCCATAGCTTCGGCATCGGTGATAAATACGCCGCTGCGGTTCGACACAAACGGTATCTGCGGGGCGCGCAATTCAATTGATCGCAGATAGGTCCGGAACTTGTCCAGAATCGGTTCCAGCATGCGGGAATGGGCGGCAATATCGATGGGGATGCGCTGGCACTCTGTATCCTTGGCTTCCAGCGTTTTCTGCAATGCGTCCAACGCAGCCTGCGGGCCAGAGATTACCGTCAGCTCTGGCGCATTAAGGCTCGCAATATCCAGATCATCGCCCAGCAAAGGCTCTATGTCACCAACAGCCATTGGCACGCTCAACATGCCGCCTGCAGGCACTGTATCAAACAGTTGTCCACGCAGATGCACCAGCCCGATGCAATCCTCAAACGACATCACACCTGCGACGCAGGCCGCGGTATTTTCACCCATGGAATGACCGACAAGCGCCTTGGGTTGCACACCCCAGGACATCCATAATTGTGCCAGCGCATATTCGATGATCATGATCAGCGGCAATTGCACAGACGGTTTTTTCAGTGTCTTGACCGCTGTGTCGTAGCCAGCCTCATCTGGTAGCCAAATCGCACGTAGATCGTAGTCCAGTTTGGGCTGCAAAATATCGAGCCCCTGATCCACCCATTCCGCAAATACCGGTTCGGTCTCATAGAGATCGCGCGCCATGCCCGCATATTGGGCGCCGCCGCCGGGGAACATGAACACCATCTCAGGATCTGACAGGGCGGAATGGTTGAACACCCGGCGTGGGTCGTTTTCTTCCAGAAGTTCTGCGGCTTCCTCATGGGTTTCCGCCACAACCACGCGACGTTTCTCAAACGCGCGACGGCCTTCTTTCAGCGTATAGGCCACATCGGCCAAAGGTTGGTCAGGGTGCGCGCGCAAATGTGCTGCCAATGCTTTGGCATTGCCATCCAAAGCTGCCCGTGACCGGGCCGACAGGGCAATCACCTGGAATGGCCAATCCGATGGCTCTGATGCGGCGCGTTCGGGGGCCTCTTCCAGAATGGCATGGGCATTGGTTCCACCAACACCAAGTGAGTTTACCCCGGCCCGGCGCGGTGTCGCCCCCGCGGCCCAGTCGGTCAGTCGGTCATTCACCTTGAATGGGCTGGTGTCGAAATCGATTGCCGGGTTTGGCTTTTCAAACCCAAGGCTTGGTGGCAATTGCTTGTTATGCAGCGCCAATGTCGCTTTGATCAGGCTGGCCACGCCTGCGGCTGTGTCCAGATGGCCGATATTGGTCTTGACCGAGCCGATGCGGCAATAGCCGCTTTCGTCAGTTGTCTCGCGGAACGCAGCGGTCAGCGCCGCAACTTCTATCGGATCACCCAGATATGTGCCGGTGCCATGACATTCGACATAGCCAACCGTATCTGCGGTCACACCTGCAATCGCTTGCGCCTCGGCAATAGCACCTGCCTGACCGTCCACACTTGGGGCAAGATAGCCAGCCTTCGCGGCCCCGTCATTATTGACCGCCGTGCCTTTGATGACGCCCCAGATATGGTCGCCATCCGCAACCGCATCAGCCAACCGTCGCAAGACAACGGCACCGGCGCCACTGCCAAAGACCGTGCCCTGTGCGCGATGGTCAAATGCATGGCATTCCCCGTCCGGTGACAGGATTTCGCCGTCCTCAAATACATATCCGCGTCCATGCGGCAGCTCAATCGTCACCCCTCCGGCCAGCGCCATATCACATTCGCCATTCAGCAGCGCCTGACACGCATAATGCGTGGCCACCAAAGAGGTCGAGCACGCCGTTTGCAAACTGATACTCGGCCCCTTCAGGTCAAACACATGACTGACGCGTGTGGACAGGAAATCCTTGTCATTTCCCGTATGGCGCAACAAGAACATGCCGACATTGTCGACCAGATCAGGGTTCGAGCAGACGTTGAAATAGAAATAACTGCCCATGCCACACCCGGCATAAACCCCGACCGAGCCCTCGAATGTCTCGGGTGGATGGCCCGCATTTTCCAGTGCTTCCCATGACACCTCCAGAAACTGGCGGTGCTGCGGATCCATGATCGCGCATTCCTTGGGGCTGAAGCCGAAAAAATCGCCGTCGAATTCTTTGAATCCTTTCAACATCGCGGCCGTCGGCACGTAATTCTTGTGCCGCAGCCGCCCTTGTATTTCGCCTGCCTCAAGGAGCTCTTCTTCGCTGAGGCGGCTGATCGAGCAGACACCATCGCGCAGGTTCGTCCAATATTCAGAGACGCTGCCCGCTCCGGGCAAATGCGCGGCCATACCAACGATAGCAATATCGTTTGAGAAGTCTTCGGAATCACTCACGTTTTCAACCATACACCATTTAACACCACGAGAACCGTGGCTGAAACAGAAACGATTCTGTCTCCAAATCTAAAATTACACAGCAAAATAAGGCAGATATGCTCCGCCTGCTGCAAAACCATTACGCCCCATATCATATATACAACCTGCGCAAGCCATCCACCAAGGATTTTCCTGATTATCTACTTTCCTACGACGCTTTAACCGCTCGAGACTTTGGCGAGTTCGGCAATCGCAGGGCCGTTTTGCCACAGAATATAACCCGCACCTCCGGCACCCAGCATTGCAAAAGAGATATCATGGACGGGATCCCATGCCTTCAGGCCACGTGCCAGCCAGACCACCACCGGATAGATAAATACCATGGCAATTGCCTGACTGAACAATGCGCCAAGCAGCCCTGCATATTCTACACCCAGATAAAGCGCTGATACGAAGAAAGGCTGCGCGCGCGGCGGCCAATACGAAAAACCTGCGCGAATCCCCGGCCGCAAGCGCCACTTGATCATAGGTCAGCACAATGACCTGTGGGATCTGTACACAGGCCACCACGACCAGGATTGCGCCGGATGCGATGTAACGCTGGTCATACAGCAGATCGACAATGGCCACCCCAAGATAGGCCAGCCCCAGCAGGACCGACAAAACCCCAGCCGTCAGACTAAACCGCATCATGCGCAGTTTGCGGAAGTTTTCGATCGAGGCACAGGGCGGTCGTTCCCGATACAGCGGGATCAAAATGCGCTGTGATACCATCCCCGCCAAAAGCAGTGGGAAGCTGGCAAGAAAGAAACCAATATTATAGATGCCAAGCGTCTCTAGTGACAGATACTTGCCCAGAATGATCTTGTCACTTTGGGTAAAGAGGAACCCACAGACCGTGCTGAGGAATATCCATTTGCCAAAATGGATCAATTCGTGCGAGGCGGCCTTTTCCCAGCGAAACCTGTTGCGGATGCCCGGCAGGTAGATGTTGTAGCAGATCAGTTGCGCCATCGCTCCGATCAGGCCGCTGATCACCAGCGCCCAGACTGATTGTAAAATCCAGGCAAAGATGATGGCAGAGATCACACCAATCAATTGGGTTGCCATATCAATCACTGTGACACGCCCCAGTGCCAGATGCCGGTGCGCTGTCTCCAGCCGTGTTGGGTTGAAACCGTTGATCAGCAGGCTCAGGGCCGCAATGGGCAAAAGCTGTGCCAGCTGCGGTTCGCCGTAAAAACCGGCAACCGGCAGAGCCAGCGCCGTTGCCGCCAGCCAGAGAACAACCCCACGGAACACCTGAATGCTCCAGGCTGTGTTCAGAAAGTCCGGATCATCGCCGCGCTTGCTTTGCATGATCGACGGGCCGATACCGACGTCCGAAAACATCGCAAGGCCCTGCATGAACACCATCACAAGGGCCATCATCCCGAAGGCTTCCGGAAACAGCAGCCGCGTCAGGATTAGGTTTGAGGCAAGACGCACCACCTGCGAAAAAGCATAGCCAGATATTGTTAGGGCCGAACCGCGCAAAACGCGTGCCTTGAGCCCTTCGCCTTGCGTGAATTTCGCCAGCCAACTCATCTGCCGCGGCTCCAATCCTTGGACCCGCCGGGCAGCCGCACTGCCAAAGCGACTGCGCAGTAGACACAAAACCCGATAGGATGGCGCAGAGCCAGTTTTGCAAGAAGGTTTTTACCAAAGGGCGGCTTGTCATCATTGGCCAGAAGCTGCGGATAAAGCTGCCTGATCTGTGCAACCCCCAGATCCTGACGACGTCGGACTTTCACAAGGTTACCGAAGCCTTCGACAATCGGCCAGATATAGGGGGCCGTCGCCTCATGCCTTTCTGACGGGTCGAATTGCAGTCTCACAAACGTATCGTCCGAAATGATATCAGGGAAGGCGTCCCACCGTACCCGCCCGGTAGCATTCACTGCAAACAACCCACAGCCCGGTACACCCGTCGTGATGAACGGCACATTCATGTAGATCTTGCGATATGCCCTGCTGATCCAGCTACCCGGTTGCGTAATGACGAGCGCGCCGCTGGCGTATGCGGGCTCTGGGCGCGATAAAAGATCAGCCAATTGCCCCATAAGGGGTGGGCTCACCACCACATCCGCATCCAGATAGACCAGAATGTCGCCCTGCGCCGCAGCCTCCCCTTTGTTTAGCGCATTCAGCTTGCCGCCTTGCTCAATGTCCAGAACGCGTAGCGCCCAACCCTGCGCATGTGCGTCGCTCTGAAAGCTGTTGGCGATCTCGACAGTGGCATCGCTGCAGGCATTTGCAATAACAATAACCTCGCCCGACCCATCCACGTCGGAGGCCAGTACGGATTCCAGACATTCTGCAATGCAATCCGCCTCATTATTGGCGGGTATCAGCACACTTAACATTTACAACACACATCCCTCGCGCCGCTTCCCGTTGGCACGCACTTACCCCGGCTCATATAGTGTCGCATGAAAGATAGGTCTGGCAATCCACAACCACTCATATCCGTGTTTTTCCGCAAGCTGTCGCTGGTATGACATCTTTTCTTGCGGGATTGCGGAAATACCGGGATGATCATCGAGTAAACCAATCAGCTTTGCAAAAGAGATTTCAAGCGTGCGTAAAGAATTAAATATCGGGTACCTGATACCCCAGTTCCCCGGACAAACCCACATTTTCTTCTGGCGCGAATTGCAGGAAATGGAGGCCCGCGGCGCGACCTTGTCTGTCTTCAGCACGCGGATGCCCCCCAAAGGTCTGATCTCGCACAACTGGTCACAGGCCGCGATTGCGCGCACAGAATATCTTGTGCGCCCCGATCCTTTGGGAACGCTGGCCGCACTTGCGGCCTTGCCATGGGGCGATCTGCGCGGTGACATCAAGCGCGAAGGCAAGGCCCTGTTACGCGAAATCATCCTGTGTGCTGCCGCCGCCCGGCAATTGGTCAAATCCTGCAAGGCACAGGGCATCACTCATATTCATGCCCATTCCTGCGCCCGCGCCGCGCTGATTGCAACGCTTGCCAACAGGCTGTCAGGTATCCCCTACAGCCTGACACTCCACGGTCCCATGTCCGATTATGGGATTGGTCAAAACCTGAAATGGCGCCACGCGGCTTTCGCCACGATCATCACAGAAAAGCTGTTGTCCGAGGCACGCGACCAGCTTGGGCCAGACATGCCTGACCGCGTTGTCATTCAACCCATGGGCGTTGATGTGGATGCTTTCAGTCGCCAAAGCCCCTATGTGTCGCCATCCCCCGGCCAGCCAGTTAAGATATTTGCCTGTGGCCGTCTGAACATTGTGAAGGGTCATCAGGATCTGCTGCAAGCCGTGCGTTTGCTCAAAGATCGGGGCATTCCTGTGCAGCTTGAAATCGCGGGCGAGGATGATGATGGCGGCAATGGCTACCGCCAAATTCTTGAAAGCCGCCTGAGCGAACTTGGTCTGGCCGACACAGCCCGCCTGCTGGGGGCAATCGATGGCGATGCAGTCAAACAGAAACTGCTGGAGGCCCATGTCTTTGTGTTGGCCAGTTGGCACGAACCCCTTGGTGTCGCCTATATGGAGGCCATGAGCTGCGCCACGCCCACCATTGGCACCGACGCAGGCGGCGTGCGGGAACTGATCGTCGATGGCGAAAGCGGTCTGCTGGTTCCACCCAAAAACCCCGATGCACTGGCTGACGCTATCGCGCGCATCGCAACCGATCCGGGTTACGCAATGGCCCTCAGCAAAGGCGGCCGCGACCGTGTTGTCACCAACTTCCGCTCCAGCCTTGGTGCCGAAACCCTGTTGCGCGAGATCGGGGAGTAGTGACAGATACCATTTAAATCTTTTGAAGACACTGGATTAATCCAACGTGCCTCTTTGATGCAATGTGGGCCTTCCATGGCGTAGGTAAGCGGCACAAATCGATCATCTGTTAAAAGTCCGCCAAGCCCCGCTTTGGCAAAGGACTCTTACTCGCGAGATTTGCGTAAATTGCGCAGGTTCATTGTGATAGCAGTGTTAGGCGCAGCAGCATCGCACGGCTGTTTTGAATTTTGATCGTTTTTCACTAGGTGTTTAGTCCCGGCATGTGGTGGTCTACTGATTTGTGACCATCAGAAGGGTGAACTATGGGACAAATTCTTCACGGGAGCGCCAAGACCACGCACGCCGTCCGAGCTCTCATACAGCGATCGCAAGCTTCGAACGCGGCGCTGAGTCGGGAACTGGGCATCAACGTCAAGACCGTCGCAAAGTGGCGCAAGCGTGACAGCGTTCAAGACGCTGCTATGGGGCCGAAGGAAGCCCATTCCACGGTTCTCAGCATCGAAGAGGAAGCCGTCATCGTCGCGTTCCGGCGGCACACGCTGCTGCCTCTGGATGATTGTCTCTATGCGCTGCAGCCCAGCATTCCGCATCTCACCCGATCATCATTGCATCGGTGCTTGCAGCGGCATGGGATCAGCCGTCTTCCAGATGTCGAGGGCGACAAGCCGAAGAAGAGGGCGACAAGCCGAAGAAGAAGTTCAAACGTTACCCGATTGGCTATTTCCACATTGACATCGCAGAAGTACGCACTGGAGAGGGGAAGATCCGTTTGTTCGTGGCCATCGACCGAACCTCCAAGTTTGCCTATGTCGAGCTGCATTAGAAGGCGGGCAAGATGATTGCCGCCCAATTCCTGCGCAATCTAATTGCCGCCGTGCCATACAGGATCCACACGATCCTGACGGATAACGGCATCCAGTTCACCAATCGCAAACAGGACACATCCGCATTCGAGCACATCTTTGATCGCGTTTGTCGCGAGCACGAGATCGACCACCGCCTGACAAAGGTGAACCATCCGTGGACGAACGGCCAGGTTGAACGCATGAACCGGACAATCAAAGAGGCGACGGTCAAGCGATATCACTATGACACACATTCACAGCTTGAAACGCACGTCACCGACTTCATTGCAGCCTACAATTACGCACGCCGATTGAAGACGCTGCAAGGCCTCACACCATTCGAATACATCTGCAAAATCTGGACAACCGAACCGGAACGCTTCAATGTCGATCCGACCCACCACATGCCGGGACTAAACAACTAGTGCAACCGCTGAAGCGGCCCAAATCCATGAATGCAGCCACAATAAGCCCGCGCTTGCGGCTAGCCCTTTCAATAGGACCGCGGGTTCAAAGTCAGGTAAATTGAAGCGATTTTTCGGCATTAGCGAAATTACGAAGTGAGACGGCTTCGCCAAGCTGCCAGTCGGCGTAAACCACAGCCGCGATATCAGAAAGCATAAGCGCCCCGCCCTTAGCGATGAGGAGAAACACGCCATATAGAACAGAGTATAAAATCAGGATGTCGTAGGCGGTGCGGCGATGATCGCCCATAAATGACAGCGCCACGCGAATACCAAAAAGGCTAATGAAGGTCGCGGTGATTGGTCCGCTTAGATAACTTGCATATCCGCCCGAGATAAGGTCCAGCAAACTCCATACAAAGGACGACGCGATTACGATTGCAAAGATAGGTAAGATCATGCGTCCGAAGACGCCGAATGACAGAATGAATGATTTGATTATGACTCCCATAATAGGCGGCCAAGGCCGCGCTAGCCTCCTTTTTAATAGTGAATATGATATTAGGTAAATAATACTGACTAATTTTGCCGATATTATGGCGGTGCATTAAAAGCTTCACTAAGGTATTGAAAAATTGTATTTTATATCTCTGACGAATTCTCTTTATGTGGACTATGCGAAAGCAGTGGACAGCTTTAGGCGCAAAAGGAAGCACACCACGCAAAAGCGTCAGATCAGTCTTTAGCCAACACGTAAGGCCTTGCACCCTCTGCTGGCCGTGTCTCTGTCATGTCTCAAAGAACTTTGAAATCTCCGAAGACAGCGCCTGCCAATCGGTGAATTCATGCTCTCCGGCGCTTGGGTCATATTCGCGGCCACGTAGAACCACGTGCCGAAGCACCTGCATGGCGAAATAATCATAATGCCGGGTCCGCACAGCACCGGCTGCCAGAACTTCCGCGTCAGGTTTCAGGCCTGTGCGCATCTTCATTTCGGTGACATAGTCACCGGCCTCTTCAAGACCTTCCGGAAACGCAGCATTCAGGCTGACCGAGATCAAAAGCGTCTTGCGATCCTCCAATTCCTGCCTATTAGCCTGTAAAAGTATCTCGAAACTTTTGGGGTGTCTTCGTTGATGGACAGGGGCAGCCAAAATCACCGCATCAACACCCTTAAACGAAACCGGCGCGACATCCTCTGCATCAAACAACGCAACGTCATGGCCGGACTTGCTTACCTCTTCAGCTGCGAAGCGGGCAATTTTGCCTGTTTGCCCCTCAACCGTAGCGTAAATGATCAAGACATTCATTTCGGCCTCCCTTTGTTAGGGTCTATTGCCGTTCCCATTGAGCCGTGGGTTTCAGCTTCGACACCTGTATTCTTGATAACCTCTCAGAAGCGCGCGTCTTTGTTCTAGGTCAAACCCTGACACACTGTGAAAACGAGGCGCAGTGTTGGACGATGAAAATCTAGCGGCGCATCCCGGGCACAATCTGACCAAGATCATTGACAAGGCAAAAATTGCAATTTGCTGGGTTTCCAGACGTTCGTCTCTCACTCTACAGGCAGAATTTCGCAACATCTTGGGGATAACCTGCCGATCTCCACCTTATACAGTGGTTTTGCGTTGACTTAGCCTGTCTCCGATACAAACAATCCTGTAACCAAGACCCCGATTCCTGCCGGAGCCCGCCTTTTGCGCTTTTCGAAACTCAGACTGAACGGCTTCAAAAGCTTCGTGGACCCCACGGACCTGATTATTGCCGATGGCCTGACGGGGGTTGTGGGTCCCAACGGATGCGGCAAATCTAACCTGCTGGAAGCCCTGCGCTGGGTGATGGGTGAAAACCGCGCAAAGGCCATGCGTGGGGGGGATGGAAGACGTGATTTTTGCTGGCGCCGCCTCCCGGCCCGCCCGGAATTTCGCGGAAGTCTCGCTGAGTATTGATAATTCCGAACGTCTTGCCCCTGCGGGCTTCAATGACCTCGACACACTTGAAGTGATCCGCCGTATTACCCGCGACGCGGGCTCTGCCTATAAAACCAACGGCAAAGATGTGCGTGCGAAAGATGTGCAGATGCTCTTTGCAGACGCTTCCACCGGGGCCCATTCGCCAGCGCTTGTTCGGCAGGGCCAGATATCCGAGCTGATCAACGCCCGCCCAAAGTCCCGGCGTCGCATCCTTGAAGAAGCTGCCGGGATTTCTGGCCTTTATCAGCGCCGCCATGAGGCTGAACTGAAACTCAACGGGGCCGAGAATAACCTGACCCGCGTGGACGACGTGCTTGAACAGCTGGCCGCGCAGTTGGCGCAGCTTGCCCGTCAGGCCCGTCAGGCCGCGCGCTACCGCGAGATCGGTGAAGAGCTACGCGCCTCGGAAGGATTACTGCTCTATCGGCGCTGGAAAGAGGCGGATGAAGCAAGTGCTATAGCCAGTGGGGAACTGACGGAAAGCACGAAAATTGCAGCCGCATCAGAATCTCAGGCGCGCGAAGCGGCCAAACTGCGTGAGATGCAGGAAGCGGCCCTGCCGCCGCTGCGCGAGGAAGAGGCAATCGCGGCCGCGGTTCTGCAACGCCTGACTGTTCAGCGTGATACGTTGACCGATCAGGAACGTCAGGCGCAGCAAACCATCGAAACCCTGACCTCACGTATTGAACAATTAACCAATGATATCGACCGTGAGACATCGTTGAACAAGGATGCCGGTGAGACGATCGAGCGTCTCGAATGGGAAGCGAAAGAACTTGCCAAGCTTGCTGACGGTCATGTCGAAAAGCTTGACGCTGCTGCGACCGAGGCGCGTGAAGCAGCGACTGTCCTGCAAAACCGGGAAACCGAGCTGTCTGAGCAGACAGAAGATGTTGCCCGTCTTGCAGCGCGTCATCAATCGGCGCACCGATTGCTGGAAGACGCCACCAAGACCTTGCACCGCTATGAGGGCGAGGCGCAGAAGGCGCAATCAGCTGTGGTCGAGGCGCAATCCGCGACCGAGCGGTCAGAACGTGATCTGGACGCGGCGCAACTGGCGCTCAAGACTGCCACAACGCAGGCGGAAGCCGCTGATAAAGCTTTGACCGACGCAGAAGCCGCGCGTGCCGCAACACAGACGCGCGAAGCAGATGCGCGTGCCGCCCGGTCAGAGGCAGAAGGTGAAGCCAGCGCCTTGCGGGCCGAGGCCACTGCCCTGGCGCGTCTGGTTGAACGGGACACGGCGGAAGGCGGACAGTTGCTAGACGCTGTGCAGGTGAAATCTGGCTACGAAAAAGCGCTTGGCGCGGCCTTGGCCGATGACTTGCGCGCGCCCCACATCGATGCCGATGAGATAACCGGCTGGGTCACTTTGCCCGGCTATTCAAAGTCACAATCACTGCCCAAAGGTGTGAGTGCGCTGACATCTTACGTGACAATCCCCGAGGTTCTGGCGCGGCGGATGTCGCAGGTTGGGTTGGTTTCAGTTGAAGATGGCGCGCGCCTGCAAGAGCAGCTTGAACCGGGACAACGGCTTGTTTCGACCGAAGGTGATTTGTGGCGTTGGGACGGGTTTCGCACCGGGGCCGAGGATGCGCCGTCCGCCGCTGCGATGCGCCTACAACAGCTCAACCGACTGGAAGAGTTGAAGCAATCGCTGGAAAAAGCCACAGCGCAGTCCGATGGGGCGCGTCAGGCCCATGAAGCCCTGCAAAAGCAGTTGACGGATCTGACCAATGCTGACCGCGAAGCACGCGAGGCCCGTAAGCAGGCCGACCGCATGTTGGCCGAAGCATCGCGTGCATTATCGCGTGCCGAGGGCGAGAAATCCATTGCAGCGGGCAGGGTTGAAAGCCTGCAACTTGCCGTGACCCGTTATGAGGAAGAAGCCCTATCTGCCCGTGATCGCGTGCGCGAGGCGGAAAAAGGCGTTGCTGATCTGGGTGATCTCGATACGGCCCGCGCGCAGGTTGAAGATGTGAAAATGACCGTGGAAGCGGCGCGGATGACCATGCTTGCCAAACGCTCTGCCCATGATGAGTTGCGCCGCGAGGGCGAGACGCGCACCAAACGCACGCAGGAAATTACAACTGAAATCAGTGGCTGGAAGCATCGGCTTGATACGGCTGAAAAGCGCATCGGTGAGCTGGAAGAGCGCAAGACAACCTCTGAGCGTGAATTGAAAGATGCCAGCGCTGCCCCGTCTGAAATTGCAGCCAAGCGCGAAGAACTTGCCAGCGCCATTGAAGAGGCCGAACAGCGCCGCCGCATAGCCTCTGACAAACTGGCAGAGGCCGAAACTATCTTGCGCGAAGCCGTGCAAACCGAACGCGATGCCGAACGCAACGCGTCAGAAGCCCGCGAGGCCCGCGCCCGATCAGAGGCCCGCGCCGATGCCGCGAAGGAAACCGTAGCCTATGCTGTGGAACGTATCCGCGAAGAGATGGAAACGACGCCGGAGGCATTGCTTGAAAGCCTTGGGGCTGACCCTGAGAAAATGCCTGCATCGGAAGCGATTGAAAACAACGTCAACCGCCTGAAACGCCAACGCGATGCTTTGGGGGCGGTTAACCTGCGCGCCGAAGAAGATGCGCGCGAGGTTCAGGAAGAGCATGACACGCTTGCCAATGAAAAGGCTGATCTGGAAAGCGCGATTGCGAAGCTGCGCACAGGTATCGCCTCGTTGAACAAAGAGGGCCGCGAGCGTTTGCTGACGGCATTTGAACAGGTCAACAGTAATTTCGGCACGCTTTTCACGCATCTTTTTGGCGGTGGTGAGGCCAAGTTGGTTATGGTCGAAAGCGACGACCCGCTGGAAGCTGGGCTAGAGATAATGTGCCAGCCACCGGGTAAGAAGCTTTCGACCTTAAGCCTTTTGTCAGGTGGGGAGCAGACTTTGACCGCGCTGGCGTTGATCTTTGCGGTCTTCCTTGCGAACCCCGCGCCGATCTGTGTGCTGGACGAGGTGGATGCGCCTTTGGATGATGCAAACGTAACACGCTTTTGCGATCTTCTGGACGAAATGACCCGGCGCACTAACACGCGCTTCCTGATCATCACGCACCATGCGGTGACGATGGCCCGAATGGACAGGTTGTTCGGGGTTACAATGGGCGAGCTTGGTGTAAGCCAATTGGTCAGCGTTGATCTGAAAAAAGCCGAGGCACTGGTTGCATAAATAAAGCCCCGCAAGCTGTACGACTTGCGGGGCTGAATTTGGAGAGAAACTGTCTTGCTAACCCTTATCGCCAGAATTTGATACCAAATCGTTAACGTCAACCAATATTTTGCTCCGTTAAGCTTTGAATTTAAGCCGGAACTCCTGAAGTTTTAAAAAATACTCTGCAAACAGAGTGATATGGTTAATGCAAGCATCATCAGACCCCACACCCGCCAGAGCGTTGATACAGCAATGTCTATGTCATCTGGCACCAGGTTTTTACGGCCTTCCGTGTTCACAAAGGGTTCGTCCCGCATCATACCTTCATAACTGCGCGGGCCGGACAGGGCGATATTCAGCGAAATCGCCATCGCGGCCTCTGGCCATCCTGCATTTGGGGATCTGTGTAAGACAGCATCGCGTCGGATAATTGGCCATATGTCAAAACGTCCATGGCTCGCTGCGATTAACGCTGCAGTCAGCCGGGCAGGGATCCAGTTCAGCACATCATCCAAACGCGCGGCAGCCCAGCCAAAATGCGCATGGCGTGGAGTGCGATAACCAATCATGCTGTCAGCGGTGTTAACGACTTTGTAGATGAATATACCGGGCAACCCTGCGACCAGATACCAGAAGGCCGGCGCGATAACGCCATCTGACAGGTTTTCCGCAGCACTTTCAATAGCCCCGCGGGCCACACCGGATGCATCAAGTCCGCTGACATCGCGCCCAACGATACGCGCGACCATGTGCTGCCCGTCACCAAGACTAAGCCGCAATGCGTCTGCTACTGCTACCACATGATTCACAAGGCTGCGTTGTGCCAGTAATATGGCAACCAGAAGCCCCTCGATCACTCCGACATCCGGCAAAGCTGACAGTGCAATGCCAACCAGCGTAGCCGCACTGATCAGTGCCAGAATGGTCAGGCTTCCCTTAAGCTTTTTGCCACTCCCCGATTAAACGTCTGATCAAACCACGCGACAGCGCGCCCCATCAGAAC
Source organism: Litoreibacter sp. GN1-5 (assembly GCF_055693805.1). Lineage (NCBI taxonomy): Bacteria > Pseudomonadati > Pseudomonadota > Alphaproteobacteria > Rhodobacterales > Roseobacteraceae > Litoreibacter > Litoreibacter sp. GN1-5. The sequence continues at coordinate 1,815,272 of NZ_JBVFUP010000001.1, read as the reverse complement.
GGCGGGGTGGGGTAGTTTTGACCACAGCCATTTCGGCTCCCCGATGGCGGCATCCAAAGCCATGCCACAGAAAAGCAGACCAGTGCTCATGCCAATGCGGTCTCTAGTTGGGACCATGCGGCCTCCGGCCCCGGTAGGCCAAGGCGCACCCAACGATCACTATAGGGAAATATCCGCGACAGAATGCGCGCGCTTGCGAGGCGGTCAAACATGTGGTGCGCGTCATGCGTGTCATAAAGGCGAAACAGCGTTGTACCGCCCACAATTTCTACACCAGCCCGCCCCAGAATGCTGTCCAGCCGCGCCGCATCGCGGGTCAGTTGCGCGCGTGTCGTGTCCGCCCAATCCATATCACCCAAAGCCCGCCCGCCAATTTCAATGGCCGGACCTGACACTTGCCAAGGCCCCAAAGCTGCGCGTAGCGGGGCCAATGTTTCTGGGCGTCCGATAGCAAACCCCAGACGCAGCCCGGCCAGTCCCCAGAATTTACCGAAGCTTTTGAGAACTATGATGCCGGGATGTTCAGCCAGATGCACAAGGCTCTGGTCTGGCGCAACGTCACAGAAGCTTTCATCAATGACCGTCAAGCCCTTGTGTTGGGCCATCACATCGTCTGCATGCCAAAGCTTGCCGTCAGGGTTGTTTGGATGCACGATCACTTGCGCGTCGCCACCTGTCTCTGTCACAATACGCCCGGCATTCTTAAAGGCCGCAGCATGCTCATTATAGGTCGGTGTCGGGATCGAAACAGATGCCGCATCCGTCAAAACCGGCATCTGCGCGATCAATGCCGAGGCACCCGATGCGGCCAGAATGTCAGCACCTTCCGGAACAGTCCAAAACTGCCGTCCGGCGCAGTGCAATGCGCTAAACGCATGCTCATCAGGTAAGGCTGACCATGCGCTCTGGCTTAGCATGCCTATAGGGTAGGGGGTTGGGTTAATCCCTGTTGAAAGGTCCACCCACTCTTCCACTGCGCCGCCATATTTGGCGATGGCTGCATCTAACCGGCCACCGTGATCTCTGGGCGGAGGTGTCATTCCTGTTTGGGCAAAGGCGGTTGACGGGTCACAAAATGTCCCTTCACAGCAGTGGGCCATTGTTTGTAGGGCACTGTACCGGTCTCGCTTACGGCATGTAGTCCTGCATATTCTACAATGGCCTCCGCCGCCTCTTGCGAAGGATCAAATTCCCCTAATGTGTAAGACAGCTTTCCAGTGCTTTGAATGGTAATATTGCAAGCCCGGGTACAGCCCATAAGGCAGGAATGGCGGCGCGTTTTTACATCGTTTCGCCCATCTGCGGCAGCCTCTACAAGCTCGGCCAGTTGCTGCCCGTCCGTAATGTCAGTGCCCCGGTCAGACCAGTCATTATGTTTGCAGGTGTCACAAATCGTAATCCAGGTTGTCATTCATGTCCTCGCGTATCCAATAGCCCTATCAAGCGGATTTTCGGTCAAGACGCAAGAACACGGCTTTGTCATCTCTTGGTAAGGTTTGCGTTAACGATTTGTTAGGGAAACCGCGTCAAACCTTTAAAAAGACATAATGGTAAATTTGACAAGTTAACGGACAAAGCCGCCAGTCCAGAAAAGACTGGGAGGAGCAATGGTATGAGAATTCTGATTGTAGAGAATAACGACAACCTTGCTGCGGTTTGGCGTGCTCACATTACGCGCCAGGGTGTTGAGGCTGAGGTGCGCTCTTCACAGGTGCAAGCTGTTGAGGCATTGCAAAATGCCGAATACGATCTGTTGATTCTCAATCTGAACCTTACCGATGGCAGTGCGCTGGCCGTGGCGGATTATGCAAGCTTCAAACAGGACAGGATCAAGGTGATCTTTGTCACGAACACCAGTTTCTTTTCTGACGGATCCATTTTCAATTATATCTCAAACGCCTGTGCATTGGTGCCTGAAACGACCCCACCCGAAGATATAGCAGCGCTTGTAGAATATCATGGGCGTTAATCACGCCCATGCGGGGCATTCCAATCCAGCTTCGGATTGATCGGAATGATCCGGTGCGGATTGATGCTGTCATGGCTGAAATGGTAGTGCCGCACGATATGGTTAAAATTCACAGTCTCTGCCACGCCGGGCCACTGGTATAGCTCCCGCGTATAAGCCCACAGGTTGGGATAATCGATAATCCGTTTCCGGTTGCATTTGAAATGCAGATGGTAAACTGGATCGAAACGCACCAGCGTGGTAAACAGTCGCCAGTCGGCTTCTGTCACATTGTCGCCCATCAGATATCGGTTACGGCTCAACCGGTCTTCCAGCCACTCAAGGCTGTCAAACAACGCGCCAACAGCTTCGTCATACGCGTCTTGAGATGTTGCAAAACCTGACTTGTAGACCCCGTTATTCACCGAGTGATAAATGCGTTCGTTAACTTCTTCGATCGCCTCACGCAGCGCTTCCGGCCAGAAATCCAGTGTATTCCCGGTAAGCCCGTCAAATGCAGAATTGAACATCCGAATAATCTCAGAGCTTTCATTCGACACAATCGTCTCACGCTGTTTGTCCCACAGAATTGGCACCGTCACACGGCCTGAAACGCCGGAATCAGCTTTCAGATAAATGTCACGCGCAAAGGGTAGGCCGTAGAGCTTGTCGCCAGTTGCGCCATGCGCGTCCGTTTCAAATGTCCAGCCGTCGCCCAGCATATCCGGGTGTACCACGGATACGTCAATCAGCCCTTCCAGCCCTTTCAGCTTACGAAATATCAACGTCCGGTGCGCCCAAGGGCAGGCATGGGACACATAGAGATGATATCGCCCTGCTTCGGCCGCAAAACCAGCTTCGCCCGATGGCCCCGCTGTCCCATCTGGTGTGATCCAGTTGCGAAACCTGGCGGTTGAGCGGACGAACTTGCCCCCGCTTGATTTCGTATCGTACCATTTGTCCTGCCAGACGCCGTCAACAAGAAGACCCATCATAATCCCTTTCACAGATGCGTTACACTTAAAGCACTGCCTGTTGTTCAAAAACCCGCATCAGCGCGCAGAAACCGTGCGTGTGTCCGTGCCTGGGTTGTCGTATTTCACGCATGTCGCGCCGCGAATCCCGTTGCAGGTCCGGGCTGACATCCATATACCAAGATATAGACGAGGCCCATCAGGGCCAGAGAGGTTGGCAGCCTGCGGATCGACCCATTTCGGGGGTTCAACGGCAGCATCGTCAAACGCGGTTTGCTTGCTTCTCCTGTAATATACGTTTGGCTAAGGGGGCTCCGCCGATGAAATACCTGTCTATTCCCGTCGCATTCTGCATCACAACTGCATCTGCCATGGCCCATGTCGGACATTTGGGTGAAGTGGCAGGTCATGATCATTGGATCGCAGGTGCAGCACTTGGGGTTGCTGCGGCCATCACCTTTTGGGGGGTGTTGAAAGGTAAAGGTAAGGCGGAAGAAAAATCAGAGCCCACCGAGGAAGAGGAAGAAGCATGACCAAAATCGGGGTCATGATCTGCGGCCATGGCTCTCGGGCCCAATCTGCTGTGGATGAATTCTCGGTTCTTGCTGACAAGCTCCCTGCGCTTTTGCCGCCCGAATGGGACGTTGAATATGGCTATTTGGAATTTGCCAACCCGGTGATCCGTGACGGGCTCGATAAACTGCGAGCTAAAGGGTGTGATAAAATCCTCGCCGTGCCGGGTATGCTCTTTGCTGCAATGCATGCAAAAAACGATATTCCGACTGTTTTGAACACTTATGCCGCCAAGCATGGTATCGAGATTTCCTATGGGCGAGAACTTGGCGTTGACCCCAAGATGATCGCCGCCGCTGGTGCCCGGGTGCAGGACGCTATCAACAAAGCCAATGCAGAAACATACGTTGCCAACGAGGATACGTGCCTTGTCGTCATCGGACGCGGTGCGTCCGATCCTGATGCCAACGGCAATGTCGCCAAGATTGCCCGCATGATCCATGAAGGCCTTGGTCTTGGTTGGGTTGAGGTCGGGTATTCCGGCGTTACCTTCCCGCTGGTTGAGCCCTGCCTGACACATGCTGCGAAGCTTGGCTACAAACGTATCGTTGTCTTCCCCTATTTTCTGTTCACCGGTATCCTGATCGACCGCATCTACGGCTTTACGGATCAGGTCGCGGCCGCCCACCCTGATATCGAATTTGTCAAAGCGGGCTACCTGAACGACCATGACAAGGTGCTGGAAACCTTCGCAGAACGCATCACCGAGCAGATGGGCGCGAACCCGCCCCCAAATTGCGGCATCTGCGCCTACCGCACGCAGGTTTTGGCGACCGAAGATGGCGCGCCCATTACGATCCCTGCCGAGACCCGCCAAGCCCATCCGGCTTTCTCTGATATGCCGCCGCCCACCTGCGTTTTGTGCAAATATCGCACGCAAGTTCTTGGGTTCGAAGCCGAGGTCGGCGCGGTTCAGGAAAGCCATCACCACCATGTCGAAGGGCAGGGCGCGTCTGCCCCTGGCTCAAATGTTGCTGACTGCGCGTTGTGTGACACATTTTGTACCGGCCTTTGCCGGCTTGAGGCGCAGCATCACCACCATCATCATCACGATGATCATACGCATGACCACGGCCACCAGCATCACCACCATGCGGAATATCCGCATGCCAAACACCCGCACGGCCCCGAGAGCGCCCGTAAATTGAAAGCCTAAGCCGGGTTTCCCCCCGGCATCCAAACCATGAGACCTTACGAAAAAGATCCTCAGGCGATCTACGCCCAAAGCTTTGCCACCATCCGCGCCGAGGCTAATTTGGGCCGTTTCCAACCCGGCATGGCCGCGCTTGCCACGCGTCTTATCCATGCTTGTGGCATGGTTGAAATCGCGGATCGTATTGTTTTCTCGCCCAATGTTCATGATGCCAGCGCTTATGATACAGGCCGCGATGCTTTAAAGGCGGGCAAACCGATCCTGTGTGATGCAGAAATGGTTGCCGCCGGGATTATCCGGCGCTACCTGCCAGCCGATAACCAGATCATCACAACCCTGAACGACCCCTCAACCCCGGACCGGGCCGCAAAGATGCGCAACACAAGATCTGCCGCAGCGGTGGAGTTGTGGGAGCCGCATATTGCAGGCAGCGTCGTTGCCATCGGAAACGCGCCAACCGCGCTTTTTCACCTTCTCGACCTTCTTGACCAAGGCTTCCCAAAACCAGCACTCATCCTTGGCTTTCCCGTGGGTTTTGTCGGTGCGGCAGAAAGCAAGGCCGAACTGGCCTCAAACCCACGTGGTTGTAACTTCATTGCCCTGCGCGGGCGCAAAGGTGGCTCGGCCCTGGCCTCTGCTGCTGTCAATGCGCTTGCGGCGGGCTTGCCAGAGGATACGCAATGACCCTAAGCCCGAAAGTACAACGTAGCTCTGATCATGTTTCCGAGGAATTTAGGTTCTGGACGCTGGCTTCATGAGCGCGCCGTGGCTTCATATTGTTGGCATTGGCGAGGACGGCATGGACGGGCTCACCCCCGCCACCCGCGCTGTGGTGGAAGCCGCCGAGATCATCATTGGTGGTGATCGCCATCACCACCTGTCGGACAATGTAACCGCCACGCGCGTCGCATGGCCGTCCCCCTTTGATGCGCTCATTGAACAGATCAATGGTTTCCAAGGCAAACGTGTTGTGATCCTTGCAACAGGTGATCCTCTCTGGTTCTCAGTCGGGGCTCGAATTGGTCGCGCCATTGACCCGAAACAGATCGTCTACCACCCTCAAATCTCGGCTTTTCAACTGACCGCTGCCCGTATGGGGTGGAGCCTTGCGGATGTTGAAACCCTGACTGTTCACGGTCGCCCTGTTCATCAGATGGTTGCGTTTATTCAGCCAGACCAGCGGCTTATCATCCTGACCACTGGGGCCGATACACCGGGACAGATCGCCAGTTTTCTAGCCGAGCGTGGTTTTGGTCAGTCCCGCATGACTGTGCTGGCACATCTGGGCGGTGAACAAGAGCAGCGCTTTGAGGGAATTGCTGCCGAATGGTCGCACGAGGTTCCTGCCTTCAATACCCTTGCTGTAGAATGTATCGCAGCCCCGGATGCAGCCCTGCTGCCCCGTGTCCCTGGCCTTGAGGACAGCCTGTTCCAGTCCGACGGGACCATGACAAAGCAAGAGGTCAGAGCCGCGACCCTTGCAAAACTCATGCCTATGCGCGGCGCGCTTTTGTGGGATATCGGGGCTGGCTGTGGGTCTGTTGCCATCGAATGGATGCGCGCGGCCCGCTATGCCCGTGCCATCGCGATCGAGCCACGCCCGGATCGCCGCGCCATGGCTGCGGAAAATGCGCTTGCGCTTGGCGCGCCCAAACTCGAACTTCTGGACGGCAAAACGCCTGCGGCCCTGGATGGTCTTGACGCGCCGGACGCAATTTTTATTGGTGGTGGACTTTCTGAGGAAACCTTTGACAAAGCGTGGGGCTCCCTGCGCCCGCTGGGGCGTTTGGTGGCGAATGCCGTCACGCTGGAAAGCGAGGCGCTGCTGATTGCCCTTCATCAGAAACATGGCGGGCAGCTTGCCAAAATCTCGGTGAACAGGGCCGAAGCCGTAGGCAGTATGACCGGCTGGCGTCCGTTCATGCCGGTAACGCAATGGAGCCTCGTAAAGCGATGAGCGGCACCCTCTATGGCGTTGGTCTTGGCCCCGGTGATCCTGATCTGATCACCCTGAAAGCGGCGCGCCTGATCAGCACAGCCGGGGTTATCGCGTATCCAACGCTGGCAGGCGGGGAAAGCTTTGCACGTGCCATCGCGGCAAATCTCATTGCGCCCGGCACGCGTGAGATACGGATAGATGTCCCAATGACACCGGCCCGAGCCCCTGCGCAGCAAGCGTATGATGTCGCAGCCAAAGATATTGCCAATGCCTTGGAAGCAGGCGAGAATGTTATTTGTCTCTGTGAGGGTGATCCGTTTTTCTACGGCTCTTTCATGTATCTCTTTGCGCGCCTATCTGATCGTTTTGAAACCGAAATCATTCCCGGCGTAACTTCCGTGACCGCCTGTGCCGCCCGTACCAAGATGCCCCTTGTGGCGCGCAACGAGCGTCTGACGATCCTTCCCGGCCCGCTGCCTGAAGATGAGCTAACCGCCCGTATTGAAGGTGCCGAAAGCGTTGCGATTATGAAGGTCGGGCGTCACTTGTCCAAAATTCGTAACGTGATCGACGGCTTGGGTCTGATCGATCAGGCCACCTATATCGAACGCGCCAGCTTGCCTGAAGAACGTATCTCGCCTCTGGCTCAAGCGCCCGATAACGCACCCTACTTCTCCATGATATTGCTCACGAAAGGCGCTGACCCATGGCTTTGAAGCCCGTGATCCTCTGCTTGAACCGCGCGGGTGAAGCGACCGCCCACCGTATCGCAAGCCTGCTTGATGCCCCGGTTCATGGCCGCGAAGCCCGTGTTGATAAAGCTGACCTCTTCTTTGCCAATGCGCTTGATCATGCACGCGACCTATTTGCTGCTGGCACACCGATCATTGGTATCTGTGCGTCCGGTATCCTGATCAGGGGTGTCGCGCCTTTGCTGGCTGACAAAACGACCGAACCGCCGGTTCTTTCTGTCTCTGACGACGGCAAAGTTGTCGTCCCGCTTCTTGGCGGGCATCGGGGCGCAAACCGTCTGGCAGGACAGATCGCCGAAAGCTTAAATGCCACAGCAGCCGTGACAACCGCAGGGGACCTAGCACTTGGTATTGCGCTGGATGAACCGCCTGCAGGCTACCGCCTTGCCAATCCACAAAACGCCAAGCAGGTCATGGCTGGGCTGCTATCTGGTAAGCGCTACAAGCTGGCGGGCATGTTCAACTGGCTGGAACCTCTTGCCGCTGCACCCAATGTGGAGACAGCGCCTGCCCAGCCCATCACTGCTGGATACGCGCCATCCTGCACTCTCTACGAAATCAACGAAGGCAACCCCGACCAGCAAACAGCCTGTCTGACATTCTATAAGCAGGAATTCACGCTGGGCCTTGGATGCGCCAGAAATGCCGATCCGTCCGAGATGTGGCAGGCCGTGCAGGCTACGCTGCAAGAGGCCGACATCGTGCCTGAGGCTATCGCCAGCGTAAATTCCATCGATCTCAAGGCTGATGAACCGGCCATACTGAACGTCGCCGCGAAGCTTGGCGTGCCGCTTCATCTGTTCACAGCCGAAGAACTCGAAGCCGAAACAGCGCGGTTGGCCAACCCTTCGGATGTGGTCCTCGCCGAGGTCGGCTGCCACGGTGTCTCGGAAGCTGCCGCGCTGGCTGCTGCCGGTCCAAAGGCGACACTGGTTGTCGCGAAGCGCAAGACCGCCAATACCACTCTGGCACTTGGCGTGTCGCCAGAGCTGCTTACGCAGCTCAAAGGTCGCCCGCGTGGTCGTCTGTCGATCATCGGCATTGGTCCCGGTCAATCCTCATGGCGCACGCCAGAGGCGTCAAAACTGGTGACGGAGGCCGAAGAACTGGTGGGCTACGGCCTTTATATCGATCTGCTAGGCCCGCTTGCGCATGGCAAAACCCGCTCTGATTTTCCGCTTGGCGGAGAAGAAGATCGGTGCCGCTATGCCCTTGAAAAAGCAGGCGAGGGTCGCAATGTCGCGTTGATCTGCTCGGGCGATGCGGGGATATATGCAATGGGCGCGCTTGTCTTTGAACTACTGGACCGCGATGTTCATGGTGTCAGCGATGCAGCCCGCCGCATCGAGGTGGTTTCAGCCCCCGGCGTCTCGGCCTTGCAAGGGGCCGCCGCACGGGCGGGTGCGCCTTTGGGTCATGATTTTTGCGCGATTTCGCTAAGCGATCTGCTGACCCCGCGCGAAGATATACTCAAACGGCTGCATGCTGCTGCCGAAGGCGATTTCGTCATCGCCTTCTACAACCCGGTTTCCATGCGCCGCAGAACCCTTCTGGCCGAGGCCCGTGATATCCTTCTTAAGCACCGCCCTGCGGATACGCCCGTGATGCTGGCAAGCTCACTTGGCCGCCCGGAAGAACATATCCGCTACAGAAACCTGTCCGATTTACAGGTGGATGAAGTCGATATGCTGACGGTTGTTCTGGTTGGCTCTAGTCGTTCCAAACTGGCACAATTGGGCGAGGGACCGCGTATGTATACCCCACGTGGCTATGCACGAAAGATCGACGGAGATTTGGCAGGGGTAGCAGAATGACTGTTTATTTCATTGGCGCAGGGCCGGGCGATCCGGAACTTTTGACGCTCAAAGCGCAACGCCTTATCGCGGCCTGTCCGGTCTGTCTTTATGCGGGCTCGCTTGTCCCGGAACAGGTTGTGGCAGGCGCACCACAAGGGGCGAAAGTTATGGACACCGCATCCATGACGCTTGATGAAACCCACGGCGAAATTGTTGTAGCCCATGAGCGCGGCGAAGACGTTGCGCGAGTCCATTCGGGGGATCCATCCCTTTACGGGGCTATTGCCGAACAAATCCGGCGTCTCAAGGCAGATAATATCGACTACCAGATCATCCCCGGTGTTCCAGCCTATGCAGCTGCGGCGGCGGCTTTGGGGCAGGAGCTTACCATTCCGGAAGTTGCGCAAAGCATTATTCTGACCCGCATGTCGATGAAATCAACCTCCATGCCACCGAAGGAAACGCTTGAAAACTTCGCCAAAACCGGTGCCACGCTGGCAATTCACCTTGGCATTCGTGCCCTGCGCGAGATTGAGCGCCAGCTAATCCCGCATTATGGTCCTGATTGCCCTGTCGTTGTAGCCTACCGTGCAAGCTGGCCGGATGAGCTGTATCTGCGCGGCACGCTTTCAGACATCCGTGAAAAGGTCCGGGTCCAGAAAATCACCCGCACCGCCCTGATTCTCGTGGGTCCTGCGCTGGCAGATGTGAAAGATTTCCGCGATTCGGCGCTTTACGATCCGGCCACACCGCATGTTTTACGACCGAAAGTTAGTGTTTAAAGTGTTTTACACAACATTCATCGATTTGAAACTTGACGTTAACACCTTCGTGGTTGGATGATGGAAGTAACAGTTTGAAAGTGTTGTTACGATGTCGACGTTTTTGTCAAAAGAAGTGCGCGAAGGTCTGGACCTTGCTAGGAAAAAGACTCTCAAGAAGCGTTCCCGTCTGCGGGTTCATGCAGATGATGAGATTTTTCCAATCCTGAGTTTTGATGAAAAGACCTTCACAGTGGATGCAGAAAATGCGCCTCATCTGCGCGGTCTGGTCGATATCTACGATGGATCACGCCACTTGTACCAGGCGTTGATCGTGGCCTCATCTCTTGAAGGCGATCAGATGCTTTTTGAGTTCAAACGCAATACAGTTGCGTCGGATAAGGCCGCCTTGGATTTCTCGGTTGATGAAGATGCGCCGATAGCTTTGATCCCTTCATTTTAACGGCCCCGACAATGTGAATCACTGACTGTTCTTTTTGGGATGAACTTTTGTGCATTCGAAAATTATGCGTGGAATTTCCCGGAATTTGTCGATATTTCGCAGAATTCTTGCGTAAAATTTGCTGCGGCCACCCAAACTCGCCAAGTGCTTTCATCTGGTATATGTAAAATCGCGCTGATTTCGACTGCTGCTTGCGACAAGGGGACCCCACATGATCCAGACACCATATCTTCTCTTCCTCGGCGATGCGCCCGATGCACTGGCCGCGAAGGTCGCTCAGGGGATCAAGGATTGGCGCCCTGAAAATGCCGTTGGTCAGTTCCGCCTGCCGGGCTGCGGGACAAGCGTGGGTTTGACAGATATGTCGTTACAAGATGGTCTTGATGCTGGCGCGAAAACGCTGGTAATCGGGGTTGCCAATCGGGGTGGTGTAATTTCTGAAGCGTGGAGAAAAGTTTTGGTCGAAGCCCTTGAGATGGGCTATGATATTGCCTCTGGACTGCATAATTTGCTGCGCGATGAAAACGAACTGATGCGTGCCGCAGAGGTGCATGGGCGCACCCTGCATGACGTGCGTATCCCGTCGGTCGCCTACCCGATCGCAAATGGCAACAAACGGAGCGGCAAGCGGTGCCTTGCGGTTGGCACAGATTGCTCAGTCGGCAAGATGTATACCGGGCTTTGTATGGATGCCGAGATGCGCAAGCGTGGCATGAAATCAACGTTTCGGCCAACCGGTCAAACGGGTATCCTTATTACCGGTGGCGGCGTGCCGCTGGATGCGGTGATTGCGGATTTCATGGCGGGTGCTGTCGAATATCTGACGCCGGATAATGACGACGACCACTGGGATCATATTGAAGGGCAGGGCAGCCTTTACCATGTGTCCTATTCCGGTGTGACGATGGCGCTGATCCATGGCGGTCAACCCGATGCGCTGGTTCTGGCGCATGAACCGACACGCAAGCATATGCGTGGCCTGCCGGACTATGATCTGCCGACACTGGAACAGGTGCGTGATGCAACACTTTCCATGGCGCGTATCGCAAACCCGGCTTGCCAGGTGACAGGCATTTCCGTTAACACGCAGCATATGCCCGAGGACGAGGCGAAAGCCTACCTTAAAGAGGTCGAAGACCGGATGGGCTTGCCCACAACAGACCCGTTCCGTTTTGGCGCTGAGCGTTTGGTGGATGCATTGGAAGCCCTGTGATCACCGTTACTGCGGATACGTTCCGATTGGCCGAGGTCTTCACCATCTCGCGCGGGTCACGGACAGAGGCGAAAGTTCTGACCGTCAAAGTCATGCGCGATGGCGCGACGGGCTGGGGTGAATGCGTGCCTTACGCCCGCTATGATGAAACGCTGGACAGCGTTACAGCCGAAATCGAAGCTGTGCCTGCTGACATCACCCGCGACGCCTTGCAAAACGCACTTCCCGCCGGGGCGGCACGCAATGCGTTGGATTGCGCGCTCTGGGATCTGGAGGCGAAACAGGCAGGCAAACGGGTCTGTGATCTGCTGGGCCTGCCCGCCCCCAAGCCTGAAATTACGGCCTATACATTGTCGCTCGACACGACTGAGAACATGGAAGCGTCTGCACGCAAGCATGCGGCACGCCCGCTTCTGAAGATCAAGCTCGGCACGCCCGATGACATGCCCCGCCTTGAGGCAGTGCGTCGCGGCGCGCCGGACACACCCATTATCATTGACGCCAACGAAGGCTGGACCGCCGAGGTCTATTCCGATCTTGCCCCGCATCTGGTGCGCCTTGGCGTGAAGCTGGTGGAACAGCCTTTGCCTGCCGGTCAGGACGATATGCTGGCCGAGATTGATCGCCCCTTGCCCGTCTGCGCCGATGAGGCCTGCCATGACCGGGGCTCACTGCCGGGTCTGAAGGGTAAATATGATGTGATCAACATCAAGCTCGACAAAACCGGCGGGTTGACCGAAGCGCTTGCGCTTAAAGAAAAAGGCAAAGCCCAAGGGTACGAGATCATGGTCGGCTGCATGGTCGGCTCTTCCCTTGCGATGGCACCTGCCACGATCCTTGCGCAAGGCGTTGCCTTTACCGATCTTGACGGGCCGCTTTTATTGGCCGAAGACCGGGACACACCGCTGAAATTCGATAAGGCCGGGGTCCATGGCCCCGAGGCCACATTATGGGGATAAAACCATGAGCCGCATAGTCTACGTTAACGGAGAGTATTTGCCCGAGGGCGACGCAAAGGTTTCAATATTTGATCGCGGGTTTCTCTTCGCCGATGGGGTTTATGAAGTCACATCTGTTTTGGATAGCAAACTGATCGATTTCGACGGTCATGCCGTGCGGCTGGAACGCTCGCTGAATGAATTGGGGATGAACCACCCGATCCCCAAGGACGATCTGTTGGAAGTCCACCGAGAATTGATGCGACGCAATGATTTGACAGAGGGCATGATCTACCTGCAAATCACGCGCGGCGCGGATGCTGATCGCGATTTTGTCTATCCGTCTGAGGACACGCCGAACACAATAGTTCTGTTCACACAGGCTAAAAACCTGAAGGACAGCCCGATGGTTGCCAAAGGCATGAAGGTTATTTCGATAGAAGATCAACGCTGGGGGCGACGTGACATCAAAACGGTGCAGCTGCTGTACCCGTCTATGGGCAAGATGATGGCCAAGGCCGCAAATGCAGATGATGCATGGATGGTTGAGGATGGCGCGATCACCGAAGGAACATCGAACAACGCTTATATCGTGAAGGGTAACAGGATCATCACCCGCCATCTTGGCAATGAAATCCTGCATGGGATTACCCGTGCGGCAGTGCTGCGTTTCGCCAAATCCGCGCAGATGGAGGTTGAAGAACGCGCCTTCACACTAGATGAAGCGAAAGCGGCGGATGAGGCATTTATCACCTCAGCCTCTACATTCGTCATGCCAGTCGTCGAAATGGACGGCCAGCCGATCGGCACTGGCAAGCCGGGCTCGGTTGCTTTGCGTTTGCGCGAAATCTATCTGGACGAAAGCCTCAAAGCGGCTGTCTGATGGGTCTTACTTATCGGACCAGCCCAGTATCACTTTGATCTCTTGCTGCAATCGAATTTGATCATATCCAAAACGGGGTGGTCGGTTCGACAGTTTCAAATGCAAAGCGGCAAGCTGCGATGTACTAAGCTGGCTGGCGTCGACATCGCGGAAACCTGTTTCATTGAGCCCCCTTTGCACGGAAAGCACAAGCTGGTCATTCTGCGGCGTAGTATCGTTCGGCGCGGTACATCCCATCAGGACAGCAATCGTAAAGGCGGCAAGAATACGCATTACTTGAACAAATCCCTGATCAGGCTTTTTCCTAAAATAGCCCCCATCTGACCGCGGATTTCAGCAACGCCCTTGTTGCTATGGGCAAGAAAGCTGATATGGGCTAACTGTGCTGAGTTCAGCTTTGTGACATCAACATCTGTGTAGCCAAATTCCCTCAAATCCCGTTCAGCAGATATCTCGGCCTGCGTGCGCCCGTCACTTGCATAGGTCGCCGGGACTGACAGAAGGCCGAGCATCACAGCAGTTATAATAAATCTGGGTTTCATAAGGCACCTCATATTTTGATTATATCAAATGATGGCATCCCATCAAAAGTCCAGACAGCTTACGGTCATGTGTCCCGCCGTGATCAGATCAACCTGCGTTCTTATGTGATACTTCGAAGGCAGTTTTTTGGGCCTCACTGGCTTCGGTCTGGTATTTCGCGCGCCACTCTGCGTATGGCATTCCGTAAAAAGCCTCGCGGGCGTCTTCCTTGCCCATATCAAGCCCGCGTTCAGCGGCGGCCTCCTGATACCAGCGGCTCAGGCAATTGCGACAGAACCCGGCCAAATTCATCATGTCAATATTCTGCACATCGGTGCGCTTGGCCAAATGGTCGCGTAGCGTGCGAAAGGCGGCGGCTTCAAGTTCAAGGCGGGTTTGATCATCCATACTCATGTCCTTTCAAGTTAGCATCCTCAATACTGGCAAGCAGGATCGGCGCAAGCCGAGTAGCCCAAGCCTTTTGATCCTGCTCTGTAGAGATGAGGTCATGGCGCAGCTCAATCAAGACATGCGGATGGCCATGGTGCAAGGCATGTCGGTCAATCGTGTCTCCCTCCAGATGGCCGGAATAGGGTTGATTGTCGCCGACACTCAGATCTTCTTCGTCATGCAACCTTGCCAGAAAGGGCTGCGCAAGCCTCGTATCCCACGAATAGAGCACACCAATATGCCAAGGTCGGGGCGGGCGCCCTTTAAGCCGTGGCGTAAAGCTGTGGACCGAGATCAAAACAGGTTGGTCGCGTTGGTTAATGACCTGCGCAGCGGCATCATGATAGGGTCGATAATATGCATTCAAACGGCGGTCTTTTTCCGCCTGATCCGCATGTCTGTTAGCAGGGATGATCGACCCGTCATAAAGCCGCATCAGTACAGTTGGGTCATCTTCACCCCGGTTCGGGTCAATCACCAGACGCGAGAAATTTGACATTACAGCGGGCGCGTCCAGCAGCTTTGACAGGGCCGCTGTCACCCCGGCCGCACCAATGTCATAGGCGATATGGCGTTCCATATCTTCCAGAGGCAAACCCAGATCACCGCCTGCAACAGCGTCGGGCACCAGATTGGTTGCATGATCACATAGGCAGACAATCGGGCCGGGTCGGTCCTCACCAAGGAT
The DNA here is from genome assembly GCF_055693805.1 of Litoreibacter sp. GN1-5. Classification (NCBI taxonomy): domain Bacteria; kingdom Pseudomonadati; phylum Pseudomonadota; class Alphaproteobacteria; order Rhodobacterales; family Roseobacteraceae; genus Litoreibacter; species Litoreibacter sp. GN1-5. The sequence goes on along the minus strand of NZ_JBVFUP010000001.1, from coordinate 1,800,219 downwards.
CACATAAGGATTATATGTCATGTAGAGTGCTCGTTACATTTTCAGCGCACATTAAGCCAGCAACTGGCAAAGCGCCAGTTGCTCTGACCTGCTATTTCGGCCATAGCTGGAACCGGCCCAACACGATCGCAACATGATAAAAGGACGAAGCAAGTATGAGACGCCTGCGTAGCGTAAAAATCGTGGCCACTCTGGGCCCTGCATCCAATGATTATGAAACGATCCGCGCCTTGTTCGAGGCCGGGGCAGATGTGTTTCGCCTGAATATGAGCCACGGCGATCACAGCGAAATCCGCGTCAGGCATGAGATTATTCGCCAGATCGAAAAAGATCTGGATCGTCCCATTGGTATTTTGGCCGACCTTCAGGGGCCAAAGCTGCGGTGTGGTGTATTTAAAAACGGCGAGGAAGAGCTGAAAGTCGGTCAGGCATTCCGGCTTGATCTGGACCCGGCTGAAGGCGACGCCACCCGCGTCCAGCTTCCCCATACCGAAATCTTTGAGGCTTTGGAGCCGGGTGCAAGCCTTCTGGTCAATGACGGAAAGATACGCCTGAAGGTCAAGGAATGTGGCTCGGACTATGCCAATTGTGAGGTCGTCGTGGCCGGTACGATTTCGAACCGTAAGGGCGTTAATGTCCCTGACGTGGTTCTGCCTTTGGCCGCTTTGTCCGACAAGGACCGCAAGGATCTGGAGTTTGTCTGCCAGCTTGGTGTGGACTGGCTCGCGCTTAGCTTTGTGCAGCGGGCCGAAGATGTGGAAGAAGCACGTAAACTTGCTGCGGGTCGTTCGGCGGTTCTGTCGAAGATTGAAAAGCCTGCAGCGGTAAAGGCTTTCGATGAAATTCTGGCCGTATCAGACGGTATTATGGTTGCGCGTGGTGATCTTGGCGTTGAACTGCCGGTTCAGAATGTGCCGCCGATCCAGAAACGCCTTGTGCGCAAATGCCGGGCCGTTGCCAAGCCGGTGATTGTGGCAACCCAGATGCTTGAAAGCATGATCGACAGCCCGATGCCCACACGGGCCGAGGTGTCGGACGTTGCGACAGCAATCTATGAGGGCACTGATGCCATCATGCTATCAGCGGAGTCTGCGGCAGGCTCTTTTCCGATTGAAGCTGTGACAACCATGAACAACGTGGCGATCGAGGTCGAAAGCGATCCCAATTATCTCGACATTATTGCAGCACAACGCGGCGGCAAGAAAACAACCGTAGCAGACGGGATCGTGGTGGCCGCCCGTGAGATCGCCGAGACGACTGATATCAAGGCGATCTGTTGTTTCTCGCAATCCGGTACGACTGCGCTTCTGGTGGCACGTGAACGGCCTCACGTTCCTATAATCGCGATGACCGCCCTGCGTGGCACGGCGCGCAGGCTTTGCCTGAGCTGGGGCGCGCATTGCGTGATCACCAGCGAGGTTGAGCGGTTCAAAATGGCCGTCGTCAACGCGGCCCGAGCGGCCCGCAAGTACAATTTTGCGACGGAAAAAGACCAAATCGTCGTAACAGCCGGCGTACCATTCAACCAACCGGGCACAACCAACATCCTGCGTGTCGCTCCGTGCGAGGAAAGGTTGATTTTCAAAACTGATCCGGAATAGCATTTCACTGGACTACAACTACAGGAGATTTGCGTGACCCCTGACATTTTATTTGTGACCGGAATTACGTTAGCGGTTTTGTCGATTCCTGCCATTGCGTCGGGAATTATGGCAGGTGACACGCCCCGGTTTGCAATTTTCGCCGGAATTGTTGGCCTTGGTATGCTGTTCTATGCGACGCTCTCAAGAACGGAAGGCTATTCGTTTGAAGAAATTCCTGATGTCTTCATTCGCGTTTTCGGCGCGTTGTTCTAAAGAACTGCTTTAAGACTTGCCAAGTTGTACTTTCTTGACTAACTACCGCGCTCTACCCGTGGGACCGGCCTATATGGCATGCCGAGTCGTGCGGTTCACCACTCGATCTGAAGGAGATGGAAATGCCGAAGATGAAGACAAAATCAGGCGCGAAGAAGCGCTTCAAGGTGACGGCCTCTGGGCGCGTCAAAGCTGGTCAGGCAGGTAAACGCCACGGCATGATCAAGCGTTCCACCAAATTTATCCGCACTGCGCGCGGCACGACGACTCTTTGCAAAGCAGATGAGAATATCGTGAAAAAATACATGCCCTACGCGCGTTAAGGAGAATTTGAAATGTCGAGAGTTACCTCCGGGAAAGTCACCCACGCCCGCCACAAGAAGATCATCAAAGCCGCTAAAGGTTATCAGGGTCGCCGCAAGAATACGTTCCGCGTTGCAACACAGGCCGTAGATAAGGCCAACCAGTATGCAACACGTGACCGCAAGGCTCGCAAGCGCAACTTCCGCGCGTTGTGGATTCAGCGGATCAATGCTGGCTGCCGCTCGCTGGATGAAAGCCTGACCTATTCGCGCTTCATCAATGGCCTGTCGCTGGCGGGTATCGAAGTGGATCGTAAGGTTCTGGCCGATCTGGCTGTGAATGAACCCGATGCATTCGCTGCGGTTGTTGAAAAAGCAAAAGCCGCTCTGGCGTAAAGTCAGGGCATTCATCTGAGGGACAGATGACGCGCCGCGAGGGTTCCCCTTCGCGGCGTTTATTGATTGCGATCATACGCATATGACTAAAGTTCATATCCATGAAGACGATGAAGGGATAAACAACCTTTATCCAGTGGGGAACTTGGCAGCAGCCCAAGCAGATGTGGCGCAAGCCCAAAAATCAGGCGTGGAAAATCGCGGACTATGCGGTGCCGGGTGGACCGATGCGCACCTGATTTCAAAACCCGAGGTCGGTTATCGACCTTTACACCGCGCTGACCAAAAGGCACCCTGCTTTGGTTTGGCCCGCATTTATATCTGAAATTAGAGAAAGAAGTCCGCTCAAAGCCTATAGTTAAGGTTTTAGTATTGAATGTGGCCGTGCTTGTAGCAGAGCAGAACAGAAACGGATGCTACATCTGAACGGCACAGATCAGGGGGGCGGGTCAATCGAACTTATATCTATTGAATGACTATGCGTGGTTTTGTCATATGATCCTGGATGACTTTGCTTGAACAGCTAGCGGCAATTTGGTTGCTGATCTTCAATGCTCCTTACCCTGAAGGCAAACAAACCCCTCGCGCCGCAATTTCTACTCTCAACAAAAAAAGACCCGCCAACAAGGCGGGCCTTTACTGTGTCGTGCAATAAGGCTCAGTTCGGGATGTCGCCGGTCAGGCCTTCGACGTAGAAATCCATACCAGCGAGGGTGCCGTCGTCTGAGACTTCGCCTTCAGCCAGCCAATCGCTGCCGTCCTGTTTTTTCAGTGGGCCGGTGAATGCGTGATATTCACCCGCCGCAATGGCGTCTTTCAGGGCCAGTGCCTCGGCTTTTACATCTTCTGGCACGGCGTCAGATATCTCGCCGATTTCAACCATGCCGGGGGCGATGCCGTCCCAAGTGTCGCTGCTTTCCCAAGTTCCATCCATCACAGCCTTCACGCGCGCGATGTAATAGGGTGCCCAGTTGTCGATGATTGAGCTGACGCGCGGTTTCGGTCCGTATTCCGCCATATCAGAGGCTTGCCCGAAGGTGATCACGTTGCCTGCCTTCTCGGCAGCGGCTTGCGGCGCGGTGGAATCCGTATGTTGCAAGATCACATCTGCGCCTTGTTCGATCAGAGCGGTAGCCGCATCGGCCTCTTTCGCTGGGTCAAACCATGTGTAAGCCCAGACGATGTTAAACTCGACATTCGGGTTTGCTTTTTTGGCGTGGATGTAAGCGGAGTTGATACCGCGGATCACTTCGGGGATCGGGAAGGACGCGATGTAGCCGATTTTGTTGGTTTGGGTCATCTTGCCAGCGATATGACCTTGGATGGCACGGCCTTCATAGAAACGCGCGGAATAGGTCGAGACGTTATCGGCGCGTTTGTAACCCGTGGCGTGTTCAAACTTCACATCGGGAAATTTCTTGGCGACGTTGATTGTCGGGTCCATGTAGCCGAAGGATGTGGTAAAGATCAGCCCGGCCCCGGATAGCGCCATTTGGGTCATCACACGTTCTGCATCAGCGCCTTCTGGTACGCTTTCCTGAAAGACGGTTTCAACCTTATCGCCGAATTCAGCCTCGACAGCCTGACGGCCTTTGTCATGTTCATAGGTCCAGCCGCCATCGCCGACAGGGCCGACATAGACAAAGCCCACCTTCAGCTTCTCATGACCATCGGCCATCGCAAGACCAGTGCTCAGGGCAAGGGCTGCAACAGCTCCGCTCAGAATGGTTCTTCTTTTCATTTGGTAGTTCTCCCCAGTTGGTGTTTCAAAGCAGTCCCTCACTGCGAGGCATGGAATGTTCGTCCCAGACAGGCCGGTGCGGCAAGCGCCATGCGTGATCTGTTGGCAGACATAATGACCAGCACGACGATGGTTATCAGATACGGGCTCATGGACAAGTATTCTACAGGAATTGCAAAGCCTGCGGCCTGAAGGTTCAACTGCAAAACAGTCACACCGCCAAATAAATAAGCGCCCAGCAAAATACGGCCCGGCTGCCAACTGGCGAAGACAACGATGGCCAGCGCGATCCAGCCTGCGCCTGCGGTCATACCTTCGGTCCATTGTGGAACGCGGATCAAGCTAAGGTAAGCACCGCCTAGCCCGGCGCAGGCCCCGCCAAACATGATTGCCAACAGGCGAAGTCGGATCACCTTGTAGCCCAGTGCATGGGCGGCGTCATGGTTTTCGCCAACGGCCCGTAAAATCAGTCCGATGCGGGAATATTTCAGCGTCGCCCAGGCTCCAAATACCAGTGCCAAGGACAGGTAGACCATAATATCATGGCTGAACAGAACACGCCCCAGCCCCGGAATATCGGATAGAAGCGGGATATCAAGCTTCGGTGTCGCGGGTGGTTTGATCCCGATATAGCTCTGCCCGATCAGTGCAGACAGCCCTAGCCCGAACAGGGTCAGCGCAAGGCCTGTCGCGACCTGATTGGACAGCAGATATTGTGTCAGAACGCCAAAGATCAGCGACAGGGCGGCCCCACCCAAAGCTGCGCCGATAAAGCCCACTGTGGGGGAGCCTGTTTCAACCGCAAGAGCAAAGCCGCAGATTGCGCCTGTAATCATCATGCCCTCGACCCCGAGGTTGAGAACTCCTGCTTTTTCAACGACCAACTCGCCAATTGCAGCCAGAAGAATTGGGGTGGCGGCAACCATCAGCGAAGCCAAAAGTAGCTCTATTGAAATTGCACCAAACATCACGCGACCTCCGGTTTGCCAAAGCGTAGCCGGTAGTTGGTCAGTACATCCACAGCCAGTAAGAAAAATAAAAGCATCCCCTGAAAGGCCTGAATGGCTGCGGCGGGGATGCCCAGCATGAATTGCGCCAGCTCTCCGCCGATATAGGTCAGAGCCATCAGCAACCCTGCCAGCAAGATACCAATGGGGTTCAGCCGCCCAAGGAAGGCGACGATGATTGCTGTGAACCCGTAGCCTATGTTGAAGTCGATGCTGATCTGACCTGCGGGGCCTGAGACTTCGAACAAACCAGCCATGCCGGCCAGCATCCCAGATATGCCAAGACAGAACAGGATCAGTCGCGCGGGCACGACCCCGGCAAATCGGGCTGCTTTTGGGGCTTGCCCCGTCAGCCTGATCTGGAAGCCCAGCATATGGCGTGCCAGCAGGATATAGGCGAAGATCATCGCGATAAAGGCTGTCACAACGCCCCAATGCATGCCTGTGCCTGCGACAATCTCGGCGTTAAAAGCTGCAGGGTAGTCCTGAAAGTTACGACTGCCCGGAAAGCCCGCCCCATCGGGATTGCGCAATGCGCCAAGTGAGGCGGAGGCCAGCATAAATTCGGCGACATAGACCAGCAATAGTGACACAAGGATTTCGTTTGTCCGAAATTGTACCCGCAGGATGCCGGGTATCATCGCCCATAAAAAGCCCCCAAGACCGCCAGCAATAACCATCAGCGGGAAGATAAACCAAGCCTCCATCGGATAGAAAGCCAAGCCCGCTGCTGCGCCGCAAATCGCCCCGATGATGTATTGCCCTTCTGCCCCGATATTCCAGACGCCTGCCTTGAAACCCAAAGATAGCCCTATGGCAATCAGGATCAGGGGTGCGGCTTTGACCAGCAATTGTGGGCGCGAGAAGGCCGCAAATTGTTCGTTGAACAATGGATCCCAGAATATCGTCCGGATTGCCTCAAACGGGTCCTTGCCCAAAACGGCAAACATCAGCCCGCCTGCAATCATTGTGGCAATCACTGCAAAAACAGGTGTGATGGCCGTCCAGACGCGCGATGGCGTGGGGCGTTTTTCAAGGCGGATCACGTGTGGGCCTCAGACATGCGCGATTTCCATATCATGGGCACCGCCCATCATCAGGCCGATTTGATCCACCGTCAGTCCCTGTGCGGGAACGGGTTTGGTCAGGCGGCCTTCATTTAGGGCGGCGAATGTGTCGCTGATTTCCATCAGCTCGTCCAGATCTTGGCTGATCACAATGACTGCAGCACCATTGGCCGCCAGATCAAGTAGCGCCTGACGGATATCTGCGGCAGCAGAAGCATCGACGCCCCATGTGGGTTGGTTCACGACCAACACGTCAGGGTCTTGCAAGACCTCCCGTCCAATGACGAATTTCTGCAAATTGCCGCCGGACAAAGCGCGTGCCGCGTTGTCTGGACCCGGTGTGCGAACGTCAAATCTGCTGATCACAGCCTCTGCGAAATTACGGGACTTGGGCCAATCCAGAAAACCTTTCTGGACAAGCCCCTTACGCCGTGCGCCGGTTAGCATGGCATTCTCGGTCAAGCTCATATCTGGTGCTGCCGCATGGCCTAATCGTTCTTCCGGGGCGGCCAAAACACCCAAATCCCGTCTGGCGGGCGGTCCAAGATGGCCAATAGATTTGCCCTTGAACTGGACCATCTCTGCTGTGGTTTTCAGCTCGCCTGATAAGGCGGCTGTTAGCTCGTCCTGACCATTGCCCGCAACGCCACCAATTCCCAGAATTTCCCCTGCATGAACCTTGAACGAGATATCCTTCAGTGCAGTGCCAAAGGCGCTGACAGACCGCAAGTTTAAGCTCTGCACGCCCAGCACAACTTCGGTGGCTGCGTGGGGGGTGCGTTCCGGAATATGCAGCGTGCCACCGACCATCATCTCGGCCAGCGCCCTTGTGGTTTCCTTGCGTGGGTTGCAGGTGGTGACTTTCTTGCCCAGCCGCAGGATCGTTGCCGTGTCGCAAAGCCTGCGGATTTCTTCAAGTTTATGGCTTATATAGAGGATCGAAGTACCTTCTTTCTTCAGTTTCTCCAAGGTTTGGAACAGAATTTGCACCTCTTGTGGCGTCAGAACAGATGTGGGTTCGTCCATGATCAAAAGCTTTGGGTTTTGCAAAAGACAGCGGATGATTTCGACCCGCTGCCGTTCGCCCGCTGACAGGTCGCCCACAGTGCGGTACGGGTCCAGTGGCAGGCCGTAATTTTCTGACATTTGCCGAATGCGCTGCGCCAATGCGTGCATTTTGGGCGGGTGTTCCATACCAAGGGCGATATTTTCGGCAACATTAAGCGCCTCGAACAGCGAGAAATGCTGAAATACCATTGCCACACCGGAGGCGCGGGCGGCGCGGGGTTCAGACGGTGCGAAGGGTTTTCCATGAAGATTCATCGTGCCGCTGTCAGGTTTCACAAGACCGTAAATAATTTTGACAAGCGTGGATTTTCCGGCGCCGTTTTCGCCTAGAAATGCATGAACCTCGCCTTGATTTATGGTGAAGGACACGTCGTCATTGGCGACCACGCCGGGATAGGCTTTGGTCAGGTGAGAGATGCGTAAAAGTTCTGTCAAACCGCGATATCTTTCCCCAGAGTGTCGCTTGAACGGAGCGACATTAGCTGCGCGGCGACGCCAACTGCAATGGCTTGCGGGTGTTTTCCGAGAAATTTTTGACCGATTGGACAACAAATGCGCGAAATTTGTGCATCATGGTGGCCCAGCTTGGTTAATCGGCTGCGGAACCGCGCCCATTTCGTGTCAGACCCTATAAGACCCACCCAGGAAAAGTCGTGGTTGAGCAGAGCATGGCAAATGTCGAGGTCAAGCATGTGGGAATAAGTCAGGATCAGGTGTTGCGCGTTTTTCGGGGCAAGGGCTGCTGCATGCGCAGGATTTGCCACAGGTAAGGTTTTGATGCCGGTTTTTGGGAACCGGTCCGCGGATGTATCAAGCCATGTGATGTCGAAATTCGGCAACGGTTCCAGCGTATGGACAAGTGCGCGCCCGATATGGCCCGCGCCGTAAATCCAAAGTGGCGTTTTTGGGGGCGCAATTGTTTCAAAGAGCCAACCATCCTCATAGATCAAGTCGGCCTTGCCAGAATTGCGGGCCTCTGCCTCGGCGCGAATTATGCTTAACGGCTTGTCTGCCGTGCCCGTAACACGGCGGGTGAAGGTCGGACCTTGCGGGATGAAATCGAGATGTTCTGTGACAAGTGTAACGGCACCGCCACAGCACTGATTAAGCGAAGGTCCCAGTGGAATGCGTCGAACCGAGGGGGCCAACAACGCCCGTTTGGCCGCGTCAAATTCAAGCGCACCACCGCCGATTGTACCGGACTGCCCGCCGTGCCAAACAAACATGGCGGCACCGATTTCGCGCGGGGCAGAACCTTTGACATCTGCCACAACCACGCGCGCGATGGGGCCGTTCTCAAGGGCTTTTTGAAGGGTATCCGGATCAATACTCATGCGCGCAACCTGTCTACGCAACGTAGAATTTCTTCTGCGGTTGCAGGGGCCTGAAGGTTTGGATAGTCTTCGCCACACGCAGAAATTGCGTCAGACAGCGCAAGCCACGCCGAGATGCCCAGCATCAGGGGCGGCTCCCCCACGGCTTTCGATTTGAAGATTGTATCGGCGCGGTTCTCGCCGTCCCAAAGTGCCACGTTGAAGATGTCTGGCGCGTCGGAGGCGCAGGGGATTTTGTAAGTTGCAGGCGCATGGGTCTTTAAAGCCCCTTTGTCGTCCCAAACAAGTTCTTCCATGGTCAGCCAGCCCGCGCCCTGAATATAACCACCTTCGATCTGACCTATATCCAGATCAGGGTTAAGGGAACGCCCGCAATCATGCAGAATATCTGCGCGCAGGATGCGATTTTCGCCGGTTAGCGTGTCTATAACGACTTCTGTGACAGCGGCCCCGTAGGCAAAATAGAAAAACGGGCGACCGTGGCCTTTGATGCGGTCCCACGCAACGTCTGGTGTCGCGTAAAACCCGGTCGCACTGAGGGAAATCCGGTTGGTATAGGCAAGATTAACAGCCTCGGCAAAGATCAACGTCTCTTGGCCGACTTCCACGTTGCCGTCCGTAAAGCGGACATCTTTGGTTTGGTAACGCTCCCCCAGAAATTCGGCGATGCGGGCTTTGATTTCCTCGCACGCGTTGAACACCGCCATACCATTGAGGTCAGAACCAGATGAGGCCGCAGTTGCGGAGGTGTTGGGAACTTTCCCCGTGTCGGTTGCGGTTATCTTGATCTGATCCAGCGGAACGCCAAACGATGTCGATGCAACCTGAGCAACTTTGGTAAACAGCCCCTGGCCCATTTCGGTGCCACCATGGTTCAGGTGGATCGACCCATCCTGATAAACATGAACCAACGCGCCGGCCTGATTCAGATGTGTAAGCGTGAAAGAGATGCCAAACTTTACAGGCGTAAGCGCTATGCCGCGTTTGAGTACGGGATTATGTGCATTCCAATCGGCGATGGCTTTGCAGCGGGTTTTGTAATAGGCGGAAACCTCAAGGGCGTTAACCATGTCGTGCAGGATGAAATCTGTGACTTCCATCCCGTAAGGCGTTGTCTGCGGTATCTGCGTTTCGGCAACAGTTCCATCGTCCAGCGTAGCATAGAAATTGATGCGGCGCACCTCCAAGGGGTCACGGTCCAGATGGTGTGCGATATGGTCCATGACGCGTTCAATGCCGACCATGCCTTGCGGACCACCAAACCCCCGGAACGCTGTGTTGCTTTGGGTGTTGGTCTTGAGGCGGTGAGAGATAATTTGCGCATGTTCCAGGTGATAGGCGTTATCCGCATGCAGCATTGCGCGGTCAGCCACTGGCAGTGACAAATCCTGCGCCCAACCGCAGCGGACGAAGTGTTCAAAATTGATGCCGCTCACGCGCCCTTCGTCATCAAAACCGACCTCGTAAGTGATGCGAAAATCATGGCGCTTGCCGGTGATAAGCATGTCGTCATCGCGGTCGTAGCGCATCTTCACGGGGCGCTTATATTTCGCCGCAACGACCGCGCAAGCGACGCATAAGGCATTGCCCTGGCTTTCTTTTCCACCAAATCCACCGCCCATGCGGCGGACTTCGATCCGGACTGTGTGCATGGCTTGGCCAAGGGCCTCTGCAACTTTATGCTGGATTTCCGTAGGATGTTGCGAAGAGGCATGCACCACCATGTCCCCGCCTTCTTGCGGCAGCGCAAGGGCGGCGTGACCTTCGAGGTAGAAATGCTCTTGTCCGCCGATTTCGACCGCGCCTGTGATGCGGTGTTTCGCCTTTTTGATTGCCTCTGGTGCGTTGCCCTTCTTATAAATGCGTGGGCCTTCTTCAAAACGGCTATCGGCGGTAAGTGCCTGATCTATGGTTAGGATCGGGGGCATCTCTTTGTAAGTGGTCCGGGCCAGACGGGCTGCTTTGCGCGCGGCGAGATGTGTTTCAGCAACCACAAGGAAAATCGGTTGTCCAAGGTAGTGGATAGTGCCATCGCTGAGCAATGGCTCGTCATGGGCGGACGGTGAGACGTCATTGGCGAAAGGCAAATCCGCCGCTTGCAGCACGTCAATGACACCCGGCGCATCCCGAACGGCATTAAGGTTAATGTCAGTGATCCGCCCATGTGCAATGGTCGACAGGCCAAAGGCAAGATGCAGTGTGCCTGCCGGGGTGGGGATGTCGTCTGTGTAACGTGCTTGACCGGTAACATGCAGTTGGCCGGAGTCGTGTTTGGTCATGGCCGTACCTCCAGCACATTGGATGGTACACCAAGACTTTCGACATAGGCGCGCCGCAGCATGTTTTGCGCGGCTTTGAGACGGTACTCACGAGAGGCACGCATATCACTAAGAGGTTGGAAATCCTCGGCAAAGGCGGGTAAAGCTGCCTCGATGTTGTCTTCGCTCCATGCTTTGCCGATCAAGGCCTGTTCTACTGCCAACGCGCGCTTCGGGGTGCCTGCCATACCGCCAAAGGCGATCCGTGCCGTCGCTACAGATCCGCCTGCGACTGCGATATTGAAGCAGCCACAAACGGCTGAGATATCCTGATCATGCCGCTTTGATAGCTTATAACATTTCAGACGGTCCCTTTGCTGTGGGATTGTCACGGTTTCAACAAATTCGCCCGCCGCGCGGTCTTGTTTGCCGTATTCCAGAAAGAAGTCTTCCAGCGGCATGTCGCGCCGGGTGTTCCCTTTGCGCAGATGCAACGTTGCGCCAAGTGCGATCAGGGCAGGGGGGCTGTCCCCGATGGGCGAGCCATTGGCAATATTGCCACCAATCGTCGCTGCATTGCGCACCTGAACCGAGCCATATCGGCGTAGCATTTCGGCAAAGGACGGATGACGGTCGCGCATGGCCTCAAGGACTTGCGTGATTGTACAGGCGGCACCGATGCGTAGGCCAATGTCATTTTCTTCGACCCTTTGCATGTCATAGCATCGGCTGAGAAAGGCAACTTGTGGCAACTCGCGCAATTGTTTTGTCACCCAAAGACCGACATCCGTAGCGCCGCCGATCAAGGTGGCTTCGGGATTGGTTTCATACCATTCTGCTAAAGCATCCGAGGAATTTGGCATGGCAAATTCAAGACTTTTAACACAAAGTGTCGATAAATCTTCTTTCATCCATGCTGGCACAGGCTCTTTCGCTGCCGCCTTTGCCGCCCGTAAAATCGGGGCATAGCCTGTGCAACGGCAAAGATTTCCGGCCAGTTGGTCTTCATGATCTGTCGCGCCGTTTTTATGTGCGGCTGCCATTGCCGTGATGAACCCGGGCGTGCAAAAGCCGCATTGTGATCCATGATGTGTCACCATAGCGTCTTGGACGGGATGCAATTCCCCCGACGGTCCTGAGACGCCCTCGACCGTGCGCACGGCCTTCCCTTGCAATTGCGGCATGAACAGAATGCAGGCATTCATCGCCCGCGCAACCCCGTCTTCACCGGTCACAATCACGGAACAGGCCCCGCAATCGCCTTCGTTGCAGCCTTCCTTGGTGCCGGTCAGCCCGCGATCTTCGCGCAGCCAGTCCAGCAATGTACGTGTGGCCGAGACCTCGGCCTGCACAGTCTCTCCGTTCAGAAGAAACGTCACTCCCATGTTATTTAAACCTGCCGCCTTACCAAGCCGTTGATCCATGAGGCGCGCCTTCGATGCGACGTAGAAAGCGTGCGGAATCTTCGCCTCTAGAAAAGCCGTGTAAAAAACCTTTGGCAAGCCCTTTGTCCGCTTTTCCCCGGACTGTGGGCACGCTACGGTCAGAAAATGAAAAATCATTCCCGATTCATCCACCTTCGCGTCCACACCGAATATTCGCTTCTGGAAGGGGCCATGCGGGTCAAATCGCTGCCCGGTATGTGTGTTAAATCCAGTATGCCCGCCGTTGCAGTCACGGACACAAACAACATGTTCGCGGCATTGGAATTTTCTGAATACGCTTCGGGGGCAGGGGTGCAACCGATCATCGGTTGCCAGCTTGATTTGGCTTATGAGGCCGCAGCCCCCGGTGAACGGCAGCGTGACCCCGCCCCGGTTGTGCTGTTGGCGCAGAATGAAATGGGTTATCTGAACCTGATGAAGCTGAATTCCTGCGCCTATCTGGATAAGGGCGGAGAGCTGGCGCAACTGACATTGGACGAGCTGGCGCAGCATGGTGATGGTCTTATCTGCCTGACAGGTGGCCCGGACGGACCTATCGGGCGCTTGCTGCGCGTCGGGCAGCGTCCCAAGGCAGAAGCACTATTGCGTAAACTGCACGAGATCTATGGCGACCGCCTTTATGTTGAACTACAACGCCATCCCGGCGATGATGGTTTACCTGACGCCGAACGCCTGTCCGAGAGAGGCCATGTGGAAATGGCCTATGAAATGGGGCTGCCATTGGTGGCGACCAACGATGTCTATTTCCCGAAAGCCGAGATGTACGAGGCCCATGACGCCCTGATCTGCATCGCCGATGGCGCCTATGTGGACCAGCAGCAAGACCGTCGCCGCCTGACCCCGCAGCATTACTTCAAATCGCCCGAGGAAATGGTGACTCTGTTCGCTGATCTTCCGGAGGCCATCGAAAACACGGTCGAAATCGCCAAACGCTGCGCGTTCAAGGCCTATAAACGCGATCCGATCCTTCCAAAATTTGCCGATAACGAGATTGAGGAATTGCGCCGTCAGGCGGTTGAGGGCCTGAAAGACCGGCTTGCGGTGATACCGCATGCAGCCTCGGTTGAGGAATATGAGAAGCGGCTGGAGTTTGAGCTTGGTATCATCGAAGGGATGGGCTTCCCCGGCTATTTTCTGATCGTTGCCGATTTCATCAAATGGGCGAAGGACCAACATATTCCCGTGGGGCCGGGCAGGGGCTCGGGCGCGGGGTCTTTGGTGGCCTATGCGCTTACGATCACCGATCTGGATCCTTTGCGTTATTCGCTGCTGTTTGAGCGGTTCCTGAACCCCGAGCGGGTTTCCATGCCCGATTTCGATATCGACTTCTGCATGGATCGCCGGGAAGAGGTGATCCGCTACGTGCAGGACAAATACGGCCGCGACAAGGTGGGACAGATCATCACCTTCGGTGCGCTTCTGTCGAAGGCTGCCGTGCGCGATATTGGCCGCGTTTTGCAAATGCCTTACGGACAGGTGGACAGGCTTTCGAAAATGATCCCTGTCGAGGGTGTCAAGCCGGTCTCGATCGAAAAGGCGCTGGCGGATGAGCCTAAATTGCGGGAAGAAGCACGCAACGAAGAAGTTGTCGCGCGACTGCTGGAATACGGCCAGCAGGTCGAAGGCCTTCTGCGCAACGCCTCGACCCATGCCGCCGGGGTGGTGATTGGCGACAGGCCACTTGATGAGCTTGTTCCGCTCTATCAAGATCCCCGTTCAGATATGCCAGCAACGCAATTCAATATGAAATGGGTTGAGCAAGCCGGGCTGGTGAAATTCGACTTTCTGGGTCTGAAAACCCTGACCGTTATCCAGAATGCACTGGATTTGTTAAAGGTTCGAAATGTGCAAGTGGATATAGGTGCAATCCCATTAGATGACCAGAAAGCGTATGATTTGTACAGCTCGGCCAAGACGGTTGCGGTGTTTCAGGTGGAAAGTTCGGGCATGATGGATGCGCTTCGGCGTATGAAGCCCACCTGTATCGAAGACATCGTGGCGTTGGTAGCTTTGTACCGTCCCGGCCCGATGGAAAACATCCCGACATATTGTGAGGTGAAGAACGGCTTGAAGCCGCTGGAGTCGATCCATCCATTGATCGATCACATCCTTGAGGAAACCCAAGGCATCATCGTTTATCAGGAACAGGTGATGGAAATTGCGCAGGTCATGGCCGGATATAGTCTTGGCGGTGCGGACCTTCTGCGCCGCGCCATGGGCAAGAAGATCAAAGAGGCTATGGACGCCGAACGTCCGAAGTTCGAAGCTGGTGCCAAAGCTAATGGTGTTGATGCCAAGAAAGCGCGAGAAGTTTTCGATCTGCTGGAAAAATTCGCCAATTACGGCTTCAACAAATCCCACGCCGCCGCCTATGCGGTTGTCAGCTATCAGACGGCTTGGCTAAAGGCGAATTATCCGGTGGAATTCATGGCCGGTGTGATGAATTGCGATCTGCATCTGACCGACAAGCTGGGTGTGTACAAAGAAGAGATCGTCAAGAACCTTGATATTGAGATCATACCGCCCTGCGTCAACCGATCTGAGGCGACGTTCAGCGTGTCTGATGGTAAGGTCGTTTATGCGCTGGGCGGTTTGAAAAATGTAGGTGTCGAGGCGATGAAGCTGATCACCGAGGCGCGTGGTGATCAGCCTTTCCTGACTGTATTCGATCTGGCACGCCGGGTTGATCTCAAGCGGGTTGGCAAGCGTCCTTTGGAAATGTTGGTCAGGTCCGGTGCCTTGGATCAGTTGGACCCGAACCGAAGACGGGTTTTTGAAGCGCTTGATGCGCTGGTCAATTATTCTGCCGCGGTCCACACGCAGCGAAGCTCTGACCAGGTGTCTTTGTTTGGCGAGGCGGGCGATGATCTGCCAGAGCCCCGCTTGCCGGTTATGGATGACTGGTTGCCGAATGAACGGCTGGCCGAAGAACATGTTGCGGTTGGTTTCTACCTGTCCGGTCATCCATTGGATGACTACACGGCCCTCTTGAAGCGGAAAAATGTTCTGACTTTGACTGAGATTGAACAAAAGGCGCAAGCTGGCCCGTTGGTGACAAAAATTGCAGCGTCGGTTTCAGGCAGGCAGGATCGAAAATCCGCACGAGGCAACAGATTTGCGTTTGTGCAAGCCAGCGACCCAACGGGGCTTTATGAGGTCACAGTCTTTTCGGACACATTGGAAGCCGCAAGCGATTATCTGCGGACCGGCGCAAATGTGGTGATGACCGTTGAGGCGACGCTGGAGACAGAACAACTGAAATTACTGTGCCGGGCTGTGCAACCGATAGATGATGTGGTCTCGGATGCAGGTGCGATGGGATTGAAAATATTTGTGGATTCTGAAGCTGCAATCCCGACAATCGCGTCTGTTCTGGAACGATCTGGCAATGACAAGACAATCCGTGCGCGCGCGCCTGTTTCCCTGTGCTTGATGGGGCAGGATTTGCCCGGCGAAGTCGAGGTTAATCTTGGGGACAGTTTTGCTGTTAACCCAAAAGTCAAAGTGGCGATCAAATCACTGAATGGCGTTCTTATGGTCGAGGACGTCTGAGAAACCGTTACTGGTGCTGGATAAGAATTGGCAAATTAGCCGATTTTCCGCGCGACTTTTAATAATGGGGTGGTTTCTGGTCTGACAGAACAATACCGCCGCTTGCGTCCAGTTCCCGCTCTGTTTCGCGTTCCATCAGGATGCGGATGCGGTTATTCAAAAGGGCGATATCCTTTTCCTGACGTGCAATGATGTCTGACATATCCTCAACGGCCTGTGTCAGGTGGGCGATCTGTTCTTCAAGGCGTGTTGTATCAGACATGGGGATGCATCCTTTGCACGCACAGATATGGCGCTTTGCTTGCCCCGGCAAGAGGGGCGGGGTAAAGGCAGGGCCGAAGCTTCACGTCAGGACCAAGTGAGATGGCAAAAGAGAAAAAGAAGCCCCGCCCAAAGGCCGAGACCCCTAAGGGGTTTCGCGACTATTTCGGTGCGGAAGTGGCTCAGCGCAAAGAAATGCTGGATAAGATTGCTGCCGTTTACCATCTGTACGGGTTCGAAGCGTTAGAGAGTTCCGCCGTGGAAACGGTTGAGGCTTTGGGTAAATTCCTGCCCGATGTAGACCGCCCGAACGAGGGTGTGTTCGCGTGGCAAGAGGATGACGCCAAGCAAGGACAAGATTGGTTGGCGCTGCGCTATGATCTGACGGCCCCGCTGGCGCGGGTCTATGCGCAGAATCGCAACGATTTGCCAACGCCGTACCGCCGCTATGCGATGGGGCCGGTCTGGCGCAACGAAAAACCCGGACCGGGGCGGTTTCGTCAGTTTTATCAATGCGATGCGGATACGGTAGGGGCCGGGTCGGTCGCAGCGGATGCCGAGATTTGCGCGATGCTGGCGGATACTTTGGAGGCCGTTGGAATTGAGCGCGGCGATTACGTGGTACGGGTGAATAATCGTAAGGTGTTGAATGGGGTGATGGAGGTTGCGGGGATTTTGGACCCGAGCGACCCGTCGAAATTCGAAGCCGAGCGTGGGATCGTTCTGCGGGCGATTGATAAGCTGGACCGGTTGGGCGTTGAGGGTGTTCGTGCTCTGCTTGGCGAAGGACGCGAGGATGAGAGTGGAGACTTTGCTAAAGGTGCAGGATTGCCTGAAGATCAGGCTGAAATTGTAATGGTTTTTTTGAGTGCTCGGGATAACATTCGATCCAAATGGGAAAGGGACGGTAACATTTCGTTGCGACCCGGATTTGCTAAATCAGATTTTCTTGGTGGAACTCATTTTTTAGATTCAAAATTTGCAACTCGCTTGAAGGAAATTCGAGATAGCGGGACCTTTGAGGAAAGGGAAAAATTGCTCAATTTTGGAACTATATCAACCTTGGCCAGTCTGGTTGAATCATCGGAAGTTGGCATGGCTGGCTTAGGAGAATTGACAGAGATTGCTGACCTTTTGGCAGCCCAAGGATATGAAGCAGACCGCATTGTTATCGACCCATCCGTTGTGCGCGGCCTCGGCTATTACACTGGCCCCGTCTACGAAGCGGAACTGACCTTCGAAATCAAGGACGAAAAAGGGCGCGTGCGGCAGTTTGGCTCGGTTGCGGGTGGCGGGCGCTATGATGATCTGGTGAAGCGGTTCACAGGGCAGGAGGTGCCTGCCACGGGTGTCTCGATCGGGGTGGACCGGCTTTTGGCAGCGCTGCACGCAAAGGGGCGGTTGTCGAAAGACGCCGTAGGTCCAGTGATTGTCACCGTCATGGATCGTGACCGGATGGCGGAATATCAGACGATGGTAGCTGAACTGCGTACTGCAGGTATCCGGGCCGAGGTTTATCTGGGCAACCCCAAGAACTTTGGTAATCAGTTGAAATATGCCGATAAGCGGAACGCGCCTGTGGCGATCATTGAAGGCTCGGACGAGGCGGAGCGGGGTGTTGTGCAGATCAAAGACCTTATTCTGGGCGCAAAGATTGCCCAGACCGCGACGTTGGAGGAATGGAAAGGGCAGCCGGCGCAACGGGAAGTTGCGCGCGGTGATCTGGTCGCTGAAATTCGCAAGATGTTAGACGCATGACTGCGCGGGCTGAGGCAGAGCGAATTTTTGCGCTGTTTCAACAGGCTGGTGCTATGCCTGTGGACGTCGCCTTGTTGCAGCCATCGGCAGTGCTACTCGACCTCTATGGCGAGGATATTCGCGGACGGGCCTATGTGACGTCAGACCCGGTTTTCGGAGAGCAGATGTTGCGCCCTGACTTCACGGTGCCAGTGGTTCAAGAGCATATGAAGAATGGCGCTGAGCTTGCGCGCTACACCTATATGGGTGAGGTATTTCGCATGCAGCAGCCAAGCACAGGACGCGCACGCGAGTATCTGCAAGTTGGCTATGAGCTGTTCGCGCGCAACGATCCCGCCAGTGCAGATGCCGAAGTGTTTGCCTTGTTTTCCAAAGCATTAGAGGGGCGCGGACTTTTGGCCTCGATTGGGGATATCGGCATATTGACCGCGGCGGTAACGGGGCTTTCAACGTCGGAGCGTCGCAGAAAAGCGCTTATGCGTCACATCTGGCGACCCGCTCGGTTTCGCGCATTGCTGAAACGGTTCGCTGGTGGCCCCGCCCCTGAAGGGCGCGCGGAAATGATTGCGCTAAGCGATGAAGTTGTCACTGAAGCCGGTCCCGAGATCGGGATGCGGTCCCGGCAAGAAGTCTTGGCGCGTCTGGCCGCCCTGAAAGAAGATGCGGATGTCGCAGCGATTACAGAGGCAGAGATAAAGGCGATCACTGATATTCTGAGCATTGTTTGCGCCGCCCCGGAAGGGCTGACTCGATTACAGGCAATAGCAGCGGAATACCCTGCGATTGCCCCTGCTGTCGTGGCGTTCGGGGAACGGCTGGATGCTTTGGCAGCACGCGGGATCGACCTGTCGGGCCTGTCTTACGAAGGTGCCTATGGGCGCACTAGCATGGAATATTATGACGGGTTTGTCTTCGGGTTTTCTGCGCCAACTGTCGCCGCCCCAATTGCAACAGGGGGGCGGTATGATGCGCTGACTGCGGTGCTTGGACAAGGCCGCGCAATTCCGGCAGTGGGGGGTGATCCGCCCGGAACTGGCGCTTCAGGCGGGGGTTGTCGCATGACACTGAAGCTTGGTGTGCCCTCAAAGGGTCGTTTGATGGAACAGACCTTTGACTGGTTCGGCGAACGCGGTGTCGAGTTGGCGCGCACGGGCTCTGCGCGTGAATATGCTGGGGTTGTCAGCGGTATCGACGGGGTCGAATTGGTGCTTCTGAGTGCTGCTGAAATCCCGCGGGAGCTGGCTTCGGGACGTATTCATTTAGGCGTGACAGGGACGGATTTGATCCGCGAGAAACTGCCTTTGTATAACGATCAAGTCGAGACATTGGCCAAGCTGGGCTTTGGCCATGCGGACCTGATCATTGCCGTTCCGCGCTTTTGGGTTGATGTGGAAACCGTTGATGATCTGGACGCGGTTGCAGCAGCCTTTCGGGCCGAGCATGGGTTTCGTCTGCGGATTGCTACGAAATATCACAGGCTTATTCGCGAATACCTGCGGCGTGAGGGTGTGGCGGATTACCAATTGGTGGATAGTCAGGGGGCTACTGAAGGGACCGTGAAGAACCTGACGGCAGAGGCCGTGGCCGATATTACAACGACCGGAGCAACACTAGAGGCGAACCATCTGAAAGTGCTGCGTGGAGCACCCGTTTTGCAATCTCAGGCGACATTGTTTGCGTCAAAAACTGCGGCTTGGGACGTGTCCGCAAGGTCGGCAGTCGCATCCTTGGCAGAACAGCTTGGAATTGATGGGCCTACAGATATTTTCGAAAGTGTAGCTTTAACGAACCCCGATATCGGCAAGGGCGGCTGACAGTGTTGGTGGAATTGCATCCTCGCGGGCGCGGGCGGCTGTTAGATCTCGAGGTGAATCTTCAGGCCTTAGATAGCGCCACCCCTGAAAAGGGCGTTTGGTCATGGCTTCGACACGGATAAGCTTCGGATCAAAAACCAGCGCACAGCGACGAATGCCGTCGCCATTGTCATATTCATCAAGGCGCACAAGCTTTTGGCGGGCCAGAACAACGCCTTTGATCACCCAGAAAATCGAGCCACCACTCAGCAATTCTGACTCACGCTTCGGCCACATGCGGGTGATATGGCGGGGCAGTCCATCGGCTGCTTTGGGGCGCGGGCTTGATTGCCACGCTTCAAGGCTTTCGACGCTTTCTGTGCCGACGGACAATTTGATCATGTTGATATGTTTTGCCACGACTCACCTTTTCTTGTGAAACTACATCATATTGCGACGTAGCGCCGATACAAGGGCAGGGGTTGTGGATAAGTTTTATGTTTTCGTTGACGTAAAACGTATGCGAGACTACCTTAAATTTCCGCCGAATTTTATCAGGATTGTGCTATGAGCCGTTTCGCTGCCCCCATTGCCGAGCAAATCTGGGATATGAAATACCGCTTCAAACAGGCGGATGGCACGCCGATTGATGTCACTGTCGAAGATAGTTGGCGTCGGATTGCACGTGCCTTGGCTGCTGTCGAGACAGATCCAGCGCAGTGGGAAGAGACGTTTTACGAGGCACTTGCAGATTTCAAATATCTGCCAGCGGGTCGGATTACGGCCGGCGCAGGGACCGAGCGGTCGGTCACTTTGTTTAACTGCTTTGTCATGGGCACAATACCCGACTCGATGGGCGGTATTTTTGAGATGCTCAAAGAGGCAGCGCTGACCATGCAGCAGGGCGGGGGCATTGGTTACGACTTCTCGACAATCCGCCCGAAAGGTGCGGGTGTGAAGGGCGTTGCCGCCGATGCATCGGGGCCTCTTTCCTTCATGGATGTGTGGGATGCAATGTGCCGCACAATTATGTCTGCGGGCTCTCGCAGGGGGGCGATGATGGCCACGATGCGTTGCGATCATCCTGATATTGAAGAGTTTATCACCGCCAAAAAGACGCTGCGCGGCTGCGGATGTTCAATATCTCGGTTCTGGTGACAGATGCATTCATGGAGGCTGTGAAGGGGAATGAGACGTGGGATTTGATCTTTGATGGTAAGGTTTATCACACGGTCGAGGCGCGTGATCTGTGGAACAAGATTATGCAAAGCACTTTTGAATTCGCAGAGCCTGGCGTAATTTTCATCGACCGGATCAATGCCGCCAACAATCTGAATTATTGCGAAATCATTGCGGCAACAAACCCTTGTGGTGAGCAGCCTCTGCCGCCATATGGGGCTTGTCTTCTGGGGTCGATCAATTTGACGCGGCTGGTGATTGATCCGTTTGAGGGGCATGCGCAGCTGGACATGAACGAACTGGATCAACTGGTTCGGGTCGCTGTGCGGATGATGGACAACGTTGTTGATGCATCCCGCTTTCCGCTGGAGGCGCAAGCGCGAGAAGCGCAGGCCAAGCGGCGGGTCGGGCTGGGCGTCACTGGGCTGGCGGATGCGCTTTTGATGGTAGGTTTGTCCTATGGCTCGGAGGAGGCGGCGCGTCTGACCGAGCAATGGTTGCACGCCATCGCCCGCGCCGCGTATCTGGCGTCGGTCGATTTGGCCAAGGAAAAGGGTGCTTTTCCGCTGTTTGACGCCGATGCATACCTTGCAAGCGGGGCGATGGCGGATATGGATGAGGATGTGCGTGAGGCAATCCGGGAACATGGGATCAGGAACGCCCTGCTGACCTCAATCGCCCCTACGGGAACGATTTCTTTATATGCTGGCAATGTCTCAAGCGGGATTGAGCCCGTTTTTGCCTATGCTTATAAACGTAAGGTTCTGCAAAAGGATGGATCGCGCACCGAGGAAGAGGTGGTCGATTACGCCGTCCAGATGTGGCACGAAAAATTCGGTGATGCGGAGCTGCCCGACTATTTCGTCAATGCACAAACACTTGCCCCGCTGGAACATGTGCGCATGCAGGCCGCCGCGCAGAAATGGGTGGACAGCTCGATTTCCAAGACGATCAACTGCCCGGAAGATATCAGTTTTGATGAATTCAAGGACGTCTATATGGCCGCCTGGGATCAGGGCTGCAAAGGGTGCACGACATATCGCCCCAATGCTGTCACAGGGTCGGTTCTGTCGGTCTCTGAAGGCTCTGAGACCGTGGCCGAAGCCGAAACAGGTGCTGATGTGATCTATATGTCCGAACCTCTGGATCGCCCTGGTGAGCTGGATGGGCAGACCTACAAGGTCAAATGGCCAGATAGTGAACATGCGCTTTATATCACAATCAACGACATCGTTTTGAACGGGCATCGCAGGCCATTTGAGGTGTTTATCAACTCCAAGAATATGGAGCATTTCGCCTGGACCGTGGCTCTGACGCGGATGATCTCGGCCGTGTTCCGACGCGGTGGCGACGTGTCATTTGTGGTGGAGGAATTGAAGGCGGTCTTTGACCCGCGCGGCGGGGCGTGGATGCAGGGGAAATATATCCCCTCCATTCTGGCAGCAATTGGTGGGGTGATCGAAAAACATATGATTGCGACAGGCTTCATCGCAGGCGAAGGTATGGGACTAAAAGCGGACCCTCAGTCAGAGGTGGTCAATCTGGGCACAGGTCGCGGCCCTGCTTGTCCAAGCTGCGGGCAATATGAAATGCGAATGGTGGAAGGCTGCATGACCTGCGGGAGCTGTGGGCATAGCAAGTGTAGTTGAGGGCGATAATGGTGGTTGTGGAATGACACGTAATGTGCAGTCTATTGACAGCGAGATGCCCGTTTTTGACATCAAATTTGCAACTTTATCTCAAGACTTGGAAGTAATCACTGCGTTTGACCCCAAATTTTACAAGTGGCTAAACGTCTTTCGTCGCTTATGCCAAATTTCAGAGTTTATAAATTTTTGGACAGTTGTTAACTGATTAAATTTCGATCTATTTTGGTTAGTACCATATCCAAAGGGGCGCTTGTATGTGACAGAAGCCTTGCTACCTTCGCGTGTTCCAACTGATACTTTTCGGTTCGAGCTAGAAATAGTGGGTTTCGTGCGGGACGATGCCGAAGATCTCGCAATACAGATTGGACATTCGAGACCTGTCTTACGCTGTCATCTGTTGGGTGATCCTGATGTTAGGCGCTCTCCTTAGGCGCGTAATCGGGCTTCGGCAAAACGAATTCTTCCCTTCGCTTTGGCAGGCTCTGGGATCGAACGCGAGAACATGGATGACGATACGCTTCTTCAGCTACTTGGTGAATTTGAAGATAACGATGTCAAGCGAATTCGGGATGAATTGTTGGCTCTTGATGACGCACCTGTCGCTCGCTACGGCAACGTCAATGTTGTTTCTCAGCTCGACGCACTTTTTGCCGTTAATCAGTACATCGAACGAGTAGACCTGGATCGCTTTTTTCAATTCGTCCCCGAACTGCTGGATGACAAGGACCCAGCTCTAGATTCCCCTCAGGATCAGTTGTGGATGACAAATATTCTGAGGCATGCACAAAGCCATTCGGGCGCCTTTCTGGCAGGTTTAAGTGATGCGTTGCGCGTATGGTCTCATAAGCGCTGACGTTAGACACAAGGGATGTTGCGGAATTACTTGATGAGATTTTGCGATACTTGCTCCGCCTTGTTGCATACTCTATTGCCCGTTGAAATGATCTGATCATCGGGTGGGCCATGTATCGCGTCTGGGATTTCATTACGACCTATTCTCTTTTGCTGATCATTGGCGCGCTGATTGCGCTGGTTTGGGTAAATGCCGACCCGCATAGTTATCACCATTTTGCTGAATACCCTTTGTGGTTTAGCGATCTGATCGGGCTGGATTATTACCATTGGGCCCAATCCTATGGCGAGGGGTATGAGGCGGTTGAGATCGGGGATGTCACCAAGGTGGTGAGCCTGCGTTATCTGGTTAATGACATTCTGATGGCGTTCTTCTTTGCCATTGCGGGCAAAGAGGTTTGGGAAGCCGTTATCCTGAAAAATGGCTCTCTGCGTGGCAAGAAGGCAGCCACGCCTCTGTTTGCAACCGCGGGGGGGATGATTGGTCCAATTATCATCTATCTGGGGCTGGCCGCGTTGATGGGATCTGACACCTACGATGCCGTGGCGAATGGCTGGGCGGTTCCGACGGCGACGGATATCGCGTTTTCTTATCTTGTGGGAAGGATGGTTTTTGGGGCCGGTCATCCGGCGGTGCGCTTTCTGTTGCTTTTGGCCATCGCGGATGATGCGGCCGGTCTGGTCATTCTGGCGGTATTCTACCCCTCGGGCGAGGTGGATCCGCAGTGGCTTTTGTTGTCGCTTGGCGCTGCAATCGGCGTTTTTCTCTTATTCAACTGGCTGCCACGCAAGATGGACCGGGGTAATCAGGCACGGCCTGTCTCGACTTGGGTACGTACAAAGTTGAGCTTTGTTCCTTATCTGATTGCAGCCGCTCTAAGCTGGTACGGTTTTGCTAGAAGCGGCTTGCATCCGGTGCTTGGTCTGTTGCCGATTGTGCCGACCATTCCCCATGCGGACCGGGCCTTTGGCATTTTCAGCGAGGCAGAGCAATATTTGACCGACCTTCTGAACCAGATTGAACATGCGCTGAAACATCCCGTCGAGATTGTTCTGTTCTTTTTCGGTCTTCTGAATGCTGGTGTTGAGCTCTCGTCCATGGGTGATGCGACCTGGCTTGTGCTGGCGGGGCTGATCATTGGCAAACCTGTTGGCATTCTGATCTTTGGTTGGTTTGCCGCTCGACCCCTGGGGTTTGGTATGCCGCAAGATATGCGGATGGTGGACCTTATTGTCATCGGGTGTGTGGCCGCCATCGGGTTCACCGTGTCGCTGTTTGTGGCCTCTGTCGCGTTTGAACCGGGTCTTGTGCAGGAGGCCGCCAAAATGGGCGCGTTGTTCAGCTCTGTCGCGGCGCTGATCGCGCTTGCGGCAGGCAAGCTGCTGCGGGTTGAAAAGCAACATGGCTAGGCTTTGGTGACACGCTGTATGACTGACATGCAGGGCAATTTGCCTTGATTTACCGCTTGTTCATGCAAATATCGTTGAATTGTCCACGATTGGTACGGCATACTGCACACCCAACGCGCGTTGGACGGGATAACCAACGCCTGTGCAACGGGTCGGCAACAAAAACCCGAGGGTAGAGCGCACCTGATGATAGAGTTTCAAGAGGTCAGCAAGTCCTTCTGGACTGGCACGCAGCGCAAGGTGATCCTTGATCGCGCGTCCTTTCGGGTCGAGCTGGGCCATTCTATCGGGATACTTGCGCCCAATGGCACGGGTAAGACCACGCTTGTGAATATGATGGCTGGGCTGGAAAAACCAGATGAGGGTCAGATTTTGCGCACCAGCCGCATATCATTTCCGCTGGGTTTTATGGGGGGGTGGTTACGCGACACACGGCCGTTGAGAATTGCCGCTATATTGCCCGCCTTTACGGGCTTGATCCGGATTATATCGAAGCGTTTTGCCGTTATCTCTGTGGATTGGAGGAATATTTCGACATGCCCGTTGGCACATATAGCCAAGGGATGCGGGCGCGTCTTTCCTTTGCCTTATTATTGGCTCTGGAGTTCGATATCTATCTGATCGATGAGGGGATGCCTGCCACCACAGATGCCGAGTTCAACCGAAAGGCGGGCTCTATCCTCAAGGACCGTTTGAGAGATGCGACCGTTGTTGTTGTATCCCATCAGGCCAGTACGTTAGAGCGGTTTTGCAGATCGGCAGGTGTTTTGAAGAATGGCCAGCTCCATATGTTTGATACCCTAGAAGAGGCGAAAAGGCTTTATGATTACCAAACCTAAAGCACGCAAATTTCGCCTGCGCCGCAAGGCCAGTCTGGGCGCGAACGCCGGGCCTTTTGATCCGGCGTCCAAGACGAATACGCCGGATGAACCGCTGTTCAACACCGATGACGGGTTTGGCGATCTGACATTTCAGACCGGTGATCCGAAGGATTCCAACGCGGGGGCTGTGGAGCCTGAAGATAGTGAAGTTCTTGAGGCCATAAAACGTGAAGGCCTGACAGGCCGACAATTGCGCATGGCCCGCCGCGTGGCGCAGAAACAGGGGCTTAAACCTGCATCAGATTACGATGCGGTCCGCTTGCTGCGCGAGCAGGGGATTGACCCTTTCAAACGCTCAAACATGATTGATCTGGTGGCCTCTGACGCTAAGGCAGGTCAGCCCACTCTGCTGCCCCAGACTGTTCCGTCACGCCCCGGTGCCATCTCGGCTGACGTGATCTCTGAAGACAAGCGCGCCAGCGATGTTCGCAAGATCCAGCGCGATATTGCCCGTCGCCGCCGTGGCCGGGCTGCATTGCTTTTCACGCGGTTGCTGTTCTTCGTGTTCCTGCCGACAGCTTTGGCCGGATATTACTATTATACAGTCGCAACGCCGATGTATGAGACGAAATCAGAATTTCTGATCCAGAAGGCTGATGCCGCAGCCGGTGGGCAACTGTCGGGGCTTTTCTCTGGTACAGGTCTTGCAAATGCGCAGGATTCGATCACTGTTCAGGGTTATTTACAGTCCCGCGATGCGATGCTGCGCCTGGATGCGGATGAAGGCTTCAAGTCGCATTTCAGTCAGTCGGATATTGATCCTATCCAGCGCATCGAAACAGACGCGACTAATGAAGAGGCCTACAAGCTTTTCAAGAAACATGTCAGGATCGGGTTTGATCCGACCGAAGGCATCATTAAGATGGATGTGATCGCGGCTGATCCTGAAACAAGTGCGAATTTCTCGAAAAAGTTGATCGAATACGCTGAGCAACAGGTCGATCAACTGACCGCTCGTCTGCGCAACGATCAGATGGATGGAGCCGAGAGAAGCCGACAGGAAGCCAATGACAAAATGATCACAGCGCAAAAGCGGATCGTCGACATTCAGGAAAAGCTTGGCGTTCTGAGCCCGGAAAGCGAAATTCAGGCGGTGATGTCCCAGATTACCACGCTAGAGACAGAAGTGCTGACTGAACGTCTGTCTTTACAGACCTTTTTGCAAAATGCACGGCCTAACCAGTCCAAAGTAACGGCGTCACAGAACCGCATCCGCGAATTGGAAACGCTCATAGCTGAGAAACGGGCGCAGTTGACCCAAAGTAGCACGACCTCGGGATCATTGGCGCGTGTAACCGGGGAGCTGATGGTCGCACAGGCCGAGTTGGAAACCCGTCAGGCCTTGCTTGCGCAGGCAGAAGCGCAATTCGAAGCCGCCCGGCTGGAAGCAAATCGACAGGTGCGCTACCTTTCCGTTGGTGTCAGCCCCGTGGCCCCGGATGAACCAACATACCCACGTGCGTTTGAAAATACGGTTCTTGCGTTCTTGATCTTCTCGGGAATCTACCTGATGGTGTCGCTGACAATTTCAATCCTCCGGGAACAGGTCTGATATACCCATGAAAACTGTTGAAATCGGCAAAATCAGTGTTGGAAATGATCTGCCTCTGACTGTCATTGCGGGCCCGTGCCAGCTTGAGTCGCTTGATCATGCGCTGATGATTGCGACCGAGATGGCTGCTGTTTGTGCGCGGGCAGGCGCGTCCTATGTCTTCAAAGCATCTTACGACAAAGCCAACCGCACATCGCTACAGGGCAAACGCGGTTTGGGTATGCAGGAAGGTCTGCGCATTCTTGGCGAGGTCAAGAAGCAGATCGGGTGCCCTGTTCTGACGGATGTGCATGGGGCTGATCATTGTGCACCAGCGGCTGAGGTGGCGGATATTCTGCAAATCCCTGCCTTTTTGTGCCGTCAGACCGACCTTCTGTTGGCTGCGGGGCAAACAGGGGCCGTGGTCAATGTGAAGAAAGGCCAGTTCCTGGCCCCGTGGGATATGCCCAATGTGGCTGATAAGGTTGCCTCGACCGGTAATGAGCGGATCCTTCTGACCGAGCGTGGCGCATCGTTTGGCTATAATACCCTTGTCGCCGATTTCCGCAGCCTGCCGACCATGGCAAAGACCGGTTATCCGGTTATCATGGATGCTACCCATTCTGTCCAGCAACCGGGCGGGCAGGGCGGCTCATCTGGCGGGCAAAGAGAATTTGCCCCGGTTATGGCCCGTGCTGCCGTGTCCCTTGGCATTGCAGGCGTGTTTATCGAGACGCATCAGGAACCTGATACGGCCCCATCAGATGGGCCGAACATGATCCCACTTGATGAAATGGATGCGCTTATCTCAGGTCTTATGGCATTTGACCGTCTGGCAAAGGAAAACCCATGCCGGGTCTAGCGGAATGAAGGTCTAGCAAACCTGACCTGCTGCCCAACCTGATGACCATGCCCACTGAAAATTGTAGCCGCCCAGCCAGCCTGTGACATCCACGACCTCGCCAATGAAATAGAGACCCGGGACGTTGCGCACCTCCATCGTGCGGGCGTTCAGGGCGTTTGTGTCAACGCCGCCCAATGTAACCTCGGCCGTGCGATATCCTTCGGGCCCAACCGGTTTGATCGACCAGCTATGCACGACTTCGCCCAACTGGTCCAACGCAGCGTTGGATTGATCTGCCAAATTGCCGTTGATACCTGCGCGGGTTGTCAAAAACGCTGCCAGCTTTTCGGGCATGTGCATCGCCAACGCGTTCTTGACCGAGATTTTGCCCGAGGCTTGTCGGTGCTCTTTCAGGCGCGGGATCAGATTTGCTGTGGCGTGTAGATCGACCGTAATTGCATCGCCATCCTGCCAATATGACGATATTTGCAACACAGACGGCCCAGATAGCCCTCGGTGGGTAAACAGCAGCCCTTCCTCGAATTGCGCCTTTCCGCAACTGACCCGCGCTGGCACGGATATGCCGGACAGTTCACTGATCGGCTGCAAGTCCTGCTGTGCAAAGGTCAGTGGGACAAGGGCAGGGCGTGTCTCAACAAGCGGTAGGCCGAATTGCTCTGCAATCCTGTAGCCAAAGCCTGTCGCCCCCATCTTCGGGATGGATTTGCCACCTGTTGCAATAACAACTGACCTTGCGGTCAACTCTCCTTGGTTTGTCGCAAGTGCAAAACCGTTCTGTTTGTTCTGCACCGTGTCGATTGACACGCCAAGCCGCAGATCGACCCCAGCCTGCGTCATATGATCCAGCAGCATCGCAATAACATCCTTCGCGGATCTATCGCAAAATAACTGGCCAAGCGTCTTTTCGTGCCACGGAATGCCTGCGGCATCTATCATCGCAATGAAATCCCATTGTGTATAGCGTTTCAACGCAGACAGCGCGAAGCGCGGGTTTTGTGACAAAAACCGCTCTGGCTGAATGTTGAGGTTGGTAAAATTACACCGCCCGCCGCCCGAAATACGAATCTTTTCGCCAGCTTTGCGCGCATGATCCAGAAGGATAACCCGCCTGCTGCGCCGTCCGGCCTCGATCGCGCACATCATCCCAGCGGCACCAGCACCCAATATTACAACGTCTGCATCCATACCGAGGCCTTAATCCGACGCGTTTCAAGCCACAAGACGTGATTTTTGACTTGCAGCACAAGCGATGGCACACTAAATCACCCATCACTGTTGGGATGTAGCCAAGTGGTAAGGCAACTGTTTTTGGTACAGTGTATCGTAGGTTCGAATCCTACCATCCCAGCCACCTACACCAGACAAACTGCTGATGCGAGACGGGTCGCGTAACTCATGCGTAATGTCCGCCATTTACCGGGTGTGTGATCTCTCTGAGACTGCCGGTAGTCAAGATGGGTTGGACGAAGCTGCATGGCAATCCCATAAAACTGCGATAGACAACGCATCTTCGCAGATAATCGGAGAAATTGAGCGTCGGGCGGCGTCGCTCGGTTCGTTGTATCCGTTCAGTTTGCAAGGCGACGTTCTGACATATGAACAATCAGATTCTCAGCTATATGAATTCCTCCTATGCACTTCGCTAACCACAAACCTCACCAAGGGCCCTTGGGTCAATGTCATGACGGAAGGTCCAAGCTATCTGACGTTTTACACTTCATCTTCGGGAAATATCCACGGGGTTTGGGGCAGTCAGCCCCGTATAACAGCTACTAGAAACTGCAAGATATTATCCGGTAGCGCATTTATGTATGCGCTCTTCTAGGAGCCTCTCCTAAGACTTCGGAGGTTCTGAAAACCTACTGGCTTCTCATAATCGTTCGTCTTCCAAGCTCTTCACCATTTGTATTTTATACTGACCACCTGCGAATTGGCAAAGATCGCCGCGCAGTTCGGCAATGCCTTCTCGCAATTCCGAAAGTTCCTTACGAGTTGGCGTATAATCACTATCAGTAAACACACCACGGTTCATCAACGTGGCCATCTGGTTAGTGTTGGTGGCCATACCTTGAAGCTGCCGAAACGATCTCTGAATTGCACTCCTTTGAGACTTCACTGGCTGTGGCGCATGACGAAACTTGGCCATCAATATAGACGCCGCCCAAGTCGATGTCGTCACACCCTGCTCCTTTGCATCAACCACCAAGTTATCGGCCACATCAACTGGCAACCTCACCGTCAGCTTGGCCTTCCGCCGTGATTTGGGCTTTGAGCTTATCGTCGGCTCAATGCCCTCGGTCACTTGATCAATCATCAACCGCAGAAAATCAGACGGCGACAGACCGTTTTCCGCTGCAACAGCCTCGAACCGAGCTTTTGCAGTTTTGGAAACACGCGCTCTGACGACTTCTGATTTTTCTGCCATGATCAATCTGTGCTACAATGCTGGCGCTAAGCCTATCCTGCCCTAGACCCAGCACCAACTTAAAAAGTTACCCGCCCTAGACCCAGCACCAACTTAAAAAGTTACCCGGGGTAACATTTTAAACTTTGCCGATGATTGTAAATGGTTGCCGTTTGGCGAGAGTTTCGCATGGAAAATGGGGCTGACTGCCCCAAACCCCATGGATATTTTTCGAAGATGAAGCTATGGAGCGATAGATGTTTTGACCCTTCTGTCACGACTATGACCAAACCTAAAAGCAGACGTTTGCAGAGAGTACGGTGAAGGGGTCGATAGAGCCGACGGTTCGAACAGCGGCTGTTTGACGAGGTACGTCCAGCCGGAATCTACCCCTTGTATGCCGCAAAGCAAGACATTCTGCCCAATCAGTCCTGCACTAGACCGAGCGCAAACCCTAAAAAGTTACCCGGGGTAACTTTTTCAACTATCCCGATGATTGCAGATACTGACCGTCTGGGGACGATTTTGCATAAAAAATGGGGCTGACTGCCCCAAACCCCGTGGATATTTTCTGAAAATGAAGTGTGGAAAGCGTCCAACCGTCGTTTACCAAGCAGGAATGTGGCACGCAGCCTAGTCCAGATGCAACGAAGGTGTCAGGAGAGCCCTGACTCACCGATGCTGCGTTTCTCTCTAATGGCTGCTATGCGCAGAAAGCAGACACTGCAAATTTGCAAAGTATGCGCGACTATCACCGCATGTCCGGCCCAAAGCGGATGAAGTGGATGGCTCCTGCTCCACCCGGCGTCGCAATGCGCCATAATGCAGGTGTCGAAATCTGCTTTTGAGAGGAGCCACCCAATGCAAGTAAAAACCATAGGACTGGATCTGGCCAAGAATGTTTTTCAGGTTCACGGAGTTTCTGTGACTGGCGACAAGGTCTTCAACAAGAAGATCAAACGCGCAAAACTGTTAGAGTTCTTTGAGGGCCTACCGCCTTGTGTGGTCGGTATGGAAGCCTGCGGTTCGGCCCATCATTGGGGCCGTGAACTTCGCAAGTTAGGGCACGATGTCCGTTTGATGCCAGCAACTTACGTCAAGCCATATGTCAAACGCGGAAAGACCGACGCAGTGGATGCAGAGGCAATCTGCGAAGCGGTTGGCCGCCCGACGATGAGATTTGTTGAGATCAAGACCGAAGACCAGCCAGCTCTTTTGACCGCCCACCGCACGCGCGAACTCATCGTCCGCCAGAGAACCCAGGTCTCAAACATGATACGGGGGATGCTGCGTGAGTTTGGCTATGTTCTCCCAACCGGGGTTGAGGCTGTGGCCCGCTTTTCCAAAAGCCACCTGGACGGTGATCAACCTAAAATTCCCGAACTGGCGAACGGGGTTCTCGGCACCTTGTGTTATCAACTCCTTGGGCTCAGCGCCCGAATTGAAGGCTTTTCCAAGTTGATCGAGAGCCATGCTCGGCGAGATGCCAACGCACGCCGACTGATGCAGGTGCCTGGGATTGGTCCAATTACGGCGTCGGCCATCGTGGCGACCGTCGGCGACGCCAAACAGTTCAAAACCGGACGAGATCTGGCCGCTTGGCTGGGCTTAACCCCGCTCAACAAGTCCAGTGGCGGCAAAGAGAGGCTTGGGCGGATTACCAAGAAAGGTGATCATTACCTCAGGAAACTTCTTATCGTTGGCATGACATCGCGCGCATTGATGGCAAAACTCCATCCCGAGAAAGTCGATATCTGGACAGCGAGGATGCTCGCTGGAAAGCCGGTTCGACTTGCAACAGTTGCCATGGCAAACAAAACCGCGCGCGTGATCTGGGCAATGTTGACGAGACAGGAGAATTACCGGCAGCCGGTCACCTGATCGGGACACCTGCCAGAGATGCAAGGCGCATGACGTGATGATGCGGACTAAGTCAACCAAGAGCGAGGACACTCCGGGAATGACGTTGGCCCTCGAAGGCCGTGAAGCCGATTGGAACCTCGCTTGCGGAAATCATCAAGGCCAGTGGCAGATCACCACATGAACAGGCCGGACAGACGACTGTACTGATTAAACGCCGCAATAAACGTCAAAAATGTCTTGCAATGCAGGAGCCATCCACAGAGGCCGTGAAGCCGATTGGAACCTCGCTTGCGGAAATCATCAAGGCCAGTGGCAGATCACCACATGAACAGGCCGGACAGACGACTGTACTGATTAAACGCCGCAATAAACGTCAAAAATGTCTTGCAATGCAGGAGCCATCCACAGAGGCCATTCAATCGAGATATTAGGCGTTATTGCAAGGTTTGTTCGCTGTGTAACGCTAACGAGGAACGTTTAGTGAACTTGATTGGCTCTTGATCCTGAAGCTTGCCTTCTAGCTATACGACGGTGCTGACAGCGCGCGTTAGCGAGAGAATTGGTCGAATCAATCGCGTCTAGATGCCGTATGGTTTTGTTTCGATTTTCGAGACTATTTTGCGAGGTGGCAATAATATGTGCAGATCGCATGAAGTTTGCATTTGGGGGAGGCGCGGTTGGCTTTGGCGATAAGGGCATCAAACTATAGTCGTTAACCTCTAAACAGCTTTATTGTTTTGTTTTTCTGCTGTTAACTATTTTTAGAAACGGATTGTTTCGTGTTTTGGGTTAATTAATGAGTTGCCTGGCTCTTTGGTTTGATGCGATGATTATGCATCACGGTTTTGTTATAGTGTATTTCTGAGGGGAATTTCGTGTCTTCATTTATGTCCCGCCTGTCGTTGGCGGTGGTTTTTTCGCTTTGTTCATTCTCTGCAAATTCTCAAGCTCTTGATTCTGGTTTTGTTGGTGTTTCGACGCCGATTGCCACGGTGATTGGGCAGACGGTTGTTCTGGACCCAACGGATGGGTTTGTGACCAATGGTGTAACGACGCTGCGCCCGGTTTGGAGCTGGGTCTCGCGGCCGGCGCTCAGCGTGGCGGAGTTCAGCGCAGCGGATGCTTTGCGCCCGCGTGTGACGATTGATGTGGTGGGGACCTATGTGGCCCGGCTTGAGCTGTTTGATGCAACGGATGCCAGCGCTGCGACCCCTCTGCACACGACCGAGCTTCAGATCAGCACCGACAATACGGCCCCTGTGGCCCGGGTGCGGGGCCGTGGCTTGCCCGACGCGCTGGAACTGGTGCTGGATGGTGCCGCGTCCTACGATGTGGATGGCGATGCACTGAGCTATGCGTGGTCGGTTATCTCGGCCCCGGATGGGTCGAACGTGTCCTTTGCCGATCCTGCAGCCCCGATCTCGGAGGTAAGCTATGAGGGCACGGGGTTCTTTGAGCTGGCGCTAAACGTCACGGATGCGAATGGTGCTGTCTCGGTGCCTGCGATATTTGAGTTTGATGTCACGGGCGAAGACCCGTCTGATACCCTTGATGTGCAGGCGACGCTGGGCACGTTCAACCTTGTGTCAGAGCAGTTTTTTGGCCGTCAGGAAGTGGAAGGGCGGACCTATATTGGCTCGACCGTCACACAGACCAATGGCCAGTTTGGCTTCCGCCCACAGACCGATGGTCTGGCATTTGACGAGTTGTATATCGACGGCGATCTGCAGAACTCCAACATCAATCTGACGCCGGGCGATGTGGCGAAGATCTCTGGGGTGCGGGTTCAGTCCAACGTCAATAACGGGGTTCTCGTCGAGAATGCGACGGATCTGCCAGTGTTCGATTTTGATCTGTTCAAGGCGCAATCAGCGTTTCTGGCGAGCCTGACGGGAGAGCGGGCGCAGCTTCAGGATCAGAACCACAAGCGCTTTGGCGGTGCCCCGAATGCAGTAGCGTCTGAGGCTGTGTTTGGTCCGAACACCCGCATTGTTGAGGCACGGATGCAGGATTTGCAGACCGGTGGCTATTCCATTGATGTCAGCCAGTCCGAGACGGTGATCATCAATGTCTCGGGCATATCCGGGCGGTTCCAGATGAACCCGTTGGGGGGCACAGGTTCGGCCGAGAACGTGATCTGGAACTTCTACGAGGCGACCTCAATCGACGTCAATTCTGTGATCATGGGTCATATTCTGGCACCCTATGCGCGGATGACGGGGTTCTCCGGGTCGTCTGAGGGCTCTGTAATTGCGCGCGATGTACAGTTGACCAATGGTGAGCTGCACCAGCGGTCCTGGCTGGGGCAATTGCCTACGGCTGATGAGGGCGGCGCGGTTGAACGCTCTGTCGGGCCTGTGGCGTCAGCCCGGTTTGACCAGTTGCGCGGGGCTGTTGGGACGGCGCTGGTGCTGGACGGGCACCAGAGCACGGATGTGGATGTGGATGTGCTGACGCCTGTGCTGCGGGTAGCTGTTGCGCCTGCGGGTGGTGCGGCTGTGATTGATGCGGGTACAGCCGATGGCCTGAGCGCCGTGACCCCGGATACGGTGGGCGAATATCTTGTGGCGCTGTCTGTGTCGGATGGGTCGCGCAGTGGTGCGGATCAGGTGCTGATCAGCACGGATCCTGCGGCGAACCTGCGTCCTGTGGCGCGGATTGACAGCAGCGGTGCGTTTGCCGTGGGCAGCGCGCAGGCGCTGGACGGGACGCAAAGTTATGATCTAGATGGCGATCTGATTAGTCATGACTGGGCGCTGATTTCGGCCCCGGCGGGTAGCCTGGCAACCATCGCGGGGACGGGCCCAAGCGTGGCGCTGACGCCGGATGTCGAGGGGCTTTATGTGGTGCAGCTGATCGCACGCGACGACCAGACGGCCTCGGTTCCTGCGACCTATGTGATCAAGACTGGTAGTCCGCTGCCAGTGGCCGAGGTCGGGCGTGACGCCTTGGCAAACGCTGCGGGTGTGGCGCAACTGGATGGCACACTATCGCAAGCTATGGCGCCCGGCTATACTTGGGGTGTGACGGGTCTGACGGGCGCCGCACCGGGTGTTTTGAATGATGCCGCGCTGGCTTTGCCAGAGCTGACGTTGGCAGAGGATCAGGGTGCTTTCCTATCCACCGTCTCGCAGCTTGTAGTGTCTGATGCGGGCGGCGTATCCTTGCCCGATACGGTATTTGTTGGCACAGGCAACCTGCGCCCTGTCATGCTGCGAGGGGCTGCGCTGAACAGCTCTGGCGGGCAGGCGGTTGCGCTTGATGCCGCTGATTATGCGTCTGATCTGAATGGCGATACGCTGAGCTATGGCTGGGCGCTGATTGCCCGGCCCGACGACAGTGCTGCGGTGATTGATCCGGCAAATCCGGATGTGCAGGTGCGGGCAGGGGACACGCTCAGCTTTGTGCCGGATCGCCCAGGGTTTTATCTGATCCAACTGGCCGCACAGGATGCGACATTAGCGGCTGAGCCCGTGGTGATCGTGCTTGAGGTCACGAACTCTGCACCCACAGCAGTGGCGACAATCACCAGCCCGGTCTTTGTCGGCGCGGTTGCGGCGCTGGACGGCACCGGCTCGTTCGATCCTGACAGCGATGCGCTGAGCTATAACTGGGTCATCACGGCGCGTCCGACCGGGTCCACGGCGACTATCCCCGACCCGTTCGGCCCGACGGCCAGCTTCACGCCGGATAGCCAAGGCAGCTATACGTTCGAGTTAACGGTTACTGACGGCCTGGTCAGCAGCCCACCCACAAATGTGACGCTGGAGGTGCCCAACCGCGCGCCAGTCGCAGCCCTGAGCGGCGCCACGACAGCAGCGGTCGGCACCGAGCTTGCCCTGAGCGCTGCCGGGTCAACCGACCCCGATGGCGACACGCTGAGCTACATCTTCGCCATGGCCAGTGCCCCGACAGGCAGCACTGCCAACATTACCGCCCTGAACACCACCGGCGATGCAAACTTCACCCCCGATGCTGCGGGGCAATACACCGTGCAAGTCACCGTCTCTGACGGGCTGACGCAGGGCATAGCCACGCTTGAGATCACGGTCGGCGGGTCGAATACGCCCCCCGTACTGGCCGCGCTGCAGGACACTTACACCGTCGAGGTGGGCCTGGAACTGACATTGGATCTGGACGCCACGGATACAGGCGGCGATATCCCCAGCTTTTATGCTCGGCCTTTGCCACTGCCCGCTGGCATGACGCTAAATGCCGAGACGGGTGTGCTGCGCTTCCGGCCTCAGGAAGGTCAGGAGGGCAGCTATGTCCTGACCCTTGGTGCCTCGGACACTGTGTTAACGGATGAACAAACCATCACCATCGAAGTGATCCCGGCTACACTTGGGGACACGGCAATCACGGGCCGCGTGCTGGATGCGACTGATTTTGCCAATGGAGTCGAGACGCCCTTGGCAAATATCCCGGTCCGCCTGCGCGATGCGGCCTTGACGACACTCACCGAAGCTGATGGCAGCTTCAGCTTTGAAGGGCTGAGTGGCACACGCGACGTTGTGCTGATAGAGCCATCCGCCGATGGTGGCCCGGGCGGTTACAGCTCGGACGCGCGTGATATCCGCATCACCGCAAACCAAACCCGTGATCTGGAGCCAGCCTTCCTGCTGACGGCCCTCAATGACAGCTGCGCACCAGTTGTGGCAGGTGTGCAAACGGTGCTGACCGGGGCTACATCGGGGGTTAGGGTCACCATCGCTGCGGATACGATCGAGAGCATCGCGGGTGGTGCTTATACCGGTGAGGTCTGCCTCGGCTCACTGCCACAGCTCTTTGAACATCCCGGCCTGCCGGTCCACACCCAGGCCTGCAACATCTACGCTCTGGATGCCCCCGGCGCAGTGTTCACACAAGGCGTGCAGATCAGCGCGCCAAATGTCGACAACCTGCCTGGCGGTGCCGTTGCCAATGTCTGGTTGTCCCAAGATCGGCTTGGACGCTTTACCCAAACGGGACGTGCCACCGTCTTGAGCGATGCAAGCGCTGTTAGCCTTCAGAACGCGTTCATAGGCCAAGGTCGAGCGTTGTTCACCGTCTTGCCGCAACAGCCAAGAATTACTGCATCTGCTGATCAACCCACAGGGAACAAGACACTCTCGCTGTTCGAAGGCAATCTGTCGGAGACTTTTGAACTAAGCAGTTATCAGGCCTTTAGTCAGTCCCAAAAGATGGCGCTGAGCTACAATTCGGCTTCTGCCGATCCGACTATTATCGTCGCTGGCGATGTTACGGTAGCAGACACTGCGGGCCTGCCAGAGCAGTTGAGTTCTGTGGTGTCGCTGGGCGGTTTATCATCTGCGAATACGCCTGCCTGGTCGCCCCGCCAAGGCGCTGATGGCAGTACCCCTGCGCTTTTGGGTGAGGCGGTTACTTTGCGTCAATCAACCCCGTTTGATGCCACCGGATTGACGTCAGGTCGCTATGATTACCGCTACACCACCAAGGCTGAATACGCGTGTTCTACAGTTGTTGCCAGTTTTGACGGCGAGGCCTATGTCCAGAACAAGACTGACAGCCCCTATGGTCAGGGCTGGTCCATCGACGGGTTGCAAGAGCTGGTCCAGAATAATGATGGCTCGGTCGCGATCATCGATGATGACAGCGTGGCGACTTTCGACCCAGAGAAAAGCTTCACAGAGTTCGACGAAGACGCAAGGCTCGTCTTCCCTGCCGTCGGCGTGCAGGGCTTGGCAATAGCAGATTATGATGGCAATGGTTTTGATGATGTGGCCTTTGGAGATTCAGGCACTGGTCGTGTCGGCTTCATTTACAATTTTGGCGGTCGGGATTTTCAACTCGGTGAATTTGTCGAGGTTGCAGACCCAAATGATGTTCCCGACGAAGGCAGCTACGCCCCGAATATACGCGACGTAGTCCCCATTGATGTCAATAACGACGGATTGATGGATCTTGCTTATGCTACGCAATTACAAGCGACTTTTGGTTATCTGATCAATAATGGGGATGGCACCTTCTCGGTTGAAGAGCGCTTCGCCTATCGTAGCGGGTCGTTGGTCAGGGATTTGGAAGTTGCTGATTTTGACAATAACGGCTTTGACGACGTTGCTGTCGCCCTTTCAGCGCTAGATGCATTCGGGTTCGATGACCAGATCACAATCGATTATCGCGATGAAAACGGCCAAGAATTGGACACTTACAGAAGACGTTTTGGTAGTGGTCAGCTGACCCAAATTCGCGCGGAAGATATCGATAACGATGGTCTGGTTGATTTTAGTATGCGGACGATATTCCGGCATCGCTTCAGGTTCAATGAAGGCAACAGAGATTTTGTCGAATATGATCCTCCTAGACGTGGGAGGCTGTCTTGCGATCTGGAATACCCATTAGGCGACTTTACCGATCTGGCAGATTTCAATGAAGATGGTCTGCTTGATATCGTGATCAGCAATCAGGAACAAACACTCAGATGTGGTGGACCCAACACAGGTGTACCTCCTATTCTGGATGTCTTTCTGAACGAAGATGGCCGTAGCTTTGGCCCCAGAAATCGTGTTGCAAGTTTCCCAGATCAGATATTCAAATCGGCAGGATTTGTTTTTGCACTCGATGTCAATGGTGATCGGCATCAGGATATTATTCGTAGTGACCTTGAGGGAATTACAGTTTTCAAGGGCAACGGTGACGGCACCTTCCAGCCGCCAGAACGCAGCACTCTTGACTATGGAATGTTCTTCCTGAGAGCGGCTGATCTGGATCAAGACGATGCGCTGGAACTGATTTCCGCACAAAGATTCTCGGTCACGATTGAATTTTCCACAACCCCTGAAAATCTGACATACCTGCCAGGTCCTGGCGAATTCTCTGCCCTGATCAAGCTGGGCAATGGCGGTTGGGAGCGGCGCTATAAAGACGGCAATATCGTCGAATTCAATGCCGATGGTCTCCAGACTGCTGAGGTTGATACGAGAGGAAACCGTCGGGAGTTCAGCTATGACGCAGAAGGCAGGCTGCTGACGACGACGGATCAGGCGGGCGGGGTCATGACTTTCGCCTATGCCGGAAATGGTCAACTGGAGTCCATTACTTACCCGGACGGGCGCGTCACCGAGTTCGACATATCGGAAACCGGTCAGCTTGCGGGCGTCACGGACCCCGACACTGGCAACGTCCGGTATCGATATGACGAAAAGGGCCGCTTGGTCGCAGTCACAGATCAACGCGGCAATACGACTGAGCATAGCTATACATCGGTCGGATCCTATGCTGGCACGCTGTATCCAAACGGTGCGCAGATTACGACCCAGGCGGCGGCAACCCTGGGAATTGAGGACCTCAATAACACGCCTCAGCCGCTGAGTTTCGTGACCCCCGAGAATCGGGTTTCGACCCATACTGACGAGCGGGGCGGCGTGACGCAGGTTCGCACCAATAGCTTCGGCGCAATCGTCGAAACCATAGATCCTATCGGTCGCTTTACTTTCTACACCCGCAACGCGGATAATCTTGTCACCCGAATTGAACGCCCAACGGAGAATGGGGCTGAACAAAAAGCTGCTCTGGACGATCCTTGGTATTCGATCAAATCGCACGCACAGACGGCAGCTATTGTGGTGCCAGGCAATATTCTGGCTTTGCCACGCCGTGTCGACGAAATGGAATATGACCCGCGCGGGAACATGACGGTACTGCGTATGGCTGCCGGCACAGTGCTGGAGCGGGAGCGCCTGTACGAATATGAGCCCGACTTCAGCAATGTCACCCGGTTCACCGATTTCGATGGGTTTGTGACAACGTACGAATACGATCAGTTCGGCGATCTGGTTCGCATGGTCGATGCGGAAAACAATGTTCGGGAATGGGCGTATAACATCGTTGGCCTGTATGAAGTGGTCACAGACGAACGCGGTTTCCAGGCATTCTATGACTACTATCCGAATTTTAACGTCAAAACCATTACGCTGCCCGACAACACTATGATCGAGCATGTGTATGATGATCGTGGCAATGTCACTGAGCTTGTCGAGGCTTTCGGCCGCCCCGAGCAGCGCACCTATGTTCGTGAATACGATATCGAAGACCGCATTATCTCCGAAGAAGTTCTGGACGCCAGCGGTACCAGCATCGACGGCAAGATGTTCTACGAATATGACATCCTTGGCAACATGACCGCCTATGTCGATGAGACGGGGCTGCGCACGGACTATGTCTTTGACGAAGTGAACCAGCAGATTTCCGAGACCTCCCCGGGTTACGGCACCATGACCTATGTCTACAACGGCGCGGGTGATGTTCTGTCGGAAACGGATGCGGAAGGCATCACACAGACCTGGACCTATGACATCCTGGGTCGGATGATCCGGAGCGTGGACGGGGTCGGCAACAGCTCGGACTTCACGTATGACATATCGGATAACCTGACGCAGGTGATCGACGGGCGCGGCAATGTCACGACCTTCAACTTCGACCTCCTGGAACGGCGCATCGCGCGTACCAACCCCATCGGCCAGACCATCGCGATGGCTTATGACAAGCGCGATAACCTGATCCAGATCACCCGCGAGGACGGGGCGGTGGAAACTGCGACCTATGACGGGCTGTCCCGCCGTCTGACTGTCACCACGCAGGACAATACCCTGCGCTATGGTTATGACGCCGAGAGCAACCTGCTGGAAGTGGCGGACGATGACAGCCGGGTCACAATGACCTATGACAACCGTGATCGCCTTGCCACCACCACGACGGATGGCACGGTTGGGCCCCAGCCTGCGGTGACGCTCAGCTATACCTATGATGCGCTCAGCCAACGCACCACGCTCACGGACAGCATGGGCGGCAGCTGGACCTACGGCTTTGACGAGAAAAGCCGGGTTTCCTCGATCACGGCCCCCTGGGGGGATGTCCACTCGATGGAATATGACGCTGCCGGGCGGCGGACCGAGCTGACCAACCAGACCGGGCGGCAAACGCTGGCGGGGTATGCCTCGGACAGGCTGGCGCAGTTGGAGCATTTCCAGAACAGCACCTCTGTCGCGCGCTCGGGCTATGCCTATGCGGCGGACGGGGCTGTGTCTTTGCTCCGCGATCTGGACGATGCGTCGCGGTCCCGCAGTCTGGCCTATGACGATATCAACCGGCTGCTGCTGGTTGCAGAAGGGGTGCCTGCGGCGGATGGCGGCGCACCGCTGCCGGTCGAGGATTACGCCTATGATGCGGAGGGCAACCGGACCGCAAGCCACCTGTCGGCCAGCTATGTTGTGGATGATCACAACCGCATGCTTGAGGATGCCGACCATGTCTACACCTACGATGCGAAGGGCAATCGGCTGACGAAGACCGCCAAATCCGGCGGGGCGGTTGAGACCTACAGCTACAACTCGATGAACCAGCTGATTGCCGTGAGCACGCTTGCGGGCGAGACGGTCAGCTACACCTATGACGCCTTCGGGCGGCGGACCTCCAAGGTGGTTGGGGCGGACACGACGGCCTATGTCTACGATGTCGGGGCGTTGCGCGATATCACCGGCCATGACCGCCTGCTGGACTTTGAAAACGGCACGTTGACCAAGCGCTGGCTGCACGGTCAGCAAGTTGATGAGCCTGTCGGCTATGAGGCGTATGGTGCGGATACTGCGCCGGGGGCCGGGACCGCGTATAACCTGCATGCGGACCGTCAGGGCTCGATCATTGCGGTGACCGAGCAGGTCACGGGCGATCTGGCCGCGCGGTATGTGTACGATGCGTTTGGCCAGCGGGAGCAGACTTTGGGTGCTGCGCTGTTGCAGGATATCGGGTTCACGGGGCGTGAGTTTGATGCCGAAACAGGCCTCTACTACTACCGCGCCCGCCATTACGACCCGGTCCTGGGCCGGTTCATCCAGTCCGATCCCTTGGGCTTTGCTGCCGGCGACACGAACCTCTTCGCCTACACCTGGAACGACCCGGCGAACTGGAGCGACCCGAGCGGGTTGACCTCGACCGGCCAGAATGCCGGCCTGTCGGGCGGGTCCATTGCGGTTGCTCAGCAGGCGGTGAAACGCGTGGGTCGGGGCGCGCTGTGCGTGGCGTCCCGGGTCTCATCTGCGCTGAGCTCTATGGGCGATCTGTTGGTCAGCGGGTCCGGGCAGTTCATCGATTACGGCGCGCAGATCGTGTCCGCCGTTGCTTGCCGCAAGAAGCCGAAGCCGCGCGGATGCGGGTGTGGCGCAGGTGGCAAGGGTCGTTTCGGCGCAATTGCTGCTGTGGCAAGCGCAATAGGCAGCCGCTTCTCCTTCCCCGAAGGCACCGAGGTTCTGACGCCTTCGGGCCAGGTCGCCATTGAGACCCTGCGTGAGGGCGATATGGTTGTCGCGCGCAACGAAGAGACTGGCGTCTCCGGCGTGTTCCCTGTCACAGCAGTGATGTCGCGAACGGCTCCGGGCGTTTTGTGGTTAACGCTGGAGAACGAAACGGGTGAGACGACCCGCATGGGCGTCACGTCTGAACATCCGCTGTTCATGGAAGGCGCGGGCTGGACAGAAGCAGGCGACTTGGTTGCCGGCGATATCGTGCGCAACGCTGACCTAGAACCGCTGACGGTGCTGGTGGCTGAGGTGGACGACACCCCCCGCCGCGTGCATAACTTGGAAATCGCCGAGGCGCATACCTACTTTGCGGGAGAGCTGGAAGCGTGGGCGCATAATAGTCGACGTGGCGGCAACATTCGCAAGGGTGTTCGAGAAGCGTCAGACCAAGCCGCTACCGATTGTAATGGAAACCTCCGCTGTACCTATTGTGATCAAATAATGACAACAAGCCCGGGGGAACCGAATAGTAGACAATTTGATCATAAGAGATCATTAGCGAAGTTTCGTGGGCGTTCTTGGGTCAATAGCATCTTTAATGTTTGTAGCGCATGCAGAACTTGTAATCTGAGAAAAGGTGCTAAGGACTTTGTCAGTTGGCTAGTGCAAAGCGGGAGGAGATAGTGGATTTTGAGCAGTTGCCAGAAAACTTCAGAGTGTTTGTCTGTCCACACGTATTCCGAAAAAGCGTAGCACCAA
The DNA here is from genome assembly GCF_055693805.1 of Litoreibacter sp. GN1-5. NCBI lineage: Bacteria > Pseudomonadati > Pseudomonadota > Alphaproteobacteria > Rhodobacterales > Roseobacteraceae > Litoreibacter > Litoreibacter sp. GN1-5. Next base: position 1,756,732 of record NZ_JBVFUP010000001.1, on the reverse strand, counting down.
CTTTCGTCGGACGCGACGATGATGGAGATTTTTCGATTACATGTGGTTGTGACCCTGAGCAAGCACATTCTGTGGGATACGGCCACTTACGTAGCAAACTATCAGAACTTGACGAGAAACCCATACCTGACAAAAATTGGTGCTACTTTTATGAAGACAGCGTGGGTTGGAGTCTGGAACCTATTTAACAAAATATCGACCTGAGGCCGGGAATATGACCCGGAGACGGGCCTCTATTACTACCGCGCCCGCCACTACGACCCGGTCCTGGGCCGGTTCATCCAGTCTGATCCCTTGGGCTTTGCAGCAGGCGACACCAACCTGTTCGCCTACACCTGGAACGACCCCGCCAACTGGAGCGACCCGAGCGGGTTGACCTCGACCGGCCAGAATGCCGGCCTGTCGGGCGGGTCCATTGCGGTTGCTCAGCAGGCGGTGAAACGCGTGGGCCGGGGCGCGTTATGCGTGGCGTCCCGGGTCTCATCTGCGCTGAGCTCTATGGGCGATTTGTTGGTCAGCGGGTCCGGGCAGTTCATCGATTATGGCGCGCAGATCGTGTCAGCCGTTGCGTGCCGCAAGAAGCCGAAGCCGCGCGGATGCGGGTGTGGCGCAGGTGGCAAATTCATTTGAGTTCAACAAAGTTCCATTCAACAACTCAAACTAACTAGAAGTCTTCATTTTTTGCCATGAGTGATAAGGCTCTTGAATGGCGACGTTCGCTGTCGCCCCGACGAGCATCCCTGCTAAGATCAAATTTGAGTTCCGAACTAGTTTTGGAATTCCTGGAAGATCAGCTACTTTTTCGCCAAACTGGTCAAACAATACATTCTCTATAAGTTCATCGTATTCAAACTCAGAATTATCGAGAGCCCTTCGGACGTCTGAACCTGCGTCATCTAACAGGTCAAGTAGCATGAAAGCCCTCGTCTCTCCCGGACCACGGTGGGTCCACAACGCTTGCATATTCTTTATGTCCGCTACACGAAGCGTTGCCTTCAACTCAGAGAGGGAAACGGAAATGAGGGATAAGTCGTCATCATTCAAGGCATTAAGTACACTCGTTGCAATATCTCCACTTAGATCTAGGGTTTGGATGGATTTTGAAGTCCCGAAGAAGAACTTAACTGACCACTCTATCTCACCGTTTCTGCCCCTGTTAGAAAGCTCAAATCGAACACCGCTTTTTAGCCGTAAACTGGGAATCGCAAATCTAAAGCTACGGCCAAGTGGGTAGCTTCTTCCGGGTTGGTCTGGAACGGTAATTTTCGGTGCCGGTTCCGGGGGAATGAACTTGTTGGCGACATTGCGAACCTCTGGGAGTGGGTCCGCAGGTGTTTTTAGAAAACTATGCCCAACATAAAACGAGAACAAAGGCGGCACGGCATTGCCGATCATTTTCAACTTCTGACTGTAGCTCTCACCATAGAATTGAAATGTTATCGGAAAGCCCTGTAGAGACGCTCGTTCTCGAACAGTAAGCCTTCTAAACAGTCCTGAATTCGAGGGGTTCTCGATTATTACACTTTCTCGAGAAACCCTTGTGCACGTAGCAGTAATCGTTCGCACACTACGGTCCATCGAGTCGGGGAAAGGCATCGGATTGTAGACTGGGTGCAACGCCTTATTTGATCGATTTATGCGCACTTCCTCTTCATTCAGATGAGTTTCGTAAGCATGATCTATCATCTCATCTTTGCTTAGTGAAATCCCGTATATCGGATCAACGGGTTCCTCAAGTTCCAGAGCAGATACAATCTGCTTGAGACTTCTGCCTTTGATATTCTTGCTATATTCGGTCAACAAATCGAAATCGAAATTTCCGATTATGCTACGTTTTCGCCGCTGTGGAAGTCCAAAGTCTTCCATGTTGAATACGCTCATTGTCATGTCTAGATGACAATACTCCTCGAGTTCCCCGCCAATCTTCAGCTCCTCAAATATTACCTTCGCTGCTCTCGGCACGTTTTCCATCGCCCAGAATTTTGGTTGCAGATGATCTACGAATGAAAGGAATTTTTTGATATCTTGAAGACCATCCTTGATGTCTCCATTTCCTCCCCGGTTTGAGTAGGAAAATTGAGTGCACGGCGGACTTCCTACAATGATATCAATATCTTGAGGCAAGTCTTGAGGCAAAAGCATTCTAATATCGACGGTCTGAGCTTGATGCCGGTTGTTCTTAAAATTTGTTTCGTTGGCGGGCCCCCACCGCTCATATGATGCGACAACTTCTATCCCTGCGAGGCGTAAGCCCAGGGACCAACCTCCCACGCCAGAATATAGATCAATTGCCTTCATGACGCATTCGTCCTCGTTCGGGTATTTGAATAACTTTTGTCTATAGGTATCTCAAACCGACCACAAGATCCACGTCAGAGATATAAGCCTAAGCAGGGGCAGGTTGAAGATCTAAAGTACCGATGATCGCACTGGACGGGCTTCACATTGATAGCGATCGAATCACCATAATTGGACGACACTGCGAATGTGCGGGAGAAACAACCGTCTCAGCCAATCCGATGCCTAGCTCGAACTCATCAATCTGCTAGCGGCTAAGGTGCTTAGCGGCACCCAAAAAGGAAAGAGGCCTGTCGCAAAGGAACGATCAAGTGTCATTTGTCACAAGACATAAAATGGTGAGCCCTGCAGGATTCGAACCTGCGACCCACTGATTAAAAGTCAGTTGCTCTACCAACTGAGCTAAGGGCCCACGAAGCGTTTACTTAGAAAGCTCGCCCCATACGGTCAACCCCAAATGCACGGATTGACGCGACATCTTCTTCCAAATGTCTCTTATGGGCGCTATAGGGGCGGTATGCGCAAGGAAGCGACCTCTACTGGCCTGCCGTTCATGAAAATGCACGGGCTTGGAAATGACTTCGTGGTGATAGACCTGCGAAGCAGGGATGCTGTTGTCTCGGCAGATCTGGCGCGCCAGATTGGGGACCGACATCTTGGGGTCGGGTTTGACCAGCTCGCAGTCATCACGACGACGCCGGAGGCTGATCTTGCACTGACATTCTACAACGCGGACGGCTCGACCGCTGCGGCCTGTGGTAATGCAACCCGCTGTATTGCGCGACATGAGATGGACAACACCGGGAAGCGTGAGCTGACGGTGAAAACAGAGCGGGGCATTCTGCAAGCCAAGGACGCAGGCGACGGGCTGACAAGCGTCAATATGGGGCAGCCCTTGTTGGACTGGCGCGATATTCCACTGGTTGAAGAGATGGATACGCTGGAGCTTCCGATCGAAGGAACGCCAACGGCGACAGGTATGGGCAACCCGCATTGTACGTTCTTCGTAGACGATGCAGAAGCGATTCCGCTGGAGACTTTTGGGGCTCGCTGCGAATATCATCCACTGTTTCCTGAGCGCACGAACGTACAAGTTGTGCATGTGCTTGGCCCCGATCATCTGCGGATGCGTGTCTGGGAGAGGGGTGTTGGTATTACGATGGCCTCGGGGTCTTCATCTTGTGCCGTGGCTGTGGCTGCGGCGCGCAAAGGCTTGACCGGACGCAAGGTGTGCGTCGAGGTGGATGGCGGCACATTGCAGATCAACTGGCAGGACGATGGGGTTTGGATGACTGGCCCAACAGCCCACGTCTTTGATGGCGTCTGGAGAGGGTGATGGACGGCAAGGCCCCTGTTTTCAGCACGCATGGGTGCCGCCTCAATACCTATGAGACCGAGGCGATGCGCGATCTGACCGCAAGGACTGGCCTGCAGGATGCAGTGATCGTCAACACATGTGCTGTGACGGCTGAAGCCGTGCGCAAGGCACGACAAGACATTCGCAAATTGCGTCGGGACAACCCGAAGGCTCGGCTGATCGTGACAGGCTGCGCGGCGCAGACCGAGCCGGACACTTTCGCCAATATGGAAGAGGTCGATCTGGTCATCGGCAATACCGAAAAAATGCAATCTGACACCTGGAGCGGGCTTGCAAACGACTTCATTGGCGATACCGAGAAAATTCAGGTGAATGACATTATGTCCGCTCGCGAAACCGCTGATCATCTTATTGATGGTTTTGGCACGCGCAGCCGGGCCTATGTTCAGGTGCAAAACGGGTGTGATCACCGCTGTACTTTCTGCATAATACCTTACGGACGGGGAAATTCCCGATCTGTCCCGGCGGGCGTGGTTGTGGAGCAGATCAAGCGCCTTGTGGATCGCGGTTATAATGAAGTTGTTCTTACAGGTGTTGATCTTACGTCTTGGGGGGCTGATTTACCGGCGACCCCAAAGCTTGGTGATTTGGTGCTGCGTATTCTGAAGCTGGTGCCGGATCTGCCACGGCTCAGGATAAGTTCGATCGACTCGATCGAAGTGGATGATGCGTTGATGCAGGCCATCGCAACCGAGGCCCGCCTGATGCCGCATCTCCACCTGTCGCTTCAGGCGGGCGATGACATGATCCTGAAACGGATGAAGCGCCGCCATCTGCGCGATGACGCGATCCGGTTTTGCGAAGAGGCACGCAAGCTGCGCCCTGATATGACATATGGCGCCGACATTATTGCAGGCTTTCCGACTGAAACAGACGAGATGTTCGAGAATTCGTTAAAGCTGATTGCCGAGTGTGACCTGACCTGGCTGCATATTTTTCCGTACTCTGCCCGCACAGGAACGCCTGCCGCGCGGATGCCCGCAGTGGACGGGTCAACGATCAAAGCGCGTGCAGCAATGCTTCGACAAGCAGGTGCTGCTCAAGTACAAAAGCACCTTGCCGCTCAGGCAGGCAGGGTGCATCGCATCCTTCTGGAAAACCCGCGTATGGGGCGGACAGAGCAGTTCACGGAAGTGGCGTTCACAACTGATCAACCTGAAGGCCAGATCGTGACGCGGCAGATTATGCATGTCGCAGGCGCGCAGCTTGTGGCGTGAGCTATGACACGACCAATCCTGTACAGCTTTAGACGATGCCCCTATGCGATGCGGGCGCGACTGGCGCTTTTGTCCGCGAGTGTAGACTATGAGCTGCGCGAAATCCTGTTGCGGGATAAGCCGCCTGCGTTTTTGGAAAGCTCGCCCAAAGGCACGGTTCCGGTGCTTGTTACCAAAGAAACTGTGATTGAGGAAAGCCTTGAGATCATGCTTTGGGCTTTAGCCTGGAATGATCCGGAAGGTTGGCTTGAGATGCCGGAAGTGGGCCACGCATTGATTGCCGAGAATGACGGCCCATTCAAGATAGCACTGGATCGCTACAAATATCATACACGTTATGGCTCTGACCCAGTGGCAGAGCGTGAAGCAGCGAGCCTATTTTTGCGCAAATTGGATGATATGTTGAACGGTCAGGCGTTTCTGTTTGGCACTGACCCAAAGCTTGCCGATATGGCTATTGCGACATTCGTGCGTCAATTTGCCAATACTGATCGTGCATGGTTTGATGCACAAGACTGGCCGGATTTGATCCGCTGGCTGGACGCATTTCTGGCCAGCCAGCGGTTTGTAACAATCATGAAAAAACATCCAGTTTGGCAAGCCAACACCGATCTCTGATCAATCATAACGTTGGCCGACCCCGCTGCTATGGTTAATGCAAGGCTATTATCACCCCATTACATCATCGGTAATGGTGAAAGACAGATCCAGCTCAGATAGCAGATCGCCCTGTCCTTTGTTCTCTGAATAGCCCTTCAAACTGAGATCATATGTACCTTCTTTGAAGTTATCCCGGCCATTCAAGTCACCATTTTTATCGCCAAACAAAGCATAGGGCTCTATGTTTTCAATCCTTGACGTGACGCCTTCTAAATCCAGGCCAACACTGGTAACAGCATCATTTCCATTCTCTACGACCAATGTGACATCGCGGTTTTCAACAAACTCAAATGGGACTTCGGTGCCGTTCTTGATTTCGGTTAGAATTTTATCCGTATCAGCATCTGCAAGGAAAACCTTGAGATCTGAGTCTGCGGGCGTTTCCGCAACCGGTTCAGGCTCAGGCGCGGGGGTGCTTGGTTGCTGTTCTGCAACTTCAAATTGATAGAGTTGCTTCTTGCCGCCAGCATCATCAGTCAGGCCGAACTCCAAACCTTTGCTTGTGTCGATGTTTTTTCCGATATTAATCGTAAATTTATTCTCGACTGTATTTTCGTCATAGATGTAACGGCCATTACTGTCTCTTGGGCCGTCATCGGCATGAAGTTCGATCTCGTACACCTTGCCATCATAGGTCAAGGCATCGATGTGCCTCGCGGATGCGAAGTCACCGTCTCTTAGGACTTTATCGTAGCTGAACTCCAGTTCCAGATTGCCAGTGTCTGGATCGTAAGTTGCTGATGACAAAGGGGATTTAAACTTATCGCTAAGTGCTAGTTCCATGATGCCTTACCTATTGTTAAAAAACAGGTAAGACATAACAAGCTTGGCTTAAGGCATAAGCCAATGACTGATTTAGTGTGGATTCAAGCGATTGACTGCCAAAAGCGTAGCAAGCACCAGCGATTTTTTGCGCCCGGATATCTCAACGGGTTCTAAGACAAAGATGCATAAGTCTTTTGAACGCTGGCCGCTGCCTGCGCCGCTTCTTGCCCTTTTTGTACAAAATGATTCTTGAAGAAGGCGATCTGTGTTGGCGTTTCCTGAAAGTTATGCGGCGTCAGAACAACGGATAGCACTGGCACGCCAATGTCCATCTGCGCGCGCATCAGCCCGTCAACCACCGCAGAGGCTACGAAATCATGCCGGTAAATTCCGCCATCCACGACGAAAGCCGCGCCGATTACAGCAGCATACTGCCCGGTCTTCGCGAGGTTTCTCGCCAAAAGCGGTATCTCGAAGGCGCCAGGGATGTCGAAAACCTCAACTGTTCCTTCGATTTCTGACTGAAACCCGATAAGGGCCTGATTGACGATTTCTGCATGCCAGCCTGCTTTGATAAACGCATATCGGGTGTGTGTCATAGCGATCTCCTTTCTCAAAAGTGACACGTCACCCAAGGCGATCACGAACGAAAAACCGCGCAGAAAGCACGGGTTTCGCACGTTCTCTTCCATCCGGACTATGACCGTCGGCTCTGGCGTCTCACCAGATCTGCTGACACCCCGAAGGGCCGCTCGCGGGCTCACAGTTTGTTGCTGCATACCGCCGGTGGGGAATTTCGCCCCGCCCTGAGAACACATTCATACTGCCGCCCCCTTGGACATGGTGCAATCCCAATCTAAGGTTTCGTGAAAAAGGACTTGAAATGCACCCGAACCCTGCCTTCCGAAAAGAAACCGATGCACAAAACATCGCATTCGTGCAATCGCGTGCCTTTGGAACATTGGCGATCAATGGCGATGATGGTCCGCTGACCAGCCATATCCCGTTCCTTTTGTCTGACGATGGCAAAATAGGCGAGTTTCATCTGGTGAAATCAAATCCGATCTATCGCGCCCTTGCGGCATCACAAAAGGCTGTGATTACGGTTCTGGGGCCGGATGGCTACATCTCGCCCGATTGGTATGGCATCGACGATCAGGTGCCGACGTGGAATTATGTTGTTGTGCGGTTGGAGGGTGTTATCCGCCCAGCGTCGAAGGATACGCTGCACCCCATGCTGGACCGCCTTTCTGCCCATTTCGAGGATAGGTTGATGCCGAAGCCGCCGTGGGCAAGTGCCAAGATGACCGATGGCGTGATGGAGCGGATGATGCGTGCCATCGCACCGTGTCTGATGGATGTTACCAGCATCAAAGGCACTTGGAAGCTGAACCAGAACAAACCCGATGCTGTGCGCCTTTCTGCAGCAGATCATGTTGCCCACAATGGTATTGGGCATAATACTGAAACACTCGCCTTGCTGATGCGGCAAGCTCAACCCCTTAATGAAAGTTCCTGACATGCGCCTCTATCACAGCCCTACATCGCCCTATGTTCGCAAGGTAGAAGTCCTTCTGAAAGAGACCGGCCAGCTTGACGATGTCGAAATGGTCTCGGCGGGTGGTACACCGCTTGACTCAGGCAGCAATCCCGTTGCCCTGAATCCGCTTGGCAAAATCCCAACGCTGGAGCGGAGTACGGGGGCGACGCTATATGACAGCAGGGTCATCTGTAGGTTTTTGGATGATCGTGCTGATGCGGGGCTTTATGGCAAAGGCGCGCAAATGTGGGAGCTTTTGACACTAGAAGCAACCGCTGACGGCATTCTGGATGCGGCTGTCCTGATGGTCTATGAGGCTCGCCTGCGGCCGGAAGATAAGCGTTTTCCTGATTGGGTTGAAGCGCAATGGCGCAAGATAGAGGGCGCGCTGAACGCGCTTGAGACACGGTGGATTAGCCATCTGTCAGGGCCATTGAATATTGGCCAGATCGCGGTCGGATGTGCTTTGGGTTATCTCGATTTACGCAATGCGGACCGCAACTGGCGAAAAGGCCATGATGGGCTGGCAAGTTGGTATGAGGAATTTGCCAAGCGTGACAGCATGATCAGCACGGTGCCGGTCGGCTAATGCAGATTGTCCGTGCGACACAGGCGGATATAGCGGATTGCCTTGCGATCCGCTGGGCCGTCTTCATTCAGGAACAAAAGGTAAGCGAGGCCGAGGAGGTCGACGGCAAAGACCCTGAATGTCGCCACTATATTATGCGAAGTCAGGATCGCGCAATTGCCACGGCCCGTGTTCTGCCGATGGATGAGGTGGCCAAAATCCAGCGTGTTGCAGTGTTGCAAAGCCATCGCGGCACCGGGCTTGGGGCCGATCTGATGGCGTTTGTGCTGAACGATTTGAAGGGTAGCTTCAAAACCGCCAAGCTTGGCGCGCAGATACAGGCGATAGGTTTCTATGAAAAACTTGGGTTTGGCGTCTTCGGTGATGAATATCTGGATGCCGGTATCCGGCACCGCGATATGAAGATCAATCTATGAAGAAAAGTATTGCTCTGCTTGGGGTCAAAGGTGGCCCTGCAATCCGGCCGGGATCACATATGCCAACCTCGACATTGCTGCATCTGGGGGGACGGGGCATTCTTGTGGATGCGGGGCTTGGTGTCACCCGTGGCATCTGCGATCAGGGCGTCGCTTTGACAGACATAGATATGGTGTTTGTGACGCATCTGCACTCGGACCATTATCTTGAAATCGGACCGCTCTTCCATACGGCCTGGGTCGCCGGTCTAACGCGGCCTGTCCCTGTCTTCGGGCCGCATGGTTTGGACGCATATTGGCAGAGCTTTCTTGCCTCGATGAAATTCGATATCGATCTTCGTATTGAAGATGAGGGCAGATGCGATCTGGACAAGCTGGTTGATTTGCAACATCTGGCCGAGGGCATCGTGTTTGAAGATGACGGCCTGACCGTCACAGCGCTGCACAATGTTCATCCGCCGATTATGGAAACCTATGCTTTACGCTTTGAAACTGCTGATACACGTATCGTGTTGTCCGGTGACACGGCGTTTATGGACGCGATGATTGATTTTTCAAAAGACGCTGATCTTTTGGTGCATGAGGCGATGTTAACAGCCGGTGTTGAAGCGCTTTGTGCGCGGATGACAAATGGGGATGAGCGTTTGCGAACCCATATCCTGCGCAGCCATACAAGTGCCGAGGATGTTGGGCGTATCGCTTCGCAAGCTAACGTGAAGCAGTTGGCGCTTCACCACATGGTCCCTGATGGGGATCCGGATTTCACAGATGCCGATTGGGAGGCCGCAGTGCGCACTCATTGGGATGGGCCGCTGCATCTGGGTAAGGACGGAATGAAGATAACGCTCTAATCGCGCATCTGGCGTAAGGCTTCAGCCACAGCAATACCTGCTGCAATCGCGACATTCAGGCTGCGCCCGCCGCCGGGCATGGGGATTTTCACCCTTGCGTCCGCCGCCTGATGGACTTCCTCGGTCACGCCAGCGCTTTCGCGTCCGACAATCAGGCAATCCCCCGGCTCAAATTTGAAATCCCATAAATCAACTGCGGCTTTTGTGCTGAGCAAGACCAGTCGTCCCGCATCACGATCATGCTGGAAACTATCCCATGTGTCATGCCGCCTGACATCGGCTTTTTCGCCGTAATCCAGAGCGCGCGTGCGGACCTGTTTTAGTGAAAATGGAAAGCCACAGGGCTCGATCACGTGTACGGGGACGTCAAAACAGGCCCCGATACGGATCAGCGACCCCAGATTTGGTGCTAAATCCGGCTGAAAAGCCGTTATTTCAATGAGGTGCGACAAATGGTTTGCCTTATTGCTTTTTCTTGTCTGGACGAGTCATAGGGTTCGAATATATCAACCCCCGACAAGGCTGCGTATTTCACGTGGCCCCTCAAGGGTATCGGCCAATCAACAGGTCAGACAAGGGAGAAGTTCTCGTGTCCCACGCAGACGATCATGATAACGCCACGCGGCGTGACTTTCTTTACTACGCGACCGCAGGTGCGGGGGCTGTGACAACGGGCGCTGCCGTATGGCCGCTGGTCAATCAGATGAACCCATCCGCTGACGTACAGGCGTTGGCCTCTATCGATGTGGATGTATCAGGTGTTGAGCCTGGGACGCAGATCACGGTCAAATGGCTGGGCAAGCCGGTTTTTATACGTCGACGCACGCAGGACGAGATTGATGCGGCGAACGCCGTTGAACTGTCACAGCTGCCCGATCCGGTGGCACGCAACGCGAATATTCAAGGCGACGTTGAGGCGCTGGATGAGAACCGTACCTTGGGGGATGGTGAGGAATGGTTGGTCATGATGGGTGTCTGCACGCACTTAGGTTGTGTTCCTTTGGGCGACGGCGCTGGCGAGTTTGGCGGTTGGTTCTGCCCCTGCCACGGATCGCACTACGATACGGCTGGCCGGATCCGCAAAGGGCCGGCGCCCACGAACCTGCCGGTTCCACCTGCAGAGTTCACTGACGAAACAACGATAAAACTGGGTTAAGGGAGAAGACACATGGCTGGTATCCCACACGACCATTATGAACCGAAGTCCGGGGGCGAGAAGTGGCTCAACAGACGCCTGCCAATTGTCGGGCTGATGTATGACACTCTGATGATCCCGACACCAAAGAACCTGAACTGGATGTGGATTTGGGGTATTGTTCTGACATTCTGTTTGGTGCTGCAAATCGTCACCGGCATTGTGCTGGTGATGCACTATACGCCGCATGTCGATCTGGCCTTCTCGTCAGTTGAGCACATTATGCGCAATGTCAATGGCGGCTATATGTTGCGCTATTTGCATGCCAATGGCGCGTCTTTGTTCTTTGTCGCGGTTTATGCGCATATTTTCCGGGGTCTTTACTACGGGTCCTACAAGGCTCCGCGCGAAATTACGTGGATCATCGGGATGTTGATCTACCTTGCCATGATGGGAACGGCCTTTATGGGCTATGTGCTGCCTTGGGGGCAGATGTCCTTCTGGGGTGCAACCGTGATCACCGGCTTGTTTGGCGCGATCCCTGGTATTGGTGAGCCGATCCAGACATGGCTACTTGGCGGACCTGCGGTGGATAACGCGACGCTGAACCGTTTCTTCTCGCTGCATTACCTGCTGCCATTCGTGATCGCAGGTCTTGTAATCGTCCATATCTGGGCGTTCCACACCACGGGTAACAACAACCCCACCGGGGTTGAGGTGCGGCGGACATCGAAAGAAGAGGCTGCAAAAGACACGTTGCCATTCTGGCCTTATTTTGTGATGAAAGATTTGTTTGCACTGGCTTTGATCATGGTGATCTTCTTTGCCATTGTCGGCTTCATGCCAAACTATCTGGGCCACCCGGACAACTATATCGAAGCAAACGCGCTGGCGACGCCTGCGCATATTGTCCCCGAGTGGTATTTCCTGCCATTCTACGCAATTCTGCGGGCGTTTACGGCCGATGTTTGGGTCGTGCAAATCGCAAGCTTCGTGACCGGTGGTATCATTGACGCCAAGTTCTTTGGCGTTCTGGCCATGTTCGGCGCGATTGCGGTAATGGCATTGGCTCCGTGGCTGGACACATCTTCGGTGCGTTCAGGCCGCTACCGGCCAATGTTCAAATGGTGGTTTGGGTTGCTGGTTGTGGACTTCGTTGCGCTCACATGGCTTGGCGCACAACCAGCCGAAGAACCCTATGCGTCCTTCGCCCTGATCGCATCGGCTTATTGGTTCGGCTATTTTCTGATTATTCTGCCCCTGCTTGGCGTGATCGAAAAACCACTGCCACAGCCAGAAACCATCGAGGCAGACTTTGCCGCGCATTACCCTGCGAAAGATAACGATGCTGGCAGCGTGCCAAACGCAAACCCGGCTGAGTAGAGGAACAATAATATGCTGAAGAAACTCTCACTCTCTGTCGTTCTGGCCACAGGCATTGCGACCAGTGCATTCGCTGCAGGTGATGCAGGTCATACGCATGACGTAGATTTCTCGTTTGAAGGGCCGTTTGGCACATATGACCAGAACCAGCTACAACGTGGTTTGAAAATCTACACTGAAGTCTGTGCAGGCTGTCATGGCCTGAAATTTGTTCCTATGCGCACGCTTGCTGACGAAGGTGGCCCGCATCTGCCGGAAGAGCAGATGAAAGCCTATGTCGAACAATTCTCCGTAAATGATGAGGGCGCCAATCAACACCTCTACGACCCTGAACTGGACGAGCTTCGACCGCTGAAGCCCACCGACCATTTCCCGGCAAACAATTCGCAGGGCGCGCCTGATCTGTCCCTTATGGCCAAAGCGCGCGCTGGGTTTCACGGACCTTACGGCACCGGCATCAGCCAGTTTATAAACGGGATTGGCGGGCCAGAATATATCTATTCTCTTCTGGTCGGTTATACCGGTGAAGAAAAGGAAGAGGCTGGCGTGACGCTTTATGAAAACACGGCTTTTCCCGGTGGCTGGATCAGCATGGCGCCACCCCTTTACGGTGAAGATGTTGAGTTTGATGACGGTCACTCCAACAGCCTTCATCATGAAGCTGAAGATCTTGCGGCCTTCCTGATGTGGACAGCCGAGCCAAAGATGGCTGCGCGCAAGCAAACAGGGTTTGTCGCTGTATTCTTCCTGACTATCCTGACTGTTCTGCTGTACCTGACCAACAAGCGTCTCTGGGCACCGGTCAAAGGGAAAGAGCAGAAAGAAACCTAACCAACGGCTTGAAAGCTTTCTGAAACGCGCCTCCTTTGGGGCGCGTTTTTTCGTTGCGTCAGGCCGAAGCGCAAAATGTTGCTTTTTGCTGATAGCTCTGTGATGTTCAGAGTGGGTAAGGGGATATTAAAGGTTCTGCTCCAGACACGAAGACGTCGTGGATCAGTATTTTGGGGATATGTACGGTGAAAAGACATCTTATCGGCGCGTGCATTGCGCTTGGCTTAGTTTCAAGCGGGCCTGAGGCAATGTCGCGCACAGATAATGCAACCATCATTTACACCTGTAGTGGTGAGCCCGGGACAAAGCCAGATCAGATCAAGATGGCTTGTGCCGCCTTACAAACCGTATTGACTAAGGCTGCTGAAACCAGCGGCAATGCAGTTCAGCAGGGTAATAAGGACATAGCTGCGAAGCAGGGGCGTCTGTTCGTGGAACTGCGCCTGACAGAAACCAGGCCATCCTTCATTGCAGGCCATTTGATCTGGGCAGAATGCAGTGATGGTGTCTGCGAGCGCGAAGTAACCTCAGAATCTGTCCAAACTAGGGCAATGGACACCATATTGAGGCCGCAAATATATGAACAATTTGCGTCAGCTCTTTTGTCTGTGACACGGCTGCCGGTCTGAGTTGCCAATCCGACAAGGTAAATGGAATATACTCAGCCCCTTTGGGTAGGGCGCTGATGAGGGGAAAGTAAAGATATTATGAACACGAACATCGTTCAGTCGCTTGAGGAAGAAATTTTTACCGTTACGTCCAATGCAGTTTTAGTCGAGTCCGGAGATGCTGCAAATAATGCTTCTACAAGTAGCGCTATGGCCGTTGGTGACTCTTTTATCGGCAATATTTCATCGGTTGGTGATCAAGATTGGGTTCGCCTATCTGTGACAGAGGGCCAATCAATCTCTATTACAATGACGGGCACTTCTGGTGGCCTTGATCCTTATCTGGAAGTGTATGCTGCTGATGGCGTAACCCGTCTCGCCTTTAACGACGACATTAATTATGGTGCTGGCAATACTAACGCACAAATCATTTTCGCTCCGACATCGACCGGCGATGTTTTTATAAATGCCCGCGCGCATGCGAATGCGTTTTCTGGTGGTTACAATTTGAGTGTGTCATCCGTAAACACACTACCAGTCTACACAAATGATCAGATAGCCGATTACCTCACTGAGGGATATTGGACAGAATCTGAGGGCACTAGCATTAACCGGTTTTCGTTTAATGTCGCACCCGGTGGAACACTTGATGTCGATATCACCAGTTTGACTGCCGCTGGTCAGCAATTGGCGACATGGGCCTTGGAAGCATGGGCCAATGTGACGGGTCTTGTCTTTAATTTCGTTGATGAATCTGCGGGCTCTGCCGTAGCGGATATTTTCTTTGATGATAATCAGGCAGGCGCCTTCGCGGGGTCTAGTTTCACCGGCAGCGGCGATATCATCAGATCAGAGGTAAATGTCAGCACGGCCTGGTTATCATCAAATGGGACGTCGCTCGATAGCTACTCTTTCCAGACCTATATTCACGAAATTGGGCATGCCCTGGGGCTGGGACATGCTGGCGATTATAACGGTAATGCCAGCTATTCCCCTCTTGCTGGCGGTGGTGGTGACAACCATTATGTCAACGATAGCTGGCAAGTTTCTGTCATGTCTTATATGTCCCAAGCCGAAAATACTTGGCTTAGCGCCAGTTTTGCATTCACGATGACGCCAATGGTTGCTGACATTTTGGCTATACAGAGCTTGTATGGCACAACAGGCAATATCCGTTCCGGCAACACCACATACGGGGAAAACTCAACTGCTGGCGGATATCTGGACCAGCTTGAAGATACGACACGCGCTATCACTTTCACGATCTACGATGAAGGTGGAACTGATACAATTGATTTCAGCTCTGTCACAGTTGCGCAGGAAATTGATCTGCGTGAGGAAGCTGCTTCCAACGTAAATGGTCTGGTAGGCAATATGTTGATCGCCCGAGGGACCGTGATTGAGAATGTACTGTCTGGATCGGGCGCCGACACAATCACCGGAAACGCGGCCAATAACTCAATCCGGGCGGGTGCTGGCAATGACATTGTCAATGGTGGCGCTGGCGCGGACCGGCTATTCGGCGAGGCTGGCAACGACATCCTTATCGGTGGCACTGGCAATGATCGCCTTTACGGCAGCTCTGGCGATGACCGGCTTGAAGGCGGCGACGGTGACGACTATCTGCGCGACGAAAGCGGGCGGGACAGTTTTATCGGTGGCGACGGGGTCGATTTGGTCTCTTACTGGGGTCATAAATCCGGTGTGACCGCCGACCTGGCAACTGGTGCGAATTCTGACGGTGATACCTATGACAGCATCGAAAACCTGTTGGGCTCAAACAGTGCTGACGATACGCTGCGGGGCGATACCGGGGCCAACCGTTTGCTGGGCGCCGGTGGCGATGATCGTTTGGAGGGTCGCTCGGGCAATGACCGACTGGAAGGTGGCGCAGGTAAGGACCGGCTTTATGGCGGGTCTGGCAATGATGAGTTGATCGGCGGCAGTGGCGACGATTACCTGCGCGACGAAAGCGGGCGCGACACATTCAATGGCGGCAGTGGTAATGATACGGCTGCTTATTGGGGCCACAAAGCGGGTGTCACCGTTGATCTTCAGAGCGGCGAAAACTCCAGCGCGGATACTTATATCAGCATCGAAAACCTGTTGGGCTCAAACAGTGCCGACGACACGCTGCGGGGCGATACCGGGGCCAACCGTCTGATGGGTGCCGGTGGCGATGATCGTTTGGAGGGTCGCTCGGGCAATGACCGACTGGAAGGTGGCGCAGGTAAGGACCGGCTTTATGGCGGGTCTGGCAATGATGAGTTGATCGGCGGCAGTGGCGACGATTACCTGCGCGACGAAAGCGGGCGCGACACATTCAATGGCGGCAGTGGTAATGATACGGCTGCTTATTGGGGCCACAAAGCGGGTGTCACCGTTGATCTTCAGAGCGGCGAAAACTCCAGCGCGGATACTTATATCAGCATCGAAAACCTGTTGGGCTCAAACAGTGCTGACGATACGCTGCGGGGCGATACCGGGGCCAACCGTCTGATGGGTGCCGGTGGCGATGATCGTTTGGAGGGTCGCTCGGGCAATGACCGACTGGAAGGTGGCGCAGGTAAGGACCGGCTCTATGGTGGGTCTGGCAATGATGAGTTGATCGGCGGCAGTGGCGACGATTACCTGCGTGACGAAAATGGACGTGACACATTCAATGGCGGCAGTGGTAATGATACGGCTGCTTATTGGGGCCACAAAGCGGGTGTCACCGTTGATCTTCAGAGCGGCGAAAACTCCAGCGCGGATACTTATATCAGCATCGAAAACCTGTTGGGCTCAAACAGTGCTGACGATACGCTGCGGGGCGATACCGGGGCCAACCGTCTGATGGGTGCCGGTGGCGATGATCGTTTGGAGGGTCGCTCGGGCAATGATCGCCTTGATGGCGATAGCGGCAACGACGTTCTGAACGGTGGTGCAGGCGCGGATGTGTTTATCTTCGACAATAATGGCGGGCAGGACGTGATCGAGGATTTCTCGACCACGGAAGGTGACACGCTACGGATTGATGATGCCAACTGGAGCGGGACATTGACCGCGCAACAAATCCTCGACACTTACGGCAGTCAGCAGGGCGCGAACTATGTGCTCGACTTTGGTGATGGCCACAGCATCACCCTGAACGGCAGTGTTGACGAAAACCAACTGGCCAGCCAGATCGAGATTTTCTGAAGTATAACCTGATATAACCAGAGCCACATTGTTGGTATCGACTGTGGCACTGGTATCTGCTCAGGAAAGCTTACTGCACCAAGAGCCGGGTCGGCCAAAATGGCCGATCCCGAAATCGTCAGTTACTCACTGTAGACAGGCGTGCTGCTTGTTGCCAGTTCAGGCCAGTCCTTTATGACATTCAGGCCCTGATACGGTTTCTGGTAGCCTTTGTGACACGTCGCACAAGCCGCCTTTGGTGCATCCCCGTGAGCCACGCCCAACCGTTCTGCAGGATATGTACCCTGCAAAGGTATCAGGTAGTCGTTATTCAGTTCCTGAACCATACCGATACCCAAACTTGCTGTGCCCCATTGCGGTGTGACCTGCTCGGGATCATAGAAAGCACGGGAGTTGTGGCAGAACACACAATTCACCCCAAGCGAATTGCTGAAGTAGTTCATCAGGCTATAGGTGCGCTCGGTATGCTGGATCGTCTGGTATCCTTCATCCCCCGGCACACCGGCAACGCGGCTTTCCAGATCATGCACTGTGATCTGTTCGCCATCGACCAACAGTTTCTCCAGCATGTCAGAGGGTAGGGACGTGGCTTGCGATGTAGACGTTGCCCGATTTTGCACAGCGCTCCACCCGGCCATATTGGTATTCTTGAGGGGTGTATTCTTGAACCAGATATTGCTTGGAACCGGTTGCCCACGATGGCAAGTTGAACAATTCACACCAACCTGACCATTGGCATTCACATGCCCATCCCAGTTTTCATTGATGTTCTGTGTCATCTGGATCATCCGCAGGGAGACGACTTTGGTATAGAGGTCGTCAGAGCCATATGTCTCTACATCGCCATCACCGTGACAATAGGCGCAGCCTTGCTCTGGCGAGACCCAAGCGGTGATCGCGTTCATCAAACGATTGAAATTATCTTCCGTCAGATCACCAAGCACCTGCACGTTTTGATAGATGTCCTTGGCCAATGGATCACCTGCTGTCGGAATGATTGGATCATCTGTATAGTAATCCTCAATCGTTGGGTCCCCAATTGCCAAATCCGCCTTGAACTCTGGCACGGACATACCTGTTCCACGCGGCCCTGCCTGAAGGCTCGTCGTCGCAAAGGGTTGTCCCCAGGACACAAGCAACGCCGCCAGAAAAACGGCCCCACCAACGACCCCTATTGCAATGGCAGGCCCATAGATATTGGTGGGGTTTTCCTTGTTCCAGCTATTAAACCACTTGGGTAACATGGCTCAGTTCCCCCTGCATTATATGCTTCATAGCCGTAGCTGCCATCATACATGGGTGCGAAGTTGTGTTCCTGCGCCCAGATGAACCAGTTATCGACGACCGTGCCAGTCAAGAGGATGCCGATACCACCTGTGATCGGGGTGAGTACTGCAAACCACCATGCCCAACGGTGAATACCTTCCATCGTGGCGTTGAACCCCATGGTCCAGCGCCAGAACAGTCCTGCACGTTCCGAGGCTGTGCCGCGGTCAATGATCTGCTCTAATTCTCGATCACCTCCCTGACGGGTGACGGCCAAAATGGTCGCGCCGTGCATGGCAAACAGCAAGACCGAGCCGTAGAGGAACACGATCGAAAGACAGTGGAATGGGTTGTAATAAAGGTTGCCGTAACGGATCGAGAACGCCGTTGTCCAATCGAGATGCGGGAAGATGCCGTAAGGCACGGCTTCCGACCAGGATCCCATCAGGATCGGGCGGAACAACCCCAGCACCAAAAACAACCAGATGGCAGAGGCAAAGGCCCACGCAACATGTTTGCCCATATTGTGCATCTCCGCCAGAAGGTAGGTTCGCAACCACCATGCACAGACCGACACCAGCAAGAAGAAGCTGGAGATGATGTACCAGCCGCCTTCATTCAGGGGTGGCACGCTAAGTCCATATTCCGGTGATGGCGGCTCCAGCGCCAGCCAGAACAGCTGGCGGATGAATTCCGGGATGTCCCAGCCGACCTGTGCCAGCATATTGATGCCAACGATGTTGAACCAGATCAGCCCTGTGGCCAATGAGATGACCCCAAAATACCCCAGATAGATTGGCCCAAGCTGTGCATTGCCCAGCCAGCCGATCAGGGTGGAATAGCGTGGGGCTCCGGCTCTTTCCGCCATCATGTTGTTTTCATTGTCCATGCCCCATTCGGGCGTGCCCTGGACCTGAACTTGCGTGAAGATGTTTTGATACTCAGGCATGGCTTATAACCCCACTTGGCTTGGCCAGATCGGCATTTCTAACCACCAGTTCCACCATTCCGGCCAGCCTTTCGTCCAGACCGGGCCAGAAATGATGATGCAGACCGCTGACCAGAAGCCTGCATTCAGTGCCAGCAGAAGGCCCACACGGTGGATGCCCAATGTGCCAACGGAATAGCCAATGAAATCGCGGAAGAACGTGTCCTCATGGTCTGGTGTTTTCATTCCTTCGCCCTTGGGCGGGTTGGCGGCAGACAGGATCAGTGCCCCATGAAGTGCCAATGCCAATGTGGTAGTGAAGAAGAATGTGACCGCCAGCATATGCGCCGGATTGTAATGGAAATGCAGGTAGGCGTAGCCGGTGTTCGACACCCAATCGAGATGCGAGAAGATACCATAGGGAAACCCATGCCCCCATGCCCCCATCAGAAGTGGGCGGAAGATAACCAGTGTGCAGTAAGCGAAGATGGCAAAGCTGAAGGCGAACGGGACATGGTATCCGATGCCCAGCTTGCGGCAAATCTCGACCTCGCGCAGCGCCCAGCTGACAAAGGCGCCAACTGCACAGAAGGTGATGATCTGCCACAAACCACCCTCCATCAGCGGAGCCATTCCAAGCCCGTATTTCAGATCAGGCGGTGCAATATTGATCAACCATGGGTTGAACGTGCCTTGTTGTGACGCCCCCAGAAAATCAGGATCGTGCCCAGAAGGGCGAAAAAGGCGGTCGTGACGCCAAAGAAGCCGACGTAAAACGGCCCCACCCAGAAATCGAACAGATCACCACCGACCAGAGTGCCACCCCGGACGCGATATTTCCTCTCGAAACTCAGCAATGCCATGCCTGTGTCTCCTTGTTGGCGGCCTTGATCGTCTTTCGGGTCTTAGCCGTGTGATTATTTCTTGGTTTGCTGCGGCCAGAGGTTCGGGGCGTCCGCCCGCAGCATTGGTAAGAGCTTCGATCAACCGCCTGCAGCTTTTTGTGCTGCAAGTTCAAACCAGTTGAAGTGGTCCGTGCTCAAGAGGACGAGATGGATCATCGCCGCCAGCAAGAACAGGAACACGCCTTGTGCTACAAACACGCGGCGCGGATCGAAAATCAGCCAGATCTTGTAAAACTTAGCCATGTTTCAATCCTTCCTCAGAACCACGGACGCCAGATGAACGTGGCGAGGTGAGCAACGACAGCCACGGCTGAAAACAGCCAAAGCCCGCTCATATACACCGCGTGCAGCTCTTGCGCCTGCTCGTCAGTTAGACCTGTAAAAGACAGGTCTGTTCTATCAGACATGGTTTCCTCCGAAATTAGTCTGACGCCGCGCCCCCCGCGGCCGGGTTATGTCGAGGGCTCATCCCCCGTCACAATCCGCCACCCCGGGGGGAGTGACAGATCAGGTATCCCAGTCTTGCGACCGGAAATTCGTCTCGCCGATAGGCGAGGCGTTGATCTCTGCCGTCTCCCCGACAGAAGCTAATTTCGCTGGCGGCTGTTCAGACCGCCGGGCTCCGAACTTGGGTCAGGCCGAAAAAATCATAGGCGTGATGATCCGCGCCTGTGACCAGGCCCGTGCGACGGGGCCTTTATTCGCCAATGTGCCGTTCTTCAGAAACGCAATGGCCCACGCAATCAGCGCAAGCGGCATCGCAGCAACAAAGATGATGGCGAAATAGACATAAAACTCGGTACGTGGTGTCCTACGCACCGGGGCGGTGTCAAAACCGCCATTTGATGTTTGGTCACTCATTCAGAGCCTCCTCCTTCAACTCAAATCCGGCCGGCGCGAAGGCCGCCATGGTTTCTTTGACAACCCGCTCAGCGCCTTGTTGCAAAGCTGCGGCTTCCGCCTGATCGCGTAGTGTTTTCGCGGCAGATATACGGGTCAGTATCGGGTGTTCCGCGACGATCCGGTCCAGCAGTGCCTGCGCATCTGCGTCCCATGGGAAGTCGCGTTTCAATGTTGTGGGGGTTGCGTCTACCGCGTCCATTTCGCTGCCCAGCGGCAGAATGTGGAACAGGGCATCAAACAGGCTGTTGCAGACCTCTTGAACCAGATAGGTCGCGCCTGCATAGCCCATGAAAGGCGTGCCGGTTGCACGGCGGATCGCGGCACCGGGGAAGCTTGCAGGAATAAACGCAGGCTGCGGCCCGAACCCCGCCCTCATCTCGGCCAGATACATCTTTTCATTGATGGACCCCAATACGACAAGCGGGCGCTTTTGGGCCATCATCGCCCGAACATCATCATTGTTGGTTTTCTTGCCCCGAATGCGCGGCACTGCGAAGGCACATGGCAGGCCCATGTCGCTTTCAAGGAAATTGCGAATACCGCGGGTATAGGTCTCGTTGGCGACAATCGCGAAGCTTGCGGTTGCGAAGAAATCCTGCGTAACCGACCGCCACAAATCCCAGAGCGGCTTTATGGTGGAATGCTTCTCACGCTCGATGAATGGTTCCGGATCCAGCCCCAGTAATTCACCCAGAGACCGCAGGAATTTCGTGGTAGAGTCCAGCCCAATGGGCGCTTGCAGATAGGGTTTGTCCAGAACCTCACAAAGCCCGCGACCAAATTCGCGATACATACAGATATTGACGTCAGCGTTCACCAGATTGCGCATCTCGGCAACATGAGCCCCAAGGGGCATGACCATGTTCAGCTCGGCCCCGATGCCTTCGACCAAGCGTCGGATTTCAGCAAGGTCAGAGGGCATGTTGAATGTGCCATACATCGGCCCAAGGATATTGACCCGCGGGGCCGCGCCATCTTCGCGCTTCGCCTCTTTCGGCATACGCCCCTTGGTCATGCCGAATTCAGTGAAAATCCATGTCATCGCGCGATCTGCGGATTCCCACTGATCCTCATCGATCGTGCGAGGCAGAAAGCGCTGTATGTTGGTGCCCTGCGGGGTCACGCCACCCCCGATCATCTCGGCGATGGACCCTGTGACAACCACAGCGGGCAGCGCCGGATCAAGGGTTTTCCAGGCGCGTTTCATCGCGTCTTCTGTGCCAGAGCCCATTTCCCCTTCGCCCAAGCCAGTGACAACAATCGGCAGCTCATGCGGTGGCATGGCATCGGTGTAATGCAACACTGATGTTATGGGCAGGTTCTCGCACCCGACCGGCCCGTCAATAACGACTTGCAAACCTTTGACAGCGCAAAAGGCGTAAACTGCCCCCCAATATCCGCCTGCTCTGTCGTGGTCCTGAATCAACATATCTCAGGCTCCAAACCATATAGCTGCGTGTTCTGATTATGAGCGCTCAAACGGGACATCAGATCATCTCCTGAGCTTTTGCCGCCTTCGCAGCACGCTCAAGTTTTTTGCGGTTCAATTCGCGGAAATCTGACCGGATATTCGGATCACCTTCCCAGATGCCCGCAGTATCTTCGCGACCTACGCCTTCGAAGAAGGTACGCATCGCGACCATACGGTCTTTGTTGGCAATCGCGCCATTGACAACCTGCGCCAAAGATCCGGCACCTGCGGCCCCCATCAAGGGGCGCGCACTGATCAGATTGGTGAAATAAAGGCCAGGAATTCCTAGCTCTTTCGCTTTTTGTACAACTGGCGTTGTCCCGATAGACAAGTCCGGCTTGATCGCTTCCATCGCGGCACGGTCATCTTCAAGCGATGCGCGGTATTTCACGGTCACGCCCTTCGCGGCCAGCCATTCAGCATCCGCTGCAGACCATTCGGTCTGGGGGCAGGCTGTTCCGACATAAGGGACAGTTGCGCCGCTTTCGATTAACAGGCGCGCGACCAGCAGTTCAGACCCTTCATAGCCACTAAGCGTAATCGTTCCAGAGATCGGGGTAGCAGCAAGCGCAGACTTTATCGCCGGGAGAGACGCATTCTGTGCTGCTGCTACCTCCATGTCAGAAAGACCGAACACGTCTCCCAGACCTCTAAGCCACATGGCAGTGCCATCGACACCAACCGGGGCTGATCCGAGGACAGGCCTCCCGGCAGCCTGAAACTCTCGGATTGAACTTGTGTAAAACGGATGGATCGCCGCAACCGCGCCACAGTCAAGGGCCGCATAAAGCTCGCGCCACTCGCGGCAGGGAACGGTTGGCCCAGCAGCCAGACCAAGAGGCGCGATAAGCTGCGCAATGGTCATCGGGTCCGCAGGGAACATCTCGCCCAGAAGCGTGACTGTCGGGCGATCGGATTTGCCCGATGCAGGCGCTGCGACCGGACCCGCCTCGGCCTCTTGGCGGGCATAGTTGAGCATGGCACCTGCAAGGACGTCTTTCGCTTCCGCATGGGTTGGAATACCAAAGCCCGGCACATCAATGCCAATGATCCGCACGCCATTGACCTCGGATGGCAGCAAGCGAAGTGGAACGCCTGACGCGGTTGGAACGCAAAGATTGGTTACGACAATCGCATCGTAACGGTCAGGATCAGCCAGATCGTGAACGCTGTCGCGGATATCCTCGAACAGCTTGCCTGTGACCAATGTTTCGGAATTGAACGGCACATAACCCACAGATCGGCGCGCGCCATAGAAATGCGATACGAAAGTCAGGCCATAAACACAGCAGGCGGACCCGCTGAGGACCGTTGCAGTGCGGCGCATTCTCAGACCAACGCGCAATGACCCGAATGCAGGGCACATGCTTTGCGGTTGGTCATGCGGGCCTTGCGGGTAGTCCTTGGCATATTGATCAAGGATGTCTGATTTGCCCGCCTTTCGCGCCGCGTCCTTCATCGTGTCCGTAGACGCGCAAACGCCTTCATTTGGCAGCGCGGTTTCGTTCACCTGAATGGTGCCGGTCGCGTCACGGGTGACTTCATATGTGGCGGTTTCGCTCACCCGACATCCTCACCTTCGCAAGGTGGTGTTTCCAGCCCTGCAAGGTCTTCATCCCAAAGCGAAAGCTCATCCAGATCAAACATTGTCATACACCACTTCAAGGGATTGCTTCTCGATTGCATTCTTGCCGCGCATATCCTCATCAGATGCAGGGACAAGCGTTACGTTTCCGCCCGTTTCTTCGGCGTCGAAAAGCCCGAGCAGCCCGTCCTGATCCAAAGGGGTAGGGCGCACAGGTGGGGCCATTGCGACGGCGTCGCCAAGCCCGGCAAACAGATCACCCCATTGGGATGCCGATGTGCCGACGATTTGATAATTGGCGGATTTCTTGCGCAGATCATCGTCCTGTGGGATTGCAGCAAGGATTGGAATATCGACCGCATTGGCGAAAGCTTCTGCTTCGCCCGTGCCATCATCTTTGTTGATCACAAGCCCTGCGACACCGACATTGCCGCCGAGCTTGCGGAAATACTCCACCGCAGAGCAGACATTATTGGCAACATAAAGCGATTGCAGATCGTTCGACGCGACAAGGATAACCTTTTGCGCCATATCGCGCGCGATTGGCAGGCCAAAGCCGCCACAGACCACGTCGCCCAGAAAGTCGAGCAGGACATAATCGAAATCCCAATCATGAAAGCCCAGCTTTTCCAGAAGTTCAAATCCGTGGATGATACCTCGGCCACCGCAGCCGCGCCCAACTTCCGGGCCGCCAAGCTCCATCGCAAAGACGCCGCCACGCTTGAAGCAAACATCGCCGATCTTCACGTCTTCTCCGGCCAACTTTTTCTGGGTCGAGGTCTCGATAATCGTCGGGCATGCCTTGCCACCGAACAGAAGAGATGTTGTGTCAGATTTAGGATCGCACCCGATCAGCAGCACACGTTTGCCTTGTTCGGCCATCATATGGCTGAGATTGGCGAGCGTGAAACTTTTGCCGATACCGCCCTTGCCATAGATTGCAATAATCTGGGTTTTAGAGGTTGGTTCTTCGGCAATTACATCGGCAAGGTCTTCATGGGCCTCATCGCGCAGGCGTTGATCGAAATCCTTCAGATTTGGTACTTCGTCTTTCATGCGACATGTCTCCAATCGAGGATCATTTTCAGGCAGGCCGGATCGCCGAACGCCTGTTCGTATGCATTTGTGGCATCTGTGCTCTTGGCGGTATGTGTGATCAGTCCGTCCAAGGACAGGATGCCGCTTTCAATCAGGGCGCGGGTCGCCATCAGGTCATCTGCATTCCATTCTGCGGAAATGCGGAACCGAGCCTCTTTCATAAAGGCAGGTGGGAAGGCGAAACTCAGCGGTTCGGCATAAAACCCCGCCAAAACGATCTCACCGCCTTTGGCGAGTCGTGTGATCAGATCATTAAGTAAGCTGCTGTCACCTGACGCATCATAAATGCAGCCATAGTCATGGCGCGGGTCGTCATCGGGGTGAATGACCTCATATCCTTGCGCGCCAGTTTGTCGAGCCTTGTCGACTTCCCAAACTGTTGGCGGGTGCCCGCCCGCTGCAACGGTCAGGCGTGCCAGAAGCCTGCCCAATACACCGTGTCCCACGATTAGATCAGGGGTTTCGTTATGCAGCCCTGCCATCGCATGGCGTGCTGTTCCTGCCAGTGCCAGCAATACACCCTCAGCACCCATACCGTGGTCTATGCGTGATACGCGATCCGCCGGAGTCACTATATGACGGGCTGCGCCACCGAAAAGCCCTTTGGCCCCATCGTAGCAATTGGCACCGGGGACAAAGACGCGATCACCCGTTTTGAGGCTACAGTCAGGACGGGCTTCGATCACTTCCCCCACCGCCTCATATCCGGGGACAAGCGGATAGCCCATACCAGGGAAAGGTGGCATCTGACCTGTCCAGAACAGTTTCTCGGTTCCGGTAGAGATACCTGAGTGGGTGATATTGATGACAATGTCACTGTCCCCGGGCGCAGTCAGGGCCAGTTTTTCAAGGCCCAATTTCTTTGGTCCTGAAAGTAAGACCGCGGTTGTTTCCACGAAAGCCTCCCGCTTTTGCAATGCTCTCGGTTTATGGAGAGTCCTTTTATGTAAGTTTAAGTTTACATACTTATATGTCAATAGTTTTAGACAGCACAGTTCTTGTCGTGTTTAAAGGGGCTTCCGTGCTGAGATGCAGCTGGTCAAAAATGGTCTATCGCTTTTGAAAATATGAATATTTTCAAAACCTGCACTATGTAAGATAGCCCCGATGCTATCAGCCGACCGAGCGCGCCCAGTGGTCATTGCCATTGTGTACAGGGAAAAATACACATCCCCTGCGCGAGTCGGGGAGGCACCCCCTGACATTGGCTCAGAGATAAATATGCGCCCACCTACAGGAAGCGTGTCGAAGACATTTCGGATCAAAGTATTCACCGTGTCATCGCTATGATCATAAAGCACCCGGATCAGGCTGATCGCATCCGCGCCCTGTGGCAGGTCATCGTGAAAGCTACCGCCGATCTTGTGTATAGCGGTGTGATCCGATGCGCCTGCAATAACGGATGGCAGATCGAACACTGTCAATTTCAGCGCGGGGTATGCCTTGGCGACGTGGCGTAGAAACGTGCCTGTGCCACCTCCAACATCCATCAGGTGAGATGCGCCGCTGAAATCCAAGATGCGCAGTGTCTCTTCCGCGACCAAGGCTTGGGACTGCGCCATCAAATCGGAATACCTAGCGGCAACCGCATCGGGTATGTCCTTTACACCTTCGCCCCGCACGTAAGGCCAGAACTGCGCAAGCTTGGGGTCTATTTCGTTGCGCAGCAAAGCGACCGGATCCGTCAGGTCGCGGTAAAATACGCAATGGTGGCGGATCATGTCCTGCAAGCCCGGCACACCCAGAATTGCCGCGCCGCGCCGCGCAATACGATAGCCGTCGCCTTTGCGTTCAATCAGCTTTAAAGCCGCCGCCGCCTGGCAAAGAATTTCCGCCCGATCCGGCGTCAGACCTAACGGTGCAGCCAAGGCCTGTGATGTCATAGGCCCGGTTTTCAGGTGATACAGAAGATCAAGCTCCACCACGGCAAGCAAAACCTGACTGTAAGTAAATCCCGCAACCAGATCGAAGATTTCAGTTGCATCCCTGCGCGCTTTTCGGCGGGTCAGTGGGAACGCACTGGCCCAGCTTTGAAATTCAGGCGACGCAATGCGTGACATGAGCCACTGGTGCAAGCTACGGACCGTCTTGAAGGGGTGATCGATAGACGCCACCGCGATCAGACCGTTTGGTGGTGCGCAGAAACGACCGGGGCTACAGGTGTCAAACGCTCAGCTGTTTTGCGCACGACTTCGGCCAGAGCCGCTTCGCCTTCGCACGCAGGGATCGAGGCAATAGCGCCCCCCAGAATATCCTTCAGCCGTCGAATCGCACCCTGAACTCCAAGCTTGGCAACCGCATTGGGGCGGTTGTGGATTTCATCCTGCCCGACGGGTTTGCCAAGGGTTTTGGCGTCATACAACGCGTCGCGCAAATCATCGGCGACCTGAAATGCCTCACCAATGCGGGCGCCAAGCTCTGTCCATGGCTCCGGGTCATGTCCGGCGGCAATCGCCCCCATGCGTGATGCTGCCACAAACAGGGCACCGGTCTTGGCGCGGTGATAGGCGGACAGGTCAACCTTTGGCTCGCTCTCCCAGGCCTGACCGGCACAGATGCCATTGGGCATACCTGTTGATTGGGTAAGCGCACGGATCAGGGCGACACTACGCTGACAATCCAGTTGTGCCTGCCGCGCCAGCACTTCAAACGCCATGATGATAAGGCTGTCCCCGGTCAAAAGCGCAATCGGTTGCCCATATGCCATGTGAACGGTCGGCTTGCCTCGGCGGATATCTGCGTCGTCAAAGCAAGGCATATCATCATGCACCAGGCTGGCGCAGTGAATTAACTCTATCGCAGCCCCGGCCGCATCGGGAATGGCTGGCTTGTCATCTCCGCAGGCATGGGCGACAGACAGGCAGATTTGCGGCCTGATCCGCGCGCCACCGGGCATCACCGCATATTCCAGCGCAGAGGCGAGTTTGGGCGGGGCCGACCCAGCCTGACCGGTTTGAATGGCTTGGGCAATCGCAGCCTCGATACGGCGGGTGAATGGCATGGTTGCTCCCACAATGTCTGATATAAGTTACATTTAATATGTAAAGAAGTCTGGACAGTTTTGTGTAATCTGTCAACAATCCAAGACAGACGACCTGTAAGGAGTACATGTGGCAGACGGAAATCCCAGAACTGTAGTGGTTGGTGCCGGTATCGGTGGCCTCGCGGCTGCGCTGCGACTGGTGAGCGCTGGGCATACTGTGACTTTGCTGGAACGGCATGAGCAGGTCGGCGGTAAAATGCGCACCGTACCCAGTGCTGCAGGGCCTGTAGATGCAGGGCCAACTGTACTGACGATGCGCCATGTTTTTGAGGACCTGTTCCATATCGCTGGTACGCGCCTTGAAGATCACATAACACTGCACCCGCAAGCCATTCTTGCCCGTCACTGGTGGTCAGATGGCAGCATGCTGGACTTGCACGCCGATGCGCACCGAAACGAAAAAGCCATTAGCGATTTCGCCGGGGCTGAGGATAGCAGAGCTTTCATTCGCTTTGCCGCACGCGCGCGTATGTTGTTTGAGGCATTCGAAGCGCCGATAATGCAGGCGGCTACGCCAAGTAGGCTCTCCCTTGCCAGACAAGTGATATCGGACCCAAAGCTGATTCCGGCGATGGCACCGTTCAGCACTTTGGCCGGGTCTCTGTCGCGGCAATTCCGCGATCCGCGCCTGAGGCAATTGTTTGGTCGCTACGCAACATATGTGGGCGGCTGCCCATCGCGCACGCCCGCGTTGCTGTCGCTGATCTGGCATGCCGAGGCGTCAGGTGTCTGGACCGTCGAGGGCGGAATGCACGCTTTGGCGGAAGCTATTGCGGCGCTCATAATCGCCAAGGGGGGCGCGATACGTCTGAATACAGGGGTCGCGCGGTTTGAATTTCAGGATAACAGATTGCGCGGGGTAGTTCTGGAGGATGGCGAACGGCTTGCGGCGGATCAGGTAGTATTCAATGGCGATCCGCGCGCGCTGAGCGAAGGATTCCTGGGCACCCAACCACAGCGGGCCGTACCCGCAAGCGCTGTCGAAGGACGGTCTTTATCAGCCTACGCCTGGTCCTTCGCCGCGCGCGCTACGGGGCTACCCTTGGCACATCACAATGTCTTTTTTGCTGACGATGCTGGGGCAGAATTTGATGCGATACGCAGGGGAAAAATGCCTACCGATGCGACACTTTATGTCTGCGCGCAGGATCGAACTGATCAATGCTGTGCCCCGGCAGGACCAGAGCGGTTCGAGATTATTATGAATGGCGCCCCAGCGACACGGGCAGTCCCGCAAAAGGAGTTTGAGACATGTCAGACACGCACATTCCGACGTCTTGTACAGATGGGCCTGCACTTCGATCCGGGGCCGGGTCAAACGGCTCTGACCACGCCTGCGATGTTCGACGCCCTGTTTCCGGGCTCGGCCGGGTCGCTTTACGGCCGCAGCCCGCACGGGTTGACCGCAGCATTGAAACGCCCTTTGGCGCGCACCGCGATCAAGGGGCTGTATCTGGCGGGCGGCGGGGCGCATCCGGGGGCGGGCATCCCGATGGCCACCCTGTCCGGCAAGCACGCGGCCGAGGCGATCTTGACGGACCTAACTTCAACATCGACGTCCCCCCGGACGGTTACGCGTGGTGGTATATCGACGGGATCTCAGACGATGGCACACGTGCCATCTCGATCATCGGCTTCATAGGATCGGTCTTTTCGCCCTGGTATCGCTGGTCAGGCCGCGCAAACCCGGCCAACCACTGTTGCATCAATGTGGCCACATACGGGCGTGGTGGACGGTGGACGATGACCGACCGGGGCCAAGAGGCACTGCGCCAGACTACCGATACGTTCACCGTAGGCCCCAGCCATATGCATTGGGACGGCACCTGCCTGATGGTTCAGATCAACGAAGTCTCTGTTCCCCACTGCGACCGGGTGCAGGGCTTTGTGAAAATTCATCCGGCGGGCATCACGCAGTCTGAAATATGCTTGCATGAACGTGGTAGCCATATCTGGCGCCCCTTTGCCCCCACGGCGGATATAGAGGTCAACCTGAACCGTAGCGGCTGGCAATGGACAGGGCATGGCTATTTCGACGCGAATTTCGGCACTGCTGCGCTTGAGGATGACTTCAGCTACTGGACATGGGGCCGCTATCCTATGCCAGATGGGACCGCATGTTTCTATGATGTGATCCGGCGGGACGGCTCGGAAGACCTGAGCTTATCGTTGCAGTTTGACAAGGCGGGCGCTGTTCAGATGTTGAAGCCACCTTCTAAAACGTCGTTCCGTCGCTCTCTCTGGGCGGTGCGACGTGAAACGCGTGCAGATGCCGGTTTCGTCCCAAGGCAGACAAAAATGATGCTTGATGCGCCCTTCTATTGTCGGGCCGGGGTGCAAACACAGATCAACGGACATCTCACAAACGGCGTGCATGAAGCTCTTGATCTGAAGCGGTTTGCAAGCCCGCTTCTGAAACCTATGCTTGCCGCCAAAGTTCCTCGCAGACGCGCATGGCGTTTCGGGGATTAGATATTAATGATGCTGGTGAAGGGCAAACTATTGCCAGTCATGTCGTCCTGATCTTGCCATCAGGCCCATCACCGTCAAAATATATTTTATAGCCCGAACGTGTATTGCTGTTTTGAGCATTGGATAATCTTAAGAACGTCTGATATTCGGAAACATCAGACCAGCGTATCCAAAGTGTTTTACAACATTTCTTCGCTGTTGAAGGAAACAAGAAATATGGAAAGCGGGTTGTTGTCTTGCCTATCCTGCTTCAAATGTTGTGGCTTCCGATAAGTTTTGGGCGGTCACACAGTTCAAGTACATGATTTTCGCGGCTCAGCCGAAGAAATGATGGGGACCATTTATTGATATGATCAAGGCCTACAAAATCAAACGGGAGCTGCTTCGTGTCATGCGCCAACCAAAACAATGGTTTGGGGATATTCTGAGTTATTTACTTGGCGTAAGATACTATGATTGGGCTCTTTCTCAAAAGCGTATTACACGCACTGGCGATCAGACTCTTGGTGATCATGCGGCAATTTATCTGATCTACCCCTCTAACGGTCTTAAACCGTCGCATTTACGTGCATTGCGATATCTCAATGCGAAGAACTATTACACCATTGTCGTCTCTAACCTGCCTGTTTCAGAGGAAGAAGAGCAGCAAATCCTGCGCTACTGCCACTCATATATTCAAAGGCCAAACTATGGGTATGATTTCGGTGGCTATCGAGACGGCGTGCTGCACGCTCTTAATAGACCAAAGCCGCCCAAGAGTTTGGTTTTACTGAATGATTCGACGTGGTTTCCAATAGTGGATAAAACTGATTGGCTGGATGACGTCCAAAAGCTTAATGTGGATTTTGGTGGCGCTGCCTCGAATTACGGCGTGCCAAGGCCAGACCCTTCTGAATTTAAAAAGATGGTCTTTGATTACCGGTCAAGCCACAAACGATTTCACTACTGTTCTTTCGCTTTGGCATTCAGTGAACGGATTTTGCGCGATCCTGATTTTAAGAAATTCTGGACAAAATTCCCGCTCACGAACAATAAGAAATCGACTGTACGGCGCGGAGAAGTAGGGCTCACGGCATGGGTTTTGAAAAAGGGATATTCTCACGGGGCGACCTTTAATGTCGCCTCTCTTGAGCAATCCCTCATTAAGCTGGATGAGAAGCAGCTTCACCAAGTGGTCGAGAACTTGATTATACCTCAAGATCGCCCAATGAGAAACGCTTTAAATCAAGAGCTGCAGAACCTTGGCGATCTGTCGAAAGAGGATTGTGTCAAGCTTGTTCTGACTACGATTGCTCGGCAAGGGGTGAGCTATGCATCGGCATATTTCAACATCTTCGAGAGAGGTTTTCCATTCTTGAAGAAATCACCAATATGGCTGGATGATCAGTCACGCGAGGTTACGCTGTCAATTTTGCAGAAGCTAAACAATCCGGCAGCAATTGAAGCAAGAGAAGAAGCTTTGGAAATTATATCCCACAGAAGTTGAAGGTATCTAGGCCAAGCTCTACAGCACCGCTGTTTTCCGAGACATTTTTTGCCGAAATTTTGCAGTTATTGATACGGATCATATTCTACCGACATCTTGTCTGATTAGACTGCCCTGAAAGCGTCGGGTATTGGCGCGAAGGATTGGGTCGATGCAAGCTGATGGGAATAACTGTTTTGTGGTCCAGTCTCCTGCTGATCTGGTAAGCGCGCTGCGCCGTGAGGGGTGGCGTGTCATTGGTCCGCGTTTGTCTGATGGGGCGATCATATACGACGAAATTTCCGACGCCCAGGATATGCCGCGTGGTATGACGGACGCTCAGGATGCTGGCCATTACCGCGTTGTTGAAGGTCGCAAGGGATCATGGTTCGACTATGTGGTTGGCCCGCAAAGTTGGAAAAAATGGTTATTCCCGGCGCGCCATAAGCTGTGGTCTGCAAAAAGGTCTGCGGATGGGTTCGACGTCACGCCCGAAGATCAGCCTTGGCCCAAAACTGCGTTTTTCGGGGTTCGAGCCTGTGAAATTGCTGCGATAGAAATTCAGGATCGCGTATTCGATAACGGCGACTTCGCCGATCCGGGATATGTAAAGCGGCGGGCCGAGACGTTGATCATCGCGGTGCAATGCGCCAGATCGGCCAGCACATGCTTCTGCGTCTCGATGGATACCGGACCACATGCATCCTCGGGGTTTGATCTTGCGCTGACGGAATTGGGCGAGGCGGGCGGTGACACATTTCTGGTCCAATGCGGTAGCGAGCAAGGGCGCGCTCTGCTATCGGATGTGCCCAAATCTGCCGCCGAAAAGCACCATCTTGATGCGGCAGAAGCGGCTCGTACTTTCGCCGCCGAAGGTCAAACGCGGAAGATGCCAAGCGGCATTCCCGATTTGCTACGCCATAACCTTGATCACCCGCAATGGGAGGTCGTGGCAGACAAGTGCCTCAGCTGTGCCAATTGCACCATGGCATGCCCCACCTGTTTTTGTTCGGACGTTGAGGACGTCAATGATCTTGGTGGCGATCACACCGAACGGTGGCGTGTTTGGGACAGCTGTTTCACCGCTGATTTTTCTTATGTGCATGGCGGGTCGGTACGCCCTTCGACAAAGTCGCGCTATCGGCAATGGATGACCCATAAACTGTCGTCCTGGCACGATCAGTTTGGCAGCTCGGGATGTGTTGGGTGCGGGCGCTGTATCGCGTGGTGTCCCGTTGGTATCGACATCACCGAAGAGGCGGCCACTATCGCCGACAGTCCTGAAACAAAGGAGGATTGAGAGATGCAAATCCATGGGTTCAGAGATATCCTGTCCGAGCACCCAGTCTTTCGGGACTTTAATCAAGAGGCACTTGATTTGCTGGCGGGATGCGCCCGCAACGAGCATTTCAAGGCTGGCACGTTGATCTACAAGGAAGATGATGCAGCCAACCGATTGTACCTTCTTCGCCACGGTGATGTGGCTATTGAAGTGTCCACGTCTGAGCGCGGATCGATCATCGTTGAAACGCTGCACGCCGGAGAGGTGCTGGGATGGGGTTGGATGATCCCGCCCTACGTTCATATGTCGGACGCAAAGGCGCAGACTGATGTGCGGGCGATCAGTCTGGACGCACAATGTATGCGCGGGAAATGTGACGAGAACCCTGCGCTGGGCTACTCTCTTTTCCAGCATTTGCTGCCGCATATGGCACAGCGGGTGCGAGTGCTGCGGATGCAGCTGCTCGACCTCTACGGCGCTAAGACAGGTTAAGGAGTTATGGTCGCTGAACAGGATCCAATGCTGCCACGTCGTTACCGCGTGATACGGGCATGGGAAGAGTTGCAGGGTGTTTCGACCATGCAGCTTGCACCTGTAGACGGAGAACCAGTGCCTTTCCTGCCGGGGCAGTTCAATATGCTTTATGCTTTTGGTATTGGTGAGATCGCGGTTTCAATCTCGGGAAATGCGGCGGATACCGACCAGCTGGTCCACACCACGCGGTCTGTCGGGCTTGTGTCAGACGCTGTCACGCGTTTGCGTGAAGGCGATATGCTGGGTGTGCGGGGGCCGTTCGGTGCGCCGTGGCCAGTCGCTGAACAGACCGGGCGCCATATTGTGTTTGTTGCAGGTGGTCTTGGGCTCGCGCCGCTGCGCCCGGCGATTTATCATGTGCTGGCCAACCGGCAGGATTATGCGGGGCTGACGATCGTTTATGGCGCGCGCGCCCCGGAAGAGCTGCTTTATGCAGAGGAGCTCAAAGCCTGGAAGTCCCGGTTCGATACAGAAGTCGAAGTGACCGTGGATCATGCACAGCCCGGATGGACTGGCGCTGTTGGTGTTGTAACGACCGTTCTTGATCGGGCTCTGGCAGGGAACGATGGGGGTAATATCTCGGCATTCCTATGTGGTCCGGAAATTATGATGCGCTTTGGGGCCAAAAGCCTTGCAATTGCAGGGGTACCGGACGAACGCATGTGGGTGTCGTTGGAACGCAATATGAAATGCGCGGTCGGGTTTTGCGGCCATTGCCAGTTCGGTCCCGATTTTGTGTGCCGCGATGGTCCGGTATTCCGTCAGGACCGGGTGGCGCGTCTGCTTGCGATGAAAGAGATCTGATATGGCAAATCCCAAACTCGCTGTCTGGAAATTCGCCTCTTGCGATGGCTGTCAGTTGACCTTGCTTGATTGCGAGGACGAGCTGCTGGAGATCGCGGGTAAGCTCGACATTGCCCAGTTTCTTGAAGCGACAAGCGCGGTTGTGGATGGGCCCTACGATATCTCGCTTGTTGAGGGGTCAATCACAACGGCACATGATGCGCAGCGTATTCGGCAGGTCCGGGCAGAGTCCAAGACGCTCATCTCGATTGGAGCTTGTGCAACGGCAGGGGGCATTCAGGCATTGCGCAACTTTGCGGATGTAGAAGACTTCACCCGTATGGTCTACGCTAGGCCCGATTTTATTGACACGCTGGAAAACTCCACTGCCATTGCTGATCATGTGCAGGTAGATTTCGAACTGCGCGGCTGCCCGGTGTCCAAATCGCAACTGTTAGAACTGATTACCGCCACGCTGGCTGGGCGAAAACCAACGGTGCCGCGCGCGTCGCAATGCATGGAATGCAAGCGACGGGGGACCGTCTGTGTAATGGTCGCGCATGGCACGCCCTGCCTTGGTCCGGTGACACAGGCAGGTTGCGGCAATCTGTGCCCGTCAGTCGGGCGGGGATGTTACGGGTGTTTCGGGCCGCAAGAAAAAGCCAACACCTCAGCCTTGTCAGCGCAACTGGCAACCCTTGGCCTGACGCCACCGCAATTGCGCGACATTTATCGTAGCTTCAACGCGGATGCGCCCGCGTTTGCGCAGGAGAGCCGGACCCATGACTGAACGCACTATTCAGGTTGATGCTCTGGCGCGGGTTGAGGGCGAAGGGGCGCTCTATGTCCGACTGAAAGGGCAGGAGATTGAAAAAGTCGAGTTTCGTATCTTTGAGCCGCCCCGGTTTTTTGAGGCATTTCTGCAGGGGCGCGATGCGCTGGAAGTGCCTGATATTACCTCTCGGATCTGCGGCATCTGCCCGATTGCCTATATCATGGGGGCAAGTCAGGCTGTTGAGCAGGCTTTGGGAATGGATGTCTCGCAAGGGATCAAGGATCTGCGCCGTCTGATTTATTGTGGTGAATGGATACAAAGTAACACACTGCATGCGGTGATGCTCCACGCCCCTGACTTTTTGGGCCTGCATGACGCCATTCAGATCGCACAGGCCCATCCGGAGCTTGTGCAAAAAGGATTGCGCATCAAGAAAGTGGGTAACTCGATCATGGAGGTCATCGGCGGCCGTGCTGTGCATCCGGTCAACACCCGTGTCGGCGGTTTTTACCGCGCGCCGGATATATCCGCCGTGCAAGGGCTGATCCCCGAATTGGAATGGTGCGCCCAGGCAGCGCGTGATCTGGTACGGGCCTTTGCGAAATTTGATTTTCCCGATGATGAGCATGACTATCACTTCGTTTCGCTGATCCATGAGGAAGAATATCCCATCCTTGAGGGCCGGATCGGGTCAAGCCGTGGGTTGGACATTGATGTTGCGGAATTCAACGATCATTTCGTTGAAGAACATGTTGCCCGTTCTAACGCACTGCATGGCCGGATGCGCGATGGGTCGGCCTATTTGACGGGGCCTTTGGCCCGTTACGCCAACAACTTTGCCAATCTCAGCCCGGCTGCGATGGCAACGGCGCAAGAGGCCGGGTTGGGACCTGTCGTGCGTAACCCGTTCAAATCCATCCTCGTTCGGCTGATCGAAGTGCAATACGCCTGTGAGGAAGCCGCCCGATTGGCCCGCGCCTATATGCCGCCTGACCCTGCATTTATAGATGCGCCGGTGCAGGCGGGCGAAGGGCATGGTTGCACAGAAGCCCCGCGCGGTATTTGTTACCACCGCTACGCGGTGAATGCGGAACGGCGGATTGTTGAGGCGCAGATTGTGCCTCCGACATCACAGAACCAACCGCAGATTGAAGTCGACCTGACCCGTGTGGTGTCCGAAAATATGGACATGACCGATGCGGACCTGAAATGGCGTTGCGAACAGACCATTCGCAATTATGACCCGTGCATTTCCTGTGCGACCCACTTCCTTAAGCTGACGGTTGATCGTGTCTGAGCCCGCTACGCAGATCATCGGGATCGGCAATAGTTTCCGGTCTGATGACGGTGTCGGACCTTGGGTGGCCGATCGATTGTCCAAGGCGGGACAACCGGCGCAGGTACATGCGGGCGATGGTACCGGACTGCTTGATCTGTTTTCGACAGGCGGTACCTTTGTGCTTGTGGATGCAACACGGTCCGGTGCTGCGCCGGGAACAACGGTGCGTCTTGATGCGGCGGCAGGGCCGTTGCGGGCCGATTTGTTCCATTACTCAACGCATCGCTTTGGTCTTGCTGAAGCGGTAGAAACGGCCCGCGCCCTGGGGATACTGCCAAGGGCTTTGACGGTGTATGGGATCGAAGGCCGGGATTTTGGCGCTGGGCTTGGCCTGTCCGCCCCTGTCGCAATGGCGGCGGAGACACTGGTGCGCCAACTTGATCCTGCGCAATGACAGGCCGGTGCTCAGAAGCTAAAGTGATAACAGAAGGAGCGAACTGATGTGCCTAGCCGTTCCGATGCAAGTGATCGAACGCAATGATGGTATGGCCGAGTGCGAGGCTCAGGGTATTGGGCGGTCGGTCAGCCTGTTCCTGTTGCAACACGAGGATGTTGCAGTGGGCGACTATGTGATGGTCCATGTGGGCTATGCAATTCAGAAGATATCGCAGGCCGATGCGCAAACGGCATGGGATATGTATGATGCGATGTTCGCAGCCGAAGCAGAGGCAACCCGGAATGCATGAGCTGTCGATTTGTCAGGGTTTGTTGGCCGAGGCTGCCCGCGTTGCCGTGTCGCACGGTGCCAAAGAAGTGTCTCGGCTGAAGGTTCTGATTGGCCCGTTGTCAGGTGTGGAGGCGCCGCTTCTTCAGCGTGCTTTTGAAGTGGCGCGGTTTGGCACGGTCGCGCAAGCGGCAGAGCTGGATATCGAGGAGGCCCCGGTCGTGGTCTGGTGTGCAAATTGTGAGCAGGACAGCACCGTTCCGGCAAATGCGCTTATTTGCGCGCACTGCGGAACGTGGCGCGTTACGTTATCGTCGGGCAATGAACTCTTGTTGAAAACAGTTGATCTGGTGCCAACACCGATGCGGGAGGACAGCCATGTGTGATATGTGCGGATGCGCGGTCGGGTCCGGCGATGTAGAGGTGCGGAGCGTGGATAGCCGCGCATCACATCGCCATAACACGCAGGCCTTGGTCGAGGTTTTGACCCGGTTGCTACACCAGAACGACGAGGCCGCGGCTCATAATCGCGCGCATTTCGACCGCCATGGTGTGGTCGCGGTCAACCTGATGTCTTCGCCGGGGTCGGGCAAGACAAGTCTGCTAGAGGCGACGATTGACGCCATGGGTCATCGATACCGGATTGCGGTGATAGAAGGTGATCTTGAAACGGAGAATGACGCGCAGCGCATTCGGGCAAAGGGCGTTCCTGCGGTGCAAGTGGTCACCGGGCAAACATGCCATCTGGATGCGCAAATGGTGCATGAAGCGCTGCATACGCTCGATTTGAACACGATTGATCTGTTGTTTATAGAGAACGTAGGCAATCTTGTATGCCCGGCGGGGTTCGACCTGGGGCAGCAGGCGAATGTGGTTCTGCTGTCGGTGACAGAGGGCGATGACAAGCCGGCGAAATATCCTGTGATTTTTCGAACTGCTGATCTGGTGTTGCTGAGCAAGGCTGATCTCTTGCCGGTGCTCGATGATTTCTCGCCAGACGCTGCGACCGCGCATGTGCGCAGGCTGGCAAACGCCGCACCAATCCAGACAGTGTCAGCGCGACAGGTTGATAGCCTTGCGTCATGGTTTGAGTGGTTGGACGGATTGCTTGCTGCTCGGCACACCGCCGAGGCGACGACGCGATGAGCCTGATCGCTGATCCAGCGCGGACACGCATGTGGCTGGACCGCATCCACGCCTTGGATTTGTCCGAGCGAGTGCGCGTAATGAATGTCTGTGGCGGACATGAACGTTCGATTTCCATGGCGGGTTTGCGGGGGGCGTTGCCGCCGCAGATTGAGTTGATCCCTGGACCCGGTTGCCCAGTCTGTGTCTGCCCGGAAGAGGACGTATACGCGGCGATTGAGTTGTCGATGCAGCCGAATGTCATCCTTGTTGCCTTCGGAGATATGCTGCGCGTACCGGCCAATGTGCCGAAAAACCAGCTCCGCTCGCTGGAACAGGCGCGCGCGGCGGGGGCGATGTGCGGCCAGTGGCCTCGCCCGGTGAAGTGGTGCGTATTGCGCAGGAAAATCCTGGCTCAGATGTCGTATTCTTCGTGGCGGGGTTCGAGACAACAACCGCACCGGTCGCGGGTATGATTGCGGCGGGGTTGCCTGCCAACCTGTCCTTGTTGCTATCGGCGCGCCTGACATGGCCTGCCGTGGCGATGTCACTGCAAAGTGAGGCACCGGGCTTTGATGCGCTGATTGCGCCGGGTCATGTGGCAACAGTCATGGGTCCCGAGGAATGGGATTTCGTGGTCCGTGATCATGGCATTCCAGCCGCTGTTGCGGGGTTTGAGGCGGAAAGCCTTCTGGCGGCCCTGTATGCCGTATTGCAACAGAAGCTGAGTTGCAAATTGCGATTGGAAAACTGCTATCCGGGCGTGGTTCGTCCGGGCGGCAACCCGACGGCGCAACGTCTGCTGCGCGAAACGCTTGATGTAACAGATGCGAATTGGCGCGGCATTGGGTCCATACCTGCGTCTGGCTTCGCCCTGAAGTCAGACCTTGCTGCATCGGATGCCGTGCAGCGCTTTGGTCTGGACCTTACTGTTGCCCGAAAGCGGGCAGGGCAGATGCCACCCGGATGTGATTGCGCGCGGGTCGTTCTGGGAAAGCTATATCCGGATCAATGTGCGCTTTACGGCAAGGCCTGCACGCCGCGTAACCCGATTGGGCCGTGTATGGTATCGGATGAGGGCGCTTGCCGGATATGGTGGTCAACGGGCATCCGAGAGGGCAGGACCCACGAGCATGAACAGGTCTAGGTCTGAGCCCCACATGACGGGTAAGCTGACGGCCCGCAATATCGTATTGGGTGGCCGGGTGCAGGGTGTGGGGTATCGCCCATTTGTCCACCGAATTGCAGGCCGCTTTGGTCTTGCCGGCGATGTGTCGAATACAGCAGGGCAGGTCTTGATCCATGTTGAAGGGGCATCGGATGCGATAGCGCGATTTGAAACGGCGCTTATCACCGATGCGCCAGGCCTTGCGCGACCGAAGGTTCTGTCATCAACGCCATATGCGCCACGTCACGCGGCTGATTTTGTAATCCGTAAAAGCACCAGTGCCACAGCAGGCGATGCGCACGTACCGCCGGATCTGTTTTGCTGCCCGGATTGTCTTGCAGAGATACAGTCACCGTCCGAGCGCCGCTACCGCTACCCTTTTTGCAACTGCACGCAATGCGGCCCACGATACACCATCATCCGGGATTTGCCGTATGACCGGGTGAACACCGCGATGGATAGGTTTGAAATGTGTCCGGCCTGCCGTGCGGAATATGAAGACCCGTTTGATCGCAGATTTCATGCCCAGCCGCTTGCCTGTCCTGACTGTGGACCTGAATTGACGTTTGTTGCCAATGGCAATCAGTGCGTCGGAAATGAGCCCGCGCTGAGCGCAACACTGGACTGCCTGCGAGACGGCGTGATTGTGGCGGTCAAAGGCATCGGTGGTTATCATCTTGTCTGTGATGCGTCGAGCGATGCGGCAGTGATGCGGTTGCGTGCGCGCAAGGTGCGTCCTGACAAACCCCTTGCTGTGATGTTCCCACAAAGCGGTGCAGATGGGCTGGATATGCTGCGTGCATATGTTCGACTTACGGCAGAAGAAGCCGCGGCTTGTCTTGATCCGGCGCGCCCTATCGTTCTTGCGGCGCGTCGCCCCGACAGTTCTCTGAGCACTGCGCTTGCGCAGGGTTTGTCGGAGCTTGGGGTTTTTCTGCCCTACAGCCCGCTGCATCACCTGCTGCTTGAAGGGTTCGGCGGACCATTGGTGGCAACCTCGGGAAATATTAGCGGGGAGCCCGTTATAACGGAAATCGCCGATGCCCAGAGCCGTCTTGCGGATGTCGCTGATGCCTTCCTGCACCACGACCGACCTATTTTGCGACCCGCAGATGACACCGTCATGCGCGTGATTTCCGGGGTGCCCCGGTTACTGCGTGCGGGTCGCGGACAGGCCCCGTTGGAACTTTACTTGTCTCATCCGTTGCCTGAGCCAGTGATTGCTGTGGGTGGGCATTTGAAAAACAGTGTGGCGCTTGGCTGGGGGCAGCGCGTTGTTGTTTCGTCCCATATCGGTGATCTGGACAGCCCACATGCTCGCGACGCATTTGCAAGGATGATTGAAGATGTGCAGGCGCTGCATCACGTCCGCGCCCGCCATGTGGTGTGTGATAACCATGCTGGATATGCCAGCACGAAATGGGCGCGGGGCTCTGGCCTACCTGTCACTGAAATTGGGCATCATGTGGCGCATGCTTCTGCATTGGCTGGCGAATATCCCGACATGCAGCGTTGGCTGACCTTCACATGGGATGGCACGGGACTGGGCGATCACGGCAGCATTTGGGGAGGTGAGGCGTTTCTGGGTGCGCCCGGAGATTGGCGGCGTGTCGCAAGCGTGCGGCCGTTTCATCAGCTCGGCGGGGATCGCGCAGCGCGCGAGCCTTGGCGTTCTGCCAGCGCGCTGCTTTGGGAAGCGGGCCTGCAATGGATGCCGCCGGTTGAGCGCGCGGCATTGGCGAAAGAGGCTTGGCAAAAGCGTGTTGGAACAGTGCAAACTTCCTCGATAGGGCGCCTGTTCGATGCGGCGGCGTGTCTTGTCATGGGTCTTTCCGAGACAAGCTATGAAGGACAGGCAGCCATGATGATGGAAGCGGCAGCAAAGCCTCAACCCGGTGCGACAGCGTTCCCGATCAAGCGCGACGAGGATGGTTTGCTGGTGATTGACTGGGCGGATGTATTGCCTGCTTTGATGGATAAGACGCGTTCTGTGGAAACGCGCGCAGGTCTTTTTCATGAAGGGCTTGCGCAGGCATTGGTCTCACAAGTGCTGATGCTGCAAGACGGAAACGGCTTTGATGCGGTGGGCCTCACCGGTGGTGTCTTCCAAAACAAAGTGTTGTCGGAACGGGTGGTGGCTTTGTTGGCCGAACGCGATATTCCGGCTTTTCAGCACCGGCAGGTGCCGACCAATGATGGCGGCCTTGCCTTTGGACAGATCGTTGAGTTTGCAGCGTTGAGGCAGGATGCAGCGGTATGAGCGCTGATCGCCATATCACTCTGGCCCATGGAAATGGTGGGCGTTTCATGCGCGAACTGATCGACACCATATTCGCACGGCACCTTTCCAACCCGAAGCTGGATGTTACAGTTGATGCAGCGAAAATTGCACTGTCGCCGGACCTGGAGACGGTGATCACCACAGATGGCTATACGGTTCAGCCATTGGAATTTCCGGGCGGTGACATAGGTTCGCTGGCGATACATGGAACGGTCAATGATCTTGCTGTTAGCGGGGCAACCCCGCTGTTTGTGACCCTGAATGTATTTATCGAGGAAGGTCTCGAACTCGCCACTCTGGACCGGATCGTACAAAGCCTTGGTGCGGCCGCACTGGCCGCAGGCGTGAAGGTGGTGGCTGGCGATACGAAAGTTGTCCCACGCGGAGAAGGGGGCGGCCTCTACCTTGCCACCACGGGTGTTGGTCAGCGTGCACGGGGACAGGGGCTTGGTATGGCCGCAATCCGGGAAGGTGATGCAGTGTTGGTCAGTGGCACGTTGGGGGATCACGGCACGGCTGTGATGCTGGCGCGCGGGGATTTTGATTTGCGCGGCTCAGTCCTGTCGGACAGCGCCAGCGTTCTGTCATTGACCCTTGCTGTGGGCGAGACGCCGGGCGTCCGGTTCATGCGTGACCCGACGCGGGGCGGGTTTGCGACGGTGGCGCATGAGATCGCACGCGCGACGATGTTCGATGTCTACATTGAAGAAGACCACGTGCCGGTGCGGCCCGCAGTGCGGTCTGTCTGCGATATTCTTGGCTATGACCCCTATTATCTGGCCTGCGAGGGTCGTGTTGTTGCGGTTGTCGCACCAGAAGTGGCGGATGAAGTTCTGGCACTTTGGCGCGCGCAGCCGGGCGGGGAAGATGCTGCCCAGATCGGGTCGCTCATCGCTGGGAAGGGCAATGTGATCTTGCGCACAGCTATCGGTGGCACAAGGTTACTGGATGAATTGGAAGACGACCCGTTGCCACGGATTTGCTAGGGCCGTTGACCTAGATCATTTTGTCATTGCCCGACATGCCGCAGGTTCATCGCGAAACATGTGGGAAGGATGACAAAATGGGCCAATCGACTCCACTCGTTAAGGATTTCACCGAAGTCCGGCGCGGCGACGTCGAAACCGTCGGCGGAAAGAACGCCTCACTTGGCGAAATGATCAGCGCTTTGGGGGAGAAAGGCATTCTTGTCCCGCCGGGGTTTGCAACCACTGCAGACGCCTTCCGGGCCTACCTGACTGCGAACGATCTGGATGCAAAGATAGCTATTGCGCTAGAGGCTTTAGCCACTGGAAAGGTGACACTGCATAAGACAGGTCAGGCAATCCGCGAACTGATCCTTGGCGGCGACTGGCCTGCCGATACTGCCAAGGCGATCACAGATCACTATAAAGCGCTTTGTGATGCCAGCGGGGAAAAGGCTGTTCCCGTCGCCGTAAGGTCCAGCGCTACGGCAGAGGATCTTCCTGATGCAAGTTTTGCGGGTCAGCAAGAGACCTTTCTGAATGTCATCGGTGAAATTGCACTGCTGGAAGCCTGCCGCAAATGCTACGCTTCGCTTTTCACGGACCGGGCGATTTCCTACCGTCAGATTCAGGGTTTCTCGCATCAGCAGGTTGCCCTTTCTGTCGGTGTGCAACAGATGGTGCGTGCCGATACGGGCGGGTCGGGTGTGATGTTTTCCATCGATACGGAATCCGGGTTTCCCGATGCGGTGCTCATCAATGCTGCCTGGGGTCTGGGCGAGAATGTCGTCCAAGGGGCCGTCGATCCGGATGAGTACGAAGTTTTCAAGCCTTTTCTGGAGAATGAGGCGCTAACGCCGATCCTGGAAAAGCGCATGGGTGCCAAAGAGATCAAGATGATCCATGATCGTGATGGCACACCGCGCAATGTGCCGACCTCAAAAGCCGAGCGGAAGCAATTTGTCCTGAGTGACGCGGAAATCTTGTCGCTGGCCCGGCAGGCGAAGATCATTGAGCAACATTACGGGCAGCCCATGGATATGGAGTGGGCGCGGGATGGCAAGACCGGAACGCTTTACATCGTACAGGCCCGTCCCGAAACGGTACAGTCGCGTGCTG
This sequence comes from Litoreibacter sp. GN1-5, assembly GCF_055693805.1. Lineage (NCBI taxonomy): Bacteria > Pseudomonadati > Pseudomonadota > Alphaproteobacteria > Rhodobacterales > Roseobacteraceae > Litoreibacter > Litoreibacter sp. GN1-5. Next base: position 1,712,710 of record NZ_JBVFUP010000001.1, on the reverse strand, counting down.
ATGTCGGGTCTTTGAAATCCTACGCGGTGGAAAATCCCGGTGAGGTGCTCGTGACCGGGCTTAGTGTGGGGGACGCCGCAGTTGCGGGACGGGTCTGCATGATCGAACGGGCCGAGGATATCGACCGCTTTGTCGATGGGTCCATATTGGTAACGTCAACTACGGATCCTGATTGGGTGCCGATCATGAAACGAGCCGCTGCAATTGTCACGGATCATGGGGGGCGCACCTCTCATGCAGCGATTGTCAGCCGGGAACTGGGGCTGCCTGCTATTGTCGGCTGCGGCAATGCCACACATCTGCTGCACGACGCGCAGGATGTGACCGTCTCTTGTGCCGGTGGTGAGGAAGGCGACGTGACTGAGGGTATCTCCAAGGTCACTGTTACCGAGGAAGCTTTGGGTGATTTGCCGGACTGTAAAACGAAGGTGATGCTTAATCTGGCCAACCCATCGGCGGCGTTGCGGTGGTGGCGCTTGCCGGTCGATGGCGTAGGTCTGGCCCGGATGGAGTTCGTTGTGAACACCGCTGTGCGCGTTCATCCAATGGCACTGGCGCATTTCGATACGATCACCGATCCGGAAACGCGCGACGCGATCAAGGCATTGACGACCGGCTATGACAACAAGCCGGAGTATTTTGTTGATCAACTTGCGCGCGGTCTCTCGCGCATTGCGGCCTTTTGTTATCCAAAGCCGGTGATCGTGCGGATGAGCGACTTCAAGACCAACGAATATGCCGACCTGCTGGGCGGGCGGGATTTCGAGCCGCATGAAGAAAACCCGATGATCGGCTTCCGGGGGGCATCCCGTTATTACTCGCCCAATTACGGCGATGGTTTCGCCTTGGAATGTCAGGCCATCGCGCGGCTGCGCGGTCAGATGGGATTTGACAATGTGATTATGATGATCCCGTTCTGCCGAACCCCGGAAGAGGCGGACCATGTGCTGGCTGTCATGGCCAAAAATGGACTTGAGAGAGGCAAAGACGGGCTACAGGTCTATGTGATGTGCGAAATCCCGGCAAACGTGGTTCGGGCGGCGGAGTTTGCAGAGCGCTTTGACGGCTTCTCCATAGGCTCCAATGACCTGACCCAGTTGACGTTGGGGATCGACCGCGATTCCGAAGAACTCGCCTCGCTTTTCCATGAAGATGATCCGGCCGTGCTGTGGATGATCGAGACAGTGATCCGCGAGGCCTATAAGGCTGGTTCAAAGGTTGGCTTCTGCGGTCAGGCTCCCAGCAATGATCCTGCTTATGCGCAACGACTGGTTGGCTTTGGCATCGATAGCATCTCAGTGACACCGGACAGTTTCGTTAACGTGCTGCGAAATGTGGCCAAGGCGGAAAGGGGTTAGATCTGCTCGATTGTGCAGAGCGGCAGCAAATCTTCGACCATCTGCTGCTCACATAGTGCTGTGCCTTCGGTGCTGACAGTTGCGCTGGCCGCTGCTACGCCCCACTGCAATGCCCGGTCAAGCGGTTCGTCGCGCGCCAGCGACAGTGTCATCGATCCAACAAACGCATCGCCCGCCCCGATCTTGCTGCGTACAGGCACATGGGGCGCGTGGCACAGGAACTTCTGATCCTGCGATACCAGAACGGACCCTTCCGGACCGCGCCCGGTCACAACAATCCGGGCCACATCCCGTGCAACAAGCCCTTCTGCAAAAGCAACGCTGTCGGCAATGGTGCGCATAGGATGCGCTGCGGCCTCGGCCGCTTCGTTTTGATCAAGGCGTAGCAAATAGACAGGTGAGGTCGGGTTTGCGATCAACCGCATCAAAACAGGTCCAGCCGTGTCGATAATCAGTTTATCTGTGCGCGGTTTGATCGCGTTCAGAATTTGCAACGGGTAGTCGTCAGGCAAGCCGGGCGCAATGCTGCCACTGAGCACGACCAGCCCGTCTTTAGGTGCTGCGGTTGCAATTTCTGCGATTAGCGCATCTGCGTCTTGGGGTGTTAGTGTCTCGCCGGGCAAGCCGAAACGATACTGTGCCCCGGAGCTTTCATCTGTTACAGCAAAGCTTTGCCGCGTTTCCCCACTGACATGCACAGGATGGGTTGGCACGGTTTCAGCATCCAACAAGGCAAGCAACCCGGCGCCCGTCGTCCCGCCAACCGCAATCAGCGCACGTGCCGAATGCCCAAGCTTGCAGACGGTACGGGCCACATTAACGCCACCGCCCCCGGGGTCGATCTGCGGCGCACTGCACCGCAGCTTTGGTCCCGCGATTACTTTGCCAACCGAGGTTGCAAGATCAATAGCGGGGTTCAGCGTAATCGTCAGTATTTCGTGCATAACACTCTTTGCGCGTTTCAATACATGATGTCAGTCAGCGTCAGGTTTTCTCAGCATCATGGCCAGTCGCATCACGGCTGCAAGGATCGCCTGAGCAAGAACCGGTGATCGTCCGGACCCAATCGCGGCATCACTGTCGCGGCTGTCAGTTTCGCGCAACGTGCAACGCCAATGACCATCCTTGTCATTTGCCCGCCCACGAATGTGAACAACCCAATTGGGAAAGGCCTGATCGGCGATATGGATCGCTTCGTCTGTCGTATTGACGTTCTGCGCCGATATGTTGCTTGCAGTGAAAGTGTCGGGCAGTAAAAATTCCAGAGCTCTTACAACCCCGTCAAAATCGGCGACCGTCATGTCATTTTGCTCTTCAAGCTCTGCGATCAGAATGTCGATTTCAGGATCTTTCATCGGGGCGTCTCCATTTGTCGTTACATCCGTATTCAGCCTTTGCTGAATGCGGTCCGAGGGCTGAGCCTGAGAACAGCCCGAACTAAGGGAATATCCGGCTCACCTGTGAGTTTGATTATGCGGCTAACTCTGAGTGACGCAAGCGCATCTTCCGATTGACCCATTCGCGTGGCACAAGAATTGCCCTCTGATGTGGCGCTGCGACCTGACTGAGTTCGCGCGCTTAAGCCAAGGCTTTGTGCAATTGTTGGCTTTCGGTTGCCTTTGGGTAGGTCAGAAACAGCAGGGCAGGCGCATTGATGGCGTGGGATTCGATCGTCTGGGTAAGCGTAGCCGCAGTGCAACGCGCATGTGTTTGTGCGGCACGTCCGACATGACTGACAACGGAGATTTCAACCTTGTCCTGAAGACTCGCGCGTATCAGGGTTGCGGCAATGGCTGGGGCTGCGCCGACGCCCATATAGACGCCGACATTTGTGCCGGGATGCAAATGGTTCAGCAAGTTCGGGGCCTGCGCCGCGTCGCGACACCGCCCTGTTGTCAGAACCAAAGTGTCTGTGCGATCACGCTCGGTCAGGACGTCACCCATCACGGCAACCGCTGCGGAAGCGGCAGTTACGCCGGGGACAATCTCAACGGAAATGCCGGCGTTGCGCAAAGCGGCCAGTTCTTCGGCGGCACGACCGAATATGCCAACATCACCGCATTTCAGACGCACAATACGTTTTCCGCGTTTCGCAGCAGAGACAAGGGTTTGGTTGATCTTGTCTTGCGGCCAGCTATGGCAGCCGGGTGCCTTGCCAACATAGACGCGTTCCGCATCACGTCTTGCAAGTTCAAGGATGTCAGGATCAACAAGACGGTCATAGTAGATGACATCCGCTTCTTGTAGACGTTGTACACCGCGCAGAGTTATGAGGTCTTTGGAGCCGGGCCCTGCACCAACAAGAGCTACGCTGCCTTCGGCATTTGATCCGAAGTCACCCGTTTGGATGGCGTGTTTGATGGCCACCGCCGCAGCGTGTTCGCCACCTTGTGCGTGCTGGTCACGGACCGGGCCGTTAAAGACCCACCGCCACAGGTCGCGGCGTTTGCGTGGCGAAAGATACTGTCCGGCCTGATCACGCAGTCGGCCTGCCAAGGCTGCAAGATCGCCCAAGCGGGGCTCCAGCATTTGCTCTACTCTGGTTTTGATTTGACGGGCAAGGACGGGGGCGGTTCCTTCGGTGCCGATCGCGATAACGACCGGGTCGCGGTCAACGATGGACGGGGTAAGCGCATCACAAAGGTCCGGTTGGTCGACGACATTCACCATAGCGCCTGCAGCCTTGGCGATACCATGGGTCGCCGCATCCGCGCCGGGGCAACCTGTGGCGATAAAGCTCAACGCATTATCGGCGAATGTCTTGGTCGTGATGGCAGAGCGATCCCAAAGGATGCGGCCACTTTGCGCAAGGGATGCAAGTTCCGGGTCAAGCGTCTGCGCGCAGACAACGATCTGAGCCTCAGTTTTAAGGATCAACCGGGTCTTTTGCGCCGCCTGCTCGCCGCCGCCGATGATGACGACGCGCCGATCTGACATACGCAGGAACATCGGGAAATTTTTCATGTTCTGCTTCCGCCCCCCGAAAAACAATATACGCACGATCAGCCATGCGGGAGGAAGCACGGCAGTATCGAGCGACAGTGCTCTTTTCAGGAATAATCCGCAGCGTTGCGGACTAATCCAAGTTTACTGACGGGTTTTGAAGTGTCCAAATCAATGCGCTGATTTTCAATCGGGAATTCAGACTGTGCTTAAAAAGGCGTCACTCATTCTGACTTGGGTCAAAAATTGCGCCATCACAAAAAGCGTCAGGGCCAAGGATCATTTCACCTCTTGTCGATGCGACCGCCGTTGCATGAGGCAGAGCCCCTTCGATTTTTTCTGAAGCACCGGGCAAATCAACGCCAATAGGCGCAAGATATTCGCGGTAAAGATCGGTTCTGATACAGGTTTTGACTGCTTCCATATCGCGTTGCCCGAAGCCTGTGCCCATCTGCCTCGCCATCCAGGCGGCCTGAGACTTCCACGGGAAGGTTGCAGCCCCATCGTAAAACCTGAGAAAATTCGGAACAGTGATGATGTTGGTTCCGGGCGAAGCCGTCAGGCGGCCAAAGAGCGCGGGATCAAGCGTTTGTTCTGAAAGCGCGAGATGTTCGGTGCGCGCCAGAATTTCTGTCGCAAGCACCTTGTTCTCGGGTGTATCAAGCCATTCGCAAGCGCGGTAAACCGCACGTATAAGTGCTGCGCATTTCTCGGGGTGATCCTGCGTCCAGCTATGGCGCACAGAAAGCACCTTTTCAGGGGCGGCGGACCACACGGACGATCCGCTCAATATGATATGGCCAACCTCGCGTTGGACGGCAACGCTCCCCCAGGGCTCACCAACGCAGAACATATCTATGGTGCCGCTCGCCAAAGCATCGGCCATGCGATGTGGGGGGACTGTCTGGGTCTCATAGCTTTTTGAATGACTCTTTGGATTTCCTCGAAGCCAGTAATCAAGCAATAAGCGGTGCATCGAAAATGGAAACGGGACACCGACCCGCAAGGGTCGGTCCAACGCCGTCAGTGCAGCAGTGCCAGCATCCAGCGGGTTTGTGATGTCGCCTGACCAACCGCTGCCCTGAATTATTTTCGCAACCTCGTTCGAGACGCAAAATGTATTGCCGTTCAGGTTGAGGTTCATCAGCGTATCAATGCGTTCGGTTTGCCCACCCAGACCCAATGCGATTGCGACGGGCAGGGGGGCCAGCATATGTGCGGCGTCCAGATGGCCTGCGGCCAACATATCACGGGTGGCGGACCAGGATGGTTGGCGCAACAGATTGAGGCGCAGACCTTCATCAAAGGCAAACCCAAGCTCTTTGGCGATGATCAGCGGGGCACTGTCGACTAACGGAATGTAACCACAATCAAGATCAGTGAAGGTCATTTGAGCAAATCCGCAGCTGTGACCAACGCATGGGCAACATCGGCGACTTTGCGATTTTGATCCATCGCAGTACGGCGGATAAGCGTGTAGGCCTCCTCTTCGGACAAGCCACGCGCGCGCATCAGAAGACCCTTGGCGCGGTCGAGAGTCTTGCGATCCTCAAGCGCTTGCTTGGCAGCATTCAGTTCGGACGCCATTTGACTCATCATCTGAAACCGGGCGATTGCAGTTTCCAGAACGGGTTTGATGCGGTCCTTTTGCAGCCCGTCCACCACATAGGCGCTCAGACCTGCGGCAATTGCCGCTTTGGACAGGGTCTCATCCGAATGATCCACAAACATTGCAACCGGGCGTGATCTGGCATCCGTGACCAAACTGAGATGTTCTAACGTATCCCTATCAGGGTTGGCCAAATCAATAAGCACGATATCAGGCTCATTCTGACTTATCACAGTAGATAATGATGAAGGTTCCGACAGAATAACGACATCGCCCCACCCGCCATCTTTCAGGGCGTCTGCTATTTCCTTGGCGCGTGAAGGATCGGGTTCAATCACTACAATTTTGAGGGAGCTGGCCATGAAAGATACCTGTCGCAGCCATCAGCTGATTTGGAAGGGCGACACAGCAGGGATGCGTCCACGTTGATCCAAGAGCCGTTTATTTCCGCGGCTTTTTGAAATTTGCTTAAGGATGCATCGATTTTTGATTTCCGAGGAATGGTTGACCCTTCTCTGCTCTCTACATAGGGTCTTTCGAATTGTGTGGAGTATATAATGCGCTTTATTTCTACTGTTGTTGTCTGTTTTGGCCTTGCAGCGCCGGGTTTTGCGGAAACTGCCATAGATGACTTCCCGTCTGATGGCCCGCCAGCGGCTGATTACCAAACAGCAGCAGAGCTTTTTGAGACCGGCGACAAAAATGTCGCCACCTGCCTGTTCTATCGTGCACAATACCGGGCGCGGGTGCATCTTTTAGCCCGCCCAGAGCTGCCGCAATCCGGTGATCCGGCGCTCTATGCGTCCCTCAATGATGTTATCGGGACAACCATAAACGGCTGGGCTGCTGGCGATACAGAAGAATGGGCAGACGCTATGCAATGTGCCTTGGATTGGGCGACAGAAAACAACGACAGCTTTACGCCCAAAGCCGAGTTCGCCGCGCAGCATACAGAAATTGCAGAGGGCTTGGCAGAGTTTGTCGAATACGTTCGTAACAACGGCGATGAGATCCGGGCGCAACGTGTGGCGAATGGGTTAGAGAACCGTTAGACCAACGGCTATTATTGCGCCAAATAGCGCGTCATCTTCAGATAACCGTGCCTCTCAACACTCTTGAAATTCCAATGAAAGGCGCGTGACGAACCTAAGTAAAATCCCGCGCACCTGCCTTTAATCCAAAATATCCGTTTTACAAACGACCCAAGTTTGCCTGCCACGCAAGGCAACATCACTTGACGCGCCATCCGAGAGCATTCACCAACCCCCAACCTATTGCCAATCCCCAGAGAAATCCTTCGGGATCAGAAGGTTGTGCTTGCCAAGGTTTTTCACGTCCTTCTCGCCGCAGAGCGCCATGGTGGTGTCCAGCTCTGTATGGATCACCCGCAGGGCTTCGCTGACGCCTTGTTGGCCCATCGCCCCCAGCCCATAAATAAACGCGCGTCCGATATAGGTGCCTTTGGCCCCCAACGCCAACGCCTTCAAGACGTCCTGACCCGACCTTATACCGCTATCCAGATGGACTTCGATCTTATCGCCCACGGCATCCATGATCTGGGGCAGCATGGTGATGGAGCTCATCGCGCCGTCCAGTTGCCGCCCGCCATGATTGGATACGATGATCGCATCGGCCCCGACCTGCAAAGCCTTCTTCGCGTCCTCAGCATCAAGAATGCCCTTGAGGATCAACTTACGGTCCCATTGCTTGCGATAGTCTTTCACCGTGTCCCAGTTCAGGCGGAGGTCAAATTGCTGAGCGGTCCAACTGTGCAGGGATGAAATGTCATCCACCGATTTCGCGTGACCAACGATGTTGCGGAAGGTGCGCCTGTGGGTCTGGAGCATTTGCAGACCCCAGCGCCATTTCGTCATCAGATCAAGGATCACCATCGGCGTCAGCTTGGGCGGGGCGGATAGCCCGTTTTTCAAATCCTTGTGCCGCTGACCCAACAATTGCAGATCCAGCGTCAGCACCATCGCATCGCAATTTGCGTCCTTCGCGCGGTTGACCAGGTTGGCGATAAACTCCGCATCGCGCATTACATAAAGCTGAAACCAGAAAGGTGCAGATGTGTTTTCCGCAATATCCTCGATCGAGCAGATGGACATGGTCGACAGTGTGAATGGCACACCAAATTTCTCGGCCGCTTTGGCCGCAAGGATTTCACCATCCGCATGTTGCATGCCCGTCATGCCGACAGGGGCAAGGGCGACAGGCATCGCGACATCACGCCCGATCATCTGGGACGCGGTTGTTCTGCCTTCCATATCGACGGCCACTTTCTGGCGCAGTCGGATACGGTCAAAATCCGATGAATTCTCCCGAAAGGTTTGCTCGGTCCATGACCCGCTTTCGCAATAATCGTAAAACATCTTTGGCGCACGGCGCTTGTAAAGACGTTTGAGGTCTTCGATCTCTGTGATGATGGGCATATCAGGACTTCCCCGTCATTGGTAAGTTAAAGTTACCAATATTTACATTTACTGACAAGATATCGTTGACGTAAGGTAATTCACTTCTTGTTGGAAAGAGTGAATGATATGAATGCTATTCGAAATATAACCATGCAGATTATTTTGAGCGTCGGCGTTTGTGCGATGGGTTTCGCAGCTTACGCTCAAGTAGAGCCGAAAGTGGGCGTAGATGCGTCCGGCGGCGTATGGTTTTTGTCGCCGTCAGGTACTTTAGTAACAATAGATGCCGCGGGTCTGATCGTCAGGGATGGTCAAACACTGGCAAATTGCCCGTCTAACGAAACGCTCGTAACAAATATATCCGGTATTTCGGTTGTATGTAGCGAAGGCGATATTGTCTTGTCGGATCCAGCAAAAGGACCAGAGGTATTCAGCTGGGCAAATGAAACCCTCAGTCTTCAGGGACCAGGATTTGTACTTGCAAAACAGGTTAGTGAATTGCCGGTAGAAGACGCGCCATCTGTTCAGGGGACAGTCGCTCCGACCAAGGACACACAACCAGAGCAAACCCAGACTGAAAATATAACCACAGCCCCTGCTGTAAGTTGTCCTATAATGACAGGCGTTTACCGCTATGTCTTCTCTGATGGGATCGAGAGTTATTTCTACAAGGATGATACAACGATCCGCGTCAACGAGAGCGGTTCAAAAATTGCCGTTGTCGGCGACTTCAACATTGCCGTCGGCGACAATACCTATTCTCGTCAAGGTGACACCTTCGGATTTAAGAATGCTTCCGGTCAGTACAATAAAATGGCCGATGGTCCGATTATTTTCTCACCCAACGCAGCTTTGGCAGTCACTGCGCAACAGGCCCCGGTCGGCTATAGTTATTCCGATGATTATGGCACATATACAAAAACGGGGCCGGATCAGATCACATTTTCTCCGAAAGTTGTTCTGGAGGATTTGACCATCACAGATGCCGATTGTGCCGCATTTCAGAAAGCGGAATTCAGCTATGAAGAAGTTCTTGAAAATCTGAATGTAGAGCGGCGTGCAAATGAATTGGTGGTTAATCTCGGTTCAGATGTCTTGTTTGGCTATGACAGCGCTGACATTACTGCTGCGGCGGCTAACACGCTGGAACAGGTTGCATTCTTGATCAAGCGGGACGGTAAAGGCCTTGTCGTTGTTACAGGACATACCGATGCGAAAGGGTCAGATCTTTACAATCTTGATCTTTCCTTGCGACGCGCCAACTCTGTGAAGCGCTGGTTGGCTGGACAAGGTCAAATCGCAGCCGATAAAATTGTCACCGCAGGTGAGGGCGAAACATCTCCGATTGCCCAAAACACCAATGCAGATGGGTCTGATAATCCAGAGGGTCGGGCGGCCAACCGTCGTGTGGAAATCCGGATCAGCTCTTAGTGGGCGGTTTTCAGGTCTGACCCGTCAGCCATTTTATCACAGCGGGGCGCACTGATTGCGCGCCGTTGCCGCGTGCCTCGTCGATCACCGACTTGACCTCATCCAGATTACTGCGGCGCAACAGGCTTTTGACTGGCCCGATAGAGGCGGGGCGCATCGATAGGCTGCGCATGCCGATGGCCGCAAAACACAAGGCCTCGACCGGCCGGCCTGCATCTTCGCCGCAAAAGGACAATGGGGTATCGGTCTCGGCGCAGCGGGTCGCGATCATCTCCAGCATCGTCAGGAAGCTGACATTCAGGGTATCATAGCGTTTGCGCACGCGCTCATTCTCGCGGTCGGCTGCAAAGAAGAACTGTTTGAGATCATTGCCACCGATCGAGATGAAATCTGCCAATTCAAAGAACTGTTTTGGCGCAAAGGCTAGCGACGGTGTTTCCAGCATCGTGCCGATTTCGACCTTGGACGGCAGCACATGCCCCATCTTCTTTTCCCGCTCCAGCTCGCTCAGCAAATGTTGACGTGCCTCGCGGAATTCGTCGAATTGCGCCACAAATGGGAACATCACCGATAATGGCCGCCCTGCCGCTGCCCGGATCAGGGCCTGCAACTGCATCCGCATCACACCCTTCTTGTCCAGCGCGACCCGGATCGCGCGCCACCCCATAGCAGGGTTCGGCTCCTCCGTCGGTTTCATATAGGGCAGCACCTTGTCGGATCCGATATCAAGCGTGCGGAAGATGACGCGCTTGCCTTTGGCAGCACTCATCACGCTGCCATAGATCGTGGCCAGCTCAGACCGGCGCGGCACACGGGACCGGGTCAGGAATTGCAACTCGGTTCTGAACAGGCCCACACCCTCGGCCCCGGACCCCTCAAGCGAGGGCAGATCGGCCATCAGCCCTGCGTTCATATGAAGCGAGATCACCTTGCCGCATATGGTCTCTGCCGGTTTGTCGCGGATCGAGGCATAGCGTTCCTGCGCCTGCGTTTGCATCGCAATCTTGTCACGGAAAGCGGCAGCAACCGCATCTTCGGGGCGCAGATGCACAATGCCCTGATCCCCGTCGACCAGAATATGATCGCCGTTCAGCGCCTCGGTCAGAATGCGTTTGGCGTTGATCACCAGTGGAATGGCCCAGGCCCGCGCAACAATGGCCGCGTGTGATCCGACCGAGCCTTCTTCCAGCACGATACCACGCAGCTTCTTGCCATAATCCAGCAATTCGCCGGGGCCAATGTTGCGAGCCACAAGGATTGGATGTTCGGGCATCTCGGCGCCCGTATCCGCCCCTTGCCCCGTCAGCAGCCGTAACAATCGGTTCGACAGATCGTCCAGATCATGCAACCGGTCGCGCAAATACGGATCGGGCACCTGCTCCATCCGGGCGCGGGTGGCCGATTGTTCCTTCTCCACAGCCGCTTCGGCGGACAGACCCAGGGCGATGTCTTCCTCCATCCGCCGCACCCAACTGCGGGAATTGGCGAACATCCTGTAGGCTTCCAGAACCTTGACTTGTTCCTTGTCGGTGGTCTTGCCCATCGACTGCAACATCTGATCGACCGAGCTGCGCAGGCTGTCCATCGCCTCGTTTAGACGCTTCAGCTCGGCATGGGGGTCGTCTGCAATCGGGTTGGTGACGACAACGCGGGGCTCATGTAGATAGACATTGCCCTCGGTCGCGCCTTCCTGTGCTATGCCACCGCGAAACAGTTCCTGACGCGTATGGCGTGCGGACAAGGCCTCCCCTTCGCCGATGAAGGCACCTAGCTCGGTCATCTCTGCCAGAACCATGGCGACAACTTCCAGCGCGTAGACCTCGTCATCCGTATATGTGCGGGCGTCCTTGGATTGAACCACCAGCACACCCAACCTGTCACCGAGCCTCTGGATCGGCACACCCAGAAAAGAGCTGAAACTTTCTTCCCCGGTTTCTGGCATAAAGCGAAACCCCCGCATCGAGGGCGCGTCGGGTGTATTGATAGGATTGGCCGATTTCGCAACCCGTCCGACCAGCCCTTCGCCAATGCGCATCCGTGTTTGATGCACAGCCTCTTGATTCAGACCTTCCGTGGCACAAAGCTCCAGCGTTTCGGGGTCACGGAACAGATAGATCGAGCACACATCCGTCCCCATCTGATCCGCAATGATATGCGTGATCCGATCAAGCCGTTCCTGCCCTGCGCTGTCTTCTGCCAGCGTATCACGCAAGCGCCCCAGCAGCTTGCGGCTTTCGCTTTCCGTTCTTTCGGGCAAATCAGCCCCCCTCGGTAGTTCTTGGTGTAGCTATAGGACAGTTCCGATTGGAAGGGGAGGGTGCGTTTACGTACTTTCGCTGCGAACATAATTACATATCATACGTGGTCCGCGGAACAGAAATGGTGCTTTTTCTTATTGCCGGGCGTCAGGTGAGTTTAACAGGATGCGTCGCTTCAGAGACTGAGGATGCAGTTCAGGCAACCAACTTTGCCCCAAACCCTAAGTATGAATGGTATGGTGTCGGGTATGGGCGAAATCAACTGCAATTGCGCGCACTTCAATGGCCATTTTCGTTGCTTTTTGCCCATGATGGGATGAGATATGAAAATGCAAAAAGGCGAAGTGAGCATGTCATTCAAAACCACTATAGGTCAGAATCTTGAACTTGCGGTTCAACAAGAACTGTCGAGGATGGACAATGAATGGTTTTTCAAGTGGCATTTTATTGGGGAGAGCAAGACAATCGAGATTGACAGCTTTCGCGGGCGACCAATTCGGTACAGTGGCATTGCTTATTCTGGCTCTGCGATTGAGGTCTATTGGGACACTATCTCACGCTATCGAAAAATTAAGGTCGCTGAATTTTTCAACTCAGTCGAACTCGAACTATTGAAGTATGCAAAGAATGTGCGCAGGCAGGCAATCGCGGAGGCTGTTGGCATTATAAAGATGTTTGCGGCGGGCATTCAAAAACGAGCGGTCGAAAAGGATAGAATTTTACGTGGCGACAGGATCAATTTCCCTAAACCGCATGATCGTGGTCGATGGGGAGAGTCAGGTGTCGACGCAATAGATCATCGTGCCGCAGCACTTGTTGAAGGCTACTGTGCAATGAATATCAAGCAAGGAGATTACTACGTGATTAAGGATATGATGACAGAAGAGCTTTCGTTCCTAAAGGCCGATTGCTCTGGGCAGGTGGATAGTATCAAAGGGCTTGTGACTGGTAAGAAGCTCTTTACTTTTAATATCTCTTTGCCAGTAACGCCAGGCGATCGGTTCTTGAGAAAACTACCGTCAGGTTTGGTAGAGGAGTACATTGTCGAAAACCCTGGCTTTCAGTCTGGTTTGGGCGGGGCGATTGAACCTCATTACCAAATCGACATCCGAAGAAGCGATGCGCTGCCTGCTCCCGCGCAAACAATCATTAACAAAATTCAAGGCGAAAATGCTCGAATCAACATCAATTCAGTCGATAATTCGCAGAATTTGTCAGTTTCAACTTCCGACGACGAGATTTTCAAAAAACTGAAGGAAAAATTGTTAGGCGCAAATCTCGCCGATGCTGAGCAACAGCATCTAATGGAAGCAATTGACAGTATGGAGAGCTCAAAGGGTACTCCCGTATTTAAAGAAAAGTATCAGGGATTTATGGTAGCGGCGGCCAACCATGCCAGTGTGTTTGGGGCGCTTATGGGAGCTTTAGCTCTAATGCTGTAAAATACAGTTTGGAGTTGTGTGTTACTTCGCCCTGCTGTCACCGCGCCAATAGCTGATTTATTCGCTTTCCGGTTAAACAAGCGGTAAGCAGCATCCGACAAACTGGCCTCCAACCCAACATTGCATCAATGTCCTGACGTAAAAATCAAACCCATCTAACGTATCGCACTTATTTTCAAGCCCAAGCTTTAGGAATAAACAGTTTTCCTATCATTCTGCCCGGCGCCAAAATCATGGCTTTCCCCAACCCCCGCCGCCCGGTGCCTGCATCTCGAATGCATCTCCTGCGCGCAGGTCGGCCTCGTCATTGCCTTTCAGCACTTCGCGGGTGCCGTCGCGGCGCAGAACGGCGTTGATGCCAACGCCCCCCGGATCGCCGCCATCCACGCCAAAGGCTTGCGTCACCCTATGGCTTGTCAGGGTCGTCACGGTCACATCATCCAGAAATTCCAGCACCCGTATTACGCCCTCGCCGCCTGTCCAGCGCCCCGCGCCACCCGAACCTTTGCGAATTTCAAACCGTTGTAATCGCACGGGGAACCGGGTTTCCAGCACTTCGGGGTCGGTCATCAGTGTGTTGGTCATATGGACCTGCACCGCATTTGCCCCGTCAAACCCGTCACCTGCACCCATGCCGCCTGCGATGGTTTCATAGTTTTGAAACCGAGCGTTGCCCCAGACGAAATTATTCACCGTCCCTTGCGACCCCGCCAGTACGCCAAGCGCCCCGATCAGACAGTCACACATGGATTGCGAAACCTCTGTATTGCCCGAAATCACGGCCGCCGGATAGCGCGGATTGATCATCGAGCCTTCCGGTGCAATGATTTTCAGCGGCGCAAGGCAGCCTTCGTTCAGCGGAATATCCGCGCCCACCAAGGCCCGGAACACATAGAGCACAACCGCATTGCACACAGCCCTAGGCGCGTTGTAATTATTCGCCCCCTGCGGCGATGTGCCGGTCCAGTCGATCACCGCCGAGCCGTCATCCGTGTTCACCGTCACCTTCACTTTGATGATCTGTCCCTCATCAAGCGGGTATTCGAATTCTCCGTCGCGTAATTTGCCGATGACGCGGCGCACGGAAGCCTCTGCATTGGCCTGCACATGGCCCATATAGGCCTGCACCGTTTCGATCCCGAAACTGTCGATCATCTTGTGGACTTCGGAAATTCCTGTCGCATTCGCGGCGATCTGCGCTTCGATATCGCGCATGTTCTCATCGATATTTCGGCAGGGATAGCGCCCGGAGGCCAGCATCGCGCGGGTTTCGGCCCGGCGCAGAACGCCTGCCTCAACCAGCTTGAAATTGTCGATCACGACGCCTTCTTCTTCGATATGGGTGCTGTCCGGCGGGGCGGATCCCGGTGTGCGTCCGCCGATATCAGCGTGATGTCCGCGTGAGCCCACGTAGAACAAAATGTCACTGCCCGATGCGTCAAACACCGGGGTGATCACTGTGACATCCGGCAAATGCGTCCCGCCATTGAACGGGTCGTTCAGCATGAATGCATCGCCCGGTGCCATCTTCCCTGCGTTCAGTCGCGCCACTGTGCGCACGGCATCCGACATAGATCCCAGATGCACCGGCACATGGGGCGCATTGGCGACCAGACCGCCCGTGGCGTCAAACAATGCGCAGGAAAAATCCAGCCGTTCCTTGATGTTTACGGAATAGGCCGTGTTTTGCAGGGTTGAGCCCATCTGTTCGGCAATCGACATGAACAGATTGTTGAACACCTCCAGCATGACCGGATCAGCCTGCGTGCCAAGGGCAGTTTCGCGCGCGATGTCTTGCGTGCGGGTCAGGATCAGGTTGCCCGCAGCATCCAATGCGCCGGACCAGCCGGGCTCGATCACGTTTGTCCCGGTGGCTTCGGTGATGATTGCGGGGCCTTCGATGAGCTGTCCGGCACGCAGATCATCCCGTTGAAACAGCGGCGTCTCAGGCGCGCCATATATCGGGATATGCGCATGTGGTTTGGCTTTGGCGGGCTCTGGCGCAGCCGTCTTGGCCAGGGTGTCGCCTGCGCCAATGGCCTCGACGCTCAGCATCTCGATCAGCACATCCCCATCGGGCGATGCAAAGCCGAAGCGCGAGATATGCGCGGTCTCAAAGGCAGCCTTCATCTTGTCAGGCGTGCCGAACTCTACCGCAAGGCTTTGGTGAGAGCCCCTATAACGCAGATGCGCCCGTCGGATCACCTCGACCCGGTCGCGTGCTACGCCTTGGTTTGCAACCTCATCCCGCGCTTCACCGGCCATATCGTCAAGCTGAGCTGCCGCAGCCACATCATGCAGCGCTCTGTCAAACTGCCGCTCGCGCAGAGCACGAATATCGGCAAGCCCCATGCCAAACGCGCTCAGCACCCCGGCGAAAGGATGCAGAAATACGGTCTTCATCCCCAAAGCATCCGCCACAAGGCAGGCATGTTGTCCGCCCGCGCCGCCAAAGCAATTGAGCGTGTAGCGCGTGACGTCATAGCCGCGTTCGACACTGATCTTCTTGATCGCCCGCGCCATGTTCTGCACGGCAATGCGCAAAAACCCCTCGGCGGTTTCCTCGGCGCCAAGCGGGGCTTGGCCTGCGGCGTCCGCAATTTCTGCGGCGAGGGTTTCGAATTTCTTGCGCACGATGGCTGTATCCAGCGGCTGATCTGCATCGGGCCCAAAAATCGAGGGGAAGTGGTCGGGGTTCAGCTTGCCCAGCATCACATTGCAATCGGTCACAGTCAAAGGCCCGCCACGTCGATAGCAGGCAGGCCCCGGATCAGCACCGGCGCTTTCCGGGCCAACCTGATAGCGCCCGTCTCGGAAGGACAGGATCGAACCACCCCCGGCTGCAACCGTGTGAATATTCATCATCGGGGCGCGCATGCGCACGCCTGCCACTTCGGTCTCAAAAGATCGTTCATATTCGCCCGCGTAGTGGCAGACATCGGTTGAGGTGCCGCCCATGTCAAAGCCGATCAGCCGGTCAAACCCGGCGGCCTCTGCCGTTTTGACCATGCCCACAACACCGCCCGCCGGACCGCTGAGGATCGCATCACGCCCCTGAAACAGACGCGCATCGGTCAGCCCGCCAGAGCTTTGCATGAAGAATAGCCGTGTCTGCGTCCCCAAAGCACCCGAGACCTGATCCACATAGCGCCGCAGGATCGGTGACAGATAAGCGTCCACCACAGTGGTATCGCCGCGCCCGACAAGTTTGATCAGGCGGGATGTCTCGTGCGAGGTAGACACTTGCGTAAAGCCGATGTCGCGCGCAATATCTGCCACAAGCAGTTCATGCGCAGGGTTCAGATAGGCGTGCATGAAGGCAATCGCCACGCCGCGGGTGCCGCGATCATAGGCGGCTTGCAAGGCGTTGCGGGCCGTCGCCTGATCCAATGCTGTAATCTCGGTGCCAGCCGCGTCCAGACGTCCCGGAACCTCGGCCACGTCCTCGTATAACAGCTCTGGCAGGACGACCTGCAAATCAAACAGCTTGGGGCGGTTTTGATAGCCGATCCGCAGCAGGTCGCGCAGCCCTTCGGTGATCAGCAAGAGCGTAGGATCGCCTTTCCGTTCCAACAGCGCATTGGTGGCGACGGTCGTTCCCATCTTGACGGCTTCAATCTGCCCATCGTCGATCCGTGCGGGGTGCAACATACGGCGGATGCCTTCGACCGCCGCGTCCTTGTACTGCTCGGGGTTCTCGGACAGAAGCTTCAGCGTCTCGATCCCGCCATCCGGCCTGCGCCCGACCAGATCCGTGAAGGTGCCGCCACGGTCGACCCAGAACTGCCACATCTATTCTTCCTCCAACGCGGCATGCCGCCCAATGTTTTGTGGCGCGATCGACACCGATTTGATCACCGCAAACACGGATATGCCGAGCGTGAGCTTCATCACGCGGGCCGAGCGCCGGGTAATCCGTGCCACAAGCCGGTCCTGCCCCGATCTCAGGCCTATTGCCACGCCGGGGCCATGCCCCTCAAGCACGTTTTCCACCGTGCAAGGCAGGATATTCAGCGCGCTTAGCCCGTCGGGGCGATCCTTTGACAAAATCACATCGCTGGCCAATATCCGCACCCGCAACTGCGCGCCTTCCGGCATGTCCAAAGCGGGTAAAAACAGACGACCAGCGCTGGTTTCCAACTCGCTAAGCCCATCACCTGCATCTACCTTAAGCACCCGCGCGTTCAGCAATGCGCCTGCCTCGCGCACACCAAGATCGCGGACGGCAGCCGGATCACTGAGCATATCGGCCAGCGGTCCGGCCCGTATGACGCGCCCCTCGCGCAACACGATCAGATCATTTGCCAGCCGCGCGACCTCGGCCATGGCATGAGAGACATAGAAAATCGGCACGCCCGCATGGTCGCGCAGACGTTCCAGATAGGGCAGAACTTCATCCTTGCGGGCCTGATCCAGCGCCGAGAGCGGCTCATCCATCAACAAAATATCTGGCTGGGCGTGCAAAGCGCGCCCAATCGCAACCCGCTGCGCTTCGCCACCTGACAGGCCCGCGGGGCGACGGTTCAGCAGCGGTGCAAGGCCCAACATTTCTATCACATCGCCCGAGGTCTTGCCGCGTGCATAGTCCAGATTGCCCTGCACGCTGAGATGCGGAAACAGCCGGGCATCCTGAAACACATAACCTACCCGGCGCTGGTGCGGCGGGACAAACACGCGCGATGCGCTGTCAAACAGAACCCGTCCGCCCACAACGATCCGCCCTGCATCAGGTCGTGACAGTCCGGCAATCGCGCTAAGCACCGATGTTTTACCCGCGCCCGATGGTCCGAAAATCGCGGTCACGCCGCCGGGGCTTTCAAAGCGCACGTCCAGCTCGAACGCCCCATGCCGGTGCTTGATCTCGACCGAAATGCTCATCGCTGCATTCTTCGCTGCGCTCGTACAGCCAGCCATTCCGACGCCAGTAGCGCGGCGACTGCGATCACCACGGCGATAAGTGTCAGCCGTATCGCGCCGCTTTCCGCGCCCGGCACTTGCAGTAGGGCATAGATGGCCGATGGCAAAGTCTGGGTTTGTCCCGGAATTGCGGCCACGAACGTGATTGTCGCGCCGAATTCCCCCATGGCCTTGGCAAAGGCAAGCACTGCGCCTGCAATCAAGGACGGGACAACCAGTGGCAGCGTGATCGTGCAGAAGACCCGTAGGGGCGACGCGCCAAGGGTGGTTGCGGCCTGTTCCAGCCTGGGGTCCACCGCCTCAAACCCCAACCGGATGGCGCGGACCATCAGCGGGAACGCCATGATGGCGGCCGCCAGCACCGCCCCGGTCCAGCGGAACGCGAAGACCACACCGATTTGTGCCAACGCGCCGCCGATCCAGCCTTGTGTGCCGAATGTCAAAAGCAGCAGGTACCCGGTGACCACCGGCGGCAGGATCAGCGGTAAATGCACTGCTGCATTCAGCGCTTGCTTGCCGGGAAATTCCTTGCGCGCCAGAAGATACGCCACCCATACCGCCAGCGGTAAGCTGAAAACCGTTGCCCAGAAGGCGACCTTCAGCGACAGCGCAACGGCCATCCATTCCTGCGCGCCAAGACCAAGCATCAAAACACCCTGAACCCGTGTTTGGTGTAGATGGTTTTGGCGTCGGGCCCGCGTAATTTTTCAAACACCGCTTTTGCCTTTGGTCCGGCACCCTTTACCAGCCCAAGCTCGTAACTGATTGGTGCGTGGCTTTGTGTGTCGAACTTGGCCAGCACATCTACCTTTGGCTCTGCCAAGGCATCCGTTGCATAGACGATACCAAACGGGACGTCTGCCCTGGCAACAAGCGCCAGTGCGGCGCGCGCGTTATCGGTCTGGACGACCTGTGGCTCGACCGCATCCCATAAGCCAAGTGTCTCAAGGGCGGCCTTTCCATGAAGACCTGCTGGGACGGCTTCGACAAAGCCCATCGCAATCCGGCCTGCGCCGGGCAGATTTTGCAGACTGCTTAGGGTGTGTCCCGGCGCGCCAATCAGAACCAGCGTATTGGACATGACCGCAACGCTTGGTCTTGGATGCTCGCGCGGTGGGCCCTCTATCGGACCGGGTTCCAGCATGCCAGCTTCATCCACCGCAACCACCCAGTCATATTGCGCCGAGAAGAATATATCCGCAGGGGCCCCCAGAATAATCTGGCGGGCCAAAGCGCCAGAACCGCCATAGCTGATCCGCATGGGCACATCTTGTGCGATCTCGTCCAACACTGTCTTGAGGCTGGAGGCCGCAAACACCACCGGGACGTCTTGCGCCATAGCCTGTGGTGCGGCCAGTACCGCCACCGCGGCAAGCATATCTCTGCGCGTTATCTTCATGGCTTCTGATTGTGACGGCACCGCGCGCGGGCGCAAGGGTAAAACGTGTCTTGCAGGGGCGCGCGCGGTGTGTACGGTGATGTTATGTTGACACGTTCTGATCTTGAAACCGCCACTGCGCTTGTCCATCGCCACATGGCTCCGACACCCCAATATAGCTGGCCCATGCTGAATGCGCGCGCAGGCTGCGAGGTTTGGGTCAAGCATGAAAACCACGGACCGACAGGCGCATTCAAAGTGCGGGGTGGTATCACGTTTATCGACTGGCTGACACGCTCTGATCCGGGGGTGAAAGGTATCTGCACAGCCACGCGCGGCAATCACGGCCAGTCTCAGGCACGGGCGGCCACGGCTGCGGGTCTGCGGGCGCTTGTTTACGTCCCGCGTGGCAATTCGGTCGAGAAAAACGCCGCGATGAAGGCGTTCGGGGCAGAACTGGTCGAATTCGGCGATGATTTCGACGAAGCCCGCGTCGAGGCATTTCGTGTGGCTGACGCACAGAACCTGGCTGTCGTGCCACCGTTTCACCCGGAACTTGTGCGCGGTGTGGCAAGCTATGCCTATGAGTTGTTCACGGCTCAGCCGGACCTTGATACGGTCTATGTACCGATCGGCTGCGGCTCGGGTATTTGCGGCACGATCCTGGCGCGTGATGCGCTGGGCCTCTCGACAAAGATTGTCGGTGTTGTGTCAGACCGGGCGCAGACTGCGAAACTGTCGGTCGAAGCGGGCCGCATGGTCGAAACGGACAACGCGAACACCTTTGCGGATGGCATGGCCGTGCGTGTGCCGGTGCCAGCGGCATTCGACATCTATTCCAAAGGGGCAGAGCGGATCGTCACCGTCTCGGATGACGAAGTGGCCGAGGCCATCCGGGCCTATTATCATTGCACCCACAATCTGGCCGAAGGGGCAGGGGCGGCACCACTGGCCGCGCTGATGCAGGAAAAAGCGCAGATGAAAGGCCGCAAAACCGGTGTCATCCTGTGCGGTGGAAATATTGATACGGCCTGGTTTCTGGACGTCATGGCGGGTGGGACACCGACAATATGATGACACGTATCCTGTTTGCCATAGTTCTTATGCTGGTCAGCTCACCGCTTTGGGCGGACACTTTAGCGTGCGACGCGCCAGGCTTTTCTGAGGCTGGGGAAGATCAGACAGCTTGCGTGTTGAACTGGATTGTGAACAACGAAAAGAAGCGTGTGGAATGGTCAAAGGGTGAGTTGCCTACCTCCGTGGCGATCAGCCCGGATGGCAGCGTAAGCTTTACCTCGCAAAACCCACCCTCGCTGATCGATGTCAACAATGACGGCTGGTTTGACCTGACCACAGTTACAAAGACCAAAACAGGGTCAAGCACACGGGACGTTTATCTGCAAAACCCTGACCAGAATGTGTTTCTGCGTATCGATGCGGCAGAGCAATCAACCTTTGCCTTTGACAAAATTGGGCTTGTTGCTGTCTTCGCAAACCCGTGTTGCGAGGCAAGTTCTGTAGGGTTCTTCCATATGGGCACCACCAGTGTGGACGCTCAATTCGCCCTTACGCTTGACATACAAGACGCCGACGCACCGGGCAGTTGCGTCTGGACCAAAGATGAGACACGCGTGGTGGTGACAGATCAAACCGATCTTACAGGGCTATACCCTGACGACCTGACGCTCATCCCGGAGTATTGCGACTATTTTGGGAAGTTTGACGATGACGCGCTGTCACATCGTTTGACGTATTTTCAGGACATGCCGAATGATTATATCTCTGTCCCCGATGGCACGGTGTTTCATTGCACGCTCGACAATCGCACTCATGCGGTGACGGTCACGTTGGTGGACGACATCTATACCTACAGCTATGGCCCCCTTGATGGCCCGCCCGAGCTGGAGATGCGCCGCAACAAGGATCAGGTGAAAGTGCTGCCCGACAACGGCGCTGGCCCGTCCCGTTTCGGCTATATCGAGTTTGAAAATGACGGTTTTGTCTACGCGACCCACTATTCCTATGAGCTGTTCGAACTGGATGACAGGCTGATCCCTTCTGATCCCGGCTCACCCTTTCCGAACCGGACCTTTTCCCGCGCGCTGGTGGTCAGTGAGGGCAGGGCCTCTAACATCGTGTTTGACCGGGAATGTCTTCTGGACACGTCCTATGATGAGATAGGTTTTCTGGATCGTTCTTAGGCACCGAACGCAGGTGTCACCGAACCTTAACGGCTGGGCGCTAAAAGCCTTTCCCGAGCGCTCATCGCAGCGGGCATGGCAGAAATTCCCCGGCCCGCAGCACCCAAGCAGAGATCCGGCTTCTGAAGACAGCCCCCGCGTGTCCGCACGCATATCGGGTCGAGGCAGCCACCTGATTTTTGTACAAACCGCCGGGTGACGCCGGCACAGGTATGGGGGCTACCCCCATGGGCAACGCACCTCTGGCGGCGCCGCCATTTTGATTTGGGACAAGCGGCTCTGAGCAGCCCGGATGACCAATTCCACATGAAAGAGCCTGAACCATTCCTAAGCGCCCCGCGCATTGGGGGTTTAGGTGTTGCAGAACGTCAGATGGTTTTGATGCGCCGATGACCGCTCTGCGCAGAAAGCTGACGGCGCAAAATTGCAAAGCTCAGTTCAGACTTGAGGCGAGCCAAGCCTATAACCGCCTTCGAACCATGGAAGCGGTTTCTGCGGCTGCAACCCACAAAGCTGACGTTAGCCATCGTTCCTTAGCTTTCCATCCGGCTCGACCAAGGATTGTTGCAATATTGACTCGACTTGTCCGCGTCGGATTTGCTCGCGTTCAATTTAATTGTAGGTTAGGTGGGCGTGAGTCAGGTTGTGCCCATCGCTTTAGTGCATATCACCTTCTCAGGGCCTGTAATCCCTTACCGCGAAGGAGTCGAACGGCAGTGGGAAACGACAGTTTCCCACTTGCCAAACCTAAAACGCAGATAAGCGCGAACGCTTACAGGCATAGGCCAAGTACAGTGTGCCATAAATTGCACCTCCATAGCTAACGTCGAAATACAGTTCGACACTCGCGGATCACCTCATGCGGTCCACCAATAGGAGGCACTTGGTTCTAAGAGGGCGTGCGATGGGCACGTCGCATTAATACAAGCTGGGATTGTGATAGGCAAGAAATTGCCAGCTTAACTTACGTTGTTTGCCTTGCGTGCGTTTTTTGCACCTTGTGACGAAATCAGCACCCACGCCGAGAAGGCCTTCTTGTCGCCGTTGCTGGCTGATCTAAGCGCTCTCATGCTTAGCTGAGCAATCTCGTACCACGTTTCCCCATCTGCTTTGCTGAACTTGATATCTGGATCATAGTCATCCTTGTGGCGATATTCTTGCAGCTGATGAAATGCGTCTGCGAATTCTAGAATGCAGGGTGGAAACGCCACTGTATTTGCTTGCTCGCAAGCTTTCTTGCAAACGCCATGGTTTAGACCACGGTATACTTCCACCCATGCCTTGTTGGGTCGCTGGCTTGGTGTTCGCCCAACCAGCGAATTTGCACAAGTTCGCGCCAAAGCATGGAACACCGCATAGTAAGCTGAACTTATTGAACGACGAATTTCGGATTGTGATGGTCTTTTGGTGTTGGCCAATCGTCTAGCAACAGCCAAATGCCCATCCGCAAGTTTAGCGTCAGGCATGCACGCCCGAGTTGATCTGTGGTGTAATCACCGGGAAAAACCCTGACCATTCACTACCCAAGGCCTCACGCACCTTTCCAGTCAGCCCAAAGTAGCCTTTGGCCAGCGCCTCAGGTCGTTCAGTCGTGGTGATCAAGACTTCGATCCGAATTTTGTGTTCAACTCGATCAACTTCAATGGATGACACCTCGATTTTTGAAGCCGCATTCAGATCAAATTTCGTGCGAATTACATCTAATAATTCATCTGCCACGACCTTTTGCAACGTAGTTGGTACAGTCATCAATCTCTCCCATCAACAACGCCGTGTTGGTCCAGCGCTTGCACGAACACTATACACAGCTTTTCATGGTCATCTACAAAATATGTAGGCTCAATGTGTCGCATTCAAGGCGAACGCCAGGTAACACTGGTTCGAAGGTGATCACAAAAAGGTTCACAAAGGGTCAATTGTGAGCGTGTCGCCGATGTCTGCTTTGGCTATGTCGGTGCTTTGCCGGAGCGCTTGCAGCAAAGGTCCGGAATCCTCCCCGCCTGCGGGAATCAGAAGTTTCCACTCGCTGTAAAATCGTGTCCGCAAAGGGCTGATTCCAGTAGTTGGAGCGAGGGGGCAAACTGCAGCAATGTCCGCACAACCGACCTTGGGCTAAAAGTGTTCGACGTTTGGGTCAAGAGTAGCTAACGGTTACGCGCCTGCATATTCAGAAAACGGTGGCACCGAGTCAAAGGTCCGGAACGTTCCACAGGTGTGGCCGTTTTCGTGATCATAGCATCGCTTTAGATCGACCGGCTCACATATAATATCTGATTATATGACGGCTGTCAGATTGAGATAACTATCTTTCCGACATGATCCGCTCTTGCAAGGGCTGTAAAGGCGTCTGGCGCATCTTCAAACTTGTAGGTTTTATCCAGAACCGGGCTCAGCTTATCTGCGTAGGACATTCCGATCTCAATCATGTCTTGCAACAGGTCAGGATGTTGCAGGAGGCGGAAAATCGTGAAGCCGTGCAGGCTGGCGTCTTTCATCATCAGGTCCAGAATAGTGTAGCTGGCCGTCATGCCGGACAGCATCTCGTAACTGACATATTGCCCCTGCGGTCCAAGGCCCGCAATCGCGGCGGCGACGTAATCCCCGCCAAGCGGGTCGATGACGCCGTCGACACCATTCGGGCTGGTCTTTTGCAGCAAAGACGTCAGGTCATCGCTGGTTTCAACCACACCGGTATTGTCTGCCAGGTTTTCAAGGGCAGACAGTTTCGCCGCATGACGTGTTGTTGCGATTGTTTTAGCGCCCCAGGCCCGTGCCAGCTTCAGCGCCATCGTTCCCATGCCACCAGCCGCTGCGGTGAAGGCAATGGTCTTGCCCTGGCTTGTCTGTGGTCCGAACCCGGCCATCTGCATCGCGCCAGCCATTGTCAGGATTGCCATCCAATAGGCGGCCCCTTCAGCATCAGAAAATGCATCTGGAACCGGGATCAGGCAGGATAAGTCATAAAGGCCAACGTCCCGCAACACCCCCATATTCATCGTGTCGACAAGCATCGGAATGAAAGCGACCCGGTCGCCAACCTTCCAGTCATTTGAGTGCGGTTTGCTGTTGTCCTTGGGGCCAAGGGCGATGATCTCTCCTACGGCTTCATTTGCAAGACAGGAGGGAAAACGCTCGGGCGGGAAGTGCGTGCCAAGCAGATACCGAGTATCCGCCTGATTCAACCCTACAGCGCGCAACGCAATCAGGGCCTGCCCAGCGCCGGGCGCGGGCAAATTTTGTTGGTCCTTCTGCATGACCGTCTTAGCGTCGCCAAAGGAATTGAAATACCAATAAGTACTCTCGGTCATGTCTTTATCCTTTCATATATTTGCTGCGTTGAGGTGCAGAGAAAACCCTTGCGCACTGGTAGAAACAAAAATCTCAAAATTTGGCGTCCCGACAGAGTGTCGGGATATACTCATGCGCGCAACGATACGCAGATCATAGTGCCTTACAACTGTTTTAGGAGCAGTCTGACCCTTTGCCGTATGTTATCTTGTATATATCCACCCCTTGGCACATCCCTTAACGTTGTGAACCAATGTTCGGGCGGATTTTTGCCGCGTCTGTTGCCGTCAAATCTGAGGCCGCGCAGGACCTTCTCGGCATCGGTGGGCAGACGGTCCGGAAGTTCTTGCCCGCTCAGGATGCCCCAAACCCCGGTCCAGAGCCGCCCGACAGACCAGGGATTATACCCGCCACCGCCCAGCACGAGATAGCGTGGGGCAATATCGCGCAGCGCACGCACAACAGCCCAATGCGCATTGTTGGATAAGGACAGATGCGATTGCGGGTCTTCCTCGACCGCGTCCGCGCCACATTGCAAGACCACGGCGTCGGGGCGGAATGTCTCGACCACCGGGCCAATCAACTGGTCCAGAATGAATGCCATTTCATCGTCATTCAGCCTTTTTGGCACCGGCAGGTTGATGGCGCCCTGCGTGCCCAATGGTCCTGTCCTTGGCCACAACCCCTCTTCATGGACCGACAGAAGAAGCACGTCCGGGTCTTGCGCGAAAGCATGTTCCACCCCATCGGCATGATGTGCGTCGATGTCTATATAAGCGATACGTTGCACGCCATTGCGGCGCAGGGACAGCATCGCCAGAACCGGATCGTTGAGATAGCAAAACCCGTTGGCATAGCCGGGCATCCCGTGATGGGTGCCGCCTGCCGGATTGTAGATGACACCGCCATCTTTCAACAGCTCCCCCGCCAGAAGGGATCCGCCTGCCGCTGTCGCAGGACGGTCAAACATTTCAGGGAAAACCGGATTGTCGAGCGTGCCGATATTGAACCGCTTGCGATCCTCGGGGCTGACAGTCTGGGATATTTGCGCCTGCTGTAAGGCCGCGACATAAGCTGGCTCATGCCATAGATGCAATGCCGCTGGTTTGGCGCGCGGAGAGGTGATGTAGGTTTGGGACGGCAACCACCCCAAGGCGCGGCTGAGGTCCATCACTGTCGAGACGCGCGGCACCCGCAGCGGATGCCGTCGCCCATAGGTGGAGTTGCGGTAAATCTCGGAACCGATGAAAAGCGGGCGGGTCAGCATCCCCCTGAGCTATACGAATTGCAGGCCCCGCCAAGGGCGAAATCGGTAAATTAACGCATTGTTAACGCCTTATTTTGCATTTTATGTTCAAATAGTGTGAAAACATCGCTAACTTAGACAAAAATACCGGAGCAGAGTAACCCGTGTCACTTATTCGTCTGAAACAGGCACCCTTACAGATGTCAGATTTCCGGAAACGGGATGTGCGCAGCCAGTTTGGCGCGCTCTGTTATCGCGTGCATAAGGATGAGACGCAGGTTCTACTGATCACCAGCCGGCAATCGCGCCGCTGGATTATTCCCAAAGGGTGGCCGCTTGAGGGCGTAACCCCGGCTGAGACCGCAGCGACAGAAGCGTTTGAGGAAGCAGGCGTCGAGGGTAAGGCGTTCAACGTGTGTCTTGGGCTCTATTCCTACACCAAGATCATGGAAGAGGGCGATAACCTGCCTTGCGTCGTGTCTGTCTTCCCTGTTCGGGTCAAGGCATTGCGTGACAAATACCCTGAAGCTTCGGAACGCAAGCGCAAATGGTTCAGCACCAAAAAAGCCATGGCCCAGGTGCGTGAACCTGAATTGCGCAAAATCATCAAGCATTTCAATCCGGCCTTGCTGCAGGGATGAGCGTTACAGTATGCTGTCAGCCCTGCCGTCACAGGCAGGATGGTTTTGATCAGGTGAGCGAATGATCCGATATGCTTTGACATGTTCGAATGATCACAGCTTTGAAAGCTGGTTTCAGTCTGCGGCTGCGTTTGACAAACTACAGACTGCCGGGATGGTTGTCTGCGCCGTCTGCGCGGACACAGATATACGTAAATCGGTCATGGCCCCCCGGATCAGCAAGACGACTGATGCGCCTGCTGTGGATAAGCCCCCTGCAGAGAGGCCTTTATCCGCGCCTGCCTCACCTGCCGAGCAAGCTTTGAAGGAAATCCGTAAAACCATCGAGGCTCAGTCCGAGGATGTCGGGAAAAATTTCGCGCAAGAAGCCCGTCGCATCCATAACGGTGAAGCGCCCGAGCGGGCCATTTACGGCGAGGCCAAGCCGCAGGACGCAAAGGCGTTGATTGAGGATGGTATTAAGATCGCACCTCTGCCATTCATGCCGAACCGCAAAACCAATTAAAAAGGGCCGCCCCAATGCATGTTGTGATC
The DNA here is from genome assembly GCF_055693805.1 of Litoreibacter sp. GN1-5. Taxonomy (NCBI): domain Bacteria; kingdom Pseudomonadati; phylum Pseudomonadota; class Alphaproteobacteria; order Rhodobacterales; family Roseobacteraceae; genus Litoreibacter; species Litoreibacter sp. GN1-5. The sequence continues at coordinate 1,685,047 of NZ_JBVFUP010000001.1, read as the reverse complement.
ACCGGAGCCAATCGTGGGATCGGGCGGGCTTTGCTGGGCCGCTATCTTGATCAGGGGGAACACGTGACCGGAACCTGCCGTGGCACGCCGCCCACGGATGGGGCTTGGGTCATGCTTGATGTGACGGACCATGATGCCGGGCAAAAGTTGGGCGCGGGCCTTGATGGGCAGGCGGTTGATCTGCTGATTTGCAATGCCGGTGTTTATCTCGATAAGGGCGAAAACCTTGCCGATGGCTACCCGGCGCAAATGTGGGCTGATACGTTTGCCGCCAATGTCACCGGGGTGTTCCAGACCGTGCAGGGTTTGCTGCCGAACTTGCAAATGGCCGATAATGCAAAGATTGCGATCATCTCGTCCCAGATGGCCTCGCACGAGCATGCGCCGGGCGGGTCTTACATTTACCGTGCCTCCAAAGCGGCGGCCCTGAATTTAGGGCGCAACCTTGCCTCTGACCTGCGGCCTTTGGGGATTGCGGTTGGTATCTATCATCCCGGCTGGGTGCAGACCGATATGGGCACTGCACGCGCTGAAATCACAGTTGATCAATCTGCGGATGGCCTGAAGGCGCGGTTTGATGCTCTGTCTGTGGCCACGACAGGATGTTTTGAGACCTGGGATGGGCGACAGCATCCTTATTAATAGGTGGTGAGACTAACCCCCTGCAAGCGCCCGGTTTTGTAAACGAGAATTTGCTTGCGAACCCTTCTGGGGTAGAATGGACCTGTCACTGTCTGATGCCGCTTCTTTAATAGCATTTACTGCAGCAAGAGAGGCTGGCTATAGGATTGAAGCGTACTGACGCATCGCGCAAGGATGCGGTGCTAATGGCGCTGAGCAGTGGGCTAACGCGTAAGCAGGTGGGTAATTTTGTTCATATGGCCCATCTTACGGCCAGGTTTTGCGTCGGATTTTCCATAGAGATGCAAGGCGACGGTTGGGTCGGCGGCCAGCTCTGGGACGCGGTTCATATCTTCGCCAATCAGATTTTCCATAATAACATCTGCATGGCGCGACCCATCCCCCAATGGCCAGCCCGCGACGGCGCGAATATGCTGCTCAAACTGGTCAATCAGACAACCATTCTGGGTCCAGTGGCCGGAATTATGCACGCGAGGCGCGATTTCGTTGACGATAAGACCTTGCGGGGTCACGAATAGCTCAACCCCCAGAACACCTACGTAATCCAGCGCGTTCAGAATCTGGCCCGTCAGGATCACCGTATCCGCCCGCTCGGATGCTGTCAGATTTGCGGGCACGGTGGTGGTGTGCAGGATACCATCGCGGTGTACGTTCTCGCCGGGATCAAAGCAGGCGACCTGACCATCCAGCGCGCGTGCGCCTATGACTGACACCTCGCTCGTAAAGTCAACGAACCCTTCGAGAACGCAAGAAGCGCCCTTCATCTGCGCCCAAAGCACGGCCGGATCATCGCCGGCTTTCACACGAATCTGCCCCTTGCCGTCATAGCCCATCTGACGGGTCTTCAGGATCGAAGGCGTGCCAATTTCGCTGATTGCCTTGATAAGGTCGGCTTCGCTCTCGACATTGGCATGAGGCGCGACGCGAAGGCCGATACCCTGAAGAAACGATTTTTCGTGCAGCCGGTCTTGCGAAGTCGAGAGCGCGCGTCGATTGGGGCGCACTGGGCAGGTCGGTTCCAATAGGTCAAACGCAGTTTCAGGGATGTTTTCAAACTCATAGGTGATAATATCGCAAGACGCTGCAAAGGCTTTCAGGGCGTCCTGATCATCATAGCTTGCCTTGAAATGATAGTTGGCCACATGCGATGCTGGGCAATCGCCGCCTGGCTCAAAAATGCAGGTTTTAAACCCAAGGCGGGAGGACGCAACCGACAACATTCGGCCCAACTGACCGCCACCAAGAATACCGATGGTCGCCCCTGTGGGCAGCGGATCAGTCATCGCTGGGGGTGTCCGGGATCGACGCTGACAAGGCCGCGCGCCAGTCATCCAGCCGCTGTGCAAGGGCACTGTCTTGCAATGCCAGAATCCCTGCCGCCATTAGTCCGGCATTGGCGGCCCCGGCAGCCCCGATTGCCATTGTTGCAACAGGGTAGCCACGCGGCATTTGCAGGATGGAATAAAGACTGTCCACACCTGATAGAGCTTTGGTCTGCACCGGCACGCCAATCACAGGAATGCGGGTTTTTGAAGCCATCATACCGGGCAGATGCGCAGCCCCACCAGCCCCGGCGATGATCACTTGCAAACCGCGATCCGCCGCCGTTTTCCCGTAATCCCATAGCCGATCCGGGGTGCGATGGGCCGAAACGATTTTTGTCTCATACGCCACGTCAAGTTCGTCCAGAATTTCTGCTGCTTCTTTCATCGTGGACCAGTCGGACTGGCTGCCCATGATGATCCCTGTTTTTATATCTGTCATACTGACCTCACCCCAAAGGAAGCGGCACTATAGCCATCTGCGAGCGTCACGCAATGATGTCTGGTGTTAACTCATCTTCAATGGCTGCGATGCGGTCTTTTAATACTAATTTTTGCTTTTTAAGTCGCTTGAGCGTCAGGTGATCTACGGCAGGCGCATCCTGCAGGGCGCGAATGGCTTCGTCCAAATCCCTGTGTTCGCGTTTCAGCACCTCAAGCTTGATGCGTAAGACCTCATTGTGGTTCATATTTTTGGGCTGGTCCATAAAGAGGCCTTGTTTGAAAATTGAAGCAACATGTTACCCAATTTATGCGTGTATATAAAGCAAATCTGATCGGTAGGGGGTTGCAGTTCGGTTTCCTGCGCACCATCTATTTAATGTGGCTGCCATAGCGGGGCCGCACAACCGCAAAGTCGCTGCAACTTAAGGACTGTGCCATGACAAAACTTGCCTTCGGGTCGCACCCGTTCCTGCTGGGGTTTGATCAGTTGGAACGCTTGGTCGAACGGACCGCCAAATCCGGCAATGATGGCTACCCGCCGTTTAATATCGAGCAATCCGCCGAAAACGCATTTCGCATTACCCTTGCTGTCGCAGGATTTGCAGAAGATGACCTGTCGATCACTTTAGAGGATCGGCAATTGGTCGTGCGCGGACGCCAAAGCGATGATGTAGATGACAGGGTTTTTCTGCATCGTGGGATCGCGGCAAGGCAATTCCAGAAGTCCTTTGTGCTGGCCGATGGGGTTGATGTGGCAGGGGCCACTATTGAAAACGGGCTTCTGCATGTGGACCTGCAACGATCCGCGCCAGAAACAGTGATGCAAACCATAGAGATAAAGAAAGGGTAAGGTCATGAACACGCCGTTTGATTTTGAAAGCATGACGAAGGGTCGCATCGTTTACGTGCGTCCGGTCGATGTCGCTGATCTACCTGACGAAATGCAGGCAGCGGCTCAGGGGTTGGACCAGCTTTATGCAGTGCATGCCCCTGATGGGGAGCGTTTGGCGATTGTCAAAGATCGCGATCTGGCTTTCGTGCTGGCGCGCCAGAATGACTTTGCACCTGTCACGGTGCATTGACCGCTTATCCCTTTGACTGGGTTGATGCCTTCGCAGACAAACCCTTTGGCGGCAATGGCTGCGCTGTCGTCCATGATGGCGGTGTATTGGACGTCGACACCTGTTTAAAATTCACCCGCGAAACGGGGCTGGTAGAATGTACCTTCGTCGGCCCATCGGATGTTGCCGATGCCAAGGTGCGTTACTTTTTCCCAACACATGAGATCCCTTTCGCCGGGCATCCGACCATCGCTTCGGTTTGTTCTCTTCTGGCACGGCAAGTTGTATCCGGGTCGTCCATTACGCTAGAGACGGGCGCAGGTGTCATCGACATTCATGTCGCAGATGACGGCTGGATCACCATGACCCAGAACGCACCGATTTTCGGGGCGCAAGTCGCGCCAGAAATGTTAGCAGAGGTCGTAGGCCTTGAGGCAGCTGATATACTTGGCGCGCCGCAGGTCGTCTCGACCGGTTTGCCGTTTTGCGTGACGGTAGTCCGTGATCTGGACGCCTTGCGCCGGGCCAAGCTTGACCATGAGAAGATAGTGGCGTTCCAACAAGAGGTTCGCCTTGACGATGCCCCAGTGATGGAGCCTTATCTTGTCACTTTGCAAGGGGCGACAAATGCGGGCAAGACGTTTGGCCGCCTGCTGCTTGCCCCGCCAAGCCCGCCCGAAGACCCGTTCACAGGCTCGGCCACCGGGTGTGCGGCAGCTTATCTATGGCATCATGGGCTGATAGCATCCCCCAGTTATATTGCCGAACAGGGCCACGATATGGGACGTCCCGGTCAAGCGCGGGTCGAAGTGCTGGGCCCGCCTGACGCAATTTCCGGCGTCAAGGTCAGCGGCAAAGGCGTGATCGTGATGCGCGGCGAGATGGTGGTTTGAACGATCTTATTTCAGAAATTGCAGAAATCGCTTTGATGACCCTTTACGCCGCAACCAATCCCATGCTTTCCAGCTTTAAGATCACTTGATGCGCACAATTGTCGACCTCGACATTTTCCGTCTCCAACCGCAATTCCGGTTTTTCGGGGATGTCATAGGGGTCTGAGATACCTGTGAATTCCTTGATTTTGCCTTCCCGCGCCAGTTTGTAGAGCCCTTTGCGGTCGCGGCGTTCGCATTCTTCTATACTGGTTGCGACATGGATTTCGATGAAGGCGCCGAATTGCTCCACATCTTCGCGCACAGCGCGGCGGGTTGTGGCATAGGGCGCGATGGGCGCGCAGATGGCGATACCACCATTCTTCGTGATCTCAGACGCAACGTAGCCGATGCGGCGGATGTTCAGATCGCGGTGTTCTTTGGAAAAGCCCAGCTCGGAGCTGAGGTTTTTACGCACGATATCGCCGTCAAGCAGGGTCACGGGGCGGCCGCCCATTTCCATTAATTTGACCATTAGCGCGTTGGCGATGGTAGATTTTCCCGAACCAGAGAAGCCAGTGAAGAACACGGTAAACCCCTGTTTAGAGCGGGCAGGGCGGGTTTTGCGCAGCTCCGACACCACATCGGGGAAGCTAAACCAGTCGGGAATTTCCAGGCCTTCTGCCAGACGGCGACGGAGTTCTGTACCAGAAATGTTCAGGACAGTTGCGCCTTTAGCCACTTCGTCGGCGGGCTGGTATTCGGCCCGTTCCTGCACATAGACCATGTGTTTGAAATCGACCATTTCGATACCCATTTCTGCCTCGTGCTGGCGGAACAGGTCTTGCGCGTCATAGGGCCCGTAGAAATCGTCGCCTTTTGAGTTCTTGCCGGGGCCGGCGTGGTCGCGCCCCACGATGAAATGGGTGCAGCCGTGGTTTTTGCGGATCAGGCCATGCCAGACAGCTTCGCGCGGGCCAGCCATGCGCATGGCAAGGTTCAGCAACGACATGGAGGTCGTGGTGGACGGATACTGATCCAACACAGCCTCGTAGCAGCGCACGCGCGTAAAATGATCGATATCGCCGGGTTTGGTCATGCCAACCACCGGGTGGATCAGCAGGTTGGCCTGCGCTTCCTTGGCGGCGCGGAAGGTCAGTTCCTGATGGGCGCGGTGCAACGGGTTGCGGGTTTGGAACGCCACAACACGCCGCCAACCCATTTTGCGAAAATAAGCGCGCAGTTCGTTCGGCGTGTCGCGCCGGCCGCGGAAATCATAGTGGACAGGTTGTTGGATGCCAGTCACCGGGCCACCCAGATAAACCTTGCCTGCGGCGTGGTGCAGGTAGTTGACCGCCGGGTGGGCGACATCATTGGCCCCGAATACTTGTTCAGCTTCATGCGATTTAACAGGCGTCCATTTATCGGTCACGGTCATCGTGCCAAGGATGACGCCTTCCTGATCGCGCAGGGCAATGTCTTGGCCCTCGACGATGCTGTCGGCGAAATCTTCGGTGACATCAAGGGTGACGGGCATGGGCCATAATGTACCATCGGCCAGCCTCATCGTATCGACGACGCTGTCGTAATCCGCCTGCCCGAGAAAGCCCTTCAGCGGGTTGAAGCCGCCGTTCATCAGCAGTTCCAAATCGCAAATCTGACGTGGGGACAGGTCCCATGAAGTTAATTCACCCGCTTCAACTTTCAGCTTCTGTGCGCTGTCATAGGAAACGAACAACTCTGGAATAGGGGCGAGGTTTGGTATGATCATGGGTATCCCTCGGGTTTTGGTGTGCGCGGTTTAACTGCACATTGGTTATAAGGTGCTTAACGCTGTTCAATCCTCTTCCGCAAGGAAACGCTCGGCCTCCAGCGCGGCCATGCAGCCCATTCCGGCGCTTGTAACGGCCTGACGGTATTTGTGGTCGGTCAGATCACCTGCTGCAAACACACCGGGGATTGAGGTCTCGGTGCTGTCGGGTTTGGTGATGACATAACCGCCCATATGGGTGTCCAGCACGTCTTTGACCAATTCATTGGCGGGGGCGTGGCCAATGGCAACGAAAACGCCCTTGCAAGGGATTTCCGTGATCTCGCCGGTTTTGGTATGTCTGACACGAACTCCTTCGACGCCCAAAGGCGTGTCAGTGCCGATAACCTCGTCAAGCTCATGGAACCAGAGCGGCTCAATCTTGGGGTTCTTGCGCAAACGATCTTGTAGAATTGCCTCGGCCCGCAATTCGTCCCGGCGATGGATCAATGTGACTTTGGAGGCGAAGTTGGTCAGAAACAGCGCCTCTTCAACAGCTGTATTGCCGCCGCCGATTACAACGATTTCCTGATCGCGGTAGAAGAACCCATCGCAAGTTGCACAGGCCGAGACGCCGAAGCCCTTGAATTTCTCTTCACTTGGCAAACCCAGCCATTTGGCCCGCGCGCCGGTTGCAAGGATCACTGCATCACAAGTGTAAACTGTTCCGCTATCACCTGTGGCCGTGAACGGCCTTTTGGACAGATCAAGGTTCGAGATAATGTCGCCTATGATCTCACAGCCCATCGCTTTTGCATGTGCTTCCATGCGGATCATCAGGTCGGGGCCCTGCACCTCTGTATCACCGGGCCAATTCTCGACCTCGGTTGTGGTGGTCAGTTGGCCGCCGGGTTCAATGCCTTGCACCAGAAGTGGATTCAGCATGGCGCGGGACGCATAGACGGCTGCCGTATATCCAGCAGGGCCGGAGCCGATGATCAGAACTTTGGTGTGTCGCGTATCGGCCATGATGTATCCCCAGAAATCAGTTGTTCAGCCCGTATAAATGGCGAGGAAGCTGGCGAAAAGGTCTTGTGTCAGGTTTTTCAGTTTCTTGCCTGTTATGGTTTAAAACGATAATTTGTTGCGCAGATGTGAAATATTATTGCGCAAACTGGGGTGCGCGCGTAAGTTGATCCGAGGGGAGATTTATATGGTAACGTCAAAACTGGACGAGATCGACCGAAAGATATTGGCAGAGCTGCAGGCTGACGGGCGCATGACCAATGTGGAGCTGGCCAAACGTGTCGGCATCTCGGCACCACCTTGCCTGCGCCGGGTGCGCACGCTGGAGGAAAGCGGTTTTATCCGGGGCTACCACGCCGATGTGGAAAGCCGCGCGCTGGGTTTTGAAGTGCAGGTCTTTGCCATGGTGGGGCTACAAAGCCAGGCAGAGGTGGATTTGTCAGCCTTTGAAGCGCGCTGCAAAACTTGGCCGCTGGTCCGCGAATGTCACATGCTAAATGGTGAGGTCGATTTCATTTTGAAATGCGTGGCTCCGGATCTGAGTACGTTTCAGAATTTCCTGACTGAAGAACTGACATCTGCGGAAAATGTGGCAAGCGTCAAGACATCGCTAGTCATTCGCTGCGCAAAAGATGAGCCCGGCGTTCCGTTCGATGTACTGGAAGAGCGGATGAACAACACCGCTTAGTCGTCTTTTTAGCTATGTCCTTCACGCAAGGCCCGGACCTCGTAACTTGTCAATCGTTCCGTGTTTTGGGGACCGAACGCGTCCAGTCCATGCGCATATGGAAAGAGCCGTAACATCGCTCGAAGTATTTCATCATCCAGAATGTTCTTTGCATTGATGCCTGGGTGGTAGCTTTCAATCTCGATCCCGTTTGCAATGATCGTCGCCTGACGATCAAAGGCGAGGTTATAGACGGAAATATTGGATACAGGCGCTATGCTTAGTACCTGCATGCCATCTTCAAAAGCCCGTATGGGGGCGAAGGCTGTCGCCATTCCATGGACATCTTTGCAAGCAGGATGGCGCATCAGAACATATGCACGTGAGGACAGCATCAGGTCTTGCATCGGTTTGCCAAGCCCGAATGCATCCGCTGTCACCCGGAACAGTTTCGGGCTTTCAACGTCGCTTTGAGTATCAGGCAATATGTCATACGAGCCAATCCATTGAAGTGTAAGCGGCCCATATTCGCTGGTGGTAATCTTCATGCCAGGGGTCAAATCTTCAACCGCAACGGGACCCTCGGGCGTCGAGATCAGGGCACCTCGTGCCATGTTGGAACAGGTACTTTCAATCAGAGGAAGGGCAGGGGCGCTGACATTCGCATGCGAGACGTGTTTATCCGCGTATAGCCAGGATATAGAATATCGCCGCGAAGTTGCGCGTTGACGAGGCAGAGGTCCTCTGTCAAACGCGCGGTCGTCGTCGAAGTTGGAAACGAAATCTCCATCAAATGGGTGATGTTTTTCAACATCCACGCGATAAGTCATGCGCCGTCCTTTTCAGGTCAATGCGTGATTTCGCCTATCCCACCAATGCGGAAGTCACTTCAATCTATATCCAAGACAATCGCCACTATATTGCCTTAAAGTCAATTCTTTATGTTAAATAAGGGCTGAATTATGGCCAATTTGGTAAATTTTTGTGGAACTGTTTCGAGATTAGATAAGGGCGTGAGGTCTGATTTCTGGGTAAGCCAAGGAAATTGTTTTGCTTTCTGACTGTGCTGGCGGAAGCTGCCTAGGTGTTTAGTCCCGGCATGTGGTGGTCTACTGATTTGTGACCATCAGAAGGGTGAACTATGGGACAAATTCTTCACGGGAGCGCCAAGACCACGCACGCCGTCCGAGCTCTCATACAGCGATCGCAAGCTTCGAACGCGGCGCTGAGTCGGGAACTGGGCATCAACGTCAAGACCGTCGCAAAGTGGCGCAAGCGTGACAGCGTTCAAGACGCTGCTATGGGGCCGAAGGAAGCCCATTCCACGGTTCTCAGCATCGAAGAGGAAGCCGTCATCGTCGCGTTCCGGCGGCACACGCTGCTGCCTCTGGATGATTGTCTCTATGCGCTGCAGCCCAGCATTCCGCATCTCACCCGATCATCATTGCATCGGTGCTTGCAGCGGCATGGGATCAGCCGTCTTCCAGATGTCGAGGGCGACAAGCCGAAGAAGAGGGCGACAAGCCGAAGAAGAAGTTCAAACGTTACCCGATTGGCTATTTCCACATTGACATCGCAGAAGTACGCACTGGAGAGGGGAAGATCCGTTTGTTCGTGGCCATCGACCGAACCTCCAAGTTTGCCTATGTCGAGCTGCATGAGAAGGCGGGCAAGATGATTGCCGCCCAATTCCTGCGCAATCTAATTGCCGCCGTGCCATACAGGATCCACACGATCCTGACGGATAACGGCATCCAGTTCACCAATCGCAAACAGGACACATCCGCATTCGAGCACATCTTTGATCGCGTTTGTCGCGAGCACGAGATCGACCACCGCCTGACAAAGGTGAACCATCCGTGGACGAACGGCCAGGTTGAACGCATGAACCGGACAATCAAAGAGGCGACGGTCAAGCGATATCACTATGACACACATTCACAGCTTGAAACGCACGTCACCGACTTCATTGCAGCCTACAATTACGCACGCCGATTGAAGACGCTGCAAGGCCTCACACCATTCGAATACATCTGCAAAATCTGGACAACCGAACCGGAACGCTTCAATGTCGATCCGACCCACCACATGCCGGGACTAAACACCTAGCCTATGATATGGGCAAGCAGCAAAAGAATTTGGACAGCACATGCCCCCCATGACTCAGGATCAGATCAAGCGCCAGTTTTCCAAAGCGCGCGCCGCTAAGGACGCGGGCAGGTTGGAAGAGGCCGAGAAAGGTTTCGTGCGCATTCTGCGAGCTGTTCCAAACCTACCAGAAGTGCATTTCAATCTTGGTGAAATCTCTGCGCGCAGAAAACGGACGTCAGAGGCCGCAGGGTATTTTGAAGCCGCATTGAAATTACGCCCGCAAGAACCTGCAATCTGGATAGCCTATCTTGATCTGGCGTCCCATTATCCTGATCCCGCAAATTTGAAGAAACTTTTAGGACGGCTCGGGACAGTCTTGGATAATCACGGGTCTGTCTGGTTTTTCCGTGGTGTCGCGGCCTCTCGCAGTGGTGATGCAAGTGCAGAACGGATGTTCAGAGACGCTTTGGAGAAAGGTTACAGAACGCCGCGTGTATATATTGAGTTGGGTATCTGCCTATCCGATACCACCCGTGATGATGAGGCTTTGGCGGCGTTCGACCAGGCTTTGCAGCTTGATCCCCGGAATGATTTTGCATTGTCACGCAAAAGCGACCTGCTGCGCAATATGGGTCAGTTCGATGAAGCGCTAGAGACAGCGCGCGAGGCTATCAAGGCCGCGCCAGGGACGGGACAGCATTACTACTCTTACGCGTCTATTCGGAAGATGCGGGCAGATGATCCGTTAATTGAGCAGATGAAGCGTGTTTTTAAAAGAAGAAGCCCGGGGATCGCGGGCTCACATATGTTGGGAAGGCTTTGGCAAAGGCGATGGAAGATACAGATCAGACACATCAAGTGTTTGGGTATCTCAAAACCGCTAATGATGAAACGAAACGTCTGTTTCCGTACAAACATTCAGCAGATGTCGAAACTGCTGAGCATGTGCGCGATGTTTATCAAAACCTTAAGGCCGCATTGCCAGATGGCGCGGGATTCGAAGGAATGCGCCCGATTTTCGTAACAGGTATGCCGAGGTCAGGAACGACATTGGTGGAGCAGATCATTGCCTCTCACTCGCAAGTCGAAGGCGGCGGGGAAATGGGCCTTTTGGGACCACAACTGAACAAAACCCTGAAGGCTTCATTTGATGATAGTGCGGATGGTTTCACGCAGATGCAGGCGGGTTTTGCGCAGGCAGGTCAAGACTATGCCGAAGCCGTTTCGGCGCGTTTTCCACATGCTATGCATGTGACTGATAAATCCATCAGCACATATTCTACGATTGGGTTAGTGAAGCGCGCCTTACCTCAGGCACGAATTGTGGTTGTGCGCCGTGATCCGCGGGACAACGCCCTGTCGATTTATAAAAACCAATTTAAAGATGGCGTGCATCGCTATTCCAGTGATCTGCATGATATTGCGAAGCTATACCACTTGTTCGAAGATCAGCTATCGTTCTGGAAGGCGCAAATCCCGGATGCGTTTTATGAGATATGGTATGAAGACCTTATCGGTGATCCCGAGACGCAGTCACGGGCGCTGATTGAAGCGGTTGGCCTTGATTGGGAAGATGCCTGCCTGTCATTCTATGAAAACAAGCGTCGCGTTGATACTTTATCTACTACCCAGGTCCGCCAACCAATCTATTCGTCCTCGGTTGGTGCGTGGCGACAATTCGAAACTGAATTGGCGCCGTTTATTGAGACATATGAAGGTCTGAAAACTTAGTAGATCAGGCGCTTTGGGCGATGGGAGCCTTGACGTCTTCGCGGTCTTTTGTGCTTTGACGTTCCTGACGATCCCATGGCATCGGAACCAGCGTTACGTCTGCTTTTGCGCTTTCTTCAACGACACGATCGAGCCAGCGTTGTTTACCCATGTTTCCCACTCCGTATTTATTTGTTTTACAAAGCGTGCAGCCTTGAGATGCTGCGTTTTACTTTGCGACTATGTTACCGTCTTTAGATGACTATATTTCTAACGATCTTTCAGGCGCTAAAATGACAGGTCGAAAAATAATTAACACTTTATTCAATTCAAATATGACGTGGTAAAATTGGTAAATATTTGGTTAAAGCTGTTGTTTTCTAAGGGCAATACGTGACGACAATACAGAGATGCATCTTCATTTAAGGCAAGAATGCGACGCTGCTTGCCGCTTCATTGTCACGAAGTAGAAAACAGACGATGGAATCAAAGTCGGATTGTTGAAATCAACCGCCCGTAATCAGCCTCTTTTTCATGGACAGACCGGCGGTAGGAAAAGAAGCGGTCCGGGTCCGAATAGGTGCAATGTCTGATCCATTCCGCATTGACGCCGGCGTTACGCAAGCGATGTATGCCATAGCCGGGCAGATCGAATTGCATCTTGTCCCCGGTGCCATTCGCAAAAAAACGGGTATTGTCGGGGTCTTCGTCCATGAAGCGGTCGAAATATTCGGGGCCTATTTCGTAAGCACGCTGGCTGATTGCAGGGCCAATAACGGCGGTGATCCGATCCCGTGCCGCGCCAAGCGCGATCATCGCATCGATCGTTTCTTCCAGAACGCCTGCCATGGCCCCTGACCATCCCGCATGGGCGGCACCAATCACGCCTGCTTTTGCGTCAGCGAACAGAACCGGCTGGCAATCTGCGCTGAGCACCCCAAGTGCTATGCCGGGTGTGGCACTGACCATTGCATCAGCCTTATGCTGTTTTGTCAGAGGCGCCGTAACCGTTACCACATCTGGCGAATGCACCTGATGCAATGTGACAAGCATATCCGGGTCTATCTGCATTGCTTCGGCGACCCGGGTACGGTTGGTCGCCACAGCCTCGCGCTGATCGGAGGACCCGAACCCGCAATTCAGCCCCTTAAACACCCCTGACGATGCGCCGCCTTTGCGGGTGAAAAACCCGTGGCGTAAGGGGGACAGGCTGTCGGCGGTCAGTATTTCCAATGTCATAGATCAAATCCCAGTGGCGCATTTGCCCCCTTTGGGAACAGGGCAATCGCTTTGAACAGGCTCCCCATTTCTTGCGGGTGGGTCAAGCGCCGATGTGCTGCTATGTGGGTTTCCAGCGTCTCTGCAGTCAGCTTTTTTGCCAAAGCCTGCGCGCGAGCGGTAATACCGAGACGTTCCAGCAAAACCCCTTGTGGGGTCATCGCAGTCGTGGCGCAATGGGGCGCGGCTGCCAGCGCTAGTGCTTCAAAATCCACATGAGCCGTCAGGTCTGCGTCCCCCGGTGTGGCAAGAGGATCGACCGGTTCATGGGATTTGAGAGCTTGAAACGTATCGCCACGCGAACGCCAGTCGCCGTAATCAACGAAAATCGCGGCCCCGCTATGGGTTTGGATATGGGTTGCGATGTGGCTCACGATAGGGGCTGAGGCAGTGCAAATCTCGACTACATCGCCTGAATGCGTATCCTCAAGTCGGTGCGCAAGAGCGTCTATGGAAGTAGGTTTCGTCAAGCCAAAGCCGAGCTGATCGTCATCAACCCCAATGCGCCGTTCAGACCAACCTTGCGGTCTGCGCACGAACTGGCGGATGGGCAGGGCATCGAAGAACTCATTTGCAATTAGAAACAACGGCCCGGGGGGCAGATCGGTGACATGGTCATGCCATGTAACGTCATGACCTTTCAGAGTATCTTGTTGGATGCCGCGCAAGGTCGCGCTGGCTTCAACCAGATGGATGCTGGGCGCAAATCCCGGTATTTTGGCGGTGGCGCGCAGTATATCGCGCATCAAGCTGCCGCGACCGGGTCCAAGTTCGGCAAGGTGAAAGCGGGCAGGGCTACCTTGATCCATCCATGCCTGTGCGATGCATAGCCCCAGAACTTCACCAAACATCTGACTGATCTCGGGTGCTGTGATAAAATCTCCCGCGATACCGAATGGATCACGGGTGGCATAATAGCCGTGTTTCGGGTGCAGCAGGCATGTGGTCATGTAGGTGGCCAAGCTGATTGGCCCATCCGCCTGAATTTGTCGGATCAGGATGTCCGCCAGCGCAGTCATATCCTGCGGCGGGCCATGACAACAAAGATCAACCCAAGCAATATCATTGGTAGGGACAGAATTTGCCCCATTGTCAGGCCTGTGTTGCCAAATTGCAGGGCGTAGCCTAGCAGATTGCTTTCTGACACAAACTGCGCGTCGGGTTGGCGAAAGAATTCGACGATAAACCGCGAAAGCCCGTAACCTGCAAGGAAAACCCCGATCATCGCACCGGGTGCTTTTAGTCCACCACTCCGAAAGGCAAGCCACAGCAGGACCGCGCCCAGCAACAGCCCCTCTAACCCAGCTTCATAAAGTTGCGAGGGATGACGGGTGCAAATACCTTCGACATCCGGACAGTTTTGCGCAGCAGAGCCGGGGAAAGCCACGGCCCAGGGCACATCTGTAGGACGCCCCCACAGTTCTGCATTGATGAAATTTGCAATACGCCCCAGAAACAGCCCCGGCGGTGCAGAGATGGCAACAGCATCACCAACGCTCGCGATAGACAGCCCGTTTCGGTAGCAATAGATGGCGGTGGCAAGTATCACCCCCAGAAGCCCACCATGAAAAGACATACCACCTTCCCACACCTGAAGGATTTCAGAAGGATTGGCAAAATAATAGGCGGGTTGGTAGAACAGGACGAAGCCAAGCCGCCCCCCAGAATAACGCCGATAATGATCCACGTCAGCAGATCTTCAGGCTGCTCCGGTGTCATGGCAGGGCTGTCATCGCGCCACAGGCGCGGACGCTTGACCATGGCCACCACAAGCCGCCATGCGATGATCAACCCGGCAATATACGCCAGCGCATACCAGCGCAGGGCAAGATGGAAACCGCCTATATCAAAGGCAAAAATCTCGGGATCGATATCGGGAAAGGGCAAGGCAAATACTGTCATGGCGCTTTCGTGCGTGTCCCCCTGCGACGAAGTCAACCTTGAGGTTGGGCTTATGTCTCCCCATATAGTCATCATGAACAAGAATTGAGGATGCCATGCAGACCCGTAATAAATTTTTCGACGATATGTCTCAGCTGATGACAAATGCCATGGGCGTAGCTCAGGGTGCCAAGACAGAGGCCGAGACGGCGATGAAAAGCCTGATGGATCGTTGGCTGGCAGACCGTGATTTCGTGACGCGCGATGAATTTGATGCGGTGCGTGCAATGGCCCAGAAGGCCCGCGAAGAAAATGAAGCGCTCAAAGCCAGATTGGATGCGCTTGAAACGAAAAAACCTGCCGCTAAAAAACCGACAGCCAAGAAGGCAGCGCCCAAGAAAAGCTGACCTTTCGAAAATGGTGTGGCGTGGCATGTTGTACGCCTTGCCAAGACCTGCGGGCACCCCATAGTCTTGAGCATATCAAGACGGGAGTCTCAACCTCATGAAACATTTAGCTGCCGCAGTGCTTTGCGCTGTTTTCGCAACCTCTGCTTCTGCTGACGGGCACTTGCCCGACCTTGCAGGTAAGGATGTGGTGATTGTCACAGAAAACGCATATCCGCCGCTCCAATTCATTGAACCCGGAACAGGAAATGCGATCGGCTGGGAATATGACGCCATTACCGAGATTGCTGCGCGCATAAATATCAATGTGACTTATGAGAATATTAGCTGGGACGCGATGATCCCTGCCGTCAGTGATGGTCAATATGACATGGGTATGACTGGCATCACGATTCGTGATGACCGGAAAGAGCAAGTGGATTTTTCTGATGCCTATATGCGCTCGGAAATGGTAATGATGGTGCGCGGCGATGAGGATCGATTCACGGATGCTGCCTCTTTTGCTGCCAATGACGATCTTCTGATGGCAGCGCAGCCCGGCACGACACCGTTTTATGTTGGCGTTTATGATGTGCTCGATGGGGATGAAGCCAATCCGCGCATCGTGAAGTTTGAAACCTTCGGTGCAGGCGTCGCTGCGTTGCGTGCGGGTGATGTTGATCTTGTCCTGACCGATGGTACGGCGGGCAATGGCTATGTCTCTGCCTCGGACGGGGCATTGAAAATCGTCGGCGAAAAGTTGGGAACCGAGGATTTCGGATTTATCTTCCCGAAAGGTTCGGACCTTGTGGAGCCGATGAATGCAGCTATTGCGGATATGAAGGCGGATGGCACTTTGGATGCGCTGAACAAGAAGTGGTTTCTGGATTACAAACTTGGTGGATAGGCCCAACCGTTTGGCTGGCATATTCATGCGTCATAGTATCGGATGATGGGCCCATCCCGCCCTGATGAGGATTTTCCCTATTGGCTGGTTTTGCTGGCGGGGATCGGGCTGTGGCTTGGCTACCGGGTTGTGGCGGATGATCTGTATACGCAGGTTTTAGGAACGCTGAGCAAAGGTATCCGCATCACCGTTCTTGTGACACTGATCGGATTTACCCTAGCCTCGCTAACCGGGCTTGGGCTGGCTATGATGAGCCTGTCGCGCAGTATCGTTCTGCGCCAAATTGCGCGGTTCTATATCGAAGTTGTGCGCGGCATTCCGATCATCGTTCTATTGCTCTATGTTGCCTTCGTTCTGGCGCCGGGGTTGGTCATGCTGATCAATTGGGGGCTTGAGCCGCTCAACTTTGATCTTGTTAGAACCCGTGACTTCCCGCTGCTCTGGCGCGCTGTGCTGGCGCTTGCCATCGGCTACTCGGCTTTCATTGCCGAAGTATTTCGTGCCGGGCTGCAATCGGTAGATAAAGGACAGATCGAGGCTGCTAAAGCCTTGGGTCTCAACCGGTTGCACAGGTTTCGCTTCATTGTCTTCCCCCAGGCAATCCGCACGATCCTGCCACCTTTGGGCAATGATTTCGTCGCGATGGTGAAGGATAGCAGCCTTGTCTCGGTCTTGGGGGTCAGCGATATCACACAGCTTGGCAAGGTCACGGCGGCGGGAAATTTTCGCTATTTCGAGACTTATAATATTGTCGCGCTGATCTATCTGACGCTTACCGTGACCTTGTCCCTGATGCTCAGACGATTAGAGACTAAAATCCGCCAAGGGCCCTATGATTAAGCGGTGTTTTCCGCGTTCATCGGGTATTACGCCCACGGTTGCGTAAACCTGACTGGCACATTGCGATGCATCCTCTTAGGGTCGAGACAATCCAAAAACAGGAGATGCGCCACCATGACTAATCCGCTTCTGACCGACTGGACAACACCATTTGAATTGCCGCCATTCGACATGATCTCGGATGATGATTTCGCGCCGGGGCTTGAGCAGGCCCTGACGCTTGCACGTGCGGAACTTGCCACGATAACGACCAACCCGGATGCGCCGACATTTACCAATACGATTGAGGCGCTGGAATTGATGGGGGACAAACTGAACAAGGTTTTGTCGCCCTTCTACACACTGGCTGCGGTCGACAGCACCCCAAAGCGGGAAGCGTTGCAGCGCGAATTTTCCCCGAAACTGGCTGCCTGGGGATCAGAGGTTATGATGAACCGCGCGTTGTTCGAACGTGTCGAAGCACTGTATCAGGCGCGCGATACATTGGACCTAACCGCCGAACAGTTGCGCGTGCTGTATCTGAGCCGCCGCAATTTTGTCCGGGCCGGGGCGCAGTTGGAAGGTGGTGCGTATGAACGGTTGAAACAGGTCAAGGAACGCCTTGCGGTGTTGGGAACCGAGTTCACCCAGAACCTTCTGGCTGATGAACGGGATTGGTTCATGGAATTGTCTCAGGATGATCTGGAAGGCTTGCCGGATTTTTTAAAAGCAACTGCCAAGGCGGCGGCTGCGGAAAAAGGGGTTGAAGGTCATGTGCTGACCTTGTCCCGCTCGCTGATTGTGCCGTTCCTGCAATTCTCGCCCCGTCGCGATCTGCGGGAAGTGGCCTACGAGGCGTGGGTTGCTCGTGGGGCCAATGGCGGCAAGACGGATAACCGTGAAATTGCTGCCGAGATTCTGGCGTTGCGACATGAACGGGCGCAGCTTCTGGGCTATGAAAATTTCGCGGCCTACAAGCTGGAAACCGAGATGGCGAAAACGCCTGACGCTGTACGCAAACTGTTGATGGATGTCTGGGGGCCAGCCAAGACGCAGGCAGAAGCGGATGCGGCGATCCTGACCGAGATGATGCATGGTGACGGCGTAAACGGCGATCTGGAAGCCTGGGATTGGCGCTATTACTCCGAGAAACGCCGGGCGGTGGAACATGATCTGGATGAAGCGGCTTTGAAGCCGTACCTGCAGCTTGAGAATATGATTGAGGCGGCGTTTGATTGTTCCAGCCGCTTGTTCGGGCTCAACTTCAAACCGCTTGAAGTGCCGTTGCACCATCCAGACGCAAAGGCTTGGGACGTCACGCGTGATGGACAGCATGTCGCGGTTTTTATCGGCGACTATTTTGCGCGCTCCGGCAAACGGTCCGGTGCGTGGTGTTCGGCCTTCAGGTCACAACAAAAGCTCAAGGGCGATATTCGCCCTCATGTAATTAATGTGTGCAATTTCGCCAAGGGCGAGCCTGCGCTGTTGTCTTATGATGACGCGCGCACTTTGTTCCACGAATTTGGCCATGCCCTGCATCAGATGCTCAGCAATGTGACCTATGAATCGATTTCGGGGACGTCAGTTGCCCGTGATTTCGTGGAATTGCCCAGCCAGCTATATGAGCACTGGCTTGAAGTGCCGGAAGTTTTGCAGAAACATGCGCGTCATGCGGACACGGGCGCGCCCATGCCTGAGGCACTGCTTAAACAGATGCTTAAGGCCGCCAATTACGATCAGGGTTTTGCGACTGTCGAATATGTAGCCTCGGCATTGGTCGATCTGGCTTTCCATGACGGTCCAGCGCCCACGGATCCGATGGCCAAACAGGCTGACGTCTTGGACAGTATAGGTATGCCACACGCTATTCGGATGCGCCATGCGACGCCTCATTTTGCCCATGTCTTTGCAGGGGACGGATATTCGTCGGGTTATTACAGCTATATGTGGTCCGAGGTTATGGATGCAGATGCTTTTGAAGCGTTTGAAGAGGCGGGTGGCGCCTTTGATCCTGACATGGCGGCTAAGCTGGAGCAGTTTATCCTGTCAACAGGCGGGTCTCAGGAGGCCGACGCGCTTTACATGGCTTTCCGTGGTAAGATGCCGGGGGTCGAGGCGTTGTTGAAAGGCCGGGGGCTTGCTGCCTGATGGCGGTCAGCAAGGCTGAAGCAGAGGCATTGATCGAGGCAGTGCGCGGGGTAGCGCGGACCGAGATATTGCCATCATTCCGACGGCTTGGCGCGGATCAGATCAATACGAAATCTGCCCCTGATGATCTTGTCACGGACGCCGATCGCGCAGCAGAGCACGCCCTGACTGAAGCCACCCAACAGATCATGCCGGATGCGGCCATTGTCGGGGAGGAAGCTGTTGCCGCAGATCCTGCCGTTCTGAAGCGAATTGGCCAAGGCGGGCGTGTGGTAATCATAGACCCTATTGACGGCACTTGGAATTATGCCAATGGGGTTGCCAGTTTCGGCGTTATTCTGGCGGTGGTCGAGGATGATGAGACGGTTTTCGGGCTGCTCTATGACCCAAGCCATGACGACTGGATCATGGCCCATGCGGGACAGGGTGCGTGGTTCTGCGCACCGGGGCGGGCGGATGTAAGGCTGTCGGTTGGCGCATCGCCAAGTGAGCTTGAGCAATGTTTTGGGTTCGTCGGGATGTATCTTTATTCCAAACCCGATCAGGTCCAGATCGCTGAAACGTTACCGCAGTTCCGCCGCACGATGTCTTTGCGGTGTTCCTGCCACGAATACCGTTTGCTCACCGAAGGCCGCGCAGATTTCTGTCTGAACGGAATGCTGAACCCGTGGGACCATGCGGCAGGCGTATTATGCCTGCGTGAAGCAGGGGGCGTGGCCCGTCTGCTGGTGGACGGATCGGAGTATACCCCAACGATGACAGAAGGTCTGCTTCTGACCGCTGCGTCTGAAGCGTTGTGGGAGGTTTTGGCGGATACCTACAGATTTCTGAAGTGAGACAGATGTCTTGGAGTTGGGCCGTACTAATCCCGCACTTCGCCGGGTGCGACGCCCCACAGCGCTGTTTTGCTGATCCAGCCTTTTGCGCCATCGGCTGTCACCCAGCACCATTCGGCATCACATTCCCCCAACCGGGCGATCACACCTGCTTCGCTATGGGCATTGACGGGCGCGTCAGGGGTGGGTTTGGATAAAAATGGGGCCATGTCCTGTTCAATCAGCACAGTGCGCACACCGGATAACAAGGTGTAATGAACCCAGCCGCCAGCACCGTCGCGGTCTACCACGCGTCGCCAATGGCCGTATTCGGCCACGATCTGCAAGGGCATGCTGCGATGCTTGAACACCCAGTCGATACGGTGGCTCAGGCTGGGGCCGCGCCGCACATTACCCTCGGCTGCTTTCAGGGACACGTAACGAGGCAGAGGCAGGTTTGTCACCGGGCCACGCTCTGCCGCAATGGTCGGGGCACAGGCCAAACACGCGATCAGAGCCGCGATAATCGTACTTTGTCTCATGTGCCGTCCTGCTCTGACTGCCATTTTGCCTTTTCAGGGCTTTTGTGTCTTGCCCCTTTGTGTTTGATCTTGTCACTATAGGTCACAGATTTCCATAACAGGATTTCCAAATATGCCAAACCAGAAGCTGAGTGTTGTCGTGACGCGACGGTTGCCCGAAGTCGTCGAGACACGGATGAGCGAGCTGTTTAACGTCCAGTTGCGCGAGGATGATAGCCCGATGTCCGGCCCCGAGCTGGTACAGGCCGTGCGCGAGGCCGAGGTTCTGGTGCCAACACTCAGCGATCAGATTGATGCGGGCCTTCTGGGGCAGGCGGGTGAGCAGCTGAAGTTGATCGCCAATTATGGCGCCGGGGTAGATCATATTGATGTCCAGACGGCCCGCCAGCGGGGTATTCTGGTGTCAAACACGCCGGGCGTGCTGACCGAAGACACTGCCGATATGACACTGGCGCTGATCCTGGCGGTAACGCGCCGCATCCCGGAAGGGTTGGCGCTGATGCAGTCGGGTGCGTGGGAAGGGTGGTCGCCAACAGCGCTGTTGGGCGGTCGCATTGCCGGGCGACGTCTGGGCATTCTGGGAATGGGTCGGATTGGGCAGGCCGTTGCCCGCCGTGCGCGGGTTTTCGGAATGCAGATTCACTATCACAACCGTAAGCGGGTTCATGCCGGAATAGAGGAAGAATTAGAGGCCACCTATTGGGACAGCCTTGATCAAATGATCGCACGGATGGATGTCGTGTCGGTCAACTGTCCGCATACGCCGTCCACGTATCACCTGATGAATGCACGGCGTTTGAAGCTGATGAAGCCATCAGCGGTGATCGTGAATACCTCGCGCGGCGAAGTGATTGACGAGAATGCGCTGACCCGCATGCTGCGCGCGGGCGAGCTTGCCGGTGCTGGACTGGACGTGTTCGAGCATGGCACGCAGGTGAATCCCCGTTTGCGGGAACTCCCCAATGTGGTGCTGCTGCCCCATATGGGCTCTGCCACCGAGGAAGGTCGGGTTGAGATGGGCGAGAAGGTTCTGTTGAATATCAAGACCTTCGACGACGGCCACAGGCCGCCCGATCAGGTTGTGCCAGGGATGTTGTAAGCGGCGGCGGCTCTGCGTTGCGGATTACCGATAATCGGTGAAAGTGATCGTCGTTCAGGTCGTCAGCCTAATCAAACTCACGGCTCATCATAACGCGGTGAATTTCGCGGCGGACCAGTTTGCGCACGTTGCGGGTCACGCGTTCGCCCAAAGCGCCGGTGAGTTCTTCGCGGACAATTTCAGCGACCATATCGCGCAGAAGCTCTTCATCGACAACGCTACCATCGAGATCCGCAAGGTCAAAATCGTCGAAATCATCAGCCCCTTCGTTTGCGCTATTTGGCTTTGCCTGTTTCATCTTCGCGCTTTTGTCCAAGTCCGCGTCATCCACGTAGAATACCTCATCTTCATAATACTCGTCTTCAGGCGGTTCTAAGCGCCCATTAATGTTTGCCTCGGTTTCCTGAACATCGCCTTCGGACGTCGCCGACAGATGCAGCCGATGCGTATTCTCACTGCTTTTTTCGATTCCGGATAAAATGGATTGTACATCCGCGGTTTTTTTCGGCGCGTCATAATCTGTGTCTTTGACGCGTAGAGCCGTTGTTAACATCAGAGCATCTTTCGATGATGCATCGATATCGTTCGTTGAGTCCTGCCCCTGCTTTGATGGCGGCGCAGTATCGGCTACAAGCCGTTTGACAGAGGACAGCACATCCTCGTCACTTACGTTTGTCACTGGATCAGACATAGCTACCCTCGTTTAGACTCTACGACGATAGCGTCCATGTGGCCCTATGGCAACGAGTCGTTCAGGCTCTCAGATGTGGTACAAGAAACCGATCCATCAAATGCCAGAACTGAATATCTAGTTTGTGCGTCTCTCATGGGCGCCCTAGACCTGACCGTTGTAGAATGGAAATTTCAACCGATTTATTTCCAATTTTGACGAGATAAAAAAGCATTTTCTGTATGTACCTTCAGACACTATGCCCCTAAATGGGAAAACACCAATTTATAAGAGAGATTGAACACACATGTGGATCAGGTCCATTTTTCTGATGATATTGGCGACATCAAGTGCCGCAGATGACCTTGGTACTTGGCAGGTCTTTCAGACGCGCTGTTTAACTCCGGTCGAAAATAATCGTGCTTCTGATATTTCGAGCCTGACAATCACTGACTCTTTTCAGGACGAAGATGTTACTGTGAAGCACTACGAAATACCCAGCTTCGATGGCTATCTTGAAATACTGCAGACCGACAGCGAAGGAATATTTTGCAACGTATTCGGACCCATCGATCAAGTAGGACAACAGCAACTATTTGACGAATGGTATGAAACAGAAAAAGAGTTAGGGCGCATTGAAAACATCGGTTTCCTATTCAATTTAGGGCTATGGACTAAGGGCAGAAGCGGCTTCCTGTGGAATGCGGATAATGGAAAAAGAGCCCTCGTGGTTTGGTCTCCTGACACGGAACAAGAAAGAAAAGGTCGGACCAGCGAGTTTCTGGGTTTCTCTGTCAGTTTAATGGACTAGGAGTTGTTGATGTTTCACAAATTTCAAGAGTTTTGCTTCAACGTAGCAAACAGGGGAGAGCAGCCTTGGCTCGTCGTGTGCTAACCGATGCCCAATGGGCGATCATCGCACCTTTTTGCCTTGGCAAATAGACCAACCCCGGACAAACTGACGTAGATTGCGCCGGGTTTTGGTTATGAGATGCTGTAACGGGCCCTGCGTCACGCACCGCCGTTGCCACTTGTCAGATCAGCGCCGCGCTGCCGTCATTCCCGTATTGAAACCATATGGAGGATGACAAGATGAGATTGTTTGTTGGATTGGATGTATCGCTGGACAAAACCACGATCTGCGTGATCAGCGAGCATGGTGAGATAATCAGAGAGGCTGAGGCCGCGAGTGAACCGGAAGTTTTGTCGCGTTGGCTGTACGAACTGGACGGGCGCATTGCAGTGGTTGGCCTGGAAGCTGGGCCTTTGTCGCAATGGCTGCATCGTGGTCTGATGGAGGAGGGCTTGGATGCTGTACTGATGGAAACGCGCCAGGTGAAGGGCGCTTTGAAGGCCATGCCGATCAAGACGGATCGACGCGATGCCGAAGGGATCGCTCGACTTCTTCATCTCGGTTGGTTCCGTCCGGTTCACTGCAAATCTGTCTCTGCTCAGGAAACTCGCGCTGTACTCGGCGCTCGGAAAGCCATTCAACAGAATATGATCGCCTTGGAAATGTCTCTGAGAGGGCTGCTCCGGAACTTCGGCCTCAAGGTCGGCGCGATCTCTCGCGGTCGGTTCGAGATCCGGATCCGGGAATTGGCAGATGGCAATCCGATGCTGGAAACCGCTACAGCACCAATGCTACGTGCCAGGGAAACCCTGCGACAGGAGCTTGCGACCCTTGAGAAGCACGTGCGCCAGTTTGCTCAAGACGATCCAGTTTGCCGCCGTCTGATGACGATTCCTGGGGTCGGTGCGGTCGTGGCACTGACCTTCCGCGCAGCCGTAGATGATCCGACGCGCTTTCGGTCTTCGAAGAGGATCGGTCCCTGGGTCGGCCTGACGCCTTCGCGCAATCAGTCTGGTGAGCGGGATGTGTCCGGCGGCATCACGAAGGCTGGGGATGTCAATCTGCGGCGAGCACTGTGCCAGGCTGCGACCGTCATGATGAACCGTGGCCGGTCGACATGGCTGAGAACATGGGGAGCCCAACTTGCGCAGCGGCGTGGTCGGAAAATTGCGATGGTCGCCCTCGCGCGCCGCATTGCTGTCATTCTCCATCGGATCTGGATCGATGGCTCTGTGTTCCAACCAGATACAGCGCCGAAAATGATCTGATCTCCAGCCCAGAACCGTTGCCTGTTTAATCGCAAGCTTTCGAGGTCCCGCAGGGACGTGGTTCCGATAATGCCGTGGTCAGGACCGTCGCTGACATCGTCAAGCACGCCTATGAGATGGGCACATCGGAATTACATCGAACCAGCATCATGTTGGCAGCCGTCGCGCTGACCACGAACCGAAGCATGTACCCAAAGGACCTCAGCCAAAGGCTATGTGAGAAAGCAGGGCGGACACGACGACCCAAAAGCACCGCTCTGGCGGATCACTCTGTTTGCGCGAAATCTCTTGACAGAAGTGGTCCCGTTACCGAAGTCCTGACCCTAATTGTCAGAATAGCGCTTTAGAATTCGGTCAAGCTTTTTGCCTTGGGGGGTAATAGGTACAGGGGCAGACTTCACGGCATTATAATAGTCGGAAGGATCGTACCGTTCGACTGGCAGATTAAGGTTATCTGCTGTCAGAAGTCCCATGGCCGCCAGAAGGCTATAGGCGGCTGAATAAACCTGTGTTTCAAACACAATGCGGTTGGTACGGGCATCCAGAAGTGCCTGTTCCGCATCAAGCACATCCAGAGTTGTGCGGGCCCCGAGTTTTGCCTCTTCACGCACACCATCAAACGCAATTTGTGCGGCCCTGATTTGACGCTCACTGGCTTGTACCTGAGCGTTCGCGACGGATAGCTGAGACCAGCTATCGCCAACATTCTGGCGCACAGTCAGGGCTGTTTGGTTGAGATTTGCACGGGACGCGTGAACCTGCGCTCTGGCCTGACGCGTCAACGCGCTGAGTTGACCACCCTGATAGATCGGCACATTCAATTGCAACCCGATTGAACTGTTATTGTCGAGCCTGTCAGAATGACCAATACGACCCTCCACAGACAGGTTGGGGCGCGTGCTGGCTTTTGTTGCTGCCGCCGCAAGTTCATTCGCTGTTATCTGATGCTGTGCTTGCTGAATGAGAGGGTTCGTGCGCACCCCTACATTACGCGCCTTTTCGACACTCGACGGAAGTTCAGGCAGGGACCGGATGGCCTGCAAGTTGTTTGGGGCCACGCCTACAGTCGCGACATACAATTCCCGTGAAATCGCAAGATCACCTTGCGCTGCAGACAATGCGCCACGGGCCTCTGCCAGTCGGGCTTCCGCCTGAGCAACATCCGTCCGGGTCACTTCGCCAACTTCGAACCGATCACGGGCAGCGCGCAGTTCCTGTGTAATCAGGCGCAAATTGTTCTCGCGCAGCGAAACCACACGCGAGTCGCGCAAGATAGACAGATAAGCGTTTACAGCATCAAAAAGAACTTGTTGCTCCTGACTAACCAGCGCGGCGCGACCAGCCAGAACTGCTTCCTTGGCGGCCTCGATATTGAAACGTGTCCGACCGCCATCCAAGAGCAATACCCTTGCAATAAGGTCAACCGTCGAGCTCAGGCTATCTGTCAATGGCGTTGGATCTGTATGGGTCACACTGGCTTGCGCGCTTATCTGCGGGCGCAAAGCAGATAGAGCGATCGCAACATCTTCATCGGTGGAGCGCAACAGGGCACGGTTTTGTTCCAAAAGATTGCTATTGTTATAAGCCGCGACCAAGGCATCGCGCAGGCTGTCCGCATGACCGGGTACGGTTAGCGCACAAGCTATAAAAACACCCTGTAATGTTTTGAAAAACCCTCTACTCAGCATTTTTACCCCACCTTGATAAGTGCTACTATAGACTAAAGCCTTTGTCTTTTCCAAACCCTGGAAGAAGTGGTGCGTTGGCATTGAAAGCCATACGCCAGCTTATCTGCCCGTCAATCTTATAACCAATCCGGACGGTGCCCAACGCACCATTTGCGAAAATGGTCCCGATGCGCCCACTATCTTTGAGCTGGTCCAGAAGGTTTTGCGGAATTTGCTCGACTGAGCCTTGCAAGATGATCACATCATAAGGCCCGTGTTTGGCGGCACCTTCGCTCAGCACGCCTTCAATGACAGCGACATTGTCGATGCCTTGTTCGGTCAAGGCCGTCTCGGCCTTAACTGCCATATCATGGTCTTCTTCAACCGCGATAACAGCATCACACATCCGGGCGATAACAGCGCTGGAATAGCCCAGACCACAACCAATATCCAAGACAAGCTCATCTTGCGTAATGTTCAATGCATCAAGCATCTTGGCTAGGGTGCGTGGCTCAAGCATTATGCGCCCACCACCAAGATCAACATTTTCCTCCGCATAAGCGACACCGCGTTTTGTTTCCGGCACGAATGCCTCGCGTTTGATGGTCAACATCGCATCAATGATAGGAAATTTCGTAACATCAGACGGTCTGATCTGTGTGTCGACCATCATTGTTCTGTTTGCGGTAAAATCAATCATACTAAACTCATCAGTCTAGTTTCCATTCCCCTCCGTTTGCCACAGAAACAAAAGCGCTACAACTCACCATCTGCGAAGTCGTTGTGATAGTTGCAATTTGATCTGAGCTTATATCTCATAGCCAAGGTTAAGTAGCAGGTCTGTATCAAGATGAGTGCTTAAATGATCTGCCAGATCGTCCAGAGTGTTTTCAACTGTTTCGTCATAGCGCAGATCGCCAGCGTTTTGGCCAAGTTCTGCCAGATACGCATGACGCAGACCGTCTGACGCAAAAAGCCCGTGCAGATAGCATCCTTTGATGCGACCATTGGCCGAGGTCGCACCCGCTGGGTGATCTGCAACCGTCAGCCAGGGCCGGGCGCAATCCGGGCCAGTTGTTTGACCGATGTGGATCTCATAGCCGGTAAGCGCCGCACCTGATGCGATATGGTTGCCCGAAACTTCGGCCAGACGTTTCTGAGGGTGCATTGTTGTTGTAATATCTAGCAAACCCAGACCGGACACAGTTCCACTGGTGCCTTCTATTCCGTCCGGGTCATTTATCGCGCGGCCCAGCATCTGATAGCCGCCACAAACTCCAAGCACGTGCCCACCCCGGCGGACATGGGCGAACAGGTCAATGTCCCAGCCTTGGGCACGGAAAAACTGTAGATCACCAATCGTGGATTTCGACCCCGGTATCAGGATCAGCGCCGCATCAGTGGGAAGGGGGCGACCGGGCTCTATCATTTCGACCGTGACGCCGGGTTCTTGTGACAAGGGATCAAGATCATCGAAATTTGCAATGCGCGCCAGTTTCGGAACTGCGATTTTTAATGATCCACCGGGGGTGGAGCTTACGTCCATCACATCTTCTGCGGGTAATTTCCACGCATGCTCAAACCACGGCAGCACGCCAAGCGAAGGCCAACCCGTGCGGGTCATGATCTCTTCAAGCCCCTCATCAAACAGCGTTGGATCACCGCGAAACTTGTTAATCAGAAAAGCCACTATCCGATCTCTGTCCTCTACAGGCAGCACTGCGTGCGTGCCGACCAATTGCGCAATGACACCGCCCCGGTCAATGTCACCGACCAGAACAACGGGGGCGTTAATCGCTTCGGCGAAGCCCATATTGGCGATATCGCCTGCGCGCAAATTGATCTCGGCCGGACTACCGGCCCCTTCAATGATCACCAGATCAGCGTCATTCGACAGTCGGCGAAAGCTTTCGACAGCTTTACCAAGAAGCGTTGGCTTCACCTTTGAATATTCGCGCGCTTTGAGCGTAGCAAACCGTTCCCCCTGCACAATAACCTGCGCGCCAATATCTGTTTCGGGTTTCAGCAGAACCGGGTTCATGTCAATCATAGGGGCGACACCGCAAGCCTTGGCTTGCAAAGCCTGCGCGCGCCCGATTTCGCCCCCATCTGCGGTCACAGCGGCATTGTTTGACATATTCTGCGGCTTGAACGGACGCACGATCAGACCCTGTTGCGTAAACAGACGGCAGAGCCCGGCCACCACCATGGATTTTCCCACATTGGACCCGGCCCCTTGGATCATGATTGCTTTGGTCATGCAGGCTCCTTTAGGGTTTGGGTGACGTGGTTTGGCGAGGAAGTAAAGAGCGATGAACACAGGGGCACACCTGATCCTTGGGGCAGCGGTCTTTGCCAAGCCGGATGCACCGCGTGTGACAGCGGCAGCGCTGCTTGGGGCATTCGCGCCGGACGCGTCGCTCTACCTTATGGCGGGATGGCATTTGTTAGTGCTTGGCACCTCGGAAATTATCGTCTTTCGGGATCTGTATTTCTCGGATGCGTGGATGCGGGTGTTTCGCGTTGATAATTCTTTCCTATTATGGGGCGCATGGTTTACGGTGGCTCTGCTGTTCAGAAGTCAGTGGGCGATTGCCTTGACCGGCGCTGCCTTGTTGCACCTTTTGTTCGATTTTCCGTTGCACCATGATGATGGCCGCCCGCATTTCTGGCCCCTGTCGGATTGGATATATCAAAGCCCGGTAAGTTATTGGGACAGCCGACATTATGGCAATATTATTGGCCCGCTGGAGCTGACCTTCAGCCTTGTTTTGCTGGCCATACTCTGGCGCAGGTTTCAGGGCCTTTGGGCCAAGCTTGCTATCGGGGCAGGGGTGTTGCTGCAATTGGCCCCGTTGATTGTGTGGGCGCTGGTGTTCAGGTGAGACAGCCAGAACAGGCACAAAACCCAGACTTTAAAACGACCCCTCCTTGACGGCCTCCATGACCACATGGGTTGAAGTATGGGCGACGTTGGGCATGTTGGATATCTTCTCACCCAGCACCTTGCGATAAGCGCGCATGTCGGAGGCGCGAATTTTCAGCAGGTAGTCGTAATTTCCCGCAATCATGTGGCATTGCTCAATTTCCTGAATTTTCAAGGCAGCAGCGTTGAAGGCGGCCAGTGCCGCCTCGCGCGTATCGTCCAGTTTGACCTCTACAAAAGCGATGTGGGCCAGCCCCAGTTTTACCGGGTCCAACTGTGCCGTGTAGCCGGTGATATAGCCTGTTGCTTCCAGACGTTTCAGCCGTGCCTGCGTCGGGGATTTTGACAGATTGATCTTATCCGCCAGTTCTGTAACTGTGATCCGCCCATTGGCCGAAACTTCCCGCAAGATTGCGGTATCGAACTGGTCTAGCTCCTCAATCATTTTACCTTCCGCTTCAACATTTTTTAAGATATTTTCCTGCGATATTGGCATGATCAGAAAAATAATAACACCATACATGCTATAATGCTTCTCAAATGATCTTTTGAGAGCTTTAATTTCATGCTTCATGACCCTATCTCTGATCTTCGAGCGAAGATCCGCGCTCACACCTTGCCTGACGAAAGGGCAATAGTGGCTGACTTGATTCGTCAGGCTGGGCTATCACCCGAAGACATCGCACGTATTTCCGCTAAGGCTACACAGCTTGTGAAAGATATCCGTGCCAGTGCAAAGCCGGGTCTTATGGAGGCGTTTCTGGGCGAATATGGTCTCAGCACCGATGAAGGCGTGGCGCTGATGTGTCTGGCCGAGGCACTGCTGCGTGTGCCGGATGCGGATACGATGGATGCGCTGATCGAAGACAAGATTGCGCCATCCGACTGGGGCAAGCATCTGGGGCAGTCTGCGTCGCCTTTGGTAAATGCCTCTACTTGGGGATTGATGCTGACAGGCAAGGTTCTGGACGATGACCGCCCCGGCATCGCAGGGCATCTTGGCGCGATGATCAAACGTCTGGGGGAACCGGTCATTCGTGCAGCCGTCGCCCGTGCAATGAAGGAAATGGGCCGTCAGTTCGTATTGGGCGAAACCATTCAGGCCGCGATAGAGCGTGCCAAGACACTTGAGGGGCAGGGCTACACCTATTCTTATGATATGTTGGGGGAGGCCGCGATTACAGATGCGGATGCGCTGATCTATCTGGAAGCCTATCATGAGGCTATCGCCGCCGTAGCACAGGCTGCCAAAAGCAAAGACATCCGGGAAAACCCTGGTATCTCGGTCAAGCTATCTGCGCTCTACCCGCGCTACGAATGTCCGCAGAAAGACGCTGTAATGGATGTTCTGGTGCCGCGCCTATCTGTACTTGTCCGGGCAGCGGCGCGGGCGGGTGTCGGGTTGAATATAGACGCTGAGGAAGCTGATCGTCTGGACGTGTCGCTAGATGTGATTGAGGCCGCGTTGAACGATCCGGCCTTAGCAGGTTGGGACGGGTTTGGGGTTGTTGTGCAGGCCTATGGTCCGCGTGCAGGGTTTGTGATTGACTGGCTCTATGATCTGGCAGAGCGGCTTGACCGCCGCATTATGGTGCGGTTGGTCAAGGGTGCGTATTGGGATACCGAAGTCAAACGCGCGCAGGTTATGGGGTTATCCGGTTTCCCGGTCTTCACCCGCAAGGCAGCAACGGATGTGTCCTATATTGCCAATGCACGCAAACTGCTTGGGATGACTGACCGGATTTACCCGCAATTCGCCACTCACAACGCGCATACGGTAGCCGCTATTCTGGATATGGCGGAAGACATAACCTCGTTTGAATTCCAACGCTTGCATGGCATGGGGGAACGTCTGCATGACCTGGTGCTTGACGCGCATAAGACCCGTTGCCGCATCTATGCCCCCGTGGGGGCACATCGTGACCTTTTGGCGTATCTTGTACGTCGGTTGCTAGAGAACGGGGCGAACAGCTCCTTCGTCAACCAGATCGTGGATGAAGATGTTCCGCCCGAAGACGTCGCGGCCAGCCCTTTCGAGGCTTTAGATGGCGCAGAATTTCCTGCGATTACGCCTCCAGCGCAGATATTTCCGGGGCGGCAAAACTCTGCGGGTTGGGACTGGACCGATCCGGTGGATTGTCAACGCATAGATAAGGCGCGCGAGCCATTTGAAACCGTACAGTTCACCGCAGCGCCGATGCTTGTGCCAGATGTGCCTGACGTGCCTGATGTGGTTGACGGACAGGGCATCGTTGTCTCTTCGCCGTCTGATCCGAAGGACAGAGTTGGAACCGTGCTGGCTGCAACCCCACAGAACGTGCTGGACGCCATCTCTGCGGCGCAATCATGGAATGCTGATATCAAAACCCGCGCGGCAATCTTGCGTAAGGCGGCTGATCTCTACGGGCAAAATGCAGGTCAGATATTTGCCATTCTCGCAAGAGAGGCTGGGAAGACCATTCTCGACGCCATAGGGGAATTGCGCGAAGCCGTGGACTTTTTACGCTACTATGCAGACGAAGCTGTGCATCTGACGACGCCGGCGCGCGGTCGGTTTGTTTGCATTTCCCCTTGGAACTTCCCGCTGGCGATTTTCACCGGTCAGGTTGCAGCGGCTTTGGCGGCTGGCAATGCTGTCCTTGCCAAACCTGCTGAACAGACCCCATTGATTGCAGGCTTTGCAGTCAGGCTGCTTTACGAAGCTGGGATACCGCAAGCCGCCCTGCAACTACTGCCCGGCGGTGGAGATATTGGCGCTGCCTTGACGCGCGACCCGCAGATAGATGGCGTCTGCTTTACCGGTTCGACGTTAACGGCGCAGCGTATTCATAAATCATTGGCAGAGGAGGGCAACCCGCACGCTGTCCTGATTGCCGAAACTGGTGGCCTCAACGCGATGATCGTCGATAGCACAGCGCTGCCTGAGCAAGTGGTGCGCGATATCGTGGCCAGCGCTTTTCAGTCGGCTGGGCAAAGATGCTCGGCCTTGCGATGCCTTTATGTACAGGAAGATATTGCCGACGATCTGACACATATGCTGATGGGTGCGATGGATGCCTTGCGTGTCGGCGCGCCGTGGCGTGGGGCGACAGATGTGGGGCCGATCATCGACGGCCCCGCGCAGGAAAAGATTGCAAACCACATCGAAAACGCTCGTGCTGAGGGTCGCGTTCTGCACCAGATCAAAACCCCTGAAACAGGTACATATATTGCACCAACGCTGATACGTGTGGATGGCATTGAGGATCTGGAAGAAGAAATTTTCGGCCCGGTTTTGCATATCGCGACCTACAAAGCCGCTGATCTGGATCGCGTGATCAATGCGATCAACAACACTGGCTACGGTTTGACTTTCGGTCTGCACAGCCGCATCGATGACCGTGTGCAGCAGGTCATAGACCGTATTCATGCGGGCAATATCTATGTGAATCGTAACCAGATTGGCGCAGTTGTCGGCGCGCAACCCTTCGGCGGGGAGGGTCTGTCCGGCACAGGCCCCAAGG
This sequence comes from Litoreibacter sp. GN1-5, assembly GCF_055693805.1. Lineage (NCBI taxonomy): Bacteria > Pseudomonadati > Pseudomonadota > Alphaproteobacteria > Rhodobacterales > Roseobacteraceae > Litoreibacter > Litoreibacter sp. GN1-5. Next base: position 1,652,700 of record NZ_JBVFUP010000001.1, on the reverse strand, counting down.
CAGGCGGGCCACATTATCTGTCGAAATTCACGCGAGCCCAAAGCCCAGTACATTCCATTGTGTTTGGCACTGAAAACATGCCCGGTCCAACGGGCGAGGCGAACCGGTTGACCCTTCTTCCCCGAAAACCAATGCTCTGTTTTGGCCCGGGTGTTGAGGCGCAAATGAAGTCCGTACAGGACGCCGGGGGACAGGCCGAGGATGCAAGTCATCTTACCTTCTCGGACCTTGCGGCCCGTGATGATTTTAGCGCTGTTCTGTGGTGGGGCGATCAGGACAAAGCGCGCGCCCTCAGAAAACAGCTGGCCAATCGTGCCGGTGCCATATTACCTTTGCTTTCTGGCCCGCCCGGCACCGCAGACTTGGTGACTGAGCGTCATGTTTGCATCGATACGACCGCATCCGGCGGTAATGCGGCTTTACTGGCCGAGGTCTCGGGTATGTAACTTTGCTTGACCGATCCACCTGGATCGGTCAGCTTCGCGCCCATGTTTCCAATCCGCGATCACAATCCATCGACCCGCACACCCTACATTACCTATGCGTTGATTGCGATTAATGTCGTTGTGTTTATCAGTTACTGGCCATTATTCAGCGATGAAGTTGCAATTGCCGGGTTTTTCGATGACTGGGCGATGATCCCGTCTGAAGTGATGCAGGGCGGGGAAAGTCACACGTTACTGACCTCGATATTCCTACATGCAAGCATCATGCACTTACTGGGCAATATGCTTTTTCTTTGGATATTTGGCGATAATATGGAAGATCAAATGGGCCATCTTGGCTTTTTGGCCTTCTATCTGGCTTCAGGTATTGGCGCGGATATTTGTCAGCTTATGGCGGATCCAAATTCTGACATTCCGACTGTTGGTGCGTCAGGTGCAATCGCTGGCGTGATGGGGGGGTATCTGCTTTTATACCCCAAAGCACGCGTGGATATAATTTTTATCTTCATCGTGTTCTTTAAAATTTTCCCGATCCCGGCGTGGGTGATGTTGATTTTCTGGTTAGGTTTGCAGCTTCTAAACGGTGTTCTGTCTGACCCGAACACAGGCGGGGTCGCTTATTGGGCCCATGCTGGCGGGTTTGTTTTAGGGCTGTTGCTGGCCATTCCGATCTGGCTGAAACTTGGCGCGACAGAATTCTGGCACCGCACACATGGCCACCCGCCGCATCCGGATGCTGTCTATGATCGCAGCTCAATCCCGACGGTCACACGCAGGAAGTGATGTGGCTGAACGGTTCAGCCCGACCTTGAACCTCGATTTATGCGCGCTCTGAATATTCCATTGTCTCGGTGTTGACGATGATATCCTCATCCTGACCAACAAAAGGCGGCACCATCACTTTGATACCATTGTCCAGCAGGGCCGGCTTGAAGCTGTTGGCTGCCGTCTGACCTTTGACCACAGGTTCTGTCTCGATAACCTTACACGTCACTTTTTGCGGTAAAGTGGCATTGAGCGCTTCGCTTTCGTGATATTCGATCACGACAGTCATGCCATCTTGCAGGAATGGGCGACGCTCTCCAAGAATATCTGCAGGCAGTTCGATCTGATCATAAGTCTGGGTATCCATAAAGGTGAGCATACCGTCAGATTCGTATAGAAACTGCTGATCTTTCTGTTCCAGCCGGACCTTATCTACCTTGTCGGCGGACCGGAAGCGTTCGTTCAACTTCGAACCATTGCGCAGGTTCTTCATCTCGACCTGAGCAAATGCGCCGCCTTTGCCCGGCTTTACATGGTCAACCTTGACCGCGACCCACAGGCCACCATTATGTTCCAGAACATTGCCTGGACGGATTTCGTTCCCGTTGATCTTAACCATTGTGGCATTTCCTTGACGAAAGCTTGATAATGAATTGGACAAACCTATATCTTGGCAACAATACGCAGGCAAGACGGCTATATACAGTGATAAGGTATGCATTTATTGCATGGGTGCCATTCCAAATTTGCAATGACGAATCGTAAACTTTCATCCATATTGTGCCTCACGCCAAATATGCAAGACCAATAATAAAAGGAAGCGAAATGGCTGCTGATTTCGTAGATGGTACGGCCTTCAATTTCGAACAGGGACAACGCTCACGCAAACTATTTGCTGCTGTTGTACTGGCTGCATTGGATGATGCCATTGCAGATGACAAGAAATATGGAAACGGCCCGGAACAGATCGCCCGTTGGGCGCGGTCTCGTGATGGCCGGGAAGTGTTAAGCTGTGCTGGCATCGACCCGAATGAACGGGTTGTAACCGGATTGATGAATTTTGTTGGAAATGGCGTTCGGACGTCCGTGGCGCTGTCGCGCGAAGAAAGCGAGCGCCGTTCACAGGCCGAAGCCGCCTGACATTAGATTATATCTTCTATGAAGAGCGCGTCTCAACTGAGGCGCGTTTTTTATTTGGCTCTGCGAAATGTGCGACTTGAAACTGATATGGAATTTTTGGCAGGGTCTTTTGCATTAGCAAACATGTAGCCATCTGCCTGATGCAATGGTCCGAATTCCAGCCCCTTGGCGCGACATTTTTCACAAAATGCTGAGACATCGGAAACATCGAAAACCAGTTTAACCAGACTTTGCCCGGCCTTCTGACCTTTACCTGTGGGGTGCAACATGAGGGTCATGCCGCCTACTGGGTGACGCAGCTCAATAATGCGATCTTTGTCAGATCGGTGAATTTCATAGCCGAAATAGGTTTGATAGAACTCTGCTACCTGCTCAATATCTTTCACATAAAGTAGAACACGGCCCAAAACGGCTGTCATTGCCTCAGCTTCCTTGCATCAAATATCGATATCAAAGTGGTACCCGCGGCCGGACTTGAACCGGCACGACCGTTAGGTCCAGGGATTTTAAGTCCCATGTGTCTACCATTCCACCACGCGGGCATGACGTTTACCTTAACCTGCCGTGATCGCGGGGAAAAGGGTCAGAGATCGGTTTCAGGACCAGTTTGTTGCGGTTCCAGTCGATTTCTTTCCGGCAACCACGGGTTAAGCTTCAATGCAGCGCGTAATGCGGACTGCCCTTCGTCGTTTCGGCCCAGCTGGATCAGTGCCAGGGCGCGCCCAACGGCGGCGCCGATATGATCTGGGGTGCGTTCCAAAGCATTGTCCAGATCAATAAGTGCTGTCTCATAGTCCTGTCGGATGAAGTTGACGAAAGCGCGCTGATTATAGCCTTCGGCGTAGTGGGGGCAGTAGTCGATCAGAGCGTCGAAATCCTCGATCGCGCCTTTGAAGTCGTAAGATGCACGCCGTTCCATCCCGCGTTGCAAAATCTCTTGGGCGGTCTCGTCAGGCGCTGTTGCCCATACTTCCCAAAGTTCATTTGTCAAAAGCCGTGCTGTGACTTCATCCGGGGCTTGCGCAACCTGTTCCATCAGCTCGACATGACGTTCTGAGCGTTCTTGCACAGGCGGGCACTCCGCCAGCAAGGCCGTGGGTGCAAGGATCAGGACCGGGATCACACGTATCATAACCCCAAACCTGCCATGTCCTGCGTATAGGTCAAGTCACGAGGATGTGGGGTCAGTCCCTGACGCCTGAAAACCTCTGTTGCCAGTCTTCACGATCCTCATCACTGATTTTGGCGAACAGCACCTCTGGCACAGTAAAACTGTGACCCGCAGGCAAGGCGTTCAGCGCAGCAGAAATATCTGTTGGCCAATCCGTGTTACTGGTATTCATTGCACGCAGTATAGTCGCGGATGCACCGGGAATGAATGGGGCCGACAGCACTGCGTAAAGCCGGATCAGGTTCAGCCCCAGCCGAACATGGGCGGCGGCAGTTTCGGGGTCATCCTTAAACACCGTCCACGGGGCCGCAGATTGCAGATATTCATTGCCCGCAACCCATATCGCGCGCAGGGCAGCGGATGCTTTGCGGACTTCCATCTTGTCCATGAACTGCTCATAGCTGCGGATATCTTTGTCAAGGCTTTCGATCAGCGCTTGTTCCGCCGCGCCGTAGGCACCACCTTCAGGCACCACCTCACCGAATTTCGACCGGCAGAATTTAGTGACGCGCGAGACAAAGTTTCCAAGCACATCCGCCAGATCTTTGTTGACCGAGACTTGGAAGTTCTCCCATGTGAACTCACTGTCGGAACTTTCAGGCGCATGGCTCAGCAACCACCAACGCCAGTAATCGGCCGGTAATATCTCCAAAGCCTGATCCATGAACACGCCGCGCCCCTGAGAGGTGCTGAACTGTCCGCCATCGTAGTTCAGGTAGTTGAACGATTTGATATAATCGACCAGCTTCCATGGCTCGTCTGATCCCATAATTGTTGCGGGGAAAGACAGTGTATGGAACGGTACATTGTCTTTGCCCATGAACTGCACGTAACGCACGTCATCAGCGCCTTTGTCGGTACGCCACCAGCGTTCCCAATCGCCACCGGTTTTATCGGCCCATTCTTTGGTGGCTGCAATGTATTCAATTGGGGCGTCGAACCAGACATAAAATACTTTGCCCTGCATCCCGGGCCAGTCCTCTGTGCCTTTCTTGACCGGTATGCCCCAGTCAAGATCACGGGTAATACCGCGATCCTGCAGGCCATCGCCATCATGGAGCCATTTCTTGGCAATCGATGTGGTCAGGATCGGCCAATCGGTTTTGCTATTGATCCACGCGTCCAACTGATCTTTCAGCTGGGATTGGCGCAGATAAAGATGCTTGGTTTCGCGGACTTCCAGGTCGCTTGATCCGGATATGGCACTGCGCGGGTCAATCAGGTCAGTCGGGTCAAGCTGCTTGGTGCAATTCTCGCACTGATCACCACGGGCCTTGTCATAACCGCAGTTGGGGCAGGTGCCTTCGATATAGCGATCCGGTAGAAATCGGCCATCGGCGTTGGAATAAACCTGCTTTTCATTAACCTCTTCGATCAACCCCGCATCCGCCAGACGGCCAGCAAAATGCTGGGTCAGCGCATGGTTTTGCGGGCTGGAGGATCGCCCGAAATGATCAAAGCTCAACTGGAATCCGTCTGCAATTGCAGACTGAACTTCGTGCATTTCTTCGCAATATACTGCCACTGGTTTGCCTGCCTTGGCGGCTGCAAGCTCGGCGGGGGTGCCGTGTTCATCTGTGGCACAGATGAACATCACCTCATGACCACGTGCGCGGCAATAACGGGCATAAAGATCGGCGGGCAGTTGACTACCTACCAAGTTGCCCAAATGCTTGATCCCATTAATATAAGGAATAGCTGAAGTTATCAGAATACGCGCCATGGGTAAGGTCCTTCAAAATCGTTCAGACCCTTTATCCGATGGCAGCCCCGACCGCCAGAGCTTCTATGGGCAGAAAAATATCATTGCGCTTGCTGAACGCGTGCAATGATGTCCAATGTAATGGCATCCGCAACCAAATTACTGTACCCGGACGCACCAAAATCTGATCGCCTTATCGCGCCGGTTACGCGAAAACTCAAACGGCGCAGGTCGCCTGCGTCAGTTCCGGCTTGCCTGTAGAGCGCAGCATTCAATGTGACAGGGCGTGTTACGCCGCGAATTGTCAGATCACCGTCGATCTTTGCCCCGTCTGACAGCCGACCTGAGCCGTTGAGGCGAATGCGTTTGGACACAAACCGAATGGTCGGATGTTTGGAAGTGTTCAATACGCTTTTAGCTTTCAGGGCTTCTGTCGCAAAGATCAGCCCTGCTTTTGCGCGGGCTGCATTGACGGTTATGTCAATGCTTGAGCTTTGCAGCCTTTGCGGGTCGATCCTAACCTGTGCGGATTGAACTGGCATAGCGCCCTTATTTGCTTTTCCGCTAAGCTCATAGATAAAGCCTACGGTCGATTTATCCGGTTCCAGATCATATTGTGCCGGCGCTGCAAAAGCGAAACCCGCCCAAAAGCCGAATAGGAGTACGAACATGTGTTTCATTGCAAATCCTCTAGAGCGTTTGCATGTGACATAGCACGCCTGAGCGCGGCACGTGTTCACTGTGATTTCACAATGGGTTGTTTTCGGCCTTGCCGTGCCGACGCGTTGCGTTAGGCTCTGCCGCAACTGTCTTTTAAACATAGGGTTTTTGCATGAAATACGTCCCTCTTGGCCGTAGCGGTCTGACTGTCTCTCAGTTGTGTCTTGGATCCATGACGTGGGGCACCCAGACGGATGAAGCTGGCGGTCATGCCCAGATCGATGCCTGTCTGGATGCTGGTATCAACTTTATAGATACGGCTGAGGTCTATCCGGTCAATCCGATGACCAAGGAAGGCGCTGGCCGGACCGAAGAAATCATCGGAACATGGATTGCCAAAACCGGACGGCGTGACGACATAATACTCGCCACAAAAGTATCTGGTGCGGGCAACAGAAATGTTCGTGATGGCGCGCCGATTTCCTCCAAGACCATCCAGCAGGGAGTTGAGGGGTCATTGAAGCGTTTGCAAACGGATGTGATCGACCTTTATCAACTGCACTGGCCCAACCGCGGCAGCTATATGTTCCGCCAAAACTGGGAGTATGATCCGTCTGGTCAGGTGTACGCCGACACGATCGCCCATATGGAAGATGTGCTGGGCGAGATGATGCGTCAGGTCGAAGTGGGCAAAATTCGTCATTTAGGTTTGAGCAATGAAACTGCGTGGGGCACTGCCATGTGGCTGCAAATGGCAGACCGCATGGGCGCACCGCGCGTGCAATCAGTGCAAAACGAGTATTCGTTACTATGTCGCCTCTACGACACGGATATGGCCGAGATGAGCTGCAATGAAGATGTCGCGCTACTGGCGTTTTCTCCGCTGGCCGCGGGTTATCTGAGCGGTAAATACCAAGACGGTGCTGTGCCAGACGGCTCGCGTATGTCGCTTAACCCGCAGATGGGCGGTCGTGCGTCAGCGCGAGTGCTGGACGCAACACAAGCTTATCTGGATGTTGGGGCGAAGCACGGGCTGGATCCTGTGCAGATGTCTTTGGCCTGGTGTTGCCAGCGGCCTTTCCCCACGATCCCAATATTCGGGGCGACCACCATGGATCAGTTGCAGGTCATACTTGAAGGCAAAGATCTCGTTATAGGGCAGGAGGTCTTGGATGATATTGCGGCTGCGCATAAAGCGCATCCAATGCCATATTGATCAATAAATTTTATACAATAAGATAAGCTTGGGGATGTTTAGAGAGGTAATAGTTTGAGAAGTTTCAGTATTGTCATATGTTTTCTAATGCTCTTATCAGCATGTGCTAAGCCGACCGAGCCACGCAATAGCTATCGAGATACGTCAAAAAATATATCTTCCAGTACCCGGTTTGAGCCAGCAAATTTCGCGGGTGACTGGTATCTGATCGAAACTTTTGCGTCAGATGCTGCAACGCCGGATGCGGTGATCATGTCCTTCCGTGATGACGGCAATGGTCAGCTGTCCTATAGCGAGACATCATTTGAGGACTCTGGCAAGCCAAAAGACTGGCTGGCATTGCAGGTGAACGGTCCGGGCAGGCTCAGCATTCCAAAAGCAAAAGCCGATGATGATCCGATCTGGGTGCTTTGGGTGGATGATGATTTTCGCACCGCGGTGCTTGGCACGCCTTCGGGGCAGTTCGGCCATATCATTAACCGAACGCCTGATCTGCGCGCCGACCGCCTGAAAGCAGCACGCGAGGTTTTGGTTTTCAATGGGTATGATCTATCCCAACTCAGAGGCTTGCAGCCGTAATCCATTGGGGTTGGGTCAGCCATAAAACTGAATACCGCTCTTTCGGTGAAGTCCAAGTGCGCGGGGAAACGTCAATTGACGATTTTCGCTTCTGTCGCCGCGCGCAATTCGTCTTCGGTCACGCCTTCGGCGGTTTCCACGATTTTCAGACCGCCCTCAGTCACATTGAGAACGCCCAGATTGGTGATGATCCGGTCCACGACTTTTTGCCCGGTCAGGGGCAGGGTGCAGGCCTTCAGCAGCTTGCTGTCGCCATGCTTGTTGGTGTGGTCCATCACCACCACCACGCGGCCAACGCCCGCCACCAGGTCCATCGCGCCGCCCATGCCTTTGACCAGCTTGCCGGGGATCATCCAGTTGGCCAGATCACCGTTTTCGGCCACTTCCATAGCCCCCAGAATGGCCATGGCAATTTTGCCGCCACGGATCATACCAAAGCTTTGGGCGCTGTCGAAATACGCGGTCTGGGGCAGCTCTGTGATGGTCTGCTTGCCTGCGTTGATCAGATCAGGGTCGATCTCATCTTCGGTCGGGAAGGGACCCATGCCCAGCATCCCGTTTTCCGATTGCAGCGTGACCTCAATGCCCTCGGGGATGTAATTGGATACCAGCGTCGGAATGCCGATCCCGAGATTCACATACCAGCCGTCTTGAAGTTCTTGCGCGGCCCGTGCGGCCATTTGGTTGCGATCCCAAGGCATATCAAGCTTCTCCTCTCGGTGAAAAAATGACAACTGGAAATTCAATAAATTCATGTTCTCCATGAGATGTGGAGACTGATCGGCTATCCATTTGTTCTATGCTTTCTCGGCCTGTTTGTTTGCAAATGTTTTCAATAAGCTGTTTGCGATTAGAGCTCTTTTGACTTGCCCAAATATCAATTTTATTTGCCAATTCAGTGAAGCTGGCAGCCGGATTTTCATTTAGTTCTGCTATAAACTCTTCTACCGAGCTAGGCCCATCATCCATCACGCTGCCCTCACTGTACGTTGTTCAATCCGTTTCTCGTGCTCGCCCTGGATCAGGCGGTGCACATAGATGCCGGGCAGGTGGATGGTGTCAGGGTCCAGGCTGCCGACGGGCACGATTTCCTCGACTTCCACCACGCAGGTTCTGCCACACGTAGCGGCGGGCGGGTTGAAGTTGCGGGCGGTTTTGCGGAACACCAGATTGCCCGTCTCGTCGCCCTTCCACGCCTTCACGATGGCCAGATCGGCGAAGATACCTTCCTCCATGATGTAGGTCTCGCCGTTGAAGTTTTTATGCTCCTTACCCTCGGCAATCACGGTGCCGACGCCGGTCTTGGTATAAAATCCTGGGATGCCACTGCCCCCCGCACGCATGCGTTCGGCCAGGGTGCCTTGGGGGTTGAATTCCAGTTCCAGCTCGCCCGACAGATACTGGCGCATAAATTCAGCATTCTCGCCAACGTAAGAGCTGATCATCTTCTTGACCTGCCGCGTCTGCAGCAGGATGCCGATGCCAAAATCGTCCACGCCCGCGTTGTTGGAGGCAAATGTCAGATCCTTTGTGCCAGCGTCCTTGATTGCGCCAAGAAGCAATTCGGGAATACCGCACAGGCCGAACCCGCCTGCGGCAATGAACATGCCGTCGAACAGAAGACCGTCCAAAGCCTCCGCCGCGTTACTATAGACTTTTTTCATGGGGGCACTCCGCGAAACTCAGTTGTAGATGTTGTCGCGCGTGCAGCATGGGAGTCAATTGAGAGCGGGTTTACCCACATCCCCTTAACAGCACGTTGAGAAACTGTGAAAGTAGCCACTGCAGGTCGTCTGAGAACTGGCAGCCCTTAGACTTAGTTTAGGTGAGTTAGCACTAAAGCCAATCTTATAGTCGTTCACCCCAGAAAAATGCCGTTGTCATACCTGCGCGCCCTTCATGGCAATCGATACGCCCCCTCAGGCAGATTAAGCGCTGCGGCCAGGTCTTTGACCTGCCTCATCGACAGCGTGATCCGTTGCAATTTGTCTGTCACGGGGTCCAGTTGTTCGAGCGTAATGCATTCCTCGAAACCGTTGATGCTGACATCACCTTGCAGATGGGGGCTGCCCTCATCAATCAATGTCACTATGGTTGCGTCAAATTCGTGCTCAATTGTGAACATGTTAAGCCCCTTATTTTATGGGATAAACAAATCAGTGCTGGCAGAAAAAGGCAAATATCAAAACACTGCACTTGGCGAGATCACATTGGCCCGCTAAGTTTTACTGCCAAAGATGAGGACACATATGCGATATATAGCTCTGACATTTGCAGCCATGGCGCTGGGCGCCTGCACTGTCGATTCTCCACCGCCAAGTCAGGATCCGCCCAAACAGGTCGCGGCTCCGCCAAAATTGTCGCAAGCGCAGGCAGCGCGGAACTTTTCAAGCGTGGTTCGCCGGGTTGAACCCGTTGCCGAGGCGCAATGCAGGGCGCGTGCCCCAAATCTGAATTGTGATTTCAAGATCGTCGTTGATGATCGCAAAGGCTTGCCACCCAATGCGTTCCAGACGCTGGATCGGTCTGGCAGACCAATCATTGGCTTCACGCTGGCGTTGATCGCCGATGCGCGAAATGCGGATGAGCTTGCCTTTGTGATGGGTCACGAGACGGCCCACCATATTGAAATGCATCTTGCCCGACAAAGACAGTCTGCTCAGGGTGGCGCGCTTGTGGGCGGGCTTATCGCTGCCGGGCTCGGGTTGAATGTGGATACGGGCGCGCAAATTGGTGGCACTGTCGGCGCGCGCGCCTATTCCAAGGATAATGAGCTTGAAGCCGATGCGCTGGGAACTGTGATCACCGCGCGGGCAGGGTATAATCCTGTGCGTGGGGCTCAGTTCTTTACCCGCATCCCTGATCCCGGTGATCGCTTCCTTGGTACACACCCGCCCAACGCAGCCCGTATCGAAACCGTGCGCCGCGTGGCATCTCAACTTTAAGTTAAGGGGCGATCTTTATAGTAAAAGATCGCCCTTTTTTACTATTAAACATCTTCATCGTGATGCAGGCGGTTAATCTGGCTAAAGCGTTTTGCATTTAATCTGAGGCGTATCCGGCGGCTTTGAGGAAGTTCCAGCATTCGTTTGGATTGAACATGTTGCAGATATCGCCAAGAGCCTCGAACAAGGCATCGAAAGTTCTTGCTCCGATGCGGCGAAGGTGCGCTTTGAGTTTGGAGAAGGCCATTTCGATCGGATTTAGGTCGGGGCTGTAGGCGGGCAGGAACAGGAACCAGCAGCCTCGCTTGCGCATGGCTTCGGCGGCGCGCGGGCTTTTGTGGGTGGACAGGTTGTCGAGGATGACGACTGTTCCGGGATCAAGCACTGGAGCCAGCTGTGTGTCGACGTAAGTGTCGAAGGTAGGTCCGTTCATCGGACCATTGATCACCCAAGGAGCGATCAGCCCGTCTTGCGTCAGACCGGCAATGAATGTCTGCGTCCCCCATCTGCCAAAGGGAGCGGTGCCGTAGAGCCTCTCCCCGACTGGAGCTCGCCCGCGCAGGCGTGTGAGGTTGGTCTTCACCGCCGTCTCGTCAATGAAGACCAGTCTGTGCGGCTCCTGGCGCATGCGGGGCTGACGGCGCGTGATCCAGTCACGGCGGGCTTGACGCACCACGGGCCGATCACGCTCTGCCGCGATCAGTCCTTTTTTTATATGAAAGCCCGGCGCGATGGAGGGCGCGGTGCAACGACGATAGCTGAACGTCTACGCCATGTGTTTGCAGGAGGGCAGCAGCCAGTTCCTTGAGCGTGATATCCGGTTCGGCCTTCACGATCTCCAGCAGAAAATCCCGGTGCGGCGCAAGCTTGCCAAATTGACCAGACGGGCGGCCTTGAGGCTTGGGCGCTATCGCGCCGCGTTCACGATGCTCTGCCGCAAAACGGACCGCCGTCGCAGCGCTAACTCCAAAAAGCCGCCCAGCCGAACGCGCTGAGTTTCCCTTGGCAATGTAAGCGCAAATCCGTTCCCGAAGGTCCAAAGAGTAGGGTTTGCCCATGATCCACCTCCCAGAGGAAGTGAAGCACACAAACAGCTCCGTGTGAATCCCCCTTCGATTCAGATCAAACGCAAACCGCTTTAGGCAATCCCATGCCGTGGGAGTTCGCATTGAAATTGAGACCGGAAATGAAGGTCGCGTAAGGTCAGAAAATCAACCGACGGGTCCTACCAATAACCGGACAGAAGTCGGATCTCAGGTCGCATGGCGCAACTCAAGCGCAGCACCGACACTCACTCACAAAAAGACCGCCCTGCGCGGTGCAGAGCGGGCCTGAATGTTTGGTGCGGAACGCTTAGTTCTGCGCGTAATATTCGATGACGAGGTTTGGTTCCATCATCACAGGGTATGGTACATCACCTAGCCCCGGTGTGCGGGTGAAGGTTGCCTTCATCTTGGAATGGTCGACCTCCATGTAATCCGGAACGTCACGCTCTGGTAGGCCTGCGGCCTCCAGAACCAGCACCATTTGCTTGGACCGGTCACGCACTTCAATCACGTCGCCTTCGGCGACGCGGTAGAACGGGATGTTGACCTTCTTGCCATTCACCGTGACGTGGCCGTGGTTCACAAACTGACGGGCGGCAAAGATCGTCGGGACGAATTTCGCGCGGTAGACGGCGGCGTCCAGACGACGCTCCAGAAGGCCGATCAGGTTTTCACCAGTATCACCTTTGACACGCTCGGCCTCTTTAAAGATGCGGCGGAATTGCTTCTCGGTCAGATCGCCGTAATAGCCTTTCAGCTTCTGCTTTGCGCGCAATTGCAGGCCGAAGTCAGACAGTTTACCCTTGCGGCGCTGGCCATGCTGGCCGGGGCCATATTCACGACGGTTCACTGGGGATTTTGGGCGACCCCAGATGTTTTCGCCCATCCGGCGGTCAATTTTGTATTTGGCAGCAGTACGTTTCGTCACTTGCTGATCTCCTTCTTAGGTATGCAGAAGGGCGTTGTCCTTTCCTGCGATTTTGCGCAGGCGACAGGCATCCCCTTGCAGGGGCCACCAACACCAATGAAGCCGCGCTTATATAACCCGCACAATCAGAGTCAAGCGCGCACTGTGCGGAATGTAATATTGCTGTTCTGTCCAAGCTGCGTGCGCAGCGTCCACACGATGATCGCAAGGCTTACCAACATCCATATGCCACCCCACAGGATCGTTGCGCCGCCAATCTCTTCGGCCAGCTTCCGTGCATCTGAACGCAGATGGGATCTTAAAATCGTATCGCTGACAATATCATAAGGCACATAGATCATGCTGGTCAGACCAATGACGCGCAAGGCCAGATCATTGACTGCGTGGCGCAGATATCGTGCGGTTGCCAGCAGCGCCACCCCTGTGACAAGTCCAAAAGCAATGGTGAAAACATCGCGCATGTAAAGCAGCGTCACCAACAATGTCAGTCCACCCAAGGCCGCCATAACCCACCGGTCAGCCGTTGATTTCAGCGCCAGAAGCAAAAGCGCCACCCCAATGCACAAAGACCCGATATATCCTGCGGTCAGGATCGCAAATCGGTTGCCACCACGGCTTATGACAAACCCGCCTTGCCGTGGCGAGACACTAATTTGCTCGACCGAGCCGCCCGTCAGCAAGGTTGCGGCCGCATGAGATAATTCGTGCAGATACACCACGAGTATCTTCAGAGGCACCACAACCGAGGTGCCCCAGAGCGTAAAGATAAGGCAAAGTAGTCCCAGTAGCTGCCAATGGCCTTTCAGCCATGCCATCAAGGCGGACATATACTTAGCCGTGCATCAAAATCGCTGCTTCCGAGGCATCAAGATTGCGCCGGGCGAAGGGGCCATAGGCATGTAGGTCCTGACTGATATGCGGCATCATCTCCAGCAGGCCCATACGCTGCGTCGGCTCTACCAGCTCCAGCGACGTGTTGGCCGGGTGATAGCTTTCCGTTTGCACACCGTTCGCCCAGAGGATTTGATGGTTTTCCAGAAGGATGTGCAGATAGGTCAGATTGCTGACCCCGTAATCTACGTGAACCGAGTGGTCATTGACCAGATCACGTGCCGCGACCAGAACTTCGGGCTGGTTGAACAGCGCCTGCGCTTTGGCCCCCTGAATCAGCACCCGATGGTGGGGCGAAACCAGCAGATCGTCGGTCGGCACGTCATGATCCAGCGCGTCCGCGCGAATACGGATCGGACGCAGCCGCGGTGCGGCGTGCAATGCGCTGTGGGCCAGACTACGATGGCCGATCCAGATGATCTCTTGCGGGCCATTATCCTTGGTCAGAACTTTGTCACCCGCCGAAAGCTCCTCGACCGGAATCGCGCCATCGGGGGTCGCAATTCTGGTACCTTCCGTGAAGCAGATCATATCATCGCTGGCATCGTCCTGCGCATAGAATGGCTTGTAGGACACCGAAACGACGCGGTATTCCTGCCCTGCAATCGGGGCGCCAGTGGCGCACCAAAGCACCTGTCCTTCAATCTTAGATGTTTCCAGCACGATCATCGTATGCTGCACTTGCCCATCTGATATCACAAAGGAGGTTCCAAGTCTGTAGCGGTCATCCCGCGCATAGGCCTGCCTGCGTATCTTGCCCGGATTGAAAATCCGGTCCCGTAGTGTAATTGCAACTTTTGGCGCAGCTTGATCCAGCCGTATTGGCTGGCCGTGATACGCCCATGTCTGTCCAAGTTCGGGCGCAATATCGCCCGCACACCACATGTCATCCAGTCTTGTCTGATTGAATCGCAGAACATACGTGCCGCTGAAGCTCGTCGTCATTTTACCCACCTGCTCAATATTTATTTGTTTCTTTTCTGAACCCTATCGCAGGAAGTTCACTTAAAGAAGTTCAGCATTGTACAGAGTTTGGAAACGGTGACTCAACGGCAACAGGAGGCTTATATAGTAGCTAAAAACAAATATGGCCCCTGTCAGGGGCCATATCTATGTCTCGTCTGTCGCGGGAAATTCTGAATATTCGACCGCGACGAAAAATTTGTGGAACGCCTTAGCTTTTCATTTCTTCCAAAAGCTCATCATACAATGCGCACAGTGCTTCCGGGTCGTTCTTCTCTTGTGCCTCAAGAGTTCCAGTCTGCATCTTGGTGGCAATTTCCTGAACTTTCGTTGGATCCGTGGCCGCAAGCTTTTGCATCTCAGTGGAGAGTTCGGCAATTTTACCGGTCGCTTCTTCGGTCGTGCATTCGGCCATCGCAGTTCCGGCGAATAGGAGTGACATTGTAACAGCAAGGCAGCCTGTGATATTACGCTTCATTATTCATTTTCCTTCTAATAACCTTTTTGGTTAAAATAATTAATATACCGAACATAAATATGCGGCAAGCACTTAAAGACCGTATGTGTGGAACATCAGCTGACTTCGGCCTTCACGTTACAAACTGACCCAATCATGTAATAGCGCGGGTGCTGTTAATGTTGGAAGTGAGCTGTTTCTTCAAGAAAGTATATGTTGTCGGCGCAGAAGGTGGGGTCTTGAACACGATGCAAGCCCCTTTCTGATCAGATTTTTGTGTTTTCTGTGGTGCAAGAGTGATCTAGCACGCATTGGCATTTGGGCAGCATTTCATCGGCGATGGGTGCGTCTGGCAGGTAAGTTGAGGGTCTGATACTTGGCCACCCATTTGCCAATCGGTCTTCAATTGGGATCAGAGTAGTTCCGGCGGAACTTTTTAAGTGCTTCACCCTCGGGACAGATGTAATGGTTGTTCTGGGCGTTCCATTCGAAGTCAGTGCGGGGCCAGGCGCTGTCTTTATGCCCAGCTTTGTCGATTATGCTGTGCGATCTTATGGTCAACCAGTAAGCCAAGCAGCAGGCTTAATCCATAGACGATATCCGCAATCACCCGCTCGGGATGCAGATCAAACCTGGCCTTCACTCGGTTCAGTATCGTGTTGGTTGACCTAACCCTAGCCTACCGGATCAACCTTGTTGCCTCGACATTGATGATCAAACCATGATCCGTGTCGATCAGGTAATTATTAGAGTAGGCAAAGAATGCTGGCTCTTTGCACGCTGCTGTCCATTGGCTAGGCTGGTCCGGACAGCACATCCCAAATCCTAACGGCGCAAGACGGTAGTGTTTCAGTTCCGACCTTCGCGCAGCCATGCACCAACGGACAGAAGGGCGGCCAGCAGCACGAACAACCAAGGGGAAACCAGTGGGATCACGGTGACATCGGTGGTCAGATATGCGTCGCGCGGGGTCAGGCCGATCCAGCCGTGCCCGGCGGCGTTGCGGCCTTCCCCGACCATGCGTAGGCCGGGAATACCATCTTCTACGTTCAGCACACCGCCACGGGTTTGATCAACCAAAGGCGCAAGTTTGTCACCGGAGGCGATCGTTTCGACAAATTCACGTGGGGCAGAGGGACCAACGCCGATGACAGTTTCTGTATCGCCTTCCTTGATTTTGTAGAGCCCTTGCTCCGGCGCTTGATATGTTGCGGTAAAGCGGCCGGGTTTGGACGGTTCAAGCGTCAGCATTTCAGTTGTGCCGTCCGGCTTTGTGATCTCGGCCTCGCCAATTGTTTCGGACAGGGTGCGGCGCGTCAGGGTAATGCTCTGCCCTTCGGCGGTGGCAATCAACGCCTCTTCTTCAAGATCGGGCTCTTTCATCATCCAATGCGCCAGACGCCGCAGAAGTTCCTGCTGTGGTCCACCGCCCTCAAAACCACGATGCCAGAGCCACGCATGATCGGACGCCAGAAGCGCCACGCGACCTTCGCCGACACGGTCAAGCGTCAACAGCGGGCGCTCGTCTATGCCGGTCATCAAGGTTTCACCGCTATTGGCCGTGACTTCAATCTGACGCATCCAACGTCCCCAGCCGGGCGTTCCGTCCTCGTTTGCTTTATTGGGTGCAAAAGTCTCTAGGCCCTCTGTGACGGGATGGCGCTGACCAATATCCGAGATAAGGGGGTAAACCCTTCCTCCAGCACACGTGCAGTGGGCTCTGCCGGAATGACCTCGGCCAATGGGGACCGGAAGATACTGTCGGCACCTGCAAAATCAGGGCCAGCCGAAATCAGAACGGCGCCGCCTTCTTCGGCGTATTGCCGGATACTGTCAAAGTAAACCGGTGTAAGTATCCCACGTCGTTTGTAACGGTCAAAGATGATCAGATCAAATTGACCTACCTTGTCAAAGAACAGCTCACGCGTGGGGAAAGCAATCAAAGACAGCTCGGACACAGGTACACCATCCTGCTTTTCCGGCGGGCGCAGGATAGTGAAATGCACCAAATCAACCGCCGAGTCTGATTTCAAAAGATTGCGCCATGTCCGTTCACCCGCGTGGGGTTCGCCCGAGATCAGCAGCACGCGCAAACGGTCACGCACGCCGTTTATCTGCACAACGGCCGAGTTGTTGCGATCAGTCAGTTCATCCTCGCCAGTCGCAATTTGGAATTGCAGCACGTTCCGCCCGCCATGTGGTAGCGTAAAGGGTAGTTCCAGATCTTCGCCCACAGGTACAGTGAAACTGCGGGGATCTTCGCCGTCTACGCTGATCGTCAGCTCTGCCTGACTGCCGGTGTCATCGGGAATGTCGCCCTGATCTTCCACCCGAAGGGTCAGTTGAATTTCTTCATCCAGAATTGCGAAAGCGGGGGCATCTTTGATGATCAAACGACGATCCCAATCGCCTTCACGGCCCGTTAGAAGTGTATGCAGCGGCGCCACCAGATCAGGGACGCGTTGGATGTCGTGAACCTGACCGTCGGTGACAAGGATCATACCTGCAATGCGCGATTGCGGCTCATCTGCAAGGGTTTGGGACAGGGCGGTCATCAGCTCGGTCCCGGCATCACCGATGCCATCGGGCACGTTCACTTTGCGCAGCTCCATCCCTTCGGCAACAATGTCTTCGCTCAGTTTTTCAACGGCTTGTGCCGTTTGTGAGGCACGATCAGACAATTTCTGGCTTGAGCTTTCGTCGATCACCATAACGACGATATCGGACAGGGGATCACGTTCTTCTGTTTGCAGCGCGGGGTTGGCGAGGGCTGCCAGTAATACCAAAGCTGCCAGCGCCCGTAGCCACCAACCACGTAATCTGCGCCAGATTGCAAGGCCAACCATCAAGGCGCATAGCACCGCAGCGACCCAGATCACGGGTAATGGCAGAAGGGGGCAAAGATTACATCAGTCATCTCAATTCCCTAATCTGTCCAGCAAGGCCGGGACGTGAACCTGATCAGATTTGTAATTTCCGGTCAGAACATGCATCACCAGATTAACGCCGAACCGGATTGCCATTTCACGTTGGCGTTCCCCACCAAAACCACGCCCGACTGGGTAAAGCGGGTTTCCTTGTTCATCAATTGCCCAGGCCGCAGCCCAGTCGTTTCCGCCAATCAGCACTGGTGTCACACCATCGTTGAGGTTGCGGAACGGCAAACCGTCCACTTGAACTGCATCTGCGGGGGCCGCTTCGACCCAGATGTCACGGCTGGCATGGCGCCCTGGGAAATCCTGCAAAAGATAGAAACTGCGGGTCAGTACGTGATCGCTGGGCACCGGCTCCAACGCAGGAACATCCAGCGGGCGTGCCAGCTGTTGTAACTTACGCCCCGTCGGGGTGGATGAACCGAAGCCCCCCAGATTGGCATCGCGCGTGTCAAATACGATCATGCCGCCTGTGCGCAGATAGCGGTTGAGATCTCGCATAGGCTTTTGCTGATGGCGTGGGCTGATTTTCAGTAACTGGCCAGTAAAGCAGGGGGTAGAACGCCAGCTCATCCGTTTCGAGATTGACCATGATCGGTGCCGCCGGTTCCACCGATGTGCGTCGAAACAGGTTCAACGACAAACCACGCAACCCTTCTTCTGACATACGGTCCAGCGTGGCATCGCCAGTTTGTACATAAGCAAGCACAACTTCGCTTGTTGCGCTTAACGCAACAGCGTCATCTGTCTGGGTGTTGGCGTTTTGCGCATCTGCGGGCAGGGCGGCGGGCAGGATCATCACCGCAGTAAGCGTACCAATCGCGGCCTGGCGCGGGCCGGAAAGTCGGCCCGAAATCCAAAGCGAGGCAAGGATATCAAGCATCAAAAGCAGCAACGCCCCTGATAGCAGCATACCTTGCAGCGGTGTCTCTTCCGCACTTACCATACCTTCCACTGTCACAGTTGCGGGCCAACTCGCAACTGTAAGTGTGTCATCCACCCCAAGAATGTTCAGCGCGACACGTCGATCATCGCCTGCATAGAGCCCCGGTTGCAATTGCGGGCCGATCTTGCGCGTGGCGAGTGTCTCGCCGGCGACACCGGGCAGGTTGTCGGCGTCCTGAACGCGTCCAAACGCGTCCAATATGTCCTCAATCACCCAGATCGAGCCAACAAGATCTTCTTGCGACAGCTCTGTCGGGCGTGTCGAGATCGCCAACCGTTCCAGCATCTGCACAAACAGACCTGACAGGGGCAAAGTGGACCATTCCGCATTGGCGGTGACGTGGAACAGGATTATTTGGCCATCGCCAAGCGCGTCCCGCGTCACAAGGGGCGTGCCGTCGGCCAGTGATGCAATCGTGCGTTCGGCCAGATTGGGATCAGGCTGCGCGACAACCTGACTTATGACCTGCACATCATCGGGAATTTGCAGCCCAAAGAACGGGCTGTCGCGGGTAAAGGCGCGCAGCTTCTTGGGTTCACCCCAGCTCATCGCACCACCGATACTGCGTCCACCAGCGCGCAAGCGCACAGGCAGAAGCGGGTCTTTCGTGTCCAGATCGGTCGAGGCAATGCGATTGCCGGCGAAACGGACCAGCATACCGCCCTCGCTGACCCATTCCTGCAAGGCTGTTGTTTCACTGGGCGCGAGGGTCGCAACATCGGCCAGAATGATCACATCGGGATTGGCCAGAAGCATATCTTCCAATGTGCCATCGATCAGATCAGCCGTTGGCTGCAAAGCACTGTGCAGGTAGTGCAGCGGCGATAAAAGATCCTCTGCTTCTTGCGCGCTGCTGCCAGCCAGCAACCCGACCGACCGGCGCTTAAGCGCGTCATCTGTCATCGTCACAGAACCGGCTGAGCGAATGCCCTCAATCTCAAAACGTCGCATACGGTTGCGAAGCTCTTTGGGCAGATCCATTAGGATATCAGCCTGCGTCTCACCGGGATCAAAGCTGACGGTTTTGCGGGCAAGTTCCTGCTCGATACCGCTTGGGTCCGGGCCATAGGCGATAACCGCAATATCGCGCCCCTGATCAGCGAAATTGCGCTGCGCCTGTAGCGAGATCATACCATCCTGAAATTTTGCAGGGTTCAGGGCAAAGACCGGGCGGGGGCTTTCGATCACGCGTACAGGCCCGCGGCTGGTCAGGATGTCGATCAGATCGCTACGGCCCTCATAATCCAGCCCGCCCGAGAACCAGACGGTCTCGAACGATCCATCCCCAAGGCGGGTTGACCAGTCGGCAATCTTCTCGGCATCCGGCGACCAGGCTTTGGGTTGCAGATTTGGCAAACCGGGTGTCAGGGCAGTTGCCGTCTGAAATGTCAGATCGCCAGCAGGCGGATCCGTGAGCAAGGCAATCGCCGCAGGTCGTCCGTCACGGGCAGCCTCGGACAAAAGCGCATCAACCCGTGCAATTCGCGCAGGCCAATCGCGGGCGCTGGCCCAGCTGCCATCCATGACAACCAGCATTGGACCGTCGCTGGACGGGGCCTCTTTCGGGTTCAGAACCGGACCCGCAAACCCGATAATAAAGGCCGCAATAGCCAGCATACGAATGGCCAGCAGCCACCAGGGCGTTTTATGCGTCTGTGTCTCTTCATCGTTCAGACCAAGCAGCAAAGCCACGCCGGGAAAACGCCGCCTGATCGGGGCGGGTGGCACAGCGCGTAGCAGCCACCACAAAATCGGGACAATGACAAGCGCACTCAGAACGAACGGGGCTGTAAAGGCAAGTGAGCCGAGTGAAAACATCCGTTATGCCCCCCGATCCAGTGCGGTGTATAACCACATCAGGGCCGACACGGCGGGTGTTGAGCTGTGGTGACAGTGATAACGCCACCCGGTTCTGCGGGCGACATCCTGCAAATGCGCTTTGCGTTCTGCAAGACGTTCCAGATAAGCGTCGCGCAGGGATCTGGCTTTCAATGTCTCAAACTGGACTGCACCGGACATGCTTTCAAACACAGTGCGTCCGTCATAGGGAAAGGCTTCTTCGTCCGGGTCAAGGATTTGCAGCAATGCGCCTTTAACGCCCCGGTCTGCGGATTTGGTCAACTCGTGTTCCACCGGGGTCGGGTCGCCCAGAAAGTCTGAAATGAAAACAGCGCGTGAGCCTGCTGGCAAAATGCGCGCGTTAGGGGTGCCGTAATCCGCAGCGCCTTCCGGGGCCATCAGGTGGGTGGCGATACGGGTCAAATGACCTTCGCCCCTGCGGGGCGGCGTGCCGCGATTAGCAAGGCCGAAGCGTTCCCCGCCACGGTTCAGCAGAACGCATAGAGCCAGCGCCAGAACACGGGCGCGGTGGCCTTTGGTCGGGCGGTCCTTACCGCCGCTGAAGGTCATCGACAGCGCATCATCTACCCAGAGCATAACCGATTGTGCAGCTTGCCATTCTTTCTGTCGGACAAAATGCGCATCACTGCGGCCTGACCTGCGCCAATCAATATCGCGCAGGCCATCGCCCTGTTCGGCTGGTCGGTATTGCCAGAACTCATCCCCCATACCCGCACGACGGCGTCCGTGATCGCCCAGAACCACATTGGCTGCCAGATGTTCTGCCTGTGCCAAAAGCGCAGGGAACGCTGCCGCATGGGCTTCAGCCCGATGTCGCAGCCCGGCGGGTGAGGTCGCGGGATCTATATTTATAGGGGCTGTTTGGCTCATGCAGCGGCTTTGCGGCGGGTAATGGTCTGCGTGACCTCGTCAATTACATCCGTCAGCACGCGGCCTTCGGCCCGTGCAGCAAAGGATAGCGCCATACGGTGCGACAGCACCGGTTGTGCCATTGCAGCAACATCGTCAAGCGATGGCGCAAGGTTGCCATTCAGCAAGGCCCGCGCCCGCACTGTCAGCATCAGCGCCTGCGCGGCACGAGGTCCGGGACCCCAGGCCACTGTCTGGCGCACAAGATCGGTTGCCTCTGCTTCGTCGGGGCGGCAGGCGCGGACCAGATCAAGGATTTGTTCCACGACCGTGTCGCCAACAGGCATTCTGCGCACAAGGGTTTGGGCTGCATTCAGTTCTTCCGGTGTAAAGATGGTTGTGGCCTCTGCCTCTTGGCTGCCGGTTGTTGCCATCAGAATAGCGCGCTCTGTCTCACGGTCCGGGTACGCGACGTTGATCTGGATCAGAAAGCGGTCAAGCTGCGCTTCGGGCAGGGGGTAGGTGCCTTCCTGCTCGATCGGGTTCTGCGTTGCCAGAACATGGAAAGGTTCGGGCAGGGCATGATCGGTTCCCGCAACCGTGACCGAGCGTTCCTGCATCGCCTGCAACAGCGCTGATTGCGTCCGGGGCGAAGCGCGGTTGATCTCATCGGCCATCAGAAGCTGTGCGAAGATTGGTCCTTCGATATAACGAAATGACCGCGTGCCATCATCTGCGGTTTCCAGAACCTCGGACCCGACGATATCGGCGGGCATCAGGTCCGGCGTGAATTGCACGCGATTGGCCGACAGCCCCATCACCGTGGACAGTGTATCGACCAGCAATGTCTTGCCCAGACCCGGCAAACCCATCAGCAATGCATGGCCGCCAGACAGCAGAGCTGTCAGGGACAAATCAACTACATCCGTCTGGCCAATAATCTTTTTGCCAATGCTGGTTCGGGCCAGCGCCAGCTTTGCGCCCAGTGTTTCTATGTCGTTCACCAGGTTTTCTGGGTCGGCCATGACAATGCTCCGTAATACGTTATATCTTAAGCTCTATATAAGGCAGATATAGTGAGATATAGAAATGGCAAAAGAAACCCATGCACAAAAGCTTGACCTGCCTTCGGCAAAAAGCATCGCAGCGAGTGTGCAGGAAGTGGCAAAAAAGGGCCTTCCGCCGGTAGAAAAGTGGAATCCGGCCTTTTGTGGCGATCTGGATATGCGCATTGCGCGCGATGGAACGTGGTTTTATCTGGGTACGCCAATTGGTCGCATGGGGCTCGTGAAGCTGTTTTCCAGTATTATTCGACGAGACGGGGATGATTACTTTCTGGTCACACCTGTCGAAAAAGTAGGCATTATCGTGGATGATGCGCCCTTTGTGGCCGTTGATTTCGATGTGTCAGACTCGGGTGAGTCGCAGGTTCTGACGTTTGAGACAAACGTCGAGGATCGTGTCGCCGCAGGCCCGGCCAATCCGATCCGTGTCGTTTATGACAAGCATGGGGAGCCCTCGCCTTATGTTCTGGTCCGCCGTAATCTTGAGGCGCTGATTGACCGAAAAAGCTTCTACCGGCTGGTCGATATCGGGACGCATCATGACGTGGACGGTGAAAACTGGTTTGGCATCTGGTCAGGCGGGACGTTCTTTCCGGTTATTCCCTCAGCAGAACTACCATGACATTCTTCAGCAGGCCTATCCTAAACACTACTGACAGAATGCTGTCAGCAGGGGTGTGCGATAGCGTCTCCATCGTAAACTGATGGAGACTGAGATGAGCAAACTTCCCGTAAACGCCGTTGTCTGGGCCGAGCTACCGGTGAACAATCTGGAAAAGGCCGTGGCCTTCTATTCAGCGGTTCTGGAATCTGAGATGTCGATTGTCACTGATATGGGCCCGCAACCGATCGCATTTTTCCCGGTGGCCGATCACGTGACGGGCGTCGCTGGGCACCTTTATGAAGGTAAGCCTGTCGATGGCGGTCCAACCGTACATCTTGCTGTAGCGGGATCGGTTGAAGATGCACAGGCTCGCGTACGTCATGCAGGTGGCAAGACCTTACCCGATATCGTGACCATTCCCGCGGGCCGTTTTGGCTATGCTATTGATCCCGATGGCAATAGCATCGGCTTGTTCGAAGGCACTTGACCCATGCGTCGTGCCGACCGCTTGTTCCAGATCGTACAACATCTACGCAGCGGTCGGCTGCTGACGGCGGCCCATCTGGCCGACCGGCTGGAGGTGTCGCAACGCACGATCTACCGCGATATTGCTGATCTGATCGGGTCCGGCGTGCCAATAGATGGCGAGGCAGGCATGGGCTATATGATGCGCGACGGCTACGATCTGCCGCCGTTGATGTTCACTCATGACGAGATCACGGCACTTGTGGCCGGTGCCCGCCTGCTCCGCGCCTGGGGCGGGGCGGCAATGGCGTTGGGCGCAGAAAATGCGCTGGACAAGATCGAGACTGTTTTGCCGGATGATGCACGCTTGAAGGCGCGCTCGGTCCATATCCATGCCTTGGCGCCGCGAGGCATGGATGATGAAATGCGCGCCCGGATTGATGCGCTTGAAGCCCATGCCGAGCAACAAGTGCGCTTGCGTCTGGCCTATTGCGATGCGGCCGGGGCGGCAACGATGCGTGTGATCCGCCCCCTTGGCCTGTGGTACTGGGGCGCGGTCTGGACTTTGGTAAGCTGGTGCGAACTGCGCTCGGATTTCCGTATGTTCCGGCTCGACAGGGTCAAAACAATAGAGGTTTTGGATAGCTACACGCCCTTGCCAGGCCAGACTTTGGCGGATTTCTTTGAACAGGAAGCCGGGTGTGGCAAACTTTCGGACCTGAACTGAGTTGACGCGGGCGGGTGTTTCCCGGCAAGGCTGGCATCATGACGGGTATTGATATCATGGTCGAGGATGACCGTTGGACCGCCGCAGGCCTTGGTGGGCTGGCGCAGTCTGCTGTGCCTGCCGTTCTGGCCGCTTTGGGGCTGGATGCGGACAGGTTTGACGTCAGCATTCTTGCCTGTGGCGATACCCGCATTGCCGAACTGAATGCCGAGTTTCGTGGCAAGTCCGTGCCTACGAATGTGCTGTCATGGCCGTCAGATGACCTTAGCCCTGATGCGCCGGGGGCGATGCCGCACCTGCCCGATTCGGATGGTCCGCTGGGCGCGGAACTGGGTGATATCGCCATTGCCTATGACATCTGTGCGCAGGAAGCTGCCGCACAAGGCAAATCATTTACAGATCATGTGACGCATCTTCTGGTTCATGGTAGCTTGCATCTGTTGGGCTTTGACCACATATGCGAAGAAGATGCAGCTCTGATGGAAGGTTTGGAGCAGCGTATACTTGCAACATTAGGTGTTCCTGACCCATATAGAGAGTAAGGCATCCAAATGCGGAGCCGATCGTATTGGAAAAGGATTGATGGGCGAAAATAACGACGGCTCGTCTGACGCAGCGCAAAGCGCGCAAGACCCAGACTTACAGCAAGACACTGACAAGCCGGGCGTGCTCGGCTGGTTGTCCGCCATATTGAAGCCGGCAGCTGATAGCGATGCCGAGCACGACACAAACGTAAATGGCGTCTTGGTATCCAAAATTGGCCTTGGCAATTTGCGCGACAAACGCCTTGAGGATGTCGCTGTCCCGCGTGCGGAAATTGTCTCTGTTCCTGTGGCGATCAAACTGGACGAACTGGTCGAGGTGTTTCGTGACAGCGGTCTGACCCGATTGCCAGTGTTCAAAGGGACGCTGGACAAGCCGATTGGCCTGATCCATCTTAAGGACCTCGCGCTCAAGCATGGATTCAATGGCAAGGGCGGACGGTTCTCGCTTCGCTCAATGGTGCGGCCCGTCATATACGCGCCGCCATCCATGCCGGTGGGTGTGTTGTTACAAAAGATGCAATCGGAGCGCAGGCATATGGCGCTGGTGATCGATGAATATGGTGGTGTTGACGGGCTTGTGACGATCGAGGATCTGATCGAACAGGTTCTGGGTGAGATTGAGGATGAACACGATCTGGCCGAAGATTCGCTTTGGAAGCTGGAAGAGTCCGGCTGTTATCTGGCACAGGCGCGCACGCCGCTGGATGATTTTGAGTCCGAGATCGGGTTTCGTCTTGCCAATGACGAGGTGGATGAAGATGTGGATACGCTGGGTGGACTGGTCTTTATGCTAACGGGCCGTGTGCCAGTACGCGGAGAGGTCGTGCCGCACCTGTCAGGTACCGAGTTTGAGATTGTTGACGCCGACCCGCGCCGCATCAAGCGTCTGCGGGTCCGTTTGCCAGAAGCCGAAAGCAGCTGACACCTTGAAATACCTTCCCCGCCGTCTCTTTTCACGCACTTACTGGCCAAAGCTGAGTGAGGCCGTTCTCAGTATCATCTTTGGCTTGATGGCGGCCTCGGGGCAGGCGCCAGTGTCCATGTGGTGGGTGTCCGTCTTTGGCTTCGCTGGCCTGTTCATTCTGATGCGCCCCATGCAAAGCCGGGCAACTGCGGCGTGGATTGGCTGGCTGGGGGGCTTGGGCTATTTTTGCGGCACCCTGTTCTGGATAGTTGAGCCCTTTCTGGTGGACATCGAGCGGCATGGATGGATGGCCCCGTTTGCGCTGTTCTTTCTGGCGGGCGGGCTTGCCTTACTTTGGGGGCTGGCGTTTGGGCTTGCCGCGTGGCTTGGCAAAGGCGCGTGGCGTATCTTTGCGCTGATGGCGACATGGACGCTGGCCGAGATGCTGCGAACTGTCCTGTTCACTGGCTTTCCCTGGGCCTTGATTGGTTATATCTGGGCTGGCCATCCGGTTGCCCAGATTGCTACGCTTGGCGGGTCGCATTTGCTGACATTCCTGACCCTGCTTCTATCGGGTATCCCGATTGCGATGTTGCGGCGTCAGGAAATGGGCGCCACGATCTCTGTGTTTCTGCTGGTCGTATTCTGGGCCAATGGGGCCTACAGAATGGATATCACCAGAGCGTCGTTTACAGATAAAACCGTGCGTTTGGTGCAGCCCAATGCTGCGCAACATCTGAAATGGAAAAGCGAAATGGTGCCGGTGTTTTTCGGCCGTCAGCTGGCGATGACCCGGCAGGAAGCTGAGGTAAGGCCGGATTTGATCGTCTGGCCAGAAACGTCTTTGGCCTACCGACTGGACAACGCAGGCGCCGCACTGGACGCCATGGCCGAGGCAGCGGACGGAGTGCCTTTGGTCTTTGGAGCCAACCGGGTTGTTGAGGGCGGATACCGAAACGCATTGATTGTCATGGATGGCGGGGGAAATCTCGGCGCAGTATGACAAGGCGCATCTTGTTCCGTTTGGCGAATACGTCCCTTTTGGCGATCTGCTCAGCACGCTTGGCATTCAGGGTATGGCTGCGCGGGATGGGGCCGGATTTGAGCCAGGCCCAGGTCCGCAGGTTGTTGAGCTTCCGGGGATCGGGTCCGCTTTGCCGCTGATCTGTTACGAGTTGATTTTCCCGCGCAATTTGCGCACAGCCGAGCGGCCAGAGCTTTTACTGCAAATCACCAATGATGCGTGGTTTGGCAATATTGCCGGACCCTATCAACATCTGGCGCAAGCGCAGATGCGCGCACTAGAACAGGGCCTGCCGTTGATCCGCGCAGCTAATACGGGCGTTTCGGCAGTGATTGATCCTTTTGGGCGGATCACGGCAAAGACGGGCCTCAACGTCACCGGCTATCTTGACGCAAGATTGCCTGCGCCTTTGCCGCCGACGGTATACGCCCGTTACGGCGACTGGCCGATGCTTGGCTTTATGATTTTGTTAACCATAGGGCTGTTTATTGCGCGCACCCGCGTTTCAGATTGACCTTATTGCACCTAACGTTTAGGCCCGCACGATAGCACCGCTGCAACGGCTTCCTGACGCAGCGGACATATGAATAATGGAGCACTTTTCATGGCACGCAATAACTACCAATTCACCTCGGAATCCGTATCCGAGGGGCACCCAGATAAAGTCTGCGACCGTATCTCAGACGCTGTTCTGGATGCTTTCCTCGCCGAAGAACCCGAGGCACGCGTTGCCTGTGAAACCTTTGCGACAACCAACCTTGTGGTTATTGGCGGCGAAGTCGGGCTTAGCGATCAGAGCAAACTGACACAGTATATGGACCGCATTGACCAGATTGCGCGCGATTGCATCCGCGATATCGGGTATGAGCAGGATAAATTCCACTGGAAAACAGTCAGTGTCAACAACGTGCTACATGAACAATCCGCCCATATCGCCCAAGGTGTGAACGCCTCTGACAATAAGGATGAAGGGGCGGGCGATCAAGGGATCATGTTTGGCTATGCGGTCAATGAAACGCCTGAATTGATGCCTGCGCCGATCCATTATTCCCATGCGATCCTGCGTCGTCTGGCAGAGGTGCGCAAAAGCGGGGTCGAGCCGACACTTGGGCCGGACGCAAAATCTCAGCTGACCGTGCGCTATGAGGGCGGCAAGCCTGTTGGTATCAGCTCTGTCGTGCTGTCAACGCAGCATCTTGATGAGGCGATGACAAGCGAGGATGTGCGCGCCGTGGTAGAGCCCTATATCCGCGAGGTTCTGCCAGATGGGTGGCTGGGGGCGGACACTGAATGGTGGGTCAATCCTACTGGCAAATTTGTCATCGGCGGCCCTGACGGTGATGCCGGCCTGACTGGCCGCAAGATTATCGTGGATACTTATGGTGGCGCAGCGCCCCATGGCGGCGGCGCGTTTTCCGGCAAAGACCCAACCAAAGTAGACCGCTCCGCTGCGTATGCATCGCGCTATCTTGCCAAGAATGTCGTAGCCGCGGGTCTTGCCCACCGCTGCACCATTCAGCTTAGCTATGCGATTGGCGTAGCCAAACCTCTGTCGATCTATTGCGACACGCATGGTACGGGTGAGGTGCCGGACGCTAAAATCGAGGAAGCGGTCGCCGACCTGATGGACCTGACGCCGCGTGGTATTCGCGAACATCTGGGCATGAACCGGCCGATCTACCAGCGCACAGCAGCTTACGGCCATTTCGGCCGCGCGCCCGAGGCAGATGGCGGCTTTAGCTGGGAACGTACCGATCTGGTCGAGGCATTGAAGAAGGCAGTCTGATCTTGCGGCTTCGGTTTGTTTTATTTGCATGGATGATTGGAATCTCTTTCGCGCAGGCGGAAGAGGAAATTCGTATCGAAGATAATAAGCTGATCTTCGATACGGAACTTGAGAACAGTCAGAAAAATGGCAAAGGTCGTGAAGAGGCAGAGATCGATGACGAAGATGTCGGCATCATCCTGAAATTGTTGCGCGGCAGCCCGGATGTCACAACTCTGCGTCTCAACAGCTATGGCGGCGAAATATATGCGGCCAGACAGATCGCAGATATCGTTCTTGATTTTGAACTTAATACGGAAGTGCAGGATATCTGTGCCAGCTCTTGCGTCACGATTTTTTTGGCGGGCAGCAACCGCGCGCTGACGCGTGGGGCAAAGCTGGGGTTTCACCAGACGTCATGGTCGCCGAATAGTGTCAAATCCTATTACGAACGGCGGCGCGAGGCCGAGGGGTGGGATACGCCTTTCGATTTGTCATCATGGATATACAAAGACACTCAGACCGAAGTTTACGAACGGCTGCAGTATATGATGGATCGCGGCGTTGATCCTGCTTTTGCGATCGAGACCTTGCAGGGCCGGGGCACAGGTATGTGGTATCCCACCCGGTCCAAGCTTGTCGCAGCGGGTGTATTGACCGAATAAAGCATGGGTTTGCGTTGACAGAGCGCAAGCAACTTGCCAATGCGGGCGGCGATAACCGGGACCGGATGTAATGAAGAAAAACCACCCCTCTGGTGCGCCGTGGCGCAATTTTTATGGCAGGCTGAAAGGTCATAACCTGCGCGACAGCCAAGAGGCTTTCCTGCGCGAAGATCTGGCCGACCTGTCGCCGGGTGCTGTGGATTGGGACCAGAACCCCGACCGGACGCCCCTTGATCTGGAGGCGCGCTTTGGCACGGGGCCACTATGGCTTGAGATCGGATTTGGGGGTGGGGAACATCTGGTCCATCAGGCGGCACATAACCCGAATGTCTCGATCATCGGCTGTGAGCCTTACATAAACGGTGTCGCCATGCTGCTTGGCAAAATCCGCAAAGCCGGGACGGGCAATATCGCCGTGCATCCAGGCGATGTAAGGGACCTGTTCGACGTGCTGCCCGACAGTTCGATCGACAAGGCGTTTTTGCTTTATCCCGATCCCTGGCCCAAAAAGCGCCACCACCGCCGCCGTTTTGTCACGCCCGAACATCTGGAGCCCTTGGCAAGAGTGCTAAAGTCAGAGGCGGAATTTCGAGTGGCCACGGATATTCCCGACTACGTGCGCCAGACGTTGGAAGAAGTCCCGCACCATGGGTTTGATCTGGTAGCAAAAAACCCCGAGGATTGGCGAATACCTTGGGCAGATTGGCTCTCAACCCGCTATGAACAAAAAGCCCTGCGAGAAGGCCGCACGCCCCATTACCTGACCTTTCGGCGCTTGTGATGTGATTGTGCGGTGTGGGATGTTTTTGATACTGCTGTTG
The DNA here is from genome assembly GCF_055693805.1 of Litoreibacter sp. GN1-5. Classification (NCBI taxonomy): domain Bacteria; kingdom Pseudomonadati; phylum Pseudomonadota; class Alphaproteobacteria; order Rhodobacterales; family Roseobacteraceae; genus Litoreibacter; species Litoreibacter sp. GN1-5. Next base: position 1,622,619 of record NZ_JBVFUP010000001.1, on the reverse strand, counting down.
AGTAACTTTGGCTCGATGGTGGCTGTGTGGGAATTTTCTGCCGTTATTCGACAGAGGTGGCTCGGTTCGTTTGAACAATTTCAAGCCGTTTGTAAGTGGATTTTCCGCCCGGTTATGCCGCCACCGGGATTGGTCGCAGCGGCTTGAGATATGCTTGATCGGGCGTCTGGCCCGTCCAGCGAAGAATGTGTTGCCTCCGTGTTGTCGAACGTCAGATACCGGCATAAGCCGGTAGTGGTTTAGTTTCCGTATGTTCTGCTGTGGAATGTTGAGCAGTGCCTCTCAGCGGTACCATAAAACATCATAATATATTGTTTTTATTGAGAAAGCTTTGCGGATAAATTTTCAGACATCCGTTTAGACCACCCTTTTGTTGTGAATGTATGTGATACCACCGTCATATGGCGCGAAGGCTCTACATATTGCTTGATCAAAAATATATTGCTTGATCAAAAAATATAGCACGTTCGGGATCTACTGACGCTTCAAGGTAAAGCCTCATTAAATTTAGTTCGCGTTCAACAAGCTTATTGGAACAGATTAGATACGTCAGCTCTTCATGGTCTTCGACATAGCAACCCGATATTTCCGTAGAAACTGTCAATTTGTATTTTGAAAAAGTACCGCGAGTGAAAGCATATCTACAAAACTCTCGGAAAATCTGAGAAATGATCTTCCCAAGTCAGCAGTATAGGTTCAAAATCCAACTATGATCTGGCTCTATCGTTGCTGCGATGATCCATTCGAATTATAGAAATCAAGGTTATTCGTAACGCCATGCCACGTTTTAGCTATACCGCCTATGCTGCCGATGGCAGCGTGGTGTCTGGCCAGATTGATGCAAGGGATGATGTTCAGGCTCTTGACGCGATTTCCGGTCGGGGGTTGTTGCCAGCGGAATTGACCGAAGGTGGTCAGTCGGGGCCGTGGTGGGCGCGCGAGTTTTCTCTTTCAGGTAAACAAGCCGTCAAATCTAGGGATCTTGAAGGCTTTTTTACAGCCTTTGCGGCACTTATGACCGCGCGCATGCCATTGACACGTGCGTTGCAATTTTGCGAAGACCAAACCCGCAATCAAACACTGTCTCAGGCGATCTCTGAAATGCGCGGGGATGTTGAAAACGGTCAATCCCTATCCGCAGCACTTGCGCGGCAGAACGGTGCCATTCCCATTCGCCTGCAAACGATGCTCCGATTGGGCGAAGCCTCTGATACTTTACCGGAAGCCTCAAAACGCATCGCAGCAATGCTAAAAACAGAGGCCGAGATTACCCGTGATTTGCGCTCTGCGCTTGTGTATCCGCTTATCTTGCTGCTGATGTCTCTTATGGTTTTGGGGTTGATCGTTTTCTATCTGGTCCCGACGCTTGCCCCGGTTTTTGCCAGTGCAGGGGCTGAGCCGCCTGCCATGTTGGGGGCGATGCAGACTTTGCGCGATGTGCTGACGACCCAAACAGTGCCTATACTTGCAGGTCTTGGTGTACTTGTGTTCGTTTTCATGGTTTTTCGTAGGCGCCTGTCGGCCAATTTCAGTCGTTTCATGACCCGAATGCCCGTTTCGGGGTCTTACCTACGCCAACGTGAAAGCCTGCGGTTTTGCCAAAGCCTGTCGTTGATGCTGAGCGCTGGGGCCACTTTGCCGGAAGCGCTGCAAGCTGCCGAAGATGCGACCGATGCCCCATGGTGGAAAATCCGTATCCGTCAGACACGTGACGGGATCGAGGCGGGGGGATCACTGTCCAAGGGGTTGGAGGATTTTGACCTGCTGGACCCGATGGCAAAATCCCTGATCCGCGCAGGAGAAGAAAGCGACCGCCTTGGCGATATCCTTGGCTCTGCCATAGCCACGCTGGAGGGGACCACGCGCAACACATTGCAACAAGCCTTGCGGCTACTGACCCCGGCACTGACATTGGTTATCGGATTGATGATTGGCGTGTTGATTGTGTCGACCATCACCGCAATTCTGGACCTCAATGACATCGCTTTCTGAGCCCCATCCTGCCCGCGCAGGGTTGACCCTGCTTGAGACGATGGTCACGCTGGCCATCTTGTCTTTGCTGCTGACGGTTGTCGCAACATCCTTCCGGGCACCGTCCCCTGCTTTGCAGGTACGAGCGGAGTCGGCGCAATTGATACGGGCAGCCGCTGCCAAGCGTTTGGTGGCCATACGGACCGGCACTGCACAAGATTGGTCGCCCGATGCACCGTTCTGCGAAGAAGGGCAGAACTTTCGCTTTTTCCCCGATGGGACCGCTGTCGGACCTGATCTTTGTCTTGCGAGCATGCGCCTGTCATTGCATCCGCTGACTGCACAATTGCAGGAAACGACGCGATGAAACGCAGCCGCGCCGGATACTCGCTATTTGAGGTGCTGATTGCATTCACAATCCTCAGCCTTGTGCTGACGGCCCTTATCCCCGGTCAGGCCAAATTGTTGTCTCGCGCAAATGATGCTGGAACGCGGGCATTGGCGTTCGACTATGCCCAATCCCGTATCGCGGTAATTGGGGTGGAAACGCGACTGCAACCAAGCAGTCAAACAACGCAATATCGCGAATGGACAATACAGGAAAACATCATCCCGACCAGCCAGACCGATGCAGGTCAAACCCTGTCGATCACAGTGGAAGTTCTGACAGCGGGTGGGCGTCAGATCGCTATTGCGCAAAGCGCAGGGTTTGTTCCGAATGACCCGTAAATGGCCCCGAAACGCAGGTCTGACCCTACTAGAGCTTCTGCTGTCACTGGCATTGCTGGCGCTGATTGCGGGCGGCCTTGCCAGCGCTTTTGGGTTAAGCAATCAAGTCTGGACGCGGGCACAGAACCTTGGACAAAACAGCACGGAAATTGCTCTTCGCACGCAGCTACGTCACTGGATGCGTCAGGCATTGCCACCTACGCGTCTGACGCCGTTCAATGCAAGACTGATCGGCACGCCAACCTCGCTGAAATTTCTGACTTTGGCCAACACAGCATTCGCACCCGATGCCTCCATATTGCGTGTAACTGTTGAATTGGACGGGACAGAGCTACGCATGCAAACTGAAACGCTGGACGACACCGGAGCGATACTCCTGACACGCAATGACACTTTGCTTCGAAACGTGACTGGGCTTCGTATTCAATACCTACCGGCTGCGGCGGAAACGGCACAATGGGTTGAAAACTGGTCCAGAGACACGTCGCTTCCTGTGCTGATCAAGATAACGGCTGATCCTGGCTCACAGCCTGATTGGCCCGAATTCACCGTCCGGTTACGTCTTCAATAGCTGATGTCCTGATCCTCGCCCGTGCCACCTCTGGCGCCATCACGGCCCAAGGACTGGATTGCAAAATTATCGTCCCCGGTTGGAGGCTCATACAGGTAATCCCGACCCCATGGGTCTACCAACGCCTCGGCCGTTGGCATATACGGTCCTGCCCATGCCGCGTCACCGGCGGGCCGGTTGATCAGCACGTTTAGACCTTCGGCATCGGATGGGTAACGACCAGTGTCCACGTAAAATAGCTGCACCGCATTGGCCAGGTTCTTGATCTGCAAATCCGCCGTATCGGTCTTTGCGCTGCCCAGATACCCAATCACCCGTGGGGCCACCACAGCGGCAATCATCACGATGATCGCCAAAACCACCAACACTTCAAGAATTGTCGCACCAGTGTTCTTCTTCCATTTCTTGATGTGCCGGTTCATATCCGTGCCCCGCTTAGCCAAATCACCCATGTAGACAGGCAAAGAAACGGCCCAAAAGCAACCGCCTTACCTTGAATTCCAGATATTGCTTCACGGCGCAAGACGCCGGTGGTGATCATCGTGGCGATGCCAGCCAGCGACGCTGCCAGCACAACGTAAAGCGGTGCCAGAAAGCCCAGCCATGCACCAACACCCGCCATGAGTTTGGCATCACCTAGTCCCAGTGCGTCCCGCCCCATTATCAGTCGCGATATTGCCGCAATAGACCAAAACAGACCGCCCCAAATAATCGCAGCTATAACGATAAATCCAAGCCCCTGACCGTCTTGCAGCCCAAAGACCGCCCCTGAAATCACAAGCAGAACAGACGCCGCATCGGGAATTTCAAATATCAAGATATCAACCACGCTGATCCAGATCAAAAGTACCGCAAGGCAAATTGCAGACGTCCAATCTGCCCAGCCAAACAATAGCGCGAAGCCCAAATAAATTGCCCCATGGACGAGGATCAGGTTTACGTGTTTCATGCTCGGTATGTCGTACCTTTCTTGTCATTCCTTGCGCGGTATATCCAGCAAGATCAACCCACGCGGGGGGTATGCGCTTATTATTGTGCTGTTTTCCCTGACGATACTGACCTTATTATTTGGTGCGGCCAGCACTCGGATGCTTGGACATATTGAACAAACCGCAGTTGAGGTTGAGCTTGGTCAAAACCGTCTGGACGCGGTGACAATATCCAACATGTTGTTGGATCAGGGTTTGCATGAAAGCGTCACAGCACCGCATGATTTTCTGATCGGCACGCGCCACTATATGGTGAGCGTACAGCCCGCGACAGGGCTGATTGATCTCAACACTGCCGCGCCAACCCTTCTGGCTTTGCTTCTGGAAGGCTATGGTTTGCCAGAAGCCGAGCGGCGCGAGGCCCTTACTGCCTATCGCACATGGCGCCGCGCCGGACGGCGATTGCTCAGGGTGTCTGACTTTGCCCGGATTACGGGCCTTGACCCCAAAAATCTGCCAAAGTTGGAGCAATTCGCCACTGTATTCTCGGGGCGTACCGGAATTTCGCCTGATCAAAGCCCGTTGATTTTGCTTGAACATCTGACGGGTCAGACCGGGGCCCGGCGCATTTTGGCGGACACGCTGGATCCTGCGCTTGTCAGCCCGGCTGGTGGTGCAAATTATGCCGTGTTCGTTTCTGCTGACAACAGCCCTGCCAAGCTGGTCGCCAACATCCACTTTGGTCCAGACCGATTGCAAACCCGGATACTTGATCTGCAATAAGCCGTCTCAAAATCGTCTTAGTCCAGAATTCTGTGAATATCGCGCTTTTGACCAATTCCCGTCTTCACCAAGCCATCTGCGCCTTGAATACGGCTGCGCAATTCCGCTGTGACGGAACGCGCCTCGGACCCATTGCGTATAACACGAGGTGTGATCAGAACCAGAAGTTCGGTCTTTTCCACCTTGTCGCCTTTGCGGCGAAACAGGTTGCCCAGAACAGGTACGTCACCGGCAACAGGCACCTTGGTTTTGGTGCGATTTGCGCTTTCCTGAATAAGCCCACCCAAAGCTATCGTCTGGCCGTTGTCTACAGCAACATTTGTGTTGATCTTGCGTTGCGAAATTGTCGGACTGTCAATGCCCGAGGTCGTGGTGTTCGCAACAGATGATACTTCCTGCTCGATATCCAGAATAACCCGCCCGGATGACGACACGCGAGGTTTCACCTTCAGGATAATACCCGTGTCTCTGAAGGAAATCGTGTTAACGACAGGCGCATTCACGTTGCTGGTGTCAACGACCTGTTGTGTGGCGATGGGCACTTCATCCCCGATTTGAAGCAGTGCTTCCTGATTGTCCAGAACAACCAAAGACGGCGACGAAACGACGTTCACATCCGTAACAGACGCCAACGCGTTGAGCGTCACATTCGCAGAACCGCCTTGAAACAGAAAAGACAGACCTGGGAAACTTGCCCCGGTCGATCCGTTTCCAGCGTCACTGAACCTGCCGGAAAAATCCCCATTTTCAAAGAACCACCGCAGACCAAAATTAAGATCATCGGTCAAAGATACCTCGGCGATAGTGGCCTCAAGTAAAACCTGTACCGGCGTTGTATCCAAAGAGTTGATCAAGCGCGCAAAATTTTCCTGCTCGGTGTCATTGCCCCAAACGATCACAGCATTTTTGGTATCATCTGCCACAACCTTGGCCTTGCCTTGAACCGGGCCTTCGCTCGCCTCTTCGGCAGCTTCTTCCAGCATGCCCTCAAGAAGTGGAGCAAGATCGATGGCACTTCGGTTTTGCAGGCTGTAAACAACAGGGCGACGTTTTGCGCCCCCTGCGGTTTTGTCCAGATCACGTATCCATTTTTCGGCCTCTGTCAGATAGCTTTGGCGCGATGTCACAACCAATACGGAGCTCAGGCGCAGCGACGGGATGAAACTGACGACATTTTGCAGCGACCCACCTTCGCGGGTTTCAAAGATCAGCTCAAGCTCTTCCACAATGGCCTCGGGTTCGGCGGCCCGCAGACGGAACAAGCCGACCGATTTACCCTTCAAAACATCGACATCAAACAAGTTCACCGCTTCGATTGCCGCGTTGATCTCGGCCTGAGTTCCAGAAATCAGCAGAATATTACGCTTGGGGATGGCTTGCAGCTGCACTGACGCGCCCGCAATTGGTTCAAGCAAACGCACCATTTCGGTTGTCCCGATAAACTCAAGCGGTACGGCAATCACACGCGATCCAATCCCGCCGGGGCTGCCAACCTTGCTGATCCGGCGCGGCGCATTATCAGCCGAGACGATGGTGATCAATTCCGGTCCGATTTGCAAAGTCGCACCGTTCAGCTCCAAAATGGTCTGGAAGGTTTCCAATAACGCCTTTTGCGACAAAGGGCGTGTGGTTTGCAAAGTGACATTACCCGTTACGCCCGGTTTGATCGTGTAATTCTTGCCTAATGCATTGCCAAGAACTGCCCTGGCTGCTTCTTCAATCGGAACATTGATCAGGTTCAGGGTAATCTCGCCACTATCCGTGACCCCGACCAAATCACGCGCACTGCCTCCCTGTGCTGTGCTATCGCCGAGGAACTGATCTGTACCCAGCCTGCGGCGGTCTGTAGATGGGCTGTTCAGCGCCCGCCGCAAATCCTCGGTATCGCGCCCGCCACCAATCACCGGCCCGTCCGGACTATTGGCCAGCAATGATGAGGTCCGGCTCCCACCTTCATCCTCAGAACAAGCGGCGATCAAGGCGGTGATCAGTATGGCGAAGGCAAGTTTCAGAATCTGCATGTTTCTATCACTTCTGGTAAAGGTCTACACGGAATGTCTTGTCAGACTGGGACAGCTCAATTGCCCCTGCCTCGATCTCTTTCAGGGTCCAGCCAACGATGTCTGAACCTGCGGTGATCCAATCTGGCTCAGCCCCTTCAATGGAGACCAAAGCAGAGTTTTGCGCCCCACCCATCAGCACGCCCAGTAGGCGAATGTCCGGCTTTGGTAAGTCAGCAGGCACATCAGGCTCTGGCACTACAACAACTTCTGGCTCTTCTTCGATGATTTCCGGGGTTTCAACCACGGGCCTGCGAGTCGGTTCAAACAAGGGGCGATCGGTGATGGCGGCGTAAAAAACGTCTGGACGACGCGCAGGAACAAGGCTGCGCGTTTGTGTATCTGATAGTGTCGCATCTTCTCCATCCGCTTGGTCGTGCAACGCTATGATGTCTTGTGAGGTTGGCTCTTTAGTAAAGGCTAAAAAGCTTAGCACTACGGCCACGCCCAGCAGCAGCAACGTACCAAGTATCGGTAGAATTCGGTTCATGGTTCACCCTCGCCAATAAACACGGGGGCCATAATCTCGAGCTGCATCAGCAGGGTCGGTTGCGGGGATATGCGACCGGGGCGCGTCAGGCGACGCAGGCTGGCACGATCAATTATCAATACGGGGCTGTGAAATTCGACAGCACTGGTCAGTGCGACAACTCGATCAAGCGTGGCTTCAGCCTCAACTCGGAACGCAACTGCCTGCGCAAAGGGGATATCCGGGCTTTGTAGCGGTGCGATGGAGCGCAGCGAGATACCCTCGGCACGGGCAATCTCTCCAAGCTCCGCTTGCACCTTGGCGGTCGCTTCTCCGATTTGCCGCGCCTGCCATATGTCCGAAAACTCCGTTTCGATCCCCAGGGCTGCCTTTTCCTGCTCAAGCCTTTGAATGGATGCATCCAAACGCGCGGCCTCAACTCTCGATGTCTGCAAAGCCACTTTGTTTGAGGTGGCCCAATCCCGGGCTGGTGATATAACCGCAGCCCAGATCAGGACACCAAAACCTACTAAACCCGCGATAGCTGCTGCACGTGAGAAGCCTGCTGAAAAACGCATCAGTTCGCCCCCGTGATCAGATCAAGGGCCATGTCAAACCGCTCACGACCGTCCGGGGTTTGTGAAACCGGGCCAGTCAGCCGCGCATTGTAGAATGTCCGGCTATCCCCAAAATCCAGCACCAGTTGCGCAGCAGACCCTTGGGTCGCACCCCGTAATGTCACACGTTCGCTTTGGAATGTCAGATCAGACACCCAGATATTATCGGGCAGCGCAACCGTCACTTCCCGCAATGTAGATGACACCAGCGGCCGGCGCAGGATGCGATCCAGAAATGCGCTGCGCTCAGTGGCTCCGCCCTGCAAACCTTCCACATCCTGCCGCAAGCTCACGGCTTTAGTGCGCAACTCGGTCAGGGCGGCTTCCTGATCTAACCGTGCCTGATAAGTATTCAACGCCGGGCGCGCCCATAGCGTTACGCCCGCAGCAATCGCAATAAGCAAAAGGACGGCATTGACCCACCGCCATGTTTTTCCCTGCGGTGCAATCTGCGCGCTGAAATCAGCAAGCGGCGGAACCGCCTCTCCATCAACCAACACTTTGCGGATGCGCAGCCCGATTTGCTCAAGACGGGTGCGCAACAGGTCAATGTCGTCACGTCGCGCGATCCATTGGTCAACCTTTAAAGGCGCGCTGCTTGCGCCACTCAGGTTATGCGCGGTGTAAATCTGACCTGACTTGAACGGTGTCTTGTGCAGCGTATCGAGCGCAACGACACGGTCCAATTTACTGGCTGATACTTTTGGAACGTCAAGCTCTCGATGCAAAAGCCGCGTTCGCGGCAGTGCAATATCGACAATAAGGGCGCGCTGAATAGAGCTCTGATCAGGATCGGACGATAACCAGCTTTCCGGCGCGATCATTTGCCCGTTGCGGCGGGTCAGTTTCTTGGCCTTGGGGTCAAATCGCAGAGGTGTCGCAATGGGCCGTCCGAAGAACATCGCCTGAACCCAAGCGGGAATGACCGCAGAAACCCCGGCCCCAATTGCCCTGACAATACTGGTAGACGACTGCCCGCCTGCCATGTTTAACCGCCCGTCTCTATTTTTATTGTTTTAGTCTTGAGACTTTGTGTTCTTATTTTACGGCAAACTATACCTTATGAACAGATTAAAACCGATAAGGCGGAAAATGGCGATGCTACGTGATTATAATGACTCAGAATTGGCGGAAGCGCTGGTGGTCGCAAAGGCCCTTACCCGGCCAGCCGTCGAGCGGGCATTGCAAGCCAGCGCGCGCACCGGAACAGGCTTGGAAAAAACGATTTTGGAGCTTGGTCTGGCATCCGAAGACAGGCTCTACGCCACGATTGCGGAACTGCTTGACGTCCCTTTGGTGACATCCGATCAGATTAGCCCGACCATGGCAAAATCTTTACAACTCGATCACGCTTTTCTATCCCGGATCGAGGTCGTGCCGGTGCGCGAGAATAGCGATGGCAGTATGGTCATTGCGACCAGCGATCCACGTGACCATGATGCATTGCGCAGCATTGCATTTCATCTGGGCGTGAACGTCACACCAGTGATTGCCACCCGCACGACAATCAAAAACAGCTTGACCCGCGCCTTTGAGGCAGGCGGTGCTACCACGACTGCAAATGCAGCGAATAGCGACGTAGAGCGCCTTCAGGCGCTTGCGAATGAAGGCCCGGTGATCAGTCAGGTCAACGACCTGATTGCCCGTGCGGTCGATGCGCGCGCCTCAGATATTCATATCGAAGCTCTGGAGGCATCCGCCCGCGTTCGGTTTCGCGTCGATGGTGCCTTGTCGACCCACACAACCATTACCCAACAGGACCGGGCTGCGATTGCATCTCGGCTAAAAGTGATGGCCCGCCTCAATATCTCAGAGAAACGGCGCCCACAGGATGGCCGCGCCCAAGTGCCAGTGCGTGGACGTAATATTGACCTGCGCCTTTCGACCCTACCCACCCAGCATGGTGAAAGCGTGGTCGTTCGGGTGTTGGACCAATCCCGGATGGAGCTTGACTGGGACGCCCTTGGCTACGCGCCTGAACGGGTGGCCGAGATTGAGGAGATCGTGCGCCAACCCAACGGCATTTTTCTGGTGGCGGGCCCAACCGGCAGCGGGAAAACGACAACGCTCTATACCGCGTTGGCGCAGATCAATAGCGAGGACCGCAAGATCATCACCGTTGAAGACCCCATTGAATATGCGATGGACGGGGTAAGTCAGGTACAGGTGCTGCCCGAGATCGACATGACATTTGCCCGCGCCCTGCGCGCCATTTTAAGGCAGGACCCCGACGTGGTTCTGGTCGGCGAAATACGCGATCAGGAAACAGCCGAAATTGCGGTGCGGGCAGCACTTGTCGGCCGGTTGGTCCTGTCAACCGTCCACACCAATGACAGCCTCGCTGCAATCGACCGCTTGCTTGATCTAGGCGTGCCTTCCTACCTTTTGGCTGCGACTTTGCGCGGGGTTTTGTCGCAACGTCTGGTGCGCCGAACATGTTCCGCGTGTGGTGGGTCTGGGTGTTCTTCGTGCAACAATACTGGTTTGAGCGGCCGACGGGTTGTCTCCGAATTGATGAAAGTCACATCAGATTGCCGACGAGAACTGGCGCGCCTCAACAGCGCAGAAGACCTGCCAGCGGATGCGCATTCCCGTAAGTTTAGAACGATGCTCGCCGAAGCCCGCCTGATGGTAGAGCAAGGATTAACCACACAAGCAGAGGTAGCCCGAAGTTTCGAGTGATAGGTGCGCTGTCTTGAAGCGTGTCTAGCTAAACTGACCAAATCACCTTAAAATCTCCCGGATTTCGAACTCGGTATCCAGCTATGCGACAAAAGATGCTCCACACAACGAGAAAGATCAGACGAATAATGTCGCACGCGCCCTGCCTCTTTGACATCACCGGACTCGGCATGCTTGGACCAGCTAGTGGACACTGCGCACGACTAAGCACCAGCCAGCGTAAAGACTTGGTTGTGTTGGCACATATCAGGGAACAGTTTGCCTTATCTCTGGGGAGTTATGGCCGCCCCAGAATGACAGAAGAACTGAAGGAGGCCGGCGTCGACGCGGGTCACCGTCGTGTTGGTCGGATCATGTGTGAGAACAGCATCTGCGTTGAAAGGTCAAAGAAATACAAGGTGACCACAGATAGTAACCACAAGTTCAATATCGCGCCAAACCTGCTGGATCGCGACTTCAAAGCTGATAAGCCAAACCAGAAATGGGCGGGCGACATCAGCTACATCTGGACGCGCGAGGGCTGGCTGTATCTGGCGGTTATCTTGGATTTGCATTCCCGGCGCGTGATCGGCTGGGCCGTTAGCAATCGCATAAAGCGTGATATGGCAATCCGAGCATTGGAAATGGCGATCAATCTACGAAAACCGCCTAAAGGTTGTATCCATCATACGGATCGCGGGTCGCAATATTGCTCGCATGACTACCAGAAAACCCTGCGCAAGCATGGGTTCAAAGTATCGATGTCTGGGAAAGGGAATTGTTTTGACAATGCCGCAGTTGAGACGTTCTTCAAGACATTCAAGGCGGAGCTGATCTGGTGGCAATCTTGGACCACCCGACGCGCCGCTGAATTGGCAATCTTCAACTACATAAATGGCTTCTATAACGCCCGCAGAAAACACTCAGCACTCGGCTGGAAAAGTCCCTTGGCTTTTGAACGAAAGGCCGCATAACTAAGTAATCGGAGCGGCACGAAAGCGCGACAGGTCCAAATAGCTGCAACCTAAAGCGGTTTGCGTTTGATCTGAATCGAAGGGGGATTCACACGGAGCTGTTTGTGTGCTTCACTTCCTCTGGGAGGTGGATCATGGGCAAACCCTACTCTTTGGACCTTCGGGAACGGATTTGCGCTTACATTGCCAAGGGAAACTCAGCGCGTTCGGCTGGGCGGCTTTTTGGAGTTAGCGCTGCGACGGCGGTCCGTTTTGCGGCAGAGCATCGTGAACGCGGCGCGATAGCGCCCAAGCCTCAAGGCCGCCCGTCTGGTCAATTTGGCAAGCTTGCGCCGCACCGGGATTTTCTGCTGGAGATCGTGAAGGCCGAACCGGATATCACGCTCAAGGAACTGGCTGCTGCCCTCCTGCAAACACATGGCGTAGACGTTCAGCTATCGTCGTTGCACCGCGCCCTCCATCGCGCCGGGCTTTCATATAAAAAAGGACTGATCGCGGCAGAGCGTGATCGGCCCGTGGTGCGTCAAGCCCGCCGTGACTGGATCACGCGCCGTCAGCCCCGCATGCGCCAGGAGCCGCACAGACTGGTCTTCATTGACGAGACGGCGGTGAAGACCAACCTCACACGCCTGCGCGGGCGAGCTCCAGTCGGGGAGAGGCTCTACGGCACCGCTCCCTTTGGCAGATGGGGGACGCAGACATTCATTGCCGGTCTGACGCAAGACGGGCTGATCGCTCCTTGGGTGATCAATGGTCCGATGAACGGACCTACCTTCGACACTTACGTCGACACACAGCTGGCTCCAGTGCTTGATCCCGGAACAGTCGTCATCCTCGACAACCTGTCCACCCACAAAAGCCCGCGCGCCGCCGAAGCCATGCGCAAGCGAGGCTGCTGGTTCCTGTTCCTGCCCGCCTACAGCCCCGACCTAAATCCGATCGAAATGGCCTTCTCCAAACTCAAAGCGCACCTTCGCCGCATCGGAGCAAGAACTTTCGATGCCTTGTTCGAGGCTCTTGGCGATATCTGCAATATGTTCAATCCAAACGAATGCTGGAACTTCCTCAAAGCCGCCGGATACGCCTCAGATTAAATGCAAAACGCTTTAGACTTCGCAGCCTTCAGTTTATCGAAAAGAGCGCTCGCCACCCATCCCGCCTGAAATGCACGCTGAGCATCGCCAGACTTCTTCCCAGAAAACGATGTCCTCACCTCCACAGGTGGCACTTCTTGTCCTATGGCCCTTAACTCAGCAATGAAGTGGATGGACGGCCCCCACAGGCTGAGCTATCAGGTTTCGGAATTTGAATTGAAAGGCTCTCATGTCCAGTCACGGTGCTCCGATCCCGATGACATCGCGCAAATCCGACCCCTTACGCGGGGAGGCGCGGGTGCCGGGGGATAAATCCATTAGCCATCGGTCCCTGATCCTGGGGGCGCTGAGCGTCGGTGAGACGCGGATCAACGGCCTTCTGGAAGGGCAGGATGTGCTTGATACGGGCCGAGCGATGCGCGCTTTCGGTGCAGAGGTGACGGACCACGGCGAAGGCAACTGGTCCGTTCACGGCGTTGGTGTCGGTGGCTTTGCAGAACCGGATCAGGTGATCGATTGCGGTAATTCTGGCACTGGGGTGCGGCTGATCATGGGGGCGATGGCCACATCACCTATCGCTGCGACCTTTACTGGGGATGCCTCGCTGAATGGTCGGCCCATGGGGCGGATCACGGACCCGCTGGCCTTGTTCGGGGCGCAGTCTTATGGGCGCTCCGGCGGGCGCTTGCCATTGACAATTCTGGGGACAGCAGAGCCTGTGCCGGTCCGCTACAACGTGCCGATGCCCTCGGCGCAGGTGAAATCTGCGGTGTTGCTGGCCGGGCTGAATGCACCGGGGCAGACGATCGTGGTCGAACAGGAAGCCACACGCGACCATACGGAACGGATGCTGACAGGTTTCGGAGCCGTGGTCGATGTGGAGCAAACGGACGAGGGCAGGGTGATCACATTGACCGGTCAGCCCGAACTGCAGGCGCAGGATATTGTGGTGCCGCGTGACCCAAGCTCGGCCGCATTTCCTGTTTGTGCAGCGCTGATCGTGGAAGGCTCGGACGTGCTGGTGCCGGGGATCGGGCTGAACCCGACGCGGGCCGGACTGTTTGCCACCCTGCGCGAGATGGGGGCTGATCTTGCCTACGAGAATGAACGGGTGGAAGGGGGCGAGCCCGTGGCTGATTTGCGGGCGAAGTTCTCGGACCTCAAAGGGATTGAGGTGCCACCGGCCTGCGCGGCCTCGATGATCGACGAATATCCGATCCTGTCAGTTGTGGCGGCCTTCGCAGAAGGACGTACCGTGATGCGCGGCGTGAAAGAGCTTCGGGTGAAGGAAAGCGACCGTATCGATGCGATGGCGCGCGGGCTGGAAGCCTGCGGTGTAACCATTGAAGAAGATGAAGACACGCTGATCGTCCACGGTATGGGGGCGGGTGGCGTGCCGGGCGGTGGCACCTGCGCGACACATCTGGACCACCGGATTGCGATGTCGTTTTTGTGTCTGGGCATGGCTACGCGCAAACCTGTCAGCATTGATGATGGCGGACCGATTGCGACCTCCTTCCCGATTTTCGAAGACCTGATGGCAGGACTTGGCGCGCAGATCACGAGGGCGAACCGATGACAGGAAGCTGTCTTTGTGGCGCCGTGACCTATGAGGTCAACGGACCTTTACGCCCGGTTGTTGCGTGTCATTGCGTGCAATGTCGCAAAACCAGCGGGCATCACGTCGCGGCGACTTCGGCCCTGCGCGCGGATATTGCTATTGCCGGAGAGGTAACATGGTATGCATCGTCGGACGCAGCACGACGGGGATTCTGCGGGACCTGTGGGTCGAACCTGTTCTGGGACGGGCCCGGCGTGAATACGTCGATCTTTGCAGGCACGCTTGACGGGCCGACGGGGTTGGAACTGATCGGACATATCTTCTGCGCCGATAAAGGAGATTATTATGAGATCACCGATGACTTGCCCTGCGCGGATCAGGACGATCCTGAGCTGACGACACAAGTAGGCGGGTAAGCGCATGGGACACCGAACCTGATGAGATTTACCGTTGCCATAGATGGGCCTGCGGCAGCCGGCAAAGGGACGATCAGCAAACAGGTGGCGTCGCATTTCGGGTTTGCGCATCTAGATACCGGGCTGATCTACCGCGCCACAGGGGCGCGGGTTTTGGCAGGTGAGAATGCTGTTCCAGCGGCTCAAGGATTACGGGCCGAGGATTTGCAGCGCGATGATTTACGCACACCTGACGTTGCACAGGCAGCCTCCAAAGTAGCGACTATTCCAGAAGTGCGCAACGCGCTGGTCCAATTCCAGAAGGACTTTGCCGCACGCGATGGGGGCGCGGTTTTGGACGGGCGCGACATTGGGACGGTGATTTGCCCCGACGCCGATGTGAAGTTGTTTGTGACCGCCTCTGATGCAGTGCGGGTAGAGCGGCGGTTTTTGGAGTTGTCTGAAAAGGGCATCGACGTGACCCGAGAGGCCGTGCAGGCCGATCTGAAAGCGCGCGACACGCGCGACAGCGAACGACAGACCGCGCCATTGAAACCTGCGGCGGATGCCATACTGATCGATACGTCTGATATGGGGATCGAAGAGGCGGTGGCGGTTGCGATTAATGTGGTGCAAAGCAAATGGCGCAATTAATGGAGATAATAGGGAGCAGTTTTGGGGCCCCATTTAGAACAAGCTAAAGAACCTCTCTACTCGTGATTTCTGATGTCAGGTCGTCCAGCGCTTGATCTAGTGTCCTAGACAAAAATTCGAGTAACAGCCAACCATATCGATTTCCAAAATGCCTTGAGAGTTTGTCAGGGTCATATCGTGATAGCTCACTAAGCCGATGCATTGCTGCAAATGCAATTACTGTAGGATTCTTGTCGACAAGTCCATCGGAAATACCAGAAGTTGGGTCCCGCTTGAGATACCAAAAGCCGGAAGCATCGTGGATATGTAGGAGCTTTTTTCGAACCTTTTTGTGGTAGGGTTCAAGCGTTGCAATTTTCTGCTTTTCTGACCTTCCAGCCCAACTAAATCGTTTCTTTTTCCTTATTCCTGTTGCGCCTGAAACATCATGAATGTCTTGCTCAAAACCAGCAGGCAGTTTGCCGATGGTTCGTTGGCCTACATCCCACCCCGAAGTTAGCTCTCCCCGGAAGAACGTGTCAGAGCAACCGTCGATTCTGTAAAATGCGCAATTAGTCAGTGGAATAAATAGCTCTCTGCGAGAGCGCGAAGGAATTGTGATGCAATACGCTCTGTGGATATGGGGTAGATTATATAGCAAGTCCGAAAGATTTACCCCTTCGGAACCGTTATCATCACTTGTGACCCTCTCGCCAAAAAAGTTGCTTAATTCAGCAAGAACGCCGGATGCCTTAAATTTTACTCGTTCATTCGATAACGCAGTCTTAGAGCCGATGGCGTAGCCAGATACGCCATGTTGTACACTGGCCATATCCTTGCCATGTTTGACTAAAAGAGCTTTCGCCATGTTTAGCATGCAGTAATAAGATGTTAGTGGTTTCGCTAATGCGTCTACTGCGCTGTTCGCTTTGTAAAAGTTTGCCGCTTGTCGCCAGTAGACTTGCGCTGCCTTACCAGTTTTACCGCTTTGACGCAGCCACATGTCTACATACTGAAAACGATCTGAAACATGAGCCGCTTTAGCTTTAAAATCTGGACAAGAAAATGATTTATGAGGCTTTACTGGCTTTCCGGAAAGCGTGATTTGTTTTATGGTCAAATAGCTTAATCCCTAAAATTTTGTATATCATATGTTTTGATGTTTATATCAATCAAGAGTTGAATGCTCGCCCGGTTTTTCGTAATCACTTGCCCTTCCTACAAACCCGCGCTATACGCGCGTCTGTTGAAACGGTGATAACAGCCGTAGAGTAATTATGAGAGCAGGGTCGGTTATGTCCGGCCCTCTTTGTTTTGCGTTTGTCGTTTCGACCAACTGAAACCTGAAAGACCGGCGGAGA
The DNA here is from genome assembly GCF_055693805.1 of Litoreibacter sp. GN1-5. Lineage (NCBI taxonomy): Bacteria > Pseudomonadati > Pseudomonadota > Alphaproteobacteria > Rhodobacterales > Roseobacteraceae > Litoreibacter > Litoreibacter sp. GN1-5. The sequence continues at coordinate 1,605,811 of NZ_JBVFUP010000001.1, read as the reverse complement.
CAACCGCTCGGCCCGTATAAAAGCTAGAATAGGAAACTTTAAACTTGGCTCAAAACGCATCTATGGAGGAATTCGAAGCCCTCCTGAATGAAAGCTTCGAAATGGACACACCGGACGAGGGTTCGGTTGTCAAAGGCAAGGTCATTGCGGTTGAAGCAGGACAAGCCATCATCGACATCGGTTACAAAATGGAAGGCCGTGTCGATCTGAAAGAATTCGCAGATCCCGGCGAAAGCCCCAAAATCGGTGTTGGCGACGAAGTCGAGGTATTCCTCGAACGCGTCGAAAACGCGCAAGGCGAAGCTTCGATCAGCCGCGAAAAAGCGCGGCGTGAGGAAGCCTGGGATCGTCTGGAAAAAGCCTATGCAGATGAAGAGCGTGTTGAAGGCGCGATCTTCAGCCGTGTCAAAGGCGGCTTCACTGTTGATCTGGGGGGAGCGGTCGCGTTCTTGCCCGGCTCTCAGGTTGATGTGCGCCCCGTGCGTGATGCTGGCCCTCTGATGGGTATGAAGCAGCCGTTCCAGATTCTGAAAATGGACCGTCGCCGCGGCAACATCGTTGTATCGCGCCGTGCCATCCTTGAAGAATCACGTGCCGAACAGCGCGCCGAAGTTATCGGCAACCTGGCCGAAGGCGATGCCGTGGAAGGTGTTGTCAAAAACATCACTGAATATGGTGCTTTCGTTGATCTGGGCGGTGTGGACGGTCTTCTGCACGTCACTGATATGGCATGGCGCCGCGTGAACGATCCGCGTGAAATCCTGACCATCGGTGAGACGATCAAGGTGCAGGTCATCAAGATCAACAAGGAAACCCACCGTATCAGCCTTGGCATGAAGCAGTTGCAGGACGATCCGTGGAATGCGGTCGAGAATGCGTACCCGCTGGGCAGTGTGCATCAGGGCCGTGTGACCAACATCACCGATTACGGCGCGTTCGTAGAACTGGAAGCCGGTGTCGAGGGTCTGGTTCACGTCTCCGAGATGTCTTGGACCAAGAAGAACGTCCATCCGGGCAAAATCGTTTCGACCTCGCAGGAAGTCGACGTGATGGTGCTGGAAATCGACAGCGCAAAACGTCGTGTGTCGTTGGGTCTGAAACAGACGCAGCGCAACCCATGGGAAGTCTTCGCGGAAACCCACCCTGTCAACACCGAGATCGAGGGCGAGGTCAAGAACATCACCGAATTCGGTCTGTTCGTTGGTCTCGACAACGATATAGACGGCATGGTTCACCTGTCCGACATTACATGGGACGGCCGCGGCGAAGATGCGCTGGGCGATTTCCGCAAGGGCGACACGGTCAAAGCCGTTGTCACCGAGGTTGATGTCGAGAAAGAACGTATCAGCCTGTCCATCAAGGCGCTGGATGGCGATCCGTTTGAAGGGGCAACCGATGGCGTCAAGCGCGGCTCAATCATCACGGTTGAGGTCACTTCGATCGAGGATGGCGGCATCGAGGTCGAATATGAAGGCATGAAATCCTTCATTCGCCGGTCTGACTTGTCCCGTGATCGTGCCGAACAGCGGCCGGAACGCTTTGGCGTTGGCGACAAGGTCGACGTGCGCGTGACCAATGTGGATGCAAAAACCCGCAAGCTGGGTCTATCGATCAAAGCACGCGAGATCGCCGAAGAGAAGGAAGCGGTCGAACAGTACGGCTCCTCTGATTCCGGTGCGTCGCTTGGTGATATTCTGGGCGCAGCTCTGAAAAGCGACGATAAATAAGCATTAAGCTTACTGTATTAAAACTGGAAACGGCCCTGCACTTCTGTGGGGCCGTTTTTCTATGAGCGAATCGTAGGGACAGCAGGTTTGATTTTGAAAGCAGACTGTCGGATACGATCTGTTTTCCGGCCAAATTCAGCCTGACGCTTTGAAATTACGACGATTTTTTGCCGGGATGCCCGATGATTTTAGCGGAATCCCTTTTCTCACCCTCGCAATTGGTCCTATAGTTCCCAAATAAGAACTGCCTGCCACCGGCATGTTAATCCTGGGGAGGATGTTTGATGATACGCTCGGAACTGATCCAGAAAATTGCAGATGAAAATCCTCATCTGTACCAGCGTGATGTTGAGCGCATCGTAAACACAATATTCGAAGAGATCATCGACGCCATCTCGGCGGGCAACCGGGTAGAGCTGCGCGGCTTTGGTGCGTTCTCTGTCAAAAAGCGGGACGCACGCACCGGGCGTAACCCGCGCACCGGTGAATCCGTCCATGTAGAAGAAAAGCATGTCCCGTTTTTCAAAACAGGAAAATTGTTGCGGGATCGCCTGAACGGGAAAGATAGCTAAGCAATGCGATATTTTCGCTACCTTTTTATTGCCGTTGTTGGAATATGCTTGCTGATGGTTGCTTTGGCGAACCGTGGTGTCGTGACCGTGCGCCTATTGCCAGAGGAAATGGCCGCTTATCTGGGGCAACCCTTTTCCTATGAGCTGCCATTATTCCTGATCCTGTTCGGCGGGATTGTTGCGGGTCTGCTGATCGGGTTTGTCTGGGAATGGTTCCGCGAACATAAACACCGGGTCGAGGCCCGTGTGAACAAGCGCGACAAGGAAAAACTGCAGCGCGAGGTTAAGGGCTTGAAACGTAAAAGCCCCGAAGCACAGGATGATGTGCTTGCACTTCTCGACGACGCGCAAGGCGCGCGTTAAAGATCAGCCTTATGTCAGTTCGTGTAAAAATCTGTGGCCTTGGCCGGGTTGAGGATGTTGTGGCCTGCCGTGATGCAGGGGCTACCTATGTAGGGTTCGTGTTTTTCCCGAAATCTCCGCGCCATCTGTCGTTTGAGACGGCACGGGATCTGGCGCTTGAAGTGCCGCCGGGCATTGCCAAAGTTGCGCTGACCGTGAATGCCGAAGACGCATTTCTGGAGGATCTGCTCGCGGAGGTGCCGCTGGATATATTGCAACTCCACGGGGCCGAGACGCCAGACCGTGTCGCGCATATCCGCGATCATTTCAAACTGCCCGTAATGAAAGCTGTCGGGGTTTCTGATGAAAGCGACCTGCCAGCCCTGAACGATTATGCGAAGGTTGCCGATCAGATACTTGTTGATGCGAAACCGCCAAAGGGTGCCTCTTTACCGGGGGGCAATGGTCTGGCTTTTGATTGGCGGTTGATTGCGGGGCGTCGCTGGGCCGTGCCATGGATGCTGGCGGGCGGGCTAACACCCCAGAATGTGGCAGAGGCCGTGCGCCTGACGGGTGCCGCGCAAGTTGATGTGTCATCTGGCGTAGAAAGCGCGCCCGGTGTGAAAGATGCTAGCAAAATCGCAGATTTTGTCGCGGCCACGAAACGCGTTAGCAGTTACGGTTGATCTGGCGCGTTGAAAACGGTCAAGACGGCCTACGACAGAAGCAGATGAGTTTTTAAAAGCGCTGGCAGGTGTCAGGAATGAGCCATTGTTGACCGGTTTATGCAGTGTCGCGACCGTCCGCTCGTACCCACGCTTACCTATGAAAAGCAGAGCGCTTAGGAAAAGATTACGCAAACTTGTGTCGATACGGAATTGATACTCATCAACGCAACTTTCCAATTTCGCGTTATGGGATGCTTGCAACGCAACGGGCCGCTGCCCGCAACGGATGGCATCCTGATGAACACCAAAAACCGAACAAACTGGACGACAAGGTTTAAGCTTGATCCAACCACACCACTGGCGCAGTGCGACGACAGGGTCGTCCGATATTCCTTTGAGAGGGATATCGAAGGTGGTTCCAGCATTGAACTAAGCGAGGTCTGGGAGGACAAAAGAGCCCAGTCCATTCTCAAAAAACAGCGAAGCGACGGATCATGGCGCTACCCATCGAAAAGCGCCTCCTCGTGGGCCAAGGTAGACTACGATCAATACGAAACCTTCAGAAAACTAGCTCTCTTGGTCGAGAAATTCAGATTTACAAAAGACCACCCAAGTCTGCCAAAGATTGCCGATTACGTGTTCAGCCACCAATCCTCGGAAGGCGACATCCGGGGGATCTACGGCAACCAAACCTCTTCTAATTATACAGCTGCGATACTGGAACTGCTTATCAAAGCCAGGTACGAAAAAGACCCTCGGCTGCTCAAGTCAATGGACTGGTTGCTGAGTTGTCGCCAAAACGACGGGGGCTGGGCCTTAGCTTTGCGGACGCGTGGTTTTGATCTGAAAGCCTTTGACCACAAAGAGACGATCCAACCGGACCTTACCAAACCATCGGCCCACGCCATAATGGGGGCGGTATTGCGGGCCTTGGCTGTTCATCCGCAGTATCGTAACCGAAAAGAAACCCAACGCGCCGGACGCCTTCTGGCTGACCGCATCTTCACTGCCGACAAATACGCTGACCGCAGGCATCGGGACTTTTGGACCCGCTTTGCTTTTCCATTTGTCTATACCGACATCATCTCTGCCCTTGATTCATTGTCGCTCCTGGGCTTCTCGGTAGATCATCCAAAGATACAAGAGGCTTTGACCTGGTTCGAAGCTCATCAGGCAGCAGACGGAACAATCAACACCATCAGAAATCCTAGCGGCAAAGGCGATATGCGGCTTTGGTTGCAACTCGCGATTTGCAGAGATTGCCAAAGGTTTTGGACTTAGCTTGAGGGATATAAACGTGCCTGATGTCTCCGCGACCATGGATTTTGGAAAATCAAGATCGAGCCACCACTGCGCGGTATTCGACATGAAAAAAGGCACAACGGTTGATCGTTGCGCCTTTTACTGTTTTTAGATCGAAAGTAAAGTAGCTGAAGAATTACTCTTCGCCACCTTCCTCTTCTGTTTCCGGAGCCTCTTCGCCTTCGATGGCTTCAGCCTCTTCATCGTCGTCTGCGGATTTCAGGCCGGACGGCGCAGTAATGTTTGCAATCACGAAGTCACGGTCAATCGTGACTTTTGCCCCCTCAGGCAGCTTCACCGATGAGATCGTGACGTTATCGCCGATCTCGCATTTCGACACATCAATAGTGATGTGATCCGGGATATCACCAGCAGTCACGCGCAGTTCCACCTCTGGGCGCATCAGTGTCATAACACCACCTTTTTTCAGACCGGGCGAGACGTCTTCGCCTACGACCTCAACGGGGATATAAAGCGCAATACGCGTTGTGCGGCGCAGGCGGATGAAATCCACATGGGTTGGCAAGTCCTTTACCACATCGCGCTGAACATCGCGGCAGATCACGCGCACATCATCTTGACCTTCGACTTTCAGGTTAAACAGGGTCGCCATGAAACGGCCTGCTTTGAGGCGTTTTAGAAGGACGTTAAAGGGCAATTGAATGGGCAGTGGATCTTCTCCACCACCATAAACAACTCCGGGCACCATGCCGTTACGGCGTGCTGTGCGGGCGGCCCCCTTGCCTGTCCCCGCGCGTGCCTCGACTACAAGATCAGGGATCTTTCCAGCCATGACTAATTCTCCATATGTTATGCGGCTGCCTCCAAGGGTGTCGGGCCGCGTGAAGGGTGCCGTATAGAAGCGGATCGCGATTTTGGAAAGGGTTTTCTGATTGCCGAGCCCGCTGGCTGGGCGTAAGCCGGACGCATGTCAGTTGCAAGCGCCCTTCGCCTATCCCATGCCCCTGCTGCAGCCTTTGCGCTGGTAGGGCTCTACTGGGGTTCGTTCGCGGCACAAGTGCCGGTGATCAAAGCGCAGATCGGGGCAAATGACGGGCTGTTCGGGCTGTTGTTGCTGGGCACATCTGTTGGGCTGATGACCACTATGTTTCTGGCGCCGTTGGTGGACCGCTGGCTTGGGCAATGGGCGATGCCTGTGGCGTCAGCTCTGCTGATCGCAGCGTTTCTGTTGCCGGGTCTGGCGGTCACACCATTGGCCTTTTTCATGGCGATGACATTGGCCGGGATGGCCTCGGGGCTCACGGATGTGATCATGAATGCCCGCGTGTCCGAGGTCGAGGCAACCTCGGGCCGGTCTCTTATGAATGCTAATCATGGCATGTTTTCTGTCGCCTATGCTGTATCCGCTTTTGCAACAGGTCTGGGGCGGGAAGCCGGGTTGCCGCCGGTGGCAATCTTTGTCTGCGTTGGTCTGGTTGCCTTGGGCTTGGTCACGCAGATGCGGATGCGGGTGGCTGTTTTCGAAGATGCATATGAGGATACGGCACGCTTTCCCTATGGGGTTGTTATACTCTGCGGGGCGGTCGTTCTGATCGCCTTTATGGCTGAGGCCGCGGTCGAGGCGTGGTCGGCGCTCCATGTTGAGCGGACCTTGGGTGGGCGTGCTGCCGAAGGCGCTTTGGGGCCTGCAATGCTGGGGCTGACCATGGCCATTGGCCGGTTTGGCGGGCAAGCGGTGGCTGAACGTCTGCCCGATCTGGTCGTGATCTTCTGGGCTGGGTTGATGGCGATTGCTGGGGCGCTGATTGCAGCAGCGGCCCCTGTACCGCTTGTCGCCTATATTGGGTTCGGTGTACTGGGACTGGGCGTATCAGTGATCGGGCCGCTGGGGTTGGCTTTGGTGGGCCGTATGGTGCCAGCACGGGTGCGCACAACGGCGATATCACGGGCCGCTGTTATCGGCTTCATGGGCTTCTTTGTCGCCCCCGCAATGATGGGCGGTATCTCAGAGCTGTTTGGCCTGCGCGCTGCCTTCGCATTCATTGCGCTGCTTCTTGTAGGGCTATTCCCGCTTATCGCAAGCTTGCGCAGGCGCGGGTAGCTCTTAGCCCTCTGTTGGTCCCATCCTCACGGACAACCTGTCCCGCCAATCCCATCATCGCCGCCGATGTCTTCGGCCTCGCAACGGCGTTTCAGTTCAGTCGGGGCGGGTGCCGGGATAATCGCCTCTTCCACGCTGTTGTCTTCAAGGATGACAGCATCTTTTTCAAAAGAATTCGCACAGGCAGAGAGTGCGAGGATCAGGCCAAAGAGAATGCGTTTCACGTCTTGTCTTCCACTCTGCTGTAAAAATATCCGCCTGCGCGAAATCTATGGGCCGGGCCATTGGATGGCAATTGTTTGCGCTCTTTCTTCATCTTTGCCGCCCGTTCGCTAAGGTTTTTCAGCAATGCCATTTGCTTGGTCTCATATTCTGTCTTTAGAGCAGTAATCTGATCCTCTGATAGCTCGGTATAATGCACAGCGCGTTCAAAATGTGCAGGCGCGTGGCCTAGCACGTTTTCAGTTGCGGCATCGAAATGATCGCCCAGATTATGGGCGAGATAGGCCAGTTGATCTTCTGATCCTGCAAGTGGCTGGTAAGAGCGCTGGGCGAGGTGAATGCGCTGCGTTTCAGGTTCAATCGCGACAGTGCCTGCAGCTTCCAAAGCGTCTAGCATTGTGCGCGGATGGATGTCCTTGCGCACGATCTTTGCCAGGGCCTCAAAAGACGGGGCAGGGCCGTTCTTGGGCAGGTTTTGCCCTTGATAGTCGGGCTCTGTTTGCCAAAGCGCCACAAGCCGGGCCAGATGATTGGGCCGGGTTTCATGCGGGGGCAGGGCGCGCAGCCGGGCAATATCACGACGTTGCAAACCCGTCAGAATCGATAGGCGGCTGTCTGTCAGTTTTCCGTCCGATTGCGCCTTAGCGGCCTCAACATAATGTGCTTTCAACCGCTCGGACAGGTCTGGAAACAGAACCCCGCGCGCCACCATGAGGCGGGCAAAAGGGGCAAGAAGAGTATCGAGTAGGTTCAGCATGATGTGCAATTTACACATTAATTTGGAGAGACGGTATGAGACATGGATGGAAGGGCTACGGATTGCTTTGTGTCGCGGTGGTACTGGCCGGCTGTGGTGCGCCGGTCGCGTATGATGGTGACGTTGCAACCCCGACAGCCGAAGCAAGAAGTGTTGAGAGCAAAGCGTTTCCGGAAGCAATCGTTGCGGAGCCTTATGATGCTGCTCCACCTGTTGTCTCAACCCGCCGCGCCCCGCGTACAGGTGTTCTGAGCGCAGGCGACATGGATGATACGCTGAACTTCGCAGCTTTCACCCGCTACCAGCGTAAGGCGGCGCAAACGCTGCGCCTGCCACGCGCAAATTTTGGCAGCCCGGTTCTGGCGCAATTGCGCGGACCAAGTGGAAAACCGGCACCCGGCGTGCGGATCACCTTGCGCAAACCCGGTGCGGCTGAACCATTTTACGACGGGTATTCCGGTGTTGCTGGCGCGGTGACAGTGTTTCCGTCAGCGATAGGGGCCGGGCGTATGGGGAACGTCGAGCTGCGCGCGTTTCCCGACGGGCAGGGCGGGCCTGTGGTCACGCAGCTTAGCACCGATGGCACGCGGCAGGCGGTTCGCCTCCCGTTTGACAACGCTTGGGCGCCGGATTTCCTTGATCTGGCTTTCGTCGTTGATACCACCGGCAGCATGCAGGACGAACTGGACTGGCTGACCCGTGAGCTGAAATCGATTGTACGGGCGGCAAAACGCGCGGCCCCCGGTGTTGATATCCGCTATGCGCTGGTGGTTTATCGCGACAAGGGCGATGAATATGTGGTTAAAAACTACGGCTTCACGGGCAGCCAGAGTCGCATTCAAAAGCTCTTGCGCCAGCAATATGCATCCGGAGGTGGCGACTACCCCGAAGCGGCTGCCGCAGCTCTGAAAGCCGGGGCAGGACTGAACTGGCGGCGCGGCAAAGTTGAGCGGCTTATGTTTCACATCGCCGACGCGCCGCCCCATGATCGCGACGCCAGCGCCTATCTGAAAGCTGCGCGGCAAGCGACGCTGAAAGGTGTGCAGGTATTCGGGCTTGGGGCCAGCGGTGTTGCAGAGGAATCCGAATACTTGATGCGACAAGCTGCGCTTGTTTCAAGTGGTCGTTACTTGTTTTTGACCGATGACAGCGGTGTAGGGCGTAGCCACGCAGAGCCCACGATCTCTTGTTATCAGGTCACACGTCTTAACGATCTGATGATCCGCGTGCTGCGCTCGGAACTCAGTGGCAAACGGATCGAGGCCTCCAAAAACTCGGTGCTGCGTCAGGTCGGAAGCTACCGCGCAGGTGTGTGCCGAAATTAAGCGGTAACGCCGGGCCTGAAGGCCCGGCTTTTTTGCCAGCTAACTACCTTTAGATTCTATACCATCTTGATTTGAAAAATAATCTTCATAGGGTCAAATAACCCGGATCTAGGTTTGCTTTGCAGACTGTCGAAAAACAATTGACTTGCTGACCAAATGCGCTCTGCTATCTTTTAAGCAGATTTCTGGGAGGGAGTTGTGCAATCGGTCGAGGAGGGTCGATTTCACTTTTTGGGAAACCAAGTCTTACTTCCGGACATTTCACGCAGTGGAGCGGTACGCTCAAACCAAACTGCTGCGACACGAAAAGAGCAGTTGAACTGCTCAAATCCTTGGGAGGAAACATGACAGATAAACTTAACCGCAGAAGATTTCTGCGCGGTTCGGCCGTCGCCGGAGCTGCTGCCTTGGCGACACCTGCAATCGCGCAGGAAGGCACAACATTGAAGATGCAGGCTGCCTGGGGCGGCGGTATTTTTCTTGAAAACGCACAATCCTATGTGGACCGGGTCCATGCAATGGCAGGCAACGCATTGAAGATTGATCTGCTGGCTGTGGATTCCGTCGTTAAGACCAGCCAGATGCAGGATGCTGTTCACCGTGGGGTTCTGGATGCTGCGCATTATGTGCCAGCGTACTGGTATTCGAAGTCCAAAACTGCGTCACTGTTTGGCACTGGTCCGTGCTTTGGCTGGTCAAGCCAAGAAGTGTTGGGTTGGGTCAACTATGGCGGCGGTCAGGAACTGTTTGACGAGTTAATGGCGTCGCTTGGCTTGAACGTGGTGTCGTTCTTTAACTCGCCAATGCCCGCACAGCCCATGGGCTGGTTCAAAGAAGAGATCAAAGACGCAAGCCAAATGGACGGTCTGAAATACCGGACGGTTGGTCTAGCGGCAGATGTCCTTCTGGAAATGGGCATGTCGGTTGTTCAGCTTCCGGGTGGTGAAATCCAACCCGCTATGAAATCTGGGCTGATCGATGCGGCAGAGTTCAACAATCCGACCTCAGACCGCGACTTTGGTATGCAAGATGTATCCAAACATTATCATCTTGCCTCGTTCCACCAGAGTCAGGAATTCTTTGAGGTGACGTTCAACAAGGCTAAATTTGAAGCGCTGCCGGCAGAACTTCAGGCGATCTTGAAATATGCTTCCGAGGCCGAGAATTCCAACTTCTACTGGAACAATACCAAACGTTATGCGGACGACCTGAAAACACTTCAGGACGAGCAGGGCGTGAATGTCTATCGCACGCCCGATAGCGTAATGGCAGCGCAGCTGGCAGCTTGGGATGTGGTGGTTGATCGCATTTCTGCAGAGGATGAGTTCTTTGCCAAAGTGATCGAGAGCCAGAAAGCCTATGCTGAGAATGTCATGGGGTATCTCAACCTAAACCAGCCTGACTACAAGCTGGCTTACAAACACTACTTCGGTTGATCAGAACACCAACCGGATGATCCGGGGACCCGCAGAAGGCCCCCGGATTTCTATCGCCATGGGAGAGGCACACGTGACAAAATTCGTGCATGCAATTGAAGGGCTTAGCCTGTGGGTGGGACGCGCCTTCGGCTGGTGTATCCTGATACTGACACTATCGGTTTCTTATGAAGTCTTTGTGCGCTACGTGCTCAATGCGCCGACCGTCTGGGCCTTTGACATGATGGTGCAGATGTATGGTGCGCTTTTCTTGATGGCGGGTCCCTATGCTCTTGCGCAAGATACTCATGTGCGCGGGGATGTGTTGTACCGTCTCTTCTCGGTCCGCTGGCAAGCCCGCGTGGATTTCCTGCTGTATCTGACTTTCTTCTTCCCCGGAATACTGGCTTTATTCTGGTATGGCTGGGAAATTGCGGCCGATAGCTGGCGTTACCAAGAGGTCAGCTGGAACAGCCCGGCACGTATTCAGATCTACTTCTTCAAAACGCTGATCCCGGTGGCCGGTGGCCTTTTGCTTTTGCAAGGTCTTGCCGAACTGGTCCGATGCTGGAGCGCGATGCGAACCGGTGTCTGGATGGAGCGTCTGGATGATGTTCAGGAAACTGAGGATATGCTCATGCATATGGATGAAGCCACGATCCCTGTGATCACACCTGCCAACAAATAAGCGACTTCGCTTCGCCAGAAAGACAATAAGATGACAAATCCAGAAGTCGCCATCCTGATGCTGTGCATGTTTATCATGCTTGTGCTGCTTGGTTTTCCGATTGCCTTTACGCTGATCGCCATGGGTGTGGGATTTGGCTATTATGCCTATTACACGGGCCCACCCGAGACATTTTCCGGCATCTTTGACAACAATATCTTCTACCTGTTGAACCAGAATACCTATTCGGTGATGGAGAATGACACGCTCGTTGCCATTCCGTTGTTTCTGTTCATGGGCTATGTAGTTGAACGCGCCAATATCGTGGATCGGCTATTCTTCTCGCTTTATATGGCTGCGCGGAACTTGCCGGGATCTTTGGCGATTGCGGCCCTGCTGACCTGCGCGGTGTTCTCGACCGCATCAGGTATTGTGGGGGCCGTCGTGACGCTGATGGGTCTGCTGGCCTACCCTGCGATGGCGAATGCCGGTTATAACAAATCCTTTGCATCTGGCGTGATCTGCGCCGGGGGTACGCTGGGTATTCTTATCCCGCCATCGATCATGCTGATCGTCTATGCCGCTATCGGCAATCTGTCGCCCTTGCGCCTTTATGCGGCTGCAGTGTTTCCGGGATTGCTGCTGGCGGGGCTTTACATTGTGTACGTGATCATCCGCGTTTGGATAAACCCGTCACTGGCCCCCAAACCAGACCTGAAAGATGTGCCGCCCCCAGCGAAAATCTATAAGGATCTGCTGGTGTCTTTCGTGCCGCTGACTGTTCTGATCGCGCTGGTGCTTGGATCGATCCTTGGCGGTTTGGCCACGCCCGCAGAAGCGGCTGCAATGGGTGCGCTGGGCGGTATGGTCCTGGCCGTTCTCTACCGGTCGATGACTTGGAAAAAGCTGAAGGAAAGCGTTTTCTTGACCGCGAAGGCGACTGCGATGGTGTGTTGGCTCTTTGTGGGGTCATGGACGTTTGCATCGGTGTTTTCCTACCTCGGTGGCCATGATCTGATCTCGGAGTGGGTCATTGGGCTGGATCTGACCACGATCCAGTTCCTGATCATGGCTCAGTTGATCATCTTCGTTCTGGGGTGGCCGCTGGAATGGTCGGAAATCCTGATTATTTTCGTCCCGATTTTTCTACCATTGCTCGATACGTTTGGGGTTAATCCTTACTTTTTTGCTATGCTCGTGGCGCTGAATCTGCAGACGTCTTTCCTGACACCGCCTATGGCCATGTCGGCCTACTACCTGAAGGGCGTTTTGAAAAAGCAGATCGAGCTGATCGAGATTTTCAAAGGCATTATCCCGTATCTGGGCATTGTGATCTTGACGATGGTGTTGATGTATATCTTCCCCGGCATCGCGCTCTGGTTCCCGGACTTCCTGTTTGGTGAATACGTCCCGTGAAGCCGCGGCCTTATACGCTGACAGCAACCGAAGCGGTGCAGGCTATTACCTCGGGCCGCCTCAGCTCAGTCGAGCTGGTGCAATCCTGTCTGAGCCGAATTGCCGAGACGGACCGGAAAATAAAGGCGTGGGCGTATTTGGATGAGGAATTGGCGCTGAAGCAGGCGTCTGAATGCGACCGTATCCGGCAGGCGGGCTATACGCTTGGGCCACTTCATGGTGTTCCAGTTGGCATAAAGGACATTATTGATACGCGTGACATGCCGACAGAGCGTGGCACATCGATCTTTGCGGGTCGGCAGCCACAGACAGATGCCCGCATCGTAGAAAAACTGCGTGAGGCAGGGGCCGTTATCATGGGAAAAACGGTTACAACCGAACTGGCCTTCGTTCATGCCAATGAGACGCGTAACCCTCATAACCCGGATCACAGCCCCGGCGGATCTTCAAGTGGTTCTGCCGCTGCTGTTGCGGCACAGCAAATCCCTTTGGCGATTGGTACGCAAACCAACGGATCGGTGATCCGCCCTGCTTCATTCTGCGGTACGTTTGGATTCAAACCCACCCGCGGGGTTATTTCACGCAATGGCGTGTTGCAAACCTCAGTTTCGCTGGATCAGGTTGGCACCTTTGGCCGCAGTTTGGCGGATGTCGCCCTACTTGCCGATGTCATTGGTGGGTATGATCAAAGTGATCCGGCCAGCTTTGCCCGCGCCAGCCCCAATATGGCGCAAGGTGCTGCCGCTGAGGTTCCTGTGCCGCTGGATCTCGTGTGGCTTGATCTGCCATTCTATGACCGCCTTGCTGACGATGCGCGCGACGGGCTGGAGACTGTGTTGGATGTGCTTGGCAGTCAGGTGAAACGCATGACGGCCGCTGATACGATGGCAAATCTTGTCGCGGTCCAATCCGTGATCCACGAATACGAGATTTGCCAACATCAGGCTGTTGTCTTCGACACTTCATGGGACCAGATCAGCGATACACTGAAACCCATCATTGCGCGCGGACGCAAGATTAGTCTGGACGCATATCAGGATGCGTTGGCTGTGAAAGCTTCAGCCGAGACGTTCTTTGCAGATTTTTTCACTGAGTATGATGCGATCATTGCGCCCTCTGCTGCAGGTGAAGCCCCGCGTTTTGGTGATGGAACGGGCGACCCGATTTTCTGCACCTTGTGGACATTGGCAGGCTTGCCCAGTTTAACCCTGCCTTTGCTTGTGGGGGAAAATGAGCTACCAATCGGTGTCCAACTGATTGGCCCTGTAGAGAAAGACGATCGCCTGCTGCGCACCGCACGCTGGCTACAACAGCACCTCGCTGCAGAGGCTGCCTGAGATGCCTGGAAAGGACAAAAGATGTCATACACCGTCAAACTGATTATGGGACTGATCGGTACAGCGCTTTTGCTGATCTTTGTGGGTGGGCTGTCCTATAGTATCTCGACCGGATTTGCCGGGTTCATGGGCGGATTGCCCTTCATGGTGATTGCAATCCTGATCTGCGGTGCAGCGCTTTACGATTTCTGGGATGAATGTGTGCGAAAGAAGTGACCGCGACCTGATTGGCGGCATATGTTGGGCGCTGTTGGCCTAGTCGGAGCCTGTTGAGCTTCACCTGATACGCAACAGTACAACACGTGAATTTCACTCGCCAAGGCGGTTGGATGGGCGTATGCGGTGGGTATGGCACTTGGTGATGGATTAAGAACGGTCGAGCTTGCCACGGCAAAAGGCTACTCTTTCTGGCGACAGCCGGTTTTTCTGCTATTTTTGATGGCCTTCGCCATGCCGATTGCATTTGCGACATGGTCCGCGCTTCTGAATAATTTCGTGATCGAGGTGGCGGGCTTCACCGGTGTCGAAATCGGCTGGCTGCACACAGTGCGTGAAATCCCTGGATTTCTGGCCGTCGGAGTGATCTTTCTGATCATCTTCATCCGCGAACAGGTTTTAGGGCTGATTTCTCTGATATTGCTTGGCGTTGCGACGGGCCTGACGGCCTATTTTCCTGAATTCCACGGCATTCTGATGCTGACGCTGCTCAGCTCTATCGGGTTTCACTATTACGAGACTGTCAATCAGTCGCTGCAATTGCAGTGGATCGAAAAGGGCCGCGCGCCTCAGACGTTGGGCTGGTTGACTGCCGTAGGCTCATTCGCATCGCTGATCGCCTACGGTGTGATCGTGCTGACGTGGCGGACTTTTGAGCTGAGTTACAGCTTTGTTTATGTGACATCGGGTGGTCTATGCGCGGCCATTGCGGTGTTCTGTTTCTTTTACTTCCCGCAGTTCGAGGCCCCCGATCCGCAGATCAAGAAAATGGTGCTGCGGCGACGCTATTGGCTCTACTATGCATTGCAATTCATGTCCGGTGCGCGGCGCCAGGTTTTCATCGTCTTTGCGGCCTTCATGATGGTCGAACATTTCGGCTTTGATGTGCATGAGATTACGGCGCTGTTTTTGATCAACTATGTGGCAACGATGATCTTCGCGCCATTTATCGGGCGCGCGATTGGGGCCTATGGTGAACGCAATGTTCTAGTGTTTGAGTACACCGGATTATCGCTCGTCTTCATGGCCTATGGTGGGATTTACTATTTCGGCTGGGGCGTGCTGGTGGGGGCTGCGCTTTATGTTGCGAACCATTTATTTTTCTCGATGGCCTTTGCGTTGAAAACCTATTTTCAGAAGATTGCTGATCCAGGGGATATTGCGCCAACCGCGGCAGTGGCTTTCACGATCAATCATATTGCTGCGGTATTTCTGCCTGCCGCTTTGGGATATCTGTGGGTGACGACGCAATTGGGAGTTTTTGTACTGGCGGCGTTTATGGCTTTGGGCTCACTTGGCTTGTCGATGCTGATCCCCCGACACCCGGAGAAGGGCAATGAGACTGTTTTTGCTGGTGGTTTGTTGAACCCGGCGGAGTAGTCAGAGGCCCAATGCTGCCCTATATACAAAGGGTAAAGGAGAGTTTCTTATGTTCCTGTTCAAGAAAAAGACTGACATGGTGACTGCGTCCAACGCCTTGCCGGGTCGCGATGCCCCGATTGTGGGGGCAATGACGCATTTCGTAAATGGCAACCCGGTGTCGTTGGATCTGCCCGAAGGTATGCAGCAGGCGATGTTCGGGATGGGCTGTTTCTGGGGCGTCGAGCGGATGTTCTGGCAACTGGATGGCGTCTATTCCACAATGGTCGGGTATTCGGGTGGGCATACACCGAACGCAACTTACGAAGAGGTTTGCAGCGGGCGCACAGGGCATAACGAGGTTGTGCGGGTGGTCTATGACCCGAAGATCGTAACCTTTGACGATCTGTTGAAAGTATTCTGGGAAGGTCATGACCCGACGCAAGGGATGCGTCAAGGCAATGATATGGGCACGCAATATCGCAGCGGGATATATGTCTATTGTGATGAGCAACGCGATGTCGCTTTGGAAACGAAGGCTGCCTTTCAAGCGCAGCTTCGTGCGGCGGGCTATGGTGAGATTACGACCGAGATTGTTCCCGCCGGGCCGCTTTATCTGGCGGAAGAATATCATCAACAATATCTGGCGAAGAACCCGAACGGATATTGCGGCATTGGCGGTACGGGCGTGGTGTGCCCGGTTGGTATCGCCGTATGATCACGGACCCATTTGCCAAAATGGCAAGCGGAGAGTGGTATTGTTGTTTGGATGATGCGTTGGAAGCCGAGCGTCAGATTACACGCCGCGCGGTTCATCAGCACAACACGATCGATCCCGACACACGCGGGGCTTGTGGCTCGCTTTTGATCGCTAGATTAGCACATTTTGGTGAAGGGGCCTATATCGAGGCCCCGTTTCACGCATCCTACGGGGTCAATCTGCACCTTGGTGCTGGGATCTATCTGAACGCCGGATGTGTTGTTCTTGACAGCGCGAAAGTAACGATTGGCGAGCGCACTATGTTTGGCCCCGGCGTGCATGTCTATTGTGCAGATCATCACCGTGATCCTGTGAAACGTCGTGCGGGCATTGAACGCGCTTTGCCGGTTACAATTGGCGCAGATGTTTGGATCGGCGGAGGTGCCCAAGTGCTTCCGGGGGTGCGTATCGGCGAAAACGCGATAATCGGGGCCGGGTCAGTCGTGACAAAAGACATAGCTGCCGGCGAACGGGTTGCAGGTGTCCCTGCGCGCCCGCTATAGCCTTCGCATAATCTGCGGAGAGCTTCATGCCTGTTACATATACTGCATTAACAACATTGATGGGTGAGCCTGCCGCGCAGGCCCTTGGAGACGCGCTGGAAGGTCTGGATGTTGCGCCAACCGGGGTAGGTGTGTTCGAGGTTGAGGATGGGTCCGGCCTTTGGGAAGTCGGAGGATATTTCACAGACTCACCCGACGGTGTTGCGCTGGACTTACTGGCGGCTGTTCATGGCGCAAAGAGCTTTGTGATCTCAGAAGTGCCGGAAACTGACTGGGTTGCCCATGTGCGCCGCGAGTTGTCACCCGTCGAGGCGGGACGGTTCTTTGTCTATGGCTCGCATGATGCTGACAAAGTGCCACAACAGGAATGTGTCCCACTGCTGATCGAGGCATCGATGGCATTTGGCACCGGGCATCACGGAACGACTTTGGGCTGCTTGTTGGCTTTGGAAGATTTGTTGGCCGAGGGCGTCGAGGCGCAAAACGTCGCTGACATTGGATGTGGCACGGCCGTGTTGGCGATGGCCGCGGCCTCTGTCTGGGACAGGCCGGTTTTGGCAAGCGATATTGACCCGTTGGCCGTTGAGGTGGCACAGACCAATGCGAAAGCTAATGGGTTGGGTGATAAGATTTGCTGTATCGAGGCCGCAGGTTTTGATCATCCCGATCTGATCAACGCTGCGCCGTTTGACTTGGTTTTTGCCAATATCCTTAAAGGCCCGCTTATTGCGCTCGCGCCTAATATGGCCCGCAATATTGCGCGTGGTGGAACAGCGATTCTGTCGGGTCTGCTGGTCGAGCAATCTGAAGAAATCGAAGCAATTTACCAAGTAAATGGCTTTGAAGTATCACAAAAGAGACACATTGGTGAATGGTCATCTCTTCGTTTGCGTCGAATCTAGCTTTCTGCTAAGCAAATTTAGGGGCTGTTTATTTTAGTTTTGTACGTGCAACGCGTGAGGTAAAAATTGGCTGATGTGAACAGAATGCGCTTTCAGAAGCGCGTAAAGCATATTGAGAAGAAACACCGTCCAGGAAAACGAATTGTAAAGCGTGTTCAACGTGACGGTTTGGTTGTTGAAGTAGCCAAGACCGATACGCGCGGCCTTATCCCTTACAAAACAATCGCAATGATGCTTTTGTTGTTTGTGGGTATGAAGGGTTTGCTTTTTGCTCAGATTGGCGCCGAAGAATACGAGAGCCGTGTAAGCTCTCTTGAACAAGGTCAGTCTGTTCAGGTGGCAGCAGCGTTTCTTCTGGACGCAGATCCTGCGACACGGATGATTGGCGAGTTTGTCGGGCAGTTTATCCGGTAAATTTAAACTTATATGCAGATACGAAAAAGCCACGCTGATTTAGCGTGGCTTTTCTTTTTTAAGCAACCTCTGTGATCAGAAATTGCGGACGTCTGACCGTGTCAGACCTATATCTTCCAGCTCACGATTAGTCAGTGCGGCCAGAGCATTGCGGGTTTGCCGGCGCTCATTCCAGTTGATGATTGCAGCAAACAGAGTTGCGAAGAAGCTTGTGCCACGAGACGTGGATGCGAGAGGGCGGGTTGTTGCGAAAACTGCCATTTTTCTTGTCCTTGATGTGAGTGCCCTGCCGATCAGAGCGTGTATGTTCTGAGCCGCATGTAGGAGGGTTGGGTCGACCACACAAACATAATTATTGCATGTCCCTTATGCGTTTTGCGCATAGATTAGGCAGTTTGTTAAAATCTTGATTGAATTTAGCTTTTTCGATGTCAGGCATGTCGTTTTCAGAGTTTTATGACGTTTTTTTACATTAATTATGATGCTTGTCTGACGACGCCTGTGGGCGCTTGCTCTTGGCAAATGTTCGCGTTTCGTGCTACTCGTCGCAAAACAACAACAAACAGGGCAGGCATGCGCGTTTTGGGAATCGATCCGGGGCTTAGAAACCTCGGTTGGGGTGTCATCGAAGCAGATGGAAGCCGCCTGTGCCATGTGGCGAATGGTGTTTGTAAGTCGAGTGGTGCTGATCTTGCCCAAAGGTTGCTAAGCCTTCATGCGCAGCTGACAGATATTTTGGGGCTATATGGCCCGGACACCGCTGCGGTGGAGCAGACATTTGTGAACAAAGATGGCGCCGGGACCTTAAAACTTGGTCAAGCCCGTGGGATTGCAATGTTGGTGCCTGCGCAGGCTGGCATTGCAGTTGGGGAGTATGCGCCGAATACCGTCAAGAAGACTGTGGTAGGCGTCGGCCACGCAGATAAGCAACAGGTGGACCATATGGTCCGGATGCAGTTGCCCGGTGTTAAAATTACCGGACCGGACGCGGCAGATGCCTTGGCAATAGCTATGTGTCACGCGTTTCATGCGCGGGCAGGTGGGCGTCTGGAAGACGCATTGCGAAAGGTCGGCGCATGATCGGCAAGCTGACAGGGCGGCTTGACCACCGCGGGGTTGATCATGTGATGATCGATGTTGGCGGGGTCAGTTATGTTATCTATTGCTCGGATCGCACATTGGCCGCTCTGCCCGGAATGGGCGAAACCATAGCCCTTTATACTGACCTCTTGGTGCGTGAAGACCTGTTGCAGCTGTTTGGCTTCACAACGCTTCTGGAGAAAGAATGGCACCGCCTGCTGATGGGCGTGCAGGGTATCGGTGCCAAGGCCTCAATGGCGATCCTCGGTACGCTTGGGGCCGAGGGCGTGGGCCGCGCGATAGCATTGGGCGATTGGAACGCGATCAAGGCGGCCAAGGGGGTCGGCCCGAAAACTGCGCAGAAAGTTGTGTTGGATCTGAAAGACAAAGCGCCGGGTGTCATGGCAACAGGTGGCACACTGGCTCAATCGACAGGTCAGGCGCAGGTCGAGGTTATTGAAAGCCTGACCCCAAGTGCCGCCGCGACACAGGCCGAGGCGCTGTCTGCGTTAATCAACCTTGGATATGCCCATGGCGATGCGGCCAGCGCAATCGCGCAGGCGTCCGGCGAGATGCCAGAGGCAGATACAGCCGCCCTGATCCGCGCAGGCCTGAAGCTCTTGGCACCGAAAGGTTAGGCGCGTGACGCTTCTTTTAACTGATATGGGCCCTACACCCGAAATAGAGAACACATGACAGAGCCCGACCCAACCTTGCGCCCGGATAAGCGCCCTGACGATGCGGATCGCGCGCTACGGCCGCAAGGTCTTGATGAGTTTATCGGGCAAGCCGAGGCGCGGGCAAATTTGCGCATTTTCATTGAATCGGCACGCCAGCGGGGCGAGGCGATGGATCACACTCTGTTCCATGGCCCGCCGGGTCTGGGTAAGACCACGCTTGCGCAGATCATGGCGCGAGAACTTGGCGTGAACTTCCGTATGACCTCGGGGCCTGTGTTGGCCAAGGCTGGCGACTTGGCCGCGATCCTGACAAATCTGGAAGCGCGCGATGTGTTGTTCATTGATGAAATTCACCGATTGAACCCGGTGGTTGAAGAAGTTCTGTATCCTGCGCTGGAAGATTTCGAACTTGATCTAGTGATCGGCGAAGGCCCCGCTGCTCGCACAGTACGGATTGAATTGCAGCCTTTTACGCTGGTTGGGGCCACCACACGGCTGGGCCTGTTAACCACCCCTTTACGGGATCGCTTCGGCATTCCGACACGCCTGCAATTCTACACGGTGGATGAGCTGCACGAGATCGTGCGGCGCGGTGCGCGGTTGTTGGGCGTGCCCACAGAGGATGACGGCGCGCGCGAGATCGCGAAGCGGGCGCGTGGCACGCCTCGGATTGCCGGGCGTCTGTTACGTCGTGTGGTGGATTTCGCATTGGTCGAGGGTGGCGGTAAGATCAGCCGCGCTTTGGCTGATGGTGCGCTCACGCGTCTGGGTGTCGACAGCCTTGGGCTGGATGGTGCGGATCGCCGCTATCTGACTTTGATTGCCGAAAATTACGCTGGCGGACCTGTCGGGATCGAAACAATGTCCGCTGCCCTGTCCGAGCCGCGCGACGCGTTGGAAGAAGTCGTTGAGCCATACCTTTTGCAGCAAGGTCTCATCCAACGGACGCCGCGCGGGCGGCAACTGGCCCAGAAGGCCTGGACGCATCTGGATATGGCCCCGCCGCGCAATAGTGGTGATCTGTTTGAGCCATAAGCCGTGGTTGGTTATACGATTTGCCTACTTTCTTCGATATGGCTGCCTGATGGGGTTTTCGTGATCCAAAACCCGTTCGGGATCGTTTGCTGAACCAAGGGCACATGGGAAATCAGCCCAACGGCGCGGTTTTTGCCCACAAGATTAGTCAGGGTTTGCAGCACTTGGTCCAGTGTTCCGGCGTCGTTTTCGGTATCAAGACTGCCGAAGCCCTCATCGATAAAAATCGTATCAAGGCGGATTGTGCCGCTCATGCTTTCGGCAACGTCTGACATGCCAAGCGCCAGAGCAAGCGCTGCGATGAAAGTCTCGCCGCCTGACAGGGTTGATGTGGCGCGTGGGCGCCCTGTGTGCATATCCTGAACGCAAATCCCAAGGCCGCGTCGAGCCATGCCTTTGCCGCCTTCAAGTTCCCTTTGCAGGGTGTATCGATCGCCGCTCATCGGACCAAGGCGAAGGTTGGCGGCGTTCAAGACGTGGTCAAACATTGCGCCAATCGCAAATGTTTCGAGGTCCAGCCGCGCCGGGTTCTGCGCATTACAAAGCGCTGCCAGTTCCCTGAGCGGGGCGGTTTGGCGCTCTTCCTTTTCCAGCCGAACGCGTTCGGCAGCGATGTCGACGTCAAGCGCCTTAAGTTTCTCAACATGAGCCTGTGCCTTGGCTGTGGCTTGCGTGGCCTTGGTTTCAACAGCTTTGGCAGTGGCGGCTGCGTCTTGCAGTTGGGGAAGGGCCGGGCGTGTCAGGCGCTCAATGGCAGTCAGGGTCGTTTTGGCGTTGTTCTTGGCGATGGTCATCGCGTCCTGATGGGCGCGAATTTGTGCCTCATGTATATCGATCTGATCGACATAGGGTTTGTGCGCGGCAAACTGCTCTGCCGTCATATCATGATCAGTAAGCGCCGAGGCGAAATCTGCTTCGGCTTTCCCCTGCCTGGCCGTTGTGTCGCCATATGCGGCGTCAGCAGCTTCTTTATCCTTCCGGGCGGCAAGCGCTGCCTCACGGGCTTGCTGTTCCGCGGTTATAGCCGTTTCTAGCGCCTGTTCCCGCTTTACGATGTCCTGCTTGTTGGCCCCTATAGCATGCTCAAGGGCCTCAACGGATCGTAATTCTACTGGAATGATTTTCAAGGCTGACTGCAAAGCCTGTTGCGTAAGGGCTGCGTCTTTGCGTTTGTTTTCGCGGTTCTGACCGGCGCTGTCCAATGCCGTTTCTACGGCTTCAATTTGTGTGGCAAGCAGTTCAAGATCATTGTCCAATGTATGACTGGCGGGTGCCTGCAGCGCGGGAAGCTGTGCTTTTAGCTGCTGCGCTGCCTGTTCGGGGGGTGTCAGTGTTTTGAGATGGCTTTGCCGCTCGTCCAGCGTGGCCTTGGCGGCGGAGACGGCTAGGGCGGCTTCATTTTCCGACTGAGTATTACGGTCCAACTCTTCTTTGGCCTCCCGAAAGGCTTTGTCCAGCCCGGCATGCTGTGCCGCGCCAGTCGCTGGGGCTGGATGAGTTTGTGATCCGCAAACAGGGCAGGGGTGATCATCTTTCAGCTTGCTCGCAAGATGCAGGGCTTGTGCTTCCGACAAGGCTGTTTCAGCTATTCTGAAATCCTGCTGTGCAGTTTCACGCGAGGTGCTTTTCGCGGCATGGTCGGTTTGAGTGTCTTTCAGCGTCGTCTGCGCCAGATCAACGCCCGACTGTGCCGTCTCAAATGCCTCGGCCAGTTTAAGTGCAGAGCGTATTTCATCAGCCTGCCGGGTTGATTTCAATGCGCGCGTCTTCTCGACTTGATCGGTAATCAACGCGTCTTTTTGGCGTTGTGCCTGATCATAAGCGGCTTCCGCGTCGGTTTGTTGTGCAGCAGCCGTTTTGGCGTCAGCAGCAAGGGTGTCGGCGTCTTTTAAGGTCGTCCAGTATCCCGACAGCGTGTCAGACATGCGGCGCAGTTCGGCCAGTTCAGTTGATCGAGCTTTTTCCTGTTCCAGCGCGTCTGTGGCTTTGGTTGCTACGGCTTGCGTATCTTGAAGCTGCTTTGCTGCGCGGGCTTGCTGATCCAGCGCTTTCTGAACGTCCGAGCGAGACTCCGAGACGGCAGTTTCCAGATACAGCACCGACTGAGCGATTTTTGCCTGCCTTACTTTTTGTGCCAGCAGTTCAATCTTCTGGCTGTCCCGCTGCAGTTCCTGTAGCTGCGCCTGCGCCTGTTCATGCTCGACGAATTTTGCTTCAACTTGAGCCGCACTCGCAAGCTGTGCAGCAGTGGCATCTGATCTGGCACGCGCAGTGGCTTCTGTCTGGGCGAACTCTTTATGTGCAGCTGTGGCGGCTTCAATGCCGTGCGACAAAGCCTCCAACGTTTCAAACCCTTCGGCACGTAGGCGATCCTCGCTGACGGCCCGCGCACGTCGCACTGCTTCCACGGCGTCTTTTGCGTCTTCCTTCAACTTGGTGGCAAGGTTCTGAAACACGGAGACATCGAACAGATCCCGCAATATTTCGAGCCGCTTGTCTGTTTTGGCGGTCAGGAAGGTTTCAAACTTGCCTTGCGGCAAGAGAACGATCTGCTTGAATTGCTCGGGCCCGTAGCCAAGTCGTTCGACCATTTCAGTCTTGACCAAACCTACCTTTTTCTCGGCCAGAACTTTCCCGCAATTATCGGCCGTTATGGCGTCGACTTCTAGCCCGGTGACATCGAACAACCATGCCTCATGGGGGTCCTTCGTCTCACCCCCGCCGCGTTGCTTGGGGCGGGTCTGTTCCGGACGTCTGCGGATAAGGTAGTGCTTTTGGCCCACTTCAAAGATCAGCTCCACCTCTGTCGGCAACCCCGCATCCGCGTGATGGGATCGCAGCGAACCGGTGTCTTGATCGCCTTTCGTAGCCTCCCCAAACAACGCGAAGGTCAGCGCCGTAAAGATCGTGGATTTGCCTGATCCGGTCGAGCCGTAAATGCCGAATAATCCGCTTGCCAACGCTTCCCGAAAGTCGAGCGTTTCCTTCCCCGCATAGGGACCGAAGGCTTGCATGGACAGTTTGATGGGCCTCATGCTTCGGACCTTTGTTTGGCAAGATCATCAAGGGTGGATTTGATAATAGCGGCCTCAGCTTTGCTTTGCGGAGCGTCCCTGACATGGGCCAGAAATTCCGAGATAACATGAGTTGGATTTGCCAGTGCAGACGTAACCGTGGGGGTAATGTCTGCGACACGTTCCGTTTCGCGTTGCGCGTAGGTCATCGTCGCATTGGGGTAGATGTCGCGGATCTGCTTCATCGGATCGATTTGAATATGCGGATCAGTCAGCACGACTTTGACGAAATCATCTGAAGGCTCAGCCTTAATGATTTCTGCTAACATCCCCTGCACTTCTCGGACCTGACGCCGCGGGGTAAAGGCAAGCTGTTGCACCTCCACCTTGCCGTCATTCAGATCAACCAGAGTCATGGATTTTCCCATGTCCGCTTCGTCGAAACTGAACGCCAGTGGCGCGCCTGAATATCTTATATGTTCCGCGGATATTTTTTGAGGTCGGTGCAAATGACCAAGTGCGACATAGGCCGCACCGTCAAAGGCATCAAGCGGGACGTGTTCGACGCCGCCGACCCGACCCAAAGGACGTTCACTGTCGCTGGTCTGCGCGCCTGCCACGAAAGCATGGGCGACAATAACCCATTGTGCATCATCCGGAACATGGGCACGGGCGGCTTTGATCTGGGCCCGCATAACGTCTTCGGGGGTGTTTATCGTCTCATCCGGAAAGCATTCCCGTGCTGCAAATTCATAAGCAAAAGGCAGGGCAGAAAAAGCGATTTTCTGACCTTTGTCCGTCAAGATCAGCGGATGTTCATCGTTTTTTATGCGCCCTCGGATCAAGGCGCGCTTTGGATCTGTCATGACTGACATGGCTTCAATCCGGTCAGCAGAGTCATGATTTCCGGAAATAATAATGACAGCTAAATCAGTGGCTTGTGTAGCTTTCTTTAGAAACTCATTGAATTGCCGCACAGCTGTCGTTGGCGGTGCGGTTCGATCAAATATATCCCCGGCGATGATCAAAACATCTGGAGTATGGTCTTGCAGCGCTTGCAGAAGCTGGCTCAGGATTTCGGCATGATCGTCTTCCAGAGAGTGGCCGTGGAACTGCCTGCCAAGATGCAAATCGGCTGTGTGGAGAATCCGCATCGCGTGACCCTTCTGTAATGATGCGCGCCTGTCTTGCTCGTATAGCTTAGCCTTTGAATTTTTCGGCGTAGTAGTCGACCATTTCCGGCACCAGCCGTTCACCCCAACCATCTTCGACCGCCATCCCCAATGCCTTGCGCGCCGCAATCGACATAATGCTGTCTACACCAAGGCTTTCCGCCATTGTCGCATAATATCCCACATCCTTCTTTGCGTTTTTGACGGCAAAGGCCAGCATGTTGGGGTTGCCATCGATACCATATGCTTTGACGAAATCCATCATCCCGGAATGCAGCGGTCCGGCGGCCATCACGTCATAAACCGCCTGTCGGTCGACACCGGCCTTATCGGCCATGGCGAAGGCTTCGGCCATGGAGTTGGCGGTGGTCATGGCGAAGAAATTATTGATCAACTTGATCGTGTGCCCTGACCCAAGCGCGCCCAGGTGGAATATATTTTCACCCAGATCACCCAACACGGGTTTTACCTTGTCAAACGTCGCTTTGTCGCCCGAGCACATGATATTCAAGAGCCCATCCTTGGCATGGCTTGGTGTGCGCCCCAAAGGGGCGTCCAGGTATGTGCCGCCTGCTGCTGCGATCTCACCGCCCAACGCTTTGGTTGAGGCGGGTAGGGACGTGCCAAAATCAATAACAACTGCACCGGGGCGCAGACCGGCAATGACCCCGTCGGGGCCGCGCATGCGACCTTCGACCTGATCCGAGGTCCCCATACACAACATAATGATGTCAGACGCGGCGGCGATATCATGGGCCGTTGTCACTTCTGTTGCGCCACGCGCGACGGCAGCATCCACGTTCGGGCGGGATTGATTTGCCATGACAGTTAGATCATGTCCCTTATCCTGCAACCGCTCGACCATGGCCGAGCCCATTAATCCCAATCCGATAAATCCAATCGCGCTCATGCGAATTCTCCTATGGTTTTCATTAATAATGCCGCCCCAAGGCGGCCCAGCTCATCACTGCATTTTGCCCCCGCACCATTCCCGCCTGTGCAAATTGTAACCCGGTCTGATAGCTTGGCAATTTCTGGCAGACCGGTTTGCGTCCAACTGATCACGCAGGCATCCATCCGGGTGTTCTTTATGCGCAGGTCTGGCATCACTTCCCGGATCATGGTTTCCAACCTATCCCGCACGACAGGGTTCCCGCCAGAGCGGAACCAATCCCCAATATCCTGCGGGCTTTCAAGCGGCACATTTTCCGGATCACCACCAAGCTTGAGATAGAGCTTGCCGTCCGGGTAGCGGATCGGGGGCAACAGATACGGCGCTTCGAGCGCGTCATAGACAAGGGAAGGCATTGTCTGCAGGTGCGCGACCTCCTCTGTTGAGACCTCGAACAAAGCAACTGTCCGCGCATAGACATTAAGATGTTTTGGGCGAGCCAGAAGGTGGTCGGTCATCGCACCTGCGGCCACCAAAACCTGATCAAAAACATAGGTGTCTTTGTCAGTGATGATCTTTACCGCGCTGCTTGTCTCATCCAGCCCTAGAACGGTTTCATTTAATACACGCGCACCATGGCGCCTGGCGGCCTCCGTTTGCGCCTCGACCAAACGGCGTGGGCTGATATGGCCTGCTTGGTCAGGTTCATAAAGTCCGCGAAACCCTTCAGGGAATTGAAAATAAGGGAAGCGCTGCGCAAGTGCGTTCTTGTCCAAAGCCTCGCAGGTTACGTTATGCTGACGACGGCCGACGTCTACCCGCGCCATAAACGCATCGCCGCCCACCATTGCGGCCCCGCAAGCGGTGTAGAACGAAATACCGCTCTGTACTTCAATTTCGGCATAACGCTTGATAGAGGCCGACGACACCCCGACCCACCAGGGGTCAAACGCGTTTTTGCGCGTGATACGGCCTTCATCGTAATGGCTGGCAAAAACGCCCTGATGGGTGTTTTTATCAGAGGGCTCATCGGGGCCAATCAGCGTTACGTTCTGGTGCGCCTTTGCAAGATGGCGGGCCGCAGCCGCCCCCATAAGTCCGCGACCAATAATGGCGATATTCACTTGATCACCTCGAAGCTGCGCGCTTCATCATTAAAACGCGCGATTTCATCGCGCACCGCATCCATCACATCGTTGGGGATGCGGTTTTCCATCGCCAGATACCCGTTTTCACAATAAAATTTGACTTGTGTCCGGGTCAGGGTTTCGAAGGTCATAGGATGCCTCCTTATGGGCGTAGCGGATCAAGTTTTGGCAATATCAGTCTCGGGTTCAGCTTGATGCCCGTATAGGCCTCGAAGGACCGTATTGCCATATGCTGAAACAAATCGAAGCCGCTGAATGACCGTAGACCTGCGGCTTCTGCGGCGATCAGAAATTCCGTGTCTGCAGGGGTATACACCGCATCAAAGGCCCAATCCTGCCTGCCAAGATTTTCTGCCGCAAAGGCGCTGCCGGGATATTCCTTCATGCCAGTGGGGGTGGCGTTAACCAGACCGTTTGCTTCACTGACAGCCGCTGATATTTCATCACCAACCACTGCGCGCACAGGTGGGCCAACTGTTTGGGCCAGATCCTCGGCACGATCCGGTTCTATATCCCATATGGCAATATCCTCGGACCCAAGAGTGGCAAGCGCGGGAACAAGGGCGCGGGCAACGCCACCCGCCCCAGCCATTGCGACACGGCCCGGCGAAGACCCCATCCGCATCTGCCATGCGGACAAAAAGCCGGTGTAATCCGTGTTGAACCCTTGCAGCGGGTTGCGAAAGACCAATGTGTTGCTGGCACCCAGATGGGCGACGTCCGCTGCCATTCCGTCGTCGGCATATTCAGCGGCTTCGGTCTTGTAGGGATGGGTCACAGTCACACCGTCCCAACCTTCACGGCGAAGGCCATCGACCGCCAAAGCAAAGTCGAAACTTGGTAGATGAGCGGTATCGATCAGGTCAAATTCAAGCGTCAGCCCGTTCATCTCGCACATGATCTCAAGCGCTTTGGGAAGGCGGGTACGGCTTATATGCTCACCGATCAGACCAGCGCGTAACGTATTCATGCGACCCTCCCTAAGACGTCCGACACGGCCTCTTCGATCTGAAGGGTCACATCAAGGGTTTTCGTGGCGTCTTCCGCATCGCTCAAAGGCAAGGCGTGCCCGGCGATCACATCTGCAAAATGATCAAGTTGCGCCACCAGCGGTGTGGTGGCTGGTGCATCTTCCAGATGTTTATTTGCGGCTTGTGACCAATCCGCAGCCCCTGTCCAGACCGTCAGAGATGGAAAGCTGATTGCGCCCTTCGTGCCAGTGATCTGCAGCATATCCTGGTCAGTCGTTGCGATATTCGGGTTCTCGCCAGTGCCAGCCTCGAACCCCCATGGGCTTGGTGTGCAGTCCGAGAAGGAAATCGTCGCAATCATGCCGTCGGCAAATTCGAGGATCGCGGCCCCGCTTTCGACCCGCCCAGCCCCACGTAGCGCGGCTGATCCGGTGCCTGTGACCGATATGACTTCTCCAAACAGAAAGCGCAGGGTGTCGACCTCATGCACAAGGTTCAGCATCACAGGGGATCCGTCACGCCCTTGTCGCCAAGCGACGTCAAAATAAGTGTCCGGTTTCTTCATGGCCCAAAGAAGCGATGCCAGAACGGGTTGGCCGATGGCACCTTGCCGCAGCAAAGCTTTAAGCCTTTGAATGTGTCCATGATGGCGGCGGTGATGGCCGACCAAAACATGCACGCCTGCTTTTTGTGTGGCTGCAATCACCCGCGCGGCCCCTTGTCTGTCGCTGGCGACCGGCTTTTCGATCAACATATGCCAACCGCGTTTGGCAGCGGCTTCTGCATGATCCGCATGCAGCTTGCTTGGTGTGGCGATAATGGTCGCGTCGGCATCCACAGTGACCGCTTCGATACAATCAAATTGTGGAACGTCTGTCTGAACAGGGGCTGGATCGATCACACCTACAAGCTGCATCCGTGGGTGCGCCATGACATGCGCCAGATGGCGTTTGCCGATCAAACCAATGCCAGCGACAAGAACTCTCACATTACAGCCCCGATCTGCCACGGCACGAATTCATAATCCCCGAGGCCCTGCGA
Source organism: Litoreibacter sp. GN1-5 (assembly GCF_055693805.1). Lineage (NCBI taxonomy): Bacteria > Pseudomonadati > Pseudomonadota > Alphaproteobacteria > Rhodobacterales > Roseobacteraceae > Litoreibacter > Litoreibacter sp. GN1-5. The sequence continues at coordinate 1,576,812 of NZ_JBVFUP010000001.1, read as the reverse complement.
CTCGGATTTCGTAGCTTCACCGGACGCCACGCAAAGGATCATGTTGTAAATTTCGCGCCCCTTTTGTTCCAGTGATATACCACCCGTCAGCATATCGCCTGCATTCACGTCCATATCGTCGGTCATCCGAGCGTACATTTCTGAGTTCGTCGCCACCTTGATCGTAGGGCTGGGTTTTGACCCAAACGCCGAGCCGCGTCCGGTGGTAAACACCACCAATTGGCAACCACCTGCGATTTGGCCGGTCACGCTGGCAGGGTCGTAGCCGGGGCTGTCCATAAAGGTGAAGCCGTTTGCGTGGATTTCTTCGGCGTATTTATAGACGCCCCTCAACGGGGTGGTGCCGCCTTTTGCGGCTGCCCCAAGGGATTTCTCCAGAATTGTTGTCAGCCCGCCTTTCTTGTTTCCGGGCGAGGGGTTGTTGTCCATCGTGCCTTTGTTGCGGGTTGTGTAGTCGTTCCACCAGTCAATCAGATTTACCAGCTTTTCACCCACTGCGCGATTAGCAGCGCGGCGGATCAGCAGATGCTCAGCGCCGTAAATCTCGGGCGTTTCGGCCAAAACTCCGGTGCCGCCCTGTGCCACCAGAAGATCGCAAGCATATCCCAAAGCCGGGTTTGCGGTGATCCCTGACCAAGCGTCCGAGCCGCCGCATTGCAAGGCGACTTTCAGCTCTGACACGGGGCAGGGCGTGCGCTTTGCCTCATTCGCAATGGGCAGCATTGCGCGGACCTTTTCAATACCCATTTCAACAGTCTTTTGCAGGCCAGCTACGGATTGGATATTCATTACTTGCAGCGCTGGGCCTTGTTTCAGACCATATGCGTTCAGCAGCCAGTCGATCTGATTGATTTCGCATCCAAGCCCGACCATCAGCACGCCGCCATGGTTCGGATGTCGGGCATAGCCCCACATGACGCGCTGAAGTGCCTCAAACCCGTCGCCATTATCAGCCATTCCGCAGCCCGTGCCATGCACGAAAGCTGCAACACCGTCCACATTCGGGTAGGTGGCAAGCTCTTCCGGGCCAAAGGCATCGGCGATGCGCCGGGCCGCTGTGGCCGAGCAATTCACCGACGTGACGATTGCGATATAATTGCGTGTGCCGACCCTGCCATTGCTGCGGCGGTAGCCCATAAATGTATCCGCTGTGGGCGCAGGGGGTGCAGGGCGCAGATCGGTTGCAAATTCGTAAGACCCGGCTGTTGCACTGAACGCAACATTATGAGTGTGCACATGGGCGCCGGGAGGGATGTCTTCCGTCGCCAAACCAATCAGTTGCGCATATTTGCGTACCGGCGTGCCTTTGGAAATAGAACGCGTCGCGACCTTGTGGCCCGAAGGGATCAACCCGGACGTGCGGATGTCCTCAATTACAGTATCCGCCGGTAGGGCGCGGGTAGCTGTCACCACATTATCGTCAGGGTCGAGGCGGATGAAGTCTTTCACTATATGTCTTTCCTGTGCTCCACCCCATCCTGCGCAAAATTTCCAGACAGGCAAGCGATCCCCCGCTATCGAGTGTGAATAACTTTCCCCGATAAGCAGCCTACGAAGTTATCCCTGAAAGAACATCGTCAATTCGGGGAAGAACAGGATCAGCATCAGCACAAAAATCTGGATTGCAATGAACGGCAGGAAGCCACGGAAGATGTCAGGCAGACTGATATGCGGCGGGGCCACGGATTTCAGGTAGAAGGCCGCAGGACCGAATGGTGGTGACAGAAAACTGACCTGCATATTGACGCAGAACAGAATGCCGAACCAGACCGAGACAAAGCGCGGGTCTTCGACCAGCGGTGAAAACACACCGATTTCCTCGATCGGCAGTTTCAGTACAATCGGCAGGAAAACCGGCATGACCAGAAGCACGATACCGACCCAATCCATGAAGGCGCCCATGAACAGGAAGATGATCATCATGACCATCAGCACGCCCAGTGTTGGCAACTCATACCCCACAATCAGGTTGGCCACATAGGTTGGGCCGCCCGCAATAGTATAGGCGCCGGCCAGTGCCGTTGCCCCGAACGTCACCCAGATAATGGTGCCAGTGGACTTGAATGTGCGCATCAGCGCTTCTTTCACCAGCGTGGCCGAGAATTCACCCTGCAGGATAATCATGATCAGCACAGCGATGGTGCCCATACCAGCCGCTTCGGTGATGCCAGTAACCCCGCCATAGATCGACCCCAATACGACCCCGACAACCAGCATCGGTGCCAGTAGGCCTTTCCCGACATGCCATGCCTCAAGGGTGCGTTTGGGGCGGATTACAAAGAACAGGAAGGCCAGCAAGGCCAGAATGATACCGCACCGAACCATGATCTGTTCTGACGACAAGAATGTCGTCTGAGCATCGATCCGATCAAAGAACTGCAAAAACCAGGTGCGGCCAACTGCGACTGTCAGAATAACAAGCGTGATCATCGCAATCAGAGCAGACCCATAGGTCAGTTTCTGACTGCCGTTCATATCTTCCTCTGACGGTTCTGGCAGCGGGGCTAATGACGGGTTTAACTGCGTGCGAATGATGATGTACATGATGTAGCAGGACGCCAAGATGAACCCCGGAACAAAAGCGCCTTTGAATAGTGCATGGATCGAGGTTTCGGTGATCAGACCATAGAAGATCAGAACAATCGACGGCGGTATCATCGTCCCAAGAGAGCCAGACGCGCAGATTGTGCCTATTGCAAGGTTTTGATCATATCCCAACCGCAGCATTTGAGGCAGGGCGATCAGGCCCAGCAGGACCACCTCGCCGCCAATAATCCCTGACATTGCGGCCATAACAACAGCCATCAAAGAGGTCACAATCGCAATGCCGCCGCGCGTGCGGTTTAACCAGACGGACAGAGATGTATACATATCCCGCGCGATGCCAGATCGTTCCAGAAGCGTGGCCATCAGGATAAACAAGGGCACCGAAATCAGCACGTAATCTGTCGTCAACCCATACATGCGCTGCGCCAGAATATTCAGGGGGCCGGTGCCAAAATTGCTAAACAGAAGCTCGGGGCCGAACTTCATGACCATGACGACGACAGCTAAAAAGCCAGAGGCAAAACCAAGCGGCATCCCGATGGCCAGTAGCACAAGCATGCCAATCAGCAAGACCAGTGAAATTGTCCCGATATCCATGTCTGCGCCTCTTTCTAATGCACCGGTTTACCCGGATTTCTTTGCGGCTTCTTCGGCGTCCAGTAACGTCTGCGCGCGCTTTATCTCCTCGATATTGATATCGACTTCATCGGTAATATCGAGATGTTCGGGCGGGCGGTTCCAGTCCATTATCAGGTTTGACACAGCCTGAATGGTTGTGATCAGCAAGGTCAGCAGAATCAACGGTTTCATGGTTGCCGGAATTGGTGGATCCCATGCGGTGCCGAATTTTTCCCAACGCATGAACTTGGCGTAAGCCTCGCCCGAGCCGCCCCAGATGACGGCGATGCAGAAGACTATGATGCAGACGCAAGATGCGACATCAAACACGCGTCGCAGCCATAATGGGACGACGTCATACAGAATGAAAATGCGGATATGGCTGCGCTGTTGCATCGCATAAAGACCGGAGAACAGGTAAATCATGCCTCCCATCCAAAGTGACGCCTCGTTCACCCATAGGGTTGGGCGCTCGAAGACGTAGCGCATGATGACTTCGTAAAACATGATTGTAACGATGATCGCAGGTAGGATCATCGCCAACCTGCTAAAGCGCCATGTAAAGGCGTCTACAAAGCCTGTACGCTCATGTTCTACCACATCAGCCTCTTTATATGTTGCAGGAGGTTGTAAAGGGTCCGGGCGGTCATGTCAGACCGCCCGGAGGTATAGTTTTATTTGGAAACCAGACCCAGTTGATCCAGATAAGCAATGTGAGACTCGACCAGCGCTTTGGCTTCAGGCGTGTCTGCAAATTCAGGCCATGTGGCCTGAGCCGCATCCCGGAATTTCTGCAACTCTTCCTGTGACCATTCAGACAGAGTAACGCCCTTTTCGCGCAGCTCGGCAGCCGCCTCTGCGTTGGCTTTCTCGAAGGTCAAAGCTGTGCGCAGGGCCAAAGCTTCCATCGCAACCAGCATGATCTTGCGGTGTGCTTCTGGCATCGCGTCCCATTTTGCCTTGTTGCAGGCCAAATGGTCTGACGGCATCGAATGGAAACCAGGGAAGTTGGCATATTTGACGATATCATAAAGGCCAAGCCCGACATTGTTCGACAGACCTGACGCGTCGGCCCCGTCAATAATGCCAGTTTCAAGCGCGGTGAAGATTTCGGTGAAATCCATCACGATGGGCTTGGCACCTAGCTTCTCGAATATCTTGGTTTCCATGCCGGGGGGGACCGGAATTTCCAGTCTTTGAAGTCTTCTACCTTCTCAATTGGCTTGCTGGAGGCGAAAGATTCCTGCCCGTAGACCCACCATCCCACAAGTTCCATACCGTACTTATTGTAAAGAGGTTTTGCTGCTTCACGACCGCCACCGAAATAGAGCCAGCTAAGCTGCTGATAAGGCGTTGCATAGCCGCCCATAATATCACCCACAAACTGGAAAGCAGAATCCTTACCAGTTTGATAACCGCCACCTGTCATATCGCAGTCAAGAATTCCTGTTGCTGCTGCGTCAAAGGTTTCAACAGATTTCACGACCGAAGATGAATAGAACATCTCAACTTCAATACCGCCACCAGACATTGCCTGAATGTCTTCCATGTATTGTGCAGCCAGTTTCCCGGAAACAGTTTCAGGCGCGTAATGCGTTTGAATACGCAGTTTTGTGGTCTCTTGCGCAAAGCCAAAGCCCGCAGCTAAGGTTAAAGCTACGACCGATGTCGCAGCAGTCTTGAGTAGTTTCATGATGTCCTCCCAGACGTTGGATAGTCCCCGGCCATCGCAGCATTTCCTGCCATCTTCGGCCTATGGGTCTGAGCCTAACAACGGTTTTCAATTCCGACAATGAAAATCTAAAAATCTTACTAGTTTTGCGATTATATTGAAATTTCAAAATTTTGACTGCATTCTGTCAAAGAGTTTGAGGTGTAAAGATGCCCACTACAGTTTCTAAACCGGATACAGCGCATATCTATGATGATCTTCGCAGCAAGCTGATCACCGCGCATTATGCGCCTGGTCAGAAATTGAAATCCGATATGCTGCGTGGCATTTATGGATGTTCGGTCAATACCCTCCGCGAAGTTCTGTTTCGTCTGTCCACCGTAGGCCTCGTGACATTCGAAGATCAGCGCGGCTTTCGTGCGATGCAAAGCTCGCCAGAGCGGCGGCGTGACATCACCCGATTTCGTATTTTGCTGGAGCACGAGGGCGCAACGCTGTCCATGGCAAATGGTGGGCTGGAATGGGAGGCGCAGCTGAGTGCGGCGCATCATAAACTCAGCCATATCGAGACGCAGATGGCAAAGCCTCAAAATGTCAGCCCCAGCATGTCCCAGTCGCATATAGCTTTGTGGAGTGATGCTGAATGGGAGTTTCATGACACATTGATTTCGGCCAGCAAGTCCCCTTTGCTACGGGAAACATATCGCAAGACCTATGATCAGTTCCGCCAGCAAATGGTCAGCCATCAGGAGCGTGACTTCGGGTCAAACTACTTTCAGGCCATTATTCAGGAGCATCGCGCGATACTTGATGCGGCCCTTGCCCGTGACACTGCTCGATGCCGCCAGGCTATTTATGATCATTTGAAGCGAAACCTTAAATAAGGCAGCGTGCGGGGTGGCGCAGGAGACATGCAAACCATCACGTCTCGATCAAATCCCTTGTACGTCTTTGGACATAGAAAATCGCCAAGTAGCTCAGCACCGCACTGATCCACATAATCCATTGCAGCGGGTAACTGCCGCCCCCTGCCTCGAGGGCGACGCCGGTAACTGCGGCCAAAGCCGCGCCGCCACCGATCATCACGGCGCTGCCGATCCCGCTTGCGGTGCCCGCCAGATGCGGACGGACTGACAAAAGCCCGGCGGTGGCGTTGGGCAGAACCAAGCCGTTGCCCACACCCACGAAAGTGCAGAAGCCAAAAAACAGCCAGGCTGATCCGAAGCCGGCATAGGTTAATAACAGCGATAGACTCATTCCGACAATCAGGATCGACACACCTGCCACGATCATGGCATCAATTCCCATGCGCACTGAAAACCGACCTGACAGGTAATTTCCAAGCGCATAGCCGATGGCGGGCATCCCGAAGAAGAAACCTGTTGCGGTAGGGGACATGCCGTAAACTTTTGTAGCGACGAAAGGTGCGCCACCCAAAAAGGCGAAAAATGCGCCAGAAGCGAAGGCTGCGCAAAGAGCGTAACCCCAGAACCTGCGCGATGTGAACAGTTCGGGGTATTGGCGGACCTGTTGACGGAAGCTTTGGCCAGAGGATTTGACCGTTTCCCCCTGATCAAGCCAGCACAGAATGGCCAGCCCCGCGCCGAATATAATGAGAAACAGAAAAGTCGTGCGCCAGCCAAACAGCTCATCCAAGGCACCACCGATCATTGGGGCAAACATTGGCACAAGCGACATGCCCATTGTCACATACCCGATCATTGAGGCGGCTTCTTCCTGCGGGACCATGTCCCGAACAATGGCACGGCTCAGGACCATACCCACTGCGACGGTTGCTTGCAGCATGCGGAAAAACAGGAAGGTCTCGATTGTCGTGGCAAAGTAACAGCCTATACTTGCCAGCACGAAAATGATCAACGCGATGGCAATCACCGGCCTGCGCCCAAATTTGTCTGATACGGGGCCAATAATGATCTGCATCACAGCTGTACATGCCAGATAAAGCGAAACAGAAAGCTGCATGATGCTGTTGGTCGTCCCGAATTCCTCGGTCATGCGGGGTAGGGACGGGAGGAATACACTCATATTCATTGCAGATACCCCGGCCAGTAGCACGAGTGTCAGAATATGGGGCGGGGTGGTGCGGTCCAGAAAACGAACCTCGGGTGCGGTGCTCATGACTCAGACTTAGACCTGCTATCGCGGGACGTCCAATGGTGATTTTGCACAGTGAGTGTGTGAAAAAGAAATTTGCATATTTGCAGTATTCAGATGTGTAATGATGCAATATTTGCAAATATGCGAAAATTTTCTTTTTTGCAGTGCAGCAACGGTCTAGGGTGCGCCCAAACCGGAGGGGCATTGCGATGAAAGATATTCTGGGCGAGTTGGAAGCACGGCGCGAGGTTGCCCGCAAAGGCGGTGGCCAACGCCGGATCGACGCGCAGCATTCCAAGGGTAAGCTGACCGCGCGTGAACGTATCGAACTTCTGCTGGATGAAGACAGCTTCGAAGAATTCGACATGTTCATGGCGCACCGATGCACTGATTTCGGGATGGAGAAAGATCGCCCTGCGGGAGATGGTGTCGTAACAGGGTGGGGCACAATCAATGGCCGCATGGTCTATGTTTTCTCGCAGGATTTCACGGTGTTTGGCGGGTCACTTTCCGAAACCCATGCCCAGAAAATCTGCAAAATCATGGATATGGCTGTGCAAAACGGCGCGCCGGTGATTGGCATCAACGATTCCGGCGGCGCGCGCATACAAGAAGGCGTTGCGTCGCTGGCAGGCTATGCCGAGGTTTTCCAGCGCAATATCATGGCCTCGGGTGTTGTGCCGCAGATCAGCGTAATTATGGGGCCTTGTGCCGGTGGGGCGGTTTATTCGCCTGCGATGACGGATTTCATCTTCATGGTGAAGGACTCAAGCTATATGTTTGTCACCGGCCCGGACGTTGTGAAAACTGTAACCAACGAAGTCGTCACGGCCGAGGAGCTTGGCGGCGCATCCACCCATACCAAAAAGTCGAGCGTGGCAGATGGCGCATTTGAAAATGACGTTGAAACATTGGCAGAGGTGCGCCGTCTGGTCGATTTCTTGCCGCTCAACAACCGTCAAAAGGCCCCTGTGCGCCCGTTCTTTGATGACCCGGCGCGGGTTGAGAACAGTCTTGATACTCTGATCCCCGACAACCCGAACACGCCTTATGACATGAAGGAATTGATCACCAAAGTGGCGGATGAGGGCGATTTCTTTGAAATCCAAGAGGATTTTGCAAAGAACATTCTGACTGGCTTTATCCGGCTGGAGGGGCAGTCGGTGGGGGTTGTGGCCAATCAACCGATGGTGTTGGCAGGATGTCTGGACATCGACAGCTCGCGCAAGGCGGCGCGGTTTGTTCGGTTTTGTGATGCGTTTGAAATTCCGATCCTGACTTTGGTGGATGTGCCGGGGTTCTTGCCGGGGACGTCGCAGGAATATGGCGGCGTGATCAAGCATGGTGCGAAGCTTTTGTTCGCTTATGGCGAGGCAACAGTGCCGAAAGTCACAGTGATTACTCGTAAAGCCTACGGCGGGGCCTATGATGTTATGGCGTCCAAACACCTGCGTGGTGATTTCAATTATGCGTGGCCAACAGCCGAGATAGCCGTGATGGGTGCGAAAGGTGCAGTAGAGATTCTGTATCGGTCTGAACTGGGCGATGCCGAGAAGATCGCAGAGCGGACCGCGGATTATGAAGATCGCTTCGCCAACCCGTTTGTTGCTGCCGAGAAAGGCTTCATTGATGAGGTGATCCTGCCTCATTCGACACGCAAGCGGGTTTGTCGGGCCTTTGCGTCATTACGGGGTAAGTCACTCCAGAACCCCTGGAAGAAGCATGACAATATTCCGTTGTGAGGTTTGGTTATGAAAGACATTTCAGCATTAGAAGAAAGGCGAGCGGCTGTATTTCGGTTTCTGATCGCCGCGCCATTATTGATTTCTTTCAGTCTTCTAGGATTGCTTGTGCAATTACCTGATGCAGCCCATGGTATTCCAAAAAGTTTCTTTGCTATATTTGCAGTTAGCGTTTGGTGCGCGGCATTAATTGGTGGAATAGGGTTAGCTTTTACCTCCTTTAATATTTTGACTAAGCCGTATGAAAACATTGAAAATTTTTTGACTATATGTTTTTCCTTATCGTTTTTACTAACGGGCATTGCTCTTTACACTTCAATACAGATTGTCGCTAAGTGGATGCAATCTTGGCCGGGTTCATTATAGTTATGAGGCCCCAATTCCATAACATCACCGACGCCCCAACCCATGTTGCCCCCTTTAGCCATGCGGTTGAAACAGACGGCTGGGTTATCCTGACAGGTCAGATGCCGACTCTGCCCGGCCAACCTGATGCGCCTCTTCCACATGGGATCGAGGCGCAGACAAAGCAGGTCATGACGAATCTCGAGATCGTCCTCAAAGGCGTTGGCCTTGATCTGTCTCACATCGTACAATGCCGCTGCTTCCTGACAGAGTTCGAGCGCGATTATGCTGCGTTCAATGACACTTATAAATCTTACTTCCCCACAGACCGCTTGCCCGCACGCACGACGGTTGGGGTAACGGCGCTTGCCGTGGGCGCCTTGGTCGAGATCGACTGTATTGCGCGGCGACCGGGAGGAAAGACACCATGACAAAACTCTGGAAAAACCAGGCCTTCGCTATTGCCCACGCCGATGATGGCAAATTCGAAGGGCAGGGGCTGCGGGCCTTTTTTGAGTACCGCCAACTTGGCATCAAAGAAGCGACGCAAGGCAAATACGGTGCGCATGTGATCCGTGCGGTGCCGGGGATGGAAAGCCCTGCGACGTGGCACTCGCACGATCTGGATTTCCAGATGGTCTACATCACCAAGGGCTGGGTCGTCTTCGAATATGAAGACACGGGCGAACATATCATGCGCGAAGGCTGCTGCGTGCTGCAACCGCCCGGCATTAAACATCGCGAAGTCCGGCACTCGGATGATCTGGAACTGATCGAGATCACCTCGCCCGCCGACTTTGCGACAACCCCGGAAGATGCCCCGTAATGAGAGTGGTCCTGCCTGCCTTGCTGATCGCAACGCCCGTCTTGGCGGGCGATATTGTGGTTCCGTCTGGGATAGACGTGGAATTGCACGAAGCTGTGGCAGAGCCGGGGGATGCCGATACGCCAGACGGGTTGCGCTTGCGGTTTGTTGCACCTGAATTGAAGGATACGCAAGCCTTTGGTTTCGCTCAGATAGAATCTGATTTTCAATACCTCTGCGAAGCGACTGGGCTGCCTTTGGCAGCACAAGAGCCGAAAAAAATTGAACGGATTGTGGTCTCAATTTCGTCGGAAACGGTAGTATTCGGCGAAACCGCGCCGAACATCGTGCAGTATTTTGATGCATTTCGGATACAGGGCGATATGTGCGTTTGGGAGGGATTGTGATGAAACCACAATATGTTGCGGTCAATTCTTCATATTCCCAGAAGTTTGATGCAATCACAACACATGCATACGTAACACAGGTCAGGGAGTATTTTTTTCCGAAGGAACCGGATAGCTTGCATCGAGGTTACATTCGTGTGACCCGTATGGTGTGCGAGATTCTCCCAGGAAGTTTTTCTGTGAGCATGTCGGCTAAATTGAACAGGAGACCAAGATGTCCAAGAGCATCAAAGCATTCGTTGTACTTAGCATGGTTGCACTCGTTGCAGCATGTGGCCAACAGCAAGAAGAAGAAGTTGTTATCGTTGATCCGGTTGAGCCAGAACCAACATTCAACAAGTTCTAAAATAATTGCGGGGCGGGCGGTTCCGACCGCCCCGCAAAACCAGCTTCGGCCTTTTACCCTTGAGGCCGCATAATGCTTAAACATAAGGGGTTTCCATCGCGCCTGCCGGGCAGCGACTTCCAATTCACAATTCGCCGAGAGAACAAGAAAGCGGTCACACCGCTGATTGCGCGAGAGCGTTATGCCGACCGTAAACCCGCAGATCGTCGCGCGGATGAGGGCTTTATGTGGGCTCTGTGGGACTACTTCGGCGAAGAAGACTTCATGCGAGGTAATCTCGATGCGGGGCGTCTGTGCTGGCTTTTCGAGCGTGAGGTGATTCCCGCGACCGAGTCATTTGATCTCGCAAAGTTATGAAGCTTTGCTGAGAATCGATGTGAAACGCGCAAGTGCCTCATTTCCCGGTGTTTTTGATGAATCAGCCAACGGGCGCTCGGCATGAATTTGCCCTGCATGAAACAATATGAGCGAAAATCAGCTCAAAATGTAACCATTGCAAAGCTGAGCTTTTTTTCCGAATATCTCAGGTGATGTTGGTTTGGCAAGTATATCCCTCCAGCACAGAGAATTGCTTGCATGTACAAAACCGTTACCCTTCCCTTCTGAAGAGGTCTGTTCTTATGAACAGACCTCTTTTTTATTTTGGCAGCAAAATAAGGCGATGTTCTGCTTGTTTCACATCTGTAAATAATTTGTGGTTTGACCGGTCGGGCATAAAAGCGCAAATCTTGAATAAAGCAAAAAGCGCAATAAGCGATTGTCAGAGCAATACTTCTTTAACTGCAACGCGGACGGCATTTTGCCTAATACGTAATAAGAAACGATCCCTTGAAAGGGGACATAGGTTTAATAGAAACCACTCAGGAGCAAGACTATGCGTAGGATTTTCATGGCATTTGGCTTTATGGCCATCATCGGGGGCGTCTCGGCCTGTGATTCAGATGCGGAGCGCGGCGTTGTCGGCGCAGGCGCAGGTGCCGCAATTTCAAAAGCCACAGGCGGCGACGTGCTTACAGGCGCGGTCATTGGTGGGGCTGCGGGCGTCTTCTGCGACGACGCGGGCGTCTGCCGGTAAACAAACCAAACATCAAATGGGGCTTTCGGCCCTCAAAAAATTCGATGGTCATCGCGGCACAAGCTGCGGTGGCCATTTCTTTTGGGCTGCCTGAAAATGTCAGGCAAAGGGAAACGGGACATGTTCAAGAAAATACTGATTGCCAACCGGGGTGAGATTGCCTGCCGTGTTATCAAGACCGCCCGCAAGATGGGGATTGCAACGGTTGCAATCTACTCGGATGCGGATCGCAACGCATTGCATGTGCGCATGGCAGATGAAGCTGTCCATATCGGCCCCGCGCCTGCGAACCAATCCTATATTGTGATCGAAAAGGTGATGGAGGCTATTCGCGCAACAGGCGCAGAAGCCGTGCATCCGGGATATGGTTTCTTGTCGGAGAACCCGAAATTTGCCGAGGCACTTGCCGCGGAAGGTATCGCCTTTATCGGCCCGCCTGTGGGTGCGATTGAGAAGATGGGCGACAAGATCACATCGAAGAAAATCGCGCAGGAAGCCGGGGTCTCGACCGTGCCGGGTTACATGGGGCTGATCGCGGATGCTGAAGAGGCCGTGAAAATTTCGGGTGAAATTGGCTACCCGGTGATGATCAAAGCCTCTGCGGGGGGTGGTGGCAAGGGTATGCGGATTGCCTGGAGTGACGACGAGGCGCGCGAGGGTTTCCAAAGCTCCAAGAATGAGGCGGCCAACAGTTTCGGCGATGACCGAATTTTTATCGAGAAATTTGTGACGCAGCCACGCCATATCGAAATTCAGGTGCTGGCGGATAGCCATGGCAATACGATTTATCTGGGCGAACGGGAATGTTCGATCCAACGGCGCAACCAGAAGGTGATTGAAGAGGCCCCATCGCCTTTTCTTGATGAGGCGACCCGCGAAGCAATGGGCGCGCAATCCTGCACCCTGGCGGCAGCTGTGGGCTATACCAGCGCCGGAACCGTGGAATTTATAGTAGATGGGGATCGGAATTTTTACTTTCTTGAAATGAACACCCGCCTTCAGGTCGAACACCCCGTTACTGAACTGATCACCGGTGTGGACCTTGTGGAACAGATGATCCACGTGGCCTACGGTGAAAAACTGAGCCTGTCGCAGAGCGATATCAAATTAAGCGGTTGGGCTATTGAGAGCAGGCTTTATGCCGAGGATCCTTACCGCAACTTCCTGCCGTCTATCGGGCGGCTGACCCGGTATCGCCCGCCGGAAGAAATCGCCAAGAAATCACGTGCCGTGCGAAATGATACGGGCGTATTCGAAGGCGGCGAGATTTCCATGTATTATGATCCGATGATTGCCAAGCTCTGCACGTGGGGCCCGGATCGCGCGTCTGCGATCGAGGAAATGCGGGTCGCTCTGGATACGTTCGAGGTTGAAGGGATCGGGCATAACCTGCCGTTTTGCTCGGCAGTGATGGATCATCCGAAATTTGTCACAGGCGAGATGACAACGGCTTTTATTGAGGAAGAATTCCCTGAAGGTTTTGATGGCGTAACGCTTGAGCGCGAGGCATTGGAACGGATTACCTCGGCAGTGTCGGCCATGCACCGTGTTGCGGAAATCCGACGTGCGCGCATCTCGGGAACAATGGACAATCACCGCCGCAAAGTTGGTAAGGATTGGGTTGTCTCGCTGCAAGGTGAAAACTTCGTTGTGAAAGTGAAGGCTGATAAGGAAGGTGCAACCGTCAAGCATAAGGGGGGTGTAAGCCACCGTGTGACCTCGGACTGGACGCCGGGGCAAAGTCTGGCGCGGTTGATGGTTGATGGTGCGCCTTTGGTGCTGAAGGTGGACAAAATCTCGGGCGGCTTTCGGGTGCGAACCCGCGGGGCGGACCTGAAGGTTCATATCCGAACACCCCGTCAGGCGAAACTGGCTGCGTTGATGCCTGAAAAACTGCCGCCGGATACGTCGAAACTGCTGCTCTGCCCGATGCCGGGGCTCATCGTTAAACTGGATGTGACCGCAGGCGATGAGGTGCAGGAAGGTCAGGCCTTGTGTACCGTCGAAGCGATGAAGATGGAAAATATCCTGCGCGCCGAGCGAAAAGGTAAGGTCACAAAAATCAATGCAAATGCGGGCGACAATCTGGCCGTGGATGATGTGATCATGGAGTTTGAGTAGATATTATGCGCCTCGTTCCCCGGAATAATCGCAGATTTACGGATTATTGTGGGAAATTTTCTGGCCAAATGTTCACTTTATGTTCTAATTTGGGTGCCTCACAATCTGGCGAGTCGCACGATGCCCCCAACAGTCGATATTCTGTTCTTCGACATGAATTCTTATTTCGCCTCAGTTGTACAGGCGGAAGAACCGGACTTGAAAGGCCGGCCTGTGGGCGTCGTCACAACATTGTCCCCCGGCGCGATCTGTATTGCCGCCAGCATCGAGGCGAAGCGGCGCGGTGTCGGTATGGGGGTGCGCATTCCAGATGCGAAGCGCATGTGTCCGGGCATTGTGTTTCGGGCGGCCAAACACGATGTTTTTGTCACTTACCATCATCGTATTCGCGCGGCGGTAGAGACGATCATTCCCATCGAAAAAGCGCATTCAGTGGACGAATTTTCCTGTCGGCTCATGGGGCGGCAGCGCGCCTTGTCCGAGGCTTTGCAGCTTGGCAGACACGTTCAGCGCGCGATTTGCGAACAGGTCAGCCCGGCTTTGCTGTGCTCGGTCGGGGTGGCGCCGAACAAGCTGCTGGCCAAGATTGCGGCAGAACTGCACAAACCTGCGGGGCTGAACTGGCTGCTGCCAGAGGTGCTGCCGCAGAAAATCGCGCATCTGGCGCTGAACGATCTGCCGGGCATTTCGCGCGGGATGGTGACGCGTTTGGATCGCGCAGGCATTCATACGGTCGATGCCCTTTATGCTTTGGCTCCGAAAGAAGCGCGTTACCTGTGGCGCAACGTCGAAGGGGAACGCTTCATTCGGCAATTGCTGGGGGAGCGTGTGGTCTACCCAGAGACGCGGCGCAGCCATCTGGGGCATGGTCAGCAATTGACGACTGCAAATCGCACGCCCGAAGCTGCGCGTCTGGTGGCCCGCCGTCTGTTGGTCAAGGCCGGCGCACGTCTGAGGCGCGAGAGGTATTTCGCGCGCAGGCTGCATGTCAGCGCCAAATGTGCCGAAGAGGGGCGGTCCCAATGCGGCGGCGATTTCCCCGCAACGCAGGATACATTCGCCTTGTTGCAAAATTTCGACCGGTACTGGGCGCATCTTACCCTGCGCCGACCGGTCTCGGTCAGCATCATGCTGGGCGGTTTGCAACCTGTGGATTGCCATATCGCCGAACTTTTCGAAGAACGCAGCGTCAGCAATACGACCCCACGCGAAGAGCTTTGCCGCGCGATAGATGGTTTGAACAGACGTTTTGGGCAGGACACGATCCGTTTCGGGGAATTGCCCCCATACAAGGTGCCTTATACCGGGGCAAAAATTGCGTTCGGGCGCATCCCCGAACCGGAAGAATTCAGCGAGTAAGAGGGGGCTTATGCTGTGGTTGAATGACATCATCGACCCGCGGGTGCAGCAAGCCTTTGTCGCAGGTATTTTTCTGGCAGGCGGTTGGCTGTTCAATGGCAGCCAAAACCGAAAACGGGATCGCCGTAGGCGGCTGGAAAGAGGTGCAGGACGTTCAAACTGCCCTGATGGCCGAGATTGGTCACTATGTAGAGGCGATGCAGCTTTTCGACCTGACGGCGACATGGAAAAGGATCGTATCGGCTATGGAAGAGGACAACAAATATATCCCTGTTGTTCCAAGCGAAAAGAATGACACGGTTTTCCGCGCGCTCATAGCAGAGGTTCATGTTTTGCCGGGCGCAGTTATTGATCCGATTGTGGCTTATTATAACCAGGTTTTCGCGATCGAGGCGATCATCGAAGATCTACGTTCGGATACATTTCGAAACATGGACCAAGTACAGCGCATTGGCATGTATACGGATTATATCGCTTTGAAAAAGGAAGCCCTGATCATGGGGCAATCCGCATTGAGCGCGCTGCGCAAAAGCACATCGCAAAATGCAGTCAATAGCCGGGCCGCGGGCCCTTCTGGCCAGTCATAGGTGGCGGAGATTTTGGTGCATCCGACATATCATTCACCTTTCCAAGCTTATGTGCCGATCAGCACATCTCGTATCCAATATATAGGGCCATGCAAGTTAATTTGCAATGAAAGCCTGTATTATCCGCCCAAACGGCGCCGGTCGCGTAATTCTTCCTGGCGCAAGGGCATCTTGTCGATGGCGCGGCTCAACTCACGCACATCCCAAGGGAAAGGTTTGCGCAGTTTCACGCCACCATCCTTGCCGACCAGCACCAGCATAAAGCCCCGCGGTCGCAATTTTATACGCAGCTCCGACTTGGCGGCAGGGTCTGTGTCGGTCAGGATGACGACATCACGCTCAATCAATTCCGATTTACGCTTCAGCAAAAGCTCCATCTGTTCCTTGAACCGTGGGTCCGCAGCTGTGTCTGCAAAAACAACAATAGGCCGCTTTTCCCATAGGAATGCACCTAAATCCGCTTGGGATGCATCCATTATGACGAGATCGTCTGCAGGCTCCGCCCCTTCATCAGCAAGAGTGGCTGCCACCGTTGGCGTGAAGAAAAACGCAAAAAGAACAAGTATAGTTAGGCGTTTCATCTGGTCTCCTGTTTGGCCTGATATAGGGCCTTTCGTTCCCTATTCTAAGGGGAATGCGGGCGCTGACCACATGAATTGTAAGATTATGACAAATGATAGTTTGATTTCCTGTGATTGCGGGCGATCAGAGCGGAGTTTTCCACATCAAAAAACCCGCAAATACAAAAGGATAATCCGATGAGTGACAAAAAAGCATGGTCCGCCCGCGCTGAGACTGAATTGCGGGGCCGTTCTTTGGACGATCTGACTTGGGCAAGCCCGGAAGGTATCAACATTCAGCCGGTCTATACGGCGGATGATGCGGAAGGGTTGGCGCATCTGGGCGCGATGCCTGGAGAGATGCCATTCACGCGTGGGCCCCGATCCACGATGTATACGGGGCGTCCTTGGACAATCCGGCAATATGCGGGGTTTTCAACAGCTGAAGAATCGAATGCGTTTTACCGTAAGGCGCTGGAGGCCGGACAGCAGGGGGTCTCGGTCGCTTTTGATCTGGCGACGCACCGCGGGTATGACAGCGACCATCCGCGGGTTGAGGGCGATGTCGGCAAGGCTGGTGTGGCGATTGACAGCGTTGAGGATATGAAAATCCTTTTTGATGGCATTCCGTTGGATAAGGTAAGCGTGTCGATGACCATGAATGGCGCGGTGATTCCGGTATTGGCGTCTTTCATCGTTGCTGGGGAAGAGCAGGGCGTTGATCGTGCAAAGCTTTCAGGGACTATTCAAAATGACATTCTGAAAGAGTTCATGGTGCGCAATACCTATATATATCCCCCCGAACCGTCGATGCGGATCGTAGCGGACATTATCGAATTCACCGCCAGCGATATGCCTAAATTCAACTCAATCTCGATCAGCGGTTATCATATGCAAGAGGCCGGGGCGAACTTGGTGCAGGAACTGGCCTTTACGCTGGCCGACGGTAAGGAATACGTCAAAACCGCTCTTGCACGCGGTATGGACGTAGATGCGTTTGCCGGGCGTCTCAGCTTTTTTCGCTATTGGCATGAACTTCTTCATGGAGGCTGCGAAACTGCGCGCCGCGCGCTTCCTGTGGCACCGTATCATGAGCGAGTTCGATCCCCAGAAAGAACAGAGCCTGATGCTGCGCACCCATTGCCAAACTTCTGGCGTGTCATTGCAGGAACAGGATCCCTACAACAACATCATTCGCACGGCTTACGAGGCGATGAGCGCTGTTCTTGGAGGGACGCAATCTCTGCATACAAACAGTTTTGACGAAGCAATCGCACTGCCGACCGCGTTTTCGTCGCGTATCGCGCGCAACACACAGTTGATTTTGCAAAATGAGACCAAGGTAACAAAGGTCATCGATCCACTTGCGGGCTCTTACTATGTCGAGACGCTTACGGCTGATCTGGCAGACGAGGCTTGGAAGATCATCGAAGAGATCGACGCGATGGGCGGGATGACCAAGGCGGTGGCTACTGGCATGCCTAAACTGCGCATTGAGGAAGCCGCCGCCAAACGTCAGGCACAGGTTGATCGTGGGGATGAGGTTATTGTTGGTGTCAACAAGTTCCGGCTGGAACAGGAGGATGAGATCGACATTCTGGACGTCGATAATGTGGCGGTTCGCAACAACCAGATTAAACGGCTTGAGAGCATCCGTGCATCGCGCGATCAGGCCTCTTGCGATGCAGCCCTGAGCGCGTTGGAAAACGCCGCCAGATCAGGCGAGGGCAACCTTCTGGCATTGGCCGTCGACGCCGCCCGCGCCCGCGCCACCGTAGGGGAGATCAGTATGAGTATGGAAAAAGCATTCGGTCGTCATCGCGCCGAGGTCAAGACGCTGGCCGGTGTCTATGGTGCCGCTTGCGAGGGTGACGAAGGCTTTGCGGAAATTCAGAAAGATGTAGAGAAATTTGCCGAGCAAGAAGGTCGCCGCCCACGTATGCTGGTCGTCAAGATGGGCCAGGACGGGCATGACCGGGGCGCCAAGGTTATTGCCACGGCTTTTGCTGATATCGGTTTTGACGTCGATGTGGGACCCTTGTTCCAGACACCTCAAGAGGCTGCGCAGGACGCGGTGGACAATGACGTCCATGTGGTGGGTATCAGCTCGCAAGCGGCAGGGCACAAGACGCTGGCCCCGAAACTGGTCGAGGCTTTGGAAGCGGCTGGGGCTGGCGAAATTATCGTGATCTGCGGTGGGGTCATCCCGCAGCAGGATTATGATTTCCTGTATAAAGCGGGGGTCAAGGCCATCTTCGGGCCGGGGACAAATATACCCAAAGCAGCAAAGGATATCCTTGATTTGATCCGGTCTAAGTCGGTGGTCTGATGGGCAAGAGGGGGGTCATACTGATCTCCATGATCGGTGGTGCCGTATGGTCGGTCGCGTTGATGTTTATCGCGCGAACTTGGCAGAACGCCCCGGATATGACTTTGGTTCAGGCGCTGAGCGTTGGATTGGCTCCGGGAGGTTTTGTGTTATTGGTATTAATCGGGCGTTTGGCCGGGCGCAGGTTTTTCGATGATGATACTATAGACGGTCAGAAATTTGCCGAGAATTCCGCTGCGCAAATTGATCAAAGAGTTCTGAACAACACGGTCGAGCAACTTATTTTGGCGATTTGCCTTTGGCCATTTGTCGGCAGTGTGCTTGGCGAAGGTGTGGTCATCATTTTAGGCTTATCTTTTGGGGCAACCCGTCTGTTATTTTGGTTTGGATACCATCTCAGCCCGCCCCTGCGTGGCTTTGGGTTCGCTGCGGGGTTTTACCCAACGGTATTGGCCTTTGTGATGGCGATGTCATTTGTTTCATTCTGACGGTGTCGTGCAGGCTAACTATTGATTGCACAGAAAGTCTTACGTTTTATTTGCAGACTGTTACAAAGCGTCTGCTGATCGCTTAAATAGGTCAGATCGATACATGCCGAACGCACGAGGACACTATGGCTTTGCCAGTTCAAGATCAGGTTAAATACTGGGGCGCTGCAACGGTTATATTCCTTGTTTTCCTTTGGTATCTGGGGGACGTCATGCTCCCGTTTATTGTAGGTGGGGCAATCGCTTACATGCTTGACCCAATAGCCGACCGGCTGGAGGCGCTGGGCCTGTCGCGGGTCTTGGCGACGTCAATTATCAGTGTGTTTGCTTTGCTTTTATTCATACTCATGGCGCTTCTGATCATTCCCATGGTGATCGAACAGGCGATTGAGTTGTTTAACATGGCCCCCGATTTGTTCAGGCGCCTGCAAGGATTTCTGTCAGATCGTTTTCCGTCCTTAGCTGACGAGGGATCTACCCTGCGTCAATCATTGGCAACAATCGGTACAACGATCCAGAGCCGCGGGGCGGAATTCGCGCAAAGTGTGTTTGCTTCAGCCCTTGGGGTGATCAATGCAGTTGTCTTCATTGTCGTTGTGCCAGTCGTCGCGTTCTATCTCTTGCTGGACTGGGACAATATGGTAGCCAAGTTTGATACGCTTCTGCCGCGTGATCATGCGCCGATGATCCGGCAGATTGCCTCTGATATCGACAGCACGCTGGCCAATTTCGTGCGTGGACAATTGACGGTTTGCAGCATTCTGGGCGTGTTCTATGCGGTAGCCCTTGCAATTGTTGGGTTGCAATTTGGCTTGGTTGTGGGCGTTGTTGCCGGGCTTATTTCTTTCATTCCCTATATTGGCGCGCTTGTTGGTGGTGCATTGGCATTAGGGCTGGCGCTGTTTCAGTTCTGGGGCGAACCCGGTTGGATCATCGCTGTCGCCATCATCTTTGGGGCTGGTCAGTTTTTGGAAGGTAATATCCTGACGCCAAAACTGGTTGGTGGTAGTGTCGGATTGCATCCGGTCTGGCTGCTGTTGGCACTGTCTGCGTTCGGGTCGCTTTTCGGGTTTGTCGGTATGCTTGTGGCTGTGCCAGTGGCAGCATCGCTTGGGGTCATCGCGCGGTTCGGCGTCGACCGTTACCAGCAAAGCCGATTGTATCGTGGCCTCCAAAAAGGTGAGGACCAAGAGTGAGCCATGGCCGAACAGCTGCCACTTTCCCTTCCTGTCAAACCGGCACTTGGGCGCGAAGATTTCTTTGTCTCGCCTGCCAACGCACTGGCCGTTGCGGCACTTGAAGCACCGCAAGACTGGCCTTTAGGCAAACTTGTTTTGGTCGGTCCGCGTGGGTCCGGTAAGACCCATCTGGCCCATGTCTGGGCTGGACAAACCGGCGCGCGGATCATCGAGGCGCACATGCTGGGGACCGAGGCGATAAGCGAATTGGGCAACCAAGCGCTTGTGGTTGAGGACATTGACCAGATTGCCGGCGATGATGATCTGGAACGAGCCTTATTTCATTTGCACAACCAAATGCAGGCTGAGCACCAGCTTTTGCTGATGACCTCCCAAGAGGCCCCAAGCCGGATCAGGTTCAGCTTGCCCGATCTGCAAAGCCGTATGGATGCGACCTCGGTGGGACGTCTGGAGTCGCTTGACGATCCCTTGCTGGCCGCGATCCTGATCAAGCTGTTTGCGGATCGCCAGATCAATATATCTGACAAGCTGCTGTCGTATGTTCTGCCCAGGATCGAGCGCAGCTTTGCTGCGGCCCATCATTTTGTAATGCAGATGGATGCGCGGGCTTTGGCCGAAAACCGGCCAATCGGCAAGAAATTGGCGCGCGAGGTGTTGGCGGACGGGTTGGACTCTGATCCTGAAAAACCTGTATAAGTTCATTGATATGTTACAAACTGATATCAAAAACGCTGGAATGATATCCGCTGATTTTCTGGAAGCATCGTTCCCTGAGCCGGTGACATTGAATGGTGTTGATCCTGCAGGACCGAGCCGTTTTTTTAATCGTGAGCTAAGCTGGCTTGCGTTCAACTGGCGCGTTCTGGATGAAGCTGCAAATCCACGGGTGCCGTTGCTGGAACGCGTGCGGTTTCTGTCGATCTCGGCCACAAATCTTGATGAATTCTACACAGTCCGCGTGGCTGGTTTGCGGGAACTGGCCCATGGGGGCAATACGACGCCGTCCACCGATGGTTTGACCCCGGCAGAACAGCTTGTGCTGATTGACAAAGACGCGCGTGACCTGATCCGCAGGCAGGGCGAGGTCTGGCGGGATTTGAAGCTCGCGCTGGAGGACGAACGTATCAGTCTGCTAACAGCAGAGACCTTATCCAAGGCTGATCAGACATTTCTGAACGCCTACTTTATGTCCAACGTCTTTCCGGTTCTCTCGCCTTTGGCCATCGACCCGGCGCATCCGTTTCCGTTTATTCCAAATGCAGGGTTCTCTTTGGCGCTGCAATTGGAGCGCGCCTCTGATGGGCGTGCCTTGCAGGCGCTTCTGCCGATCCCGGCACAGATTGATCGGTTTGTCTTGCTGCCCTCAGAGCAGGGTCACTTGCGCTTTTTGCCGATGGAAGAATTGTTATTGCTGAAAATCAGCGACATGTTCCCCGGCTATGTTGCGCAGGGCCATTGCGCGTTTCGGGTTCTGCGTGACAGTGATCTGGAGCTTGAGGAAGAAGCCGAAGATCTGGTGCGCGAATTTGAAGTTGCACTAAAACGCCGCCGCAGGGGTGAGGTGGTGCGCCTCAAACTGTCCGCCGGAGCACCGACCAAGCTGCGCAATCTTGTAATGCGGGCGCTTGAAGTCACCGATGATGATATTGTGGAGATCGACGGCATGATTGGGGTGTCCGATCTGAAGGAACTGGTTGTCGAGGCGCGCTATGATCTGCTCTGGCCGCAATTCACGCCCCGCGTGCCAGAGCGGGTGCAGGATCATGATGGTGATATGTTCGCTGCGATCCGCCAGAAGGATATGCTGCTTCACCATCCTTACGAGACATTCGATATGGTTATCCGCTTTTTGGCTCAGGCCGCGCGGGATCCTGATGTGGTGGCGATTAAGCAAACGCTTTATCGGACGTCGAATGAATCCCCCATCGTGGCAGCACTTTGCGAAGCTGCCGAGAATGGCAAATCTGTTACCGCGCTGGTAGAGCTAAAAGCGCGGTTCGATGAGGCCGCCAATATCCGCCAGTCCCGCAAGCTGGAACGCGCGGGCGCGCATGTGATCTACGGATTCATCAACTACAAAACCCATGCCAAGATCAGCACTGTTGTGCGACGCGAGGGCGACCAGCTGGTAACTTATACCCATTTCGGTACGGGCAATTATCACCCGATCACCGCCCGCTTCTACACCGACCTTAGCCTGTTCACCTGTGACCCGGCGCTGGGGCGGGACGCAACCAAAGTGTTCAATTATGTGGGCGGCTACGCTCAGCCAGACAAGCTGGAAAACCTTTATATCTCGCCCAGCGGGCTCAAGAATAAACTGATCAAAAGCATCAAACGCGAGGCCGAGTTTGCCAAGGACGGCAAACCTGCCGAGATCTGGGCCAAGATGAACTCGATCATTGAGCCTGATGTGATTGATGCGCTTTATGCAGCCTCGCAGGCGGGTGTGAAAATCTCGATCGTGGCGCGTGGTATCTGTGGCGTGCGGCCGGGTATCAAGGGGCTCAGCGAGAATATCCGTATAAAATCCATCGTTGGCCGGTTCCTTGAACATTCCCGCATCGTATGTTTCGGAAATGGCGCAGGGCTGCCCTCCAAAAAGCGCGCGTTTACATGTCGTCCGCAGACTGGATGGGGCGCAATCTGAACCGGCGGGTCGAAACACTGGTAGAGATCACAAATAAAACTGTGCAGGCGCAGGTGATGAGCCAGATCATGGCGGCAAATCTGGCCGATACCGCCCAAAGCTGGGTCTTGCAGCCAGATGGCAGCTACATCCGCGCAGAGTTCGGACCGGATGACCATCCGTTCAACTGTCACAGATTCTTCATGGAAAACCCATCCCTGTCAGGGCGTGGCTCTGCCGGAGCCAGTGATGTACCAAAGCTGACGCATACGAAGGATTGACCTTGCAAACCTCTACGGGGCATTGTGATGCAACATTACGGCAGAGGTCATGGCTTTGGCGATGGACGGAACAACCGAGACGGGCAATGATCCCGATCCCCCTTTTGGTCGACCGTTGTTTAACGATCCCAAGGCGAAGGCGCTCAAACGGGTAGGGGCGATTGATGTCGGTTCCAACTCGGTCCGGATGGTAGTCTTTGATGGAGCTGCGCGCAGCCCGGCCTATTTCTACAATGAAAAAGTGATGGCGGGGCTTGGTACCGGCTTGTCTAAGACAGGCCGTTTGCACCCTGAGGGCCGCGCACGGGCGCTGGCCGCGTTGCGCCGTTTTGCCCTTCTGGCCGAAGGTATGAATGTGTCTCCCCTGACCTGCGTTGCAACCGCGGCCGTGCGTGATGCTGAGGACGGGCCTGAGTTTTGCGAAGAAGTGTTGCGTGAAACCGGGCTGAAGCTCTGGGTCGCCTCTGGCACCGAAGAGGCGCGGTTGTCTGCCCAGGGCGTGTTTTTGGGCTGGCCCATCGCCAAGGGGTTAATGTGTGACATCGGCGGCTCGTCCATGGAACTGGCCGAGCTGGGGGATGGTGTCGTTGGGCGGCGTGTGTCATCGCAGCTGGGACCACTCAAACTGATGGAAATCAAGGGCGGAATGAAGGCCCGCAAGAAAATCATCGACAGTACAGTCGACGATTTGCGCGAACAGATTGATGGGGATTACAAGTACCTGTTTCTTGTTGGGGGCTCTTGGCGCGCCATTGCCCGGCTGGATATGGAACGGCGGGGGTATCCGCTGAAAGTTCTGCATGAATACCGTATGACGTCGAAATCGATCCTTTCCACCGTGAAGTGGATCAGCGGTAAAAGCGTTGATGAGCTGCGCGCGATAACAGGAAATTCCGAGGCACGGATGCGGCTCGTGCCAATTGCGGCGCAAGTGTTGAAGTCCCTGATCCAACGCTTCCGTCCAAAATATATCGCGACATCTAGCTACGGCATCCGCGAAGGGCTTCTCTATGAGCAAATGCCGTATGAGTTGAAGCGCCGCGACCCTTTGATCGAGGCTTGCCGGTATGACGAGGCGCAGAATGCGCGCTTGCCCGGTTTCGGGCGCACGCTTTACGAATTTATCAAACCGCTTTTCAAAGGGTCGTCAGAGGAACGTTGGCGGTTGATCAAAGCGGCATGTCTTCTGCATGACGTCAGTTGGCGTGCGCATCCTGACTATCGGGCCGAGGTGTGTTTTGACAATGCCACCCGTGCCAATCTGGGCGGGCTTGACCATCAGGGGCGCATTTTCCTCGGCGTCGCCCTTTTGCACCGTTACAAGAACAGCCGCGATGGGACACGGTTTCAGGAACTGTATGATTTGCTGAGTGAACGGCAACTCAAAGATGCAGAAACGCTTGGCAAAGCGATGCGCTTTGGTGCGATGTTCTCGGTCCAGAAGCGCGATTTAATGGGTGAGCTGACCTGGCATCCCAAAAAACGCCTTCTGAAACTGAAGCTGAACCCAGATACCCGCGCGCTATTTGGCGAAGTTGCCGAAGCGCGGTTCAAGTCGCTGGCGAATGCGCTTGAGGCAGATACACTGGTGGAATAAGGGTCCGTTTCTGAACGGCTAGGATTTCACCCCATTCCGCTTGGCCACGTAATCTACCAGATGTGGCACATAATCTTCCGGGCCATCGCCACCTGCCGCATGGGCCAATGCAAAACTATTCTTGATCGCGTTACCCACCGGATTTGCCAGCGCCACACTATCGGCCATTGATTCCAGATAGCGCATATCTTTCAAAGCGTTGGTCAGCGTGAATTTATGAGCTTCGCGATTGCCCTCGACTGCGTAGCCCATGAAGGTCTGATAAAACCCGCAATCCATGCGACTGCCCCGGATGACACTGTCAAACTGTTCTGTGCTGATGCCCACCTTGTTCGACAGGGCCAAGGCTTCCGAGTACATGGCTGCATAGCCCATGGCGAGCATGTTGTTCAGAAGCTTCATCTTATGCCCCGCACCGGACGGCCCCAGATGCACGATTGCCCCGGCCCAGCACTCCAGCACGGGTTTGATGCGGCTATAAACGGTCTCTGACGCGCCGACCATCGTTGCCAATTCGCCTGCCTCGGCCTGCACTGGCGTCCCGCCCAAAGGCGCATCGGCCATATGAAGCCCCTTTGCGTCGAGGATTTCTGCTAATTTCATCGTCGAGGACGGATCAGAGGTTGAGCAATCCACAATCACGGCACCGGCTTGCATGTTTGGCAAAAGCCCCGCCACGACCGCCTCAACCTGTGGCGATCCCGGCGCGCAAATATGGATGATTGAGCAGGCCGCAGCCATCTCTTCCAATGATGCGGCTTCTGTCGCGCCGCGTGCGACCAGCGTATCAATCGGTTCGCGATTGCGATGCGCGATCACCATCACCGGATAGCCACCGTCAAGAATGTTCTTTGCCATCCCTTGCCCCATCAGACCAACGCCGACAAAACCGATTGTCTCTTGTGCCATGCTGCACCCTCCCGCATTAATGTTCGCAAAGACCCTAACGGTCTGTCTGACCCTGCACCAGAGGAAGAAGTACAATGCCAGATTTTGCGATCTACCCAAGCCTGAAGGGCAAATCGGTTCTCGTCACAGGCGGGGCAGGCGGCATTGGCGCGCTCACGGTCGAGGCATTTGCAGCACAAGGCGCAAAAGTCGGGTTTCTTGATCGGGACGAGGTCGGTAGCCGTGCTGTCGCTGACAAAACCGGCGCCGATTTTGCCTTGTGTGATTTGCGCGATATCGACGCGATGCAGGCCGCCATTGCGACGCTCGCGACCAAGCTCGGGGATTTCACGATCCTTGCCAATAATGCAGCGCGCGATGACCGGCACAATTGGCAGGATGTCACGCCCGACTATTGGGATGAACGTATGGCCACCAACCTGCGTCATATGTTCTTTGCCATTCAAGCCATAGCCCCTGGCATGATCGCGCAAGGCGGCGGCTCTATTATCAATCTGGGGTCTAACTCATGGTGGGAAGCGGGCGGCGGCTTTCCGGCCTATGCCACGGCCAAATCCGCAGTCCACGGGCTGACCCGCACGATGGCGCGCGATCTTGGGGGGCACCGCATTCGCGTCAACACAGTTGTGCCTGGTTGGATCATGACTGAGCGTCAGAAAGAGCTCTGGGCGACCCCTGAAGGGCTTGAAGCCCACCGCAATCGCCAATGCCTGCCCGATCTGATTGACCCGGTTTATGTCGCTCGCATGGTGCTTTTCCTTGCTTCTGACGATGCGGCGATGTGCACGGCAAGCAATTATATGGTCGAAGCGGGCTCGATCTGATTTCATCATTGTTTTAAAAATACTCAAAACGCTACACCGCAACTTGCCCTACCGCCTGAGGTGGCATACTCAAACTCCAATCAGCACGATAAGGTTAAACCCATGCGCCTCACTCGCTATTTTCTACCCGTCCTCAAAGAGACCCCTGCAGAGGCGCAGATTGTCAGCCATCGATACATGCTGCGCGCAGGCATGATCAAGCAGGCTTCTGCCGGGATCTACTCATGGCTGCCATTGGGCTTTAAGGTTCTCAGAAAGATTGAGGATATCGTTCATGAAGAGCAGCAGAAGGCTGGCCATATGCCTATGCTGATGCCAACCATTCAATCAGCAGATCTGTGGCGTGAAAGTGGGCGCTATGATGACTATGGCGAAGAAATGCTGCGTATCAAGGACCGTCACGGTCGTGATATCCTGTTCACACCCACTGCTGAAGAACTGATTACGGACATCTTCCGCAGCCATGTCAGCAGCTACAAGGATCTGCCGTTGACGATGTATCAGATACAGTGGAAATTCCGCGATGAGCGTCGCCCCCGTTTTGGCGTCATGCGAGGCCGAGAATTCTATATGAAGGACGGCTACAATTTCGATCTGACGAAAGAGGACGCATTACACGCGTACAACCGCCACTTGGTGAGCTACTTACGAACCTATGAACGGATGGGCCTGCAAGCCATCCCTATGCGGGCGGATTCAGGTCCTATCGGAGGTGATGACACGCATGAATTTCTGGTCTTGGCCGAGACGGGCGAGAGCGAAGTTTTCTATGACAGCGCTGTAACTGATCTGAGCTTTGGCGACCGTGATATCGACTATGATGATAAAGCCCAATGCGCGGCCATTATGGAAGAGTTCACCACGAAATATGCCCGTACCGACGAAACCCATGATGAAGCGCTTTTCAACGCGATCCCGGCAGAGCGTCAACGCACGGCGCGTGGCATTGAAGTCGGTCAAATCTTCTACTTTGGCACGAAATATTCTGATGCTATGGGCGCGACTGTGCAAAGCCCTGATGGGAAAGCAACGCCAGTTCATATGGGAAGCCACGGCATTGGTGTGTCTCGCCTTGTGGGTGCAATTATTGAGGCCTCACATGATGACAAAGGCATTATCTGGCCTGAAGGTGTGACGCCCTTCCATTGCGGGATCATCAATCTCAAGCAGGGTGATGCCGAGGCGGACGGTGCCTGCGAGACACTTTACGCGTCACTGACGGCTCTTGGTCTTGAGCCGCTTTATGATGATCGGGACGAACGGGCCGGAGGAAAATTCGCAACAATGGATCTGATTGGATTGCCTTGGCGCATCACTGTCGGTCCGCGTGGGTTGAAAAACGGTGTGGTTGAGCTGACCTCAAGGCGTACTGGCGAAAGTAAAGAGATGCCACCCGAACAAGCTGTCGCCCGGGTTGCCGAAATCTACCTTGGCCGTTAAGCGCCCTATGTTGATTTTTCGCCGAAAAATCGCGCCCTGTTCATGCAGGTTCCCATAGCTCGATTGGGTTGCCTTCCGGGTCATGGATACGTGCAAACCGGCCTATTTCCGGGGTGTCCCAATCCGGATTGGTTTCTACCTCAATTCCTGCGGCTTGAAGCTGTACTGTCATTGCATCCAAATCGCGAATGCGGAAATTGAGCATAAATTGCTGAGTTTGTCGTCCAAAATATTCGGTGTCTTGGGAAAACGGTGCAAAGACAGTAATGCCTCCTTCGGGTTGCCATTGGCCATGTTGCGAAGAGATGCCAAGATGTGTCTCGTACCATGTACTTAATGTTTTGGGGTCTTTCGCCCGGAAGAAAGTGCCGCCAATACCTTGAACTTTCTCCATCATATTTCTCCTGTCTAAATAGCTGGAGGGGGCTCTAGGCCCCCTCCAAACTGGTTTGTTTAATGGGCAAATTTCCTGATTTCCCCGGCTTTCAATCGATCAGCATATGAGTTCAACTCAGCGCGCACCAATTTCATCAGGAAATACAGCGCGAAGATATTGACCACTGCCATCGCAAAGATTGCCGCGTCTGAGAAATCGATAACTGGCCCTAGGCTTGCGGCAGCTCCGATCACGACGAAGACACAGAAGATCAGCTTGAAGATCAACTCAGTCGTCTTGCCCTCACCGAAGAGATAGGTCCAGGCTTTCAGCCCGTAATAGCTCCAGGAAATCATCGTTGAGAAGGCAAACAGGACGACGGCAATTGCCAGAACATATGGGAACCAGCTGATGCCCGATGCAAAGGCTGCCGAAGTCAAAGCCACACCGCTGACATCGCCCACAGTTGCGATTGATGATCCGTCTTCTGCCAATTGATACAGACCCGTTGCAGGGTCAATAACCAGTTGCTGCGAGATTATGATGACCAAAGCTGTCATCGTACAGATGACGACTGTGTCGATCAGGGGTTCCAGCAGCGAGACGAAACCTTCGGTTATAGGCTCTTTCGTGCGCACCGCCGAGTGAGCGATAGCGGCGGATCCAACACCGGCTTCGTTGGAAAACGCCGCCCGTTTGAATCCTTGGATCAACGCGCCTACAAAACCACCTGCAACACCAAGCCCGGTGAAAGCGCCTGCGAAGATTTGCCCGAAGGCCCAGCCGATTTTGTCGTAGTTCACAAGAAGGATAATCAGCGCCGCACCAACGTAAAGGATGCCCATGAATGGCACGACTTTCTCGGTCACGCGGGCGATAGATTTCACGCCGCCAACGATCACGATGAACACGATGAAGGCGAAGATGAAGCCAGTGATTAGGCCCGAGAACTCAAAACCGAGCACAGTTTGGATCTGCGCATGTGCCTGATTGGCCTGAAACATGTTCCCGCCCCCAAGCGCGCCAAGAATACAGAAGACCGAGAACAGAACAGCCAGAATTTTACCCCCGGCAATCCAAGTTCGTTGAACCCTTTTGAGATGTAATACATTGGCCCGCCAGAGACCGTCCCATCCTCGTATTCGTTGCGGTACTTCACGCCCAAAGTACATTCGGTAAACTTCGACGCCATCCCCAGAAGCCCTGCAAGGATCATCCAGAACGTGGCCCCGGGCCCGCCAATGCCGACGGCAACAGCAACACCTGCGATATTGCCGAGCCCAACAGTGCCTGACAAAGCGGTTGCGAGCGCCTGAAAATGGCTCACTTCGCCTGCGTCGTCTGGGTCAGAGTAATCGCCTTTCACCAAACCGATGGCATGGCCAAAGAAACGGAACTGCACAAAGCCAAAGTACAGTGTGAAGACGGTCGCCGCGACAACCAGCCAGAGCACAATCCAAGGGAAATCCGTGCCGTAAAGCGGTGCGAAGATGAAACTGACGAAGGGGCCGGTGAAGGCTGCAAACGCCTCGTTCACGCGCTCATCAAGGCTTGCGGCCTCCTGTGCCAATGCAGGCGAAACGGTGAGGGCCAGCGCGGCTAAGCCTGTTGAAATATGGTTTTTCATGATACTTTTCCTAACCTACGACCGTGACGGGCACGCTGGCCTCCATCACAAGATTTGCGGTCGAGCTTCCGAAGATGCGCTTGGACAGGCCGGTCTCGGCAGAGCGACTAACGACGATCTGCTCGGCCCCTTCATCAACGGCCACCTTGTTGAGCGTGTCCGCAACATTGCCATGCTTCACCAGACCGCGCGCCTTCAACCCCGCATCCTTAAGGGTTTTGACGGCAGGGGTAACGACCCGTTCCAGTGCGGTTGAGATTTCTTCTTCCCGCCGTTTATGGCGCTCCGCGTTCTCCTCGGGGGTTTGGAAGGAATAGGGCGACCATTCGATCACGTAGAGTACGATCAGCTCACAGGTGCCGATCATACGGGCAAGTTGTTGGCCATATTGCAGGGCACGCTCGCCAGAGCTGTGCCCGTCAAGGCCAATCACCAGTTTCGTTGTCATGTCTCTCTTACTCCCGTCGGGTCCGCACCGAGGTTTTCCAAGATTGCGTGAGACCTGTTTTATTAAGAATCTTGGAGAAGCGGACGTTGTATTTTGACAGTCTCGTGATGATAGCTTAGGCGATTTTACCGCAAAATTGGACTGAATTCGCAATTTGGCCTGAGTTTTTGACCTGAATAGAGACTGAATTCGGTCAAAAAGGCTGATTTTCAGAGAATTAACAGGAATCTAGTCGCCTGTGTCCACAGCACATGATGGCATCATATTTTCCGGCATATTCGGCAAGGCTTGACCCTTTGGGCGCGAAAGCGCATCTGTAGACCCAAGAAGAGCAGGAGATGAATGTGGCCAAGATCACAGGGCAGAAAACCGCCCCCTTCGCAAATTTCGAATGGATGATTGCCTGGCGTTATCTGCGCGCCAAACGGGCTGAGGGCGGCGTCAGCGTCATGACCTGGATCAGCCTGATTGGCATTACATTGGCCGTGGCTGCGCTGATCATCACGCTCGCCGTGCGATCAGGGTTTCGATATGAATTCGTTGATACGATCCTTGGCGCGAATGCCCATGTGACGGTTTATACATCCGGTCGGGTAACGGAGGCTGGCCGATTTGCTCAGGTGATCAGCGACTATGACGCGCTGGCCGAAAGCGTCGCGAAAGCCCCCGGCGTGATACGCGCAGCGCCGCAGATACGCGCTCAGGTGATGGCCACAGGGCCATCTGGAAATACGGGCGTGCAAGTCTTGGGATTGCGGCCCGAGGATTTGATGTCTGTGCGCCGTGTCGCCACGCCTGAAGCCTCGCTTGGTGACATCAGTCGTTTTGCAGAAGGCATCGCGATCGGAGACGGCGTCGCCCGTAAACTTGGCGTGACGGTAGGGGACAGGGTAAAGCTTATCTCGCCCAACGGAACCAAAACCGCATTTGGCACCAGCCCACGGGTCGCCGCGTTTGACGTCGTATATGTGTTTAAGGTTGGCCGTTCTGACATCGACGGTATCCGCGTCTACATGCCTTTGGAAAAAGCGCAGGGCTATTTTAACCGCGATGATGTGGTTGATGAGATCGAAGTGATCCTTGATGATCCTGAAAACGTGGATGCCTTCCGGCCCGGCATTTCCGATGCTGCGGGCGATACGGCGCTGTTATGGAGCTGGAAAGACAGCTCAGGTGCATTTCTACGCGCATTGCAGATGGAAGATAATGTGATGTTCCTGATCCTATCTGTGTTGGTTCTCATCGCCTCGATGAATATTGTCTCTGGTCTAATCATGTTGGTTAAAAACAAAGGCCGCGACATTGGTATTTTGCGCACGATGGGGCTGAGCGAAGGGTCTGTTCTCAGGGTGTTTTTCATCTGTGGTGCATCTATCGGAGTCGTCGGGACCATTTGTGGTGTGATCCTTGGGTGCCTGTTTGCTATCTATATTGACCAGATTTTTGCGCTCGTGAACTACGTTGCTGGTGGTGGGGTTTGGGATCCGAATATACGCTTGATCTCGAAGCTGCCAGCACGGCTGGAACTTGGCGACGTTCTGTCTGCGGTCAGCCTGTCTTTGTTTCTGTCCTTTTTTGTAACCATATTCCCGGCGCGGCGGGCTGCGCGGATGAACCCGGTTGAGGCCTTGCGCTATGAGTGATGCGATGTTGCGATTGGCCGGGATCGAAAAGCATTATAACAAAGGTCGTCCAAATGAAATTCAGGTTCTGCGAGGGGCAGACCTGACTGTGCAACCGGGCGAGGTTGTGGCCCTTGTCGCGCCCTCCGGCGCGGGTAAGTCTACCCTACTGCATATCGCGGGGCTGCTTGATACACCAAGCGCGGGTCATGTGAGCATTGGCGGCGATGACTTGACGGGCCGATCTGACCGGGCGCGGACGGCGGCCCGACGCTCTAAAATTGGGTTTGTTTATCAGTTCCACCATTTGCTGCCGGAGTTTACGGCAGCTGAAAATGTGATCCTGCCACAGCTGGCCGCAGGCGTTGCGCGGTCTGAGGCCGAGGCCCGGGCTCAGGAATTGTTGAGCCTTGTGGGGGTCGGGCCACGTGCTCATCACCGCCCCGGTGAGTTATCAGGGGTGAGCAGCAGCGCGTTGCCTTCTGCCGCGCTTTGGCAAACAAGCCCGGTCTTTTGTTGGCCGATGAGCCGACGGGAAATCTTGATCCGGCAACCTCTGATCAGGTGTTTGCCGCATTGATGGATCTGACTCGCGCAACGGGTTTGGCCGCGCTGATTGCCACGCATAATATGGATCTGGCTGCGCGCATGGATCGGGTAATCCGGCTGGAAAACGGGGTGTTGGTATAGTCAGGTTATGGCATCGTTCTTGGTAACACGCCTGATGTAATTACCCATCTGCCTTTGCGTACAAGTCCACAGCAGCGTCGAAGACCATTTTTCGGATTTCAGAGCCTTCCATTGCGACCTCATGCTCGCCGCCTTCGATCAGCTTGAGTTGCCCATTGGACCAACGTGCCATACGATCGTGGACGGCTTTGACATCGACGATCCGTTCATGGGTTCCAAGAAAAGTCACGCAAGGGACATTTGGTGTTGGACGCAGGCTGAGAGCGCGACATTCGTTGAGACCTTGATAGAGCCATCCCAGCGTAGGGCCGCCAAGGGCGAGATCAGGGTATTTTGTGACCTGTTCCTGCATCATGGCGTACATATCAGGGTCGTTGGTTAGCATATTCTGCTCAAACGGGTTGCCCAAAACATAGGTCTCGGGGACAGTACCGGGCGCATAACGCCCGCCCTGATTGATGGCCTGACCCATTGTGGACAGGGTCCAGGCGATATTGCGACGGAAGGGCGTCAGGGCGATGCCCCACATCGGGCCAGTGAAGACGGCGGCGTTTACCGGCAATCCCTCCATCAGAGCGCGCAGGCCGATACAGCCCCCCATGGAATGCCCAAAGAACGAATAAGGTTTGGGCAGTTTGAGCGTTTCAACAGCTTCAAGAACCGCGGCTATATCTTTTTGGTAGTCGCGGAATTCCTTGACATAGCCTGCCGCGCGGTCAGGTAGCATGCGGTCAGCCAGCCCCTGACCACGCCAATCAATCGCAATCATGGAATAACCGCGGGCCAGAAAATCTGCCGCGGCCATGCCATATTTCTCGATATATTCCGTGCGACCCGGAAACAGCAGCACAGTTCCTTTATCACCTCCCGGCCAGATGCCAATGCGAATCCGCACATCATCCGAGGTGGTCAGCCAATAGGCAGACCCACCTTCAGGTCCGTGAGCTACATCAGCGTAAAGGGGGGCAGGGGTCACGACAGAACGGTGCCCAGTTTCATTGCTGTGCCCATGTCGCCGTCAACGGTTAGCTTGCCAGACATAAAGGCCGCCGTTGGATTCAGATCACCTTCTAGGATCGCCTGAAAAGTTTCGGCATCTGCGGTCATCGTGCATTCGGCGTCTTCATCGCCTTGACGCACGCCATCACTGTCGACCATGATCGCGCCTTCGCCTTCGATGACAAACTTGACGGAGCCATCAAAGCCACCATTCATTTTAGCTGACAAGGCGCTGACAGCCTGTTCAATTACATCGCTCATTCTTTGATCTCCTGTCTTTGTGACATCTGCGCCCTCGCTTTTTTTAAAAAGGCCGCTAGACTTAATGCCAATATGAAAGTTCAGCACCATATCCTCAATGCTTTCCTTGCGGCAGTTCTTGCGACAAGTACTGCTTTTGCGCAAGGCGATACGTTAGATACCTTATATGAGCGTTTGTTAAAGCCAGACCTGCAGGATTGGGAACAGGTAGAGCGTGCAATTTGGCGCGAATGGTCGAGTTCGGGGTCGGCTTCGATGGATCTGTTGCTTGAACGAGGCCGTAAAGCGATGTCGGATGGGGATTTTGCGGTAGCAATTGAGCATTTCACAGCGCTTACAGATCATGCGCCAGAATTTGCCGAAGGTTGGAACGCGCGGGCGACGGCGTACTTCATGGCTGAAGAATATAGCTTGTCCATTGCCGATATTCAGAAAACGCTATCCTTGAATCCCAAACATTTCGGAGCGCTGCAGGGTTTAGGCAGAATCCTCGAAGAGTTGGAGGATGAAAAGAATGCACTTAAGGCCTATCAGGCGGCTTATGCTATACATCCTCATCGACCCAGCCTAGAAGAGGCGATAGATCGACTGGACGCGAAACTGTCCGGTCAGGCTCTCTAAAAGTTCAAAAGGCGATTTTCATGCGTGATCAGGCACGGATCACGGCGGTTCTCGGGCCGACCAATACCGGCAAAACACATTATGCAATTGAACGGATGTTGGCGCACCGTACCGGGGTGATCGGTTTGCCGCTGCGCCTATTGGCGCGCGAGGTTTATGACCGGATCGTGGAATTGCGGGGCCCGTCCGTTGTGGCACTGGTCACGGGCGAGGAACGGATTGTACCGGACCGGACGCAATATTGGGTTTGCACGGTTGAGGCGATGCCGGACGGGTTAGGCGCTGATTTTGTCGGTGTGGATGAAATCCAGCTTTGCGCCGACCCAGAACGCGGCCACATCTTCACAAACCGTTTGCTGCAGGCGCGTGGCTTGCACGAAACGCTGTTTATGGGCTCTGACACAATGCGAACCGCCATTGCAGCTTTAGAGCCAAAAGCGCAGTTTTTAAAACGTGAGCGGTTTTCCGAATTATCCTATACAGGTTCGAAAAAGATAAGTCGCCTGAAGTCTAGAAGCGCTATTGTGGGCTTTTCTGTTGAAAATGTATATGCGATTGCCGAGCTGATCCGCCGCCAAAAAGGTGGCTGTGCTGTGGTTATGGGGGCGCTGTCGCCGCGCACGCGCAATGCGCAGGTCGAAATGTATCAAAACGGCGATGTGGACTATCTGGTTGCGACCGATGCCATTGGGATGGGGTTGAACCTCGATATTTCCCATGTGGCGTTTTCGGCTCTGTCCAAGTTTGATGGACGGCGGATGCGTCCACTCGCGCCCAATGAACTGGCGCAGATTGCCGGGCGGGCCGGGCGGTATATGCAGCCGGGTACTTTTGGCGTGACGGGCGAAGCCGCGCCGTTGGATGAGCAGGTGGTCGAGGCGATCACTAACTCACGCTTTCCCCCGGTCAAGAAACTGCAATGGCGCAATGACCGGCTTGAGTTCGGCTCTGTCGACCGATTGATCCGGTCATTGGAGATGCGGACAGATGATGACTGGCTGACTCGTGTACGGGAAGCAGACGACCTTGTCGCGCTTAAGGCTTTATCTGCGATGCCTGAAGTTGATGCGCGCGTCAGCACGCCTCATGATGTCAAATTGCTTTGGGATGTTTGCCAGATCCCTGATTTCAGAGGGATCAGTCCGGGGGAACATGCAGGTCTGCTTGAGGCGATATTTTCTTATCTGCATGACAAAACCAATGTTCCGAATGACTATATGGCCCGCCAGATTGCACGCATTGACCGGACCGATGGGGACATTGATACGTTGTCGAAACGGCTGGCATATATTCGGACATGGACTTATATCGCTCAGCGAAAAGGTTGGGTTGTTGACGAAAATCATTGGCGTGAGGCGACGCGCGCTGTAGAAGATCGTCTGTCGGATGCACTTCATGGTGCGCTGACGCAAAGATTTGTCGACCGGCGTACAAGTGTGCTGCTGCGCCGGTTGAAACAGAAGGAGAGCCTGGTGGCTGACGTAAACGACAAGGGTGAAGTGACGGTTGAAGATCAAATGATTGGTCGTTTGGATGGGTTCAGATTCCGTCAGGATCAAACAGCCAGCGCGGAGGAAGCCAAAACCTTACGCCAAGCCGCTATTGCAGCCCTTGTGCCGCATTTTAATCTACGGGCTGACAAGTTCTATAACGCCCCCGATACAGAGATGGACTTTACCGAGCAGGGTGGCCTCATGTGGGGTGATCAGGCGGTAGGCAAACTGGTGAAAGGGTCCGAGGGCTTAAAACCCATGGTCGAACCGTTCGTGGACGATGAGGCTGGGGCAGACGTGGCCGAGAAAGTACGCCGCCGGTTGCAGCATTTTATTGATCGCAAGATCGCAGCTGCCTTTGAACCATTGCTGCTGATGAGCAAGGATGAGACATTGTCCGGCCTATCCAAAGGCTTTGCATTTCAGTTGGTGGAAGCCTTGGGGGTTATTCCGCGTGATGCGGTGGCGAATGATGTCAAAGCGCTGGATCAGGACGCGCGCGGGCAATTACGCAAGCATGGCGTGCGGTTTGGACAATTCACGATTTTCATGCCGCTGCTGTTGAAACCTGCTCCGACGCGGTTGCGTCTGGTGCTTTGGTCGCTGCAAAATGATCTTTCCGAATTTCCCGAAGCGCCTCCTCCGGGTCTTGTTACTGTGCCAGAGGTCAAGGATGCCCCTGAGGGGTATTATACCAATGCCGGATATCGTCTGGCTGGTCAGCGCGCAATTCGTATTGATATGCTGGAAAGGCTGGCCGATCAGTTGCGCTCAGAAAACAGTCGTGGCGGATTCGAAGCCAAGCCGGATATGTTGTCGATCACCGGTATGACATTGGAACAATTTGCGGATTTGATGCAGGGGCTCGGCTATAACGCTGAAAAAGGCGAACGGCCAAAGGTGAAAGCGGTTCAGAAAGATCCACCGCAGGAAACGCCTCCTACGGAAGTGCCAGGGGATGCGCCGGGGGAAGAGCCAGCGCCAACACCGCAAGAGGCACCGGTTGAACAGCCTGTTGAAAGTCCTGAATCGCCACCGACTGAAATGCCCGATGGGCCGGAGGCGGCTTCACAAGAGCCTGAGATAGAGATTTTTTATACATTTACATGGGGCGGTAATCGCGGTGCAAAGCTGCGTCATTCCGGAAAGCCTGCTGGGAAGTCCCGTCCCAAGCCGAAAGGCAAAGGTGGGCGCAACGACAAGGGACCAAAAGCTCAATCTTATCAGGCACGTCCGCCCCGCAAGGAAAAGCCCATTGATCCGGACAACCCGTTTGCAGCGGCTCTTATGGGGTTAAAGGACAAAACCTGATTGTGTCCGAGCCGCGTGTTACCATACGGCTGGACAAATGGCTCTGGCAGGCGCGGTTCTACAAAACGCGCACATTGGCGGCCAAGCAAGTGACAGGCGGGCATGTCAGGGTGAACGGGGTCAAGGTTTCCAAAGCATCCACATCGGTTGGTGCCGGGGATGTTCTGACATTTCCACAAGCCCGCCTGATACGTGTGGTCGAGATCACAAAACCGGGAGACCGCCGCGGCCCAGCCCCCGAAGCCCAAACGCTATACTGCGATATGACACCTGCACAGAACAAGGTTCCAGCCGCACCGAAGTTTGAGGGAAAAGGTCGCCCCAGTAAGAAAGATCGCCGCAGTCTTGACCTTTCCCGTCGTGACCCGCTTGATTGATCCGGTCAGCCGGATTACCTAGCATGCTGAACCGGAATTTTGGACAACGCCCATGACCTATATCGTGAATGATGCCTGTATCGGCTGTAAATATACTGACTGCGTAGAGGTTTGCCCCGTAGATTGCTTCTACGAGGGTGAGAATATGCTGGTGATCCATCCTGATGAATGTATCGATTGTGGTGTGTGTGAGCCTGAATGTCCCGCCGATGCGATCCGACCTGATACAGAGCCGGATATGGAGAAATGGGTTGAGTTCAACCGCAAATATTCCGAGATGTGGCCGGTGATCATCACCAAGAAAGACCCTCTTCCTGGTGCCGAAGAACGTGATGGGGAGCAAGGCAAGCTGGAGAAATACTTCAGCGAAGCGGCGGGCGAGGGCGGCTGAGTCGTGCGATTCGGGCCCTAGCGACAGGGGTATTGATCCGATTCCATCTCACAAATTAGCTGTAAAACAACAGGTTTTGATACTTATCGTATCGTCACGCTTTAAAACTATGCCTTTTTCTGCTATGTATATGTCAGCGTTACATACGTACACCAAGGCTCAGGACAGCCTGACGAGCAGGTGTTTTTTGAAAATGAATTAAGATTGCCCGGTAGCAATGCCACCGGTCCATCTTTTTCGCTGTGAAGAAGGGCGCTCTTGTGTGAAAGGGCGAACATATATGAGCAAGAAAAAACAAGACTTCAGCCCTAATGAATTCGTGGTTTATCCGGCCCATGGTGTCGGTAAGATCGTCTCGATCGAAAGTCAGGAAGTCGCCGGGATCGAGCTGGAACTTTTCGTAATTTCTTTTGAGAAAGACAAAATGACCCTGCGGGTGCCGACACATAAGGCAACGGAAGTTGGGATGCGCCCTCTGTCCTCACCTGATCTGGTGTCACAAGCCTTCAAGACATTGAAAGGCAAAGCCCGCGTCAAACGCGCTATGTGGTCTCGTCGTGCGCAGGAATATGAACAAAAGATCAACTCGGGCGACTTGATAGCAATTGCCGAGGTTGTGCGTGACTTACACCGTCATGGTGATCAGCGCGAACAAAGCTATTCAGAGCGTCAGCTTTATGAAGCTGCCTTGGAGCGTCTGACCCGTGAAATTGCCGTTGTGAACGGTGCTGACGAAGCAGGCGCACAAAAGGAAATTGATGACGTCTTGATTTCGCGCGCTGCATAAATCCAACTTATAAAATATTACGTTAAGGCCATGGGCAGAGATGCCTGTGGCCTTTTGTTATGGAAGGTATGGCGTTTGCTTCGGTCATTACAAAATCGTCGTAATCGCAGCCAGGACTGCGATTTCGCTGATCTGCTGAGTCGCGCCCAGAATATCACCGGTTTGCCCGCCGATTTTAATCTTGGCAAAGTAGCGCACCGCATAGGTTGCCGCCGCTGCAAATAAGATCACCACGACCCCGGCAAGGCCGAAGAACACCAGTGCTGCGGCTACGGCAATACCACTTGCGATTTGCGCAGTCTGAAGGCCAGGTTGTCCTGTCTGAAATGACAGCCCGTCGCTACGTGCGTTTGGCAAAGTGTTCATCACCAGCACCATCGCAGCCCGCGATATAGCCGCGGCGACAATCACCGCACTGAAAATTGCTCCGGTGTTAAGGATAGCCACAAGTGCTGTCCAACGTATCAAAAGGCTGAACACCAGCGCGATAACGCCATAAGCCCCGATGCGACTGTCTTTCATAATCTCCAACCGGCGATCCAGATCGGATCCACCCCAAAGACCGTCTGCTGTATCGGCCAGCCCGTCTTCGTGTAGCCCGCCTGTGACCATCACAAGAACCAACAGCATTATGGCGGCACTCAGGCCGGTTTCCATTCCAAGTTCCTGACATAAAAAGCAAACTAACGCGGCGAATATTGCCACAACGATGCCGACAGTCGGATAAGCCCATGCTGCAAGGGCTGGATCCCGCTCTGCCCGGAATGCACCCATTGGGACAGGAATGCGGGTCAAAAGGGACAATGCGATGGCAAGATCATCCAGGCTGACAAGGCGTGTGTCGGTTTGAGGCATTAAGGCGGGTCACTTTGGCTTGTGTCTGATGCGCTCAGGGGTAAAGAGATCAGGCGCTAGTTTCAACAGGGGACCCTATGACACAAACATTCTCTTCTCTTTCTGAGTTTCGTGACATCCTGTCAGATATGCCTGTCCCAGATGCTGAGGCACTGCAGGCCGCACAGGCGCGCAACATGCAGTTGACAAAACCGCCGGGGGCCTTGGGACGGTTGGAGGAACTGGCGATTTGGTATGCCAGTTGGCGCGGTCAAGCCGCGCCACAGATCGCTGCGCCACAGATTGTCATATTTGCCGGAAATCATGGGGTTACAGCACAAGGCGTCTCGGCGTTTCCCGCCGAAGTGACTGCGCAAATGGTGCTGAATTTTCAACACGGCGGGGCGGCGATCAATCAACTGGCCCAAACCTTTGGCGCGCGCATGACTGTGCATGCATTAGATTTGGATCGTGCCACCGCCGATTTCACCAAGGTGGCCGCGATGAGTGAGGCAGAATGTATCGAAGCGATACAAACGGGATGGGATGCGGTGGATGACACATCCGATTTGCTTGTGACGGGTGAAATGGGGATTGGCAATACAACGTCCGCTGCAGCTTTAGGGGCAATGCTTTTGGGAGGTGCAGCCGGTGATTGGGTTGGACGGGGCACTGGCGTTAATGATGCGGGTCTTGCGAAAAAGGTCCGCGTTGTCGATGCGGGGTTAACCTTGCATAAGCAGGCGTTGAACGACCCGCTTGAAGCGCTGCGCTGCCTGGGCGGGCGAGAGCTTGCGGCGATGACCGGGGCCATTGCCAGCGCTCGGGCTAAGTGCATTCCGGTTATTCTGGACGGGTTCATCTGTACCGCAGCTGCACTGGTGCTTGAGAAGGCTGTTCCCGGCGCGTTGGATCATGCCGTCGCAGGTCATCTATCAGCGGAAGGGGCGCATGAGCGGATGTTACAAGCCATCCGGAAAACGCCACTTTTGTCGCTTGGCTTGCGGCTGGGGGAGGGCTCTGGCGGTGCATTGGCAATTGGCATTTTACAAGGTGCGGTAGCCTGCCATTCTGCGATGGCCACCTTCGCGGAGGCCGGGGTGTCGGACGCGGGTTAAACCTTGGCGATATCGTTCTTTGGGAATGCAATCTCGCTTTTGGGGTCTTGATCAAGCTATATCCTAATCGGTCCGTTGGTCCTTTGCTTCATCAAGTGAAGAGACCAAAATAGTTTCAAGGTCGCTGTTCAACTCACGTGCGCGGCTGACATAGGCGTCGTTTTCTAGTACAGGAACGCTTGGATCCCACAGCTCGGCCAGTTCTTGCATGGTGTGGCGGTCATGTTTGTAGAAGGTTTCTTCCTGAATATGGGCCTCGTATTCAGTTAGGCCCAGATTTTCGAGCACATAGCGCCCGGCCCGCAGTGAGCTGTCGAAGAGTTCGCGCACGATGTCATTGGCGCCCGCCTGATACAGCTCATAGACGTGCATCCTGTCGCGGGCGCGGGCGACTATATGTATGTCAGGGCGTTCCTTGCGGGCGTAGGCAACGAGTTTCGTAGCAGCCGCCTTGCTATCAAGGGCAACCACCAACACTTTGGCCGTAGATAAGCCTGCGGCATGCAATAGCTCTGGCCGGGTCGGATCGCCGAAAAAGCCTTTAAACCCGAAGCGGCGCATCAGTTGGATCGTGCTGAGATCGTGATCCAGCACTGTGGTCTTGTAGCCCGACATTTGAACCAGCCTGTTCACAACTTGCCCGAAGCGGCCAATGCCTGCGATAATGACGGGCTGCTGGTCATCAATCTTGTCATGAACTTGGTCCGGGGCCGGGCTACCCATACGGTTTGAAAGAAGATCATGGGCGATGAACAGAAGTGGTGTCAGCAGCATAGAAAGGGCTATGACCAGCAACAATGTTTCGGCCAAGGCTGTGGGCAGTACGTTTTGCTGTAAGCTGACGCTGATCAGGACGAAGCCGAATTCGCCAGCTTGGGCGAGGCTAAGGGTGAATAACATGCGGTCGCGCTTTGGGAGCTTGAACAGAAGCGACAGCGTATAAAGAACGCCAGCCTTGATTATGATCAACGCTAGCGTCAGATTTATAATTCGCAAAGCATCATCAAACAGAATGCCGAAGTTGATGCCCGCGCCCACAGTCATGAAGAACAGACCTAACAGCAGACCCTTGAAGGGTTCGATATCTGCTTCAAGCTCGTGCCGGAACTCGCTGTTGGCCAGCACGACACCTGCCAGAAACGTCCCAAGAGCAGGCGAGAGGCCAACCAGCAGCATTAGAACAGCGACGCCAACAACGAAGAGTAATGAAACGGCGGTATACATCTCGCGCAAGCGAGCCGAATGGATATAGCGAAAAATAGGCCGTGTCAGAAAATGCCCACCCAGAACGACCACGATAATTGCCCCCAGTGTGACCAGTGTGACGCCCCAACCGGGCAGGCTTTCGACCAAAGACATAACCGCCTCGGCCGGGTGATCTGCAGAGGTGCCTGAGCCATGATGGTCGTCTGCTGTAGGGGCGTTCAGGCCGGGGATCGCCAGCAGTGGGATCAGGGCGAGCATGGGGATAACGGCGATGTCCTGTGTGAGTAGGACAGAAAAGGCAGATCGTCCTCCGCCGGTTTGCATAAGGTCTTTTTCATCCAGCGTTTGCAGTACGATGGCGGTCGAGGATAAGGCAAGTACAAGCCCTATCGCCAGCGAGATCGACCATGGTTGACCCAAAGCATAGACTGTCGCCGTGATCAGCAGGGTTGTCAGGCCGATTTGTAAGCCACCTAATCCGATCAGCTTGTCGCGCATACTCCAAAGCGTGCGCGGGTCCAGTTCCAGCCCGATCAGAAATAGCATCATTACAACGCCGAACTCAGCGAAATGTTGCAAATCCGCCGTCTCGGACCCGACAAGCCCCGCCACGGGACCAATGGTAATGCCTGCGATCAGATATCCCAGAACTGATCCCAGCCCCAGGCGCATAGCGAGAGGAACAGCCAGACAGGCGGCCATCAGGTAGATGGTCGATTGGAAAAGGAAAGATTCCATGAATATGTCCTTCGTCAGCCTGTCACGACGCTATGGCATCATTTGGCCGAGCGATAGGCTATCACCCCGGCAATATGGTAAATTTTCGCAAGATTTATTTGTTTGGATAGATCATGATAGAGCTTCGTAGATAGGACAGCATTACAATGCCTCAAGATAATCCACCACCACAGGTCGCGCAGGCGTTTGCCGATATCCCTACCGAGATTTCTGCAAAACTGATGGTCGTGCGCGACATGATCAGAGCGCGGGCAAAAGAGGTGGGCATCGAAACCCTTCAAGAGACGTTGAAATGGGGGCAGCCATCCTATCTGACCCTGAAACCAAAGTCCGGCACCACCGTGCGGTTGGGCATATGCGAAAGTCAGGCTGCATTGTTTTTGAATTGCCAAACAACAATCATGGATGAGGCACGGGATCTGTTTGGTAATATTCCCGAGCTTCGAGGGACGCGGGCGGTGATTGTACCGGACGATCCACAGAGCAGCGATGTTTTACAGCATGTTATTGCGATTGCGTTGACGTATCATGCCCGAAAATCAAAGCGACCAAAGAGATAAGCCTTATGAGGGCTTGCCGAAATCGCTTTCGGAAGGCATTTATAGGCAGGAGGTGCTGCCAATGAAACGATCAGATATCAATAATATCATGGCCGAGGCGGATGCGTTTATCCGATCATTTGGCTATATTCTTCCGCCCTTCGCCTATTGGACGCCGCAGCAGATGCGCGCGCGACGTTCAAGCATTGACGGTATCGTCGATGCCGGACTGGGTTGGGACATCACGGATTACGGACAAGGCAAGTTTGATGAGCTTGGATTGTTTCTGTTCACGACCCGTAACGGTCAGCAAGAAGATCTGAAGCGGGGGGGCGGCATGTGCTATGCCGAGAAGATCATGATTTCGCACCACAACCAGATCAGCCCGATGCATCGCCATTATGTGAAGGCCGAGGACATCATCAACCGTGGCGGCGCCGGTTTGGCGATTGAGCTGTTTGGCTCTGCCAAGGATGGTTC
The DNA here is from genome assembly GCF_055693805.1 of Litoreibacter sp. GN1-5. NCBI lineage: Bacteria > Pseudomonadati > Pseudomonadota > Alphaproteobacteria > Rhodobacterales > Roseobacteraceae > Litoreibacter > Litoreibacter sp. GN1-5. Next base: position 1,532,896 of record NZ_JBVFUP010000001.1, on the reverse strand, counting down.
ATTTGACGAAAATGCAGGTGGGACGATCCGGTGCGACGGGATCGAGCGGCAATTTGAACCGGGTGAGGTCATCATATTGCAGCCGGGTGAAAGCATCACCCTCATGCCCGGTGATTGGCATGCGTTCTGGGGCGAGGGGGGCGATGTACTGATCGGTGAGGTCTCGACTGTTAATGATGATAAGACCGATAACTGGTTTCGCGATCCGATTGGGCGGTTCTCAGACATTGAGGAAGATGTTGACCCTGCACACTTGCTGGTATCCGACTACGCCAGCAAGTTATGATGAGGCGGGGGCGCATGTGGCCCGCCCGCCTTTTCGTCAGAGTTAACCTATTCGCCTAATGCGATCCCTTCCCGGCGAGGGTCCGCCCCGCCTTCGTATCCTGCTTCGGTTATGGCAATCGCATGCAGGCCGGAGTTCAGGGCGCGGGTTTCGACCTCATAGCCAAGTTCAGCCAGTGGATCAGACAGGTCGATGGCCGATGTTCCTTCCTCCAGATCATAAGCGCCGAACCGGTTGACCAGATGTGGCAGGCTTACCGCGGCCTGCACATCCATTCCCCAATCGATATGGGCGATAATCGTCTTGGCCACATAACCGATGATCCGCGACCCACCCGGAGAGCCCACAACAAGTGACGGGCTACCGTCTTTAAGCACAATCGTTGGTGCCATAGAGGATCTGGGTCGTTTGCCGGGCTCAACCCGGTTGGCAATTGGCACGCCCTCTTCATGGGTGGCGAACGAAAAGTCCGTCAGCTCATTGTTCAGCAGAAAGCCACCGGGGGTCATCAATCGAGAGCCGAAGCCGTTCTCAATCGTGGTGGTCATCGACAAGGCGTTGCCATAGGTGTCGACAATGGAAATATGAGAGGTTGAGGGCAGTTCTATCGACTGGTCATCCGCCCAAAGAAGCGCATGATCGAAGGCCGGCTTGCCGGCGGCTGTCTCGGGCAGCGCGTCGTCACCTTCCAACAGCTTGGCGCGCTCGGAAAGGTACGCGGTATCCACCAATCCCTTGGTGGGAACAGGTACAAAATCGCTATCTGCCATGTAGCGACCCCGATCAGCAAAGGCGAGGCGAGAGGCGTCCCCAATCAAGCGCCAGCTTTCTGGGTTATCTGCCCCCAAAGCGACCAGGTCAGAATTTTCCAGCATCCCCAATATTTGCCCAAGGGTCAAAGCGCCGGAAGAGGGCGGTCCCATCCCGCAGACGTTATGGGACCGGTAGGTGACACAGACCGGTGCACGTTCTTTGACGGTGTAGTTGCGCAGATCACTCAAGGACAATGTCCCGGGGTTGCCTTCGGCACCACGTACCGTGGCAACGATCCCTCGGCGATGGTGCCTTCATAGAAAACGTCTGTCCCGTGTTCTGAAATTTGGCGGAGGGTTTTCGCATAGGCGGGGTTTTTCAGGGTACTGCCCTCGGCAAGTGGCTTGCCATCTGGCAGAAAGTAATCTGCTGTCGTCGCAGAACTTGATAGTCGCTCAGCATCATTTTCCACGAGGGCTGCAAGACGGGGGACACTGTGAAGCCATCCTCGGCTAGTCGTATCGCATCGTCAAACAGCTCGCGCCAGTTTTCGCGGCCCCATTTTCTGTGGGCAGTTTCCATCAAGGCGGGCGTACCGGGGGTGCCGACGGACAGGCCGCCGACGACGGCATCGAAGAATTGCAGTGGTTCACCTGCGGCATTCTGGAACAGGCGCGGGGTGACAGCCATTGGGGCGGTTTCCCGACCGTCGAGTGTCTGCACCTCGCCAGTTTTGGCATCATACCAGACCAGAAACGCCCCGCCACCAAGGCCAGAACTTTGCGGCTCGACCAGACCAAGCACCGCTTGTATCGCAACCATCGCATCAGCGGCGGTTCCGCCATCGCGTAACACGCGAGCACCGGCGTGCACGGCCAATGGATTGGCGGCGGCGATCATCCAGTTGTCAGCTTTAACCGGTGAACCACTGTCCTTTGAAGCCTGCGCTGTTGCAGCCTCGGGTGCGAACGCGTCAGCGGTCTCTTGTGCCTGTGCCGTTGTTGTAAGCGTTACGGCAAGCAAAGTGGTTGAGATGAAACGATGCATGTGAAAGCCCCCTGTAAATGAATGTATGATGATAGGGTGGCGCATTTCACAGGAATGACAAGTCCCCTTCGGTTTACAGTTGACTCGCAGTGCTGCGCGTATAAAAGGCAGGCTTCAAGGAATTTTCGGGCGGCCTTGGCCACCCTGACCAGGAGATGTGACATGGCGAAGCCAACCACAATCAAAATCCGCCTGAACTCGATCCGCTGGCACGGGGCATTTCTATGTGACCAAAAAGAATGCTCGTACCATGACCGAGAAGATGGTGGTGCGCAAATACGACCCTGTTGCGCGCAAGCATGTCGAATATAAGGAAGGCAAGATCAAGTAATCTTCCAGACTTTCGATTTTGAACGAGGCCGCGCCAGCTAAGCGCGGCTTTTTTCGTTTCAATGGAGGGAATGATGGATATTCGTCCGACAACACGTGCTGATATCGCGGCTGTGGATGCGCTATTGGCCCGCAGCTACCCGATTTTGTTAAAAGCTGATTATGAGCCGCCCGTACTGGTGACAGCCTTGCCGATCATTAGCCGCGCGCAGCCTGCTTTGGTCGTATCGGGTACATATTACGGTGTTTTTGAAAACGGCGAGCTTTTGGGAGCAGGAGGGTTGACCACCGCTGCGCCGGGTGGGGCACAAAATGTGCCTGATGTGGCGCATGTCCGTCATGTGGTGACAGATCACCGGCATACGCGCAAAGGCGTTGGGACGGTTTTGATGAAACATATCCTGGCTGAAGCAAAAGCCGCGGGTGTCTCTCAGATGGCGTGCCAATCCACACTGACGGCAGTACCATTTTACCAGAGCGTTGGATTTGAGGTTGTGCGTCCCATTGATGTTCCTTTGCGGCCGGGGATCAGCTTTCCGGCAATGGCGATGGTTCTGACTTTTTAGGCAGGACCCTCTGCATAGATGATCATCGGCTCGAAACCAGCCTTCGCCATCAGCTTCGCGGAGGCCTTATTGAACGTACCATAGCTAACCCCGATCCGGTCAACGCCATAGGATTTGATGCGCATACGCATCTCTGTGATTAGCCTCATGCCAAGCCCCTGCCTCTGATAGTTTGGAAGAACGCAGATATGTTCCAGCATTGCCCGGTTTCGATCCGGGGTAAGAGGGCCAGTTTCATGCTGTTGCAAATTATAGATAAGATAGCCTGCGATGATATCAGCGTCATCTGCAACAAGGGCGGTTGTGTTTTCTTCGGTGATCCAGTTGCGCAGCCATGGCAGTACCTCGTTGCGGGGTGGTTCTTTGCAATACCGCGCAGGTTGCTGTTCGACATGCAGGTTTTGGATATGGTTGAGTAACGGCAGAATCCGATCAGCCTGTTCTGGTGGCAGAGCGTATATTTGCATCGAAAGTTCTCCAACAAAAAAGGGCCGGTGTGAACACCAGCCCTTTGTGATTTGTTTTGTCGCGTAGTGTTATTCGCGGCTGCCCAAAAGTTGCAGCAAGAACATGAACATGTTGATGAAGTCCAGATAGAGGTTCAGCGCGCCCATAATTGCAGCTTTACCCAACCATTCCTGATCCCCATGCGAAGCATGTGCGATATAGGTGTTCTTGATCTTCTGTGTGTCATAGGCTGTAAGGCCTGCGAAGATCAGCACACCAATGATCGAAACTGCGTACATGATCGCTGGCGAGGCAAGGAAGATGTTGACGATTGAGGCCACGATCAGACCGATAACACCCATGATCAGGAAAGATCCCCAACCGGAAATATCCTTCTTGGTTGTGTAACCCCAGAGACTGAGCCCGGCAAAGGCGATTGATGTCACAAGGAAAATCTGTGCGATTGATTGACCTGTGAACACGATGAAGATTGAGCTGATCGAAATGCCCATCACGGCTGCAAAAGTGTAGAACACCAGTTGAGCGGTTGCCGCGGACATCCGGTTGATCATCGCACTAAAGCCAAAAACGAAAGCCAGCGGTGCGAACATCACAACCCACTTGAGCGGTGATGCATACAGCGCAACGCCTAGATCTGTGAGGTATTTATCAGCCCCAATTTGATATTGGGTTGGCGCGTCTGTGACAGCCATACCTGACAAAGCCCAAGCGGCTGCAAATGTAATCAGCATACCTACGGACATCGTGCCGTAGACTTTATTCATGTGGGCGCGCAGGCCCTCATCGATGGCCTGTGTCTGGGCACCAATGCCAGTCGTGCGCACCGTTCCATAGTCTGCCATGAAAACTCTCCCTTTCAGGCGTATTGATTGGAGGCTTATATATAAAACCTCATATATGGCCTGAATGTGGGGCAGGTAGTACTACATTTCAAGTTAATCTGTCTATGAAACGATGCTTTTCTGTGTAAATTTGTTGGAATTACACCCGCCAATGATCGGGTACATCCCAAAATGGACGTTTTGCTTCCGTTTCAGCTTGTTTCGGGCTTAATCCTATATCTTCCAACCGAGCGGAATCCAGACGGGAGAGAGCCCTCCGTTGGACATACAGGTCGATATAGTCAAACAAGCCAACACGACGCAACGCAGCGCGGTGATGAGAGCGGTGCAGTATATAATCAGACATTGTACCACCTTTCGCATATCGTGATAATTCATGATGAATTCATCATTTCTATTGATCTATATGGCAGGATATGATCCATATTAAAAACGAATGTTTGAGATGCTTTAGATCACGGATAATGATATGGCTCGAAATCTTGACTTAACTGCGCTCCGCTCTTTTGTCGCCGTTGCGGATACTGGCGGTGTGACCAAGGCGGCGGGGTATCTGCATTTAACCCAATCCGCTGTTTCGATGCAGTTGAAGCGGCTGGAGGAAGCACTTGATGTGCGGCTTCTTGACCGTGCTAACCGTAAGATGACATTGACCGCCGAAGGGGAACAGCTTGTAAGCTATGCCAGACGGATGTTGGCCTTGAATGACGAGGCTTACATGCGGCTGACTGCGACGGAATATGAGGGCGAAATTGTGTTGGGCGTGCCCCATGACATTATCTACCCCTACATACCCCCAATCCTGCGCCGTTTCGCGTCAGATTTTCCACGTGTCCGCATTCGTCTTGTCTCAGCCCCCACGACGCGGCTGCGCGAGATGTTCGGGCGTGGTGAATGTGATGTGATCCTAACGACAGAAGAACAACCGGGGCCGGGGGTGATACTCTGGTTCGGCTTCCTTTGGTCTGGATTGGCGCTGTTGGTGGGATAGCCTGGAAGGAACGCCCCTTGCCAGTCGCCTTTTGCCAGAATTGTATTTTCCGCTCAGGCGTTCTGAAACGTCTTGATGATGCACATTTCGATTGGGAAATGGCTGTTGACTCAGACCTCGATAATGCGGTCGAGGCTGTCGTCAGTGCCGATCTGGCCGTTCATGCCGCGATCAAAGGGGTCTATCCCCGCCAAACCGGGCCGATTGCGCATGATGGTGGCCTTCCAGATCCGGGAACAACCCGGATTGTCCTGTATATGCAGCGCACCGATGAAACCGTCCTGGAAGCGTTGCGGGATATGATCCGGACCGCCTATCATTCCCAATGGCAATCATCTACCGAGGAGCTCAATCTCATGGCTCAAGGGTAACGACAACCTTCCCAGTTGATTGGCGGCTGCGGAGCAATTCCAACGCGTCTGAGGCGTGCTCTAAAGGGAGTTGGTGACTGATATGAGGCTTCAGCTTTCCCTCAGCATACCACGCGAACAGTTGCGACAAGCTGTTGGTGACAACTTCGGGTTTGAATTTCAGATAGCCACCCCAATAGACACCGATCGCGCTTATATTCTTGACCAACAGATGGTTGGCAGGGATTTGTGGGACGTCGCCGCTCGCAAAGCCTATCAGCAATATACGTGCTTCTGGGTTACAGGCGCGCAGGGCTGCTTTGAACAGATTGCCGCCAACGGCGTCATAGACGACATCGGCCCGACCAAGAGATTTCGTGGCCTCACGCAGATCATCAGTGTCAATATCGATCAGATGGTCAGCACCGGCTTGTTTTACGATGTCCAGTTTGGAGCTTCGAGCGGCACCAATGACCTTTGCGCCCATCATCTTGCCAAGCTCAACTGCAGTAAGACCAACACCTCCAGCTGCGCCAAGGACCAGAAGTGTTTCACCGGGTTGCAATCTGGCGCTGCGTTCCAGTGCGACATGGCTGGTTGAGTAAGCCACCTGAAACGCAGCAGCGACGTGATAGGGTATGCTTTCGTGTAGCGGGACGCAGAGATGTGCCTTGAAGACACCGAACTCGGCCAGACCACCGTGCCCGCCAAACACGGCAACTCTGGTGCCGATGGCCGGCGAAGTCACGCCCTCGCCATGGCCAATTACTTCGCCTGCAACTTCCATGCCGGGAACAAAGGGCAGGTTTGGCGTATCTTGATAAGTGCCTTTCAACATCAACAAGTCAGCAAAATTCAGGCCACAAGCATGGATTTTCAACAATACCTCACCCGCTTTAGGAACAGGTTGTGGGATGTTGATGACATTGGGGGCTTCAGCGAATGAGCTGACCTGAAATGCGCGCATGAAAGCTATCCTGATCGATTTTCCCGCAAACTATCCCTGACCAGACTGTGATGCTACCCGAAAGCAGACGTTACTGTAGAAGCTGTGAACAGAAATGATATCGCGTGCGTTAACAGAAAATTATTCCCAGTTGGCCTTATGATGAATGTGCTGCATGGGCAGGTCTTGCCCGCCTATGCGCTTTGTTGAAAAGGACTTGTCAGAATGAGCATACACCCAATCGATCAGCATGTAGGGCAGCGTGTGCGCAATCGTCGGTGGGATATGGAGATGACGCAGGCCGATCTTGCAGGGCGTTTGGGGATCAGGTTTCAGCAAATCCAGAAATACGAAGCCGGGCGCAATCGGATCAGCGCGTCACGTCTATGGGATATGGCTCAGGTACTTGAAGTGCCTGTGGGATACTTCTTTGACGAGGTCGATGAAAACTGCGTCAAAAGCCCGGAGGTCATACAAAGGTTGCAGGCGTGAAAACCTGTCAGAACCTTATCTGACAATATAGCGAAGCGTGGCTTCACAATCGATGCGGTCACAAAGCCCTTCGGTATTTCCGACGATTTCTTTCGTTTGCAGGATTTTTTCCAATCCTTTTGCTGGAAAAGAACGCCCGACGCAAACTTTTAGAAAATTCTCATCATTTTCAATGAGATGATCGCAGCAATCGCTTGTGTATTCATCGCTACCGCCTTTATAGGCGCGGCATCTGGAATAGAGAACGGTCCGTACCGTTTCAGATTGGATGATGGATTTAGGCTCTGGCAGGCAGACGCCGGGGAACAGTTCGTCCTGTCCAGACTGACATGTATAGTCTTGCTCCTGCTCCTCAAAGCCGACCGTGGCTTGGCCCGCGCTACAAACGCCTATTTCGTCCGCCAATTCTTCAGAAAGGTGATCACAGCAGTTGTTCGTATACTCGTCGCTTCCATTCTCGCTGACCCTGCATCGGGAATAAAGCGCGATGCTAATGCCATTGGGCAAATCAGTACTATCAGAGGTTGGTAAGCAGACGCCGGGTAATATATCACCCTCCCCGGAACACTGGTAAACTTGGGCGCTGGATTGACTTGTGAAAAGTGCGGTTGCTGAAAGAACAAGCCCGGCACATACTAGACGAAACATATGGTACACGCGATCAAATCTCCTGACTCATACTAAAGTATCACAGTATTGTGCGAGATAAAAGGTTTGGGACAGCAGTGCGTTACACTGAGAAGCTTAGAGTGCAGTTCAAAAGCAAGATTGATTGTACGAGAAAGCATTTGAGAGCAACGTAATAGGTAGAACAAGATCGGGGGTCTGTGTGGATGCAAAGTTGAAATCGGAACTGTTGGTGCTGTTACCGCTGCTTGCGGATGCGGCACGTGCTGAGACACTTGCGTATTTCCGAGGCGGAGCTTTGGCGACCCAATCCAAAGATTTAGATGGATTTGATCCAGTGACAATCGCAGATCGTGCGGCAGAACAAGCTATTCGTGCGCTTCTGGCGCAGCATCGCTCTGACGATGGCATTCTGGGGGAGGAGTTTGGCGCAACCGAAGGGGCCAGCGGTTTGACATGGGTGCTTGATCCCATTGACGGAACACGGGGCTATATCTCAGGGACGCCAACATGGGGGACGCTGATTGCGCTGCATGACGGCGCAGCACCGGTTCTGGGCTTGATTGACCAGCCTTATATTGGTGAGCGGTTTATTGGCGGGCTGGGCATTGCACAGCTTGAGGGGCGGCATGGCGTGCGAGACCTGAGAACCTCGGGCACGACGGATTTGAGCGATGCTTTGATTTTCACAACATTCCCCGAGGTGGGCACGGAAGCAGAAAGGACTGCTTTCAATGCGGTCGCAAGACGATGCAAACTGACGCGTTATGGGATGGACTGTTACGCCTATGCACTTTTGGCGCTTGGCCAGATTGATCTGGTGATTGAAGCTGGGCTGAATGCTTATGACATCCAAGCACCGATTGCGGTGATCGAAGCGGCTGGCGGTGTCGTCACCGATTGGCAGGGTAAACCTGTTGATCAAGGCGGGCGTGCCGTTGCGGCCGCAACGCCGGAATTGCACGCAGCTGCGTTGGAAATCCTGAAAGATGCCTGAAAGGCTGATCAAAGGGGCGGAAATCATCCTGACGATGGATGATGCGGGCTCTGAATTGGCTAATGCTGACATACTGATCCGGGATGGTGTGATTGCTGAGATAGGCTCTGATCTGAAAACGATTGGTGAAACCATTCTTGCAACAGGTTGTGTGGTTACGCCCGGTTTGGTGAATACACATCACCATTTGTATCAAACGCTGACCCGTGCTGTGCCCGGCGGTCAAGATGCGCTGCTGTTTGGTTGGCTCAATACGCTTTACCCGATTTGGGCGCGTTTCGGGCCGCAGGAAATGTTTAGCGCGACCCAGATTGGTCTGGCAGAGCTGGCACTGTCAGGCTGTACGATGACTTCGGATCACCTGTACCTTTACCCAAATGGCGCGCGGCTGGATGATACGATTGCAGCAGCGGCCGAGATCGGGCTGCGCTTCCATCCCACGCGTGGCGCGATGAGTATCGGTGAAAGCGATGGCGGTTTACCTCCGGATGGGTTGGTTGAAGCAGAAACAGCAATCATCAAGGATATGATCCGGGTTGTAGATACGTTTCATGACCCCTCACCGGGGTCTATGATCCGTGTGGGACTTGCGCCCTGTTCGCCTTTTTCGGTTAGCCGGGATTTGATGCGTGAAACTGCCCATCTGGCGCGGGACAAGGGCGTGATGCTGCATACCCATTTGGCCGAGAATGATGAGGATATCGCCTATTCCCTGGAAAAATTCGGCTGCCGTCCGGGACAATATGCTGAGGATCTTGGTTGGGTTGGTGATGACGTTTGGCACGCCCATTGCGTCAAGCTGGATGGAGCAGAGATTGATCTGTTTGCGCGGTCGCGCACGGGTGTGGCCCATTGCCCGTGTTCAAACTGCCGCCTTGGTTCAGGCATCGCGCCCGTGCGGGCCATGCGGGATGCAGGGGTTAAGGTCGGACTTGGGGTGGATGGATCAGCGTCTAACGATATGGGCAATATGATGCTTGAGGCGCGACAGGCCATGTTGCTGCAACGCGTAGTTCAGGGGGCTGACGCGATGAGCGCTCGGGAGGCTTTATATATTGCCACGCGTGGTGGCGCCGAAGTTCTGGGCCGCGGCGAGCACTGCGGGCAGATCAAGACAGGCTATCGCGCCGACATCGCGCTGTGGGATACGAATGGGGTCGATGGCGCGGGCAGTTGGGACAAGGTGGCGCTGATATTGGCAGGGCCAAGCAAAGTGCGGGATTTGTTTGTGGAAGGTGTGCAGGTCGTTCGGGATTATCAGCTTTCAGGTCTGGATTTGCCGTGGGCCCTTGAGCGACAGAAGCAATTGGCGCTAAACTTGATGCAATAGGAGGCACATTATGCGCTGCGATTTGATGATTTCGTTGGTTTTTGTGTTTGTGTTATTACCGTTTGCTGGTTTTGCTGATATCGGGCAAATCCTGAATGCCGAGAGACGGGCCGCCGGGCTACCTCAGTTGACCCAATCCGAACGCTTGACCCGCGCGGCGGAAGTCCATGCCAGCGATATGGCGCGCAGAGGGTTCTTTGGTCATCGTGGATCGGATGGTTCTAACGTTGGCAAACGGGTACGCAGAGCGGGTTACAGATTTTGCTTTGTGGCTGAAAATATAGCTAAGGGGCAGCAATCCTCTGCACGCGCTATGTCGGCATGGATGCAATCACGCGGCCACAGACGTAACAATCTGGACAGGCGCGCACGGGAATATGGCGTGGCGCGGGCACGTGGCAATATCTGGGTTTTGGTTTTGGGGCGGTCAAACTGTTAACTGCCCTTTAACCCAGACATTACGCACAGCCCGGTCATCCCCCATCATGATGGTGGGAAAGACAGTGTCCCAGAAGCCTTCGGCCCGGTTCGCGCGTTGTGAAATTTCAGGGGTAGAGGCCAGATCAAGTATCACAAGATCGGCCTCCATCCCCGGGGCAAGATTTCCAATCTTATGCCCCAAAAGCAGGGATTGCGCTGATCCGCAGGTGGCCAACCAAAGCAATTGCGCCGGGTGCAGCGCTACGCCCTTTAACTGGCTGATTTCATATGCGGCGGCCATGGTGCGGAGCATGGAGAAGCTTGACCCACCGCCAGTATCTGTCGCCAGACCTACGCGATGCCCATCGGCTTTCAGGGCGGACATATCAAACAGCCCGGAGCCGATGAAGGTGTTGGATGTGGGGCAGTGGATCAGAGCAGCGCCTGTCTCACGCAATCGATCCCGTTCGCGCGGTTCCAAATGGATCGCATGGCCATATAACCCGCGTGTCCCAAGCAGGCCGAATTGTTCATAGGTATCAAGATAATCGCGAGCTTTTGGGAAGAGACCGCGTACCCAGTTGATTTCTTCCACCTGTTCGCTGAGATGAGTCTGCATCAGGCAATCGGGGTATTCAGCCCATAACGCGCCCAACGCCTCAAGTTGCTCTGGCGTTGATGTCGGTGAAAAGCGTGGCGTGATCACATAGCCAAGCCTGTCCACCTCATGCCACTTCTGCAATAATGCCTTGCTATCATCATATGCAGATTGCGCAGTATCGCATAAGGCGTCTGGTGCGTTACGGTCCATACAGGTCTTACCAGTTAAGGCACGCAATCCGCGTTTTTGCGCCTCAGAAAAATAGGCGTCAACGCTCTCAGGATGAATTGTCGCATAGCTGACTGATGTGGTTGTCCCATGAGACAACGCCAGATCAAAATATAGGTTTGCAATTTCTGCGGCATAGGCCGGGTCAGAAAACCGTATCTCTTCAGGGAAAGTGTAGCTGTTTAGCCAGTCGATCAACCTCTTGCCCCAACTGGCGATGATCGCTGTTTGAGGGTAGTGCATATGCGCGTCTACAAACCCGGCCATAATTAAACAGTCGCCATAATCTGTAGGCCGCGCGTTCTCTGGCACGTCTATCGTATTTGCAGGACCGACGGCTGTGATATGACCGTTCTCGATCACAACTGCACCATGTTGTTCGATCTGTACCGCCTCACCCCAAGGCGTGTGAAACGGGTCGCTTTTGAAGCTTAGGGTCTGGCCATAGAGAACATGCGTTGTGGTCTGCTGTATCATACCCCTCGATACCGCGCTCAGGCCTGAAAGGAAATCTGTCAAAAGTGCTGATGCGCTCTACCGTTGCGGTGCAGCATTTACTAAGGTCGCCACAACGCCAGATTGAGGCAGGCAGTTATGACCGAAGATACCGTTAAGAACACTGAGAACAGGGAAGAAACCTACGCGTTGGAGCGCGGCTTGGTTGATGGGGTTATGGGCGCCATCGACGCTATGGATGCGCGTGCGCTTGATGTACTGCTTGAACCCCTGCATCCGGCTGATATTGCCGACCTTCTGGAGCAGATCAGTGGTGCGGAGCGGCGTGCATTTCTAAGCCTGTGGTCAACCAATATCGACGGCGAAGTTCTGTCAGAGCTGGAAGAAAGCCTACGCGAAGAGGTTATCGAATATCTGCCCGCCCATGTTCTGTCCGAAGCTGTCCGAGAGCTGGAAACAGATGATGTGGTCGATCTGGTCGAAGACCTTGAAGACGACCAACAAAAGCTGATCCTCGGCTCGCTTGAGGACGTGGATCGGGTCGCTGTGGAACAGGCGTTGACCTATCCAGAGTTTTCGGCCGGACGTTTGATGCAGCGAGAGCTTGTTGTTGCCCCACAGCACTGGAATGTCGGTGAAACGATTGATTTTCTGCGGGGTGAAGATGACCTGCCAGAGCAGTTTTATTATGTCATTCTGGTCGATTCTTCTTACCACCCGGTAGGCCACGTAACACTGGGCAAGCTTCTGGGGTCGCCTCGCGATATCCAATTAGCGCAAATTATCGAAGACGGTTTTCGGACCATACCTGTCACGCAGCCCGAGAAAGACGTGGCTTATGCGTTCAATCAGTATCACCTGATTTCCGCCCCGGTTGTTGATAGCGATGACCGTTTGGTCGGCGTTATCACAATTGATGATGCGATGGTCGTGCTGGATGCAGAGGCAGAAGAAGATATCTTGCGTCTGGCTGGTGTGGGCGGCGATGAAAGCCTGTCTGACCGCACATTGGAAACGATGCGTCAGCGTTTTCCATGGCTAGCGGTCAATCTGGTCACAGCAATTCTTGCATCCCTGGTGATTGCGCAGTTTGAAAATGTGCTGGGGCAGATCGTGGCGCTGGCTGTTCTTATGCCGATTGTGGCGTCGATGGGCGGGAATGCCGGGACCCAATCGTTGACGGTGGCCGTGCGGGCCATTGCGACGAAGGACTTGACCGGATCAAACGTCTGGCGGGTCGTGCGTCGTGAGGCCTTGGCTGGCCTGTTGAACGGAATGATTTTTGCGGTGGTGATGGGGGTGATCGGTGTTTTGTGGTTCGGCACGCCGATGCTTGGCGTAGTGATCGGGATCGCAATGGTGATCAACCTGCTTGTGGCGGCTCTGGCGGGTATCCTGATCCCGGTCGCGTTAGACAAGCTTGGCGTTGATCCAGCTTTGGCGTCTGGTGCTTTTGTGACAACAGTGACGGATGTGGTTGGGTTTTTCGTATTTTTAGGATTGGCGGCAGCATTGCTGATTTAGGATGCGTTCAGCGCTTGCAAGCCTATCCCAAGTCTAGCCTCGTGGCATTTCAAGCGTCACGGTACGCCCACCTTTGACATATTTCAGTGATTGCTCACCGATTGCCGCGATGCGCCCGCCATTTATCCGGTCGCCGATGGCCACTCTTTTAAATTTCCCGTTCGGCATACGTACGATCGCCTTACGGCTTGAGGTGGTGCCAAACACACCCACAAGGGCGACTTTGCCAAGGCTGATAGCATTATTGTCTGTGGCTGCACGGGCAACCGAAGCTGTGGTCGGGGCTGTTGGCGTTGCCCGGCTGCTGCGTACAACGGCAGGGCCTGTCGCGCGCACGGCTGCGGTCGAAGCTGACGCGGTCTGGGTTTGCTGCGGTGCGCGCTGGGCTGCGCGCGCAACAGCTTCAGGCCGAACACCGGGACGCAGTGAATTTGCAACGACGTTGACGTTTGCTGGCGCTGATTCTGCCAGATCCACTTCAGCCAGAGCGCGGGCAATTGCAGCGGCTTGGGCCTGATCTGATACGGGTCTGGGTTGAGGGCGAATAGCAGCCAGTTCTGAGTTACCATTTTGCACTGGCGCTGTCTCTTCAGTCAGTTCAACCGCTTCTGAAGGTCGTGGCTGCGGGCGAATGGTTGCCAGTCGTGCAGTTTCGGGATTTTCCGTCCCAGGTGTCTCGTCAACGGCTGTCTCCGGGACAAGATTATCCGGACGCGGGATCGCCGTTTTCGGTGGCTTTCCAGCAAATATCAGAATGCCCTCTGAGTTCAAGGCGCCCTCTAGCGTTGGTTCTACCAACGTATTTTCATCTCGCACGACTTGGGCGTCAGTTGGTGTCTGCGGCGACTGGAACACGGCCTCGTTTTCTGAAGGATCGAAGGACGCCAAAACAGGCGGGGTTTCCGGCGTAACAACAGGATCATTCGCTACAGTTTTCAGGCCATCTAATGTGTCTTGCGTCAGCGACTTTGCAAAATCCGGAGCGCGCTGCCAGATACCTGTTGCGGCATAGGCTGTTTTTGCCTCGGTCTGATTCATGGGCGATGGCAGGATTGCTGGTTTTTCCGCAGTCAACGGTTCGTCTACGGGCGCTATAAACTCTGGTATGGTGGCCGGGGCCACGGTGGGAAGCGCTGCCAAGTCTATCGCATCCAACTCTTCAATCTGATTCAACTGGGCCGGAGGTTGCTCAAGCTCAGCTATTTGCGGGGCATCTTGCCGGGAGAACCAGCGTGTTACGGCGTTCTCTGGCAAGAAGTAGGATGACAGAACGGCAACTAGCCCCAAGGTCACAAGCAGCGCAAAAGTCAGGATTACGCCCAGATAAGGTGGCTTGCCGCCAATAACGTCACCAACTGGTTCCAGTATCGGTTGAGATGGTTTGGGCTTTACAGGTGCTGTAAGCTTAAGCGTTTCACGTTTCGTTTGTAGCGATGTCAACGCAGGCTCTTGCCGGGGTTTGGTCTCCTCGGCCTCGGCTGTCATAGCCAGTTTCTTGATGCCGCCCAATTTTGGGGCAAGCTTGATGTCAAAGTCTCTCTGCGCTTCTTTTGCCGCCAATATGGGGGCCGGTGGTACGAAGTTTTCTGCTTTTGTAGTAGCAACACCCGGAGAAACTGTTACCTCATCTTCGTCCTCTGCAACAGACACAGGCTCTGCTGAAGTATCCAGAAACGGCTCAGGGATTTCGCTCTTGGTTTCAAAATTATCAGTTGCCCTTAGAATTGGTATGGGCTTGGCCTTGCCGGGCTCAGGCTTCTCTGCTTTTTCTTCGGCTATCTCATTGGCCTCATCGGTGGCTGTTTCTGCCGGTTCGATTTCAGAGGTTTGAGGGTCGACTGGGGCCGCTTCGATCTGATCGCCCGTTTTGGGCAAGGTGGCATCTTCCTGCTCATCGGTGGCTGTTTCTGCCGGTTCGATTTCAGAGGTTTGAGGGTCGACTGGGGCTACTTCGATCTGGTCGTCCGTTTCGGGTGCGGCAGTATCTTCTTGCGCTAAGACCTGCTGTTCCTCGATATCTTCCGGTTGAGCAATTTCCGGTTCAAAAGTATCATCTTCGATAATCTTGATCGCCACAGTATCAGTAACGAACTCTTGGCCGACGGCTGCAGAGGTTTTACCAAGGTTGGGTTCGCCGTCAAATTGCCCATCTTCTGGTATGGATGTGAATCCCAGCGGATTTAGGCGAAACGGAGCGAGGAATTTTTCTGCTTCAGCTAATGTTTCGCGCGCAACGGCCACCACTTTGGCCTCGTCGCTATGTAATGTATAATCAAATGATATCTGGCTTTCAGTATAGGGTGTCTGGTCCTCAAGGGCACGGATAATGTCGCCCTCAACATCATCCGAGACACTTACAGTCATGTAAAGCAACTGCGATGGCGGCAGGATCAGTTTAGTGGTGAAACTCTGACCACCGATTTCAACGGCATGTGCCCGGATAGCCCGGATGTCATCTTTGAGAGTTTCACTGTCGAATTGAACTTTTTCAACTTCAATCCAACCTGCACCACTTTTGGAACGATGAAGAAGGACGATGCAGTCCTCCAGAAGATTCAACGCGAAATCAGGGATCATATTGTACCGCTTCAGCCCACCACAACTAGAGCTATCCGTTTATTCCAGATTAGCCTTAAACATATCTTAACGCAGAAAACCTCCAAGAGAAAGCATTCTTGCCAAGGATTGCTTTGTGCGATGCGTCAAAGCTGTCATGATAGGCTCATATTCAAGGAGAAGTTGTCATGTACTTGGTCAAATCAGCAGTCATCGCCATTTCTATACTTGTCGCCGCATTGCCAGTATGGGCGCAGGATGAAACAGGTCGCATAACTGTTATGGGGGAAGGGCAGGTCAAAAGTAATCCCGATATTGCGACAGTGACGTTGGGAGTGACCAACCAGTCTGATAATGCAGCAGATGCTGTTCGCCAGACCTCGGATGTAACACGTGAGGTTCTGAGCCAACTTGCAGCCGTCGGGGTTGAGCAGAAAGACATGCAAACCAGCCAGTTATCCCTAAGCCCGCAATGGAATTATCGAAATTCTTCGGTTCAGGACGCGAATAAAATCACAGGATTTATCGCGTCCAACATGATTACCGTAAAGGTGCGCGATCTGGATCGTCTAGGCGATACGTTGGACCAGGTTGTAAGCAGTGGAGCCAATGATTTCAGAGGGTTAAGTTTTGGCTTCGCGGACCCGGAACCTCGAAAGGACCAAGCGCGTGAAGCCGCAATCAAGGATGCTATGCGCAAAGCCAAGTTATATGCGGATGCGGCAGGTGTTACTTTGGGATCTGTTCAGTCGATCAGTGATGTTTTTGCAGGTGGTGGTGCGCCCACAGTATTTGCTGAGTCTCGTATGGCTGCAGATAGCGGCATTCCGATTGCACAAGGCGAGTTGAGCG
The DNA here is from genome assembly GCF_055693805.1 of Litoreibacter sp. GN1-5. Lineage (NCBI taxonomy): Bacteria > Pseudomonadati > Pseudomonadota > Alphaproteobacteria > Rhodobacterales > Roseobacteraceae > Litoreibacter > Litoreibacter sp. GN1-5. The sequence continues at coordinate 1,516,234 of NZ_JBVFUP010000001.1, read as the reverse complement.
TCTCAGCGCGCGTCACGATGGTTTTTGAGATCGGCCAGTAGACGTAGATCACGGGTGATGCCAAGACATCACCCGTATCAATTCAGGCCGTTGCTTTGGTCAATGCCTGATCCAGATCAGCGATCAGATCTTTGGCATCTTCAATGCCGATAGAGACACGCACCACGTTGGGTTCTGCACCGGCGGCTTTTTGCTGCTCTGGCGTGAGTTGCCGGTGTGTGGTCGAGGCCGAATGGATGATCAGAGACCGCGCATCGCCCAGATTTGCGACATGACTGAAGATCTCCAAGCTATCGACCAGCTTGATGCAGGCCTCGTATCCGCCCTTCACAGCGAACGTGAACAGACCGCCTGCGCCTTTCGGGCAGACCTTGGCGACGCGATCATAATAAGGGGACGATTTCAGCCCGGCATAGGTCACGAAATCAACGCGCGGGTCCTTTTCAAGCCAGTTTGCGATTTGCTCTGCGTTTTCTATGTGTCGTTGCATTCGCAGGCTCAGCGTTTCAATGCCGCATAATGTGTAATGCGCGGCTTGTGGGTTCATCGTCATGCCGAGGTCGCGTAATCCGACAGCGATGCCGTGGAACGTAAAGGCCAGCGGGCCGAAGGTTTCGGCAAACTTCAAGCCATGGTAGGCTTGTTCCGGCTGTGACAGGGATGGGAATTTATCCGAAGCGGCCCAGTCAAACTTACCTGAATCGACAACGCACCCACCTGTTACTGTGCCGTTGCCTGTCAAATATTTTGTCGTGGAATGCACGACCAACGTAGCGCCATGTTCAATCGGGCGGCACAGATAAGGCGTGGCCGAGGTGTTGTCGATGATCAATGGGATGCCCGCAGCGTCAGCGATGTCAGCAATTGCACGCACGTCCATGATATAGCCGCCGGGGTTTGCAATAGCTTCGCCAAACACAGCGCGTGTTTTGTCATCGATGGCTGCTTTCACAGCGGCCTCATCGTCAAAGTCGACGAATTTTGCAGACCAGCCAAAGCGCTTGATCGTCTGGCTGAACTGCGTGACTGTACCACCGTAAAGCCGGGTTGATGCGACGACATTGCATCCCGGCTGCATAAGCGGGAACAGAGCCATGATCTGCGCTGCATGTCCGGAAGAGCAGCACACTGCACCTGCGCCACCTTCAAGGGTGGCAATGCGTTCTTGCAAAACAGCTACGGTCGGGTTCGTCAGACGCGAATAGATATAGCCGACTTCTTGAAGGTTGAACAAAGCGGCGGCGTGGTCGGCATCGCGGAAGACATAGGCAGTTGTTTGATAAATTGGCGTTTGTCGCGCACCTGTCGCGGGATCAGGGCGCGCGCCCGCATGAATTTGAAGCGTGTCGAAGCCGTAAGCCTCTTGATCGGACATCGTAATTCTCCTCATTGATTTGTGCCAGCTTAGAGGCTTGCCAACGGGGCGACAATGCTATGATATTCATACTGATGTTAATGCCTTTTCATCTTGCCTATCATGTGACGGATCTGAATGACGCCCGGACTTTTTACGGGGGTCTTCTTGGCTGCGTCGAAGGGCGTTCAACAGACACATGGGTGGATTTCGATTTCTTTGGCCACCAGATATCTTTGCATTTGGGAACGCCGTTTGTGACCACGAATACCGGCAAAGTTGGTGAGCATATGGTGCCAATGCCGCATATGGGGCTGGTACTACCCTATGAACTATGGCGCAAGTTGGCAGATCGACTTGAATCCGCAGGGCAGGAATTTGTTTTGCCTCCATCAGTACGCTTTGAAGGTGAGCCGGGTGAGCAATGGACGATGTTCTTCCGCGATCCGTCGGGCAATCCGATTGAAATCAAGGGTTTCAAGGACATGGCGCGGATTTTCGCCAGCTAAGCGTTCCATTCTGACTGTTGCCAAATATGCGCCAATTATGGCGATATGTTTTTAATGAGGCGAGTTTGTCCGCAATTGTCATTTTGAGGTCATAAGTTCTCCTTTCCTGTTCGGTAACGCTTCTGTGAAGTCGGAAACGCGAGCAGGAAGAGCTGAATGAAACTATCGTACTCAGCGAAACGCATTGCATTCGCCTTGGGCCTTTGGGGGGCATCCTCTCTGTCTGCGCTGGGCAATGAGGCAGAGATACAGGTTGCAGCTTTTGCAGTTGAGACGATGCCGGCCTATCAAAGCGCCGCGCAGTTTCAGGTCAGTCAGGGGCATCGGATCATGTCCTTGCAGCCCGAATTGGTCGGTTTCATGAAAGGTAGCAAAACCGGGTTGTTCAATGCCCGGATAACGCGCCATACCGGCCAGATAAACTTTGCAAATAAAGCGGAAAAACCCTTGTGGTTTCAGTTAAATACTTCATGGGCCTCGCTGCAGGGTATCAAAAATCAATATGGGTTCGGGGCGTTTGGTAGCCATAAGAAGCTAGCGCCCAAAGTGCTGATCGGGGCCATGTTCCAGTTTGACTATCATGAGCAAGCCAGCCGCTTTGCGAACAAGCGTGGTATGGGCTGGATGACAGGCCCCTATCTTGTTCTGGGGGCCCCGAGTCAGCCGCTTTATTTTGCCGGACGCCTGCTTTATGGCAAAACATCCAGCGAGGTTATGCAGGCTGGTGTTTATCGGGATGGTGTGTCGCGAGAGCGTTTGCTGGCGCAGGCCAGGGTTGCCGGAGAGCTTCGGTTTGATGAAACGATTGTGCGCCCAAAACTACAGATGTCGTATACGATTGACCGGCAAGCGGGTGAGATGAACCATATCGGCAGCCCCATGCCTCATCAGAAGATCGAGCTTGGCACTATGCAGTTCGGCGCGGAATTCGCCAAGCCTATGCCCGTCAAGGCAGGGTCTTTTGAAATGACCGGAGGATTGGACGGAGTTTGGACTTACAGAAACGCGACCGGCTTGGCTGGATCCGTTGCGCCATACTATGAAGGCGGGCGTGCGACGGCCAAATTTGGCCTCACACACCGTAATCAGAATGGTGCGCAACGCAGCATTGGTGTCTTCTATGATGGGATTGGCGCAAGTAGCCAGAAACATTATGGCATTGACGTTAAATTCAGTCTGAATTTCTGAATTGGTATTGATCTTCTAAAGTCGCGAAGAAATTACACCAGTGTTGAAGCCGCCCATACGTAGTTCCCCGAACAGGCGTTGATATTCTATTTTGGGACAGCGGTTCTGGATGACTGTCAGGCCCGCCGCTTCAGCTGTTGCAGTTGCTTCCTTATGCTCTATGCCGATCTGCATCCATATGGTTTTCAGATGGGGCAGGTTGGCGATTGCTTCATCAACAATAGCGGGCACAGCGTCCGGGCGGCGAAAAATATCAACCATATCTACTGGTATCTCGGCCGGGATATCTGACAGGGTGGCGCGGATTTGCTCGCCAAACAACATCTTGCCCGCGTGCCCAGGATTGATGCCAATGACCCGGTAGCCTTTTAAGGTCAGATAGCGCGCCACGTAATAGCTTGGCCGTACCGGATTCATCGAGACGCCGACACAAGCTATCACTTTGGTGCTGGTCAGGGTTTGGCGGAGAAGGTCATCAGAATAATTCATAACTTCGCCATATAATGGAAACCGCGTTAAAGGCACAGCGGTTGCTGATACGTATCTCCGAGTATGGCTTGCCTCAGTAATAAGCGGCTATTACAAAAAAGCGCCTGCGGGTCTAACCACAGGCGCCAGTCGCGGAACGAGGGACAGTGAAGTCAGATGCAACAGTTCCGGTGCTGCATCTACATGTCATAGATAAGGTCTGGAATCGCATCTTCTAGGGACTTTACAAAACTGTGAACGGTGGCGAGGCGAATTGTCGCGCTTAATCGAAGATTTCGTCGATCACATCCTCAACCAGTTCACGCCAAAACGGTTTGCGTTTCTTTTGTTGTTTTGAGGGGCGGCGATGGCCATAATTATCTGATCTGGAACGCTTCTTGTGGTTTTGCCCATAGTCGCTCCGCCCCTTCCGTCCGGATGTTTTGAGCGATTTCATCTCATGCAATGGGGCACCGCAAGACCCACATGCCAATTCATGCCCATCGCGCGCACTCAATTTTAATGTTGTCCGGCTTGAACAATAACAGCAGGTGGCAATCTTTACGTCATGGGGCACGGGGTCATCCTGTTCGTTGAATCTTCTCTATTGCATATAGGGACACTGCCGCCGCATTTGAAACATTTAGCGATCCAAATTCTCCCGCAGGGTCAATTCGGGCCAGTGTGTCGCAGGTTTCTTTAGTCTTTTCGCGCAGGCCTGGGCCTTCTGCGCCAAGCACGAGAGCTATAGCTTTACTGCCAGTCATCTCTTGCGTGGTTTCTTCCAAGGTCTGTGCGCCGGTGCCATCGAGACCGATCAGAGTGTAGCCCATCTCGCGCAGCGCCCCCATTGTTGTGGACAGGTTCTTGACCCGCAGATAAGGCTGGCGTTCCAGCGCACCGGATGCTGTCTTGGCCAATGCTCCGGTTTCCGGGGCCGAATGGCGATGGGGTGCGATGACTGCCCGCGCGCCGAATACCTCGGCAGACCGCAGGATCGCGCCGACATTATGTGGGTCAGTCACGCGGTCCAGCAGGATCACACGCGCGGCTTCGCCGCGTGGGGCGCAAATATCAGACAGGCTGCCCCAATCCAGCGGTTTGACTTCCAGGGCAGCGCCTTGATGGACAGATTGCGGATCAATGGGGGCAGCAAATTTTCGTGGGTCCGAGAGTTCTGGCTCCACCCCACAGGTCCGGATCGTGTCGCCAAGGCGATCAGCCGCGTTTTTCGTTACCACCAGCCGTAAGCGTTCGCGCATAGGGTTCATCAGTGCGTCGCGGACAGCATGCAGGCCAAACAGCCATACCGTCTCGGCCGCCGCTGCCCGGCGATTGCGTTCTTTTTCGACGACCCATTTGGGCTTCTTCTGTGCCATGTTTTCAAGCGCCTTGTTTTCGTGGTGACCTTGATCATTTGCGCGACCAAACGCAACGCGCAATATGGTAGCCAGTTGAGCCGTACCTGATCGATTTTCCTGTTGACGGGGCGATGGCAGGCTTATATCTCACCGAACGCAACAGGGCTCAGGCCTTGAGTGTGGGCGACAGGCCGCAAGGTGTGGCAGGGGACTGTAACTCCCTCGCGGAGACGCACGCCTGGTTCGATTCCAGGGTCGCCCACCATTTATCTACAGCATTGATATACTTGATTTTGTTTTGGAATAGCCCCTTAATGGGGTCATATTTCGACACAAATTTGGGATTTTTCGACACAATGCCGCCTAAGACCGTCAAATATTTGAAGGAAGATCGAGGTCGCTTCTTCTATCAGCGACGAGTTCCAAAGCGGTATCACAAGACGTTGGGCATCACTGTGTGGACAGAACCTTGTGGTGACGTGTCCTATGCCAAAGCGGTGTCACTGGTTACAGGTTGGGCTGAAGAGCATGATGCTTTGTTAGCAGAACTAAAAAATCCACAAACACAAACCGAGACGCGGCGTTCAACCGAGAGTGCCGAAGTCGAACCTCTGGTCACACGCATGATTGACGGGATGCAGCCCCTCAAGAACGATCCCTTAGCCTTTTCTCGCGCTGTCGATGAAGAAGGTAATGAGATCATTCTCGACTTAGCTCCCTTTGACCCGCTGAAAAAGGCCAAGGTAAGTGTCAATGACATCGACGGACAGGTTGACCCCGATAGGCAACTTGCGTGGTATCGTGGCGTCCTAGCAGCATTCTTCGGACAACATGTTGATCCACCGAACGATCCAGATGAACGCGGCGAATACGATCTGGTTAAACGCAAACTAGAACGTCGCATTGCTGGAATAGCTGGCGACCCAAACACGATAAGTGCTGTTGCCGAACGATACTACGACTTCTCTGGCATCACTAAAGAGGTTCGCAACAAGTATCGCCGTAGCATCAAAACGCTGATCGATCAGGTTGGAGATGTTCCCCTCAATCACCTCACAGCCGCCAAGCTCAGAGCTTTCAGAGAGCAGCAATCACCGAATATGCAGCCAACGTCGTTGTGGGCATTGTTCACACCGATCAGAGGTATCTTCAGGTACGCAGTCGAAAACGAAATCGTCGAACTCAACCCCATGCCCTCTGTGCCGATGCCGAAAGAAAAGCGATCAATTCAGATGCGGAAATGGCAACCATTTTCACCTGAAGAGGCTCAACGAAGTAACCGCTTATAGTTTTGATTTACGCCGTTTTATCGACCACCAACCCGAGTTCTGCGATCATAGCATCACGCATAATAAATTTCTGCGGCTTGCCCGTAACCGTCATTGGCAATGTATCCTTGAAACGGACCAACGCAGGAATCTTGAATTGAGCTATCTGATCTTTGCAGAAGTCGCGGATCGAAGCTTCTGTTGGCGTCATATCGGGTTTGGGTATGACCCAGGCACAGACGATTTCGCCGTACTTGTGGTCGGGAATTCCAAAGACCTGAACCTGACTGATTTCCGGGTGGGTAAAGAGAAACTCTTCCACCTCGCGTGGATATATATTTTCTCCTCCGCGGCAGATCATGTCTTTTACGCGCCCGGTGATGTTGCAATAGCCCTCGGCATCAAGTGTCGCCAGATCTCCGGTATGTATCCACCCGTCGCTATCAATGGCCTCAGCCGTTTTGTCCGGGTCGTTCCAATATCCTTGCATCACGATATACCCGCGGGTCAGTAACTGGCCTTGTTCGCCGATGCCAACGGTTTGACCGTCCTCATCAATAATCTTGACCTCAACATGGGGCTGAACCCGCCCGACACTGGTAACGCGCTTTTCCACTGGATCATCGACGGCACTTTGAAAAGAAACCGGGCTGGTTTCCGTCATGCCATAGGCGATGGTTACTTCGCGCATATGCATCTTTGACTGGACTTGTCTCATGACTTCAATCGGGCAGGGCGCACCTGCCATGATGCCTGTGCGCAGCGATGTCAGATCGAAGCTGTCGAAGTCTGGATGCTCCAGCTCGGCAAGAAACATTGTTGGTACACCATAAAGAGCCGTGCATCGCTCTTTTGAAATGGCTTGTAGGGTTGAGGTCGGGTCAAATGCTTCGCCCGGGACCACCATCGTAGCCCCTTTGGTAACGCACCCCAAGGTTCCCATAACCATACCAAAACAGTGATAGAACGGCACGGGCATACAAAGTTTATCGACTTCGGTAAACTTCATAGCGTTTGTGACGAAGTGAGCGTTATTGACGATGTTATGATGCGTCAGTGTGGCACCTTTAGGACGACCTGTTGTCCCGCTGGTGAATTGAATATTGATCGGATCATCAGGTTTCAGAGTGGCTGTTATCGCATCGATACGATCTGTCTCGGGGGCGGTGTTCTGAATATCTGAAAACAATTTCGTCCCGGGACGGGCGTGTGTCCCTGTGGCTATGACATGGCGCAACGCAGGCAACCGGGTTGAATTTAACTGAGGCTGGTTTTCTGAAAGTTCCGGCGTAAGTTCGCGGATCATCGCAACATAGTCGGAGGTTTTGAAAGTCTCGGCCAAAACCAGCGCCGTGCAACCGGTTTTGTTCAGAGCGTATTCCAGTTCAAACACGCGATATGCAGGATTGATATTCACCAGAATGATACCAAGGCGGGCTGTGGCGAACTGTGTGAGAACCCATTCGTAGCGGTTTGGCGACCAGATACCGACCCTGTCCCCTTTTGACAGCCCCAGTTGCGACAACCCGGTGGCAAGCTTGTCAATCTCATGTGCGAATTGAGTATAGGTCCAGCGAATATCCTGTTCAGAAAATACAACCGCTAGCCTGTCTGGGTATCGTGATACAGTCTCCGCCAACAGATCTGGTATTGTTATGTCCAGTAAGGGACTGCCCGTGTGGCCCGCAACATTGGCCAGCCCATCTTGCGGAATTTGATCTAACTGTTCCTGAGTATGTGTCATGGCTTTATCCAATTGCATTCTCCTCCCTTTGGATACGATTTGCTGCGCACTTTTTTACAAGCATACCGCACATTTCACGCCATGCGATGGAATATGTATTGCGTTGGTTGGCCGGTTCCCTGAAGCCAATAAGATATGCCGTCATATTTGCCGCAAGTTAAATACAAATCCTCATACCAGTTTCAAATGGCACAGCTACATTCCGCAGCACACGATCCTACCCCGTGCCAAGAATATCCGAGGCAGTTTCTATTTTCATGTCAGTATATAGATTTTATGCGTTGTAGGTCATCTACAACGCAACAAGATTTGAAAGCCGCGCAACGGCTTTACATATCAGCTGTCAGGAAATGCAGCTTCCAGTGCAATCTGCACCATATCTCCGAAGCTTTTCTCTCGATCTTCTGAAGGTAGCGCTTCGTGAGTGATCAAATGATCCGATACCGTAAGTATAGCAAGGGCGCGGCAGTTATATCTGGCAGCTATAGTGTAAAGCTCTGCGGCTTCCATTTCTACGGCCAAAATACCGTGGCGGGTCATCTGTTCCGTCAAGTCCGGACGTTCATCGTAAAAGACATCTGACGAATAGATACCGCCAATATGTGTATTCACACCTTTTGCTTCGGCAGCATTGGCTGCTTCTTTTAGAAGGCTCCAATCGGCACAGGGCGCGAAATTTACTTCTTTAAAAAATCCGCGGGATGGAGTCGACAGCGTTGAAGATGTCATAGCCAGAATGATGTCACGCAACGCTACTTTTTCCTGCATTGCACCAGTTGACCCGATGCGTATCAGTGTCTTCGCACCGTAGTCTCGGATCAACTCGTTGACATAGATAGACAAGGAGGGCATCCCCATGCCAGATCCGTGGATCGTGACCTTGTTTCCCTTCCATGTGCCGGTGAAGCCCAGCATACCGCGAACTTCGTTCACCAATTTTGGGGACTCCAGAAATGTTTCTGCGGCCCATTTCGCGCGATAAGGATCACCCGGCAAAAGAACAGTTTCAGCAATATCGCCGGGATTTGCACCTATATGAATAGTCATGAAACTAAGCCTTTACGTCGAGATCAGCCGTATAATTTGATCAGTCTTTTCAAATATGTGAACAAAGGTCCAAAATTTGATATTTTAATAGCAGTTACCGTAAATCAAGAAGCTTGGAATTTGCCATTTATGTCTGACCATATCTTCGAAATCTATTTGATTTCAAAATCTGACAGTTTCTTACCTTTTGATAAAGCATCTTTTATCCATAGCGGTTGTCGCCCGCGCCCGCTCCAGGTCATTTTTACGTCATTAGGGTTGCGATATTTTGCAGGGGCTTTTTTGGTTGATGATTTCTTCTTGGTGCCTGATGTTGCTTTTGATGCGGATTGAGATTCAGTCAATTCTGAAAGAGAATAGCCAAATGCTTTGACTGCTTTTTCAGCCGCGATAAGCGCTTTTTTCTTTTCCAGTGCGGCATGTTTTACGAGCGCTTTTTCAACGTCAGATTTGAGTTTCTCAAGTTCTTTTTTTGTCATGCTTTTTAAGTCGAATTTCATTGTAACCTCCATTTTTCTTTTTATTGCAGAAAAATAGAACGAAATGCAATTGCGTTTGACGCATTTCCCAAACGGGATTCAATTTTATTTCGACGTCTTCACCAGGCTGATACTAATGTGGCAGGGCGCGGTTTGATTATTCTGCCGCAACGTCTTTCGGGTCAACCAATTCGATGAGATCTTCCATGATGCGGTTCAGCTCGAAATCCTTGGGCGTATACACTTTGGCCACGCCCATCGCGCGTAAGCGGTTTGCGTCGTCTTCAGGGATGATGCCACCAACCACAACAGGTATATGGCCCAACCCTGCGCTATGCATCTTAGCCATGAGGTCTTCAATCAACGGAATGTGAGAGCCTGACAGGATTGACAGGCCGACCACATGGGCTTCATCGGTCTGTGCGGCTGAAACAATCTCATCGGGTGTTAGGCGAATGCCCTCATAAGAAATGTCCATCCCGCAATCGCGCGCGCGGGCGGCGATTTGCTCTGCCCCATTCGAGTGACCATCTAGACCGGGTTTACCCACAAGAAATTTCAAGCGACGCCCCAGCCTGTCTGATGCCGCATCGACGCGGGCGCGAATATCATCCAATCCTTCGGTGCGGTTTGATGGATTGCGCGACACGCCGGTAGGGCCGCGGTACTGTCCGAAGGTGGCACGGACCATATCGCCCCATTCACCGGTGGTCACACCGGCTTTGGCGGCTTCGATAGAAGCGGGCATGATGTTCGTGCCGGTTTGCGCGGCTTGGCGCAAGGCCTCCATGGCAGTCTTGACACGTGCGCTGTCACGGGTTTCGCGCCAATGGGACAGACGGGCAATTTGGTCGGCTTCTGCATCTTTGTCTGCAACCATAATGGCCTCATCGCCAGCGGTCAGCGGCGATGGCTCTCCGGTCGTGTATTTGTTCACGCCTACAACAGTTGTATTTCCATCTTCGATTCCGGTAATGCGGTTGGCATTGCTGTCAACAAGGCGAGATTTCATATACTCTATAGCCTCATTCGCGCCACCCATCGCATCGATGGTGGCAAGTTCGGCGCGGGCACCTTCTTTTAGCGCGTTTACCTTGTGCTCGACGGCAGGGTTGCCATCGAAAAGGTCGTCATATTCCAGCAGATCCGTCTCGAAAGCCATGATCTGTTGCATCCGCAGCGACCATTGCTGGTCCCAAGGGCGTGGCAGGCCCAGCGCTTCGTTCCAAGCAGGCAGTTGAACAGCGCGGGCGCGCGCTTTCTTGGACAGTGTAACGGCCAGCATCTCGATTAGGATGCGATAGACGTTGTTTTCGGGCTGTTGTTCAGTCAGTCCGAGCGAGTTGACCTGCACGCCGTAGCGGAACCGTCGGAATTTGGGGTCTTCCACACCGTAGCGATCCCGGCAAATCTCGTCCCAAAGATCCACGAAAGCGCGCATTTTGCACATTTCGGTTACAAAACGGATACCTGCGTTGACGAAGAAGGAAATACGTCCAACCATCGCGGGGAAATGTTCCGGTGCCACTTTGCCTTGCAGGTCGTCAAGAACGGCAGTTGCCGTGGCCAGTGCAAAAGCAAGTTCCTGTTCTGGCGTGGCACCGGCTTCTTGCAGGTGGTAGGAACACACGTTCATCGGGTTCCATTTTGGTAGATGTTCACGCGTATAGGCGGCAACATCTGTAATCATACGTAGCGAGGGTTTCGGCGGGCAGATATATGTGCCACGAGACAGGTATTCCTTGATGATATCGTTTTGCACGGTGCCTTGCAGGGCAGCAATATCTGCACCTTGTTCCTCGGCCACGGCAATATAGAGTGCAAGCAACCACGGTGCAGTTGCGTTGATCGTCATCGATGTATTCATCTGATCCAATGGGATATCGGCAAAAAGCGTGCGCATATCCCCAAGATGCGTAATTGGTACGCCGACTTTTCCGACCTCTCCACGGGCAAGTTCGTGATCGCTGTCATAACCTGTCTGTGTGGGCAAATCGAAAGCAACGGATAGCCCGGTCTGTCCCTTGGCGAGATTGCCGCGATATAAGGCATTGGACGCCTTGGCGGTTGAATGGCCCGCATAGGTACGAAACAGCCAGGGTCTATCTTTTTGCACGTCGGTCATCGAGATTCGCTATCTGTAACTTTATTACGCTATACGGTTCATATTCGGAATTTTATGACTTTGTCAATTCGCTGCGTCGCGGCATTTCTTCTTGCGAAACGCATTATACAAGTTACGTCCTTGGCTTATATATGGTTCGTGCCTACAGACCAACGTGAAGCCAAGGATTTACGCCGCGCGTAAACCCTGCCAGAGTCCGGCGCGATGTTTACGATTGTTGAATTACCTGTCTGGGCGCTTGTTCTTATGGGGCTACTTGCTGCGGTGACGGCAGCCTCGCATCTATTGTTCCCATCGGTTCGCTGGTTTTTTAGGCGCAGGGCAGAGCGTGTGGTCGCGCGGCTAAACACGAAGTTGAAACGTCCAATCCAGCCGTTCAAACTCGCGCAGCGCAGTGATATGATCCAAAATGTGCTCTATGATCCCGAGGTGATCCGCGCCGTGAATGATCGCGCTGCAAAAGAGCGGACCCCCGAAAATGTAGTATTTGAGACCGCACAAAGATATGCGCGTGAAATCGTACCCTCCTTTAGTGCAACGGTCTATTTCGGGTTCGGGATACGGGCGGCCAAGTGGTTGGCACGGGCGCTGTACCGGGTGCGGGTCGTCAACCCTAACCGAGAAGCGATTGATGCGATTGATCCAGAGGCGACGGTGGTGTTCATCATGAACCACCGGTCCAACATGGATTATGTGTTGGTAACGTATTTGGTGGCTGGCGATTCAGCTTTGTCATATGCAGTCGGCGAATGGGCACGCGTTTGGCCACTGCGTCCACTGATCCGCATGATGGGCGGGTATTTCATCAGGCGCAAATCACTCAACCTGCTTTATCGCCGGATACTGGCCCGATACGTGCATTTATCTACGCGGGAAGGCGTCACGCAGGCGGTTTTCCCGGAAGGTGGGCTCAGCCGGACGGGCGCGCTGGGCGACCCTAAACTGGGGCTGATCAGCTACATACTGGATGGGTTTGATCGCGACGGCCCGCGTGACGTTGTGTTTGTGCCGGTGGGTCTGAACTATGACCGTGTGCTGGAGGATCGTGTTCTAGTGGCGGCTGTGGGCGATGCGCGCAAACGGTTCACATTTCGGATCAGTACGGTTTTTCGGTACGTGGGCCGACATTTCTGGCAACGCCTGACGGGTAGGTTCCACCGTCTGGGCTTTGCAGCCGTGGCCTTTGGAACACCCATTTCGCTTAAGCAGTTTTTAGATAAGCCAAATGAAGACCCAGCCACAGCACTTGGCGCGATCTTGATGGAAGAGGTCGCAAAATCTGTCCCTGTTCTGCCAGTGCCGCTGATCTGTTGGTATCTTGCCGCAGCGGATGGGCGTATTGGGATCGCGCAGTTACAGGATCGGTTTGCCAATGATGTGGCTGACATGCGGACCCGCAGGATCGAGATCTGTTTGCCAGACGCAGGAATTGAGGCAGCTGTAACAGGCGCGTTGCGGATGCTGGAGGCACGTGGGCTTGTCTATCTAACAGAAGATATGGTGCACATCACGGACCGTAACCCTGAGCTCATAGCTTACTACGCCGCCTCCATTGCGCATATCTCCGCGACATAAAATTACAAAATTATCTCAATTAGGATTGCATTATTACTTTCGTATTTGTATTTCCGACCTATTGGCAGTGCAGAAATTGATTCTGCGTTGCGGCAGGATTACGGTTGAGGAGCACAAGTATGGCCTTGGATACTCGGGATACGATTATGGACTATGACGCCCCAAAGAAGGACCTCTACGAGGTTGGTGAAATTCCCCCGCTGGGCCATGTGCCTAAGAAAATGTACGCATGGGCGATCCGGCGCGAACGCCACGGAGAACCAGAACAGGCGTTTTTAACTGAAGTTGTCGATGTTGTGAAACCGGATAGCCATGAGGTTCTGGTGCTCGTGATGGCAGCAGGGGTTAACTATAATGGCGTATGGGCAGGCCTTGGTGTTCCGATCAGTCCCTTTGACGTCCACAAAGCCGAGTATCACATCGCCGGCTCCGACGCATCTGGGATAGTTTGGGCTGTGGGCGACAAGGTCACGCGTTGGAAAGTCGGTGATGAGGTTGTCATCCACTGCAATCAGGACGATGGCGACGACGAGGAATGCAACGGCGGCGACCCTATGTTCTCAAACTCTCAAAGGATTTGGGGCTACGAGACGCCTGATGGCTCTTTCGCGCAATTCACAACTGTTCAGTCGCAACAGCTGATGCCACGCCCTCAGCACCTGAGCTGGGAAGAAAGTGCCTGTTATACTCTGACGCTGGCGACGGCGTACCGAATGCTGTTCGGCCATCACCCGCATGAGCTGAAACCGGGTCAGAACGTACTTGTATGGGGCGCTTCAGGTGGTCTGGGATCCTACGCGATCCAATTGGCCAATACCGCGGGTGCCAATGCGATTGGGGTGATCTCGGATGAGGATAAGCGCGACTTTGTCATGGGTCTTGGTGCGAAAGGCGTCATCAATCGTAAGGATTTCAATTGCTGGGGGCAGATGCCCACAGTGAACACACATGAATATAAGGAATGGTTCGGCGAGGTTCGCAAATTCGGCAAAGCGATCTGGGATATCACCGGTAAGGGCAATAATGTCGATATGGTCTTTGAACATCCTGGCGAGGCGACGATGCCCGTGTCTGTATTCGTGTGTAAGAAAGGCGGGATGGTTGTTATCTGTGCTGGCACCACCGGTTACAACCTGACGATGGATGCGCGTTATCTTTGGATGCACCAGAAACGGGTGCAGGGATCGCATTTTGCACATCTCAAGCAAGCGTCAGCAGCGAACAAGCTGATGGTCGAACGCCGCCTTGATCCCTGCATGTCCGAGGTTTTCCCTTGGGCCGAAATTCCGCAGGCCCACACCAAAATGCTTCGGAACGAACATAAGCCGGGCAATATGGCCGTGCTGGTGACAGCCTCGCGTACTGGGCTGTCGACCTTTGAAGACACGTTGGAGGCTAGTCGTTCAGCTTGAAACAAGTCGATTTTCTGGACAGAAAAAGGCCCCGAATCATCCGGTTCGGGGCCTTTTTGCGGCGAACTTACGAGGGTTTAAGGAAAACAATAGTATAGAAAGGCCACCCCTCGCTATTTTGGGGGAGTAGGAAAGCGCGAATATCTTTGAAAAAACCTCCTGTGGTATCCTGTTGTTAACGATTGATTAACTGTTTCCGGAGGATGATTGTGATGAACAATGAATGGATTATCGATGTACTGACGGACCTGCGAAAGTTTTCGGCCAGCAATAATTTGGAAAATCTGGCAGAACAACTTGACGACATGATCATGGTTGCAACTCATGAGCTGTCATCGCGCAAGTCTGGGATACGTCAAATGGTAGGTGATATTGAGCAGGCTCGCGGATATGCAGCAACTTCTATCGCAGGCGACAACGCTTGACGAAGTTCAGACCTTTGTAACAGGTCTGCGCGATGCCTATGATATTGAGCATCTCGTATATCATTCGGTGAACAGCACCGGCGAACAATATGCAGCTTTGACCTATCGTGCAAATTGGGTCGACAGATATATCGAACAGGATTACGCGCGGATCGATCCTGTGGTTCATGGATGCTATCAACGTTTTCAGCCAATTGACTGGAAAGAGCTTGATTGGACACCCAAAAGCAGCCGCAATTTTCTGGGGGAAGCGATCGATGCAGGTCTGGGAAATCAGGGGTTCAGCGTTCCGATCAGGGGACCAAGCGGACAGTTCGCGCTTTTCTCGGCAAACCAGCGATGCAACGATGATGAGTGGAAGACCTACACTCAAGAACATGTCGGCGATCTGATCTTGATTGCGCATTACCTCAATGAAAAAGCGCTTGATATTGAAGGTGGCCCAACACGTGGTCCGGCCCGCGCATTATCCCCGCGCGAAAAAGATACGCTGACCTTGCTGGCGCTTGGTAATAACCGCGCAGCAATTGCCGAAGAGTTGAAAATTTCTGAAAGTACGCTACGGGTCTATATTGAATCCGCACGCTTCAAGCTTGGGGCGGCAAACACTACTCATGCTGTTGCTATTGCTCTGACTCATGGTCTGATTGTCGTCTGACAGCGACTTTCTATATCTTTAAAAAAATCTTAACCCAGATAACTTGCATTCATATTCTGAAAGAATTGCAATAATTTTTCATCATTTTCTTCAAACATTGATTTAGCGACCGGTGCCGTGACGGTTTATTAAGCATGTTTTGCGACCTCCATTCTATCTAGAATGGAGGAAGAAAGATGATCCGATATCTATACGGACACCAACTCAACAATTTCCCAATACTTAAAGAAACAATGCTGCGAGACCGTGCCACTCAATTCAAGGACCGCTTGAAATGGGAGGTCACAGTTGATGAACATGGGTTTGAGCAGGATCAGTACGACCCGATAAACCCGCTCTATGTCATCTGGCAAAACAGGTTTGGCACCCATGGCGGTTCTATGCGGTTTCTGCCGACGTTGGGCGATACGATGGTCAATGACCATTTCTCCCACTTATTACGCGATGGCCCTGTTGCTGATCCACAAATCTGGGAAACCACGCGTTTCTGCGTCTCGCCAGGGGCTGCGGATAGCAGCCGTGTCGCGTCTTTGCTGATGCTGGCAGGGGCACAATTGGGTGTGGGGTTTGGCCTGACCCACGCCATCGGCGTCTTTGACGCACGTATGGTACGCATTTACCGCAAACTGGGGTGGCAGCCTGATGTCCTTGGGACAGATGGTGTTGGCCGCGATGCAATCAGTGCGGGGCTATGGAAATTCGACATCGAAACGCTGAGTGATCTTGCGGAAAAGGCGAATGTCTCACCGGACCTGTCGCAAGTCTGGTTTGAACAGTCTTTCGGTCGCACTCCGAAAACCAAAGTCGCATAATCGTGCTGGCACCCGCCGGGGCAGGGCTATAGGATTTGCCCATGTCCCGCGCGGTTGCCACTATTACCTTCTCTGATGATCAGGCCGAGGCCTATGACAGTATTGCAGCCCTGCTAGCGCAGGCTGGTGTAGATATTGTCGAGGGGCAGACGACCCCTCTAGGCGACAGCAAGTCGCAGGTCATGGCTGTCGTAGGCAAGGCCGGGTCAGGCAAGACCTTGCTGTTGGCGCAGCTTGTGGAAGCAGTACAAGAAGCTGGGGTCGATTTGATCTCAGGCGACTATGACGGCAAACCGCGCAAGGATCGCCGCACCATCGCCGTCTTAGCGCCCACCAACAAAGCAGCCAGCGTGCTGCGCAACCGTGGTGTGCCTGCGACGACGATCCACCGTATTCTCTACACGCCCGTATATGACCCTGAATACGAAAAGATCGCTGACTGGCTGGCAGGGCAGGGGGATAAGCCTGATATAGAGGGGCTGACCGATGCCTCGCTGGAGCGCGCAAGGCTGTTCTATGAAGCAAACAAATCCATTCCCGGTGCGCTTGCGGCGGCTGGATTGAAAGGCTCGGATTTTATTCAGGGCTGGAAACGGCGTGATGATCCGCTGGACATCGGATTTATCGACGAAAGCTCGATGCTTGACGAAAAGCAGCTTGATGATTTGCAAGAGATTTTCCCGACACTCCTACTGTTCGGTGATCCGGCGCAATTGGCACCTGTGGGCCAGTCCGGAAAAATGGTGTTTGATACGTTGAAAGAGGGCCGGAAACTGACGCTTAGCCGTGTGCACCGGCAAAAACAGGATAATCCGATCCTAGATTTGGCCCATGCTTTGGCGGACCCATCTCTTGGGTTTGAGGCATTTGAGCGTATGGTGGAAGACGCAGGTCGATCTGATGATCGTGTCGTATATGCAGGTCGTGTCGAAGCTGATCTGATGTCACGTTCCCCTGTTCTGGTTTGGCGCAATGCAACGCGTATTCGGTTGATCCAAGCCTATCGCGGAGCTTACGGCGCGACCGTGGATACGCTTTTACCGGGTGAGCCGCTCATTTGCGATGGGATCGAGTTGCCGCTGAAGCACCGTAAAAAGCGCATCGATCTTGAGGCTCGTGGCCTGATCAAAGGGGCGCAAGTGATCTATCTGGGGCCTGGTAGCAAGCCCGGCTTTTCGCGCCTGCATGTTATGGGGGCCGAAGACCCACGGGTCAGTGCGGCTTCGATTATCAAAATCGAAGCCCCGGATGAGGAAGAACCTTTCATTCCCTTCGCCGCCCGTATGGGCGCGGCATTCCTGCATGGGGCTGCGGTAACAATCCACAAAGCCCAAGGGTCCCAATGGGAAACGGTTCAGGTTTTTGCACCTGATCTATATGCCGCCGCGCGTTCCGGGCGTGAAGAGTCGGGGCAAGCCTTATGGAAACGTCTGGCCTATGTGGCAATCACACGGGCACAACACAGACTACTTTGGGTGACACGCAATCGTCTGTCACGCCCGACCGGTGCATTAAGCACAGATGATTTGAAAGTCGCCCCTGCGCCGCTAACCCTAGAACCGAATGAACCGGAAAACAGCTGAGGCCAACCAACCCGCAGCAATGGCAATGAACAGCGACAAGAGCCCGTAGATCAATGGTTTTTCATGGGCCAGATTGTAAATCCAGCGTTCTAGCCCAACTTTGTTGACCTGAATGACCGTTGTATGTTCATCAATAATGCGACCACCACGTGTTAGATAAATTTTGGTGGTATAGTCGCCCTCAACCAGATTGGCGGGTAGGTCGATCTTAGTAGAAAACAGTGTTTCGTCGAACAGGTTGACGTGTCCCTCACGTTGCTGGAACAACTCGGCTTTCTTGCGGATGCGGATCAGCGCATCCTTGAACTTGACTTGGCTCTCAAGTGGCTCACCGGTGTTTGGCAACCTGATGGCCCGCGGGATGGTGATCTTGTGTAGCAAGTCATCGGCGGTTCGAAGAACTTCGGCCATAGGGCCGGTCGTTGCAACTGCATAAAAGCTGGGGGCTTTGCTGATCGTCAGCGCATCTGTGTTGATCCAGATACCAAGACGTCTATCCTTGCGCCGCACTGTTACAGGTTGTTTTGGGCCCGCGACTGTAATGATCACATGCATAGGATTTGCTTCGGGGATAGGTTTTTCCCGTTTTACGGCACCATAGATCAATATGTCTGAACCATCGAAATTTGCAGTGATCGCAACTTGGTCGCGCGACAGCCCTGCCACTACGGTTTCTGCCCGCGCAGGTAGGCTTGTCATGAGGGTCATCAGCAGAAATGTTACCAGAAGGCGCATCAATGCGCCCCTTCTAAAGCGCCACCAAGCGAGAAGAGCTCGGACGGCTGGACAAGTAGGTCAAATGCCAGCTTGCCACACACAGCCAAGACCATGATAGAAAGTAAAATACGCAACTGCTCGGCTTTCAGCTTGACGCCAATGCGCGCCCCGATCTGCGCACCGACGACCCCGCCAACCAGCAGCAGAACAGCCAATGCCATATCCACAGTGTAGTTGGTCGTGGCATGCAGAAGTGTCGTAAACGCAGTCACAAAGATGATTTGAAACAGTGAGGTTCCCACCACAACTTTGGTCGGCATACCAAGGATATAAATCATCGCCGGCACCATGATAAAGCCGCCGCCAACACCCATGATAGCAGCTAGAATGCCCACTAGCACGCCAACAATTACCGGGGGAATAACTGAGATATACAATCCCGATGTACGGAATTTCATTTTGAACGGCAGCGCGTGAATCCAGCCTCGTTGTTTGCGGGTGCGGATTGTTTGCGGGCTTTTGGACCGCCGGATGGCGCGCAGGCTTTCGAAGAACATCAGCCCGCCGATAATGCCTAGAAAGACCACATAGCAAAGTTTGACCAGTAGATCGACCTGACCGATCTGGCGCAACATAGTGAATAACTGCACACCAAGCGCCGCCCCGATCAGCCCGCCGACCAATAACACACAGCCCATTTTCAGATCGACGGTCTTTCGTTTGAAATGTGCCAGCACCCCTGAGAAAGAAGATGCAACAATCTGGTTCGCCTCAGTCGCGACAGCAACAGCAGGTGGGATGCCGATAAAGAACAGAAGCGGTGTCATCAGAAACCCACCACCGACACCGAACATGCCAGACAGAATGCCCACAATGCCGCCCAATCCCAGCAATAGGAAAGCATTGACGGAGACTTCGGCTATGGGCAGGTAAATTTGCATGGCATCTCTTAGACCCGGCTAACTGGACATAGCAATGCAAATTGATGAGTCCAGTTTGTTTTATCGTTCCTTAACGTAAGGTTCCCCACCTGCGCGGGGTGGAATTGCCTTGCCAACAAAACCCGCAAGGATCACGACCGTCAGAATGTAGGGTAGGGCTTGCATGAACTGCACGGGCAATACAATCCCCAGAACTTCAATATTTTGATATCGGTTCGAAATTGCCTCAAGCAGGCCGAATAGCAATGTGGCATATAGCGCGTACCACGGACGCCATTTTGCAAAGATCAATGCGGCCAAGGCAATAAACCCGCGGCCTGCGGTCATATCCTTGACGAAGCCAGCGGCAAGCCCTGTGGCAAGATAGGCACCTGCGATGCCGCATAAAATGCCGCAGATCGCAACGGCGGCGTAGCGCAGCCCGATGACGGAAACACCTGCTGTATCAACCGCAGCCGGGTTCTCGCCAACCGCGCGCAGCCTCAAGCCAAATCTGGTGCGAAACAGCACATACCAGCTAAGCGGCACGCAAAGCAGTGCGACATAGACCAGAATTGTATGACCTGAGATCAGCTCGGCATATATGGGTCCAAGAACAGGCACGTCGGACAATGCTTCGGCAAAGGGCAGGGTTACGGGTTCAAACCGACCTTGCCCCATAAGCGAGGGCGTGCGCCCGCCCAATTGGAACCAGCTTTGTCCGATCAGAACTGTTATGCCGGCAGCCAGAAAGTTGATGGCAACACCTGAAATCAACTGGTTGCCGCGATAAGTGATCGAGGCCAGCCCGTGGATCGCTGCCAGGACCAGAGACGACCCTATACCAGCCAGCAGTCCAAGCCATGCTGATCCTGTCATTGCGGCGATGGCAGCCGAAAAGAACGCGGCGGCCAGCATCTTGCCTTCCAACCCGATGTCAAAAATGCCAGCGCGTTCTGAAAACAGCCCGGCCAGACAGGCCAGTAGCAAAGGTGTCGCCAGGCGTAGCGTTGAGTCGAGGATTTGCAGAACAGTCAGAAAATCCATGGCGCTACACCTTCGTTGTCGCCAGCTTATAGCTGGCAAAACAGAAGAACACCCCAAGTCCCGCCTGAATGACGCGACGTGCTTTTAAATAGCCGGCGACGACTGGATCCGTTGAAAACGCCATAGCGTAGGTCAAATGACCAATGATGGACAAAACCGTTGCGCAGATAATCAGCATCAGCCCTACCAATGGCGGCGCATTTGCCCCGATGCTGAGCGCTACGACTGCCAACCATTGTATGGCTGCTTTTGGGTTGGTCATCTGCACCGTAAGTCCACGCAAATAGAGAGGCCAAAGTGACCGTGAGGTCGCTGAAATAGGCTGGGGGTCTATTGCGCTCGCTGCGTTGCGAAAGGCTTTGTAGGCAAGAAACAGAAGATAGGCTGCACCAAACAGTTTAACAGCAATCATCGCATTTGCATAAAGCGATACCATGACTGACAGCCCTGTCACGCTAAGCGTTGCCCAAAATGCTGTGCCAGTTGCAACGCCCATGGCGATTGCAGCGGCAGGCTTGCGCCCTTGCGACATTGCAGTCCCGATAATTGTCAAAATGTTGGGGCCTGGGCTGATCATACCCATCGAAAAAAGTCCGATACCGACCATCAGGCCCGGCAGATAAGGATACAGCTCACTCATTGTGCCTCTCCCCTTTTGCTGGCAAGGAACATTTTCTCAACTGGTCCGCGAACCATACCGTCAAGCGCACCCGTGAACAGGATCACCAGCGCCTGAATAACCACGATCAATTCCCGGGGGATGGTTGTCCAAAGGGCCAACTCGGCACCACCCTGATACAGAAACCCGAACAAAATGGCAGCCAATAACACACCGAATGGATGGGACCGCCCCATCAACGCCACGGCAATCCCTATGAACCCCGCACCTTCGACCGAGTTCAGAACCAAACGCTCTGCTTCGCCCATGACGTTGTTGATTGCCATCAAGCCTGCCAGCCCGCCCGAGATCATCATCCCGATCATGGTGATACGCACAGGGGAAATTCCAGCATAAATCGCGGCGGGCTCAGAGTGGCCGAAGGCCCGGATCTGATAGCCCAGCCTTGTATGCCAGATCAGAAAATATACTACGACGCAGGCAATCAAAGCCACAAACAGGGTGACGTTTGCAGGCGTTCGCGCGGCGAAAGGGATGCCAATACCGTTCAGAATTTCAGCCAGCGTTGGCAGATTGGTCGCGGCTGGAAACTTCGCTGTCGCCGGGTCCATAGAGCCTGCGGGACGCAACATATTCACCAGCACATAGTTCAAAAACGAGGCTGCGATGAAATTGAACATGATCGTGGTGATCACGATGTGACTGCCACGTTTTGCTTGCAGGTAGGCCGGTATCATTGCCCAAAGCGCACCAAATAGCATCGACGCGCCAATCGCACCTAGAAGGGCAAGTGTCCAATGGGGCCAAGGGATGAACAGACACGCCAATGCAACACCAAGACCGCCGAGTGTCGCCTGACCCTCCCCACCGATATTGAACAGAGATGCATGGAAAGCGACAGAAACCGCAAGGCCAGTAAAAATGAAATTGGTCGCGTAATAAAGCGTAAAGCCCCAGCCGTATGTGGAGCCTAGTGCGCCTTCAACCATCAGCTTCAATGCGGCAATTGGATCTTCGCCGATAGCAAGGATCACCAGCCCAGAAATTACAAAGGCCAAAACCAGATTAATGAGCGGAATTAAGAATATATCGGCCCATCTTGGCATTTTTTCCATCAGCGCACGCTCCCGTCTGTGTGGGCCAGCGCGGCTTCCACGGCCTCGTGTAGCGGTACGTCCGGTTCTTCTGTGATGCCCGCCATCAGCAAACCAAGTTCTTTCTCATCCGTCTCGGATGGCAGACGTTCGCCCATGATCTTTCCATCAAAGATAACAGCGATCCGGTCTGACAAGGATAGAATTTCGTCCAGCTCGACCGAGACCAGAAGGATAGCCTTGCCCTGATCCCGCAGTTCAACAATGCGTTGGTGAATGAATTCAATCGCGCCGATGTCTACACCCCGCGTAGGTTGACCAACCAGTAAGAGGTCCGGATTTCGCTCAATCTCGCGTGCGAGAACGATCTTCTGCTGGTTTCCGCCTGAGAAGTTTTTTGCCTCAAGCCAGCAATTGGCCGGGCGCACATCGAAACGTTCGATCTTGTCTTCGGTATCTTTGCGCAGGGTGTCGTTATCCATTAACAGACCCTTTTGATAGGCAGGGTCATGGTGATAGCCGAACGCCATATTTTCCCACGCCTTGAAATCCATGATCAGGCCTTCTCGTTGGCGATCTTCGGGCACATGCGCAATCCCCCGTGCGCGCCGCGACCTACCATCGGAATGCTTGCCCGTCAGGTCAATTTCCTGTCCGTTCACTTTGACCGATCCCGTTGCGGTCTGAATGCCGCCAAGCACCTCAAGCAGTTCGGATTGCCCATTTCCGGCAACCCCGGCGATGCCCAAAATCTCCCCGGCGCGGACATTCAGCGAAATGCCTTTTAACCGCTCCACGCCTTTGTCATCTGTTACCTGAAGATCTTCAACCTCAAGCACATTGGCACCCGGCGTGGCGGGCTTCTTATCGACCCGCAGAAGCACTTTGCGACCTACCATCAGCTCTGCCAATTCAGCAGGCGAGGTCTCTGACGTCTTCACAGTTGCAGTCATTTCTCCGCGGCGCATGACTGAGACAGTGTCAGTGATTTCCATAATCTCGCGCAGCTTGTGAGTGATCAGAATGATCGTCTTTCCCTGCGCCCGCAGCCCTTCCAGAATGCGAAACAGATGATCGGCCTCGGCCGGTGTCAGAACCCCTGTCGGTTCATCCAAGATCAGAATATCGGCTTGTCGGTACAGCGCCTTAAGTATCTCGACCCGCTGCTGCATGCCCACGCCGATATCCTCAATTCTGGCGTCGGGATTGACGTTCAACTCATATTCTTTGGCAAGTTGCGTCAGCAACTTGCGCGCCTTGGCCAGTGATGGACGTAACCATGGCCCGTCCTCAGCCCCAAGCACGACATTTTCCAGTACAGTGAAATTCTCTACCAGCTTGAAATGTTGGAAAACCATCCCGATGCCTGCCGCAATCGCAGCCTGACTGTCGGGGATCTGTGTTCTCTGTCCGCTAATATAGATTTCACCGGCATCGGCTTTGTAAAAGCCGTAGAGAATCGACATCAATGTCGATTTGCCAGCACCATTTTCACCGATTATCCCGTGTATTGTACCGGGCATAACACGGATCGATATATCTTTATTCGCCTGAACGGGCCCAAAGGATTTGGAAATACCTCTTAGCTCAATAGCAGGCGGAACGGCCAATTCTGGCCGCTCCTTTGATGTTTGCAAAGTCATTTAGAAAGACAGCGCAGGGCAGCTTTCGTCTGACATGTAGTCATGTACCTGAATTTCACCGGCAATAATTTTCTCGCGGATGCCGTCAACGGCAGCCTGCATCTCCGAAGAGACAAGGGGTGCATTGTTGTCATCCATTGCATATCCCACACCTTCCTCGGCCAGCCCAAGAACCTTTACGCCAGGCTCAAGGCTTTCTGCTGAAAACGCGTCATAGACGGCCACATCGACCCGCTTCATCATTGAGGTCAGAACGGAGCCCGGATGCAGACCATTCTGATTGCTATCTACACCTACAGACAGTTTGCCCGCGTCAGCTGCTGCTTGCAGAACACCAACGCCAGTGCCGCCTGCCGCAGCATAGATCACATCGGCCCCCTGACTGATTTGTGCCTTTGTCAGTTCAGCCCCTTTCACTGGGTCATTCCAAGCTGCAGGGGTCGTGCCTGTCATGTTGGCAATGACTTTAGTGTCCGGGTTCGCAGCTTTCGCACCTTCTGCAAAACCACAGGCAAACCGGCGGATCAGAGGAATATCCATACCCCCGATAAAGCCGACAGCATTTGTCTCAGAGGCCTGAGCCGCCATGTATCCAACAAGATATGACCCTTCGTGTTCCTTGAACACGATTGAGGTCACATTGGGCTTGTCGACCACTGCGTCAATGATCACGAAACTGGTCTCAGGATAATCATCGGCAACTTCTTCAAGTACCGACCCAAAGGCAAACCCAGTCATAGCAACCGGGTTAGCGCCTGTTTCCGCCAAACGGCGCAGGGCCTGTTCGCGTTGCGCCTCAGACTGCATCTCAAGTTCTTTGAACTTACCGCCAGTTTCATCAGCCCACTTCTTTGCGCCATTATAGGCAGCTTCGTTGAAGGATTTATCGAACTTGCCACCAAGATCGAAAATAATAGCCGGGTCAGCAAATGCCGCTCCTGCTGTCAACGCCAGCGTTGCCGCTGCGCCATAAAATTTCTGCATGAATGTCATGACAGTCTCCCAGATGTTTTTGTTTATACGGGGGCCCGTCCCCCCCGTGCCGTGTGAGCAGAGATTGCTCTCAGATCATTGCACATTAAGGGCCAACCCGGCAGGGAGGGTCAACCGATTCTTGATGGTTTTGTAAAGGAAACCGGTAAATTCAGCAGGTTACGTGAGGTGAATGCTTTTTATTAAGGCGTATATTCGTTTCCGAAGTCAGTCAGCGACTTTGGGTGTCATCGTGATGTTGCGGCTTTGCATCTGCAAATCAGGGTTGGAGAAGGATCACAAGTTCCGCGCAGGTTTCACCTAACATGCCAATGATAATGGGCAGTATCAGGACTGTCGCACCACAATTGAGCGGTAGGGCATTCAGGCAATACTACGGTTTTGGCCTGATATCTTTATCAGCTTCTGCGCAAGCTCTTCTGCGACGGCCAGTGCCCCTTCCAAAAAGCCGCCGAACTGGGGGGCGACTTCTGTTGCGCCCAAATTTAAGCGCCCGTCCCATAAATCAGTCAGGGTTGACGGCCGGCCGTAAGCAGGATGGCCCCCGATGGGCATATGATCCAGTTTGCTTGCGGTCTCGGATGCAAAGGCCCAGTCCGCCAGAACCGCTTTGCGTGGCGATAATGCGGCGTCTCCGAAGATCCGTCCCAATTGCGCCAGTGCTGCAGCCTCGATTTCATTGCCGCGGCCTTGTCGGTGTGTCACTGGGTCGCCAACAAAGCCGAACAAAGCAGCAGGCCCATCGGGTGCAGAGGCATCATGGATTTCGACAAGTGGGCCGTGGCGGCTCATCGCGTCACCGGACAGGCCAGCTTCGCGCCAGAATGGCGCGTCGTAGGTGGCAACGAATTTCGCCTGACCACCCATCCATGTCGGTATCCGTTCCATTGCATCACGTGCATGCGAAGGCAGTTCAGGCGTAAATCGCAGACCAGCAGCTACGCGAGGTGGTACGGCAAGAACGATCTGATTTGCCGCGATCTCGCGCCCATCAGCAAGGAGCGTTGAACCCGTCTGGCGCAGTTCTGTCACTGCTGTTCCAAGATGCAGACGCTCTGCCGGTAAACTGGTGGCAAGGGCGTCGATCATTGCCATCATGCCGCCCTTGATCCGCAATGACCCCTCCATTGAGGCAAATCCCATCCCGCGCTGTATGCGACCAGTTTCATCTTCGAAACTCAATTCACCCTGGCTCCATTGATCGAAAACCGTCAGTTTCAGCCGGTCAGCCATTGCTGCCATGCGTGGTTGTCCGGGCCAGAACCATGACGGCCCCAGATCAAATCCGGCCTCTTGATCGTGTAGCATCTTGATACGCCCGCCGAAGCGTTTCCGTGCTTCGACCAATTGAAAATCGGTCCCGGCGCGGTGCAAATGGTCTGCAAGTGCAAGACCCGACAGACCGCCACCCACGATTAATACGTCAGTTTTCATCAGAAACTTTCTGTTTGCGGGCGGAAATCCACTTCGTGACTCCAAGTCGATTTCGGCTGATGTGCGAGCGCCCAATAGGCTGCGGCCAGATCGTCAGGCTTTATCATTCGCTGTGGGTCAAGGCTATGCAGATCGCGCGAGGCGGGCGTATCGATAATTCCATCAAGGATCGTGTGCACCACATGCACGCCCGCAGGCTGGAAGCTGCGCGCCAAGGATTGTGTTAGCCCACGCAAGGCAAATTTAGCCGAGGCAAATGCCGCAAATTTTGCACCACCTCGCAGGCTTGCTGTTGCGCCTGAGACAATGAATGTCCCGCCGCCGTCCCGCACCATGGGTTGCAATACGCATTGGCCTAACATGATTGCTGATTGCACCATGGATCGCCAACAGGCGGTGAAATCGTCGAGCGAGGTCTCAAGGAAATCCTGAATAACCAGGTGGGCAGTGTTATGGACGACGATCTGTGGTGCACCATGCTTTTGCATCAGTGGCGCAAGCGTTGCGCGTAAAGCTTTCTCATCACACAAATCGCAGGCGCGGATATCATGCGGGCCGGTCCCACCGCTGCGGGTCAGGCCCACAGCCATCATACCCTCATCGGAGAATTTTTGCAGCAGGGCAGCCCCCAATCCGGGTCCTGCACCTGCAACGATTGCAAGGGGTTTGTCTGCCATAGCTTCAGACCTGCGGTGCCTTGGCGTAGGGCAGATGGCCCGCCTTCATCCACAGCTTTACGCCATCAGCGCCAGCCTGTGCTTTCAGCACGCTGCCTTCGGGTAGACGCAACCAGCTATCTTTGCGTAAGGTATCTCCGCCTTCGGAAAGCGTGCCGCCCAAAACCAGAATCTCGCCCCCATGAGGCAAGTCGATCTCTGTCGCTATGCCAGCATCCCATTCTTCATATGTCACCGTTTCATGATCATCCTTGTGCAGTTGATTGCGGCGAATACCCGGAGCGGCCTTTGTCAGATTGGCTGCCATATCCTTGCGGAACTGATTGCGGTCTTCCATGTCAAACTGCCAGAGCTTAACGAAAATTGTGCAGCCTTCGTCCGAACCTGGCGTGTGGCTGGTCGTTGGGGGTTGCGCACATAGGTGCCCGCCGGGAAATCGCCGTGTTCGTCCTGAAAGACACCTTCCAGCACGATGAATTCTTCACCGCCGGTGTGCGTATGTGATGAGAAGTGACTGTCTGGCGCGTAGCGCACGATGGTTGTGGCGCGCGCCACTTCGCCACCGATGCGATCCAGCATTCTACGATCCACGCCTGGCATGGGCGAGGCTTGCCAGTCTATAGAATCGGCATGAACAAGGACGCGTTGTGAAAAGTCATCATTGAGGTTCATTTGGCAAGCTCCTTCTTATTTTGATCATTATGGATCACTTGGCATTATTTTAGGTTATTTATTTGAGAGGTAATATATCTATTAGTAAGTAGGCAAGCGTAATAGTCCCTATTTTTATAATTTTAGATGAACAGTTTGTGATGTCTCAGATAAGAGAGAGCCTCGTAACTTGCGGGGGATGTTCACCTTAAACAGCTATAAATGAGTTGGTGCATAGGTAGATTTACATAGGTAATTATGCGGATTTATTCTCAAGTATCATTTATGCAAATATGTTGGACTTCTGACGTCTATCACCTGTTATTAATTCGAAAAGTACACGAACGGATGTTGCAAACATTGGTACCGATACTAATCGGCAGGTATGCTTTGGTACTCTTTGTATGGGTTTTGCAGTACTGCCATGTGCTTACTTCTTTCAAGCATTCAGAAATTCGTTAAAACAAAGCCGTTCAGTGAGTAGACTATCAAGATGATAAAGGTAAGATTTTCTCCAAAGAGAGCGCTATGCTTTTCATGAAACCTTCGCACAGTAGAAACTTGCCATGATCAATTTCAAACGTGATTCATCTTGTGCTCGCCCAAGCTGCTGTAGACTACAAGTTGAATTTTTTCCGCTTCATATTAGGCAGAGCGTGCCATGAAAATTTCGTTGGGAATGTGGCTTGCAATCGGCTTGGCTGGTTTGCAATTTTTGGCGGTCACGGTCGTTGTTTTCTCGTCCTACCTAACGTCCGAGCGCGCAATGCTCGATCATGCGCGCAATCTTTTAAGCGATGCGGGTACGAATACTATTGAACACTCGCGGGGCTTTCTGAACCCAGCAAGTGGCGCTGCCGAACTTGCAACGCGTCTGGCGGAAAACAAGATTGTCGCGAGCGACAATCCCAAGCTGCTGG
The DNA here is from genome assembly GCF_055693805.1 of Litoreibacter sp. GN1-5. NCBI lineage: Bacteria > Pseudomonadati > Pseudomonadota > Alphaproteobacteria > Rhodobacterales > Roseobacteraceae > Litoreibacter > Litoreibacter sp. GN1-5. Next base: position 1,487,511 of record NZ_JBVFUP010000001.1, on the reverse strand, counting down.
AAAAGCTTCTGTTCCAGCAATTGCGGAGTGCCCCGCAATTCGGGGGGGTATTCTATGGAGATGAAGAAGGCAATTTTGTCTATGTTAAACGAAGCGATGGGGCGGGGCCATTTCGCTCGAAGATCGTCACCAGGGATGGGGAAAACCGTTCGACTGAGCTTATCTGGCGAAATGACAAGTTTGCAGTGATGGATAGCCGACCGGATCGGGAGGATACCTATGATCCGCGGGCACGCCCTTGGTATCAGCGTGCCAGTGAAGACCTTGGCATTATCTGGACTGATCCTTACATTTTCTTCACGTCGCAAACACCAGGCATCACGATCGCGTCGCCTGTTATCGGGAATGACAATACCTTGCAGGGCGTTATCGGCGTGGATATCGAGATTAGCGAGATTTCAAGTTTTCTGGCCCGCCTGAAGATCGGAGAAAATGGCACCGCTCTGATACTCAATAGAAACGGTGATGTTATTGCGCATCCCAGTCCGGAACTCATCAAGGCTGAAAATCCCGACGGAACGCACCGTTTTGCAAACATTGGTGAGATTGCAGACCCAATTGCGCGCGCGGCCTTTGAGAATCTGTCAGATATGAGCTTTGTTTCGATTGACGAAGAAACATCTGCCGAGTTCGAGTTTGGCGGGGAGCGTTATGTATCGACGGTAATGCCAATTATTAGTGAAAAGTTGCCATGGACAATTGCAGTCTATGCGCCCGAAAACGATTTTATTGGTGCCATAAAGAAGAACCGAACCCAAAATATCTGGACAGCAGCGATTATTGCTTTGTTGACCGGGATCGTTGGCCTGTGGCTTGCGAACTACATCCACAAACCTGTCCGTGCTTTTGCCGTCCGCTCGGCGCTTATCTCTCAGGGGGAGCTTGATCCATCAGCACCGATTCCGCGATCTTACAAAGAACTTGATCGTGCGAATGAAGCCTTGATGCACGAAATAGCGGAGCGCAAGAAAACCGAGCATGAATATGGACAGACTTTTGATATGTCATCGCGTGGTATGGCGCAGATTGAGGCGGGGACCGCACGTTATGCCAAGGTGAACTCGAAATTCTGTGATATTATGGGCTATACGGAAGATGAGCTTACGAAGATGACAATTCTCGACCTGAGCTATCCGGGTGAGCCGACCATTTTTCCGACTCTCAACTCAGAGGATAGTGATGATTTTGCGTTCAACCTTGAGAAACGGTGTATTCGCAAAGATGGGGAGGTTATCTGGCTCAAGATCAATGCAATCATGATCCGAGATGAGGCAGGGAAACCACTTCATGCAGTGGCGACGGTTGACGATATTACCAATCAAAAAGCGGCTGAAACTCAGATCCATAAACTCAACAAGGACTTGTCGCATATTGCCCGTGGAAACATGTTGGGTGAGATGGCGGCGGGGCTTGCACATGAACTGAACCAACCGTTGACGGCGATCACGCAGAATGTTGATGCGGCTCTTACGACTGCGACTGAGCAACCAAAGATTGACCCAGAGCTTATTGATATTCTGAAAGATCTTGATCAACAGGCCCATCGTGCAGGGGACATTATCAAAGCGCTACGTGCCTTTGCACGAAAAGATGAAGCTTCAAAGGCAGAATTCGACTTCCAAGAGTTACTTGATCAGTCGCTGCGATTGATACAATCTGAAGCAAATGAGCATGGTGTGAATATCTCGGTCGTTTCGAATGACCTGCCAAGCGTAACCGGTGTCCGTGTGCAAACGGCACAAGTGCTGGTAAACTTGCTTAGAAACGCTATCGAGGCGATGGATTGCAGCGGGATTGATGAGAAATTGATCACGGTAACGACCAAAGCAATCGATGGTTTTGTAGAAGTTTGTGTAGAGGATACAGGGCCGGGTGTTGACCCTAATCTCAATCTGTTTACGCAGTTTGAAACGACAAAAAGTGACGGTATGGGTTTGGGGTTGTCTATAAGCCGTTCGATTGTCGAGGCGAATGGCGGCGCGCTTTGGTATCATAGAAACAAAGTCGAACATTCTTGTTTCTGTTTCACGCTACCGACGACTGAGCTGGCGGAAAATCGTATCGAAGATGTAGTTAAGACATGATGACTCAGAAATGTGTAAGCCCCTGCTGGCAGGAAACGCTGCGGCCAGTATACTTGGTCAGATAAGAACGAACGAGATAATTTGTAATGTCCAATTCAAATCAAACTGTTTTTCTTGTTGACGACGATGAAGCTATTCGTTCATCGCTCTCAAGAGCTTTGACGAAGCGGGGTTTCGAAGTTCAAACTTTTGAATCAGCAAATGCTTTTCTTAAATCATATGACAAAGATCAGTCAGGATGCTTAATTCTTGACTACGGCATGCCTGATATGAACGGCTTGGAACTTCAGGAATATCTTGCCAATAACAGGTATTCGCTTCCTATAATTTTCATCACAGGACATGGGGGCATCCCGGAGTCCGTTCAAGCGATGAAAGGGGGCGCATTGGATTTTCTGGAGAAACCATTTCGTCAGGAAATTCTCATTGGACGGATCACTGCGGCCTTGAAGGCGGATGCGGATGCCAGACAAGTTAATGAGAAGACACAACTTGCTCGGGCCAAACTGGAAAACCTCACTGCTCGTGAAAGGGAGATCGCAAAACTTATCGTTTCGAGCCCTTCCAGCACATCAAGTAAAGAAATTGCCCGGCAGCTTGATATCAGTCCACGGACCGCCGACCACCATCGTGCCCGCATTCTGGAAAAAATGGGGGTTAAATCTGTCGCTGAATTGGTCAACCTTTCAATCAGCGCAGGGTTGTTCTTGGATAAAGATGCAGAGGCTTAATCTGATATAGGTGTTTCTGCCTACGTAATCACACGAATTTCCCCGAACGTTATATTCTGGCAAACACGCTTTTGAAGCGCGGTGGTTTAAAATCTGCGTCTGTATGTTAACGAGTGATAAAATAACCGTACCGGACAGCCTGCCTTTAGACAGAAAACGGTAATTGGGTCAGCGCACTGCATCCTCCACATGGGTAGTGCGCTGACCGTCAACGGAGAAAAATAGCGTGCTAAATTATGAAACCCTGCCGGCTAAAGTTGAGCAAACGAATATGATTGAGTCCGATATTATACCCAAAGACACAATCCATGGGAAAAGAACGCTTTTTTGGCAAGAGATTTTTGCAAGATACAATGTAAAGCCAACGCTCAGAGGCGATAGGCTGTTGCAGACAGCAATCTACTTAGCTGGCAAAGACATTGCCATCAAAAATGAGCTGGCAGAGCTTCCAGTCAGAACAGACTGGAAATTGGCTATTTCGATGATGGACATCTACGCCGACCCTAGATCCAGCGGTATCTCACGACCAGAGATGGTAAGTACTTTATCAAAGCAAGCCGCGTAATCTATGCGCCCCGATTTCAGACGAAAGTTTTAGCCTCAAAACCGCCCCGCGCCCAAAACGCTGCTTGTACTTAAGCGCTGGTAAAAAGCAGGCTGCGGGCAGGCAATCATCCCTCAATTCTTGCGGCCATGATCGCAATCGCTTTCTGATACACGCCCGCTGCGTTCCACTGTTTGATTACGGCAAAGTTGGGTTGGCCTTCCTGATACCCCTGACCCGGCTGCCAGCCTTTTTGGCGCAGGAAGTTAGCAGTAGAGGATAGCGCATCGTGGACGTTATTCAGGTCGAGCCTGCCGTCTCCATTGCCATCCACGCCGTAGCGCAAGGCATTGCCGGGCAGGAACTGTGTGTGGCCGAGCTCGCCATGCTTGGCACCAATGGCGTTGGGTGACAGCACGCCGCGGTCAACAAGTTGCAGAGCGGCCATAAGGTGGCCGGTAAAGAATTCGGACCGTCGGCAGTCATAGGCCAAGGTGGCGATAGCGGACATGACATTGCTGTCACCCATGAAGCCACCAAAGGCGGTTTCCATACCGTGGATCGCTACGATCACGCCTGCAGGGACGCCATAACGCCGTTCAAGGGAGGCAAAGAAATCGGCGTTGCGCGCCAATTTCTTACGGCCTTGGGCAACGATTGTATTGGCGCCGCGAACCTGCATGAATTTCTCAAGCGAATATTTGAAGCTTTTCTGGTTGCGATCAGCAGCAATGGTGCGTCTGGCATATTGGGTGCCAGCAAGCGCTGATAACCCCCGCTTGCCGATACCTTGTTGTGCAGCCTCTTGCTGAAACTGGGTTTTCCAAGCCTCAAAGCCGCCCGCGGAATTGCCACAGGCGGCGGCATAGGCACTGGTGGACAGAAATACACTAACAACAAGCCCAGTGCAGGCGGACGTCAGACGCGGAAAAAACATGGCAACCCCTTAAATCCAGATTTTATAAATCCTACAGCGGGTTTTGTTATTCATAAAGTACAATTAAGTTTGCAACAGAGCGCATTGCGAAGGTGTTGTCTTCAGAGCGCAATTCTCATGGAGCGATGTGAATTCAAACGCTGCTTGTCGGAAAACGCGCATTTTGGGTCGAATGATGTGTTCGTCTTGGTCCACGGCTTGCTAGAACGGTGATAGAACCGGAGGTACGCTCATGAAAACCCACGTAAAAGCTCTTGTTGTCGGTGGCGGCGCTGTTGGAACATCTATTGCCTATCATCTGGGCAAAGCCGGATGGGACACGATGCTTCTGGAACGCGATGAGCTGACGAGCGGGTCCACATGGCATGCGGCGGGGTTGTTACCGTATTTCAACATGAGTTACGCGACAACCCATATCCATGACTATTCCATCAGGTTTTATAAAACCCTTGAGGAAGAAACGGGTCTAAATGCCGGGTTCGCGGTCGTGGGCAATCTGCGCATGGCCCAAACCGACGCGCGTATGGATGAATACATGCTCTACGCCAGCACGGCAGAAACCGTGGGCGTGCCCTATGAATGGTTAACCCCGGCGCAGATCAAGGATCGGTATCCGCTGGTACGCACAGAGGATTTGAAGGGTGCAATCTATCACCCGACCGATGGTTACATAAACCCGGCGGATGTGACGATGGCGATGGCCAAAGGCGCGCGTCAGCATGGGGTTGCGATTGAGCGGAAGTGGCAGGTGGATAGCTATCACTGGACTGGTGATCATTGGGATGTGACCTGCATCAAGATGGTGGAAAAAGGCGGTAATCTGGTTCCCTCGGACGAGCAGACCGTGATCCACGCGGAACATGTGGTCACAGCGACAGGCAACCATGCGCAGCGCACAGCAGGTCTGCTTGGGATCAAGATCCCAGCGATCCCAGTAGAACATCAGTTTATCGTGACCGAGCCTGATCCGGCGCTTGTAGAATGGCGGAAGAACAACCCGGAACATCCCGTTTTGCGGGATGCCGATGCCAAGTGGTACGTGCGCGAGGAACGGGGCGGCTGGATTCTAGGGCCGTATGAGAAAAACGCCCCGGCCCGCTTTGAATATGGGGTGCCGGACAGTTTCCGCGCTGATCTGTTTCCGCTGGATCTGGAGCGGATTGAAGAAGAATATATGTCGTTTATTCACCGGATCCCATCCTCGGAAGAGGTTGGCTTGAAGGATGATTTCAATGGCCCGATTTGCTACACGCCCGATGGTAATCCGTTGGTTGGGCCAGCGCCGGGGCTGCGCAATATGTGGCTGGCCGAAGGCTTTTCTTTCGGGATCACGGCTGCAGGTGGCACAGGTTATTACCTTGCACAGATGATGGTTGACGGGGAGGCCGAGATCGACATGGCTTCGCTGGACCCAAAACGCTACGGGTCATGGATGACGACGGAATATGCTGCCCGCAAGAATGAGGAATGCTACGATCACGTCTACATCCTGCACCACCCGGATGAGGAACGGCCAGCGTGCAGGCCCTTGCGGTGTTCGCCAGCTTATGACCGTCAGGCGGCGCGGGGGGCTCAGTTTGGACAAGTTAACGGATGGGAACGTCCGAATTACTATGCCCCAGAAGGGTTTGATGACCATGACAACCGGTCCTTCCGGCGCGGTGGCTGGTGGCAATATGCGGTAGAAGAGGCGAAAGCGATCCGTGAAGGCGTTGGTTTGATCGATGCCACGGCGTTTACCAAGCATATCGTCAAAGGACCCGGCGCTGCAGCTTTCCTTGATTGGTTTACAACCAATAAGCTGCCCAAAGTGGGACGGATCAACCTGACTTACGCGCTGACAGATGCAGGCACAACGCGGACCGAATATACGATTGTGCGTCTCAAAGAGGATGAGTTCTATCTTGTCTCTGCCGGCGCCTGGACAGCCTATGACGCCGATTATCTGCGCAAGTCGGTTGAGGATATGGAACATAAGTTTGGTCGTATTGAAGTGCAGGATGTTACGACGCAATGGGGCGTGTTCGCCATTGCTGGGCCGAAATCGCGTTATGTATTGAAAGCGGTGATCAAGGACGCTGACCCTGAAACGGCGCTGTCAAACAAGCGCTTCCCGTGGTTGTCAGCGCGCCAGATCGAGCTGGGCATGTGCCCAGTCAACGCGATCCGCGTCGCTTACACGGGTGAGCTGGGTTGGGAGCTGCATCACCCGCTTGAGATGCAGAACTACCTGTTTGATCTGTTGGAAGAGGCAGGCGAGCCTTATGGCATGAAACTGGTCGGCGCGCGGGCGCAGAACTGGCTCAGGCAAGAGAAATCCTACTGCGCTTTCGGAACGGAACTGGGCCGCGATGCGACGCCGCTGGAAGCTGACCTACCGCGTTTCGTGGACCTGTCTAAAGAGTTTCGTGGCAAGGCCGCGATGGAAGCGGTGGGCATCCGGTCGAAATGCGTCACGCTTCTGATCGACGGACCGGAAGGTGCAGACCCTTGGGGGCGCGAAGCGCTTTACGATGGAGATACAAAGGTTGGTCGCCTCACATCTGGCGGCTACTCTGTCGCTTTCGGAAAAAGCGTAGGCATGGGCTATGTGTCCCCCGAACTGGCTGCAGTTGGAACAAAGTTGAAAGTGCGTATGCAACGCGATTTGTGGGATGCCGAAATTGTCGAAGACAGCCCGTATGATCCAAAGAACGAAACGATCCGCATAGACGGTTAAAAGACGGGATTCCCCTTGCCCCATGCAAGCGCTATGCTGCGGGGTAAGGAGGTTCCTGATGAAACGCCATCTGATTATGGCCGTCCTCAGCCTTGGGCTGTTGATCGCATCCTGTTTTGCGGTCAACCCGCTGTCCAATGCGGCGCAGCGCTACACCACGGAGGTGGTTGTCTCGACCGTTGCTGTCTATGCGACATTGCGGACAATGAATGCGTTTCTATCCACGGCTCAGGAGGTCGAGGTCGGCGGATCACTGGTCGTATCGGGCAACCTTCAACCTCTGAAAGCTCTTGAGCCGTTTGATGATACGGTCGAACAGATGGCGGGTGTGGTGTTTGCCTTGGCGATCGGGGCGGGGTTGTTCTCGCTATCTTTTGGGCCGCTGGCGGGGATTGGCTTTGGGCTGATTTTTCTGGGCTTATGTGTCGAAATTATTAGCGCACGGGCCAATGCCGGACATCGCGCACCGCGCGTAGGAAGTGTGGTGCTGCAATATGGCGTTGGTCTGGGAATAGTGCTGCCGCTGGCATTCGTGCTGTCCGCTTTGCTTGCGGATGTCGTGACCAGAAATGTGTGGGACAGGCATGAAGCGATCCTGAGCGAAATTTCTGGTGATCTTGCTACATCCTCTGTCAGTACAGCAGAGCAATCATCGCCGCGCCAAGACATCCCAAACGTGACAAAGCAGCCAAAAAACGGGATACTTGAACATATGCTAGACGGTATTATCCAAGGCACGTCTGCAATGACAACGACAGCGGCTCGGATGGCCGATGCAACACGTGCAACTTTTGCCGGGGTTGAGGACTATGCGCAGGCGGCACAGATCATCATATCGCGTGCGGATGAGTTGGTGGCGAGCTTCATCAACATTCTGGCAGTGTTCCTGTTCAAGACAATTCTGTTGCCAATGGTCCTGGCCTTTGCACTGCTTGGGATGCTGCGTAGCGTTAGGTTCAGTTGAAGCGGTGGGGTGATAAGGCCGTGATCAAGCCTCTATCCAGCTCGGATGGGGTGTCGGATAGAAGGGACAAGACCAATTTGCTGACCGCTGGCACCGTCTGAAAGCCATAACCACCTTGCCCTGCGCACCAGAAGAATGATGGGTCAGCCTTGTCGCGCCCAATAGCCAGTTGCCTGTCAGGCGCAAAGCTGCGCAGACCAGCCCAATTGCTTAGAAGACGGGTCACAGGGGTTATCACATGGGCCTCGTACCGCGCAAGCCCTTCGGCCAGAACCATGTCATCCGCGTATGCGTCATGAGGTGCGACCGGATGTTCATCAGCCGGAGAGACGATAAGCGCCCCGGCATCAGGCTTGGCATACCATGTCTCGCCGGGGCCAAACATCATGGGCCAATCGGTCACGTCGTGATTGCCGGGCGTGGGAATGCGCGCCATAGACCGACGCATCGGCTGGATGCCAAGCGGCGCAATGCCCGCCATTTGCGCGATCTCGTCGGCCCATGCACCAGCTGCATTGACAAGTGTCATCGCATCATAAATGCCGTCGCCTGCTTGTACCTGCCAACCTTGTGGTGTTTTCGCGATAGCTGAAACCTTGGCCTTGGTTTGAACTTCTCCGCCATTGGCGCGCAGGTGGCGGGCATAGCGTTGCACCATGGCATCTGTATCAATGTCCCACGCTTCGGTATGATAGCCAACGCGGTCAATGGCATTGCTGTCAAGTATCGGGACCATCGCGCAGGCTTCCTCCAGCGTTATTTGGGTCATGGCCATATGAGACAAGTCCGCATCGAAGGCGTCATCACCCGGTTTTCCCAACAACATAAGCCCGCGTTGTTTACTGGCATTGACCTCAAGGTGATAAGCCTTGCTGGCGCGGTTCAGGGCAATGGTGGTTGGCTTTCCGTAAGTTTCCTCAAACATTGCGGCGGATCGACCCGAGGCGTGGTAGGCAAGGGCGTCTTCAGTCTCTAGCAGAGTGACCTTGCCAATAGTGCTCAACTCTGCCGCGGCTGAGATACCGGCGATCCCGCCACCGATCACCAGAAAGTCGATCATGCTTCTTCGAGCCTGTCTGTCGCAGGTGCCGGTGTGGGCGACAAGGCTGTGATCTGCGCGTAAAGGGCGTCGTCCATAGAGAAGTCCAGTGCCGCGAGGGACGGGTGCAACTGTTCCGCCGAGCGGGCTGAGATGATCGGTGCTGTGACTGCCGGGTTATGTGCGGCCCATGCGACGGCAAGGGTTGCAGGATCTATAGCAAGCTCTGTTGCAAGGCCTGCCAGATCCGCCGCGCTTTGATGCATCCAGTCAAGCCCGTATCGCGCGCCATAGCGGGTGTCTTCTTTCAACCGTCCAGTGCCGTCGCTTGCGTATTTGCCCGTCAGCAAACCGCCTCCAAGTGGGGAGTAGGGGGCCACAGCAATACCTTCCGACGCGCACATTGGTAGGATTTCAACCTCTACCTGCCGTTTCACAAGGTTATACATAGGCTGCAGGATATCGACAGTGACACCAAACTGTGCGGCCACATTGGCAGCTTTCATTACCTGCCATGCTGCAAAGTTGGACACGCCGATATAGCGGATCAATCCTTTATCTTTTAGGCGCGCAAGCGTTTCGAATGTTTCATCCAGCGGAATGTTATCATCCCAGCGATGCAGATAAAGGATATCGATGGCATCCATCCCCAGACGCGCGCGACTTTCGTCGAAGGTGGTCAAAATATTGTCCCGGCTAGAGCCGCCTGTATAGCCTACCTTGGTTGCTACGATCAGATCGTCCTGCTCGGGGTTTGCGAATTGGCCCAGCAAGGTTTCAGACGCACCGCCGGTATAGACATAAGCGGTGTCGAAGAAATTTATGCCCTTTGCGCGGCAAGCATCATACATGGCTTTGCTGGCAGTCTCATCAGCCTTGCCGCCAAACTGCATGGTTCCAAAACAAAAGGGTGAGACGGGGGTGCCGGAGCGCGTTGTTAAATTGGTCATGCGGGCAATCTGGCAGAGTCGTTGTGTGGGATAAAGAGGGTGATCGCTTTGATTGTTTGTTACTTCGTAATTCTTTTGGAACCTGAGGGACAGGCCCGTGTTCGGGATGAGTATATTGAATGAACAACCTCTGCAAAATCAGACGAATACGTCCATCATTCAGGCATCCGTAACTGAAAATTCGATTCGATCCACCTGTGCGGTATTTGTAGGGGGCTCTCGGCTAATCTAGGCACATTAATCCAAACCTAAATTGTTGAAAAATAAGAATGAAAATTCATGCGAAAACAAAAAATTATACCCATTTATGCAACCGGTTGCAAAAAATAATTTCCCCGTTAAGCTGAATGGGCTTCGCAGAGCGCGTCGTGAAGAATTTGGGGATAATTTGAGACTTGCGCTAAACCATAGGACGGTTCCGTCACTGACTACGGCACAACTTCATGCTTTGGTGCTCTCGGTGCATTTAGTTGGTGTCAGAATGCGCAATGACCCCGAATATGCATTGTCTGATCTGAAAGCTGTGCTTTCGAGATCTATTCGCTTCATCAAAGGCACAATCATGGCGCATGCGGCGTGACTGTAGATTTGATGAATAAATCGCCCCAAATGGGATCCCGGTCTATAGTATTGGTTGTGCGCCGGGCACAGTTCTTGGGAGGAACACATGAAAAAACTTCTACTTACTGCAGGTCTGACAGCGTTGATCAGCACCACAGCGATGGCTGAAACCATTGGTGTGTCTATCGCGCGTTTTGACGATAACTTCCTGACCGTTATGCGCAATGGTATGGAAGATCATGCTGCCACTTTGGACGGTGTTGACCTTCAGGTTGAAGATGCAACGGATGATGTGGCCAAGCAACTTGATCAAATCAACAACTTCGTCGCATCAGGCGTTGATGCGATCATTGTCAATATCGTGGATACATCCGCTGCTGACGCAATGACTGCAGCTGCTGAAAGCGCTGGCGTTCCTCTGGTCTATGTGAACCGGGAGCCGACCAATGTAGACAGCCTGCCTGACAACCAAGCCTTTGTGGCCTCGAACGAGATCGAATCCGGGACACTCAAAGCATTCCAGATATGTCAAAACCTGCGGGCAGAGGGCAAATCCGGCGGCGCCAAGGCTTATATGCTTATGGGCCAGCTTTCCAATCAGGCCGCTATCCAACGCTCCAAAGACGTCGAAGACGTTCTGGCAATGGATATGTGTAACTTCATCGAATTGGTGGACAAGCAAACCGCTGAATGGTCACGCGACAAGGCACAAGACCTTATGACCAACTGGTTATCCTCGGGTGAGCCGTTTGATGCGGTTTTCGCCAACAACGATGAAATGGCAATTGGTGCAATTCAGGCGATGAAAGCGTCAGGCATTGATATGGCCGATGTGCAGGTCGGCGGTGTCGACGCAACACAGGATGCTCTTCAAGCGATGCAATCCGGTGATCTGGACGTGACAGTGTTCCAGGATGCCAACGGACAAGGTGCTGGCTCTGTCGATGCCGCTTTGGCACTGGCCCGCGGAGAGGACGTGGACCAAAAGGTCTACATCCCGTTCAAGCTGGTAACACCTGACAATATAGACGATTTCCTGGGTAAGAACTAAGCTCATGATCAACAGGCACAGGGCATGCGTATGTGCCCTGTGCCATTATAAGAAGAACCGATATGTGTAGGGGAGCTGACTAATGTCAGACACAAGTCACGGCATAGGTGGATTGTCTTTCGATAAATCCAAACGCCAATGGCCCAATGAGATCAATGTTTTTGGTGCGCTTATCCTGATTGTCCTGATCTTTGAAGGGCTAGGGGCCGCCATCATGGGGCAAAGCTTCCTGTTTGATAGCAATGATCGGTTTGACAGCATATTCAATGAAGCTCGTTTGAAGATCATTATTCTTCAGGTGTCTATCATCGGCATCATTGCCCTTGGCGTAACGCAAGTGATTATTTCTGGGGGGATTGATCTTTCCTCTGGCTCTGTCGTTGGGGCCGCTGCGATGATCGCGATGAGCTTTGCGCAGGTTGCCGAGGTTAATGGCAATCCCAATCCGAAGGCTGTATTCGGCCCGGAGTGGATGGATTTGCCTGTGCTTGTTCCTGTTATTGTCGGTCTTGCTATCGGTGTCTTCGCAGGGATCATTAACGGGTTTTTTGTGGCTTATGCCAAGATCCCACCTTTTATCGCAACACTTGGTATGATGGTGTCAGCGCGCGGTGTCGCCAAGTGGTGGACCAGCGGTCAGCCTATTTCTTTCCCAACCGAAGCTTATGGCGCGATCGGCAAAGGCATGATGCCGGTGTTTATTTTCATAGCGTTGGCGATCCTGTTTCATTTCATAATGACCCGGACACTTTACGGCAAACACACCTACGCTATCGGGTCGAATGAAGCGGCGGCTCGGATGTCCGGTATCAACGTCGCCCGCCATAAGGTTTTGGTTTATTCCATTGCCGGTATGTTGGCTGGCCTGTCGGCCATTGTTCTGACCTCAAAGAACCTGACCGCCCAGTCGGGTATGGGTATCATCTACGAATTGGATGCCATTGCAATGGCCGTTATCGGGGGCGTGTCACTCGCCGGGGGGCGTGGGTCCATTATCGGGACAGTTATTGGCGCACTGATCTTTGGTGTGATCATATCCGGTTTCACGTTCTTGCGGTTGGACGCGTTTTATCAAGAGATGGTGAAAGGCGCGATTATCGTCGGTGCGGTTGTCCTTGACCAGTGGCGCCAACAACGCGCCGCAGCGCGCGCATAAGGGAGGGCCAAAGAGATGTCGGATATTATTCTGGAGACCAAAGACCTGACCAAGCACTATGGCGGAGTACATGCTTTGGAAGGCGCAGATTTTGCTCTGCGCAAGGGAGAGCATGTCGCGATCATGGGTGACAATGGCGCGGGCAAGTCAACCTTCGTGCGCCAGATCACAGGCGTAGAGCAGCGCACCCGTGGTACAATTCACTTTAACAGCGAAGAAGTGCATTTCGCAGGCCCCCTTGATGCCCGCGAGGCAGGGATTGAAACTGTATTTCAATCCCTGGCGCTTGCCGATGATCTGGATGTTTCGGATAATCTGTTTCTGGGCCGAGAGATCGTGAAGTTCAACTTGGGGCCATTTTCGATCCTTGATTACAAAGCGATGCGTGAGGCAACGCTTGCAGGTCTTGAGAAAACTGCCGTGAAGATTCCGAATATCAAGAACACGATCCGCAATATGTCCGGCGGCCAACGCCAATGCGTTGCCATAGCGCGCACGGCGACCTTTGCGTCAAAGCTGACGATCATGGACGAACCGACAGCGGCGCTTGGCGTGCAGGAAACCGCTCAGGTAGAAAACATCATTCGCACCCTGAAAGAGCAAGGCGAAAGCCTGATCCTTGTTAGCCATAACATGCGACAGGTATTTGATCTGGTCGACAGGATCGTTGTATTTCGGCGCGGACGCATTGTTGCGAACCTGCGAAAGGAAGAAACAGATGGTCAAGATGTTGTGGCCTATATTACCGGGGCCAAAACAGGTGCGGAATACGAAGGTGCTGCTTAAAGTATCAGGCTATGTTTGATCTTGCCGTTCCTTTCTTCCTGCCGGTCTGGCGCCGGGTTGCTGTTGTGGGGGTTGCTGTGGGGTGGGGACTTTTTGAACTGTCCACAGGGGCGGCATTCTGGGGGCTGATCTTTTTAGGTATGGGTGGCATAGCCACATGGAAATTTATTACGGCTGACTGGTCAGCTGTGTCAGATGAAAAAGACAAGCCGTAACTGGCGCACAAAAGGAGACGACGGCTGTGGCGGTTACACTCAAGGATGTAGCAGAACGTGCGGGCGTATCCCGCTCTGCTGTGTCGCGCACTTATACCGAGGGGGCATCGGTTTCCAAGCAAACTCGCCGCAAAGTTGAAAAGGCCGCAAATGAGCTTGGATACAGCCCGAATGCCTTGGCGTCATCGCTGACCACGGGCAGAACAAAGCTGATTGGTCTGGTCTCCAACAACTTTCATAACCCGATCTTTCTTGAGGTTTTTGACCTTTTTACCAAGGGCCTTCAGGAACGCGGTTTGCGTCCTTTACTTGTTAATTTGACGGATGAAGTGAACCCTGAAAATTCGGTGCGCATGTTGAAGGCGTATTCGGTGGATGCGGTGATCGTTGCGTCCTCGACATTGCCAGAAAGCTTTGCTGAAGGGTTCCGCGATGCGGGTGTGCCGGTTGTGCATTCTTTCGGTCGGCATGTGGCCACCCCCAAAGTCAATGTCCTTGGTATCAACAATATCGAAGCTGGGCGCATGGCTGCGCAAACCTTTGTTGCGCGCGGATATAAGCGCGTGGCGTTTCTTGGGGGTCCGGAGTCAGCCACGTCCACCCAGGATCGTCATCAGGGTTTCGTCGATGAAATCGCGTTGCACCCCGATGTTGAAATGACGGCAAGTTTCGCCTCTGCATATTCTTTTGATGCAGGCCGGGCAGAGATGCTGCGCGTATTGGAGAGCCCCCATCCGAGGCGTATTTCTGCGGTGATGATGTCCTGTCGATTGGTGCTTTGTCAGCTATTCAGTCTGCGGGTCTATCTGTGCCGGGCGATATCGGATTACTTGGTCTGAATGATATGGAGATGGCGCGGTGGGAAAATATCAACCTGACCACGATCCATAATCCATTTCGCCAGATCATCGCGTCGTCCATTGAACTGGTCGAGGCAATGCTCAAAGACGATCAGCGCTACCCGGAAGCAAGGCTGTTCGCGTGCCACATCGTCGAACGCGGCACGCTGCGCCCGCTGCCCTGATTATCTAAGCAGCGGCGGAATTGCAGTAACCCATTTGCCGCCGTCTTTTGCAGATGCAACGCAAGCATAGACTGCTGCCATGGACCGCAACCCGTCCTCGGCCCTTGGGTAAAGATCGGCCGCTTTATCCACAGCTGTGCCAGCCTTTTCGGCCCGGATAACTTCTGCCAGATCTGAATAGATATTTGCGAATGCCAGCGGCATGCCTTCTGCATGGCCGATAGTCACACGGGTGGTTCTGTCAGCTTCTGGCGACAGCTCTGCCTCACCGCGCTCAATAATCTGAACCCGGCCATTTGTCGGGGTGAAGTAAAGCTGGTTTGGTTGTTCTTGCGCCCAACGCAACCCGCCTTTTTCGCCAAACACCTGAAGTGTCAGACCATGCATTCGACCCACAGCGACAGCTGACGTCCAAAGCCGTCCAACAGCGCCGTCTGTCATTCGGAAATTGACCATTGCATCATCTTCCAATTCGCGGCTGGAAATGGTTGAGGTGAAGTCGGCAGACAGTTTTTCGACCTCTTGGCCGGTCACGAAGCTTGCCATATGCATCGCGTGGATGCCGCAGTCGGCAAATTGCGCAGAGACGCCCATCTGTTTGGGATCATAGCGCCAGCGAATGCGCGGATTATCCGCCTGCGCTGCGTCTGCGTGATGGCCGTGTGAAAACTCGGCAACGACAACCCGCACAGCCCCCAGATCGCCACATGCAATCATCGCCCGCATGTGACGCACCAGCGAGTAGCCTGTATAGCCGTAATTCACGGCGCATATCTTACCGGTCGCGCGTGCGATTTTGACGATCTCTTCGCCTTCCTCGACGGTCATGGTCATCGGCTTTTCGCAGAGCACGTGAAACCCGCCTTCAAGGAAATCCTTGGTGATCTCAAAATGCGTCGCATTCGGCGTAGCAACGGTGACGAGGTCGATGCGATCCTCACGGGTCTTCTCGCCCGCAAGCATTTCTCGCCAGTCGCCATAGGCGCGATCTTTCGTTATTCCAAGTTCTTGCGCATAGGTGCGGCCAGCTTCAGGGTCGTGATCTAAGGCACCGGCAACGAAAGAGAAATCCCCGTCCAAGCCTGCACCCAGCCTGTGGGCCGGTCCGATCTGCGATCCCTTGCCGCCGCCGATCATTCCCCAATTCAATCGTGCCATATCAAGCCCCCTTGAAGCCAATGGATTGCAGATAAGCACGGTTCAGTTTTGCGTCTGCAATAGGCGACGTGTCGCCCGCCGGGTCACAGTCCTGCTCGACCGTGCACCAGCCTTCGAAACCGGTATCGACAAGCCGCTGATGCACTGCTGGGAAATCCACATCACCGTCGCCCAGGTTGCAGAAAATTCCCTGCGCGCAGGCATCATAGAACCCGGTTCTCTTTGCGATGACGTCGGCTTTCACAACGGGGTCGATATCCTTGAAATGCATATAGCTGATGCGGTCCATGTGGCGGTCCATAAAGGCCACGGGGTCAAAACCCGCATATGAATGGTGTCCGGTATCAAAACAGATCTTCAGGATGGCTTCGTCGATCTCGTCAAGAATGCGCTCCAACTCGGGCTCGAAATCGATGAACCCCGCTGCATGAGCATGCATTCCGACCGTCAGCCCATAGTCTTCTGTGCCCATCTTTGCGACCGTCGCGATCCTGTCACGAAAGGCAGTCCATTCGGCCTTATCCATTTGTTCTGCTTCGCTTGCCCTGCCAGCAGTGGGCGCGCGCCGCGGCGAGATCGAGTCGATCAGCACCAGATGCTGCGCGCCATGCGCCCGAAGCGCCTTGCACGTGCGCACAGCACCATCCATCACGTCGTCCCATTGGGCGGCATCATGGAAAGGGCGGAAGACCACGCCGCCTACAATCTCTTGCCCGAATTCTTCCAGCGCGTCGCCCAGAATAGTAGGGTCCTCGGGCATAAACCCGACAGGGCCAAGTTCGATCCCCGTATAGCCTGCATCTGCATTTTCTTGCAGCACTTTACGCCAGTTCGGGTTGCGCGGATCATCCGCAAATTCGACACCCCAGCTGCACGGGGCATTGCCAATCTTAATCATCGTTTTGCCTTCTCTCAGTAGTCCGCCACATTGACCCAAGCCTTTTTGGTGCTGGAGTCCAATGCAGCCGCAACCACGCGGTTTACTTCCATGCCTTCCGCAAAGGTCGGCCATACAGGTGTTTTGTCCGAAATCGCTTTCAGGAAATCATGCGCTTCAATTATGATCTGATCCTGATATCCCGTGCCGTGGCCGGGGCCTTGGCAAAATGGCAGATAATCAGGGTGAGCGGGTCCGGTCAGAATTTTGCGAAACCCTTGTTCTGCTTCGGGCCCATCGCGCAGATACAGGTGAATGGCGTTCTGATCCTCGCCATCGAACCGGATCGCGCCCTTTGTCCCGTGAACCTCATAGGCGTACCCCATTTTTCGCCCTGTTGCGATGCGGCTGACATGGATATGGCCTTGCGCGCCATTCTCGAATCTCACCATCATTTGCGCCTGATCATCATTTGTTACGGGAACACCGCCCCGGTCCGTGTGTACGGTTTCAACCACCGCATTCAGCGCGACAATCGGACCCATCAGACGCCGTGCACCATTGATCATATGTGGGGCCAAATCGCCCATCGTGCCATTGGCCATCCCATTTGTGCGCCATGTCGCGGGGGCATCCGGGTCGGCGTAGAAATCTTCAGTATGTTCACCTCTGAAATAGGTGATATCGCCAAGGCGGCCGCTTCGGATCAACTCATAGGCATATTGCGATGCTGGCGTGCGGATATAGTTGAAACCAACCATATGCGCAGCCCCCGAGGCTTCGGCTGCCGCAAGCATGATACGGCTTTCCGTGAGGGAGGCGCCCAAAGGTTTTTCGCACATCACATGCTTATTTTTGGAAAAGGCAGCGACAGCAATATCACAATGGGTCTCTTGAGGAGATGCGATAATAACCGCCTCGACTTTCGGGTCTTCGACCAAGACGCGCCAGTCATCTGTCGCGCGGTGAAAACCATAGGTCGCGCGGTAGCGCTCTGCAGAGGCAGGTGAGGACGCGCACACCATTTCCAACCGGGGCCGCAGGGACGTCCCGAAAAGTGCTGCGACTGAAGAAAAGGCAACAGCATGTGCCTTTCCCATATAGCCACCACCAACAATGCCGATGCCGATATCTGTCACTGTGGCATTCCTTTCAAGAAAGCAATTGCAACCGGTTGCAAAATGGTTATCTTGGATTCGGGCAGCGGGTCAATATGCAATCGCGCTGTGGGATGAATTTGACGATCCGGGGGGATATGGCGTGGCACAGACCAGTGATACCATCACATTGACCACAGCACAGGCCATTGTGCGTTATCTTGCTGCACAATTCATCGAGATTGATGGCAAGAAAACCCGTCTATGTGGCGGTGGGTTCGGCATTTTCGGGCATGGCAATGTCACGTGTCTGGGCGAGGCGTTGTATGACCACCAAGCCGAATTACCGCTCTATCGTGGGCAGAACGAGCAAGGCATGGGGTTCGCTGCTGCGGCTTATGCGAAGTATCACCTGCGCCGTCGGTTTATGTTTTGCACAGCCTCAGCCGGGCCCGGTACGGCGAACCTTTTGACAGCTTCGGCCTTGGCTCATGCAAACCGCTTGCCGATGCTTATGCTCTGTGGTGATACGTTTATCACTCGGCTGCCGGATCCGGTGCTGCAACAACTCGAACATTTCGGCGATCCGACATTTGGTGTAAACGACGCCTTCAAGGCGGTGACACGGTTCTGGGACCGGATCACACATCCCGCCCAGATCATCCAGTCTTTGCAAGCGGCTTTGAACACGATGCTGGACCCGGCTGATTGCGGTCCCGCATTTATAGGCTTGCCACAGGATGTGCAGGGTTGGAGCTACGACTACCCGGTCAGCTTCTTTGAAGAACACGTGCA
The DNA here is from genome assembly GCF_055693805.1 of Litoreibacter sp. GN1-5. NCBI lineage: Bacteria > Pseudomonadati > Pseudomonadota > Alphaproteobacteria > Rhodobacterales > Roseobacteraceae > Litoreibacter > Litoreibacter sp. GN1-5. Next base: position 1,468,823 of record NZ_JBVFUP010000001.1, on the reverse strand, counting down.
CCGGATCAGACGGCAAGCTGCGGATGTGGACGAAATCGCGTCGGCGGTTGGTCTGTTAAAGACAGCAAAGCGCCCGATGATTATCGCAGGCGGCGGAGTACAGTATTCCGGTGCCGTGGCTGAACTAACCACCTTTGTCGAAGCAACCGGTATTCCTGTCGTTGAAACCATTGCTGGGCGGGCAAATCTGCTGGATACGCATCCGCTGAATATAGGGCCGCTTGGCGTAACCGGATCAGACTCAGCCAATGCAATTGCAGAGAAGGCGGACGTTATTCTGGCAGTCGGAACCCGGCTTCAGGATTTCACGACCGGCAGTTGGACGGCCTTCGCGCAGGATGCAAAAATCATCGGCCTGAACGCGGCCCGCCATGACGCGGCTAAGCATATGTCGCTGACGGTCGTCGGTGACGCAAAGCTTGGGTTAGCGGTCCTGCGCTCTGACATGAAGGGTTACGCTTCGCCTGCTGACTGGACCAAACTTGCCCAGACCAAGCGCGCAAAATGGGCAAATTACGTGACTGAGAACACGCGCATAGGCAACGGCCCGCCATCTTATGCGCAAGCCATTGGTGCGGTGAATGCCCTTTGCGACCCACGCGACCGAGTTGTCGCTGCCGCCGGAGGATTGCCAGCAGAAGTAACGGCAAACTGGCGCACGTTGGATATTGGCACTGTCGATGTTGAATTCGGGTTCTCTTGCATGGGCTATGAGATCGCCGGTGGCTGGGGCGCCCGAATTGCGCAATCTGAGCTAGAGCCCGAGAAAGACACAATCGTTTTCACCGGCGATGGGTCATATCTATTAATGAACTCTGATATTTATTCTTCTGTTTTAACACAGAAAAAGCTGATCATTCTGGTACTCGACAATGGTGGGTTCGCGGTGATCAACAAATTGCAGAGCAATATGGGTGGCGAGAGTTTTAACAACCTATTTGCAGATACGCCCACGGCGACGCATCAGGTCGGCGTTGATTTCGAAGCCCATGCGCGGTCCCTTGGCGCAATGGCTGAAACGGTCACGTCACCAGCAGGTCTGGCTGATGCGCTTGCCCGCGCCAAAGCCGCTGATCAGACATATATTATTTCCATGAAGGTGGATGCTTATGACGGCTGGACAACCGAAGGCCACACCTGGTGGGAGGTCGGCACGCCGCATATCTCAGATAAGCCAAAGATAACTGCTGCACATGAAGAGGTCGAAAGTGCCCGCGCCCGACAGCGCAAGGGGGTCTGAGTGAAACGCTATACTGCAGATACGGTAGAGCCTGATGAAATCGTGCAGGAATTGCTGCATGGCAAGGGCGCAGTGCTGCTATCGGGTTTGTTTACGTCTGAGCAGATTACCGAGGCGCGTGACATCATCATGCGCGAATCTGAGGCTCAGGACAAAGTAACCCACTTTCAAGGCAAAGCGCTTGAGGAAGGTCACGCAAATCTACAGCGCCGCGTCTGGAACCTTCTGGCCAAGGGCGCGGTTTTTTCCGATATGGCAGCGCATCCTGTGTTCATGACAATCCTGCGGAAGTTTCTGGGGACCGAATTCATCATGGGGTCTATCGCTGCGAACCGGATCCTGCCCAACGGACCGGGGCAAGAACCGCATGTCGATTATCCATATTGGGATTTTCATACGCCTGAGACGCATCCACATGGTCTGAATGGATCTTTCCCGATGAATGCCCAGATTTCGATTCTGCTGGACCCCTTCACGGAAGAAAGTGGTGCGACGGCTTATGTGCCGGGGTCACAAAAAGAATTGCGCTATCCGGTTGAAGCTGACAACTTCTATGACAAATGCGAACGCATGTTGGGGCAGCCCGGTGATGTTGCTCTGTTTTATGGCGTGGCATGGCATTGTGCGATGCCGAATAAGTCTGACCATGACCGCTCTGCAATTTTGATCAACTATTTGCCAAAATGGGTCAAACCTTTGGAAGACATGCCTGCGGCACTCCCCGATGACTTCATCGCGACCGCGTCACCAGACATTAAACAGCTTCTTGGATTGAATTATCCCTATCCGGAAATTCTGGATCAAGCGGCGGCAACAAATGCGGCAGGACGTGTATGACCGATCTGCTTGATGGCATAAAACAGAACAATTTCGTCATTATAGGGCGTGCAGGCATGGATTTCTTCCCCGACCCGCCCGGGACGAAAACTGAAGAGGGTGAGGTCTTTCGCGCAAGCCTTGGCGGAAGCTCTGCCAATATCGCTGCTGGAATTTGCAAGCTGGGGGGTAAGTCGGCTTTGCTGACACGCGTGTCTGACGACAGCATTGGGCGATATGCGGTTAACCAGTTGTCCCATTACGGTGTCGATGTAGCGAATGTGATGCCCATCGGGGGCGAGTTCCGCAATTCATTGGCCGTCTACGAAAGCCGGATTGAAGATCATCAATCGGTGATCTATCGCAATGGCGCGGCTGATTTTCAGATGAATAAATCAGATGTGGAAGCTATCGATTATGGCAGGTTTGGTGCCTTAATCACGGCGGGCACAGTTTTTGCGGCAGAGCCGTCACGCAGTGCGGCGTTTCATGCCTTTGAATTGGCAAAAGCTGTCGGGCTACCGATCATTTTTGATATTGATTATCGCCCATATTCATGGCCCTCGCCGCAGATTGCAGAAGAGGTTTTGTCAAAAGCAGGCGCGATGTCTGATATGATCGTGGGCAATGACGAAGAGTTCGGGTTTATGGCTGGTGGCATCGACAAGGGGCTGGACAAAGCGCGTGAACTGGCGCGGACCACTGCAACCATTGTCGTTTACAAAATGGGCCCCGAAGGCGCGATTACCTTTCACGGCGATCAGGAAATCCGCACCGGGATATACCCTGTTGAGGCGCTCAAACCCACAGGTGCCGGGGACAGTTTTATGGCGGGCCTTGTTACTGGCCTTGCTGCTGGCATGGATTTGGATGCGGCGATCTTGCGCGGCTCTGCTTGTGCGTCTGTCACGGTCTCCAAACCTGGCTGCGCGCCCGCTATGCCTGACACAAAAACATTGCAAGATTTTTTGGCTGGTCACCCCGGCCCGACAAAAGTTTGAAAGGATCACATCATGCATATCCCCCCTTTGACAATCAGAACAAACCCATTGTCGATGTGGATGATGCAACTGTGCCGCTGAACTACTTCAATATCGTCAAGCTGAAGAAAGGCCAGGCGTTTGAATACGCCACACCGCGGTACGAGACATGTATCGTGCCCGCGACAGGGACGGTGGATGTAAGTATCGAAGGTTTCAAGGCTGACAGCATTGGTGAACGCGTCGAAGACGTTTGGGGCGGGGAGCCTGAAGGTGTCTATGTTCCAACGGGCGCGAAAGCTGAAATGGTCTGCACCAGTGACGAGGCTGAAGTCTTCGTTGCCGGGGCATTTTATGAAAAAGTGCTTGAGCCATTTGCTGTGCGGAAAGATGAGCTTGACCTTGTACAGTACGGGTCCGACGAGACCAAGACGCACCGTAAGATCAAACATATTCTTGGCACCAAATATCACGACAAGGTGGGGCGCTTGCTGGTCTCGGAACTGTTCACAGTGGGTGAGGGTGGCTGGTCCGGTTTTCCGTCGCATAAGCATGACACGGATCGTCTGCCAGACGAGACACGCCATGACGAGACGTACAATTTCCGGTTCAAGCCAAACCACGGATCGGGTGTCCAAATGCTTCAACGTGAAGAGGGTAAGGCAGGGGATGCTTACCACATTGTCGATGGATCAACGATCTGTCTTGATAAAGGATACCACCCCTGTGCCGTCCTGCCGGGCTATCAGATGTATTATTTCACCATTCTGGGTGGCTTGTCGCAGCGCAGCCTCGTGCAATATTTCCAGCCTAGCCATGCCTATCAGATCGAAACGATCCCTGGCATCAAAGACATGATCGCGAAGTTCAAATGACACTTGCGACACTGGCAGAGGTTCTGCAACCAGCCAAAGCCGATGGCTATGCAGTGGCTGGTCTTGTCACATTGGGCTGGGAAGATATGCGCGCCTATGTAGCCGCGGCCGAGGCGGAAAACTGCCCTGTTATTCTTCAAGCCGGGCCAAGCTGCCGCGAACATACGCCCTTGCCGATTTTGGGGAAAATGTTTCGGGTTCTGGCGGCTGAGGCATCAGTGCCAGTGGTCGCACATCTTGATCACGGATATTCCTACGATGACTGCGCCGAGGCACTTGACAGCGGGTTCACGTCGATAATGTTCGACGGCTCACGCAAACCCTTAAACGAAAACATATCAGAGACCGCCCAAATTGCAGAAATGGCCCATAAAGCTGGGATTTCCTGTGAGGGTGAGATCGGATTTGTGGGTTATGCCGATGGCGAAGCATCTGCAGGGACTGATCCCGGTGAAGCCGCTGTTTTTGCGCGCGACACTGGTGTGGACGCGATGGCGATCTCGGTCGGGAATGTGCACCTTCAACAGAATAAAGAGGGCGGTCTGAATGAGGACCGTATCGCGGCCATTCAGGCGGCAACGGATGTGCCGCTTGTGATCCATGGCGGCTCTGGCGTGCCGATAGAACAACGTCAACGTCTGGCCCGGACAACAAATATCTGCAAGTACAACATTGGGACTGAACTGCGTATGGCCTTTGGAGAGGCGTTGCGCATAGCTATAAATGCTGATCCTGACCGCTTTGATCGTGTCCAAATCCTGCGCGATACCCATGCCCCCGTTGTCGCGGCTGCGCGGACTGTTTTGCGCGCGCTGAAAGGATAATACATTGATCAACATCGGCATTCTGGGCTGCGGGCGCATTGGACAGGTCCATGCGCGCGCGATCATGGCTTCCCCCGACGCCCGTGTCGCAGCGGTAAGTGATTTTGTTCCTGCAGCGGCTGATGCATTGGCTCAGAAAACCGGCGGCATGGTTATGACGTCCGAAGCGATTTTGGCCGATTCGAACATTGATGCAGTGATCATCGGCACGCCAACAACCACGCATTATGATCTGATCCATCAGGCGGCTGATGGTGGGAAAGCAATTTTCTGCGAAAAGCCTATTGATCTGAACGCCGACCGCATTCGCGCCTGTTTGCAGGTGGTAGAAAAGGCTGGTGTTCCTTTTATGGTCGCTTTCAACCGACGGTTTGACCCGAATTTCGCTGCCCTAAAGGCGCGTATCATTGCGGGTGAGATCGGAGAGGTCGAACTGGTTACAATTCTGTCGCGTGATCCATCGCCGCCTCCGATTGAATATATCAAATCCTCCGGTGGTATTTTCCGCGATATGATGATCCACGATTTTGATATGGCGCGGTTTCTCTTGGCTGAAGATCCGGTATCGTTACATGCAACCGGGTCTTGCCTGATCGACCCTGAAATTGGCGCCGCAGGGGATTTCGATACGGCTGCGGTCACGCTGCGCACGGCATCGGGCAAGATTTGCCAGATCAGCAACTCGCGCAGAGCATCTTATGGGTATGACCAGCGGATCGAGGTTCATGGCTCAAAAGGTATGCTGCGTGCGGATAACATACTGGAATCCTCGGTTGAGGTTGCCACGGGTGCTGGCTTCAGCCGTGCGCCGACACTTAACTTCTTTCTGGAGCGATACGAGGCAGCCTATGCCAATGAGCTAGCGCATTTCATCGAAGCCCTAAGCGCTGGTACGCCACCAACTCCGACAGGGCATGATGGGTTGAAAGCGCAACTTCTCGCGGATGCTGCAACACAATCCTGCACTGACGGCGAGGCGAAGGCGCTTTCATATTAGGACTACGGATTTGGGCACCCCCTTCGGGATGCCCGTTGGTCTTAGTTCACATCTGCAGTGCGGGCTGTTGAGATGTCTGCTTCTGCGGATTCGACGGCGCTGGTCAGAGCCTCGAAAATAGTTTCCCCGCCGTCCACATTGGCCTTGAACCAGTCATAGACAGGGGCTGCTGCCTCTTTGAAGGCTGCTTTTTCTTCTGGTGAGGGCACGTAGAGGTCGCCGCCGTCTGCAACGAATTCCTCATAGGCCGCGATGGATTTGCGTTTGGGGGATGCAAATGTTGCCTGCTGCAACTGATAGAATCCGTCCACCACAACACGGCGCATATCTTCGGGCATAGCCATGAAGTTATCATTCGACATCCACCACAGCGCGCCCATATAGGCGTGGCCATCAAGGGTGACGTATTTCAGACCAGCATCGGGGAATTTCATGCTCATGATGTCGGTGATCCCGTTTTTGGACCCCTCAACAACACCTGTCTGGAACGAGGTGAACAGTTCTGGCCATGGAATTGGGGTAGGGGACGCACCAAGCGCCTTAACTAGTTCTTGCGGCAGGTCAGCAACCACTGTGCGGATCTTCAGCCCCGCCAGATCCGCAGGTGCGGCGACGCGGCGTTTTGTATTCGCAAAGTTGCGCCAGCCGCCTGTGTTGCCGATGGTCATCAGCCGGATTTTCCCGCCCGAGCTTTCCAATGCCATCTCACGCATCTTTCGGGTGAAATCGCCTGAGAGTACGTGTTCTGCAACCCGATCATCTGCCATCAGGTAGGGCAAATCCAACACTTGTACGTAAGGGAAAATGCCCGCAGCACCGCCGGAGGTCGAGATATAAACGTCAATTGTACCATCGGCCACGCCTTGCAAGCATTCCGCCCCGTTGGCGCACAGCTGGGTGCCTATGAATAGCTCGACCTCAATTGCACCATTGGAGGCCGCTTCAACATAGTTCTTGAACACGACAAGGCCATCATAGTCTTCGTCGTTCTCGTTTGAATTGGCGGTGGCCCGGATCGTGTAATCTGCCGCTATGGCAGAGATGGCTGTGCCCGCCAGCAGGGCTGCTGCGAGCAGCGATTTCAGGGTTCCTTTAAGCATATTGAGTTCCTCCCGTTTTTATATGTGCAGTTCAGGGTCAATTTACGAAGCCCGTTAGGCGTGGGATCGTCAGGGATATCGCCGGAATGAACGTGATCAGGAAGATCACGATCACTTCGACAGCGAGAAATGGCAAAATGGCTTTCGAGATGCTTTGCACCTTTTCGCCCGAGACAGATGAGGCGACGAACAGCACCAGACCCATCGGGGGTGTCGCAAGGCCAACGGTCAGGTTCACAGACATGATGATCGCGAAATGAACCGGATCAACGCCCAGGCTGACGAAGATGGGCCCAAGGATTGGTCCCAGAATGATGATCGCAGGGCCTGCATCCAGAAACATGCCAACCACGAAAAGCAGCAAGTTAATCAAGAATAACAGTATCAAAGGGTTATTGCTGAGGCTCAGGATGAACTCTGCCAGAATTTCAGGCGTATGGGACAAGCTTACCACTGTTTTAAATGCCATTGCGGCACCCACCAGCAAAAGAACTACAGCCGAGGTCGTGGCAGCCCGCGTCAACACATCCGGCAGATCGCGTAATTTTAGGGTACGCAGGACAAACAGGCCAATGACGATCGCATAGGCGACTGCGACAGCAGCGGCCTCGGTCGGTGTGAACACGCCGCCAAGAATACCCACAAGGATGATCACCGGCGTCATTAGCGGAAAGAACGCCTTAAGGCTGGCTTGCCCGCGTTCGGGCCATGTATATTTACGGGTGGCGACGGGAAAGTCGTATTTGTCAGCCATCAACTTGACCATCAACATCAGGCCAAGGCCCACCAGAATGCCCGGTATGATGCCTGCCAGAAACAGGGCTGCAACACTTTCACCCATCACATAGGCATAGATGATCATGATGCCCGAAGGGGGAATGATCGGCCCGATAACCGAGCTTGCAGCCGTGATCGCAGCCGAGAATTTGCGGGAATACCCCTGCTTTTCCATCGCAGGGATCAGCATTGAGCCAAGGGCGGACGTGTCCGCCACCGCGGACCCGGACAGACCTGCAAAAAGCATTGAGGACAGCACGTTCACATGGGCCAGCCCGCCGCGAAAATGGCCCATCATAGCTTGGCTGAACTCGACCAGTCGTAACGTGATGCCGCCCCTGTTCATCAGCTCTCCGGCCAGCATGAAGAAGGGGATCGCCATTAGCGGGAAACTGTCCATGCCGTTATAGACATTGCGATAAAGCAGGCTCAGATCGCGTTCCTGACCGTTAAGCCACAAGAGAATACCGGGTGCTGCCAACATTCCAAAAAACACCGGTAGCCCGATCATCAGGAACAGTAGAAATAGGGGTAGAAACCAAGCCAGCATTATTCGGCCCCCGCAACGTCGTCACCGGGGATTGGGCGCAGATCGTGGCCACGCCCGCCAAACGTGATCAGCGCGCGCAGGATCAGTTCGATATTAACGGCAGTCAGAAGAACCAGCCCAACGAATAAGGACATATACATCCAGGCAAGCTTGACGCGAACGGTCCCGAACCCCAGCCATTCCAAAGGCAGTTTTAGTGAGGAAGAGTTAAACAACCAGCCGCCATTCACATGGCTCCACCCGAGCTTTAGTCCGACCACAAGAACGAGCAGGGACAGTAATAACAAGGCTATAGACAAAAGGCTGGCAAATGGGCGGGGCAGGATGTTTTCGACCATATCAATTGCCACAAAACCGCCGCGCCTGTAGGCCGAGGCTGCAATCAACCCGGTCATCCAAAGCATCATGAAGCGTGCGGCCTCATCCGGCCAAGGTAGGGCATTGTTGAGGATATATCTGAAGAATACCTGTATCAGGATGACCACGACCATAAGCGCCATTGCGACAACAGCAATGCTGCGGCCAAGACGCAGGACGTGGTCGTTCACAAACTGCAGGGGGGCGAGTATCCCCAACAGTGGCGCCATGGCGCATCCTCCCTTTTCAGCCGGCTTATTTGCTGCCGGTTTGCATTCCGCGATCAGCCTTCAGTTTTCTATTATGGCACCTCTTGGCCCAAAGCAGATGTGTAAATTTCGAACCATGCCTGACGGTCCATTCTGACGTTTGTTGCATCAGCCAGTTTCGCAATACGGTCCAGCCTGTTTGTGCCAAGAACAGGCATGATCCGTGCAGGGTGCGCCAAGAGCCATGCAACCGCAACTGCGGTCTCATCGGTGTTTTGCTGCTCGGCAATTGCTTTCAAGGTGGCCCTTACAGAGCTGTTCTTTTCAGTGAACAAATCACCCCCTGACAGGGGCGACCAGGCCATGGGTGCAATCTGTCGTTCCTGCAGGAAGGCGATGTCGCCATTGGTGAACGGCGCATTATGAAGCACGCTGATTTCGATCTGATTTGTGACCAACTGTGTGTTCATCGCTGATTGTAGCAATGTCCAGTCATGCGGTTTGAAGTTCGAAACCCCAACAGCAAGCACCTTGCCGCTGTCGATCAATTCGTCCAGCGCTCTGCCGGTCTCGCCGGGGTCCATCATCGGGTCCGGGCGGTGGATCAACAGCAAGTCAATTTGCTCGATATTCATCAGGCGCAGTGAATGATCAACGGAGGCCATAATATGCGTGCGGCTGGTATCGTAATATTTGATCCGCGCGTCAGAGTAGCGGCCAACGGGCGCTATGATATCGCATTTTGTGACAATCTCTATCTGCTCACGCAGGGCAGGGGCAGCTTTCAGGGTCGCCCCTAGCAATTCCTCGGCCTCATAGCCGCCATAGATGTCGGCCTGATCCATCGTTGTAATGCCCTGCGCCAGGCAGCTTTCGATCTTGGCCTGAATATGTGCCGGGGTTGTATCGGCGTCATCACTCAACCGCCACATGCCATAGATGATACGTGACAGTTCCAGCCCATGCTGCAAAGTGATCCGTTCCATCAGCGCTTCCCCGCGCCCAGCGGCGTCATTGGAGTTTCTGCCGGAACACGTCCGTAAACATGCGGCAGAGAACAGGTTTTCAGATGCGGCAACACGCGTTGCCCAAAGCTTTTGCACTCATCGATATGTGGATAGCCCGAAAAGATAAACGCACGAATGCCCATCTTCTGATAGTCCTCAATGGCTGACATGACCTGATCGGTGGAGCCCACCAAAGCCGCTCCACAGCCAGAGCGTGCCCGTCCGATGCCGGTCCAGAGGTTGGGCTCTATATAGCCGAACTGATCGGCCAACTCGCGGGCGCGGGTCTGGTGCGCGACACCAAGCGAGGTGCTGTCATGGGCACGGTCACGAATGATGCGGCCATATTCGTCGTCCAGCTTCGAGACCAAATGATCCGCATATTCCCGTGCTTCGGTCTCGGTGTCGCGCACGATCATGTGGACGCGCAGACCATAATCCAGCATGCGCCCATGCGCCTTGGCGCGGGCATGAACAGCCTTCATCCGTTCGGCCAAGACATCTTTGGGTTCGGGCCACATCAGATAGACGTCGCAATGCTGGCCGCATAGCTCCAGCGCATCGGGGGAATAGCCGCCGAAATATAAAAGCGGCCCATCGGTCTGATAAGGCTTTGCCGGGGCGCTTGGGACATCTTCGAAATTGTATATCTGCCCTTGATAATTGATCTTGTCCTGCGTCCAAGCTTGTTTAAGGATTTCGACAACTTCTCGTGACCGTTGATAACGGTAGCTGCTGTCTTCTTTCTGGCCCGGAAAATCGGACGAGATGATGTTGACAGTCAAACGCCCCTTCAACATGTGATCAAGCGTCGCAATTGTACGGGCCAGCATTATAGGTTGTATCTCGCCGCAGCGCACAGCGGCCAGCATATTGATCCGGTCCGTAATCGGTGCGCACCCCGCAACAAAGGACAGAGTATCCTGCCCGACCTGATAGGAAGATGGGCACAGAATATTGCGAAACCCCTGAGTTTCGGCCTCTTTCACAATGTTTGAGCAGTGTTCCCAGCTAGACCGCAAACCGTCCCTCGGGACGCCCAGATATTCGTAATCATCTGAACATAATGCGGAAAACCATGACACCTCGACCTCTGCCAGATCGGCTGATGTCACAGGCACAATGCTCATCGAATCCCCCATTGGTCTAAGATTATCCTTGCGTAGCATTGGAAAGATTGTGAAACAATAGTGTATCAATTTGGACCAGTTGGCTGATGAAACCTCATGGGGCACTGCCCGCCTATATTCAGATCAGCGAGATGATCTTACGCGAAATCAGCGCTGGGCATCTGCTGGATGGGGAGCGTCTGGCCCCGGAACGCGATATGGCGAAGGATATGGGCGTCTCTGTGGGCACACTGCGTAAAGCTTTGGCGGAACTGGAAAGCCAAGGGTTTGTGCAACGGCGGCAAGGGTCTGGAAACTATGTGCAAGCGGACAAATCGCCCGAAGGAATCTATGCTTTTTTTCGGCTGGAACTTGTAAAAGGCGGCGGGTTGCCAACGGCCTGTCTGATCGATGTTACGCATCTGCCCAAGCCGGACGAGCTTCCGAAGTTTGGGACATCTGTGCAAGCTCACCGAATTCGGCGCGTACGTTTTCTGAACAAGGATCCTGTCGCGCTGGAAGAGATTTGGCTGGACGCAGATCAGGCGCAGAGCATCGTAGCAGAAGACCTCTCAGATTCACTTTACCTGTTTTACAGGAAATCCCTTGGCCTTTGGATCACACGTGTCGAAGATCGGGTAGGGATAGGGCAATTCCCCGGTTGGAGCCCAGCCCAGCAAGGCTTCCTACCTGATATGCCATGTGGCTTTGTCGAAAGGCTTGGCAGTGATCGGGGAAATGTAGCTGTTGAATATTCGCGCACATGGTTTAACGCCGACAAGGCGCGGTATGTGTCGCGCATGAAATAGGACTGCCAATGGGACAGAGCTTGAAATACGGCATCATCGGCTGCGGCATGATGGGGCAGGAACATATCCGCAATATCGCGCTGCTGCCCGACACCGAGGTCGCCGCAATATATGAGCCCGACGCGGCAATGCGCACCCAAGCGGCGGCACTTGTGCCGGGTGCGGTTTTTGCGGATGGTCTGGACCATCTGTTGAAGATCGATGCGCTGGACGTACTTCTGATAGCATCGCCGAACCATCTGCATCTGAGCCAGCTTGAACAGATTGTAGCGACGCGACCATTGCCGGTGCTCGTGGAAAAGCCGCTCTATACGTCTGTTGACGAACGCGCACGTGTTGACCGGTTGATGAGTACCTATCCATCGCCAATCTGGGTAGCGATGGAATATCGTTACATGCCGCCAATTGCGAGATTCCTGTCAGAGGTCGGCCCCGTTACGGGTGGTATCAAGATGCTGACGATCCGAGAACATCGTTTTCCCTTCCTGCAAAAGGTAGGAGACTGGAACCGGTTCAACAACAATACCGGCGGCACATTGGTTGAAAAATGTTGCCATTTCTTCGATTTGATGCGGCTTGCGATAGGGGCGGACCCGGTGCGGGTCATGGCCTCGGCGGGGCAGGCGGTGAACCATCTTGAAGAAAGCTATGACGGTAAGGTGCCTGACATTTGGGACAACGGCTATGTCATTATCGATTTTTCCAACGGCGCGCGGGCGATGCTGGAATTGTGCATGTTCGCCGAAGGATCCCGTTATCAGGAAGAAATCTCGGCAGTTGGGCCGGATGGCAAGATCGAAGCGCTTGTGCCTGGGCCGGGTCGGTTCTGGCCTGATCATTTGGGGACAGCGCCAACACCTAAACTTGTCATCAGCCCAAGGCAGCCGCAGGGGCCGCAAGAGCTTGCCATTCCCGTCGATCCGCAGCTGCTTGAAGCAGGTGATCATAACGGGGCGACCTTTTATCAGCACAGGCTGTTTCTGGACGCGGTGCGCAATGGAACACCGCCAACTGTGTCGTTTGAGGACGGTGCCATGGCTGTTCAGATGGGGCTTGCGGCCCAGGCATCAGCGCTATCGGGGCAGGCGGTTTTGCTGTGAGGTCTAAACAGACACGGCCCGCAACAGCCGGTCACGTGGCATGTCGGCTTTGCGCCCGGCTTCGACAATCTGGCCGCGTTTCATGACGTAAATCTGGTCTGCCAACCCGTAAGCGAAGTCGAAATATTGCTCGACCAGCAGGATTGCCATGTCGCCCTGATTTTTCAACAGTTCAATGACGCGCCCGATTTGTTGGATAATGTTGGGCTGGATGCCCTCGGTCGGTTCATCCAGCAGCAAAAGCTTTGGGCGTGTGATCAGGGCGCGGGCGATAGCAAGCTGCTGTTGCTGACCGCCAGACAGATCGCCACCACGGCGGTTTCTCATATCCTTAAGGACGGGAAACAGATCATATATATGGTCAGGGACGTGGTGATCGGCTTTTGGCAGGCAGGCGAACCCGGTTTCGAGGTTTTCATGCACACTCATCAGTGGAAAGATTTCGCGCCCTTGTGGGACATAGGCGATGCCCTTTTGTGCCAGAGCATGGGCATTGGAACGGCTAAAGGCCTTCCCCATAAAAGAAACAATGCCACCAGAACACGGATGTACCCCGGCGACAGCTTTCAGGAACGAGGTTTTGCCAACACCGTTAGTGCCCATCAGACAGGTGATTTCGCCCTTCTGGGCGGTCAGGGACACATCATAAAGGATCTGGCTTTGCCCATAATGCAAGGTCAGGTCTTGGGTTTCCAGCATCGGTTATCGTCCCAGATAGACGTCGATGACGTCTTGATTTGCGGTCACATGATCCAGCGATCCTTCAGCAAGAACCGATCCTTCATGCAGTACAGTGACTTTGCAGCCCAGCTTTCGGACAAAATCCATGTCATGCTCGACCACCACCACGGCGCGAGTTTTGGCAGCTTCCTTCAGGATATCGGTGGTGTGGTCACGCTCTGTCGGGGTCATGCCGGCGGCGGGCTCATCGACCAACAGAAGGCGCGGGTCTTGCGCAAGCAGCATGCCGATTTCCAGCCATTGTTTTTGCCCGTGAGACAGCTCACCTGCGGTGCGGGTGAGGTGATTGGTCAGGCCGACTTCTTCAGCAATAGCCTCGATCCGTTCGCCGCCTTGCTGGGTTTTGCGATAAAACAGCACGGCCCACGGCGCCCGGTCGTTCTTCAACGCCATTGCCAGGTTTTCACGCACGGTTTGATCCTCGAACACCGTCGGGCGCTGAAATTTGCGACCCACCCCGGCGCGGGCAATTTGGGATTCAGACAGTTTCAGAAGTGAAATGTTGTTTTCGCTCCAGATCACGTTGCCCTCGTCCGGCTTGGTTTTGCCGGTAACGATGTCCATGAAAGTGGTCTTGCCTGCACCGTTGGGGCCGATGATGGCGCGCAGTTCGGATGCACCGATCTCGAAACTGAGATTGTTGATGGCCTTGAACCCGTCAAACGAGACCGAGACGCCGGAGACTTCGAGAAGAGCGCTCATTTCCGCCGCACCACATAATCGACAAGGCCGCCGATGCCCTTGGGGGCGAACAGGGTGACTGCAACAAAAGACAGGCCTAACAGAACTAACCACCAGTCGGTCCATTTGAGCGTATAGAACCCAAAGTTGATATCTGGAGCCTGCCCGCCAGTGAACCAGCTGGATAGCAACGATACAAACGCGGCGCCGATTACAGCGCCATAGATGCGCCCCCGTCCGCCGATCGCAACCCAGACAGCCAGATAGATTGAGGCGATAGGAGCGATTTCTGCCGGGTTGATGATTCCTGCTTGCGGGTAATAAAGCGCCCCAGCAATAGCGGCGATAATTGCGGTCAGGGTGAAGATGAACAGCTTGTAGCCTTCGACATTATAGCCAAGGAAGCGCACCCGCGCCTCGTCATCGCGGATGCCGCGAATGACGGAGCCGAACTTACCCGAGGTGACAAATGTGGTCAGCAGATAACCGAACGCAAGCGCTATGGCCGAGGCCCAGAAAAACGCAATCGACAGCGTTGATTGCGGCAAATGGGTCAGGCCGGGGATGTTTTGCAGACCGGACAAGCCGTTGTTGCCGCGCAAGCCGCTGTCATTTTGAAACAGGTGGAACGCAAGAGCCAGTGTCATGGCCTGTGTCAGAATTGACAGATAGACACCTGTGACACGACTCCGAAAGGCCAGCCAGCCAAAGATTAGTGCCAGAAGTCCGGGGATCAGGATAACCAACGCCAGTTGTGCGCCAAGGCTATCGGCAAAGTACCAGACCCACGGGATGTCTGATCCACCGACAACACCAAAAATCTGCGTACCGATGCCGTCCTGAATTTCAAGTGGCGTCGGGGGAAGTTCGGCGTTCGAGAGGCTTTGGAGAACGATGTCTTTGGTGCGCTCATACATAAGCCACATGCCAATCATATAGCCACCAAGGCCAAAGAAAGCGAAATGTCCCAAAGAGAGGATGCCGCAATAGCCCCAGACCAGATCCATCGCGATGGCGACAAGACAAAGGCACAACGTCTTGCCGAGGGTTTTCACAAAACTGGTAGAGATAAAGCCTGCGCCAGGGCCTTCTGCAAGAAGTGTCACGCCGACCGTGAAAACCGCAAGGCAGGTGAGAAACACAAGCACATGGGGGTGTTGCAGAATAAAAGGCTTTGCCCGCGCAGCCCTGGATTGTCTTTGCAGCACTGAAGGTGAGGTCATAGCGTTCAGTCCCCCGCCGCGCGGCCCTTGAGGGCGATGATGCCTTTGGGGCGGAACTGGATGAAGATGATGATGAAGATAATCATGTAGGTTTGTGCTGCGAGCGTGTTTGATGGATTGAGAAACTCGATCCCCTTTTGCAGGTTGCCAATCATTGCGGCACCCAAAAGTGTGCCCCAGATGTTGCCTACGCCGCCGACAACGACCGTCATGAAGCTTTGTACGATGTAGTCTGCCCCCATCTCGCTGGTGACTTTGGCGTAAAGACCAATCGCGACACCTGCGATACCGGCAATGCCAGAGCCAAGCCCGAAGGTCAGCATGTTAATGCGGTCAGGGTTGATGCCCATGCTCGCTGCCATACGCGGGTTTTGGGTGACGGCGCGCACCTCCAACCCCAGCCGGGTGCGCTTGAGGATGAATAGCAACAATGTGAAGAAAATCAGGCCCAGCACGAAGATTGCGATGCGGATATAGCTGATCGACACCACGTCGTTCAGGACCCAAGCACCGTCCAGCCAGGCCGGTGATGTCAGGGGTCTGGCCTGCGTGCCGAAGATATTTTTGGCAAGCTGCTGCAATGCGATAGAGATGCCGAAGGTCGCCAGCAATGTCTCTAGTGGGCGGTGATACAGGTGGCGGATAATCGAGCGCTCCATCAAGACACCAGCGGCGAAGGTGACTGCAAAGGCAAGCGGCAAGGCAACCAAAATCGAGACCGTATAGTTGGGGATAAATTGCTGAACGATGTAGCCGGTATAGGCCCCCATCATGATAAATTCGCCATGGGCCATATTGATGACACCCATAACGCCAAAAGTTATGGCCAGACCGATGGCAGCAAGGAAGTAGATCGAAGCGAGGCTGAGACCATCCAGGGCGAGATCGAAAGTCTTGTTCAAACCGACACGCGTTTTGATGGCGGTGATTGCTGCTTCGGCCGCATCGGTGACGTCTGCCGATGGCTCTGCGTAAATGTCATAGAAGAAATGATCGTCCAACGCGGCTGCGCGGCCTTCTTCGGTCACGCGGGGTGGAACTGCGCCGCTAAGAGCAAGACTGGCATAAGCGCGATCACGTGCAGCCTCAGAGTTAAGAGTATAGACGGCGATGCCTGCAACCTGCCCATTAGTGATATTTGCCTTCAGAGCAGCATCGCGTGCCGCACGCGTGACATAGGCGGGGGCAAGATCGGCGGCGATCAGAAGGTCGTAGGCGTCATCCTCGGTCAGCTTTGCTGATCCGGGGCGCAATTCGCGGGCGATATTTCCTTGCGGGGGCGTTGCTGTGGCGATGCGCTTGGTTGCAATAATCGGGGTCAAGGCCGCGCGGGCTTCGACGCTAAGACTTTGTGCAAGCTCTTCAATGGCGGCGATGCGTAGGGTCAGGTCTTCCTCAAAGCGGGCCGTGAGCAGACGCTCCAGTTCGATT
Source organism: Litoreibacter sp. GN1-5 (assembly GCF_055693805.1). Lineage (NCBI taxonomy): Bacteria > Pseudomonadati > Pseudomonadota > Alphaproteobacteria > Rhodobacterales > Roseobacteraceae > Litoreibacter > Litoreibacter sp. GN1-5. Next base: position 1,451,997 of record NZ_JBVFUP010000001.1, on the reverse strand, counting down.
TTGCGTGTTTTGATTGCAGCGTTTTCTTCTGCATCGATTGACGCTTTCAGGGGCGCAAGCTGTGAGGCATCTGGATCACGCTCAATAGATCGCAAGGCAGCGTTGCGGCGAGATGGGTCCGGATCGATCAGTTGAAATTGCACGAGGGCTGACGCTATGACAGAGCGCACGCCGCTATTTGGCTTCAGTTGTTTCAGGGCTTTCTTGTCGGCCTCGCCGACAGGATCGCCAGATGTGATGTCGATCAGACGGTAGGTCTTTTTGTCATCGGTTTCGGTGTAGAAGAACAGCCCGTCTTCTTTACGTTGCCATAGCTCTTTCTCGCGCCATTGTTCCAGCAATACAGGTGTACCGGGTAGGTTCTGTTCCGCAAGGGCCTCAAGCACTGCATCAATCGTCTTACGGGAGGCTTTCTCGACGGCGTCGCGGTTGTCCTGCAAAACGGATTGTAAATCCTGGGCGTTTGCAAATGTCGTAAATAAGCTCACGATAAGAATAAGCAGAAGGCGGAAGGTCATCATGGGCTTTCTTCTTAAGGGCAAGGGTCCCGGCACAAGGCCGGGACGCTCAGTTGGCTTAGTAGTTCGATTTCAATTGCACGCAGGTTTCGGTTTCGGTGTTGTACATCCCGCACTCGAGCTCTTTCCAATTGCTGACCAGAACCGCTGATTCTGGCAGGAAGTCTGTCCAGGCATCACCGGGAACTTCTTCGGTTTCACTGATGATATCGAACTGACCATCCTCAGTGATTTCACCGATTAGGACTGGTTTGGCGAGGTGATGGTTAGGCAGCATTTCAGCCGTCCCACCGGTGAGGTTCGGGAATTTCTGACCGTACATGGCCGTGCGCACAGCATCGACATCTGTGGTGCCGGCCTGTTCAACCGCATTTACCCACATGTTGAAGCCGATATAATGGGCCTCCATCGGGTCGTTTGTGACACGATCCTCGCCCATCTTTTCTTTCCAGGCGGCGATGAATGCATCATTGGCCTCAGATTCGGCTGATTGGAAATAGTTCCATGCGGCGAGATGACCCACCAGATTGGATGTGTCGAGGCCGGAAAGTTCTTCCTCACCGACCGAGAAAGCGACTACGGGTATATCGTCAGCCGAAATCCCGGCAGCAGCCAGTTCCTTATAGAAGCCGATATTAGCGTCGCCATTGATGGTCGAAATCACGCCTACTTTCTTTCCATCCGCTCCCAGAGCGACAACGTCTGCGACGATCTTGGACCAGTCTGAATGGCCGAACGGTGTGTAGTTCACAAAGATGTCTTCAGCAGCAATGCCTTTGTCCTTGAGATATTGCTCAAGGATTTTGTTAGTCGTGCGTGGGTAGACATAGTCAGTACCCAAAAGCGCGAATTTCTCTACTCCCAGTTCTTCCAGATAGTAATCGGTTGCTGGGATGGCTTGCTGATTGGGGGCCGCGCCAGTGTAGAAGACGTTTTTGGAGCTTTCTTCCCCCTCGTATTGCACAGGGTAGAACAGCAAGCCGTTGAGTTCTTCGATCACAGGCAAAACGGATTTGCGCGACACAGAGGTCCAGTTGCCGAAGATCACGTCGACCTCGTTCACCGTCAGTAATTCGCGCGCTTTTTCAGCGAACAAAGGCCAATCAGAGGCCGGGTCCACCACAACAGCTTCAAGCTGTTTGCCCAGAACACCGCCTTTTTCGTTTTGCTGATCAATCAGCATCAGCATTGTGTCTTTCAATGTCGTTTCAGAAATGGCCATGGTGCCGGAAAGCGAATGCAAAATGCCGACCTTAATGGTTTCTGCCATAGCGGCAGCGCTGCTAAGCAAACCAATCGAGATAGATGTGAGCGTGATTTTTGTCAGTGACTTCATAAGTAACCTCCGAGCAGGCGATTATACCGCAAGACGCCTTGTCAATTGAGCAGGCCGTCCATACGTTTCCCCCTGCAACTGTTGTTGCATTTCGTGTGGCGACCTTATTGATGTCCAAGTCAGCTGGTCGTCACACACCTTATTTACGCATCATTGCGTATCAGTCGTGGCGAACCGATGAACACGCTTTCCAGCTTGAGCGGCAAATCCAAGGCAGGGTTTAACTGAGCCAAAATTTGCTTTGAGTGTATTTTGAGCAATATCTGTTACGTTTGCACAATAATTGGTCGCCTTATTTGTGGGTCGCGGCTTATCTTTTGTGCAATCCTCAAGCAGCCTAGCTGCGCTTGTTTGTGAGTATACCCATGCTCAAAGTGCCAAAAAAAGACCCTATGGTACGCGGGCGAACTCTCCGAGATCAGTGAAATCAAGGACTTTTGCAACGCTGTCGGTAAGGAAAGCTGCGCGCAATGCGTGGCATTTCCATATTAGGGAGGACTCCATGAGAAAGACTTTGCTGAACACGCTGTCCGTTGTTGGCCTGATGGCTGCGGGCGTTACAGTTGCACAAGCTGACGGTCATAGCGCGCCATTGAAAATCGGCGTTCTGGCTACGCTGGAAGGCACTTACACGGTTCTGGGAGAGGACGGTGTACGCGGAATGAAAACGGCTCTTGAGCAGATTGGGAATAAGGCCGGTGGCCGTGATATTGAATTGATTATCCAATCAACAGATGCCTCACCAGACAGCGCCGTGCGCGGTGCGCGCAAGCTGGTGGAACAAGATCAGGTGGACCTTGTTATCGGACCGCTATCCGGCTCTGAGGGGATTGCGATCCGCGATTATTCCAAGACACAACCGCAAGTGACGTTCATTAACGGTATCTCCGGTGCGCAGGAAACGACCTATGTTGATCCATCCGAAAACTTCTTCCGGTTCAACACGGACGGGGCGCAATGGGGTGTGGGCCTTGGCGACTATGTCGTCAACGAGAAGGGCTGGAAAACAGTCGCGTCTGTCGCCGAGGATTATTCCTTCGCATACACCAATTTCATGGGTTTTGCGATGGGCTTTTGCGAGGCCGGTGGTGAGATTACGGAACGCCTGTGGGTGCCACTTGGTACCAAGGATTTCGGCTCCATCATTGCATCACTGCCTGACGATGTTGATGCGATCTATGTTGGTCTTGGGGGTGGTGATGCAGTTAACTTCCTCAACCAGTACCAACAGGCAGGCGGTGATGCCAATCTGATCGGTGGGTCTATCATGGTGGATGGCACTGTATTGTCGGCAAAAGGCGATGCGAAAGCAGCGTTGATTGGCACACCGTCTTCTGGTCCGCAGGCTGATACTTGGGATGATCCGAAATGGCAGGAATATGTGAAAGCCTATCAGGACACCTTCCCCCCGAAGAGCGTTTCCCAAGCCCGTCCTTGCTGGCAACAGGGTATTACAATGCGACCAACGCAATGGCGCAATGTATGGCCGAGGTCGAAGGTGATCTGAGCGATGATCACGCAGCCTTTCGCAGTTGCTTGTCCGGGCTTGAGCTAGACGCGCCAAACGGCAAGATCACGTTGGATGAAAATCGTCAGGCAATCGGTACAAACTTCGTTATCGAAGTGGTGGAGCAGGATGACGGTAATCTTGCGACCCAGATGGTCGCCGTGAAAGAGGGTGTGAACCAAACATTGGGCATCGACTCGGCTGCGTTCTCAGACATCGGTCTGCCAAGCCGTGACACACCTGAGTGCAAGACCTCTTACTAAGTCATATGTACCAATATCCGGGCGGGTCATAACCGCCCGGATTACATTTCTCAGACAGTTTTGTTTGCTTTTCTGCGGCGGTGCTTGCCATGACGCTGATTACATATCCTTTGCGTGTTCATTTCGCAGATGGTGTTCTGGAGGAAGCCCTGCGGTCCGAGCTTGAGGATCACGGCTTCCAGACCCCGTTGATTATCGGCGATGCTGCATATTCGGAGGGCGAGTTTGCCGAGCGTCTCCATTCGGGGCTGACGCGTCGATGCAAACCAAAACATTACGCGGTTTCCCATAAGACAACAAAGCAGGGAATGGTGCGTGAAATTGGCAGCTTGCTAAAGAACACGCCGTTTGACGTCGTAATAGCTTATGGATCAGCCCGTGCGATTACCTTTGGGCGCAAATGCCGCCATTTGATCCACCAGAACAGGGCGGAACACGGCCATAAAACCAAGTCAGTTGACTTGTTTGCAGTTCCAGGTGTTGACGGTTTGCCCGGTCCCTGCAGACGCGCCAGAGATGATGACGCTGCCTTGCCGGACCCGGCAATCAAATCTGACTTACCGTCAATCCTGATCTGCGATCCGACCGTGACTATTGGTGCTGACAAATCGCAAAGTGCGGCTGCTGCTGTTTACAGCTTTATCAGATGCCTGGAGGCGTATCTGTCCCCTGCCTATAACCCGCCCGCCGATGGTATTGCGCTGGATGGGGTGAACCGCGTTGTCCAGAATCTTTACCGGGTGTTTGAGGGCGAAAATCTTGATGTCCGGCGTGAACTTATGGCGGCGTGTATGAATGCAGTGCTGGCTCAGCAAAAGGGCACCGGGCTGGCCCAATGTATATCAGAAAGCCTTAAAGATACGGGTCAGCTCGATTTGAACACAGGGGATATAGCGCGCCTGTTATTGCCGGCAGTTCTGGAAGCGCAAAGACTGGATGAAACCAAGCAACGCTCTTTATGCAGGATGATCGCAGATCAAGACGCAGTTGATCTGCCTACGGGTGTACAGGACTTTCTGGCTGACATGCCCCTGTCGCCTTCGCTATCTCAATTAGGACTTACCCGTACCGATCTTGGCAAGGTGGCGAAAGATATATCCAGCCAGTCCGGTTTACCCGAAAAAACCGGAGCAAAACAGGTTTTGTCTATTATGGAGTCGGTCTATTGAGCCAGAAAGGAACACCTGAATGAAACCGCTTCTGATCAATGGAGACTGGGTGGATGGTGCCCACGGGGTAGAGAATATCAACCCATCCGACAAGTCTGATGTGATCGATCTCTATGCGCAGGCCGGTGTTTCTGACATGCAGGATGCAATTACTGCCGCGCAAGATGCATTCAAGACATGGGGGTTTTCGACGCCGCAGCAACGCCACGATATTTTGAAAGCTACAGGTGATGAAATCATGGTTCGTCGCGAAGAGATCGGCACGCTTTTGAGCAGGGAAGAAGGCAAAATCCGCGCAGAAGGTATTGCTGAGACGACCCGCGCGGCGCAGATCTTTCACTTCTTTGCAGGCGAAGCCCTTCGGTTAAACGGCGATGTGGTGCCTTCGGTACGCCCGGGTGTCAGCGTCGAAATCACGCGCGAACCCGTTGGTGTTGTTGGGATTATTGCGCCTTGGAATTTCCCTATCGCCATCCCCGCCTGGAAAATTGCACCAGCGATTTGCTATGGCAATACTGTTGTTTTCAAACCGGCAGAATTGGTTCCCGGCTGTGCCTGGGAAATTGCGGATATTCTACACAGGGCCGGGTTGCCTGCGGGTGTTTTGAACCTTGTCATGGGGCAGGGCTCTGTTGTCGGGCAAGCCATGCTGGATGATCCACGTGTGGATGCGATCAGCTTCACCGGATCACAAGCCACGGGCGCCCGCGTTGCTGATGCCTGCATCAAAAACATGCGTAAGTTTCAGCTGGAAATGGGCGGTAAAAACCCGTTGGTCGTGCTTGATGATGCGGATCTGGATGTGGCACTGGATTGCGCCGTGAATGGGGCGTTCTTTTCGACAGGGCAACGCTGTACGGCGTCCTCTCGTCTGGTCGTGACGGAAGGCATTCATAACCGTTTTGTTGAGGCTCTGATTGATCGGTTGAGGGCGCTGAAAGTTGATAATGCGCTCAAGGAAGGCACCGATATCGGGCCTGTTGTAGATGCGACTCAGTTGGCGCAGGATTGTGATTATATTGACGTCGCACGGGCACAAGGGGGCAATTTGCGTTCTGGTGGTGCCCGTGTGGCCCGTGAGACTGATGGATTCTTTCTTGAGCCTGCATTGATCACTGACACGACGCCGGATATGCGTATCAATCGGGAAGAAGTCTTCGGTCCGGTAGCCTCAGTCATTCGGGTACGCGAATATGATGAGGCCCTGCATGTAGCAAATGATACAGAGTTCGGTCTGTCCGCAGGTATCTGCACCACCAGTCTGAAATTTTCCAGTGATTTCAAGCGGAAGTCCGAAGCTGGGATGGTCATGGTCAACTTGCCGACAGCAGGTGTAGACTATCATGTGCCCTTCGGCGGCCGTAAGAAATCCAGCTATGGCTCGCGCGAACAGGGCAGCTATGCGAAAGAGTTTTTTACGATCGTAAAAACCGCTTATACGGCCCCTTAAGGGGGTATTATCGCGGCTAATCCGAAAAACATTACATAACATTGAGTATGATTCTTGTCCTTTTGGGCTTGCCTGATCGTATGTTCTTATGCCGCACTGTCTGGTGTGACGAGATTGCCGCAAGAGCAGCCGTCACAAAGGGAGGAAAAATTATGAGTCACGCAATCTCCGTGTCACACGGAGCATTTGGTCGCGCCGCGCTCTACCGGCTCGATAAGCCGATCATCACACATGCGCATCGTGAAGGCCATCTTATCTTCTATGTGGATGGCGCGCCTTCAAAAATGATTGTGGGTGATAATGTTCATCAATGTAACAAAGAGACAGCCACCGCCGTCAGCCCGTGGGAACCACACAGCTTTGATCTGGAGGACAATGGCGAATGCGTTTGTCTGGTTCTCTATATCAAGCCGATGTGGTTTCTTGAAAACAGTGTATCGGCTGAATACGCCCTGAAGTTTGGCGCAGCTGCGCTCAACATCACGCCCCGGATCAATGAGCTGGTAAAGCGGCTGACAGCACATCTTCTGGATGATGAGGAAAGCACTCAGTTCGATACACTGCTGTTTGCGCTGACCAAGGAATGTTTCGAGACGTCTTGGCGAGAATCCTCAGATGAACAGCTGCGACTGGCCTGCAATCGGTTCAATGATTTTCGGGTGCGCCGGTCGCTGCGGCTAATGCAGGAACGCATGACCGAAGATATCGAGATGGAAACACTGGCACGCAGTGTTGGCCTGTCGCGTCCGCATTTCTTCAAACTGTTCAAGCAGCAGATGGGTGTGACGCCCAATGTCTACATGAACACGCTGCGCTCGGAACAGGCGATTGATGATCTGTTGACGACGGATAAATCCGTAACGGACATAGCGTTTGACCTTGGATTTTCCTCGCAAGCCAGCTTTACACGGTTTTTTTCGTCTAATGTGGGCATTGCACCAAGCGAGTATCGGCGGGTCGCCCATGTCAGTGGTTCCGCTTTTCCGATGATGGGCCAACCGACAAGACTTTCAGGTATGCAATCCCGATAGCACAGGCTCTAGCCTGAACGCAGCGGCGCACCGTGATCAACACTTGGCGCCCGAGGGAGGACATCGTTGATCTGTCTTGCATGCAGTCACTCTGCAAACACTTGGAGTGCATCTGAGGTGCGCCAATGAGGGCGTTTGCCAATCGCAACCCGATATGGGCAGGCATTCTTGCTGTAATTGCCGTTGTGTTGCTGTGGTTGATTTTTGCGATCTGGCCCGAGTGGCTTGTTGACGCCATAGGCCGCAAGAAGATTTTCCTGAATGCATTGTTCAATGGGATCACTCTGGGTGGGCTTTATTTTCTTGTGGCATCAGGCTTCACGCTAATCTTCGGCTTGATGCGCAATGTCAATCTGGCGCACGGGTCTTTGTACCTGTTAGGCGGTTATATCGGTTTCTTTGTCGCGGATTACACGGGCTTTTGGCTTCTAGCTTTCCCCGTGGCTTTCATCGTTGTGGGATTTCTTGGCATCCTGCTGCAAGTTCTGGTGTTCCAGCGGATCGAAGGCGATGATCTGCGCCAGACGCTTGTGACGATTGGAATCTCCATCGTTGTAGCTGATCTGATGCTGTGGGGCTTCGGGGGGATTTCTTCAATATATCACCGCCATCGTGGCTTTCCGGGCCGATGGATACGTTCTTTGTAACCGGCGTGAAGCGGTCGTCGGAGGAACTGATATTCATGAAATACCCGCTCGTGCGCATCGTGATCTTTGCGGCCTCAGTGGTTGTTGGCGTGGCCATGTGGCTGGCCTTAAACAAAACGCGCGTGGGGATGCTGATCCGCGCAGGCGTGGATGACAAAGACATGCTGTCAGCCACAGGGGCGCGTATTCAACTGGTCAATATGGGCGTCTTTGCTTTTGGCGCGGGGCTGGCTGGCATCGCGGGTGTTGTTGGCGGTACGTTCCAATCCGTTGCACCGGGCGAGGATATCCGCTTTCTTCTCGCCTCGCTTGTCGTCGTTATCGTGGGCGGCATGGGCTCGATCCCCGGTGCTGCTTTGGGCGCACTTCTGATTGGTCTGGCCGAACAATTCGGGTCGGTTTATTTCCCACTTATGCTGTGGTTCTGACGTTTTTGATCATGGTCGTTGTGCTTGCTTTCCGGCCCCAAGGCTTGATGGGGCAGAGCTGACATGGCAGTGATCGAGAACAATACCGTACAGCAAAGCCAAAGCCTGTGGTTTGAGCGTATTCCGGCAGGTTATTGGGCGCTGGGCATATTGCTTCTGATCATCCCAAGTTTCGCATCGAATTTCGTGATGTACCAGATTTTTGGATGGACCTTCATTCTGGGCATGATCTCCCTCAGCCTGATGTTTCTGGGCGGCTATGGCGGTATGGTCAGCCTTGCTCAGATGACATTTGCAGGAACAGCTGGCTATATGGTGGCGATCTTTGGGGATAGCGCGATCACCGATATCTCGCTGGGCTTTCCGTGGTGGATCACGATCCCGCTGGCGCTTTTGATCACTGTTCTTTTCGCCACGGCAATCGGGTGGCTCGCAGTCCGGACTGAGGGTATCTACACGATCATGATCACACTCGCCATTGCGGCGGCGTTCTTCTATTTTACTCGCCAGAATTACGATTTGTTCAATGGCTTCCAGGGCTTCAATGGTATCTTTCCGCCCGAACTGTTCGGCGTAAATTGGCGCGGGCCTAAAGCGTTTTACTATATGACGCTGTTTTTTGCGGTGCTCAGCTACGTGGTTGTTCTCTATATCTCGCGCGCGCCATTCGGATTAACCTTGCAAGGGGTGCGTGATAACCCGCGCCGTATGGCCGCTTTGGGCTATAATGTTACAGCGCACCGTGTAGCAGCCTATGCTTTTGCAGCTATTCCCGCAGGCATTGGCGGTATCCTTCTGACATGGCAATCGGCACAAATCAGCCCCGGTACAATTAGTATTCAGGCAGCCATCGATATTCTTGTCATTGCTGTAATTGGAGGGCTTGGCCATCCCATCGGGGCGTTTCTTGGCGCGTTCGTTTATGTGCTGCTCAAAACCTTCGCCATTGATGTGCTGGTCGCCCTTGGTCTCGGGGGCGAGCGGTTTCAACTGCTTATCGGTTTGGGTTTTCTTATCATTGTGTTCTTCTCGCCAGATGGGCTTCTGGGACTATGGAAACGGTTGAAAGACAGCCGTAGCAGAGACCCGCTGACGGGTGAGGCGAAAGGGGGCGCGATGCTTGATGAACGCGCTTCCGTTGCTGACCGCTTGGGTGCGACCGGCACCGACAACGCGCTGGAGCTGCGCAATATTTCCAAAAAATTTGGTGCGCTTGTTGCCTTGGCCGATATCGACATGACGGTAAAACCGGGCGAACGTCGCGCGGTTCTGGGATCAAACGGTGCAGGCAAGACGACGCTGTTTAACTGCATAACCGGGGATTTCCCGCCCTCTACCGGGTCGATAAAGTTTTTCGGCGAAGACATCACGATTTTCCCGGCGCATGAACGCATCCGGCGGGGCTTGCGGCGGACCTATCAGATTTCGCTTCTGTTCACGGGCCTAAGCGTTATCGATAATATTTATCTGGCCTGTCGCGGCGTCTCGCGCGGGCGGTTTTCGTTCATACGACCGCGCCACGATGATGCTTTGATGCAAACTGCCTACGATTTGGTGCGTGTTGTCCATTTACAGGATGTGCAGGACACGCCCGTGTCCGAGCTGTCTTATGGCCAACAACGTCAACTTGAAATTGCAATGGCTCTGTCTGGCGCGCCGCGTTTCATTCTGTTTGATGAACCCGCTGCAGGGTTGTCCCCGACCGAGCGAAGCGAGCTGATCGAAATCCTCACCGGCCTGCCAAGCCATGTAGGCTATATCATCATCGAGCATGACATGGACGTCGCGCTACGTGTGTCTGATCAGGTGACAATGATGCATAACGGGCGCATCTTCAAAGAAGGCAAACCGGCCGAGATCGAAGACGACCCCGAGGTTCAGGCGCTCTATCTGGGGGCGGCGATGAGTAGTATCCTCGAAGTCCGTGACCTGAATGTCTATTACGGCCAATCCCACGCCTTGCAGGGCGTAAACCTGACGCTGGATCATGGTGTTTTGTCTGTTGTGGGTCGCAACGGGATGGGTAAGACCACGCTATGCAAAGCGATTATGGGGCTGGAACCCACCGCGTCTGGGGCAATCAGTTTTAACGGACACTCGCTGGCTGGCCTTAGCCCGGCTGAAATCGCGCGGCTTGGCATCGGATATGTCCCGCAAGGGCGGCGCTTGTGGAAATCGTTGACGGTGGACGAACACCTAAAACTGGTCGCGACACGCGGCGGCGCGTGGACTGTGGAGCGTATATATTCTACCTTTCCCCGTTTGGCAGAGCGCAAATCCAACGGTGGTGGTCAGCTATCGGGCGGCGAACAGCAGATGTTGGCGATCGGGCGTGCGCTTTTGTTGAACCCCAAACTGCTTGTGATGGACGAGCCGACCGAGGGTCTTGCCCCCGTTATCGTTAATCAAGTGGCCGAAATGCTGATCCGTCTGGGGCAGGAAGGTGATATCGACGTTCTGGTGATCGAGCAGAATATCGGCGTGGCCTGCTCGGTTGCGGAAAAAGTGGCCATCATGGTCAATGGCAAGATCAACCGCGTGATGGATGCGGGTGTCTTATCGGCGGATCGTGATTTGCAGCAGGCGCTTCTGGGTGTCGGACGTCACGCCCATGACGAGACGCCAGAGCCGGGCGAGGTGGCGCAACCGGCCACGGAAGAAGAACATCACAAAGGCCCCGTCAAACTTTACCTCTCAAACCCGAAGACGCCCACCCGTTGGACACCGCCTGTGCCTGTGCGCGTTATCGAAAGTTCCGCGCGGACCGTCACACAGGTCGAAAGCGTCAGTCAGGCCACACCGTTGCGCATGGATGCGGCGAAAAACGGTACGGTCTATATCTGCGGCACACTTGATACCAAGGGCGATGAGCTGCGCTTTATGCGCGACATCATCAAAGGCTATGGGGTGCGCGTGGCGCTTGTTGATCTGTCGACCTCTGGCAAACCGTCAGGTGCGGATGTGCCGCCCCATGCGGTTGCGGGTTTCCACCCGCGTGGGGCATCTGCTGTGTTTACCGGGGATCGCGGCACCGCTGTGGCGGGTATGACGAAAGCCTTTGAGCGGTGGATGTCGGGACGCGAAGATATCGCGGGGCTTATCGGCGCAGGGGGCTCGGGCGGGACAGCGCTTTTGGCCCCTGCGTTCCGCATTCCGCCCGTGGGCGTGCCCAAGATGATCGTCTCGACCGTGGCAAGTGGCAATACTGAGCAGTATGTCGGACCTTCTGACATCACGATGATGCACTCGGTCGCCGATGTTCAGGGCATCAATTCGATCACCCGCGAAGTGCTTGGTAATGCCGCCCACGCTGTCGCTGGCATGGTCAAAGGACGCCAGAACATACGCCCCACAGAGAATCGCCCCGCGATAGGAGTCACCATGTTTGGCGTCACGACGCCCCTTGTGCAGATGGTCACGGGCGAGTTGGAAGAAGACTATGACTGCCTCGTTTTCCATGCCACAGGTACAGGCGGTCGATCGATGGAAAAGCTTCTCGCATCGGGTATGCTCGACGGTGTTCTTGACCTGACCACAACCGAGGTCTGCGACATGATCGCGGGCGGGGTTTTTGCTGCCAACGAGACGCGTTTTGATGCCGCAATCGAAAGCGGTCTGCCGTTTATCGGCGCTTGCGGTGCGCTTGACATGGTCAATTTCAATGCGCCCGAAACAGTACCCGAGAAATATCGCGGCAGGCTGTTCTACGAGCATAACCCGCAGATCACGCTGATGCGCACGACGGTCGATGAAAATATCGCAATGGGCCGTTTCATCGGTGAAAAACTGAACAAGATGAACGGGATTGTGCGGTTTTTCCTGCCAGAAGGTGGGGTGTCGCTACTCGATGCGCCGGGGCAACCGTTCTGGGATCCGGCGGCTGATAAGGTATTGTTTGACACGCTGGAAGAAACGGTGCGCCAAACAGCGAACCGCCAATTGATCCGCGTGCCGCACAACATCAATGACCCTGAATTTGCTGACCTCGTGGTCAAGACCTTCCGGTCTTTCCACGCCGTTCCACGACACGCCAAAGGAGCCTGAGACATGCTGCATGACCGCGCCACATTGATGAAGAAGTTCCGTGCCATGCGCGATGCGGGCGAGCCGATTATCGGCGGCGGTGCTGGTACGGGGCTGTCGGCAAAATGCGAAGAGGCGGGCGGCATTGACCTAATCGTCATCTACAACTCGGGCCGCTACCGCATGGCTGGGCGTGGGTCTTTGGCAGGTTTGATGCCTTACGGAGATGCGAATGGAGTGGTGATGGAAATGGCGGGGGAAGTCTTGCCAGTGGTCAAAGACACCCCCGTTCTGGCGGGTGTCTGCGCGTCGGATCCGTTCCGCCTGATGGACAAGTTTCTTGATGACGTGGCAGCCGCGGGTTTCTCAGGCGTTCAGAATTTCCCAACTGTTGGTCTGATCGACGGAAACTTCCGCGCCAATCTCGAAGAAACCGGCATGTCCTACCAGCTAGAGGTCGATATGATCGCGGCTGCCCACAAGAAGGGCTTGCTGACCACGCCTTACGTCTTTTCAGAAGAAGATGCGAAAGCGATGGCCGGCGCAGGCGCTGACATTATTGTTGTGCATCTGGGCCTGACAACCGGCGGCTCTATCGGGGCAGAAACGGGCTGCACGCTGGAACAGGCCCCGGCGCTGACCGATGCCTGGGCGAAAGCGGCGCTGGATGTGAACCCGGATGCGATCGTCCTTGTGCACGGTGGTCCAGTCGCCATGCCAGAGGACGCTGATTTCGTCCTGAAGAACACCAAATACTGCCACGGCTTTTACGGCGCCTCTTCGATGGAGCGTCTACCGACCGAAGTGGCGCTGACAGAACAAACCAAGAAATTCAAGGAAATCGGCCGCTAGGGCCGGGGAGGAATCATTATGACCGGAGAACTGATTGGACAGCTGATCTTGTGGCTGATCATGGCGGTGATCGTCATTTTCATCCTCTACTGGGTGATGAACTGGCTCTATCGCCGCTCGACCAAGGAAGTCGCTTTCGTGCGAACGGGCTTTCTTGGTGAAAAGGTCGTCATTAATGGCGGCGCTTTCGTGTGGCCAATTATTCATGACATCACCCCGGTCAATATGAACTCGCTTGACCTGCATGTGAAACGCGAGCGGGAAACCGCGTTGATCACCAAGGATCGGATGCGTGTCGATGTGGATGCATCGTTCTATGTGCGTGTGAAACAGGACAAACCGTCTGTGTCATTGGCGGCCTCAACACTGGGGCGCCGCACGTTGGAGCCTGAACGTATCCACCAGTTGCTGTCCGGGCGCTTCGTGTCTGCCCTGCGCACGGTGGCAGCGGAAATGACGATGGAAGAGCTGCATATGCAGCGTAATGACTACGTCCAACGCGTGTTGGAAACCGCGCAGGAAGGGCTGAACGCCAACGGGTTGGAGCTGGAAAGCGTGGCCATTCTGGACATCGACCAGACTGATATTGAGTATTTTAACCCATCGAACCGCTTTGACGCCGAAGGTCTGACATCCGTGATCGAAGCCATCGAGGGGCGTCGCAAACTGCGCAATGACATCGAACAGGACACGATGATCAAGATCCGCGAGCGCAATCTGGAGGCTGAGAAACAGTCGCTTGATATCGAGCGCGAAAGCGAAAGTGCGCGTCTTGAGCAAGAGCGCGAGATTGAGTTCCGCCGCGCACAGCAACGCGCTGAATTAACCCGCGAACGTTCTGAGCGAGAGAAGGAAGCCGAACAGGCGTCGCTCTTGTCCAAAGAGGCGATTGAGACATCACGGATCGCCAATGACGAGATGATTGCCGAAGCCCGTATCGCGTCGGAACGCAAAATCCGCCAGCAGGAAATTGAGCGCCAGAAGGTGATCGACGAGGCCGAAATCGCCACGCGCGAACAGGTTGAAAAGGCGCGGATTTCCCAAGAACGTGTTCTGGCCGAGACGCGGATTAAGTCTGATAAGGACACACAATCTGCTGATATTGCCGCGAAAGAGGCCATTGAGAAGGCGCGCATTGCGCAAGAGAAAATTCTGACGGAAGCACGCATTGCCAAAGATCAGGAAACGCAGTCAAAAGAGATCGAGCGTCAGCGGGTTGTTGATGAGGCCGATATTTCAGCCAAAGAGGTGATCGAGAAGGCCCGCATCGCGCAGGAGCGTGAAATTACGCAAGCGCGGATCGAGCTTGAGCAGTCGACCCGCGAAAAGGAAATCGCGCGCAATCTTGCTGTCGAAGAAGCTGACATCGCAGCACGTGAAGCGGCAGAGAAGCTGCGGATCGCGCAGGAAAAGACGGTTTCAGCCGAACGGATTAGCTCGGACAAGGAAACGCGCCAGCTTGAAATCCTGCGTAAGCAGGCGCTGGATGAAGCGCAGATCGCATCAGATCAGGCGACAGAAGCTGCACAAATCGCGCGCGAGAAAGCGTTGGCCGCGGAACGGATCGCCTCGCAACAGGAAACACGTCAGCGCGAGATTGATCAGCGCAAGACGCTGGAACAGGCCGAGATCGTGGCGCAGGAAGAGACCTCGAAAGAACGGATCGCGCAGGAAGAACGTGTTCGTGCCTTAGAGATCGCGCGCAACAAGGCCGTCGATGAGGCAGAAATTGCAGCACGTGAAGCTGTTGAAAAGGCACGCATCGCGCAGGAAAACCAACTGGCTTTGGAACGGATCGAGGCACAGGAGAAAACGCAAGAACGCGACGTTGCCCGCACCCGTGCCATTGCGCGGGCTGAGACTGCAAAGTCCGAGGCTATCGAGGCCGGACGCATCGCCAAAGAGAAGAAGGTCGCTGCCGAACGTATCGCATTTGAACAGGACCAACGCGAGCGTGAGATAGCCCGCAACAAGGCCGTAGATGTGGCAAATGTGAGCGCGCAAGAAGCGGTCAGCGCCGCGCGGATCGCCGAAGAGGCCAAGACCCGCGCTGCCGAGATCGCGAAAGAAGCCGAGATCAGATCGCGCGAGATCGAGAAGAACGAGGCTGTGGAAGCGGCCGAGATTTCCTCACGTCGTCTGGTGGAACAACAACGCATCGAGAAAGAAGCGGAAACCACCGCCGAGAAGATTGCGCGGGATCAGAAAATCCGTGATCTCGAAATTGAGCGCAACAAGGCGTTGGATGCAGCTCAGATTGCGGCCGATGAGGCCGTGGAAGCTGCGCGCGTGGCGAAAGAAAAGACCGTCGATGCAGAACGTATTCTGGCCGAACAGGAAATCGACGCCAAGAAATTGGAACGCAAGAAGGTTCTGGAACAGCTTGAGATTGCACGTGTTCAGGCGTTGCGCGAAGCCGAGATTGCGTCTCAGGAAGAGGTGGAGCGCGCCAAGATCGCCTCTGAGCGGGGTCTGGATGATGCGCGGATTGGCCATCAGACCGAGCGTCGCCGCCTGGAAATCGCACGCGAGAAGGCTGTTGAAGAGGCCGGCATGGAAAAGGCTATCGCGCTTTATCAGAAATCGCTGGATGAAAGCGCTGCTGCCGTAGAGGCCGAAAATGCCCGCGCGCGGGCGGTTGAAGCTGCTGAGAAGGTTAAAACTGTCACTGACAGCGAAATTGCCGAACGGCGCAAGAAAGTCGGCGTCACGGCTGCCGAGTTGCAAGCCGAAGAAAAACGTATTGCCGCCGAGGCCGAGAAAGTCCGTGCGGCAGTCGAAGCCGAAGCCGCAAAGCTTATCAACGAAGCAGAGAATGTGCTTACCGACGAAGCGCGTCACAGCCTTTTCAAACGCAAGATGCTGGAGCACGTGGAAGGCATCGTCAGCGCTTCAGCCAAGCCGCTTGAGAAGATCAATGATATCAAGATTATGCAACTGGGTGGGTCTGGCACGCAGGGACTCGACTGGGCGCAGAACGGGGGCAATGGCGGTTCCGGCGGAGGGGGCGGTGGAAGCCCAACTGATGAGGTCATGAACTCGGCCCTGCGCTACCGCGTGCAGGCACCATTTGTGGACAGTCTTTTGACCGATATCGGGATTGACGGCTCTAACATCTCAAAATCGGATATTTTCCGCAACGCATCTGACATGACCCGCGCAAATTCCGAAATTGCGCGCGCCGAAGCAGCCAAGAAGAAGGGTGACACATAATGGCGCGGGTCTTCGTTTCCAGCGTTATCAATGCATCTGCTGACCGAGTCTGGGACCGCGTGCGCGATTTCAACGCATTGCCCAAATGGCACCCGCGCATCCGCGACAGCCGGATCGAGGACGCGCTGCCGGGCGACAAGGTCGGCTGCATCCGCAATTTTCACCTGCAATCGGGGGATAACCTGCGTGAGCAGCTTCTGGGTCTGAGCGATTACGACATGTTCTGCACCTACTCGATGCTTGAAGGCCCGATGCCGCTGGAGGATTACGTCGCCACCCTGCGTCTGACGCCCATCACTGATGGGGAACGGACATTTGCGGAATGGTCCGCCGAGTTTTCCTGCGATCCAAAGGACGAAAGTGATCTGGTGAACGGGATCGGAACAAACGTGTTTCAGGGTGGCTTCGATGCACTTAAACGGCATTTTGGGGGCTAAGTCTTGGTCAAAGTCATTCGTAGCACTGTTCTGGAGGCGCCGATTGAGGTGGTTTGGGATGTCTTGCGCGATTTCAATGGCCACGACCAATGGCACCCCGCGATTGCAGATAGCCAGATCGAGCGGGGGCGCGATGCGGACCGCGTGGGCTGCGTGCGCAAGTTTCACCTGACCGATGGCTCAGAGCTGCGTGAACAGTTGCTGACCCTTTCCGACATGGAAACCAGCTATTCCTACTGCCTGCTGGAGACACCCATCCCACTGTTCAACTACGTCTCTCACGTTCGGCTGATGCCGGTGACAGAAGACGACCACACGTTTTGGGAATGGGAAGGCTCTTTTGATGTGCCTGCTGGGCGTCGCGATGAATTGGCCGAGATGGTCGGTGAAAATATCTATCAGTCCGGGTTCGATGCGATCCGGGCGCATATGGGACTGGAGGCATAGATGCTGAGTGTCGAGACCTATCCAACACTAGGCGAGGCCGCAGGTGCGGTAGGCCAGGGCGCGCAATATCTTGCGGGCGGAACCTTGGTGATGCGGGACGTGAATTACGGTGATCAGAGCTTTTCACGCATCATTCGATCCGGGCAGGTCGACCGTGACATTCGCGCAGATGCTGGTGGCTTGCGGATTGGGGCAGGGACCACAATGGCAGGTATTCTGGCGTCTCGCGATGCGGAGTTTTTGCATCCCGTTGCCCGCCAGGTCGGCGGTCCTGCTGTGCGGAACATGGCGACGGTTGGCGGCAATCTCTTTGCGCAGCACCCTTATGGTGATTTTGCGACGGCTCTGCTGGCGCTGGACGCGCAGATACATTGGGCAGATGGCCGGACGGAACCAATTGAGGGCTTTTTTGCCGGGCGTGACAACGCGCGCGGTCTTGTGTCTCATATCACTTGCGCGCGGCCCAATGCGGGCGACTTTCGATGGCTGAAAATCTCTCGCGTGAAGCCCAAGGGTGTTTCCGTCATGTCGATAGCAGCGTGGTTGCCGGGTGGCGCGCGCCCGTCAAATGTGCGTATCGCTTTCGGGGCAATGGGACCAACACCTTTGCGCGCCAAGGCGGCAGAGGCCGCGTTGAACGGGCAATCGCTTGATGAGGCGGGCATAGCGCAGGCATTGACGGTCTGCACGCAAGACCTCGCCCCACAGGACGACCCGCTGGCAAGCGCATGGTACAGGCAGGAAGTCGCGCCGGTTCATCTGAAACGTCTACTTCTGGGAGGGCGCAGCTGATGGCCAAGACCCCGATCACCTTCACGCTAAACGATGCTGAAACTGCGCTATTTGTTGATCAGGGCGCAAATCTTTTGGATGTGCTCCGCCGTGGTGCAGGTGATTTGACGCCCAAACATGGCTGCGGGCAAGGAACTTGTGGCGCTTGTACGGTCTTGATCGACGGTGTGCCGCATCTGTCGTGCCTGACTTTGGCCGAAACAGTTCAGGATCGCCGGATCGACACCGTTGGTGGGCTTGCCGGAGGGCCTGATCTGCATCCATTGCAAACGGCATTTATGGAAGGGTTCGCGGCCCAATGCGGGTTCTGCACCGACGGGATGTTGCTAGCCGCCAAGGCGCTTTTGGACAAAAATCCAAACCCGACGCGCGACGAAGTGACGGAAGCCATTTCGGGCAATCTGTGCCGTTGCACCGGCTATGAGCCGATTGTCGATGCAATCCTGACGGCGGCAGCACGAATGCAGGGGAGGACCGCGTGATGAGCAGCATTGAATTCCGCAAAGACCTGTTTGCTGATGAGCGTGACGACGATCTAAAGGAAATCGGCAAGCCGACAATCCGTCAGGATATTCTGGGCCACGTGACAGGGCGCACGGCTTATTATGATGATCACCTGTTCGACGGACTTTTGCATATGCGCGCTGTGCGCTCGCCGCACCACCATGCGCGTATCCGCTCGGTCGATACCTCGGCTGCTGAGCGCATGCCGGGTGTGCGTAAGGTGGCCACGGCTAGGGATGTTCCGAATAATCTGAACACGCTGTTAGCGCTGATTAATTTCGGTAAGGATGATGAACCGCTCTGCGCCTCTGAGACAGTGAAATACAAAGGCGAAACGGTGGCTTGGGTCATTGCCGATACCGAACGTCTTGCGCGGGACGCCGTTGCCCAAGTACGGGTTGATTACGAGATCTTGCCCCATGTTCTGGACCCCGAAGAGGCGCTGGCCCCGAATGCGCCTGTGGTCAATCCAGTCTACCCAAACAATACGTTCGACTACCACGGCACCTATGATCACCAGAAATTGCGCTTTGGCGATGTGCAAAAAGGCTTCGCCGAAGCGGATCACATCGTAGAGGCCGAATATCAGATGTCACCGATCGAGCAGGCCCCGATAGAGACATGTGGCGCGATTGCGGCCCCTGAGACCAATGACCGATATGTCTGCCACACCAATACGCAGGCATTGTTCTTCTCGCTGGGAACAACAGCGAAACTGCTGGATATGGCATCATCGCGATTGCATTTTATTGGTGGCACGGCGGGCGGCGGTTTTGGTGGTAAGGTGGATTCCATTGTCGAACCTACGGCGGTTCTTGGCGCGGTTTTGACCGGGCGGCCCGTGAAATTTGCTTGGGACCGGGAAGAGGAGATGCAGGTCGGTGCCCCGCGCGGGGCAGAACGCTGGCGGATCAAGGACGGTGTGATGAATGACGGGCGTATCGTTGCGCGCGAATTCACCGGGTTCTTTGATAGTGGGGCTTACATCCGCTTGAGCTCTTACGCGATCATCAAAGGAACCGGGCATTTACCAGGGCCTTATACGATCCCGAATGTTGCCTCGAATGTGTATTGCTGTATCACAAACCGCACACCTGCGACGGCGATGCGTGGGTTCGGGATTACGGGTGTGGATTTCTCGATTGAAGTGCAGATGGACCGGGTCGCCGAGGCGATTGGCATGAACCCGATAGAGCTGCGGATTAAGAACGCCTACCGCGATGGCGATATGAAGGCGCATCGACGGGTTGCCAAAAATACCGCGCTGATTGAATGCTGTCAGGTGGCCGCTGGCAAAGCAGGATGGGCGATTTCGGGCGAGGCTGCGGCTGCGTCCTCATTGCAGGGCGGCGGTGGGGATCGCGCTTTGATCCCGGAGACAGTGACAGATCAGGAAGGTCGCATCGGCGAACGGCGTGCCGGGCGCACCGCAACGACCGCGCCGGCACAGCAAGGGTCTGGCCGGGTGGCCGCTGGGACGTCAAGCCCCGGACATGTGGGTGCACCAGTGCAAAACCCTGATATGCAGATCGACGCTGAACGTGTGGGCCACAAGATCGCCGCACAAATGGGCAGTGCGGCTGAGACGGCCCCGCCACCTGCGGTGAGCGTGCCCACCCAGCCTCCCGCAGCTTCGACGCCACCACCGCCAGCGCCGACATATACCAGCCCGCCGCCGGTCGCGCCCGCCCCGGCCCCGGTTCAGGCCACTGTGCCTGCGCCGCCGGAACCCTATAAGCCTGAAAAACCCTTCTCTCGCGGGGTCAATAAGCCGGGTCAGTCCCGGTTCCTGTCCGGCACAAGGAGACGTTAGAGATGGCTATTCACAAAGGCCGCGGCTTTGCCTGCATCAACTATCCGATTGGCATGAACCTTGGGGGGGATCCGTCTCAGGCGCTGGTGCATTCAACACCAGACGGGAAATTCATGGTCGCATTAAGTTCGATTGATCTGGGCCAAGGTATGAAATCTGTCACACGCCAGATTGCGTCCGAGACTTTGGGTGTCCCGGTCGAGGATGTCTATGTTGACACCGCTGACAGTGATACCGGACCGCATTGCATGGGGTCTTTCGCCTCTCGCGGGACACACCGGGTTGGCAATGCGGTAATCCGGGCGGCTGCGGAAGCGCGCAAACAGATGTTGGAAGCTGCGGCGGAGGAGTTGGAGGTCAACGCGTCCGATCTTGATACGGATGGGCGCGGAAATATCCATGTGAAAGGCGCAGAAAGCCGCTCGATCACGGTTGCGGATACGGCGATTGCGGCACAGTTCAAGCAGGGCCGCACCTTGTCAGGGCGCGGAATTTTCTGATCCCACCGTCTGACGCGGACCCCGAGACCGGCGAGATGTCCCCCGTGACCTGTTTTGCCCACGCTGCGTTGATCGTCGATCTGGAGGTCGATGACGAGACCGGCGAAGTTGAAGTAAAAGAGATAAATTCCGCCTATGAGGTGGGCCGCGCTTTGAACCCAAAACTGGTGGAACAACAGCTTATCGGTGGCGCGTGGATGGGTGTGTCCCATGCGCTTTATGAGACGACGGAGCCCTACTATCCCGACCGCCGCGAAGGCCCCGAAGACTTCAATACCTACTTGATGCCGGGTCCGGGCGAGATCGTGCCCCATAACGTCGCCGTTCTGGAACGCCCCGCCCAGGATGCACCCTATGGTGGCAAAGGGCCGGGCGAGATGTGTGCGAACCCAGTACTGCCGGCGATTGCGAATGCGGTTTACAACGCCGTCGGGGTCCGCGTCGACGCATTGCCGATCACGCCCGAGAAGGTGTTGCGCGGCATCAAGGCGCAAGGTGGCGCACAGCCCAAGGGCGTGCCGCATTAATGGCGGTCAGGCCAAATATCGCGGGGATCGACAGTCCCGAGGCGCTGCAAAGCGCGCTGGTGGCGGCGCAATATCTGGCCGATGATGCCCTGTCGACTGCGGCCTATCTGTCGCTTGCTTTGCAAAAACCGATGCTTCTGGAAGGCGCACCGGGGGTAGGCAAAACCGAAGCTGCGAAAGCGTTAGGTGGCGTCTTGGGCCGCAATGTGATCCGGCTGCAATGCTATGAAGGTATTGACGCGGCGGCGGCGCTTTATGAGTGGAACTACCCCCGTCAGATGCTTGCGATCCGGCAGGCGGGGGAGGATTATCTAAACCTTTATGACGAACAGTTCCTACTGGCTCGCCCGCTTTTAGAGGCGTTGCGCAATCCCTCTCAAAGCCTTCTTCTGATTGATGAAATCGATCGCTCGGATCACGAGTTTGAGGCGTTCCTGCTGGAATTTTTGTCTGACTTCACGATTTCCATTCCCGAAACAGGCACCGTGCGCGCGACGGAACCTCCGGTTGTGGTGCTGACCTCGAACCGCACGCGTGATCTGCACGAAGCACTGCGCCGGCGCTGTGTGTATCACTGGATCGACTATCCCGATGCCGCACTTGAGGCGCAGATTGTCATGGCTCGCGCGTCCACGGTTGCGCAGGCAACGGCCGAGGCAGTGGTCGCTTCGGTTGCCCATCTTCGGGCTGAACCATTGGCAAAGCCGCCCGGCGTGGCTGAAACCGTTGAATGGGCAGAGGCCGCGACATTACTGAACCAACAAGGTGCGCGCTGGCCCGATGCGTTCCGCCGCTCTATCGGGGTGGCTTTGAAGGACCATGATGATCTGACTTATATGATGCCACGCCTAGAAGGCATTTTGCCGGGAGAGGCCGCATGACCCTTCCTCGCGCGTTGGAACCTATGGTGAAATTCGCCCAAACCTTGCGGCTTGCGGGATTTGCGATCTCACCCGATCAGACCTCGGACTATATTACGGCGATTGGCATCCTTGGTCCGCGCAATATGCAGGACATCTGGCGTGCGGGGCGGGCTGTGTTTTCAATCCCGCCAGAACGCTTACAGGAATATGATGCGTTGTTTCGGGCTGTTTTCATGGGCCAGACGGTCGCGGCACCGGTCGAGGGTGAAGATGAAGACGAGGTCGAGGTCTATGAGCCTACAGGTGAGAGCCAAGAGGTCGAGATCGCAGAGGAAGAGACCGAGGTCGGCGCAGAGCCTGTGACGACCGAGAAGCTTGGCCGCCGCGCCCTGAGTGAGCAGGGGGAGGTCGATGCGTTGGCTCATTTTATACGTCATGCCCCTGCCGGGCTGCCGCGCCGCACCTCTTACCGACGTCGGGCCGCCAAACATGGTGATCGAATGGATATGCGCCGGACCTTGCGCGAGGCGGTAAAACGCGAGGGCGAGGTGATCCGGCTTTACGAGACTAAACGCAAGACGCGTCAGCGTCGCGTGCTGCTGCTGGTTGATGTGTCCGGGTCTATGAAAGACCGCTCGGACGCGTCGATGCGGCTGGCCCATGCGGTGGTGCAGGCTGCTGATCGCGCCGAAGTTTTCACGTTAGGCACGCGGCTGACGCGGATTACGGCGGCATTGAAACCTGCTGATCGGGCGCAGGCCCTTCAGCGGGCATCAAGCGCGATTGCGGATTTTGACGGCGGCACGCGGATTGGCGAAGCTTTGCAAGCCTATCTTGCCGTGCCGCGCTTTGCCGGTTTCGCGCGCGGGGCGGCTGTTGTGGTTCTGTCAGACGGCCTTGAGCGTGGCACGCCGGAGGCGATGATTGACGCTGTAACCCGCCTGTCGCGGATTGCATGGCGATTGGATTGGTTGACGCCGTTGGCCTCCGACACCTATCGGCCTGAGACCGAAGCCCTGCAAGGCATCCTGCCGTTTATCAATGACTTAGGCGACGGGTCCGACACCGCTGCCATCACTGACCACATCCTGAACCTAGCGAGAGCCGCATGATTGATGCCCACCACCATATTTGGCTGCAAAAAGACCTGCCCTGGCTGCTTGGCCCCGAACAGCCGCGCATTTTTGGCAGCTACCGCTCGATCATGCGCGACTATGAGATCGACGAATATCTGAGCGACCTCAAAGGCACTGGCATCAAGAAATCGGTCTATGTGCAGGCCAATTGGGCACCTAATTGGTTCGAGGACGAGGTCGCGTGGGTGCAATCTGTGGCTGATACCCACGGCTGGCCACATGGTATCGTGGGGTTTGCAAACTTTATGGTCGACGATGTGCGGCCTCAACTGGATCGGTTGCAGAAATACGGGCTGATGAGAGGTATCCGTCAGCAACTTCATTGGCACGAAAAGCCGATGTACCGCTTTGCGCCGCATGCGGATGTCGCGCGCGACGGGCGTGTGCAACGCAACGTGGCGCGATTGGCTGACTATGGGTGGAGCTTCGATTTGCAGGTCTTCGCGGACCAGATGGATGGCGCGATTGAATTGGCGGAGACGGCCCCCGATGTGACCTTCATTCTGCAACATGCCGGGATGCTGACGGATTTGTCGGACGCCGGTTGGACCCATTGGCGCACGCAGATGGGCAAACTCGCGAAATGCGACAACGTGGTCACGAAACTCAGCGCATTTGGGACATTCGTTCATAGAAACGACCCCGAGCTGATCGCCAAAATGATTTCCGAGACGGTGAAAATCTTCGGAGCAAAGCGCTGCATGTTCGGCTCCAACTTTCCGATCGAGAAGATTTGGACCAACTACAAAGACCTCTTTGATGCCTTCCAGCAAGGCGCAAGCACGCTGCCAAAGGCACAACAACACGCAATATTCAATGACACCGCCCAGCGGGTCTACGGGTTATAAGGGAGACATATCATGGCTTTGCAAATTCACGTTCTCGACTATGGGGATATTGAGCTGGAGACCTCTTTTTTGGTGCTGGGTCATGAATGCGGCCGTACCCGGCGTGTGCCGGTCTATGGGTTCTTGATCCTTGGCGGCGCTTATCCGGTACTGGTGGATACAGGGTACCGCGACAATGCGATCATGGAGAGCCTTGGCATGCGGGGCCTGCAGTTCCACGACAATATGATCGAAAACCAACTTGCTAAACACGGGCTGAAGCTGGGCGATATCCGTTACATCCTGCACACCCATTTGCATATCGACCATGCGGGCAAGGATGACTTGTTCCCGATGAATACGACCGTTTGTCTGAATCGGCGCGAGATGGAATTCAGCGTGTCCGGCATCATGTACCCGCAATATCCAAAGCCCGACATCAAGCATCTGGTCGACCGGATTTACGAGCCCGAGGCGATGCGGTTTCTTGATCTCGATATTACCGGCGCGGAGGAGATCATTCCGGGCGTCTGGTGTGAAGCTGCAGGCGCGCATACTGAAGGATCGATGAATGTGATCGTGGAGACCGCCGAGGGTCTGGCCTGTATCTGTGGTGACGTGATTTATGATTTCAACGATCAGATCGTAAACCACGTGATGACCAACAACTGGATGGAGCCGCGCGTAACCGGCAATCATTCACAAACCAAACGCGAAGAAAAAGGCGCGATCAAGAAGCTCTTGCAGAACTACACCTTCCTGCTGCCGATCCATGATAAGCCTGCGAAAATTGAACACGCCCATGTGGTTGGCCGTTTAGGCATGCAAGTACCCGGCTCGATGACCGAAAGCCTGCCGGATCGACCGTGGTTCCCGGTATAGGGCTGACGTATGGCAAGCGACCCCAAGGGCTCGAAAGTGCTAGGGCTATTGTGCCTGATTGGTCTTGGCGGCGTGGTTCTCGTTGTGATCTTCGGGGATCTTGAACCGGCCGCCTATCTGCATGACCCCGCCCTACAGTTCGAAAAGCTGGTGTGGGGTCTGTCAGGCCTTGTGATCGCAGCCATCATTCTGACGATCTTCAAAGTTTTCCGAAAGTGAAGAGGTAACACATGGCTCATATTGCGGTTTCGCAAGCTTTCCACGATCTGATTGATATCCACGCCCCCATGCGCAAATTGGGCGACGGGTTTATCTTTACCGAAGGGCCTTTGTGGCATCCGGTCGAAAACCACCTGATCTTTTCCGACATGCCAGGCGATACAAGGCGTAAATACATGCCGGATGGTACTATCGTGGAAATCGCGCGTCCCTCGAACAAGGGCAATGGGATGACATATGACGCCGATCTGAATCTTCTGATCTGCGAACATTCGACCTCCAGTGTCGTCCGCATTTCGCCTTCGGGGCAGCGCACGGTGCTGTGTAGCCATTTCGAGGGGAAAGAGCTGAACTCCCCCAACGATATTGTCGTGGGCAATGATGGTGCGGTCTATTTCACTGACCCGACCTATGGCCGGTTGGAACATTTCGGCGTGCCGCGTCCCTTGCAACAAGGGTTTCAGGGGGTTTACCGTTTGCCGCCGGGACATAAGCCGGGCGATGAACCTCAGCTTGTCTCGGATCGCTATATGTTCAGCCAACCCAATGGGTTGACCTTCTCGCCTTGCCAGAAATGGATGTGGGTCAACGATACGGATCAGGCCAATATCCGCATGTTTGACGTGGGTACAGACGGACGGCTGGTGAATGGCCGTATTTTTGCAAGTGGTATCAAGGAAAACGCGCGTGCCGGTGTGCCGGACGGAATGAAGGCTGATGAGAAGGGCAATGTCTATGTGACCGCGCCGGGGGGCATCTGGGTCTATGACTTCCACGGCAAGAAGCTGGGCGAGATCGAAGTGCCCGAGATGGCCGCCAATATGCATTGGGGCGGGGCAGGGTGGAACACGCTCTATATCGCGGCCTCCACCGGGCTCTATGCGCTCGACACCAAGGCCACGGGCCGGGCCGAGCCTTTTATGACGCCGAAAGCGGCCTCCCCGCAGGATACACAGATGGAAAGCCCCATGATTAACACGAACCTAGCCCCAATTGAGGGCGCGCGCACGGCTATGATTATTCAGGACCTGCAAAATGATGTGATGATGGATGGCGGAGCGTTTGCCTTTACCGGGTCGCCCGATCATGCGCGCCAGCAGAATGTCGTGGCCAACAATATCCGTCTGGCAGAGGCTGCGCGGGCGAAGGGCGTGATGATCCTGCATGTCCATATGTTGCTGGAACCCGGCGCGCCCTATCTGGTGCAACACGCTGCCCTGCAACGGGGCCTGAAAGAGAAAAACGCTTTGGTGCGCGGAACTTGGGGTGGCGCACCTGTGCCGGGGCTTGAGCCGCGCCAGGGTGATTTAGTGGTTGAGAAAATGTCGATGTCCGCGTGGGAAACCTCGCGGCTGGAGGCTTATCTGCGCCACGGCGGGCGCGACACGATCCTGAATTGCGGAAGCTGGACGAATATGAGCGTCGAGCACACTGCGCGGACCGGGGCGGATAAAGGGTTCCACATGATTGTGCCGGAAGATTCTTGCTCAACCATGAATGCGGAATGGCATAACGTGGCGATTGGTTACGGATTGCAGGAAGTGTCCACTGTTACGAATGTCGATGCGGTCATCGCGGCATTGAGGTAGCAGATATAATGATACGCGGGTCTAGGGCTCGGCGTTGTATAATAATGGGTCTTTGGTCGTATAATCCGGCCCACCGATGATGCGGGTTATCTCTTATGCGCTTGTAGCGACTTTTGTGCCGAACTCCTGAATGCGATGCTCGGAAAAGCGGCTGCTTGGGCCCGAGATCGAGATGCCTGCCACAGCTTCGCCACGTGCATCAAAGATTGCGGCACCTATGCAGGACATGCCGTTAAACCGTTCTTCACAGTCAAAAGACCAGCCCCGATTATGGGTTATCTTAAGGTCTTCGAACAGGGCAGCCGGTGTTGTCAATGTGTTCGATGTGAATTCTTGCAGGCCTGCGCTTTGAAGCAGCCGGATCAATTTTTGCTCGGGCATTGCAGCCAGTATCGCCTTGCCAGTGCCGGAGGCGTGCATTTGTGTCCGGGTTCCCGCATTAAAGAATGCCCGGATCGGATTTTGGGTCTCGACCTGATTGACGAAGACAACCTCATGCCCATCTGGGATTGCAAGATTGGCCGTCTCGCCAGTGCGTTCCATTAAACGGCGCATGATGGGGCGGCTGATTTCCAGCAGGTTGGCGCGTTTGATGTAGGTGCTGCCGATGCGATATGCCTCAAGCCCGACCATCCAGTTTTGCGTGCTGTCCTCAAACTCAACCAACCCATGTTTCTGTAACGTGACCAGAATGCGGTGGGTGGTTGCTGTTGGTATACCAAGGCTCAGCGATAGATCGGTCAAATTCGCTTGATCTATTTTGGACAGGGCAACCAGAACGCCTAAAGCGCGATCAAGAGCTTGCATCGTAGGCGCAGGTTGATCGTTAAATTGTGAACGGGGACGTCCGCGTGGTTTTTTCTGAATCGGTGTCATGGTGTTATCCTAATTTCGGCATGCTATTTATTATATTTTTGAAAAATAATTTCAATTAATAGCGCTAACTAGAAATATGAAAACTGATTTAAATATATTTTTCAATTACTTACCGAATAAAAATCTTTTAATGAAAAACATTTCGAGAAAATTAAAAAAATATCTGATTTGAGAGATGATGGTCTGAGACAACAGGAGATATGCCATGTCTGACCAGAACCCGATTTTTATTCCAGGCCCGACCAATATTCCTGATCGGCTGCGTCTTGCCATGCAGGTACAGACCCGCGATCACCGCGCGCCGGATTTCGTGGAAACCTTTGCGCCGGTGCTTGAAGGGACGAAGAAAGTATTCGGTACGCGTGATGGCAGGGTTATCACATTCCCGGCCAGCGGGACCGGCGGGTGGGAGGCTGCTGTGACGAACACCTTGTCGCCGGGGGACAAGGTTTTGGTGGCCCGCTATGGTATGTTCTCGCATCGTTGGATTGATCTGTGCCAGCGCCAGGGTCTTGATGTTCAGGTCGTTGATTGCGCATGGGGTGACGGTGCGCCCGCCGATCAGTTTGAAAGCATCCTGAGCGCTGATACGCACCACAACATCAAAGCTGTTTTGGTTGCGCATAATGAAACGGCCACGGGTGTGAAATCCGATATCGACGCGGTGCGCAAAGCAGTGGATGCGGCAAGCCACCCTGCTTTGATGTTTGTTGATTGCGTCAGCTCACTGGCCTCGATGGAATTCCGTATGGATGAGTGGGGCGTCGATATCGCGGTCTCGGGCTCTCAGAAAGGATTCATGCTGGCGACGGGTATGGCGATACTAGGGGTCAGTCAAAAGGCACTTGCTGTGATGGACAGCGCAAAGCTGCCCCGGACATTCTTTGACTTTCGTGATATGATGAATGCGAATGCCAGTGGTGGCTTCCCCTACACGCCCCCTCTGCAACTGATCTACGGCATGAATGAAAGTCTGAACATGCTGTTTGAAGAAGGGTTAGACAATGTCTACGCGCGCCATTTTCGACTGGCTGAAGGCGTGCGAAGGGCCATATCGGCCTGGGAGCTTTCGCTGGTTGCGACATCGCCAGAGCTGTACTCGGATACGGTCAGCGCGATTTATGTGCCGGATTGGTTCGACAGCAACGCCCTGACGGATCACGCTTTCAACGCCTATGGTGTGTCCTTCGGCATTGGCTTGGGGCAGATGAACGGCAAGGCCTTCCGTATTGGGCATTTAGGGTCATTGACCGACGTTATGGTGCTTTCAGGACTGGCGACGATCGAGATGGCGATGGCCGATCTGGAGTATCCGATTACGCTTGGATCAGGCGTCGCAGCCGCACAAGACTACTACCGCAAATCGCAGGGCACCGCCCTGAAAACAGCTGCGTGAGGATGCTATGAAGGACATTGCTGATATGCCACTGCCGACCTTCGACGATGTGATCGCGGCCCATGACCGGATCAGGCCTTATATACATTGCACTCCGGTTTTGACGTCGGAGTATTTAGACGGGCTGTCGAGGGCAGAGCTATTTTTCAAATGTGAAAACTTTCAGAAAGCGGGTGCGTTCAAGGTGCGTGGTGCCTCCAACGCAGTCTTCGGCCTTAGCGATGAGATGGCCGAAAAGGGCGTCGCGACCCATTCATCCGGCAACCACGCTCTATCGCTAAGTTATGCGGCAGGTCGCAGGGGCATTCCCTGCACAGTCGTCATGCCGCGTACAGCACCTCAGGCAAAGAAAGACGCAGTACGGGGTTACGACGGCAAGATTGTAGAGTGTGAGCCCTCGACAACCAGTCGCGAGGCCGTTTTCGCAGAAGTCGTCAAGGAAACCGGCGCGGAATTCGTGCATCCCTACAATGACCCACGCGTCATTGCAGGGCAGGCGACGTGTTCACGCGAAATGCTGGAGCAGGTGGAAAATCTGGATGCCATTGTGGCCCCTATTGGTGGGGGTGGGATGATCTCTGGCACTTGTCTGACGCTAAGTTCTATCGCGCCGCATATCGAGATTTATGCGGCAGAGCCTGAACAGGCCGACGACGCCTATCGCAGCTTCAAGGCGGGTCACATTATTGCGGATGACGCGCCGGTGACGATCGCAGACGGGCTGAAAGTGCCACTGAAGGAGAACACGTGGCACTTTGTGTCGAACTACGTGACCGACATTCTCACGGCTTCGGAACAGGAAATCATCGACGCGATGAAACTGACCTGGCAACGGATGAAAATCGTTATGGAGCCAAGCTGCGCCGTGCCATTGGCCGTCATCCTGAAAAACCCGGACGTGTTCCGCGGCAAGCGGGTCGGCGTCATCGTAACCGGTGGAAATGTAGATTTGGATAAACTGCCCTGGATCACGGGCTAAGGAGAGCGACCATGAACAAGCAAGTGACACTTGATGATTTTGAAGTTGGTTATGACATCCCCGCTTTTGTCGGCATGGATGAAGCTGACATTCATACCCCTTGTCTTGTTGTCGATCTGGACGCACTTGAGCGCAACATCACCAAGATGGGCAATTTCGCCAAGGACATGGGCGTGCGCCACCGGGTGCATGGCAAGATGCATAAATCCGTGGATGTGGCATTGCTTCAGGAAAAGCTTGGCGGAAGCTGCGGTGTCTGCTGCCAGAAAGTCTCGGAAGCCGAGGTGTTCGCACGGGGCGGCATCAAGGATGTGCTGGTGTCAAACCAAGTGCGCCAACCCGCGAAGATTGACCGTTTGGCGCGCTTGCCCAAACTTGGGGCCCGCGCGCTCTGCTGTGTGGACGATCTGGATAATGTCGCTGACCTGTCAGCGGCGGCACTGAAGCACTGCACACAAATCGAGTGCCTGGTCGAGATCGATTGTGGCGCGGGCAGGTGTGGCGTGACCACAACCCCGGCTGTTGTCGAGATTGCCAAGGCGATTGATGCGGCGGACGGGCTAAAATTTGCAGGTATTCAAGCCTATCAAGGGGCGATGCAGCATCTTGGTAGCTATGATGATCGAAAGGCCAAGATCGATCTGGCCGTAGCGATGGTCAAAGATGCTGTGGATACGCTGAAAGCAGAAGGCCTGGAGTGCGACATCATTGGCGGCGGTGGCACCGGTTCTTATTACTTCGAGGGCAATTCCGGCGTGTATAATGAGCTGCAATGCGGCTCTTACGCGTTCATGGATGCCGACTATGGTCGTATCCTTGATAAAGATGGCAATCGGATCGATCAGGGTGAATGGGAAAATGCGCTGTTTATTCTGACCAGCGTCATGTCCCACGCAAAGGCTGACAAAGCGATTTGCGATGCTGGGCTCAAGGTGCAGTCAGTAGATTCAGGTCTGCCGTTCATCTATGGGCGCAGTGATGTGGAATACGTCAAATGCTCGGACGAACATGGCGTGATTGCTGATCCTGACGGCGTTCTCAAGGTGAATGACAAACTCAAATTAG
The DNA here is from genome assembly GCF_055693805.1 of Litoreibacter sp. GN1-5. Classification (NCBI taxonomy): domain Bacteria; kingdom Pseudomonadati; phylum Pseudomonadota; class Alphaproteobacteria; order Rhodobacterales; family Roseobacteraceae; genus Litoreibacter; species Litoreibacter sp. GN1-5. Next base: position 1,420,708 of record NZ_JBVFUP010000001.1, on the reverse strand, counting down.
TGCCCGGTCACTGTGATCCAACCTGCAACGTGCATGACTGGTATGTGGGTGTTCGGAACGGCAAGGTCGAAACGCTTTGGCCCATTTCCGCCCGCGGCAAGGCCTATTAAGGATATGAACACGATGGACAAGATAAAGGCCGATGGCCTGCTGATCATCTCAGAAGAAATCTGTGAAAAGGTCATCGGACGCTCGGATGCGTTCAAAGCGGTCGAGAATGTTTTTGGCGCAATGGCACGGGGGGACGCCTATAACTTCCCGGTCATCCGGGAAGCGATTGGGTATGCGGATGCTTTGTATGGCTTTAAATCCGGCTTTGATAAATCTGGCATGACATTGGGCGTCAAGTCCGGTGGCTATTGGCCGGGTAATATGGAAAAGGGTCTGACCAACCACCAATCCACGATCTTCCTGTTTGATCCTGATACCGGGCAATTGCAGGCACTGGTGGGCGGCAACTATCTGACGGCGGTACGCACTGCGGCGTCGTCTTCGGTATCGATTGCGCATCTGGCGCGCAAAGATGCGAAAGTGCTGGGCATGATTGGTGCTGGACATCAATCAACCTTCCAACTTCGCGCCGCCGCCGAGCAGCGTGATTTCGAGAAGGTCATCGCATGGAATCCACATCCCGAGATGTTGCCGAAATTGGGCGCCGTGGCCAAAGAGCTTGGTTTGCCGTTTGAGGCCGTTGAGCGTGAACAGCTTGGTGCGGAAGCCGATGTCATCATCACCATAACTTCTGCCTTCGAGCCGCTGTTGATGCGGGATTGGATCAAACCGGGCACTCATATCGCGTGTATGGGCACTGATACGAAGGGTAAGCAAGAAATCGATGCAGCACTGGTCGCAAATGCGACGGTTTTCACCGATGAGATCGCGCAGTCAATCAGCATTGGCGAGGCGCAGCACGCCATATCCGATGGGCTGCTCAGCGAAGATGCAATTACCCCGATTGGAGCTGTGATAAACGGGACTCATAAGGGTCGTATAAGTCCTGACGAGATTACCTTGTTTGATGGCACAGGTGTTGGTTTGCAGGATCTGGCTGTCGCGTCGGTCGCTGCACGTCTGGCGACAGAACAAGGCTTGGCCGCACGCGTTGCTCTGTGATGTATCTTAGATAACATCGCCTCCAGCGTTTGTCGGTTCAGGTTGTGGTTCGACAACGCGCAGCTATACCATCTTGAACATGGTATAGCTCAGGTGTAGGCGAGGCCTGTGCAATCTGTTCTGATAACCCTTCTGATCGGTGCATGTGGGGCTGCGGCCGCATGGGTGGCAGGCTTGCCCGCACCTTTTCTGACAGGTCCGGCAATGGTCGTTTCCGTTGCTGCCCTGCTTGGGGTGAATTGTACGATCCCCATTATATTGCGGGACTTGTGTTTTGTGATTATCGGGCTTTCGCTTGGCACCGGGGTTACGCCTGAAATTCTGTCGGCAGCACGCACATGGCCCGTTAGCTTGATAATTATGTGCCTTGCCATTGCCTTGATCATGTTGAGTGGTGCCTGGATGTTCCGGCGGTTCTTTGAGATGGATCGTAAAACCTCACTTCTGGCGTCAAGCCCCGGTCATCTTAGCTATGTTCTTGGTTTCAGTGCAGATATCGGGGCCAATGTTGCGCTTGTTGCAGTCACTCAATCCTTACGCGTATTGATACTGACGCTCATGGTGCCGGCGATGGTGGCACTGCTGATGGATGCGGATATGTCTATGCGCCTATCAGAAGGTGAGCAGTTATCTTACCTTCATCTTGCCATCCTGTTTGGCTTGGCAATTGGTCTTGGGTGGGGGTTGAAAAGACTGTCTGTGCCCGCAGCTTTTCTGTTTGGCGGTATGGTTGTGTCGTCTTTCGGGCATGGCGCAGACCTTACCCCCGGCGCCATGCCGCAGGTTTTGACCATTGGTTCATTTGCGATCATGGGCACGCTTATCGGGACGCGCTTCAGCGGTGTTACACCCACGATGCTGGCCAGTGCTGCCCTGGGGGGTGTTTGCCTGACAGCGCTGAGCCTTGTTGTGGCTTTCCTCGCTGCGCTGCTTGTTGCAACGCTTACCACATTGCCGTTAACTGATTTGCTGATCGCTTTCGCACCGGGCGGGTTGGAAACAATGGTCGCCATGTCCGCAATACTTGGGGCAGACCCTGCCTTTGTGGCGTTCCATCATTTGGCGAGACTACTTTTCCTGAGCGTATTTGTTCCTGCCGCACTTGCTTTCAAGCGCTTCGGGTGAGGCCCAAATGTGTAAAATTGCTTTCTGCTTTAAGGCCAGTTGTACCGCTTACCCTTCGGGGCGTTTCAAACTAAACGCATCGGTCACATGGGTGTAATCCTGATACCCCAGACGCGCCAATGGCTGGAAAGTGGTTACGTCAAATAACCCGTCCACAAGGCAATCGTCGCGCATGTGGACACCCGTCACTTCGCCAAACACGGCAAAATTTGCCTCGCCGTCCAGTTCTACAATCTTGGTCAATTTACATTCGAGCGAGGCGGGGGCCTCGGCCACGCGAGAACAGTCGATTGTCTCACATGCGGTGCGCTTGATGTCTGCCAAGGCAAACTCATCCGTTTCACGCCCATATTGACCAGAGGTTACGTTCATCGCGTCACGGGCTGCATATTCGACGATATTCACACAGAAAACTTCCGTTGCCAGAATATTTGACACAGTGTCTTTGCCGCGTTCGCGGTCAGGTTTTGCGCTTGTGGATGCGAACATCACTTGTGGTGGCACATAGGCGACTGCATTAAAGAAAGAGTAGGGGGCCAGATTTTCTGACCCATCCGCATCCCGGGTCGCGATCCAGCCAATGGGGCGCGGCGTGACAATGGCATTGAATGGGTTATGGGGTAGGCCGTGGCCATCTTCGGGGCGATAGAACATGTGAACTCCTCTTTGCGACAGGGGTAACGCCATGTTACTTGTTTCGAAAGAGAAATTCGGACGGTTGCGTGGAACTCAAACCAGAGACGGCAGAGGATTGGTGGGAGGTCGAGGCGCTGTTTGATCTGTGCTTTGCGCCGGGCCGGACGGCCTTATCATCTTATCGTTTGCGCGATGATGTGCCGTCTGTCTCTGATCTGTCTCTGGTAGCTCGTGATGATCTGGGCGTACTGGGCGGTGCGATCCGGTATTGGCCAGTGCATATAGGGAAAGCTAAGGCCTTGTTGCTGGGCCCTGTTGCCGTACATCCGACTCGTCAGGGCGAGGGTCTGGCGGCTGCTTTGATCCGCGATAGCCTGATCCGGGCTGAGGTCGCAGGGTGGGCGCGGGTGATGTTGGTGGGGGATGCCCCATATTATGGCCGTTTCGGGTTCCAGCGTTTGGAGGATATCGTGATGCCAACCCCCACAAACCCTGATCGCGTGCTAGGGCTTGGCAACTGGGACGGTGTGTCAGGCAAGGTTCAAAAATATCGCCAGACTTGAAACCATGCGCTTGTCCACCCAAATTTAAGACATGAACCAGACTATTTTGCCCCCCGTTAAAATGCCGGATGTGCCGGTTGAAGTCCAGATTGCTGATCTTGCGAAACGGTATCGCTCTGCACGTGGGTTAGGCATGCAAGTTGTCACGGCTTTGGGGGGCAAGCCGAAACCTTGTTGGATCGGTTGCCCGCTTCGGTCCGGGGCAATCTTGACGCAGCCACGATCAAAGCGCTTGAACTGAGCTTTGATGCGGCGGCCAAAACACGTGGCCCCTTGCCCGATGCAGGGCATTGGTTGACCCGTGCCGTCACTATGGGCACCGGGGTTATGGGTGGCGCGGGCGGGCTGCCATCTGCCATGGCGGAATTGCCGGTGACGACGACTGTGATCCTACGTACCATTCAAAGCATTGCTGTCGAATATGGCTTTGACCCGGCCCATGATGACACGCGCGCCGATTGTTTGCAGGTCTTCGCTGCTGCTGGACCGCTGGCCGAAGATGACGGTACGGATCTAAGCTTCCTGACGCTGCGGATGACTGTGACGGGCGCTACGATGCAAACGCTTTTGACCACAATTGCCCCGCGCCTAGCTGTTGTGCTTGGTCAGAAACTGGCTGCTCAGGCTGTTCCTGTTCTGGGGGCTGTCACCGGGGCTGCAATCAACTACACCTTCACTAGCTACTATCAAGAAGTCGCGCATGTCACCTTTGGTTTGCGCAAACTTGCCGAAGATACCGGGCAGAACCGGGCTGAACTGATCGAACAGTTTAGTCGTTCTGTGAGCGCGGCGGCAGGGAAACCTTTATAGCAGTTGAGACTTACCATTTTTTTCGACTGTCACTGCATTAAACCGTGAGTAATCAGTGACCTCAAATCAAATCAAATCAAAGGTTAGGTTTATATTTTCCAGCACAATATTGTCTTTTCCATATACTTCGGCTTCCAAGGTATATGTGCCGGGGTCCAGATCAAGGCCCTTGAGGAAATCGCCATTTTTGTTGCTGAACAAAGCAAAAGGTTCCACTCGCTCTGTCGTTTTATTTCCTTCAAAATGTAGAACAACCTGCGTAATATCTTCTGCACCATCTGCAGCTTTCGCATAAAAAGTCGTCATATCCGAAAGGTCGGATAAGGATACTTCATCCCCATCTTTAAGTGTACGCAGAGTTTTGTCAGTTGAGGCATCCGCAAAGAAAAAATCTAGTATCGCGTCAGGTTCATTCGGTTCTGTGTCTGGAGACGGTGTATCTTGAGCCGGCGTACTGGTTAAATCAGTAGCAGGATCAGGCGTGTTAACAGGCTGCACGATTGGGTCCGGTTCTGGCGCAACTGTGCTGTCTTCAATCGGCGAAACTGAAAACCTTGAATTAAGATCATCAATAACGACTTGACCCGCAGCCCCAACCGTGGACTTTACCTCTGCGTTATACATCAGATTATTTGTACCACTCTCGGGCTTATCCTCAGAATGACCAACATTGCCGCCATTGCCCCAGAAATAGGTGATACCTTTGCCTTGCGCATTTGCTTTTGCAAAGTAATCACCATCACTGGAAACGCGATCAAAATCCGTTGGTTTCCAAACTTCGTTTCCTATAAAGTAATTGTCGGATGTCAGCCTTGATATTTTTGTACTGGTGCCATTATCTGCGAACCCCATCATAAAACCAGTATCCGGCACATTCTGTGGGTCAGGATGTTTATAATCAAACTCGGCATAAACAGCCACATTTTTTACAAATTCACTATTTTGGGCACCTTCCTCGACAAAACCAGCCCATCTGCGCCAACCAACGATAAAATTCTCAAATGCAATATTATCGTCGGCATATGCGTCAAAATCTATTCCATCACCACCAGCATTTTCGATGAAATTATGTGAGATAGCTGTTCGTTCTGAGCCAAGACTCCAAACGGCGCGTTTGCCAATATCATGTATATAGTTATTTAAAATAGTTACGTCTTCATTGCCCCAGTGCGCAACAATACCTTCCCACATATTTGCAACTTCAAGGCCACGCACCTCAACATTCGATGAGCCTTCGATATAAACACCGGTAGTACGAAAGTTTCCTTCAAGCTGTGCATTTTCTGTGCCGATTATGTTTATATTATTTTTGTCATCTATCCGAAAGACCGCGTCAACATCATCACTTTTATTCTCATCATCATAAAAGGCCGCTGTGTGAGTCCCGTTCTTACTGATTTTTCCATCTACATAAATCGTAACATCACTGGGAACGTTCAGCGTTTTCGAGAATTCAAGATCACCGCGTATTACGAATGTTTTTCCAGAACCGTTTTCGATAAGATCCATAGAAGCAGTATCTGCTGATTTAATCTCAATCGCATCAGTCGGAACAATCTCTTTTGACTGCAAAGCTGATATGGTATTTTTAAATGCATCGCTTTGCGTTACCGATGATTTAATATCATCATCAATATTTTTATAAATATGATCTACAGCACGCTGTGATATCCCAGCATTTAAAACATCTTCTGAAGATACATCCATTTTCAGCCTTTACAAGTTTGATTCTGTTATTTCGAATCACAGTATCAACCGCAAATTTAGCTGGCTACCTTCCTACCCACATTGCGCAATTTATTGCTTGTCTTAATAAATTCATAGGCAATAAATATACTTTATTATCTATTATTAGGTTTTTGAGACCGCCCATTCCCAAGGGCGTGTGAACTCGCCGAGCGTATGTGTGACGTCTTCCTCCGATACATCACCGGTTTTCTCGAGCTGAGCCACGAGACCGCGTTTTTTGTCTTCCGAGACGGAGACAACTTCAGCAGCTAATTCGGCTTTAGAAAGTGCTGCGTTATAAATTCTGGTAATGGCCCGTTTGCGCAAATCCGGTTTGAAAATCTTGCCCACGGCGGTTTTTGGCAACTCGTCCAGAATTTCGATATATTTCGGATGGGCTGCGCGCTCATGCACGGTTTCCTTAGAATAGGCCATCAGGTCGTCCACTGTAGCTGTGGCTCCTGCGACCAGTTCCACATAGGCGCAAGGCAGCTCTCCGGCGTGGGCGTCTGGTTGTCCGATGGCACCGGCCATGGCGACATCGGGATGGCCGGCAAGGGCTTCCTCAATCTCGGCGGGATCAATATTGTGACCGCCCCGGATAATCAGATCTTTGGCGCGGCCTGTGATCCACAGATACCCGTCTGGATCAAGCCGCCCCAGATCACCGGTGCGCAGGTGTTCGCCGTTTGCGTATAAGCCTACGTTCTTGTCAGGTTCCGTATAGGTTTTGCCGGTAAACACGCCGGGGTTCTTCACACAAATCTCGCCAATGACGTCTGTAGGGCATTCTGTTTTGATCGTCCCGTCCGTCTCACAATCCAGAATTTTGACATCCGTGTAGGGAAAGGGAATGCCGATAGAGCCGACCTTCTTTTCGCCGCTCGGTGGGTTGATGGATACAAGGCAGGTCGCCTCGGTCAAACCGTATCCCTCGACTATGGTGACGCCTGTGGCTTTCTCAAACCGGTTATACAGTTCCAGCGGCAGGGGCGAGGACCCCGAGAACGCGATTTGCAATGACGAGATATCCGCATCCACTTTGCGCTGCATCAGCGCTGACAGGGCGGTTGGCACAGTGATCATGAACGTAACTTGCCAGCGCTCGATCAGCTTCCAGAAATTGTCGAACACACCTTCCCCGCGATAGCCTTGTGGCGTCGGGAAAATCACGTGAGAGCCAGAGGCGATAACGCTCATCAACACCACATGACTTGCGAAAACATGGAATAAAGGGAGCGGGCAAATCAGCACATCTTCTTCGGTGAACAGCAGCTTTTGGCCAAGCCAGCCATTATATACAAGGCCGGAATACTTGTGCTGCGCGACTTTGGGCATGCCAGTCGTACCACCGGTGTGGAAATATGCAGCGATCCGGTCTCCTGTGCTATCGACAAAATCGAGACTACGGTTCTGCTTGTCAATCTCAGCATTGAAATCCAATACGCGGGCTTTGTGACTGACCGGGTTTTTGGGCGGATAAGAGGAACGATAAATCGCTTCAACCCGGTCAGATAGCGAAGCAGGTCGACCTCTAAAACTGTATGAACGTCGGGGGCATCTACCAAAGCCTCAGACACCTTTTGCGCCAGTTCAGATTTCGGAAAAGCCTTCAGTGTGACAACAACCTTGGCGCCGGTTTCGCGCAGGATCGCAGAAATCTGTTCATCGTCCAACAGCGGGTTGATCGGGTTTACAATGCCCGAAATCGTACCGCCCAGCAAAGTGAATATAGTCTCAGAGGCGTTTGGTAGCACATAGGCCACCACATCGTTTTCGCCGATACCAAGAGAGCGGAACAAGTTCGCCGTTTGGCAAACCTTGCCATGCAGTTGATCCCAGGTGAAAGTTTCGGCTTTGTCATTCGCGCCGGATTGCAGCTGATAGCTGACCGCATTGCGATCAGGAAACTTGTCACGTACTGAACTTAGAAACTGGTGCATCGTGACTGGCAGATCCCGCTCAGCCCATGTCTGCTCGGCCTCAATTGCATCACGATCCGCGCGATTGGCAAAACTTCCCATTTTTTCCTCCCTGTAAGGTCATTGGCTGACCTCTTCCCTTCCTCGAAATGTGGGAAGAAAATACGTCTTACACAAGTCTGACGCTACGCCATCTGCATTTCATGACGCAAGGTATCAGAATGCAAAACACTTATTCCGCAGCCAAACCGGCCGTAAATTGCAATTTTGCAAGTCGCGCATAGAGCCCATCTTGCGCAACTAATGCATCATGGGTGCCTTCGGCCACGATTTGGCCCTTGTCGAAGACGATGATCCGATCGGCCTTTTTCACAGTGGCAAGTCGATGAGCAACAACAAGCGTTGTTCGTCCTGCCGAGAGCGTTTCGACAGCGCTTTGAACTGCAGCTTCACTTTCGGCATCCAGGGCCGAGGTGGCCTCGTCCAGCAACAAGATTGGCGCATCACGCAAAATGGCGCGGGCAATCGCAATACGCTGTTTCTGTCCACCAGACATCATCACGCCCCGCTCACCCACATAGGTGTCAAACCCGTCCGGCAAAGCGGAAAGAAATTCATAGGCTGCTGCGGCTTTGGCAGCCGCCTCGACCTCTTCATCACTGGCGTCCGGGCGACCGAAGCGAATGTTTTCCCGCGCCGAGGCCGCAAAAATTACGGGGTCTTGGGGCACAAGGGCGATGGACTGGCGAAACTCTGAGCGAGCCACATCGGTCAGGTTATGCCCATCGATCAGAACCCGCCCCTTGTCAGGGTCATAAAACCGCAGCAGCAGTTGGATGATCGTAGTCTTCCCGGCACCAGACGGCCCGACAAGCGCTACAGTTTCCCCAGGGGCAACCTTCAGGGACACACCGTCCAGCGCAGCTATGCCGGGGCGGGCAGGGTAGTGAAATGTCACGGCGTCAAAACTGACCTCACCGCGGAGTGTATTCAATTGTAGCGGGGCATCGGGATCCGTGACTGTATCCTCGGCGGTTAGCAGTTCGACCAGCCGTTCGGTTGCACCGGCTGCGCGCTGTAATTCGCCCCAAATCTCGGACAGAGCCGCGACACCACCAGCAACCATAATGGCATAAATCAGGAATTGTACTAATTCACCCGGTGTCATAGCCGCGGATTGTACATCCCGTGCGCCAATCCAAAGCACACCTACGATCCCCGCAAAGACGAGGAAGATCACGATAACTGTCATTACGGCCCGTGTGCCGATCCGTTTTTGGGCCGCGGCATAGGCGTTTTCTGTGAATAGCCCGAACTTGACGCGGCTGGGTGTCTCATGGGTGAAGGCCTGCACTGTCTGAACCGACAGAAGCGCCTCGGACGCATTGCCGGAACTCGCAGCGATCTGATCTTGATTTTCACGGCTGAGTACGCGCAGTTTGCGCCCCAAAAGGATGATTGGAACGATCACTGCAGGCACAATCAGCAATACCAGACCAGTCAACTTGGCGCTGGTGAGCAGCATCAGAACGAGACCACCCAAAAAGATTAATATATTGCGAAGTGCGATGGACGCTGAAGACCCGATAACCGACAGGATTAGCGTTGTATCAGTGGTGATCCGGCTAAGAACTTCACCGGTCATGATCTTTTCAAAGAAAGCGGGGCTCATCCCGATTGTCTTGTCGAAGACGGCTTTGCGGATATCGGCCACAACCCGTTCACCTAGGCGGGTCACAAGATAATAACGCAATCCAGTGCCAAGGGCCAAAAGTGCGGCAATCCCAAGGGCCGCACCGAAATATTCATCCAGCAGCGCCGCCTGATCTGTCACAAACCCATCCACGACCCGGCGCACGGCCAAGGGAAGAACCAATGAGATGCAAGCTGTTAGCGTCAGAGCAACAAGTGCTGCAAACATCAAAGGGCGGTAAGGTTGTACAAATGGCCATAATGCAGCCAAAGCACCAATACGTTTGGATGTCGCGCGCTCGGCCTCGCTGCTTTGGGGTCTACCATCTTACCTCTCAGAAGTTTTGAAAGGATTAAACAAGCGACTGCATTGCTGCAAGCGGCAGACTGCATTGATACGTATGATTTCTGATTTATTTGGAGCGGGCGGCGGGAATCGAACCCGCGTCTTTAGCTTGGAAGGCTAAGGTCTTACCACTACACAACGCCCGCGTTCGCCGCCTTGTAACTGTGTCTGCCGCCGAGTTCAAGCCTTCGCCATAGCCGCAGTAACGTTGAAATTTGCAAGGCTGCGAACGTCTTCGTTTGCCAGGTGGGTTAGAAGCAAAGCCACGGGGTTCGGCGAAATATCGCCGATGCAGGTATCCCTTACTACCCGACAGTTTTTTACGCGGAATGATGGTTGGATTGTCATCGTTCCGTTGCGTGCGTTTGGCAAAGCGTTTTGGTGGAGCGAGCCAGACGCTCATAATCAATGATTATTATCTAGGTGGACAGAACATATGGACCGTAATTCTTCTCAAGACATCGAAACAACAGCGCTTAATACTGACGACAGTGCTGCCGTAGCAGCGACCGAGGTTTCTGTTCTGAGCGAGACGTTTGATGATACGTCACGCTTTACCACCAGCGTTGGCTTCTTCTCAGACGGGTTTGGGGATTATTTTGGCATCAACGATGGTACGGACAGCGATTTCGGGGCCGATGCAGCGCCAAGCGGCGTGAAAGCCTACACTGGCACCACGGGCGCATTTCTGACCGGAATGGATCTGGACGGCGAGGGGGCTTCGCTTCCAATCAGCGTTACTTGGGCCGATTTGGATATTGAAGGATTGTCTGACCTGCGTTTTTCGGGTGATTTCGGAGAGTTTTTCGACGCCCCCGGTGATATTGATGCCAGCGATTTCATTCGAATTGAGGCAAGTATTGATGGCGGACCTGCTGTAACGGTTCTGGAATTTCGCGGTGCTGATTTCTCATCCACTGCAAGCCCGTCCAATGGCGTCTTTCGTGTGGATACGGACGGGGACGGTGTGGGCGATGGCACAGCGCTTGGCAATGCGCTGCAAAACTTCGTGGCAGGGATCGAAGGAACCGGCAGCACGCTGGATCTGACATTAACCACAAGCCTCAATTCGGGTGATGAGGATTTTGCAGCTGACAATCTCAGCGTGATTGGAACGTCGGGCGGCGCAGCAACACCTGCTGTAATTGCCGAGGCGGGCGACGGGATCAGTGTTGCCGAGGCAGGTGCGACCCTTGACAGCTTTACCTTGTCTTTAACGACAGAACCCACTGCAGCTGTGACCGTCACTGTAACGGCCCCTGATGCGCAGTCGTTGGTAAGCGTGGACGGTATAACCTTCGCCGCATCGGTGGATGTTATTCTAAATGATACAGCCCCGGCAACCATCAGCGTTCAGGCCGTTGACGATAGCGACGACGAGGCAAACCCACATCTAGGTGCGCTCAGCTTTACAATCAGCAGTGACGACCCCGAATATGCCGGGCTAAGCGTCAATGATCTTAGTGTGAGCATTGCGGATGACGATTTCAGTGTCTCGCTAATATCGGACATTCAGGGCGCAGGCGATGCATCTGAACTTGTTGGGGAGGAAGCAACGGTTGAGGCTGTTGTGACCGGTCTAATCACCGGCAGCAATGGTGCGGTATCCGGCTATTTTCTGCAGGAAGAAGATGCCGACCAAGACGGCGATACTGCGACATCAGAAGGGATATTTGTGTTCGCGCCTGGGGCAACCGTTTCCGTCGGCGACACGTTACGTGTCACGGGTGAGGTGTCTGAATTCAACGGTCAGACACAGTTGAGCAATATCTCTGCAACGGAAATGCTGTCCACAGGTACGCCGCTGCCGACCGTAACGCAGATCACTATCGGTATGAGTGAAAACTTCGAAGCTTATGAAAGCATGCGGGTTGAGCTTGTCACAGGCTCTGATGATCCGTTGACAGTGGTGACAAATTTCAACCTTGATCGCTTTGGTGAGGTTCAGGTCGCCGAGGGCAATCTGACGCAACCAACACAGCTTTTCGATGCGCAGACCCAAGCGGATGAAATCGCGGCTTTGACCGCACAAAATGCCGCGGCGCGCCTGACGATTGATGACGGAACAACGGCACAGAACCCGGACAGTTATCGTTTGATTGACAGCGGTGACGGCACACCTTTGGAGGTGGGTGACCCGATCACAGAAACAGGCCCAACCCTACGGTTGGGAAGCGAGATAACCTCTGTCACAGGTGTTCTGGATGAACGCTTTGGTGGATACCGTCTGCAGGCGGATGGCCCTCTTGATACAGTCGATGCCAACCCTCGTCCGCAAGAGGCGCCTGATGTTGGGGGTGATCTGAAAGTTGCCAGTTTCAATGTACTGAACTATTTCACCACGCTTTCAGGTGGTACGGGGCCTGATGGAACCCTTGACGTGCGCGGTGCGAGCACACCAGAAGACCTTGCCCGTCAGACGGACAAGATCGTAGCGGCCCTGACCGAAATTGATGCAGATGTTATTGCCCTGCAAGAAGTGGAAAACAACGGCTTTGGGGAAGGCAGCGCGATTGCAGCTCTTGTTGATGCACTCAATGCCGCAACGGCCCCCGGCACATACGCATTCGTTGATCCCGGTGTGGATTTTGTGGGGACTGATGCGATCACGGCAGGCTTAATCTACAAGACGGACGCGGTGTCGGTAAGCGGTTCATCGATCCTGACCTACGCAGAAACTTCCGCTGATACGACTTTTGCCACAGCGCAAGAGATTGCGGATGCGATCGAGGCGGCGCAGGGCAGCTACACATCCCCTGTGGGTGATTTTCAACGCAACCGTCCAGCCGTGACAGCCACGTTCGAAGATGCAGACGGGAATGAGCTGACAGTGACAGCGAACCATTTCAAATCAAAAGGCCCAAGCGGTTTGACCGAACTGATAGAAGACGCCGAAGCCGCCGGTGTCGATACTACGCTGATCGATGCTTTGCGCAATGATCCGAACTTTGATCTGGGTGATGGTCAAGCGTTCTGGAATCAGGTCCGTGCCGATGCTGCTGCCGAATTAACGGATTGGCTGGCGACAAACCCAACCGGGGCAGGGGACACAAGTAATTCTTTGATCCTTGGGGACCTGAATGCCTACGCACAAGAAGATCCGATCCAAACAATCGAGGAAGACGGATTTACCGATCTGGCCGAAACCCTAATCGGTGAGGATGCGTATAGCTTCGTGTTTGACGGACAACGCGGCACGCTAGATTATGGTTTGGCAAGCGACGGCTTGCTCGACAACATCACCGGGGCCGCCGAATGGCATATCAATGCGGATGAGCCTGATCTGTTAAGCTACAACTCTCGTTTTACGGATCCGAGCTTTTTCAACGCCGACGCGTTTGCGGCATCAGACCATGATCCGCTGATCGTTGGCATTAGCTTTGATGCGCCGGTTGCGACCGTTACTGCCCGGCTGGATTTTGAGGAACGTCCGGGTCGGGATGCGCTGACCTATTCGCTGGAGGGTGAACTCCAAGGTAGCCAGAGGCTTGGGTTTGTCCAAAGTCAGATACAGGTGGCTGATGCGGGCATCACAATCGATGGCGATGATGGGGAATTGTTCAGCCCGGATTATCTGACCACGGCAGGTAATGGTTTGGGTATCTGGTCCTTCTTCAAGGATAGCTTCTTCTCGGGGGAAACGCGCCGTGTGGATGACGCTGAAACGCTGACATTTGCCCTTGAAGATACTGATGGACTGGGGGCCGCGCTTGAGGTCGGGTTCGAATTCGCAACCCTCCGAGGAGATGGTCAGGTGTCTTTGTCTTTCTATTCAGACGATGAGCTGATCGAGACAGTCCTTTTGGATATCACCGATAATGCGGTGTCATATGATCTTGCCGGTGATGCAAGCTTTGACCACGTCGAATTGGGCGTTACGGACGATTTGGAATTTACACTTGATGCCGCAGAGTTCGTGCGGATCGAAGATGATATGTCAATTGTCTAGAAACCTTTAGGCCCCTCGCAAGGGGGGCTTGCTTAACCGCGCGGAATAATCGCGCCTTTTGTCCCGACGACGATCCGGGCCATATCGTGTCCGGCTTGCATGGCTTTTTGTTGGTCCTGATCTTGCAGGTAGGATGCCAAATACCCGCCGTTAAAACTGTCCCCTGCGGCGGTTGTATCGACGACATGGGCAGCACTTGCGTAAGAGTCATTGATAGGCATCCCCAAAGACGCAGGCCCTTGCGCCCCACGTTTTAACGCGCCCTCACGTATGCCGTAATTGCTAAACCGATTCAGTACGGCGGCTTCATCTTTATCGCCGAAAACGGCGATTTCATCATCGACAGAGGGTAAAGCAATATCTGTAAGCGCCCACATCCGCGCTATGGTATCTTGAGCTTCACGGGGACTGGCCCAAAGTGCAGGACGGTAATTGCTGTCAAACACGACCTTACCTTGGTAGTTGGGCAACCAGTCCAGAAGCCCCTCGCGGGCGGGCTGGGATAAGATGGCAAGGGTGATTGCAGAAAAATACAGGACGTCAAACTGTGCGAGCGGTACGAAGTCCTGAGCATGACCTGCACCAAACAGCTCCCGCGCAGCAGAACTGTCGCGCCAATATGCAAAAGATCGCTCGCCTTTGGCATCGGTTGAAATCGCATAGAGGCCGGGGCGCCGAGTCTCGCTGTGCCCGATTATATCGGTTTCCAAGCCCTCGCCAGCTATAAACGCGACCATCCTGTCCGAAAATGCATCACGCCCAAGGCGCGTGATATAAGACACATCAATATCAGGGGCGCAGCGTTTCAGATAAACGGCAGTGTTAAGTGTATCACCCGCAAAACGCACAGTCGCCTGATCCGATGGTGCAGGTTCTAGGGACAGCTCGACCATCGCTTCGCCGATACATGCAACTTTCATTGATGGCCCTCTTTCGTGTGTATGCCCCCGATCAAAGAGTTTGTCGCGCCGGCCACCCTAAACCGTCAATATCGCACAAATTTTGGGCTGTCACAGGGTAATGGCGTGGAATGGAAAGCGCAAAGAAATGCCCATGATAGCTGTCATGTCTTCGGTTATTCCGTATCTTCAATTTCAAGCTCAAACTCCATTTCGATCAAAGCAAGGCTGATAAGCTTGGCACGGATAATGCCGTCAATTGGGTGCAGTTGAACGCCACCGCCATGCATGGAAGATAGGCCATTAAGTCCTTCGCTTCCATCGGGCTGCAATTCTACAAGCCGACCACAATGGGGTAAACCCAAGTCGCTATTTTCAGGGACGGTGCATGTCTCTGGCGTTCGGTTGTCCGACGTGCCGAGTTCAAACCCAAAGCTTATCATCTTGGGCGTGTTTGTTTCGACGGTTATCAAATGCTCACCACCGGGTTGTAGCACGATTTTATTAACCTGCTCTGACGCGGAGTCTTCTTTGCAACTAACAAGTGCGAGCATCGCCAGCGTTGATATGACGGTGGTTTTCATCAATGTAGCCCTTTGAAAGTAATCCCTTTCCAAAGACTATTGCATGGTCGGTCTGTGAAAAGCAATTCTATGGTATTCAACCGACTGCCGTGTTTATCCCTGCAACGCCCTCACCCCTATATCTCCTTCAACGCGTTCGCGCATCGCCAAGGCGGCGGCATGTGATGCAGCGGCTGTCGTGAAATAAGGGATTTTGTCATAAAGTGCGACGGCGCGAATGCTCCTGCTATCCTCGACAGCAGCTGCGCCCTCGGTTGTGTTGAAGACCAACGAAATCAGTTTGTCTTTTAACTGATCCACCACATTGGGGCGACCTTCATACACCTTATTTACCGTCTCGCAAGCGATCCCTTGATCCGTTAGCCATTTCGCGGTGCCTCTTGTGGCGATCAGCGGGTGGCCGAGCGCGGTGATGATCTGCGCGGCTTCCAGCATCATCGGTGTTTTGTCAGCGTCCCGGATAGAGAGAAAGACCTTTCCTTCGCCGTTCTCTGGCAGGGTTGTTCCGGCACCCATCTGTGCCTTCAGGAAGGCGCGGGCGAAGTTGCGGTCCCACCCCATGACCTCGCCGGTGGAACGCATCTCGGGGCCAAGAATCGTATCGACACCGGGGAAGCGGGCGAAAGGCAGTACAGCCTCTTTCACGGAAAACCACGGGGTTTTCGGGTCGGCAAGGGTGAACGGATTGCCCAAAGGCAAGACGTCCATCGGGTTGTCCGAAGGCGCGTAGGGCTCTCGCAATGGGAAATTGCTAAGGGGTTCGCCCGCCATCAGGCGCGCAGCGATAGCGGCGACAGCAGAATCTGTTGCCTTGGCGACGAATGGGACAGTACGTGACGCGCGTGGGTTGACCTCGATCAGAAAAATCTCACCTGCTTTGACGGCAAATTGCACGTTCATCAGGCCAATGACATTCAAACCTTTTGCCAGGGCAACGGTCTGGGTTTTCAATTGGGAAATAATGTCGTCAGGCAATGAATGTGGCGGGAGCGAGCAGGCCGAGTCCCCTGAATGAACACCTGCTTCTTCAATATGCTGCATGATGCCCGCGACATGCACATCCTTGCCGTCTGATAGGGCATCCACATCAACTTCGATCGCACCGGCCAGATAGCTGTCGAGCAAAACGGGACTGTCCCCCGACACGACAACCGCATCGGAAATATAGCGTTCCAGCTGTGCCTGATCTCGCACGATTTCCATTGCGCGACCGCCAAGGACATAAGAGGGACGAATAACCAGTGGGAAGCCAATTTCTTTTGCAACCTCAAGGGCTTCCGCATCAGAATGAGCAAGTGCGTTATGGGGCTGTTTGAGATTGAGTTTCTGGACAAGCTGTTGGAAGCGCTCACGATCCTCTGCCAGATCAATCGCATCCGGTGAGGTGCCAAGGATCGGAATGCCAGCATCATTCAGCGCGTTTGCCAGTTTCAATGGCGTCTGACCGCCAAATTGCACGATAACACCATGGAGCGATCCGTTTTCCTGTTCCACGCGCAGGATTTCCATCACATGCTCGAAAGTTAGCGGTTCGAAATAGAGCCGGTCGGACGTGTCATAGTCGGTGCTCACCGTTTCCGGGTTGCAGTTGATCATGATCGTTTCATAGCCTTGCTCGGTCAGCGCGTAGCAGGCGTGGCAGCAGCAATAGTCGAACTCTATACCTTGGCCAATACGATTGGGGCCGCCGCCAAGAATGACCACCTTTTTGGCATCTGTTGGGCGGGCTTCACACTCGACCTCGCCCATCATTGGGGTCTCATATGTGGAATACATGTAGGGCGTCTGCGCCTCGAATTCGGCGGCGCAAGTATCGATGCGTTTGAAACAAGCCGTGACGCCAAGGTTGTGGCGGGCGTTGCGTACTTGCGACTCCTCGCGTCCTGTTAATTTGGCGAGTCGGGCATCTGTGAAGCCCATCATTTTAAGTGCGCGAAGCTGTTCTTCTTTAACGGGTAGGCCGTTTTTACGAATGTCAGCCTCTGTCTCTATGATATCGCGGATCCGGGCAAGAAACCACGGGTCAAAACTTGTGACTGCGTTGATTTCGTCATCCGACAACCCGTGGCGCATGGCTTGTGCGATAACTCGCAGCCGGTCAGGGGTCTGCTTAGCAAGCGCTTTGGTCATCGCAGCTTTTTCAGGCGCGCCTGATATTTCAATCTCATCGAAACCGGTTAATCCTGTTTCCATCGACGCCAACGCTTTTTGCAAGCTTTCATGGATCGTGCGGCCAATTGCCATCGCCTCGCCAACGGATTTCATCGCCGTGGTCAGATAGGGCTCAGAGCCTGCGAATTTTTCAAAAGCAAAGCGGGGGATTTTGGTGACAACATAATCAATCGTCGGTTCAAAGCTGGCAGGCGTGACCTTTGTGATGTCATTGTCCAATTCGTCCAGCGTATAGCCTACGGCAAGCTTCGCGGCGATTTTGGCAATAGGGAAGCCAGTGGCTTTGGACGCCAGAGCTGATGAGCGTGATACACGCGGGTTCATCTCGATCACGACCATGCGGCCGTCGGTGGGGTTTACCGCCCACTGCACGTTGGAGCCGCCGGTTTCGACGCCAATCTCACGCAGCACCGCGATCGAGCGGTTGCGCATGATCTGGTATTCCTTGTCGGTGAGCGTCAGCGCGGGAGCCACAGTGATTGAGTCACCAGTATGGACGCCCATTGGGTCCACGTTTTCGATGGAGCAAACGATGATGGCGTTGTCGGCTTTGTCCCGGACAACCTCCATCTCATATTCTTTCCAGCCCAGAAGGCTTTCGTCGATCAGGATCTGATTGACAGGGGAAGCGTCGAGACCGGATTTGCAAAAGTGTTCATAATCGTCACGGTTGTAAGCCACGCCGCCGCCGGTGCCGCCAAGTGTAAAGGCGGGCCGGATAATCGCTGGAAGGCCAATCGTTTCAAGGGCTTCCATGCATTCTTCGATGGTATTGGCGATGGTGGCTCTTGGATTTTCGATGCCCAGACGATCCATCGCTTCGCGGAAGAGTTTGCGATCCTCTGCCATTTCAATGGCATCGCGTTTGGCGCCGATCATCTCGACATTGAATTTATCGAGTATGCCCATCTCTTCCAACGCCAGTGAGGTGTTCAGCCCAGTCTGCCCGCCCATTGTTGGCAAAAGCGCATCAGGGCGTTCCTTCTCGATGATTTTGGCGACGACTTCCGGTGTGATCGGCTCGATATAGGTCGCATCAGCGAGGCCTGGATCGGTCATGATCGTTGCGGGGTTGGAGTTCACCAAGATCACCCGGTAGCCCTCTTCCCGGAGGGCTTTACAGGCTTGCGCGCCGGAATAATCAAACTCGCAGGCTTGCCCTATGACAATAGGACCCGCGCCAATGATCATGATCGACTTTATGTCGGTTCTTTTTGGCATGGCAGCGCCCCCGGTAATTTGCAAATTGTCGTGGGTTTAAGGGCGCGCGCGGATAGGTGCAAGGGGTGTTAGGCTTGTTCTTTGTTTTCTTTAGGCATCATTATAATAAATATACCGAAGAGAAGAACCGTCGCCGATCCAATGGCCGAGCTAAGTGGTGGTGAGTGAAAGGTTTTTATCACATAAATCATGAGCGGAATTGAGTTCAACGACAAAACTAAAAAGAAGGCGAAGGTTCCCCAGTGTGCCCATCCCATTCGTAATAGGGCGGGTGCAAAAGCTAGAGCAGTTAGAAAATGATAAGACCAACTCATAGGACTGAGGAATGATACAGAAATTATCCATAATGGCCAAATCTTTTGGTATAATGTTGTTTTTGTAGATCGATACGCAGTAATCATCATTATTATAGTTACAACTAGTAAGCATATTTTATTGATTGTATCAATCCAATTAGGTAATTTTTGAAAAGCTACTGCGGCAGTTTGGGGCGTATTTAGTGACCCCATACTATTTAGTAGAACTGATAAGTTATAACTTACATGAGAGGTTAGAATACTACTAGATATTAGGGATATTTGGTTTAGGAAAGCTTGATGTAACGGCCACCCTGCTAGGTAGATTGAAGTTAAAAAAATACTAAAAATTGTGAAGCCAAAAGATATGACAGATTTCCAATCTTTTCGCGCCACCCAGATTAGCACAAACAGAATAGGGTATATTTTGATAGATACAGCCAAGGCTAAAGAGATACCAGCTAGTATAGCTGATTCATTGTATGCACGTTCGATTGCAAGGATAATTAAGAAAGTTGTCAATATCTGTGGCTGTGCTTGGGAAAGAGCAATAAAACCAGAACTTGTACAAGTGTAGAAAACAAAAACAAGAATAACCCATATCTCTAAAGAGATTTGTGGCTGAAATATGCGCCATGTTAAAGTAGCTATTCCTGCAGTTAGAATTGAGTTTATAAGATAAATCGAAAAAAATATAGTATTATGATCTATATACGGCGCTATCCAGCTCATAAATACAGCCCATATAGGAGGATAAATAAATGGATAAAGTGTTATTTTATTTGAATCCACCCCTATTTTATTTGATAATAAATTCCAAGACTGTGGATATGATAAATTAAAGACGTCAGCTGGCAACGCATATATGCTGTCATAACTCCCTTTTGCATATTCTATTCCTGCAAAGTAAACAGCTAGAAAGTCATTTGGAGTGCTATGTCTGAAAAATACAGTTACACTGGTTATCAACATTAAAAAGACTAAGAGACTACGTAATATCATTACTAAAATTATGCTTTCTTTTAAATTTCCTAATATAATGATATTACGTATAGGAACTTATAAAATTAAAGTGAGTTTTTCACAGCCCGCGAAGCGCCGCTAATATCGCGGCCAACGCCCTCGACAGTTTCACAGGCGCTCAATGCTAGGATGGCGATGAAAGGCAAAAGGCGGGTCATTTGTGTCCTCATAGATCGTTTGTTTTAGGAAGCATATCTGCTGCTGCGAGGCCGGGCAAGCGGGGCTGTAGAGCCATATCTACATATCAAGAAATGCCCGAACCGCTGCCTCGAATTCACGCGGTTTTTCGGCATGAAGCCAATGTCCGGCATTGGGAATTTTGGCGAACTTGGCATTTGGGAAAAGGGGTTTGATGATCTGGCGATGTTTTGGCAAGACATAATCAGATGCGCCACCGGATAGAAAAAGGGTAGGGCCTTCAAAGCTGCCGGAAATAGGCGGGAATCCGACAATTTTGTCCATCTCTGCAGCCAGAACATCTAAGTTCAATAGCCATTTTCTCTGCTGTATATCAAGGGATTGAAGCAGGAAGGATTGAACGCCTTGGTCAAGGTTTGTCATCTGACTTGCGGCATCGGATCGTTTATCTATTTTACTAAGATCAACAGCCTTCATTGCGTCAATCGGTTCCATCTGGCTATGGGAATATCCAACCGGTGCGATGTCTGCGACGACCAGTTTGTTGATCAGATCAGGGTGTCGGGTCGCCAGCACCATCGCGGCCTTGCCCCCCATGGAATGCCCCAATACGTCGGCAGGCTGGCCAAGATCGCCCAAGGTCTTTGCCAAATCCGCGGCCATATCTTCGTAGGAATGCGTGCTGAACCACGGGCTGTTTCCATGATTGCGCATGTCGACAGCGATCACATGGCGGGTGTCCGAGAGCCGCTTGGCAATTACACCCCAATTGCGCGCAGAACCGAAAAGCCCATGGGCGATCAGCAGGGGCGGGGTGTCATTCGGCGTGCCATATGCGGTGAGATCAAGCATAATTTGGCCTAGCACCTGAAGCTGCCCGTGGAAAGTGCTAGAAAACCGCGATATACCGCCAAATCGGAGGGCTGATTATGGAACAGGTTGTAGCACGCCAGCTCGTAATACGGATTTACGAGCTATTGGGCGAACGGCTTTTGGCAAAAGGTGCGACGCTGGATGCGCGTGTGCGACACGCGGGGCGCATGTTGCCAAAGCATGTGCGTCGTGCGGCAGTACAGATGGTACAGGTCAGCAAGATGTCTGAAGACCCGAAGCTGGTTATGCAACTGGACTCCAAGGAGGTCAGCACCGCTTATGATGCGTGCGTGAATTACCTGACATCCGTTGATCCGAAAGAGCAGAAGGCAGATTGGCGCGTTGGGCTGGCTGCAAGCATTGGTATGAAAATCCTTTTCGTATCAGCCCTAGTGGTTGTCGTCATCTGGTGGCGCGATTTGATTTAATGCCCCGCTTTGATGAAGCTTCCATTGCGCAAATCTGCCATCGCCTGCTGAAGTTCCTGGCGTGTGTTCATTACGATGGGCCCGTGCCAGGCAACAGGTTCCTGAATCGGGCTACCCGAAATTAACAGAAACCGGATTCCATTCGGACCAGCCTGAACCGTGACCTCATCGCCAGTGCCAAATTGGATCAGGGTGCGGTTTCCCGATAGATCACGAATGTTTAATTCCTCACCCAAGACTTCTTTTTCCAGTAGAACACCTTGAGGTGCGGATGCATCAGTGAATTTCCCTGACCCATCGAACACATAGGCAAAAGCACGGCGATACGTGTCGATCTTGAAAGATTTGCGCAAACCGGCAGGGACAAAAATGTCGAGATATTGCGGGTCTGCAGCGATACCGTCGACGGGTCCACGTTTGCCCCAGAACTCGCCCACGATGACTTTCACTTGTGTACCGTCATCGTCTATGACTTCCGGAATGTCCTTGCCCTGAACATCCTGATAGCGCGGGGCAGTCATTTTCAGGCTGCCGGGCAGATTTGCCCACAGCTGAAATCCATGCATCTGGCCTTGTGCATTCCCTTTCGGCATCTCCTGATGAAGAATGCCGGACCCTGCGGTCATCCATTGCACATCGCCCGCACCAAGCGTGCCCTCATTGCCAAGGCTGTCACCATGATCGACTGTCCCGCTGAGCACATAAGTGATCGTCTCAATGCCGCGGTGGGGATGCCAAGGGAACCCGGCCGCATAATCTGCAGACGTTTCGTTGCGGAAATCGTCGAACAAAAGGAACGGGTCCAGCATATCGGGATTATGAAATCCAAACGCACGATGAAGTTTAACGCCAGCTCCTTCCAAGGTTGGTACGGCAGTGCTTTGATCGATGACGGGTCTGATGGACATGGAATTCTCCTTCGGCTTGATCTGTAAATAGGTCATATGAAACGAGCTGCCAATTGCGTCAGTGTGAACAAAATCCCTTCATCACCGCACAGATCACCAGAAGGTATCTGGCACTTTGTGGTTACTGCTTGTATGCACTGAAAAATTTTCCAACGGGGCAATCCTTCATGTCAGATATCATAGCTTCGATTACACCATCGCCAGCCCGACGGAGTTTTGGGGCAGGGGTGTTGTTTTTGTTGGGGTTCATATTGCTCTATATCGCTGCAGCGCGTCCTCCTTCGGAATTTCACTGGACGGTTGTGTTATTGGGCTGTGGGGCAGTATCTGTATTTGGTGGCTACAGGTTGTGGACCGCCACGGCCTGTGCGGTTGAGTTGACCGAAGCAGGTCTGCACCTGTCCGATGGAACAGAAATTTGCACCCTCGATCAGATCAAAAACGTGGATCGCAGCTTTTTTGCCTTTAAACCATCAAACGGGTTTCTGATCCGAACTCCGATCCAGTCATCCGCGGGCTTGGGGGCCTGGCCTTTGGTGGCGTTTCGGAAAATGGGTCGGGATTGGCGGTGTTACACGCGGCTCAGAAGCCAAGATGATGGCTGATGCGCTGGCCTTTCTTGTGGCCGAACGCGATGGCAAAATGGGTTGAACAAATTTGATCAGCCCCTGTTTATGGCGTGTTTTTTCTTCGCTACAGCCCTTTTGCGCGGTAGCTGTTGGCAACCCGATCAATCGACACCAGATAGGCTGCTATACGTAGATTATTGACGTCGTCGCGGCTGTGCCAAACCTCACGCATGGCCTGATAGGCGGTGCGCATCGTATCATCGAGACCGGACCTCACCAGCTCAATTTCGCCCGCGCCTTTGAGAAAACGGTTTTTGAAATCAGGGCTCAGTTCCCAACCAAGTTGTTTATCCGAAGACAGACGCTCCAATTCATTGATCAGCAGGTTGTGCTGCGCCTCTTCCTGACGCTTGCCCATTCGACCAAAGCGAATATGGCTAAGGTTCTTGACCCATTCGAAATAGCTGACGGTCACACCACCAGCATTGGCGTACAAGTCTGGGATAATTACTGTGCCTTTCTGACTGAGGATATCATCGGCACCGGCAGTAATCGGACCATTCGCAGCCTCTATGATGAGGCTTGCCTTAACCTCTTCCACATTGGACATGTTGATCACGCCCTCCAAGGCAGCTGGGATCAGGATGTCACAATCCGCTTCCAGAATTGTTGCGCCATCTTCGATATATGTACCATCCGGACAGCCTTTAACGCCACCATGCTGAGTGATCCACGCATGAACACCATCGATATCAAGACCAGCGTCATTCACCAGTGCACCATCTCGTTCGATAATCGCTGTAATCAGTGCGCCATCTTCCGTGCTGAGAAACTTGGCGGCATGATACCCCACATTGCCAAGGCCTTGAACAATGATGCGTTTGCCGTCAAGTGTTCCATCAAGGCCAGCTTTTGCGACATCCTCAGGATACCGAAAAAATTCTTGCAGTGCGTATTGCACGCCACGTCCCGTGGCCTCTACCCGACCCGCAATACCACCTGCATTAAGCGGCTTGCCGGTTACACAGGCGCGCGAGTTGATGTCTGTCGTGTTCATCCGTGCGTATTGATCGGCAATCCATGCCATCTCGCGCTCGCCCGTGCCCATGTCGGGGGCGGGTACGTTTTGCGACGGGTGGATCAGGTCGCGTTTGGCAAGCTCATAGGCAAAGCGGCGGGTGATCTGTTCCAGTTCGTGTTCATCCCATTCGCGCGGATCAATGCAAAGGCCACCTTTTGAGCCGCCAAAAGGCGTTTCAACCAGCGCACATTTGAAGGTCATCAGGGCGGCCAGCGCCTCAACCTCGTCCTGATTGACAGCCGATGCAAATCGGATACCGCCTTTGACGGGTTCCATATGTTCTGAATGGACGGCACGATACCCAGTGAATGTATGGATCTGCCCGCGCAGACGCACGCCAAAGCGTACCGTATAGGTCGCATTACACACTCTAATCTTCTGTTCCAGGCCGGGGGAAGGTCCATCAAACGGACTGCGCGGCTAAACATCAGGTCAACCGATTCGCGGAAGGATGGCTCATTTGGCTGTTTCATGACGGTTCCTATGTGAACAAAAGCTTAAGAAATGGAGGAATAGCTCCTAGATTCGTTTAATTGTTAACCGTTTGCAGAATGTTAAGCACGTTGAAACGAGACATGAGTCGGGCGGAATCGAGGCAAATTCGAGGGGATTCTTGCTATTTTGGAAACAAATAATCAAAAAAAAACCGATTTTGTGGGTGGTTGTTGATAAAACGTTGAGATTTAGACAGACTTTGCCCCATTCTTGCCATAGTGTTCTGGCCAATACAGAGTCTAATATTAGGGTAAATTCATTATACGCGTGCTGGCGTTATGGAAGGGCGATTATGAGTGACATGAACAAAACTGGTCTATGGAATACTGTATCACGTAAAGCGATGCGCATGGCGTCATGCTTCAAGCGTGATGAAAAGGGGTCAATGATGCTATTCAGCCTGCACATCTTCGTGCTGATGCTGATTGTGACCGGTATGGCGATTGATTTCATGCGCCACGAACAAACCCGCGTACGCCTTCAAAACGCGTTGGACCAAGGTGTGCTTGCCGCTGCGAATATCAATAACGATCGGACCGATGACGAAGTAAGACAGGTTGTTGAATCCTATGTGACGACAGAAGGTTTCGACAATTACGGGCTTTTTGACGTAAGAGTTTCAAATAACACAGCTGCATCGCGCACAGTTGAAGCTCAGATTGCAAGCACTGTTCCATCAATGTTCCTTAATATAATTGGAATTGATTACATAAACGCCCCTGCCAGAACGACGGCACAGGATGGATCCCCTGAAAAAGAGATTTCATTGGTTTTGGATATGTCTGGCTCAATGGGAGGCACTGCAGCCGGGACTAGCACAAGTAAAATCGAAAAGCTTAAAGATGCTACAGAGATTTTCTTTGATCTGGTTTTGACAGATGAAAATCGAGACCGGGTGTCGGTCAATCTGGTCCCATATACCGGTCAGGTGAATCCTGGTGCTGATATCATTCGGGCCGGTGGCTTCAATATTAACCGGAATCACCCGTATTCTGATTGTCTAATATTTAAGGATGATGACCTGTTCAGGGATACAGCAATTGATAGAACTGTTACATATGAACAAGAGCCTCATTACGATACAAGCGGCAATGCTTCTGGTTCGCCAAGAGGTGCTGCTGATGATTTTACCATCAAAAATCCACCATGTCGGACGGAAGACCATAATTCAATCATCACATATCAGAATGACAAAGATCTTCTGCAGCAAAGGATTGAGAAATTTGAACGTGCGAACACAACTGCGATACACTATGGTTTAAAGTGGGGTGTTGCTGTTCTTGATCCGAGTTTCAGAGATATTGCTGAGCAGCTGCGTGCGGACGGCGTAAATCCACCTGAGTTTTCTGGACGCCCGACAGATTTTGGCGGGAATGTCGATAAAATTGTCATTCTCATGTCAGATGGTGCAAACAATGGCACAAGAACCGTAAGAGACGATTACTATGACAGCCCCAGTAAGATATTCCATTGGAATAGATACGGCTTTAGGCGCTCTCAAAGTGTATTTGGCCTTGATAACAACGACTATGGCGCCAATAGAGCTTTTAATAATGGTGATGCTGACCGGCAGGCTGAGTTAATATGCGAAACAGCGAAAGATCAAAATATAACATTCTACTCTGTTGCATTTGCGGTTCCGGCAGGACACCAGGCCGCTCGGGTGGAGCGGCTGATGAGGACTTGCTCAAGCGGGCCTGATAAATATTTTGAAGCAACAAGCGGGGCTGAATTGGAAGATGCATTCAGAGAAATCGCTAAATCTGTAAACAAACTACGTTTGGTGCAATGATGGAGCCTAATATCGTTTTAGAAAGACTTAGGCGGTTGAAAAGCCGCCTCAAGTCTGAAGATGGTTCTTCTACGATCGAGTTCGTGCTTCTGTTTCCAATCGTATTTGTCATGTTCCTGACAATTTTCGAACTTGGTATGATCATGACACGGTATATGATGTTTGACCGCGCTGTCGAAATTGTCGTGAGAGATATCAGGCTTTCAAGTGGTACAGCATTGGATGTTGATGATGTAAGAAATAGCATTTGTGAGGAAACTTTGATCCTGGCAAGCTGTTACACCATTGATGCTGGTGGGGATGTAATATCCAGTAAACTCGTTGTTGAAATGATGCGAATAAAATCATACGACGATAATAATCCTGGTGCTGATACCCCGTGGGATTTCACACAGGTAGATGCGCCTGCACAGTGTATTGAGCGTGAAACAGGGGTAACACCTGTTACTCAACTGACTACATCCGGTGAAAGTGATGTGATGTTTTTGCGTGCCTGTATTGAAGTCGATACATTCTTTGGCTTCTCAGAATGGGCGCTTCAGATGCATCGTGATTTCACGGGTACATATTCTATGGTCGTCGAATCTGCATTTTCAGCCGAACCAAACTCAGGCTGATAGTGGGAATACAAAGGTATAATCATGTCTATAATTTCTACTATGATGCGTGAAAAAGTGTTGTCTTTTATACGTGATACACGTGCAACTGCGACAATGGAATTCGTAATAGTTTTCCCGCTTTTTGTGTTTTGGTTTGTAGCAAGTTTGGTTTTCTTTGACGCTTTCAAAAGCAGAAACCAGACTCAAAAAGCTGCGTATGTTATAGCGGATATCGTATCCCGGTCTCAAAGCCCGCTAACGGATAATGATTTTGACGGGTTGACGGAACTCTTTAACAGAATGGTTGTTACAAGCGGGCGAACCCGGCTACGTATAACTAGCTTCATGAGAGATGAGGAAGCTTCTCAGGAATATAATTTGCAATGGTCTCGATCATCAGATGTGGCTCTTCCGGAGCGGAGACAAGCTGATATGACCGCTCCAGGATTTGTAAGACGTCTGCCGATTATAGATAATGGGGAATTTGTAATTCTGGTTGAAGCATACAATGATTACAAAGTTCCACTGATTAATCTAACGTTTCTAGACGCAATGACTTGGGAAGAGTTCACTATAACGACACCGCGGCTCGTTCGCTGTGTTCTGTATGATGGTATTGTCAATACATGCCCCTTGCCAACGCCGCCTACGAGTTAGTCTGTCAATAAAGGCACATTGATTGCTTTAACTTCCTGGTTGCCAGTGTGACATAGAGACGTTGCGTGATGATAATGCCGCCAACTATCGACTCTGGTCGCGGAAGTCGTGATATTATCTCGCATGAGTCTGCCTCCTGGTTTTCTTGATGAACTACGCTCTCGAACTTCGATCGTGCAAGTGGTCGGGCGGAAAGTGGTTTGGGATGCCCGCAAATCCAATCAGGGCAAAGGGGACATGTGGGCACCGTGTCCTTTTCATCAGGAAAAGACGGCCAGTTTTCATGTGGATGATCGCAAGGGCTACTATTACTGCTTCGGATGCCACGCTAAAGGCGATGCAATCGGCTTTATAAAAGAGACGGAGAACGTCTCTTTCATGGAAGCCGTAGAAATCATGGCGCGCGAGGCAGGGATGCAGATACCTGCGCGTGATCCGCAGGCCCAGCAAAAGGCAGACCGTCGATCAGAACTTGCCAGCGTGATGGAACAAGCTGTGCAATTCTACCGGTTGCAGTTAAAGACCGGTGCCGCCACGGCTGCGCGGGATTATCTGGCCGGGCGTGGTTTAAAAAAGCCGACACTCGATCAGTTTGAGATCGGTTTTGCCCCGGATGGCTGGCAGGCCTTATGGGATCATCTGACTGGTAAGGGCGTTCAGGAAGAGCTGATCCTTGCCGCTGGTCTGGCCAAGCCATCCTCGAAAGGCGGCAAGCCTTACGATACGTTCCGCAATCGCATTATGTTCCCGATCCGTGATCCGCGCGGGCGCGCGACCGCATTTGGTGGCAGGGCCATGGATCCCAACGAGAATGCCAAATACCTGAACTCGCCTGAAACAGAGCTTTTTGATAAAGGGCGCAGCCTATATAACCATGGTCCAGCCCGTGAAGCTGCTGGCAAAGGCCAGCCGCTGATTGTCGCCGAAGGGTATATGGATGTGATTGCCTTGGTATCCGCGGGGCTATCTGCCGCCGTCGCACCCTTGGGAACCGCCATCACGGAAAACCAATTGCAGCTCTTGTGGCGCATAGCGCCAGAGCCGGTGATTGCGCTAGACGGGGACAAAGCTGGTCTGAATGCCGCCATGCGCCTGATAGATCTTGCGTTACCGCTGCTGTCGGCTGGGCAATCGTTGCGCTTTTGTATCCTGCCGGAAGGGCAAGACCCCGACGACCTGATCCGTGCACAAGGGTCTGAGGCCATGCGCAAACTGGTTGATGGTTCCAAACCTCTGGTGCAGCTTTTATGGCAGCGCGAAACCGATGGTAAAAGCTTCGATAGCCCGGAACGTAAAGCGGCTCTGGACAAGTCGCTGCGCGATGCCCTGCGCAAAATCGCGGACGCTTCGTTGCGAAACCATTACGCTGCTGAAATCAAGCAACTGCGCTACGATTTATTCACGGCAAACCGGCCTCGCAAAGAGCGTGGCAAATGGCAGCCGGGAGGACGTTTCTCAGATAAGGTTGCGCCGGTATTATCGACACGCAACTCGCTTCTGGCGCAATCCATGGATGTCGAAGAACGGGTGCGCGAGGCAGTCATTCTGGCCATTCTGGCGAACCACCCGTCGCTGTTGCAGGATTTTCTGGATGATCTGGAAACGCTTGAGTTTCACGGACAAGACCATCGCGCCTTGCTGGCGGGTTTGCTGCGTCATACGGATGAAACGGACGTTGATCGATTGCGCCATATTCTGGAGGCCGAGATTGGCACCGCACCCTTTGAAAAACTCTATTCCCTGAGCCATGTGCAGATTGCACCTGCTGTACGTGCATATGCTGATTTTGAGTTAAGCCGAATGACGTTGGCCGAAGAGTTGGCAAAGCTTGAAGCCCGACGTGGTGTACAGCGCGAGATTGAAGATGCGATCGAAGATATATGCGGTTTGGCAGATGAAGGGCTGACATGGCGGTTGGCTCAGGCAGCCGATGTTCGAAACCGCGCAGAAAGAAGTAAATTAGATGATGAAACAGGTGACGGCGAAGATCGCAGCGCTATGTCTCATTATCTACAGAGTCTCATCGATGGTGAGGTTTGGGTAAAGAAAATAAAGTAAACAGGCGTGCGAATCGATATGATTCGCGCTATTGATTCGAAAACGAATCACAGCGCGTCCGAATCCGCCCTTAAGGAGCACGAGATGGCCCCCAAAGATACAGATGATCAGAAGCAAGATCGTGAAGACGCGGAGTCCGGTCTGGACATGAGCCAAGCCGCAGTCAAGAAGATGATCGCTGAAGCGCGCACGCGCGGTTATATTACGTATGATCAGCTCAACCATGTGCTTCCGCCCGAGCAGGTCGCCTCGGAACAGATTGAAGATGTGATGTCGATGCTTTCCGAAATGGGCATCAACATCATTGAAGAAGAAGACGCCGAAGAGGAAGACAACAGCTCGGCCGCATTGGTCGAGACCTCTCAGTCCAAAGAGGTTGCGATTGCAACCACGACGACGGAGACGCTGGATCGTACCGACGATCCTGTGCGGATGTACTTGCGTGAGATGGGCTCGGTTGAATTGCTCAGCCGCGAAGGCGAGATCGCGATTGCCAAACGGATCGAGGCCGGACGCAACACGATGATTGCAGGGCTTTGTGAAAGCCCGCTGACATTTCAAGCGATTACAATCTGGCGCGATGAACTTCTGTCCGAAGACATCTTGCTACGCGATGTGATTGATCTTGAGACAACCTTCGGTAATTCGATGGATGAAGATGGGGTGGAACCTGTCGTTCCAACTGCCACAGCAGAGCCGGCCACTGCCACACCACCCGCTGCAAGCGAGGAAGAGCAGGAGCTTGACGCGGATGGTAATCCGATTGCCAAGGATGACGAGGACGATGAGGATGAGCAGGCCAATATGTCGCTTGCTGCGATGGAGGCAGCGCTAAAGCCGCGCGTGCTTGAAACGCTGGATACCATTGCAGATGATTATGCGAAATTGGCTGATATGCAGGACCTGCGGATCTCGGCGACACTGAACGAAGATGACAGCTTCACGAAAACAGAAGAGACCGCTTATCAGAAGCTGCGCAACGAGATTGTAGAGTTGGTGAATTCGCTTCATCTGCATAACAACCGGATTGAAGCTCTGATCGACCAGCTTTACGGGATTAACCGCCGTATCATGTCAATCGACAGTAACATGGTGAAATTGGCCGATCACGCGCGGATCAACCGCCGTGAATTCGTAGATGCTTATCGCGGGTATGAACTTGATCCGGGCTGGCTCGACCGAATTTCCGAGAAGACAGGACGGGGTTGGACGGCATTTGTCGAGAAAAGCCGCGACAAAATCGAAGATTTGCGTGCCGAGATGGCGCAGGTTGGTCAATATGTTGGTGTCGATATTACCGAATTCCGCCGCATCGTGCAGCAAGTCCAGAAGGGCGAAAAAGAAGCCCGTCAAGCCAAGAAAGAAATGGTTGAGGCCAACCTGCGGCTGGTGATCTCAATCGCTAAGAAATACACAAACCGCGGCCTGCAATTCCTTGATCTCATTCAGGAAGGTAATATCGGCCTGATGAAAGCGGTTGATAAGTTTGAATACCGTCGTGGCTATAAATTTTCGACCTATGCAACATGGTGGATCAGGCAGGCCATCACACGCTCCATCGCCGATCAAGCCCGCACGATCCGGATCCCGGTCCATATGATCGAGACGATCAACAAGCTGGTGCGCACGGGCCGGCAGATGTTGCATGAGATCGGCCGCGAACCAACACCAGAGGAATTGGCAGAGAAACTGCAAATGCCTTTGGAAAAAGTACGCAAAGTGATGAAGATCGCCAAAGAGCCAATCTCCCTTGAGACGCCAATTGGTGATGAAGAAGACTCGCAGCTTGGCGATTTCATCGAAGATAAGAACGCAGTTCTGCCGCTGGACTCTGCTATTCAGGAAAACCTGAAAGAAACGACAACTCGTGTTCTGGCCTCTCTGACGCCGCGTGAAGAGCGCGTGTTGCGGATGCGCTTTGGTATTGGGATGAACACGGACCATACGCTTGAAGAAGTAGGTCAGCAGTTTAGTGTGACCCGTGAACGTATTCGCCAGATTGAAGCCAAAGCGCTCAGGAAGTTGAAACACCCGTCACGGTCCCGAAAACTACGGAGTTTCTTGGATCAGTAAGTCCACAAACGGCTGATACAGCACGGCCTGAGCGCAGTAAGGCTGATCACGCGTCTCCTGCGGTTTTGGCGCCATTGCCTCAGAGCAGGATGCGACATTTTTACAGATGAAATGCATGCGCGTGCGACTTACTAATCGGATATGGCCAAACTCGCACCAGATCCCCATATCACCGCTCTTACCGAAGGGGCTGATGTCATCGTCTTTGACGGGGTCTGCGTGCTATGTTCGAGTTTTATGAGATTTATGCTGCGCCATGACCGAGACCAGAAATTTCGCTTCATCATCGCACAATCCGATCTGGGAGAGGCGCTTTATGCTCACCTGGGCCTCAAAGATGATGACTATTCCACCAATCTAGTTGTCGTAGATGGCCACATCTTCACCAAGATGGACGCTTTCATAGCCGCGATGACCCATATAGGTGGACTGTGGCGTGCTGCACAACTCATCCGTATTCTACCCGGACCTGTGCGTAATTGGCTTTATGACCACATAGCCCGCAACCGTTACGCGGTGTTTGGCAAGACGGATCAATGCTTGATACTGACACCTGATCTGAAAGCGCGTTTCCTTGGTTGAACGTGTCATTGTACTTGGCGCAACGGGGCTGTTCGGGGGGTACTTGGTACGCAGTCTTGCTGGGCGTAGCGGCATAAGCCTGATCATCGCGGGGCGAAGTGCCGGGCGGTTGGCACGTCTGGCAACAGAACTGTCTTGCGATTTCTGCGTAATGGATCGCGGCGACCTTA
The DNA here is from genome assembly GCF_055693805.1 of Litoreibacter sp. GN1-5. Lineage (NCBI taxonomy): Bacteria > Pseudomonadati > Pseudomonadota > Alphaproteobacteria > Rhodobacterales > Roseobacteraceae > Litoreibacter > Litoreibacter sp. GN1-5. The sequence goes on along the minus strand of NZ_JBVFUP010000001.1, from coordinate 1,388,206 downwards.
CAGTTATCGCAAAAACTCTGGCAAAGCAGTGCCCCTTTGCAGTCATCGATTGTTCTGGTCCGTTTCAATCTTACGGTGCAGAACCTTATAGCTTTGCAAGATCAGTGATCAATGCAGGGGCCCATTACCTCGACATTGCGGATGGGGCAGAGTTTGTAGCGGGTATCGGCGCTTTGGATGCCGCAGCTAAGGCCAAAGGGGTTACAGTTTGGTCCGGGGTGTCCACAACGCCTGCGCTGTCTTCGGCCATCGTTGCAGATCTGTCAAAGGACATGGATAGCGTCGCATTCATCGAGACGTCCATCATCCCCGGCAACAAGACCCCGCGTGGCCTATCCGTCATGCGCGCTATTCTGGGACAAGTCGGGCAGCCGTTTGCACTGCGTATTGGCGGGCAGGCTATCACAGTGTTCGGATGGTCTGACGAAATCCAAGTTGCCCCGCATGTAGCGAGTGAGACTTTGTCGCCACGCAGGGCGTCTTTGGTGAATACGCCGGATGCCGCACTTTTCCCGGCGCATTTTGGGGCAAGTACTGTCATTGCGCGGGCTGGGTTGGAGCTGGGCCTGTTTCATCAGGCGCTTAACGTAGGACGCTGGGTTGTACGATACCTGCCTGTCAGATCGCTTGAGGGGCTGTCTAAACCGCTTTTCCACCTTTCCAAGTTATTCTCACCTTTTGGGTCTGATCGCGGCGGCATGCGTGTGCGGGTTCTAGGCCTTTCGCAAGGCCGCCTGGTGCAAAAAGACTGGGACATGATCATCGGTGACGGGCAGGGGCCGAAGACGCCGGTACAACCCGTTCTCATTCTGTTGGACAAACTGCTGGTGGGACAGCGCAAAGCGGGCGCGCATCCGGCCCTGACGGCCTTCACACGGTTCGAGGCCGAGGCGCAACTGGCAACGATTGGGGCGATTTGCGAAAGCCGTGAGACCGCGTGTGACCCGCTATTTCGCGAGGTTTTGGGTGCGGATTTTGACGCGCTGCCTGACGTTGTGCGCGCGCTCCATACGCCTTTGTATCGCGCGCGTTTCACGGGCACTGCAACAGTCACGCCTGCGACCAACTGGTTTGGTAAACTTGCAGCCCGGCTTGGTGGGTTTCCCGCCGTTGGTGGCATTGTTCCCGTGACGGTAACGATTACGGCGCAAGACACGCAGGAAATCTGGGTGCGAAAGATCGGCGCAAAGATATTCCGTTCAGTGCTTAGCCGCGACCGGCGCGATGGGGCAATGACTGAACGCTTTGGTCCATTCACGTTTCGGCTTGGGCTGCATAGGGACGGTGACCGGCTGATCTTTCCGGTAGAAAGCGGCAAGTTTCTGGGCCTCCTGCCAATACCGGGATTTCTTTTACCTGTGAGCGAAGCAGCGGAAAGCGTGGACCCTGATGGGCGCTTTCACTTCGATGTCCGGCTCAGCTTGAAAAGCGGTCCGCTGATCGTGCATTACAGCGGCAGTTTGGAGCCCATCGTATGAACCAGTTCACACTAAATACAAACGGCTCAGGTCTTTATGAGTTCACCCCTAGGTGTTTAGTCCCGGCATGTGGTGGTCTACTGATTTGTGACCATCAGAAGGGTGAACTATGGGACAAATTCTTCACGGGAGCGCCAAGACCACGCACGCCGTCCGAGCTCTCATACAGCGATCGCAAGCTTCGAACGCGGCGCTGAGTCGGGAACTGGGCATCAACGTCAAGACCGTCGCAAAGTGGCGCAAGCGTGACAGCGTTCAAGACGCTGCTATGGGGCCGAAGGAAGCCCATTCCACGGTTCTCAGCATCGAAGAGGAAGCCGTCATCGTCGCGTTCCGGCGGCACACGCTGCTGCCTCTGGATGATTGTCTCTATGCGCTGCAGCCCAGCATTCCGCATCTCACCCGATCATCATTGCATCGGTGCTTGCAGCGGCATGGGATCAGCCGTCTTCCAGATGTCGAGGGCGACAAGCCGAAGAAGAGGGCGACAAGCCGAAGAAGAAGTTCAAACGTTACCCGATTGGCTATTTCCACATTGACATCGCAGAAGTACGCACTGGAGAGGGGAAGATCCGTTTGTTCGTGGCCATCGACCGAACCTCCAAGTTTGCCTATGTCGAGCTGCATGAGAAGGCGGGCAAGATGATTGCCGCCCAATTCCTGCGCAATCTAATTGCCGCCGTGCCATACAGGATCCACACGATCCTGACGGATAACGGCATCCAGTTCACCAATCGCAAACAGGACACATCCGCATTCGAGCACATCTTTGATCGCGTTTGTCGCGAGCACGAGATCGACCACCGCCTGACAAAGGTGAACCATCCGTGGACGAACGGCCAGGTTGAACGCATGAACCGGACAATCAAAGAGGCGACGGTCAAGCGATATCACTATGACACACATTCACAGCTTGAAACGCACGTCACCGACTTCATTGCAGCCTACAATTACGCACGCCGATTGAAGACGCTGCAAGGCCTCACACCATTCGAATACATCTGCAAAATCTGGACAACCGAACCGGAACGCTTCAATGTCGATCCGACCCACCACATGCCGGGACTAAACAACTAGGGTCATTGAGTATGTGCGCGGGCAGGTCATGTCGGATGGTTTGCTGACCCTCTTTGTGCGCCACACATCTTGCTCGCTGCTTATTCAGGAAAACGCTGATCCCGAGGTGCAGGCGGATTTGAACAACTTTTTCAAGCGCCTTGTGCCACCAACAACAGACCCCAGCATGTCTTACCTGACACACACATATGAGGGCCCCGATGACATGCCCGCCCATATCAAAGCTGCACTTTTACCAGTCTCTGTATCAATTCCCATTGTGGAGGGTGCGTTGGCATTGGGCACATGGCAGGGCATCTATCTGTTCGAACACCGCGATAAACCGCATCACCGGCAAGTCATCGCACATATGCTCTAAAACTATATTTAGAGCCTAATTTCACCCCTACCCAAACTGTGGCGGCTGCCCTATAGTGATCGTGTACAATTGGGGATCAACACCCAAGACACAGAGATAAGGGGTAAGGCAATGCGTTGTCCGTTTTGCGGAAATGTAGATACACAAGTGAAAGATTCTCGTCCGGCGGAAGATCACGTTGCTATTCGGCGACGGCGCTTCTGTCCTGCGTGTGGGGGGCGGTTCACCACATATGAGCGTGTGCAATTGCGTGATCTGGTGGTGATCAAGACGAATGGCAAGCGCGAGGATTTTGATCGCGACAAGCTGGAACGCTCGATCCGAATTGCACTGCAAAAACGGCCAATCGATCCTGAAAGGATCGATCAGATGATTTCCGGCGTTGTGCGGCGTCTGGAAAGCATGGGTGAGACAGATATTCCATCGGCAACAATCGGTGAGATCGTAATGGAGTCTCTGGCGCGGATCGATACCGTTGCTTATGTGCGCTTTGCGAGCGTGTATAAGAACTTTCAGGCGGCAGATGATTTCGAGGACTTCGTGTCGGAACTGCGCCCGCCCAGTCCAAAAGAAGAAGACTAACTTTTGGGCCACGCGCCTGATAGGGAGCAGCGCTGGATGTCTCTGGCGCTTTCTCTGGGTGCGCGCGGTCTGGGGCAGACATGGCCAAATCCAGCCGTCGGTTGTGTGATCGTCAAAGATGACCGCGTTGTGGGGCGTGGCTGGACCCAGCCGGGTGGCCGTCCCCATGCAGAACAGATGGCGCTGGCACAAGCTGGCCTCGCTGCTGCCGGTGCGACAGCATATGTGACGTTGGAGCCTTGCGCCCATACCGGTCAGACCCCGCCTTGCACGCAGGCCCTGATCCGTGCGCAGGTTTCCCATGTGGTAATCGGGACCGACGATCCTGATCCAAGGGTGTCGGGGCTGGGCATTACCCAACTGCAAGACGCTGGAGTGAAGGTTACAACCGGTGTTCTACAGGCCGAGGCCCGTCAGGCCCATGCGGGATTTCTCAGCCGGATCACCCTTGGGCGGCCACTTGTGACGTTGAAACTGGCGGGCTCTCTTGATGGACGAATTGCGACCGCGACAGGCGAAAGTCAATGGATCACTGGACCGCTTGCGCGCCGCCATGTTCACGCCATGCGGGCGCGCCATGACGCGGTGATGGTTGGCGGTGGTACGGCGCGGGTTGATCTGCCGTCTTTGACTGTGCGCGATATGGGCGTGCAGCGCCAGCCAGTGCGTGTTGTCGTCAGCGCCAGCCTGTCCTTGCCAGATCATGGACCGCTGGCCGAAACGACGAAAGAAACAGCCGTTTGGCTGTTGCACGGGGCGGATGCGCCGAATGATAAGCGCCAGTTTTGGCAAGATGCGGGGGCCGAACTGATCGAGGTCGCAGAAACCTCAGACGGCCTTGACCTGCAGGCTTGCCTGACGGCTCTTGCCAGCAAAGGCTTAACACGGGTTTTTTGCGAAGGGGGCGGGGCACTGGCTGCCTCTTTGATCAAGGCCGATCTTGTTGATCGGCTGATCTGTTTCACGGCCGGATTAGCGTTGGGGGCAGATGGGACACCTCTGCTTGGCTCCGTTGAGGCTGATACACTTGATGCGGCCCCGCGCTATCAACTGATCGGTCAGAATAGGGTTGGCCCTGACCTGTTCTCGGAATGGCACCGAAGCTGACAAGCATTTATTCGCCGTAGTATTCCCGATACCATTCAACAAAATGGCGCACGCCGGTGCGCAAATCAGTCTTGGGCGCGTAGCCCGTCAATGTTTTCAACAAATCTGCCTTAGCCCATGTGGCGGGTACGTCGCCGGGCTGCATGTCCATGAAATTCTTCTGCGCTGTCTTGCCCGTAGCGGCCTCAATTGCTTCGATAAAGTCTAGCAGTTTCACGGGTTCGCCATTGCCGATATTAACCACCCGCCACGGGGCTACGGGCGACAGGCTGTCGCCGTCAGCAATTTGTGACGGGTCTTCCGGGCGCGTTGGTGCGGCATCCATCAGTAGCCGAATACCTTCGACCAGATCGTCTATATATGTGAAATCGCGACTCATATCGCCGTGATTGTAGACGTCAATCGGATCGCCCCTAAGGATCGCCTTAGTGAACTTGAAATATGCCATGTCAGGCCGACCCCATGGGCCATACACCGTAAAGAAGCGGAACATCGTTGTCGGGATGTCATAAAGATGCGCATAGGAATGCGTCATCGCCTCATTGGCCTTCTTAGTCGCAGCATAGAAGCTCATCTGTGTGTCAGCCTTGTCCGTTTCCGCATAAGGCATTTCTGTATTTGCCCCAAAAATGGAGGAGGTTGATGCCATTAACAGATGGTTGCAAGGTGTTGCCCGCACCGCTTCGAGCAGGTTGAACACTCCGATCAGGTTCGCATCCAGATAGGCACGTGGGTTCTCGATGGACCACCGCACACCGGCCTGCGCGGCAAGATGAATGATGATATCGGGGCGATGCTGTTCCAGAAGCTTGTGCAACAGCCCGTCCGTTTCCAGCAGCCCTTCGACGGGCGTAAAGCTGGACGATTGGGAAAGGTTCTGATGGCGTCGTTGTTTCAGAGAAACGTCATAATAACTGCTCATCCCGTCAAGGCCGATGACAGTGCATCCCTCTGCCAGCAAGCGTGTACAAAGGTGATAGCCGATAAAGCCCGCAGACCCCGTCACCAAAACTGTCTGTGTCATGCAAAATCACCTCTTGTCATTAGGGGCGTATATTGTGATCGCGGACCCGCGCCAATGGCACCCGGCAGATCACAGGCCATAGGACGAGGACATCAATCGGAAGAGCGACCCATCAAAGGGACGTAATACCGCTTAGGTGACGAACTCAAACCGTTTGCTCAGCGGCAATTCGCGAACGCGGACGCCTGTAAGGTCAAACACCGCATTGGCCAGTGCCGGGGCAGATGGGGGCAGGCCCGGTTCGCCAGCGCCACCCATATGCGTATTGGTCTCGCGAATCTCGACCTCGATTTCAGGCACCGTATGCATCCGCAGCGCGTCATAATCGGGGAAATTCTCTTGCTCGACTTCGCCGTCAGCGAAGGTGATTTCACCGTGGATAGCTGCAGATAATCCATAGATCAGCCCGGACGACATTTGCGCGCGAATGATGCCCGGATCAAGGGCAACACCGATATCGCATGCGATCCAGGCTTTGGTAACGCGGATAGCGCCGTCTTCGTTTTGTACCTCAATCACCTCTGCGACAGGGGTGCCAAAGGAATAGGTGAATGCCACGCCCCGCCCGATGCCCTCGGCTTTGGGGGTTGTCCAACCGGACATCTCCTTGACCCGTTGCAGCACCATAGCCGAGGGCTGGTGTTCGCGCGCGATCAGTTCCTGCCGGCATTCCAGCGGATCACGTCTTGCGGCATGGGCGACCTCATCGATAAAGCTTTCCATGAAGAACCCGTTGAATGAGTTTCCGACCGAGCGCCAGAAACCGACAGGAACATCCAGATCGGCGATATGACCGTTGATACGGAAATTCTTGATACCGTAAGGTTGATCGAACGCACCTTCCACATGACCTTTATCCGCGCCGGGTGGGGCAAACCCTGCCAGCCGGATAGAGCTTTGCCGCGTCACAGACGGGGCAGCAATGGCCCCGCTTAGAGTGGTGATCTGCCCCTCATCTACAACCCCGCTAAACCGGGCAATGGCAGCCGGGCGATAAAAGTCATGGCGCATGTCTTCTTCGCGCGACCATGTGACCTTTACAGGTGTATCGGGCATCTCTTTTGCGACCAGTGCAGCGTAGCGGGTGACGTCGAATTCGCCCCTGCGGCCAAAGCCACCACCAAGATAGGGCGTATGGACAGTGACATTCTCAGGCTCGAGCCCAACTGCTTTGGCGCAATGGTCGCGCTGTACCAGTGGCGCTTGATTGCCCGCCCAAACTTCAAGCCGGTCGCCAGTATAAAGCGCGGTCGCGTTCATCGGTTCCATCGTCGCATGGGCAAGCCATGGCACGTGATATTCGGCAGTGACCGGGGTTTTGGCCTCTTGCAAGGCCTTATCTACATCGCCATCATCGCGCATGCTTGAGTCCGGTGCATCTTCTAGCGATGCCGCAATAACATTGAAAAGCGCGTCCGTGGTTGGCGGGTAGGGGGCTGCCTCCCAGTTGATCTCGACCGCTTTGGCCGCTTCCATGGCAAGCCATGTGTTGCGTGCAACCACGGCGATACCGTTCCCCAGATCAATGACGCGCTCAACTCCCGGCATAGCTTCTGCCTTGATCGCATTATAACTGGCCATAACGCCGCCGAGCTTGGGGTTAATCCGAACCGTCGCAAATTTCATACCGGGCAGGTTGATATCGGCCCCGAATTCTGCCGTCCCAGTAGATTTTGCAACCTGATCTATGCGCGGCATTTCCTTGCCAAGATATTTCCAGCTTGTCGGATCGCGCAGCTCAATCGCAGAGGGTGGATCGATCTGTGCCGCCTCGGCCGCAAGTTCTGAATACCGTAGGGCAATGCCGTCAGGGGCGATAACCTGCCCTTCCTGTGTGGACAGATCACTAACCGGTATGTTCCATCTTGCCGAGGCCGCCAGTTTGAGGGTTTCGCGTGCTGTGCAGCCAGCCATGCGCATTTTCTCAAACCCGTCGATCATCGAGGTCGATCCGCCTGTAATTTGCAGCCCGAAGACTTTTGCCATGACCGATGATGTGTCCTTGATGCGGGTCTGCAATGGCGTTTCGGCATAGTCGCGGAAGGGCATTCCCAGACCGGGCAGGGCACCGTTGTAATAGGCTTGCGCGGCGGGGCCGTGGATCACACGAACCGACTGCCAGTCCACATCCAATTCCTCGGCGACCATAGCAGCAAGCGTAGTATGAACACCTTGTCCCATTTCAGCACGGGGCGCGATGATTGTAACACCATCCGCATCTATAATGAGATACGGGTTCAGACTTGTCTGCCCTTCGGCCACTTGTAACGGATTTTCGAGTTCCCGTTTTGCTTGATAGACGCCAAATGCAACACCCCCAGCAACGGCGGCTGTGCCCACCAGAAAGGCGCGACGGGTGAAGGTTTTAAGCTTGCCCATATCTATGCCCCCTTGATCATCTTGGCGGCATCTTTGATGGCCGCGCGAATTTTCGGGTAGGTGCCGCAGCGGCATAGGTTGCCTGCCATGGCTTCGTTAATATCTGCATCTGTCGGATTGGGTATCTCAGCCAAAAGCGCCGCTGCCTGCATGATCTGACCTGACTGACAGTAACCGCATTGGGCGACTTGATTATCGACCCAGGCCTTTTGCAACGGTGCCATGTTATCCGGTGTCCCGATCCCTTCAATGGTTGTAACACTTCCCCAGACATCCGACAGTGCCACCTGACAGGATCGCACAGCTTCGCCATCGATATGCACGGTGCAGGCCCCACAGGCGGCGACACCGCACCCGAATTTTGTTCCGGTCAGGCCAAGCTCATCCCGCAATACCCACAGCAGAGGCACATCATCCGGGAGATCAACATCATGCGATTTTCCGTTGATTGTCAGAGTTGTCGACATTGCATCACCCCCCGGGTGTCTAAACTATCTCGTTCAGTTTACAGATTTGGCGGGGTGAAATCTACATTAAAGCGCAGGCCCTAATAGCTTGGCTGGCCCGAAAGGGCTTTCGAATAGTACATAGTATAAAATGCCACATAGCCATTCAGCCCGCCGGAGAAGTAACCAATGGCCCAAAACATTTTTCCATCCTGAAATTGGTCAGGCTATGCCCATTGCGGGTGATGGTCTGGGTTTGCAACAAGCGCCAGCCCTGTCGAATGAAAAATGAGCGCGCAAGGTGGCTGGCTTCCGTCGTCAGCACGTCCAATCCCATGTTCCTGGCCTGCACTTCAAGCTTTTCATAAAGTTGTACGGCTATACCGGTTCCCATCATGTCCGGCAGCACAAAGGCCAGATCAAGATACCCGTCATTGCGCAGGCTCATAAAGCCGACCACGCGGCCTTCCATCTCGGCTATGAACGTGTGCTGATCAGTCAAACGGCGTGACCAGTTTGGCGGCATAACATCGCTGACCGCCCATGCTTCGCGCTGGAATTGCGTATAATGGCCAGCGGACCCTACGCGAATGGCCTCAAAAAAGACGTGATGTGTGGCCGTGGCATCGTCCGGGCGATAGCGGCGCAGCTTTACGTGACGCGGGCGTGGGTTTGGTACGCGGGGTTGTTCCAAAGGCGGCCCTCCATGACCTGATGCAGCATGTCTGCGGCGTGCCTGATATCGCTGTCATTAATGTAAAGCGGCGTTATCCCAAACCTCAAGATATCCGGCGCGCGGAAATCGCCAATCACCCCTTTGGCAATAAGCGCCTGCACAATCGCATAGCCGTCCGCGTGGGAAAACGACACCTGACTGCCGCGATCAGAAGGGTCGCGGGGCGAAACAAGTGTCAGGTCCGGACAGCGGGTTTCAACTTCTTCAATGAACAGCTCAGACAGCTCTATCGCTCGGGCGCGGACCTGATCCATGGAAACATGGTCCCAAATATCCAACGCCGCCTCAAGCGCTGCCATCTGAATAACAGAAGGCGTCCCAACCCGCATCCGCTCGATCCCTGCGCCGGGGCGGTAGTCCGGATCAAAGGCGAAGGGGGCTTCATGCCCTAACCAACCGGATAAGGCAGGGCGCACGTGATCAACATGTTTCGGGGCCACATAGATAAACGCAGGACCGCCGGGGCCGGAATTGAGGTATTTGTAGCTACACCCGACCGCGAAATCCGCTTTGCACCCGGCCAAATCAACAGGGACAGCGCCAGCGGAATGGGCCAAATCCCAGATCGTGATCGCGCCGACAGACTGTGCCTTCGCGCTCAGCGCTTCCATGTCGTGCATGCGACCCGTTCGGTAATCTACCTGAGTCAGCATCATCACCGCCACGCTATCATCAAGATGATCCGCCACTTCCTCTGGGCGGACAGTTTTCAAAGCCAAACCCCGATCTAGTGATCGAATGAGCCCTTCCGCCATATAGAGGTCAGACGGGAAATTTCCGCTGTCGGACAGAATGATCTTACGATTAAGTTGCATATCCAAGGCAGCCGCCAACGCCTGATAAACCTTGATCGACAAAGTGTCGCCCATGACGACATGACCAGGCTCCGCCCCAATCAGCTTGGCTACACGGTCGCCAACATGGGTGGGCTGATCCATCCAACCGGCCTTGTTCCAACCGGTGATCAGCATCTCGCCCCATTGTTCGTGCAACAGTGTCGCAACCCGTTCTGGGGCTGACACAGGTAGGGGGCCAAGGGAATTGCCATCAAGATAAGTTACTCCATCCGGTAAATGAAACATCGTCCGCGTTGCCTTGAAAATATCCATCATCTTCCTTCAAACACGGCCGCTCTTATCAGCGACGTTGAGGAAAGTTTACAGCACCAAACCGTATGGTCCAGCGGATCATCTTTATAAAATATGACGTAACGTCCGCGACACAATATTGCGCGCATAGGTCGCATTGGCTTGAGCTTTTGTCACGGCCAGTGATAGTAGCGGAACTGACCGGTAGTCAGAATGCTCGAAGGGGGACAGTATGAAAATTGGGGCACCAAAAGAGACATATGACGGTGAGAACCGTGTCGCCATGACACCTGAAAGCGCGATTCAAATCCAGAAACTGGGTCATGACTGCGTTATTGAAGCTGGCGCAGGCGCGCAGGCCGGTTTCAGCGACAAAGATTACAAAGAGGCTGGTGTCGAAGTTGTCAAAACCGCCGTTGCCTTGTGGAAAGCGGCTGACGTTGTTGTAAAAGTCCGCCAGCCCGATGTGACTGAAACCAGACGCATGCGCGAAGGCCAGACGCTGATCTCGTTCTTCAACCCGGCAGCAAATGACAAGATGATGGAAAGTGCCGCCAAGAAAGGCACTAATGTTATCGCAATGGAAATGGTGCCACGTATCTCACGGGCGCAGAAAATGGATGCGCTGTCCTCCATGGCCAATATTGCTGGCTACCGTGCTGTGATTGAGGCGGGTAATAACTTCGGGCGCTTCTTTACGGGCCAAGTGACAGCAGCGGGCAAGGTGCCGCCTGCGAAAGTTCTGGTAATTGGCGCAGGCGTTGCTGGATTGGCTGCGATTGGCACGGCCACATCGCTTGGTGCGATCACCTATGCGTTCGATGTGCGCCCCGAAGTGGCAGAACAAATTGAATCAATGGGGGCGGAGTTTGTCTTCCTTGAGTTCGAAGAATCTTCGCAAGACAGCGCTGCGACAGGTGGCTATGCGGCCCCGTCCAGCCCTGAATTTCGCGAAAAGCAGCTTGAGAAATTCCGCGAGATGGCGCCCGATATAGATATCGCCATCTGCACAGCCCTGATCCCCAACCGCGAAGCGCCAGAGCTTTGGACCGAAGATATGGTAGCCGCGATGAAGCCCGGATCCGTGATCGTGGACCTTGCCGCCGAGAAGGGCGGGAATTGCAAACTGACGGTGATGGATCAAAAGATCGTCACTGATAACGGCGTGACTATTGTTGGCTACACTGATTTTCCAAGCCGCATGGGTGCGCAGGCCTCCACGCTTTATTCGAACAATATCAGGCATATGCTAACCGATCTTACACCAGAAAAAGATGGTGTGATACAGCATGATATGGAAGATGACGTTATTCGCGGCGCGACCGTGACATATGATAAAGAAGTCACCTATCCACCGCCGCCGCCCAAAGTGGCGGCCATCGCAGCTGCCCCCAAAAAGGAAAAACCGAAAGAGCTGACAGCAGAAGAGAAGCGCGCGCAAGAAGTTGCAGAATTCAAGCAGCAGACCAAAACGCAAGTAACGCTAATCGCAGTCGGTGCAGCAGTTTTGCTGGCCGTGGGGCTGGCTGCACCAGCCAGCTTTATGCAGCACTTCATCGTCTTCGTTCTGGCCGTTTTCGTAGGCTTCCAAGTCATTTGGGGCGTCGCACATTCGCTACACACCCCGTTGATGGCGGTCACAAACGCCATCTCATCCATCATTATCCTCGGCGCGCTGACCCAGATATGGTCCGGCTCCGGCTTGGTGATCCTTCTTGCCGCCTTATCGGTCTTTATGACCGGCATAAACATCTTTGGCGGCTTCCTCGTGACACGGCGCATGCTCGCTATGTTCCAGAAATCTTAAGGGGGTAGGATCATGGAATACGGTTTCACCACCGCGGCCTATGTGGTCGCAGCAGTTCTTTTCATCCTGTCCCTTGGCGGGCTTTCTAATCAGGAAAGCGCTAAGCGCGCCGTCTGGTATGGTATCGCGGGCATGGCGCTGGCGGTACTGGCCACGTTGATCGGGCCGGGATCTGGCTATTGGCTTTTGTCGTTGATCCTGATCGCGGGCGGCGGGGCCATCGGCTACCAGCTGGCGACCAAAGTGCAAATGACGCAAATGCCCGAACTTGTGGCAGCCATGCACTCGCTTGTCGGTCTGGCGGCGGTTTTCGTAGGCTTTATCGCCCATTTCGAGATCGGCAATGCAGATCTTGGCGGCACTGATCTGGGGACTTTCGCAGCACTTATCGCCAAGAAATCGGCAGTCGAGATCAATATTCTTCGGGTCGAGCTGTTTTTGGGCATATTCATCGGGGCTGTGACCTTCACCGGCTCAGTCATTGCTTATGGCAAACTGGCAGGGCGCGTGGATTCAGCGGCGACCAAGCTGCCCGGTGGGCATATGCTAAATGCTGGCGCTGCGGGCCTGTCGCTCCTGTGCCTGATCTGGTATTTCAACACCGGCGGCTTCTTCCCGCTCTTTATCATGACGCTGGCCGCATTGTTCATCGGCTATCATCTTATCATGGGCATCGGCGGGGCAGACATGCCGGTCGTGGTCTCTATGCTGAACTCGTATTCGGGTTGGGCTGCTGCTGCGATTGGCTTCTCGCTGGGCAATGATCTTCTGATCGTGGTCGGCGCGCTTGTCGGTTCGTCCGGTGCGATCCTGTCCTACATCATGTGTAAGGCGATGAACCGGTCCTTTATCAGCGTGATCCTGGGCGGCTTTGGTGGCCCAGCGGGTGAGCAAATGGCGGTCGAGGGCGAGCAAGTTGCCATTGACGCCGACGGTGTGGCCACAGCGTTGAACGAGGCCGACAATATCATCATCATCCCCGGCTACGGCATGGCCGTCGCACAAGCGCAGTCGGCAGTGGCGGAGCTAACCCGCAAACTGCGGGCCAAAGGGAAAGAGGTGCGGTTTGCGATCCACCCCGTTGCCGGGCGCTTGCCGGGGCATATGAACGTGCTTCTGGCCGAGGCGAAAGTGCCCTACGATATCGTGCTGGAGATGGACGAGATCAACGAGGACTTCCCTAACACAGATGTGGCGATTGTTATTGGCTCGAACGATATCGTGAACCCGGCGGCGCAGGATGACCCGAACTCCCCCATTGCCGGGATGCCGGTTCTGGAATGCTGGAAAGCTAAACAGGTCTTCGTGTCCAAACGCGGGCAGGGGACGGGCTATTCAGGTATCGAGAACCCGCTGTTCTTCAAGGACAACACGCGGATGTTCTATGGCGATGCGAAGGCCTCGCTGGATGCGTTGTTGCCTAAGATCGACTAGGTGTTTGATCCCGAGGTTTGTTGGTTAAGACCCTTTAGCCAGAATGGAAAGAAGCACTATGGAACAACTTCGCCAAATAGCGGAAGCGTCAAAAGGTAAAATCGTGCATCACAGCACATGGTCTACGCGCCCGCAACGAAAGTTGTGGGCGGTTTTCGTTTGAACATCCGGGGCATGATCTATCTGTTAGCTGCAAAGGAGACTCGAATATGAAAGATGAATACACGCCCCCCAAAGTCTGGAAATGGGAACAGGAATCAGGTGGTACTTTTGCCTCTATTAATCGTCCGATAGCAGGTGCGACTCATGATAAAAAGCTACCTGTTGGCAAGCATCCACTCCAGTTGCATTCGATGGGCACGCCCAACGGGGTCAAGGTCACAATCATGCTGGAAGAACTTCTGGCCCTTGGGCATGAGGGCGCGGAATATGATGCCTGGCTGATCAAAATCGGAGATGGCGATCAGTTCAGCAGCGGGTTTGTGGAGATTAACCCGAACTCCAAAATTCCGGCCATGTTGGACACGACCAAAGGCACGCGGGTATTCGAGAGCGGATCAATCCTGTTCTATCTGGCAGAAAAGTTCGGGGAATTCCTGCCGACCGACCACGCAAACCGTACCGAGTGCATGAACTGGTTGTTCTGGCAAATGGGCTCGGCACCCTATCTGGGCGGCGGGTTTGGCCATTTCTACGCCTATGCGCCCTATAAGATGGAATATCCAATCAACCGCTTCACAATGGAGGTGAAACGTCAGCTTGACGTGCTGGATCGTCATCTGGCCGAAAATGAATATCTGGCAGGAGACGTGTATACGATTGCCGATATGGCAACCTGGCCCTGGTATGGCCGCACTGTTGCAGGTGAAAGCTATGACGCTGGCGAGTTTCTTGACGTGGGTATCTACAAAAATCTGGCCCGCTGGGAACAACAGATCGGCGCGCGCGAGGCTGTTAAGCGTGGTCGTATGGTCAATCGCACCTCTGGTGAGCCGCACGAACAGCTCCGCGAGCGCCATGATGCGTCGGATTTTGAACTCCGAACACAGGATAAGCTCGAAAGCTAGAAAACGGGCTATCCGCTATTCACGCGGCGCATTTCATGCTATCCTTTTCTCGTTTGGTTGAGAATGTGTGAGATGCAATCAAGCGACGTAACAGTTTTGATTGGCACCACGAAAGGTGCATTTCTGCTTTCTGGCGGGAAAGGTCGTGACGGGTGGGACGTCAGCGATCCGCTATGCGATGGCTGGCCTATTAACCATGTGATTGGCGATCCTGAAACCGGCACACTCTGGGCGGGTGGTGGCGGTGAGTGGAATGGCGCAGGCGTCTGGCGATCAGATGATGGTGGGGAAAGCTGGGACATTATCCGGCTGACCAAGGGCATGGCCGATGACTGGGCTGCCAATGATCCCGAGTTTGCGAAGATGATCGGATGGGCTGATACGCCACTGCCCTTTACGGATGAATTTTCCCAGATTTGGTCTCTGGGGCTTGCAGGGGGCAAGCTCTATGCAGGGGCTAAACCTGCCACGCTTCTTGTCAGTGACGATCAGGGCAAGACATGGGACCGGCTCGACAGCCTGACCGATCACCCGTCCGCCAAGGACTGGAATCCGGGTGCTGCGGGGCTTGTGCTGCACACGATCGTCTCGGACCCTTCGAACCCGCAAAAGCTTTGGGTGGGTATCTCGGCCGCTGGCGTTTTCGCGTCAGAGGATGGTGGAGCAAGTTGGGAGCGTCGCAACCGACTGTCCAACGCAGAAAATTGTGACCATCATGACCATCCCGCGGCCCCGCGTGACGGGGAAACCGGACACTGCGTTCACAACATGATGCGCGCGCCGGGGGAGCTCGATCTGCTTTATCAGCAAAACCACCACGGCGTCTGGCGGTCATCTGATGGTGGTCGCAGTTGGGATGATATTACCACCGGTCTGCCCTCAACCTTCGGTTTCCCGATCCGGGTGCATCCGCGCGACGCGGATATGATCTGGACATTGCCGTTGAACGGAGACAGCGCCGGTCGCTATCCGCCGGATGCAGCGGCTGCCGTCTGGAAATCCTGCGATGGCGGGCAAAGTTGGCAGGCCAAACGCGAAGGGCTGCCGCAGAAAGGTTGCTTTTTCACGGTACTCCGTCAGGCGATGTCCGGGGACACGCAGGACCCCGCCGGGCTTTATTTCGGCACCAATAGCGGCTCGGTCTTTGCCAGTTTCGACGAAGGCGAAAGCTGGGAAGAAATCGCGCGCCACTTGCCGACCATCCTTGCAGTTGAGGTTCTTGAAAGCAGCAGTCACTAAAAACTCAGCGATATGCATTTTCCATATTGCACCGAATCTCGAACAGCCCTAATGCGCAGGGCAGGACGCCAACGCACGCGCCTCTGGCCTGTAGCAGTCAACGCACACGTGTTTACGTAGCGACGGTAACGTCTCCCTTTGGAAGTGAGCGGTCTCGCGTGGGAAATCCCACTATGGCCGGGTCTATTTGGAGATGACGATGACTTTGCAATTCTCTGACGCTTTGGCGTCTACATCCCTACCTGTCCCATCCCGCCTAGAGGCGTTTATTGCTGCAAACAGCTTTGACAGGCCTACGTTGGTTATGGATGGGGATCTGGTAGCCCATCAGTTCCAGGCCCTGCAAGCGGGCCTTGGGCGCGCCCATATCCATTATGCTATCAAGGCCAACCCCACCCGCGAAATTATCGAACGACTGGTTCATCTTGGATCTTCCTTTGATGCAGCATCGCGGGGTGAGATCGAACTTTGTCTCAGCCTTGGCGCTGATCCTTCCAAGATTTCCTTTGGCAATACCATCAAGCGGGCCAGTGATATTGCTTTTGCTCATAGCGTCGGCATCACCTTGTTCTCGGTCGATGCAGAGGAAGAGTTGCACAAGATCGCGGCGCACGCCCCCGGCGCGCAGGTTTATATCCGTCTGATCGTCAAGGCATCCGAGGCCGATTGGCCTTTGTCCCGCAAATTCGGGTGTGACCGTGATATGGCATTAGGGCTTTTGCAGATGGCCCGCGATCTTGGGCTGGACCCGGTGGGGTTTTCGTTCCATGTGGGCAGTCAAACGCGTAAGGCAGAGATGTGGGCGCCCACGCTGGACGAAATGGTCCGTATCTGGACTGCCGCTCAGGATGCAGGTTTTGCGCTGGAACTTCTCAATATCGGCGGTGGTTTCCCCGCATTTCATGGCGAAGCCATCGATGCTCCAACGGATTATGCGGCCCGTGTTATGGAACTGGTGACAGCCCGGTTTGGCGATGTGCCGCGCATCATGGCTGAACCGGGTCGTGGACTGGTGGCAGAGGCTGGCGTCATTGTGTCTGAAGTTCTTCTGGTATCGCGCAAGTCAGACCGTGATATGCATCGTTGGGTTTACTTGGACATAGGCCGCTTTTCGGGGCTGGCTGAAACCGAGGGCGAGGCGATCCGCTATCAGTTCACGACCGATAAAGATGGCGGCGCAGTGGGGCCTTGCATTTTGGCCGGTCCGTCCTGTGACAGTGCTGACGTGCTTTATGAAAAGCGGCCCGTTAATATGCCCATGACTCTGAGTGCCGGCGACCGTGTGCTGATCCGAAATACAGGCGCTTATACGTCCAGCTATTCTTCTGTCGGGTTCAACGGGTTTCCGCCTCTGGATGTAGTGGTCATATAAGGTGGGTTTCATATCGGGTTCGGTATACAGTCGCACACCTCTAAGCATTTGTTTTAATGATATTTTTGCTTTACAGATGAGCTTTCGGCTCTAAGGTGTGTTTCATAATATAATGGGACGTACCAATGCCACCGATTGACGATCATCCCCTGCGATATGCTTTATCGAACGAGTTGCATGCCCGCCCCTTTCCGACACTAGAAGCACCATGTGGTGCCGTATACTTGGCCATCAAACGCCCGGAAAAAGCGGCTGCACGGGACAGGGGGCAGGACATCGCCCATCTGACGGCGCTGCTCGATCGTTTTGGTGCGCCGCATCCGCAACCCGGTGCCACCCATTGGTTCGGGGATCTGGGCAAGCATAAGCTGAAATGGGAACAGCACACCGAATTCGTCACCTACACGCTTTTTGTGCAGGGGTTGGAAACCCGCCCGTTCGATGCCAAAGCATTTGAGCATTTTCCCAAGGATTGGTTGGCTGAGGCCCCTGGTCAACGTGTTACATCGGCCCTGATCCGGGTCGAAGCTGTGACGGATGAGGTTAGCATTGTAGCCAATCTGGCTGATTGGTTTGTTCCTGAAAGCCTTGCTGTCAGCCGGGTGCTGGATGACAGCGCCATCATTGCAGGTGATTTCCGGATCGATGCTGCAGGTCATACCCGCTTTGCTGTGTTCATACAGCCTGACACAGGTGCGCGCCGGATTGGGCGCATTGTCCAGCGGTTGTGCGAAATCGAGACATATAAAAGCATGTCTATGCTGGGCCTTGCACGGGCGCGCGACATGGGCCCGCGTATGGCTGAGCTGGATAAAGAGCTAACCAGCCTCATGTCCGACATGACGGGTGACGTCTCGAAGCCTGATCAGACCCTTGCTGCACTTCTGTCCATTTCGGCTGAGTTGGAAAACCTGCTGGCGCAATCGTCTTTCCGTTTCGGGGCAACCGGTGCTTATGAGGCAATCGTCAACCAACGTATCGAGGTGCTGCGCGAGATGCGCTTCAAAGGCCGCCAGAGCTTTGCTGAATTCATGATGCGCCGGTTTGATCCGGCCATGCGTACCGTCAAATCGGCTGAGCGTCGATTGCAGTCTATGGCAGAGCGCGCAATCCGCGCCGGCGATCTCTTGCGTACACGGGTCGATGTAGAGCGTTCGGCGCTGAATTCCATGCTGCTGAAAAGCATGGACAAGCGGGCTGATCTGCAATTGCGATTGCAAAGGACCGTTGAGGGGCTTTCGGTCGTGGCAATCAGCTATTACGCAGTTGGTCTTGTGATCAACATGCTGGCCCCGATTGGTGACGCGATGGGCGTCTCGAAGTTGGTTCTGACTGCACTTGCCACACCGATGGTGATCCTTGGCGTGTGGTTCCTGGTCCGGCGTATCCGCGACAAGATGATTTAGCGCCCGCGAATACGAGGGTCGAGCGCATCGCGCAAACCGTCGCCCATATAATTGACGCTCAGCACTGTCAGCGAGATTGCAAGGCCGGGCCAAAGCACACGTTCAGGGTATTGCTGAAGATAATCCACACCGTCAAACAGCAACCGTCCCCATGTTGGGAAATCCGGTGGAAACCCGAGACCTAGAAAGCTGAGCGCGCTTTCCGTTATGATGGCATTGGCGATCCCCAATGTGGCAGATACCATGATTGGCGATAGCACATTTGGTAGAATATGCCGGGTGATCATGCGACGGTTTGGCGTTCCGATAGAACGGGCCGCCAGCACGAATTCCCGCTCTTTGAGCGCCAGAACATCGCCGCGTACAATACGGGCGGTCTGCATCCATGACGTGATGCCGATAGCGCTGACCATAAGGATGAAAATTCCGCCTTCGGGACCAAAAGAGGCGCTCAGCTTGTCACGAAACAGCATGATAATGACCAGCAGCAAAGGCAGCAGTGGGAGGGCCAGAAACAGATCAGTCAGCCGCATCAATAGCCCGTCCAGCCGCTTGAAATAGCCTGCAAGCACGCCCACCAATGTCCCAAGGACAAGGGCCAGCGCCATGGCTGTGACGCCCACGGCCATTGACACGCGCCCGCCTGCCAGAACACGCCCGAAAAGGTCACGGCCCAGTTGGTCTGTCCCCAAAGGATGCGCCAGACTAGGCCCCTGATTACGCGATCGGATATCGATCTGCGTCGGGTCCAACGTCCAGATCCACGGACCGAACAGAACGGCAAACAGGATCAGAGCAAAGAAGATGGTGCCGACCATCGCCCCTTTATGGGTCTTGTACTGATCCCAGACATCCCACCATTGGTTGCGGGGCGCGCGATTTGTTGTCACGTCAGTCATAGCGGATCCTCGGGTCAAGCAGGCCATAAAGAACGTCTGCGATGAGGTTGAACAGCACGATCAGCACAGCAAAGATGAACGTCAGTGTCTGCACTGTGGGCACGTCACCCCCTTGAATGGCGATGATCAAAAGCTGGCCGAGACCGTTTACCTTGAACACCTGCTCGGTGATGATCGCGCCGCCAAAAACCGTTGGCACACCCAAAGCGATCACTGTGACGACTGGGATCATGGAGTTGCGTAAGACGTGAAGTAGCACCACGACTTGTTCGGTCAGGCCTTTAGCGCGGGCGGTACGCACGTAATCCTGATTGAGATTATCCAGCATTGAGGCCCGCATAAAACGGCTGATCTGCGCAGCATTGAACAACGCCAGAACTGAGACGGGCATGATCATCTGTTTGACTTGGAACAAGAAGGACGACCAATCCGTGACCCGGTGCGTGGTATCATAGATCGATGGGAACCACCCCAGATTGACCGAAAAGACGACAATCAACAGCACGCCTGTAAAGAAGGTTGGCACCGAAAAGCCGATCATTGAGAAGAATGTCCCGAATTGATCGAACCATGAATATTGCCGGTAGGCCGAGATGATGCCAATGGGCAGCGCGATCAGTACACCCAGAACATAGGATGTGCCCACGACCCAAAGGGTCTGCGGCATACGCTGGATCACGATATCCATGACCGGCGACCGGGTCTGATAGCTGATAATGCGCGTCTCGCCCGCCATGCCCAGATCCCAGCCGAACGCGCTTTCAAGATAGTGGCGCGGCTCGTTCCAGAAAAACAGCTCTAGCCATCGGAGGTACTGAACAATCAGCGGTTTATTAACCCCCAAAGCTTCGCGGATTTGTTCACGGACTTCGGCAGGGATAGACAAGGGCAGGTTGGCTGTAGGGTCTGATGGGGACAGTTTGACGATCAGAAAAATCACCAGAGAGATGAACAGAAGCGTCGGAATGGTCAGGATCAACCGGCGTATAGTGTAGGTGAACATCGCGAAAGGCGCCTCGGTTCAGGTCTCTGGGAAGGATGCAGATATGCAGCCCCGGAACATACTGTCCGGGACTACAAAATCAGCTTAGTTACCGGTGCGATACCAGTCTGCTGCATTCCAAAGTTCGCTATCCCAAGTGTTCAGGACAACGCCGCCAAGGCTATTGGCATGGGCAGAAACGCGGCCACGGTCCACCAGCGGGATGATGACATATTCCTGCATCAGCATGTCATTCATCTCTTTCGCGATACGCGCCCGTTCGTTGATGTCGCCGGTTCCTGCCATCTCGGCGATAAGGGCCTCATAATCTTCTGAACAGAAGCGCATCATGTTATTGCCCTGCCACTGCGTTTCAGGGCGCGGGGCCTCATCGCACGCCCAGTTTGCCATATAAGCTTCGGGGTCTGTGCCGTCGAAGTTATTGGCGAACATTTCCAGATCTGCAAAGTTCTTCTGGAACGTGTCCGGGGATGCCGGATCGCCGCCAAAGAACACAGACGCATCGATATTGCGCAGCTCGGTTTCCACGCCAATCTCGCTCCACCACTGTTTGATCAGGGCTTGGAAATCCTGACGTACCGCGTTGGTCGAAGTTTGATAGAGAATGCTCAGCTCAACACCGTCCTTATCACGCGTTCCATTGCCATTTGTGTCAACCCAGCCAGCATCTTCCAGAACCTTATTGGCCCCTTCAATATCTTGTGTCAGGCAAGCATCATTGGCTGACGACGCATAGATCGCAGGCGCAGGCAGCACGTTACATGTTGGACGGCCAGCGTCGCCATAGCCGATCTCAACCAGCAGTTCGCGGTCAATTGCCATAGACAATGCCTGACGGACTGCTTTGTCAGTCATGAAAGGGTGGGGGTGGTCAACAGTGCCCCGACGATCCCCCAAAGATGGGTCAGGGTCGGTCAGGTTAACCTCAATCCGCTCGACCAGCGTGCCGAAAGCAGACACAACAGAACCTTTGCCAGCAGCTGCCATATTCGCCAACACATCGGGGGCCAGTTGCAGGTTCCATGCGTAGTCAAATTCCCCTGTTTCCAGAACCGCGCGACCCGCCGCTGTTGCATCGCCGCCACCTTTGAACGTTACGGTTGCGAAGGCCGGCTTGTTGGCATCGCGGTAGTTTTCATTTGCGGCCAGCGTGATCACGTCATTCGGCTTGAAATCGGTGACGGTGAACGGGCCTGTGCCCACTGGCATAAAGTTTGCATCAGTGCATTCGGGGGCTTTTGGTCCAAGGCATTCGGCAAATTGCGCTTTCTGAATGATCGGAGCCTGCGCGCCGACAAAGGGGCCGTAAGGGAATGGTTTCGCGACACCGAATTTGACGATTGCTGTCAATTCGTCCGGTGTTTCAACCGAAACAACGTCATTATATTTCTCGGATTGCGCGCAACCGCCGCCTTCGGCCGTGCAATATTCCCAACTGAACTTCACGTCTTCCGATGTAAGTGGTGTGCCGTCAGACCAGACAAGACCTTCTTTCAGTTTCCATGTAATCTGTGTCAGGTCTTCGGTCACACCGCCATTTTCGACCGTCGGGACTTCGTCCACAAGCCATGGCACCATATTGCCGTCTTGGTCGTAGCGGGCGAGCGGTTCGATCACCAGACTTGCGGCTTCAAGGTCCTTGGTGCCACCGGACAGGTAAGGGTTCATAATGGAGGGCGCTTGCCAGTAGATGATAGACACATTGCCATCACGGCCGCGTTCTCCTTCATGGCCATCGGCATAGGCCATTGGCACGAAAGCAACTGCAGCAGCTGCGCCCCAAAGGGCTGTTTTCAAAGTCATGTGGGTTCTCCTTGTTGAGTGCTCTCTTGTGCCTCGGTTGCTGCCATTTGGGCAGTCTGGTTTTGTGTTTGATGTAAATGGCAAGCCAGATATCGACCTGGCTCTACCTCTTTAAAATCTGGCTGCACGGTTTTGCAGATATCAATGACCTGTGGGCAGCGGGTGCAGAAATTACAGCCTTGTGGTGGATTGGACGGGGAGGGGACATCGCCTTGCAGAATGATCCGCTCTACCTTGTCTTCTATGTTCGGGTCTGGTTCCGGCACAGCGCTGAGCAGGGCCTGTGTGTACGGATGCAGAGGGCGTGTATACAGTTCATCACGCGATGCAAGCTCGGCAACCTGACCAAGATACATAACAGCCACCCGGTCCGCGATATGGCGAACCATGGACAGATCGTGCGAGATAAACAGATAGGTCAGGCCAAGGCTGTCTTGCAATTCCTCAAGCAAATTGACGACTTGTGCCTGGATCGAGACATCCAAAGCCGCAATCGGTTCATCGCAGACAATGAATTTGGGGTTCAGGGCAAGCGCCCGTGCGATGCCAATACGCTGGCGTTGTCCGCCCGAAAACTCATGGGGGTAACGGTTCGCGAATGAGCGGTTCAAACCAACCTGATCCATAAGCTCCAACACGCGATCTTCGCGCTGGGCACGCGACATTTTCTGGTGCTCCCGCAGGGGTTCGCCGATAATCTCGCTGACCTTCATGCGCGGGTTAAGCGAGGCCTGCGGATCCTGAAAAATCATCTGCATCACGGGTCGCATTTTGCGCAGGTCTTCATCGCCCATATCGGCGATGTTGCGATCATCGATCTGAATTGTGCCGTCCGTGGGTTGGTAAAGGCGCAAAAGCGCGCGCCCGACCGTTGATTTTCCGCATCCACTTTCGCCCACAAGGCCAAGGGTTTCGCCGGGATAGATATCGAAGGATACGCCATCGACGGCTTTTACGTCGCCGCGTTTGCGTTGCAGCAGGCCCCCGTAAATCGGGAAATGCATCTTCAAGCCTTGGACGCTGACCAGCGGTTTACGTACATCATCAAACATCGCGCGGCCCCCCGGTTGTAGGGTTCCAGAAACAGGCTGCGTCATGATCAGGTCCAACCGGGACACGGCTGGGGTTTTCTTTTTGGCAGCGATCAGATGAGACCGCACATCGATCATTGAACGGGCATGAACTCGGGGCCGCCCCAAGGATAGGGGCTGGCCTTCAATGACATTCAGCTTTTCGGTGCGCGCGCCCCGGACTGAGGGAACCGTTTCCAGCAAGGCGCGGGTATAGGGATGTTGCGGATTGCCAAACAATTCGCGTACTGGGGCATGTTCGACGATCTGCCCACCATACATCACAACGACCCGGTCAGCGATCCCGGCAATCACGCCCAGATCATGGGTGATCCAGACAATGGCCATACCAAGTTTCTGCCGTAAATCCTTTACCAGCTCCAGAATTTGCGCCTGAATGGTAACATCCAGCGCTGTTGTCGGCTCATCCGCGATCAGCACTTCCGGATCACAGGCCAGCGCGATGGCAATCATCACCCGTTGTCGCATACCGCCGGAAAACTGGTGCGGATAATCTTTCAGCCGTCGCTTTGCATCAGGGATGCCGACCAGCACTAGTAACTCAACCGCACGCTTGCCAGCCGCAGCTTTATTCATCCCCATATGCTTTCGCAAAGGTTCCATAATCTGGAAGCCCACGGTGAAAACTGGGTTCAGCGATGTCATCGGGTCTTGAAACACAAAGCCAATCTTGGCACCACGAATAGAGCGTAACGTGTTCACATCCGTTTTCAGCAGATCCTGACCATCGAACAGAACCTGACCTTCGCGAACATCCGCAGGAGGTGACGGTAAAAGGCCAATCAAAGACATCATCGTGACGGATTTGCCAGAGCCGCTTTCGCCGACCACACCCAGCAATTCCCCCGGTTTCACATGGAAGCTTACAGAATTTACCGCATGCACCTCGCCGGAGCGGGTCTTGAACACGGTCTTTAAATTCTTGACGTCAAGGACCGGCAGTGTCCCGTCAGGCATGAAAATCCCCTTGATCCCTGTTACTTATCGCTTTGTTTTTATGTTGCGATTCAGCTATCAAGGCAGGACGTTACCACGATTATTGACGCTGGCAATGCTTTTACCAACGACGCTGCGTAAACTACAGGCTTTTGCATAAAGCTTATGCGCAGGGCCTTGACCTTTGGCAGCCAGCGGATAACGCTTTTCCGATCTGTTTTCAGGTGAGGTACCCATGACGTCTTCGCTCTCTGCGCGCGATTTGCTGGATAAGCTTGTCTCTTTCCCTACTGTAAGCTCGGAAAGCAATTTACCACTTCTGGATTGGGTCGAGGATTACCTTGATCAGTTCGGCGTCAAAAGCACCCGCGTTTATAATCAGGATCGCACCAAGGCGAACCTCTATGCCAATATCGGGCCAGAGGTTTCGGGCGGCATTGTGCTGTCCGGTCACACTGATGTTGTGCCGGTAGAGGGGCAGGCGTGGGAGACGGACCCTTTCGTCGTGTCAGAGCAGGATGGCAAGTTGTTTGGTCGTGGGACATGCGACATGAAAGGCTTTGACGCTCTGGCGCTGGCCGCTGTCCCAATGGCGTTGGAACGCGGTATCAAGCGCCCGCTTCAACTTGCGCTCAGCTATGATGAAGAGGTTGGCTGCATTGGCGCGCCCTCGATGATCGCAGAAATGCGCCAGACCCTGCCGCCAGCAAGTGCGGTTATCGTCGGAGAACCCTCGATGATGAAAGCCGTCTCGGGCCACAAAGGGGGCACCGGCTTCAAGACCCACCTGCGTGGGTTCGAAGTACACAGCTCGATCATGCATACAGGCGTTAATGCGATTATGTATGCGTCCAAACTGATCGAATGGGCCAATCAGGTGAATGCAGAAAATCAGGCCAAAACGCCAAACACTCTGGCCGCTCAGTTCGAACCGCCCTTTACGACGGTCCATGTCGGCACGATCAAAGGCGGCACGGCACATAATATCACAGCTTTGGATTGTTGGATGGGCTTGGATTTCCGGTGTGTTCCGGGCGAAAGCCTTGACGATTACAAAGCGCGCTATCTCACAAAAGTGGCCGAGGTCGAGGCCGAGATGCAGGCCACCCACCCAAGCTGCTTTATAGAGCTGGATCAGTATTTTAACGTCCCGCCCCTGCAGCCCGAGCAAAACGGCGCCGCCGAGCGTCTTGTCCGCCAGATTACTGGCGACAATGGTACCCATGTGGTCAGCTACGGAACAGAAGCCGGCCAATTCCAGGCCGAGGCCTATTCCGCCATCATCTGCGGACCCGGTGACATCGCGCAAGCACATCAACCCAATGAATTCATCACAATAGACCAGTTCCAGAAGGGTGAGGTCTTCATCGAGCAACTTGTAGACCACCTTACTCAATAGGCCAGAGACGCTTGCAGGTTACACGACACACCATCACATAATCGCTTGACGCCAGTTCTGCGTGAACCTAATCAGTCATGGCTAACGGCGAGTTGGCGGAGTGGTTACGCAGCGGATTGCAAATCCGTGTACACCGGTTCGATTCCGGTACTCGCCTCCATTTAATTTCAAGCACTTAGCCATCTCCTTCTTGTGCCCCTAACGGGGCGTTTACAGTTGCGTTTACAATTTTGCCGTCGCGACGCTGCTTCTCGCGCTCCAGTAAGTCGAGGACTTCCGCGCTCTCGGCAGGCGAGACGGCGGCATAATGTTCGATGACGGCGGCCGCGTAGCGAAGCGACCACCCCATATGATTTGCGATCTGGTTGAGACCGAGACCTGCGCGGAGTAGCCTTGTCGCTGCCGTCCCGCGCGTACGGTCGCCGCGTATCGCAGCGACTAGCCCATGTGATTTACGATTTGGATCAGATATGTGGCGTGAAGATCAAAGCTACCTGACATTCAACAACATAGGTCCCGTTTGGTGGCCGATGGACTCACGGCAGCACTTTGCCGGGGTTCATGATGCCCTTTGGGTCAAGCGCTGCCTTGATCGCGCGCATTGTGTCCAGCGCGGCTTTGTCCTTGCGCCGAGCCATGCTGGGCTTTTTGCTGAGCCCAACGCCATGTTCCGCCGAGAAGCTGCCGCCAAGCTCCAGCGTCAGATCTTCGACCGCCTCCATCAACTGGTCTTTCAGGGCTGCGTCGTCGCGGGTGGGGTGGATCGTATAATGGATATTGCCGTCCCCCAGATGCGAGACAGTCATGCTGCCTGCGCCGGGGTCTAGCTGGGTAAGACGTTGCTCCATCCGGGTCACAAAGGTTTCAACACGGTCCAGCGGTACGGCGATGTCATTGTTGACCAGTGGCAATTGTCCCAAAGCAATTTCGGCGGCGGCTTCGCGTCTGGCCCATATTTCGGCCCGTTGCGCGTCCGATTGTGCGACCATAGCATCAAGGACCTTACCAGTGTCCAGCATTTCAGCCAGCAGCGTTTGCAGATGTTCGACGATCGGAATTGTGCTGTCCGGGGCCGGGTCTGCATCGCGGGCGGCGGTGGCCCCAAGCTCGACCAGAATATTCACGTCGTAAGATGCCTCAAATGGCGCGCGTGCTTTGGGGAATAGCTCCAGATGCTTTTCGATATAATTGCGAGGCATGTATTCAAATGCTTCGACAGCATTGCCAGTGCTGCCTTGCAAACGGTTCAGCAGGCCAAGCGCATCCCCCAGTGTTGGCACGGCAACCATCGCTGTGGCATAGGCGCGCGGTTTCGGGAAAAGTTTCAGCACTGTGGCAGTGATCAGACCCAGCGTGCCTTCCGCTCCGATCATCAGGTTCTTCAGATCATAGCCTGAGTTATCCTTATGCAGCGCACCCATCAAATCCATGATCTGCCCGTCAGGCAAAACGACTTCCAATCCCAAACAGAGGTTACGGGCACTGCCATATCGCAAAACATTGGACCCACCCGCATTAGTGGACAGACATCCACCGATCATGGCCGACCCGCGTGCGCCAAAGGTCAGAGGGAAGGTCAGATCATGTTGCTCAGCCGCGCTGTGCAGATTGGCAAGGATCACACCGGCCTCGACCACTGCCACGCGCGCGCCCGGGTGAATGTCTCGGATACGGTTGAGCCGTTCCAGCGAGATCATCACCGCATCTGGCGCATAGGTGCCACCGTTCAAGCCGGTATTGCCGGACACAGGGACAATCGCGGTGCCTGTCGCGCTGCACGCTTTGACGATGGCGCTGACCTCAGCCGTAGAGGTAGGCCGAACAACCGCAAGAGGCGTGGCCTGATATTGGTGCGTCCAGTCGTGATCATAGCCTGCGGTATCTTCACCGGTCAGAACATGGGCGGCGCCGGTGATTTTGATGAGTGTTTCAAGCAGTTCCATGCACTCTGTTCTCATATATCGGATCACGGCAGGCAAGGGATAAAGATTCCTGCTTGACGTACCGGGCCGCGGCGCATAGATCAGGCTTCGTTTTCGGCGGTGTAGCTCAGCTGGTTAGAGCAGCGGAATCATAATCCGCGTGTCCGGGGTTCAAGTCCCTGCACCGCCACCAAAATTTCTTTATGAAAACAAATGTTTGAATTTTTAAGCAAGAAACCACTTGTAGATATGTACGGACTCGCGGGACACTTCCAGAAAAGGTGAGAATTGGTCATGTTTTCGAAGTTGTCCAGAAACCTGGGTCAGAAGCGCCAAAGTCCTTGGGACCAGCTTTTCACCATGGAAAAACCAGTGCGAAGAACATTCGAACCGATGTCGGCCCCTGAAAATGCTGATGATAATCTGCGAAAATTCTTCGAATTAACTGAGGCATTTCAGCCTTACCTAAATCAGGTTATCGGAGGCGAATGGAGCTACGATGAAAACACCTCGGGTTATGTGAGCTTAGGCACATACGATGCTCCAGACTATGGCCGGAATTTTTCGGTTTTTTACAATGCAGCTAGTGTGGGGGAATTGGCGATTGTACCGAATATGTTTCCTGAACACGATGGATGGGCCGAACTGCGACTTCGGCTGCAATATCCTGTAGAGCTACTCCCAGCGAATACAGTCTTCCATCTGCTGCAAATGATGGCTTCGACGGCACTAGATTTAGACGAAAAATCAAACGGTGGCGAACTTGCAAGGAACATTGCGACGCAAGCAATGACCATGGGACTTTGGGACGTAAAGCAAAACGATAACTCTACGGTTGTAGAAATGAATGTCTCTGGATCGTTTGGTTTCTACCACTCTCACATCGACCATTGGAGTAAAAATGGAATCGATCCATGGAAGAGGTTTGAGCCCAAGCGTGATAATGAGTCCTCACAAGAGATTTCCAAAAAAAATGGTGCTGAGTGATGGTAGCGATTTTGCGGATTACTGGTTGGTTCGGCTTAGCGATCTCTACATTCAATGCAGGGATCAAGATATTCGCCGATGATGATGCTTTGCTCAGGTATGCAGGACAAAGCAGGAATTTAGACCTCAATATCTCAACATGTGCGTTTTGCCTGCTGTTTCTAGCTCTAGCCTCCATCTTGTCCGAAGTTCGAAAAATTAACCATTCCAACGATGGTGCAGGTGATGAAGGCTAGAGTGGCGGGGGTGGTAATCGGTGTGCTGATCGGGACGATCATCGGTAGTGGTACTGGAATTGTTGGTGGGCCGTTCGAGGCTATGGCAGGAGCCTCAATCTTCATGATCGGCGGGGGCATATGAGGCCTTAGTGCTGGTCCTGATATTTCTAAACAGATTGAAAAACGGTGGACAAAATGACTCCCCGGAAAGGGGTTAATGAATGAGTGTTGACCAATGCGATCAGTGTAACGGCCTATATTCGTGGGCGCGCATGGGGCCGGCTGTGCCAGGTGGCAAAGAAAGGAAAGAGGTCGCTTGCCCCCACTGCGGCGACGTCAAGTTTTCTGAGATGACAAGCCAATTCTTCTTTGTTCGAGCGGCAAGCGATGAAAAAATCCGCAGTTGGGAAATGAATAATTCTGACCTGCTCCCCTATGACAATTCTGTCCAGTA
The DNA here is from genome assembly GCF_055693805.1 of Litoreibacter sp. GN1-5. Lineage (NCBI taxonomy): Bacteria > Pseudomonadati > Pseudomonadota > Alphaproteobacteria > Rhodobacterales > Roseobacteraceae > Litoreibacter > Litoreibacter sp. GN1-5. Next base: position 1,358,894 of record NZ_JBVFUP010000001.1, on the reverse strand, counting down.
AACTTCGGTGGGCTCCAGTGTTTTTCCATCAAACGCAACCGGTGCGGCACTGTAGTTGAAGGCGAAGCGGTGGGTTGCCGTGCGTCGCAGGCGCAGACCATCGGGCAGGGGGATTGTCTCAAGGCCCAGCTCGGCACAAGTGATTTGCAGAATGCGGGCCAGCGCTGTTTCTTCCAGCCAACCGGCCACGTAGCGCAAGGGGCCTGCGCCGATCAAAAGCGGCTCACCTTCTGCCGTCTGTTCCAGAATCTGGGCGGTCGTCTCGATATGCTCAAACCAATGTCTGATCGTGCCGCCCTTGGCCACAGCGCGGGGCATATCTTCGCGGAAGGTTTCCACATGGGTCACGGTGGCCTCCAGCCCCGGCAGGTTGGGGGGCAGCGGGGTAGGGATCGTAAGCTCCGCCGTTTTGGAGTTGCTGCGCGGCCCGATCAACGCGACGCCTTTGAAGCTTTGCAGTGCTTTTTGCAATGGCTCGGGCAGGGTCAGCAGACCCGATGCGAGCACAAGCTTATAGTCCGACAGATCGCGCGTGTCGGGTGGAAGGATATCAATATCAAGACCCAGCTTGCGTAAGCCCCGATAGACCTCAAAGACCAGTCGGAAATAGTCGAAACTCCGCCCTTGCGGCTGGACATCCCACGCCCAGGCAGAGGCATAGTCGAAGATCAGCGCGACCTTTGCTTTTGCGGTGCTGACATCGGGTATCTGCGCAATTTCCTGTGCGACTTGGGCAGCTTCCGCCAAGGCCGGCGCTGGCGCGCTGTCGGGCCTTAGCAATCCGGCATGCATCTGTTCCTGCGCGAACGGGGCCTGTCGCCAGCGAAAGTAGCAGACCGTTTCCGCACCATGGGCGAAGGCCTCCCACGCCCAAAGGCGACACATGCCGGGCAAAGGGGCGGGGTTGACCGGGGCCCAATTCACAGGGCCGGGCTGTTGTTCCATGATCCACCAGCGGCCACGCCCGACAGTGCGGTAAAGATCGTGGTGGAAGGCCTGAAAATCCGGATCGCCCTGTTGAGCATAGGCGCGTTTGTGTTGGGGGCCGTCTTCCATACGGTCCTCAAGAAAGCCCAGCGGGTAGCTGTCCCAAGAGGCGATGTCGAGATCAGCGCCCACGTCGAAATGGTCGAAATCGGTGATCCGGCCCATATAGTTATGGATGATCGGAGCATCCGTATGGGCACGAATTATCGCGGCCTGTTCACGGTTGAACCGAACCACCTGATCCGAGGAAAACCGCCGAAACGCCAGCGCGTGGGACGGGTTGGGTTCTGTCACGGTCAGGTTGGGCAGGTCGATCTGATCGAAGCTGTCATATTCCATCGACCAGAATACATTTCCCCAAGCGCGATTGAGCGCGTCAGGCGATTGATATTTCTGCGCAAGCCAGTCGCGGAACGCGTGTTTTGCGGCGTCGGAATAGGACAGTGTCGTGTCATGGCAGCCATATTCATTATCGGTTTGCCATGCCGCGATATGGGGGTTTGCCCCATAACGCTTGGCAAGTATTTCAGTGATCCGACGGCTTTCAGAAAGATAGCCCTCATGGCTGAAGCAATAATGACGGCGCGAGCCAAAACCACGCATGCGGCCTTCTTCATCCAGTGCGAACATATCCGGGTGCTTGTCTGCCATCCAGCGCGGCGGTGTCGCGGTGGGTGTGCCAAGGATCACCTTTAACCCGGCACTGCCCAAAACATCGATCGCCCGGTCAAGCCAGTCGAGTTGCAGATTGTCCGGTGCAGGTTCCAGCCGCGACCACGCGAATTCACCAATGCGCACCCAGCTTAAGCCCGTCTTCACCATGAGGGCAGCGTCTTCGGTCCATTGGCCTTCCGGCCAATGTTCCGGGTAGTAACAGACCCCAAGGGTGCGCTTCACAAGATCACCTGTGGCTCAGGTATGCCTTTCACATCGGTGTCCGTGGCAAAGGTCATTCCGGCCTGTGGCTCTGCCGCAAGCTGTTCGTCCGTCATATCCTGTTGCGCTGAGGTCGCAAAAAGTGTGGTCAGGTCCGCACCACCCAACGCAGGGCAGGAAATCTCGTTTGCCGGAAATGCGTAGGTCTGAAGCAATGTGCCTTCGCTATCATATCGCGCCACGCGGAACGCACCCCATTGGGCGTTCAGCACAGATCCGTCAGCGGCGGTGATTGAGCCATCAATGCCAAACGCCTCGTTCGTACAGTCAATGAAAACCTCAGGCTCTGCATTAGGCCAGCCTGCATTATCCAGCGTAACACGCATCATTTTCTTGCTGGCCGTATCGGTATAGTAGGCGCAGCTGCGGTCCGGGGCAAAGCAGATCGAGTTGCTGATCGTTATGGGGCTGAATAGCTTGCGCAGCTCACCGCGATAGTAGCGGTAGATCGCCCCAAGGCCGGGCTCGGCGCGTTTGCCCATGGTGCCGATCCAGAACCCGCCAAACGGGTCTGCGCGCCCATCATTCGATCGGGTCAGGGGCATATCTGCCTCTAATGGCATGACATCCATGCGCGCCCCTGTCTCGGTATTGAACTGAAATAGCGCGGTCTCACTGGCAATAAGAAGGCTGTCTTCGTCAAGCCAACCTGCGGCAGAGACATGTTCATCAAACGCCCATTCAGCCCCGTCATCACACATCAACTTGCAGCCGATAATATCGAACCAATACAGCTGCTTGCGTAAAGGGTGCCAAAGCAACCCTTCCCCCAGAAGGCATTTGCGCTGATCAAGAACGCGCCATGTCATACGAAGGCCTCGTCATAAGCGGCGACCATATCGCGGGCAATGGGTGTGATCTCGGCGGCAGAGCGGCCGGGTTTATAGAGCGCTGAGCCGATGCCAAACCCATCTGCACCTGCGGCTTTCCAGTCGGCAAAGCCGTCTGGGCCCACGCCCCCCACCATATACATCTGAACCGATGCAGGGATGACAGCGCGCACGGCTTTCAGACCGTCAATGCCCATCTGAAATGCCGGGAAGACTTTCAAACCAGTCGCGCCGGCTTTCAGGGCCGCAAAACATTCGCTTGGTGTAAGCACGCCGGGCCAGCTTTGCAGACCCGCCTTGACAGTCGCGACGATGACGTCTGTATCTGCGTTGGGCGATACGATCAGTTTGCCGCCGGTTTGTGCGATTGCAGCAACGTCCTGAGTGCTGAGCACTGTGCCCGCGCCAATCAGCGCAGTGTCGCCAAAGCGTTGCGCCATCGCGCCGATACTGTCGAGCGGTGAGGGGGAGTTCATCGGAACTTCGATCTTGGTAATACCTGCATCAATCAAGGCCTCACAGACGGGCAAGGCCTCGTCAGGGGTAATGCCGCGCAAGATGGCGATGAGGTTTCGGCTCATGATATCAAGTCCTTATAAGCAGCGGTCAGCCCTTTCAGGGTCATCGGGTCGCCATCATGCTGGGTCAGGGTCAGGCCCTGCGCTTGCAAGGCAGCAGCATAGATTGCGTTGAGTTTAGGGGCGCCCACCAGCGCTATGTTCTGACCCAGCCAGTAAGGGCGTGTGGCGGCAAGTTCAGCCCCCAAAAGCGCGCCAGACAACCGTGCGCGTGATGTACCGCAAGATACGCCCTGCAACAGATCACCTGCCCGGATCTGGAACAGGCGGGCCGCCATGGTTTCGGGTTTTGACAAGGTATCACTGACGGCCTCGACAAAGGCGTCTTCGTCCCAATCGCTTCCATCACCCACAGAATGGCGTAGCACCGAGGACTTGGCGAGCAGGTTGAACATCTCGCCTGTCAGAAAAGTCTGGAACGACACGACCTCGCCTGCACTGATATGGACCCATTTGGCATGGGTTCCGGGCAGGCAGATAACGCCATCAAATTGCGGTTCACTGGCCAGAAATCCGGCAATCTGGGTTTCTTCGCCGCGCATAACATCCGGCGGGTCGTTTTGCTTAAGCCCTGGCAATATATACATTTTGATGCGCTGGTCCGCGCAAGGTGCTTCATGCAAAACAGCATGGGGCTTGGTCGGGACGCTGTTGTAAGGGGCCTCTGCCCATCCTTGACGTGACCCTACCATGCCACAGGCAATGATTGGTGTTTCAGGTTTGCCAAGCCACGGCTCGATAAGGGCCAAAAGTGTGGGCTCAAACTGGTCTTGCGTCAGTCCCGCCATGCCCTTGTCGGAAGTTGCCTGATCATAGGCCTGACCATCTGATTGCATCGCCCATGCGCGCAGATTGGTCGTGCCCCAATCAACCGCGATCCAGTCGGCATATGTAATAGCGTCGCTCACCCGGTTGTCACCACGCCACCATCAATGACAAGCGCTTGACCTGTCATCATTTTGGAAGTTTTAGAGGCAAGAAAGAGTACACCGTTGATCATATCATCGGGGTCGAGCGTGTCTTTCAGGCATTGACGCTCCAGATGTGTGTTCAGGCCTTCTTCTGTGACCCACATGTCCTTTTGCTTTTGCGTCAAGACCCAGCCAGGGGCCAGTGCGTTGACGCGAATGCGGTCGGGGCCAAATTCGCGGGCCAGCGAACGCGTCATGCCGTTGATGCCGGAATTAGATGTCGTGTAGATCGGGTATCCCGCATTGCCCATCATGTAGCTGATCGAACTAAAGTTAATGATCGAGCCGAAGCCTGCCTGTTTCATCATCGGAATGACGGCCTGACAGGCAAAGAAATAGGCTTTCAGGTTTACGGCAATCATCCAGTCCCAGAATTCGCTGTCCACGTCTTCGGTCGTGTGGCGCTTATCATTGGCCGCATTGTTCACAAGGCAGGTGATGGGACCATGCGCTTTGGCAGAGGCCTCTATCGCGGCACGCAGCGCTTGTGTGTCGGTGATGTCGCCCTGAATGAACAAGGGTTTTCGCCCATGCTTCTTTTCCATCTCGGCCACGAATTCTGATGCGTCGGAGCGACCGATGAAAGCGACTTTCGCACCTTGCTCAAGAAACCCATCTGTCAATGATGCGCCAATGCCGGAGCCACCACCTGTGATGAACACAGAGGCACCGTCAAGGTCGTGGAAGGTGGCGGTTTTGGTCATGTCTGTCCCCGCAAGAATATCGGATTTTTGTCATGGTTAGCTTGTGCGCGCGCTTTCATATCTTTTGCCCTTCAAGAACCCACATGGTTTCGGGGAAAGACCATGGCAGGGTGAGGCCATGATTCATCAGGTAGGCACCGGACAGGTCCACTGGGTTCTCTTTCAAGACCGGGGTTCCACGCGATAGTCCGGACGCATTTGCACGGTTGATCAGGGTAATGCGGTAGGTCGCACTTGGATCAAGGCGGGTGAGCCGCAGTGGACGGGGCGCGATTTGCGCGCTGGTCGTGGCCTTACCAACAAAGGTGACGAACTTGGTGCCATCCTCTGCCATCTGTTGCTCGGCAATCACAGCGGGATCAGCACTATCAAGCCGCAGGATATCGGCGCGCAACATCCAGGTGCGGTTATATTTCCACCAACTTGTGACTTCGCGCAGCACCGTTTCCTCTTCTAGTGTCAGTTCGCGCGGATCCATCTCGAACCCCATATGGCGTTGGGCAGCGACCCAGGCGCGGAATGATATATCAAGTGTTCGGCCAGAGGTATGGCAGCGCCGGGGTCCCACATGCGAACCGGTTATAGCCGCAGGCAGAAACAGCGCGGCGTTGTGCTGCATCTTGAGCCGTTCCAGCGCATCGTTTGAATCAGACAGCCAGATCCGTTGCGTGCGGCTGAGGATACCAAAGTCGATCCGCCCACCCCCTGACGCGCAGCTTTCAATCTCGACCTTAGGGAAGGTGGTCCGTAGTCGGTCAATCAACGCATAAGACCCGCGGGTCTGTGCGGCGTCAGGGGCGGGCAAAACCCTGTTATGATCCCATTTGATATAATCGATGTCATGGGCTGACAGGACAGCAGACATGCGTTCATAGATAAAGTCGCGGACCTCGGGAAGCGCCATGTTAAGCGCTTTTTGTTGGCGGCCCAATGTCTGATCCTCTGAGCCCAGCGCCCAGTCGGGATGAGCGCGATAGAGGTTGGATTCCGGGTTGATCATCTCGGGCTCGAACCAGATACCGAAGCTCATGCCAAGGTCGTGGACATGGTCGATCAGCGGGTCCAGACCATCGGGATATTTGCGTGGGTCCACCTCCCAATCAGACAGGGAGGTCGTGTCATCATCGCGCTGCCCAAACCAGCCGTCATCCAGCACAAAACGCTCTGCCCCCAAATCGGCCGCCCGGTCAGCGATGTCCTTGAGGATTGGCAGTTTATGGTCAAAATAGACGGCTTCCCAACAATTGTAATGGACCGGACGCGGGCGTGCCGGGTTTGGGAATTGCACAATGCGGTCACGCAAGTGGCGCTGGAAGGCAACGGCGCATCCGTTTAGTCCATCGACCGAGAAGGTCACATAAAGCGGCGAGGTTTCGAACCGTGTCGCGGGCGATGTTTCCATCCGCGCCGCATGACCAAACTGTATCTGGCGTCGGCCATCGGGCAGCTCTTCGGCGATCATCTTGTGACCACCGGACCAGCCATAGTGGAAAGCATAGGCCTGCCCTTGTGTGTTGGTCGCGCCTTTGCAAGGCACGATCAGACCGGGGAAATGTTCGTGGCCAGTCCGGCCGGTGCGGTTTTCGCGGTAGCGCATTCCGGCAGACCAAGGTGTGCTGGCAAGTTGGAATTCCCCGCACCAGCGACCATGCACATCAATCATTTCGTCAGACAGTTGCGGGGCAGGTAGCACGGGCGCTGCCAGCCAGTGCAAGTGGACAGGGCGATCTGCCTCCAGCACTGCGCGGGTGGTGATGATGCGGGTGTGGCTGTCCGTCTCAAAATGCGCAGTGTAGTGCAGCATATTGTCCGTATCATCGTAATGCAGCACCAGCGTGGTGTCGCTTTGTTCGGCCCTGTCGAAGCAGAATTTTGGCAGTAAGGGCGTGCCGTCCGTGTCACGCAGGATCAAGCCGGGCTGGCCGGGGAAAGTGCGCACGGCCTCGGGGCAGATGCTGAGATCAGGGTTTTCATCCAGCATCCCGCCCGTCACGTCTAATCTGTGCGCGGCCGCAAGCGCGCCCAGATCTTCGTTCGGGGGCAGGGGCGCGCCCCAATACACGACTTCTGGCAATCGTGCCCTGCGGGCCGCAAGAACCAATGTCTGACGCCCATCATCTAGCCTGTAGCATTGCAGAAGCTCTTCAGGCTGATCAGCAGTTTCAACGCTCTTTTGATCAAGCATCAAGACCGGGCTGGCTTTATCTTCGCCACCCATTGTGAACCGGGATTCCATAATGTTCTCCGTGAGTTATTTCACAGCGCCTAATGTTAAACCGGCAATGAAATGCTTTTGCATCAGAAAGAACATCGCCACAGGAGGCAATGCAGCGACAATTGAGCCTGCGCTCATCAAATGATAGGCCGCACGGAACTGCGCGTTAAAGCTGGTAATGCCTGCGGTCACGGGCTGGCTTTCAACGCCCTGGGTCAGCACAACGGCCCAGAAAAAATCGTTCCAGATGAAGGTAAAGATAAGTACGGCCAACGCGGCGAGGGCGGGTTTCATCAAAGGGAGCACGACAAACCAGAAGATACGCCATTCAGCAACACCTTCGACGCGTGCAGCCTCGATCAACTCAAACGGTAGAGCCCGGATGAAGTTCCGCATGAACAGCGTGCAGAACCCGGTTTGGAACGCGATATGGAACAGCACAAGGCCGGGGATCGTGTTATAGAGCCCCATATCAAGCGTCAGATCACGCACAGGGACCATAAGGATTTGGAACGGGACGAAGTTACCCGCCACGAACATGAAGAACACCCAGATATTCGCCTTGAACTTGTAGATACCCAACGCGAAGCCGGTCATCGATGACAGAATGATACAACCAATCATCGTAGGCACCGTGATCAGGATCGAGTTCATCATGTAGCGCGGCATATCGGATTCAAAGAACACCTTGCCGTAATTCGCAAACATCTCAAACGAAGAGGGAAAGCCCCAGTAATTGCCTGTGGTGAAGTCTGCGTCCGGTTTGACCGAGAAGACGGCCACTGCGATCAGCGGCAGCAGCCACAGGATCAGCATGATGGGCAGCATGACCTTATAGGTGGTCTGCCAGGCCGGTGAGGTTTTTTCGATAGGTGTTGGAAACATTTCAGCGCCCCTTCTCTTCGGAATACATGGAGTAGAGGAAATAGACGATGAAGCAGAGCATGATCAGGAACAGAACCACCGCAATCGCAGCGCCATACCCCATGCGGAAGCCGTATTCAGACAGGGCAACCTCGAACATATAGAAGGACAGCACCCGGCTTTCGCCGTAAGGGCCACCATTGGTCATGATCGAGATCAGATCAAACGATCGAAGGGCGCCGATGATCGTCACCACGAAGGCGATAAATGTTGCGGGTTTGAGCTGTGGGATCACCACATACCAGAGCATCTTGTGGCCCTTTGCCCCGTCCAGCCGCGCGGCTTCGATCTGTTCCGGATCGACGGCATTCAGCCCGGTCAGATACAGGATCATGCAATAGGCTGTCTGTGGCCAGAGGCCCGCCGCGATAATGCCATAGGTCACGTAATTCGGATCACCGAGCACATTGATTGGCCCGGCACCAAAGATGCCGATGAACTGGTTGAGCAGACCGAAAGTCGGATCGTAGAACCATGTGAAGACAAGACCGACAACAACCTGACTAATCACGAAGGGAAAGAAGAACAGCGATTTATAAAGCCTGATGCCGAAAACCTTCTGGTTCAACAGAAGCGCGATACCAAGCCCCGCAGGGATGGCCAGAAGGTAAAGGATAAGCCAAATAATGTTATTTCTGAGCGAGGTAAAGAAATCCGGGTCATCCCATAGCTCGGCATAGTTTCTCATGCCAACATATTCTGCGTCGCCCAGACCGTCCCACTCGAAGAAAGAGATGTTGATCGACTGGAAGATCGGAAAGATGACGTAGACCATAAAGAAGAGGACGCCAGGTAGCAAAAATAGCCAAGGCGTGACCGCGATCTCATTACGCTTGTACCAGGATTTTTGTGGCCCCTGATATTCGGTCTGCGGTAGCGCGGTCGTGCTCATAGAAGAACCCCCGGATGGTGATGGTCAGTTCTGGTCAACTGCGGCAAAGCGCATGTGAAAACCCGACAAACGGTTTGCAGATGGGCTTTGAAGCCAGTGTACCCGTAGGGCAGGTGCGTTTCACCCGCCCTACGGAGTGTTCATGTATTATCGCGACATTTTATTTGTAGATACGTTCGGCGGCTTTATCCAAACGGGTCAGGATCGCGTCCAGATTATCTGGCTTAACCATGAATTCTTGCAAGCCTTCCATGCCGACCTTCGCCATTTCCGCTGGTGCATCACGGTCGAAGAACTGCGCAACACCACCCGGTGAGTTGCTTGACAGCATCTCGAAACCTTCCTTGAGGAACTTGTCGTCATCTACGGAAGAATTCGCGTTTACAGGCAGCTGCCCCAGATTTTCGCCGTTGTTGATGATGGTCTGGTTTTCAGCCGAAACCACAAACTTCAGAAACGCCTTAGCGGCATCTTTGTTGGCAGCACCTGACGGGATATGGAACGTATCCGTCGGGGCGTCTTCTGCCAATGGGATCGACGCATCAATAGCGGGGAACTGATAGAAATCCAGTTGGTCATCCGTCAGACCCGCTTCGCGTAGAGGTGCTACGGCAAAGTTGCCTTTCAGAATCGCGGCAGCGTCACCACTGACGACAAACGGTAGCGATTCCTGCCAGCTATAGGACGTATGGTTGTCGATAAACGCACCCATATCCAGCAATTTGCGCCAGTTTGCGAATGTCGCGCGAACTTCGTCGCTGTCCCACTTCTTCTCACCAGCCAGCAAGGCTGCGTGGAAATCGTAGCCATTGGTACGCATGTTCAGATAGTCGAACCAGCCGCCAGCGGGCCAAAGGAACTTCGTGCCGATTGTGTAGCACTTTTTGCCGGATTCGATGATCTTAGCGCAGTTTGCGATCTCTTCATCGAACGTGGCAGGCTCTGCCAGGCCCAGCTCTTCGTAGATGTCTTTACGATAGTACACGCCCCACTGGTAGTAGGTGTAGGGCACGCCCCATTGCTTGCCATCAAGCGTCATAGCACCTTTGGTTGACGCCAGTTCTTCGCTGATCTGATCGTCCCAAAGATCGGAGATATCTTCGAACAGGTTAGCATCCACATAAGGACGCATCCGGTTCGCAGCATACCAGTTGGCAACATCTGGCGTATTCGCCGTCAGAAAGTTGCGGATCTGGGTCTTGTAAGCTTCGCGGTCGATGACCGTCAGTTCGATATTCAGATCGGGGTGCAATTCGCCGAAACGCTCCACCATGCCTTCCATCACAGCGCGGGGCGCAGGGTTCGACATGTCGGAGAATATTTTCAGATCGCCGGACAGTTTTTCGTGACCATCGGCAAAGGCAGCGGTTGAAAGAATGGCCGTCAGGCCAAGCGCCGCAGTAGACGCTTTAAGTATGGAACGCATGGAATCCTCCCTAGATTTAAGCGCGCGTTGTTCCATTATTCGAAACTTAGTTTTGCATATTGAAAACTAAACCGCGACTCGGTTAGGGTTGTCAACAGGTTTCCCGAGGAGGGGAAACCTCGGGAGGATTTCATGACGGACACGTCAAACCAATCTGGCACTGTGGGAAAGGCGCTTAGCGTTCTTGACCAAGTGGCAGGATTTGGCCGTCCCGTCCGTTTCTCGGAACTGCTTGAAGCAAGCCAGTATCCCAAGGCGACACTTTACCGGCTTTTGCAGACCCTTGCAAAGCAGGGCATGGTTACATTTGATCGTGAGCGACAGGTATATTCGCTGGGGGTCCGACTGGTTCGGCTGGCCCATCAGGCATGGCGTCAAAGCTCGCTCGCGCCTATCGCACGGCCTTTTGTTGAAAAGTTGTCGCGGGATGCAGGGCAGACTGTTCATCTGGCGCAGCTTGACAATGGGCAAGTGCTCTACGTGGATAAATGCAACGCGGTGGAGCCTGTCGAGATGTACAGTCAAGCCGGCAAGATCGGGCCTGCCTATTGCACCGGCGTTGGCAAGGCGATGCTGGCCTGGCTATCGAAAGGCGATCAGGATACCGTTATCGCGCAGCAGTCTTTCCATAAATTTACATGCAATACCCTGACGGGGGAAAATGCACTACGCGCAGAACTGACCAAGATACGTCAAATTGGCTATGCTTTTGACAATGAAGAACATGAACCTGGAATTATCTGCGTGGCATTGCCAATTCTGTCGCGACGCGCGCGGGTTATGGGAGGGCTGTCTTTGACAAGCACAACAGAGCGCCATTCGATCAAGTCGCTGGAAAAAATGGTGCCGCAGATCAAACAAACCGTGAATAGCATTGCCGAAAGTGCTGAAAGCTGGCGCTTTCCAGATGAAATAATAGAACACGCATAAGGGACTGGGAGGATATTTACATGTCAGGTCTGACGATACGGAACGTAATCAAGCGCTACGGCGATGTGCAGGTTATGCATGGGGTCGATCTGGACATTGCTGACGGAGAGTTCTGTGTCTTCGTGGGCCCGTCCGGTTGCGGCAAGTCAACTTTGCTCAGGATGATTGCCGGGCTTGAAGAGATTACCGAAGGCAGCGTCAGTATCGGCGCGCGTGACGTGACCCGAATGGACCCGTCCGAGCGCGGCGTGGCGATGGTGTTTCAGACCTATGCGCTTTACCCGCACATGACGGTGAAAGAGAATATGGGCTTCGGCCTTAAGATGAACGGCCACCCTAAGTCAGAGATCGACACGAAGGTCGCCGAAGCTTCGCGCATTTTGAAGCTGGACGAATATCTGGCGCGTAAACCGGCCGCCTTGTCTGGCGGACAACGCCAACGTGTTTCTATCGGGCGGGCGATTGTGCGTGGTCCAGAGGTGTTCCTGTTCGATGAACCCCTGTCAAACCTTGATGCGGAATTGCGGGTCGAAATGCGGGTCGAGATTGCGCGGCTACACAAGGAAATCGGTGCTACGATGATCTATGTGACCCATGATCAGGTAGAGGCGATGACGCTGGCCGACAAGATCGTGGTGCTGCGCCTTGGGCGCATTGAACAGGTCGGCGCCCCGCTGGAGCTTTACCGCGACCCGGATAACAAATTCGTGGCGGGATTCATCGGCTCACCCGCGATGAACTTCCTGTCGGGCAAAATTGAAGGCGGTAAGGTCAATGTACCGGGCCTGCAGACAAGCGTTGCTGTGCCTGTGAACATGCCGGGCGACGGGATGGATGTGACCATCGGCCTGCGGCCAGAACATCTGACAGTTGACCCGAACGGCACCACCCATACGGTGGACATGACGGAAGCGCTGGGCGGTGTGTCTTACGCCTATCTGATCTCGTCCACGGGCGAAAAGATCATCGTGGAGGAGCGGGGCGATCTGCGTTCCAGCGCTGGCGATACTGTCGGGCTGAATTTTGACCCTGCGCGGGCAATGCTGTTTGACGGCCAGAGCGAACTGCGCATCCGTTAACAAATTCGTTAACAAAAGGTCGCGCCTTTGGCGCGGCTACATATTTTACGCCCGTAAGAAGGCAGCCGCCTGTTTGCTGTGAGGGGATAATTTGAATTTTGGTGAAATGTTTGACGGCACAGTGGTGCACCGTCACCGGATCGAGGGCGGCGGTTTAACGGCCCATGTGCTCAGCTATGGGGCTGTATTGCAGGATTTGCGGCTGGCGGGCCATGACGCGCCTCTGGTTCTGGGGTTTGAAGAGTTTGCGCCTTATCTGACAGATGGCCGTTATTTCGGGGCCGTCGTCGGGCGCTGTGCAAACCGGATCGGGTTCGGACGGTTCAGCATTGATGGGCAACCCTATCAGGCTGATCGTAATTTTCAGGACACGCATTCGCTGCACGGGGGACGTCTGGGCAGCGCAGATCGCAACTGGGCTGTGGAAGACGTTCAATCTGACCGCGTCACCCTGCGCCTTGATCTTGCCGATGGCGAGATGGGGTTTCCCGGCAAAATGGTCGCGCAGGTCACATATGCCTGTCTGCCCGGTGGTGTATTCGATATGCAGATCACCGCAGAAACCGATGCGCCTACATTGTGTAACTTCGCCCATCACAGCTACTGGAACTTGGATGGCAGCGCGGATACGCGCGACCACCTGATGCAACTTGATGCCAACAGGCTGACTGTTGTGGATGCGAATTTTATTCCAACGGGCGAGCTGCAAGATGTGGGTGGCACGCGCTATGATTTCAGGGTGGAACGCCCGATTGCGGATGATGTCTTCATCGATCACAATCTGTGCCTGTCTGATACGAAGAGCGAATTGCGCAAGGTGGGGCATTTACGCTCAACGGCCTCTGGCGTTGTGATGGGTATTCACACGACAGAGCCGGGTATGCAGGTTTATGATGGCTACAAGATGGATGTGGCGGTTCCGGGCTTGGGTGGGCGGCACTATGGCGCAAACGCAGGGGTTGCGCTTGAGCCGCAAGTCTGGCCCGATGCGATCAATCATCCGGGATTCCCCAGCCCCGTGCTGCGCCCCGGCGAGACCTATCATCAACACACGCAGTTTGTGTTTTCCAAGGATTGAAAGCAGATGAGCTATTCGAAATACCTCAAAGACACCAACCTGATTGCCGGCGTGTGGACCGGCGCTGACAGTGGCAAAACCATCGACGTCACCAACCCTGCCACGGGTGATGTGATCGGGACCGTCCCCGCCTGCGGTGCCGCAGAGACTGAGCGCGCGATTACCGCAGCCTCGGACGCATTTCCGGCTTTTGCTACGATGCCCTTGATGGAGCGGCTCGATTTGTTGTGGAAACTGCATGACGCGCTGATGGATAACCGCGATACGCTGGGCGAATTGCTAACGGTTGAGCAAGGCAAGCCCCTGTTCGAGGCGAAGGGCGAGATTGCCATTGGCGCAGGCTACATCCGCTGGTTTGCCGAAGAAGCCCGCCGCGCCAAGGGCGAGATCGTGCCTGCACCGGGCAATGGCCGACGCATAGTCGTGACAAAACATCCCGTGGGCGTGGTGGGCATGATCACCCCATGGAATTTTCCGTCCTCGATGCTGGCGCGCAAGATCGGACCTGCCTTGGCTGTGGGCTGCACGGTTGTTGCAAAACCTGCAACTGCAACGCCCTATTCAGGGCTGGCATGGGGCGCGCTGTGCGAAGAGGCGGGTTTTCCAAAAGGGGTGGTCAATATTTTGACCGGGTCTGCGCGCGACATCGGTGGTGCGATCATGGCAGACGCGCGTGTGCGCAAAGTGACTTTCACCGGCTCGACCGAAGTGGGCAAAGAGTTGATCCGCCAATCCGCTGACACAGTCAAGAAAGTGTCGATGGAGCTGGGCGGCAACGCGCCGTTTCTGGTGTTTGACGACGCAGATTTGGACAAAGCCGTCCAGGGGGCAATCGTCTCGAAGTTTCGCAATGCGGGGCAGACCTGCGTTTGTGCCAACCGGATTTATGTGCAGGCCGGTATCCATGACGCTTTCGTCGAGAAGCTGAAAACCGAAGTCGCCAAGATGAAGGTCGGCAACGGCTTGGACGAAGACGTCGAGCAAGGTCCGATGATTGATATGGACGCTGTTGAGAAAGTCGAAGAGTTCATCGCTGACGCTAAATCCAAAGGCGGCACGATTGCGCTGGGCGGCGGGCGTCATGGCAATGGGCAAAGTTTCTTTGAGCCGACCATTGTCACGGGCGCCACTCAGGCGATGAAGTTTGCCAAGGAAGAGATTTTTGGCCCGCTTGCCCCCGTCTTCAAGTTCGAGCACGACAAAGACGCGATTGCGATGGCCAATGATACGGATTTCGGGTTGTGTTCTTATGCCTACACGCGTGATCTAGGGCGGGTCTGGCGGCTGAATGAACAGCTACAATACGGTATGATCGGGATCAATTCAGGGCTGATTACAACCGTTGAAGCGCCGTTTGGCGGCGTGAAAGAAAGCGGGCTTGGTAAAGAAGGCGGCTCTCAGGGGTTGGAAGATTACATGGACACCAAATACACCGCCATGGATTTCTAAGGCGCTGAACTTCAGTCTGATTATCGTATCTTCCGAAGGGTGATTTCGGGGGTTCTGAAACGGCGGGATCGCGTGTCATAAGCCATTGCACGCGGACCGAGTTTAAACGATGGCTTTGTTTACAGAGTGTTACGAGGTGCCATCATGAAACATATCAAAGCCCCCGGCATTGACATGCAGGATGAAAACAGTCGCGTGCGCGATTTGGTCGAGCAGATGCTGACCAAAATCCGCGCGCATGGTGAAACAGCGGTGACAGATTACGCTCGTGATCTGGACAGCTGGACTGACCCTTTTGTGTTGTCGTCAGACAAGAAAGCCCAGTTGATTGATCAAGTGCCGGATCAGGCCAAGGCCGATATCCGCTTTGCACATACGCAGATCAAGCGATTTGCCGATGCGCAACGGGCCAGCTTGCAGGACTTTGATCTTCAGACCGAGCCCGGCGTCACCCTTGGTCAACGCTGTGTTTCGGTAGATTGCGCAGGCTGTTATGTGCCCGGTGGCCGCTATGCGCATGTGGCCTCGGCGTTGATGAGCATCACGACAGCACGTGCTGCCGGTGTGCCGTTTGTGGTTGCAGCCTCTCCGCCGCGAAACGGGGCGATTGAACCTGCGGTGGTCTATGCAATGGATTTGGCCGGTGCGGATCTGATCTTTGAGATGGGGGGTGTGCAGGCCGTCGCCTCCATGGCGATGGGATTGTTCGGCGCACAGCCTGCCGACATTCTGGTCGGACCCGGCAACGCCTATGTGGCGGAGGCAAAGCGGCAATTGTTCGGGAAGGTTGGTATCGATGTGATCGCGGGCCCTACCGAAAGCGCGGTCATCGCCGATGACACTGCCGATCCGATGAGCGTGGCAATTGATCTGCTAAGCCAGGCGGAACATGGCCCGACCTCGCCCGTCTGGCTGTTTACGACTTCGCCCAAACTGGCAGATACCGTCGCCCGGATCATCCCGAAGCTGGCGGATGACTGGCCCACGGGCGATGTGGCACTCCAGGCTTGGCAGGATGTGGGCGAGATTGTGCTATGTGACACGAATGAGGAAATGGCGCAGATTTCTGATCGCTATGCGTGTGAGCATTTGCAGGTTATGGCGCGTGGTTTGCCTTGGTGGCGGGACCGGCTCCGCAACTATGGCTCGCTCTTTCTGGGTGAGGGGTCGACCGTGGCTCATGGCGATAAATGTTCTGGTACAAATCATATTTTGCCGACCCGGCAAGCCGCGCGGTACACGGGCGGGTTGAATGTAATGAAATTCCTCAAAATCCTGACCTGGCAAGAGATCGCAATAGATGCGGACCCGACCATGTCATCTGTCGGTTCACGCCTCAGCAGGCTTGAAGGCATGGACGGTCATGCCCGCGCATGTGACTGGCGACTTCAGAAATTCGGGGCGCGCGACGACTGGGGATTTGAGGTGGCAAACCAAAGGCGGTACGACTGAAGCCGTCTCTTGAATTGTTAGGGCTTCAACGCAGGGTTACATCGAAAAGCTGGTTCCACACCCGCAGGACGACGTGGCGTTAGGGTTGTCGATGACAAACCGTGCGCCGATCAGCTCTTCGGTAAAGTCAATCACTGCGTTCTCCAAAAAGGGCAGGGACACCGCATCGACGACGACTTTCTCGCCGTTTTGCTCGAGGATCAGGTCGTCATCAGCCACATCATCGAGCTTGATTTCATACTGAAATCCAGAGCAACCGCCGCCTTCCACGGCCACGCGCAAAGCGTGACCTTGAGCATTTGCACCGATCTCGGCCAGACGCGCGAAGGCGCGGTCGGTGACTTTTGGGGGCAGGGCAAGGTCCATGGCAATACCGTCTCGAAACTGTTGCCTGTTTAATATAGGTGGAGGATGAGACAGGGACAAGAACGGACATATGACAATGCTGGCATCTTATGCCTGTAGACCTGAAGACAGCCGCGGGCGGCTTTATCCGGAAGAGGAAAGCACCTTCCGGTCCTGTTTTCAGCGCGACCGCGACCGCATCATCCATGCCAGCGCCTTTCGGCGGCTGAAACATAAGACACAAGTTTTTATCGAGCATGAGGGCGATTACTTCCGCACCCGCCTGACCCATTCGATCGAGGTTGCGCAGGTGGCGCGGACCCTGGCGGGCGTGCTGGGGCTGAATGCAGAGCTGACCGAGGCCGTGGCGCTGGCTCATGATCTGGGGCACACGCCGTTTGGGCATACGGGCGAAGACGCATTGAACGCGTTGATGATGCCCTATGGCGGGTTCGATCATAATGCACAGGCGTTGAAAATCGTGACCTCGCTTGAACGCCACTATGCGGAATGGGACGGTCTGAACCTGACATGGGAAAGCCTTGAGGGGATTGCCAAGCATAACGGACCTGTAACAGGTGATCTGCCTTTTGCACTGTCTGAATACTCAACACGGCACGATCTGGAGCTTTCGACCTATGCCAGTGCCGAGGCGCAGGTGGCCGCTTTGGCCGATGACATTGCCTATAATAACCACGATCTGCACGATGGTTTGCGGGCCGAGCTGTTCTCGACTGATGAGTTGGCGGAATTGCCTCTGGTCTCGGGGTGTTTTGCTGCGGTGGATCGGAAATATCCGGGGCTGAACTACTATCGGCGCAGGCACGAAGCGTTGCGGCGGTTTTTTGGGGTGTTGGTCGAGGATGTCATTACAGTCGCGCAGGGACGGCTGGCAGATTTGGCCCCGCAGACGGTGTCGGATATCCGGCACGCGGGACAATCCATGGTACAGTTTTCGCCCCAGATTTGGGCTGATTTGAAGGTGATCCGGGAATTTCTGTTTATCCGTATGTATCGCGCCGCTGCCGTGGTCGAAATGCGAGAGAAAGTGACAAAGGTAATCAACGAGCTGTTTCCTCTGTTTATGGAAGAGCCTGAACTGCTGCCCAAACAATGGCGTAAGGATGTGCAGGCGGCCGAAGGTGAAGTGGCTTTGGCGCGGATTGTGGCCGATTATATTGCCGGGATGACGGATCGGTTCGCCTTGCAGGAACATGAGCGCCTGACCGGACGTGCGGTTGTGTGATCCTGCGGTGTCTTCTCAACCCTTCGTGTTGAACTTCAGATAACTTTGACTGTCACGTCGAAAACTGCGCAATCATGTCATGGTGTCAGTTGGGCAAATGGCGGCTTGGAGCCCACAGTCGACACTGACAACCTGGCTTTGAAACGACAACGGCGCTCACACCAATCTGGATCATTGCCGGGAAGTTATGTAAACTGAGGCGATAGCTGCGTAAACAAATTCGATAACACCAGTTAGGAAACGAAGACATGCACGAAGCGATGAAAAAGAAAAGCCTGGCCGATTTTACTCGGGCTGAATTCTTAAAATTCGTGGATGATATCAGTCGTGTATTAGAACCGGGAAACAATGACTTATGGGTCGATCACTTTATCGAACTAGTTCCGCACCCAGCAAGTAGTGATTTACTGTACTGGCCTGAAGAAGGTGCCGACGATAGTCCCAAAGGAATTGTCGCCGAAATCGAGCGCTACTGCACGCAAAACAGCTTACCATGCTTTAGCGATACTGTATCGTGAAGCCTTGGGATCTTATAGCCGATTACAATGGCAGCCTCTCCGCACACCGGGCCTTAAGTCAGAAATGATCGACCTTTAGGTCAGCTTTGTATGACGGAAGGTGTTTAAAACCCTAGTCTATCGGATCATGTGAAGTCACACATCTGCGACGGTCCACGCCTTTGGAGATAAAGGATGGGGGTAGACCTGCGGGATGTGCGTGTTAAACCGCGCGCAGATCAGAGGTGAGTGAGATGAACCTGTTTACAGATATTCGTGCATTGGTCATCGCGTCCCTGGATGCGATGGTGGCTGAGGGTGTTTTACCCGAAGGGCTGGATTTCACCAATGTGGCGGTGGAGCCGCCGCGCGATGCGGCCCATGGCGATATGGCGACGAATGCGGCCATGGTGCTTGCCAAACCCGCGGGCATGAAACCACGCGACATTGCCGACGCGCTGGCCGCACATCTGATGGCTGACACGCGCATTACATTTGCCGAAGTGGCGGGGCCGGGCTTTTTGAACCTGCGGTTGGACGCAGGTGTTTGGCAAGGTGTCGTGAAAGCAGCACTTGAAGATGGCGTTGCCTTTGGCCGCTCTGGCATGGGGGCAGGGGCTAAGATTAATGTCGAATATGTCAGTGCCAACCCGACGGGGCCTTTGCACGTAGGCCATACGCGTGGCGCTGTGTTCGGGGATGCACTGGCCAGCCTGCTGTCTTATGCGGGCTACGATGTCACGCGCGAATACTACATCAACGATGGGGGCGCGCAGGTCGATGTTTTGGCGCGGTCCGCTTATTTGCGATATCTCGAAGCCCATGGCCAAGAGGTTGCGTTCGAGGATGGAACATATCCCGGCGATTATCTGATTGCAGTGGGCGAAGCACTGAAGGCCAAAGTCGGCGACGCATTCGTCGATAAGGGTGAGCAGTTTTGGCTGGAAGACGTGCGCGATTTCGCCACCGATGCCATGATGACCCTGATCCGCGAAGATCTGGCGGCATTGGGCGTCGAGATGGATGTCTTCTATAGCGAAAAATCGCTTTATGGCACGGGTCAGATCGAGGCTGCGTTGAAGGCGCTTGATGACAAAGGCCTGATCTATGAAGGCGTGCTGGAGCCGCCTAAAGGCAAGAAGCCCGAAGATTGGGAACCGCGCAAACAGACCCTGTTCAAATCAACGGATCACGGCGATGACGTGGACCGGCCGGTGAAGAAGTCAGACGGGGGTTGGACCTATTTCGCCCCCGATATCGCTTACCATTATGACAAGATCGAACGGGGCTTTGACGCTTTGATCGACGTGTTCGGCTCTGACCATGGGGGCTATGTCAAACGGATGAAAGCGGCGGTTTCGGCCTTGTCTGACGGCAGGGTGCCCGTTGACATCAAGCTGTGCCAGCTTGTGCGACTGTTCAAGAATGGCGAACCGTTCAAGATGTCGAAACGGGCGGGTACGTTCGTGACCTTGCGCGATGTGGTCGATCAGGTTGGGCCGGATGTGACACGGTTCGTGATGCTAACACGTAAGAATGACGCACCGCTGGATTTCGATTTTGACAAGGTCACGGAACAGTCGAAAGATAATCCGGTTTTCTATGTGCAATACGCCCATGCGCGGGTCTGCTCGGTGCTGCGCAAGGCGGCAGAGGCCAGCATTCAGGCCGATGATGCCACACTGGCCGCGCTGGACCTGTCGGGCAACACACACGAGGCCGAGCTGGCCGTTGCCAGAAAGCTGGCTGAATGGCCGCGTTTGGTCGAAATCGCGGCCCGCACTCATGAGCCGCATCGCATTGCGTTCTACCTCTATGAGTTGGCCGGAGAGCTCCACGGTTTGTGGAACCGGGGTAATGATGTGCCGGAACTGCGCTTTTTGCAGGATGATGCGGCTACATCGCAGCCAAAAATTGCCCTTGCCCGTGCCGTTTCCATTGTTATTTCCGCAGGTCTTGGTATTCTGGGCGTAACTCCGGTTACTGAAATGCGCTGACAGATAACGATCTGCGCTAACCGCGAGTAACGAGCAGGCAAGCGATTGGACCATCCGGCATGAAAGCCGGGGGCAGAGAGGCGGATATGGCAGGCGTTGAATTTGACGCATATGAAGCAGGCGAAGGGCCTGCGGCGGGCGGCCTGATGGGCCGGGTTCTCAATTTATTTGGCGCAGCAAGTGCTGTGGCCTTGGTGATCGGGTTGGCGGTCTGGAGCTACCAGTTGACGGTCCGTGATGTAACGGACGTGCCTGTGATCCGGGCGTTGGAAGGCCCGATGCGGATTCAGCCGGAAAACCCGGGCGGACAATTGGCTCAACATCAAGGGCTGGCCGTCAACAATGTGCAATCGGCAGGTGAGGCCGAGGGTCCCGCGCCACAGGTTGTTCTGGCCCCTGAACCGATTGATCTGAATGCGGACGATGTGATCCAGACTGCCGTGTCTGAGCCGGAAGACGAGTTGCAGGAAACGCCCGTTTCGCTGAAGACTGATTTTAGTGATCCGATTGCCGACGCTTTGACGCAGACCGAAATTCCGGATCCGGTCGAGCCGGTGGAGGTGGCGCAGCTTGCCTCGACGATTGATCCATCTATTCCCGGTGTGAAAGACTCACCCCGTCCCGGCCAGCGTCCAAAGCTGAACCTTGCAGCATTGCGCGCAGCGGGTGAGGTTGCGGCTTTGCCGGTTGAGGACGTAACGCCTGCGGATGTGCCCTCGGGCACACGCCTGGTTCAGCTTGGGGCCTTTGACGACATCGAGACGGCCAAGGCTGAATGGGACGAGATCGCATTGCAGTTTGAAGAATATATGGAGGGCAAGAAACGCCTGATCCAGCAAGCTGAAAGCGGCGGGCGCAAATTCTATCGGCTGCGGGCTGTCGGGTTTGACGATCTGAATGCATCGCGCAGGTTCTGCGCTGTTCTGGTTGCCGATAATGCACCGTGTATTCCCGTTGTTGCCCGCTGAATGGTTTCAGGGGCGTATATTTTTGGCTGCGCAGGCACGTCTTTAAGCGCCGAAGAGCGGAAATTTTTCGCAGATAGCCGACCCTGGGGGTTCATCCTTTTCGCGCGAAACATCACTGACCCGGCACAATTGAGACGCCTGACGTCTGATCTGCGTGACAGCTTGGGATGGGACGCGCCTATCCTGATTGATCAGGAAGGGGGCAGGGTGCAACGAATGGGGCCGCCCCATTGGCGGCAATACCTTCCAGCTTTGGATCAGGTCGCGGCAACAGGCGCACATGCCGAACGTGCCATGTATCTGCGCAACCGCCTGATCGCGTCCGAATTGCACGCCGTCGGCATTGACGTGAACTGCGCGCCCTTGGCTGATGTGATCCGCCCGGAATCCCACCCTGTTCTGAGAAATCGGTGTTATGGCAGCGATGTAGACACGGTTGTGACGCTCTGCCGTGCATGTGCGCAAGGCTTCATTGATGGGGGTGTGCTGCCTGTGCTCAAGCACATCCCGGGCTATGGCCGCGCTGTGGTGGATGGGCATAAGGACCTGCCCACTGTAGATATCCCGCGGGTCGAGTTGGATGCGGTGGATTTCGCACCATTCAAACAGCTTGCGGATTTGCCAATGGGCATGACGGCCCATATCGTGTTTCCTTGCATCGATGATAAGCCAGCAACAACCTCTGCGGTTATGATGCAGATGATCCGCGATGAGATCGGCTTTACCAATCTGATCATGACGGACGATATCTCCATGGAGGCCCTGTCCGGCACTATTGCAGAACGGTCCCGTGCATCGCTGGATGCAGGGTGCGATCTGGTACTGTATTGCAATGGTGATATGGCCGAGATGAAAGTGGTCGCTGAAACCTGTGGCCCGCAGCAGTCCGATACGCAAAGCCGCGCAGATGCAGCACTGAAACATCGCAAATCACCAACAGAGATTGACATTTCCGCGCTTGAAGACGAACTTTCCGCCCTGATTGGCGGGATGTGAATGTCGGACGAAGATTGGGATGAAACGGATGTTGAGGCGCGGCTGGCGGCCGAAGCCCTGATTGTTGATGTGGATGGGTTCGAAGGGCCGCTTGATCTGCTTTTGACCCTGTCACGCACGCAAAAGGTCGACCTGCGCAAAGTCTCGGTTCTACAGCTGGCCGAGCAGTACCTTACCTTTATCGAAAAGGCCAAGCAGTTGCGGCTGGAACTGGCGGCGGATTACCTTGTGATGGCCGCTTGGCTCGCCTTTCTCAAATCCCGCCTTCTGTTGCCCCCGGACCCATCCGAAGAAGGCCCATCAGGTGAAGACCTTGCCGCGCATCTGGCCTTTCAGCTGGAACGGTTGTCTGCCATGCGTGAGTCGGCTGCAAAACTGATGGCGCGTGACCAATTGGGTCGGGATTTCTTTGTCCGGGGTATCCCCGAAGATGTGACGCGCCTGCGCAAAGTTACTTATACCGCGACGCTTCTGGATCTGATGCAGGCCTATTCCCGCATCCGAACCAAGGATGAATTTCGTCCCTTCACGATGGACCGTGAAAAGGTCTTTACCATGGAACAGGCGCTGGATCGCATGCGTGGCATGATCGGCTATGCCGGTGACTGGACAGAGCTGATCAGCTACCTGCCCGAAGGGTGGGAGATGGACCCGGCAATGCGCCGCTCTGCCACTGCCGCCACCTTTGCGGCCTCGCTTGAGTTGGCAAAAATCGGCCAGATCGAGCTGCGCCAAGGCGAGATTTTCGCGCCCATCCAGATACGCAAGAGAGCAGAGAATGGACGATAGTCAAAACGAAACCCTGTTTGAAGCGCCCCCCATGGCGGAACAGGAGCGCATGATCGAGGCGATCCTTTTTGCCACGGCAGAGCCTGTCACCTTGCGTGAGCTTGAGGCGCGGATGCCCCATGGCTCTGACCCGGCAGAAGCGCTGGTGCATCTGAGGAAACGCTATGAGGGACGTGGTGTGCATCTGGTGTGTGTGGGGGATGCCTGGGCCATGCGCACCGCGGGGGATTTAGGCTTCCTGATGCAAAAGGAAACGGTTGAGACCCGCAAGCTGTCGCGCGCGGCCATCGAAACACTTGCCATTGTGGCTTATCATCAACCGGTGACGCGGGCTGAGATCGAGGAAATCCGCGGTGTTAGCGTCTCGCGCGGGACCGTCGATCAGTTGATCGAGCTGGAATGGATCCGCTTTGGCCGTCGCCGCATGACGCCTGGCCGCCCCGTAACCTATGTCGTCACACAGAATTTTCTGGACCATTTCGGGCTGGAGAACGCGCGCGATCTGCCCGGCCTGAAAGAATTGCGGGCGGCAGGTCTGCTCGACAATCGCCCCTTGCCCGGTGCCTCTGTCGCTACGGACGAGGATGACGATGAGGACGAAAGCCCAGAAGGTCAGAACGAGCTGTTTGAGGATTAGGGCAGACGCGTTATATTAACCGTCAGGAGGGCCATTCATGGACCGGATCATAAATATGATCATTAATCAGGTGATCAGGCGTTTCATAAATCTCGGGATCAACAAGGGTATGAACACCATCTCAAAACGCACGCGTAAAGGTGATGAACCCCCTGCCCAAAAAGCTGCCGCTGATAGTGAAAACAGACAAAACAGGCGTTGAAGCGGGTATAGCGGCGAGATCAACTGGCTGCTGGACGTCATCGCGCCGAACCAGAAGACGACCGCGTCGGTGATCGTAAACTTCAAACAAGTGGTGAAGGACGGCGATCTGCGGCTGCACCCGATTGTGACTCGGTTGGTGGGCGCGGAGACATTGGAGAAGATGGGTGCGAGTAAAGTGGGAGAAAGTAGATGAGCGAACATGTTTGGGTGAGTACTGCGCCGGGCAATATTGCTGCAGAGTTTGGATTTGGTTGGTCGGAAGTTGAGTATTCCATGGATCAGATACATGAACTGAGTCAGGCGATGATGCTTGATAGTGAACAGGGGCTACCGCTTTCACGAGATCGTTTTCCCGAAGTTCTGGAAACGAATTTAAAGCCGACAATCGGCGACGCGCACAACTCGAGATTACCAGAAAAACTGCCGCACTATGTTAAGTGGATTTGCCCCGTTGTGTCCAAACACGTCGCCGAAGTGATGCGGCAGTTCGATGTTGGTCCGAGTCACTTCTATCCGGTTGAAATGCGTAGAACGGATACTGACTCTTCTTACGGGCAGGAATTTTTCATACTAAACATCGGTGTGGCTAAAAACACACTTGTTCCTGAAGAGTCACCAGCAGCTAAACGGCGCGGACCAAAGACCAACCCATATTATCGCTTAAGCGCTTTTGAAGATGACCAGATAACAACGAGGTCGACCGCAATGGTTGGCCCTGACATCTGGGTCGATCCCATCGTGAGTGGTGGCCAGTTCTTTGTGAGCGACCGATTGTATCAGGCTCTGGATGTTGTGAGTTTTGCTGACACATTTGAGTTTATGCGCTGCCGCGTTCTGTAATAGTATCTAATATAGCTATATCCCACTACAAAACCAACGATCAGGCAACCGTTTTGGCCTCGGCAAATGACAGCAATTTCCTGCTTTTTTCATCCCACAGATGCAGCCGTGCGCTTTGAAGACTTTGTTTGATCGTCATACGATTGCTCAGCGCCAGGTCATTGTGGTCGCGTAGCACCTCGGGCAGCCGGTAGAACGGAATGCGGCTATACAGGTGGTGAACATGGTGTATGCCGATGTTGGCGCTCAGCCATTGCAATACAGTTGGCAAGACGTAGTGCGAACTGCCATGCAAAGCCGCATCGTGCAGGTCCCAGTCCGCATCCTCTTCCCAATGCGCGTCTTCAAACTGGTGCTGTACATAGAACAACCAGACGCCTGCCGTTGCCGCAAGAAGTGTGGAAGGTACGAAGATCAGCAAAATCGGCATCATCCCTCCAAAATAGAAGATGATCGACAGGACAATAAAGATAACAGCGTTGGTGCTCATAGAGCTCACCCAATACTTAGCATGGTTGGTCAGACCCAAAGGCAATCTATTTTGCAAAAAGAACAGATAGCCCGGTCCGAGACCAAACAGAACCAGAGGGTGGCGATATAAGCGATACAAAAAGCGTTTTGTGGGGGACAGCTCTCGGTATTCTCTCACCGTCAACGTGTGTACATCACCCATTCCCCGGCGTCCAAGATTGCCAGATGAACTGTGATGCATGGCATGTGAACGTCGCCAGACATCATATGGTGTGAGTGTAACCACACCGAGAATCCGACCCAGCCAATCGCTCATAACACGGCTCTTGAGGAATGCGCTGTGTCCACAATCGTGCTGAATAACAAATAATCGCAACAGGAAGCCCGCGTTGCACAAAGATAAGGCTAGCGTCAGCCAGGCACTGATAGACAAAGCGTACCACGCCAAAGCCCAAAGCAGAAGGAATGCGCCCAAAGTCACGGCAAGCTCAAAGCTGCTTCGCAGAACATTCGGTTCACGATATTGGGACAGGACTTTAACCCAATTACGCGCTGGGTTCATGTCATCTGGAGAAGCGCTACTTTTATGGGTCATGCGTTCACTTTTGATCGTTGTTTGGGGGACTGTTAGACGAAAACTGTAAATAATCAACCAGCGAAACCATCTGGATCATCTGACCACAGCACTCGGACCAATTTTGCATCGTAAAAATTTGGATTATGCTCAATAAGGGCGGTGCCCAGCGTTCGACAGAACCTGCGAAACGCATCGTTTGACACAACAAAACCCGGGATTAAATATCTGGCTCTGTCAAAGGGCTCAAACCAGCAATTCAAGTCTTATGCAAAAGCGCCCATATCTTAGAAAATCCAACAGCCGGTAGACATGAGCCTGCGATCTCCTATATCATGTTTTAGGCTGTATAGAGGAGTCGACATGCCAGACCATATCAAGTTTCTGTTGAAAAATGCAGCTATTGGCGCAGGGGCTGCTTTGGTTTTTGTGGCGCTTCTGTGCTGGTTCAACGTGGTTGGTCTTTGGCATCTTGTGACCCATAACCCGGAAGGGCCGCTGGCACTTGTCGTGATGAGCGTGTTTTTCATCATCACATTTTCCAGCGTGCAGATGGGGCTTGCGGTGATGGGGCTGCGCGACAAAGACCAAGAGGATGACAGTGATCCCAATGGTGGCATGAACCGGTGCGATCTTTTGATCCCGATCCCGGTTCGGGATGATCATCCCCGCCGTTAAACCTGCTGCGGGTGACGGAACCACCAAACAACCGTTGGGGAAGCTTATTCCCGAGGACCTGTATATACAGGTGGGCGCCAGATAAACGAACCAGGATCCGAACAGAGCCAGCTCCCTCGGAGTTGCTTAAGGCCACTGGAATGTAGTCCCCATGATACGAGAAGGGCAGAACCGTCACGACACAAATAGGACCGGCTGCAAGCCATAGCAAGGGGCTGTATCAAAGCAACCGCAAGCATGAGTGAGCCACATGACCAAAGGCCAGAATAAAACGCAGCCATCAGCGCAGCCCGTGCAGGATTTCGTGGCAGGTATCGCGCACAAAATCCGCCGTGAAGACAGCGCGCGCCTGTTGACCTTGTTTGATGATGTCACCGGCTGGCCTGCCCAGATGTGGGGCGCATCGATCATCGGGTATGGGCGGTATCATTATAAATACGAAAGCGGTCGTGAAGGGCAGTTCATGGTCACGGGATTCAGCCCGCGCAAGGCGTCTCTTTCGATCTACATTTTGCCAGGGTATCGCAACCTCGGTGACAAGCTATCCCGCCTTGGCAAACACAAGACCGGTAAAAGCTGCCTCTATATCAATAAGCTGGCCGATATAGATCTGAGCGTGCTGGAAGAAATCGTGGCCGATGGCGTGGCCTATATGAAAGCCCATTACGAGACATTCGAGACATAAAGCACCTTGGCTTGGGCAGGCATTAGCAGGGGTTTGAGCGCTCTGATTGGCATTATGGCCCTCATGTTAAGCGTCAAGTATGTTTAATTTTTCTGACGTGACGCTGACTTAAATTTTAGCGCTCAATGATTCAAAAGTGGGGCGTGGCATGCGCAAACGACGCAGCTCTCTGACGTATAGCCCCCTAATCCCCATGGGCGTCCGCCCGCAGGCGCGCCAGATGCTCGTCCCAGCCTTTGTCGAGCGCTAGGGTCAAATCGAACGCATCCGTCCCTTGTGGCAGGCCGGAATGTTCGAGT
This sequence comes from Litoreibacter sp. GN1-5, assembly GCF_055693805.1. Classification (NCBI taxonomy): domain Bacteria; kingdom Pseudomonadati; phylum Pseudomonadota; class Alphaproteobacteria; order Rhodobacterales; family Roseobacteraceae; genus Litoreibacter; species Litoreibacter sp. GN1-5. The sequence continues at coordinate 1,331,217 of NZ_JBVFUP010000001.1, read as the reverse complement.
GACAAACGCGTGCCGCCGGGGACATCTTCAAGCGTCCACTTGACGGTGCTTATGGCCTTACCCATCGGCTTGATGGTGAAGGTGTATTCCAGATGTTTATGCGGGGTCGCGCGGATCACCTTGCCCCACATCAGTTTGTCACCGCTTTCGGTGCCATACATGGCGTAATCTGCGCCGTCTTTCAGGGTCTCGGACGGCTTGTGAAACCAGATCGCAAGCTTGTCAGGGTCCGTCAGATACGCCCAGACCTGTTCCTTGCTGGCTTTCAGATAGATTGATTTTTGCAGGATCGTGTCAGTCATTGGAAGTGTCCTTTTCAATTGCAGTTTTCAGATCAGAGAGGCGCGTATCCCAGAACTGGTCGAAATAGCTGAACCAGTCGAAGATCGGGCCAAAGCCATCCTTGTTAAGTGCATTGACCCGTTCGCGCCCGCGGGCTTCTACAGTGATCAGGCCACCGTCGCTTAGAACGGTGAGATGCTTCTTGATCGCTGCACGGGTCATGTCAAAATTCTGCGCAACTTCAGCGATGGTCATATCCGTTTGCGCCAGATGGCGCAGAATGTCGCGCCGGGTCGGATCGGCAAGTGCGCGGAATGTCGGCTGTTCATCTGGGGGCATAGTCAATCCTTATATAGTACCTTTTGGTATCATTTATATATGAAACTAAAAGGTATCATGTCAAGTGGCATCCTGATCTTGACTTTTGTTTCCCTTTTGTTCATGTTTATGACATGCCTGACGATCTGTCCCTCCAACCCGGTCAGTTTCTGGCGCGGGGTGTGTGCCGCCATCTGCTGAGCCTTGGATTTTCCACGGTTGAGGAATTCACGCCCGACAGGGGTTTGCGGGTGGATGTCATGGGGCTTGGCCCCAAAGGCGAACTGTGGGTGGTGGAATGCAAATCCTGCCGCGCGGATTTCCAGACTGACAAGAAATGGCAGGGCTATCTGGACTGGTGCGACCGTTATTTCTGGGCCGTGGATGAGACTTTCCCGACAGAGCTTTTACCTGACAATACAGGATTGGTCATCGCTGACGCTTATGATGCGGAAATTATCCGTATGGCCCCTGAAGACAAGCTGGCGGCCGCCCGTCGAAAATCGCTCACACAAAAGTTCGCGCGTCACGCGGCGCTGAGATTGCATTCACTGCGCGATCCGGATTTTGCGCAGCCTTGGGTATAACGATTAGAGAGCACTATTTGAATAAGAACGTTCTGCGTTTTTGCGTGAGATTGAGTTGAACTTGGTGTTCTGGTGATATGAACGGTGCTGTCTAGTCTCCAAACCTGTGCCCTTTTTGAAACGGTCTCTGGTGTTGGTGGCCTCATGTTTCGGGCAAACCGGCAGCTCCAATTTCTGGAATGAGCTTTTCTCCAAATCTTTTTGCACCAGTTGTGGTGAAATGACCGTAATCTATAAGTCGTAGCGTTCCGTCCGATAAAATCGGTTGGCAAATCTCGACACGACAATAGATCGCGGTTTGATCCACAAAATGGAATTTTGCTTCTTTGTAAGATTTAGCAAACGAGGCCTTTTTCGAATAAGCTGCCCTTTCTGTATCAAACTTAAATCCAAGTTGCTGTTCATATCGTGCATTATAGAAGAGCTTCTCCGCGAACTCAGGGTACTCAGGTCTGCTAGAGAAAATATGAACTTTACTACCAAATTCGCCCCATTCACGAACCAGAGCTTCGCCAAGAGCATCGCCTGCTTCAACCCTTTCTACAAGCAAAATAACATCAGGTTTTACTTCTCTAACCTTCTCTTTAGCAAAGGCAAGTAATCTACCGTAATTCGTTTTATTGGTTTCAGCATTTTCAATGACAAGCGGCATGTCGTTTGCGGTGACTTGATAGATTGCCAAATCATTCAATCGAAGGCTGTTTGCAACATCTACCGCATGACTGTCCCCTATAACAAATATTTTGGTTTTATTGAGCTTTGCGCCACGAATTTCATCAACTTCATCTGGCGTACAATTCCAGTTTTTGATGTAGCGAGATGTGTCGTCATAATCAGTCGGGTTTATATGATCGCATGTTTTATGAAATGAAATGCTGCGCCGTTTAAGCTTGGCCGTATAAATCCGAAAAATTGTCTCTTGCGCTTGTTCATTAAGGCTGGGTTTAACAAAATTATTTGAGCCCAGAACCGACATTCCTGTAAACATCACTATGGATACAGTCGAAAGCGTAAAGATCGTTTGCCGCGTCATTATTTTGGAATTTCGAAAAGTGCGTTCCACAAAGTAGTAGGAAAAATAAGAAATACATATACAAAGGCCGATCAGAATATTAAAGACGGCAAAACTTGGCTCCTCAAAGCTGCGTATACGCGCAAATGCGAATATTGGTTGGTGGAATAAGTAAAGGCTGTAACTGATTAGACCCAATGCTACAAATGGGCGCCAAGATAACATGCGTGCTGCAAGATTTTCATTGCGTGCAAAAATAACTATTAGACCGGTGCCCAGCGTGGGTAGAAGGGCGTTGTAACTGGGGAAAGGTGTTGTTTCATCGAAGGCGAAAATGGCGTAGAAAATTACAGAAAGCCCGATGAGAGCTAAAAGGTTATTCGGTTCTATGTGCCGCTTACCTAGCAATAGAATCGCACATAATACGCCAAAAATTAATTCCCAAGCGCGACCAAAGATAAGGAAATATGTTGCATCAGGATCTGCGTCATGAGTTAAAATGCTTATACAGATACTGGTTGCTCCGATTAGAAATAGGAAAATTGTGAGGGGCATAATCCGCTTGTTTATCGAAAACAATATAATGGCTACTAATGGAAAGATGAAATAGAACTGCTCCTCTAGAGATAAGCTCCACATATGCAAAAGCGGCTTAGTTTCGCTCGCCAGCCCAAAGTAGTCTGTAGTGCTGTAGAAATAAAAGTTAGCGAAAAATAGAGTGCTCGCCATAATGCTTTCGAAAAATTCAGTGAATTTCTGAGTGTCAAACCAAAGAAATGCAAAAGGTAGGCAAAGCGCCATCATAAAAATGCTGGCTGGCAAAATACGCCTTGCCCGTCTCTCGTAAAAACGAGCTAGGGAAAACTCTCCAGTATTCATTTCTTTGAGTATGATCGTGCCAATTAAATATCCGCTGATAACGAAGAAAATATCTACGCCAATAAACCCACCTTCAAATGATTTATATCCAGCATGTGCAAAGATAACGGGAACGATTGCAAAAGCTCTCAACCCATCAATTTCTGGTCTGTATTCAGTAAATTTATTCGCCAATGTGCTCAACCCACCTTATGTGCCCACTTGTACCGGGGTTTTCACACTTCTTTGGTGTGTTGTTATGAATCTTTCGTTTTTAATACCAGTTTTCGAATATGGCGTCATCTTACTGAGCACCTTTCTGCCGAAATCGGATCAGTTCTTTAAGGAATCCAGAGCTGTGAAGCGGCTGTTACTCTTTCGATTTATCTAAGATTACAATTATTTGCACTGAATTATTGTTAAGTCACGCAACTGCACCATTAGACCAGAGCGCTTTACAACTGAGCCAAACTTACCCGCAGATCATTCGATAGAATCCGGAAAAGAAATTGCAGCAAACCAAACTTTTTCCGGAGTTTCAAACTACCGATCTGGCAAAGGGATAAACTCATCCTCATCGCCCGCTGGCAGTTGAAAACGGCCGTGTTGCCAATCGCCTGCGCGCCAGGCTTCTTTTGCTGCGTCGATCTTGTCTTTTGAGGATGCTACGAAGTTCCACCAGATATGGCGGGACTCGTTCAACGTCGTGCCACCCAGCAGCATCAACCGTGCACCTTTCACGCCTGCTTTCAGCGTAATCGCATCACCGGGCCGGAAGACCATCATCCGGCCTGCCTCAAACACATCGCCAGCCACCTCAATGCTGCCATCCACCACATAAACGCCCCGGTCCTCGTGATTGTCAGGCATCGGGATAAGTGCGTCCGGTTGCAGGACCGCATCGGCATAGAACATTTCGGTGAAGGTCTTTGTGGGCGCGGATTGCCCCCATGCGGTGCCGATGATCAGCCGCACCTCTTTGCCTTTGCCCTCGATAAAGGGCAACGCGTCTTCGCCGTGATGCTCAAACGCAGCATCGGTTTCTTCGGCTTTCTCGGGCAAGGCCACCCATGTCTGAATGCCAAACAGGCTGCTGGGCCCCTGACGCGTTTGCACGCTGGTGCGTTCGGAATGGGTCACACCGTTGCCTGCGATCATCCAGTTGACCTCGCCTGGATAGATCATCTGGTTGGTGCCAAGGCTGTCGCGGTGCTGGAACTCGCCCTTGTAAAGATATGTAACGGTCGCCAGCCCGATATGAGGATGCGGACGGACATCGATACCCTGATCGGTCAGAAACTCTGCCGGGCCCATCTGGTCAAAGAAGATAAACGGCCCGACCATCTGCCGTTTTGGCGCGGGCAGGGCGCGGCGCACTTCGAACCCACCCAGATCACGGGCACGCGGGATGATCAGGGTGTCGATGGAGTCCATATTTCCGGCGTCGGGGCATTGCGGTTCAATACTCGGGTTCCAGCTCATGGGGAAATCTCCATATATAAGGTTTTCGTGACGTCAGCCTTTCATGACCCGCGCGCGGGCGGCAGCGGCCCTGATCTCTTCCGCGATTTCGTCCGCTTCATCCGGGTCAAAATCAAGCGGAAACTCAATACCGTTCCCTTCTATATAAATTCGTACCATCCCCAACGTGGTGGGGCCAATCTGCAGATTGGCGGCAATATCGCTTTCCTTGTCGATGCCCATCTGAACTCTCCTGAACGTGTCAGGGTTAGCTATCCAGAACTGGGTGTGGTGACAAGGCTTGCAAGACGTCTGCAAACCCGGTCAAATCACCCCATGTCCGACGATACAATCATATTGCGCCCGTTTCATGCAGATGATGCTGCTTGGCTGGCCGAACGCCATGGTGCCCTTTATAGCGAACATGACGGGTTCGATGATACTTTCCCGGCCCTTGTCAGCGATATTCTGGCTGATTTCATCGCAAACCATGATCCGGCGCGCGAACGCGGCTGGATCGCCCAACGCGGGGCAGAGCGTTTGGGCAGCATCTTCTGCGTCAGGCTAAGTGAGGATACGGCCAAACTGCGTCTGTTTTTGCTTGAACCCTCTGCGCGAGGGCAGGGGCTGGGCCAGCATCTGCTGGACGTGTGCCTGCAATTTGCCCGTGAGGCAGGCTACCAGAGCATGACATTATGGACCCATGAAAGCCATCGAGCAGCCTGCGCGCTATACATGCGCAACGGATTTACCTGTGTTGACAGCAAACCTGTCCGGTCCTTCGGGCAAGACCTGATCGAACAGACATGGACACGCCCGCTGTAGTCAGGACCTTGTGTCGCGTAAAGCGTCTGGCAAGGCGTCTTCCAACAAATCGAGATCAGCCTTTGTGCCGCAGCTGATACGGATACAGCGATCCTGCGGCGCAACAAAGGGCATGCGGACAAACAGATCACGCGCGATCAACCCGGCAAGAACCTCGCGGGCGAAGTCACCGTTCTGTTGGCAATCGATGGCCACGAAATTGGTGGCCGAAGGGATTGGTGTCAGGCCGTTTTGCCGGGCAATCTGCCCTATGCGTTGCCGCGCCTCGGCCACACGGGACTGGACCTCGGCCAGCCATGACTGATCAGCCAGCGCAGCTAAAGCCCCGGCTTGGCTGATGCAGCACATGCCGAAATGGTTGCGTATCTTCTCAAAGGCGAGGATCAGTTCAGGGGCCCCGATCCCATAGCCAACACGGGCTCCGGCCATTCCATATGCCTTTGAAAACGTGCGCATCCGGATCACTCGGGGGTCGCTGACCTCTATGCTTGGCGCGGTGCCGTCCGGGGCCAATTCGATATAGGCCTCATCCAATATCAGAAGGCAGCCATCCGGCATTTGGCCGATCATATCATGCAGAATGCGCGGCCTGTGCCATGTCCCCATCGGATTGTCCGGGTTCGCGAGATAAATCAGCTTGGCCCCAACTTCACGAGCCTTGGCAATCAGAGCTTCCGGGTCTTCATGATCGTCGCGATAGGGCACTTTATGCAATACGCCCCCAAAGCCTGCGACATGGTAGTTGAAGGTCGGATACGCCCCGTCCGAGGTGACAACGGTATCACCCGGCTCAATGATCAGGCGGACCAGATAACCCAGCAAGCCGTCAATCCCTTCGCCGACAATAATATTTTCGGGGGCCACCTCATGATATTGTGCCAGCGCATGGCGCAAATCATGGCTTTCCGGGTCGCCGTATTTCCAGACCTCTTCGACGGCTCTGGCCATGGCATCAATGGCAAGGGGCGATGGGCCGAAAACACTTTCATTCGCCCCAAGCCGTGCGGCAAACGGCTTGCCCCTGCCGCGTTCCTGCGCCTCGGGGCCCACAAAAGGCACAGCAGAGGGTAAGCCCTGTACAAGCTGCGCAAAGGGCGGGTGGCTCATCCGTCTTCTTCCATGAAGGCCATGCTGGCCCAGCCTTTTTGGCCGTCAGGTCCGGTCACATAGCACCACCGTTCCAGATTGGCGACCTGCTCTTTCACAGCTTCTGGCAGCGCGAAATAGCCGCCATCGCCAAGGGTCGGCACGCAAATCTCGGCGCTCACGCCACGCGCGTCTGAGGCCAGCGTACCAAAGCTCGGATATTGCGTGCCGGGTCCTGCGTGCAGGCTCAACGTGTCATCTGCGTCAACCCCTGTGACGCGCCACGCATCCGGGCCATCGGCATCTGCGAAAGCGGGCAGGGCTACAACAAGCAGAAAAGGGCTAATATATCTCATGTAATTTCCTCCAGACGCGCCAACGCGGCATTCAGTTTCGCCTCTTCTTCTTCCCGCGCGGCAAGGTTTTCGCGGGCTTCCGCGACCACATCTTCTGGCGCGCTTTCGACGAATTTCGGGTTGTTCAAGCGACCGCGCAGACCGCCGAGCTCTTTGGACAGTTTGCCTAACGTCTTTTCCAGCCGCGCTTTTTCCTCGTCCACGTCGATGATATCACCAAGGGGCAGGGCGAAACTGCCGCCTGCGACGGGCAGTGTGACAGATCCTTTAGGGGCCTCGGGCGCTTTTGTGACAGAGGCGATGCGCGCAAGTTTCAGGATCAACGCTTCGTTATTTTCCCAAGCGGTTTTGCCAGCCTCATCCAGTGCAATCTGCACAAGCGGGACTTTCAGGCCTGCCGGGACATGCATTTCGCCGCGCGCGGACCGGATGGCCTCGATGATGGAAATCACCCAGTTTATTTCGCGGTCAGCGTTTTCATCAACCAAATCAGCGGCATAGCTAGGCCAGTCGGCGTGGATCAACATCTTGTCGCGTTTGGCTGTGACGGTCCAAAGTTCTTCGGTGATGAACGGCATGATGGGGTGCAGCAGGATCATGCATTGATCCAGAACCCATGCCATAGTCGCGCGGGTCTCAGTCTTTTGGGCCTCGGTTCCGTCCAACAATAGCGGCTTTGAGAACTCTACATACCAGTCGCAGACCTTGCCCCAGACAAAGGCGTAAAGCGCATTGGCGGCATCGTTGAAGCGGTAGTTTTCCAGTGCTTGATCGACCTCTTGGCGGACCTTTGCGGTCTCGCCGATAATCCATTTGTTGACGGTAAATTCGGCATCGGAAATCTGTCGGAATTCTATCGGACTTTTGCCCGACGCGTAGACCTCGTTCATTTCTGCAAAGCGCACGGCATTCCATAGCTTTGTACCAAAGTTGCGGTAGCCGGTGATGCGTTGGGTATCCAGCTTCAGCGCCCCGCCGAGCGACGCCATGGCGGCATTGGTGAAGCGCAGGGCGTCGGCGCCGAATTCGTCGATGATGTCGAGCGGGTCGATGACATTGCCGGTGGATTTCGACATCTTCTTGCCCTTGGCGTCGCGCACGAGGCCGTGGAGGTAGACGGTGTCGAAGGGGACCTGATCGACCACGGCCAGTTGCATCATCATCATGCGGGCGACCCAGAAGAAGAGGATGTCCTGTCCGGTGATCAGGGTCGAGGTGGGGAAGTATTTTTGCAATGCTTCCGTGTCCTCGGGCCAGCCGAGGGTGCCGATGGGCCAGAGGCCGGAGGAGAACCACGTGTCGAGGACGTCGGGGTCGCGCCAGAGCGCAACCTTGTTTAACATTGCCTCACGGGACAGCGCTTCATTTTGGTCCCTAACAATACCAAAAGGTATATCTCCGATCCGCTCCTTGAGTAACTTTATTGCCGAGGCCTCGTCCGGTGCGCTTACGTTTTTAATGACGCTAAAGTCAGTATTCCACTCGATACCAGCTTCGACCGGTCGAGCTGTAGTTTCATGATAGTACCAAACCGGGATCTCGATGCCCCCACCAGAGCTGCCTTGAAATGCACCAGGGTTCGATGTTTTCCAGCCAGTGGAAATACACCTTCTTATCCGCTTCGGGCATGATCTTGACATCGCCATTCCGGACCGCATCCAGCGCGGGGCCGACGATCTTTGCCGTATCAACGAACCATTGATCTGTCAGCATCGGCTCGATGACCACCTTCGAGCGGTCGCCGAAGGGCTGCATGATAGGCTTGTTCTCGACATATGGGACCAGCTTGGAACTTTCTTGCCCGCTTTCCTCGTCAATCACAGGGACGGACACCATGACCGCGTTACCTTCAGCGGTGATGTCAGCCACAACGGCTTTGCGCGCCTCGAACCGGTCGAGCCCGCGATATTCGCCGGGAACCAAGTTCATCGCGGCAATCATCGCTTCGTCAAATTTCTGCTCACCCCGCGCAATTGCGCCAGCAATCGCGGCCTCTTTAGCATAGGGTTTTCCATCAGTCCGCATCGCGCCCTTTGTGTCCATCAGACTATACATAGGGATGCCGCCGCGTTTGGCGACCTGATAGTCGTTGAAGTCATGCGCGCCGGTGATCTTCACCGCGCCCGAGCCAAAATCGGGGTCTGGGTAGTCGTCGGTGATGATCGGGATCAGGCGGCGATGCTCTTTCGGGCCAACTGGAATTTCACATAGTTTTCCAATGATTGGCGCGTAACGGTCATCTGACGGATGCACTGCAACCGCGCCGTCGCCCAGCATGGTCTCGGGCCGGGTCGTTGCAATGGAAATATAGTCGCGCGTCTCGCGCAGGGTGATATTTCCGTCTTCGTCCTTTTCGACATATTCATAGGTTTCACCCCCCGCGAGCGGGTATTTGAAATGCCACATATGACCCGGCGTCTCGATATTCTCGACCTCTAGGTCGCTGATCGCCGTTTCGAAATGTGGGTCCCAGTTGACCAGCCGTTTGCCGCGATAGATGAGCGGGTCGGGATTACCATGCTGATCGGTGTGATTATACATTTCCACAAAGACCTTGATCACCGCTTCTGGGAAGTTGCCGGACATGGTGAAGGCTTCGCGGGACCAGTCGCAGGACGCGCCAAGGCGTTTGAGCTGGTTGATGATCGTGCCGCCGGACTCTTCTTTCCACTCCCAGACTTTCTTCAGAAAGTCTTCGCGTGACATATCGGTGCGGCGCATGTTGCTGTCTTCTGCCAGCTTGCGCTCGACCACCATTTGCGTGGCGATCCCTGCGTGATCCGTACCCGGCTGCCAGAGCGTGTCATAGCCCTGCATCCGCTTCCAGCGGATCATGATGTCCTGCAACGTGTTGTTGAACGCATGCCCCATATGGAGCGAGCCCGTCACGTTGGGCGGCGGGATCATGATGCAGAAGGTTTCGGCCCGCGAGGCATTGGCGCCGGCCTTGAAACACCCGGCGTCTTCCCAGGCCTTGTAAAGACGGCTTTCGGCCTCGTCCGCATTAAAGGTTTTTTCCATCGCCATGGCGGGTCTCCTCGTTCTGGAGGATCATCTAACTTGTGCAGGGCAAAAGGAAAACCGCCAAATGGGCTAGGTGTTATATTTTGAAGGTTTCTGTGCTCAGGTCTGCCGCTTGCGGTATGCGTCCAACCCACCAGACTGCATGACCCGTCCCATAAGCGGAGTGCCAATGATATCTTCGGCAAAGCGCGCAGCCTCGATCAGCTTTTCAAGGTTAATGCCGGTCTCTATGCCCATTTCGTGACACAGGAAAACCGCGTCTTCGGTGCAGACATTCCCGGCCGCCCGCGCATGCCCGTGACCCGCAAACGGGCAACCACCAAGCCCTGCGATGGAGGTTTCAAAAAGATCGACACCCATGCTCATCGCGGCGTGCAGGTTGGCAATGCCAAGCCCGCGTGTATCATGGATATGCATCCCGATACGGGCCTCTGGGGCAAGGTCGCGCACGGCCCCGATCATGCGCTTCACAGCCTCGGGCGTGGCCCAGCCCATTGTGTCGGCGATGAACAGGTTTGGCAGCGGGGCGTCCATTTCAGCGCAGGTCCGGATCACCCAGCGAAAGATATCATGGGTTTTCTCAGGCGGGATATCCCCTTCGAAATTGCATCCAAACGCGGCCATCACATAGGCAGAATCGAGATCGTAGCCTGCATCACGGTAAAGCGTGATCCAGTCGCGTTGCCGGGCTTGCATCGCTTTGGCTGAGCAATTGTTGTTGTGCTGCGAAAATGCATCTGACGCATAGAGAAGCAATCGCGGATCGATATGCACATCCCGTGCTGCCAAAGCTTGCCTGAAGCCTTTTTCGTTCAACCAAAGTGCTGTGTATTCGACACCGGGCTTACGTTTGATCCGATCGAACAGCTCGGCGGTATCGGCCATTTGCGGGACGTATTTCGGGCTGACGAAAGACCCCACCTGAATACGTCTGAGCCCGGTTTCGCTAAGCAGGTCAATCAACTTGGCCCGTTGGTCCAGCGGATAGATGGTTTTTTCGATCTGAAAGCCCTCGCGGGGGCCTTCTTCTCGGAACTCAACAAACTTCGGGAAGCCGTCCATAGGTTTCAGTGGGATAGAACGTGTCATTCGCAAGTTATCGGGCGTTAGCGTTGGTGGCGCAACTTGTTTCTGACGCTATCGCCGTAATGGTGCCGACTTGTATCCACCTGCCATCAGGCGACGCCAAAGCGGTGCGGGCTTGGTCGGGACGCTATCATGTAGCTGCTCGGATGGGTCTTTCAGTGCGACCCGCGAACGGCGCAGCCAAAACAGCTTGCCCCAGCCGCGCCAGCTTCCGACAGACGGCGCGGTTGCATCGCAGGGTAGGCGGGTGCGCCAACCATCCGGCAGAGGTAGGCCACACATCTCGGCGCGCTCCAGCATCCAGACAAGCGGGATATTGGCCAGAGGGCGGGCCGCATTGTAACCACTGAGATGGCCACCGACATCGCCATGGGTGCCGGGAAACCAGACCTGTTCGATCTTGCCGGGATAGGTGTCGCGGCTGGTCCACAGCACCGGCTCAAACACCCGGCGGGTTTCATCAAGCGCCAAGGCATGAAAGCCATTGCGGATGGAATTGCCAAGGGTGTGATTGTGAAATTCATGCTCAACTGGCGAAAACCGCCACAGGACGGGCGCGCGGAAACCAAGGGCGCGGACTGTGTCCCAAACGCCCAACATCTCGATCGGTGTGGTCTCGTAACAATGCGCCCGTCGGAAGGATTTGGCGCTTGGACTTTGTGGATCGCGCCGGTAGTGGCGATAAGCCTGACGCACGTTGCGTTCCGTCGCGCAATCTGTCCTGAGCAGCCCGACCTGATCAATAACCCCGGCCAGCGAACGCACGGCATAGGCCCCGCGCGAATAGCCCATCAGAAAAATGCGATCGCCGGGGCGGTAGCGCGAGGCGATAAAACCGTAAGCGCGCCGGATTTGCCGGTTGATCCCGACGCCCGCCATCACATCTATTGCGCGCCGCCAACCCTGCCACTGAATACCAGCCTCATACTTCAAAGAGACCGCCTTGTTTGGCGCCATTTCCGAGAGCATCCGGTAAGTGATGCCTGCATTCGTCTCGAACCCTTCGTCCAGCGAAGACATCGTGCCGTCCAGAATGATCACATGGGTAATCGGACCCCGCGTGGCCAGGGGATGCACGGATTGCGGAGCAGGACCAAAGCCCACAAGACGTTTGAGACGGTCAGACATGCCAGAAGCCTGCCCGAATATCCTTTTGAAACTCTTATACCACCGCACGGTGCCTGGATCCTTTACCTTTAGACATCCGGGGGAGGTTAGCAAATTGCGCAGGCGATGCCAGTAAACGGTTGTTGAACGTCAGACAACATTGACCTTCAGGCCACCAATTGACCTTGGGTGCGCTAAGATGCTGAAATGTCCGCAAGGAGCCCATTTTACCGACCTTTGGTGTTGTGGCGAACGTCTGCTTTGTTGAAGAGGTTAGTAGCAAACTAAGGATCATGGTATTTTAGGTTTCTCAATACTCCTCAATTGACTCCACAATGTCTTCAATTTCTCTATCGGTATCTTTGATGCGCCTTTTCAGATCTTTGACGATCTCCTTTTGCCACTCATTTACATTGTCTATGGCAAATTTGGCATCGGTTGCGACAAATTCTTTCGCCTCGGCTGGGGCATTCGCGGCCGCAATTTCAATTTCCCTTTTCTTCGCATTTGCAAGTTCCGCAATCAGCATCTTAATTTGTTCCATCAGTTTGTTTACTTCCTTGGCACTAGGATTGCTTTTTTTGTCGATTGGGTTTGTTCATTCTTTGCAGAATGCGTTGTATTTTTGTTTCGGTTGGAAGGTGCGCCTTCATAGTTGTTGGAAGATGTAGCCTCGTCTTCGACCGTGGCGGTCGTTACTATTAGCCGCTGTTTAGCTTGTTCGGTTTGCTGAGGTCGGCCCCAGATCTGGGACGTTGATGTATTCTCTTGATGATGGTCGTCAGCAATGCTGATACCCAGATATGAGGTAAGCATATCTAACTCAGACACATCTATCAGGAGAACGTTGTTCTTACTCGCCAACTGCTTTGCTGACCTAGTATACCCACTTTTCCCTACCACAACCGCGCTATCGCCATCGAAAAATCTCCGTGCAGCATCAACTTCTTGTACGGCTTTGTTGCCCACTGCATTCTTGTATAATTTACACTGAATGATGCACTTGTGATCGCCAAAAGTTGCGACAACATCAGAGCCTTGGTCTCCACTACCTTGTGTGGCTTGAGCGTTCCAACCACTTTGATTTAGCATTTCCGCTGTCCAATGCTCAAACTCGAAAGGGTCGGACGGGATTGACTCCAAATCTACCCCATCAAATTCAACGTTCTCCGCAACGTTGTAAACGGCTGCCACTACATACTGATAAAACTCAGGAAGGCGTAACATTTCGTCAGAAACATCGAGGTCTGGAGCCAAGACATTTTCAAAAAAATATCGAATCTCTTTATTAAATGCTTCGAACCTTTGTTCGCCGTATTCTCCATGAAACACTTTTTGGCGATACAAGCGGGCAAGAGAATTTTTGTGATGCAAAACTAGATCATTGACCTGCCTTTGACTGTTTTCAGCAAGCCGTTTCCCTCGGTTATTTGAGTATATGATCCAGCCAATTATTAAAGAAATGACACCGACAACAGCGGCGATGACTGTTGTGTCACCTTCAATTATCTTCTGTCCAATAAGTATTGGAACCCCGACAATAACACCTAAAATTACAAGGCCGAAGTCACCTCTGCTGCGTCTTGCCAACTAAATTGTTCCACTTCCAAAAATTGTAAACAGAAAAATAGCCCATATCAGCTCCGTCTGGTAGTCCCCAAAAGAAGACATTGGGTTGGCGCAGGCCAGTAGACACTTTGTCCCGCAAGCCCGACCTTGGGTTAGGAACGCTTGACGATTGGGCCACATTTGCCTGACGGGCGGCGCTGATTTGATTCAGAAAATCTCGCGCATCGCGTCAAGGGTATCTGACTGACATTCCACAATGGTGTAGAATGTCAGATGGCTTTGGACTTCACGCCATTAACCCAAGGTGTAGTTGCGGATAGTCTCCCTAATGATGAAGGTTTCTCGACGTGAGCCATTGGGCACATTAGCGGCCAGGAATTACTGCGGCCCGCGTTATCCGTCCCGTCCGGGGTCGTCTGGATTGCTTGAGAATAATGCGATCTTGTTCCCCTGAGGGTCGCGCAGGTAGCCAACATAAAAATGAGGTCCATAGGACGCGCGGAAACCCGGCTGGCCCTCGTCAAAGCCGCCTGCGGCAAGTGCTGCGGAATGAAGGTCACGCACTTGGCTTTGACTGCGCGCCTCGAATGCAGTCATCGTCCCGTTCCCCACCGATGCCGGACGTCCATCGAAAGGTGATTTAACGTAGAAATCTGGCAGGGGGGCAGACTGACCAGATTGCTTGGGCAGCACGTAGCTCAGATCCCCGTTGTTCTCTTCCTTTAGCTCGTACCCAAGGGCTGGCAGGAACGCAGAGTAAAACCGTTTCGCGCGTGCGATGTCGTCAGCACCAACGGTGACGTAGGCAATCATTCTGCGGGTTCCTTTTTGGAAGTTTGTTTCGTGCAACGATTTCGTATGCATTATGCTAGGCCAACATAAAATACGGTTCAATAACCGCTACACAAAACGCCGCATGATCGAGCTTGGACCAGAAACGCTTTACGATTGGGCCATATTTCCCTGCTCAAGCCACTGCCGCTCGCTTGCTCCAAGCAGCTCTGTCATCCGTATATCATAAGCTGCCAGATCATCGTCTGACAGAACCCCGACCCATTTCTGCGAACTGCCGCTGTCAAAGAAGTCAGCATCATTTCTCCAGAAACCTTCACGGGCTGACACGGCGAAACGCTCGGCATTGCTTTTCATTTTGCGAAATGTGGCTGCCTCGATCAGCGTGCCCATAACCTGCGGAGGATGAGAAATGCCTATATGCGCTGCGATTTGAGAAAACGCCTCAGGCAGATCACGGCACATGTCAGCATAATGCAGACGTAGAAGATTTTCTCGGTCGCTTCGTGCAAGTGCGCTGCGGTAATGGTCAATAATCGACGTCAGACTTGCGCCGTCGCGGTGATGGCCTTCAAGAAAGATACGAAATCCCTCATGAATGTCAGAAGGATAGATGTCCTTTAGAACGTCTTCCTGCATGTTCTCAACGTGTCGGCGAAATGAAAGATGCACGTCGATGGGATGTCTGTAAACAGTTATGTATCGCAGATCGGGCCAAAGCGGAATGCCATCTAAAGGCGTATGGGTTTTTACCTGGCGACGTCGCGTTTGTGCATTCAGGGATGCCATAATCTGATCCCCGTCCGGCACTGTGATGTCTATCCAGGGCGCGTCTCGCGATATCGCGGCGTCGACGTTCGGATCGCCTGAAATGAGCAAAGCCAGAATGGCTTGCGTCCAGGTTGTGCCAGATTTTGTTGGGGTCGAGACGACGATATCCCCGGCGCGCGGTTCAAACGCTTGCCATCGATCCGGGGTTGCAATCTTTCCATCGTAGAGGCGCTGAGGTGGTTCAGGTGTGCGGAGCATTCCAGTGCTGCCGTTATCTAGGGTGTGAATTTAAACAACGCGCCTTGGGGTTTCTATGGGTATTTCCGGATTGAAATGACCCAATGAAACGACAGAACGCCTTATCTGCGCCGGTCGCGGCGCGAGCTCATGGGTTGGAAGGCAACGCCCACATGGGCCTCGCAATAGGGCTTACCAGCTTGGGCGGGCAGGCCGCAGAACCAGAAATCCTCGGTTGCGGGGTCGCCAACGGGCCATTTGCAGGTCCGCTCGGTCAACTCCATCACGCTGATTTTCTTGGCTTTCTTTTCCACTTCGCGCACGGAAGCCAGCACTTCGGGGCTGATCTCATTGGCCGAGGGTTGCGGTGGCAGAGGTTGGCCAGCCGTCACAATAAGCTTGTTGCGTATCATCGGTTTATTGACCGGTGCAGCCGGTTTTGGGTCCGACGCGCTTGCGGCAGCCTTGGGCTTTTCGGCGACCTTAGGTTTGGCCGCAGGCTTTTCCTTGGCCGCACTTTTTGCCGATCCACCACCGCCAGAGCGGTTCGACAAGCCAAGACGATGTACCTTGCCAATGACAGCGTTGCGGGTCACGCCGCCCAGTTCCTTGGCGATTTGCGAGGCGGATTTTCCTTCGCCCCACATCTTTTTCAGTATTTCAACGCGATCATCAGTCCATGACATCTGGCTGTCCTTCAAAACAACAGACCGCCCGATAGGGGCGGTTTCCGATCTATTTTAAGGATCCGGGGCAGCGGATACAAGATGCAGATACGATTGCAGGCGAAGTCTTTCCGGGGCTCTGTACTTACAGGGTCTTATGTTTATGGTTTGACGCAAGGAAATTTGTCTTAAAGGGTTACTTTGATGTCGGAAAATCTTTTGAAGTTTGGCACGCCGCTGGCGATCGTTGTTCTGGGCATTTCTGTTGTTGGTGTGCTGGACTATAGCGCGCGCTCGAAAGATTATGGGAACGGCTATTCAGTTTCGCAGTATATCAACGATGTGCAGCAGGACATCAGCAATATCGGGCCTGACCCATCTGAGCAGGACCATGAGCCGACGGGAGCATTAGTCGATTTTATCCCCGAGCCGCCTGAAGGCTGGGTTCTGGCCGATATGGTCAAAGACGATTATGTAGAATTGGTCTGGCAGCAGCTTGAGCTTGAAGCGGAGGCATCAGAAGAAGATATCGAAGCCTTCGCCCGGACAAGATCAGAAAGCACGATTTTTCAATTGAACAGAACCGATATTGGCGCGCGAGATCAGGTTGAGATCAGGACCTATACAAATGAGCAGCAGATGATGATCCTGATGACGAAATACCGCCCCAAGCCCGGCCCATTCGGGTTTTCCACCGGCGATGTGGACCGGTTAACCGCAGATTGGGACACAGGGCCAGAGCCGGTAGAGTTTCGGACAATCTCGGGCGTGCCATTCCGGGTGCTACCCCTTGGAGGACCTTTCGGTGCACGCCATATCACAGGGCCAATTGGCGATCAGATCGAGGTGCATCTTCTGACCAACACAACAGATGAAGAGACCGTAGCGTTTCTGTCAAATCTCGATATAGGCGGGTTGAATGGCATGTTAAAAGAACCTGTCGCAGAGATTGACGATAAATAGGGCAATGCGCGTTTAACGAGTTTCACCCTGCATGAACTCATGTTGCCCGATACCGTATAGTGCTGATTCAGTTCACAGTTTTCGAGTGTCAATTATCGCGGGGCCGTCATGGCCACTTGACATAAATGCCAAGTATCTTTGATCCTATGCAAACTCGATCAGGTCAACAGCAGCCGACTGGTTCTGAACCAATTCTGCTATAATCCGTTTCTGCATTTTTGGATATGGTATTGGAAGAGCGGGATAGACTTTTTTGCGCGGCTCTATGTTCGTTGTTAGTTTGATATCAGCAAGCGCCGTCTGGCCCAAAAACTCTTGCGCCTCATGTCCCAGCAAAAGACTTTCCGTTGGAATCTCGTTGGCAAAGACAACTTC
The DNA here is from genome assembly GCF_055693805.1 of Litoreibacter sp. GN1-5. Lineage (NCBI taxonomy): Bacteria > Pseudomonadati > Pseudomonadota > Alphaproteobacteria > Rhodobacterales > Roseobacteraceae > Litoreibacter > Litoreibacter sp. GN1-5. The sequence continues at coordinate 1,313,843 of NZ_JBVFUP010000001.1, read as the reverse complement.
GTGCCTGTCAAAGAGCAGATGGTAGTAGGTCAAGTCGCGCTTGGGGCACACCAACGAAATCCCACGGAGATCAATAAGCCGGTGCGCCGGAACGAAAACCTCTAAGTCGTTCGTAAGCTCTTTGATAACCGCAGACGACAGAACGACTCTGTGCTGTCGAGAAACGCGTAGATCACGCGATGGCAGTCCATGGCCAAGTGACCCTGCTCCTATTCTCACCGGACGCTTTCTGGAATCTTCGGCCATTTCTGTCGTAGAAACCTTTATTTCGCCGATCCAGCGAATGGGTTGAAGGCCGTTGAATTTGGTCCAAACCCTGTCTCCAACTTGCAGGTGACTGACGGCCACCTCGCCGCGCTCGGTCTTGATCAGAGTATCCTCGGCAAAGCAAACTGGCGGGGCGCTGCCTGTGTTCCCAAGATCAGCGCCTCGGGCGACGATCGGTGTGTTGATATCGGGTGCATCAAAACGCAAGGTCGCATCGCCGGTCGTTCCAACAACTACCGATTGGTCGATCAGCGTCAATGGCGTGCCAACCGCAATATTTGTTGCCGCAGTCACCTGAGTTGCCAATGCTCCGTCATTATCAACCGGTAGGCCGAATGGTCCGACCATCAATGCGTCTTCGACAGTATCTAAGCCGGTGGCGTTGGTCGAACTTAGCACCAACCCGTCCCAATCTGTTCTATGGTTGCCAAAACCGACAACTGGTTCGATCAGAAGGTATTCGCCTGTGTCGGCATCAAGTGTCCAATCCGCCGGATCGGTCGACAACAGAAAGTTGCCAAGTTCTGCCCCGTTGTTGTCCAGAATGGTAACGCGAAGCTCAAAAGGATCGGTTGCAGACCCAAGGCGATCAAACTCGTCTTGGGAAATTGCAATCTCGAGCGTGTCTTCTCCGCTTTGCTCAAATTCAGAAACTCTAGCCACAATTCATCTCCTGTTAACCTGCAATTCTTGCACGAATTCGAACGGCAGGGAAGAATTCTTTGCAATCTGGGTTAAAGTTATTATCAAAAAGTCGAATATATCTGATACATGCAGGTATATTGTAAGCCGTAGGTGCAGCTATGATCGCGTTCGGATACTTCATCATAATTGCTGTTCTTCTTGGCTTTGCTCTGGGATGCGGTGTGGTCTGGCGTCACAGACGAATGCCGACGGTCCCCCCTTCGCGGCGCAGGCAAAAACCTGGGGCGCTCTGGTCACTCTATCTGGGTATTGTTTTTGCCATCTTGGCGATGTTTTTCGCCGGATTTGGCAGCATATGGATCGAGAAATTCGGCGGGATACTTTTCTATCCGAAATACGAGGCCGAAATCATCAAAGTCGAGAGCGAAGTACGGGAATCCACCTATGAGGATTCAAGCGGCAGACAAAGAAAGCGCGATGTTACTTTCTATACGCCAACATATCAGTTCGTTGACAAGATCGGCGGCGCGGTCACGGTCAGGGATGATACGGCCAGCAACACCCGCTCAATAGTTGGCACTATTACGACCATCGCCTACAAAGACGGGCGTGTCGTGCAGGTCTCGTTGGTAAGCGTTTTGATGTATGGCGCGCTTGGGGTGTTTCTGTTGATAATCGGGTATCTGCTTTTATGCGCGATAATCTATGTTCTGGGGTTCAATATGCGCTTGCCCAAGCTTGCCGGTATTATTGGCATCTTTTACGGTCTGTTTCCCGGCATGATGCTGGCCATGTTCTGTGGTCTTCTCTACGGGATCGTGAATACGATATTTGGCGGTGGTGATATGCCGATTTTGATGCTGGTGCTGAGTGCCGTTTTCGCGGTTGTTCTTGTCTTTGCCATGTGGGGATATATCAAGATGCTCCGCGGCGCTAAAATCAGGACATGGGCGTCATTGGCATGAGTGCCGCCCCGTGTTTCTGTATTTCTGTATTTCTGTATTTCTGTATTTCTGTATTTCTGTGTTTCAATCAGCCACGCCAAAATCCCTGCGGCCTATGCATCCTTGCCATAGGATGAGGCCGCAGGGCTGACTATATCTCGTAAACTGTAACGTGGTAAGAAAAGGCGGCGCCGCCATCAATGGATTGCCGGACGGGGGCTTTAATCCCCGCACCTTTATCTGGGCTTGCGCCCCGCTCACCGGTGATGCGTCAGGTGATCCCGTGAAGTCCGGTTTGCCAGACCGGGCGGGACCCTTGCCATCTTTTGTTGTGCACGAGCGGGTGTTTAGCGAGCGCAGGTTTAGATTGCGTTAGATATGCGTGCGGTGGTCGCTGCGCGTCTGATCAGTGGGTCGGCCCATACATGTCGCAAGGACTGACCCGGGTTTTGCTTGACGGTAATCATTCAGTTGCTGCGCTGGTTTCCTCAACAGAGCCGGCGTCTTGGTCAACCGATTCAGCTTGATCTGCTGCAATATCTTCAGCAGTCTCAGCAGTCTCAGCAGTCTCAGCAGTCTCAGCAGTCTCAGCAGTCTCAGCAGTCTCAGCAGTCTCAGGGTTTTCCGTTACAAGCTCTTCTGTCGCACTGCTCTCGTCTTCAGGCGCAAGACTTTCATCAACCTCTGCAATGCTGAACTCAACGCGGCGGTTCTGAGCACGCCCTTCGGGGTTGTCCGCACCATCTTCAGTTTTGTTGCTTGTGATCGGTTTGACCTCCCCGACACCAACGGCGGTGATACTGTCGGCGTCAATATCGCTGTTTTCCAGCAACCAATTCCGCACGGCATCAGCGCGGCGTTGACCAAGGCCCAGATTGAAATCTTCAGGCCCAATGTCATCCGTATGGCCTGTGATCTCCAGCCCTTTGACGTCCTTGAGCTTTGCAGCAATGCCTTTGAGCGTTTCAAGAGAAGAGGGGGCAATTGTCGCCTCACCAAAGTCAAACAGGACGTCTGACAGCATGACCATGGCATCTGGCGCGCCCTCTTCGCCTTCGCGCAGCTCTAGCGCAGGATCAGAAGCCGCGATCTTGGCCAGATCGGGGGCGCCTTCAGTTGCGTCTTGAGCGATTGCAGTCGTTGACAGAAGCATCGCCGATATCAGGACGAGCGAGGAACTTTTGAATAGAAGTGTCATAGGGGTGCTTCCTTAGCAATAAATCCAATCCTTTTGAAAATCCAGAATTGGGCGCGAATGTGTCGTGCGCCTACACGATGTGCTGACGGTCAATCATAAGAATGTCATCGAATTTTTTCCACCGTATAAGTGTAAGATGCCGGATTGTACGACCCACCAAATAGTTTCGTCTGGACAGGCGGTTTATGTCGGGTTATGCGAAACACATGATCACAAAGACACATACCGTGCTGAACCGACGCCGACGCTGATTGCGCCTGCCTGATCACCTGTGCGTCTGTCGCACGCCCTTTTCTTCGAATTGACTTGACCCTGAACATGGCCCTTATTTGGGCTTCCTATGCGTAAAGGATAAACGCGATGATCCCTGCTGTTTTGCCAACATATTCCCGTGTGAAAATGAGTTTTGTGAAAGGCGAGGGGTCGTGGCTGATCGACCAGGATGGCGCGCGATATCTTGACCTTGGGGGCGGCATTGCCGTGACGGCTTTGGGCCATGCCTTTCCGCCCTTGGTGAAGGTCGTTCAGGATCAGGCAGAGACATTGTGGCATACATCGAACCTCTACCAGATCCCACACCAAGAGGCTCTGGCCGAAAAGCTGCGCGATGCGACCTTCGCCGATACGATGTTTTTCACCAATTCCGGTGCCGAGGCGATGGAATGCGCAATCAAGATGGCGCGGAAATACTGGTACGAAAAAGGCCAGCCTGACCGGGTGAACATCATCACCTTCTCGGGCTCGTTTCATGGACGAACTTTGGGGACCATTTCCGCGGCCGGGTCCGAGAAACTGATCAAAGGGTTTGGACCCTTGTTGCCCGGATTTATTCATCTGCCTTTCGGGGATCATGACGCGTTACAGGCGGCGATGGACGACACTATTGCGGCTGTGGTCGTCGAGCCAGTGATCGGCGAGGGCGGTATCATCCCGCTGCCGGATGCCTGCCTGAAAGGCTTGCGTGATCTGTGTGATCAGACTGGCGCATTGATGATCTGCGATGAAATTCAGTGCGGCATGGGCCGGACCGGCAAGCTGTTCGCCCATGAATGGGCGGGTGTCAGCCCAGATATCATGGCGGTTGCCAAAGGGATCGGCAACGGCTTCCCGCTGGGGGCGTGTCTGGCAACCGAAGACGCCGCATCGGGGATGACCGCTGGCACGCACGGGTCCACTTACGGGGGCAATCCGATGGCCTGTGCCGTGGGCTCTGCGGTGATGGATCATATCAACGACCCGGCGTTTCTGGCCGAGGTCAGTCGCAAAGCCGGATTGCTGCGCCAGAAGCTGGAAGGGCTGATTGCCAGCCATCCCGATGTGTTTGAGTTGGTGCGCGGCTCGGGTCTGATGCTGGGGCTGAAATGCAAGGTGACAAACACGGATGTAGTCAATGCAGGCTATGATCAGCATCTACTGACCATTCCCGGCGGGGATAATGTTGTGCGGCTTCTGCCCGCGCTCAACATCTCGGACGCGGATATCGCCGAGGGCGTCAATCGGCTCGACAAGGCAGCACTTACTTTGAAAAGTGATGCGTGACGATCAATTTGTTCCTGTAACCCGCAGGCGTGTAATGCAATTCAAAGGGGCAAAGACCCCGACAAGGACAGTGATATGACGCATTTCCTGGACATCCATAAGACCGACAAGGCCGCATTGCGGCAGATCATTGACAGCGCGTGCGGCATGAAACAGGCCCGCAACGGGTTGCCAAAAGGGGCGCCGGATGAAGATCAGCCGCTGGCGGGCCATATGGTGGCGCTGATCTTTGAGAAGCCTTCGACACGCACACGGGTTTCGTTCGATGTCGGCGTCCGGCAGATGGGGGGGCAGACGATGGTGCTGTCCGGCACCGATATGCAGCTTGGCCATGGTGAGACGATTGCCGACACGGCCCGCGTTCTAAGTCGCTATGTCGATCTGATCATGATGCGCACCTTCGAGGAAGACACGCTGCTGGAAATGGCGGAATATGCCGATGTGCCGGTGATCAATGGGCTTACGAACCGCTCTCACCCGTGTCAGATCATGGCGGATGTAATGACGTTCGAGGAACATCGCGGCCCGATTGCAGGCAAAAAAGTGGTCTGGTCCGGGGATGGCAACAACGTCTTTGCCAGCTTCGCCCACGCGGCGCAGCAATTCGGGTTTGATCTGACCTTCACCGGTCCCGAAACGCTGGACCCGGAGCCCGCCCTGCGCGATGCCATTACAATCGAGCGTGACCCCCAAAAAGCGGTCGAGGGGGCCGATCTGGTGGTCACAGACACTTGGGTGTCAATGCATGACCCACAATCCGCCCGTGAACGCCGTCATAACCAGCTGCGCGGCTATCAGGTCAATGCGCAACTGATGAGCCACGCGAGCGATGACGCGCTGTTCATGCATTGCCTTCCCGCCCACCGCGATGACGAAGCCACATCCGAGGTGATGGACGGCCCCCATTCCGTTATTTTCGACGAGGCCGAAAACAGGCTGCACGCGCAAAAGGCGATCATGCGGTGGTGTTTGGGGAAGTGAGGGATTACTTGCATATTATAGTATATAAACTATTTATCGAGCCATTTTGCATAGAGTTTTTCGAGCAATACTTTAACTCTGTCGACACCTAGCCAGTCTGCAAGACCGATAAGCAATATTAGCTCTAATAAAAAGGTCGGAATAAGTGCCCAACTCGATGTTAACGAATTAAAAAGAGGTACGTTGCCTACAATAACCAACATTAAAATCCAGAAAAAACGCTCTTCCTTTCTTGAGTCACGCTCTTCTTGTAAATTGCTTTCAAGTTTTGCCGCAACATTATCAGTCGCAGTTGGTAGTAATGCCTCACCTTCATGAGGCGGCGTTATTTCCCACTCGTTTTTGGTATTCTTCAATGATATCAACCTCTGGAATTATAATGCTTTTGGCACCAGCTGAATAATGCTTAGCCCAAGCGCCTTTTTCCCAATGCGTATTACTAACCAAGGCGCCTGGTGTCATTGATAGTAGCCTATCACACGCTTCGTCCAAAATTTTAGATTCTGTTCCATTTTCAATACCCTTAGACCAGAAAACGTTTGGTATAGGTTTTGATCCAAATGCCTTAACTTTTTGGTACAATTCTACATGCACCGGACCATAGTCCCAAGCTTCAAAGTGTCCATAAACTAAACTGCCATGTGACCTGCCCAAATGTACCATGTGAGCAAGGTAGAGGATTTTTGAAGCGATAGCTGCGTTACCTTCCACCCAGAACGTTCACAAATGAATTCGGCGGCAGAATTTACGGAAATGGTCATTTCGTTGCCTCCTAGGTAATAGAACTAAACATGTTATACACAAGCAAACTAAGAAATGTGGATAATTTTGTTACATTTCAAGTTGAATATTTGTGTAATTTTTCAACCATATTTTTGGATTTTAATTAATTTAAAACTCAAACCAACTTCCCCCATAGGTCATATTCCCCGGCTTCGTCCACTTCGACCTCGACCAGATTACCGGGGGATAGTCCCTTGAACCCTTCATCTATGAACAGGTTGCCGTCGATCTCGGGGGCGTCTGAGATGGTGCGGCAGGTGGCGCCGTCGTCTTCGACGCTATCCACAAGCACTTGCATCCGGCGTCCGACCTTGGCTGCCAGCTTAGCTTCGGAAATGGCTTGGGCCTTTTCCATGAAGCGGTTCCAGCGGTCCTGTTTGACCTCGTCGGCCACATGATCCGGTAGCGCGTTCGACCGCGCACCTGCGACGTTTTCGTATTGAAAGCAGCCGACGCGGTCCAGCTGCGCTTCGTCCAGCCAGTCCAGAAGGGTCTGGAATTCGGCCTCCGTCTCGCCCGGATAGCCGACGATGAAGGTCGAACGCAGGGTGATATCGGGGCACATAGCCCGCCACGCCGCGATTTCATCAAGCGTTTTGGACCCGGCAGCAGGCCGTGCCATGCGGCGCAAAACGTCCGGGTGCGCGTGCTGGAAGGGGATGTCCAGATAGGGCAGAACGCCATTTTCCGGGTCGGCCATCAGCGGGATCAGCTCACGCACATGGGGGTAGGGGTAGACATAATGTAACCGGACCCAAGCGCCCAAGCGGCCCAGCTCACGCGTCAGATCCGTGATGTGGCTGCGGACCTCACCGTCTTTCCAAGGATGCGTGTCATAGCGCCGGTCTAGCCCATAGGCCGAGGTGTCCTGACTGATCACCAGCAGCTCTTTCACACCGGCAAGAACCAGTTTCTCGGCCTCGCGGAGTACCGCATGGGCCGGGCGCGAGGCCAGTTTTCCACGCATGTCGGGAATGATGCAGAACTTGCACTTATGGTTGCAACCTTCTGAAATCTTGAGATAACTGTAGTGACGCGGTGTCAGGGAGACGCTACTGCCGGGCAACAGGTCGATGAACGGATCGGGATCAGGCGGCACGGCACTGTGGACAGCGTCCAGCACCTGTTCATATTGATGCGGCCCCGTGACGGCCAGCACGGACGGGTGCGTGCCACGGATGTAGTCTTCTTCCGCACCAAGGCAGCCGGTGACAATCACGCGGCCATTTTCCTGCAAGGCTTCGCCAATGGCTTCAAGGCTTTCAGCCTTGGCCGAGTCCAGAAAGCCGCAGGTATTCACGATCACCGCTTCAGCGCCGGTATAATCCGGCGAGATCGCGTAGCCCTCGGCCCGAAGCCGCGTCAGGATGCGTTCGCTGTCAACCAGCGCTTTCGGGCATCCCAGAGAGACCATACCGATGGTTGGTTGATTGGTGCGGGGCTTGTCCGACAGGCGTGGTTTCGGCGCGATATCGGGGCGAAGATTGGGTGGGTTTGTGCTCATGAAAGGTGCTTAGGGGAAAAGGGCGCGGGACGCAAAGGGTGGGTTGCCCTGCGGCCCGTGAGTGTCGTAGCCTTGACTTAAAAAAGCAGGAGCGTGCAGATGCGGTGGATCCTACGAATTGGCCTGACTCTCTTAACCCTTGTTGTGGTTGCCGTTGGGGCGCTGTTTTTGATCCCGACGGACAGGATTGCCCGGATTGCTGAAAGCAAGTTTGAAGAGATGACCGGGCGACAGTTGACCCTGAAAGGCGATGTCAGCCCGCAACTGTTTCCGCGCCTCGGGGTCGTGTTGGAAGGGGTGAGCATTTCCAACGCTGATTGGTCAGATGAACCGCTGATGCTGGAGGCGGGCGAGCTTGAGGTTGGCGTCACCATGGCCGCGCTGATCGGTGGCGATATCGTGGTCGAGGCGTTGAATGTCGAAGGCCCCGTGATCCGGTTGGAACGCGCAGCGGACGGTCGTGCAAATTGGGATTTCCTGACCGAGTTGGGCGGCGGTGAAGACAGTGGCGGCGACACCAGCTTTTCGCTGCCGAAAGCCACAATGACCGGTGGGCAGCTTTCGTTTCGTGACCGGCAAGCGGGGCAGAGCCATACGTTAACCGATCTGGATGCAACGCTGGAATTGGCAGACCTGAACGGCACTGGCCAGATATATTTGTCCGCGCGGATGCAGGGGCAGCCATTTGCAGCGAAAGGCACGCTGAACGGTGTGCAACAACTGCTGGATGGCGGTTTGCAGGATGTGACTGTTTCGCTGGATGTTGGCAAAACGCGGATTGCGTTTACGGGCCAGGCCGGGCTTGATCCGGTACAGGCCAAGGGACAGCTGGATGCAGATATTGCCGATCAAAAAGCGCTGTTTGGCCTGATCGGCCAGACGCCGCCGGTCATTCCTGTTGGCATGGGGCAGCATACCCGCGTCAAGGGCGATGTGACAATGACCCCGGACAATAAGCTGTTTCTGCGCGGGCTGGAGATTGATCTCGACCAGAACAAGTTAACAGGCGAGATGGATATTGCCCTGACCGATACGCCGCAGGTTACGGCGCGGATCGTGACCGATCAGCTGGATTTCTCGGCGATGAGCACTGATACAACCGAGGATGATGGTGCCGCCAATGTTGATGCAGGCGGCTGGTCTGACGCGCGGCTTGATGTCAGCGGGCTGAACGCGGTCAATGGTTCATTCAGTTTCAAGGCGAACGGGGTTGATCTGGGCTCGATCCAGTTGGGGCCGACGGATATGAAAGGTACGCTGGACCGGTCGCGGCTGGTGCTCGATCTTGGAAAAGTCTCTGTGTTTGATGGCCGCGTTCTGGGCCAGTTTGTGGTTAATGGGCGCGGCGGGTTGTCTGTTGGCGGCGATCTGCAAGCGCGCGATGTGGCGATGCAGCGCCTGTTGTTTGACTTTGCAGGCTATGACCGACTGCAAGGGCAGGCCAATATGGACCTGAAATTCCTTGGTGTCGGAGACACGATGGACACGATCATGAAAAGCCTGTCCGGGCAGGGGAACCTGAACGTAGGCGAAGGTGCTTTGCTGGGGCTCGACATTGCAGGGATGATCAAAAACCTTGATGCATCCTATCAGGGCGAAGGACAGAAAACCGTGTTCGACAGTATCACCGGCAGCTTCACTATGGCTGATGGGGTGCTGTTTAATGAGGACCTCGATTTTGCTTCGTCGCTTGTGAAGGCTACAGGGAAGGGACAGTTGAACATCGGTGCGCAGACCGTGAATTATAGGGTCGACCCGGTTGCGCTGTCTGACCAGATCTCGAACGGTATCCGCGTGCCTGTGCTGATCGAAGGTCCGTGGAGCAATATCAAATTCCGCCCTGATCTGAAATCTCTGATCGATACGGAACTTGAGGCTGAAAAAGAACGGTTGCGCCAGAAGGCTGAAGAGAAGGAAGAAGAATTGCGAGCACAGGCTCGTGCCAAGGAAGATGAGTTGAAGGCAAAAGCCCGCGAAAAGCTGGCGGATGAGTTGGGAATTCCATCTGGTACCGGTAACGATGGCACGGTCGCGCAGGATGATCCGCAACAAAACCTGCAAGACAGCCTTGAAGATCAAGCCAAAGACCGCCTGCGTCGTCTACTTGGCGGAGACTAAAGCCGCAAATTTGGTGAATTGCCTTGATGTCATCATGGGCTGCGTTAACTTTATTGATAGAATTTTATAAGGACCTTTGTAATGCCAGTTAAAAATCGCTTTGCCGAATTGCTACCTGAAATTACGGAATGGCGCCGGGATTTACACGAAAATCCTGAAATTCTGTTTGAAACCCATCGCACGAGCGCGATTGTCGCGGACAAGCTGCGCGTCTTTGGATGTGACGAGGTGGTGGAAGGGATCGGGCGCACAGGCGTTGTGGGTGTTATCAAGGGCAAGACAGATGGGTCTGGCAAGACCATTGGTTTGCGGGCAGATATGGATGCTTTGCCAATCCTGGAAGCAACAGGACTGGACTATGCCTCGAAAACCCCTGGTGCGATGCATGCATGTGGTCATGACGGGCATACGGCGATGTTGCTGGGCGCTGCGAAATATCTGGCCGAGACCCGCAATTTTGATGGCACGGTCGTGGTAATCTTCCAACCTGCCGAAGAAGGCGGCGGTGGTGGGCGCGAGATGTGCGAAGACGGAATGATGGACCGTTGGAACATTGACGAGGTTTACGGGATGCATAACTGGCCCGGCAAACCAGTTGGATCGTTCGCGATCCGCCCCGGTGCGTTTTTCGCTGCGACAGATCAGTTCGACATTTATGTGGAAGGGCGCGGCGGCCATGCGGCAAAGCCGCAGGAAACCGTGGATACCACAGTTGTAGCATCGCATATCGTACTGGCCTTGCAAACGGTTGTGTCACGCAATGCCGATCCGGTTCAGCAGATCGTGGTGTCCGTGACCTCGTTTGAGACGGATAGCAAGGCATTCAATGTCATTCCGCAGAAAGTGCAGATGAAAGGCACGATCCGCACGCTGAGTGAGGAGATGCGCGATCTGGGTGAAAAGCGCCTGACCGAGATTGCCGAGGCGACAGCAGCGGTGTTCGGGGCAAAGGCCACGGTCGATTTCCACCGGGGCTATCCGGTCATGGTCAATCACGAAGAACAAACCGAATTTGCGGCCGATGTCGCGGCGTCAGTCTCGGGGGCTTGCGAAGAAGCTCCGTTGGTCATGGGAGGCGAGGACTTTGCCTTCATGCTGGAAGAACGTCCCGGTGCGTATATTCTGGTGGGCAATGGCGACACAGCTATGGTTCACCACCCGGAATACAACTTCAACGACGAGGCCATTCCGGCGGGCTGTTCCTGGTGGGCCGAGATTGTAGAAAAGCGGCTGGGCGCGGCCTAGAAATTTACAGCGCAATGTCTTGGTTAAGCAGGCATCTTGAAATGCTTGCTCAGCTTCAACCCCTGTCCCTGATAGTTCGACGCGATGTCTGCACCATATAGCTGATCCGGCACCTGAGCCATACGCTCATAGACCAGTCGCCCGACAATCTGACCATGTTCCAGCACAAAGGGGGCTTCGTGGCAGCGGACTTCCAGAACGCCGCGTGATCCGGTGCCGTCGGCAGAATGGCCGAAGCCAGGGTCGAAAAAGCCCGCGTAATGGACGCGGAACTCACCAACCATTGCCAGATAAGGGGCCATTTCGGCGGCACAGTTTGGTGGGATGGTGATCGCCTCGCGCGAGACGAGGATATAGAACGCGCCGGGATCAAGGATAATGCGGCCCTCGGAGGTGTGGATTTCCTCCCAATAGTCCGCAGGGTCATAATGGGCGATTTTGTCCAGATCGATGACGCCCGTATGGGGCTTGGCGCGGTAGCCCACAAGATCACCCGTCGCTGGTTTCAGATCGACCGAAAAGCCAAGACCGTCGGAAATGACAGGCGGGCCCGAGACGATAGGCGTGCGGTCATGCAAGATGCGCAGGTCATCATCTTCGATGATGGTTTTACCAACCCGGAAAATCATCTGGTTCAGCATTTGGCCGGTGCGTGCCACGACCGAGAAGGACCGCGGGCAAATCTCGGCATATAGCGGGCCGGAATAGCCTTCGGGTATGCGGTCGAATTCGACCCCATTGTCGGTGATCACGCGGGTCAGAAGATCCAGCCGCCCGATTGAGGATTTGGCGGAGGCGGCACCCGTCATGCCCTTTTGCAGATCAAGCCGTTCCATCAGCGGTACAACATAGACGCAGCCCTTTTCCAGAACCGCCCCATCTTCCAGCGAGATTTCATGCATTGTGAAGGTCTTTAACCTGTCCGCGACGCTCTGACCCTTGCCTGCCAGAAAGGAGGCCCGAACCCGGTAGGCAACACAGCCCAAACGCAGATCAAGCGAGGCGGGTTGGATTTGACCGGACAGCAACGGTTCATCTGCACGGATCGCGCCGTCGGTGATCATCTGCTGCATTTGCGCGTCTGACAGCACGCCATTTGGGAATTCCGTCATATGCCTCTCTCGGATACACAAAACGCCCGCGGCCACTGGCCATCGGGCGTTTGATGATTGGTCGGGCTAGCAGGACTCGAACCTGCGACCTTCCGTCCCCCAGACGGACGCGCTACCAGGCTGCGCCATAGCCCGACGAATGCCCCTTCATACGGATTTTGCACGCCGGGGCAAGAGGGGGAACTCGTTTTACAGACCAAGATCGCTGACATGTCCCGGTCAATCGGGCGTCACATCATTTGCAACCCGGTCGCGCAGGATTTTCAGGCGATCATGAAGGGCTGTCAGATCGCCTGCCAAAGTGATCTTGCTCAGATCGGCTTTGCGCAAAGCTTTGCGAATTTCAATCGCCTTCACCTGAGCATCAGTCAGCCCGATTGACGCATCATCAATGACTTCAACTTCGGGCTCTTCCGGGATGTCCGGTTCTGGCGTTGTTGTGGCTGCGACCTCCTCTTCAGGCTGAGGCGGAGTTTCTTCAACGGGTTGTGCTGGCTCTTCCAATGTGACGCGGCGGTCTGCTTGCGGCATGTTGACAATATTGTCGCCGCCTTTTGCATCGTCGCTGTCCACCTCGATGAAGGGGGCTTCTGCAACCTCTTCTGCCATCTCAGCAGGTGCGTCCTTTTCGGCTGGTTGCAGCGCATCTTCCTGAGCTGCCGTCGCCGGGCCCGCTTTTTCCTGCACGGATTCCAACGCTTTCGCCGGTGTCGAAGCCGTCTCTTTGCCTTTGTTTGCCTTTGCCTTGCGTGCAGCGCGTCTTTTTGTACGGCGTTCTGCAGCTTCGGCGTCTGTGGGCATATCCAGCGGCTGTGACAAGGACGACACGTGCCGGATGCCGTTATCATTGATCAGTTTCTGCACACCGCGGATGGTCATGCCATCATCGTGCAGAAGGCGTTTGATCCCGCCGATCAGCTCCATATCAGCGGGGCGGTAGTACCGCCGTCCGCCGGCGCGCTTGACCGGTTTGATCTGTGCGAATTTACTCTCCCAAAAGCGCAGCACATGGGCCGGGATGTCCAGCCAATCTGCTACTTCACTGATGGTTCGAAACGCGTCAGGTGCCTTTGTGGCCATGTGACTGTCCTTCACCGTCAGGCTTTATTCCCGGAGGCAACGCGATCTTTCATCAGATGCGAGGGGCGGAATGTCAGCACGCGGCGTGGGTGAATTGGCACTTCTTCCCCGGTTTTCGGATTGCGCCCCACGCGGGCCGATTTGTCACGCACGCTGAAGGTGCCGAAAGATGAAATCTTGACCTGTTCCCCTTTGACAAGCGCGTCCGACATATATGTCAGCACACTTTCAACAAGATCAGCGGATTCATTGCGCGACAGCCCGACCTCACGGAAGACGGCTTCGCTTAGATCCATACGTGTTAATGTCTTTTCACTCATGAGTGTCCCCCTACATTAATCCCGACGATAGGCGGGAGACAATTTCCGAGTCAATATCAAGGGGTTGGATCATGCCGTTTAAGCAACAATTCACGCGTTAGAGGCGTAAAACAACCGCGCCCCATGCCAATCCGCCGCCGATTGCCTCCATTACGAGGACATCACCGGGGAAAATTTGCCTTTAGACTGCGCCACAGACAGGGCCAAGGGAATCGATGCGGCAGATGTATTGCCATGATCCTGCACTGTGACGATGACCTGATCCATGGGCAGATTCATCTTCTGAGCAGTGGCTTTTATGATGCGCAAATTGGCCTGATGGGGAACGACCCAGGCGACGTCAGATGCACTGAGCCCCGCTTTGTCCAACGCTGTGTGGGCAGTTGCGGCCAGTTTTTCGACGGCATGTCGGAAGACCTCTTTGCCCTGCATGACCAGCACACCGGCAGATTGGGTGGAGGACACGCCGCCATCCACATATAGCAGATCCCGGTATCGTCCATCAGAGTTCAGGTCGGTCGCAAGGATACCAGCATCCGCGGCCGTCCCCGTGCCGTCTTGTGCTTCGAGGATCACTGCGCCCGCGCCGTCACCGAACAGAACGCATGTGGTGCGGTCATCCCAGTTCATAATGCGCGAAAACGTCTCGGCACCTATGACCAATACGCGGGTCGCTTGCCCTGAAACAATCAGCGCATTGGCATTGGCCATGGCATAGACGAACCCCGCGCAAACGGCCTGAACGTCAAAGGCAAAACCGTTTGTGATGCCAAGGGCGCTTTGCACCACAGTTGCGACGGCGGGGAAGGTGTTGTCAGGGGTCGATGTGGCGACAATAATCGCATCGATCTGATCCGCGTCCATCCCAGCATTTTGCAACGCTGCCTGCGCAGCATTGATGGCAAGGTCAGAGGTCTTTTCCCCCTCTGCCGCGAAATGGCGACGCTCGATCCCGGATCGCGATTTGATCCACGCATCGGACGTGTCGAGCGTTTTCTCAAACTCGGCGTTTTCGAACACACGCTCGGGCAGATAATGCCCGATGCCCCGCAAGACGGCTCTGAGTGTCATGTGTCTGATATGCCCTTTGCCTCTTCCGGTTCATCACCTTGAACCGAGCCTGTGGCAGATGCAACCCTCGCTGCCAGTTTCTCACCAAAACCTGATTCTGCCAGTTTTACGGCCAGTTTTATCGCCGCTGATACGCCTGTTGCATCCGCTGATCCGTGGGATTTGACCACCGTACCATTGAGGCCCAGAAACACCCCCCCATTCTGGCGGCGCGGGTCAATGCGTTTGCGCAGCCGTCCAAGGGACGTATAGGCCAAAAGCGCGGCGATACGGCTGAGGGGGCTGAACTTGAATGCGGCGCGCAGCAGCTCGGAAATCAGGCTGGCAGTCCCTTCGGCGGTTTTCAGCGCAACATTGCCGGTAAAGCCGTCGGTGACGATGACATCGACCTTGTCGGAGGGGATATCGCCGCCCTCAACGAAGCCTGCGAAGTCATAGTCGTTGGTCTTGGCGGATTGGGCGATCAGATCATGGGCGACCTTCAGCTCGGCCCGGCCCTTATGTTCCTCGGTGCCGACATTGAGCAGGCCGACGCGTGGCCGCTCGATCCCGAAACCGTTACGCGCATAGGACATGCCCATCAGCGCATATTGCAACAGATCGTCCTGATCAGCGCGAATATCCGCGCCCACGTCCAGCATCACGTTGAAACCTGACGGATTGCGCGATGGCCAGAGGCAGGCAATCGCCGGGCGATTAACGCCTTCCACCTTGCGCAGCCGGATCATCGACACAGCCATCAAAGCGCCTGTGTTGCCGCAGCTGACGCAAACAGTAGCTTCGCCCGCCCGCACACTTTCAATGGCAGACCACATAGAGGTGCCCTTGCCGTTGCGCATGACATGGCTGGGTTTTTCATCCATCGACACAACGCCCGCGGCGTTGCGAATATCACAGCGATCCTCAAGCTTGCGCTTGGCGACCAGCTTTTCCAGCTCGTCCTTTTGGCCGTGGATAATGAAATTGATGTCAGGATTTTTTGCAGCAGACTTGGCAATACCGGCAACTACCGCTGCCGGTCCATGATCCCCGCCCATGGCGTCAATCGAAATGACTGTCCGGGATTTGCTCAAAATATCTGCCTGCGTTCTGCCGCCTGTAATTGCGACAAAGACTAGGCTTAAGCTGCGTCTTCGTCCAGATCGAGTTCGTCAGCTTGCGCAACAACTTCGCGATCTGCGTAATGGCCACAGGCAGCACAGACGTGATGTGGGCGCTTAAGCTCGCCGCAATTTGTGCATTCGTTCGGGTTATCAGCTACCAGCGCATCATGGGAGCGGCGGTTATTCCGGCGCGAACGTGTAACTTTATTCTGCTGGACAGCCATGTCTCAACCTCAGTGTTCGAGGGGCAGGGCCCCGTTTGAATTCGTATATCTTACAACAGTCAGGCGGCGTCTAACCCCATTGAGCGGGGGCGTCCAGCCTCAACTGGCAAGGAAGCGCGGAACATACCCGGATTCTTTTATTTGGCAAGGAAAAACCGTGTCTGGCGGGGGTAATTTTTGAGGGTGCATTTCAGGGCGTTGGTTTCTGATCCGCCCCAATTCTGTCAGATTACCATTTCATATCTGTAATATTGGTTCAGAGTGAATTTCCGGAGGCCGTATGACAGCACGTGTCGCAGTGTTTGTGGATGGCGAAAACATAAGTGCAGGTTATGCGCCTGTGATCGAGAAGACCGCAAGTGAATATGGTCAAGTTGATATACTGCGCGTCTACAGCAATGTTTGTAAAATTTCACCTTGGCAAGAGACTATAGGGTATAATCTCATCCATTCTGGGTCAGGTAAGAACGCCACCGATATGCTGATAGTTATCGAGGCAATGGAAGCAGCCCTTTCGAAGGCTTTTGAAACGGTTGTGATTGCAAGCTCTGATCAAGATTTCACCCATCTCGCAACTCGCCTGCGAGAGCGTGGGATAAATGTCGTTGGTATCGGTGAAGCAAAAACGCCAGAGATATTTCGGGCTGCCTGTTCGAGATTCAAAGTGATTGGGGCGAAACTGCCTAAAGCGAAGCCTGTGCCAATGAAAGCCAAGGTGCAGGATATAAAGGATCTTGATCGGAAAATTCGTGATGTTATTGCTGCGAATAGCTCGAATGGTAGTGGGGTTCTTGTCCAGAAACTCGGGCAGGTCATGAATAAGCAACATAGTATAAAAATCAGTACTTATCCTGAGAAGACATGGCGCGGGTATCTTTCCAGACGCGAGATGCTTTATGATTTGGACCCACGTGGGCCTGAGGCAAAAGTTCGTTTCAAGCCGAAAGGATTTGCAGGCAAATCCTGATTAATAAGATCAGGCGCGCCTGTTAGCTATCACCTTCCAACTGTTTCTTGAGGTCTGCAAGGCTGGCGAAGGGTTTTGCTGTCTCATCGCTTAAGGGCGTTACGCCATCTTCTGCGAAGACGGTTTGACCCAGAACGGCGCCTTCGGTTTTGGGGTAGAGAGGCAGGGCCAATGCCAGTGTTTCGGTCGCGGTTTGCAAAATATCGATAGTGCTGCCAAGCGGTTCGATCGTGTCATCGTCATTCATTTCGGTCTCGGCGTCTTCGGGCTCCTGCCAATCTGCTAGAAACACGCGGCGCAGGTCTTCTTCGATCCGTGTGGTGACGGGCTGCAATGTGACCACACAGGGTTGCACCACTGTCGCGCCCAGATGCCCTGTCAGCAGCCAATCTGCTTTGCCTTGCGCTTTGAGCGTCCCTGTGAATGTCATCTTGCGCAAATCCAGCAGATCCAGTTCCTGCGCCAGCTTTTTCAGGGTGGTGGCATCCGGGGTCAGCTGCACCTTGGTGCTGCTGTTCGGGCGCAGCTCTGCGACACGCAAAATGTGATCCTTGGTCATGTGTTGGCCTGTTGTATCTTTCTTGAACCTTCCCGCGACCTTCTGTAAGCCGTGACAGGAGATGAGTGCAAGTGACATGGGGTAATGATGAGCCGGTTGTCAAACCAACGGGTAAAAGGGCTGGTAAAGCTTTTTGCAGTTATGGCCCTTGGGCTTGTTGCTGCGTGCTCTGAGATTATCCGCAATCATGGCTATGCCCCCAGCGATGAAGACCTTCAGAATGTGATTGTCGGTGTCGATACCCGCGATAGTGTTGAAGAATCTGTTGGCCGCCCCTCAACGTCTGGTGTGTTGCAGGAAGGGGCCTGGTACTATGTCGGAAGCTCTGTGCGGCACTACGCCTACAAAAAACCGCAAGAGATAGACCGGCAGGTGGTCGCCGTCACCTTTGATGATCAGGGCGTCGTTCAGAACATCGAGCGCTTCGGCCTGGAACGGGGCCGTGTCGTGGCCTTGTCGCGCCGCGTGACCGAGACCACCGTGCGCGATGTGACCTTCATTCGTCAAATCCTGCGGAACTTCGGTCGCTTCGATGCTGGCACGTTGTTGGGCGGGGACGGATAAGTCAGAGGTTTGTTTTAATGGGCTGCCGTTTCAACCGGGTCCAGCAATGTGCGTCCGCCATCGACTGTCATGATCTGCCCCGTCACGAAACCTGCTGCATCTGAACACAGGAATTGCACGGCCTCGGCCAATTCACCTGCATTGGCGATCCGGCTGAGCGGCGTGTGATCCAGAATATCATCACGAAGCCCGTCCGTATCTTTCAACGCATTCTGCAAACTGGCGCTCATCACGCTGCCAAAGGCAACGGCGTTGACCCGAATACGGTGCGGTGCCAGTGCAATTGCCATGGTGCGGGTCATCTGATCCATCGCGGCAGTCGCTATGGAAAACCCCATTAAACCGGGGCGTGTGCGTCGCGCAGCGATGGAGGACAGATTTACAATGGCACCAACGGGTGCGGTGTCATCTGATTCATCCTCGGATTGTTTGATCATCCGTTTGGCGATTAGCTGACTTAGGCGCAGGCTGGACATCAGGTTTTGCTGGAGAAGCGTTGTAACGCTGTCATCGTCGTCGTCCATTGGATCAGTGGTTAGCACCTGACGGGAGGCATTGACGAGGATATCCACCCGATCAAACGCATCAAGAGTGGCTGATAACAAGTTGGCTTGGCTCAATTTTTCTCTTATATCGCAAGAGAATATCCGCACATTCTCTTCGTCGTTCGCATGGTTTTCCAATTCGTCCTTGAGGTTTGCCTCATCCCGGTCGGCCATCATGACGCGCGCGCCTTTCTCAACGAAATGCCGGGCAATAGCGAGGCCAACCCCATTGGCGGCTCCGGTGATGATGGCGGTCTTACCTGCGATGGAAAAGGACATGGGTTCTCCGGTATTTTGAGGTAGGTTAGGCGAACTCAGCGCCGGGGGCGACCAGTTTTGGGTTTGCGGGCGCAGATCACCTTGAACCCGCCGGTTTGTGTCACGGTCTCAAACTGCTGGAAATGATCGGTCAGCGTTTGTTCATAGGGCAGGTTACGGTTTGCTACCATCCAGAATTGACCCTGTGGGGTCAGAAGTCGGGCAGCTTTGCGGATAAACGCCTGACCCAAGGCAGGATCGGCCTTGCGGCTGGTATGGAAAGGCGGGTTGCTGACAACGGCATCATATTGCGCTGCGTCATAGGTCAGCGCGTCTGTCCAGTGAAAGGCCGCGCGCGGGTCGGTGATGTTCTGTTTGGCGGCTTCAATCGCGCGATAGTCTGCCTCGATCAAATCAAGTGCGGTGACAGTTTCGTGGCGCAAAACGGTTGCGGCCAGATACCCCCAACCAGCACCCAAATCAGCGACGCGGCCTTTCAGCGGTGGCAGCGTTTCAGTCAAAAAGGCGGAGCCTTTATCGATAGTCTCGGCCGAGAAGACGCCGGGATAGGTGATAAAGCCGTCTGCTGTTCGGGTTGGTTTTGCGGACCAGTGGTCGAGATCAGGAAGCGTTTCAGGGCGACTAAACCAGATCAGCTTGCCATGAGCCTTGGAATAGCTGTCGGTCAGCGTGAACAGCTTGCGGACCTCTTTTGTGATGCTTTCAATACCGTTGGTCTTGGCCCCGTCAATCAGGATCAACCCGCCCGGATCAGTCAGGCGTAGGGCTTGCGCGATGAAATCCAGCGTTGCCGGTTTGGACCGGTGGCAATGGATCAGGCTGCTTGCAACCTGTGCTTGCGGTGTGGCTGCTACAGACAAGCCGCGTTGCTGCAAACATGTGTAGTCCGGGAAGAAGCCCTGGCTGGCCTGAATACGGGACATCTCTATGCCCGACAAATCCACCTCGCCGGCGGCATTGATGAAAGCTACGGGGCCGGGGGGAAGCTGTAACAGACCTTTGTTCAGGGCCAAGGTCAGGCGGGCATCTGTCATGGGATAAGGTTTCAGCAGGCAGCGCGCCTACTCTTTCTCCATGGTGCATTGCAGCGGGTGCTGATTGCGGCGGGCGAAATCCATGACTTGTGCCACTTTGGTCTCGGCAATCTCGAAGGCGAAGACACCGACCACAGCCACACCTTTCTTGTGTACGGTCAGCATGATTTCAACCGATTGTGCGTGGTTGAGGCCAAAGAACCGCTCCAACACCAGAACGACGAATTCCATAGGCGTATAGTCGTCGTTCAACAGCAGCACCTTATACATAGGCGGGCGCTTCGTCTTGGGCTTTGTCGCTGTAATGACCGCAGCTTCGCTGTCGCCGTCATCATTCTGGTCCGACATGGTTATTTTGAACGGTGTCACGCGTCTGCCTTTGTGCATCTTTCGGTGGGCTGACCTTACTATATAAGGGAAGCATCGGCTCAGGAAAGGGGTGTATCGGTTAAGATGGTACAAATGATTACAACAATTGGCTTCGATGCGGATGATACGCTGTGGCAGAATGAAGAGTTCTTTCGCCTGACAGAAGATCGATTCGCAGGGCTGCTGGCCGATTATGCCGAGAAGGAACATCTGGCAGACCGGCTTTTACAGGCCGAGCGGCGTAATCTTGGGCAATACGGGTTCGGCATCAAGGGTTTCATGCTGTCCATGATCGAAACGGCGATCGAGGTGACAGAGGAACGTGTGCCTGCCTCGGTGATCTCGGAAATCATAGCGGTCGGGCAAGAGATGCTGTCGCATCCGATCCACCTTCTGCCCCATGCGCGCGAGGCCGTGAAGGCTTTGGCGGCAGATTACAGGCTGGTTCTGATCACAAAAGGGGATTTGCTGGATCAGGAACGGAAACTGGCGCAATCCGGTTTGGGGGATATGTTTGATGCGGTCGAGATCGTCTCGGACAAGGTGCCGCAAACCTATATCCGCGCTTTCATGCGCCACGGGCATGGGCCAGACCGCGCGATGATGGTGGGCAATTCGATGAAATCCGACGTTGTCCCCGCGATTGATGCAGGTGGCTGGGGAGTGCATGTTCCCGCACGCTATGAATGGGAAATCGAGAAAGCCGACGCCCCCACTGGGCATCCGCGGTTCAGGGTGTTGCAGGATTTGGGCGGTTTGGTGGATTTGGTTGATCAGCTACGGGTGGCGGGCTGAAGCCCGCGCTAATTCTTAAATTGCTTTGCGGGCATTCAGGGCGGCCGAGATTGTGCCGTCATCAAGGTAATCCAGCTCTCCGCCGATGGGCACGCCTTGGGCGAGGGATGTTACGGTGATCTGGCGGGTCTCAAGCTGGTCGGCGATGTAATGGGCTGTGGTTTGCCCATCTATTGTGGCGTTCAGGGCAAGGATCACTTCGGTGATATTCTCGCTGGCGATGCGGTCCAGCAGCTTCGGGATGCGCAGCTCGTCCGGGCCGATGGCATCAAGGGCTGACAGCGTGCCGCCCAGCACGTGGTAGCGGCCTTTGAAGACTTGCCCACGCTCCATCGCCCAGAGATCAGCGACATCTTCCACAACACACACCTCGCCCGTTGCGCGCTTTTCAGATGCGCAGATATTGCAAATATCAGTCGTACCGATATTGCCGCAGTTTAGGCACTCGCGCGCCGTAGCGGCAACGGTTTGCAGCACATCGGCCAGAGGCATCATCAGCAGGCTGCGCTTTTTGATCATATGCAGCACGGCTCTGCGGGCGGACCGGGGTCCAAGCCCCGGCAGCTTCGCCATCATCTCGATCAGGGCGTCGATGTCCTTGGTTGTGGTGTTCAACCCGCCCGTCCTAGAACGGCAGCTTCATGCCAGGGGGAAGGCCCAGACCTTCTTGCAGCTTGCCCATTTCTTCCTGCGCCTTTTCGGCCCCTTTGGCCTGCGCATCCTTGATCGCAGCCAAGATCAGGTCTTCAACGACTTCTTTCTCGTCCGGGTTGAAAATCGACGGATTAATATCCAGCGCTGTCAGATCACCCTTGGCGGTTGCCGTTGCTTTCACCAGCCCCGCGCCGCTTTCGCCAACCACGGTCATGCTGGCCAGATCTTCCTGCATCTGCGCCATTTTTGTTTGCATTTCCTGAGCTTTTTTCGCCATTCCAGCCAAATCGCCCAGCCCGCCCAAACCTTTCAGCATCCATGTTCTCCTTCATATGGATTGTTCGCGCAAAGATAGGGCGTGCAGGGATGTATAACAAGGCGAATAGAGACGGGCGACGGGCGTTTCCGTGTAACCTGTCGCAACCGGAGTGGCTGTGTTGTGGTGCGTCGCGCAGCTTTGGCGTGATGCCGCGGGTTTTCTGAATGCAAACGCGTTGGTCTGTCGGGGAGTTTTGGTGTGATGTCAGGTGTTTCCAGCCCGAGGGCTGGTGTGAGGGACGAAGCTTCCGTTCCGTGATGGAAAGTGGAAGTCTGCTTTCGCAGTTATATTTTCTGTACCTTAATCGAAAATACCATCAAGATTACCAATGATACTGATGAGCAGGGCAACGCCGCAGATCAGGACCGCCAACCAGAACACATATTGCATAATAAATGCTGAAACGCCGATCCCGACAGCCATATATGGAAGCCGGTGTGGTTCGTTTCGGTATAGTCCAATGCCACCTAGCACGACGGCAATACCGGCTGCACAGAGCGCCGCAATCGTGATGAATCGACTGTAATCTCGGGAAGCGGAGTAGGCTCTGGCGCTGGTTCTCCGGATAGTGCGCGAGCGGCTGATTGCTTTATGTCGGCTGCAATTTCGCCAATGACTATACCGCTACTCTTCTCTTGTGGTTCAAAAAATGCGGAAAATTGTATGAGAATAACTACAAGACTTACAATCCCCAGCATAAATCCGACGAGCCCAAATTTCGCAGGTATCTCATCAATTTTCTGTTCCATCGCAGTACTCCTTCGTCTTTCCACGGTGCCCAAATAATTGACCTGAACGGCCAAAATAAGGCGTCCAGCACATGATAGTACACCCCCTGCACCAGCATATATTTCCCTATAAATTGCAAAAGC
This sequence comes from Litoreibacter sp. GN1-5, assembly GCF_055693805.1. Taxonomy (NCBI): domain Bacteria; kingdom Pseudomonadati; phylum Pseudomonadota; class Alphaproteobacteria; order Rhodobacterales; family Roseobacteraceae; genus Litoreibacter; species Litoreibacter sp. GN1-5. The sequence continues at coordinate 1,290,752 of NZ_JBVFUP010000001.1, read as the reverse complement.
AGCCAATTGGGGCGTAAGTGGTGACAGACGCTATGGACACGTTTCCGCCATTCGCCACCGCCTACACTTTGAACAGCATGGGGCAAACTCATCTGATGTTTTGCGCCCAGCAGAAATCAATCGTCTTCAAACGGGTCCCATTCCTCGTCGACTTCGGGCAGGGCTTCTATGGCGGCTTCCTGGGCCAGGTCTTCAGGGGTTGTAATCTGTGTGATCTGCGCGCCGGGAAATGCAGCGATAACCGCCTGCATCATGGGATGTTTGCTGGCTTCGGCCTTCAGGGCGTTTTCCTCGGCGTCACGCTCGGCGGCGATGGTGGGCGCGCCGCCTTCGTTCACGACGGTCACGGCCCAGCGGTTGCCGGTCCATTGCTGCAAGCGCGCGCCAAGCTTGGCGGCAAGATCGCTTGGCGCGTTCTCGGTCGGGACAAACTCGATCCGACCGGGTGCGTATTTCGCAAGCTGCAAGGTCGTCTCGACCTCGACCAGCAGTTTGACGTCACGATTGGCACGGATCAGATCGACCACATGGGCGAAAGTGACAAAGCGCGACAGGGTCTGTTCAGGATCCTGCGCCAATGCGGTTGCGGGGCCACCAGCAGAGACCGTGCCGCGCACTGGAACCGAGGCGCTTGTGGCGCGGGCCGTGGTCGTGCCGGGCGAGGGGGCTACCGCCGCCGCTGGGGTTTGGAGGCGGTGGCGTGTCCTGTAGTTTGCGCACCAGTTCCTCGGGTGAGGGCAGGTCGGCCATGTGGGTCAGCCGGATCACCGCCATTTCGGCGGCCATCATGGCGTTCGGGGCGGCGGCGACCTCTTCCAGCGCCTTAAGCAGCAATTGCCACATCCGCGTCATGGCCCGCATGGGCAAGGCACTGGCCATCGCTTGGCCGCGCGTCCGTTCATCCGGGCCAACGGTAGGATCCTCGGCGGCTTCGGGTGTGATCTTGATAACGCTGACCCAATGCGTGATTTCGGCCAGATCGCGCAACACGGCCATGGGATCAGCCCCGTCAGCATATTGCGACGACAGTTCTTGCAAAGCGCCAGCGGCGTCACCCTTCATGATCAGGTCGAACAGGTCCAGCACGCGCCCCTGTCGGCCAGACCCAGCATGGCGCGCACCTGCGCTGCCGTTGTCTCGCCCGCGCCATGGGAAATCGCCTGATCCATCAGGCTCATCGCGTCGCGGACAGAGCCTTCGGCGGCCCGTGTGATAAGCGCCAGCGCGTCGTCCGCGATCTGTGCGCCTTCCTTTTCGGCAATGCCGCGCAAATGGGCGATCATCACCTCCGGTTCGATCCGGCGCAGATCGAACCGCTGGCAGCGGGACAGGACCGTGACAGGAACTTTGCGAATTTCGGTCGTAGCGAAGATGAATTTGACGTGCTCGGGCGGTTCTTCAAGCGTCTTGAGCAGCGCATTGAACGCGCTTGTCGACAGCATGTGAACTTCATCAATGATGTAAATCTTGTAGCGGGCCGAGGCTGCGCGGTAATGCACGCTGTCAATGATTTCCCGGATGTCGCCCACGCCCGTGCGCGAGGCCGCGTCCATCTCCATCACGTCCACATGGCGACCTTCCGCGATGGCTGTGCAATGCTCGCACGTCCCGCAGGGCTCTGTCGTCGGACCACCAGAGCCGTCGGGGCCGATGCAGTTCATCCCCTTGGCGATAATCCGGGCGGTGGTGGTCTTCCCGGTGCCCCTGATGCCGGTCATGATAAAGGCCTGCGCGATGCGCCCCGCCTCAAAGGCGTTTTTCAGGGTGCGGACCATGGCGTCCTGCCCGATCAGGTCGGCGAAGGTGGCCGGTCGGTACTTGCGCGCCAGTACCTGATATTCTTGTGGTGCGTCGCTCATAAGGTCCCCGGATTCGCTGCCGTCAGAGATTAAGCCCGGTCAGCGGCAACGTCCACCTGTTGCATTTGGGTTTGAACGCTGGGTTTTTGATGTTTGGTCAAGGCGATGTTTTTAGTCTTAAATTGATGTCGCCTGCGAGCCCACAGTTACCCCCAATATTAAGAATGCTTGCCGTTCCGATCCGCAGAAAGAAACACTGCTTGCTCGGCTGCAGTCCATTCTGGAAAAACCTCAACTCCCAGCTGGATATCCATATCCAAAAGCCGCTTCATGAGATCGACATCGGCAGTATCACCGACGTTAATCTTTCCAAACAGCTCAACAATAATCTGCGTTTCCCCGCCCTCTTCAAAAATTCGCCGGAAGAGAGCGGTATTAGGAGCTAGCGTATCCAAAACACTCTCCACGAACGAAAAAAACCGCCTATCGCCAGTCTTTTGCCAGCTGAATGACCAGACCGTACAGGACCGTTTTCTGGCAAGAGTTCGACCAATTGGGGTTAAACGTTGATCGCCAACCTTCCATGAAGTCTCCGGCTCAAGACCAAGACCATTCGTGATATCGCCGGGATCAATCGCGGGATGCCGGATCAACAGGCGAACATTAAAGTAGAAGTCGTTGTTGCGTTCCATCGAAACCCCAATAGATTGAAGGCTAGCTGCGTTGATTACTGTGAGACTATGCAAAACGCAACGACAACTAAGCCCGCAACATTGACCTTGGATCAATTCACCACAGGCACCAACTATATCTTAGCATAGCGATCCGCTCTTTCCCCGGCTTGCGGATATCTCTCATCGGCGTTATGATCTACATGCCGGTTGGAGCGGCATCCTGATCCGCGGACAGCGCCTTGCGCACTCCCTCATTTCTAAAAAGACCGACATTTGCGGTTTTTCTCTTCCCGGGTAGCGGATCATCGGGGTGATCGAGAGGAAACCGATGGACAATTCCCTTGACAAATTGCGCCGTGCTGCGCGGCGTTTGCGTAAATCCTATGAAGCGGGTGATCCCGCCGCTGCTGAACGGCTGCGGCAACATCCCGTGACGCGCAAAGAGCTGCGCCATGCGGATTTTCTGCACGTCATCGCGCGGGAGCAGAATTTCGAGAGCTGGCCCAGGCTGAAACTGGCGGCCGAGACGATGGGCCTGGATCGCGCGGCCAAGCAACAACGGCTGAAAATCGCGCTCTATCACGGGCAGATGCATGTGGTGCAGCATTTGCTGTGGGATACGCCCGATCTGGCAAAAGGGGTGTTAGGGCTTGAGATCGCGCTCTATGACAGGCGGGCGGTTGACGCGGCATTGGCTACGGATGCCAAAGCGGCTGTGACACCTTTGGGACCGCGCCGCCCGATGCTGCATCTGGCCTTTTCGCGGTATATCCATGCCCGGCCCGATCTTGCGCCGGATATGTTGGCGATTGCGCAGATGCTGGTCGATTACGGGGCGGATGTGGCAGACACAATGCCTGTTGCGTCGGACAATGATCATCCGCTTTCAGCGCTTTACGGGGCCATTGGGCATGCGAATAATATGGTTCTGGCCCGCTGGTTGCTTGAGAATGGCGCAGACCCGAATGATGGCGAGTCGCTTTATCATTCGACGGAGCTGGGTCATCACGAGGGCTTGCAGATGTTGCTGGCCTACGGGGCGGACCCGAAGGGCACAAACGCATTGCTCAGGGCGATGGATTTCCATGACCACAAGGCGGTGCAAATGTTGCTTGATGCGGGCGCTGATGTGGATGATTTCGACGGCACCCCCGTAGGCGGGGAAGCCCCTTGGGTTGTGCCTGCCTTGCATCAGGCCGCAAGGCGTATGTCGGATAAGAAGATGATCGACATTCTGCTGGGTGCAGGCGCGGACCTGACGCGTCGTTATCAGGGTCTCAGCGCGTATAGCTATGCGCGGGTGTTCGGTAACGCGGTGTTGGCCAAGGCGATTGAAGATCGGGGCGGGGCCCATGAGTTAAGCCCTGTAGAGAGGATGCTTGCGGATGCCGCAGACGGGATATCAGGTGGCCACTTCATAAACGTGGATACTCTTCCCGCGGATTATCGCAACATCATACGCATGATCTTGCATTTGCCGGACAAGCTTGCGCATGTGAAAGCCCTTGTTGCCTTGGGCGTGGAATATGATCGCCCTGACGCCGAAGGTTTAACGGCGGTGCAGGTGGCCGGTTGGGAAGGATTGCCCGAGATGATGGGGTATCTGCTATCTTTGATGCCTGACCTGTCGCATGTAAACAACTATGGCGGGACCCTGCTTAGCACGATCATTCATGGGTCCGAGAATGCGCCCGACCGCGCGGTGCGGGATCATATCGGCTGTGCGAAGCTGGCCTTGGAAGAAGGGGTCGCCTTGCCGAAACGCGCCATTGAGCTGGCCGGAGAGCCTGATATGTCGGAATTTCTGGCGGATTGGGCTGCGCGGTATCTCGGGCAGGTTGTGGGGTAGGGACTCAATTATAACCGTTATAACCGTGTGCTTTTCGGTGATTTTCATAAAAATCACCTGCCGCACTTATTTTGAATTTTTTAAAATTCAAAACGTAGGGTGAGAGGCTGGACATCGACCCAAGTGGGGCTCGTTGTGGCTGCTTCCTTCCGGACCTGACCAGGTTGGCGAGGCACTTGCCCGCGCCAACCTCTCGTGACTGCATATAGGGGCTGGGGCTGAGTCGTGCAAGCTATGGTGTTTGCCAAGCCGTGTGACCCGTGGCAGAAGGCCAAATGGGTGCTGCCGGTTAAGGGAAGACGGGGAAGGGAATACCAGGTGAAACATGCTGAAACGGTGACTTTCGGGGGATCGGGGCTGGATCGGGCTGCGCATCTGCGCGGCGATGCAGGCCAGCTTGGTGATTTGCTGCGGGCCAAGACCACAGGCGTTCTGCCCATATGGCGGGGCAAGCCGATGGTTGTGGGGGAAGGTTGGGCGCGTGCAGCTTGGCTGCCCACAGATCACGATATCTTTGGACATGCCGATGAGCCTGCGGTTTTTCTGGGGCTTGATGATGGTGTGGCGCGCTTTGCCCGCGACATTTCAGGCTGGGAGCCGCAGGAAGAGGTCGACACGCTGGGCGCGTTTCTTGATCCGTCCGAGCAGCAGCATCCCGACACCCCAGACGATCACCGGTTTTGCGAGCTGCGCGGGATCATGACGGCGCTGGATGCTCGCACCGCAGAACTTATTGCCACCGCCAAGGCCGTGCTTGGCTGGCATGAAACCCATGGGTTTTGCGCGTATTGTGGCGCAAAGAGTCATATCGCGATGGGCGGTTGGCAACGGGATTGCCCGGATTGCGACCGGCACCATTTTCCCCGCACGGACCCGGTGGTGATCATGTTGATCACCCACGGGAATTCGGTTCTGATGGGACGCTCGCCAGGATGGCCCGAGGGTATGTACTCCTGCCTTGCGGGTTTTGTGGAGCCGGGCGAGACGATTGAGGCTGCCGTGCGCCGCGAAGTTTTTGAAGAGGCGGGCATTCGGGTCGGTCAGGTCAGTTATCTGGCGTCACAGCCTTGGGCGTTTCCGGCCTCTTTGATGATTGGCTGCCACGGTCAGGCCGAAACGCAGGACATCACAGTCGATCCGGTCGAGATTGAGGATGCAATCTGGATCAACCGCGAAGAGATGCTGGAAACCTTTGCCGGAACCAACCCAAGAATGAAGCCCGCCCGAAAGGGGGCGATTGCCCATTTCCTATTGCAAAACTGGCTTGCAGATACCCTTGACTGATCCGACAGCTTCGGAAACTGTAAAACCCCATAAGAACAATAACAAAAAGAGTATCTGCCTAATGAAGTTTTCGACCAAGGAGGATGTCGAGATACCTATTGATCAGGTATTCGAGATGTTGTCGGATTTCGAAGGGTTTGAACGCGCAGCGCTACGCAATGGCGCCGCTGTGGTGCGCTCAGACACGCGCGAGGATGTCGGCGTAGGCATGACATGGGAGGCGCAGGCAAAGTTTCGCGGCAAGATGCGGTTTTTCGAAGTCATCTTGTCAGAATATGACCGGCCAAACCAGATGCTCTATTACGCAGAATCAAGTGGTATTTCATCGTCTTTCCTGATCGAGCTTGTGGTTTTATCCCGCAAACGCACGCGTATGTGTGTGGAACTGAACATACGCCCCAAGACCCTATCCACACGGTTGTTGATGCAGTCGGCAAAACTGGCACGTAATACGCTCAACCGCCGTTACAAAACCCGGTTTTCCCATTTTGCGCGGGATATGGAAGATCGCTATAAGCGCAATATGCGCAGCTAGTCGCGCTGCGGATCCGCGGGATACACACCCAGCACCGTGATCGAATGGGTGAAGTGGTCAAGCTCTTCCAGAGCGCGTTTTACGTTTTCGTCGTCAGGATGGCCTTCAATATCAGCATAAAACTGCGTCGCAGTGAATTGACCATCTACCATATAGCTTTCCAGCTTGGTCATGTTGACGCCGTTCGTGGCAAACCCACCCATCGCCTTATAGAGCGCAGCGGGCAGGTTGCGGACGCGGAACACGAAGGATGTGATCATCTTGCCGGACCCACGGCGGCTTAGGTCAGGGCTGCGGGCCATGATCAGAAACCGGGTTGTGTTCTTGTGATGGTCCTCGATGTCACGGGCGACGACATCCAACCCGTAAGTCTGCGCGGCCAATTCCGACGCCAAGGCACCGACGCCTTTTTCACGGGTTTCAGCCAAATGTGCTGCCGCCCCGGCGCTGTCTGCACTGGCTTCACTGGTAATGTTGTTTTCCGCCAGAAAATTGCGACACTGTGGTATCAGCACCAGATGGGCGCGGACATGCTGGATGTCGCTTAAGGCCACACCCGGCGGGGCCATCAGGCAGATGCGGACCCGCAGAAATGCCTCTTCCACGATATGCAAACCACTTTCCGGCAGAAGCCGGTGAATATCTGCCACACGCCCGTAAGTCGAATTTTCTACCGGCAACATCGCCAGATCTGCTGTCTTTGACCGGACAGCCTCGATCACATCTTCAAAGGTTGCACAGGGCATTGGCGTATAGTCCGGACGGGCTTCAACGCAGGCTTGATGCGAATACGCACCGGGTTCTCCCTGAAAGGCAATCTTCAATGTCATGGCATTTTCCGCAAAAAGGGCATTACGTCGCGCCTTCTATACCTTGCAGAATGGTAGGGGAAGACGATAGATACCGGCAAAGTGCCAAACGAGGTAAGACGCAATCATGTTCGATACAATGACAATGACGAAGGTTCTGGGTGCGGTCTGTGGATCGCTTCTGGTGTTTCTGCTAAGCAAATGGGCCGCAGAGTTGATCTATCACGGCGGCGGTGGCCACGGCGAAGAGCATGCTCAGGCCTATGTGATTGAGGTCGAAGAAGGCGAAGCCGAAAGCGGCGGTGAGGAAGAAACCGTCGATTTTGCCGCTGTCATGGAAACGGCTGACCCCGCTAAGGGCGAGAAGGTTTTTTCCAAATGCAAGGCTTGCCACAAGCTTGAGGACGGGGCCAATGGCACCGGACCGCATCTTTACAGCGTCGTGGGGCGTGCCATTGCCGGGGTAGACGGGTTTGGATATTCCGACGTACTGACCGGGAATAGCGAAGCATGGACGCCTGACAATCTGAACGCGTTTCTGGAAGACCCGAAAGGGTGGGCCCCAGGCACAAAGATGAGCTTTGCTGGCTTGAAGAAGGTCGATGATCGCGCGAACCTGATCGCGTATTTGCAGACGATTGGTGGCTAAAACCATCTGAACATTTCGTGAAGGGCCGCCTGAAATGGCGGCCTTTTTCATATTTGCGGGCTGATCGTTGCCTGATCACGCAATATCAACTTGAATGTTGAGCGAAAGACACTTCTTTTGTGTAATGTGTTTTGAAGCTGTTTCAAGATGAAGACCAAGAGGAGACCGCATGACAAAACCCCGCGCACGCGCTATCGCCCTGTCCCAGACAAACGCCAATCAACTTAGGCGGTATTTGGCGGTCAGTTTCTGGACATTGCTGCTGATGGTATTTCTGACCACCTGGGCACGTGGCGAGGAGATCATAAAGTCGCACGGGTTTTCGAATTTCGGAGAACTGAAATACGGCCCTGATTTTGAGCATCTGGATTATGTAAATCCAAATGCACCAAAGGGTGGGGAACTGTCGACATGGTCGTTTGGCAATTTTGACAGCTTCAACCAATATGCACGCGATGGTGTCGCTGCGGCTCTGAATACGATCGGTAGTGAAAGCGTGCTAACAAGCACGGCGGATGATCCTTATGGAATTTATTGTTACTTGTGTACGACGCTAGAATATCCCGAAGACCTATCTTACGTAATATTTAACCTGCGCGACGACGTTAAATTTTCAGATGGGTCGCCAATGACCGCTGAAGACATCCAGTTCACACATAAATTGTTTTTGGAACAAGGCATTCCTGAATACCGTCGCATCGTAGAAAATTTCTTTGATGACGTAGAGGTTCTTGATCCTTACACAATCAAGTTTTCTTTTAATGAAACATCATCGAAGCGGGACCGTATTGGGGCCGCTGGTGGGACTCCGGCATTCTCAAAAGCATGGTTTGAGGAAACCGGTACGCGGCTGGATAAAAGTAGCGATAAGCCATTCCTAAGCACAGGTGCTTATGTTCTTGAAAGTTTCGACTATAATCGGCGGATCGTTTATGCCCGCAATCCAGATTACTGGGGTGCGGATCTTCCATTCAATATTGGTCGTCATAATTTTGATCGGATTAGGGTCGAGTATTTTGCTGACAGGTCCGCAGCCTTCGAAGCATTCAAAGCGGGCGATTATCTGTTTCGGGCAGAAAGCGACGCTAAAGACTGGGCAAACGGATATAACTTTCCGAAAGTTCAAAACGGTACGGTGATAAAAGAAGAAATCCCGGATGGCACAGTTGGCCAGGCTTTGTCATTCGTGTTCAATTTGGATCGTGAGCCATGGCAGGATCCGCGTGTGCGTGAAGCGGTTAGTCTTATGTTCAACTTCGAATGGTCGAACAAAACGCTTTTTGCCGGGCTTTATGACAGGCCAGTCTCATTCTGGTCAAATACAGAACTGGCGGCCTCTGGCGCCCCATCAGAAGGCGAGTTGGAAATCCTGAAACCGCTGGTCGCAGATGGTCTTCTGCCCGAGAACATTCTGACAGATAAAGTTTCCGCACCGGTGATCCATGACGAGGCCCGCAATAGACCGTCGCGGACGGTTTTGCGCCGTGCGTCGAAGCTGTTGGATGAAGCGGGCTGGGAAACCGGGTCCGATGGCCTGCGCCGTAAAGACGGTAAAGTTCTGGATATGAATATTATCCAGTTCAATCAGCTTTATGATCGGGTCGTGAACCCTTTTGTCGAAAATCTGAGCGCTATTGGTATACGCGCCAAGCTTGAACGTATCGACACATCACAATATGTGGAACGTCGTCGTAAGGGGGATTTCGACCTTACAAATCAGGGCTTCCAAATGGGGTTTGAGCCATCCATCGGCCTAGAGCAGTGGTTTGCATCGAAAACCGCCGATAACAGTTCTCGTAATCTGATGCGGTTGCGGAATGAAGCTGTGGATAAGATTCTTCCAACAGTTATCTCTGCGAATACGCTGGATGGTTTGAAAACATCGGTTCACGCCCTTGATCGTGTGTTACGGTCTATAGGCTTCGCAATACCGCAATGGTATAATAAAGAGGCGTGGCTGGCCTATTATGATGTTTACCGCCACCCCGATGAAATCCCACCACTTGCCATTGGTCTGTATGATGTCTGGTGGTACGACGACGAAAAAGCTGCGGAATTAAAAGCTGCTGGCGCGTTTAAATAGTCACGCGTAAGGCACTTTTATGGGCACGTATATCCTCAGACGGCTTTTACTGATCATCCCCACATTGGTTGGTATTATGATCGTCAATTTTACGTTGACGCAGTTTGTTCCTGGCGGCCCGATTGAACAGATCATCGCGCGGATCGAAGGATCTGGCGATGTGTTCGAAAACTTTGCCGGCAGCGGGACTGACCTGGAGGAGCTTGGTAACAACAGTGACTATCAAGGTGCCCGTGGCCTGCCGCCTGATTTCATCGCCGAGCTAGAAAAAGAATTCGGTTTCGACAAACCGCCGGTCGAGCGGTTTCTGAACATGATGTGGAACTACATTCGTTTTGATTTCGGCGAGAGCTATTTCCGTTCTATCGGCGTGCTGGAGCTATTGGTTGAAAAGCTGCCTGTGTCTATTTCGTTGGGGTTGTGGTCCACGTTAATCGCCTATTTGGTCTCGATCCCTTTGGGTATTCGCAAGGCAATAAACGATGGATCAGCTTTCGACACATGGACCTCGGGCGCGATCATCGTCGCCTATGCCATACCCGGTTTTCTGTTCGCAATCCTGTTGCTGGTACTGTTTGCGGGCGGTTCTTACTGGCAGATATTTCCACTACGTGGATTGACGTCTGACAATTGGGAAAGCCTGAGTTTAATCGGCAAAGTGCTGGATTATTTTCACCACATTGCGCTGCCTATAATTGCTTCAACGATTGCATCCTTTGCTACCTTGACCTTGCTGACAAAGAATAGCTTTCTGGATGAAATCAACAAACAATACGTCATTACTGCAAAAGCCAAAGGCCTGGCCGAGAAACGGGTGCTTTATAGCCACGTATTCCGCAACGCTATGCTGATCGTGATTGCAGGTTTCCCTAGTATGTTCTTAGGAGTATTCGTCGGCCAGTCTCTGATTATCGAGACAATTTTTTCTCTTGATGGGTTGGGTCGTCTGGGATTCGAAGCCGCAATTGCGCGGGATTATCCGGTTGTGTTTGGCACGCTCTATTTCTTCGGGCTGATCGGCTTGCTGATCGGTATCCTGTCGGACCTGATGTATGTCTTCGTTGACCCGCGCATCGATTTTGAAAGCCGCGAGACATGAAGCTATCCCCGATCAACCAACGGCGGTGGCGTAATTTCCGGCGCAACAAACGCGCGTTCTGGTCGCTGATCATTTTTTCGGTGCTGTTTGGTTTGTCGCTTTTTGCCGAGCTGATTGCCAACGACAAACCGATCCTGGTGAAATATCAGGGTGAATATTTTACCCCTGTCTGGAATTTCTACCCCGAGACTGCTTTCGGCGGTGATCTCCGCTCAGAAGCGGTGTACCGCGATATTGAAATACAATGTCTGATCATTTCGGGCGGCCTTGAGGACTGTTGGGATGATCCCGAAGGCATCATTGAGGATGCGCAGGACAGTGACATAGGCGGCGAGGCTATCCAGAAGGGGTGGATACTCAACCCCGTCATTCCCTACAGCTACAATACGATCAACGATATTGACGGCACGGCCCCGTCGGCCCCCGATGCAAAGCACTGGTTGGGCACCGATAACTCTGCCCGCGACGTCGCAGCACGGGTCATTTATGGTTTTCGGCTGTCCATTCTGTTTACGTTGATTGTCACCGTTGCGTCTTCGATCATCGGGATCATTGCCGGGGCGGTGCAGGGTTTTTTTGGCGGGCGGACCGACCTTATTTTCCAGCGCATCCTGGAAATCTGGGGGGCCACACCGCAGCTTTATGTGATCATCATTATGTTCGCTATTCTGGGGCGAAGCTTTTGGCTGCTTGTCTTCCTGACAATTCTGTTTGGGTGGCCCGCCCTTGTAGGTGTGGTTCGGGCCGAGTTTTTGCGCGCACGTAACTTTGAATATGTCCGCGCGGCGCGGGCATTGGGCGTGTCGAACTGGACCATCATGTTCCGCCACATGTTGCCAAATGCTATGGTCGCGACGCTGACAATTCTGCCTTTCATCATCACGGGCACGATTGCCCTGCTGGCGTCGCTTGATTTCCTGGGCTTTGGTTTGCCGTCCTCGGCCCCGTCACTGGGTGAGCTGACATTGCAGGCCAAGCAAAACCTGCAAGCGCCTTGGCTGGCGTTCACAGCGTTCTTTACCTTTGCTATCATGCTGTCGCTGCTGGTTTTCATCTTTGAAGGTATCCGCGATGCGTTCGACCCCAGAAAGACCTTTCAATGAGCGTACTTTTAGACGTCAAAGATTTGCGCGTCTCGTTCCGTCAGGACGGTGTCGAGACGGAAGCAGTGAAAGGCGTCAGCTTTCATGTGAACAAAGGCGAAACCGTAGCGCTTGTCGGGGAAAGCGGGTCGGGCAAATCTGTGACTGCGCTGAGCACTGTGCAGCTTTTGCCGGACTCCGCGACGGTACAAGGTCAGATCGCCTATGATGGCCGTGACCTGTCGCAAGCCTCGGAACGAGAATTGCGTGCGGTGCGTGGAAATGATGTGAGTTTCATTTTTCAGGAACCTATGACCTCGCTCAATCCGCTGCACACGTTGGAAAAGCAGATCATCGAAAGTCTGTCTTTGCATCAGGGATTGACCGGGCAGGCCGCGCGGGACCGTGTGATCGAATTGCTGGACAAGGTTGGCATTCGCGACCCCAAGCAGCGGCTGACATCTTATCCGCATCAACTCAGCGGTGGGCAGCGTCAGCGGGTGATGATTGCCATGGCGCTGGCCAACGGGCCAGAGCTGCTGATTGCAGATGAGCCCACCACGGCGCTGGACGTGACAATTCAGGCGCAAATCCTTGACCTGCTGGCCGATCTGAAGGCGCGCGAGAACATGAGCCTTTTATTCATCACTCATGACCTTGGTGTGGTGCGTAAAATCGCGGATCGGGTTTGTGTGATGCAAAACGGCCAGATTGTTGAAACCGGGCCAACGGAAGACATCTTTCGTGAGCCCCAGCATCCTTACACGAAAACGCTGCTCTCGGCGGAACCTGCCGGCCAACCCGATCCCGTGCCGGTTGACGCGCCCGAGATTGTCAGCACCAAAGACCTGCGCATATGGTTCCCGATTGAACGTGGTTTACTGAAACGCACGGTCGGACATATCAAAGCGGTGAATGCCGCGACCGTTTCTGTCAGGGCAGGCGAGACGTTGGGCATTGTGGGCGAAAGCGGGTCCGGCAAGACCACGCTGGCATTGGCCATTATGCGGCTGATCTCGAGCAAGGGGCCGATTGTGCTGCTGGGGCGCGATATTCAGGGGCTTACATCCAGAGCACTAAGGCCTTTGCGGGCCGATATGCAGATCGTGTTTCAGGACCCTTACGGATCGCTGTCGCCGCGTATGACGGTAGAGCAGATCATTGCCGAAGGGCTTGGCGTCCATGGGACTGAGCCGGGCCGCAACCGCCGCGAAATGGTGGCCGAGATTATGGGCGAGGTCGGCCTTGATCCATCCATGATGGATCGCTACCCCCACGAATTTTCAGGCGGGCAGAGGCAGCGTATTGCTATCGCCCGTGCCATGATCTTACGCCCGAAGTTGGTAGTTCTGGATGAGCCGACATCGGCGCTGGATATGACGGTTCAGGTGCAGATCGTAGAGCTGTTGCGCAGCCTGCAGAAGAAATACGGGCTGGCCTATCTGTTCATCAGTCACGATTTGCGCGTGGTGCGCGCCTTGTCCCATAAGGTTGTGGTTATGAAACAGGGGGACGTTGTGGAATATGGGGATAGTGTGGCCCTGTTTGCCAACCCACAGACTGATTATACGCGCACTCTTTTGGCGGCAGCATTGGATTTGAAAGCGGCTGAATAGAGATGCGATCGCTTAAAATGAAAGATGCCCGCAAACCAAGATTTGCGAGCATCTTTCGTTACGGGACGTGCTGAGGGATTTAGCCCGGCCCGTGTGTCTCGCAATTGACGCCACGTGCGCTCAGGCGCTGGCAGGCTTGTTGGGCACGGTCGCGGGTAAGGCCGACGAAATTCGCCTCCCAGCCCTGCGGCCGTCTGACGACCTTGCGCAGCCCTTCGTCAAGTGTGTCGATTTCCTGTAGCGCGATTTTCAGCAGATGCCGCTCGGCGCGGTCACGGGTTGTGTGCTTACCAAGGCTGATCCCCCATTGACGCCCGCCTGATGTGGAAGCGCGGGTGATCACGCGTGAGTTCGATGCAGTCTCTGTCTCTGGTTCTGGTTGCTCTTGAACAGGTGCAAGGGACGCAGGGACAAGATTTTTGGGTCGCTCCAGCGGTGTCACAGTGGGGGCGGGGGCTGCTGCTTTTGCAACCTCAACCGGTTCTTGCACTGGTGGGGCTTCGGTTGCTGGTGCCTCGACCACAGGATTTTCCGGTGTTGCCGATTGCCGCGTTTCGCTTACGCTTTTGCCGACGTCCTGCACCAATGCCAGCAGCATATCTTCTGAGGGGGGCTCAGCGCTGTTGGGTCGGGGAAGGGGACGCAGGCTTTTGCGAACGGCAGTAATGGTTTTGGCAACCTTGATAGTTTTTGGCGTCGGCGTCTCAATCGCCTGATAATTTGGCCGCGCGGGCTTGCTGATCGCGATTGCGCCGCCTTTGCTGCGTTGGAACCCCATATCCAGAAGCTCTGCCACGCGTGCATTGCGCGATGCGGAAGACCTACCGCCGAAAACTGTTGCAATTACACGTTGATTGCCACGCTCTGCCGATGCCACAAGGTTGAACCCGGCAGCATTTGTATAGCCCGTCTTGATCCCGTCCGCGCCGCGGTAATTCGCCAGAAGGCGACGGTTTGTATTGGCAACCTGACGCACCCCTGCATCTGTAGAGCGGCGGGAGAACAGGTTATAATACTGTGGATAGTCATAAATCATATGCCGACCAAGTATGGTCATGTCGCGGGCCGTAGACATATGGCCAGACTCGGTCAGGCCATGGGCGTTTTTGAAGGTGGTCCGTGTCATACCTAAGGCTTTGGCGGTTTGCGTCATACGACGGGCGAACGCGGCCTCGCTGCCTGAAATTGCCTCGCCGATTGCTGTGGCGGCATCATTGGCTGATTTTACGGCAGAGGCGCGAATGAGGTAGCGCAATTCGATCCGTTGCCCCGGTTTCAGTCCAAGTTTCGAGGGTTGTTCGGCGGCGGCCTTGCGCGAGATCGTGATTTTCGAGTCGAGACTGATCTCGCCGCGCCGGATGGCTTCAAATGCCACATAGAGCGTCATCATTTTAGTGAGAGAGGCCGGATGCAAGCGGGTATCGGCATTGCGTGCATGCAAGACCTCGCCCGTTCGCGCATCAATGACCATTGCCGCATAGGGTGCTGCTGAAACGGCGTTTGCAAAAAATGCAAACACCAATAAACCCAGTCCAAAGCGGACCGCTTTAAAAAGACGTAATGCCACGACTTATGCCCGTTCTGCCTCGGGAATGACGTTGCATCCCCTGTTTATAATTATAGCGACTGATTTTTCAGCCTTAATGGTACGGTAGCACAGACCTGATTCTAGGAAAACAGTTTAATTTCAATATCTTTCAGCGCCGAGTTGAAGCGTAAATCATAGATGTGGTGGTTTTAAATGACTCAGATACCATATGTGGGATTTTTAAAGTCACCCGTCATATTCCTGTCAAATTCCTGTTGCGCCGACGCATCGGCGAAGCAAATCACTTTGACGGATGAGCCAATTCGCAGCGTTGGACAGCGCTGGCGGTGGTTCTGCGCAGCTCTGCCTCTTTCTGACGCAGCGATTTTAGCTTGCGGCGTTCTTCTGCGATATCGACGGCAACAGGTTTCTTACTGGTCACAGGTCTCACGCGATCACAAAATCTGAATGCGCCGTTATGCCCAATGCCGGTGCCAAGGCAGAAATCCGTATAGACCACCGTGCGCTGTTCGGTCTCAATTGCGTATCCACGGGCGATTGTGCCTTCTGTATCTGCGATAAGGGCGCGGATGGTCGACAGCTCTTTCGTGGATTTGTTGATACATGCCTGACGCGCATCGGTGCAGGCGACAAGCAAAAGAGCAGAGGCAAAGGCGAGCTTGTAAGACATGAAGTTCACTCTAACGGGTCTTTTAGGGGATGCAAACGTGACACTTCTTTCCGAATACTGCTATCAAATTGTTAACAAGACAGGAGAGACACGTGACGGACAATTTTGATCTGCAAAAGACGCAGGCTTCTGACTGGTTTCGCAAATTGCGCGATGATATCGTCGCAGCCTTCGAAAACCTGGAGCAGACACAAACGGCCGGTCCCTTTGCAGGCCAGCCCATCGGTCAGTTCGAGGTCAGCGAGACACGCCGTAGCTCAGAAGACGGATCGGATGCGGGCGGTGGCCTGATGTCCGTTATGCGCGGCGGGCGGGTGTTTGAGAAAGTGGGCGTCAATGTCTCGACCGTCTACGGCACACTGGGCGACAGGGCGCAAAAGGCGATGGCAGCACGCAAGGATTTGTCCGGCATGGCAGACGATCCGCGGTTCTGGGCCTCTGGCATATCGCTGGTCGCCCATATGCAGAATCCCAATGCGCCAGCGGTTCATATGAACACACGGATGTTCTGGACACCTCATGCGTGGTGGTTTGGCGGCGGGTCCGACCTGAACCCTTGTATCGAATATGAGGAAGACACGGCAAATTTTCATGCGGTGCTGAAAACCCATTGCGACAAGCATGACCCGGACTATTACCCCAAGTTCAAGGCCTGGGCGGATGAATATTTCTTTATCCCACATCGGGGACGGGCCCGCGGTGTTGGCGGGATATTTTATGATGATCTGAATACCGGCGATTGGGACCGCGATTTCGCGTTTACGCAGGATGTGGGCCGCGCTTTCCTGCCTGCTTTTCTGGGCGTGACCGAGACGCGGCGCGACTTGCCGTGGACTGAGGCAGACAAGGATACCCAACTTGTGCATCGGGGGCTCTATGCCGAATACAACCTTGTTTATGACCGGGGAACGAAATTCGGACTGGAGACCGGCCATGATGCAAACGCGGTCTTGATGAGCCTGCCACCACTGGCAAAATGGGTGTGAAGTTGTGGATTGTAGCGCATCTTTGACACGGTGCGCGAGATTTTCTGAGTCAAATTAGAGCCGCCTGTTATGCAAAAGTGGCCTTGTTGTTAGTCATTTCTGACCCAAGGTCGGCTGAGCGGGACTTTGTTGCCGTTCGCTGCAGTTGCGCCAATGTCTGCAGTTGAGTTGTCTCAGTTGTTGATGAGCACTCATGATGCTAACTCGGCATAGCTATGAAAAACATGTTTATTACCTACTTCGATGGCAAAGATGCGGCGATGTCCGGTTCGCGCATAGCTCTTCCCGAGTGCGCGGAAAGCAAGCTAGTCCGTGTTCATGGCAAGGACACTTATCTTCGCCGGGCCTCTTCGACAGAGACCAGGAAACTCATTGAAGCGGAAGTGAAGAGCGGTCGAACTAAATGGGCGCAACTCCTTATAGAAATTGATGATGTTTCATTGGGGTTTTGGCTCCCCGCAGAGTTGGAAGCATATTGCACAGTTTTTGCGATGGCGCCGTTCCCAACCGCCAGAACACTGCTCAAAGGATCGCCCGACAGCAGTGAGTTGAACAGCCATTGGCTTAGCCGGTTGTCAAAGAAAGCGAAATCCAAAAAGTTCCGAGATCGTTTCCTGCGTTATGTCGAAACACAGCCGAAGGCACTCATCGAGTTTCGAGATTTCTACCAAAAGCCCAACTGAAGCTGCCATTCGCGACGATGCAGAAAAAATGAAGTATGGGGCTCATTGCAGACATTTTCAGCATCGTAGCGCGACCAAGGTCCGTTGATGATGTGAAGGTCATAGTCATCTGACGTTCAGCAGAGGTTCAGGCCCGAAAGTTGCGCTACCCGCGCACGGTATCGATCATCAACTGCACATTCTCGGGGTCCGCATCTGGTGTGATCCCGTGGCCCAGATTGAAGATATGTGGCCCGCCTGAAAATGCTTTGACGATGCGCTGCGTTTCGTCAATCAGTGCCTGACCGCCTGTCACCATATGTTTCGGGTCCAGATTGCCCTGGACGCAGCCGTCTTTCTGCACATGCTCCGCCGCCCAATCAGCGGAAACAGAATTGTCGATCGCCACACAATCGGCTCCGGTGGCTTTGGCAAAGCCAATATAGTTATCCCCGGCCTCGCGCGGGAAGGCGATGATGGGCAGATCGGGATGCTTTGCTTTCAGGGCGGCGATGATCTTGCGCGCAGGCTCCAGAGCGTATTTCTGAAAATCCGCGCCTTTGAGCGAGCCTGCCCAGCTGTCGAATATTTTGACCACCTCTGCACCTGCCTCGATCTGCATGGACAGATAGGTAATGGTGGCGTCGGTCAGGCGGTCGATCAATGCCTCGAATGTCGCAAGGTCTTCGCCTTTTAAGGCATGGGCCGGGCCTTGATCCGGCGTGCCTTTGCCAGCGATCATATAGGTGGCGACAGTCCATGGCGCACCGGCAAAGCCGATCAGGGGTGTCTCGTCCGGCAGTTCCCTGGACAGGATGCGGACCGTTTCATAGACCGGGGCAAGGTGGTCATGGATATCGTCCGCGCCTTTCAGTTTTGTAAAATCCGAAGAACTTGTAATGGTCGATAGCCGTGGTCCCTCACCGGTCACAAACCACAGATCAGCCCCTAAAGCCTGGGGGATCAGCAAGATATCTGCAAACAGGATCGCCGCATCAAACCCGTAGCGGCGGATCGGCTGCAAGGTGACTTCGGCAGCCAGATCCGGTGTGTAGCACAGGGACAGAAAATCCCCGCCTGCGCGCGTGTCGCGCGGTATTCCGGCAGGTAACGCCCAGCCTGCCGCATCATCCAGATTGGCGGTGTCTCAAGGGTTTCACCGGCCAATGCGCGCAACAGTTTCTTGGGCTCTGCCATGGGGCGTTTATCCTTCCTGTTTTTCCCATGGGTCATGGGAAAGGGAACAGATGTCAAGGCAAGAGCTTGTCACATTCATCTGACAGCTTTACAGGTTTTCGTATGACATCATCCAATCTGCCTTCCCCGATATCACCGCTGAAGATTGGCACACGCGGCTCGCCGCTTGCTTTGGCGCAGGCGTATGAAACCCGCGCGCGGCTGAGTGCTGCGTTTGATCTGCCAGAAGAGGCGTTTGAGATTGTTGTGATCAAAACGACGGGTGACAAGATTTTGGACCGCCCGCTGAAAGAGATTGGCGGCAAGGGCCTGTTCACCCGTGAGATCGAAGAGGACATGCTGTCCGGCAAGATTGATATTGCGGTGCATTCCATGAAAGACATGCCAACGGTTCAGCCCGATGGTTTGGTGCTGGATACCTTCCTGCCGCGTGAAGATGTGCGTGATGCGTTTGTCAGCCCCCATGCCGGTGCGATTGCGGATTTGGCAGAGGGGGAGATCGTGGGAACGTCCAGCCTGCGCCGCAAAGCGCAGCTTTTGAACCGCCGCCCGGACCTGAACGTGGTGGAATTTCGCGGCAATGTGCAAACCCGGCTTAAAAAGCTGGAAGACGGCGTGGCCCGTTGCACGTTTCTGGCGATGGCTGGTCTGAACCGGCTGGATATGGCGGATGTGCCGGCTTCGCCAATCAAAATTGCCGATATGCTGCCTGCTGTAGCGCAAGGGGCAATCGGTATTGAACGGCGGGGGGATGATATGCGGGTCGCGGCCTTGCTTGAGGCGATCCATGACAAGCCAACAGGCCAACGACTGGCGTGTGAGCGGGCGTATCTGGCCGCGTTGGACGGGTCTTGTGAAACTCCGATTGCGGGGCTGGCCGTGCTGGAAGGCAGCACAGTTCGCCTAAGCGCCGAAATCCTGCGTCCAGATGGAAGCGAGGCCTTGAGCGATGCCGAGACGGCGCCAATCGAAGACGGCGCGCAGATGGGGCGTACCGTGGCGGAGCGTCTGAAAGAAGAAGCCCCCGCAGATTTCTTTGACTGGCGAACATAGGCGGAGGTTTATCCGGTTACCGAATATCGCGCGTCTCTGACGTGATGACGGGTGCGCGGTGCAGAGCTGACAACGTGTTCTGCAATAGGGCCTTTTTTGAGCGACGCCAATGCCGGAAGGCTGCAAGGCAGGCGACAGTTAGTGTCGTGAGCCCGACGGCCAAAGGCATGATACTGGCCGTCACAGCGACCTCGTGATGGGCCAATGCTGGTGTTGCTGTGAATATTGGCATCAACAAAACACAGTGTCTCATGGGTGATCCTTTCCGGAGGCGGGGTGGTGATGCAGGAACTCGCGCAAATCGGTTGTGTGTTTTGCTTCCAGCGACACATAGATCAGCCCCATATTCGTGCGCTCAGTGACCATTTCGCCGGGATACGGAAGGTACGACAGTTCGCGCGATCCGAAGGACGGGCTGGCTGTTCCGACCTGCCATTCCGTCGTCAATTTCACATCGACCAGCTTCAGCTTGGGCCCGCCACCGGGGGCGTCAATTTCCAGCGGAACACCGGCGATGCGCAGGTAAGACATCTTGTCTTTTGCTGCGATGAAACCGTCGATGAATTGCTCGGTCAGAACTTGCAATTCGGCGGCATCATCAGCCTCATGTATGTGGCTGTGCAGATGATCGGGGTGATCATGGTTGTGGCCGATATGGCCGTTCACAATATCATGTGGCATTGGACCACCGCTTTCCTTTGAACTCGCCGTGGGGGATTTCAACGGGCTTATCGATGTGGCGTTTGTGCTTGCCCATGTTGCCGGATGCGACGAGGCTGCCCAACACGTCGACGATCACGCGCGTGCCCATGAGGGCTGTAATCTCGGACTGATCATATGGTGGCGCGACCTCGACAAGCTCCATCCCGCAGATGCCTTCTGCCGCGACCTTACTGGCGAGCGCCAAGGCTTCGCGGGGCAGGAAGCCACCGGGTTCGGGCCAGCCGGTGCCCGGAACAAACCCGCAGTCGATGCTGTCGATGTCGAAGGACATATAGACCATGTCGACCCCGTCCCAAGCCATCTCCAGCGCCATTTCGGCGGTTTTGTCGACGCCCATCTTTTCCATATCGCCCATGGTGATGATGTTGGTCTCGCGGTCGCGGGCGACTTTTACTGCATCGCGTGGAACTTGCCAGCCGCCGATGCCCACCTGTACCAGGTTCTTGGCTGGCACGTTGGGCAGGTTCGTCGAATGGAACCACGGCGTGGTATGCATCCGTTCATCCAAGTCCTTTTCCTGAATGTCGGCATGGCGGTCAAAGTGGACGATACCGATTTTCTTCGACGTGCATTCCGCGATCCCGCGCACGCAGGGAAAGCCGATGGAATGGTCGCCGCCGATCATGATCGGCAAAGATCCCGAGGATGCCACATGGCTGACTGCCCGGCTAATCTGGTCGAATGTCTTTTCGATATTCGCCGGAATGGTGAATACATCACCTGCGTCGCACAATGTCATTTGCTCGCGCAGATCGACGGCCATTTCGTAGTTGTAAGGCGTGTAAAGCGCCGAGATTTTACGCACCCCTTGCGGGCCAAACCGCGTGCCGGACCGGTAAGTGGTGCCGCCGTCAAAGGGAATGCCCAGCACGGTCGCATCATAGTCGCCCACTTCGGTGACATCCTCGGCATATGGGGCTTTGAGGAACGTGTTGATGCCTGCGTAATGGGGCAACTCACCGCGCGCGAAGGTTGGGATTGACTTGTCCTCGATGCTGTCGGCGCCCGTCAAACCCATGCGCAGCGCCCATTTCTTCTCTTGCGCCCAGCCGGACCCGGGTAAATCAGCCTCGTCCTGCATCGCCTTCCAGCCGCGCAGTTTTGTTAGGTCAGGGTGGTGATGCCGCCGTTCGTCATGGAAATGATCGGCAGGGTTGTGGGATCGGCTCCTGTCAGTGGGCCTGTAAAACATGGGTTTCCTCCTTGAGAGTTTGGAATGGGATGCCGCCATCGCGCGCATCGAAATCGTAGGTCACGGTTGCGCCATAGGCGTCTGGGTCGTGCGGGTCCCAGCGTGGCTTGTCGAAGACAAGAACGCGGTCGCCCAGTTTGAATGCCTCTTCGAGGTCATGTGTCACCATAAAGACGGTCATGCCGGTTTCCCTGCGCAGATCTTGCAGGAAGTCATGCATCTGCAAGCGCGTGCCCGGATCAAGCGCGCCAAAAGGTTCATCAAGCAGCAACACGCGCGGTTTCGCGCTAAGCGCCTGTCCGATAGCCAGCCGTTGTTGCATACCGCCGGACAGGGTTGCGGGATAGGCTTCGGCCACGTGATCCAAACCGATGCGTGCCAGAGTGTCATCCGCGCGGGCGAGCGCCGCCTTGCGCGCGGCACCGAAAAAGTGACCCCAGCCGCTGCGCATGCTTTCGCCAGCGACGATATTCTCACGCACCGTCATATGCGGAAAAACAGAATATTTCTGAAAAACGACACCGCGCTCAAGCCCCGGCTCGGATGCGGGGGCTGCGCCGTCGATAGAAATTGTGCCGCGCGTCGGGCGTTCCTGAGCCAGAAGCAGGCGCAAGAACGTGGATTTGCCGCAACCTGACGCGCCTACGATAGAGGAAAATAGTCCTTCCTCTGCTTCCAGATTTACACGCTCGATGATGGGGCGTTTGCCATAGGAATGGAAAATATCGCGGACTTTGACAAAGCTCATAATCCGTCCTCAGCCCAAGGGAAGGCCTTGCGCGAGATCGCGCGCAGCACCCAGTCGAACAGAAAGGCGAGTAAGGTAATCCAGATCACATAGGTGAGGATCACATCCATCGCGAGAAACCTGCGGACGAGGAAAATGCGGTAGCCGAGGCCCAAGTCGGACGCGATTGCCTCGGCCGCGATCAGGAATAACCATGCAGGCCCCAGCGACAGGCGGACGGCCTGAATCAAGCGCGGCATAACTTGCGGCAAAGCAACCCGTATGGCGATGACCCAGCTTGAAGCGCCCAAAGTTTGCGCCTTCACCAGCAATTCCTGTGGAATTTCCAGCACCCGTTGGCTCAGGTCGCGTATGATAAAAGGAAGCGTGCCCACTACGATAAGCACAACCTTTGATAATTCTCCCAACCCGAAGACAATGAACAGGATCGGAAGCAGCGCCAATGGCGGGATCATAGACAGGACCGCCACAAATTGCGCAAGAAGGCTGCGGACCAGCGGCACGAGCCCAATCAGCACGCCGATGATCAGCCCGATAAGGGCTGAAATTGCAATGCCCAGCCCAAGGCGTTTCAAGCTCGCCCATGTGTCGTACCAGAACAAGACCCGCCCGCTGCGCCGGTCCGGCTCTGTCATCAGTTGCTGCGCCGTCTCGCCAATGGTGGACGGCGCGGGCAACAATTTGTCCGAAGGGTTTGCCTCCAGCCGAATATCTGACCCGATCGCATAAGCGATAAAGACCGCTGCAAAGGGCAGAAGAGCCAGAAAGATGGCCAAGGTGCGGCCCGGTGTGAGATTGATGAGGCGCATGTGTCTGTGCGGGGCGCGCGCGTGGCTACGCACCCCGCCCTTTGCTTAAAGGCTGCCGTCAGCGGCCATTTGCATAAAGGTCGTATCAAATCGGAACGTCACATTGTTCGGATCACCTGTAACGGTCCCGTCTGGATACGCGACGCCTACAAAATCTGCCGATGGCGCACCTTCGCCCAGAATGCCCTTGTCAAAAAGGAACTCTGCAACGCTGACCATGGTTGCGGGCAGCTCGGCGCTGGATGTGAAAGTCACGGCCTCTGCCGGATCAAAGAACATCTCGGTCGAGGTGAGCTGCGCCTGATACCCTGCCAGATCAGTGCCCGAGGCCTCGGCCATGGCTGTCAGCACATCTTCATCACCCGCAGCCATCAGGCCCATGACCTCATACCATGCGCCGACAAGCGCTTTGCCGAAATCGGGGTTTGCCTCAAGTGTCTCGGTATTCACAACCATAAGGTCAATGATCTCACCGGGGATGTCGGAGCTATCAAAGAGCTTGGTGGCCGAGGGGTCTTCCAGAATAGTGGAAACCAGCGGGTTCCATGTCACGACAGCTTGAACGTCATCCGTCGCAAAGGCTGCAATCATATCCGCGTCGGATGTGTTGACGACACCGTTCAGATCGGCCTCTGACAGGCCAACGGAGTCCAGGCCGCGCGCAAGAAGATAATGGGAAACGGACAGCTCGACCAAATTGACCGTTTGCCCGGCCAAGCTGGACAAATCGCCGTCGCCTTTGATGATCACCGCATCATTGCCGTTCGAATAATCGCCAACGATCAACGCAGTCGTGTCCACGCCACCACCTGACGGAATGGAAAGCGTATCCATATTCGTGGCTGACACACCATCGAACTGCCCGGCAGTATATTGATTTATCGATTCCACGTAGTCGTTGATTTGTACAATCTCGACGTCGATCCCGTATTTATCGGCCCATTTATCCATGATGCCGCTTTCTTCGAGATATCCCCATGGCATCCAGCCCACATAGATCGACCAGGCGACCTTGAACTCTGTCTTTTCCTGGGCAAATGCTCCAGACGCGACGCACAGGGCGAGAGCAGATGTTATAATCAGTTTTTTCATCGATCGATTCCCATCGTTTGCGTTAATTGGAATGACCGCATGGAAGGGCATAAGCGGAGCGCAGGTCATACCAGCGCAGTAGCCTCCCGGGATTTTGCCCCGCCGTGTACGGACCCGACTGTATGCCAGACCGCGATATCTCTCGGACCTGACCCTACCTTGAGGCGGAACCCTAGATATCCTGCCAGACCAGCCTGACCTAGGGTCTGATGCAAACGCCAGTCGGATGACGAAGCTGGCGGGTAGATAAATCGTGATGTTCCAAAAAATGAGCGAAATTTTTGAGGTTTGGTCAGTTTTTGCGCAATAGAGGTTGTGAATGTGATCCATATTCCATGGCGCTATCACGCTGGGTGAGCTAGATATTGCCCCCAGCGCAAATAACGAATTTCTGCTCGCGGTCGTGTGGAATGTCGCGCATCTTTGACGCGATGCCCCAGTTTTCTGAATCCGACCAATGAGCCGCGTCACGCAATACTGACCCAAACGTCAAACATTTCTGACCCTGGCCGAACCTTCATTGTGACAGCCACGAACTGGTAAGATGCGGGACGAAGCGCCCTTCATATCCTAAATTTCAATGACCGCTTTTGTGAATCATCCGAAGATTGCTTTTCGCGCCAAATTGAATGTGCCAACCTATCAGCATGGTAAAGAGAAGACGCGGCAACAAACTCGAACGCTGGGAAATAAGTATCGTCAAAGCGATGATCGCTACGGGCGACTATAACGATCAAGACATTCAATCCTATTTCACCCGGCCCATGCGCACGATCAATCACGCCCGCATCGCCGACATACGCGAAGAGCGGCGGCATCGGAACGTGCCCAGAGCTTCGTCGGATGATCTCTCACATTTTTTGACTTCATGGCCGAATCTAGACCCTGAAACTGGTCTCAGCGCACAAGGTGACGAACTACTCATCAAAGCCCGGGAAGCCATGATAGCGGCTGTTCACACCTTCAATGGCGCTGGCCTCACGTTTAGAAGTGAGCTCTTCATTGTCACAACAATAATAGCTTGGACATATTTGTTGCACGCATTGTTTAAGCGCGAAGGCGTCGAGTACCGTTACATAAAAGACGGCCAAGTACAAACGACGCCTGATGGTGCCGAGAAGTATTTAGAATTGGGTGCCTGTCTGAGACACGAGAAATCGCCTGTTTCGCCAGGAATAAAACGCAACTTGGAATTCCTTTTGAAAATCCGGCATGAAATCGAACATGAGATCTACAACCCGCATCGATGATCAGCTCAGTGCCAAACTTCAGGCAGCTTGCCTAAACTTTAATGATGCTCTTAAGGGCTGGTTTGGGGCGCAGTTCGGATTGGAAAAGCGTTTGCCAATTGCGCTTCAGTTCGCGACTTTTGACGCTGGTCAGCGCTCAGCATTGAAGAAGGCATCGTCACTGCCCGCTAGTCTGGAAGCATCAATCGATGCGTTTGAAAACGAACTATCACCAGAAGAATATGGTGATCCAGCATATCGCTATCGGGTCGCGTTTGTACCAATCACGAAGCAGAGAGAAAGTGCTGCCGACGCTGCGATCAAGTTCTTCAAAGTTGGGTCGGATGAAGCGAACGCCGTCAACGAAGTGCACTTAAAAGAAGTGGACAAGGCGCGACATACGGCAACACAAGTCGTAGCAGCGATTAACGCCAATGGTTATCCGAACTTCACCATAGGCGATCACACAAAGCTCTGGCAGAATTTGAATGCCAAGCGGGAAGGTACGTCCTACGGAAAGACTGGAGACTATAAGGCCTCATGGGTTTGGTTTGACATCTGGATAGAGCGCGTTCGTGAGCATTGCGATGAAATGGGTGAAAAGTACCTTTAGTATCCTAAACTGATGCGATCAGAACCTGGAAGCAATCGTGTGCCATGTCTAATAAGCTGACTTTCATCATAGCGCAGCAATTCGGTAATTTGGGCTCGTTCCAGACCTTTGCCGCGATCTGCTTGAAGGTCTGCTGTACCGACTTTCAGAAATTGGGTCAGTGTTGTGACGTGAAGGTCAAAGTTATCTGACGTTCGACATACTGTTATTTTTCAAGACAACACTGATATTCGCTTGTGGTTGTCGGCACATTGCTTTCGGTAGATTTGCTATCATTGACCAACAGGCCCAGAACAATAGCCGCGATACATATCAAAGGCGTGGCACGGCCAAATAATTTCTCTGAAGAATGTCTCATGGCGCTCTTCTTTAAAGGGGCCGCTGCGGCTTTATGAGCCGCGCGGCATTGGTATAAATCGGTCAGTCGGTCTGATCGAAATACATCTCGGTTAGCTCACTGAGCGTATAGTCCGCTGGATCGACATCCAGATATTTTGCAAGCTGTTGTTCCCCCGGCGATACGGCTGACCTGGTCACAGGCGCATTGCTTTCGACAGTCGTAACATCAAAAATGGTACGAGCCGTTTCCATCGCCTCGGGTGAAGCAGGAAACGGGCTTTTTGCAGCGCCGTAGATTTCTGCGGGGCTATCATCTGCGAAAGCAGGTGCGGTGAAACTGAATATGATGGCGGCTGTACAGAGGACGTGTTTCATTGGTCTTACCTTTCCGGTTTTCGGTTCAATCCATGATTTGGGGGAGGTACCAATTCAACTTGTGACTAATACTTAAACGCACGCGCATCGGTTTTCCGTCGCAGATTGTTACGAAAAGTATTTCAGGAAGACTGCCGGATAGCTTTAGTGGGGTATGCCCTTGAATTCAGGGCTTGGACTTTGGAAGCTTTGGGTCTTTAACCGCCCGTGTGGGACATATGCCGCGACATCTGCCCACCGGGTTCAGCTCGGCTATAGTCGAAATCATGGCCTTTGGGCTTAAGACCAATTGCGGCCCGGATTGCGCTTTCCAACGGGGCGTCGGCCTCTGATGCGCGCAAGGGCGCGCGCAGGTCAGATTTTCCTTCCTGACCCAGACATGTGTAAATCTCACCTGTGCATGTCACCCGCACGCGGTTACAGCTTTCGCAGAAATTATGGGTCAGGGGGTGATCAGACCGATCTTCTGTCCCGTTTCTTCAAGACGCATGTAACGTGCAGGGCCACCTGTTCGCTCGGACAGGTCGGTCAGTGTGAAGCGCTCGGCAAGCCGCGCGCGCAAATCATCTAGCGGCCAATATTGATCCAGCCGGTTTTCATTGCCGATATCGCCCATCGGCATGACTTCGATAAAGGTCAGATCCATATCCAGATCGGCGCACCATGCGGCCAGATCGAACAGCTCAACCTCGTTAAAGCCTTTCAGGGCAACAGTGTTTATCTTGACCCGCAGTCCTGCCTTCAATGCAGCTTCGACACCCCGAATGACCTGCGGCAAGCGGCCCCAGCGCGTGATTTCAGCGAATTTCGCCTCATCCAGCGTATCGAGAGATATATTCACCCGCCGCACGCCTGCCGCATAAAGGTCGTTTGCAAACCGTTCCAACTGTGATCCGTTGGTGGTCAATGTCAGCTCTTGCAACGCGCCAGTTTCCAGATGCCGCGACATCGCGTCGAAAAATGACATGATACCCCGCCGCACCAAAGGCTCCCCACCGGTAATGCGCAGTTTCTTGACACCCAGACGGATGAAGCTGGAACACAGGCGGTCCAGTTCTTCCAGTGTCAGAAGTTCCTTTTTGGGAAGGAATTGCATGTTTTCGGACATGCAGTAGACGCAGCGAAAATCGCAGCGATCTGTCACAGACAGGCGCAGATAGGTGATGGCACGATGAAACGGATCAATGAGAGGTGCTGTCATAGCATAAGCGTAGTCTTGCTTGGTCCGATCGGCAAGGGCTTGCATGGGTCGTTGAAAGGGATGTGATTTCGATTTAAGGAAGGCCAATGATCAGATTTAAATCACATATCGTGCCCGCCCTGCTTGTTGTGTCCGTATCGGCCTGCGGAGGGGGGAATCGTGGCCTCTTTTCTCAGAAAGAAAAGACGGCGCCGGTAGTGCCTGCTCCGACCGTGCAGCCGCAGGAAGGTATCCAAATCGGCGGCGAGGGCGTGTCACCCGAAGCGCTGGATACGACATCCGAGGCCGAGAGAGAGGCCGCTGTCCAAGCGCCGCCTGAGCCTGCGGGCGAAAAAGCTCTTGGCCAGACCGTGGCCGCCCTTGGTGATCCGGGGCAGGGTGGTTTCTGGTTGAAAACGCCGCTGGTCAGCTCGGCAACATCGGGCCGGCTTCAGACGGCGTCGGGCAAAAGCGTCAATGTCAATCTGATCCCCATCGAGGGCGAGGCGGGATCGGGAAGCCGTATTTCCCTTGCGGCGATGCGTGCGCTTGATCTGGGGTTGACCGATCTTGCGCCCCTTAGCGTTTTTTCCGGTTGAGGTGACGCAAGGCTTCTTTCCGCGCGAAAGGCTTCATGCGGTCACCATAGGAGGCGATGAACGCCTCAACCCTAGGTACGTCATGCTTTGACAATTCCCGAAGCCACCAGCCGATGGCTTTTTGAATGAACCATTCATGGTCATCCACATATCCTGCGGCCCATTCCAGCACCCGGTCACGAATTACCAGATCCTGTGGCTTGGGGTGGTTCTGCTTGGTCCAGGGAAGTGTCACAACCAAAGCCGCCCGCCGGGTCCACAGATGGTCAGAGCGGGTCCATAGTGCAACATCATCCACGCGGGCAGGGTCCGCCAAAAGCCGCTTTTGTCCAGCGATACAGGCGTGATCGGCGATGGCCCAGGCGTCGAAGTCGGGCACCCAGCTTTTGATCAGCTCCCAAGCGGGTCCGTCGTCGGGGCGCAGGCGCGCCTGGGTCAACAGCTTGGCAGCAGCAACGCGGGCTTCATGAATATTGCTGCGCCACAAAGCATCGGCAAGGGCCACACGACCGGGCAGATCAAGATCAGCACGCCAGGATTTCGCAAGCGTGTCAATCACTGGATTGGCAACGCCAAGATATGGTCGATCTGCCTTGTGATACGCCGCCATATCGGCGGCTTTGGTGGCATTGCCGTGATCCTGCAGGGCCGACAATGCCTGCTCGGGCGTCATTCTACAGTCACCGATTTTGCCAGATTGCGCGGCTGATCCACATCCGTCCCCTTGGCGACGGCTGCATGATAGGCCAGCAATTGCGCCGGGATAGCATAGAGGATCGGTGCAAAGAACGGGTCAACCGAGGGCATTCCCACCGTTTGCCACACGCCGGTCGAAGCGGTAGCAGCACCGTCCGCATCGGTGATCAAGACGACCTTGCCCAGCCGGGCCATGACCTCTTGCATGTTAGAGATTGTCTTGTCGAACAGCGCGTCCTGCGGGGCCATGATAACGACCGGCACATCTTTGTCGACCAAGGCAATTGGCCCATGCTTCAGCTCGCCTGACGCGTATCCTTCGGCATGTATATAGCTGATTTCTTTCAGTTTTAGCGCGCCCTCCATGGCAAGTGGGAACATCGCGCCTCGCCCCAGAAACAGCACATCCTGCGCCGGTGCGATCTTCTGGGCGGTCTTCTTGATCTTTGCTTCAAGCGCCAGCGCCTGGTTCATCAACCCCGGCAGGCTTCGCAATGTTGCGATACGTTCGGCCAGTTCAGTAGCACTCAGCGTGCCGCGCTGTTTGGCGGCCAGAAGGGCAAGGCTGGCAAGCACGGTCAGCTGACAGGTGAAAGCCTTGGTCGAGGCCACGCCGATCTCGCGCCCGGCCAGAATTGGCAGAGACAGATCGCTTTCCCGCGCGATAGAGCTTTCGGCAACATTCACGACCGACAATATCTTGGCGGCCTTGCCCTGACAATGGCGCAACGCGGCCAGCGTGTCTGCCGTTTCGCCGGACTGACTGACAAACACCGCAAAAGATTTGTCCGAGATCGGCGAATTGCGGTAGCGGAACTCAGACGCAATATCCACATCGACGGGTAAGCCCGCGATTTGTTCAAACCAGTATTTGGCCACCTGACACGCGATGAAGGCCGTCCCGCAGGCGATCATGGTGATCCGGTCGGTTTGTGCAAAATCCAGCGTACTGCTGGGCAGTTGGATATCGGCGCCATCCGGGGTTGTATAGGCGGCAATGGCATCGGCAAGAACAGCAGGCTGTTCGGCAATTTCCTTGGCCATGAAATGCTTGTGTCCGCCTTTTTCAACCCGTGCTTCTTCCAGCGCTATGGTCTGGATTTTGCGGTTCGCCAGCTTCCCGGCTTCGTTGAAAATTTCAAGGCTGTTGCGGGTCAGAACGGCCCTGTCGCCTTCTTCCAGATAAGTCACGCGATTGGTCATTGGGGCCAGTGCAATCGCGTCGGAGCCGACGAACATCTCGCCATCCCCATGCCCAATCGCAAGCGGAGGTCCTTTGCGGGCTGCGATCATCAAATCATCCTCGCCGTGGAATAGAAAGCACAGGGCAAAGGCCCCTTCAAGCTTTGCAATCGTCTGTTCTGCAGCGTCCTGTGGGGAAAGCCCTTGTTCAAGAAATCGCTGCACTAAAAGAGCGACTGTTTCGGTGTCTGTCTCGGTTTTCGTCTCGAAGCCATCAGCCGCAAGGTCTTCGCGTAACTCTTTGAAATTCTCGATAATTCCGTTGTGAACAACGGCCACTGGCCCCGCTTTATGTGGATGCGCATTACCGACTGTTGCCGCGCCGTGGGTGGCCCAGCGGGTATGGCCGATGCCGGATTTTCCGGCCAGCGGTTCATGCACCAGCAAGTCGCTGAGGTTCACCAGTTTGCCCACAGCCCTGCGACGGTCCAGCACGCCATTGTTGACGGTTGCGATGCCTGCGCTGTCATAGCCGCGATATTCCAGCCGTTTCAGCGCTTCGACCAGAATGGGTGCGACCTCATGCGTCCCAAGAACTCCTACAATACCACACATTTATTCGCCCTCTGCCTGCTTCTTTTTGGTGGCTCGCAACATTTCCATCAAACGGCGCGCGAGGCCTTTTTTGTTCACTTGCCGCGCCCGCCCGATTGCCAGCGCGCCCTCGGGGACGTCTTCTGTAACGACGGTGCCAGAGCCGGTCATCGCTTCAGCCCCGACGCTGACCGGGGCCACCAGCAACGTGTCCGAGCCTATAAAGGCTCGCGCGCCGATGGTGGTGCGATGTTTCATCACGCCATCATAGTTACAGGTTATGGTGCCCGCCCCGATATTGGCGGCAGCCCCCACATGCGCATCGCCAATGTAGGAAAGGTGGTTGACCTTCGCACCTTCGGCCAGAGTTGCATTCTTGATCTCGACGAAATTGCCGACGCGGGCGGTTTCCTCCAGTTCTGTACCGGGGCGCAGCCGCGCAAACGGGCCAACTTGCGCACCGCGGCTGACATGGCATCCTTCCAGATGACAGAAGGCCCGGATGTCCGCGCCGGATTCGATGGTCACGCCGGGGCCAAAGACCACGTTGGGGCCAATCGTGGCATCGCGGCCAATAACCGTATCATAGGCGAAATAGGTCGTTTCAGGCTGCGCCAGCGTCACGCCATTTTCCAAAGCCTGCGCACGGGCGCGGGATTGGAAAGCGGCTTCGGCGGCGGCAAGTTCGGCGCGTGTGTTGATGCCCAGCGTTTCAGCCTCGGGGCAGGTGACGACCGCGACCGACAACCCTTTGCTACGGGCAAGCCCGACGATGTCGGTCAGGTAGTACTCGCCTGCGGCATTATCATTTTTGATCTGTGCGATCAGATCAAACATAGTTGCACAGTCAGCCATTTTTACACCTGAATTACAGAGTGTTACATCCATTTCTTTAGGTGACGCATCCTTGGCTTCCACGATGCGTTCAAGCTGGTTGCCTTTTACGATCAAACGCCCATACCGGCCCGGATCATCGGCTTCAAACCCTAGGACCACCACATCCGCACCATCTGTGCGGGCTTGCGCCATCTTTTCCAGCGTCTGGGGGCTGATAAATGGCGTGTCACCGTATAGAACAAGGGCATCACCGTCGAAATCCGCAAGCGCGTCTCTTGCCTGCGCCACAGCGTGGGCTGTGCCATTCTGCTCGGTCTGTCGGACGCAGATCACGTCTGCATCCGCCGCTTGCGCGGCAGCTTCCACTTGTTCGGCACCGTGGCCGGTGACGACAATTATGCGTTCCGGCTGCAAAGATGCCCCGGCCGTCATGCCATGCACCAGCAGTGGTGCACCGCCGATCTTGTGCAATACCTTCGGCAGATCCGAATTCATCCGGCTTCCCTGACCTGCGGCCAGAATGATCAGCGCTGTGGGCATTCCTGTCTCTCTTGCTTTTCTTTGTTTGACGTTCGTTCTATCCGTATGCGGCGGCGGCGCAAGGGTGCGCCTCTCAAAAGAGGTTTCGCTGCGTTACAATGGGGCAGAGTGGATGCGGACAGTAATTTTCGATCTGGATGGTACATTGGCCGACACCAGTGGCGATCTGATTGCGGCGGCCAATACCTGTTTTCGTGGTTTAGGTCACGGCAATGTGCTGAGCGTCGAAGAGGATGCGGGAACAGCGTTGAAAGGTGGGCGCGCTATGTTGACCGCTGGTTTTCAGCGGTTGGGCTTGAGTGACTTCGAAGGGCATATTGATGCGCAATACCCTGTGCTGCTGGCGGCATATGGCGATGCGATCGATCATCATACGGTGCTTTATGATGGTGCGCGCGAGGCGGTGATACGGCTTAAATCTGCTGGCTATCGTGTTGGCATTTGCACCAATAAACCCGAAAAGCTGGCAGAAAAGCTTCTGCGCGCACTGGATTTCCACGATATATTCGACGCTCTGATTGGGGCCGATACGCTTGCGGTGCGCAAACCTGACCCAGAAGCCTATGCCGAGACTGTGCGCCGTGCAGGTGGCAAGATAGGGGCGTCTTTGCTGGTTGGCGACACGCTGACTGATCACAAAACCGCCCGCGCAGCCGGGGTGGCCTCGGTTCTTGTCACCTTTGGTCCGGGCCGACAGGATGTGCTGGCTTTGAACCCCGATGCACTTTTGGATCGTTATGATCAGCTGGATGGCGTTGTCGCACAGTTGATTGGTTGACCTGACCGTATATCTGGGCGCAGACTGATCAGTAGAACCGGAGGCACCATGGACGAAGTCTTCACAGGCAGCTTTACGCAGCAGGAACCAATCCCGGAAGATGGGATCGAAGCGGCAATTGCGGTGATGCGCCATGGGCGGTTGCACCGTTATAACGTGGCCGAGGGGGAAGTTGGGGAAGTGGCCCTTTTGGAACAGGAATTCGCGGCACTGACCGGGGCGAAATATGCGCTGGCCGTGGCTTCGGGTGGCTATGCGATGGGCTGCGCCCTGCGCGCAGTCGGGGTCAAAGCGGGTGACAAGGTTCTGTCCAACGGGTTCACTTTGGCACCGGTGCCGGGGGCGATTGCAAGCGTTGGTGCAGAGCCGGTTTTCGTTGAGGTCACGGAACAGTTGACTATCGATCTGGATGATCTTCGGGCGAAGATCGACAGTTCCGGCGCGCGTATCCTGCTGCTGAGCCATATGCGCGGGCATCTATGTGATATGGACCGCCTGATGCAAATCTGCGCGGATGGGCATGTTCAGGTGATCGAGGATTGTGCCCATACGATGGGGGCCAGTTGGCGCGGTATACCATCCGGGCGGCATGGCATTATCGGATGCTATTCTTGCCAGACTTACAAACATGTGAATTCGGGCGAGGGCGGCTTTCTGGTCTCGGACGATGATCATGTTATGGCCCGCGCGATCATTCAGTCGGGCAGCTACATGCTGTATCCTCGTCATCTCGCGGCCCCGCCACCTGAAGCGTTTGAGCAGGTGAAATGGGACACCCCCAATATTTCAGGCCGCATGGACAATCTACGCGCCGCAATCCTGCGACCGCAATTGCGCCAACTCGACGCGCAGGTTGATGCATGGAACGCCCGATACGCGGTGGTAGAGGAAGGTTTGCGCAATACGCCCGGTTTGCGGATTATTGACCGTGATCCTGCCGGGCGCTTTGTGGGCTCATCCTTCCAGTTCCTGTTGCCGCATGCGAGCGCCGATGAAATCAATGACTTCGCCGCTGCCTGTGCGGCACGTGGGGTGGAACTGAAGTGGTTCGGGGCCCCTGATCCGATCGGCTTTACGTCGCGCTATGACAGCTGGCGCTATGCGCGGGCGCAGAACCTGCCGCGGACGGATCGGGTGCTGGCGGGCCTGCTGGACATGCGCTTGCCGCTGACGTTCAGTGTGGAGGAATGTCGCCTGATTGCCCGGATCATTCAAAGCGAAGCTCTTCGGTTGGGGCAGCGCGTTGCCAGGACCGGGTGAAACGTTCGCGCCGTGTGGGATTTTTGCAGGGCGCACAATCTTACCACCTGTAAGCTGTGCCAGCCGGTAGATACGATTATGTTCTTCCACGACCCGTTTCAGATCGCCGGGGGAATAGGTATGCGCTTCACTTAAGCCCAGCGCTTTCGCGCAAAGTTTAGAGCAGAACCACCGATCCGGCGCATGACGGCGTAGATTGATGAACTGCGTACAGAGCAGCCCTAGGTAATCATACCCGCCTTTCATGTTGATCGCTTGATCATAGGCATTTGGGCTGGCCCATGGGACAGGCGTAAATTCCCAGCGCCCGGGTTTAAAGGTTACATCTTTGATACGTACACCGCCTTCAACGCCAACGGCGGTGACACAACGATGGGTTTCTCCGGGAAGCGGAGGCTCGGAACTGGTGAATAGTTCGCAGTGCGAAAACTCCGAGCGCGTGATGAAGCGCACGACAGTATCGTTAAAAAACCGACCCTCTCCCCTGTAAAAGGCAAGATAGATCATACGTTACAACTTAGTCCCCGATAATTAATTGCGACAAAGTTGGGGCCGAATCCCCGAATGATGCAAGTTAAAAGCTGGACAGTTTAAGATCTCGCTTCATACAACTGAACACGTGTTCAATTAACGGGGAAAAATATGTTCAACGCAACCATGACTTTTGACGTAGGGGAAGATGTGAATGCCCTGCGCGAAATGGTGCATCGCTGGGCGCAGGATCGGGTTAAGCCGATGGCTACCGAGATCGACCGAACCAATACTTTCCCACCCGAGCTGTGGCGCGAGATGGGTGAGATGGGTTTGCTGGGCATAACCGTTGATGAGCAGGACGGCGGGGTGGGTATGTCCTACCTTGCCCATACAATCGCAGTGGAAGAGATCGCGCGGGCCAGTGCCTCGGTATCTTTGTCTTATGGCGCGCACTCGAACCTGTGTGTGAACCAGATCAAGCTGAATGGCACACCGGATCAAAAGGCGCGCTATCTGCCGGGGCTGATCTCGGGGGAGCATGTCGGCGCCCTTGCCATGTCAGAGGCGGGCGCGGGGTCCGATGTCGTCTCGATGAAGCTGCGTGCCGAAAAGCGCAATGATCATTACCGCCTGAACGGGACGAAATACTGGATCACCAACGGGCCGGATGCTTCGACGCTTGTGGTTTACGCCAAGACCGACCCTGAGGCGGGCAGTAAGGGGATTACTGCGTTTATCATCGAGAAAGACATGGCGGGTTTCTCGACCTCTGCACATTTCGACAAGCTGGGGATGCGCGGGTCCAACACGGCAGAGCTGGTATTTGAAGACGTTGAAGTGCCGTTTGAAAATGTGCTGGGGGAAGAGGGGCACGGCGTTGCCGTTCTGATGTCCGGCCTGGATTATGAACGCGTGGTTCTGGCGGGGGTCGGCACTGGCATCATGGCCGCCTGTCTGGATGAAATCATGCCCTACCTTGCGCAACGCAAGCAGTTTGGCAAACCTATCGGGTCGTTCCAGCTGATGCAGGGCAAGATTGCCGATATGTATACTGCCATGAACTCAGCCCGTGCTTATGTTTATGAGGTCGCCAAAGCCTGTGACCGCGGGCAAGTCACCCGTCAGGATGCAGCGGCGTGCGTACTCTACGCGTCCGAACAGGCCATGGTGCAGGCACATCAGGCGGTTCAGGCCATGGGCGGCGCGGGGTTCATGAATGACAGCCCGGTATCGCGCCTGTTCCGAGACGCTAAACTGATGGAGATCGGGGCGGGTACGTCCGAGATCAGGCGAATGTTGATCGGTCGGGAATTGATGGGGGCGATGGGGTGAAAACCTGCCTGATATCTTCTGTTACACAAAGCTGCGAGCAGTTTTCCGCATGCCAAAGCTATACTTTGGGCGATGAACGGTTTGTTTCTCCGCTCTTTTGCGCCACAACAGCCTTGCACATCGATGTGCGCTTACAGAGTTGGAGGTATAAATGAAGGTGTTTTCTAAAATTGCAGGTCTGGAATGTTCATTTTGTGGGCGAAGCTTGCCGTTTCTGCGCTTGTGGCTAAACAGCCTGAGGCTTTGGAGTAAAGGATATTCCAGCGGCGTGACCTGCCGGAATTGCAATGTGAAATCCAGAGTGCGCGGGCCCTTGTGGCAAAGATTTTTAAAAGTAATTGCGGCGATGGGCATAGTCGCGGCAGTGATCGGGGCAATTTATCTGTGGTTGTATCCGTCATTTGGTACGTCGTCTGATGATTTACATCGACTGTTGTTCTGGGGCGGATCTATTCCGGGTGTCTTTGTTTTTGCGGGCCTTGTCGTGCGGGTTTTGTTTAAGGTGGAAGCGGCGACATGAGAGCAGTTTTCTCATCCGCCTTGGCTGCCAGCCTTCTGGCTTTTGCCCAACCTGCCTTCGCGCAGGGTCTTGAGGTAGATGTTCAAACCGTGCGCGCATGTTTTGCGAACACAGCAATAGCTGACACGTCGCCGGACTGTCTGGGCAGCGCATCGGATGCCTGTCAGGGCACACCGACGGGCGGCACGACGATTGGGATCGCCGAATGTATTGGGGCCGAGACTGCTGAATGGGATGCTATTCTGAACGAAGAATACCGTGGCTTGCGCGCAGATTTTGATGCGCGCTCTGCCCCCGCTGGCTCCGACGCGTCTGGCGCAGAACTAAAGCAAAGCCTGCAAGACGCGCAGCGTGCCTGGATTTCCTTTCGTGATGCGGATTGCGCACTCAAATACACGCGGTGGCAAGGTGGTTCGATCCGGTCCATCGTGCATGCTAATTGTATGATGGTCTTCACGGCGCAGCGGGCTTTGCAACTGCGTGATATGCGCCAAGGGGTATAAGATGAAACTCTCCTCGGCCATTACCGCTTCGTC
This sequence comes from Litoreibacter sp. GN1-5, assembly GCF_055693805.1. Taxonomy (NCBI): domain Bacteria; kingdom Pseudomonadati; phylum Pseudomonadota; class Alphaproteobacteria; order Rhodobacterales; family Roseobacteraceae; genus Litoreibacter; species Litoreibacter sp. GN1-5. The sequence goes on along the minus strand of NZ_JBVFUP010000001.1, from coordinate 1,253,508 downwards.
AGAGACATTCAAAACCAATGAGGCTGCCAATCTTGCCATGTTGGACGTGGTGTCCAAGGCGGCCCGGCTGGCGGCGATGGGTGGTGGCGAAGGCCCGCGCGAGCGTCATGTAAAACGCGGCAAAATGTTGCCCCGTGATCGTGTGGCGAACTTGCTGGACCCGGGCAGCCCATTTCTGGAGGTTGGCGCAACTGCAGCCCACGGTCTTTACGATGGTGCGGCCCCCTGCGCGGGCGTAATCGCCGGTGTCGGGCGCGTGCAAGGGCGGAACGTCATGGTCGTTTGCAATGACGCGACCGTAAAGGGCGGGACATACTACCCGATGACGGTCAAAAAGCACCTGCGCGCCCAGGAAATTGCCGAAGAGTGTCATCTGCCTTGCATCTATCTGGTCGATAGTGGCGGCGCGAACCTGCCAAATCAGGATGAGGTTTTCCCCGACCGGGATCACTTTGGCAAGATTTTCTACAATCAGGCCCGGATGAGCGCCAAGGGTATTCCGCAGATCGCGGTGGTCATGGGGTCCTGCACAGCTGGCGGGGCCTATGTGCCTGCGATGTCGGATGTGACAATCATCGTGCGGGATCAGGGCACGATTTTTCTGGCGGGACCGCCGCTGGTCAAGGCGGCAACGGGCGAGGTGGTCAGTGCCGAAGACCTTGGCGGTGGGGATGTGCATACGCGCCTGTCTGGCGTGGCCGATTATCTGGCGGAAGATGATGCCCATGCGCTGGCCCTTGCACGGCGGGCCGTTGGCCATCTGAACCACCGCAAATCGTCCTGCGTTCAGTGGCAAAGCCCCGAAGAGCCAAGCTATGACCCGGCAGAGATGTTGGGTGTGGTGCCCGCATCACTGACCACGCCCTACGACATCCGCGAGATCATCGCGCGCGTGGTCGATGGGTCCCGGTTCGACGAATTCAAGGCGCGGTTTGGCGAAACTCTGGTTACGGGCTTTGCCCATATTCATGGCTGTCCGGTAGGCATCATCGCAAATAACGGTGTGTTGTTTTCAGAAGCCGCGCAGAAGGGCGCGCATTTCATAGAGCTGTGTTCTCAGCGGCGCGTCCCGTTGGTGTTCTTGCAGAACATCACGGGGTTCATGGTTGGCCAGAAATATGAGAATGAAGGCATCGCGCGGCATGGGGCAAAGATGGTCACAGCCGTGGCAACCACAAGCGTTCCGAAGATCACCATGGTGGTCGGCGGGTCTTTCGGAGCGGGGAATTATGGAATGGCAGGAAGGGCTTATCAGCCGCGCTTCATGTGGAGCTGGCCCAATTCCCGTATCTCAGTCATGGGCGGTGTACAAGCGGCGGGTGTTCTGGCAACCGTGAAACGCGACGGGATTGAGCGTAAAGGCGGCACATGGTCTGCCGAAGAAGAAGCGGCGTTCAAACAACCCACCATTGATATGTTTGAGCAACAATCGCACCCGCTTTATGCCTCTGCCCGGCTTTGGGATGACGGGGTGATCGACCCGCGCAAGGCGCGCGATGTTCTGTTCCTATCGTTATCAGCTGCCCTGAATGCGCCTATCGAGGAAACACGCTTCGGCGTGTTCCGGATGTAGAGCATGAAAATGCCAGTTGATCCAAAGGCACTTGGCCAGAAGGTCTGGGATTCTTTGCCCGAGATCACCTTGCCGACGCTTGGGAGTGAAGTCGAAATTCCGGTTTATCTGATCCATAACTCAACCGACCCGGAGGATTACTTCTTTCTGTTCGACTTCGAAGTATTCGTGGACCGATCACAACAAGGGATGTTTGTCCGACCAAAGTTAATGGTTTGGGCTGGTCGCAGTGATTTTGATCGTGTCGAGTTTGCGCGTCATTTCCGCCAGACTTTTGTAACAGAGTTTGATCAGATGCGCGCGGAATTGGCGAAAGGTAAGAAGAAGCAAGGTTGGCTGACTTGGGATATGGGCTTTGACGTTGTTTCTATGGCCGTCGTCCCCATCATTGCCAATCTTGTACTGCTAATTGCGCTAGGGGCCGGGAAAGCGATTTTCAGAAATTTATCTCTGCCGACCTGGATTAAAGGTAAAAGCAAAGAGGCAAAACTGGAAGCGCAGGTTGATGATATGAAGACCCGCGTTGATGCAGCGCTGAGCAGGATCGACATTGTATTGCACCGCGAACTGTATACTCATGCCTATCGCGGCACTCGCGGTGGACCTTTATCGGGCATGAATTATGATGCTTGGCCTTTGCCAGAACATGTTCGCACACATCTAAAAGACAAGGAGAGTGGGTCATGGTGGTGAGGCAGCAGGATCTGTTGAGTCCGAATTGTAGATGTAACACGTATTGTTTTCAGGGGTTCGGAGCTGTTGGTGCCCATGTTCTCTAAAATCCTCATCGCCAATCGTGGTGAAATTGCCTGTCGTATTATCGAGACATGTCGGCGGTTGGGTGTGCAGACGGTGGCTGTGTTCTCGGATGTAGATGCCTCGGCGCGCCATGTTGCTTTGGCGGATGAGGCGGTATCATTGGGCGGGACAACTCCTGCAGAAAGCTATTTGCGCGCTCAAGCGATTATCGATGCTGCTTTGGCCACGGGCGCGCAGGCTATTCATCCGGGCTATGGGTTTTTGTCCGAGAACCCGGATTTCGTGGAGGCGGTTGAACAGGCGGGGCTTGTCTTTATCGGGCCATCCGCGCAGGCCATCCGGGCGATGGGCCTGAAGGATGCAGCCAAAGCCTTGATGCAGAAGGCAGGCGTGCCTGTCGTCCCCGGCTATCACGGTGCGGCACAGGACGGTTTAGCCGAAAAAGCTGCCCAGATTGGCTATCCGGTGCTGATTAAGGCGGTTGCAGGTGGCGGTGGCAAAGGTATGCGCCGTGTCGATCAGGCTGCGGATTTCGATGCGGCATTGGACGCAGCCCGGTCAGAAGCCATGAAAGCGTTCGGCAATGACGCGGTCCTGATCGAAAAATATGTGGAAAAACCGCGCCATATCGAAATTCAGGTCTTTGGCGACGGCACTAAGGCCGTGCATCTGTTTGAGCGAGATTGTTCCTTGCAACGCCGCCACCAGAAGGTGATCGAGGAAGCGCCAGCGCCCGGTATGACTGCTGATATGCGCGAGGCGATGGGGGCTGCCGCGGTGCGCGCCGCACAGGCCGTGGGCTATGCTGGGGCAGGGACGGTGGAATTCATCGTGGACGCGTCGGACGGCCTGCGCCCGGATCGGTTCTGGTTTATGGAGATGAACACACGGCTGCAAGTGGAACACCCTGTCACGGAAGCCATTACCGGTGTCGATCTGGTGGAGTGGCAATTGCGTGTCGCCAGCGGGCAAGACCTGCCGATGGCGCAAGAGCAGTTGTCAATTCGTGGCCATTCCTTCGAGGCCCGGCTTTATGCGGAAGATGTCCCGGCAGGCTTTTTGCCTGCGACGGGAGTGTTGGAACATTTACGTTTCCCCGACTGGGTGCGCGTCGATACGGGCGTGCGGCAAGGCGATGAGATCAGCCCCTATTACGACCCGATGATTGCAAAGCTGACCGTTCATGGCATGGACCGAGCCAGGGCTTTGGCCAAGCTGACCCGCGCATTGGGCGCAACCCATATTGCGGGAACGGTGACGAATATCGCTTTTCTGCGCGCGCTGACGCTGCATGACGACTTTGGTGCAGGGAACGTGGATACCGGGTTGATTGCGCGCGATCTGGACGCGCTCTGCACAGAGCCTGTGGCCTGTTCACGCACAAAAGCATTGGCGGGTGTTTGTGCTTTGGGTAGCGGGGATACGCCGCTTGCAGGCTTCACCTTGTGGCAGCCTTTGGAGCAGAATGTGCCTTTGTGTTACCAAGGCTTTGAGATTATGGCGCGCGTGACAACGCTGGCTGCGGGACAGTTCAGGGTTGAAATCGAAGGCGCCATTCATGACGTGGCGCGGATGGGTGATAGCTGGGCTGTGGACGGTGCGAAGGTGACGGCACGGGTTGTGCGCAGTGCGCGAGGGGTAAGCGTATTCTGGACAAACGCGTATCATTTCGATGTGCCCGATCCATTGGACCGCAGCACTGAGGTGGCAGGCGGGGATATAACGCTTGCGCCCATGCCGGGACTGGTCCGCGTGGTTGCGGTCAAGCCCGGTGATGTCGTGGTGCAAGGCGACCGGTTGGCCGTGTTGGAGGCAATGAAGATGGAGCACGAACTGAAAGCGGCCCGTGATGGTGTGGTCTCGCAGGTGATGGTGTCCGAGGGGGCGCAGGTGGCGGCCGGGGATCAGCTTATTCTTCTGGAGGAAAATCAGTGATCCGACTGCATCATGCCCCGCAGACGCGCTCTATGCGGAGTTTGTGGTTGTTGCATGAGATAAAGGCCGAGTTTGAGCTGGTTTTGCGCCCGTTTGATCGATCATTACGCGCGCCGGAATATCTGAACCTGAACCCGGCAGGTCGTGTTCCGGCCCTTGAGATAGAAGGCGAGCGGATGTTCGAGACCGGGGCGATCACCGAATATCTGTGTGAGCGCTTTCCGGAATACGGGCTAGGCCGTCCGCCCGGTGATCCGGACCGTATGGCATGGCTGGTTTGGGTGCATTTTGCCGAGACGATCAGTCAGCATACAGCAGCCCTGACCCAACAGCATATAGCACTTTATGAAGATGCAATGCGATCGCCCATTGTGATGAAGCTGGAGGCCGCGCGGCTGGGCAAATGTTATGCTGCATTGGAAGACCGTTTGTCCACGCCTATGGAAAATCGCGACTACCTGCTCGGCAGCGGCTTTTCGGCTGCGGATATTTCTTGCGGGCAGGCGATCTATATGGCGCGGCATTTTGCGCCGATTGAACCGTTTGAGGCGCTGTCCAAGTGGTATGCGCTGATCACCGAGCGCCCGGCGTTTCAGGCATCGCTGCCATCGGACGGGGCGCGGCTTTATGATAAGCCGTTTTATCCGGCTTGGGAGGTCTGATGCCCTTTGCAGGGGCGTTGTGGAAAAGATAATGGGCAGGCAGGTCGAGATATTCGAAGTTGGTCCCCGTGACGGGCTGCAAAACGAGACGCGCATCATCCCGACCGATGACAAGATTGCGCTTATTGATCTTCTGTCGCAGGCTGGGTTTCATAGGATCGAGGTAGCGAGCTTTGTTTCACCGAAATGGGTACCGCAAATGGCAGATAGCGCCGAGGTGCTTGAGGGGATCAGACGCAAGCCTTCGGTATCCTATGCTGCGCTGGTGCCTAATATGAAGGGGTACGCACGCGCGCGCGCAGCGAAGGCTGATGAGATTGCTGTATTTGCCAGCGCCTCGGAAGGGTTTTCGCAGGCAAACCTGAATGCCTCGATTGCTGAAAGTCTGGAACGGTTTGTGCCGGTCATCGAAGCTGCCCAAAAGGATGACTTGCTAGTGCGGGGATATGTATCTTGCGTGACAGATTGCCCGTTTGATGGGGCTGTGAAACCCGCCGCTGTTGCCAATGTTGTGGCAGCCCTGCGGGATATGGGATGTTACGAGGTCTCGCTTGGCGATACGATCGGGCGCGGTGTGCCAGAGACGATTGACAAGATGCTGGACGCCGCTCTGGGCGAGATGCCACCCGCGCAATTGGCGGGGCATTTTCATGATACGGGCGGGCGGGCCTTGGAAAATATCGATGCCTCTCTTGCGCGCGGCCTGCGGGTGTTTGACGCCGCTGTTGGTGGGCTTGGGGGCTGTCCTTACGCGCCGGGTGCGTCTGGCAATGTCGCCACCGAGGCGGTCGTGGCGCATCTGGGCGTGCTGGGGTTTGAAACCGGATTGGACGCGGCGCTGATAACGCAAGCGGCGGAAATGGCGAAAGGGATGCGACATGTTTGAAACTCTGCTTTTGGAGGTGGACCCACGCGGGGTTGCCACGCTGACCTTGAACCGACCGCAGAAGCGCAATGCTTTGTCGGGGCAGATGATTGCAGAACTGGCGCAGGTCGCGGCGCAGTTAGCGGCTGATCCGGAGGTTCGCGTGATTGTACTGACCGGTGCGGATGGCATGTTTTGCGCCGGCGGTGATCTAAATTGGATGAAAGTACAGATCAACGCAGACGGGGCGACCCGCGCGGCACAGGCACGCAAGCTGGCCGCAATGTTAGGCGCTTTGAACAGCTTGCCCAAACCAGTGATTGGGCGGATTGAAGGCAGCGCTTTTGGTGGTGGTGTCGGGCTGGCCTGCATCTGTGATGTGGCGGTCGCGGCAACAGGTGCGAAATTTGGCCTGACCGAGACGAAGCTGGGTGTGATTCCAGCCACCATTGGCCCTTATGTTGTTGCGCGTATGGGCGAGGGCAACGCACGCCGGGTGTTCATGTCAAGCCGGGTGTTTGACGCGCAGGAAGCCGCGCAACTTGGTATTGTGGCCTCGGTCGCGGACGATCTGGATGCGGCGATTGAAGCCGAAGTCACCCCTTATCTCGCCTGCGCGCCCGGCGCTGTGGCCGAGGCCAAGGCACTGGCCTTGCAACTGGGCAGTGCGCCTCGTGAAGCCGATATTGAAGCGTCGGTGGCCGCGCTGGTAGCGCGGTGGGAAAGTACGGAGGCCGTTGAAGGGATCGCCGCGTTTTTTGAAAAACGCAAAGCGGCGTGGGTTGTGTCTTAAGTTAAACGGCCCAAACCTGGTAGGCCGTTTACCCTCCTTCTGTCAGGGCTTCTTTATAGCAGATCAACTGGCCCGTTGTCTGAAACCGGGCTTTGTGGTGTCGCGACCGCTGATAGCCGCGCGTATCGCGTCGAATTTGGGCTTACCCCGGGTCGGCCCGGCCGAGATAATCGTGGGTGGTTGCATCAATAGCATCTGTCCAGCCTTCGCAAGATCACTGAGTGTGAGCGCCTGATAACCATCGTATTTCTCTTTTATGTCCAAGACCTTACCACGCTCAAAAATATCATTTGCGACATAATCGATACGCGCAGATGGATGATCGAGGGCCATGAATATGTTGGCATGCATACGCTGCTTTGCGTGGTCGAGCTCTTCTTGTGTTGGGTTCAAGGCAAAGTCGCGGATCGTGTTGATCATGATGTCCGTGATCTCGGGCATTTTGCGCGCTTCGCCTGTCGCCTCAAACATCACCAAATTCTGTCCCGCGACCGTATAGGCATCCGCCCAGCAGTTATAGACGAGGCCGCGTTTCTCGCGCAGCTCTTTCATGAGCAATGAATAACCATGACCGCCGAGACAATCATAGATCAGTGTCGCGGCGCGGTGCATTTTCAAGTCAAACTCGGTTATCGGAAAAATCAACCGAAGCGTGCCTTGATCACCACCATGTCCGTTATGTAACTCACCGGGTGCATAGGTGAGTTCGGGCGCGGGCATCCGCTGTCCTGACGGCAGATGACCAAGCGCATCCTCAACCATTCCAACGACATCCGCGTGATCGACATTGCCACAGGTCGACACCACGATATTGCCTCCAACATAAGCCGCGCGATGATGGGCAACCAGATCATCGACTGTCAGGTCGTCCACTGTGTCTTGATAACCTATGATTGGTTGACGCAAAGGTTGATCCGGAAAGGCCTGATCAAAGGCCGAATCGCGCATCGTGCAATTTGCGCATCCTCGGCAGCTTTACTGTTCTACAATCTTCTTTTCCAACTCCAGATCGTCGGCATCCAGAAGCGGTTGACTAACCATTTCACCCATCAACGAGATTGCATGGGCCAGATCGTCACGTAGGATAATCCCATGAAAAACAGTCGAGTCTTCTGTTGTCTGAGCATTGAGATAGCCCGCTGATTGTGCAAACGCCCGCTGCAACTCATCGCCTGAGCGTTTCTGCGTGCCGCGAAATACTAAATGTTCAAGTATGTGAGAAATACCAGCAAGTTCTTCCGGCTCATTGACCGAGCCGACCTTGATTCCGATCGCAATCGCAACGCTTTGGAAATGTGGTGCGTGATCTGTGACAACAGTAATGCCATTGGGCAAAACGGATTGTTCAATTCGAGTGTTCATGCGGCTCTTCCGTAACAAATAATTCTGCTTTGATCTTGTTATAAAAAATTAGGGTATTTTGAAGGCCCGAAACGAGCAAGCCTAGGATTGGTATAAGTCAAAAACGCGCGGATCAATCGCAGATTTTCCCGCCTCTGTCGCATTGACCCTGTATCCGCGCGCGCGTAAAGATCACCGCAGCTAATTGCTCCGCTTTATAATCAGCGGAACATGCCAAGGAGAGACGCGTGGACGAGCTTCTGAGAGATTACCTTCCGATCTTGATTTTTCTGGGGATGGCCGTAGCCCTTGGGTTAATTCTGATCCTTGCTGCCGTAGTGGTTGCAGTGCGCAATCCTGACCCGGAAAAGGTCTCGGCCTATGAATGCGGGTTCAATGCCTTTGACGATGCGCGCATGAAGTTCGATGTGCGCTTCTATCTGGTGTCGATCCTGTTCATTATCTTTGATCTCGAAGTCGCATTTCTGTTTCCGTGGGCCGTAGCGTTCAAGGATGTCGGGCTGCTGGGGTTCTGGTCGATGATGGTGTTCCTTGCGATACTGACCATTGGCTTTGCCTATGAGTGGAAAAAAGGAGCTCTGGAATGGGAGTAGCTGCTGGCCCTAACACTGCGGGCTTCGATAAGGATGTCGCCACGCAAGCGCTGAATGCGGAACTGCAGGACAAGGGATTCCTTGTCACCTCGACCGAGGATATTATCAACTGGGCGCGCACAGGTTCACTGCACTGGATGACCTTCGGGCTGGCCTGTTGCGCGGTTGAGATGATGCACACCTCCATGCCGCGGTATGATCTGGAACGCTTTGGCACGGCCCCGCGGGCATCCCCGCGCCAGTCGGACCTGATGATCGTGGCAGGGACATTAACGAACAAGATGGCCCCGGCGTTGCGCAAAGTATATGATCAGATGCCGGAGCCGCGCTACGTGATCTCGATGGGGTCCTGCGCCAATGGTGGTGGGTATTATCATTACAGCTATTCCGTGGTGCGTGGATGTGATCGTATCGTGCCGGTTGATTTGTACGTCCCCGGCTGCCCACCCACAGCAGAGGCATTGCTGTATGGCATTCTGCAACTGCAACGCAAAATTCGCCGGACGGGGACAATTGTAAGATGAGTGAAGCCCTGCGTGAACTTGCCGCTCATATCGAGCTGAAGCGGCCCGACTGTGTGCTCACCACCGAGATCGCAAATGATGAGCTGACAGTTCAGATCGCGCCGTCATCCCTGTTGGCATTCACCGAATTTCTGAAGACGGACCGGAACTGCAAATTCTCGACGCTGATCGATATTACGTCAGTGGATTATCCAACGCGGGTAGAGCGGTTTGATATGGTGTACCAGTATTTGTCGATGTACCAGAACCATCGCATTCGGGTGAAAATGGCGATCCGTGAGGATGAAGTTGTGCCATCGATCATCGAGACCTTCCCGGCGGCCAACTGGTTCGAGCGGGAAGTGTTCGACATGTATGGCATCTTGTTCTCGGGCCATCCTGATCTGCGCCGTATCCTGACGGATTATGGCTTTCGCGGGTATCCGCTGCGCAAAGACTTCCCGACCACGGGTTATGTCGAAGTACGCTATGACGAAGAACAGAAACGCGTGGTCTATGAACCTGTTTCGCTGGTGCAGGAATACCGTCAATTCGATTTCATGAGCCCATGGGAAGGTGCAGAATACATCATGCCGGGCGATGAGAAAGCTGAGGAGGCGAAAGGGTGATGGACGGCTCTAAAGGTTTCGAAGATGCTCTGACGGGTGAGCAGAAGATCCGGAATTTCAATATCAATTTCGGACCACAACACCCGGCAGCACACGGGGTCTTGCGTCTTGTGCTGGAGCTGGACGGCGAGATTGTAGAGCGGTGCGATCCCCATATCGGGCTGCTGCACCGTGGCACTGAAAAGCTGATGGAAAGCCGCACCTATCTGCAAAACCTGCCTTACTTTGACAGACTCGATTATGTGGCGCCGATGAATCAGGAACATGCCTGGTGTCTGGCAATTGAGAAGCTGACAAAGACCGAGGTGCCGCGCCGCGCGTCTTTGATCCGGGTGCTGTATTGCGAGATCGGGCGCGTCCTGAACCACCTGCTGAATGTTACAACGCAAGCTTTGGATGTTGGGGCATTGACGCCACCGCTCTGGGGGTTTGAAGAGCGCGAAAAGCTGATGATTTTTTATGAACGTGCCTGCGGTGCGCGGCTTCACGCGGCTTATTTTCGGCCCGGTGGGGTGCATCAGGATCTGCCAGATGATTTGCTGAATGACATCGAGGCGTGGTGCGGGACTTTTCCGAAGGTTCTGGACGATATCGATGGTCTTCTGTCGGATAACCGTATCTTCAAGCAGCGTAACGCGGATATCGGCATTGTCACTGAGCAGGACATTCTGGACTGGGGGTTCTCGGGCGTGATGGTTCGCGGCTCGGGCCTTGCATGGGATTTGCGCCGCTCGCAGCCCTATGAATGCTATGACGAGTTTGATTTTAAGGTTGCTGTCGGCAAGAACGGTGATTGCTTTGACCGCTATCTGGTTCGTATGGCCGAGATGCGCGAAAGTGTGAAAATCATTTTGCAGGCGATTGCCAAGCTACGGGCAGAACCGGGTGAGATCATGGCCCGCGGCAAGATGACCCCGCCGACCCGTGGTGAGATGAAAACGTCGATGGAGGCGCTGATCCACCACTTCAAGCTGTATACGGAAGGCTTCCATGTGCCAGCCGGAGAAGTTTACGCGGCGGTCGAGGCCCCCAAAGGTGAATTTGGTGTTTATCTGGTCGCCGATGGCACCAACAAACCCTACCGCGCCAAGCTTCGCGCGCCGGGGTTTCTGCATTTGCAGGCGATGGATTACATATGCAAAGGCCATCAATTGGCGGATGTGGCCGCGATTATTGGCACAATGGACGTTGTCTTCGGGGAGATTGACCGGTGAAACAGCGCTGCAAGACATATCTTGGCAGTGCAATAGTTTTTGCGTGTCTTTTGGGAAATCCGCTGGCAGCGCAAAGTGTGAATGCGCAGTCAGATGCCATTATAAAGATTGTCAGCAGCAATGGCTGCATCATGTCGGCGCCACAATTCAACGCTGCCACCTCAAGCTTGAGCGAAAAGAATATGGATAAAGCCTTAAAACGGCTTGAGGATAAAAATCTTGCATGGTTTGAGAGTGGTAAGATAGTTTTGAACCCGTCGATTTGTCCTGGCAAAAATCATACGGCAGGGCGAAGCAAAGAAGGTTTGCGCCTCCTGCAAGTCATCCGTGACAATGGCTGTATTATGAGCGAGCAAGATGGCGACCGCTTGCTTAAAGCCCAAGGGTTTAATAAGCGCGAAGTCGGTAAGATCGTTCAAAGCTGGGCCAAGGAAGGTATTGCCGTGCGCAATAATGATGGCATTAAGCTGCGCATCAAAGGGTGTGTGTAATGGCCTCCAGACTCAAAACTATTTTACAAACAACGGTTTTGGCTGTGTATGTGGCAACAAGCCCTGCACTGGCAACTGGTCATGATACACCAAACCCCGCCCGTGACCGGATCAGGGCGCTAGATGCTGTGATGCTGGAAGACGCTTATGCCAACGCATTGCGGCAAGTGGGGTGTAGTGTCGATTTCAACCATAGTCCGGATATTCTTGCCATGTTCGATCTGTTTCTGGAGGTTGTTTATCGCGAGGCAAATATATCGGCTAAAGATCAAGAGAACCAATGGGTCGAAGGGGATGCACTGGAACGCAAGGATCAAGCCTATTTTGACTTAGAGAAAGCAGGTCGGGCCAATTTCAACGAACAGACCAAGATCATGACGTTAGTGGATTGCTAGGGTGAGGGGTTGCATGCAGATATGTGAAAGACTTTCCCATTGGGTCGCTGAAAACGTGGGGCGCTCTTTTCGTGTAATGGAGGTGCTGCGTCTGCAGGCGATGGATTACATATGCAAAGGGCACCAATTGGCGGATGTGGCCGCGAGTATTGGCACAATGGACGTTGTCTTCGGGGAGATTGACCGGTGATAAAGCAATCCGTATTTCTATTTTTCGCGGGCATTGCTCTTGCATCCTGCGCCGATGAGAACGGTCTTGTCGATGGCTCAGACATTAATGCATTAGTGCAAGCAGTCGAAAGAAATGGGTGCTCTTTTAATCCTGAAAAACCGCCATCTGTGCGGTATTCCGAAGGTTATCGTCTAAACCGCGACTTGAAGCGCACGCCGGAAAATGATCGGTTTTTCACTAAAGTCTATACGCGACAGCTTATTGAACGTGGTCAGTTCCGAGCGAATGTAACCGCAAACGGCGCTGAAGTGATTGTTTCAGAAGTTGGGGCATGTGCGAAAGATGTTTAGCTCAGTGATGATCATCAAGATAATAATGGATATTGTCTTAGGGGAGATTGATCGGTGATCACAAAAAGCCTGACCCTGATGTCTGTCCTGCTCTGCCCTTTGGCGGCGCAGGCTCAGGATGCGCGGCCAACGCTGGATGAGATCGAGAAACTTCGGAACAATCTGGGCGAGCGTGAGAAATTTGACGACCGTTTTGGAAGCGGTTCCGCCGCACTTTATACGCAAGGTACGTATTTTTCGTGGTCAGAATTGTCGGATAAAGGTTACGGGCTTATCGCGTCCCATGTGACTGCTGACGGTCTGGTCATGGTCTTGTTGTCAGAGGCCGAAGACGGGTTGCCGCAGTTTTTATGCACGACAGCGGCTGCGCAGCCTTCAAACCTTGATAGATGCAGAAAGCTATACTGATGAAAAAAACACTTACAACACTGGTGACGCTTAGCTTGTTGGCTGGCCCAGCCTTTGCGCAAGATGCAGTGTCCGAATTGATCGATACCTCTGAAGGATACGTCAATTTGAGCCCTGGTGCTGTGATCATTGAGGGCGAGGACGATGTCTTTTTGTGTCAGTTCACCACGCCCGACGACGTTTTTGCAGCTTATGCCGCAAACGGTGAGGTTGAGGTCGATCCAGCCCTGTGTATTCCATTGGCAGCATTTGAAGGCAATGCGGCTCTGCCGCAATCAGACGGTCTGGTTCTGTCTGACCTCGTTGATACCTCTGAAGGCTATACGTCCCTGCGGGACAATGTGCTGATGATTGAAGGTGAAAGTGCCATTCAATTTTGCAAATTCGATTTCGGGGATGATGCGTTTACCAGCTACGCGGAAGACGGAACAACGGGAACCAGCGCCTCCACATGTATCCCGGCCACGCTGTTTGACAGCCGATCCGCCCGGGTTGAGGGCGGGACGTTCTCGGCTCTGATTGACACATCTATCGGCTATACTGAATTGCGCCCTGGTGTCGTTTTGATCGAGACCCAAAGTGGCTCGCAATTCTGCAAAATCGACCTGAGCGATACAGCCTTTACGTCCTACGCGGAAGAGACAACCGAATTCGCAGATGGCGATGTAAGTGCTGCTTGCGTATCAAGCGCGGTGTTTGATGACACGACCGTATCCGCGGAAGATCAACATCTTCGTGACCTTATCGATCTGTCTGAGGGGTATGAGAGTGTCCGCGCTGATGTGATGCTGATCGAAACGGAAGATGGATCGCATATGTGCAAGATTGCCTTGGAAGATGCGGTTTTTACTGATGCCGCAGCAGACGCGTCTGCCATTTGTATCCCAGCTGAAGAGTTCAATAACTGATGCTACGCCGCCTTCATCCATCCCAGCCCGAAGCATTTGCCTTCACGCCCGCCAATCAAGCCTGGGCCGAAGCCCAGATTACAAAATACCCCGAGGGCCGTCAGGCCAGCGCGATTATACCGCTGTTGTGGCGCGCACAGGAACAGGAAGGCTGGTTGACCCGCCCAGCCATTGAATCCGTGGCTGATATGTTGGGGATGGCCTATATCAGGGCCTTGGAAGTGGCGTCGTTCTACTTTATGTTTCAGCTGCAACCCGTTGGTTCTGTTGCGCATATTCAAGTATGCGGCACGACGTCCTGCATGATTTGCGGGGCCGAGGACCTGATCGCAGTTTGTAAAGACAAGATCGCGCCTAAACCCCACCAACTTTCTGCGGATGGGAAGTTTTCCTGGGAAGAGGTCGAATGCCTTGGGTCTTGCGCCAATGCGCCTATGGCACAGATCGGCAAGGATTATTACGAAGATCTGACCGCCAAGCGCATGGGCGAAATCATTGATGAATTGGCCGCTGGCAAAGTACCGGTGCCGGGGCCTCAGAATGGGCGGTTTGCGGCGGAACCTTTGAAAGGGCTGACCAGCCTGAAAGAGTTCGATAGCGGCAAGATGAAATACAACGCTTCTGTCCAGCTTGCGGTGGATATTGGTGATACCGTGAAACGTATTGACGGGACAGAAGTGCCGCTGATCACGCCTTGGCAAGGCAAGCCTGCGGGACGATCCAAATCAAAACCAGTGCCCGCGTCCCCTGACCTGTCAGAAGGTACACCAGTTGATGAAACCGGTGTCGACAAACGTGCGGCAGCTGCGAAAAGCAAGGCGCGTCCGCGCAGCACTGAACCTGCGAAAGCTGCCGAAGTAAAAAGTGGAAAGAAGCCTAAATTTCGGAAAGAAGCTCGTAAGGGTGGGCCAGACGACCTGAAGATGATCAAGGGTGTCGGGCCCAAGCTTGAGACGCTGTTACACAAACTGGGTGTTTTTCATTTCGATCAGATATCCAAGTGGGCTGCGGATGAGGTTGCCTGGGTGGATGAAAATCTGGAAGGCTTCAAAGGTCGCGTGTCGCGGGATAAATGGGTTGAGCAGGCTGACAAGCTTGCCAAAGGAGAAGAGACGGAGTTTTCAAACCGTGCGAAAAAAGGCGGTGTCTACAAGTAAGACTATAACGGACTAGGGAGTGGAATAATGAACCAGAATTCCGGAGGACTGACATGCGCAGTGACCTGCTGGCTTATAGCAGCACTTGGGGGCGTGTTTATCGCAACCATGCTGATTGTATTGGCGGGCTTTGCGATTGTCGCAGGTATATTCTTTGGTCTGGTGGTGTGCGCGCTGGCCGGGGTGTTGCTGAGTTGGACATTGTGCAAGCCCTTGCCCGGCCCGAATGAGGTCACGCTTGAACCTACCAAGCCTGCATCTGCTGCAATGGGCTCGACAGTCGTTGGGGAAACAAAACCTGCACCAGCGCCTGAACCTGAGCCAGTCGCAAAGCCTGCACCCGCGCCAGAACCAGTTGCAGAAGCCGCGCCAGCGCCGGAACCTGTTGTTGAGCCAGCACCCGAACCTGCGCCCAAACCGGTAAAGGCAAAACCTGCTGCTGCAGCGAAACCCGTTGCTGCAGACGGCAAGCCAGAATTGCTCAGCGCGCCACGTGAAGGTGGCCCGGATGATCTCAAGCAGATCAAGGGCGTTGGCCCGCAGATGGAAAAGATGTTGAACGAGATGGGCATCTATCACTTTGATCAGGTTGCGTCGTGGCGCAAAAAAGAGGTCGAGTGGGTTGATGGGAACCTACCCAAATTCAAGGGACGCGTCAGCCGCGATAATTGGGTTGATCAGGCCAAGCTTCTTGCTAAAGGAGGCGAAACTGACTTCTCCAAGAAGGTCAAAAAGGGCGGTGTATATGACGCTTAAATCATGACCGGGCCCTCGGATGGGGATCCGCGTCTTGTCAAACAGGCGCGACAAGCGGCCATCGTGATTTTTGTCACGATGTTTGTTTGGATAGGGGCGCAATGGTTAGGGGGCAGTTAGGCTGGCCGGTACGGTTTGCCTTTCTGTTCGATCTGGCCGCAGGGGCTGCGTTCATCTGGGCGCTGGTCGTATTATTTCGGGTCTGGCGTGCGCGCCAGGAACATAAAGGTAGCTAGGCGATGCTGGCAGACAAGGACCGTATTTTCACCAACCTTTACGGGATGCAGGACCGCTCTTTGAGGGGGGCGAAGGCGCGCGGGCATTGGGACGGCACGGCGAATATCATCAAAGGTGGTCGCGACAAGATCATTGATGACATGAAAGCATCGGGCTTGCGTGGGCGCGGTGGGGCAGGGTTTCCAACGGGGCTGAAATGGTCCTTCATGCCGAAAGAAAGCGACGGTCGCCCGGCCTATCTGGTCGTGAACGCCGACGAATCCGAGCCCGGCACGTGCAAGGACCGCGAGATTATGCGCCACGATCCGCATACGCTGATCGAAGGCTGTCTGATTGCCAGCTTCGCGATGAATGCGCATGCGTGCTATATTTATATCCGCGGAGAATATATCCGCGAGAAAGAAGCGCTGCAAAACGCAATTGATGAATGCTACGAGGCGGGCCTTCTGGGCAAGAATGCAGCCAAGTCCGGTTGGGATTTCGACGTTTATCTGCATCACGGTGCTGGCGCTTATATCTGTGGCGAGGAAACAGCGCTTCTGGAAAGCCTTGAAGGCAAGAAGGGTATGCCACGCATGAAACCGCCATTTCCGGCTGGTGCAGGGCTTTATGGTTGCCCGACAACCGTGAATAATGTGGAATCCATTGCTGTCGTGCCGACCATCCTGCGCCGTGGGGCAGAGTGGTTTGCAGGGTTTGGGCGGCCGAACAATGCGGGCACCAAGCTCTTTGCTATTTCAGGCCACGTGAATAACCCTTGCGTCGTTGAAGAGGCGATGAGCATCAGTTTTGAAGAATTGATCGACAAGCACTGTGGCGGTATTCGTGGCGGCTGGGACAATTTGAAAGCTGTGATCCCGGGTGGGTCGTCTGTTCCGATGTTGCCGGGCAAGATCATGAAGGAAGACGCCATTATGGACTTTGACTGGCTGCGCGAACAGCAGTCAGGTCTTGGGACTGCGGCGGTGATCGTGATGGATAATTCCACCGATGTGATCAAGGCGATCTGGCGGTTGTCGAAGTTCTACAAGCACGAAAGCTGTGGCCAGTGTACGCCGTGCCGTGAAGGAACAGGCTGGATGATGCGCGTGATGGACCGACTGGTCAAAGGCGATGCCGAGCCCGAAGAGATCGACATGCTGCTGGACGTCACCAAGCAGGTCGAAGGTCATACGATCTGCGCATTGGGAGATGCCGCCGCATGGCCGATCCAGGGGTTGATCAGGCATTTCCGTGATGAGATCGAAGATCGTATCAAGCACAAACGCGGCGGCGGCGTTCAGGTGGCAGCGGAATAGGAAGACAGTGATGCGTTTTGGAATTTATGTGCTGACATGTGCGCTGTGTGCCGGGGCTCCGGCATTTGCCAATGAAGACGTTTTGAAGAAAACGTTGGAGCTGACTTTTGTTGATATTGTTTTCGCAGGCACTGTTGCACAAAAAATTGGCGCAGAATGTCCTTCTATTTCTTTTGATCAAGCTTCGATCAATAAACAAATAAAGCCTTTGATTAGGGTCGCAGAAACAGTCTACCCATCCTTTGAGGCTTGGGATGAGGCTGTAAGTGTCTATCGTGATGATGAGGTTATGGCGGAAGCGGTTATAGCCTTCTTGAGTGAGCGAGGGGTGACTGAAGGGTCCGACAGCAACGCTTATTGTACCGTTGGCCAAACTTATATGGAATTAGGGACAACGCTTATTTCAAAGATGCTGTTCGAAGCAAATCTTGACGAGAAGAACTAGATGCAACTGTCCGTTCATCACCTTGTAACGCTGAAAGTTGGGTTTGTTTGGGGCCAGATTGATGATCTGCGTGTCAGGTCTTTCATAAATGTTGCCGATTGGATCAATATGTCTGGCAAACACATGTCACTGCGGAGTAAATGATGCGCATCTTTTTGATCCTGCTTCTTGTGACAAGCCTTGCGTCTTGCGGTCTCTTTCGGGGTGGCTCGACCCGAAATGCGCAGAGCGAGCGCGCTCTGCCGTTCAAGGCGAAACTGTCCAAAGGCGAGGATAAGCGGAATTTTTCGGTGTCAGTCGCGAACCGTGGTGCCGGGCTTGATGAAGTGCGTGAAAGCGTGCGGTTTCAGGCTACGCAATATTGTCTTTTCACCTATGGCGGCTCTGACACGCAATGGAAGATCGATCCAGCGACCCGCGATTGGGCCTTCAAGCAGGATGGCGGCAAGCTGATTTTTAACGCAAGATGTACAGCGAGATAACGGATGCAACCAGCCAACCATCACCTTGCGGAACTTAATGTCGGGCGTCTTGTGGCCCCGACAGATGATCCGCGTGTCAAGGATTTCATGGATAATCTCGACCGGATCAACGGGCTTGGCAGGCGAATGCCGGGTTTTGTGTGGATGATGGAAGGCTCGGGCGAGCCTGGGACTGGGAATACGGAAAACGCAATTGATGGCGATCCGCTTCATGTTTCAAACCTTTCGATTTGGGAAGATGCGCCGTCGCTTGAAAAATTCGTTTGGGGGACGATCCACAAGCAATTCTACGAACGCCGTGAAGAATGGTTCGAAGTTATGAACGACATGCATTTTGTCATGTGGTGGGTTCCCGCAGGTCATCGACCTACATTGGATGAAGCACTGGAACGGTTGGATCATTTGCAAAACCATGGTGACAGCGATCATGCGTTTGGTTGGAAATATCTAGAAAACGCGACGATGTGGCAAACCCATGGCTGTCAGGTCGCGGCTGAATGACATGCAAGACCTATTTGGATACGAACACCTACGCCGAAGTTGAGGCAAGAGGATAAAAATGAGCGATCTACGCAAAATCATCATCGACGATCAGGAAATCGAGGTCGATCCGGCCATGACGCTTATTCAGGCGTGTGAGCAGGCAGGGATCGAGATACCGCGGTTTTGTTATCATGAGCGCCTGACCATTGCCGGTAACTGCCGGATGTGTCTGGTTGAAGTCGTGGGTGGCCCGCCCAAGCCAGCGGCCTCTTGTGCAATGCAGGTGCGTGACTTGCGCCCCGGCCCAGAAGGCCAGCCGCCAGTGGTCAAAACGAACAGCCCCATGGTTAAGAAGGCCCGCGAAGGCGTGATGGAGTTCTTGCTGATCAACCACCCGTTGGATTGCCCGATTTGCGATCAGGGGGGAGTGTGATCTGCAGGATCAGGCCATGGCCTATGGTGTTGATTTCTCGCGCTATCGCGAACCCAAACGCGCTGTGACTGATCTGGACCTTGGCCCGCTCGTCGAAACCCATATGACACGCTGCATTTCCTGCACGCGCTGTGTGCGATTTACGTCCGAGGTCGCGGGCATCACGCAGATGGGCCAGACAGGTCGTGGCGAGGATGCAGAGATCACATCATATCTGGGCGAGACGCTGGACAGCAACCTGCAAGGTAACATCATCGATCTGTGCCCGGTTGGTGCGTTGGTTTCCAAACCTTATGCCTTCACCGCGCGCCCTTGGGAGCTGACGAAAACCGAAAGCATCGACGTGATGGATGCGCTTGGCTCGAACATTCGGGTGGATTGCAAGGGGCGTGAAGTCATGCGCTTTTTGCCGCGTAACCATGATGGCGTGAATGAGGAATGGATTTCCGACAAAACGCGCTTTGTCTGGGACGGCTTGCGCCGGCAACGCTTGGATACGCCCTACATTCGCGAGAATGGCAAACTACGCAAAGCCGACTGGGGCGAAGCCTTGACTGCGACGGCGGCGGCAATGAAAGGCAAGAAGGTCATGGGGCTGGTCGGTGATCTTGTGCCCGTAGAAGCAGCATTTGCCTTGAAGCAGTTGGTCGAAGGGCAGAGCGGTCAGGTTGAATGCCGTGTGGATGGCGCAAAACTGCCCGCCGGGAACCGGTCTGCCTATGTGGGTACGGCAAGCATCGAAGATATCGATGACGCGCAGATGATCCAGTTGATCGGCACCAACCCGGTGCTGGAAGCACCAGTGCTGAATGCCCGTATTCGCAAAGCCTGGACCAATGGGTGCAACATTGGCCTTGTTGGCGAAGCCGTTGATTTAACATATGAATATGCTCATGCGGGTACGGATCGGGCAGCGTTGGAAAAGCTGATCGGCCATCAGTTTGGTCCTGTGTTAGAGAAAAACTCGATCATCATTATTGGTCAAGGCGCGCTTCAGGAAGCCGATGGCGAAGCCGTGCTGGCGATGGCGATGGAATTGGCCGAGAAAACCAATTCGAAGTTCATGGTGCTGCATACTGCGGCTGGTCGCGTTGGTGCGATGGATGCGGGATGTACCTCTGACACCGGGATTGGCGGTCTGAAAGATGCCGAGGTGATCTACAATCTTGGGGTGGATGAGGTGGACATCGCGGATGGACCGTTTGTGATCTACCAGGGCTCGCATGGGGATCGTGGGGCGCATCGCGCTGATATTATTCTGCCGGGGGCCGCTTATACGGAAGAACAGGGGCTGTTTGTGAACACGGAAGGCCGCCCTCAACTGGCACTGCGGGCAGGGTTTGCACCAGGCGATGCCAAAGAAAACTGGGCCATTCTGCGCGCGCTTAGCGCCGAGCTGGGCGCGACGCTGCCCTATGACAGCCTTGCGCAGCTACGTCAGGCGCTTGTCAAAGAGGTACCGCATCTGGCGTTGATTGATGAGGTTGCGGAAAATGCATGGCAGCCGCTGAAAACCACAAAACCGGGCAAGGCTGATTTCCGGAACGCAATCAAGGATTTCTATCTTACCAATCCGATTGCACGTGCTTCTGAACTGATGGCAGAGCTAAGCGCCAATGCCAAGGCGCGGGCCTCAGCAACCTCGATGGCCGCTGAGTAAGGGTGTTACGCGGCCCTCATATTGCGGGTCTGGCGCTTGCCTTGACGGGATGTGCCGAGGCACCGCCATCGCAGGACTTAGAAGAAGTCCCTTTTGAGCCCGTCTACAAGGGATCGAGACTCGCAAGCTGGATGACGAATTGGTCAGTTTTCTGGTGACAATGGAAGGCGCGAGGGACAATGAGGACGTGGCAGACTACGGAAAATGCGCCGCAGCGCAGTATGCATTGATCAGAGGATACGGTTTTGCGCGACATCTGCGGACAAATGTTGCGGAAAAGGGTGGCATCTGGCGCGGGGATGCGGTTTACACCATCTCGGCAGCATTGCCCGAAGGATTGAGAACGATTGATGCCGAAGTTGTGGTCGATGACTGCAAGGAAAATGGCATACCGACGGTGTGAGGATATATGGCTGACTTTCTAGCAACCGGACCGGGGATTGCCCTGATCATCGTGGCGCAAGGTCTTGCGGTGATCGCGTTCGTGATGATCTCACTGCTGTTCCTTGTCTATGGCGACCGCAAGATATGGGCCGCTGTGCAGATGCGGCGTGGTCCAAATGTGGTGGGTGTGTTCGGCTTGCTGCAAACAGTGGCGGACGCGCTGAAATACGTCGTCAAGGAAATCGTCATTCCGGCAGGCGCGGACAAGACGGTGTTCATGCTCGCCCCGCTTCTGGCATTTGTGCTGGCGATGATCAGCTGGGCGGTGATCCCGTTCAATGATACTTGGGTATTGGCCGACCTCAATGTCGCGGTTTTGTATATCTTCGCCATCGGTTCTTTAGAGGTCTACGGCGTGATTATGGGTGGCTGGGCCTCGAACTCCAAATACCCGTTTCTTGGATCCCTACGCTCAGCGGCACAGATGATTTCCTATGAGGTCTCGATTGGTCTGATCATTATCGGGGTAATAATCTCGACAGGAAGTCTGAATTTCGGTGATATCGTGCGGGCGCAGGATGGGTCTTATGGCTTCTTTTCATGGTACTGGTTGCCACATTTTCCGATGGTGTTCCTGTTCTTCATCTCGGCATTGGCTGAAACCAACCGCCCCCCATTCGATCTACCAGAAGCGGAATCCGAGCTGGTAGCAGGCTATCAGGTCGAATATTCCTCGACCCCGTTCCTGTTGTTCATGGCGGGCGAATATATTGCCATCTTCTTGATGTGCGCCCTGATCACGCTTCTGTTCTTTGGCGGCTGGCTGTCACCTATTCCGGGTATCCCGGATGGGGCGCTGTGGATGGTTGCCAAGATGAGCGTATTTTTCTTCCTGTTCTCGATGGTCAAAGCCATCGTCCCGCGCTACCGCTACGACCAACTGATGCGTTTGGGCTGGAAAGTCTTCCTGCCATTCAGCTTGGCATGGGTCGTGCTTGTAGCTTTCTTTGCACAATTTGGCGCCTTTGGTGGTACTTACGCCCGCTGGGCTGTTGGAGGCTGATATGGCAACGTCTTTCACGCGCAAAGCAAAATACTTCCTGCTCTTTGACTTCTTCAAAGGGTTCGGGTTGGGGTTCAAATATTTCTTCGCGCCCAAGGCGACAGTGAACTACCCGCACGAGAAAGGGCCTTTGTCGCCTCGTTTCCGCGGCGAACATGCCTTGCGTCGCTACCCGAATGGTGAGGAACGCTGTATTGCCTGCAAGCTCTGCGAGGCGATTTGTCCAGCGCAGGCGATCACCATTGACGCCGAGCCCCGTGATGACGGCAGCAGGCGTACCACGCGCTATGACATCGACATGACCAAATGCATCTATTGCGGCTTCTGCCAAGAGGCCTGTCCGGTGGATGCCATTGTCGAAGGCCCGAATTTTGAGTTCGCCACCGAGACCCGTGAAGAGTTGTTTTATGACAAGGAAAAGCTACTGGAAAATGGAGAGCGCTGGGAAGCCGAGATCGCGCGTAACCTTGAGATAGATGCACCGTATAGGTAGGAAGACTGATCATGGGTGCTTGGGGAATAGGAGTATTTGAGAATGATGATGCCGGAGATTGGCTATACGACTACGAGTCTGCTGGCGCGTTGGCTGTAGCTTCCGCGTTTTCAGATGCATTGGCATCTTTTGATGCAGGGTATCTCGAGGCCCCCGAAGCTTCTATGGGATTAGCGGCCGCCGAAGTCGTGGCGACCGCGTATGGACATCCCAATCCAAAGTTTGACCCCGAGACGCTTACTAATCTTAGAGAGCATTCTACTGAGGTTGCCGCGTTGGATGACGGCCCAAAACAGGCCATCGCTGTAGTCGCAGCGACGATGAAAGATCCGAAAACATCTGAACTTGCCGCACTTTGGGAAGAGGCTGGAGAACTTGGTAGCTTTCAAGCGCTAGTAGCGGAAATTAAGATGCGCCTGGAGATGATCGAATGACGGATGCCAAAAACCCTTTCGACGCTATGATGCGTATGGGCCAGGACATGGCCAAAGCCATGAACCCTGCGCTGGAGGCATTCACGCCCAAAGGTTTTGAGAACATGATGCCTACCATGTCTGCCGAGATGTTGGAGCAGTTCATGGGCAAGACCTTCAACCCGGATGGGCTCGACGCCAAGACGCGGCTGCTTTTGACGCTGACAGGGCTGACCATTCAAGGCGCACAAGCCGAAGCGCAGATCAGGTTGACCGTGCGCCATCTGGTCGAGGCAGGTGCTACGAAACAAGAAATCGCCGAGACTATTGCGCAGGCCGCGATGTTTGGTGGCGTGCCTGCCATGAGCAAGGCAATGGAACTGGCGACCGAAGTTTTGGACACACCTGAAGGAGACACCTAATGGGGTTCGCCGATTTTGCATTCTATATGTTTGCCATAACCGTGGTGACAGCTGGGCTGTTCGTTGTGGTCTCGAAAAATCCTGTGCATTCCGTGCTTTGGCTGATCCTGGCCTTCCTGTCTTCTGCGGGTCTCTTCATTCTGTTGGGCGCTGAATTCGTCGCGATGCTGATGATCATCGTCTACGTGGGTGCGGTCGCGGTACTGTTCCTGTTCGTGGTGATGATGCTGGATGTTGATTTCGCCGAATTGCGAGGGGAGCTGGCGAAGTTCGTCCCGCTTGCAGGGTTAATAGGGGTAATCCTGCTGATGGAACTGGCGCTGGTTTTCGGCGTCTGGGAGACGGCAGAAAACGCGGCTGATCTGCGTGACGCCGTAACGCCCGCACTGTCAGAAACACAAAACACCGTGGCCTTAGGCCAGCTGATCTATACGAAATACATCTACCTGTTTCAGGCGGCAGGTCTGATCCTGCTGGTCGCCATGATCGGTGCCATCGTATTGACCCTGCGCCACCGCGAGGACGTTAAACGCCAGAACATCCTGAGCCAAATTTACCGCGATCCAGCAGAGCAGTTAGAGCTGAAGGACGTCAAACCGGGGCAGGGGTTGTGATGAAACGCGTCGTTATATTCGGCTTCCTTGCGCTGATGTTTGTGCAAATTACAGTGCTTGGTGTTTCGCCTGTGGACCTTGTTCATGGGGGTGGCCATAGCATAACGGGCGGTGGCGCTGTGCCAGCTGAAGGGGCATTTTTCCAATGATGCAGCGATATACTCAAAGAAAGATATGAAATGATCGGACTTGAACATTATCTCACTGTCGCGGCTGCGCTGTTTGTGATCGGCATTTTCGGCATTTTCGTGAACCGTAAGAATGTCATCGTGATCCTGATGTCGATCGAGCTGATGTTGCTGTCTGTCAATATAAACCTTGTGGCTTTCTCCAGCTTTGCGGGTGATTTGGTCGGACAGGTCTTTACTCTGTTCGTGCTCACCGTCGCCGCGGCAGAGGCTGCGATTGGGCTGGCTATTCTGGTCTGTTTCTTCCGTAATCGCGGTACGATTGCTGTTGAAGATGTTAACGTGATGAAGGGCTGAGGATATGACCGGAGCAATGTTGGTTGCCATTTTGATCGCGGGCGTCGGTGGTGGCGCAATGGTGCTTTACTTTGCTTGGCCGGACGTTGCGCCAAAAGACAAGAAGAAAGAGGGTTAAAACCTTGGAAACCATCATCCTCTTTGCCCCAATCATCGGGGCGCTGATCTGCGGCTTTGGCTGGAAACTCATTGGCGAACAGGCAGCCTGCGTGATCGCAACCGGAGGACTCTTCCTTAGCGCAATTCTAAGCTGGGTTGTCTTTCTGACCTTTGATGGTACGACCGAACAGATCGAGATCTTGCGATGGATACAATCGGGCACGCTTGATACATCCTGGGCCATTCGGATGGACCGTCTGACGGCGATTATGCTAATCGTCATTACAACGGTGTCCAGCCTCGTGCATCTGTATAGCTTTGGCTACATGGCCCATGATGAGAACTTCCGCGAAGGTGAAGTCTATAAGCCACGTTTCTTCGCCTATCTGTCCTTCTTCACATTTGCCATGCTGATGCTGGTTACAGCTGACAATCTTGTGCAGATGTTCTTCGGTTGGGAGGGCGTGGGCGTCGCATCCTACTTGCTGATCGGGTTCTACTATCGCAAACCATCCGCCAATGCCGCTGCGATCAAGGCGTTTGTCGTCAACCGCGTGGGTGATTTTGGCTTTGCGCTTGGCATTTTCGGGCTGTTTTATGTGACAGACTCGATCAATTTCTCCGACATTTTCGCAGCCGCCCCAACGATTGCTGAAACGCAACTGACCTTCCTATGGCGCGACTGGAATGCAGCCGAGGTCATTGCTTTCCTTCTGTTCGTTGGGGCTATGGGCAAATCAGCGCAGCTTTTCCTGCACACATGGCTGCCCGATGCGATGGAAGGCCCGACGCCGGTTTCCGCGCTGATCCACGCTGCAACGATGGTCACGGCGGGTGTGTTCCTTGTCTGCCGTATGTCACCCTTGATGGAATTTGCGCCAGGGGCCACGAATTTCATCGTTATCATCGGCGCCTCAACAGCCTTCTTCGCGGCAACTGTCGGGCTTGTGCAGAATGACATCAAACGGGTTATCGCCTATTCGACCTGTTCGCAGTTAGGCTATATGTTCGTGGCGGCTGGCGTCGGTGTTTACTCGGCGGCAATGTTCCACCTGCTAACGCACGCATTTTTCAAAGCGATGCTGTTCCTTGGTGCGGGCTCGGTCATCCATGCCATGCACCACGAACAGGACATGCGCAACTATGGTAACCTGCGCGGCAAGATACCGATGACCTTCTGGGCGATGATGATCGGCACACTTGCCATTACCGGTGTGGGGATACCGCTGACACATATCGGGTTTGCCGGCTTCCTGTCGAAAGACGCGATTATCGAGAGCGCCTATGCCTCAGGCTCGGGCTATGCATTCTGGCTACTGGTTGTCGCAGCACTGTTTACCAGTTTCTATTCATGGCGGTTGATGTTCATGACGTTCTATGGATATGAGCGTGGGGACAAGCACATCCACGAACATGCCCACGAAAGCCCGAAAACGATGCTGGTCCCACTGGGCGCGCTGGCCATTGGTGCGGTCCTGTCGGGAATGGTTTTCTACAAACCTTTCTTCGGTGATCATCATTCGGTCGAAAAATTCTTTGGCATTTCAGGCGAAGAGCACGCTTTGGTTGCCCCAGAGTTGCTCAGCATGACAGCCCTGGCGGCTGATGAGACAGAAGATGACGATGGTGGGGATCATGGCGAAGAGAAAACCGCTGCTGTTCCGGGACAGGGTGCCATTTACATGGCCCCCGATAATCACGTTATGGACGACGCACACCACGCGCCCAAATGGGTGAAGGTCTCGCCCTTCGCTGCGATGCTGATCGGATTTATGACAGCCTGGCTGTTCTATATCAAAAATCCAAAGCTTCCGGGGCGTCTGGCCGAGGCGCAGCGCCCGCTTTACGAATTCCTGCTGAACAAATGGTATTTTGATGAGCTTTACGACATCGTCTTCGTGCGTCCAATTAAATGGCTGGGAAGCTTCCTGTGGAAACGTGGGGACGGTGCTGTCATTGACGGTGGCATCAACGGGCTGGCCATGGGGATCATTCCTTTCTTCACACGCCTTGCAGGGCGCGCGCAGTCAGGTTTCATGTTCCACTATGCTTTCGCGATGGTGCTGGGCGTGGTGTTGCTGATCACTTACTTTGCTATCACCGGCAGTGTTGGTGGAGGGGCTGAATAATGGAAAACCTTCTCTCTATCATCACCTTTATGCCACTGGTTGCGGCACTCATCCTCGCGCTGTTTTTGCGCGGTGATGACGCGGCTGCGCAGCGTAACGCCAAGTGGCTGGCGCTGGTTGCGACCTCGGCCACCTTTGTGGTGTCGATTTTCCTATATACGGGCTTTGACCCTGCCAATACCGGTTTCCAATTCGTGGAAGAACGGGACTGGCTTCTGGGCATGAAATATAAGATGGGCGTGGACGGGATTTCGATCCTTTTTGTCCTGCTGACCACGTTCCTGATGCCGCTGGTGATTGCGTCCTGCTGGGACGTCACCCACCGCGTCAAGGATTACATGATCGCGTTCCTGTTGCTGGAAACGCTGATGCTGGGCGTGTTCTGTGCGCTTGATCTGATCCTGTTTTATCTGTTCTTCGAGGCGGGCCTTATCCCGATGTTCCTGATCATCGGCATCTGGGGCGGTGCGAACCGGATTTATGCGAGCTTCAAGTTCTTCCTCTACACGCTTCTCGGCTCGGTCCTGATGCTGGTGGCGATGATCGCGATGTATGTGGACGCAGGTACAACGGATATTCCCTCGCTGATGACCCACAGTTTCGCATCCGAGACGTTCGATATCGCGGGGGTTACGGTTGTTGGCGGCATGCAAACCCTGATGTGGTTGGCCTTCTTTGCCAGCTTCGCAGTGAAGATGCCGATGTGGCCTGTGCACACATGGCTGCCTGACGCACACGTGCAGGCACCTACCGCAGGTTCCGTCGTGCTGGCGGCAATCCTTTTGAAAATGGGCGGCTACGGTTTCTTGCGGTTCAGCCTGCCGATGTTCCCCGTAGGCTCTGAAGTTTTGGGAACCTTTGTGCTTTGGCTCAGTGTGATTGCCATTATCTACACCTCCCTTGTGGCGCTGGCACAGCAGGATATGAAGAAGCTGATCGCCTATTCCTCGGTTGCGCATATGGGCTATGTGACAATGGGGATTTTCACAGTAAATCAGCAAGGCATCGATGGCGCGATTTTCCAGATGATCAGCCATGGCTTTATTTCCGGCGCGCTGTTCCTGTGCGTGGGCGTTATTTATGACCGGATGCATACGCGTGAGATCGACGCCTATGGCGGGCTCGTCAACCGGATGCC
Source organism: Litoreibacter sp. GN1-5 (assembly GCF_055693805.1). Taxonomy (NCBI): domain Bacteria; kingdom Pseudomonadati; phylum Pseudomonadota; class Alphaproteobacteria; order Rhodobacterales; family Roseobacteraceae; genus Litoreibacter; species Litoreibacter sp. GN1-5. Next base: position 1,225,705 of record NZ_JBVFUP010000001.1, on the reverse strand, counting down.
AGCTTACGCATTGATCTTCATGCTGTTTACCATGGCAAATGTTGGTCTGCCGGGCACATCAGGCTTTATCGGAGAATTCCTGACGCTTATGGGCGTGTTCCAGGTCAACACGTGGGTCGCGATGTTTGCCACAACAGGCGTGATCCTGTCGGCGGCTTACGCGCTTTGGCTGTACCGCCGGGTGGTCCTTGGGGATCTGATCAAGGAAAGCCTCAAGTCGATCACTGACATGACAGGGCGGGAGCGCGCTATCTTTGCGCCGCTTGTCTTTATGACAATCCTTCTTGGCGTCTACCCTGCGCCGGTGCTCGATATTATCGGACCAAGCGTTGAGGCGCTGATCTCTAACTATGATACGGCATTGCTGGATACTGGCAACGCCACGGCTTTGGCCGAGAATTAAGGACGCCCAATATGATACAGGCTGATATTGCTGTTGTTCTGCCCGAGGTGATCCTCGCTGTCTTCGCGATGGCTGCTTTGATCGTGGCGGTCTACACTGGCAAAGACAAGACAGCGCCTCTGGTCCTTTGGATAACCTCGGGGCTGTTTGTTTTCTTGTCGCTCTGGATTGGTTTCGGCGGCGAGGGTGTGAACACAGCCTTTGGCGGCGCATTTATCGATGATGCGTTTTCCCGCTTCGCAAAGGTCACAATCCTTTTGTCAGCGGCTGCGATCCTTTTGCTGTCTCAGGATTATATGACCCGCAACGACCTGCTGCGCTTTGAATACCCGATATTGGTGGCGCTGGCAGTTGTCGGCATGATGATGATGGTCTCTGCCGGGGATTTGATGGCGCTTTACATGGGGCTAGAGCTGCAATCGCTGTCTCTCTATGTGGTTGCAGCTTTGCGCCGCGATAGCGTGCGCTCGACCGAGGCGGGGTTGAAGTATTTCGTACTTGGTGCCCTGTCGTCAGGCATGCTGCTTTATGGCGCGTCACTGGTCTATGGCTATGCGGGCACGACCCTGTTTGAAGGTATCGTCAGCACTGCCACAGAAGGTGAGATTGGCCTTGGTCTGCTGTTCGGCCTTGTCTTCGTGATCGCAGGGCTTGCGTTTAAAGTTTCGGCAGCGCCCTTTCATATGTGGACGCCTGATGTCTACGAAGGCTCCCCCACGCCGATCACCGCTTTCTTCGCCACCGCGCCGAAAGTTGCTGCAATGGGTCTGTTTGCACGTGTGGTTCACGATGCGTTCGGCGGAGCCGTCGCGGATTGGAGCCAGATTGTGGCGTTCCTGTCTGTGGCTTCCATGTTCCTTGGGGCGATTGCCGCGATTGGCCAGCGCGACATCAAACGGCTGATGGCCTATTCCTCGATCGCGCATATGGGGTTCGCGTTGATGGGTCTGGCGTCTGGCACGGCCGAAGGCGTGCAAGCCATGCTGATCTATATGGCGATCTATGTAACGATGAATATCGGCACCTTCGCTTTCATCCTGTCGATGGAGAAAGACGGCCAACCCGTCACGGATATTGATGCGCTGCAAAACTACTCCAGCTACCAACCCGGTCGTGCGCTGGCGATGCTGGTGCTGATGTTCTCGCTTGCTGGTATCCCGCCGCTTGTCGGGTTCTTTGGCAAATTCTACGTTCTGAAAGCCGCAGTGGATGCGGATATGGCATGGCTTGCAGTTGCGGGGGTTGTGGCTTCGGTGATTGGCGCATTCTATTATCTGCGTATCATCTACTACATGTATTTCGGCGAAGAACGCGACGCGCTTGATGGATCGATGCCGATGATCTCTTGGGCGCTTTTGATGGGGTCTGCTGCTGTCATGGTGATTGGTGTGATCAATCTGTTCGGGATCGAAAGTATCGCAGCGGTTGCGGCAGGGGCTCTTGTCAACTGAGGGCACCCTATGGCCCGAGGGCTATGATCGGATCATCTTTGATCGTGTGGACAGCACCAATGCGCAAGCGGCCCGGATTGCAGGTGATCTGAAGCGCCCGACATGGATCATGGCCCGCCAGCAAACCGCTGCCCGTGGCCGTAGGGGGAAGACTTGGGCGAACCCGGACGGCAATCTGGCAGCAACGCTGGTCATGAAGCCGGGCGGTCCCGTGGCAGATGCGGCCTATCGGTCTTTCTTCGCTGCCAACGCACTTTACGAGACATTGGCGCTTTATGTGGATCGGACCAGATTATCGCTGAAATGGCCCAATGATGTCTTGTTGAATGGCGGCAAGGTCGCGGGGATATTGCTTGAAAGTGCTGGCAATTCAGAAGCTGTGAGCTGGCTTGCGGTGGGGATTGGGGTCAACCTGCAACACGCCCCAAAAAACGTACAGGACGCCAGTTTTCCACCCGTAGCCTTGTTTGAGGAAAGTGGGCAAAGCGTGACGCCTGATGAATTCCTGAACGCTCTGGCTGCGAATTTTGCCACGGAAGAGGCGATTTTTTCCAAGATGGGTTTTGAGGTGATCCGGGAAAACTGGCTTAGACACGCAGCCCGATTGGGCGAGGTGATTACCGCCAGAACCTCGCAGGAGGAAATCACCGGTATCTTCCAGACAATTGATGCATTTGGAAATCTCATTCTCAAGACCGCCAAAGGCCCCATCGCGATCGCAGCCGCAGATGTCTATTTCTAAAGCCCCGTCTTCATTGACCCAAAGCGGCTTATAGGCTACATGCAGCACACCTGTGGAAAACGTCCACAGGTCGACGCAGGGACGCGTTGGAACCTGCGTCCCAAATCACTGCTGCAAGACGCCGCAATATTTGGATATAGATGACAAAATTTTCTGACCTGAAACTTCACGCCAAAGTTCTCAAAGCTATTGATGAGGCCGGGTATACCGAACCCACGCCCATTCAAGCTGGCGCCATTCCGCCTGCATTGGAAGGGCGCGATGTGCTTGGGATCGCACAGACAGGGACCGGTAAAACCGCAAGCTTCACGCTACCAATGATCACGCTTTTGAACCGGGGCCGGGCGCGGGCGCGGATGCCACGTTCGCTGGTCCTTGCGCCGACCCGTGAACTGGCGGCCCAAGTAGCTGAAAACTTTGATATATACGCGAAATACACCAAGCTGACCAAAGCTCTGCTGATTGGTGGGGTGTCTTTCAAGGAACAGGACCTTCTGATCGACCGGGGCGTGGACGTTTTGATCGCGACACCGGGCCGCCTTCTGGATCATTTCGAACGCGGCAAGCTGATCCTGTCGGACGTCAAAGTGATGGTTGTGGACGAGGCCGACCGGATGCTTGATATGGGTTTCATCCCTGATATTGAGCGTATTTTCCAGATTACCCCATTCACGCGCCAGACCCTGTTCTTCTCGGCCACTATGGCGCCCGAGATTGAGTGTATTACCAATACATTCTTGTCAAATCCGGAACGGATCGAGGTTGCACGACAAGCCACGGCTTCGGAAACTATCACGCAAGAAGTGTATGAAATTCCGGGCGCGGGCCGTGAGACATCCAAGAAGAAGCGCGATTTCCTGCGTCATCTGATTGATGCGGAAGGCGAGGCTGTCACCAACGGCATTATTTTCTGTAACCGTAAGGTTGATGTGGATATCGTTGCCAAATCCCTGAAAAAGCACGGCCATGATGCTGAACCGATCCACGGTGATCTTGACCAATCCTACCGCACCCGCACGCTTGAAGGGTTCCGTGACGGCAAACTGCGCTTCCTCGTTGCGTCAGATGTTGCTGCGCGTGGTCTCGACATTCCGAATGTCAGTCATGTGTTTAATTTTGATGTCCCCAGCCATTCCGAGGATTATGTCCACCGTATTGGCCGTACAGGTCGTGCCGGGCGCACGGGCAAGGCGATGATGATCTCGACACCAAAAGATGACAAGCTTTTGAAAGGTATTGAGGATCTGATCAAAGCCGCGATACCGCGTGGCGAAACTAATATGCCCGCGCCTGAACCAAAGGCAGAAAAGCCCGAGGCGAAACCCAAGCGCAGCCGCAGTCGGTCGAAAAAAGACGAGACCCCGCAGAAGGTGGCAGAGGCGAAAGTTGACACCAAACCTGTTGAGACCATTGAGGAAAAGCCAAAGCAATCCCGTGGTGGGCGTGGTGGTCGCAACGCTCGCGACAATGATCGTGGTCCGAAAGTTGTGGGGCTTGGCGATCATCTTCCCGATTTCATTGCCCATAGCTTTGACGAGCGCCGGGCAGGCTAAGCCCTATTCCCTGTGCATGATCAAGCGCACACCGCGTCGCCATGTGATATAGCTCCATAGCCAGTGGAGCACGACGAATAGGCGGTTTTTGAAGCCGATCAGAAAATAGACATGGGCGGCACCCCAAAGAAGCCAACCGATGAACCCTTTGACTTTCAAGCCAAAAATGTCGGCCACAGCCCGGTTGCGCCCAATCGTGGCCAAGGCCCCGGCATCGTGGTAGCGAAACTGCGTAGGTGGCGCTGTGCCATTTGCGTGTGCTGCAATCCGTTGTCCAACAAACTGCCCCATCTGCTTGGCGACAGGTGCAATTCCAGGCAAAGGCGTATCACCCGGCGCAAACCGCGCCGTATCACCGATGACATAGACATTATCGAATCCTTCAGGTCGCAACGTCTCATCAACTGTGACATGGCCTGATCCCAAGTCCAACCAATCCCCCGCGCGGGAGGCTTGAACGCCAGCGGCCCAAACACAGGTCCGCGCGTTGATGCGATCATCGCCTGCCATCACATGATCACCTTCAATCCCTGTCACCATCGTGTTCAGCCGCACCTCAACGCCCAAATCGCGCAAATCCTGCGCGGCGCGCATAGACAGGCTTTTGGTAAAGCTGGGCAGGACGCGTGGACCACCTTCCAGCAGGATCACCCGGTTATCCTTTGGGTCAATCCGCCTGAAATCACGCATGAGCGAGCTTGCAAGCTCTGCAATTGCGCCCGCCATCTCGACCCCGGTGGGGCCTGCGCCGATGACAACAAAACTCTGATAAGCGCGCGCGGCCTGCGGGTCTGTTTCTGCCAGAATTTCTGCTTGCTCAAAGGCGGTCAGGATTTTTTCTCTCAACCTGAATGCATCGTCCAGCGTCTTTAGCCCTGGCGCGTGTTCCGCCCATGCATCATTGCCGAAATAGCTGTGTCGTGCGCCTGTTGCGAGGATCAGCGTATCGTAAGCCATCCGTTGCCCACTGTCGCAGATAACTTCACAGGCCGCGTGATCCACATCACTGACTCTGTCCATTACAACGCGCGCATTCGACTGCCGACGCAGCACTTCGCGGATCGGAACCGCGATCTCGGCCGGCGTCAATGCAGCGGTGGCGACCTGATAAAGCAGCGGCTGAAAGAGGTGGTGGTTCTGTCTGTCAATAATCGTTACATCAACAGGTGCATGTGCCAGTTCTTTGGCGGCTGATAACCCGCCAAATCCAGCACCGACGATCACGACATGGGGTCTGGGCTGAGACATGGCTCTGGCCTTCCGCTTATCATTTGGGCCAACAGCTGACCAATTGATATGTAAGCGGTTTTCCTGGCAGTTACACCCCCTTTGGGGACGCATTTTTCGTTATACGGAGAGGCGCGAAATCAGCACCACGACTTCTGGTTTCTTGCCGATCTCATTGCCGCAGACCTGCCGGGCGATCCTTTTTATTTGATCTTCCAGCTTGTCATCATCCATGACCGTTTTGCTATCTGCGCGGCCAAGAAATTGCCCGACTTCTTCTTCAAGCACATCCGCCAGTGGCGCTTTGGAGCGGCCCAGTTCAGGCAGGCCGCGTAGCTCACACCACGCATCGGTCAGTGGTTCGTCCTCTTCGTCGATCAGCACGCCAATCACGACCTGACCGTTCAGCGCCATACGGATACGGTCGCGCACGATACCATCCAATGCGCCAATCTGAACACTGCCATCCAGATAGAAACGGCCTGTTTCAACGAATTCCGCAACTTCAGGGCGATTGCCTGACAAGGACACCATCGTCCCGTTGGGGGCCACAACAGACGCAATGCCGCCAGCTTCGCCCAGTTTTGCATGTTCGCGCAGCATTCTATGTTCGCCGTGCATCGGGATCAGTATTTGCGGTTTAACGAGCTGGTGCATCCGTTCCAGATCGGGTCGGTTTGCATGGCCAGAAACATGGATATCGGCCATCTTGTCATCAATCACGTCGACATCCATCTCGGATAGCGCATTGACGATACGCCCAACAGATACTTCGTTGCCGGGTATGGTTTTTGACGAAAACAAAAACGTATCACCAGCGCTGAGCGACAGTCCCAGATATTTCCCGCGTGACAGCTGCGCGCTTGCCGCGCGTCGTTCCCCTTGGGACCCGGTCGCCAGCAGCATCAGGTTTTGACGCGGCACATCCCGCGCCTCTTCCGGGGAAATTGTGCTTGGGAAATCCTGGATGATCTCTGTCTCGACCGCCGCCGTGATCATCTTTTTCATTGCCCGTCCCAACAAAACCACCGAACGACCGGCAGCAGTCCCAGCCTCTGCAAGTGTTTTGACCCGCGCGATGTTAGAGGCAAACGTGGTCGCCACAACCATGCCCGTTGCGTTGCGCACGATTTGCTCGATATTTGGGCCAACACTGACTTCGGATCTGCCGGGATGGCGCGAAAAAACATTGGTCGAGTCGCAGACCAGTGCTTTGACGGGACCAAGATCGCCCCAAGCCTGCGGATCAAAGGGTTCCCCCAAGCCGGGCGTTTCATCCAGCTTGAAATCACCTGTATGCACAATCCGCCCATCAGGCGTATCGATGATCAGACCGGAGCTTTCTGGGATCGAATGGGACACAGGTATGAAGCCCACTTTGAATGGGCCTGTCTGAACTTGCTCGGGCATTGGGCCAAGGGTGATGATCTGCGAGCCGTCATAGCCGTGTTCTTCCATTTTCAATCGGGCGATATGTGCCGTGAATTTACGCGCATAAATCGGGGCGTTCAGCCGGGAATAGAGGTGGCCTAACGCACCCACATGATCCTCATGTGCGTGGGTGATATAGATGGCATCCAGTTGATCTACCCGTTCAGCAATCCACGCGATATCGGGGAAAATCAGATCAACACCCGGCGTACTGTCCATATCCGGGAAAGTCACGCCCATGTCGACCATAATGAACCTCTCATGACCGGGTCGCCCATAGCCATAGAGATACATATTCATACCAACTTCGCCCGCCCCGCCAAGGGGCAGGTATACCAACCGATCCGCTGCCATCAGGTGCCTTTTCTGTTATAGTTATTAATGACAACCAGCCCGTGCATCGTCAGATCATCTTGGAATTCATCAAATAGCGCTTCGGATTGCTGAAACAACGGTGCGAGCCCGCCGGTCGAGATGATCTTCATCGGGCGGTCACGTTCGGCCTTGATGCGCGCGCAAATCTCGCGCACCAGTCCGATGTAGCCCCAGAAGACACCGGATTGCATACACGCCACCGTATTCGTTCCGATCACGGCTTGCGGTTTGGATATATCGACGTGGGGCAGGGCGGCGGCTGCCTGATGCAGTGCCTCAAGTGACAGATTTACGCCCGGCGCAATGACCCCGCCAATATATGCACCATCTTGAGCGACAACATCAAAGGTCGTGGCGGTGCCGAAATCAACGATGATCAGATCGCCACCATAAAGATCATAACCCGCGACAGTGTTTACCAGCCGGTCTGGACCGACCTGTGTACCTTCATCCACGCGCACATCTATGGGCAGTATGCAACCTTCTTTCCCGACGACAATAGGTCGGGTGCTGAAGTAGCGGTCTGCGAAGACACGCAGGTTGAACACCACGCGAGGCACGGTTGACGACACGATGACTTGGGTGATCTGCACATCAATGTTCTGAAACTTCATCAACGTGGTCAGCCAGACATAATACTGGTCCGCTGTCCGTTGCCACTCGGTCGAGGTCCGCCATGTTGCGATGAACTGCGTCCCGTCCCAGATCGAGAACACCGTATTCGTATTCCCGCAATCAATCGCCAACAGCATGCAAGCGCCTCGTCCTGTATTAAGTTCCGACGGTGTCTATAGACTGTCTTCCGCCCAAGCTGAACCGCGAATATGCGATTGCATAGCTGGGTGTTGCGCAGATCAGAGATGGCTCCAGCTAAGGTCGCGGTGGTCGAAGCCGTGTTCGATCGTTGGTTTGACGACACGAAAGAAGGGCGACAGATCGAAATCGCGCGGCGTGAACAGCGAATGGTGGCGAATATGCAGAATTTCGCGCGCCTGACCTCTGGCCTGTTCCGTCTCAACCCGTGGCAGGATCGGGTAATGTACCTTCTGATACGCCTCGGCAATCAGGGTCGAGCAGATGGCCCGCGTCGGATCGCCCGATCCAAGCGCCAGCATTCGGCGGCGAAACCGTTGTGGCACAGGTGGTTGAGGCAGCAAATAACGCATCAGATCGAAGATATGTTTCAAATCATAGACCCGCCCAAGGCTGTCGGTCATATGGGCGATCACATCGCGCAAGTCTTGTTCGCTCAGACCGATGGGTCGACAAATTCTGGTGTTGAAATTTTCATACTTGGACAAAGGTGCATGGATCACACCATTTTGCAGATCCGCCTCGACCAGCTCTCCATCTGGGTGATCCGTGCCGACATAAAACGCGGAATGCGACCATGTTGAATGGGTCAGATATTTGATCGCCGTTGAAACACGCGTATTGCCTTCCACCAACAACACATCGCCAGGGCGTAGCGTCTCGCGCAGCAATTCTTTCGGCGCGACCGAAAACGGCATATAGTCGGCAACTGGCTTTTCAAGATAGGCGGCAAGGCCTCGCCCGATCCGTGTCCTGATACTGTCCATGTCCTGCCCTTTGTGATCCGGGTTACACAGTCAAACTTACGGGACGCTGGCCGGAATTGTTGTAAAAACCCTGTGCATCTGCAACCTCACACCATCATTTCCTTTGTCATGGACAGTGTCACATCCGGATAGTCGCGTTCCACACGATCAATATCCCACTGCAAGCGCGTCAGATAAACAGTGTCGCCATCATTATCATGGCTGATATGCTGCTTGTTGGCGTTCACGAACGCATCGATTGCATCCTTGTCGCCTTTTACCCAGCGGGCCGAGGTAAATTGAGATCCCTCGAACCGGACGGGCAGGCCATATTCCAGCTCGATCCGGGAGGCTAGAACCTCGAACTGCAAGGCCCCGACAACACCCACAATAAAGCCCGAACCGAAGGCAGGCTTGAACACTTTCGCAGCCCCTTCTTCGGCAAACTGCATCAGAGCCTTTTCCAGATGCTTGGCCTTCATTGGATCGCCAGCGCGACACGTCTGGAGTAACTCCGGCGCAAAAGAGGGGATGCCGGTGGCGCGCAGCATTTCACCTTCGGTCAGCGTGTCGCCAATGCGCAATTGGCCATGGTTGGGGATGCCGATAATGTCGCCAGCCCATGCTTCTTCTGCCAGTTCACGGTCTGAGGCAAGGAACAGAACGGGGTTGCCGATCGCCATCTGTTTTTTTGAACGTACATGGGTCAATTTCATGCCGCGCTTGAAATGCCCCGAGGCCACGCGCACAAAAGCCACACGGTCCCGGTGTTTAGGGTCCATGTTGGCTTGAACTTTGAAGACAAAGCCGCAAACTTTTGTTTCATCAGGGGAAATCTGTCGCGGTTCTGCCTGTTGTGGCTGGGGTTGCGGCCCGAATTCAGCAATGCCGCGCATCAATTCCTGCACACCGAAAGAATTGATGGCCGAGCCGAACCAGATTGGTGTGAGCGTGCCATCCAGAAGCGCCTGGTGATCAAAGGGTGGCAAAAGTTCTTTTGCCATTTCAATCTCTTCAAGAAACGTCTTCAACTGTGCTTCCGGGACATGTTCCGCCAGTTTTGGATCGTCTAGCCCGGTAATCTTGATACTTTCGGCGACCTTATTTCGATCAGCGCGATCCATCAGTTCAAGCCGGTCATTCAGCAAATCATAACACCCCAGAAAATCGCGCCCCATACCGATGGGCCAACTTGCGGGCGTTACGTCGATGGCTAGATTTTCCTGTATTTCATCAATGATATCGAATGTATCACGACTTTCGCGGTCCATTTTGTTGCAGAAGGTGAGGATCGGCAGGTCGCGCAGACGGCACACTTCGAAAAGCTTGCGTGTTTGGCTTTCAACGCCTTTGGCGCCATCAATTACCATCACCGCAGCATCCACGGCTGTCAGTGTGCGGTATGTGTCTTCGGAAAAATCCGAGTGACCGGGGGTATCCACCAGATTGAAGCGGTACTTGTCGAAATCGAACGACATGGCCGACGCCGAGACAGATATGCCTCGGTCCTGTTCCATCTTCATGAAGTCTGACCGGGTGCGGCGGGCTTCGCCTTTGGCGCGGACTTGTCCTGCCATCTGGATAGCGCCACCATAGAGCAGGAACTTTTCGGTCAGGGTTGTCTTGCCCGCATCAGGATGGCTGATGATGGCAAATGTCCGTCGCCGAGCAATCTCGGGCGGCAGAGCGGGAAGATTTGAAGTGCGATCCAACATGTTCGCGATATAAGCACCAGATTACAGTAGCGCAATCAGAACTGCTTGGTGCGACGTGATCAGGTTGGGAAAATACTTTCTGGATCACATTCGCAGGCTATCAGGATATATTCGACATCTTCCAAAACAGGGTTGGAACAGTAGACATAATGCCGTGGTTCTACCGAGCCGCAGGTAAGCACAAAAGTGTCATGCAATGCGCCATGAGATGTCATCAGGGTCAACCGGGCAAGGATGCGAACGGATGTCCCCGCTTGTTCCGTTTCCGATCCGTCGGTTGTGACGAAAGAGTCGGCTGTACTCAGCGGCTGCTCGCCTTGGTCGATAACTTCCAGCGCATGTTGTTTTGCATCAGCTTTGAGAGTGTAGCTGTCACCGGGGCAAATCTCATTCACCATAGAAATGGCATCGCCATGATTTACGCCGTTTTCTACTCGAAAATCCTCAGCACGATACACAGAAACGCTGTGTTGGGCGCGCAGATTACCTACCGGAAGTCGCGTCATCAATTTCTCGTTCTTATGTTGTCATGGGTCTGTGATTTTAATTTCACGACCCGCCCCCAGATATGGTCCCTAACCATATTGTAACACTATATTTGGATTAAGCTGTTTCACAAGAAATGAATATCATGCATTTGAAAAAAAATTGCGGTGAATTTTCAGACACTTGTCCCCTCTAAGGTAAATAACTGATTATAAACAATTTCCTCTGTTGGATGGCTATTGCGCTATCTTCCCTGAAATAGTTCAAAATTTAGGGTTTTGCCTTTCGGGCGCGAATTTGCAGTGTTACCCAGATCAAATACGCAAAAAGGGGGAGCTATGGATCTGGACATTAAAGGGAAGCGGGCACTGGTGACAGCGTCAAGCAAGGGGCTGGGGCTGGGCTGTGCCGAAGCGCTGGCCGAAGCAGGGGTCGATCTGGTGATGAACGCGCGATCAGAAGGACCGCTGGCCAAGGCTGCGGAAGATATTCGCGCACGGTTCAAGGTCGAGGTCACAGAGGTGGCCGCTGACATCACTACGGAAGACGGTCGCGCAGACGTGCTGGCAGCGGCAGGCAAGGTGGACATCCTAGTGACAAACGCAGGCGGTCCGCCGCCCGGTCTGTGGTCGGATTGGGATCGCAACGACTTCATAGCCGCCCTCGATGCAAATATGCTGACCCCTATCGCGCTGATGAAAATCTTGCTGCCGGGTATGATGGATCAAGGCTGGGGCAGGGTGGTCAATATTACCAGCCAGTCCGTCAAAGCCCCGATCCCTGTGTTGGGCCTGTCAAACGCGGCGCGTGCGGGTTTGACGGGATATGTTGCAGGAACTGCGCGTCAGGTTGCCCCGTCAGGGGTCACGATCAACAATCTGCTGCCCGGCATTCATGCGACGGACCGGGCTGATGCATTGGACAAGGGCGTTTCCCAACAACAGAATATTTCCTTGGAAGATGCCACAGCGCAGCGTCAGGCAACGATCCCAGCCCGCAGGTATGGCACGCGTCAGGAATTCGGGGCGGCCTGTGCTTTCTTGTGCTCTCAACATGCGGGTTTCATTGTGGGGCAAAATATCTTGCTGGATGGCGGGGCGGTGAACACAACGCTCTGACACTTCCACATCTCACAATTGCGTTGATGGGTGTTTTGCACCTCGCCCCTGCGGTATGTCTTTGCTAGACGCCGCCTCGAACTGTGCGCTGACGGGACATCTATTATGGAAAGTATCGCTATTATTGGGCTTTTCGCCCTTGTCATTCTTGCGTCTTTTGTTGTTGCCCCGCGCCGCGCCGGGGTCGAGGGGTTCTTTGGCGGGCAAATCAATGGTCAGGCCCCCGGTTTATGGGTTCTGGTGCTGAGCCAGGTGACAACGTGGATATTCGCCCGCTCTCTGATGAATGCGGCTATTCTTGGCTATTATTACGGGATGCCCGGCACGATAGCCTATGCTGCCTACTACGTGTCGTTCCTGACCGGGGGATACATCGTTGGCCAGCTTCGCTTGCGCGGCGCAGTGTCCGTGCAGGATTGGCTTGGGGCGCGGTTCGGGGCCGCCGGAACGCTTAGCTATAACCTTGTGATTGCCCTGCGTTTGCTCAGCGAAGTCTTTGCAAACCTGCTGGTTGTCGGTTTGATTTTTACCGCTGTACTGCCAGAGGTCGTAGAGGCCGGGACCATTGCGATCATTGCTGTGGCTTTGCTTGGGTTGGCCTATTCGGCGGTGGGCGGATTGTCGGCGGCTTTGCGCACAGATGTCGTGCAGATGATCCTGTTTTTGGCGATTTTCGGGGTTGCGTTTGTCTTTCTGGTGTTCAGCCCTGACTTCTCGCTTGGCGCAGTCGTGACATCCGAGGGAACAAGCGGTGCCCGCTCTGGCTGGGTATTGCTTGCAGTGGCTGCCTTGCAGGTGTTCTCATATCCGGCGCATGATCCGGTGATGATGGACCGGGGCTTTCTTAGCGATCCGGCAACAACCAAGCGATCCTTCCTGCACGCATTCTGGGTGTCATCGCTATGTATCATCGCCTTTGGGATGTTCGGCATCCATGCCGCCGAGGTGGGGGCGGCTTATGAAAATGAGCTGCTGGCAACATGGCGCAATATATTCCCGGCATGGGTTTTTGTTGCGTTGATGGTGTCGTTGCTGGTCTCGGCCTTATCCACATTGGACAGCGCGCTCAGCTCTGCTGCGCGATTGTCGGTCGAGGAATTGCACATAGCACCGCGCAGCCTGAACGGCGGGCGCATGGTAATGGTGGTCTTCATGGCACTTGGCGGGGCATTGACGCTTTGGGGAAATGCAACGCTGTTTGATGCGGTTGCGGTCAGTGGCACAGCCTCCATGTTTCTGACGCCTATAATGGTGGGCGTCTTCGTTTTTAACTGTCAGATCCCGCTATGGTCCTATCTGGTGGCGTATGTCAGTGCAATGGCAGGGGCGTTTGTCTATTTCCTGCGGGAAAATCAGTACGTGGCTAATTTCTTGCCAGAGGCGCATAAATACGACCAGCTGCTGGTGATCTGTAGCGTCGTTTTGGTGTCTGGATTTATTGCTGTTGTACTTGGGGCTGTTTCTGGTCGCAGGGTTGCCGGGTAACTTGCTTGCTGTTACCAACAACCGGATTTCCGATTGTTTTGATCGGGTAAGAGGCAGGCAGGCGTGTGACACCAAGGTTGGAGCTCAGGCATATCCGCAAAAGTTTTGCGGGCAAGGTCGTTGTAGATGACGTATCGCTGAGCGTGGCACCGGGGCAGGTGACATGCCTTTTAGGCCCGTCGGGATGTGGCAAGTCGACCACCTTGCGGATTATTGCGGGCATCGAATATCCAGACAAAGGTGAGATTTACGCGGATGGTCAGCTGATCTGCGGTGACACTGTGCATATCCCGCCAGAACAGCGATCAATCGGGCTGATGTTTCAGGATTTTGCCCTTTTTCCCCATCTTAGCGTTGCCGGCAATATTGCCTTCGGCATGACAGGCGAAAAAGCAGCGAAAGCCGCGCGTGTGACAGAGCTTTTGCAGCGCGTCGGATTGGATGGGTTCGCCAATAAATACCCGCATGAGCTGTCGGGCGGTGAACAGCAGCGTGTTGCCCTGGCCCGCGCCTTGGCCCCAAAGCCGATGATCATGCTGATGGATGAACCGTTCTCGGGGTTGGATGACCGCCTGCGCGACGGGATACGCGACGAAATGCTGGCGGTGCTGAAAGAGGAAGGCACAGCCGTGGTGCTGGTGACGCATGAGCCGCATGAAGCAATGCGCATGGCCGATGAGATTGCTCTGATGCGAGCAGGCAGGATCGTACAGCAGGGCAACCCTTACAACATTTACAACGCACCTGTTGATAAAGAAGCGGCGGGGTTCTTTTCAGATATCAACGTGATCCGGGGGCAATCGATTGGGGCGTTGACCCAAACACCGTTCGGGCAGTTTCTGACGCCGGGTCATGCGGATGGGGCCGCGGTCGAGATTATTATCCGCCCGCAACATCTACGTATTGATTTTGACCGTCAGGGCCGTGGCCCGAACCCCACCCCCGAAGAGGGCGTGCCTGCCCGCGCCATTGTCGAGCGTGCCCGTTTCATGGGCCGCGAAAGTCTGGTGGAGTTTCGGATGGATTTTGACGGATCACATCTGAAAGCGACGGTTCCTGCGGTCTTCCTGCCAAAACCGGGCACGCCTTTGTGGCTGACCATGCGCCGGGATCGCTGCTTTGTGTTTCCGGCGAAAGATTAGAGCCCTAGCAGCGGACGATCAGTCGCTCCAGCCCGTGAAAATGATAAAGATTTGCATAAACCGGCGTCTCGGCAAGGGACAGATTTGGGCAGCGCTCAAACAGGATCGGTATGGCTTGGGCCAGTTCCAGCCGGGCCAGCGGTGCCCCGACACAGAAATGCAGGCCCGCGCCAAAGCTTGTATGGGCAGGCCCGTCACGGTTGGGCTCAAATTGTGCTGGATTGGGGTACGTGTCCGGATCGCGGTTGGCTGCGCCCAAAAGCAGTCCGATCTGATCACCGCGTTTGAAGCCGTGGCCGCAGAATTCCAGATCGTCCAGCGCATATCGGGTGAACATATGCAACGGCGGATCGTGCCGTAATATCTCTTCGATGAACGCGGTATCTGTATTTGGGCGCAGGCCCGTTTGTAAAAGCGTTTTCAGACCGTTGCCCATCGTATGAACGGTTGCTTCATGCCCTGCGTTCAATAACAATATGCAGGTGGTGATCAGCTCATCCGTTGACAGGCGCTGCCCATCTTGTTCGGCAGCAATCAGATGCGTGATCAGGTCGTCGGCAGGTGTTGCACGGCGCTTGGCGATGTAGCCGCGCAGAAATTCTACGAATTCTTCCGTGGCAGCTACGGCACGGTCCTCATCCGCGCGTGTGCGGCCGGCCTGATACATGCCGACCATTGCATTGGACCAGGCCAGCAGATCGTTCGCCATAGCTTCTGGCACGCCCAACAGGCGCGCAATGATGATGACGGGCAGGCGTTGAGCATACGCGGTCAGCAAATCGAACGGGCCGTCGGGGAAGCCATCGATCAGGCTATGGCACAGTGCGGTAATCTCGGGCTCCAGCGTTGCGATCCGGCGCGAGGTGAAGGCGCGCAGCACCAGCCCGCGCAGGCGGGTGTGACGGGGCGGTTCCAGTTCCAGCATGGAATGCGCCTCGACCGCATAGAATGGCGCCAGATGTTCATGGACAGGCACGCGCAGCTCAGCCGGTTGTTCCCGCCCGAAACGGCGGTCCCGCAGGGCGGCACTGACCGTAGCGTAGCTGACAGCAACCGGCATATCATAATCATCCCACCGGACCAGTTCACCCAGCGTGCGCACACGGTCATAAAACGGGTAGGGGTCTTGTACGAAAGCATGCTCAGTCGGAGATTGCGCTATAAATTTCATCGGGTAGCTATGCGGTTTACAGCCTTTTCTTTCAAGTCTGAGCGAGTATTGGAAAAAAACAGTTGTGCAGAAGAGGCAGCTTTGATCTGTTGCACTATAGTCTATGTAAGATCAGTTTCTGGGAGGAGCACTTATGAAAATTTTAAAAACAACAGCCATTGCGATGGCCGTTTCACTGGCTGCCGGGGCGGCCTATGCCGCGTGTGATGCTGGTGAGGAAGTCATCAAGTTCAGCCATGTGACCAACACGGACAAGCATCCCAAAGGGCTTGCGGCGTCGCTGCTTGAGCAGCGGGTGAATGAGGAAATGGACGGAAAGGCTTGTATGGAGGTTTTCCCGAACTCCACGCTCTATACGGACGAAAAAGCGCTTGAGGCGCTTTTGGCTGGTGAGATTCAAATGGCGGCCCCGTCGTTGTCGCTGTTCGAACCTTTCACCAAGAAATTCCGCATTTTCGATCTGCCGTTCATGTTCAAAAATATCGAAGCGGTGGACGCGTTTCAGGCGTCCGAGACCGGGCAGACGCTGAAAGATTCGATGCAGCGCCGTGGCCTTCAGGGTCTTGAGTTCTGGCATAACGGCATGAAGCAAATGTCAGCCTCCAAACCGCTGATTGAGCCGACAGATGCCAATGGCCTGAAATTCCGGGTGCAGCCTTCTGATGTGTTGGTCGCACAGATGGAAGCCATTGGCGGCGCACCTCAGAAAATGGCCTTTGCGGAAGTCTATGGCGCGTTGCAACAAGGCGTTGTGGATGGGCAGGAAAACACGTGGTCCAACATCTTTGGTCGCAAGTTCTTCGAGGTTCAGGACGGCGTGACCGAAACCAACCACGGCATCATCGACTATCTGGTGGTGACGAATGTCGACTGGCTTGAAGGGCTCGATGCAGAAGTGCGCGATCAGTTGCTGACGATCCTCAAGGAAGTCACTGCAACCCGCAACGGCGAATCCACGCAGGTGAATGAGCAAGCCAAACAAGCTGTGATTGATGCAGGTGGTGAAGTGCGCCAACTGACAGCTGAGCAGCGCGAGAAATGGGTTGAAGCGATGAAGCCGGTCTGGTCCCAGTTCGAGGCTGACGTGGGTGCGGAAAATATCGAGGCCGCACAGGTGATCAACGCCGCAACTAACTAAAATAACAGAGGCCTCGCAGCGATGCGGGGCCTTTTTGTGGGGGGGTAGCATGACGGATGACAGTTCTTTCATAGACCGGCTGGAAGAGACGCTGATTGCAGCGATCCTTGGTGTTATGACCCTGATCACCTTCGCCAATGTGATCACCCGCTATGTCTTTAATTTCAATATTCTCTGGGGTCTTGAAGTTACGGTTTTCCTATTCGCGTGGCTGGTGATCCTTGGTGCGTCTTATGCCCTTAAGAAAAGCGCGCATCTTGGGGTGGATGCCGTCATCAATGTGGTCTCGCCACCCGTGCGCCGGGTGCTTGGGTTGTTAGCCGGGGCCTGTGTGCTGCTTTTCAGCCTGATGATGTTCAAAGGCGCATGGGATTTCTGGGCACCCTTTGGCGAGATGAAAGCCACGTCAGGGCGATGGTTCCCGACGGGTTTGGAAGATGTACGTGGTCGCGGCTGGCTTGAAACGACATCGACACCGATCCCAGACATCATGCGCTTCCTTGAGCCGATCTTCAACGAAGGGGAGCGCTATGACAAAATGCCAAGGCTCGTGCCCTACTTGGTGCTGCCTTTGGGCATGGGGTTGCTGTTTTTGCGGGCCTGTCAGGCCATGTGGAAGCTTTGGACCGGCAAGATTGATCATCTGATCGTCAGCCATGAGGCCGAAGAAGATGTTGAGGCTGCCGCCGAGACATTAAAGGACCACTGATGGAAATCCTTCTCCTTTTTACGCTTGTCATCGGTTTCATGCTGATCGGGGTTCCGATTTCGATGTCGCTGGGCCTATCCTCGATCCTGTTTCTTCTGTGGTTCTCAGACGCCTCATTGGCCTCGGTCGCAGCGACCTTGTTCGAGGCGTTCGAGGGGCATTTCACCCTGCTTGCCATCCCCTTCTTCATCCTCGCCTCAAGCTTCATGTCCACGGGCGGTGTGGCGCAGCGGATCATCCGGTTTTCTATCGCCTGTGTCGGGCATCTGCGCGGCGGGCTTGCCATTGCAGGCGTGTTTGCCTGCATGATGTTTGCAGCGCTGTCAGGATCGTCCCCGGCGACTGTGGTTGCTATCGGTACAATTGTCATCGCTGCGATGCGTCAGGCGGGGTATACCAAGGATTTTGCCGCCGGTGTCATTTGTAACGCAGGCACATTGGGCATCCTGATCCCGCCCTCCATCGTCATGGTGGTCTATGCCGCCGCAGTCGAGGTTTCCGTGGGCCGGATGTTTCTGGCGGGTGTTGTACCCGGTATCCTCGCCGGTCTGATGCTGATGATCGCGATTTACATTATGGCGCGGATCAAAGATATGCCTGCCGGGGAATTCGCGGGCTTTGGTGAGATTTTCGAAAGCTTCGCCGATGCCTTCTGGGGATTGCTGCTGATTATCATCATTATGATCGGCATTTACGGTATTCCCGGCGTCACCGGCGCGATCTTCACACCGACCGAGGCGGCGGCAGTCGCATCGATGTATGCATTCTTCGTGGCCTGTTTCATCTACCGTGATATGGGGCCTTTGCGGCGCGGCGAAGAACGTCTGGCGCTTTATCAAAACCCCAAAGCCATCGTGACGGCTTTCTTTCACAAAGACACGCAGCGCACGCTATTTGAGGCGGGCAAGCTGACCATTACCTTGATGTTCGTAATCGCCAACGCGCTGATCCTGAAGCATGTTCTGACCGACGAACAGATCCCGCAGAAGCTGACCGCGATCCTGCTGGATGCGGGCTTCGGCCCGGTCATGTTTCTTGTGATCGTCAATATTATCCTGCTGATTGGCGGCCAGTTTATGGAGCCTTCGGGCCTTCTGGTGATCGTCGCGCCGCTGGTCTTTCCCATTGCCATTGAGTTGGGCATTGATCCCATTCACCTTGGCATCATCATGGTGGTGAATATGGAGATCGGGATGATCACACCCCCGTTGGTCTCAACCTGTTTGTAACCTCAGGCGTGGCTGGCATGCCGATGATGCGCGTCGTAAAGGCGTCTCTGCCGTTTCTCGCCGTGCTTTTTGTCTTCCTGATCATGGTCACGTATATCCCGGCAATCTCCACAACCCTGCCAAACGCCGTCATGGGACCGGAATTAATTTTGGAATAGACGCCGTGAGCTAGTCAGCGCTTGCATCCAAAGCACTGATAATCGATGAAAAATCTTTGGCCTTAAGCGACGCCCCGCCCACAAGCGCGCCGTCAACATTAGACACGTCGAAAATTTCCGCAGCATTATCCGGCTTGACCGATCCGCCATATAAAATACGCACCGAACGCCCGACACCCGCGCCATAGCGGCGCTCGAGACGCATACGGATAAAGTCATGCACTTCGCCGATTTGATCAAGGGTTGGAATTTTGCCGGTGCCAATGGCCCAGACGGGTTCATAGGCGATAACCAGATTTTCGCCGGTTGCCAGATCAGGAAGAGAGCCCGACATCTGCCCGCCAATAATATCGATCGTGTTTGCGGCTTCTCTCTGAGCCAGGGTCTCGCCGATGCAGACAACCGCCTTGAGGCCTGCGGCCAATGCGGCACGTGTCTTGGCGCGGACCTGATCGTTAGTTTCCCCATGATCCGTGCGTCGCTCGGAATGGCCAAGGATCACATAGCTTGCCCCCGCATCCTTCAGCATAGCGGCAGAGATATCGCCCGTATGCGCGCCGCTTTCCTCAGAATGGCAATCCTGTCCGGCAAGGACGACAGCGTCCCCTGCATGGGCGACCATCCGGCTGAGCAGGGTCGCGGGCGGGGCGATCATGATCTCGGTCTGTGTGGCTTTATGGGCTGCGGCAAGGGCATCTATTTCCCCAAGCGCGCTTTCCAGCCCGTTCATCTTCCAATTGCCTGCTGCCAGTTTGCGACGCATCATAGGCCCTTTCGATTGCTTGCCACAGGCTTGGCAAGCCGGGGCTCGCGGGTCAAGTCTTTAGGCTTTCGTCTTGTGCGCTTTTCTGCGGCGTTTGTTCTCTGCGGCTTTGCGTGCGGGGGGCAGCGATAGTTTCGCCCATTCCAACGCCTCAGCGGGGTCGTCCATGGCGCTATCGGGCAGGCTCAGTAAGCTGCGAACTTTGGTAGGGCCGTTGGCGCGATCATAGCTGAAAGGCCGTGCGCCCGCGTCAAGATAAGCGGTCCGAGTGTTGTCATCGCATTTCATCCAGATCGTATCCGCAATGATGGTCGCAAACATCACATCATCTTCCACATATAGCGCTGTACCAGAAAACATCCGCCCGGTCGTGATCGTCCCAAGCCCTGAAAACAGGTCTTTTGCATGGACTAAAAGCTCTGGGTTGGTGGGCATTTACGTATCTTTGAATTTAATGGATTCTCCGCAACCGCATGCTTCTGTTACGTTGGGGTTGTTGAATTTGAACCCGGATTCCAGCAGCGAGACCTCATAATCGATCTGGGTGCCAAATAGAAACATTTGTGCCATAGGGGCGATCATCACACGGGCTGGACCTTGTTCAACCACCTCGTCATGGGGGTCAACCTCATCCACATATTCCATCGTGTATTCCATGCCCGCGCAGCCGCCTTTTTTGACACCGATGCGCAGACCTTGATGACCATCTTTGGCCATCAGTTTAGCGATCTGGCTTGCCGCTGCGTCAGTCATTGTAACAGCTTGTTTTCCGGGCATAAACATCACATGAACCCCAGTTCCAAGCGGGCTTCGTCAGACATCATTTCCATACCCCAGGGTGGTTCCCAAGTGAGTTGGACGTCGACCTGCTTGACGCCGGGCAGGGGCTCGATTGCATCTGCAATCCAGCCTGGCATCTCACCCGCGACAGGGCAGCCGGGGGCGGTCAACGTCATGATGATATCGACCTCGTTTTCCGCATTTATATCAATCGTGTAGATAAGGCCCAGATCAAAGATATTGACGGGGATTTCAGGGTCATAAACGCTGCGACACGCCTCAACCACGGCTTCATGCAGCGGATGCTCGGTCGAAGACGGCCGGATCAGCGGTGCACCTTCAAGATGATCAGCAGGCTGGTTCATAATCTTATCCAAATTGAATAGTTGATTAAAGATATAGGGATTAGAACGCCCAGCGTCCAGAGGGGTGTTCTGAGTGTATGATAACCATCGGACTTTTATCGGGTTTTCATCGGACCCTGCGCACGGTCTGTTTTCCGGGCGTTAAGAAAGTGGTGTTATCACCGGCATCCGCAATAGAACGGGACCTGAGATATGACAGACACTCCGACGACCAGAAGGCTGACCAAGACGCAGCGCATTGCCAAAGAGAAGCTGAGCCTTTGTCTTTGGAGATCCACGCAAGAGGATGAAGTGAGCACGGCGTTGCGTGATGAGGTGCCTGCCGCTTGGTACCGTTTGGAAAATGATCTCGATGTCGCGGAAAAGAAAGTGAAGGTGACATTGATGTTGGACGACAGTGTCGCCAAATTCTACCGGGCAATGGGGCGGGGCTATCAGGCACGGATCAACCGGATACTGGAAACCTGGGCGCAGATGAAAATAGCGGGCGTTCTGGAATGGGAAGACAGAATAAACGATTTCCTGCGCGAGGGAATGCACGCCAAGGCAGCAGAGTCGCAGTTGCGGCATGGCGAGCAATAGCGCTTTGTTAAGGTGTGCGTTTTAGGAGGACGTTATGCTTGCCTAACTTCGTCCCAATATCTCTGGCGCCTGTGTGGTCTTTATGGTGAGCCTTGCAGACCGTCGCAGCGACCTGTTGATCCGGGGATTGATCATCTATCTGCGCGAGGCTGTGGGGGCCACGCAGTTTGTTATGGATGTGTGTCGTACTGCCGGACGATGGCTCTTGTATCGCACAAGAGCCGTGTTTTGGATAAGATAAAGAGGGAAATGAAAGCCCATATCCAGTAGTGTTGGGCGACCCCAGTAAAACATTGGTTTATCGAATGGACTGTAGCTTGGCCTATTCGTCTATACACCGGGATATTAAGCGCGGTTTTGTCAGATCGGGATAGGCGAGTCCGTTGCCGAACGTTGATTTTACGGAGCAAGCCGGGCTTGAAGCCCGGCCTACTGTTCCCTAATCGGGCCGTGACAGAACAGCCGTAAATTCATGCCGCCCAAACGGCGTGTCGCAGACTGTCTCGAGTTTCATTGGCGAAATCCCCATTTCATAAGCTGTATCAAGGATTTGCGCGAAAGCCAGTGGCGTGAACTGCCATGCATGACAGTCAATATAACTGCCATTTGCGTCCTCAATGCGTTTGAGCGCGTCTTTGGCCCGTTCAGCAAGAGGCTTGGTGTTTTTTGGGTCTTCGTGATGTCCACGCCAATGCCTGTTGGGCATATTGTGGGTGACGTAAGCAAAACCATCTATGATTGTGCTCATCGCATGACGGACCCTGTTTTGGTCATGGGCTTCCAGAACATCGCCAAGGGTGCTTTCCGGAATATAATAATCGAAGCAATAGCGCTTATCGGGCGCAATCACATAATAGCGGCCGCCCGGTTTCAGCAGGTCGTGAACCTGTTGCAGATGCGCGATCAGATTGGGTTGATGTTCGATACAATGCGAGCTGAAGGCGGCGTCAAAGGTTTCGTCAATACCCGACATGTCGCCATCTTTATTTACGTAATGTATATGGGGAATAGTGTCGACCGTGACCTGTGGGTCCGGATCCACCGCTGCGCGTTTCTTTAGCTCTTCGGTGTCGAAGACGTCGAAGTAGCGCACGTTTT
This sequence comes from Litoreibacter sp. GN1-5, assembly GCF_055693805.1. Taxonomy (NCBI): domain Bacteria; kingdom Pseudomonadati; phylum Pseudomonadota; class Alphaproteobacteria; order Rhodobacterales; family Roseobacteraceae; genus Litoreibacter; species Litoreibacter sp. GN1-5. The sequence continues at coordinate 1,203,025 of NZ_JBVFUP010000001.1, read as the reverse complement.
CACCCCGGATGACAGGTGTAAAATATGCGCCAATTTCCAGAAATTTCTGGGTTTTGTCGAAATGAGAGACAAAGTCCTTACGTAAGGCCAGCGGGTGATTTTCGGCATGACATTTCGGGTGATCCGGTACTGGCTTGGGAAAGAACTTGCGGGTGGCTCGGCGCAGTTTGAATTTCATCGACATTTCTTACCTCGTGAATTTCTTATATTTCACTCGCTTAGGTTCTACACTATCCGGGCCCAGGCGTCGGATTTTATCTTCCTCATAAGCCTCAAAGTTGCCTTCAAACCATTCTACATGGGCTTCACCCTCAAAGGCCAGAATATGTGTACATAGCCGGTCAAGGAAGAAACGGTCGTGCGAGATGATCACCGCGCAGCCCGCGAAATCTTCCAGCGCATCCTCTAGGGCGCGCAGGGTTTCGACGTCGAGATCGTTGGTTGGCTCATCAAGCAGCAGCACATTTCCGCCCGAGCGCAGCAGTTTTGCCATATGGACGCGATTACGTTCGCCTCCCGATAGAAGCCCGACCTTCTTTTGCTGATCGCCACCCTTGAAATTGAAAGCCGAGCAGTAAGCGCGGCTGTTCATCTGCGCGTCACCAAGCGTGATAATTTCTGATCCACCGGAAATTTCTTCCCACACCGTAGCATTTGCATCCAAAGCGTCGCGGGATTGGTCAACGTATGACAAATCCACGGTCTCGCCATATTCCAGCGTACCCTCGTCGGGTTGTTCCTGCCCGGTCAGCATACGGAACAGGGTCGATTTCCCCGCGCCGTTCGGGCCAATCACACCGACGATGCCACCGGGGGGCAGGCTGAACGACAGGTCTTCGATCAGAAGTTTGTCGCCATACCCTTTCTTCAGGCCGTCCACCTCGATCACCTTTGATCCCAGACGCGGCCCATTTGGAATGATGATCTGCGCGCGCCCGACCTTTTCACGCTCGGACTGACCGGCAAGTTCTTCATAGGCGTTGATCCGGGCCTTTTGCTTGGCCTGCCGGGCCTTGGCACCTGCACGGATCCATTCCAGTTCGCGTTCCAGCGTTTTCTGGCGGGATTTGTCCTCTTTCGCTTCATGTTCCAGCCGCTTGGCTTTCTGTTCCAGCCAGGCCGAGTAATTGCCCTCGTAGGGCATGCCGCGGCCGCGATCCAGTTCCAGTATCCAGCCGGTGATATCATCCAGGAAGTACCGGTCATGGGTGACGATCAGGCAGGTGCCTTTGTAATCGATCAGGTGCTTTTGCAGCCAGGCGATGGTTTCCGCATCAAGGTGGTTGGTCGGTTCGTCCAGAAGCAGCATGTCGGGTTCTTCCAACAGCAGTTTGCACAGCGCTACGCGGCGACGTTCCCCGCCGGACAGTGTAGACACCTGAGCATCGTCGGGCGGGCAGCGCAAAGCCTCCATCGCGATGTCGATCTGTGCGTCGAGATCCCACAGGTTCTGGCTGTCGATTTCATCCTGAAGCTTGGCCATCTCGTCGGCGGTCTCGTCTGAGTAATTCATGGCCAGTTCGTTATAGCGGTCCAGAATGGCCTTCTTATCGGCAACCCCCAGCATCACATTGCCGCGCGCATCAAGGCTTTCGTCCAGAACGGGTTCCTGCGGCAGATAACCCACATGGGCACCTTCGGCAGCCCAGGCCTCGCCGGTGAAATCCGTGTCGAGTCCGGCCATGATCCGCATGAGCGTCGATTTCCCGGCCCCGTTGACCCCGACAACGCCGATTTTGACACCGGGCAGAAAAGACAGGCGGATGTTTTCAAAGCACTTCTTGCCGCCGGGATAGGTCTTGGAGACGCCGTCCATGTGATAGACGTATTGATAGGCTGCCATGAGGGGGCTCCTTGCTGAATTTTGTTGATCAGTATCGCCGAAGCGGCGAAAGCGCAACGTGCGGTTGAGGGCGTGGTGTGGACATTCGATATCAAAAGACAGCCCTTGTCCCGTCTCGACAAAATCTGAATGATAGCCGTGTTGGCAGATGAAGGTCTTGATTTCATGAAATGGCTTTGCATGACCGTTTTGTTCTGGTGCGCGTTGGCACCATCCATGGGGGCCGCCCATGAAGGCGAGCTGCCTTGTATGACGGTGTCACAAGCCAACTCGGACATGTCGCCAGCTGATCTGGCGCCCGCGATTGCGTCCTGTGTCGAGGAGGGCCGCGTGAAGGATGCCGTAGGTTTGCTTGCGCTGTTGACGGTCTATGGCAAGATCGACCGGGAACGTGTTTTGAAAGGCGGCCCGGATCAGAAAGTGAAGAATATTCTGGCCGGGATAAGTCGGCGGCTTGGGGATCGTCAGGCCAATATTTTGATTGATGGTATGATTGATTTTGGCCCGAACCATAAGATCACGGGACCACCGCTTTGCGCCCAGTTACGCAAGCTTGGGCCGCCAACCTATTATCCTGACTACTTGCTGCCCAAGGCTGCGGGGCGGGACGCGATTTTGCGACCCTATGATATGAAGGCGCGGTATAGGCTGGCGGTGACATCTTACATCGAGTGCTGGGAGTGAGTTTGCCGCACTTTCGGCACGTCATGCCCATGGCCGCGCCGGGTCTGGTGATCGGGCTTTTGGGGGGCTCGTTTGACCCTCCGCACATAGGGCATGTGCATATCACACGCGAGGCATTGAAGCGGTTTGGGCTGGACCGGGTCTGGTGGCTGGTCTCGCCGGGAAATCCGTTGAAAGCACACGGGCCTGCGCCTTTGGCGGATCGGATGAAAGCTGCCCGACAGATCATGAAACACCCGCGGGTCGAGGTGACGGATATAGAGGCGCAGCTTGGCACGCGCTACACTGCGCAGACGCTGGCAGCGCTGAGGTCACGTTATCCGGGCGTGCGATTTGTCTGGTTGATGGGGGCCGATAATCTGGCAGGGTTTCACCGCTGGCAGGACTGGCAAGAGATCATGCAAACTGTGCCTATGGGGGTGATCGCCCGCCCCGGCGACCGCATTTCTGCCCGGCGGTCCATTGCGGCCCAAAGATATGATTTCGCGCGATTGCCGGGCTCGATGAGCCAGCTTTTGGGGCGATCGGATGTGCCTGCGTGGTGCTATATCAATGTGCCGCTATCCGGGGCGTCTTCTACCGCTCTTCGCGCGCAGGGGGCGTGGAAATAGCCCCGCTACGGCGTTGCGGAAGGACAAGCGTGGCAAGGCCCGAGCTTAGCAGTAAGACCAGCCCGACAAGGGCAAACGGGTCAGGCCAGTCACCGAATACGGCCCAGCCAAGGGCCGCTGCGCTGACAAGCTGCACATAGACAAACGGAGCCAGCACCGAGGCCGGGGCGTGCCGATACGCAATGACAAGCATCAGATTACCCAGCATGGAGGCACCGGCAGACAGCACGATCAACCTGGTAACGGACCCGGTGATCTGTGGGGTCAGTGGCAGGGCGATTGGAGCAAGAACCAGCGTTCCGACAAAAAGCTGTGACAACAGCAGCAGCTTCGGGCGTGCCAGATCAGACACCCAGCGTGATGCTGTCAGGAACGTGCCGTAAAAAACGCCCGCCAGAAGGGCAAAGCCCATGCCGGGGGACAGGGTGAAACCCGGTTTGACCACCAGCAATACCCCGGCAAAGCCAAGCATCATCAAAGCGGTGCGCGCCCACGTAATCGGTTCTTTCAGGAACACGGCGGACAGGGTATAGCTGACAATCGGGCCAATGAAGAAGGCCCCGAAGACGGTTGCCAGTGGCTCGGTGCTTAACGCGCTCAGGATCGATGTGATGCCGCCTACCAGAAGCAATCCACGCAGCCAGATGCGCCAATTTGCCAGCAGCGGAACAAGACCTTTCAGCCCAACAAAAGGCACAAGGACCGCGGCCCCAATGGCAAAACGGCTCCAGGCGACAAAAGCGGGGTGAGCGCCGGCACTTGTCAGCGCCTTCCCGGCGGTATCGCCCAAAGGGATCAGGGACATGCCGAAAGCCATAATGGCAATTGCTCTGAGGATCGGGCGCTCCATCCCATGCCCATATATAAAACGTCAGATGGCTTCGACCCTTTACGTCACAACACTGACCCAAAATGGGAAACCATAGCATAGCTGACCTTCGTGCTGATTGCAGCGGATGTCTTGCAGGAGCCGATTGTGTTGAAAAACTCCGATTTTGGGCCTGACTGATGAATTTCTTCGCCGTACAGGCTGATCATCTTTTTGTGGCGAGGGGTTCGGCTAAATCATCAACCAGAAGCTCTTACGCCAGCTCTCGCGGCCTAACGAACGGTCTCATCTGACTTCTTAGTGTATTGGGTTTTCGCAAGAAAATCTCGACATCTGAATTTTGGAGTTTTTCAACACAATCAGCCCTTAGTTACCGATGCTGCGAATGAGGCAAATGGCGGTTTTTGTTACATTCTTTGCATTAACACTACAATCCGCATGGTATTGCTCAAGGCCGCTACTGTTGTTATCAAGAACCATGAGCATTTCGGCTGCACATGCGGACAATTTTGTTGTGGAAGTTTCTAGAACGGGCAAGCTGTGGGCCATTCGAGATGAAGCTGGGTTTGCAACATCGTCTAATCTATCAGGGGAAAAAGCGATGCCTTTTTGGTCATCGAAAAGTCGTGCGCTCAAAATTATCAAAAACGTTGAAGCATATACAACTTTTCAGCCGCATGAGCTAACTCTTGAAGCATTTCTAGATCGGTGGCTCCCAGGACTGGAAAGCGATGGTCTGCTAGTCGGACTTAATTGGTCCGGCGATAGAGCGACTGGTTATGATTTAACCTCAGATGAAGTGAAAAAGCGTTTTTTTGAACGGAGTCGTTTGTAGACACTGCTTCAGTAGGTTTTCGATATTGCGCATAGCGTCCAGCACCTAGTCTAACATCTTAGACTTACGAATAGCTGACTTTGGCATATTTATTGTCAACGGCAACAAAGTCCCACGTCTTACTAGCTTACGGCTGTCACAGTGAAGGTCAGGTCTGGGTCGGAAATGTTTGATGCTTGGGTCAGCATTGTTTAGTGCGGGATTCCTGATAGGATTCAAGAAATTAGGGGCATTGACTCAAAAGTGCGCTCCATCCCATGCCCATAGCAGTGTGCTGTGCAAGTCACCAGCGTCACAGCTTTATGAGTGGTCTGATCTTGCCTCTGCAAAGCAGTTGCGCATAGGGTTCGCCCATGAAGACTTTACCCCCCAAGCGATTTGGCCGCAGGACGGTTCTTGCGTTCCTGATGTACGGCACTGCTGGTGCTGCCTTGGCCAATGCACCGGAAGTATCCCTTCGTCCGCAGACCCGGCCTTTGGATGCTGTAAAGCGGGCGACCAAAGGGGCCGAGGCGTTGGTTTCCGCTGCGAAACTTGGTGGAAAAGTCAGTTTTGCCGTGGCCGATGCCCGCACGGGCGAGATTCTAGAGACATTAAATCCACTGGCACTGCAGCCCCCGGCCAGCGTGGCCAAGGCCATTACCACACTTTATGCATTGGATACATTGGGGCCGGAACATCGCTTTCGCACCCAACTGATTGCAACGGCCCCATTAGCCAATGGTGTGATCCGCGGCGATCTGGTGCTGGTTGGTGGGGCGGACCCTACTCTGGATCCGGATATGTTGCTGGATATGGCAGGTCGTCTGAAAGAGATAGGCATGCGCGAGGTGACAGGCAAGTTCAAGGTCTATGGCGGCGCATTGCCTATGCAGGACCGGATCGATCCGGGCCAGCCCGAGCATGTGGGCTATAACCCTGCTGTGTCAGGTCTGAACCTGAATTTCAACCGGGTCTATCTGGAATGGAAGCGCAATGGTGGGGGCTATGATGTGGTCATGGATGCCCGGACCGGCCGCATCAGGCCCGGTGTTGCTTTTGCGACAACCCTGATTGCAGAACGCGCCTTCCCGGTTTTTGCCTATTCCGGCGATAATGGCCGCGATACCTGGAGCGTGGCACGCAAGGCGCTGGGCGGTAATGGCGGACGTTGGTTGCCTGTGCGCAGGCCCGAGATTTATGCGGGTGATGTGTTTCAATCCGTGGCCCGTAGCCACGGCATAGCACTGCCTTATCCAGAAATAACGACCGCGATGCCGAAGGGCAGCGTTCTGGCAGAACATCTCAGCCCAAGCCTGACGCGCATTTGCAAGGATATGCTGAAATATTCTACCAACCTGACCGCCGAGGTCGTGGGGCTCAGCGCGACTGTGGGTCGTGACAGCACAGGATCCGGGCTGGCGGCCTCGGGTGCGCAGATGGCTGCGTGGCTGGCCGAGAAGCATGGCACACGCAAGGCGCATTTTGTGGATCATTCGGGGCTGGGGGGCAATCACAGATAACCGCACAGGAAATGGTTAAGGCGCTTGTCGGGGCCGGGGCAGATGGAACGCTGCGCGGTATCATGAAAGAGATCACGCTGAAGGATGATAAAGCGGCGACGATCAGGGCTGGGACACTTCAGGTCAGGGCCAAAACAGGCACCCTGAACTTTGTCAGCGCTTTAGCAGGGTATTTCAAAGCGTCAGACGGGCGTGATCTGGCCTTTGCGATTTTCGCTTCGGACGTGCCGCGCCGGGCTGCGCTGAAGGTCGAAGAGAAAGAGCGCCCCCGCGGCGCACGATCCTGGAATGGCCGCGCCAGACGGATGCAATGGGACCTGATCCGGCGCTGGTCGCTGGTACATACAGGCTAAGCGTTTTGCGTACAGGCGAAACCCTGACCCGTAACGATAAGGTGTTTATCGGGGTGATTGTCAGGTCGTGATATCGCAGAGGGTAAGGAGTTCTTAGCGAATGTTGGTTAGTGGGCTTAGTTGCTGTTCGTCCAGACTGCCAGACATTGACAACTTTTGGCACTCAAAGCCATCCTCGAAATTATGACTATTGCACTATTCAAACTCCGAAACGGTCATCTTTCTTTGGAATTCGAAGAAGATGACATTCCTGTAGTTGTGGAGGCAATTACAACCGTTTTCGGAAAAGCGGAACAAAAGCAGTTTCTTATAGCCGCCGAGGTTATATTTGGCGGAGCTACTTTCACCTTTCAAAACGAGTGGCAAAACCCCTGCTTGATCTCGTCCACGCATGAGGGCGATAGATGCCTTCGGCTGGTCCATGAGAGACTGAACACAGGCTAAAGCAGACTAAGAGAGTATTTTGAGCATGTAATTCTGCGCTTTGTGCGCCATTCGCTGCGATCCGCACGAACGGCAGCAATGCCGTTTTTCTTAAATTTTAGTCAGTTTCCCGAGAGGGGCGAGCCGGAGCGGAACCCGACCGGTCCGGCAATGGCTGCGGCGACACCGTTTTCCGCCGCCGAGGACAAGCCTCGGCTTTGCATCGCGATCCAAAACGGCGCCGCCTTAGCCATCCTCCGCTGACGCTTCGGTCCCTCTGATGAGGGATGCAGGCCCGGTCGCGTCCCGCTTTCCGTCGCCCATGAAGGCCGCGCGAGGCGCGGTCAGCGACAAGGAGGCACAACGCCCATGACCCAGCACGAACCCGAGACACGCTCCGCCACCCCGAACTTGGGCAATGGGCGCTTCGCCGCCCTCGCTGGGCAGCACCGCGCCCGGAACACCGAAGGACCAGACATAAGCACCAGCAACAATGGCGAGTGACACGATGACATAGAGAAACCTTTTCATGATTGGGCCTCATTGTTTTGTGTAGAAGACAGAAGCCGCGCCGCGTTGATCAGGCCGTCCCAGACAACATCCAAAGCCGTGCTAAGGGTCATGTCTTCTTCTTGTTGCCAAAGGAAAATCGTCGCCCCTATTGCGCTGGTGACACTGCCCGCGAGCGATGCAGCCGCTTGACGATTATCCAAACGCATGAGCAGCGTTTCAGTCAGCACACGACGCTCTGCGCCGAGAAGTCCTTCAAGGATTCCACGTGCTTTGTCATTTGACCGCAGAACATTTCCGACCATGCGAATAATATCTTGTCTTTCTGACAAGGCCGCGATGTGACTGTCCAGAAGCTGTTTGAGGTCTACCGCCAAAGGCCCAACTCCATCGCGCAAGGCGTCCATCTGCGCTTCAGTAAAGGCCGGTGGGTGACCGATCGCTGCGGCTTCTTTGTTTGGGTAGTAATTGAAGAACGTTCTCGTGCTGACGCCCGACTCCGCCGCGATCTCATCTGTTGTCACATTATCAAGACCGCTTTTCACGGCCAATTCCAGAGTAGCCCTCTGGATTTGAAGCGCAGTTTCTTGCCGCCTTCTTTCTCGTAACGAAAGTGTCATCAATCTAAACCTTGCATAGTCTGCAAAGTTTGCATACCAAGCACCCAAGCAACACGCAAGTCAAAGATTGGATAGAAAATGAAACATAGTGGAAAGATCGCCCTGCTCGTCGCCATCATCGGCGCAGTTGTTGCCGCATTGATACTGTTCGGAGCGCGGCTGGGGTTGTGGGAGCCGATTACCGGCTTTGGTCTTTATCGGACCTACTTCAATCCTTTGGCAGGGATCATTGCAGGCGTTGGGTTGCTCGCGTTGGTGATCCACCTGGTTCGCAAGGAAAAAACTCAAGCGACGCTTGGCGGTGTGGCAGCGATTGTCGGCGTGGCTCTGTTGATCCCCATGATCTCGAGCACGCTTAACCCGACGCCACGCGCAGCACCGATCCACGACATCTCGACCGATACAGCAAACCCGCCGGAGTTCGAAGTTCTCGATGACACACGTGCTGGGGCAAGCAATACACTTGAATATGGCGGGCCTGAATTGGCTGCAGCACAAGTCGCGGCTTATCCGGATATCGCATCGCTCGAAACAGACCTGTCCGCCGACGATGCGTACCAGCGCGCTTTGACTGTCGCCCAGGACATGGGCTGGGAGATCGTCGCGGCCGATGCGGAACGTCTTCGCTTTGAGGCAACCGCCCGCACGTCTGTCTTTTATTTCGCAGATGACGTCATAGTCGTCGTGACGCCTCAAGGCGACGGAAGCCGCGTCGATATGCGCGGTGTCTCACGGGTGGGGCGCAGCGACCAAGGCGTCAACGCGGCGCGTATCCGCGACTTTCAACAGCAGTTCCAAAACTAACCCATCAAGAAAGGACTGAGCTATGACAATCTCCCCTTCGATTTCCACCGCCCTGATCGCCGCTACTCTGGCGTCGTGGATCGCGCAACTTTCATTCGCTGACGCGCCCACCATTCAGACAGTGGGACCTGTGATCCACCTTGCGGACAACCTTGGCGAAGAAGCCTCGCTTGGTTGGTGCATCGACACCGAAGGCCGAGGCCTGAGCGACCAGCTGCATGCGCATTCCTGCAAACCGACCGGCGACGACGTGCTCTTCACCTACGCGGCTGATAGCGGCCTGATCCAATCGGCGACCTATGCGGACATGTGCATGGCCTATAACGCGCCGGATAACACCGAAAATCCGTTCGGACTGATTGCATGTGACGAAACGGATGAAGCCCAGCGTTTTACCTACGACGAAGCCAGCATGGAAATCCGTCTGGGCAACGATGGGGCGCAATGTGTGACGGTCGCCGCAACCATCGACGACGCTGGCCCTTTCCAATCGCGTGATCTCATCCTGACTACCTGTGACGGACTGGTGCCTAGCTTCAAGCAATGGGTCATTCGGCAATGATTCACTAACCCTGGGGTGCCCTCGCATCCAGACAGATACCTTTAACGCGAAGGACAGTTTCAATGACCAGTTTGACCGACAGCCCAGACCGCTACGGCCTTGTGAGCCGCCTTTTCCACTGGGGCATGGCCGCCCTGTTTGCTCTGCAATTCGCTTCTGCTGCAGCGCATTGGGCATTGCCGCGTGAAAACACATTGCGCGATGCCCTTTGGAGTTATCACGCTGATTTGGGCGTGACCTTGCTCCTTCTGGTGCTTTTGCGCGGTGCTTGGGGGCTCTGGAATCTCCGCAATCGGCCGACAGAGACGGGCCTTATGGGCTATGCAGCAAAGGCCGGGCATGCCGGGCTCTATGCACTCATGGTGATCGTTCCAGCACTCAAGATTATCGGGTCAGCGGGTGGAACGCGGGGCTTCAGCTATCTAGGTTTGCAGGTATTCCCCGCCCAGGACGCCGCTATAGCTTGGACAAAGACGATCTCAGACTGGCACGGAACATTGGGATGGATCCTCGCAGCAGTGGTGCTTGGGCACATTGGTGCTGCTATAGTTTGGCATCAGCTCGTCAAACGTGACGGTGTTCTAAAACGGATAGCGTGAGGGAACAGACCATTCAATGCTTACGACCCACTGCGGCATCCAAATCGGCAACGCGAAACCAGGGACTTTGAGAGATTGAAACGCACTTTGAAAGTCCTTGCGAAGCTGGTCGTTGCTTTCCTTGTTTTTGTCGTTGTGGCGCGGGTGTTATTCCCGTTACCGGACATTTCGACCCGCCAAGAGAGTGCTGCCATCCCAGCCGATCTGGAGACGCATCTTGGTGCCTCCTTCATTGATGCAGCCGCCCAACAGCCCGGCTTGACGGGCGTCATTCCCCTTCAAAGCGGATCCGACGCACTGGCAAGCCGACTTGAGCTCGCGGATGTGGCCGAGCGTTCAATTGATGCCCAGTACTATATCTGGCAGGACGATACGTCCGGCATCATGTTGCTGGACGCGCTGTATCAGGCGTCAAAGCGCGGCGCGCGTGTGAGATTGTTGCTGGACGACAACGGCGTACCAGATATGGATGACGTCATGGCCGCGCTGAACGCGCAACCCAATTTTGAAATCCGCCTCTTTAATCCATCCACGGTGCGCAGCCCCAAATTACTTGGGTACGCGTTCGATTTTTTCCGCATGAACCGGCGGATGCACAACAAATCCTTCATCGTTGATGGGGCTATCGCAATTGTCGGTGGGCGCAACATTGGCGATGAATATTTCGACGTTGGCGATGATGCCTTCTACATTGACTTGGATGTGCTTGCCGCCGGTGCAGTGCTTCCGGAAACAGCCGATATGTTCGACGCCTACTGGAACAGCGCATCAGTCTTTGAGGTTGAAACCATCATCGACGGTGAGGGTGACCTTTCAGCATTCGAAGACCGTGTCGCCGACGTTTTTTCGTCCTCTGAAGCAGAGACGCTCCTAGGAGATTTACAAAGCAGTGTGGATCAACATGCAAATGGCCAAATACCATTTGAGTGGACGACCGTGCGGCTTATCGCGGATGATCCGGCAAAAGGGCAAGGGACTGCAACAGCTGATCAACTGATGATCACGCAGTTGGGAGAAATACTTGGGAGTGTCGAAAACCGGCTGGATCTGGTGTCCGCCTATTTCGTGCCGGGTGTGCAAGGAACCACGTATCTGACCGACCTGTCAGAGGCAGGTATCGACGTTCGAATTCTCACGAATGCGATGAATACCACCGATGTCTTGATGGTCCATGCCGGATACACCAAGTATCGGCGCGAATTGCTGGAAGCGGACATATCGCTTTATGAGCTGAAATTGCGAGGCGACATGTCGTCTGAAGTTGATCTGCAAGTATTTCCGTTGGGCCTGTCGGGGGCCAGTCTGCATGCAAAGACATTCGCAGTCGATAGTGCGCGCGTTTTTATCGGATCATTCAATTTTGATCCCCGCTCGGCCAGACTGAATTGTGAAATGGGCTTTCTGATCGACAGCCCTACTCTCGCGGCGGAGTCGAACGAGCGCTTTGACGAACACCTAGAACTTGTCAGCTATCGGCCACAACTTACGCCCGAAGACAAGATGATCTGGCTTGAACTTCTCGAAGACGGCGAAACGGTGGTTTATCAAGAAGAACCCGGAGCGAGCTGGTTCCAACAGGTCGCCATCGTTTTGATAGGATTGCTGCCGATTGATTGACCGTCTGTGGATGGCTCCTGCATTGCAAGACATTTTTGACGTTTATTGCGGCGTTTAATCAGTACAGTCGTCTGTCCGGCCTGTTCATGTGGTGATCTGCCACTGGCCTTGATGATTTCCGCAAGCGAGGTTCCAATCGGCTTCACGGCCTTCGAGGGCCAACGTCATTCCCGGAGTGTCCTCGCTCTTGGTTGACTTAGTCCGCATCATCACGTCATGCGCCTTGCATCTCTGGCAGGTGTCCCGATCAGGTGACCGGCTGCCGGTAATTCTCCTGTCTCGTCAACATTGCCCAGATCACGCGCGCGGTTTTGTTTGCCATGGCAACTGTTGCAAGTCGAACCGGCTTTCCAGCGAGCATCCTCGCTGTCCAGATATCGACTTTCTCGGGATGGAGTTTTGCCATCAATGCGCGCGATGTCATGCCAACGATAAGAAGTTTCCTGAGGTAATGATCACCTTTCTTGGTAATCCGCCCAAGCCTCTCTTTGCCGCCACTGGACTTGTTGAGCGGGGTTAAGCCCAGCCAAGCGGCCAGATCTCGTCCGGTTTTGAACTGTTTGGCGTCGCCGACGGTCGCCACGATGGCCGACGCCGTAATTGGACCAATCCCAGGCACCTGCATCAGTCGGCGTGCGTTGGCATCTCGCCGAGCATGGCTCTCGATCAACTTGGAAAAGCCTTCAATTCGGGCGCTGAGCCCAAGGAGTTGATAACACAAGGTGCCGAGAACCCCGTTCGCCAGTTCGGGAATTTTAGGTTGATCACCGTCCAGGTGGCTTTTGGAAAAGCGGGCCACAGCCTCAACCCCGGTTGGGAGAACATAGCCAAACTCACGCAGCATCCCCCGTATCATGTTTGAGACCTGGGTTCTCTGGCGGACGATGAGTTCGCGCGTGCGGTGGGCGGTCAAAAGAGCTGGCTGGTCTTCGGTCTTGATCTCAACAAATCTCATCGTCGGGCGGCCAACCGCTTCGCAGATTGCCTCTGCATCCACTGCGTCGGTCTTTCCGCGTTTGACATATGGCTTGACGTAAGTTGCTGGCATCAAACGGACATCGTGCCCTAACTTGCGAAGTTCACGGCCCCAATGATGGGCCGAACCGCAGGCTTCCATACCGACCACACAAGGCGGTAGGCCCTCAAAGAACTCTAACAGTTTTGCGCGTTTGATCTTCTTGTTGAAGACCTTGTCGCCAGTCACAGAAACTCCGTGAACCTGAAAAACATTCTTGGCCAGATCCAGTCCTATGGTTTTTACTTGCATTGGGTGGCTCCTCTCAAAAGCAGATTTCGACACCTGCATTATGGCGCATTGCGACGCCGGGTGGAGCAGGAGCCATCCACTTCATCCGCTCAGTCGTGATGGGAACGCTGTCTTCAGCAACTTGCTCGCCGTTCACACGCATTTCGAACCAGTTGTCCGCCCAAACATCGGCGTCATAGGTCTCGGCGTATAGCGAAGACGTTTGGACAAGTGCCGAAATCAGTGTGATGGTCATCAGGCGCATGACGACCTCCAAAATGTCTATCTATTTTTTTATACTACGGACTTGCCACTCATTTCCGTCTGTTTTTTTTGGATAATCACAAAGAGCGTGCTTTCGCGCAGACACATCGAAGGTACACCTTGTCCGCAACCTGTGAGTTACCCTGAAAACCCTCGCTGCGAGGTGAACGAATGGCACCGATCCCCGCTGCCGCGCGGCGTCCCGAACTGAGCATCTGCAGCAAGTCTTGTGCTGCGAGCGCACGCAGCGAGAAAAGTCGATGGCCGGGTTGGGCTCTTCGCTGACCTTAGCTGCGATCCGTACGAACGGCGGCTTTCCCGCATTTCTGATTTTTGGGTCAATCTCGTTACGTGAAGGTCAAAGTCAACTGACGTTCAACAAAGAAGAAATGGTGCACCCGGCGCGATTCGAACGCGCGACCTTTCGCTTCGGAGGCGAATACTCTATCCAGCTGAGCTACGGGTGCCCTATTTTTTCCAACTGCTTACGCAGTGCTTACGTGAAACTTCGACCCGTTTGAACAGCGAATCCGATATCCGCCCAAGTCTTTGTTCCATAACCTCTTTCTTCCAGCACCCTTGACCTTCGCCAGACTTGACATCCGCCTTCGGAGGGCAGCGCTCTATCCAGCTGAGCTACGGGTGCGTTTGTCGTGATATAGCTTTGGGCGACAGGGGCCGCAATGCTCAATTTTGGATGTCTGTCTGAAGTCTATCGGGATCGGGTCTGAATGGCCTCAAGATAAAGGACGTGTGCAGTGCAAAAATTCGCAACCTTCACATCAAAACCGCCGCTTGAATGCGGCGGTCTGACGAAGCATCTCTCATGCGCAATGTTAAGAGGTTATGCCTGGAATTGAAGCGCTGAAGACGGCTTTCATACATAATCCATACCATAAAACCGGGTGAGTCGCAGCAACGGAATTCAGGCAAGATCAGAAACTGTCTGATCCCCCATCATTCTGCCAAGGCTTTACCAGATTGCCGAACCTTGTGAAGCGGCCTTCGAAGGACAGATCGACCGACCCAATCGGGCCATGTCTTTGCTTGCCGATGATAACTTCCGCTTTGCCGTGTACGGCTTCCATTTCCGCCTGCCAATTGGCCATTTTTTCCAATTCGTGATCACCGGGTTTTTCGCGCTCTTTGTAATATTCCTCGCGGTAGACGAACATCACCACATCCGCATCCTGCTCAATCGAGCCGGACTCGCGCAGGTCTGACAGTTGCGGGCGTTTATCGTCACGACTTTCAACCTGACGCGATAGCTGGGACAGGGCGATGACAGGGATGTCTAATTCCTTGGCGATGGCCTTGAGGCCTTGGGTAATCTCGGACACTTCGTTCACGCGGCTGTCTTTGGCGGTCGCAGGACGGACCAGTTGCAGATAATCGATGATCAGCACATCCAACCCGTGGGTCCGTTTCAGGCGGCGGGCGCGTGCGGCAAGCTGGCTGATGGGCAGGGCAGGCGTGTCATCGATATAGAGCGGGCAGGCTTCGAGCGCCTTGGCTGCCTCGACAAAACGGCGGAATTCCCCTTCGGTCATATCCCCGCGGCGGATTTGCTCGGATGGCACCTCTGCGGCCTCAGACAGAACACGTGCGGCAAGCTGTTCGGCGGACATCTCAAGGCTGAAAAATCCCACAGCGCCCCCTTCGATGGCGCCTTCCTGTCCATCTGGCATCTGACCTTTTTTATAGGCTTTGGCGATGTTGAACGCGATATTTGTCGCCAGTGAGGTCTTACCCATAGACGGGCGTCCGGCAAGGATTAGCAGGTCGGATTTGTGCAGCCCGCCTAGTTTTTTGTCCATATCCATCAGGCCGGTGGACACACCTGCCATGCCACCATCACGTTGGTAGGCGGCATTTGCGACATTAACAGCATCTGTTACGGCTTTGAGAAAGCTTTGAAATCCGGTTTCCGAGCGCCCATCTTCGGCCAATTTATAAAGCCGCTGTTCCGCATCCACGATCTGGCTTTTCGGATCGCTTTCCGTGTCAACAACACCCGCGCGGGAGGCAATTTCCTGTCCCAACCCGATTAATTCGCGTCGGATCGCCAGGTCATAGATCATCTGCGCATAATCGCGCGCGGCAAAGGCCGAAATCGAAGCACCTTGCAGCCTTACCAGATAGGCCGGGCCACCAAGTTCCTTCAGACCCTCATCTTCTTCGAAATACGGTTTGAGCGTGACGGGTGACACCAGCAGGTTCTTATGGATGCGGGCCGCTGATGTCTCGAAAATGCGGCGATGAACCGGATCAAAGAAGTGCTCTGGCGTTATAATAGAGGCGACTCGGTCAAAGACCTCGTTATTTGTCAAAATCGCGCCCAGAAGCTGTTGCTCAGCTTCAATGTTATGGGGTAACGCCCCGGTTTCATCTACATTTGTGCCCGTATTCGTCCCAGCGCTCGGCAGCGTACTCAGGTCATTCATGACCGTCCCTTTTGTTTTTTGAATGACCTGTCATCGCTGATCCGGAGCTGCGGTTCAATCTGGATATCCTGTGGATTGTCTGTGAGCTATTTTATTTTCCCTTATATTGCGCCCAAAGGGCGTACTGGGTCAAGATATAGTATTTTTGCGGTGATTTTTTTGCCTAGGTGGTAGATATTGGCTCATAGGTGTGAAACGTCACGCAACATTGACTCCATGCAGCGGGTTTTCTGAAAGTAGCTGTGTAGCTCTGTCAGGCAGTATTGGCCCAAACATCAAGCATCTCTGACCCTGACCGGACCTTCATTATGACAGCCACGAACTGGTAAGATTGGGACTAACCAGCCATTTGCTTCGAAAAAATAAATGTCCGCTTCCTGCAAAACATCGTGGGACACTTATGCTGGAAACGGCCCTGGAGCCATCATGGCGCGCCTTCCGTTCGGGAGTTGCAACGACTCGCTCCATTGTCTGGGAGACTGGCCATACATGCGTTTGAATTCTCTGCTAAACTGAGACGAGCTTACATAGCCCACATCCATTGCAGCTTCGTTTACGGTGGTGCCTCCTACAATCTTCATCGCGGCGCTGTTTAGACGCATAGATTTCACGAATTGAATGGGTGACATCGTGGTCGCCTGTTTGAATTTGCGGTGGAATACCGCGCGGCTCATCCCTACCTGTCCGGCCATGTCATCGATAGTGACCGGTTCATCGAGGTGGGAAGACAGGAACTTGATTGTCCGCGCAATTTCGTTGCCAACGCCGAATGCACGCCTTGCCGATGCTCCCGCTTCTCCTTTCAGAATTGCGTAGTACAGCTCGCGAAGGCGACCGTCGGCAAGCACCTCCGCGTCAACCCTGCTATCCCCCAGTTGCAGAAGACGCAACAACGCCTCGGTGAACATGGAGTCCCACCCGGCCAGTGTAAGCCCATGCGAGACTTGGCCGCGATTGGAGGGGCCGACAGCACCGACAGAAGTCTCTATCTCGATAGCCAATTCAGCCATCACGCGCGTCTCCAGCGAGACAAGTACACCCAGGAGAGGATTGTCTGGTGAGGAGGCGGGCGTTCCAGCTTCCACAGGCATGGACATAGGGCAACACATGTATCGACTGCTATCGTACACATACCGCCGACCGTCCAGAACGGCCTCCTTGGCGCCACTCACAATCGCGACCACGCACGGTTGGTACACGGCCGGAGCACAAGGAATTGAGTTGATCACGCGAAAGAGTTGCACGCCCTTCAAGCCGGTTTCAACCATCCCGGCCTCACCGACCCGGTTCTCAATAATCTGTGCGATCTGTTGCTTACTCATACTGATCACCTTGCACGGCAGAGCCTCAATCTCAATCCCGTTGATACGAATAGGCAACTATTCGAGACGATCTCGCCTAATAAGCGGGTCCCGTGAGATATACCTATAGCTCTAAGGGAAAACGGCAAACCGTTGTTTTTAGGAGATGCTGACATGGCAGGCAAAGCATTTGGACCAAAGGGCTGGACACCGGAACGTCTCGCCTCGTTGTCCGGCAAAACATATGTCATCACCGGTGCGACCACCGGGATCGGATACGAGGCCACACGCGTGTTCCTGTCAAAGGGCGCGCGTGTTGTGATGTTGAACCGAAACGGCATTGCGTCAGCAGCCGTCATCGCCAAGATGAAGGAAGAGTTTGGCGATAACGCTGAGATTTCTTTCATCCACTTGGATTTGTCCATGATGAGCTCCGTACGGCTCACAGCAGCGGCTGTAATGGAGAAAGTTCCTCCCATAGACGCACTTATCTGCAATGCCGCCATCTCGGCGGTGGCCAGGCAAGAGATCACCATAGACGGCTTCGAAAGCCACTTGGGCGTCAACTACATCGGGCATTTTCTATTATGCGCATTGCTCTTCGATCAGATTGAGCAGTCGAAGGGGCGTATCGTGCTTGTTGGCAGCGAAGGCTACAAAATGGGACTGAAGCGAATTCAGTTTGAAGATCTCAACTTCGACAAAAACTACCATCCTCTGAACACCTATGCTCATAGCAAATTGGCGCTGATGATGTTCGGTTACGAGTTGCAACGCCGAATTCTGACTGCGGGGAAGAGTGTTCAGGTTCAGGTTTGTCATCCCGGTTATTCACGTACGGATTTGTTGAAGGGCGACAATATCTACCGCCCGATGAAGATCGTCACGACACTGGTGTCACCTATCATCGGACAATCCGCCGAGAAAGGGTCCTGGCCCATAGTGCTATGCGCTACCGAACAGAACCTGAAGTCCGAGGCTCTATACGGTCCAACAAAGCGGTCCAATTTTGTAGGCCCAGTCGATCAATGCGATCTCGCGGAGCATGCTCTCGATCCGGAAGCCGCAACAGAGCTCTGGTCAGTCTCAGAGCGGATGGCATCCGCAAATTGGTCTCCGTAGAGCGGTATCATGGCTCCGAACAAGCAGGTCCAATATCAACTTGAACACTTCTATCCCGGGTTCGATCGGCAAAGGTTCTGGGACTTGTTTGTCGACCATGTCGCCTGGTCGAAGTCGGACATCTTGCCGGGAGAGATTTCCATCGTCAAAGCGGGCAAGGGCCACACCCAGGGTGAGGGTGCCGTGCGATCCGTCGTGTCCGGGTCGATGATCATCATTGAGGATGTCGTCGGTTTCCAGTCACCGGAGTATTTCAGTTACGCCTCCCGCAATGGCGCAATGCCGGTGAATGATTTCGCTGGCGAACTGTTCCTTGAACAACGGCCTGACGGGCTACTCGCGAGATACAGGGGTGGCTTCAATCCGAAGTATTTCGGGACCGGCTGGCTTTTTCGTGTCATTTTTCGCAGAGCACAGAATTCAGTCCTCCGGAGCCTCGGGAAGGCTTACGAAGGACGCTATGGAAGCGGGATCGATCGCGGTGTGAAACCTGACTAAGCCGACGCATTTGATACAATCAGACAATTCTCAGAGATGATCGCGCCTATTTCAAAAGGCCTCTGAGAGTTATCTGCAGCGTCAAGACAAACGAAAGACACAAGTCGCCAGTCAGCGCTGGCAGGAGAAAGAAAATGGCTGATACAACATTCGGACCGCAAGGCTGGACACCGGAGCGCCTGGGTTCACTGGAAGGCAAAACCTATGTCATTACGGGTGCCAATGCCGGGGCGGGATTTCAGGCTGCGCGCACGCTCCTCACCAAGGGCGCCAAGGTGGTGATGCTGAACCGCAGTGCCGACAAATCAAAGGCCGCCATCGCCGAATTAAAGGAAGAGTTCGGGCATGAGGCCGATGTGAGCTTCGTCCGCATGGACCTTGCTTCGCTGGCCAGCGTGCGCGAAGCCGCTGAAGAAGTCCTGAAAACCGTCCCCCGTATCGATGCGCTCATGTGCAATGCGGCGATCGCGCAGGTGCCGACGCAGCAGTTCACCGTAGACGGCCATGAGAGCATGCTGGGCACGAACCACTACGGACACTTCCTACTTTGCGGCCTGCTCTTCGAGCGGATCGAAGAGTCGAAGGGCCGGATCGTTGTGGTCAGCAGCCTTGGCTACAACATGGGGATCAAAGCCATTCAGTTCGATGACATGAATTGGGACAAGAACTACCACCAGAACAGGACCTATTCCCAAAGCAAGCTGGCGCAGATGATGTTCGCCTACGAGCTGCAGGATCGGTTGGCCGCTGCGGGCAAGACGGATGTCGAAGTTTACGTCTGCCACCCCGGCTCATCACGGACATCGCTGATCACCACCAGCGGTAATTTCGCGACACGGATCATGTTCAAACTCATGTCCCTTTCGCCGATGGTGCAATCGGCCGAGAAAGGTTCGTGGCCAGAAGTAATGTGTGCAACAGAGAATGGTCTGGAACAGCGAGCTCTCTACGGCCCCACGGGTCGCATGGAATTCGTCGGGCCGGTCGGCAAGGGCACGCTTCACCACCACGCATATGATAAGCACGTTATGGCAAAGTTGTGGGAGTTGTCTGAAAAGGCGACCGGGTTCATCTGGGCGCGATGATTACATCACATGCCGCACAGCCGACATTGGTGCGTGGTGCAGCATCAAGAAATTTGGGCTCGAACCGGACCTTAGCTGCGATCAATAGGAACGGCAGCTTACCCGATTTTCTCATTTTTGGGTCAGTTAGTGAAATGAAGGTCAAAGTCATCTGACGTTCGGCATTTCGGACGTTTCCTCAGCATCTGGAGCCGAAGCAGCCCAGCGGTTGAGCCATGCAAGTCCAGCCAGTGCCAGGCCAAGGGCCAATAGCGAGAACACGCGCGTCAGGCCTTGCAGGCCCGAGATATCGATGAAGAACACTTTAATCACGCTTAGCCCAATCACGATCATCGCCGCGCGACGCAGCAGGGCCGACTTGCGCGCAATCGCTTGATACAAAAGCAGCGCGCCCGTGAGGATCAAGATGACCGTGTAGCTGTACAGTTCGGGCTGTGTGGTGCCGGGCACGGACAAATCCGCCCCGCGCCAGAAATGTCGGATTGCGAACCCAACATAGAGGGCCACCAATCCAACAGCGCCCGCGTTGAACCCGATCAATACCCAGCGGGGCAGGTGGGTCAGATACCGCGCTGCGGCGGCAAAAAGTAGCGCGGGCAGAATGTAGGCCAGCAATAGCGTATTGGCGATGATCGGCCCCAGCACTGGCTCCGCCCAATCCATCAAAGGATTGCCAATGGTCAGAGCGGCAAGCAGGAATATGCAGCCGATGGCACTCAGCAGGATACCCAAAACCAGCCGCACCTTGGCCAATACGCCGCCAGCCTGCATCCGATAGAATTGTGCCATGCCGAGGATAAACCAGACCATAGCCGCCAAGCTTAGGAACCAATGACTGATAAGGTTGTCTCCATCAGTGTCGGTTGTAGTCCAACGCACCAGTAACAAAGTGCCGAAAATAGCCGCGTTCGACCAGAGCGCGGATTCCAACACGATCACCGTCACAGGCCGCTTAAATGGCGCAATCAGATATTGCGTTGCAAAAAGTGCGGCAAGGCTGCCAACATAGACCACCAGAAGCTCGATCAGTGGCGCGTCATAGCCCCAGAACAAGCCGGGATCAAACACCAGCCTGTAACCAATGATCAAGGCCATTGCTTGCATGAACCAGCCTAAAGCGGGCAGGTTGAATTTGCGATCTAACAGGCCAGCGGCAACCATTGTCACCGCAAGCGCGAGCGTCAATGTGGCAGAGCTGAGGATCAACGCGAAGGCCAAGGCAATCATCGACAGGCTTGCCAGCATGGCGAAGGAAGCACGCAAACGGTGATCCGGGCCGTCCTGACGGGCAAAGCGTTCGGCCAGCAACATCATGGCGATGGATAATGCAGCGGCATGTAAGGCCGTCGGGTAAGCCCCGATAACACGCGACGGGGCCCATATAAATTCCAGAACAACAAGAGTGACAGGGGCTATCCCCGCAGCCGCAGCACCCCATTGCATGCGCCACCGGGGCCGGGACAGGCTGCGGATTGCAGCGCACAGGCTCATCAGGGTGCCGGCTGCAAACAGAAGGCTGGCCTCTTTTGGCATGGGGGTCTCGGGCGGCCTGCTGGCAGCGTTTTGAAAAGCTTCAAAGGCGGGGCCATACTGATTGGCTTCGGCCATAAGTATTCCAAAGAAGGCAAGCGCGGGTAGTGCCGCCAGATCTGACAGGGCAGGGGCATCACGTAGCCACAGGGCAAACCCTGCAAACATTGCCACAAGGACCGCCATCGCGGTCCAGAAGTTGGACGCGTCGTTCGTATAGATCCACCAAATTGTACCAACCGCTGCAATCGTGGTGCCGCTGGTCAAACGGGTTGGAAACTCCGGCCATTTATTTCCAGAACGGGCTGCAAACAATTGGTACGTCAACGGGCCGTCATGGGTTGGGTTAAGCTGTAGGACAGGTATTGCGATACTGGCGGCGACCATAACGGCGATCACCAGCATATAAGCCTGCGCCCCGCCAACGCCGGAATACAGCATCCAGCAGCTTACAAATCCAAGCACCAGCGCCAGAACGGAAACCCATGCCCAGCGGCGCAGGGCATCGACCGCCAACCCGATCAGTGTGACCAGCAGAAAGTAACCATAGAGCCAATAGGGCGCTTCGCTCTCTCCACCGACCAGAAATGGCGCGACCATCGCGCCGGCAATGCCAACAGCGGCCAGCAATGGGCCATGAAACCACCCCAGAACAATCGCCAGAACCGCAGTTGCCACCATGCCGACAAATGCCATTTCCGGACCAATCAGATCGTACAGCATCCGGGCTGACAGAATAGCTGCAAACAAAGCAACCAGCCCCGCGCCCGAGAAGGTCGAGGGCAGATAGGCGGTCGCCACGTCCTCGCCATCGCCGTAGCGCTTGCGAATGAACTCCCCCGCACCGATCAGCGCGCCGCCAAAGGCAAGGGCCGCAGTGACCCGTGCCGTCGGGGGCAGCAGGCCGTTTTCCATCCCGTATTGCACAAGGAAGATCCCCGCCAACCCAAGAGAGACGGCCGAGATCGCGTAAAACCAGTTGTTCAGCAGCCAGACCCTGAAGGCCTCAAACCTGTTCGCAGTGAATACGACTGGCCCGTCTACAGGGACGGGAGCGTCTCGTGGGCTGCGCAGCTTCAGTTATGACTGTATCCTGCATATTCGTCTGCGCAGGGGCCGGGGTGTCCGCAGCCGGCGCGGGCATGTTGGGCGCATCACCCGTTTCAACTTGGAGCGCTGCATCCTGCGCCCCTGTCTCAACCGGGGTTTGCATTGCTGCATCTGGCGTGCCGCCGCTTTCAGCCTGCCGTGCTGCTTGCTGGGCTGCAATATGTTTCAGAAGCGTTGTGAGTCGCTGTTCTTGCTTGGCAAACTTGGTCGCAAGATCGCGATAGCGGAAAAACAGATAGATCAACCCGGCAAATAGCGCTGCCAGTATAATAAAGGCGACTACAATTGCACCGATGATCAACTCGTCAAACACGCCACGCGTCCGCTGTCCAGTCCCATTCCGCCACAAAGGAATGCCTATTATTCAGGCAATCACAAGAGATATATTATGTGACGGCCGGTTTAGTTAAACGCGGTAGCGGTGCTAGGCGTCTATAAAGCCCAGCTTTTCCAGTGCTTCGCGTGCTGTGGTGCGGATAGAACGGTCATCGCAGAACACATCATTGTTGAGCTTCGCAATCGTGGTGTGCAGGCATTTTGCAGCCGTCTGCATAAGGATGAATTGCGGCACGTCGCTATCTGGCATCGCCAGAATGCTTTCGGCCGTGACAGGCCGATCTGTTAAATAGTCTTTCATATGTCCCCCGACACGTTTCACCCTTGGCGCGTGGCGATGACGCTAAATGCTTTGCCCAATGGCGCAAGCATTTTTTTGTGCCGTGAAGGAAATAGGCGAAATTCGTTGTGGATAAGCCGTTAAAAATTTTTGGGCCGAATTTTACTCTTTTGAGGAATTTCGGGCGGGTAAACCTGACTTGTTAATGAGGCCATCTTAATGCACAATTTTTATGCATACTGTGAAAAGCTTATTGGTGCTACCCACCGATTTTTAAAACTAATCGCATATTTATATTAGGAGCATACGAATGCCTACAACGGTAAATGATCAGGCCTATGGTGGTGATTTTGATCCAGGCTTCCCGCCAACACTCCCGGCTTCTGTGACGGTAATATCAATCTCTTTGCTCGATTTTGATGATGACGGGTTAATAACCGCGAATGGCACCGATCAGGTGAATGGCAGCGATGTCACTCAAGTATTTAATGGCGATACCGTTACAATTGGTGGCGTGGTAATAGAGGGCGCTACTATATATACGGCAGATGGCGCGCGGTATTTCACGCCCACCGACAGCACTGTACTGGTTCCGGGAACGGTCACAGATACAGGTTTTGTAAACACATCTACTCAACTCACCCTTGCCAGTCTTGGCCCGCCTTGCCTGGTTGAAGGCACCCGTATCGAGACGATCGATAAGGATAAATGTGTCGAAGACCTAGAAGTCGGTGATCTCGTCAAAACCTACGACCGCGGATATCAACCGATCCGCTGGATTGGGCGGCGAAAAGTTCCGGGCGTTGGGAATTTTGCCCCAATCTGCTTTTCAAAAGGCAGCATTGGCAATGTGCGCCGGCTACGGATGTCGCCGCAGCATAGAATGATGGTATCGGGCTGGAAGTGCGAGACATTGTTTGCCGAACCAGAGGTTCTATGTGCGGCAAAGCATTTATATGATGGCGATCAAATCTATACTGACCCCTGTGAGACAGTGACTTATTATCATCTTATGTTTGATCAACATGAGATCATTTTTGCAGAAGGCGCCGCGACAGAAAGCTTTTTCCTGGGCGACTATGGCGCCAGAGCAGATCGTGAAACCCGCGAAGAAATAGAAGCTCTTTTTCCCGAACTTCCGGCAAGTGCCTTGGGTGTATATTTGGCCGCCAGACCCTTCCTTAAGGGGTTCGAAGCTGAATCGCTGAAAGCGTAAAACCGACCAAAAATTAATGTAACAGAGCCCTGCAAAGCAGCACCCGATCCGCCACGATCATCAGCGCGATCGCAAATGGCGGTATTGGGCTTTTGCTGACCCGGGGCGATCATCACTCAGAAGGATCGGGAAGAGGTCAGCCATTAACATCATCCCCATTATTCTGATGATTATGTTGCTGGATAGTTTTCTGGCTGGTTGCGTCGACGGCTTATCATCGGTAACGATAGAAGCCATTAGTGGTGGGGACTGCTATCGGTAATGAGTTTTGTGGAAGTGAATACATATGGCCCGCCTGTCTGCAGACACCTTAAAGGTGCACCCCGATTGTGATGTAACAGATTGTCAGTTTGGAAAATTCGTTGAAATAGGGCGGGGCAGCCGCCTGACCCATTCAGACATCGGGGATTATTCTTATTGTGATCGATACGCTGATATTGCCAATGCAAATATCGGGAAGTTTTCCAACATCTCCAGCTTCGTGCGGATCGGGGCAACGGATCATCCGCTAAGCTGCGCGTCGCTGCATCATTTCATGTATCGCTCGGATGATTACTGGGATGATGCCACGGCGGACGAGGCGTGGTTCGAACACCGCAAGTCGCGCCGTGCGATTATCGGCAACGATACATGGATCGGGCACAACGCGCAGATCAAACCCGGTGTCAGCCTGGGGCATGGGGTGGTCGTGGCCTCTGGTGCGATTGTGACCAAATCCGTGCGGCCCTATACGATTGTGGCAGGCGCTCCGGCCAAGACATTGCGCCAGCGCCAGCCTGACAATATCGCCGAACGGCTGATGTCCTTGGCGTGGTGGGACTGGAGCCACGAGGATATTCGCGAAGCGCTTGTGGATTTCCGGACCCTGAGGGCGGAGGAGTTTCTGGACAAGTATGAAGGACAGTAGCCCTTAGTGCAGTCGATCCAGCTTTAGGGCTTGTGCGGCTGTGACGGCGGTTTCGGGGTCTTTGCCATCCCATCTGATCATCAGCAAAGACTGATCGCCGGCATCTGAAAATGATAGGGTGATTTTACCCGTTTCATAGCGCGCGCTGGCCCAGTCCAAAGTTTTGCTGCCGGGAATATCTCTTTCTGCCAGCGCTTCCATCACCAGACGCTCTGCGCGTCTGTCGGTATTTTCCCAGGAATGATCATTCGCGGCGGCTGTGATCCATGTCTCGTAGGTATTTCGCGGGAACCGCCATGCGCCGAAATCGCCGTGCCATTCCACGAAGGGATCATCGACCATGATATCTGCGACATAATCGTTGCACCCGATGATGCCACAACTGCATCGACCGATCCGGGTTTTGCCACCTGCAAGCAGCATTGGTTGCGAGAATAGATCGGGCGGATCAAGGCCCATTACTCCTTTCAATGCGTCGAGAATATCCGCGCCATTGATCAGAATTCTTGCCTCATGATCTCCCGCTTCGGGCGACGGGGTAATGGCAAATTCAAGGGAGCGGACAATGGGTCTCATATCGCTTGCTAGCAAATCCCTATCGGCGGGTCGAGAGATTTGGCTAAGGCGCTGCCCACCGCACGCTGGTATAATAAAACCTAAACGCCTTTGCGCTAAACCGCCCCTCGACGTCAAAACGTGGTTACAGATTTCCGTCCGGTATGGCAGCCGGGGATATGCGGAACACCTGACAATCATGCATGAACCGGGGCCTTTGCCCCAAAGGTGCAGGGGTAGCGCCCTGTCTGGCATCAACCGCACCGGCGGCGCCGCCTTTCTTTGCAACAGTACCGAGATAGCCCCAGCCCGCAGCGTCCCACTGCCGTGGGCCTTTTTGGCGTGGGTTAGGGAAGGTCGGGCGCAGCTTGGCGTTTCCCCTCTGGCCATGTCTTGGCGCTGTTACTCTGCCTCAAGGGTTAGTGTGACCCGGTCGCCTGCGAACCATGTGTGGCCGAACTCGACCGGAGTGCCATGCAGGTCAGCGTTGATGTTGACCGTTCGCAGGATCGGTGTGCCTTCGCGGATGCGCAGGTGCAGGGCTTGGGTCGCGGTGGCGAGTTTTGCGGTCAGTCGGGTTGAGATGCGTGTGTAATCAGACACGCCGCACGCCGCGAGCGCTGCGGTTACAGAGCGCGTTTCGCGCAAAACGTCCGGCAAAGCAGCAAGCCGAGCGGCTGGAAACACGCTGCGAAAGACAGCGATTGGCTGGGCATAGGCCAGTGACAGGCCCTCATAGGCATGGACCTTCGCGCCGTCTTTCAATCCAAGGTGGCAGGCTTCTTCGGCCATGGCTGTGCGGGTCTCTAGGGACAGGATTTCCTTGGTTGGCAGATGTCCGGCTGCGCGCAGGTTTTGGTGAAAGCGGACTCGTGTGCCGATGGGGTACTCGGTTGGTGTATGGCTCACGAAGACGCCCGCGCCGCGGCGGGGTAGAACCAGACCATCCTCGGTCATTGCAGCCAATGCGTGTCGCACTGTATGGCGGTTGACGCCGAACCGCGTGGCCAGCTTGGCCTCGGTCGGTAGCTTTTCTCCCTTGGTATATTGGCCTGACGCGATGTCATTGGCCAGGGTCCGGGCAATGGATTTCCAGATCGGTGTGCGGGGCATGTCATCAAAGCTTCATCAAAGGGGGATTGTGCGACTCGCAGCACAGTTTTATAATTTGTCTAGTTGTATATAAATACGAATAAGATGTCTATATGGGCAATGCAGTGAACAGACAGAGATGGATGTCGCTATTGGCGAAAGCACCAGCGGCAGCATTGGATGAGCTTTGGGCTGGGCTTTGTATAACGCCCGCATATAATTTGCTGCGCCCGCCTGACATTATGGTGCGGGGACGGGCAGGCGGCACAGGTGCGCCCTTCAATCTGCGCGAGATGACCGAGTCTTCGCAGGACGAGAAATTCGTTTTGTATAGCGCGGATAATATTCAGGCAGAACTTGCACTGATCCGCAAGCTGCGCCGTAACGCAGAAAAAGCCGTGCGGGAGGCTGCGGAATGATCCGCTTAGTCCCCCGTTCTGGCGCGTTCGCGGGCGCGGGCGAGCCACGGGTCAATCTCCGGCTCTGGCAATTCTGCTTTGACGGCGGGTCCGCGACGCAGTCTCTTCCAAAGCAGGTTGGCAAGTATTTGCAGCACGAAGACCACAACGGCAAATCCAAGCACAAACATCATGATCGAGCCAAAGGTGAAATCAATATTCATGCACCAGCTGTCCCCTTCCGGCGGAAACAACATGGCCCGCAAGGGGCTGATAACTTCACTGCAACTCTGGCTGGTCAGGCTCATAATTCATCCCTTCCTCAATATACCCAATATCGGGGAAATATCCCCATTTGGCTATTGAAACCATTTGAAAACAAAAAGTTTTCAATTCCACCCCACGCAATACACATAAACACTTTGGCAACATTTTTCCAGATGGAAGTGACAAACCCATGACTGATCACAATTTTGCCTATCTTGATGAGCAGACCAAGCGAATGATCCGGCGGGCTATTGTGAAAGGTCTGGCGATCCCAGGCTATCAGGTGCCATTTGCCGCGCGCAAGATGCCGATGCCTTATGGCTGGGGCACGGGCGGGGTGCAGGTGTCGGCCGCGACCCTGACGCCAGAGGATACGTTCAATGTCATCGATCAGGACACGGATGATACAACCAACGCGGTTTCAATCCGCAAGTTCTTCAAGAAGACCGCAGGTGTGGACGTGACCGGTTTCGCCCCGAAAGCGGCCTGATGGCCGGGCGTCTGATTGCCGTTGTTGGCCCTTCAGGGGTCGGCAAGGACAGCGTTATGGCAGGGCTGGCGGCCCGCCGCCCTGATCTGCATCTGGTGCGCCGTATGATCACGCGTGCCGCTGATGCAGGGGGCGAGCCGTTTGAGCCGGTCAGCGAAGATGAGTTTGTCAGGCTGCGCGACACAGGCGCGTTTGCGCTTTGCTGGTCCGCTCATGGTTTGTCCTATGGCATTCCGGGCGGCGTGCAGGATGTGCTGACCGAAGGTCGTGACGCGCTGGTCAACCTGTCGCGCGGTGTGCTGGTGCAGGCGGCAGAGGTCTTTCCGGGGCTGTTGATCCTCAACCTGACCGCAAGCGCCGATGTTCTTGCCGCGCGGCTTGCGGCGCGGGGGCGTGAGGCATCTGACGATGTGAAACGCCGCCTTGCCCGTGTTGCACAGCCTTTGCCCACGCATCTGCCCGTAACAGAGGTGCCCAACAATGGTGCGCTTGAAACGACCATAACCGAGGCGCTGCGCGCGCTTTATCCGGAAAGGGTGTAGCGTTGGATCTCGTGGAAAAAACCGTCCTGTGCTTCCCCGGCAAGGGTCAGCGTGTCCAGCTGAAAGGGCTGCTCCAACATTGGGGCCAGTACCGGGGCGAGGGCGCGTTCAACCTCCAACGCCATCTCGGGCGTCAGTTTGCCCGACAGGGTGATGTGAAAGCGGAATTCCTCCATCACATAGGGATAGCCCCATTTGCACAGCAAAGCGTCCTGTCGAGGGGTAAGGTCGGCTTGCCTGCGTCGCGCCAACTCGGCCTGCGAAGGCGCGGCGCGAAACCGATCCAGCCGGGTCACAACGCGCCCCGCCAGCATCGCCAGATCGCTTATGTCGTCGGGCTGGCTCAGTTGGGGCGTCAGGGCCAGAAAGCTGCCGATCCAGCTGAGCTGCAATCGCCTCATGGCCACCGGGCGGCACTCTGCCGCCAGCGCAGCCACCGCTTGCATCAGGGCATCCGCATGCGTGCCCTCCGCCAGCCGGAAGGGTGGTTTCAGCGTTCCGTGCAAGCCGTATTTGCGTGGCGTGGCGGTGATGTCTGTGATGGGCACCGACAGCCCGTCAACCTGCGGGTGGGGGCAGGTCTGCCCTGTCGCCATATCCCAGCCCAGCCAGCCTGCGCCAAAATCGGCCAGTGCGCCGGGCGGCGGTGTGTAGTAGATCGCATAGCGGTTGAACTGCATCACGCCCCTCAGTTTTTCCGTCTTCCTTGCCAAGCGAATGTGACACTTTCATGACTCAGACTTTTGCCCTTGCCAATGCCATGCTTGTCTTACCCTCCGAAACTGTGCGTGGCGCAGTTTCGGTGCGCGATGGCAGGATCGCCGACATCTCGACTGGGGCTTCGGTGCCCAAAGGGGCAGAGGATTGCGACGGCCAGTTTATTGCCCCCGGTCTGATCGAATTGCATACCGATAATCTGGAACGCCACATTGCCCCACGGCCCAGAGTGGACTGGCCCCATATGGCCGCGATTGTGGCCCATGACAGCGAATTGGCGGGCACGGGCATCACCACGGTTTATGACGCGATGCGGGTGGGGTCTATCCCGACCGGCAAGACGCGCTACACGAAATACGCCCGCAACCTTGCCAATGAGCTTTTGGGGTTGCGCGCATCGGGTGGTTTGAAAATCAGCCATTTCCTGCATCTACGCGCGGAAATCTGTTCGGAAACGCTGATCCCCGAGCTGGCCGAATTCGGGCCGGAAGACCGGGTTGGCCTTGTTTCGCTGATGGATCACACGCCGGGGCAACGGCAGTTCCGCGATATGACCCAGATGAAAAACTACGTCATGGGCAAGAACAATCTGAGCGAGGATGAATTTGGCGATCACGTGGACATGCTGAAGGCCCTGCGCGACTGTGTGGGGGCGGCGCACGAGGCTGCGGCCGTGGCCGAGGGCCATCGTCTGGGGGCCGTGCTTGCCAGCCATGATGATACCACGGCGGATCACGTGGCGACTTCCCGCGCCAATGGCGTTGCCGTGGCAGAGTTCCCCACCAGCGTCGAGGCCGCACAGGCCTGCCGTGATCACGGGATCGCGGTGATCATGGGGGCGCCCAATCTGGTGCGGGGCGGGTCTCATTCGGGCAATGTTGCGGCGTCCGAGCTGGCCCAATTGGATTTGCTGGACATCCTGTCCTCTGACTATGTGCCTGCTGCCTTGTTGATGGGGGCAGTCCAACTGGGCCAGATCTGGGGGGATATGTCGAAGGGGCTTGCCACCGTCACCGGAACACCAGCCCGCCACATGGGCCTTCAGGACCGCGGCCGCCTGCAACCCGACCACCGCGCGGACCTGATACGGTTCCGTATGATCAATGACACCCCGGTTTTAAACGGTGTCTGGTCCAACGGCAGGCGGGTTGGTTGAGGGTTTTGTCTGCCAGCGACTGGGACAGTTTGTTTTTGTAAGGGAGTAGATCGCCCCTTAATCATGCTAAAAATTTGATCCGGACAAACCAAAATGTTTGTGCGGTTGAGATTTTTTGAAAGGCGAATGTAGTTATTGCTGTAGGACAACCTTAAAGTCAGCTTTGGTTCTTCCGCTATTGTTTTTTGCTTTCTGGCGACCGCTTGTTTCGCGTGGAATAGAGCAATCACGTATGACAGCGATTGGCATCGGTCCTGTCTCGCCCGTTGCCAACAACGACACTTCTGAGGGCCAAGCGCGCAACCGTCGGGTGGAGATGGTTCTGAAATGACCTGATCATCTTTGCTGGCCTCAAGACTGCTGGGGCATTCCACGTCGTGCCAGACGTCAGACACCTTTGACCTTTGCACCGCAACAGTGACCCAGATCGAAACCGGACCTCGATCATTCGCGCGGTTAGCGGCAGGAATGAGGCCACTTTACTGATTTACTGTGCTGCGACCAAAATCTGCTTTTGGTGACTTTGTTGTGAAAGCTTTGCTTCCGGGTATAGGACACCAGAGCTTTAAGAAGGCAGTTACGCTTTGCATGCATTCACGAAAGCCTCAAAAGCGCTCCAGATATCAGCGCTGGCTTGGCTGCGTTTCGGATGGATCAGCACGAATTCGAATTCCTGACCTTCATTGGCCGGCAGCTGGCTGACAACTTCATTGGCATAAACGTCGATCGTCGTCCGGGGTGATCTGGGCGAAAAGTTATGTTGTGCCGACTCCAGCTCTACGCCACCATGCATCGTCGCATTTGCTCCGGCGCCCATGACCCCTTTTGACAACGGCGCTTGCGCGCCGTGAACCTTGACGGTTTGATCATACTGCAATTTCGACGCGTCAAACTGTGCGCTGAACAAGTCGATCGTCGAAATGTTGCGGCGGCTGATGTGAAAATAGTTGTTGAAGTAAAGTATACGGATGTTGCAATTCGCCCCAGCAATCAACAACCCTGAATCGTCGTCTTGATACTGGGCCACTGCCCGCAAAGCATCCAGGGTTTCGGGCACGGACACAGCATTTTTTTGCCCGCCACTGGCTTTTTCTTTTAGCAGCCGGGTAATATTGTTGAAACAAGCTACCTGCGCCGGAGGGTCGTCAGATTTTTCCTGGCAAGTTAACATCAAGGCAGATAGCGGAAACTCTGTTCCATCGACGTTTAACATTTGCTCAGCTTTAACGGCGCTCGCCAAAATCCCGAGCGACATTGCAAAACCACATATCAGCATCTTCATTTATTGTACTCCGAAACAAGATCACCGCGCTTACCACAACTATCTTATTGATTACTTATTACGTTTTTCGTGGACGACGGTCGGCCGTCCCGGCCAAGGCAAATCGAAAAGCTTCGCCTTGGCCGCAGCTTTTATTGGGCAACTACCAAAAGATCAGTTACTCAGCACGAAGTCGATTTGATCGATGCCACTGTCTTCTGTGGTCGATGTGACGCGAATACCAATCGTTTCCTTTAGTGCGATCCACACGATACTGGTCGTTACAGCAACATAAGTGATGATGATCAAAACCGAGGACAGCTGCCCGAGAACGGTCGCGTCAGGGTTTGTGAAACCCGCAGCAATGGTGCCCCAGATGCCGCAGAACAGATGAACCGGGATGGCCCCTACAACGTCGTCAATTTCGAAATAGTCGAGAAGTTGAATGGCCCAGTAGATGATCAGACCACCGCCCATGCCAACCGCAAACGCCCAGAAAGGCGATGGGAAAAGCGGCTCTGCCGTGATCGAGACCAGGCCACCAAGTGCCCCGTTGAGCATGAAGGAAAGATCAAAGCGAAACTCCCGAAGGTACGACACAAAGGCTGCAACAATGACCTCGCCTGCAGCGGCCAAGCTCGTGTTCAGGAAAATACGCGACACATTGGAGGCGTCCGCATCTGTTGAGAAGCTGAGGTAGGAGCCCGCATTGAACCCGTACCATCCCATCCACAAGATCAGGGCCCCAATTGTCGCCAGCGGCATAGAGTAATTGCCAAGCGCGACTTTCTTACGGTTAACAAAGCGCTCTTTGCGCGCACCGACAAACAGCGCACCGGTCAATGCGGCAACACCGCCAACGACGTGAACAACTGTACTGCCGGCCAGCTCTTTAAAACCAAGGTCAGTTGCCAGGAAACCGCCACCCCAAGTCCAGGAGGCTTGGATGGGATAGATGATGGCGGTTAAAACGGCAGTGAAGATAAAGAACGACACAAGCTTCATGCGCTCCGCAACGGCGCCGGACACAATCGACGCAACAGCCACGCAGAACATTGACTGAAAGAAGATGTCACCGGCTCCGGCATGACCGCGACCGATGAAATCGGCATTGTATTCAACAACATCCGTGACCTCGATGATACCGTCAAACCCCAAGATACCGGGTAAGATCCAGCTCCCGTTTGGGAACATGATGCCGTATCCGGTCAGGATGAATGCCGTTGATGCGATGGCAAAAGACCAATGTTCTTGGCGCATTGGTTGATGACGTTTTTTCCGCGAACAAAGCCTGCTTCGATCATCGCGAAGCCCGCTGTCATCCACATGACCAGGACGCCGCAGAAGACAATGAACAACGTGTTCATGACAAAAGGTGAGACGCCTGACGACGCCTGTTGCGCAGCGGCAGGTCCGGCGAACAGCGCGGTCAGCAATGCGATTCCGATTACATTTTTCTTCATTTCGAACTCTCTTCATTATGAAACAATAATGCTGATCGCCCGCTTTTTTAGGCACAATTATGACCAAATGCGGAATTTATGAACACTATTCGAACGCACCGAGGTTTTGGTTGGAAACATGATGTTGCTGCTCCACCGGGAATTGGTCGCCACATCATGCAGCCCCTACGCAGTGGGGATCACGTCTGATCAAATCAATACCGGCGCAAACGCAATGCCGTCGGACCAAAGCCTGATGGCACATTTGTCGACGGACACCCGTTTGGAAGACACGGTCCCAAGTCCGCAGGAGATGGAAGACATCTGAATTGAGGTGTGACCTCGTAACCAGCGCCGATCTAGAGTCGAAATAGCGGTCATTGGCGCATCAGTCTGGCGGCGCTTGAAATCTGTCGCGCAGGATGTTCTTTTGGACTTTGCCCATTGTGTTGCGGGGCAGGGCGTCCAGTATTTCGTAGCGCCTCGGTTGTTTATGGCGCGCAAGGGCGGGTCTGATCGCCTGGCCGATGGCCGCAACATCCAGCACCTTACCTGCACCTTACCTGTTATGGGCACAAGCGCTGCCAGCACTGTTTCGCCGAAATCGGCATCTGCCACCCCGATCACAGCGCTTTCAAGAATGCCGGGTTGCGCGTCTAGGATCAGCTCAACCTCTTTGGGGTAGATGTTATACCCGCCCGAGATGATCAGGTCTTTGCTGCGTCCCACGATGCTGACGTAGCCCTGATCATCAATCAGTCCCAGATCACCGGTCTGGAAAAAGCCGTCCGGGCGTAAGTCTTCTGCGGTTTTATCCGGCATCTGCCAGTAGCCCCGAAAAACATTCGGGCCGCGCACCTCGATCTGACCGGTCTGCCCATCTGGCACCTGCACCCCATTGCTATCTGTAATCTTCAGTTCAACCCCCGGAAGGGGCAGACCAACCGTGCCAGCACGGCGCACGCCGTCATAGGGGTTGGAGGTGGACATGTTCGTCTCGGTCATTCCGTAGCGTTCCAGAATGCGGTGGTTCGTGCGGGCCTGAAATTGTTGGTGCGTGTCAGCCAACAAGGGCGCGCTGCCCGAGGTGAACAGGCGCATGTGCTGTGTCAGGCCTTCCGTGAAGCGCGGGTCATCCAACAAGCGTGTATAAAAGTTGGCACACCCATCATTGTGGTGGCATGGGGTATGGCAGCAATCATGCTGTCCAGATCGAATTTTGGCAGAAAGATCATCGCACCGCCAGCCAGAAGCAACGTATTGGTAGCGACGAACAGCCCGTGCGTGTGAAAGATCGGCAAAGCATGTATCAGCGTGTCTGCATTGGTGAAACGCCACAGATCGCGCAAGACAAGAGCATTCGACAGCAGGTTGTCATGGCTCAGCATTGCGCCTTTCGATCTGCCTGTGGTCCCCGATGTATAGAGCAATGCGGCCAGATCGTCCGGTTTGCGCGGCACTGTGTCAAACCTGCCCGGCTGTGTGCGTAAGGCGTCAGCGAAGCTACCTTCGGTTCCGTCCGTAGTCAGTGTCATCAGCTTGTGTGCGAAGGGCATCAGCGCCTCGGCTTGATCAGGGGCGCAGATCAACAGCTTTGCGCCGGAATCCTCCAGAAAATAGCGGGTTTCGGGCGCGGTATAGGCGGGGTTGAGTGGCAGATAGACGATCCCGGCCTGCACGCATCCTGCATAAATCGCCAGGGCAGTCGGGGATTTATCAACCTGCGCTACAAGCCGGTCGCCGGGCTGCAAGCCTGCTGCGGAAAACGTGTTCGCACACTGGGCTGCACGTTTGAGAAAGCCGTCATAGGTCGCTGTAACAGCGCCGCCCATAGCCTTGAGGAAGGGGGCTTCACTGCCCTGATGAGATTCAAAAAGTGAATTATATAAATGATTTATCATGCGAACCTGATGTTATTTCAATAATAGGACCTGAACATCGGCGACATTGGTTCCGGTGCCGCCGGTTATCAGCAAATCCCCCGCAGCGGCCAGCGCTGCGTTGCTGTCATTGTTATCAAGCAAAGCCTGTGGATCATGGCCCGCTGCGCGTATCCGGCTTATAGTGTTCGGGTCCACCAAGCCGCCTGCGGCCTCGGTCGGGCCATCACGGCCATCCGTGCCGCCTGATAGAAAGACCCAAGGGGGGCCCAAGTCTTGTGCTGCAAGGGCAAAACGCAGAGCAAGATCCTGATTGCGCCCGCCAAGACCGGTGCCGGTCAGAGTCACGGTGGTCTCGCCCCCAAATAACAGCGCGGCAGGGCGATTTGCGGCTTCTGCGATCCGGACAAGCTTTGGGGCGACATCGGCCACATTGCCGGTCAGGTGGTCATCAACGATCTGCGCGTCCCAGCCTTTGGCCGCAGCGCGCATCGCCTCAAGGCTGCGCCGGTTCGAGCAGATCAGATGGTTCTGCGCCGCTGGCAAAGGTGGCTCAGGCGGGACGGGGTCTGACAACAGCGTTTGCACGCTTTGGGGCATAGTGTTGAAAACTCCGTACTGCCTGAGCAGTTCAACAGCCTGCGCCCGTGTGCCGATAGGGGCCACGGTTGGGCCGCTGGCGATGACCCGTAAGTCATCCCCGATCACATCGGACAGGATATAGGCGGTGGCGGGGGCGGGGTCAGCCAGCCGCAGCATACCGCCGCCTTTCAGGCAGGATAGTTGCTGGCGCACAAGGTTCATCTGAGCAATGTCAACGCCTGCGCCCAGCAACGCGCGGCTGACTGCAGCCTTGTCGTCCAGCGAGATACCGGGCAGGGGGCGGGTAGCAAAGCCGACGCCCCGCCCGAGATCAGCGCTATGACCCGGTCCGACGCAGTCGCGCTACGAAGCAGGTCCGCGACTGCGCGCCCTGCGGCCTCGCCATATGCATCGGGGACGGGGTGGTTTGCTTTCATAACAGTGCAGCCCGGAATATCCTGCAGATTTTCCGGCAGATTTTCCGGATTGGTCACGGCCAGCGCACTACAGTCCGTACCCTTTGCCACGTGACGCAAGGCTTCGATCATCATCGGACAGGCAGCTTTACCGGCAGCGATCAGGATCAGCCTGCCACCCGGCGCAGCAAGAGGCGTTTGCCCCAGATACGCTCTTAGCGCCTGTGCGGGGTCGGCAGCGGCGATAGCCGCGTCAAACAAGGTGCGCGCCGTTTGGCGCAGATCGGCCAGATGCATTGCAAGGGCTCCGTTTCAGGTGCACCTTACGGATCAGGACAGGCTGTTCAATGCCTTATAGGTAGATTGATACCGGGTATAGGCCTGGGCAAACGGATCGACCAGCGTCGCATCCGGATCCAGCACTGCCGCGATCTTTGGCGGTGTGGCGACCCCGGTGTCGCCTGTAACAGCGATCATACCCAGCCGTGCTGCCCCGAAAGCCGCGCCGAAATCGCCGGCAACTGGCACTTTGATCGGCATGTTCAGCGCAGTTGCCATAGTGCTGAGCCATGTCGTTGACTGGCTACCTCCGCCCACGGCGATCAGGCTGTCAATCTGCGTGCCAGTTTGTTTCAGCGCCTCAAGACAATCGCGCATGGCGAAGGCCACACCTTCTAGAATGGCGCGGGTGCCAGCGGCAGTGTCGGTGACATGCTCCAGCCCGATGAAAGCACCTCGGACTTTGGCGTCGTTATGGGGGGTGCGCTCACCGCCCAGATAAGGCAGGAACAGCGGACGTCCGGGGGCTGTGACATTGCCCAGATCCGCCGTTAGCGCAGCGGGGGATTGGCCCACAAGCCGCCCGTACCATTCCAGTGCGTCTGCGGCCGCAAGGATCACCCCCATCTGGTGCCATGTATCCGGCAGCGCATGGCAGAACGTGTGCACAGCCGTTTCGGGCGCAGGTGCGTAGGCACCCGTTGCCGCAAACAGCACGCCAGAGGTGCCAAGGGATAAAAACGCCTGTCCGGGTTTGACCACACCAACGCCCACGGCCGTGGCGGCATTGTCACCACCGCCTCCTGCAACGGGTGTCCCTGCGGGGATGCCCCAGCGGTCGGCCAGTTCCTTGCGCAGACCGCCCGCTGGGGTGGAGCCTTCGACAAGCCTTGGCATATGGTCCCGCGTGAGGTGGGTTTTCTGTAGCAGATCGTCCGACCAGTCCCGCGCGCCTACATCAAGCCAGGAGGTGCCGGACGCGTCCGACATCTCGGACACGGACTCGCCCGTCAGCCAAAGGCCGATATAATCCTTGGGCAGCAGCACCTTGGCCGTAGCCTTGAACACATCCGGTTCATGTGCCTTTACCCAAGCCAGTTTCGGGGCGGTGAAGCCGGGAAAGACGATATTGCCCGACACGTCACGAAATTGCGGGTCGGCGTCAAGCGCGGCGGCTTCTTTATAAGACCGCGTATCGTTCCACAAAATGCAGGGGCGCAGCACGTCGCCTTTGGCGTCGATCAGGGTCGCGCCATGCATATGGCCAGACAGGCCAATGCCTTTAACAGCGCTCAGATCGACCTGCTGGCCCAGTGCCACAATCGT
Source organism: Litoreibacter sp. GN1-5 (assembly GCF_055693805.1). Lineage (NCBI taxonomy): Bacteria > Pseudomonadati > Pseudomonadota > Alphaproteobacteria > Rhodobacterales > Roseobacteraceae > Litoreibacter > Litoreibacter sp. GN1-5. Next base: position 1,165,491 of record NZ_JBVFUP010000001.1, on the reverse strand, counting down.
GTCAGACAGAGCGGTCAGCCAGTCGGCCGGGCATTGCTCGGCCCAGCCGGGGTGGGGGCGAGTGACATCAAGCGGCGCGTGCGCCTCTGCCAAAACGCCCTGATTGTCGTCAATCGCAATGGATTTGACGCCAGAGGTGCCCAGATCAAGGCCCAGATACATATTATGCCGCCTGTTTCGGATTTTTACCCAGAATGATCATGCTCAGGATGTCATCTTCGGTTACGTCCTCGACCCGCTCGGTCCCGACCATCTGGCCGTTTTTCATAACCGAGACACGGTCGCACAGCTCCATCATTTCGTGGGTGTCGTGTGAGATCAGGAAGATGCCAAGCCCTTGTTTTTTCAGCTCACCGATCAGTTCGGCCACCATCTGCGTTTCATGCACGCCAAGGGCTGCTGTCGGCTCATCCATGATCAGGATTTTGGCATTGAAGTATACTGCGCGCGCGATGGCGACGGATTGGCGTTGTCCGCCTGACAGGGCCGAAACTGGATCTTTCAGCTTTTTGAAATTGGGGTTGAGACGCGCCATGATCTTGGTGGTTTCAGCCTCCATCTTTGCGTCGTCGACGAAGCCCAAAGGGGTTGTCAGCTCGCGTCCCAGAAACAGGTTACTGGACGCATCCAGATTGTCGGCCAGCGCCAGCGTCTGGTAGATCGTCTCGATATTGTAGCGCCGCGCATCGCGGGGGAGTGGATCTCGGCCTTTTGGCCATTGATCCAGATCTCGCCGCTGTCTTTCGGGTAGGCGCCCGACAGGATTTTGATCAGGGTGGATTTCCCGGCGCCGTTATGGCCCAGAAGCCCGACAACTTCGCCCGGATGCAAATCGATAGAGACTTGATCGACCGCTTTGACACCGCCAAAGGCGATGGAGATGTCTTTCATTTCAACCAACGGAGCAGTCATTTACTTTGACCCCATATGTTTGCGGTAGATAATGTCGATCAACACGGCTGTGACCAGCACTGTGCCGACAACGATGTTCTGCAAGGGCGCGTCCACGCCTACCATGGCCATGCCGGACTGAAGCGACTGCATGATCAGCGCGCCAAGGATGGCCCCATGGATTGTGCCGATGCCGCCCGATAAGGCCGTGCCACCAATGACAGCGGCGGCGATCACGCGCAATTCGTCCAGCGTACCGATGTCGTTGGAATGGTTGGTCAAGCGCGCCGAGGCGACCACTGCCGACACCGCGCAGAGCGCGCCCATCAAGGCAAAGACCTTTACGGTCAGCAGGCGGGTGTTGATGCCTGAAAGCTCTGCCGCGTCGGGGTTGCCGCCTGTGGCGAAGATATAGCGCCCAAGCCGGGTCTTCTTGGCGATGACTGTCATACCAACGGCGATTGCGATAAGCAGCAGGACCGAGACGGGCAAGCCGTAAGAGGCGGTAAAGCCCTCGGGCATTTCCTGGCCTTGTGATGCGAAGATGCGTTTCAGGCGCGCTGTTGGAATTGTGTAGCTGTTCAGGATCGCAATGAAGCCAAGGATGCCGCCTGCGACCAGGGCTGCCATCACGCCTTCGGCCCAAAGTGGCTTGACCGGAAAATCATGGGCAAGTTTGTTGCGCCGCGCGCTGTACAAAGCCCAAAGAGCTGCGGCGACGGCGATAAAGCCTACGATCCAGCTCCAGGTCGCGCCTAGGGTGCCGTTGATACCGCCGAATTTCATGAAGGTCTGGTTCAAGGGCCCAATGGTGGCCCCGTCGGTCAGATACCAGCCGACATTGCGCCAGACAAGCAATCCCCCAAGGGTCACGATAAAGGCTGGGATGGTCAGATAGCCCACCAGATAGCCCTGAAACGCCCCGATCAGTGTGCCGGCACACAGACCGACCACAATAGCAATCCAGGGCATGGCCCAATGTCCAAGGGGCAGGCCCACCCATTGCGGAAGATACAGCGTCTGCGTCATCGCCATCAATGCCGAGCATGTTGCCAGCAGCGCACCACAGGCAAGATCGATATGCCGGGTGACAATGATGAAGACCATACCCGTGGCCATGATGGCAACAGAAACAGTCTGGATCGTCAGATTGAAGATGTTGCGCGGGGTTAGAAAACGCGCATCGGTCAGGATGTTGAATATCACGCAGACCAGTATGAAGGCGCCGATCATGCCCAGAAGGCGCGTATCGATTTCCAGCGTTTGAAGAAGACTACGCTTTTGCGGTGCTTGTTGAGATGTGGTGTCAGACATTGCCATGATCCTGCGGCCCATTTTTCATGTGGCCTTTAGTGCCCCGGCGCGTCTTGTAACGCGCCGGGTCCCGTTCCGTGTGTGTGATGTAGGGGGGAAAGAGACCTCGGCAACGCGCCGGGGCGGGGGTATTTACGGTTTTAGTTGCAGGGTGCTGGCCCGTTTGAAACGCCTTGGCACAGCTTGTCTTGCTCGATCCAGCCCGCATCGACGACAACGCTCAGGTTGTCTTTCGTAACCGGGATCGGTTCCAGGAAAACCGCTGTCAGATCAGTTCCACCGGGGGAGGTCCAGCTTTGCGCGTCTGGTACTTTGGTCATGTCTGCGTCACCCGCCAATGCCACGGCAATCTCGCCAGCGGCTTTGCCCAGCTCACGTGCATCTTTCCAGACGGACACGGTCTGCGTGCCAAGTGCGACACGGTTCAGTGCGGCATGGTCACCATCCTGACCGGATACTGGCGTGCCTTCCATGCCTTGCGCAGTCAGTGCAGCCACAACGCCACCGGCTGTGCCATCGTTCGAGGCCACGACCGCGTCGACCTTGTTGTCTTGCGCGGTCAGGATCTGCTCCATGTTGCGCTGCGCGTTGGCAGGCAGCCAGCCGTCTGTATAGGCTTCATCCACAATGGTGATGTCGCCCGCGTCAATCGCTTCTTGCAGGACTTCCTGTTGACCACCGCGCAAAAAATCTGCGTTCGGGTCAGTGGGGGAGCCTTTGATCATGACATAATTACCTTTTGGCATGGCCTCGAACACGGCACGTGCCTGCATCCGGCCCACTTCGACATTGTCAAAGGTCAGATAGAAGGCCCGAGGGTCTTCTATCAGGCGGTCATAGCCTACAACCGGGATACCTTCATCGGCAGCCGCATCGATAGCCGGGCCAATGGCGGCGCTGTCTTGCGCCAGAATGATCAAGGCATCGACGCCCTGTGCGATCAGGCTTTCTACATCAGAAAGCTGCTTGGATGATGATGATTGCGCATCGGCGGATACATAGGTGGCGCCTGCGGCTTCCAAAGCGCCTTTGATGGCAGCTTCGTCAGTTTTCCAGCGCTCTTCTTGAAAATTCGACCAGCTTACCCCGACGGTGATGTCTTGTGCCAGTGCAGATGTTGTAAAGCCGGCGAATGCAATCGCGGCAACGGTCAATGCTTTACGCATGAGATCCTCCCAGAAGTTATGCCTTTTTTATATATACGGCAGCGACGAGTTCGACTCGCAGCGCTATAAACATGAACACATTTAATTCATGTGTCAAAATTAAATTGACCTGTTACAGAAATATCTTACCATATTAAGGGGTGAAGTATTACGCTTTGCATAGCATACGGGTCATCGATCCATGTTGGGAGGGGGATTTAATTCTGGAAATGAAAAAAGTTAGCACCTCTGACACTGACACATCAGATATTGCCGATGATCGCATTGTCGGCTGTGGCCCTATTTTGCCTGATAACGCGGCTGGTAGCAAGCCATTGCGTCAGCAGGTGTTTGAGCGCGTGCGGGCTGCTGGTCAGACGCCTCGGGTCGATGTGGCGAAGATGCTTAACATCAGTCCCGGCTCGGTCACGGCGCTGACCTCCGAGCTGATTACTGCGGGCCTGATCCGCGAGATCGAAACGCCGCATACCAATGGTAATCGTGGCCGCCCGCCGGTTGCATTGGGCGTTGAACCGGGTGCGCGCCATGTTGTCGGTCTGAAGCTCAGCGATTTTACCCATTCCGCGGTCGTGGCGGATTTCGCAGGTAATCCGCTGGCAGAGGCGGATCAAAGCACCCCTTATCAAAAGAAAGACACGGACACCCTGATTGATGAGGCGGAAGTCCTGCTTGATAAGGTGTTGGACCGTGCCGGGCTGGAAAGGTCACAGATTTCGGCAGTAGGTCTGGGCCTGTCGGGCATAGTGGATCATACTAAGGGTATTGTGCCCTGGTCGCCCATTCTGCGGGATCGCGATGTCGCCTTGCGCGACAAACTATACGCCCGGCTTGGTTTGCCGGTGCATATCGACAATGACGCCAACATGCTGACCCTGGCTGAGCTGTGGTTCGGGGCCGGGCGGGGCATGAATTCATTCGCGGTGGTGACGATTGAACACGGTGTTGGCATGGGGCAGGTGCTGGATAATCGGCTTTATCGCGGGTCCATGGGGCTGGGGATGGAGCTTGGACATACCAAAGTGCAACTGGACGGCGCGCTCTGCCGCTGTGGTGCGCGCGGGTGTCTGGAGGCGTATGTGGCGGATTACGCGCTTGTCCGCGAAGCGTCGATCGCGCTGGAACTGCCATCAGATATGCCAGAGACCACCCACGGTATGCTGGAGACGCTCTATGATCAGGCGAAGGCAGGTAACGAGCGGGCGCGCACGATTTTCCGCCGTGCCGGGCGCTACTTATCTGTGGGGCTCAGCAATGTGGTGCATTTGTTCGACCCGGATCGGATCATCCTGTCGGGGGAGCGGATGCGCTATGATTACCTATATGCCGAAGATGTGCTGGCCGAGATGACTGCGTTGACGCTGGACAAGGGCCGTGCGCCCACGCAGGTCGATATCAATGTCTGGGGCGGCTATGTCTGGGCGCGTGGCGGTGTAGCACTTGCCCTGTCGGCGGTCACGGAAGAGGCCGTGGGGCAGGGCTGGGCCGAGGCATGAACTCCCTGACAGCGGTGTGTTGCCTGCTGCCGGGGCTCGCGCTGGCGGGGCCGGAATTTGAGCCGCACCTTTTGCCCGCGCAGCATATCTATTCCGGCGGCTGGGAACATTTCGTGGGCGGTGGCGCGGCCGTGTTTGATTGCACCGGCGATGGCCTGCCCGAACTGCTGGTGGCTGGTGGCACATCCCCGATGAGTTTGTTCATAAATACCACAGGCCCCGAAGGTGATATTGCATTTGACGTAGGCGGCTTCCCTGACATCACCGGGGCGACAGGCGCTTATCCTTTGGATATCGACAATGACGGTTGGCAAGACCTCGTGATTTTGCGGGTTGGGGCCAATATGCTGCTGAAAGGCGGGCGAGCCTGCGCATTCGAGGATATGACCGACGCTTGGGGTTTTGCGCCCGGAAACAGCTGGTCCACCGCCTTTGCCGCCACATGGGAAGACGGGCAGGACTGGCCCACACTGGTCATCGGCAATTACGTAGACCGGGACAACCCCAAAGGTCCCTTTGGGGCCTGTGATACAAACCGGCTCTATCGTTCTGACGGGGCGGGATACGGCGCGCCTGTCGCCTTGCCGGGTTTTTGCACTTTGTCTTTGTTGTTTTCTGACTGGCAGCGGCGCGGCACAGCTGACCTGCGCGTGTCCAATGACCGCCATTACTACATCCGCGACGGGTCCGAGCAGATGTGGCACATGCCCGACCTGACCCTGATGGAAGGCGACGGGTGGGACCCGATCAGCATCTGGGGCATGGGGATCGCCTCGCAAGACATCACCGGCGATGGGCGGCCCGAGGTGGTGCTGACCTCGATGGGGGATCAACTGATGCAGATCGCTGGCCCTGATGGATATACTATGGCCCCGTTCGAGATCGGAACCTATGCGCAGCGGCCCTATATTGGCGACGACGGCAGGCCTTCTACGGGATGGCATGCGCAGTTTGGGGATGTGAATAATGACGGATTGCCTGATCTGTTCATTGCAAAGGGCAATGTGGATCAGATGCCTGATATGGCGATGGCCGACCCGAACAACCTGTTGATGCAAGGCGCGGATGGCCGGTTTGTGGAACAGGGCGCTGAGGCGGGGATTGCGACGACGGACCGGTCCCGCGGGGCAGGGCTTGCGGATTTCAACGGGGACGGGCTGCTGGATCTTGTGGTGGTCAACCGCCGCGCCCCGGTGGAGCTGTACCAGAACATAAGTGCCGAAGCGGGCAACTGGGTTGCGTTGGAGTTGCACCAGACCGGGGCCAATCGTGATGCAATCGGCGCATGGGTCGAGCTGAAACTGGGCAACCGCATCCTATCTGTTGAGCGCACAATTGGTGGCGGCCATGCCAGTGGTCAATCCCAGCCAATGCATTTCGGCTTAGGCACGGCAGATCAGGCAGAGGTCCGGGTCATCTGGCCCGATGGCGTGGTCTCGGCCTGGACAGAGGTTGAGGCGAACGGCAGGTATGATATTTTTCGGGATGGTGTGGCGTTGAAAGTGTCGGAGAGGTAGCTATTTTCTGCTAAGCGTCAGATATGGTTGGTCCTTTTTCGATGGATATTCAACCGAGTTTTGAATGCGTAATGTTGGTATCAAACTCATAGGTAATGTCAGGTCCATTTGAGTTGACGATACCACGCGACCGCGTCCCGCTCCGCAGCTTGAATGAAGGGAGCTTTCCCGTCCACGTATTTATCCCATGGCGGATCACTTCCGCCTGTGAGCTCTGCTTTGAGTGCCGAATACTCGGCAGCTATTTGCGGGTGCGATGTCAGGTAGTCTCGGAAAGCGAGGTGCCGTTCGATATTTGGCGAACCTTCCGAGAAGATATGCAGGTGGTGGGTTCGCCGTCCCTTTGCATTGACCTTGCGAAAATACCTTCTGCCTTCAATGCCATAGGCCCCCATTGCCTCATATCCGAGCTTTTCCAAAGCACCAGAATGCGCATCGACTTCGCTGAGATCGCGAACCTCGCCAAGAAGGTCAATTATTGGCTTTGCAAGGATGCCGGGAATAGAAGTGCTGCCGATATGATGAAGTTTGATGCGCATATCTGCGACAGCTACATGGATTGCTGAGGCCTCTTCCGAGAAAGCTTCTTTCCATTCAGGATTATGTGGAACAACAGTCACGACCATTCAAAAAGTATGTATTCTGATGATGGTTTCGGTAATGGCGGCTTTGTGCAAAGATTAATCATTTTTTCGCAGCATCATCCAATTTGGGCTCTACGCGGGCCTTGGCCGTTTGGGGCGCGAAGGTTGGAGTTCCCCTGCTTCATGGTTACAGCGCCTTCCAGAACACGATCTTATCGTCGCCCGCCGCCCAGAAATCCCGGATGCGGGCTTCTTCGGCATAGCCGTTTCTGCGGTAGAAGGCGCGGGCTTGAGCGAATGGGTCCGTCCCTGACGTCTCGGCGATCAGGATGCGGTGGCCGCGCGCTTTCAGATCAGCCTCAAGATGTCTGGTGATGGCAGCGCCGCATCCTTTGTCCTGCTCGGATGGCAAAACGGCGATGGCGAGCATATTCCATGTGCCCTCTGCCAGCTGCTCGGGGGTGGCGTAGCAAAAGCCCACAGCTTTCCCTTCTGTTTCGCAGGTCAGCCAAAGGTCATGACTGTCATGGTCTGACAGAAACCCACCCAGCATATCGGGAAGCAAATCCCGTGGGAACAGCCCGGTGTCGTCCAGAACGCTTTGCAAGGCGGGGATGTCTTCACGTTGTGTTGGTCTGATCGTCATCGTTCATCTTCTTTCAAAATAATATCGCCGCGGAAGGGCGGGTGCCCATGCAACATGCGTTCTGTTTAATTTCGGGCGACTATAATGTAAGTCAGTTGCGGTGAGATACTATCATCATCCTTCGCATAGCAACCCGTTGAAAAGAGATGCTGGCAATGTATTATCTAGTGGATACGCCTTTTATCGGTGCTAACAAAGACATTGATCCCGCAGATGCGGATCTGGTTGTTTTTGGGGCACCACACGGGACAGTCTATCGCGATATCGATAATGAGCCATATGCTGACGCGCCCGACACTTTACGGCGCGCCTTGGAAGATGATGCCAGGTGGCTTGATCATTGGGATTTCGATTTGGACGGCCCTCTGCTTGGCGATAGGGGTTTTGCGGTCGCCGATGCTGGCAACCTTAAGACGTCTCCGTTGGACGGGGCTGGCAATAGACATCTTATCAGAGAGGCAACCGCTCAAATTGTGGATGGTGGTGCAATCCCGGTCATGATTGGCGGGGACGATTCTACCCCCATTCCTTTTATCGAAGCCCTCAAACCTCTTGGTCCACTGACAATAGTGCAAATCGATGCCCATATAGATTGGCGTGATGAACGACGCGGTGAGCCTATGGGGTTCTCCAGCACAATGAGACGTGCATCGGAACTGGAACATGTTGAGGCTATCATTCAGGTCGGTATTCGCGGGCCGGGGTCAGCACGCCGCGCTGAAGTTGATCTGGCAAAAGGTTGGGGCGCAAAAATTGTAACAGCGCGAGACCTGCATCGGGATGGAACAGCGGCTGTCATGCAGCATCTGAAAAGCGGTGCGAATTGCATGATAACCTTTGATTGTGACGGGTTGGACCCGGCCATAATGCCCGCGGTTATGGCACCGACACCGGGGGGATTGTCCTACACTCAATCAATTGATCTGATTGATGCTGTGGTCAAGAAATCCAGACTTGTTGCCTTTGATATGGTCGAGTTTGTTCCGTCGCGAGACCCAAATGGGATAGCGGCCATGACAGCCGCGCGCATTCTGGCAAATGGTATTGGCTGTCTTGCGCGTGGGTCATAACGGGATTTTCTGATCCGCATTTCTGATCCGCGGGGCGAGGAGACTGTTGCTTATAAATTCGGGCGAGGCTTGAAACGAAAAAGGCACCCTTGCGGATGCCTTTTGTTTGATCTGAACAGTGCTTTTTAGCAGCTATAGTACATCTTATATTCCATGGGGTGAGGTGTGTGCTCGTAAGCATAAACCTCTTCCCATTTCAGTTCCATATAGCCGTCAAGCTGATCCTTGGTGAAGACGTCACCGGCCAGCAGGAACTCATGATCGGCTTCCAGCGCGTCCAGCGCTTCACGCAAGGAGGCGCAGACGGTTGGGATGTCGGCCAGCTCTTCCGGCGGCAGGTCATAGAGATCCTTGTCTGAGCTTGGGCCGGGATCGATCTTGTTCTTAATCCCGTCGAGACCCGCCATCAGCAGGGCTGCGAAGCACAGATAGGGGTTCGCAGCCGGATCCGGGAAGCGGGCCTCTACGCGTTTTGCCTTTGGCGATTCCGCCCATGGGATGCGCACGCAGCCCGAGCGGTTGCGGGCTGAATAGGCACGCAGCACAGGGGCTTCAAACCCTGGGATCAGGCGTTTGTAGCTGTTCGTGGACGGGTTGGTGAACGCGTTCAGCGTCTTGGCATGTTTCAGGATGCCGCCGATGAAATACAGTGCTTCCTGAGACAGATCAGCGTATTTATCACCCGCAAACAAAGGTTTGCCGTCTTTCCAGATCGACATATTCACATGCATGCCCGTGCCATTATCACCGGCAATCGGCTTTGGCATGAACGTGGCCGATTTGCCGTAGGCGTGGGCGACGTTGTGGATCACGTATTTATATTTTTGCAACTCGTCTGCCTGCTTTGTCAGGCTGTCAAAGATCAAGCCAAGCTCATGCTGACAGGACGCCACTTCGTGGTGATGTTTGTCGACCTTCATGCCCATGCGCTTCATGGTCGACAGCATCTCGGAGCGCAGGTCTTGCGACGCATCGGTTGGGTTGACCGGGAAATAGCCGCCCTTGATGCCGGGGCGATGGCCCATATTGCCCATCTCGTATTCGGCATCGCTGTTCCATGACGCATCATTTGCGTCGACTTCGAACGATACTTTGTTCATCTCGACCGAGAAACGCACATCGTCAAATAGGAAGAATTCGGCTTCGGGGCCGAAATAAGCTGTGTCGCCAATGCCGGAGGATTTCAGATACGCCTCGGCGCGCTCGGCTGTGCCGCGCGGGTCGCGCTCATAGCTTTCGCCTGTATCAGGCTCAACGATGGAGCAATGCACACAGATGGTTTTCTCGGCATAGAACGGATCAACATAGGCGCTTGCCGGATCGGGCATCAGTTTCATGTCAGACTGGTCAATCGATTTCCAGCCCGCAATGGAGGAGCCGTCGAACATGAAGCCATCTTCAAGGAAATCCTCATCGACCTGATCGGCCATAACGGTGACGTGCTGCAACTTGCCGCGCGGGTCAGTGAAACGGATATCGACATATTCGACATCCTCATCTTTCATGGTCTTAAGCATATCCTTGGCGCTCATGTGACCTTTCCTCTCTGCTTTGGTGTGTGGAATGAAACGATTACAGGGCTTCGTCACCGGCCTCGCCGGTTCTGATGCGTATGGCTTGTTCGATGGTGGACACGAAAATTTTGCCGTCGCCAATTTTGTCGGTCTTTGCGGCAGCGATGATGCCTTCGATCGCGCTGTCCAGCTGATCGTCGGCAAGCACGACTTCGATTTTCACCTTGGGCAGGAAGTCGACAACATATTCTGCGCCCCGATAGAGCTCCGTATGGCCCTTCTGGCGACCAAAGCCTTTGACTTCTGTGACGCTCAAGCCTTGGATGCCAAGCTCTTGCAGCGCCTCTTTTACTTCATCAAGCTTGAATGGCTTGATAATGGCTTCGATCTTTTTCATCGCGGCCGACTCCCTTTAATATGTCTGATAGGCGTGAGACCACTTCTCATTCGGACGAACAATTGTCAAACTGGCAGTGGAATTGGGGGGACTTACGATTGCAGTCTTATTGCCTAAATTTTAGGCAAATAGATTTATTTTAGTGCAAAGTGTGAAGATTGGATAAATCGCAATGACGGAGCTTCTGACTGCTGCCCAGATGAAGGCCATTGAACAAGCAGCGATCAATAGCGGAGAGGTCACAGGGCTTGAGCTGATGGAACATGCCGGGCGGGGTGTTGTCGAAGCCGTATTCGAGCAATGGCCCGAGCTGGCAAAGGGATCTTTTCGCGCAGTGGTTCTGTGCGGGCCGGGCAATAATGGCGGCGACGGCTTTGTCGTCGCACGCCTGTTGAAAGAATGGGGCTGGGAGGTCGAGGTTTTTTTATACGGCGACCCGGATAAACTGCCGCCGGATGCGCGGGTGAATTATGAGCGGTGGGTTGAGGTGGGTGGGCTTGTTCTACCACTGACGGAAGATGTGATCGACGGTTACGGCGAGGATCACCCTGATACAGCGCTTGCAATTGACGCGCTGTTCGGGATGGGATTGACCCGCCCGTTTACTGCGCTTGGACGCGTGCAGGACGAACTGAATTACTGGCAAGCAGTTTGCGGCCATCAAAGCCTACCGAGGGTTGTTTCGATAGATGTGCCTAGCGGGCTGGCATCTGATACTGGCAGATATCCCGGCTATGAAGACGAAAACCCGATGGATAGCTGTATCGTGGCCAATTTGACTGTGACATTTCATAAGCCTTATATCGGTCACTACCTTCATTTTGGTCCGATTGCGTGTGGTGTGCTAAAGACGAAATCCATCGGGATAGAACGCTGGAATGATTTCGAAAACGATTTGTCAGGCGTCGTTCAAACGATCTCTGATCTGAGTGTTCCAGGTGCCCTGAAATATCGTCAACTGGTTCAGAAAAGATTTGGGCACAAATACTCCCACGGCCACGCGCTGATCCTCTCGGGTCCTGCGTCGAAAACAGGTGCGGCCCGTCTTGCGGCGCGGGGGGCGCTGCGAATAGGGGCAGGGGTGGTCACTGTTGGTGCCGCGCCTGAGACCGTGCCAACCTTAGCAGCACACCTGACGGCCATCATGATTGATGAAATTCAGGGCGACGAAGATTTAGCTGCGAAATGGGGGGCAGATAACCGGCTCAAGGGCATCTGCATTGGTCCGGCGCTTGGTGTGAACGCGCACTGTGAAGACATGGTGGCGGTTATCTTGCGCTTCAAAAAACCAACCGTGCTTGATGCTGACGCGATCTCTATTCTGGCACGGCGGCCTGATTTGTTTGATCTGCTCCATGACCAATGCGTTCTGACACCCCACGCGGGTGAGTTCGCCCGCTTATTTCCCGATCTTGCAGAAAAACTGAATGCAACGCCAACCAAAGGACCTGCCTACTCAAAGGTTGATGCGACGCGCGAGGCGGCGGCGCGGGCAGGGTGTGTTGTCTTGTTCAAAGGGCCTGATACGGTGATTGCTGATCCGGATGGCCGCGCAACGATCAATTCCGCTCAGTACGACCGGGCGGCACCATGGCTGGCCACTGCCGGATCAGGGGATGTTTTGGCAGGGTTCATTACCGGGCTTTTGGCGCGCGGGTTCGCACCGATGCAGGCCGCAGAAACGGCGGCTTATCTGCATGTAGACTGTGCCCGCGCTTTTGGGTCCGGCCTGATAGCAGAAGACCTGCCGGAGATGCTCCCGCAGGTCTTCCACGCTCTGGGTATAAATGGGTAGATCCCGGTTTAAGCGGCCATCGTTACGTCGGCTGAAACAGTGTTGGCAACGGGGCTGACGATTTCCAGACCTTCGGCGTAAAACACTTCTTCTTCGTCGAAGCGCAGGTCGAAAACTGTGTAGGTCTGTTCTTCATCCACCTGTGCGATAAATTCGTCATCGGCCATGCGCGCAATAGGCATGATCACCTGATTGCGGCCGAAAATCTTTTCGGCGCGCCAATCGCGCACCATGACTTGTGTATCAGGCGCGACCAGCATCGGGCTGTCGCTGCGACTGAAACCGGGGGTGCCTGGACCGACCTTGACCGGCTGCATATCCATGTCTTTACGGGCAAGCCTGCGAAGGTGGCGCACGCCGTTACGTGTGATGATGCGATCCCCTGCCTTGAGATTCTCGATCGGTACATACCCTGTCATTGTCAGAACCTGAGTTCCTGCAAGAAGGCCTGTTTGCGCGCTGTCCACGCGATCTTCATTTGACAGTACAAGTGTGGTGGCGGACATTTTTCGTCTCTCCCGGTGTTATTCGATGGAATAATGATTGCCTGCCAATTGGGGCGGAATCTGGCCTTGGGCCGGTCATCAGCGGGGCCATGTCTTGATTTTTGGATGGCAGAGTTAACAGGGCGGAAGTTTTCGCAGTATTGTTGACAAGAATACGACAGATAGGCGCATTTTCGACGTGCATCCTGTTTCGAGCTTTGCTAAACGGGCGCAAATTCAGCCGTGCCTGCGCGCGGCTGTCTTAGGTTTTTGCGGGTGTGGCGGAATTGGTAGACGCACCAGATTTAGGTTCTGGCGCCGCAAGGCGTGGGGGTTCAAGTCCCTTCACCCGCACCAAAGACATGTAAAGGACGGATAAACATGCAGGTCACAGAGACCCTGAACGAAGGCCTCAAGCGCGGCTACGCGATCACTGTCACAGCTGCTGAGCTGGACACAAAGGTCAATGAGAAGCTGAGCGAAGCACAACCGACTTTCGAAATGAAAGGCTTCCGCAAGGGCAAGGTGCCGATGGCATTGCTGAAGAAGCAATTTGGCGACCGGGTTCTGGGCGAGGCGATGCAGGAAAGCATCGATAGCGCTGTGTCTGATCATCTGAAGGAAACGGGCCATCGCCCTGCGGTTCAGCCCGAGATGAAGATGACCAATGAAGACTGGAAGCCCGGCGACGATGTCGAGGTGGCCGTTACTTATGAAAACCTGCCTGAAATACCGGATGTAGATCTTAAGAAGGTCAAACTTGAAAAGCTGGTCGTAAAGGCTGCTGACAAGGACGTGGACGAAGCACTGGCAAACCTGGCCGAGACGGCTCAGAATTTCGAGGACCGCAAGAAGGGCTCAAAGTCCAAGGACGGTGATCAGGTTGTCATCGACTTTCTTGGCAAGGTGGATGGTGAGCCGTTTGATGGTGGTGCTGCAGAAGATTACCCGTTGGTGTTGGGCTCAAAATCCTTCATTCCGGGGTTTGAGGATCAACTGATCGGCGTCAAGGCGGATCAGGATGTCGAGGTAAAGGTTGATTTCCCAGCAGACTATCAGGCAGAAAATCTGGCCGGAAAAGCGGCTGTGTTTGAATGCAAGATCAAAGCGGTGAAGGAACCCAAAGCGGCTGAGGTCAATGATGAGCTGGCTAAGCAATATGGTGCAGACGATCTGGCTGCCTTGAAAGGCCAGATCTCTGAGCGGCTTGAGACGGAATATTCCGGGGCGTCCCGGGCTGTTATGAAGCGCAAACTGCTGGATGAGCTGGACAAGCTGGTCAGCTTTGAATTGCCGCCCTCGCTGGTCGACATTGAAGCCAAGCAGATCGCCCATCAGCTTTGGCACGAAGAAAACCCTGATGTCGAGGGCCATGATCACCCTGAGATAGAGCCCACAGACGAGCATAACAAACTTGCCGAACGCCGCGTGCGCCTTGGGCTTTTGCTGGCCGAGATGGGCCGTAAGAACGAGATTGAGGTGACGGATGCGGAAATGACCCAGGCGGTCATGACTCAAGCACGGCAATACCCGGGGCAAGAACGGGAATTCTTCGAATTTGTTCAGAAGAACGCGCAGATGCAGCAACAACTGCGAGCGCCTTTGTTTGAAGATAAGGTCATCGACTACATCTTTGAATTGGCTGACGTGAAAGACAAAAAGGTCAAGAAGGCCGATCTTGAAAAAGCCGTCGAGGCGCTGGAAGACGAGATCAGCTGATCGCCTTGTAATCTTTACATGAAAGGGTCGCCTTGGGGCGGCCCTTTTGGGTTTAAGCAGCCGAATTTATCCTGAATGAGCCGTCTGTTGGGGGTAGGCTTCGGGGCGGCTGCGATGGAACTGGCTGATAAATGGCCGTCCAGAGCGTGGAAGTGAGGGTTTGCTTTGTATTTTGCTGCGCCTTGACCCAAGGTCAGCAGAGCGAGGGCTTGGCGCCGTGTTGCGAGGTCAAGGCATGACATGACTGTTCAGGCCGAGTGCTGAAACAAAATTGATCCATTGGGGCGACTGTGCCAGGATTAGATGATGAGCAAATCTTCAGCCGTTATCGCATCAAAAAACTTCCTAGACGAAGTCTGGATTGGTAAACCACCAACTATTTCTAGGCTCATTGAACTTCTTGATCGGCTACTTGTCAGTTACCACGATACGGATAGCGTCAAAGCACCATATCATGAGCTTGATCCGCCAGAAAGAGATTGGAAAGCCATTTATGATCAGGCTGGGAAACGGTTCCCTGATTTGGGGCTATACCCAATCACTGATCCGTCAGAAGAAGGTTTCGGGACACTGATGATGGGTGATGCGATTGATGATATTGCCGATATCACCTCAGATTTGAGGGAAATAATTTGGTACGCAGAAAATCACAGTGACGAATATGCAGAAGCTTACTTCAGGACATTCTACTTTCATTGGGGCAAACACGTCCGTGAATTACTTTTATTGCTGCATACGAAGCAAAGGAACCTAATGTAGCTTAGGGCTCGGAATTGACATGCGTCTGTAAAGAAAAAGCCCCCACATAAAGAGGGGGCTTTCTGTGTCGGGGCAAGACGCCTTACATTCAGGTCATATCAAAACTGTCAAACCTTGCTGACAATATTTCGGTTAGCTGTTGGATAAACGCGTCGAGCTGAGCGAAATCAGCGAAGATAAGTTGATCAGGAGCATCCTCGTTCAGAGCAGGGGGTTGCTGTGGCATTGGGTCGTCCATGACCTCTGGTTCAGGGTCCCTACTAACCGGGTCGAAGACAAACTCTATACCTTCCTCAGGCATTTCCACTGGTGCCTCTCTATCATCAATTGCAGCCGGAACTGCGGGAGCGACAACCTCAGGCACAGGCGCTTCAGCAACGGGGGCGGGTTGTGCCGGTGTGCTGGGTGCGTCGGTATTATCTTCGGTTAGTGTCGGCGCAGGCGTCGGATCGGTAGTTGGCACACTTGCCACGTCTTCAGGCTGTTCAACTGGTTGTTCGGGCTCGTTTGCCGGTGTCTGCGCTGGTTCATCAGGCATAACGTCTGCGACAACTTCTTCTGTGGGTTCAGCAGGCGGCGTTGCCGGGGCTATTATATCATCGTAAGCTGACGTATCTGCGCTGGTTCGCGCGAAGTTCTGAGTGATCATCATGGCATCATATGTTCTGCCATCTTTTGGGCTTGTAAAATCACCAAACTCAATCCCGATACCGATACTTGTAACATCGTCATCCAGAATGGATGCCCTGTGACCGGGGCTTTCCATCAAACCTTGGTGTTGTTCGCGTACGATCTCGCGCAGATCATTATCGGACAAATTACCGGTTGTGCCATACCATGATATGTTTTCACGCGCTTCCCAAGCCCCTTCCAAGGGGTAGTCTGCATCCGCAATGCGGTCCGAAGGTCTGGAGCCATCTGGCGTATTATGGTCAAAGAAGTTCCGGTTCAGCATGTCCTTGCTGTGATCTTCGCTTGCCTCATTTAAGCGTTTATTCAGCGTCAGCGGTTCCAGACCGCGTGATGTGCGTTCTTCATTAACAAGCTCAAGCATATATCGTTCGAGGTCACTCGCAGTAGACATTCGGGGTATCTCCTCTTCTTTTCCGGCCCCAATTCAGAGCCTGTGTACGGTTTGATGCTTCGCCTAAACGCGTGTGATATATGACACCCCCATTAAACTTCTTACCATTTATGGATCGAAGCTTTGATCATCATATCTTTCAGGCTTTCGCAAAACTTCCCAATTTAAACTTATATTTCAGCACATTAATCAAAGCCGTGTAGGTTTTGATGGCAAATTCTTATGAGCGGTACGCAATGAAATCAATACAGAAGCAGTGTATGTTGAGAAATCTGGTTTTGTCGGCATTTCTTCGCCGAAAAGGGCTTATAAAGGCGGCAAAAAATGCGCATGACTGTGTCTCAGTCTGCTTATTGGGAAGGGTTAGGTAAGGGATATGTCGGCAGTTTTTAAACTTTTAGGTATTCTGGCTATCTTGTGGGGGTGCCTCGATTTTTGGTTCATTACCCTTGGCATAGATTTGTACAGTCTTGTCGGAATTGAAGCGCCAGGATTTATCTATTCCTTCACCCATATTCTGGCGATTGCCTATGGTCTGATAACAATCATGGTCGCAAGCTATTTGCAGCGCGCGAAGCAGCCTGATGTCGAAATTCCTGACATCACCGACCCTTATTACATGCCCAAACCAAAACCTGTGATGGAAGGTCAGTCTTTATCATCTCATATCTGGTCCGCAGTACGGGCTGTTTTATGGGGTATTGCCATTAGTCTTTTCTATCTGCTGGTGTTTTTCAATCTGTTCCCGGATGGCCCCGAGATCGCCTTTGGCGCTGCTGATGTCGTTGATCCCAAGGCCAGGAAGATTTTCTATCTGTCCTCGATCATTCTGGTGGCGGTCCTGACATTTGCAGGCATGTTCATCTTGAACGCGAGAGGCGCTACAGGGATCGTGTTAATCTGGGCTGCTGCGGGCGTGACGGCTTTGGGTGTCAGTGGGGCAGCTTTATCTTACCCCAATGTGGGCACATCACTGTTTGGGCAGGACGTGATGCAAAGCGCCTATGTCAAAATGGGCTACCCGGAGGGGCGTCCCGAGGGATGGAGCGTTCAACGCGAATTCAACCGCACCATCCGAACGCTGCGAGGCAGGCACCGCCGCTGGTAGGGCGTTCTTACCTTGCATTTAAGGGCAGTTTACCAATGCGCCCTGAAGCCAGATGGTGCCTGAACTTGATTGTCGGTGGTCCACAATCCGCAAGCACTCAGACTGGCTGTCATTATTCCCGATCACCGCAAGGGCAACGGGGTCAGGGTTGACGGCCGACAGCAGCGCAGACCGAAGATAGATTGCTGTTCTCGGTTCTACGATTGCGCCGGGCCAAGCTGCCATGTCCATATCGCGGAGCGCAGGGTAGTACCAACCGTCCGGCTCATCCGTTTTTCCAAGGTAGGACCAGCCTATAGGGCTAAGATCAGCCCCTGCGCGCGCGGTTTCGGGGGCCACGCTTTCAGAGGCAACGAGGCCCGGTTCGATCTGATTTGCCGTAGGTTCTTCCGGTTCAGACAGCGAGAATATGTCAACGATAAGGGTTTTACCCGTCGGAAAAAAGCTGAGCGCAGCGACTGCCAATGCCGAGATCGCGCCTATATCTTTTATTAATGCGAGAATGGTTTTCGATATGGTAACAGCCTTGTCCCATTGCGTGGTTTCTTTCTCAACAGTGACGATCTCGACCTTAATAGGTTCTCGCATAGTAAGATTACCTCAAATAAATCACATGTGTTATTCTCAACCCATGTGCGTTTCGAGATCAACCTTTCGCCCGAAACAATGGTTACGGAAGCTCTGGCAACAGAAAATATCGCACAATGCCATAGGCGTAGAGTGCTGAGAACATGATATTGAGGTATTTGAGCTGTGGTTCTGTCCTTAACCAACCGCAATAGACCCATATCAGACAAAAGGGCAGACCAAGCAGCATTGCGGCCAATTGCCAGCCCTGCACAACACAAACTGTGCTGCAAAAGCCCAACACAACCGCGACCCACTTCAAAGGCTGCTCGTATGCAGCAATCGAAAACAAGTTCATCTCTAAAGCTTTCTGGATACCAGCGCCGTTAACCCGGCGTTCTGGCAGCTTTGACTTAACCGAAACACCCACCAGAAATCAATATCCAACGCACCTATATGGATCTTGTCACGTGGCGTGCCCGAATTTTCTTGCACAACGGCGCGGGGTCGTTATAACCCGCCCATCTCCGCAAGTCAGTTTGAACGCGGTGCCCCTCGTGGACGGGTGTGGAGATCGTGATGCCCGTCCTTTGAAGCACGCCTGAAAATATGAAAAGGAATGCCCATGCCGCTCTATGAGCATGTGTTTATTTCGCGTCAGGACCTGTCCAACACACAGGCCGAAGGTTTGATCGAACATTTCGGCGCAGTTCTGTCCGACAACGGTGGTAAAGTTGTCGAAAGCGAATACTGGGGCCTGAAGACAATGGCCTACAAGATCAACAAGAACCGCAAAGGCCATTATGCTTTTGTCCGCTCTGACGCGCCAGCGCCTGCCGTGCAGGAAATGGAACGCCTAATGCGCCTGCATGATGATGTGATGCGTGTGCTGACCATCAAGGTGGATGAGCATGAAGAAGGCCCATCAGCGCAAATGCAAAAGCGCGATGAGCGTGAACGCCGTCCGCGCAACTGATCTTGAAAAGGAGCTAACCCATGGCAGCTAAACCATTTTTCCGCCGTCGTAAGTCCGATCCCTTTGTTGGCGATAACGCGCCCAAGATCGACTATAAAGACACCCGCCTTTTGCAGCGCTACATTTCTGAGCGTGGCAAGATCGTGCCATCCCGGATCACCGCTGTTGGTGCGAAGAACCAACGCCAGTTGGCCCGTGCTATCAAGCGCGCCCGGTTTTTGGCACTTCTGCCTTATGCCGTGAAATAAGGAGAGCATTATGCAAGTTATCCTTCTTGAACGCGTCGCAAAGCTTGGCCAGATGGGCGAAGTTGTTGACGTGAAACCCGGCTATGCCCGCAACTACCTGTTGCCCCAGGGCAAGGCGATGAACGCGACGGATGCCAATAAGGCGACGTTTGAAGCTCAGAAAGCGCAGCTTGAAGCGCGCAATCTGGAAACCAAGAAAGAAGCCGAAGCGCTGGCGGACAAGCTGAACGGTCAACAGTTCATTGTGATCCGTCAAGCCTCTGACGCGGGCGCACTTTATGGCTCTGTCTCGACGCGCGATGCGGCAGAAGCCGCGACTGCTGAAGGCTTTACCGTGGACCGCGGACAGGTTGTTCTGGATCGTCCGATCAAAGAACTTGGCCTGCACGATGTACGTGTGGTTCTGCACCCCGAGGTTGATGCGACTTTCTCGTTGAATGTTGCCCGTTCCGTCGAAGAGGCAGAGCTTCAGGCTTCCGGCAAATCAATTCAGGAACTCGCCGCTGAGGCCGAGGCTGAGGCCGAGTTCGAAATCGCTGAATTGTTTGACGATATCGGAGCTGCTACAGCGGATGATGAAGCGCTGGCGGAAATCGTTGAAACGCCGGAAGCAGAAACCGAAGGCGAAGCCGAGACCAAAGACGACGACGCCTGATCTTTTCTGGACGATACTCAAAACGCAGCCGCAGGACAAAATCCTGCGGCTGTTTTTGTTTTAGACCTAAAGCCTGCGTTGTTGCGGATCCAGCGTCACGGACCATAGCTCTGTGTCGCCGCGATCCATTAAGCGAACGGTCATTTGTTCTGTGGCGCCATCAATATCGACTAGCCCAAAGAATTGCAAGCCAGCAGAGGGGGGCAGGTTCGCGCCTTGTTCCTTGGTTGGGGCTTTGAAGAACTTGACCTCCGGGCCGAATGTGCCGTCCAGACCGTTAGGGCCGAACGTGCCAGCATGTATCGGGCCTGAGACGAATTCCCAGAACGGTTCGAAATCCTGAAACTGTGCTTTGTTAGGATCATAGTAATGGGCGGCGGTGTAATGCACATCGGCGGTAAACCAGACGGTATTGGTCACACCCGCGGTCTTGATGAAGCGCAACAGCTCTGCCACTTCAAGTTCACGCCCTTTGGCAGCACCGTTATCCGCGTTCGAAATTGCCTCTGCACCGGTTCTTTCTTTGCTATTGTCCCAAACGATCAGGCCAATGGGCATGTCGGACGCGATAACTTTCCACGTGGCCTTTGAGGCTGCCAGTTCGCGTTTGAGCCAGGCCAGTTGCTCGGCCCCGAAGATGCGGGAGGTATCGGTCATTTCGGTCTCGGTCGAGGCGCCGTTTGGTCCGCGATAGGATCGCAAATCGATGAAGAACACGTCCAGCATTGGCCCGTAGTTGATCTTGCGATAGACACGTCCGGGCTCGGACGGGGTGTAGCGGATCGGGGTCATCTCGTGGAAGGCGTGCCCTGCGCGGGCAGCTAGCACATGGATGGATTTCTCGGAATAGCGATCATCCGAGATCAGGTCTTTTGAATCGGACCAATTGTTGACGATCTCATGGTCATCCCATTGAAAGAAGGTCGGTACGGACGCGTTCATGGCCTGAACGTGACGGTCCATCAAGTTGTATTTCCATTGTCCTCTGTACTCGTCCAGGGTCTCGGCCACTTTGCGTTTCTCGTTGATGATGGTGGAGTTGATCCATTTGGAGCCATCGGCCAGCTCGACCTCATCTTTTAGCGGCCCATCCGCATAGACCGTGTCGCCGGAATGAATGAAGAAATCGGGTTTGTGTGTGGTCATGGTCGCGTAAGTCACCATGCCCTCATCATCGATGCCCCAGCCCTGACCGGCGGTATCCCCGGACCAAGCAAATTTGACCGACCGGCGTGAGGCAGGTGCTGTGCGAAACTGGCCAACCAGTGGCTCAGAAACAGCATTGATGTCAGTCAAATCGTCAGCTGTGAAACGGTAGAAAATGTCCTGATCCGCAGGCAATCCGTCGATGAGCCGTTTTACGGCAAAGTCGCTGCCCGGCAATGCGTCCAGCGGGGCCAGTTTGCGGGCGTCTGCAAAACTTTCAGTGCTCGAGACTTCAACCATCACGCGGGCAGGGCGGTCTGTTCTGGTCCAGATCATGCCTGATGACATGTCGATATCCCCTGACTGCACGCCATGACTGAAGACGGGCCGGCTGGCTGCGCGGGAAATTGCAGGCATTGCAAGGCTGGCGCTGAAAGCCGTGCTGGTTGCTAAGAATCTGCGTCGGGTCGGGTGGTAAAACTTGCTCATGGTAGTGCTCCCCTGGATATGATGATCTTGGTTTCACGTCTGCCAAAGAGACATTCTTTAGTTACGGCTGGGTGTCGGACATATGATGCTTTAATGACGGTCAAGTGTCAGTGCGGGTAATACGAAAGTTCTAAGACTACTGTATCCGCTTGCGAAAAAATGAGACCAGATGTTTCATAACAATACAGTAAGTCTGAATTTTTCAGATGTGTAGTTAAGTTGGAAAAACTATAAGAGCGGGCTGTAATATTATGATTTTGTGATGTTTTGTAAAATTCACGCGAAGTTTACGGCCTGTGAACGGCGTTCAATGGCGCACATGGTCTGTTGATAGGTAACGAATTGTCTTTAAGATGTAACAAAAGGAATTAATTCTAGGTAGACCACTCAAACATGGAGTTACGTGAAATGAAGTCTTTTGTCCTTGCTGCCGGACTTGCGTTATCTACGACCGCTGCTTTCGCTGAAGCCGAGAAATACACCCTTGATCCGAGCCATAGCCAAGTTTTGTTTAACTATAATCACCTTGGGTTTTCCACGACATATGGGATGTTCTCGGGGTTTGAAGGCGAGATTATGTTTGATCAGGCCAACCCTGAAACATCCAGCGTTTCTGTCTCGATTCCCGTTACCTCAATGTTTACTGGCTGGGAAAAGCGGGAAGAGCATTTCCTAACTGAAGATTTCTTCGGTGCAAAAGAGGGGGACATGGTCACGTTCACATCAACCTCTATCGAGGTGACAGGCGACAACACCGCCAAGATCACCGGTGATCTGACGATGAATGATGTGACCAAATCCGTTGTTCTGGATACGACGCTCAACAAAGCGGACACGCATCCTATGCAAGAAAAGCCATGGATCGGCCTTGATGCGACAACGGTTCTGACTCGTAGCGATTTCAATCTGGGCGCATTCGCACCGGCGGTGAGCGATCAGGTTGGCATTGCTGTCTCTATCGAGGCACAGAAGGCCGAGTAGACTTCGGCCCCTGTCCCAGCTTACTTAGAAAAACCCCTGACGCCGCAGAGGCAGTTCAGGGGTTTTCCTTTTAGGGGATTAACTTCGTGCCTTTGGTGGGGTCGCCATCCGTCAGCGCGCTGTTTGTTGACACGCCTCCGTGGCGCGCCTACCGATAGGTGAGTTCAGGAGCTTGGGGGGAGAATGACGGCCAATTTGACAGCAGCGGTGATCGGTCTGGGCTCCATGGGGTGGGGCGCGGCAGTGTCGCTTTTACGGGCTGGTATCGTGACGCAGGGTGTAGACCTGCGGTTGGATGTTTTACAGAAATTTGAACGGCAGGGCGGGCGGGGCTACGGCTCTGCCGCGCAGGTCGCAGATGATGCGGATGTCGTCTTTACCTTTGTCGTTAATGCCGATCAGGCTGAGGATGTGTTGTTCGGTGATCAGGGGGCAGTTGCAACAGCGGCGCAAGGCACGGTCTTTGTGACCTGCGTAACAATGCCGCCGGACCGGGCGATTGGCATCGCGGATCGTTTGCATGAGGCCGGAATGCTGGCCATCGACGCGCCGGTTTCCGGGGGATCAATCAAGGCCGAAGCGGGTGAGATGACGATCATGGCGTCTGGTCCTGACGCTGCATTTGACAAGGCAGCCCCAGCGATTGAGGCAATTTCGACCAAAGTCTTCCGGCTGGGGGATGTGGCCGGGCCGGGGTCTCAGGTCAAGATGATCAACCAATTGCTGGCCGGTGTTCATATTGCCGCTGCGGCCGAGGCGTTGAGCCTGAGCGCAAAGATTGGGCTTGATCTGAAAACGGTGCATGAGGTCATTCAGGACTGCGCAGGAAATTCATGGATGTTCGGCAACCGCGGTGCGCATATAGTGGCAGGGGATTACACGCCCCATTCCGCTGTGGACATCTTTGTCAAAGACCTTGGCATCGTAACCGGTACAGCGGATGCGCTGGCTTTTCCAACACCCCTGAGCGACACGGCTTTGGCTTTGTTTCATGAAGCCGCTGCCGATGGGCTGGGCGGTGAAGATGATGCAGCCGTGGCAAAAGTTCTGGCCCGCAAAGGTGGTGTGCGTTTGCCCGGTGATACGGGATGAGCCTCTATCTGGGATGCATCGCAGATGATTTCACCGGAGCTGCTGATCTGGCCGGGCTTTTGGCGCGCAGTGGGGCGCAAGTGAACCTGCGTATCGGGGTGCCAGAGGGCCCACCTGCGGACACGGCCGCGTTTGAGGTCATTGCCCTGAAATGCCGCACCGCTGCGGTTGAGGATGCCGTGGCTGAATGCCGTGTTGCTTTGCGATGGTTACAGGATGGCGGGGCAGAGCGGTTCTTTTGGAAATACTGTTCAACCTTTGACAGCACGGCACAGGGCAATATCGGTCCTGTGGCTGAGGCGCTGATGGATGATCTGGGGTGCGATCAGACGATCTATTGTCCGGCCTTTCCTGAAAATGGCCGAGCGATTTTTATGGGCAATCTCTTTGTGGGGGAACAACCTCTGGCGGAAAGCCCGATGAAAGATCACCCCCTGACGCCCATGCGCGACAGCAACCTGATGCGACTGCTTGTGCCGCAGGTGACGCGCCCGGTTGGCCTTGCCAACAGGCTGAGCGTCGAGAAAGGCGTAGACGCATTGCAGGCACGTCTGGCGGCGCTGAAAGCTGACACTGTGGCCCATGTCGTGGTTGATGCGGTGTCGGATAATGATTTGCAGATTATTGCCGAGGCCTGCCGGGATATGCCCCTTATGACAGGGGGCAGCGCTTTGGCGATGCCTTTGCCCGCGCTTTATATCCGGGACGGTGCTTTGCCCGCCGAGGCGATCAGGACGGTGCGTCCGGCCTTTCCTGAAAATGGCCCCGGTCCGATTGTGTTGTCTGGCAGTTGCTCTGCCATGACCCGTGCGCAGGTTGCGGCGTATTTGCCCGATGCACTTGGGTTCCGACTGGACCCTGTGGAGCTGTCAGAGAGCGGGGAAGAGTCCGCGTTGAACTGGTTGAAGGCGCAGCCTTTGGAAGCACCGAAAATTCTGTATGCAACGGCAGACCCGGCGGCGGTGAAGGCCGCGCAGGACGCTTTGGGGACTGCCCGTGCCGGGCAGCTTGTTGAGGATGCGCTGGCGGCTCTTGCTGTGGCCGCACGTGATCTGGGGTATCGCCGGATCGTTGTGGCGGGGGGCGAAAGTTCAGGTGCTGTGACGAAAGCCCTGGGCGTGTCGCAGATGCAGATCGGGGCCGAGATCGCGCCAGGCGTTCCGTGGAGCTTTGCCCGTAGCGGTGGCCACACCATCGCATTGGCGCTGAAATCCGGGAATTTTGGGTCCGAGACCTTCTTTGCCGATGCTTTTGCCAAGCTGGAGCCGTCATGAGCGAAGACGCCAAGCTGCGCGAAGATATCTGCATGCTTGCGGCCTCGATGTATGATCGTGGGCTGACGGGCGGCGCATCGGGCAATATCTCGGCGCGTCTGTCTGATGGCCGGTTGCTGGTTACGCCAACCGGGTCTTGCTTTGGCAGGCTCGACCCGGCGCGTCTGGCGGTGCTGGAGGATGGCGCACATATCTCGGGCGATGCGCCGACGAAAGAAGTCGCCTTGCACACGGCTTTCTACGACACGCGCCCCACGGGCGCCGTGGTGCATCTGCATTCCTGTCATTCCGTGGCGTTGTCGATCCTGCCCGACACGGACCCGGACAACATGCTGCCGCCGATCACCGCATATGGGGTGATGAAGCTGGGCAAGGTGGCTTTGCTGCCCTATTTCATGCCGGGCGATCCGGCGATGGGCGAGGCGGTGCGCGGTCTTGCGGGCAAGCGTAGCGCGGTTGTGCTGGCCCATCACGGACCGGTCGTTGCAGGCAAGGACATAGAGGCCGCATGCTATGCCATGGAAGAGCTGGAAGAGACTGCGAAGCTGACCCTGATGACCCGTGGGATGTCGCCGACGCTCCTAAGCGATGCGCAGGTGCAGGGGCTGGTGCGCAAGTTTGATGTGGCTTGGGATGACTAGGTTTTCCGCCAATCTGGGGTTTCTGTGGACCGAGCTGGATTTGCCAGATGCTATCCGCGCGGCGAAACGGGCTGGGTTTGATGCGGTGGAATGTCATTGGCCTTATGATGTCGATGCGGCACGGGTGAAAGCCGCTTTGGATGAAACCGGTCTCGCGATGCTTGGCCTGAACACCCATCGCGGAAACCCGGGCGAGAATGGCCTGTCAGCTTTACCAGGGCGCGAGGCCGAGGCCCGCGCGGCAATTGATCAAGCACTGGCTTATGCGGATGTGGTGGATGCCGGCGCTGTGCATGTAATGGCCGGGTTTGGGCAAGGCGCTGCGGCGCGCGCGGCGTTTGTTGGCAATCTGCGCTATGCCTGTGATGTGGCCCCACATCGGACGATCCTGATAGAGCCGCTGAATGCCCATGATGTGCCGGGGTATTTTCTTGGAACGCTTCAGCTTGCCAGTGATGTGATTGCAGAGGTGGCGCGCGATAACCTGAAGATCATGTTCGACTGCTACCATGTGCGCTGGACCGAAGAAGATGTTGGTGCGCAGTTTCAGGCAGTCTTTTCACAGATCGGCCATGTGCAGTTTGCGTCCTACCCGGACCGCACAGAGCCCGATCAGGGCAGCTTCGACTACGCGCCAATTTTCCGCCAGCTTGCCGATCTGGGCTATGACCGCCCCCTTGGCGCTGAATACCGCCCAAAAACCAGCGTCGAAGCCGGACTTGGGTGGATGGAAACGCTGCGGGTTTGAAACGTGAGTGGTGGATTAAGCGGTAATGCCCGGTCGTGTCTCGGGCGGGGTGGGTGGCGCGTGTTCCACCTGTTGAACGTCAGGTGATTTTCAGCTTCACGTCACAAACTGCCCCAAAAATGAGAGAACCGGTAAAGCTGACCTTCAAGCGGATTGCGGCAAAGGTCTTAAAAGAGCCCTTTTTAACCGATGCTGCACGATGCGCCAACGTCAGCATTGTGCTGAAACAATCTTCAGCCACGCTCCGAGAAATCGTCCCTTGTGCTTTATAAAAAGTGCGTTTCAATTGCCCTATACGAAAAAGTCGCCGAGATATAAGGGGCAACAGTTGTGTCATACCGCTTATGAACAGGCAGGGCAGCGAAGAAACTAACATCAAGGTCGCTAAAAATCGTTGTAACCAACCCCTTCGGCCCAGTCGTCAAGATACCGAGCAATCCATTGTGGAAACGTAGCTGCCAAATGAGATGTTTCTTCGTCACCAAGCCTCCAATAGTGGATTGGTGCTGTCGGCACCGTTTCTTTTCTTAAGTCGGTTGTGTCAAAACAGAAAATGTTACCACCGCCATCGATACCAATCGCAATCAAATGCTCGGGCATGCCTCCGTCGACCGATTCTTCCGTCGCTTTCACCACTATCTCGGGTGCGAAAAGTTCCGCAAGATCAGGCATATCTATCTCACGAGCAAGGATGTTATGCAAAAGAGCTAGCGTTGCTGAAGCAGCACCGGCAGCACGAACCTGCTCGCTGTAATCGCTTGGAAACTTGATGTTCAACCGGGTTTCAGCAGTCTGTAATGATGTGAGAAGCACCGGTTCGGGCCGGGAAGCAGGATGACACCATCTGTCCACGAAGTTAACTAATTCCATCAAAGCGCTCCCGGTTTTCGCCAATACGAATATGTACCCAATGAGTACTCTTAAGACAACAAGGCCCGGTCTGGTTTGTCGCGGAGCTGGATGCAAACCCTGGAACCATGAGCTCGACCCTCGTTAGGCTTTTGCGTCCGAGTTGATCGGTCACTTAGCTTCGAAAACGACGGTATTTGGCGCGAGTATTTGATCAGCAATAACAGTGTGCGGTAGGAAGCAGTCATTGGTTTAGCCGCAGCGAAAGTCGGCAAAGTCCCGCACACCTGACCTTAGCTACTCAACCGCTTCGGTGCGAAAAAGCCACTTTAGGGCCGGTGTAGCAATCGCAGCCGCTCCCAACTGTACCAGCACAAACATTGCGATATGCGCTGGATCAATGCCCGCAAAGGTGTCGCTGAGGCCGCGCGCGATGGTCACGGCGGGGTTCGCGAAACTGGTGGAAGAGGTGAACCAATAAGCCCCGGTGATATAAAGCGCCACAAGTGCGGGCACTGCATCCGGGCGTGACCGCAGGCCACCAAAGATCACAAACAAGAGCCCGAAAGTTGCAATAGCCTCGGAAAACCACTGGCTTGATCCGGTCCGGGCGGTGGTCGAGAGTTGCAGGATCGGCAAGTCGAACATTGCGTGGCAGGCCCAGACGCCCAGAATGCCGCCTGTAATTTGGCACAGCACATAAAAACCCGCGCGAGGCAGGGGGATTTCCCGGCGGATCAGAAACGCCAGTGTAACCGCCGGGTTGAAATGCGCGCCCGAAACAGGCCCAAGCGTTGTGATAATCGCATAGAGCATGCAGCCCGTCGCAATTGCATTTGCCAGAAGGGCAAGGGCGACGTTTCCGCCAGCCAAATTCTCGGCCATGATGCCAGAGCCTACGACGCTGATCAGCAGCAGTGCTGTGCCCAGAAATTCTGCAACATAGAAACGGGTCATGGATCGCTACTATATCCGATGCGCAAGGTTGATGGTTTCAAAGCTTGGGCCCCCAATATTCCGGCACATTTTCTATGAAGGTTGCGTAACAGATTTATGTCCACGCCGTCAGTCAAACATATCCCGCAGATCAACGGTGGAGTTCACGTTGATGTCGCCCCAATGATTGCGCAGAAACGTCTCGGCTGCATCGCGCCCCGATTGTTTGAGTTTGCGCAGCACTGGTGGGGTTGGGATCAGCTTGGTGGCGACACTGAGCTGGTTCATCAGGTCGTCATCGGCCACCATATGGATCAGAACATTTTTCATGGTGCCGGGGTTGATGCGCCCGTCAGAAAGCAGGCGGCGCACGAAATGGATGGCGCGCAATTCGCGGAACAGGGAGCCGTTGAAGCTGATCTCGTTGATCCGGTTCTGGATTTCCTGCGCGCTGCGCGGCAGGTTTTCGCGGTGCAGCGGGTTTATGTTGACAATCAGGATGTCGTCGGGCAGCTCGGGTTCGAATAGCGGGAACAGGGCAGGGTTGCCCATGTAGCCGCCATCCCAATAGGATTCGAGCCGCCCTGTGGCCGGATCGTCAATCTCGACCGCCTGAAAAATGGTTGGCAGACAACCAGACGCGAGGATCGATTCGGTCGAAATCGTGTCATGCGAGAATATGCGGATTTTGCCAGTGCGTACATTCGTGGCGCAGATATAAAGCTCTGGCCCATCCATGGCGCAGACGCGATCAAAGGAAAACTGCTCAACGATGTTGCGCAGGGGGTGCGCATAAAACGGCCCATAGGCATAAGGTGACGAGATACGACTGACCGCATCGATTGCCATGAACATGGGGGAGTGCTGGACGGCATGGCTAACACTGCTGATGTTGACGCCGCTCATCCAGCCATCAAGATATGTGTGATCCGCCGCGCCGATTTCACCCCAAAGCCATTCCAGCTTGTCCTTTGCGCCCTGATGCCCGCCATCCAGCAAGCCAGATTTTACCGCAGCCCCGTTCAGTGCGCCTGCAGAGGTGCCGGAAATGGCCGCGATCTCTAGCTTGTCTTCCTCTAGCAGCCGATCCAGCACGCCCCAGGTATACGCCCCATGGGCGCCACCGCCTTGCAGGGCCAGATTGATGCTCTTGCTTTTGGATTTTGCCATGTTATGCGCCCAGATTTTCGAGGGTTAATATGTGCAATTTGCTTTTGGTAAACTGCCTTGCCCGGCCCATTATAATGCGGTCCACCCGCCATCGACACTGATCGTTGTGCCGGTGATCTGCGTGGCCGCGTCTGAGCACAGGAAGGTTGCAACACCGCCAAGCTGCTCGGTCGTGGCAAATTCCTTTGAGGGCTGACGTTCCAGCATAACCTCTTTGATAACCGTTTCGCGGTCCATGTCATATTTCTTCATCGTGTCGGGAATTTGCGATTCGACCAGTGGGGTCATCACGTAGCCGGGGCAGATGGCATTTGCTGTGATCGGTTCCTGTGCGGTTTCCAGTGCAACCACTTTGGTCATTCCGACCACACCATGTTTTGCCGCGACATAAGCCGATTTATAGGGCGAAGCTGTCAGGCCATGGGCCGACGAGATATTGATGACCCGTCCCCAACCGGCCTTACGCATCATTGGCAAAGCCGCCGCTGTGGTATGAAAGACCGAGGACAACATGATTGCGATAATGGCATCCCATTTCTCGGTCGGAAATTCGTCAATTGGGGCCACGTGCTGAATACCGGCATTGTTGATGAGAATATCCACTTGGCCAGCTGTTTCGATCAGCCGCCGCGCGTCTTCACCTTTGGAGAGATCAGCCTGAATATAGCGCGCTTCATTCCCGGTGACGCGGGTGATTTCATCGGCCAGAGCGTGATCTTCCTTATTGGCCGTGTAGGAGTTCAAAACGACATTTGCCCCGGCTTTCGCCAGCTCTTGGGCTATCCCAAGACCGATACCAGAGTTAGAGCCAGTAATGACGGCAGTTTTTCCAGAGAGCGGCATGAGATACCCTTTCGCTTATTTATCTGTTGACGGCACTTTATATGCTGCAACTGCAAAGAACAGGGCAAGTTCCACACGAGCTTGTGACAATACCACGGCAAGGCCAAAAAAAACGCCAGCACGAAGCTGGCGTTAAGTTATTGAGGCAGGTTTCATACAGGCAAGAAACCTATCGAGCAGTGCCCTCTTTATAAGCAACAGATTGCCCGCCGCCAAGCTAAAAGTTTGAAACTGTTAGATTCCCTCGGTAAGCTTGTGGATAACATCTCGGGCACAAGAGGGAATATTATAAAAATGAAACAAGTTTTGTCCCAATCATTGCGTGGCGCGGTCATTTTGATGCTGATTCCTATCGCCGGATCAGCTTTGGCAGAGCCAAAACATGGCATAGCTATGTATGGGGACCCCGCCTTACCACCGGATTTTGTGTCGCTGCCTTATGCCAATCCGAATGCGCCGACAGGCGGGCGTGTTGTTGTTGGTGAGGTCGGCACTTTCGATTCTCTGAACCCGCATATCCTGAAAGGACGCGTTCCGTGGCAGCTCCGCTACCTTGCTTACGAAAGCTTGATGGGACGAAGCTATGATGAACCTTTCACGCTATACGGTCTTCTGGCCGAATCGATAGAGACTGATTCCACCCATAAATGGGTCGAATTTACCTTGCGAGAGGAGGCCCGATTCTCGGACGGGAGCCCCGTGACGGTCGACGATGTTATCTGGAGCTATGAGATACTTGGCACACAAGGCCACCCCCGCTATCTGAGCGCGTGGGATAAGATCGAGAAATCTGAGAAGACAGGCGACCGGTCGGTCCGCTTCACCTTCACCGAGCAAGACTGGGAACTGGCTCTGATCATGGGCCTGCGTCCGATCCTGAAAAAAGCGCAGTGGGAAGATAAAGATTTCACCCAAAGCGGGCTGACGGAAATTCCTATTAGTACGGCCCCTTATGTGGTCGATGATTTTGAGGCAGGGCGGTTCGTCTCGCTGAAACGCGACCCGGACTATTGGGGTAAGGATTTGCCATTTCGCAAAGGTACGAATGTTATCGATGAGGTGCGGATGGAATTCTTCGGCGATGCGACCGCCATGTTCGAAGCTTTCAAAGCCGGTGAGCTGAACACCATCCGCGAGACAAATACAGCGAAGTGGGATCAGCAATATAATTTCCCACGCGTGCGCTCTGGCGATGTGATCAAGTCAGAAATCACCCATGAGCGGCCCTCTGGAATGACAGGGTTCGTGATGAACACCCGCCGTCCGCAATTTCAGGATTGGCGTGTGCGCGAGGCGCTGATTCAGGCGTTCAACTTCGAATTCATCAATCAGGCTTTGAATGGTGGGGTGCAGCCGCGCATTACGTCTTATTTCTCGAACTCAGATCTGGCGATGCAGCATGGCCCGGCAGAAGGCAAAGTGGCTGAACTGTTGGAGCCTTTCAAAGCTGATTTAGCGCCCGGTACGCTGGAAGGGTATGACCTGCCTGTCTCGAACGGATCGGAACGCAACCGCAAAAACATTCGCGGCGCGACCAAATTGCTGGAAGAGGCCGGTTGGGTAGTTCAGGATGGTAAGCTGAAAGATGAGGCCGGCCAGCCTTTCGCCTTTGAAATATTGCTGGAGACGGGGTCTTCCGAGAACCAGTCGATTATCAATATCTATCGGGAAGCGCTGGAGCGGCTTGGCATTTTCCCGAAAGTGACTCTGATCGACAAGGCGCAGTATAAAGAACGTACTGATGCATATGATTTCGACATGACCTATTTCCAGCGTGGTCTGTCGCTGAGCCCTGGCAATGAGCAGACGACCTATTGGGGCTCAGACACAGTCGAGACACCCGGCGGGCGCAACCTGATGGGTATCGCGTCGCCTGCGGTTGATGCGATGATCAAAGAAATACTTACATCTGACAATCAGGAAGATTACGTCGCCGCTGTGCGCGCACTGGACCGTATTCTGACCGCCGGGCGCTATGTCATCCCGCTATGGTATCTGGACCGAAGCATGCTGGTCCATGATAAAGAGCTGAAATATCCTGAAAAGCTGCCAATCTACGGCGATTTCATTGGCTTTCATCCCGATGTCTGGTGGTATGAGGAAGGGTAGGGACAGTGCGATGAGCAGACCCCTCTGTTACATCGTACTTGGGTAAGATTGTGCATATCGCCGCCCAAAAGTTTGATAGAGCCGAGATGGAAAAGGTTTTGAACGCCTAAAACCAACTCAGAAACAGTGCGTTGCATCTGCAACTCTTGAGGCCACTCCCGATAATGTGAACAGGGCAGCGCCTAGACAGAACGATGCCAACACGGTAGCTCACCTGTTGGTGCGTTTTGGAAGTCTCTTAGGGATGTGACGATGATTAAAAGAGTGGTTTATCTGTTTTCTTTACTGGCAGTCATGGTTCTTGCCGGGTGCTCGACCGGGTCTCCGAATGGTCCCGCTCAGGCATCCAAAGGCGAAATTCTGGAATTGGCCGCAGATATTCGTGCGCTTGGCAGCGATGTTGATCCCGAAGAAGCGTATCGTGCCGCAGAAATTGCCCATCTCTATACGCATCAATTGTCGCAGCAATATCAGATCACGGATGGGCCGCTGATCCATAACATGAAGGTCAATATGGGCAATCGACCACGCGGACTATGCTACCATTGGGCGGAAGACATCGAAGCCCGTTTAAAGCAGGAAAACTTCCAGACCCTTGATTTGCACCGCGCCATTGCCAACGCGGAAAACCCGTTCCGGCTGGAACATAGCACGGCGATCATCAGCCGTCGCGGGGACACGATGTTCAAAGGCATGGTACTTGACCCATGGCGCAAGGGCGGTGTGCTACATTGGGACACTGTGGAGAAAGACACGAAATACAATTGGGTGCCACGCGACAAAGTCATGCTGAGAAAGCGGGAATTGCGCCTTTCACGGGAACGGGGTGAGCGTTCGCGCGCTTCGGGTTAAGGCATTTCGCGGCTACCAGCTGCCGGACGCACCGCCGCCAGAAGAACTACCGCCGCCGAAGGACCCACCGCCGCTGCTTCCACCAGAAGAGCCGTAGCTGTCCGAGTCATTATCGGGTAGCATTGGAATGACGGCGGTTTCGCTGTGGCGATGCTTGCAGTTATTACAATAGTGATCAAGCCGGGCTGTGCCGGTGCTGTGTTGCGTGGCCTGCTTCTGGACCGTGCGGTCTGTCTCGTAGCATTTGTAATTGCAGTTTGGGCAGGCTTTATATCGTGAAAATGGCTTCGGATAGCTCAGAACCGTGACATGGTCATCAACTGTACAGTGCCAAACATCGTAATTCTTTGATTTGATACGCTCTTCAACAAGCTGTCCGTGATCAAGATAGTGGTCTTCCTGCACGTCGCCCAAGCGCGTCATTCTGCGTCGGCATAGTGGGCAGCGGCGCGGTAATCGTCGTCTCAGAAATCGCCAGCCAATTGTCAGGCCGCCAAGACCAAAGATCGCCAGAAGCCCGGCACCAAACGGGTCCTGTTGCGCGCTTTCCGACGCGTATCGCGCCTCTGCCATCCAACGCTCGGGGCTGGTGAAAGAGCTTTTGCGGGCATTCAGATCAATCCGATTCAGTACCGCTTGAGTGCCATTTATGATGCCCCGCTCATAACGATTGTTGCGAAATTCCGGAAGCATGACACTGTCGATTATGCGCTTGGCCATTCCGTCATAGACCGGCGTATAGCCTGACCCAAGGGCAATCCGCATATCTCGATCCTGCACGGCTACAAGCATCAGAATACCATCGTGCCGTTCTGCATTGCCAACATTCCAGTCGTTGAACAAGTCCTTGGCGAATGTCTCGATCGAGGACGATTGCCCATAGTCAGTGAGGCTGCGGATTGTCACTACGGTCATTTCCAGATCACGCTCTGCTTTGGCATCCCGCAACATCTGATCCAATTGCTGCTCGGTCTGAGGGCTTAGGATGTCAGCAAAGTCATTAACTGTTGTAGATGTATAATCAGGAAAATTCTGCGCATAGAGAACACTGGGTAAAATACAGGCAAGAAATAGAAAAACACGTAACATTATAAATCCGATGTAATAGGTGCGATAGGGTCACGACCCAAGCATAGCATCGATCTCTGAACTGGAGGCGACATTCAAAAGCGGCGTCAAATCACCTTGGTCAAACATGGCACGGCCAGCATCAAGGATTGCTTTATGTGTGACCCGCGCCAAAGCCGATCCAAGCGAGATACGGGCGACGCCGGTTTCGGCAAATTCAGCCACACTCAGCTTTGCAAATTTACCCACAGCCAAGGCGTTGACAGGTTTTGAGGTCGCCTGCACGATCCGACGCAGATCCTCAACCGTTTTGGGCAAAGGTACATACAGCCCGTCGGCCCCGGCGTCATCAAAAGCCTGAATACGGCGGATGGCTTCGTCAATATCGTAAGACCCGGTCAGAATCCCATCCGCGCGGGCGACCAGCACGAAATCCTGTGACAATGCACGTGCGGCGGCGCTTGCGGCGCGGATACGCTCGACTGCCTGCTCAAACGGGTAGGGGTTTTGATCGGGCAGGGCCGTATCCTCGATGCAGATGCCAGCCAGCCCGATTTCCGCTGACAGCCGCACTGTTTCAGCGCAGGTATCGGGGTCATGACCAAACCCGTTCTCAAAATCGCCAGACACAGACACAGGGACCGCAGCTATCAAATCTTGCGCGTGGGCCAATGCCTCGTCCCGTGTCATGGTGCCGCCATCCGGGCGACCTAGAGTAAAGGCATGGGCAGCAGAAGACGTCGCAATTGCCTTGGCCCCCATCGCCACAAGCATCTTGGCCGAGCCCGCATCCCAGGCATTGGCCATAATGAACGGATCGCCGGGCCGATGCAGTGTCCGAAACAGCGCGCCTTGATCTTGGGTCATGGGGACATCCTTTTTCTGCTTAAAGCGACAAGGCCATGGGCTGCCCACGATGTCAAATCAACGGTTGTGATGAGCCGTTTGCAGGATTGCTGATGTGGTGCCCGGCTCTCAGAGGATCAGTATGTGCCCCACCAATCCGACAAGGAAACCAAGAACAGCGCCCAATTGCGGAGCCCAACGCGGCTTAAGCTCGGCTTGAGGCGCGATGTCTTTGAATATCAAATAGATGATACCACTTGCTGCTGCGAGCATAACAGCCCCTAAGATCGACGGGCTGTCGGACAGAAATTCGAAACCAAGATAGGCACATAATGGACCAATAAGGATCATAAGCCAGAAACTTGTCAGGACCTTCTTCTTGGTATGGCCGCCGCTTTCTGTGAGTTCCCGATAGGCGTTGAAGCCCTCAGGCAGATTTTGCAAAGCAATCAGAAAAGCCAACAAAATTCCGGTTGATTGTCCCATGGCAAGGGCCGCCCCCAAGGCCAGCGCTTCCGGGATGAAATCAAGCAACATCGCGATGAGTTGCGATGCAGAGCCGCTGCGCAGGGCAATGAGGCGATCAATAAAAAAGAACCCAATCCCGCCAGATAAGAATGAAATAACGACCCAGAACAAAGACAATTTTTCGATACCATCTGGCACCAGAACAAGTGAGGTTGCGGCCAGAAGAACACCACCGCCAAAGGCGATCACACTGTGGCGCAATTCTTCTTCCAGCCATTTCGGTTGGATATTCTCGATGCAGGCCAGATGAGCGCCAATTGGAATTGTGGCACCGGCCAATAGCGCAAGCAAGAGAGAAAGCCAGATTATCCATCAACACTTATCCTCCTATTTCCGGCATATCCCCCATCAGGTAACGGGGGCCGGGGCCAGAGCGGTGCGCGCGGTCTGCCGGGTTGTATAGCTTGCATTGGCTCAGCGATAGGCACCCGCAACCGATACACCCGTCCAGCCGGTCGCGCAGTTGAACAAGGCCGTCGATACGGGCGTCAATATCGGCACGGAAGGCTTTGCTGATCTTCGCCCAATCGGTTTTCGTCGGGGGTCGGCCTTGGGGCAGTCCAGCCAAAAGGGCTGCAATCTCTGCCAGAGAAAACCCAAGCTGCTGCGAGATCATCACGAAAGACAACTTGCGAATGTCAGAGCGTTCAAACTGCCGCTGCCCGCCTGCGTTTCGGATGGGCGCGACCAGCCCTTTTTCTTCGTAGAAGCGGATGGCCGATACCGCCAGCCCGGTCCGCTTTGCCAACTCCCCTATCGACAAGCCTTTCTGCAGGGCCATGAAATTTCCTCTTGAGCTCAAGTTAACTTGAGGGATTACACAAGAAAACATAACGACTCAATGGCAAAGGAAAACATCATGTCCATCGCACAATTAGAGCATGCGAATTTCACCGTATCAGACCCAAAGGCAACGGCTGCGATGCTGCAGAACCTGTTTGGGTGGGAAACCCGCTGGGAAGGGTTCGCCATGAACGGCGCAGGGTATACGGTGCATGTTGGCACCTCAGATCGCTACCTTGCGCTTTACGGGCCAAAAGCCGAAAATCTGACGGATGGCCCGTCGAATTACATGCAAAAGGGCGGTCTCAATCATCTTGGCGTTGTGGTGGATGACCTTGATGTGGTTGAGCAGGCTGTAAAGAATATGGGGTTCAAAACCCATTCCCATGCCGATTACGAACCCGGCAGGCGGTTTTACTTTCACGATAAAGACGGGATTGAATTCGAAATTGTCAGCTACGCCTGATCCAGCGCAGCCTGCACCTTTTTAGGCAGGCTGGCACGCACAATATCGTAAGAGGTTTGCAGCCGTTCGCGTAATTCGTCGTCATCTACATGCCCCCAAGGCAGCCTAACCCAGCTTTTGTGAAAATACGGTGCGCGTACCGCGCGCCCCACTTCGATCAACAAGGTGGCGGTTTCAACATCCGCCGTTTTGACCGAAACACCGTCATTCATCTGGCCAATGCAGGCGAACATCTTACCGCCCACCTTCCAGGTCTCAAGGCTGCCTTCGCCGGTCCCGGCCCATTCTGTACCGGGCAGACTGGCGCAATAAGTGTCTGTGACGTCTCGTGTCATCAGTTCTTCCTCTTGGCGGCAGGTCGCGGCCATGCTATCATACATATATGACAAAGACCTGCATCATTATTTGCTGCTGCATTACCATCTGACAATGTCAGGCGGGTCTTAACCATTTTCTTCATAGATGTAAGTTGATAAGCCCGCCGCGTGACCGCGTGTGAGGACCTATGACCGAGATCAAACTCTACAACACCAAGACCCGCCGTAAAGAGGTCTTTGAACCGCTCGACCCGGACAACGTGCGGATGTATGTCTGCGGCCCCACGGTTTATGATCGTGCGCATCTGGGCAATGCGCGGCCGGTGGTTGTGTTCGACATACTCTACCGCCTGTTGCGCCACGAATATGGTGCGGATCATGTGAAATATGTGCGCAACTTCACGGATGTGGATGACAAGATCAACGCGCGTGCGGCTGAAACCGGCCGTCCTATTGGTGATATTACAGCGGAGACGACGCAGTGGTTTCTAGAGGATATGGCTGCACTGGGCGCGTTGGAGCCCACAGACATGCCGCGCGCGACGCAATATATCCCGCAGATGATTGTGATGATTGAAGATCTGATCGCCAAAGGTCACGCCTATGAGGCCGAGGGGCATGTGCTTTTCAAGGTGCGCTCTTACGCTGAATACGGTGCGTTATCCGGGCGCAGTGTTGACGACATGATCGCTGGTGCGCGGGTCGAGGTTGCGCCGTATAAAGACGACCCGATGGATTTCGTCCTGTGGAAACCGTCTTCTGATGATTTGCCGGGGTGGAATAGTCCTTGGGGCAGGGGACGGCCCGGGTGGCATATCGAATGCTCGGCCATGGCCTATGAGCTGCTGGGCGCACGTTTCGACATCCATGGCGGCGGCAATGACCTGACCTTCCCTCACCATGAAAACGAGATCGCCCAGTCCAAATGCGCAGGCCACGGCTTTGCGAATGTCTGGATGCATAACGAGATGTTGCAGGTCGAGGGCAAGAAAATGTCCAAGTCCCTGGGCAATTTCTTCACCGTGCGGGACCTGCTGGACCAGGGCGTCCCGGGCGAGGTGATCCGGTTCGTGATGCTGTCAACGCATTATCGGAAGCCGATGGATTGGACGGAGAAGAAGCGGGAGGAGGCGGAGAAGACATTAAGGCGATGGTATTCCCAAATTGCAGCCAAACCAAACGATGGTTACAGAACGCCTAACGCATTTCTGAGACTCTTATCGGACGATTTGAATACTTCGGGTGCTATCACAACGCTTCATGGCCTCAGTGAACTTGGCAATGTAAGCGAATTGAAAGGGGGACTCAAGCTAATGGGTATGCTCGATGAAAAGGTACCTGGTTGGACCTCAGTAGTTTCTTTCGATCTTTTGCCATTTCAAGCGATGCTCTTGGACGCGCGCGTAGCGGCGAAAAAAAATAAGAATTTCAGTGAAGTTGATCGCATCAAGTCTATTTTGCTCGATGCGGGGATCGAGGTGCGGATGAGCAAAGAGAATGTCGAATTGGAGATTACACCAAGTTTCGAACCTAAAAAACTGGAACAATTATGACCTATGAATTTTGGATTACCATTCTAGCAATCGTCGTTGGTCCACTACTTGCTGTTCTCGTGACAAAAGGGTTGGACAAAAACCGCAGGTCATATGAGCGAAAGCTTGACGTTTTCCGAACTCTTATGAGTACACGACGAACATGGGGAAGCGGCGAACATGTTTCTGCATTGAATTTGGTCGAGATCGAGTTCCATGGTTGCACGGATGTTTTGAAAGCTTACAAAGCTTTGCTTGATTATTTTAATGGGGGTATTTCGCGCAGAGATGATGAGAGCGATCTCGCCTTCGAAAACCGATGCACAGAAAAGCATTCTAATCTTCTGAGTGCACTCCTTAAAGAAATTTCAAAGAACCTTAAATATCGTCATGATCAATTCGAAATACTGCGCGGTGGCTACTCTCCAGAACTTCATGGTCAAATTGAACAAGATCAAGAGAAGATAAGAAAATTATTTGTTGGATTGCATGACGGAACGAGAGCTTTGCCAATTTCTGTATTAGATATTCGGCACCCAGAAAAATTGTTGGAGCAGTCATTACAAACACAGCTGTTGCTCGAACATGCGTCTAATAATAAAGCAAACCAAGAATGATCCGCGAACCCCTCTCCCTTTTCGACACAACCCTGCGCGACGGGCAGCAGACGCAAGGCGTGCAATTCTCGGCGGCTGAGAAAAGCCAAATCGCAGCTATGTTGGATGATCTGGGCATCGACTATATCGAAGGTGGCTGGCCCGGCGCGAACCCGACGGACTCGGAGTTCTTCGCAAACCTGCCCAAAACCCGCGCGATGATGACTGCGTTCGGGATGACCAAACGATCTGGCCGTAGCGCGGAAAATGACGATGTTCTGGCCGCTGTTATGAACGCGGGCACAGAGGCCGTTTGTCTGGTCGGCAAGTCCCATGATTACCACGTCGAAAAGGCGCTGGGGATCAGCCTTGAGGAAAATCTTGAAAACCTGTCGGCCTCGTTCCGACATATCGTTGCCCAAGGCCGCGAAGCCCTGTTCGATGCCGAGCACTTCTTTGACGGCTACGCCGCCAACCCTGATTATGCGCTGAAATGCCTTCACGCCGCTTACGATGCTGGCACCCGCTGGATTGTGCTATGCGACACCAATGGCGGTGCCTTGCCCTATGCGGTTCACGAGGTTACGAAATCGGTGATTGCCAGCGGTATTCCTGGCACTCATCTGGCCATCCACACCCATAATGATACGGAAAACGCCGTTGCAAATACGCTGGCCGCTGTTGATGCAGGGGCCAGACAAATTCAGGGGACCTTGAACGGGTTGGGGGAGCGGTGCGGCAATGCCAACCTGACTTCGATCATCCCAACGCTGCTTTTGAAAGAGCCCTACAAAAGCCAGTTTCAGACCGGGATTGACCCCGAAAACCTGCACTTGCTGACCCGGACCAGCCGCAAGCTTGACGACATCCTGAACCGCGTTCCTAACAAACATGCGGCCTATGTCGGTGCCTCGGCCTTTGCCCACAAGGCGGGGCTGCATGCCAGTGCGATCCTGAAAGATCCCAGTACCTATGAACATGTTGATCCCGCGTCAGTCGGCAACGCCCGCATTATCCCCATGTCCAATCAGGCAGGTCAATCCAACCTGCGGGAACGGCTGGCAGATATGGGCGTGCGGGACATCGACAAAGCGGCACTGCCGCGCATCCTTGAGCGGATCAAGGCGCAGGAAGACCAGGGCTATTCCTATGACACGGCGCAAGCCTCGTTTGAGCTGCTGGCGCGGGATGAGTTGGGTCAGTTGCCGAAATTCTTTGAGGTCAAGCGCTACAAGGTCACGGTCGAGCGGCGCAAGAACAAGTATAACAAGATGGTCAGCCTGTCCGAAGCTGTGGTCGTTGTGAAGATTGGCGGCACCAAGATGCTGTCCGTGTCGGAGTCGATGGACGAAACCGGTGGGGATCGTGGCCCGGTCAATGCGCTTGCCAAAGCTCTGGCTAAGGATCTTGGGCCGTATCAAAGCGCTGTCGAGGATATGCGGCTGGTCGATTTCAAGGTCCGTATTACCCAAGGCGGTACTGAAGCCGTCACCCGTGTCATTATCGATAGCGAAGACGGCGCTGGGCGTCGCTGGTCCACTGTGGGTGTCTCACCCAACATAGTGGACGCGTCATTCGAGGCGCTGTTGGATGCGATCAACTGGAAGCTGGTGCAAGACGGTGATGTCACGTGATTGCGTTTCGGCCAGCGATATGGGTTTAGAGGCCTGCGCTGATCTGGTCGAACGTGCGGACCCGGACAGGTTCATGACCATCATGGCAGCCCCTGCGCAGGCGCGGCCGAAACTGCTGCCACTTTATGCGTTCAATATCGAAGTGTCGCGCGCCCCATGGGTGACTGCTGAGCCGATGATTGCCGAGATGCGCTTGCAGTGGTGGCGCGACGCGGTAGAGGAAATCGGGCAGGGCGGTGATGTGCGCAACCATGAGGTGACACTGCCTTTGGCCGATATTGTCCGGCAGGCAGGTATTCCCACGGCGCTTCTTGATCAGATGATCACCGCGCGGCGTTGGGACATCTACAAGGATGCGTTTGAGGATCAGGCGCATTTCGACAGCTATATCAATCACACGGCAGGCAATCTGATATGGGCGGCGTGTTTGAGTCTGAACGCTCCCTCCGATACGGAACAAGTGGTGCGCGATTTCGCCTATGGCGCAGGGGTTGCTGCCCTGCTGAGTGCCGCGGCGGAGTTGGAGGCGCGGGGTCGCAAACCTCTGCTGGATGGCACACAGGATGGGATCAGCACGTTGGCGCACATGGCGCTGGGCCGGATTGCCAAGGCCAGACGGGCGGGCAATCTGTCTAAGGCAATGTCCCCGGCGCTCTGGCCGGGTTGGCAGGCCGAGGCTTTATTGAAGCGCGCGGCGAAAAACCCTGCTTTGGTGGCGGATGGCGCTTTGCGGCTCAGCGAATTTTCTCGAAAATTCGGATTGTTAAAGCGGCAGATCACCGGGCACTGGTAGATCAGGCGACTTGTCGGGGCCGCATCATCAGCCATATCAACGCGCCCCCGGCCAGCGCCAGAAATGGCACCATCGCCATGTTCACGGCCGTCCAGCCTTCAATCGGGGTGCCGCCTGAGCAATTCATCAACCCGCCCGAGGCAAGCGAAGCCAGCGTCACGCAGCCAAATACGATCGTGTCGTTCATGCCTTGCATAC
The DNA here is from genome assembly GCF_055693805.1 of Litoreibacter sp. GN1-5. NCBI lineage: Bacteria > Pseudomonadati > Pseudomonadota > Alphaproteobacteria > Rhodobacterales > Roseobacteraceae > Litoreibacter > Litoreibacter sp. GN1-5. Next base: position 1,123,612 of record NZ_JBVFUP010000001.1, on the reverse strand, counting down.
GCCCGCGTTCTTGCGGTGTATGGGATTGGGCCAGAAGAGTCGTTGCACCAATGAAGCCAAAATTCCAGCCAATCCCCAGCAGAATCAACGCAACAAAGAAATTCGTAAGCGTTACCCCTTGAAGGGCAACCAACCCGGCGCAACCCAGTATCAAAAGCCCGGTTGCAATAATAGTTTTCACCCCGAAGCGTGCAATCAGGTGGCCGGTGAAGAAAGACGGAGCGAACATGGCCAACACATGACCGGATACGATATCGTTGGCGTCTCCTTCGGTATATCCGCACCCCATGACAGCCAGTGGTGTTGACGTCATGACCAAATTCATCAACGCGTAGGAAACCATGGCGCAAATCACTGCGACGCCGATATTGGGGTTCTTCAAAAGCTCCATCCGGCTGCGGACAAGTTTGCTGGCATCAGCCAGCTGTGCTGTTGTCTGTTTGGGCAAATCAAGCCCAAAGAACAAAAACAACCCGACAAGGTTCAACACAATGACGGCAACATAAGTACCAAGGAAGGGGATCACGCTGTAATCATGCACGATCTTGTTCAGTTGCGGGCCAATCACTGCAGAAACAAGCCCTCCCGCCATAACGTATGAAATTGCTTTGGGCCGGAACGCGTCCGAGGCTGTGTCGGCTGCTGCAAACCGGTAAAACCCTTGGGCCGACATATAAATGCCGGTCAGGTAGCTGCCCACCAGAAGCAGTGCGAAAGAGCCATGATAAAGCCCGATGGCCGAGACCGTGGCCCCGATAGCACCCCCTAACGCACCGATTACAAACCCGACCCGCCGTCCGTGTTTTTGCATCAATGGGCTGAGCCAAGGCGCGGTGGTCATGGACCCGAACACGATCAATGAAATGGGCAGCGTAGCAAGGCACGGGTTGGTGGCAAGCTGATTGCCCGCAAGTCCGCCGACGACAAAGATCATCGGCATCTGACTGCCCAGAATTGCCTGAGCAAGTACCAGAACGGCGACATTGCGAATGGCGCGTTTATCATCAATGGCAGGTGTCATGAGCCAACGGGTATAGGCTTGCTCAGATCAGGGCAAGGCACTGTCGATAATATGGGCGAAAGAACCGCAAACCTTGCCGTGCCGCAGCCCCATTGGGGGCAAGGCAGTGCCTTCAGCGTCCGTCGCGTTGAACAATGCGGGCCCTTCGGCTTTGAGTGTCGTGGCATAGTGAAATTCATGACCCTTGTAATGACCCGTAAAAGGCCCGCTAAGGCCGTGAAGTGTGCGGTAGCCGAGGTGGAGCTTTCTTCGCGCAAAACTGGTCCGCAATGGAAGAAGACCTGCCATGGGGTGTTCATGCCCATCAGCGTCAATAAGCGTCTCACCAAGGGTCATGTATCCGCCGCATTCTCCATATATTTCAGTATCTTTTGAGGCGTTTCTCAAGTTTTCCATAAAATTTGAAGCGTTTGACAGTTGTTCGGCATGAAGCTCGGGGTAGCCGCCGGGCAGGAAGATGAGATCGGCCTTAGGTGCTGGCTCATCCGCGAGCGGAGAGAAGAACGATAATTCAGCCCCCGCGTCCTGCCAATCTTTCAACAGATGCGGGTAAGTGAAGGCAAAAGCAATGTCTCGGGCGATGGCGATGCGTTGTGCCGGGGGCGCGTTGGGGCGGCGGACGATGTCAGATGGCAGAGGGCGGGCCAATGCCTGCAACGCGTTCAGGTCAATCGCTTCGCCAATCGTGTCTGCGGCTTGGTCAAGGAACGCTTGCAGGTCGGGGTGTTCCCCGGCTTGGACAAGCCCTAAATGGCGCGACGGTGTAGCAAGCGCCGCAGTGCGGTGAATGGCCCCCAGAACAGGTAGATCAAGGGCTGCGCGTAGCATGGCCTCGTGACGGGGGGAGCCGACTTTGTTCAGGATCACGCCTGCGATTTCTACCTGCGGGTCATACCGTGCAAAGCCATTGACCAGCGGCGCTATGGATTGCGCCATATGAGAGGCATCCACAATAAGAATAACGGGCAGGCCAAGGATGCGCGCAAGATCGGCTGTTGCACCTTTGCCATCCGGAGGTGCGCCGTCAAACAAGCCCATAGCCCCCTCGATGAGCAGCAAGTCTGGACCTGACGCAAGGGCTTTGATCCGCTTGGGGGACATAGCGTAGGCGTCAAGTGTCAGGCAAGGCGCGCCGCAGGCGGCTTCATGAAAGCGTGGATCGATATAGTCAGGGCCGGATTTGGCAGCACGCACAGGCGTGGCGCGCTGGCGAAAGGCGCGTAGCAGACCAAGCGTCACGGTCGTTTTGCCACTTCCAGAGCTTGGCGCGGCAAGGATCAGCCCCGGCATTGAGATTTTTCTTCGAAAAATCGTTTTGTGAATTTTTGGAAAAAATTCATCAGGCGCTTTCCGCGGGACGCCCCCGACCCAATGGGTCTGTGTCGCGTGGGGCTTCGCCTGCGGCCTGGGCTTGCCAGTCAAGGGCTTGCCGCATCAAGACAGAACGGCCAACGCAGATGATTGCCGGGGGCGTCAGGCCTGCGGTTTCTATGTCTTCTACCACAGTCGCAAGGGTGGTTTCCAACACTTGCTGTGCCTCGGTTGTGGCGGTTGTGACCACCGCAACAGGCTCGGCCCCCGGACGGCCTGCGTCGATCAAAGCCTGAGAAATTCGCGCGATATGCTTCATGCCCATATAGATAACAATCACCTGTGAGCCTTGCGCGATTGCACGCCAGTCCAGCGAAGACGGCGTGTTGCCGGATTGATCATGACCCGTCACAAATGTCACCGACTGATTGACATCACGGTGGGTGACGGGAATGCCCGCATAGGCAAGACCACCGATCCCGGCAGAAATGCCAGGGATAATGCGGATCGGAATACCGTGCTGCACCAGCGTTTGCGCCTCTTCTCCGCCACGGCCAAACACGAAAGGATCGCCGCCTTTCAGGCGCAGGACCCGTTTGCCCGCATGGGCCAGATCGATCAGTTTGAGCGAGATATCGCGCTGTTTTGCAGAAGCCTTGCCGCCACGCTTGCCAGCATAGATATGGTCTGCCTGTGGCGCCCAGCCAAGTATATCTTCTTGAACAAGCGCATCGTAAATCACGACATCGGCCTGTTTTAAAGCATTTAGCGCATGTAATGTCAGAAGCCCCGGATCGCCGGGGCCAGCGCCGCACAGCCATACCCAGCCGGGCAACAGCACGGGCCAGTTCTGGTCAGGCAGGGCAGGCGAGTCGGTCATTCTGCGTTTATGGCGCGTTTCAGGCCGCGCGCAAAGGAAAAGAGCGACGCAGAAAGTGCCATTGGCGGCGTGGGCGGGTCTGTCTATAGTCCGGCCTCATGAGCGATGCTGACCCACCCAAACTGCGCCGTGGCTGGACCACTGGGGCCTGCGCAACCGCTGCGCTTAAGGCTGCGCTGCAGGCGCTTTGGGGTGGGACGTTTCCGAAAGATGTTCAGATCGAATTGCCCAAGGGTGAGGTGCCGCGCTTTGCATTGGCTTATACGGCCAAGGGGGATGACTGGGCGGAGGTCGGCATCGAGAAAGATGCGGGCGATGATCCGGATGTGACCCATGGGGCGGTGATCCATGTCCGGGTCTCGGCGTCGCGTGGCGGCGTGGTGTTTGAGGCGGGCGAGGGTGTGGGTATCGTAACCAAGCCCGGTTTGCCCATTGCCGTAGGAGAGCCCGCAATTAACCCGGTGCCACGTCAAATGATGCAAAGCATTATTGCCGAGATGGCGGAAACTTATGGTCGCAAGGGGGACGTAACAGTGCGGGTCAGCGTCCCCGGTGGGGCGGCGCTGGCGCAGAAAACTTGGAACCCGCGGCTGGGGATCGAAGGCGGTCTATCCATTTTGGGAACAACGGGTGTGGTAAGGCCATTCAGTTGTGCGGCCTGGATCGCCTCGATCCATCGGGGCATTGATGTCGCGCGGGCTGATGGGCTGACCCATGTGGCGGGCTGCACGGGGGCAACAAGCGAACGGGTGGTGCAAGACATGTTCGACTTGCCAGATTGCGCCATGCTGGATATGGGCGATTTCGCCGGGGGTTTGCTGAAATATCTGGCGAAGCATCCCGTGGATCGGATCACCATTGGCGGGGGTATTGGCAAGATCACCAAGCTTGCACAGGGCGCACGGGATTTGCATTCGAAACGCTCTCAGGTCGATTTTGAGCAACTTGGCGACTGGGCTATTGCCGCCGGGCTACCTGATGTAAGGGCTGCCAACACGGCGCTGGAGGCGGTGGAGCAGGCAGGGACCCCCTTGGCGGGGATCGTGGCTGAACACGCTTTAGGTCATGTGGACGCTATGCTGGCTGGCACAGGCATACAGACTGGTATCGTCATTATCGACCGCGCGGGCACAGTTTTGGCAAAGGCTGGTCTGGCAAGGGCTGGCGCATGAAAATATTGCTGCTTGCCGGAACCGGAGAGGCCCGTTTGCTTGCCAAGGGTCTAAAGGGGCAGGGACATGATGTGGTGGCCTCGCTGGCCGGGGCCACGCGTGCGCCGCTGGATTTGGGCGTCGAGACGCGTGTAGGCGGTTTTGGTGGGCGTGAGGGTTTTCTGGCATGGGTCGAGACGCAGAAGCCTGATCTGGTACTGGATGCGACCCATCCGTTTGCGCACCGGATGTCGCGCAGAACCTATGAGGTTTGTCAAAACATTGGTCTTGTTTATCTTCAGCTACTGCGTCCGCGATGGAGACCACAGACCGGTGATACCTGGACATTGATCGAGAACGCAAAAGAAGCAAAGACCCATATCCATGCAGGCGCGCGGGTCTTTCTGGCAACGGGGCGTCAGACATTGTTGGAGTTCCAGGGTTTGCAAGACTGTACCTTGTTTTGCCGTCAGATTGATCCGCCCGATGCACCTTTTCCCTTTGCAAACGGAGAATTTGTAGTGGGGCGACCGCCGTTCTCGGTTGCAGATGAAGTGGCGTTGTTTACGCGGCTGAAAATTGATTGGCTGGTGGTGAAAAATGCTGGCGGGCAGGCGTCACGCTCCAAACTGGATGCGGCGCGACAGATGGGGATGCCGGTGTTAATGATTGAGCGGCCTGTGCAACCTGACGGGCCAAAAGCGCAGAGCGTCGAAGACGCGTTGGAGTGGGTGCGGCACTATGCGGATCATTGAAACGGATGCCTGCGTCACAGAAGGTGCAGCCTATCTGGCGCGACTTGACCCACGTTTTGCGCAGGCATTGCAAGAGGTTGGTCCATTACCTTTGCGTCGCAAACCCGATGGGTTTGGTGAATTGTTGAGCGCGATTGTCAGCCAACAGGTCAGCGTGGCCTCGGCCAACGCAATATGGGCGCGGCTGTGTGAGGCGGGGTTGAATGACGAGGTCGCTGTCGCACGGGCAAGTGACGAGGATCTGCGCGCTTGTGGCTTATCCCGCCAGAAGATCCGTTATTCAAAAGCGCTGGCCGAAGCTGGGATCGACTATATCGCATTGCGCGATGCGCCGACAGCGGAGGTCATAAAAACCCTTGTGAAAGTGTCGGGCATAGGCCCTTGGACCGCGGAAATATACGTGATGTTCTCGCTTGGTCATGCGGATGTTTTTGCGCCGGGTGATCTGGCCTTGCAAGAAGCCGCCCGAATTCTGTTTGCGTTGGAAGAACGTCCAAGCGAAAAACAGCTACGTGCCATGGCTTTGGACTGGTCGCCATGGCAATCGGTTGCTGCTCGGATACTCTGGGCCTATTACCGGGTGGCAAAGGAACGGGAAGGGATCAGATGACTCGTATTCTGGAAAGCAAGCGCAAGGCTTCGAAATCGGGCGAAGACAGTTCCCTGGTGATTTTTCTGCATGGCTACGGTGCTGACGGCAACGATTTGCTGGGCTTGGCTGACCCGTTATCCGAACATTTGCCTGATACGGTGTTTGTTGCGCCGGATGCGCCTGAAAAAAGTATCGCTAATCCGATAGGCTTTCAGTGGTTTCCAATACCGTGGATTGACGGATCAAGCGAAGAAGAAGCCGAGGCGGGAATGGATCGCGCGGCAGAGGATCTGAACGCCTATATTGATGCCACGATGGAGGCCGAAGGTGTCAGTGACGCCGAGACTGTTCTGGTGGGCTTTTCGCAAGGCACAATGATGGCGCTGCATGTCGCGCCGCGCCGTCCCAATGAGATTGCCGGGATTGTGGGTTTTTCCGGCAGGTTACTGCGCCCCGAGCTTTTGGCCGCAGAAGCGGTGACAAAACCACCAATCCTGCTGATCCATGGTGATCAGGATGAGGTGGTGCCGCCGATCTCGATGCCCGAGGCAGGGGACGCATTGATGGAAGCAGGATTTCAGGTCTATGGCCATGTCATGGAGGGTACGGGACATAGCATTGCCCCGGATGGGCTGGGTGTCGCATTGTCCTTCATTGGTCAGCAATTCGGGCTAGATTTAGGGTAACGCCAAGGGCCTTGTCCTCTGTGGATAACGTCATACCTTTGTTACCTGTCAAACTTACATAACTTCGGGAATACCACTGCATATAGCGGGGGTTGTCAGGGGCGAAAGACTATATATAGTTTTCGCAAAGACTGGGGCGGGATGTCCCGCCTTGGTGCCATAAAAACGGGCAGCGCAAGGCGGGAGAGTTTTTGACCGATGGACGGCGATTTCAGGCACGAATTTGTAAGGGAACCGGGGAGCCTGCGGCATAACCCTGCGTTGGTTTTGAACGCAGATTACAGGCCGTTGTCTTATTATCCCTTGTCACTTTGGAGTTGGCAGGAAGCCGTGAAAGCTGCATTTTTGGATCGTGTGACTATTCTTGCGGAATATGAGGATGTGGTGCGCAGCCCCACGACGGAAATCCGTATCCCATCGGTGGTGGTGCTAAAGGATTACGTCAAACCGCAAAAACGTGTGGCCTTCACGCGGTTCAATCTTTTCCTGCGGGACGAGTTCTGTTGCCAATATTGCGGTGCCAAAGGCGATTTGACATTTGACCATGTGATCCCACGTGCCCGTGGCGGCATTACAAGCTGGGAAAATGTGGTGGCTGCCTGTTCGCGGTGCAATCTGCAAAAGGGATCAAAATCCCTGCGGCAGTCCGGCATGGGATTGCGTAAACCGCCACGCCAACCCGAGGCCGAGCAGTTGCGCAATTTAGGCCGAAAGTTCCCACCAAACCACCTGCATGAAAGCTGGATAGACTTCCTGTACTGGGATGCTGAATTGCAGCAAGAGTAGACCGATACAAAGAAGACGTCAGCCGGAACAGCTTGCACCACCAAGAACACAGAATTTGGCGCAATGGGGGTGGTTCAGGTGGACGTCTTTCTCGGCCTGTTCCAGTGTTTCGCCCAATTCAAACTCTGGTGCGTAGGGCAGCAGGGTACATGCGATCACGGCGGGTTTGGCAGCCCCTTTGCGTTTGACCACCATGCGAGAGGACGCACACATCACCGCATCGGGGGATTTGTTAAGGATATCCCAGCAGGCTGTGGTGATTTCAGGAACATCAGCGCCCTCATCCATTTCAGGAAAAATGACTGTATTACCGTGATCTTGCGCATCAATTTTAAAGTTATATTTTGCGTATAGCGCGGCGTAGCCAGCGCGTGCCTCGACATCGTTTTCACCCCAGACTGACCGTCCGGCGACAGCCATTGTTGCGCCTTGGTCTCGCAGCCATTCCATACCTTCGATGGTTTTGGCAAAAGCCCCCGCGCCGCGTTCTTTGTCATGTAGGTCTGCGGACCAGTGATCAACAGAAATGCGGAAGGTCAGTTTGTCGCCATATTGCTTGATCAATTGGATCAACCCGGCACGCACGGATTTGCGCGTCATTGGACGCATCGCATTGGTCAGGATCAACACATCATAACCACGCTCAAGACAACGACGCGTCATGTCGATCATGTCGGGATTCATGAAAGGTTCGCCCCCTGTGAAGCCGATTTCCCGGACATTCCAGTTACGGGCCTCAAGCTGATCCAAATAGGTGCTGACTTCATCCGCGGTGATGTAGACCAGCGCGTCATTGGTGGGTGAGCTGAAAATATAGCAATTCTCGCATTCGATATTGCAGAGCGTCCCAGTGTTGAACCACAAGGTCTCAGGGTTGCTTAGGGACACTTTGGCACGCTGGTCCCCTTTTGCTGTGACAAACCGGTCCTGAAACTTGCCTGTATTTGGTGCTATTTCGCCTGTAATCTGGTCTTTCATACGGTCTGCTCCGTTCGCGTTTGCCCGTTGCTAGCTGTTTGTGCGACCAAGAGAAAGTCCTGTTAAAACGACTGACAGGGATGTGATGGTACTTGTAGGGCGGGACAGCCATGGTAGACTTTGATTGCATCCATCCTTAAACGGATACCGTTAGCGCTAACAGCGCAGTTATATTGGCAAAGGGGCAGCTTATGGTATCACGCGTTATTCCAGTAGAGCCGTTTGATCTTGTTATATTTGGGGGCACAGGGGATCTGGCCCGCCGTAAAATCTTGCCAGGGTTGTATCGGCGGTTTCTCTCGGGGCAAATGCCACCGGAGGCACGTATTATCGGTGCCGCCCGGACCGATCAGGATGACGCCGCATTTCGCAACTTTGTAGGGGCTGCGATTAAGGAGTTTGTGCCTAAAAACAGGTGTGATCCAAAGGCGATTGATAGGTTTCTGGCGCAAATCAGCTATATCACCGTTGATGTGCGGGGGGATAAGGGTTGGAACACGCTGGCCAAGATGATCCGCAGTGACGTGGTGCAGGCGTTTTATTTCTCGGTCGGGCCGGGGCTGTTTGGCGACATTGCCACGCGGTTGAATGATTACAAGATCGCAACGCCCTTGTCGCGTATCGTGGTTGAAAAACCCTTCGGACGTGATCTGACCAGCGCTAAAGAGCTGAATGCTGTTCTTGCGGCAAGCTTTGAGGAGCAGCAGATTTACCGCATCGACCATTATCTGGGAAAAGAAACGGTCCAGAATCTGATGGCAGTTCGGTTTGCCAATGTGCTGTTTGAGCCGCTTTGGAACGCGCAATATATTGACCATGTGCAGATCACCGTGGCAGAAACTGTGGGCGTTGGCGGTCGTGGCGGGTATTACGACAAATCAGGCGCCATGCGTGATATGGTGCAGAACCATTTGATGCAACTGTTGTGCCTGACAGCGATGGAACCACCCGCGCAGTTTGAACCGGATGCCATGCGCGATGAAAAACTGAAGGTGATCAGGGCGTTGGACCCTGTGGATGCCAGCGATATTGTGCGCGGGCAATATGGCGGCGATCCGTCCTATCTTGACGATTGCGAAAACCCTGCCAGCCTGACGGAAAGCTATATCGCGCTAAAAGTTGATATTTCCAATTGGCGCTGGAAAGGCACGCCCTTCTATTTGCGGACAGGCAAGCGTCTGAAGGGGCGTATGTCGGAAATTGTGGTGCATTTCAAGGAAACGCCGCATTCGATCTTTGATGATGATGCCGGCCGTCACGCAAATATTTTGTCGATCAGGTTGCAACCGGATGAAGGTATTGACCTGCGCGTGACAATCAAGGAACCAGGGCCGGGGGGGATGCGTCTGGTGGATGTGCCGCTGGACATGACTTTTGCTGATGCGTTGGGCCCGGAGGCCAAGGATGTGCCCGACGCTTACGAACGGCTGATCATGGATGTGATCCGTGGCAATCAAACCCTGTTCATGCGCGGCGACGAGGTCGAGGCGGCATGGGCCTGGACGGACCCGATCATCGAGCGCTGGCAAGCCCGCAGGGATAAGCCTAAGACATACGAAGCTGGCAGCAGTGGCCCGGAAGATGCATTAATGCTGCTGCACAAAGACCACCGCCGCTGGAGGGAGATCAAGGCATGAACCTCATAGAATATCCTGATCAGGACATGATGATGATTGAACTTGCCCAGCGTCTGACGGGTGAGTTGACGGAATGTCTTCTGGTCCATGAACATGCGTCTTTCGCCGTGCCGGGTGGAACCACGCCGGGGCCTGTTTTTGATGCGCTGTGCGCTGCCAATCTGGATTGGCAGCGGGTGCATGTGTTGTTGACCGATGAACGGCGGGTGCCGCCGGATCATCCGCGCTCGAACGAACGTCTGTTGCGCGAACGGCTGCTGGTTGATCGCGCCGCTGCCGCACAATACGTGAGTATTCTGCCATCCCCGGATCAGATCGGGGCGGATATGGACCGCCTGCCACTGTTGATTGCTGATGAGCTGCCGATCTCGGTGCTGCTGCTTGGCATGGGGACGGATATGCACACGGCGTCGTTGTTTCCCGGCTCCCCCGATCTTAAGGCGGCTTTGGCTAAAGATGCGCTGTCTTTGATGGCTGTAGAGGCATCGGATGGGCTGGAGCCACGCATAACCCTGACGGCCCCGGTGCTGGAAGGTGCGATGAGCACCCATGTGCTGATCACAGGCGCTGAAAAGCGGGAAGCCATTGAAAAGGCAGCTTACCTTGAGCCAGAACAGGCACCTATCAAGCTGGTGCTTGGCACGGCACATGTGCATTGGGCTCCATGAAAATTTCTTAAAGAACTGGTGACGTATCATGAGTTGGAAGACGCTACGCGCTTTGGGCGAAAACCCTCGACCTATCCTGTCGCTGTTTGATGCTGATCCTGACCGCGCCACAGATTTCTCGGCCCGGCTGGGGGACCTGCTTTTTGATTACTCCAAGACACATATAGACGCTGATATTCGCGCCGCGCTGATTGATATGGCTGTTCAGGCTGATATGCATGGCCGTCGTGACGCGATGTTTGCAGGCGAAAAGATAAACGAGACTGAGGGGCGTGCGGTCTTACACACGGCCTTGCGGAACCTGTCCGGCGATGCGGTTCTGGTTGACGGCCAGGATGTCATGCCGGGGGTTCTGGCGACTAAGCAGCGGATGGCTGAATTTGCTACAGTTGTGCGCAACGGTAAGTTCAAAGGGCAGGGAGGGGCGATCACGGACGTGGTCAATATCGGCATCGGCGGGTCTGATCTTGGCCCTGCAATGGCGGTTCTGGCCCTTGCACCCTACCATGACGGACCTCGGACGCATTTTGTCTCCAACATCGACGGGGCGCATATCGCCGACACGTTGAAAGGGTTGGATCCGGAAACAACGCTGGTCATTGTGGCCTCCAAAACATTTACCACGATTGAGACCATGACCAACGCGCGCACTGCGTTTGATTGGATGGCGCAGAAACTGGCTGATCCGGGTGCGCAGTTCGCAGCACTGTCGACGGCTGAGGAAAAGACCGCCGCCTTCGGCATCGCGCCCGAGCGCGTCTTCGGGTTCGAAGATTGGGTCGGCGGGCGTTATTCCATCTGGGGTCCGATTGGGCTGTCATTGATGATTGCCATAGGGCCAGAGCAGTTCGAAGATTTCCTACGCGGCGGCTTTGAAATGGACCAGCATTTTCGCAAAGCAGAGTTTACCAACAACCTGCCTGTGCTTCTGGCGTTGGTGGGCATCTGGCACAATCAGGGCTGTAGGCACGCAACCCGTACTGTGCTGCCCTATGATCAGCGCCTGTCACGCCTGCCTGCCTATTTGCAACAGCTTGAAATGGAAAGTAACGGCAAATCCGTTGCCATGGATGGCAGCGATCTGGCAGTGAATTCCGGCCCCGTGGTCTGGGGGAACCCGGCACAAACGGCCAGCACGCCTTTTATCAACTGATCCATCAGGGCACCCGCGTTGTGCCGTGTGAATTCATGGTGGCAGCGCAAGGGCATGAGCCTGATCTGGCCCACCAACACCAGCTTCTTGTGGCCAATTGCCTTGCCCAATCCGAAGCGCTGCTGCGTGGTCGGTCCTTGCCCGAAGCCCGCGCGATCATGCAAGCCAAAGGTCTGGACGGGGCAGAACTGGACCGTCAGGCCCGCCACCGCGTCTTCCCCGGTGACAGACCCTCAACGACATTGATCTACCCGAAACTGACGCCTTATGTGCTGGGCCAGATCATTGCGCTCTATGAGCACCGGGTCTTCGTTGAAGGTGTGATTCTGGGCATCAATTCCTATGATCAATGGGGCGTCGAGCTGGGCAAAGAACTTGCCACTGCGCTGACCCCGATCCTGTCCAAAGAGGCATCTGCCGATGGCAAGGACGGATCAACACGAGGGTTGTTGGGATATATTTGGGAGAATTCTGGCAGGTGAGTCCGGGGTGCGCGTTCAATACGGCTGCGATTTACGTTGGCGTCTGCGGGCGGGTTGCTTCCGCAAAAACCCCATTTGAACGTATAGAGCGTCGCAAACCTACGACTCGATGCAGCGGGTTTTCTGAATCCTATCAAGGGGACGCGTCATGCAATATTGGCCTAAACGTCAAGTCTTCCTGACCCAGAGCGGACCTTCATCGTGGCCTGCGCCAAGGCCTGCACATGGGACGAAGCTACCGCTCGCCTTGAGTTCGCCCATGGCCGCTTCCAGCCCAAAGTGGAGGTTGCAGAAGCGGCCAAATAATCCATGCAAGGGCTCACAGGAAACACGTTGGGCACAGCTTTCCCACCAAGCAACAAATCGGCGTTTGATGAAGCTGCTGATGACCTAGAGGTCGTCACGGCAGTCCATGATCTTAGTCACTTTACGTAGAAAAAATTCTTTCGGATATCCTTCATCCATATCCGACGTATCTACTAACATCCCTGACACCGCTTCGTGCATCCAGTCTGGTAAAATGAATTCGCTAGGGTTTGCACCTTCGGACCTTGCGTATCTCTCCCAAGTTTCTGCTGAAACAGAGTTATTATGTTCTGTTTGGAATGCACTGCTGGAGATCGAACCCGACTGAAAACGTTCAAACAAGGTTAGGCAGAGTTTTCGCTCTCCTGCTTCCCAGAGGTCTCTGCCACCATTGCGATAGAGTTTGCCGAGTAAGAAATACTCGGGGGCCGTGAGCCAAAACATTGTATGCGCGGTGGCACGATCCAAGGCGGCTTGTTCGGCAAGCCAAAGAAGCGGGGCCATCCCATTGTCCCAATTATAGGTGCAGACGACCTTATGCCAATCTTCTGGGTTCTTGCCTTTCATCCAATCCAGCAATCGCTCATTTAATGGCGTCTCATTCATCTCGTTTTTTTCATTCCTATGCTTTTGCATCAAACCGGATAACAGTTTGAGCTACTTCAAACAATGAGTAAAGGTGATGCAGCATCTAGCCGCCCAAGTCCGCTTTACACCACTCTGCAGTCATCGGCGCACCGCGCAGCATCTGGAACTATGGGCTCTCTAGGCACCTTCGCCGCGCTGATTACGAGTGACCGGTTCGGGAAACACCGCCGTTGGCTGCGCCGTGTGCGAACTGGTAAGACGCGGGACAAAATGTGAATTCGCTGCGGCTGCACCAATGTCAGCTTTTAAGTAACTTCTCTCGGCAAACTCGCCTAAATGGCGATTTTTCAGATACCTAGATGTATGCATCTGACACGGACCCCTCCTCGGATGCTCGATTGAGGCTTACCGCCTAGTTCGCAGCAAGAGCCTCGAATATCTGATCCGTCGCATCGTCCATCGGGTAGTAGAGCTCGATCTTCAGATCATCCAGAAGCAAGTCTTCAGGTGTTCCAAACTGCGAGATCGTAGCAAGCATTGATAGTCGCCGACCTCCCATTTTCAGCACTGTAGGCACAACCGGTGTCGAGGTTGGTGTATACGCGGCGGCTGCGGAAGTCAGATATTGGATCGCTTCGGTGAATTCTGGAATCCCACCCTGTGCGGCGCTTTCGGTACGCAGACGGAGTGCGGCATGATGGGCAACCTCAGGCCAATTCTCGATAACTTGCGGCAGCCCTTCAAGCATCATCATGTCCAATAAACTGCCACCGATTCCGACGCCCAATGGCGCGAACAGTGCGAGTGCAGCCGGGTTCGCCTCACGTATATTCCAAAGACGATCAAGGGCCATCCCCGGATACGGCATGTGACGCTGCAACTGGCGCGATACAGCGCGCCGGATGGGCACCATCGCTTTGTCGTCCCAATCCCGCGCGGTGTACCTGATGGCGAAGCCTGCATGGGTCAGCATCTGGTTGCGGGCATCCAGCGGCAACTCTAGCGCCTCACCCAACCGCACAACCATCTCTCTACTGGGACGTGCGCGGCCGGTTTCCAGAAAGGAAAGGTGGCGCGCCGAAATCTCGGCCTCCATCGCGAGGTCAAGCTGGCTGTAGCGCCGCGTTGCGCGCCAGGTCTTAAGTGTCGTCGAAAAATCGTTCATGCTGTTTTGTAGCGCATTCACGTCGGTGCCGCACTTACCTCCGAGGTAATTGATTGTCGGCTGCTGACTTCGGTAAGACTTCCGTGTCCTAAGAAGGAGGTGCCGGGAATGGCGTCGGACACAGTACATAAACGATGGCTCAAAGTCTCTGCACTTGTCATTGGTTTCTTCGGGCCTGTTCTGACCTTGGGAACAATTCCCGCCACCACTGAACTAGCGCGGCTCGGCCTTGATATCCTAACCTGGCCGGTGGACGGATTCCCGTCGTACACCTCTGAGGAAATCCGGTTCCTGTCTGCATTAACCGGTGGATTCCTTGTCGGTTGGGGCGTCACCATCTGGATGCTGTCGGCCTTGGTCTATGACGCCGCTCCGGAAGCTGTGCATAAATCTGTACTGTATGGAGCCCTTGCGTGGTTCGTTTTTGACAGTTTCGGCTCGATAACTTCCGGCCAGTGGCCGAATGCACTCTGGAACGTGCTTGTACTCTTGCTGGTTGTGGGCCCGATGTGGCGGCCCGCAGAGTCCCCAAACCCGAACCAAGAAGGAATTCTCTGATGACCGGATTTCGCTATGTTCTTATCGCCATGACGATGCTGATCTTAGTGTTCACTATGGCGGCCGTCGCCAATAGTGGGATCAACTTGATTACGCCGTTCTTGTCGCCGATCTTGGCATTCAGTTGGCAAGGTCAGTTCAATATCGACTTCATATGCTACCTCGTCCTGTCGGGCATTTGGATGGCATGGCGAGGCGGGTTCACCGGCGGCAGCATCGCCCTCGGGATATTGACGCCATCGCTAGGTATCTTGTTTTTCGCACCTTATCTTCTCTATCTGGTCGGCAAATCAAATGGCGATCCGCGCCGACTTCTATTGGGCGTACACTCTTAATAGTGTGAATGCGCGACCTTGCCGAAATTGCAGAGCAGCGTTCTCAGCAGGGCTGTCCTGAGTACGCTCAAAAGGCCTCTACCTGTTGTCGTCGAGGTGCTTCCTCATCTGCTCCAAATCGCCCCGTATGCGGCGCATGATTGTGAGTTGGTCCGCTCCAATGACATGCTGGAATTGCTCAGTCACAAGCGCAATTGCCGCTTCGCGAAAGGCGCGTCCGGTTTCGGTCAGGTAGACCCGTTTGCCGCGACCGTCTTCCGGGTCTGGCTGCACGTCGATATATCCTCGATCTTGCAGCACTTTCAGCGAATGGGTCATGGTGTTTTTGGTAACCTGCATGGCCGACGCGATCCGCATGGGCGTTTTCCCGTCGCCCATGCGCGCCAGGTGGTTCAGGATGGAGAAATGGGATGGGTGAACGCCGTCGGGCAGGCTTTTGGCGAACATGGCTGTCGATAATTGGTTAATGATTCCAATTTCGGTAAAGAAGCCAAAGACTTCGTCCGCATTGCCACTGTCTTTGCTCACACCGTTCCGATCTTTGCCTCTATCGGCCAGCGAGGACTGACCGCTACCTGTGGACCGTAGCCGATCCGTGCCAACATTTGAACTGTTCCGCCTGTTGGAGCAAGGCGCTGGTGTGTTTCGTCATAGTTTTCTGCCATCTCAGGATATTCCTGAAGCGCTTGGCTCAGCGGTTGGAAACCCAAACCTTCGGCCGTGCAGGCGAGGTTGACCCGCAGCCAATCGGCACCGGCAGCGATTTGATCCCGTCTGGTGTTGCCTTGCGTGACCATCCACAGGTGCCCCATCGCCGTCTCAGTATTTGCGAGAACGGCCTTCATTCCCTCCTGAAACCCGGTCGACGATGTATCCAACAATGCGTCACGCGTCATGACACCTGCAATCGCGAGGGTCTCAAACAGCGTGCCACTGAAATCGATACCGTCCGGGTTGGCGTTGATCTCGGCCTTGCCGATCCGCATCAAATCCACGCTTTCCTTGTAGGTGTGGGGTGTCTCAATCTCGATTGTGAGAGCCCGTGTCGTGAGCTGCCGCCAATAGGCGATGTCATCTGTGTCGATGGACCCCCCGATTTGGGTCTGACGAGCAACGGTTAATATCCGCGCGAGCGCCTCAGGTGGCACCGTGCGCGACGTATCAAAGGGCTCCTTGTTGGAGCGTCGGCTTAGCATGTGATCCAACAGCGGGTCGCGCGCAGCTGTCCCTTCTGTGAAAGTGGCGCGGGCAATGGGGCGAGTGTCCAAACCGCCAACATCCTCGCCTTCGGGGAATAATGTAACGTCGACTTCGTAACCATCGGCATTCGCAGCCATCCGCATGAGCTCAAGAAAGCAGCCGAGACCTATAGTGAGCTGTCGATCAAAGGGGTCGGTGTGCGGTAACTGCTTATCGGTGTCGAAATACAATGTGAGCCCATCATCGCCATCGAGGTTTATGATCCATGGCTGCCGATTATGCGGGTTTGGCGCAAGAATGGCGTGCGAGAGCGCGTTTTTGCGCGGGTCATCATAGCTGCCGATCAGCCCCCAAGGTGCCAAAGCATCGTTTGGTGTGCGGGTCGCAGCAAAAAGACCAGCGCCTCCAGCCGCAAGGACGATCCCCCCGCCAGCTATTTTCAGAAAGTTTCTACGGTTCATTACGAGTCTCCTATAGTTCTATATCGTACTATATAGTGCTATATAGAACTAGTAAAGAGTGCATGTGTTGTTTGAAGCAATTGGCGTTGGGAGCAAAATGCTTGACTGATGGGAAGCCAGTTTCAATGGCTTAAACAGCCATTGGTGCCTAGCGCGGCATTGCGAGAAATGGGCTCTCCACCGCCATTCGCCACATCAACCATGAACCGCTGGTTTGTGATGAGCCTATCGCCGCCTGCCGTTGAACTGCCATAATATCTTGAGGGAGCACTACCCCAGCCAGTAAGATTGGTGCTCACCAGCCAGCGCGATCCGAACGCGATGTGAATCCTGACACTCGATAGTTTACGCAAATGCCCTTGGATCAGAGCTGTCAATCGGCATTGAACATTAACCCTTTACCGGCATCCAATATTGACCCCCTTGATGCTGAGCAGGCCCGGCGCTGCGTAGTCTTCATATAACGCAGCAGTGGCGGGCCTGCGGGTTTTCGGGTCTGGCGTTATGCGCGGTTCTTGAAGCGCCAGCTTTCGTTTCCGGTTTCGACGATTTCGCAATGGTGTGTGAGCCTGTCGAGCAGTGCGGTGGTCATCTTCGCGTCCCCAAATACGCTCGGCCATTCCCCGAACGCGAGGTTGGTGGTGACGATGATCGAAGTGCGTTCGTAGAGCTTGCTGATCAGGTGGAACAGTAGCTGGCCGCCGGTCTGCGCGAAGGGCAGATAACCCAGTTCGTCCAGGATCAGGAAGTCGAGACGGGATATGAGGTCGGCGGTTCGCCCCTGTCTTTCTGCGCGGGCTTCTGCGTCGAGCTTGTTCACCAGATCGACGACATTGAAGAACCGTCCGCGACGCCCGTTTCGGATGCAGGCCCGAGCGATGCTGACAGCGAGATGGGTTTTGCCGGTTCCAGTGCCGCCGATCAGGACCAAATTACGTTGATGATCGAGGAAGTCGCCGGTGGCCAGATCACGGATCAGGGTCTCGTTGACCTCAGCCGCTTCGAAGTCAAACTCTTCCAGTTCCTTGGCCAGCGGCAGCTTGGCGATGGTCATTTGATATTTGATTGAGCGGGCCTGCTTCTCGCTGATCTCGGCGGTCAGTAAATCGCCGATAATCTGTTGGGGTTCGTGTTGCCGTTTGACGGCTGTGGTCAGGATCTCGTCATAGGCGGCCCTCATTCCGTAGAGCTTCAGCTTCCCCATCGCGTCGATCACGTCTGAGCGTTCCATATGTTTGTCTCCTCAAGCTGTCATAGCGGTCGCAATTTGCAGCGGGCTCACACGAGAGCTGCAACGCGTCCGGGGTGGCAATTGTCAAAGGTGGCGGTGGTTCGCGGTGCCGGGCCAGAATGTTTAGAACAACACCGGCAGAGTGGACGTTGTGCGACAGCGCCTCGGCACAAGCGGCTTCAACAGCACCGATTCCATCCGTCAGCACAGCGCTCAGGATATCGACCATCTGACGGTCGCCGCCGGGTTGGCGTTCCAGTTTGCGCTGCACGCGCCGGATCGGGGTCGGCAGCTCCCACTCCTTGAAGGGCGCACCGTTGCGCAAAGCGCCGGGTTTGCGGGCCAGAACTGGTATGTAATGCAATGGGTCAAAGATCGTCTTGTCTCGCCCGAAGGCACGCGTGTGGTTGCCGACAATCCCACCGTCCTGCCAGCATTCCAGCCGATCGGCATAGGCCCTGATCTCGACGGGCCGACCCACGGCACGGGCATCGACCGAGTACCTGTTTTTATCGAACCGCACGAGGCAGGTCTTTGACACTGATGCCGGGACCGCGTGGAATCCATCGAACGGGCCAATGTAAGGAACAAGGCTCGGGCGCTCCTCGACGAACACCTCCCAGACCGTTCTGTCCCGCATCTCCGGGTGCTTGTTTGCCTTCGCATAGGCCAGGCATCGATCTTCCAGCCAGGCATTCAGCTCCGCATAGGACTTGAACTTTGGACGCGGGACGAAGAACCGGCGACGGATCACACCCACCTGATTCTCGACCTGACCCTTCTCCCAGCCTGATGCAGGGGTGCATGCGACAGGTTCGACAAGATAGTGGCCGCACATTTGCTGGAACCGGCGGTTATAGGCCCGATCCTTGCCGACAAAGATCGCATCGACCGCCGTCTTCATATTGTCATAGATGCCCCGCGCACAAGCACCGCCAAAGAAAGCGAACGCCCGATCATGGGCATCAAACACCATCTCTTGGGTCTCACGAGGATACGCGCGCACATATGGCATTCTGCTGTGAGACAGACGCACATGCGCCACCTTTACCGTCGTGGTCACTACCGTCGATCAGAACGACTTCATGGCTCCAGTCGAACTGATAAGCCTCGCCGGGATCGAAGCTCAGTGGCACATAAGCTGCAGCCGATGCTTCTCGTGTCGCCTTCGACCAACTGGCCGCATATCGGCGTACAGCATCGTAACTGCCGTCATAGCCCCGGTTGCGCAGCTCTTCGTAAACCCGGACAAACGTCAAACGTTGGCGCTTTGGCTGCCGCGCGTTCTCCGCCAGCATCCAATCCAGGTCGGACCGCCACGGATCGATCTTGGGCCGGGGCTGGGTCGAACGGTCATAGCTGAACTCTGTCGCACCCGACCGCACCACCTTGCGCACCGTGTTCCGTGACACGCGCAGTTCTCGGCAGATCTGCTTGATCGACTTCCCCTGAATGAAATACGCCCGCCGGATCTTCGCAATCGTCTCCACAACCAACATCCCTAATCTGCTCCCTCAAAACCTCGAGGAAGCATTTGAACAGAAATATCAGGGGGGTCACTTTTGGACGCCGATTACCCCAATACTGGGGTCAATCTTGCATGCCTGTTCACAGTCCGGTCAGTTTTCGAACTACCCATCCTCAAAGCAAGTCGGGTTTGCAGAACGTATCGCCAGAATGAAGCGGCGCGAAGTCCCGCAAGAGTGCTTCAGAGATCGCACCATGATGTCCAAATGGATCGATGCGAACCGGTAAAGTCATGCGGTCGCGTTGACCCGTCTCCGAGTTCTGAACGCAAGGTACAATGAAATATGCCTCTCACGATGAGGCTATCTTACCTAGACCGCTTCCACTTTGACTTGTGGACATGACCAGCTGTTGCCAGGACGGGGAATGCGGTGGCCATGAGGTGCGAATTGATAAGCTTTAGATCCCGCAGTACGTCGAGATGCATTGCACTTGTGGACAATGTATCAGGCGATCCAAGTGCCAACCGGTCGAGGTGTGCCACGGAGCTGTCGTCCACAAGTTTGCGAACCTGGCCTTTGCGCTCAACCAACTGAAGTGCCAACTCATCGTCCTGTGTGAGGAACGTGTTGATGGTAAGCGCAACATTTTCGGCGGTCAGGTCGTGAAGCTTGCCGATTTCAGCGCCTCCTTCAGGTGAGAACCTCTTTCCCTTCGCAAGCTGTTTTCTAGCCACATCAAGCAGATTGGCGTCAATCACGTCACCGATATGTTCCATGTTTGCAATGAAGTTGAGCAATTCGATGGCTTTGGCGCTTTCAACCTCGCTCAGAGAAACCTGCGTCAGGTCAGCAAGGTACTGTTTTGTTGCTACGTAGATATCGTCGATCTCGTTCTCGACTTTTTCCATCGCTTCAATCGTTTCGGGGCGAGGGTTCTTGAGCAACTGTCCGACCATCACAACGTTAGTTTGGACGCGATCTGCCATGCGAAGGGCTTCACGTTTTGCGCAAGCTAGAGCTTCTGTGGGGCGTTCAAGAACAGTCCTATCCAGGTTAGATACAAAGTCCTCAGAAGGGCGGTGCCCCGACATCCCAATGACACGTTGAGCCGCGGATAATATGGGGTCGAGTAGAGCAAGACCGAGGATTGCAACGCCAAGGTTCAGGGTGAGGTGCATGACCGGCACAAGGAACGCGGCTTTCCATGCAGCGGGGAACACGTCAAACAGCATGTCGGCCGAAAACCAGAGCAAAATCCCTCCCAACACGCGCAATGCAACGTTTGAAGCCAGTGGCGACAATGCTTCATCATCTGCGGTCAAGTTCGAGAGAACGGGCAGGAGAGCACCCCCGATATTTGCGCCGACAACCATAGTGAGCGAAGCCATATCTGAGACCGCATCGGCCTGATGTAGCTGCGCAATGAGAAGAATGATCGCCAGGCTCGAATGCGAAAGATAGGTTGCCACGGCGGCACCAATGGCCAAGAGCACAGGAAAGGTTTGCAATGCATCTAGAAGGTTGGAAACAGAGCTGTCCTGCAGTGAGCCAGTCGAAAGGCTCTTGATCGTCGCAAGCGCCAGCAAAAGAAGTCCCAAACCTGTCAGGGCCTTTCCGATATTTCTCGGACGTGACCGGCTGCTCCAAAGTGTAAGTGAAACGCCAGTTAAGATGAGGATACCTTGCAACGCCTGACCGTCGATAGCGCTTGCGAGGAAGACGGCACCAGCGGTTCCAACATCCGCCCCCAAGATGATGGCGAAGGCAGCTGCTGAACTCAGTATATTCTGGCTGACAAATTTCGCTGCAATCAGGGCCGTAGCCGTACTGCTCTGCAACACCGCCGCAATCCCCATACCGGAGAAAAACGATGCCAGTCGGGCTGAATCTGCACGCTTTGCGAAACTGCGAAGCTCGTTGCCATAGGCACTCAGAAGCCCACGCTGGATCTGGCGCAGGCTCCAAATGAGGAGAGCAACATTAGCGAAAAAGGCAATCACGCCGAGCATTGGGACTCACTGACGGTTTTGACGGTGCACGAGAGCATTAAGGTGACGTGAGAAGGCTTCACCAAGTTGAGGGCTGTATTCAGGGCCTCAAAATCTGCGAGAAATTTCATTCCGATCATCACTATACGTTCCGTTTAGTTAACGAGCCCGGCCTCAACCAGAGCTACATATGGGTCTACAATCCAATTTAAACGCATTATGCAATTTAATATTGGAGATCACTAATTCTTCCGACTAAGTTCTGCTTTTCGCCAACAAACCAAGCATCAAACAGTCGTAAAATTGTTCAGTTCTATCGGCGGCCATCGATATAGGCGTTGCCCCGGCTTGTGAC
Source organism: Litoreibacter sp. GN1-5 (assembly GCF_055693805.1). Taxonomy (NCBI): domain Bacteria; kingdom Pseudomonadati; phylum Pseudomonadota; class Alphaproteobacteria; order Rhodobacterales; family Roseobacteraceae; genus Litoreibacter; species Litoreibacter sp. GN1-5. The sequence continues at coordinate 1,101,856 of NZ_JBVFUP010000001.1, read as the reverse complement.
AGAGCCAGGGAACAACCCCTCAAACACAGGTATGCTTGCCGCCCCCAGTGCGCCGGTGCGCGGACCAAGACTAGAAGCGACAATCTTTGCGTTTGGTACACCTCTCGACGGCCCCGGCAGTTGAACTCTCTTCACCCTTTGGACCAGCTCACTGTTGAGAGTGTTTGGAAGCCGCCCACCCAAAATAATTATCTCAGGGTCCAAGAAAGCTGTCGCAATACGTGACACTTCAGCAATCTGTTCTGCGGCGCGGGTGAGCCATGTTTCGATCTCATCTGGATACTCGTCTACGATGCTCTCGATATCGGTAATGTCATTCACCGGTGCACCTGCACGCCGGAGCGTTTCGATCAGGTCTTGTCCAGAAGGGCGGGGCTTATCGTACGGGAATAATGCGCCAGGTTTCGAAGAGTTTCCATGTGGGCCACGATAGAGATTACCGTTGATTATCGTGCCACCACCAAGTCCATGACCAATGTGAACAAAGAAGAAGTTCTTATGATTGCGGCCACGGCCATGCAGGAACTCGCCAACTGCAGCGCACGCGCCATCTGTTTCAACTGCGCAAAATAGCTGAAGTGCTTCTTCAAGAATGGGACGCAAATTGACGCCATCCAAGGCCTCAAAATAATCATGGGCGCGCAGGGTTTCGCCATCTGATGCAAAGTTGCCGGGAACAGAAAACCCTGCGCCAAGTAGATCCTTTCGGCAGACACCGGCTTCGGCAAGGATTCGTTCAAGGGATGCACTTGTCATCTCAGCTACAGCGGTTGGTGTCACTTCACCAAATTCAAGCCTTTGTGTTGCTATGGCTTCGCCAGTCCAATCGACCAATGCGATATCAAAGCGATTGCGCATGAAGTTAACGCCAATGGAGTAGGCTCTGCCTGGGACCAACGAAAGGTGTCGGACGGGTTGCCCCATGGCACCGCTCCTCTGCGCCTCCTCAGAAATCAGACCTTTCTCGAGCATGCCGGCAACGATTCGGGTAACCGTGGCGCTCGTCAGCCCGGTCTTCGCAGCGATGGACGGGCGCGTCGTAGCGCTGCCTCTGAACACCAATTCAACCAGCAAACGTTCGTTATATTTGAGGGGTGTGTCTGTAAGATTCATGCTGGGAAAATGACATACTTTACAAAGTTGCACAATGTAATTAAATTGTCATATTGGGAGGATATGGAGCATCTGTCGTCAAGGTGGCGGCGCATTCTCTCAGTCTTTGAAAGGGAGGTCTCAATGAAGATCAAAACAATTTCGACCGCCGCTATAGCAGTCGGTTCAGTATCGTTCATGGCAAGCGCAGCACTCGCAGAAGCACTTGTCGTGTATTCACCGCAACCACCAGAAAACATGGCCGTCCTGGAAGCGGCTGCAGAAGAAGCACTTGGCTTTGACATTGAGTTCGTCAATGCTGGCGGCGGCGCGGTCCATGACCGCATCATCGCAGAGAAGAACAATCCGCAGGCGGATGTTGTTTATGGTCTTATCGACCTGCTATTGGCGAGCCTGAAGCAAAACGAAGTGCTGATGCCTTACTCGCCAAATACACTCGAAGGCTTGCCGGAACGGTTCATCGATCCAGATGGCTACTTCTATGGCTATCGCCAAACACCGTTGGCAATGGCCGTCAACACCGACCAGATGTCACTTGCTGACGCTCCGTCATCTTGGGAAGATCTTGCGGATCCGAAGTACAAGGGCAAATTCGTCATCGGTGGCCTGACATGGCAAACTACCCGTGGACTGCTCTCTGGCATTTTCACACGTCAGCTGGATGCCGATGGAAACATGACCGACGAAGGTTGGGAGTGGATGGCAGGCTTCTACGACAACGCGCAGGTGTATTTCGACGGCATGGACCGTGTGAAGCTGATCGCCAGCGGTGAGGCCCCAATCACACTGAACCATTTCACTGGGATTCAGGGCCAGGCAGCGGAAGGTGGCTACAACTTTGAGTATGTTCAAACACCCGGTGGCACAGTTGTCGTAGGCGAAGGCAATGCTATCGTGGCTGGCACCGATCAGTTCGACAATGCGCTCAAATTCATCGAATTTGCCTCATCCGTAGAATGGCAAATCAGAGCCGCTGAAGAGTTTGGTATCTTGCCTGCACACCCCGACGCGATTGCTGGATCACCCGACGAGATCAAAAACAATCCAGCCTTGAGCTTGGAGCCCCAGGTCATTGATTGGGACAACATGGCCAAGCAAATGCCTGCATGGCTTGAAAAAATCGAACTCGACCTCCTGTAGAGTTCCTCCCAAGGTACACAGGAGAATTGACCGGGGGCGGCCAGAAGTCGCCCCCGGCCGCAAAAAGAGTATGGAACCACGGAATGATCGAGCTCGACAATATTACAATCAAATATGGAAGCGCGACGGTCATAGACGGCCTGTCCCTGACAGTTGAAAAGGGCGAGTTCTTCACACTCCTAGGATCGTCAGGTTGCGGCAAAACAACGTTGCTCAGAGCGATTGCAGGTTTCATCAAACCGTCGTCTGGCAGAATTGTCGTTGACGGCGAAGACGTAACTTCGACCGGACCCGAAGATCGCGACGTAGGGATCGTCTTCCAAAACTACGCTCTGTTCCCGCACATGACTGTTTTTGAAAACGTCGCGTTTGGGCTTCGCGTTGCGCGGAAATCAAAGGCGGAGATCGCACAGGAAGTGAACGACACCCTTAACAGGGTAGGGGTCTTTGAACATGCTCAAAAGAAACCCAGTGAGCTATCTGGTGGACAACAACAACGGGTAGCCATCGCGCGCGCATTGGTTCTCGGCGCTCAGGTAATTCTGCTCGATGAGCCGCTTTCAAATCTCGACGCAAAGATGCGGGAAACCATGCGAAGTGAGATCCGCAACCTCCAACAGAAATTCGGTCTCACTGCGGTATATGTCACCCATGACCAGCAGGAAGCCTTGGTGCTGTCAGACAAGATAGCGGTTCTTGTTGGCGGCGAAATCGAACAGCTCGGCACGCCTCGAGAGATTTACCATCAACCCGCGACGGAGAATATCTTCCGGTTTATTGGTGAAGCCACAATGCTCTCTGCGGCAACCCTGGGCGACCTTGGAGAAGCAGATCTGGCGGCTCAGGCAGGAACCCGGCAGTGCTTTGCGCGTCCAGAGGACTTTGTGATTGGCGAGAAGACGGGGCCAGAATGGCTGAACCTCAACGCAGAGGTCGTGAGCTCTGAGTTCCGTGGCAACTCAATGCGGCTGACGTTGAAGATAGGCGATAGCACAGTGCTTTGCGATACGGTTGGGCGATATCAAGACCCTGAAGTTGGCTCCGCACAACCCGTTTCTCTGCGTCGAGAACACCTGCGCATCTATGGAGCAGGCTAATGCGGTTGAAGGGATTGACAAACAAAGGTCTGTTTTTTGCGGCGCTAGCGGTGCTAATTTGGTTGGCGGTCAGCTTTCTCTACTATCCGGTATTCGCTGTTTTGCGAGAAGCGTTTGGCCAAGAAGGGGTGAATACCTCCGAAACGATTGATCGACTTGTCGGGTCCAAAAACGTTCGCGAAAGCGTCTACAACACGCTTTTTATGGCCTGCCTTACAGTTATTACCGTGAACATCGTTGGACTGTTTCAGGTCGCGATCCTTGAATTCTTCAGCGTGCGTGGCAGCAAATACTTGAAGATTGCCTTTGCGACGCCGATTGTCTTCACCTCTGTCACTGCCATCTCAGGGTATTGGTTTGTCTACGGAGAGTTTGGCATTTTCACCAAATTCCTGACCCTGTTCAATCCAGACCTAAATGCCAAGTGGTTCGCAGGATGGCCCGCGGTCCTCATCGCGAACACCTTTCTGATGACCTATTTCCATTTCTTGTTCGTGCGGGCAGCTATTCGGCGCGTCGATTTTTCAACCGTTGAAGCTGCACGGAGCCTAGGCGCATCTCCTGGGCTGACTTTCATCAAGATCGTACTGCCTGTCATCGCACCGACCGTTTTGGCGGTTTCGCTCTTGGTATTTCTTGAAACACTTGTTCAATTCGCAGCCCCAGCGATCCTAGGCGGGCGGGATTTCCGAATGCTTTCACAGATGATCTTGTCCCTTCAGAGCATTGGGCGCACCGATATGGCCTCACTTCTTGCCCTCGTTTTGGGTGTATCCGCACTGATCGTGTTCTTGCTGATGCAGTGGATTGAGGCTCGCGGAAAGTTCACTGGCGGCACGAAAACGCCCGTCCCAATGCAGAAAATCCGGATCAGAAACCCGCTTTCGAATGGGCTCGTTCATTTGCTGGCTTATGTCCTCACCATTATCTATTTCGTGCCGGTTTTCCTGACAATTGCGTTCTCATTTGCGCCGGGCAAGTCCTTGGCGACAGAACTGTTTCCGACCACCTTTACGCTAAAGAACTACATCTCAATCCTATCTACTGATCGGCATGTCGAGCCAATTATCAACTCGATCGTCATGGGTGTCAGCACGGTCTCTGTGATGCTTTGCATCTGTGTTTTTGCAACGCATTTGATTGCGAAGAACAAGAACATCTGGTCAAGTCTCCTCGAGTTCTCACTCTTCATCCCTTGGGTATTGCCGGGAGCATTGGTCGCCGTCAGCCTGATTTCCGCCTACGATCTGCCCAACCCACTCATTTTTGGGAATGTCCTGCTCGGCTCCTACGTCATCTTGCCGATAGCTTACGGCATCGTCATTTTGCCTGTGATGGTTCGATTGCTCAGCGCCGCAATGGCCAGCCTTGATCCAACTCTGGACGATGCAGGCCGATCACTTGGGGCGACGGGTTTCTATATCTTCAGGCGCATCACGCTACCGATCCTGGCACCGGTGATCGTCCTCGTCGGAGCAATGAAGTTTACCACCATTTTGAACGAGTACACTGCGTCCGCATTCCTATACAACGCCAACAACACACCTCTTGGCGTGGCAATGGTCGCCAATATCAACGATCCCAGGGATCCTGAATACCGGGCAAAAGCTCTGGTATTTGCCACAATCGTAATGGCGCTCGCGTTTTGCGTTGTGATGATCGCTGAGAAGTTAAGCCTCGGGAAAACAGAGGAGGCAGCGACATGAGTGCTGATCCAACAACGACGCCCCCCACCAGCATTACGGCATGGCATTGGCCCACACACGAGCGTTGGTATGACGAAGGCATTCGCCGGTCTCTGTTACGCATGAAGGCGGCTGGCTTCACACACGTAAATTGGAACTGCGACGCAGGTTATTCCTATATCTACGGACCGTCAGAAATGGAGTTCATTGCTGAGGTAATCGAAACTGAGGGACTTCAGGCTTGGGCGATCCACGGCTCAAACGGAAAGAACCCGACCACAGAAGTTGGTGGCGGCCATTTGGAGACTCGCAAGGATTTCCTGTCATCCAACGAATGGCAGAGGCAGGCAGGTGTTGAGCTCATCCGGAACCGGATCCAACTCGCAGAGCGTATTGGATCGCCCTGCGTTGTCATGCATTTCGATATTGATCCGGATGTCATGGCCGACAAAGACTCCAAAGATGCCTATTTTGCCGTCCTCCACAAATCCCTGAACGAGCTCAGAGACGACTGCGAACGAACCGACGTTCGTATCGCTGTCGAGAATCTGACCAATGCGCCTATAGATCAAACACTCGAACAACTCGGGCGAATTTTCGAGCACCACACAAGTGATGTCGTTGGCCTGTGCTATGATTCTGGCCATGCAGAGCTGGCCGAAAAGGGTAAGTTTCGCATTCTCGAGCAATACTCTGATCGGTTGATCACAACCCATCTGAATGACAACCGATCTGTCAGGGATGACCATTTGCTTCCGGGCGATGGCAACATTGATTGGGAACATCTTGCAGGTCTCATCGCAAACTCGCCTTGTCCGGCACCCTTTGTCTGGGAAACGCCCTATCTCCACCACGGGATGGGCTACAACATCGGTGAAGCTGCTTTCTTTCTCAGGGCCCATCCTTTGATTGCTGCGTTCGAGGAGACCGTATCGCACATCCGCTCCAGTGCACTAAGCGAAGCGGGTAGCTCATGAGTTCAGTTTCAACAGATGAAGTCCGGCAAAGCATCGCAACAACAGAAAATGTCGTTTCTCTCGAGCAGATCATTATCGATGCTGGAAAAATTGCCTGTGAGCTCTTTGATCAGCGCGAAGCATTTTTGGTCGATGAAAAGTCACCGGGTCAATTCGTTTCTGAGGCTGATCGTCGGATAGAGACGTTTCTGCGCACCCAACTGAAGCAAAGATTTGGTGACCGCCCGGTTGTCGGAGAAGAGCTGGGTGGAAAGTACGACGGCGATGGATGGGTAATTGATCCGATCGATGGAACGTCAAACTTCTTATGCGGCCTACCGCTCTGGTCAATATCCATTGCTTACATGGAGCAGGGAGAACCGGTTCTAGGTGCGGTCTATGCACCGCTTATCGACACTTTGGCTGCCGCCTGCATCGGTCAAGGCATCAGAAAGGACCGAACTCCATTTACTCGCAATGATAGTCGAAATCCGGTGCCAACGTTCAGTGTCGGAGAAAACACGATCTGGCAACGCGAGAACATTCTTCGGACTCTCGAACAGTTGCGTGGGGATGGCTTTGAGATTGTCCGTTTGAGGAGTGCGAGCCTGTCTCTCGCGATGGCTGGCTTGGGTCAGCTTGACGGCTTTGTTGAGCGCCATCTCAAGATCTGGGACATCGCCGCTGGCTGGCTCTTGTGTCTTGAAGGCGGTCTCAAGGTGAATGTCGAGGAACATCGCGGGCATGAACGGTCGATTTGGACCGGTGTTGGCGAAGCATGAGGGCCCGCCGTCGAACATTTCAATCCCTGTTGGCCTCCCGAAGACATCAAATTGCCCATGGAAGTTCTCCCGGACATGGGCACCAAGTGGGCGCTCTGCGAAACGAGGGACAGTTAAAACTAGCGCGCGCAGAGCGTCCATTTCTTTTTCGCTCCAAGGACGCAGCGCAATGACCCAGCAAACCAAAACGGCCCTTGTGACCGGCGCGGCAGGTGCAATAGGTCGTGCTGTGTCAGCGCGTCTTGTTGAGCTCGGACATCAAGTTGTTCTTGTCGATGTCGACGAGGAAGGCGTCGAAAACGCTGCCAAAACCCTTGGTGATCTCGCAATTCCCTTTACTTGTGATCTTTCATCCGAAGATGAGATCGCAAGCTTTATAGACGGTGTGAAGTCGAGCGTTGGCAGCATCGACGTGCTGGTGAACAACGCCGGCATCTTGTCGAACAACAAGATTGCAGAAACCAAGCTCGATGAATGGCGCAGAGTCCACCAAATCAACCTGGACGCGGCGTTTCAGCTGACCCAAGGGTTTCTTCCCGAAATGCGCCACAACAAATGGGGTCGTATCATCAATATGTCGTCATATGCGGCCAAGTCTGGCGGACTGACGGCTGGAACAGCCTATACGGTTACCAAGAGCGCGATGATCGGTCTGACCTTTTCGACAGCACGGGAAGTTGTCTCCGACGGCATCACCGCCAACGCGATTGCGCCCTGCTACGTCGTATCACCGATGATCACCGAACAACTGACCGAAGAGCAACGTCAGGCTCAGCTCGCGGACATTCCTGTTGGCCGTTTTTGTGAGCCTGAAGAAGTGGCTCACGCTGTCGAATTTCTGGCAAGCCCATTGTCGGGTTTCATCACCGGCGAAGTGATCGACATGAACGGCGGATTTCATTTCGATTGAGGAGGGGTTCGATGATCAAAGCCATCGATGCACATCATCATTTCTGGGACACGGCAAACGGCGATTATTCATGGATGACATCGGCGCATGATCCGATCAATCGTGTCTTTGAGCCCAACCATCTTGAACCTCTTCTTGGCCCTGCTGGTGTTGACGGAACCGTGCTTGTTCAAACCTGGTCAAGCTTAGATGAGACATATGACTTTCTGAAAATTGCCGCGCAGACGGACTTCGTCAAAGGCGTGGTGGGTTGGATCGACATGACAACCGCAAGGGTCAAAGAAGACCTGTCTGGATTGATCACAAGCGACAACGGAAACTTTCTGAAAGGCATTCGCCATCAGGTCCACGACGAAGAGGACCCAATGTGGCTATTGCGATCAGACGTCACAGAAGCGCTGACGGAGATCGAAGGATCAGATTTGGTCTTTGATCTGCTCATACGGCCAAGGGAAATCCCTACCTCCCTCGAAGTTGTGGCGTCCTTTCCAAACCTTCGCTTCGTGGTCGACCACATTGCCAAGCCGGAAATAGCTCAAAACGGTTTTGATAGCTGGTCGTCAGGAATGGCAGGTTTCGCTGCTCATCGCTCAAACGTTTGGTGCAAACTCTCCGGGATGGTCACCGAAGCCGATTGGAATGATTGGTCATCCGCCGACTACCGGAAATACATTGATCGGGTCATTGAAATATTCGGTATCGATCGGGTCATGTTAGGTTCAGATTGGCCTGTTTGCACACTCGCGACTGACTACAAGTCGACGCTCGATATCGTGCGGGACGCTATTAAGGATCGATCCTACGAAGATCAGATCAAGGTTCTGCGCACCAACGCCATCGATGCTTACAAGCTGGCAGTTTCTGAATGAGTGCTTCACACCTTGATCAGTCTGGACTTGCAAATCTGGGACCGGGCGTGTCCGCACCCCGATACGACCGAAGCACAACCAAATGCGGGATAGTTCACCTCGGCGTCGGAAATTTTCATCGCGCGCACCAAGCTGTCTACTGTGACGATGTGCTTGAGGCCGGTGATCTCAACTGGGCCATATCCGGCGTTTCACTCAGATCGCCCAATGTTCGGAATGATCTCGTGCCGCAGGATTGCCTCTACACGGTCTGCGAGCGTGACGGCGCACAAAAGACGGCCAGGGTCATAGGGTCTATAATGGAGGTGCTTTTTGCACCAGAGAACCCGCATCGCGTTCTCGACCGGCTCAATAGTCCTGCCACGAAAATCGTTTCTCTGACCATCACAGAAAAAGGCTACGTGTGGCCGGAAGGTGTTTACCCAAATTGGAAGGCGGAGACCTTTTGCGATCAAGCGAGCCCCGCACTGCTGTTCATAGTCGAGGCCCTCTGGCGCCGTTGGAAGATCCAAGCCAAACCCTTCACGCTACTGAGCTGTGATAACCTGTCCTCAAATGGGCCAACGCTCAAGCAAGCGGTCTTACACTTGGCCTCAGATCGAGACCCGAAGTTTTCTTCAACACTTGAAAAGCAGTTGTCCTGCCCCTCAACCACGGTGGATCGGATCGTGCCGCGACCATCGTCTGATGACAGAAAAAGCATCAACGCACTTATTGGTTTCCAGGATGCTGCCTCTGTGGTCACCGAACCGTTTTCTCAATGGGTTATCGAGGACGAATTCCCACTTGGTCGCCCAGCATGGCAAAACCATGGTGTCACATTCGTTGAGGATGTCGGTCCCTATGAGGACATGAAACTTCGTTTTTTGAACGGAGCACATACTTTTATCGCGCTCTTTGGCCAACTTTGCGACCTAGAGCATGTGTCGGACGTCATCACAGAGAACCAGGTCGATCAGTTTCTAGACGCTTTCTGGTCCCAAACGTCGAAAACCCTTACCGTCACAATCAATCTTGCTGACTACCAAAGAGACCTCAAATCGCGGTTTTCGAATGCATCACTGAAGCATCGAACGGCGCAAATCGCCATGGACACGTCCCAGAAGCTTCCACAGCGGATCATTGCACCAATATTGGAACTTGATAGGGCCGGTCAGGACACACGGCCGCATTCTTTTGTTGTCGCTCTTTGGATGGCTTACCTTTTAGGCACAAGTGAGAGCGGGAAGGGGATCAACATCGATGATCCGCTTGCCGATCAATTGCAACGACGCGCCCAAAGCCGCGAGATCGGCCGGTTCGTTGAGATCGAAAGCATCTTTCCGGCGGAATTCAGAGACAATCCACAATTGATCTTGGAAGTCGCGCAACTCTTCGCACAAATCGCATCGATTGGGGCAGGGCCCGCGCTTTCCGATCTGTTGGATCAACTCAAGTCAGGGAAAGCAGCATGATCGAAACATGGAGATGGTTTGGACCGGATGATCCGGTCTCATTGCGCAATGTCGCGCAAGCCGGTGTGGCCGGCATTGTCACAGCGCTTCACGATCTACCAATTGGTGAGACCTGGCCTCTCGAAGCAATTCGCGCACGAAGATCTGACATTGAAGCAGCAGATCTTGTCTGGTCCGTGTGTGAATCGATACCAACACCAGACGCCATAAAGCTGAAGGGCAGGGCAGCCACAAGCGAGATTGCGGCATGGAAAGACACACTCGCAAATCTCGGCAAATGTGGAATCAAGACCGTCTGCTACAACTTCATGCCGGTTCTAGATTGGACACGGACAGATTTGTCTTACGAGCTGCCGCATGGTGGCCGTGCCTTGCGGTTCGATTGGATCGATCTGATCGCATTTGATGCACATATCCTTAATCGTCCGGGTGCTTTGGAAGGGCTTTCGCACGATGTTGTCGGCGCAGCAGGTGCAGTCGCGGAGCAGTTTTCAGATAGTAGGAAAGAAGAACTGGAGCGGACGATCTTGGCAGGTTTGCCGGGTGGTGCGGAAGGGCTCACAAAGGATGATTTTCTTTCCAAGATCGCGCCATTTGACGACCTGAGCGGCGATGACATGCGTGGCCATCTCAATGAATTCTTGGCTGAGATTTGCCCCGTAGCCGATGAGTTTGGTATTCGTCTGGCGATCCATCCTGACGATCCGCCGTTTCCCATTTTTGGATTGCCGCGCATTGTATCTACGCAATCCGATGCTCTGAAAATTCTTGCTGCAAACACCAGTGCTGCGAATGGTCTTACCTTCTGCACCGGATCCTATGGAGCGCGTCCGGACAATGATCTCACAGCCTTTGCACGGGCTGTCAAAGAACGGGTGCATTTCGCGCACCTCAGAAACGTGAAGATCGAGCATGAAAGAACGTTCCATGAAGCCGATCACCTGACCGGCTCAGCGGACATGGTGGAGGTCATTGATCTTCTTTTGGACGTTGAGAGCAACAAGGACGAAATACCGTTCCGTCCTGATCATGGGCACGAGCTCGCCCATGACATCGGCCAAGGGGGCAATCCTGGTTACTCCTATATCGGCCGTTTGAAGGGACTGGCGGAGTTGAGAGGTATCATTGCGACGCTGGAACATAGGAAACGAACCGCATGATAAAGAAACGTAGAACTGGAACCGGCCTCGATTTGTCAGAACTGAGCTTTGGATGCGGCGCGATCGGAGGCTTGTACCGTGCGGTCAGTGATGCGCAAGCTGACGAAGTCTTAAATGCGGCCTGGGATGCCGGAATTCGATATTTTGACACAGCGCCGTTCTATGGACATGGCCGATCGGAACAGCGTCTTGGAAAATTCCTACGCGGCAAGCCCCGCGACGAGTACGTTCTGTCCACCAAAGTTGGAAAGCTTTTGGTCCCCGTGTCCGAGGACAATGTACCAGACTTTCAATTTGTCGATCCCCTGCCAAACGACGTCGTTTTCGACTACACGAGCCAAGGGATCCAACGCTCGTATGAGGATAGCTTGGGACGCCTCGGCCTTGATCGGATCGACGTTCTGTATGTCCACGACCTTGAACCGAGAAGCCACTCAGAGAAACAGTATGACGAGCACATGGCGGACCTTCTGTCGGACGGCATAAACGCGCTTCATGTTCTCAAGGAAACCGGTCAGATCAGCGCCTTTGGTCTTGGCGTGAATCAAGTCGAGCCCTGCATAGAAGTTCTCAAACATGTTGCGCTCGACATCATTTTGCTTGCTGGACGTTACACGCTTCTCGACAGATCAGCGGAGGTGCAATTGCTGGGTCTTTGTAAGAGCAACGACACAGATCTCGTGATCGGCGGTGTGTTCAACTCTGGGATTCTGGCAACGGGGGCGCGTCCAGGTGCGAATTTCGACTACCGTCCGGCATCAGATGATGTTCTGAAGGCTGTCAAACACCTCGAGGAATTGTGCGAACAAAACGATGCAGAACTCGCGGCGGTCGCGCTACAGTTTCCCTTGCAAAACCCACTCGTCAAAAGCGTCTTAGTTGGGACGGCAAACCCTGACTCCCTTCGGCGCAATCTCAATGGATACCTGTCTGATCTACCAGAGATGTTGCAGAAAACTCTTAAGGCACCCGTGTCTGCTTTCCCGAGCCATTGACGTCAAACAAACCTTGGAGGGGAGATTGATCGATAGGCTATCAAAGAGAATAAACACCAAAGTACGGCAAGCAACACTAAACGATAGTCAGCTTATTCTCGACGTGCACCGGAGTTCGATCCTCAATCTCGGTGCAAAACACTACACCTTGGCAGAATGTGAAAGCTGGGTGTCAATCGGCATTGAACATTAACCCTTTACCGGCATCCAATATTGACCCCCTTGATGCTGAGCAGGCCCGGCGCTGCGTAGTCTTCATATAACGCAGCAGTGGCGGGCCTGCGGGTTTTCGGGTCTGGCGTTATGCGCGGTTCTTGAAGCGCCAGCTTTCGTTTCCGGTTTCGACGATTTCGCAATGGTGTGTGAGCCTGTCGAGCAGTGCGGTGGTCATCTTCGCGTCCCCAAATACGCTCGGCCATTCCCCGAACGCGAGGTTGGTGGTGACGATGATCGAAGTGCGTTCGTAGAGCTTGCTGATCAGGTGGAACAGTAGCTGGCCGCCGGTCTGCGCGAAGGGCAGATAACCCAGTTCGTCCAGGATCAGGAAGTCGAGACGGGATATGAGGTCGGCGGTTCGCCCCTGTCTTTCTGCGCGGGCTTCTGCGTCGAGCTTGTTCACCAGATCGACGACATTGAAGAACCGTCCGCGACGCCCGTTTCGGATGCAGGCCCGAGCGATGCTGACAGCGAGATGGGTTTTGCCGGTTCCAGTGCCGCCGATCAGGACCAAATTACGTTGATGATCGAGGAAGTCGCCGGTGGCCAGATCACGGATCAGGGTCTCGTTGACCTCAGCCGCTTCGAAGTCAAACTCTTCCAGTTCCTTGGCCAGCGGCAGCTTGGCGATGGTCATTTGATATTTGATTGAGCGGGCCTGCTTCTCGCTGATCTCGGCGGTCAGTAAATCGCCGATAATCTGTTGGGGTTCGTGTTGCCGTTTGACGGCTGTGGTCAGGATCTCGTCATAGGCGGCCCTCATTCCGTAGAGCTTCAGCTTCCCCATCGCGTCGATCACGTCTGAGCGTTCCATATGTTTGTCTCCTCAAGCTGTCATAGCGGTCGCAATTTGCAGCGGGCTCACACGAGAGCTGCAACGCGTCCGGGGTGGCAATTGTCAAAGGTGGCGGTGGTTCGCGGTGCCGGGCCAGAATGTTTAGAACAACACCGGCAGAGTGGACGTTGTGCGACAGCGCCTCGGCACAAGCGGCTTCAACAGCACCGATTCCATCCGTCAGCACAGCGCTCAGGATATCGACCATCTGACGGTCGCCGCCGGGTTGGCGTTCCAGTTTGCGCTGCACGCGCCGGATCGGGGTCGGCAGCTCCCACTCCTTGAAGGGCGCACCGTTGCGCAAAGCGCCGGGTTTGCGGGCCAGAACTGGTATGTAATGCAATGGGTCAAAGATCGTCTTGTCTCGCCCGAAGGCACGCGTGTGGTTGCCGACAATCCCACCGTCCTGCCAGCATTCCAGCCGATCGGCATAGGCCCTGATCTCGACGGGCCGACCCACGGCACGGGCATCGACCGAGTACCTGTTTTTATCGAACCGCACGAGGCAGGTCTTTGACACTGATGCCGGGACCGCGTGGAATCCATCGAACGGGCCAATGTAAGGAACAAGGCTCGGGCGCTCCTCGACGAACACCTCCCAGACCGTTCTGTCCCGCATCTCCGGGTGCTTGTTTGCCTTCGCATAGGCCAGGCATCGATCTTCCAGCCAGGCATTCAGCTCCGCATAGGACTTGAACTTTGGACGCGGGACGAAGAACCGGCGACGGATCACACCCACCTGATTCTCGACCTGACCCTTCTCCCAGCCTGATGCAGGGGTGCATGCGACAGGTTCGACAAGATAGTGGCCGCACATTTGCTGGAACCGGCGGTTATAGGCCCGATCCTTGCCGACAAAGATCGCATCGACCGCCGTCTTCATATTGTCATAGATGCCCCGCGCACAAGCACCGCCAAAGAAAGCGAACGCCCGATCATGGGCATCAAACACCATCTCTTGGGTCTCACGAGGATACGCGCGCACATATGGCATTCTGCTGTGAGACAGACGCACATGCGCCACCTTTACCGTCGTGGTCACTACCGTCGATCAGAACGACTTCATGGCTCCAGTCGAACTGATAAGCCTCGCCGGGATCGAAGCTCAGTGGCACATAAGCTGCAGCCGATGCTTCTCGTGTCGCCTTCGACCAACTGGCCGCATATCGGCGTACAGCATCGTAACTGCCGTCATAGCCCCGGTTGCGCAGCTCTTCGTAAACCCGGACAAACGTCAAACGTTGGCGCTTTGGCTGCCGCGCGTTCTCCGCCAGCATCCAATCCAGGTCGGACCGCCACGGATCGATCTTGGGCCGGGGCTGGGTCGAACGGTCATAGCTGAACTCTGTCGCACCCGACCGCACCACCTTGCGCACCGTGTTCCGTGACACGCGCAGTTCTCGGCAGATCTGCTTGATCGACTTCCCCTGAATGAAATACGCCCGCCGGATCTTCGCAATCGTCTCCACAACCAACATCCCTAATCTGCTCCCTCAAAACCTCGAGGAAGCATTTGAACAGAAATATCAGGGGGGTCACTTTTGGACGCCGATTACCCCAATACTGGGGTCAATCTTGCATGCCTGTTCACAGCCCTTGGATCAGAGCAGCATTCGAGGCGCTGTCGTCCGCCGTTCGGGATCGACGAGAGATGATTGAAGGTGCCCCAACGCCAGGGCCTTACCACGTTTGAAGGAAATCTGTCGAAGATCTATAAATATCAGTTCTCGCCCCGACGCTGACCCTGAAACGGCTCTGGCCGATTGTCGGTAACATCTGGGAGGTAGCCAAAGCCGGGCATGATCTCGTCCATTCTGAACGGTGGAGCACCATCATCTTCGCGCCGGATTTCACCGTCGATCAGCAGCATTGCGTAGCCATGCACGAGGCTCCAAAGCATCCATTCGGTACGCCAGGGTCCGCCCGGTGCCTTCGCCTTATCCCAGTCCAGACCATGGGACACATCGCGCAACACGCTGTAGCTTGCCCAACCGGCTCGCTTCAACGTGTCATCCTCTGAAAGGTGGAAACGGCTCGTGAACATGAGCTTGAACAACTCAGGGTTCTCCAAAGCGAAGCGCACGTATCCGTTGCACGCCGCGTCGAGGCGGGCCTTGCCCGGGGGATGATCTTCGACGCCGCGCTGCATTTCGGCGGCATGTCGTAGAAACCCGACTGTCGCCATCGCGGTCAGCAGACCACGTAGCCCGTCAAAGTGGTTTTTGGGCGCTGTATGGCTGACCCCGACCCGCCCCGCGATGGATCGAAGCGATACAGATTCGAGCCCTTTTTCCTCAAGATCTGCCAGACCAGCCTCGACCAAAGCCACTTTAAGGTCACCATGATGATATTTTTTCTTGTTTTCTTTCAGCATACTAGTGCCTCCATGTTTCCAATGTAAATTTTTCTTCTGGACATTGCAAGAGATCGCACTCAATAAATTACCAGTGGAAATTTCCAGTGGTGATATAAAATGACCCCAGAACTTCTCTTTTCTCATGTTGGCACCGCCGCGATGGCTGGATGGGCTTTGCTAATCCTTGGCCCCAGGCGTTTCGTATGGCTCAACGCACTTCCGCTATGGATCATCCCCGCAGGTCTGTCTGCCGTCTATGCCGCGCTGATCTTCAGCCGCTTCTCAGGCATGGGTGGGGGATTTGATAGCCTGACCAATGTCGCAACGCTTCTGGCCGACGACTGGGCGCTGCTTGCCGCCTGGGTGCACTTTCTCGCCTTTGATCTGTTCATCGGGGCGGTGATGGCGGCCCGAATGGATCGCGTTGGCGTCGGCCGCCTGGTTCAGACACCAATCCTGCTATCGACCTTCATGCTTGGGCCGCTTGGCTTTCTGATCGCGGCCCTGACCGAGCTGGGCCTGCGTGCCCGGCGTCTTCCGACACAAACCAAATCCCTTGAAGGAACGCATTATGTCTTTGCTTGAAACCAACCTGCCCGTTGTTCCGGCCCCTGCGCCGACCCAATTCACTTCGCTGACTGTTGTGGCAATTGTCCTTGCTGCCCTATCCGTTCTCTGGGGTTTTGTGGACCCCCGCCTGATTGAAGGCGTCCCGGTCTGGATGAAGCCGCTCAAATTCGCGCTGAGTTTCGCGCTGCTCTTCGGAACTCTGGCCTTGGTCGAAACCCGGCTGTCGGCCCCGGCCCGCGACGGCTGGACAATGCAAATCACGGGCTGGGTCATGGCGGCGGCATTTCTGTCCGAGATGGGCTACATGATTTATCAGGCCGGTCGCGGAGAGGCATCGCATTTCAACCTGTCCACGCCCTTTACCGAATTGATGTACACGACCGTCATGGCGGTAGGCGCGGTGGCCCTTGTCATCGGGACAGCCGTGGTCGGCTGGGTCGTCAAGCGCGATCAGGCTGCATCCCTCAGCCCTGCGCTGCGCGAAGCGATCTGGCTTGGCTTTCTTCTGACCTTCGTGCTGACGATGATCGTAGCGGGCTACATGAGCATTGGGAGTACGCGATTTGTCGGCCTGCACCCCGACGGCGCGCCAACCCTACCGCTGGTCGGATGGTCCGGCGTCACCGGTGACCTGCGCCCGGCACATTTCGCATCGCTGCACGCCATGCAGGCGCTGCCCCTTCTGGCGCTTTGGCTTGGTCGTGCCGGAGAAGCGCCTAGCGCCGTCCGAACCATCCGCATCGCCGCACTCGGCTATGCCATTCTGACATTCGCCATCTTTGCACAAGCCCTGATGGGCCTGCCCCTGATCCCTCTGGGATAACACTCCCTCCGGTCGCTCACGCATGCGCGGCCGGTCTTAACTCCACCTCTGAAAGGACAATAGAATGCCTCTAAAGACCTCAATTCTCGCACTCTGCATAGGTGTACTGACACCAACGCTTGCATTTGCAACAACGCCTGACGATGTGCTTGGCACATGGAAAACCGGGATAGGTGAACAGCCCGCCCTCGATGGCGGCACTGCATATCTGCAAGTGACAACGGTCTTCACTGAAACGGCACAAGACCTGATCTTCGAAATCTTTGCGGACGAGGCGCTGCAAATGCCTCTGTTCAAGTACCATTCCAGCGGCCCCTGGGACCCACAGGGTGCATCGACGGAAGTTCCAGGTGCGATGGAAGTCAACATGACAAACGACTTTTCGCGCGTTGAGATCTTTGTCGATGCGCCCGAAATCTGGGAGGCTCTCAACATGGCCGATTGCCCACTTGAAATCGGAGTCGCCGTCGAAGTGGCAGACTGCGTGAATGGCCCGCCGTTTATCGTATCGGACTGCATGGACATGGATTTGGTGATGGTCGATCAGGATGGTCAGCGTCTGCGTTACGGCGGCGGCGATGTGAACCGATGCGAGGTTCGGCCGACCGAGATGTCGGCTGACGCTTACTTCAAAGTTGACTAAGTGAGCACCTATGGCTGCCAAGCTCCCCGAGGCTCGCTGGGAAGTGTTTCCTCGCGAGCCTTTCCAAGTTCTCGATATGACAGCATTGAAGTCCAACTGTTGCAACCGTCCGTTCGGACCCGCGGGTATCATGACTCATTTCATGCCGAAGTTGGTTTAGACTTCAGCGTGAGTTCGTTGAACTGACGACTGGCCGAGCCTTCGTCAAAGCAGCCATTCAAACAAACTGCAGCATCGGTCAAAGTGGGCTCACAGCGGACATTCACCGCGATCTGCAAGAACGGCGGCTTTTCACTTTTCTCAAACTTCGGTCAGTTTGTGATGTGAAGGCCAAAGTCATCTGATGTTCAACGATAGGGTCTGCGTTCACGCCTGATGGGCCTCTTGCCAGGCCACAGGATCCTTCAGGAAGGCTTCAACCTCTGTCAGGGTTTCGGTGTCGAATGTCTGTTGATCTTTGGCGACGGCAAGAACATCCCACCATGTGCACAGGTGATGCAGCGCGATGCCGTGGCTTTGCAAGGTCGGGATCGTCTCGGGGAAGATGTCGTAATAGAAGATCACCGCCGTATGGGCGCAGTTGGCGCCTGTCTCACGGATCGCCTCGACAAAGCTCAGTTTGGAGCCGCCATCTGTCGTCATATCTTCGACCAGCAAGACGCGCTCGCCTTCGATCATGGTGCCTTCGATACGCGCATTGCGGCCATAGCCTTTGGGCTTCTTGCGCACATAGGTCATGGGCAGGGCCATCCGCTCGGCCACGAGGGCGGCAAAAGGGATGCCAGCGGTTTCACCCCCGGCAATGTTGTCGAAACTCTCAAAGCCTGCATTGCGCATGACGGTACAGGTGAGGAAATCCATCAACGTGGCGCGAATGCGGGGATAGCTGATCAGCTTGCGGCAATCCACATAAGTCGGGGCCTTTTTGCCGGATGAATGGGTGAAAAGCTCACGGGCATTGAAATGCACCGCACCGATTTCAAGAAGCATCGCAGCGGACAGTTTGGCGATTTCGGCTTTGTCAGGATAGGCGGAGGGGATCATGGCGACCTTCAGGTTTGAGGATATCTAGGAAGATGATGAAACCTGCCAGTGCAGGAGCATTTGCGGATCGAACACAGTCACCGGGCCATCTTCGGTTGCGATTTGGTCGGGGTAGGCCACGGGGTCGCCTTTGGTAAGGGTGATCGTGTCCTCATTAACGGGCAGTTTGTAGAAAGTCGGACCATTGAGAGAAGCAAATTTTTCGAGTTGGTTCAGGGCATTTTCCTGCTCGAACACTTCTGCAAGGATCGAGAGCGTATTGGTTGCGGTGAAACACCCGGCACAGCCACAGGGCAGCAGCTTATTTGCATCCGTATGGGGGGCGCTGTCGGTGCCCAGAAAGTAGGTCGGATCGCCTGAGGTCGCGGCTTTGCGCAGGGCAAGACGATGTTCCTCGCGTTTGGCCACTGGAAGGCAATAGTAATGTGGCTTGATACCACCGGCCAGGATGTGATTTCGGTTGATCACCAGATGATGCGTGGTGATCGTGGCTGCCAGATCCGGGCCGCCGTCGCGTGCGTAGTCAGCACCCTGACGCGTCGTGATATGTTCCATCACAACCCGTAGGCCGGGGATGTCGCGGCGGATCGGATCAAGGACGGTATCTATGAACACGGCTTCCCGGTCGAAAATGTCTACGTCCGGGTCTGTGACCTCGCCATGGACGCAAAGGGGCAGGCCGATTTGGGCCATGTTGTCCAACACGCGCTTGACCTTGGTCATGTCCTTTACGCCCGAGGCAGAGTTCGTCGTGGCCCCGGCTGGGTAAAGCTTCACAGCGGTGATCAGCCCGATCTCGGCCGCTGCGCGCAGGTCTCTAACGTCCGTGTCTTCCGTCAGGTAGAGCGTCATGAGCGGCTGAAACTTTGAATTGTCAGGCTTGGCCGCCATGATCCGGTCGCGATATTCAGCGGCCTGAGCCGCAGTAACAACAGGCGGCACGAGGTTTGGCATGATGATTGCACGGGCGAAATGGCGGGCGGTTTCCGGAAGTACGGCCCTAAGCATCGCGCCATCGCGTAGGTGCAGGTGCCAGTCATCGGGGCGGCGAAGGGTCAAAGAGGTCATGCTATATCCGCGCATCTATGAGTGCCCATCGCTTAGCCAATCAGCGCGAGATTGGCCAGATGTCATGATGCGAATGTCTAAAAATTAGGCGTATGACGGGTAAGCATCGCGGGTAATACGGAAATTCGGGGGTGAATGATTGCACCTTGGCCTCATGTCGTTAGGTTGATGATCAGTTTTTGATCAATCCGTGGCTCGCATGCTCGATCTCTTTGTGACACCTGATTTGCAACGGACCAAGGGCCATGCGTCTGTTGGTCTGGATATGAAAGCGGGCAGCGTGCGGCTGACGACGCTGCATCAATCAGGCTCGGCCAAGGTGATGCTGCCGCGTGTCCATGGCCCCGTGCCGGAAGTTGTTTTCTAAACACCGCCGGGGGGATCACAGGCGGTGACAGGCTGTCTTACAAAGTTGATCTTGGGGGCGGCGCGCAGGCTGTTGCGACGACCCAAACAGCGGAGCGTGCCTATAAAAGCACCGGCGCTGCAGGCGTGATTGAAACGCAGATTACAGTCGGGGCAGGGGCTGCGCTGGATTGGTTGCCGCAGGAAACCATTTTGTTCGAGAATTCCAATCTTCGGCGTGATCTTGTGGTGCAATTGGCCGAAGATGCACGATTTCTGTTCGTCGAGACTTTGGCGCTGGGGCGTCAGGCTATGGGGGAAAACCCTGTCGCTTTGCGTTTGTCGGATCGCCGAAAAATCTATCGCGCAGGGCGGCTGATCTATGCAGAACCAGTGTCACTGACGCCAGAAAGCATTGGCACAGTCAGCCCGGCCCTTTTGGGTGAGGCAAAAGCCATTGCGACCCTTGGCTTTTTTGCGCCCGATGCCGAGGATGCGCTTAGCTCATTGCGCGCGGTTCTGCCGAAAGGGGATGTTGTGGTTGCAGCCAGCGCTTGGGATGGCAAACTTATCCTAAGGTTGGCCGCGCAGGATTTGTGGCCCTTGCGCTGCGTTCTGGTGACGGTTTTGGAACATCTCAGGGGGTGCGCGGCACCCCGTGTGTGGCAAATATGAAGGATTGGCAAAGATGACAGGGAAACCATGAACCTGAGCCCTCGTGAAAAAGACAAGTTGCTGATCAGTGTTGCGGCTATGGTCGCGCGTGGCAGGCTGGCGCGCGGTGTGAAGCTGAACCACCCCGAAGCGATTGCCCTGATCACAGATTACGTGGTCGAAGGCGCGCGGGATGGCCGTAGCGTTGCTGATCTGATGGAAGCCGGCGCCCATGTGGTGCGTGCGGAACAATGCATGGACGGGATCGCCTCGATGATACACGATGTACAGGTCGAGGCGACATTTCCCGACGGAACAAAGCTGGTCACGGTGCATCATCCGATCCGGTAAGGTGTTATGACGGCGGGGAATGTTTCCGGTAATATGATGACAAGGGAGAATGAAAATGTGTGACATCTGTGTAATGAACAAGGTGAAAGAACGGATGCTGTCGCGGCGTGATTTGTTCAAGGTCTCGGCCGGTGCGGCGGCCGTTGCAACTGTTGGGGCAGCACCCGCAGCTTTGGCAGATGGTCACGGCTCGGTCATGGATATGACCCATGTCTATGACGGAGATTTCCCGACGTTTTTCAACGAACCGGGGATCACCTATGACCAGAAATTCAACTGGGATGAGCACAAGTTCAACCTGTTTGACCTGACAATACGTGAACATACGGGCACCCATATTGATGCACCGCTGCATTTTTCCGAGAATGGGAATTCGGTGGATGAAATCCCCGTGGGCAATCTGATCGTACCACTTTGCGTCGTCGATATCCGGGAAAAAGTAGATGGCGACGCAGATGCACAGGTCACACCGGATGATTTGCAGGTTTGGATTGATGCGAATGGCGATATTCCTGATCGGGCTTGTGTGGCGATGAATTCGGGCTGGGCGTCGAAAGTCGCAACGCCGGATTTCCGCAATGCTGATGATGAAGGCACACTGCATTTCCCCGGCTTCCACGTAGAGGCGACGCAAATGTTGCTGGAACAAAGCTCTGCGGCGGCGATTGCCGTGGATACTTTGTCACTGGATCACGGGATTTCGCCAGATTTCGCGACCCATTATGAATGGCTTCCAGCCGGGCGCTACGGGATCGAGAACCTTGCCGGCCTTGATCAGGTGCCGGAGGCCGGGGCTACGCTCGTGGTTGGCGCGCCGACCCATAAGGGCGGCACTGGTGGCCCGGCCCGCATCTTTGCGATGGTATAAATCATGGTGCCGGGTGAAGTAATCGTTGCCGAGGGTGATATCGTTCTGAACAATGGGCGTGAAGCCGTGACACTGGAGGTCGCCAATACCGGCGACCGCCCGGTGCAGGTTGGCTCACATTACCATTTTGCCGAGGCCAATGCAGGCCTGTCCTTTGATCGCGATGCCGCAAAAGGCATGCGACTGGATATCGCTGCGGGGACCGCTGTGCGGTTTGAGCCGGGCCAAAGGCGGGAGGTCAACTTGGTGTCCTTGGGTGGCAAGCGAGAGGTCTACGGGTTCAATCAGGCGGTAATGGGGAAGTTGTGAGTATAGGTCCTACTGATCCGGCTGAGAAAACTCTCTGGCGCACGCAGCGACAACAAGTTCGCAAAATCCTTTGGGAAGACTGGGATCCGATTGGAGTGAACGATGAGCAGGGTGCGTCTGGTGAATACGACGCCTACGCAGATAAGGTGACATCAATGCTGCGAGAAGGGCACTCGACTCAAGAGGTTTATGATTACCTAAACCACGTTGTGAAACACCGTATCACCGTCGGCCCAATGCTTATTTGGGGTAAAGATACGAAATTACAGCTTAGGTTAGAAGCTGTCGGTATTGGAGCGTAACGAAATGCCCACAAAAATCCCCCGCGACACCTATGCCTCCATGTTCGGACCGACCACGGGCGACCGGGTGCGGCTTGCGGATACGGACCTGATCATTGAGGTCGAAAAGGACCTCACGACCTACGGCGAGGAGGTCAAATTTGGCGGTGGTAAGGTGATCCGCGACGGGATGGGGCAGTCTCAGGTGACGCGGGCGAATGGCGCGGTTGATACTGTCATCACCAACGCGCTGATCGTGGATCATACCGGCATTTACAAGGCCGATGTGGGTCTGAAAGACGGGCTGATCCACGCGATTGGCAAAGCGGGTAATCCGGACACGCAGGACGGCGTCGACATCATCATCGGCCCCGGAACCGAGGCGATTGCAGGCGAAGGCAAAATCCTGACCGCCGGGGGCTTTGACGCGCATATTCATTTCATCTGTCCGCAGCAAATAGATGACGCGTTGCATTCTGGCCTGACTACGATGCTTGGCGGCGGCACTGGCCCGGCCCATGGCACGTTGGCGACGACCTGCACGCCGGGGCCTTGGCATATCGGGCGGATGATGCAGGCGGTGGATGGTGTGCCTATGAATATCGGCTTCTCCTGCAAGGGCAATGCCTCCAAACCCGAAGCACTGGTCGAGATGGTTAAGGCCGGTGCCTGCGCCATGAAGCTGCACGAGGATTGGGGCACGACCCCCGGCGCCATCGATTGCTGCCTGTCTGTTGCCGACGAGATGGACGTGCAGGTGATGATCCACACCGATACGCTGAACGAAAGTGGCTTTGTCGAGAACACGCTGGACGCCATCAAAGGCCGAACTATCCACGCATTCCATACGGAAGGGGCAGGGGGCGGTCATGCGCCGGATATTATGAAGGTAGTCAGCTCTCAGAACGTGATCCCGTCAAGCACCAACCCGACGATGCCTTATACGGTTAACACGCTGGAAGAGCATCTGGATATGTTGATGGTATGCCACCACCTCGACAAATCCATCCCCGAGGATGTGGCCTTCGCCGAAAGCCGCATTCGCAAGGAAACCATCGCCGCCGAAGACATCCTGCATGATATGGGGGCGTTCAGCATCATTGCGTCAGACAGTCAGGCGATGGGTCGTGTGGGCGAGGTTATCATCCGCACATGGCAAACGGCGGATAAGATGAAGAAACAGCGTGGGCGTCTAAGTGAAGAACAAGGCGAGAACGATAACCTGCGGGTTCGTCGCTATATCGCAAAATACACGATTAACCCGGCGATTGCCCATGGTATCTCGAAACATATCGGCTCGGTCGAGCCCGGCAAACGCGCGGACCTATGCCTTTGGAACCCTGCGTTTTTCGGGGTGAAGCCCGAGATGGTGTTGCTCGACGGCTCCATTGCCTGTGCGCAAATGGGCGATCCCAATGCCTCGATCCCGACGCCGCAACCGGTTTATTCCCGACCTATGTTCGGCGCGATGGCGCGTGCGGTGGAAAACTCGGCGGTGATCTTTACGTCGGCGGGCGCTGATACCGCACCGCTTGGGCTTGCGAAACAATGCGTGGCTGTCGAGAACACGCGCCAGATCAGCAAATCCGATATGATCCTGAACAATGCGACGCCGCAGGTTGATGTGGACCCTGAAACCTATGAGGTCCGTGCCGATGGGGAACTTCTGACATGTGAACCTGCGCAAGAGCTGCCTATGGCACAGCGGTATTTCATGTTCTGAGATCGGACATTCTTTGCCGGAACTCCTCTGCTTATGGCGGACCCGTTCCGCATATCCCATCAGGCGTGGTATGCTGCGCGTAATAGAAAAACAAATGTTGAGGCGCGATATGAAACATATTCAGATAGTTCTGGGCGCGGTGGCCGCACTGGCGGCTTGCACCCCCACGATTTACGAAGTCCCCGGCGTGCAGGAAGTCAGCGCAAATGACGTGGCGAACTGCACCTTTATTGGCACGGTCACAGGCAAACCGGGCGTGTACGGGCCGTTGAAGGATATAGGCATTCAGGATGCTAAAAAATCCGCGAAAGAGCGCGCAAAACAGGAAGGTGGCAATACGATTGTCTTTGAAATGATCACACCAGGTGAAGATGTGTATGAACTTCCCGCGCAGATTTATAATTGTTAACAAAGTGTTATAAGCGTGGTTTGCGCTGGGCGCATGGCGGGAATGCGTAAATGTATCTGGATATGGAAGCAATCATGACATATTTTTCAATCAACCGGTGGGGATATCCACTAGACAGATTGGAACCATGTTATGGCCTTTATTACACAAACCGAAAACCGCACCGATATTCTGGGCGGCCTTCGCAGCTTCTTTGCTGCACTAGGTGCCGCGATGATGACGTCGCCAAGTGCCAATGCACGCCTTGCACATATGGAAAAGCTGAACGCAAAGACCGATGCGGAATTGGCGCAGATCGGCCTGCGCCGCGAAGATATCGCACGCTACGTCTTCAAAGACATCTTGTACCTGTAAATACTCAGGATGCGGCATGACTGTGCCGCTGATCAAAGCCACACGCGTTTTGCTTGGCGGCTCGGATGATGCCGGGGATCATATCTCTCTGACCTATGATGGCAGGTTGTTGCGGCGCAAGCGGCTTGTCTCGGATGGGGGCGTGACTTTCTGGTTGATCTGCCTGAAGTGACCAACCTGCAGGACCGTGACGCGTTTGAGCTGGAAGATAACAGCTTGATCGGGATACGTGCCGCGGACGAGGAATTGCTGAAGGTTCAAGGTGATCTGACCCGGTTGGCTTGGCATATCGGCAATCGGCATACGCCCTGTCAAATTGCGAACGACCATTTGCTGATACAGGATGATCACGTTCTGGCCGCAATGCTGAAGGGACTTGGTGCCGATTTGCAGACTGTCACAGCGCCCTTTACGCCAGAAGGTGGCGCTTATGGGCATGGTCGCACCTTTGGACATAGCCACGACCATACAGCGTCTGACCTGGATCATTCCCACGAATGAGCGATTATTTGACTCTGACCCAATGGCTGTCACCTGCATTCCCGGTGGGCAGTTTTGCCTATTCGCATGGCTTGGAATGGGCCATGCAGGCAGGCGATGTGTATGACGCTGATAGCTTGAAAAATTGGCTTGAGGCTGTACTGCGCCATGGTGCCGGGCTGTCGGACGCGATTTTGTTGGTTCATGCTATGAAAGGGCAAGATGTCGACGATTTGGCCGATCTGGCCCGTGCCTTGGCCCCAAGTGCCGAACGGTGGCAAGAGACGATCAACCAAGGCCACGCCTTTCTGGCGACGACCAACGCGCTTTATGGCGACACGCTGCCCGATATGGCATTTCCGGTCGCGGTTGGGACGGTTGCACGTCGGCTGGCTTTGACGCCGGAACAGGTTGCACAACTTTACTTGCACGGGTTCGCCTCGAACCTTGTCTCTGCCGCTGTCAGGTTTATCCCATTGGGCCAGACAGAAGGTCAAAGGGTGCTAAATGCTTTGCACCCGGCAATCGTGGATGTGGCCGGGACGGCAGCTGAAGCCAGCTTAGAAGACATCGAAACAGCGGCATTTGGTGCGGATATGGCCGCAATGCTGCACGAAACCCTTGAGAGCAGGATTTTCAGAACATGAAGGTTGTTCTATGGGTGCTGAAGCTAGTCTTTATGGGCAGCGGCTATGCCGCATATACAGTTACAGGACGTATTTCATGAGCAAGACAAACGGCCCCTTGCGGGTGGGTATCGGTGGGCCGGTAGGGGCTGGCAAGACAACACTGACCGAAAAATTGTGCCGCGCGATGGGTCAGGATCACTCCGTCGCTGTGATCACCAACGATATTTTCACCCGTGAAGATGCGGAATATCTGATGCGGGCGCAGGCGCTGCCGTTGGAACGTATCAAAGGGGTCGAGACCGGTGGGTGCCCTCATACGGCCATCCGTGAGGATGCGTCGATAAATCTGGCGGCTGTGGCGCAGTTGCGTGCGGATATCCCTGACCTCGATGTGATTTTCATCGAGTCAGGTGGTGACAATCTGGCGGCGACCTTCAGCCCGGAACTGGCCGATCTGACGCTTTATGTGATTGATACTGCTGCCGGGCAAGACATCCCGCGCAAGAAAGGGCCGGGGATTACGAAATCTGATCTGTTGATCATCAATAAAACGGACCTTGCACCTTACGTGGGCGTCGATCCGCAGCTTTTGCAAAGTGACGCGGCCACCGCACGTCAAGGGCGGGAATTCGTGATGGCAAGTCTGAAATCTGATGTTGGCGTGGAACAGATCGTCACGTTTCTGAAACGTGAAGGCGGGCTTTGATACATTGTATCTGTTAAGGATCGTTTCAGCTTTTAAGTTAATACCGTTACATAGGGTATGGGCTGGCGCAAGCTGGCCCCCGAAAACCTGAGTAATAAACGGCAGTCTGCGCTTATGAAAATCACAATCGTCACCACTATGCGCAATGAGGGGCCGCATCTGCTGGAATGGATTGCCCATCACCGCGCAGCGGGCGTAACCGGGTTCGTGATCTACTCGAACGATTGTGAAGATGGCACGGATGTGCTTCTTGATCTGTTGCAAGAGGCCGGGATCGTCAGCCATATCCGGCAGGAGGGTGACGACAAGCCCCCGCAATGGCGGGCTTTGAAAGCGGCATGGGATCGTCCGGAGGTGGCGCAGGCAGACTGGGTTGCCTGCATCGATTGTGATGAATTTATAAATTTAGGCGAAAGCTTGCCAAGTATACCTCAATTGATCAGGAAGGCCGATGCTGATGCGATCCTGCTTTCATGGCGATTGTTTGGCCATAGTGGCCAAACCTCCCTGTCAACCACCCCGACGACCGAGAGGTTTACACACGCTGCTCCGTCGGATTTGCTGTTTCCGCCTATCGGCTGCTATTTCAAAACCCTGTTTCGAAAAGATGGCCCATTTCGGCAGCTTGGCGTGCATCGGCCCCGTCAGAAGAACACACAACACCACGCATTACCGCGTTGGGTTGACGGGTCAGGACAGGAAGCCCCCCATAGGTTGGCTGCAAATGACAGCCAGATCATGCATTGGGGCCAGCCTATCGCGCGTGATCTGGTGCAGCTCAACCATTATTCTGTCCGCTCGGCTGCGGATTTCATGATCAAGCGCGCTCAGGGCCTGCCCAATCATCGCGATAAACCGATTGACCTGACCTATTGGGTTGAGCGGAACTTCAATACGGTCGAGGATTGCTCTATCGCTCGTATGCGGCCTGCTACACAGACGACTTTAGAAGAGTTGATGCAGATCACGGGCGTCACAGAAGCCAATGAAAACGCCTTCGACTGGCATTTAACCCGATTTCAATCCATGATGAAAGATGATGCGGAACTGGCCCTGTTTGGCCGGTTATTGCTGGCCGGTGGTAGTACGCCACCAAACCGTAAAGTGGCGTTGGAGTTGGTCAAAATGTATCAGGCGGTCCATGCCAAAACGTAAAAACCAAGACCCTGTCTATGTCAGTCGTACCCTGAACTGCGCCCGGCAAGGGGATGTCACCGTGTTGGGGTGTGTCGGTTGGTCCGACCCCGATGCGGGCATGGCTCTACGGATATGCTTTCTGGCCGACACCAAGGCCGAGCAGATTGAACAGAATCCACCACAGGACTGCGTTAAGCCAAACTCTCTTCGAAGTATAAACGGCGCGTTGATGCTGTCGGCAACATACCCGGAACTTGCAGCATCTGTCCCACTGGCTCTGACCAGTGGTCCCATGCAGCTGGATGTGCAGCCGGTCGAGACGGATCTGTTCGCGGGCTTAAATACCTTCCTGACAGAACGCAATGGGGAGCCGATAGAGCTTCTGGAAACATGGTTGCGCCATCACATCAAGCACCATGATCTACAGGCTGTTTTGTTGATAGACCGGGCCAAACCGGGCAGTGAGAAAGGTTTCGCACGTAAGCTAGAAGCATTGGCCGAAAAGCTTGGTCTTGCACGTTTGGTGCATCTGAAATGCGATATGCCATTAGGGCATCCCAACCTGCCTGAAGCGGCGCACCCGTTCAATGCACCTGACGCGCCGGGTAGGGCGAGAATGGGGGCACTTGAGCCAGACCCGTGGGCGTCCCCACTACGCCACTTCACCATTTTCGAGCTGGTGCGCTGGCGATTTCTGAACACGGCCCGTGCGGTGATAAATCTGGACCCAAGCGACATTCTGTTGCCCGAAGACAACCCGTTTTCACAGGTTCAAGACAGCAAAGCGGGTGTTCTAAGCCTGGCAGGGCAACGAATTTACCCATGGCGTATCAGGCAGGGTCAGATGCCAACATTTGGCGACCATATCTGCAAACCGTTTGATGCTGACAAAATCGCCCGACGATGGTGCGTAGCACCTGCGCGGCTGACGCCTGATAATATCTGGCGGCTGATCCGGATCACCAATGTTGACACGGACTCGACCGTTACCGTTCCCTTCCTGCGGGCCATGGCCGTCCGGCATCCGATGGCTAATACGGCCGAGATCGTGCCGAAAGCCTCGCTTGTTGAAGACAAACGGCTTTTGGCATTATCTAAGACCAGTTTCGCACACAAACCGGTGCGACCACCAACAAATCAAGTGGTGCGTGTGCCTCTCAAGGCAACGGATGCAGGGCGTACCTGCATTATCACCACCATGAAGAATGAAGGGCCGTTTATTCTGGAATGGATCGCCTATCATCGGGCGATTGGGGTGGATGATTTCCTTGTCTATTCCAATGATTGTACGGATGGCACGGACGACATGCTCGATCTGTTGCAGACCAAGGGGTATTTGCAGCATCGTGAAAACCCGTACCGCAGTTTGAAACCGACATCGCCCGGCGCAATTGTCAGACCCCAGCATGCAGCCCTTCAGGCCGGAGAAGCAGAGCCGATACTCAAGAATGCGGGTTGGATAATTTGCATGGACGTGGATGAATATATCAACATCCATGTGGGGCAGGGGCTGTTGTGCGATCTCTATGAGGCCGTGGGGCAGGCCAATCTGATTTCGCTCACCTGGCGTTTATTTGGAAATGATAATGCGCATGAATTTCAGGATGAATTCATTACAGATCAATTCACCAGATGTGCCCCGCAACTTTGCCGTAAACCCCATCAGGCTTGGGGGTTTAAGACGCTGTTTCGAAATATAGGTATGTACAGCAAAATCGGGGTGCATCGCCCCAAGGGCCTGAAGCCTGATCTGTGGGATCAGATCAAATGGGTCAATGGCTCTGGTAAGTCCATGCCCAAGTCTATGTTGCGCAATGGCTGGCGATCCAGCGTGTCGACTTACGGCTATGATCTCGTGACGCTCAATCATTATGCGGTCCGCTCGGTGGAAAGTTTCCTCGTGAAGCGTGACCGCGGCAGGGTTAACCATGTTGGGCGTGATCAAGGTCTCAGCTACTGGTTTCGTATGAATAACAACGCGGAAGAAGATCTGTCGATCCTTTCCAAACGCTCATTGTTGCAAGCTGAATTTGACCGCTTGATGTCTGATCCTGACATTGCCGCTATACACGCGCGTTGTGTGGCCGCGCACCGGGCCAGGATCACAGAGTTAATGGCCATAGATGGATATCGAGATATCTATGAAGCGCTCACAAGCCCGCGGATGGAGCGTCTGTCGCAGCTGCATAAGCATTTCGGCGCAAATGTGTTTCTGGCTGGCCCTGAGGTTATCCCTCAAGAGATCGTGGATCGTGAAGACCTACCGGAAAACTTCTTTTTCACCGTCGAAAAAGCGGAAACCACGCATTAAAGCGGTTTGCGTTTGATCTGAATCGAAGGGGGATTCACACGGAGCTGTTTGTGTGCTTCACTTCCTCTGGGAGGTGGATCATGGGCAAACCCTACTCTTTGGACCTTCGGGAACGGATTTGCGCTTACATTGCCAAGGGAAACTCAGCGCGTTCGGCTGGGCGGCTTTTTGGAGTTAGCGCTGCGACGGCGGTCCGTTTTGCGGCAGAGCATCGTGAACGCGGCGCGATAGCGCCCAAGCCTCAAGGCCGCCCGTCTGGTCAATTTGGCAAGCTTGCGCCGCACCGGGATTTTCTGCTGGAGATCGTGAAGGCCGAACCGGATATCACGCTCAAGGAACTGGCTGCTGCCCTCCTGCAAACACATGGCGTAGACGTTCAGCTATCGTCGTTGCACCGCGCCCTCCATCGCGCCGGGCTTTCATATAAAAAAAGGACTGATCGCGGCAGAGCGTGATCGGCCCGTGGTGCGTCAAGCCCGCCGTGACTGGATCACGCGCCGTCAGCCCCGCATGCGCCAGGAGCCGCACAGACTGGTCTTCATTGACGAGACGGCGGTGAAGACCAACCTCACACGCCTGCGCGGGCGAGCTCCAGTCGGGGAGAGGCTCTACGGCACCGCTCCCTTTGGCAGATGGGGGACGCAGACATTCATTGCCGGTCTGACGCAAGACGGGCTGATCGCTCCTTGGGTGATCAATGGTCCGATGAACGGACCTACCTTCGACACTTACGTCGACACACAGCTGGCTCCAGTGCTTGATCCCGGAACAGTCGTCATCCTCGACAACCTGTCCACCCACAAAAGCCCGCGCGCCGCCGAAGCCATGCGCAAGCGAGGCTGCTGGTTCCTGTTCCTGCCCGCCTACAGCCCCGACCTAAATCCGATCGAAATGGCCTTCTCCAAACTCAAAGCGCACCTTCGCCGCATCGGAGCAAGAACTTTCGATGCCTTGTTCGAGGCTCTTGGCGATATCTGCAATATGTTCAATCCAAACGAATGCTGGAACTTCCTCAAAGCCGCCGGATACGCCTCAGATTAAATGCAAAACGCTTTAGGGGACTTAATGCGTGCGCCGTGCTTTGCGGAATGAACTCGGGCTCTGGCCAGTATGGGCTTGAAAGGCGCGGGTGAAATAGGTGGGTGAGTTGAACCCCAGATGTTTTGCGATGTCTTGCACCGGCTCATCCGAGTGGATCAGCGCATCGCATGCTGCGTGAATGACCCGCTCCTGCACAAGAGTTGAAGCAGGTTTGCCGACCGCGCCTTGGGTCAGGCGTGTCAGATGCGTTGGCGTGATTTTCAGATCATCGGCAAATTCACCAAGAGATTTGCCGCAGTTCTGGGTGATGGACACCACCTTGCTGAACTTTTGCAGCACCTTTTCGGATTTACCCAACGCGCCTTGGGGTTGGTCGGCCAGCAGCCGATCCAGCCAGACGCCAATCATTGTGGCATGGGCGCGAATTGCGCGGCGTTGACCTGTGCGCGGATGCGCCATTTCACGCACCAACAGATCAATTAGCGTGGTCATATCGCTTTGGCATTGCACCGAGCTGGCTTTGACAATTGCAGCTTCTTCGGGAAGCGAGATCATATCATCCTCGGGAAGATAGACGACCATACCCTGAGACTGTGAAAACATTTCGTAGCTGAACAACGTATGCGCCGGGATATACACAGCCGAGTTCGGACCGACACCGCGCATTTTGCAGTTCACCATGAACTTGCCTTGACCACGTGTGATCCAGAACAGGATCGGATGCTCAAGCGCGCGCGCGCTGTCGCAGCGCCATGCTTCGTTTCGTTGCACGGCAGCAAGTGTTTCCACCTTTGGAAGTGACGTCTTGAGCATATGGTCAGTAATCCAAACTTGTTTGTCTTAGTGTATCTAACATTTAAAAGCCCCCGCAACCCTCTGTCAAATATTGAGAAAAACATTTCTATACTGTGTGGGCAGGGACACGAACCCAGTTTTTCATACGGGCCCGGAACCATGTACGCTGACGTTTAGCATATTGGCGCGAGGCGATAATGGAACGGTTTTCTGCCTCAGTTAGCGAAATTTCGCCATTAATGTGTGCCATCAGTTCAGGTGCGCCGATGGCTTTGGCTGATGGACGGCCAGGATCCCAGTCATCTTGCAAAGCGCGCACCTCATCCAATGCGCCGGCATCCAACATCAGTCCGAAACGGCGTGTGATCCGTTCAAGCAACCACTCCTTATCGGCGTCCAGAACCAGTGCCGTTGTGGCGTTCAATGGCAATAACGGGGGAGGCGTATTGTCCTGCCAGTCCGCAATCCCGCGCCCTGTGCTGTGCAGAACCTCCCACGCGCGTTGCACGCGGGCGCGGTTCTGCGTATCGATCCGTGCTGCAGACGCATCGTCCAGCATCGCCAGAAGATCATCGTGGGACAATGCATCTGCCTTGGCCCGGATGTCGGGCGGCGTTGCGGGAATCTCGGCCAGCCCTTCGGTCAGCGCCGTGAAATATAAGCCAGTGCCGCCTACGATGATCGGGCGAAGCGTGCTGTGTAGGAACGGTTCAATCTCGCGCAGCCAGTGGCCTACAGAATAATCTTGCTGGTAAGGCACATGCCCGTACAGTGCATGGGGTGCCCGGGCGATGTCTGCCTTATCGGGCCGGGCCGAGAGCACCTGCCAGCAATCAAAAACCTGCAGCGCATCGGCATTGATCACAATACCGCCTTGCGTTTCTGCCAATTGCAACGCCAATGCGGATTTGCCCGAGGCCGTAGATCCAGCAAGCAGGATCGGCTGATCAGCGGGAATAGTAAGGTCCTGCACAGGCATAGCGTGCTTTCTGCAATCTTTGCGAAATAGGGCGGGTTTACCCGTTGAAACTTCACCGTTTTTCCGACATTTTGCGCCCAACATGCAACCCAAACCGAAAAGGCTTATGCGCATGACCGGTCAGGCCCCCTCAAAAACCACATATAAACGCGTTCTTCTGAAGATTTCTGGTGAGGCGCTGATGGGCGATCAGGGCTTCGGGTTGCATCCGCCCACCGTTGAACGCATCGCCGAAGAGGTCAAAACGGTTCACGATATGGGCGTTGAGATTTGTATGGTGATCGGCGGTGGCAATATTTTCCGCGGGCTTCAGGGAAGCGCGCAGGGCATGGAACGCACGACCGCAGATTATATGGGGATGCTTGCGACTGTGATGAATGCGCTGGCGATGCAAAGCGCGCTGGAAGGCCTGAATATCCATACCCGTGTGATCTCGGCCATAACGATGAACGAAGTGGCCGAGCCCTATATTCGTCGCCGCGCCGTCCGCCACCTGGAGAAAAAGCGCGTTTGTATCTTTGGAGCCGGAACCGGCAATCCGTATTTCACGACTGATACGGCGGCTGCGCTGCGTGCCAATGAGATGGCGTGCGAGGCGATCTTCATGGGTAAACAAGTGGATGGCGTTTACGACAAGGACCCCAAGAAACATGCGGATGCGAAGCATTACCCGAAGATCAGCTATGATGACGTGCTGCAAAAGCGCCTGGGCGTCATGGACGCCTCGGCCATTGCCTTGGCGCGTGACAACGATCTGCCGATTATCGTGTTCTCCCTTGATGAACCGGGCGGCTTCAAAGGCATTATGGGCGGTGAGGGAAAATATACGATCGTGCAGGATTGATGTGCGCATCAGCAGACGAAAGTACATTCAAATTTTGGGGCACTGATGCAAGTTGTGCCGTCACCAGGCATCAAGCTGGATGAAAATCGTGCGCAAGAATTGCATTTAGAGGTCAACTTCACGGATAACCGACGATCGAAAAAGCAAAGCGCCGAAGCCTTTACGATGACAAGAAGCGCGCGTTTGCCTGACGCTTGACATTTTACCTACCTATACAATCCCGCTGGATTGACGGTATATAACTGCAACAGCAACAAGAAGACCTGACGAGGCATAACGATGGCTGAAGATTTCATTCTTGATACTGATGATTTGCAAAGACGCATGGATGGGTCGATGGCATCTCTGCGCACGGAATTCGCCTCGCTTAGAACCGGGCGGGCGTCTGCTTCTATGCTGGAGCCTGTGATGGTAGATGCCTACGGCTCTATGACGCCGATCAATCAGGTGGGGACCGTGAATGTACCCGAGCCGCGGATGGTCACGATCAATGTTTGGGACAAGGGGCTGGTTGGCAAGGTTGAGAAAGCCATCCGCGAAAGCGGGCTGGGCATCAACCCGCAACTGAACGGCACAATTATAATGCTGCCCATACCCGAGCTGAACGAGGAACGCCGCCGCGAGCTTTCAAAAGTCGCTGGCACCTATGCCGAGAATGCGCGTATTTCTGTGCGCAATATTCGCCGCGACGGTATGGATCAGATCAAGAAGGCAAAGGCCGACGGTATGTCGGAAGACGATCAGAAACTTTGGGAACAGGAGGTTCAGGATATGACCGATGCCCAGATCAAACTGATCGATGACGCGCTTGACAAGAAGCAAGAAGAGATCATGCAGGTCTAATGGCGTCACAATCCTGCCAAACCCAAATGTTTTTCTGGTAAAAAGTTTTTATTGAGGCAATGTGATGAGCGTTCATGAGATCAACCCGACTGGCCCGAAGCATGTGGCTATCATTATGGATGGCAACGGACGCTGGGCCACGCAACGGGGCAGGCCGCGCCTGTTCGGCCACCGGGCAGGCGCAAAGCGTGTGCGGCAGGTGGTTGAGACTTGCCCAAGCCTGGGCGTGAAATACCTGACCATCTTTGCCTTTTCGACGGAAAACTGGAAACGAACACAAACCGAAGTGGCAGGCCTCATGGCGCTGTTTCGTCGCTACATTCAGCGTGAGGCGAGCAATCTTTACAAAGAAGGTGTTTGCGTCCGCTTTATCGGCGACCGTGTCGCTTTGGATAAGAAATTGCAGGTTCTGATGAAATACCTGGAAGATCTGACCAAGAAAAACGACAAGGTTCATCTGACGATTGCGCTCAACTATGGTGGGCGGGATGAGGTGACGCGTGCCACGCAGAGGCTTGCAGTCGAGGTCGCCGAAGGACGGCTGAAACCTGATCAGGTCGACAGCGAAACGCTGGCCAGTTTTCTGGATACCTACGTGCTGCCTGACCCTGATCTGGTGATCCGCACGAGCGGGAGGCCCGGATATCAAACTTTCTTTTGTGGCAATCGGCTTATGCAGAATATGAGTTTATCGATACGCTTTGGCCAGATTTCTCGCCTGATATATTTAGCGATGTTGTGCGTCGCTTTGGTATGCGTGAACGACGCTACGGCGCAATCCGGGCTTGATTGATATGGCTGGTGACGGGCTGACACCCAGCACTGACAAATGGGGCGACCTTGCTGTCCGTATGGGCTCTGGCCTGGTGATGGCCGTGCTGGGATTGACCGCTGTTTGGCTCGGGGGCGTATGGTTTCTGGGCTTGCTGGCTATAATATGCGCCGCCCTTGTCTGGGAACTTGTGCGCATGCTTGGAGGGGGCAATAAACGTGCGTTGATCTTAGGCGTTGGTGCAGGTGCTGCTCTGCTTGTTGCTCGCCTGCTGCCGGTGGGGCTAGGTCTGCCGTTTCTGTTGCTACCAGCCATTGCCGGAATCGGGTTTCTTGATAAGAACCGCACGCTTTTCATGGTTTTCACAGCGCTGATCGTCATTGCGTCGTTCGGTCTGGCCGTTCAACGGATTGATTTTGGCTTTCGCTGGATGCTGTGGTTGGCGCTGATCGTGATTGCAACAGATGTGTTTGGCTATTTCGCTGGGCGGTTTCTAGGTGGCCCAAAATTCTGGCCACGTGTCAGCCCCAAGAAAACATGGTCCGGAACCGTGGCTGGGTGGGTTGCTGCGGGTGTGGTTGGGGCGCTGTTCATGGGGTATCCGGGCGTCGGGGTCGAGATCATTGGCATCTCGGTGGCGCTGTCTATGGCGGCGCAGATGGGCGATATTGGTGAAAGCGCTATGAAACGCAAGATGGGCGTGAAGGACAGCTCGAACCTGATTCCGGGGCATGGGGGCGTTTTTGATCGTTTTGACGGTATGCTGGGCGCATCGGTTTTTCTATTGCTGATCGAACAGTTGGTCGACTTTCCGCCAGTGCTGTGATGGTCCGTAAAGTTTCCATCTTTGGCTCAACCGGGTCGATCGGATGTAACACGGTCGACCTGATCCTGCGGCACCCTGACAGCTACGATGTGGTGGTCTTGACAGGCGGGCGCAACGTGACGCTTTTGGCGCAGCAGGCGAAAGCCACTGGCGCAGGGCTTGCTGTAACTGCGTTTGAGGACTGTTACGACCCTCTGGCCGAGGCGCTAGAGGGCAGCGGGATCGAGATTGCAGCCGGACCGGATGCGCTGATCGAAGCAGCAGATCGCCCTGCCGACTGGATCATGTCCGCTATTGTTGGCGCTGCGGGGCTGGCACCCGGGTTACATGCGCTGCGCCACGGCACGACATTGGCGCTGGCGAATAAGGAAAGTCTGGTGACGGCCGGACCGCTTATGCTGTTTGAGGCAAAGAAGCATGGCGCCACAATCATTCCAGTAGACAGCGAGCATTCAGCCATTTTTCAAGCGCTTGTCGGCGAAGATATCAACGCTGTTGAGCGGATCGTCATCACGGCCTCGGGCGGGGCCTTCCGCGACTGGTCGTTGGATCGTCTCAAGACAGCCACGCTGGAGCAGGCGTCAAACCATCCGAACTGGGATATGGGGCAGCGAATTACCATTGACTCGGCGTCGCTGTTTAACAAAGCGAT
This sequence comes from Litoreibacter sp. GN1-5, assembly GCF_055693805.1. Classification (NCBI taxonomy): domain Bacteria; kingdom Pseudomonadati; phylum Pseudomonadota; class Alphaproteobacteria; order Rhodobacterales; family Roseobacteraceae; genus Litoreibacter; species Litoreibacter sp. GN1-5. The sequence continues at coordinate 1,064,831 of NZ_JBVFUP010000001.1, read as the reverse complement.
GGAGTTGATCGAGACGAAAGAATTCTTTGGTGTGCATCCTGATCAGATCGAGGCGGTGATCCACCCGCAATCTCTTGTTCATGCCTTGGTTGGTTTCACGGATGGTGGCCTGATGGCCCATCTCGGCCCGCCTGATATGCGTCACGCCATTGGGTATGCTTTGCACTGGCCGGATCGGCGGCATGTGCCAGTGGACCGGCTTGATCTGGTGCAGATAGGTCAGTTGGAATTTCGGGCCGCCGATCCCGATCGCTACCCAGCGCTGGCATTGTCGCGTTTTGTGATGCAGACGGGCGGGCTGAGTGGGGCTGCATTCAATGGCGCGAAAGAGGCCGCCCTGAATGCATTCATCGCAGGAAATATCGGATTTTTGGAAATGGCACGGGTTGTTGAGGGCGTTTTAGAGCAGATTGACGCAGAAAATGGTCATAACTCTGCCATGATAACCCTTGATAACGTGGTGCAAATGGACCATTTGGCACGTAACAGTGCCGCCGAGATTATTCGGAAGATCGCACGTTAGGGCAGGGCTGACATATGGATATTCTGGGAACAATCCCGCAATTTGGTGGGTTTTTGTCAACTATATTGGCATTTGTTGTCGCGCTAAGCGTTATCGTCGCGGTGCATGAATATGGCCATTATATTGTCGGGCGTTGGTGCGGCATTCATGCTGAAGTGTTCAGCCTTGGCTTCGGCCCGATTCTGTATTCGCGCGTTGATAAACATGGCACCAAATGGCAACTGGCTGCCCTTCCATTCGGGGGGTATGTGAAATTTCTGGGCGACTCCAACGCGGCCAGTGGCAAAGACGACGAAACAATCGGCCAGCTCAGTGATGCTGAGCGCAAGCGCACTATGCATGGGGCGGATTTGTGGCGACGCTCTGCCACCGTTGCAGCGGGTCCTGTGTTCAATTTTATCATGTCGATCCTTGTATTTGCCGGTGTTTTTCTATTCTCTGGAACAACAGAGGACGAACCGGTTATCGGGACGTTAAAGCCCCTTCCGGGGGGAGCATGTACTTAAGCCCGGCGACCGTATTCTTTCGATTTCGGGCGTGGATATACCGGACCTGACAACACTTTATGAAACTGCGCGAGAGCTGGAGCCTTCCAAGACTGTCGAATACAAGATCGAGCGTGATGGTGCCGAACTGACCCTAGAGGGCATGTTTCCCATGCCCGCTATTATCGACCGGCTTCAGCCCAAATCGGCTGCGATGGATGTTGATATGAAGGTGGGGGATGTGATCCTGTCCGTCGACGGGGAGCCTGTGAACGCCCTCAGACAGCTTCAGGAAGCCGCCCAGGAAGGGGAAGGCAAGCCCATGGTGCTGAGCGTCTGGCGTGATGGTGAAGTCTATGAAGTTGCTTTGGCCCCACGTAAACGCGATATTCCCCGCAGCAATGGCGGGTTTGAGACGCGCTGGCTGATCGGCTTTTCGGGCACCGTATTTTTTGACCCCCCTGTGGAGAGGTTGGGTATTGGGGAAGCAATTTCAAGCGGCGCACAACAAACATGGCTTATCGTGACCTCAAGCCTGTCAGGCATCTACCATATGATCACCGGTGCGATCAGTTCTTGTAATATTCAGGGCCCAATCGGTATTGCACAGACTTCTGGCGATATGGCGTCACAGGGCTTGCTGGAATTTATTATGTTCGTTGCAATGCTGTCGACGGCTGTGGGACTGCTGAACCTGTTCCCAATCCCGGTTCTGGACGGTGGGCATCTGGTCTTTCACGCGTTTGAGGCTGTTTCAGGACATCCTCCAAGTGACAAAGCCCTGCAAATCCTGATGATGAGCGGTCTTGCGGTGTTGCTGTCTTTCATGATGTTCGCCCTGTCGAACGACCTTTTCTGCGTGTAACGTCAAAATTCAGCCACATTATCGTCAGATTTGAGTGTGATATGAGCACTACACAATTACGTGAGACGGTTTTATGCAACCTGCGTCGACTTCATATGATTGTTTGAGATTGCTGTTCGCATTGAATGCGGACCGGTTACTTTTTGTTCTGGCCATCGCTTTGGGCGTTGTGTTGAGCAATTATGTAGCGGGTCTCTGAGGCCACTTTTTAAAGCATTTTTCGGCCATTAGTTTACGATAACTATCATTGAATTTCTTTACTGTCGTTCGTTTTGACAACCGGCAAGACTCGGGATACTCAGGGCATATATTACAGAGTGTCAGAGCGAGACCCGAGCACATGAAGATCGCACACGCGGCGCAGCCCTCAGAAAATTCATCAGATTGAACATCGTCACGGGGCTTTTGGCTTGTGCCACGCTGGGTGGCGTTACGCATATCACCCCCGCGGAGGCGCAAACCTATAATGTTTCTCGGGTCGAGATTGAAGGAAACCAACGCATCGAGGATGCAACGATCCTCAGCTTTCTGGAACTCACGCCGGGGCAGCCTGTCTCTGCAGCAAAACTGAATGATGCCTTTCAGCGATTGCAACGCTCAGGCCTTTTTGAAACGGTCGATATTGTTCCGGCGGGTAATCGGCTGATTGTGACCGTTAAGGAATATCCGACCATCAATCAGGTCAATATCGAAGGTAACAGACGCCTTAAGGACGAAGACCTGCAAGCATTGGTGCAATCGCAATCCCGGCGCGTCTACAGCCCTGCAACCGCAGAAGCTGACGCAGCACTTTTGACCGAAGCCTACCGTCAGGCTGGCCGAATTGCAGCCACTGTAACGCCCAGGATTATTCCACGTTCCAACAACAGGGTTGATCTGGTTTTTGAAGTTACAGAGGGCCGTGTGGTTGAGGTCGAGCGGGTCAGCTTTGTCGGCAACCGCGCCTATAGCGACCGTAGGTTGCGGCGAGTGATTGAAAGCAAACAGGCAGGGATTTTCAGGACGCTCATTCAAAGCGATACGTTTGTTGCCGACCGGATCAATTTCGACCGTCAGCTTCTTCGGGATTTTTACCTGTCACGGGGCTATGTCGATTTTCAGGTCTTATCCGCGACCCCTGAACTAACGCGTGAACGGGATGCGTTCTTTGTGACCTTCAACGTTCAGGAAGGTCAGCAGTTTCGGTTTGGTGAGATTACCACAGTCAGCGATCTGACCCAGATCGATACAGAAGAATTTCAGGCGGTATCGAAAATCAAGCCGGGATCAGTGTATTCGCCCGAGCGTGTGGAAAATACGATCACCCGTATGGAACGGCTGGCGCTGCAAAAAGGGCTGAACTTTATTCGGGTAGAACCGCGCATCAACCGCGACGATGCCAATGTAATTCTGAACGTTGAGTTCAACGTAACACGTGGGCCACGTGTCTTTGTGGAACGCATCGATATTGAAGGCAATGCTACGACGCTTGATCGTGTCATCCGACGCCAGTTCCGCACCGTCGAGGGTGATCCTTTCAACCCCCGTGAGATACGCGATGCGGCCGAACGTATTCGCGCGCTGAATTACTTCTCGAATGCTGATGTGAATACCCGCGAAGGCAGTGGCCCGGGTCAGGTGGTTGTAGACGTTGACGTTGAAGAAACGACAACTGGCTCTCTTGGCTTTGGTGTCAGTTATGGTGCCGTCAATGGTGTGTCGTTCAATGTAAACTTTAGCGAACGAAATTTCCTTGGTCGGGGGCAACGCTTGTCATTCTCGCTTGATACGGGATCAGACAATCAGAACACGAATATAAATTTCCTGGAACCTGCATTCCTTGGGCGCGATCTTGCGTTTGGGCTGAACGCTTATTACCGCACGACAGATTCGCAATTTGCGAATTATGATACTCAAAATATTGGGATTGCGCCCAGTATAGAGTTTCCCGTAAGCGAAAACGGACGGCTGCGGTTTGGGTATCAGATTTCTGAAGACAGAATCCAAAATGTGCAGGCGGATGTATCGCCCATTATTCAGCGAGAAGCCGGATCTCAGATTACATCTGCTCTCGACTATTCTTATTCCTATGATACCCGTCGTACAGGTCTGAATCCCAATGCCGGCGTCTTGCTGCGCTTTGGGCAACAATATGCGGGTATCGGCGGGGATACGGAATATATCCAAACAACCGGCCTTATCTCGGCACAAACCAAAGTTGCACGAGAAGAAGTGACCCTACGGGCTGAGTTTGAGTTTGGCGCCCTGACAACTTTGTCTGGCAATAGCCGCATTACCGAGCGCTTTTTTCTGAACTCTAACCGACTGCGTGGATTTGACGGGGCAGGGGTTGGGCCACGTGACCGCGATTCTGCCGGTGGTGATGCGCTTGGCGGCAATTACTTTGCCGTGGCCCGTCTTGAGGCGGAATTCCCCGTTGGCTTGCCTGATGAATATGGCATCACTGGCGGGGTTTTCTTCGACGTTGGCTCTGTCTGGGGATTGGATGATATCGCGGGAACAGCTGGTGCAATACAGCCCACTGGCCTTGTAGATGACAGCTTGAACCTGCGGTCTGTCATTGGCTTCTCGGTCTTCTGGAATACGCAAATCGGACCATTACGCTTTAACTTTTCTAAAGCACTTGTCAAAGAGCCGGGCGATCTGGAACGGAGCTTTGATTTGACCGTTTCAACCCAGTTTTAACCATGAGATGGCTGGCGCTGTGTCTGGCATGTCTGTGCATCGCGCATCCGGTTTTTGCCCAGAGCCCGCCCAATAGCCCTGTTCTGACGCTTAATCAGGATAGGCTTTATATCCTGTCTGATTACGGGAAACGGGTTCAGGCCGAGTTGGAGGCAATCTCATCTGAGTTGGCCGCAGAAAACCGCCGGATCGAAGCAGAACTGGTCGCCGAAGAACAGGACTTAACCAACAAACGCCCCGAAATGGACCCGGTAGAGTTTCGCAAGTTGGCGGAAGAATTTGATGAACGTGTCACCAAAATCCGCAAAGAGCAGATAGACAAACGCGATGGCATTCGCAGACGGTCCGAGGCTGAACGAACCCGGTTCTTTGAACTGGCTTACCCTGTCTTGTTCAAGCTGGTTGAAGACACAGGGGCTGTGACGATCCTGAGCGACTCGGCGGTTATTCTTTCGGTCAAACGCATTGATATAACCGATGAGGCAATCCTTCGTGTAAACGCTGAGATCGGAACCACGCCGCTTGGGCCGTTGCCCGAAGGAACATTCGGGCCTCAAAGCCCCACGCTTAATCCCGATGACGGAAATATAACGCAACAAAACGATAACTGACCCCCGCTTGTGTGGTGCCGGACGCACTGCTACTGAGATTTAACGGGTGACTTTAGGCGAGGATATAATGACCCAAACCACGGCTGATATTGACTTGATCCAACGGATCATCCCTCATCGCTATCCCTTCCTGCTGATCGATAAAGTCGTGGATATTGAGGCTGGCAAAAGCGCCGTGGGCATTAAAAACGTCACCTTCAATGAACCACATTTTCAAGGCCATTTCCCCGGCGCCCCAATTATGCCGGGGGTGACAATCATCGAAGCGATGGCCCAGACTGCGGCTGTTATGGTCGGCGTAACGATGGATATGGCTGACAAAGATTTGCTGGTTTACTTCATGGGCATTGACGGCTGTAAATTCCGCCGCAAGGTGGTGCCCGGTGATGTACTGCACCTGTCGGTTGAAGCCACACGCGGCAAACCCGGCGCAAAGGTCTGGAAATTCAAAGGCATTGCTACTGTTGAAGGGGATATGGCGGCCGAAGCAGAATTCACTGCGATGATGGACCTGCCAAAAGAATGAGCGCTCGGATACATCCCTCTGCCATTATCGAAAATGGTGCGCAGATTGCGCAAGGGGCAACAATTGGTCCGTTCTGTACTGTTGGTCCAAATGTCAAACTTGCCGCTGGTGTAGAGCTGAAAAGTCATGTTGTGGTGGCGGGGCATACTTCTATCGGTGAAGATACGGTTGTGTTCCCGTTCGCCACTTTGGGTGAGATCCCGCAAGATTTGAAGTTCGCCGGAGAAGAGACACGGTTGGATATCGGGGCCCGCAATCGTATCCGCGAAGGCGTAACAATGAACACCGGGACTGAAGGCGGTGGCGGCGTGACGCGTGTTGGTGATGACAACCTGTTCATGACGGGGGCTCATGTGGGCCACGATGCCGTTGTTGGCAATGGCGTTATCATGGCCAATCAGGCCGCACTGGCGGGCCATTGCATTATAGAAGACAAGGTCATTATCGGCGGTCTTGCCGGTATTCATCAGTACGTGCGCGTTGGGCGTGGCGCGATCATCGGGGCGGTTACGATGGTCACAAATGATGTGATCCCTTATGGTCTGGTGCAGGCTCCGCGTGGCGAGTTGGATGGGCTGAACTACGTTGGCCTCAAGCGCGCTGGTGTGGCGCGGGCGGATATCACCGCTTTGCGCGCGGCATACCAGATGTTGCGACAGGGGGATGGGGCCTTTCAGGACCGTGCGCGCAGGCTTTCGGATGAGACCGACAGCGTTTACGTGCGTGAAGTGGTTGACTTCATTTTGGGGGCAAGCGACAGGTCGTTCTTGACGCCTCGCTGATGCTGGCTTTGATCACAGGGGACGGGCAATTGCCCGGCGTTTTGATAAAGGTGCTGGAAGCACAGGCTATTCCATTCCAGCTGTGCGAAATGGAAGGGCATGGCTCAGACGCGCGGGGTGACAGGCCGGTGACGCGGTTTCGTGTGGAACGGTTGGGTACATTTCTTGAAACGCTGAAAAGCCACGGTGTCACTGAGGTTTGTTTTGCCGGCGCTGTGGCGCGCCCGCGTTTGGATCCAACGCTGATAGATGCCGCAACAATGCCTTTGGTCCCACGCATGATGACTGCGCTACAGGCGGGCGATGATGCGGCTTTGCGTATTGTCCTTGATTTCTTTGAAGAGGCGGGTCTGAAAGTCCGCGCGGCCCATGACATTGCCCCCGATCTTCTGCCGGATGCGGGTGTGCTGACGGAAAGGCAGCCCACTGAACAGCACCAGCAAGACGCAGAACATGGCGAGGCGATCATTGCTGCCATGGCCACGGTTGATGTGGGGCAGGCCTGTATCGTGGCGGAAGGGCAAGCACTGGCGATTGAAGCGTTGCCCGGAACGGATTGGATGTTACGCTCTCTACTGAAGCCGATGCGCAGTAGCTCGACCATGGACGATACATCTGACCCACTGGGATGGGCGGTTGACTGGCTAACTGGCGATGGCGCTGAAACTGGTCAAATTCGCTTGTCGCGTGATCCGGCGCTGCCCGGCGGCGGAATTCTGTGCAAGATGCCCAAGCCGGGGCAAGACATGCGCGTTGATGTGCCGACCATAGGCCCCAATACCATGACACTTGCTGCCGAGGTGGGGCTGCAAGGCGTGGTGATCAAAGCTGGTCAGGTTATGGTGTTGGACCAGCCAGCAGTGATTGATCTGGCGAATGCACATGGGCTGTTTCTCTGGGTACGGGAATGAAGCTTTACCTGATTGCAGGGGAACCTTCGGGCGACAAGCTTGGCGCGGCGCTGATGGCCGGGGTGAAAGAGCTGGTGCCCGATGCGCAGTTTGCAGGCATTGGTGGTCCGCTTATGCAGGCCGAAGGGATGAGCAGCCTGTTCCCGATGGAGGAGCTGAGCGTCATGGGCTTGGCCGAGGTCCTGCCGCGATTGCGCGGTTTGCTGAAACGCCGCGATCAGGCGGCGGCGGATGTCATCGCGCAGGCCCCGGACGCGCTGATCACGATCGATAGCCCTGATTTTTGCCTGCGGGTGGCCGCGCGCGTCAAGGCCTCTGCAAATATTCCGACGATCCATTACGTGGCCCCCACTGTTTGGGCTTGGCGACCGGGGCGCGCAGTCAAGATGGCCAAGATGATCGACCATGTTCTGGCGCTGTTTCCGTTTGAGCCGCCCTATATGCATGCCGCTGGTATGGGCTGCGATTTTGTCGGTCATCCGGTCGTCAGCGAACCCGTTGCTTCAGACACCGACGCGGCAGAGTTTCGGGCCGCGCAAGGTTTGGATAACGCGTCTGTCATTCTGGTCCTGCCGGGCTCACGGCAGGGGGAGGTTGCGCGCCTGTCCCCGATCTTTGGCGATGCGTTACGCCAGATCACGCAGGCCCGCCCGGATGCACGTGTCATTATTCCGGCAGCAGATGCCGTGGCAGAAACTGTTAAAAGCCTGACCGCAGATTGGCCCGGCGACCCTATTGTGCTGGATCCGCGCGGGCAGGGGGCATATGCGATGCCCCTTAAGCGCGCGGCGTTTAAAGCGGCGGATGTGGCTTTGGCAGCGTCAGGTACGGTGTCGTTGGAACTTGCCGCAAACACGACGCCGATGGTTGTGGCCTATGATATGAATTGGCTCTCGCGTCAGATGATCAAGCAGATGTTGCGCATTGATACGGTCACGCTGGTCAATCTGGTCTCTGAAACACGTGCTGTGCCGGAATTTCTGGGGGCTGATTGCAAGCCTGATGCCATAGCAACAGCCGTGCTTGACCTTCTCAACGATCCTGCCGCGCAGGACGCACAACGCGCTGCGGCAGCGGTGACGATGGAACGTCTTGGCAAAGGACAGGAGGCCCCGGGTTTGCGGGCGGCGCGGGTGGTGCTGGATGTAATCAACGGTAGTGGCTAGTTGGTAAAATCCACCACTGTGCCGCCCGTCAAGGCGATCAATTGATCCGGGGTAATCCGAAAAATATGGCGCGGTGTTCCTGCTGCTGCCCAGACTGTCTCAAAGGTGGTCAGGTGCGGGTCGATGAAGCTCTGAATCGGGCTCAGATGGCCAACGGGTGAGACGCCACCAATCGCAAATCCGGTCTGCGCACGGATTAACGCTGCATCAGCCTTGTCCAGCCCTTGCCCGGCAACATCAGCCGCTTTCGGCAGCGACACCGTGTTGCCACCCGCCGTCAGGAATAGGATAGCTTTGCCACCCGTGTGCCCTTGAAAGATGATCGACTTTGCGATTTGGTCCACCTCGCACCCGACGACATCTGCTGCTTGTTGGGCCGTGCGCGTGCTGTCCCCGGTTTCGACAATCTCGATATCAAGCCCTGCCTCTGACAAGGCGGTTTTGACGCGCTTCAGACTTTTGCTCATCGCGTATCTCCTTCATGATCTTTGTTATTGGAATGCAGGGCAGTTACAAGTCATGGTTGACCCGGCGTGCGCGGGCTCTCATCCTTGGATATGACTTTCGCTGATCACATCACCCGCAGCCCGATCCCCTATCAACCTGATAGGGCCGAAGAAGTTGCAGCACTGTTCAGTGATCTTGCTGAGCCATTGCGGAACCTCATTGCTGGTACAGCCGGGTGCAGCCCCTATCTGGCGGGGCTTCTTCACCAAGAGCAGGATTGGGTGATGGGTCTTAAGACGCGAAGTGCAGATGCGTTGCGTGATACGGTTCTGTCTGACCTGCGCATGCTGTCCGCCGATCAGATGAAATACGGCCTGCGACAAGCCAAACGCCGTCTGGCGCTATTGGCGGCCTTGGCGGATCTGGGCGGTGTCTGGCCATTGGAAACGGTCACGCAATGCCTGACCGATCTTGCCGACACGGCCACCGATGTGGCCTTGAAGTCCCTTGTCGGCGCCGAAATCGCGCGTGGTAAACTACCCGGACTGACCGAAGATGATATAGCCACCGCAGGCGGTATGTCCGTGCTTGCCATGGGCAAGATGGGCGCGGGGGAGCTGAACTATTCCTCGGATATTGATCTGATCTGCTTGTTTGACGAAACCCGCTTTGCGCCTGATGATTACATGGACGCGCGTGCCAGTTTTGTGCGGATCACCCGACGGTTGGTTGCGCTGCTGTCGGATGTCACGCAGGACGGCTATGTTTTTCGAACCGATCTGCGTCTGCGCCCCGATGCGTCAGTCACGCCGGTTTGCATCGCGATGGAAACGGCCGAGCGGTATTATGAAAGCGTTGGCCGCACCTGGGAACGCGCCGCCTTTATCAAAGCGCGCCCTTGCGCGGGCGATATCGATGCCGGTCATGCTTTTCTGGAACGGCTCATTCCGTTCGTTTGGCGCAAGCATCTTGATTTCGCAGCCATCCAGGATGCCCACGATATGCGCCTGCGCATCCGCGATCACAAAGGCCTGCGCGATGCGATAGAGCTGTCTGGCCACAATATGAAGCTGGGCGCTGGCGGTATTCGGGAGATCGAGTTCTTTACCCAGACCCGTCAGATCATTGCAGGCGGGCGCGATCCTGCTTTGCGGGTGCGTGGCACCGTTGAGGGGCTGGCGTGTTTGGAACAAGCGGGCTGGATCGACACAGAGGTGGCCAAGACCCTGACCGACGCCTATCGCGCGCATCGCGAAGTCGAGCATCGATTGCAGATGATAGGTGATGCACAAACCCACGATCTGCCGACCAATGACGAGGGGTTTGACAGGCTGGCGCGCTTTGCCGGTTATATAGAAACGGATGACTTCAAGGCCCAGCTCGCGCATCGATTGGGCGTAGTCTCTGATCTGACGGAAGAGTTCTTTGCCCCGTCTGATACAGGCACCTTGCGCCCTGATGCTGCTGAATACCTTGAAAAATGGCGCAGTTTTCCTGCGTTACGGTCGCCCCGTGCTGTCGAGATTTTCAAACGTCTGTTTCCGGACATTCTGAGCCGATTGGACGCTGCTGCCAAACCGGACGAGGCCTTAGCAGAGTTCGAGCGGTTCCTGTCTGGCCTGCCCGCTGGGGTGCAGGTCTTTTCCCTGTTTGAGTCCAATCCGCACCTGACACAGTTGATCGTAGATATTTGTGCCACATCCCCCGCTTTAGCCGCGTATCTGGCGCATAATGCCGGGGTTCTTGATGCTGTGATCGGGGGCAGCTTTTTCTCGGACTGGCCGGGTCAGCATGTTTTGACTGTGGAGTTAAGCGACATTCTGGTCGGACGCGATGACTATGAAGCCAAGCTGGACGCGGCGCGTCGTTGGCAGAAGGAATGGCATTTCCGTATCGGGGTACATCACCTGCGCGGATTGATCAGCCCTGAAGAAGCAGGCGTAGAATATGCTGAACTGGCGGGCGCGGTTCTGCAGGCTTTGTTCCCGGTCGTCATCGCTCAGTTCGCGGGTAATCATGGCAATCCGCCGGGGCGTGGGGCTATGGTACTTGGTATGGGGTCGCTTGGGGCAGACCGTTTGTCAGCGCGATCTGATCTTGATCTGATCGTGATCTACGATGCGGCAAGGGTAGAGGCTTCGGATGGGCGGCGCCCCTTGCCAACCCGTACCTATTTTGCCCGGCTAACACAGGCTTTGGTCACGGCGCTGTCTGCACTTACGGCGGAGGGCAAGCTTTATGATGTGGATATGCGTCTACGCCCGTCCGGGCAGGCAGGGCCTGTCGCAACCTCGCTATCTTCCTATGCGGCTTACCAGCAGGACGAGGCCTGGGTTTGGGAGCATCTGGCCCTGACCCGCGCCCGCGCTGTTGCGGGGGCCGCTGATCTGATGGCCGATGTGGATGCGGTGCGCGCGTCGGTCCTGACCATCGGCCATGACCGTACCAAAGTGATGCAAGAGACCGCTGAGATGCGTCAACGCTTGCTGGCTGCGGGGCGGGTGGGGAGCATCTGGGCGGTGAAGGACGGACCCGGCGGGCAGCAGGATATTGAGCTGATGGCGCAGGCAGGGGCGCTTATGTCCGGCAGTCAGACCCGCGCGGTGTCAGACCAGTTGCGCGCTGGCGTTGTTCTGGGTTGGCTATCCGCAGATGCGGCAGAGGCGCTTGAACAGGCCTATCGCCTCTTTTGGAAAATACGTCAGACAAGTCGTTTGCTGACCGATAGCCCGCTTGATGTCGCGCAGCTGGGTCGTGGAGGTGTGGACGTGCTGTTACGCGATACTGACGTCGGATCGCTAAGTGAGCTGGAAACAGCGCTCGTAAAACATCGCAAAATTGCAGCGGATAGAATTGAAACGGTACTGGCGCAAACGCAGCCGCGTGCTAAGTAAAGTTTCAAGTGGAAGTTACTTTATGAACCTCAAAGATCTCGACAGTAAGGGCCTTATCTGCGACGCCTATCAGATTGATGGGATTACGGTCGCTGAGTGTCGGTCTATATTTCTGGATTGGGCGCTTAGCCTGCCCATGGGCGAAGAGACGCGCCCAAGGATTGAAAAGCTGTTGGTGCATTATGGCGCCGAGGCACCGGATCATCCGATGAGCGCGGTTTTGACCGCAGGTCTTACAGCCCCTTCAACGCCTAAGCGGCGCGGGGGCGCAAGGCGCGCGTACCAGAGTAGCTGGCCGTTACGCGAAGTGTCGCTTAACGGCCGAGCAGATTATTCAGATGCTGGGGCAGGGGTCGCATCTGGCTTGGTTGCCTCAGTCACAGCTTCCAGACCGGCAGTGAAGCCTGTCAGGGACACGCCCAGCTCTACTTTTTGGTCCGGGGCTTGCGCAGGGATGATCGTAATCTTCGCACCCTTGCCGCGCTTGAACGAAGCAATATCGTCTGCGGTAAACCCTACACGGGCAAAGCAACCTACCTGCGTGCAAAATGTAAACGGATATGTTTTGGCAGGGCCGCCATCTACCGACATCACCAATTGACGGGTCAACAGGGTTTCCAGCGGCGTTACAATAGTTGCGCCTGCTGCCAGCTTGTCACCTTCGGGCAAGTTGAACAGGTTGATTTCTGCGACAGCGTTGTCGTTCTGATCTTCCAGCAATTGGTACAGTTGGCACGGATCCTTTGTACCCTCGGGTGCCTTGATGCAACGTAATTCCCAATCGCCATGTTCTGAGACAACATAAGTCTGGCCAACATCCGGGCCGACTTCGGTGCCGGTGGCCAGCCCGTCAGTACGCTCATCAGGGGTCTCTTCAGGTGCAGGCACTTCTGCGTCGTCTTGTGGTGTCGCGGGCTGCCCTTCTGGTGCCTCTGTTTCCGGGGCGGGTGCAGGTGTGGTTGCGTCCTGCGCGATGGCAGGGGCAGAGACAGCGAGCCCTGCACAGATTAAAAGTGATTTCAAAAGATCAGACATGTTCGTTCCATATCGGTTACTACTCACAAGGACATGTAGCATGGGGCCGAGGCAGTGTCAGGCGCGAAAACAGAGATGTGAGATAGCTTTGTCCAAGGCGGCAACAGCCCGCCAACCTATACCTTTGAATCAGGAAAAGGGCCTGATAACAGACCCTTCCCTTTTTCTTCTCTCCCCGTCGGACTGGCCGACTTATATGTCAAAGTTATGACAAGGCCACGGATCGGTCAACAGGCTTTATGAGTTACGGTAAACTAATTGAAATCAAATAAAAAAGGCCGTGTCGCGGTGACACGGCTCAGTTGACAGGGAGGAAGTCATGCCTGCGCTGACCTGCTTGGGTCTTTGCCTGCGTAGGAATGAGACTGGCACAAACAGATTAACAATGTATTTTGCCGTAACGGTTTTTCGGAAGGAACAGACATCGTGTCGGATCAAAAGACAATTTTCATTGGCGGTGGTGGTGAAGACTACAAAGAAAAGCAACATATGTTGCTGCGTTACGCAAACCGGCATGGTCTTATTGCTGGGGCCACAGGCACCGGAAAAACTGTGACATTACAAATCCTTGCAGAAAATTTTTCAAACGCCGGGGTGCCGGTGTTCATGTCCGATGTGAAGGGTGATTTGTCAGGGTTGGCCGCGGCGGGCTCGGACAGTCATAAACTGCATGACGCCTTTTTGAAACGTGCGGGTAGTATTGGCTTTGACGATTTCGCCTATGACACATTCCCGGTGACGTTCTGGGATTTGTATGGCGAGCAGGGCCATCCGGTCCGCACAACCGTCTCGGAAATGGGGCCGTTATTGTTGTCGCGGCTCATGGAGTTGAGCGAGGCGCAGGAGGGGATTCTCAACATTGCCTTCCGTGTGGCTGATGAAGAAGGTCTGTCATTGCTCGATCTGAAAGACCTACAGGCGCTGCTGGTCTGGATCGGCCAGAACGCCAAAGATTTGGCTTTGCGTTACGGGTTTGTATCATCGCAATCCGTAGGTGCCATTCAGCGCCGTTTGCTGGTGCTTGAAAATCAGGGCGCAGAAAAGCTGTTTGGTGAACCGGCGCTGGACCTTGAAGATATGTTTGTCACCGATACAGCGGGCCGGGGACAGATTAATATTCTTGCCGCCGACAAATTGATGGGGTCGCCAAAGCTCTATGCGACTTTCCTGCTGTGGCTGTTGTCAGAGCTGTTTGAAACCCTGCCTGAAGTGGGCGACCCGGACAAACCGAAATTCGTCTTCTTCTTCGATGAAGCGCATTTGCTGTTCGAAGGTGCCCCGAAAGCGCTGGTCGACAAGGTTGAGCAGGTGGCGCGTCTGATCCGTTCCAAGGGGGTGGGGGTGTACTTCATCACACAGCAGCCCGCAGATGTTCCGGAGGATATTCTAGGGCAGCTTGGCAATCGCGTTCAGCATGCCTTGCGGGCCTTTACCAAGAAGGATTTCAAGGAGTTGCGCGCCGCAGCTGAGACATACCGTGAAAACCCGCGCTTTGATGTGGAGGACGCGATCAAGGAGGTTGGCGTAGGGGAAGCTGTGACATCAATGCTGATGGAAAAAGGTGTTCCGGGCATTGTAGAGCGTACCCTGATCCGACCGCCATCTTCACAGCTTGGCCCGATCACAGCGATTGAGCGTAAGGCTGCAATGAACAGCTCTCCGGTTGCTGGCAAGTATGAAGCCGAGGTTGACCGGAATTCCGCTTTTGAGATGCTTCAAAAACGCGCCGAAGACGCGGCCAAGGCTGCGGAAGAAGCTGAAGCGCGTGAAGAAGAAATGGAGGCACGGGAGCGTGAATATCAAACCGGGCGACGCTATTCCGGGACACGGGTAGGCCGGTCAACGACAAAGAAGCGCACAACGCGTCGTGGCGATTCCGTGGGGACGGCTTTTGCCAAATCCATGATGCGATCAATTGGCACCAAAGCGGGCACGGCCATTGTGCGTGGGGTGATGGGCAGCCTGTTCAAGGGACGTTGAGCAATGGCCTGCCAGCCCTTCAGAAAAGGAAAGCAGGTCACGCAAATAGATTCGTTTGCATTGAAACAAAACCCGTGTTTGGCCAATAATTGTGTGGATTAGAAGCTATTTTTTAGAGCCTAACAAAGAGAGTCATTCAGGAATTTGAAAATTAGATTTTAAAATAATTGATTTATACCAATGTATTAATGGCAAGTCATATTTTCTATATTCCCATGTTCATGAAAATAAAGCACTCTTATTTCAGCAGATCGACTTGTGGGAGGGTTATTACTAGGGATCAGGCTGAGGCATTGTTATTACCGCCAAACACAGCAACTCAAAATTGTAGTATGACTTTGATCCCTCACCTGAGAGATTTACTTTAAAAATAGGGGAGTAAAGATGAAAATAGTAAAAATACTTGGAATTGTGTGTGCGATGTCGTTCGCGTCACAGGGGCCGCTTTGGGCTCAGGACACATTCGAAAAGAACATCATGACGGGTGGCGCATCTGGGACCTACATCCAGATCGGCCGTGATATCGCGGAGCTTGGCTTGACCTGTGGCAAAGACCTGACAGTTCAACAAAGCGCGGGATCACTGGAAAATATCCTTGCTGTTCGGGATCGGCGTAATACGCAATTCGGTATTGTTCAAAGTGATGTGCTTGATTATTTCCAGACCTATTCAAAAGATGATCCAGATATTCAACGTGCCATTGCCGGTGTGGTGATTGCGGCACCTCTTTATAACGAGGAAATTCAGGTTCTTGCCAAACGCGAGATTATGTCACTGGCAGAGCTGAACGGCAGGCGTGTGTCTGTCGGGGTGCAGGACAGCGGGACATTTCTGACAGCATCACTTGTTCTGGATCAGACAAATACCGATCCTGGCAGTAAGCTGAATCTGAACGCCAAAGACTCGCTCGAAGCTTTGCTGAAAGACGAAATCGACGCATTTTTCTACGTCGCGGGCGCGCCGACAGCCTTGTTGGCCGATGAGCGGATTGATCCGGAACTTTACCAGCTTGTGCCGTTGACTGATAGCGTCCTGACAGAATCTTATACGGCTGCGACATTGCCAGCAAATACCTATCCTTTCCAGAAAGAACCGGTCGATCTTATGGCTGTAAAAGCTGTGCTAATGACCTACGATTATGATCTGGGCAAGAACAACTATCACCGACAAAGCTGCGATGCTGTATCAGACTTCTCCAATCTGGTGTTTTCCAACTTCGACAAGCTGAAGCAGACAGGGCATCCCAAGTGGAACAATGTTGACCTTACCGATATTCCGCCCGGCTGGACGATCGGGGCCTGTGTCAATCGCGGCATTGCAGAGGACTATACGTCGCAATGCACCATCCAGGCAGCAGAGGCTGCTGCTGCAGAAGAAGAACCCGAGGCAAACGTGATCTACAAACAACGCATCTGCGCAGCACTCGGCGGATGCTGATCTAATCACGGGATCATGCAGGCCCGATAAAGGGCTTGCATGATTTCACCCATTGCCGCGTTCTTCGGATTTGACCGCATCCCACAAGGCGTCCATTTCTTCCAAATCAGACTCGGCCGGGGTTTTACCAAGCGCTGCCAGCTTCGCCTCAACCGCTTCAAACCGGCGCGTGAACTTGGCATTGGCTGCCCGCAGGGCGCTTTCAGGATCGAGCTTCATATGCCGCGCCAGATTGGCCATTACGAATAAAAGGTCGCCAAATTCTTCCTCAATCTCTTTTTGCGATAGGGTGCTATAGGCCTCGCGCAGCTCCTGAGCTTCTTCGCTGATTTTATCCAGCACCTGATCAATGAACGGCCAGTCAAATCCGACCCGGGCCGCGCGCTTTTGCAGCTTGACTGCGCGCACCAGGGCGGGCAGCCCGATAGCAACCCCGTCCAACGTGCCACGTTGAGCCTTACCAGCCCGTTCGCGCGCTTTGATGCGTTCCCAATCCGCCGTCTGCTGGTCTGCGGATTTATCCCGTGATGCGGCACCAAACACATGGGGATGGCGGGCGACCATCTTGTCGGAAATTGTATTTGCAACGCTGTCGAAGTCGAACAGTCCGGCCTCTTCGCCCATCTGCGCATGATACACGGTCTGCAACAGCAAATCCCCAAGTTCGCCTTTCAGTTCGTCCCAATCCTGCCGCTCGATAGCATCCGCGACTTCATAGGCCTCTTCAATTGTGTAAGGGGCAATCGAGCTGAAGTCCTGTTCGATATCCCATGGGCAACCCGTTTCAGGATCCCGCAGCCGGCGCATGATTTCCAGCAAACGGGCCATTCCGCCCTTTGGGTCATTGATCAGATCAGGCATTGCAGGCGGTCCGGCTTTGGAACAACATGGCGCGACATTGCCAGAAGGAGCCCGCCTATGCCACCCGTCAACCGTATCGCTGATTTTGCCGAGGATATGAAAGGCTGGCGCCGCTGGATGCATCAAAACCCTGAGCTGCAATTTGACTGTCACAACACGGCTGCGTTTGTTGTGGAACGGTTGCGTGAATTCGGGATCACAGACATTCACCAAGGCATTGCCAAAACCGGCGTGGTTGCGATCATTGAAGGGCGGGGCGACGGCCCGACCGTTGGTTTGCGCGCTGATATGGATGCTCTGCCAATAGAGGAAGCAACTGGGGCTGACCATGCGTCGCAGACGCCCGGCAAAATGCATGCCTGTGGGCATGATGGCCATACGACAATGCTACTGGGGGCCGCGAGATACCTGGCCGAGACGCGCCGGTTCAAAGGCCGTGTTGCGTTGATCTTTCAACCCGCTGAGGAAGGCGGTGGCGGGGCAGGCGTTATGGTCGAAGAAGGCATAATGCAGCGTTTCGATATTGGTGAAGTCTATGCCATGCATAATAAACCCGGCTTGCCTGTAGGTCATTTCCAGATCCGCCCCGGCCCGATGATGGCTGCGGTTGATACGTTTGAAATCTATATCAACGGTCAAGGTGGTCACGGTGCCATGCCGCATCAGACCCGCGACCCGATTGTAGCTGCTACTGGAATTGTGCAGGCAATTCAGACGATTGTTAGCCGTAATCACTATACGCTGGACGAGCTTGTAGTGTCGGTTACGCAAATCCATACGGGCTCTGCCGACAATATCATTCCTGAAGAGGCCTATATCTGCGGCACAGTGCGCACCTTTGATAAAGCCGTGCAGCAAATGGTCATGGACCGGATGGAAGCCATTGTCGCAGGTCAGGCGGCCAGCTATGGCGTCGAAGCGCGGCTGGACTATCAGCAGGGCTACCCGGCCACGGTCAACCATGCCGATCAAACCGCTTTTGCGGCAGACACCGCCCGGGCCGTCTCGGGTGATGCTTTTGTTAATGACACCTGCAATCCAACCATGGGGGCAGAAGATTTCTCATACATGCTGGAGGCGCGCCCCGGTGCTTACATCAATATCGGCCAAGGCGAGAGCGCCGGGCTGCACCACCCGGCCTATGATTTTAATGATGACATAGCACCTATCGGTGCCTCATTCTTTGCACAACTTGTCGAGCGGTCACAGCCAGTGAGTTGAGTGTTGGATGTGTCATCAGTTTCGCTGTGCTATCCCTTGTTAGCTTTGAACTATACCTAAGTTTTCGACAGAATTGCCCCGGTGACTTGTTCTATGGGTCTAAAGAATTTAGGGAAAAGTAGATTTATTGCCGGGAGGAACGAGTGCGAATTGCATTATGCGGCATCGTTAAGAACGAAGCCCCCTATCTTATAGATTGGTTGGCTTGGCATAGAGCGCTTGGTTTTACAGATTTCATAATCGCCGATAACGATAGCAGTGATGGGACTTCGGAGATTCTGAAACAGCTACAAGACAAAAATGCTGTGCGAAGTTTTCAGATGCCTACCCGTCTTCATGAGATACCGCAGCTTGATGCTTATGCGCACGCTGCTCGTGTGGCTGATCGTCTTGCGGTTGACTGGATCGCCTTTTTTGATGCGGATGAGTTCCTGCTTCCCTCAGATCCAGAGGTAAGTCTATCGGAACTTCTCGCCAAGCTTCCGCCGGATTGCGGATCAATCTCGTTTAACTGGGCTACATACGGGTCGTCGGGGCATCTTAGGGCTAGCTCCGAGCCTGTGCCTTATCGTTTTACACAACGGGCCCCGATGTATGATGATCATGTCGCGCGGACTGGCATTAACCTACATTACAAATCGATCATCAGACCTTCCGCTTTTGGGGGCGATCTTCCAAATCCGCATCATATGAAGCTCAAGTTAGGTTTTCAGCATCTGGGAGCTGATTTTTCTCCTCTAGGACTGACACGGGTAGGGATCGGAAACCGTGTCTTCTGGAAGCCATTCCGTATCAATCATTATACTGTGCGGTCCTGGGGAGAGTTTTTACAGAAGAAACTTACGCGCGGCTTGGCCGATATTCCTACTTTGACGCGAAGTACGGATTACTTTCATCGGCACGACTTCAACACTGAGCGTGACCCGGTTCCCGACTGGATTAAGTCAAACTTTGAGGCGAAACAGGCAGCGTTGCTGAATATTTTAGGCGACACTCGGATTTTAGATAAAGCAATTGCTGATATGCTTGCTTTTGATCCACCCCCAATATCCTCATCTATCACACCGGGTTTAGAACAAGATAGCGTGCTTAACAAGCATTTCGTCGGATTGGCTGGAAAGCATAGGCGCAGGCTGCGACGGTGCGCACTACAGATCGCGCTTTGGCAGGCAAAAACCGAGCCTCAATTAGAATGGTGAGTGTACGGGGCAGCGTGCAAGATGATACTGGATCAAAGCGTCAATTAAGGCCCGCAACCTGCCGCGGGCCTCGTTCATGTATGTCTGCCTTTTAAGCTCCGACCATAATACAGCGGAAAGGCGATACAGTCGCGCTATGCCTTACAGCGCGCCTTCATATTCGCCCCGCGCCGGATAGCCCTTGTCGATGGCGAAATCGACAGCCCCCAGAAGTTCCGAGAAATGCGGACGTACGAAAGGCATGGTCTGCACCGACATGTAATACAGCGTCTGATCCGGGTTCACCAGAAACAGACCGGGCTCGGAAAACAGCGCGGGTTCTTCGATACCGATGGATGTTTTGCCGCGCGAGGTTGAGATATAGAGCCCCCATTCTTTCGCCTTGGCCAGTGGCAGATCATAGGCAAAACGCAGATCGCGCGCCTCGATCTTGTCCGCCATACCTTGCGTGCGCTCTTCACCGTCTGAACTGATGGCGATGGTCTTTACGCCGCGATGGGCGAAGTCACCTGTAAGCTTTTCAAGCTCTTTGAGGTAAGTGGCGCAGAGCGGGCAATGCAAGCCGCGATAAAAGCAGATAACCGTGCCACGGTCCGACCCGTCAGTGCTCAGGTCAAATTGACCTCCGCCCAGCAGGGGCAGAGAAAGATCAGGGGTTTTCTGGCGTGGCATAAGCATTGAGGTATCTCTTTTTTGTTCGGGTGTTTTGTTGCAGGGTTGCGCCCGGATGAACATTCACAAATCGGTCATCGCAGCCCTAATTTCAGCAGCGCGAAGCCCAAGCCCGACAAAACGCAAATGCCAAAGGCCAGCGGCAGAGGGGTGCCATCAAAGGCCAATCCCAATGGTGCTGCGACCAGCACGGCCAGAACGGTTGAAACTGCCCCGATGACCGAGGCGGCAAGACCTGCGATATGTCCTACAGGTTCCATCGCCATGGCGTTGAGGTTGCCGATCACGAGGCCTGCCATAAAAAACACGCTTGTGGTCCAGATAACATAAAGCGCGAAGGGCACATCGCCGCTGGCGGTGCCCCATAAGGCCACGATGCCCGACAGCAGGATTTGCCCACCAAACCCGTAGAGCGCCATTTTGCGCATGCCCAAACGCACGACCAAAGCTGCATTGATCAGGCTGGCTGTGCCAGCAATCAAAGCGATCAGCGCGAACCACAGCGGGAAGCTGTCATTGCGACCGTAGGTTGTGTCAAAGATCTGCTGGGTCGAGCTGAGGCAGCCAAAAAGTATCCCGAAACACAAAGTCTGGGTAAGTGTGGATATGGTGAAAACCCGGTTCCCAAAGCATTCCTTAACAGCTGCGATCAAGCTGGTGGGCCGAAACGGACGCCGCTTGTCACGGGGCAGGGTTTCAGGCTGCCGGATCATGAGCCACGACATTGTCACTATCGAGAACAGGATGAACGCCAAAAAGATCACACGCCAACTGCCATTGCCGATAATCACTGCGCCGATAGATGGCGCGATGGCGGGCACAAGCGTGAAGATCATCATCGCAAAAGACATGATCCGCGCCATCTGGCGGCCATCATACAAATCTCGCACAATCGCCAGCGCTACAATGCGTGGCCCAGCCGCGCCCAGGCCTTGCAACACGCGGGCGGCGATGACCGTTTCCAGCGTTTGAGCAAAGCTCGCCAGTGCGGCACCCAGAATATAAAGCGCCGCACCGCCCAGAATAACGGGCCTGCGTCCCAATGTGTCCGACAAAGGTCCGGTAAAGAATGTGCCCAACCCCATGCCAAAGACGAAGCTGGTCAGGATCAGCTGGGCGTTATTAGGGGCTTTGGGGCTAAGTTCTGCCGCGATGCTGGGCAGGGCTGGCAGCATCGCATCGATCGAGAAAGCCACGGTGGCAAACAACATGCCTATCAGAGCGATAAATTCAGGCAGAGGCAGGCGACGGGCGTCAGTCACGCGTCACGCCAGTTTGCTAAAAGCTGCGCCGTGATCACGCCTGTTCTGCCAGTTGTGCGTTGATGTCTTCTATCACCTGCCCCCACAGATCAGGTTGTTGCGCGCCGGGCAGGACGTGCTGGTTCGCGATCACGAAGGTCGGAACGCCGGTTACACCTTTTTCGCGGGCATTGGCATCACGGGCGCGGATGTCATCGGCATCTGCGTCACTATCAAACAGGCGCGCGGTCATGGCCCGGTCCATACCGGCACTTTCGGCAATATCGAGCAGGGTTTCGATGTCGCCAATATCGCGGCCCTGCACGAAATAGGCCCGAAACAGGGCCGAGACCACGGCGGTCTGGCGCCCCTCCAGCCCGGCCCAATGGATCAGACGATGGGCGTTAATGGTGTTTGGTGTTGTTTTGATCCCGGCGAAATCAATCTCAAGGCCAGCGGCTTCCGCGGCCTCTGCGATCTGGCCATAAACCCGCACAGCGTTATCTTTGCCGCCGAATTTGGTCTCAAGATAGGTGCGACGGTCCATGCCGTCTGCTGGCATATCAGGGTTTAGCTGGAAAGGGTGCCATTCGATAGCAAACGGATGATCTGGGTGTTTTTCCAGCGCGCGATCCAGATGTGCTTTGCCGATATAGCACCAAGGGCAGATCGGGTCAGAGATGATATCGAGTTTGATCATGAGGGGCTCATCTTACTAGTCATGGCAGTGTGTTTGACCTTTAGGCATGTCTGCTGGCGGAATGTAAAGGTATGGAATACGCAACGCGGGACTTTCTGGCGCGATCCCCATTGTCAGCGGCAGGTCATTCGATTTATGACAGGCGTCATGCCAAGTGAGAAAGAACCCAGCCTGATCCGTATTGCCCGCGAAAGCGGGGACCGTAGCCCTGTTGAACCGCTCAATCTGGGACAACGGGTGCGAGAACTGCGCAAAGAACGCGCCTGGACGTTGGAGCAGGCGGCGCAGGAAGCTGGTTTGGCGCGCTCGACCCTGTCGAAGATCGAGAATGACCAGATGTCCCCGACCTTCGAGCTGATGAAGAAGCTGGCAGAAGGTCTGGGCATTGATATGCCGCAATTGTTCACGCCGCCCAAAAAGGCGCAGGTGAATGGTCGCATGGATGTGACCCGCTCTCAATCCGGTCAGGCCCATGTGACCCCGACCTATGAGCATGAGTTGTTGAACGCGTCCCTGACCAAAAAGACCATGCTGCCCTATCGTGCCTATATCCGGGCCCGATCTTTTGACGAATTCGACGGCTGGATCCGCCATGACGGGGAAGAGTTCCTTTATGTTCTGACCGGTACGATCCGGCTGTTTACCGAATTTTACGAACCCGTTGACATGAAACGCGGCGACAGCGCCTATTACGACGCCTCGATGGGCCATAACGTGGTTTCCACAAGCTCTGAGGACGCGCTGATCCTATGGGTGACATCGCTGGTTTGAAAGGTTTGGAGGCTTTTTCGACGGCTTACGATAAGGAAGATTTTGGGCTTGATTATTAAACCGCGTAGAGTGTGTTGCAACCAGTAGAAATATCACTATTGACGAAACTGAGGATATTATAGCCCCCACATATCGCAGAGCGCAAAGACCTAACAAAGAGTGTCAGATGTCAACTCCGAGCCCATATTGACGAATGCTGCAGGGTGTCTGAATGTCTATCTTTGTGATCTGCATTGACGACAGTTGAGGACTAGGAACTCTCGATCGGACAATGTTACTTGTCACTGACACAAAAGGGACGGCTGTAAGCATGAGTATCAATCTGACTTTAGTGGCGCTGGAGCCCTCGCTTTCAGATAAACTACGCTCCAATCCTTTGTTGTCACAAGAGATTGAGATTGAGCCATCGCGGGATGATTTTCTTGCATCACATGGTCTTCAAATCAGTCGTACTCTGAGTGAAGATGAATACCCTTTCGACCGACTAGCACTGGGTAAAGACTGGCACTTGATGGATCAAATTTTCACAGGAATCGGCGGCTTACGTTTGCTGAGATTATTCATAGCAAGTGGAATAGGTTCTTTTCTCACTTCCGGTGGAACGTCAATCGGCGAAGGCTCCGGATACGGTCCTGCAAGACTGCTATCTGCTGAGGAATGTGGGGACATTGACACTTTTCTGGAAGACTTCGATATATCGTCGGCTATCGAGGGCCTGACCATGAAAATCGTTAAGCAAGCGGACATTTACAGCTATTCGCAAGGTAACGTGCCAATCGAAGAAATTCGAAGGATTGCGCGTCTAAATTTTGATGAAATTAAGAACTTTTTTCGAAAAGCGTCGACAGCCGCATTAAGCGCCTACATATTCATGTCATAAATCTTCTTTGCTTTGATCGCTTGTGACATTGACCCAGACTAACTGGCGACTGCTTAGCAGTCATTCGCGCAAGCGCAGCGAATTCACCCTTTGTCCGCTGTGCTGGCCTTGCCGTAGAGCGGGATGAAGGTCCGGGTTAGATCAAAATGCGTGACGTTTGAGCCAAAACTGCCGGACATACATGGTTGGACTCAGAAAACGAGTCCATCGTGTCAAAGCTGCGTAACTTTCCGCACCACCCATAAATCGAACGATGGAAAAGATCTCGTTCAAGGGATCAGAACGCCGGAGCAAGCCTGCAAATTTCGCGGATGGTCCTCTGTTCCAATATCTGCCATTCCACGCCCCCCTCACTCTGCGGCTGCTCGGGTTGCTGTCAGGTCTATATTTACCACGACATCAAACGCCACGCTGCTTTCATCGCTGTAGCTTTCGCCAATGTTGTAGGCGGTTCGGTTCAGGGTGGTTTGGCCCGTCATTGTGGCGGTGTCGCCGTCAAGTGTCAGGGTAAAGGGCAGGGTGACGGGGGCCTTGGTGCCTTTCAGGGTCAGGGTGCCGTCGGCGACATAGCCGGGGTCATCCGCCCGTATATCGGCTGTGAATGTGGCGGTCGGGTGCGCGCTTGCGTCGAAGAAATCTGTGCCCAACGCCTGATCGGTGACAGAGCCAAGGGTCAGGGATGGGATGCTGATCTGCACCTCGACGTCTCCGTATTTGCCATCTGCGTCTGGCGTTTCGTCGAAATTAATCGCCGCGCTCCAATCAGAGAAGCTGCCTTCCACGTCACTGCCCAATTGTTTCACAATGATGGAAAGCGTGCCGTCCTGCACCTGCCAGCCGCTTTCTGCAACTGCTGTAGGATCAGAGGCAGATGCTGGCGCAGGGCAGCCTCGCTGTGGTCATGGCTATGCTCATGTTCATGGGAGGAAAACAGCCCAAGGGACGTGCCAATCAGCAGCGCTGCGGCGTATATGCCAACTGCGCCAAAGGCCGGCGTCATCGATTTATGCTGTGCAGGCAGAGCGTCTGGTTCCGTCGTCCCCGGCAACATCCGCTTCAGGGTCACGTCCTTGTCGATAACATGGTGCTTCAGCGCGCCTGCAACATGCAGCAGGATGGCAACGACCAGAACACGCTCAAAGATGATGTGCAGGGACGAGAAAGTTTGCGCCACGTGCTCATCCTTTGGCACGAAGGGCAGGGATTGCCCGAAAGGCCACCAGATCGGGGCGAACCCAGTTGTCGCGGCGTGGTGAACCCAGCCAGTCAGCGGGACAAGTATAAGTGAGGCGTAAAGCAGCCAATGCACCAGTTCAGCCAGAAAGCTTTCCAGCTTTTTGTCGGCGTTC
Source organism: Litoreibacter sp. GN1-5 (assembly GCF_055693805.1). NCBI lineage: Bacteria > Pseudomonadati > Pseudomonadota > Alphaproteobacteria > Rhodobacterales > Roseobacteraceae > Litoreibacter > Litoreibacter sp. GN1-5. The sequence goes on along the minus strand of NZ_JBVFUP010000001.1, from coordinate 1,039,590 downwards.
AGCAGCCCTGGTTTGGGCTGGCTGATGGCCCATGTGATACGCGCCAGGGCGGTAAAGAAGATCGCCACGCCGATGGTTTTATGCAGCGAGAACAGCCACGCCTTGCGGGCCAACTGCTCCCCCGTGTCAAAGGGTAGACCATTGGCGTAGATGCCAAGCGGGATCATGGTGAGGATCAGCAGAGCAATCAGCCAGTGGAACGACTTGGTCACTGCGCCGTAGGTGGTGACAGAGTTGGTAAGCATCGGGACCTCGCTAAACGTCGCGTTTTTGCAGCATAAGCCGGTCAAACCTGCTGGCAACCGGTCAAATGACGCCTTTCAAGGAAAACGGTTCTGGATTATGAAAAATGTGCGCATACTGCTATTTTGTGCAAGTTCCACAAGGATTTGCGAAGCTATGAAATTTACCAAAAGATTGTTTTGTTTGCTCATGTTATTTCTGAGCGGTCCAGCCAATGCGACGCCGCCTGATATTATTACGGTTCATGATGAGGTTTTTGGGATCAGTGAGGCCTATGTTTTTGTGTTGCGCAAAACGAACGACAATATGGGCCTTTATACCAGCGATACGCGTGATATTTATCTGGTGGTAAAGAGCATTGCATCCGGCCTGGACGAAGAGATTTGGCCGGTTTACCGGACGCAACGCGCCCCGGACTATGAGAGGGATCCCAGCGGGTATGTTGAAAAGCTAACGGTTTCAGAGTTAGAGGATGCGGTAAACCCGTTTGAAATTCTGGCGCAATATGACGGATTGTCGGTGGCTGATAGAGGTAACACAGCATTGACTGACTATGACGTGGTGTCTTTGAGCACTGAGCTGTTGGAAATTTCACACGATGGACAGCGCCGATACCAGCTTTCGACGCAACAAATGCTCAGCGACATTGCTTATTCTATAAGCGTAACGGCAGAGGCTTTGCCAGATTACGGGCGGATGGCCCCGATCGCGACAAGGGATGTTTTTTATCGAGGACCTTATGAGCCGGAGGAGTGCGAGGTCGGCAGGCTACAGAAAGTCAATTCCGTTCGGCAACAGTCGCACATTCAACTGGCTCTGATAAAGTGTGCCACGGGGGAGGGTGATAGCGCTTCAATCTACGTTATTGTTCCGCCCGTTGCGGAATAAGGTCAGCATCCTTGTGAGCCTTCGCCGGGTCGGCTAGACCTGAACAAAAGATCAAGGAGGGACAATCGTGCGGGCATTCATATTTCCGGGGCAGGGCGCTCAGACCATTGGTATGGGAAAGGCATTGGCGGATACTTATCCCGCTGCGAAGGCTGTGTTTGACGAGGTTGACGAGGCGTTGGGCGAGAAGCTGTCAGCCCTGATCTGGGAGGGCGAGCAGGATGTGCTGACGTTGACGCAAAATGCGCAGCCCGCGCTGATGGCGACCTCTCTGGCGGCTATGGCGGCATTGCAGGCCGAAGGGGTCACGGTTGGGGCCGCGTCTTTTGTGGCCGGGCATTCATTGGGGGAATATTCTGCGCTTGCTGCTGCCGGGGCGTTGAGCATCGGGGATACCGCACGTCTGCTGCGCACGCGCGGGCTGGCCATGCAAGACGCTGTGCCTGTAGGTGTGGGGGCTATGGCTGCGCTGCTGGGGCTTGATTTTGAGACGGCGACCATCGTGGCAGAGGAAGCAGCACAGGGCGAGGTTTGTCAGGCAGCCAATGATAATGATCCGGGGCAGGTGGTTGTCTCGGGGCATAAAGCCGCTGTGGAGCGGGCTTTAGAGATCGCCAAGGAGAAGGGAGCGAAGCGGGCTGTGTTGCTGCCTGTCAGCGCACCGTTTCATTGCGCCTTGATGGAACCTGCTGCGCAGGTCATGGCAGAGGCTTTGGGCAAGGTAGAGATCACACAGCCCCAAGTGCCTTTGGTGGCGAATGTACGCGCCTCTGCTGTCAGTGATCCGTTGATGATCCGTGACTTGCTGGTGGAACAGGTGACAGGTTCTGTCCGTTGGCGCGAGTCGGTCAGCTTCATGGCAGGCGAAGGTGTCACCGAGATGTGGGAGATCGGCGCGGGCAAGGCGCTGTCGGGTATGGTGCGACGGATCAATAGGGACGTAGCAACGCGGGCTATTGGCGCGCCGGACGACATTGCGGCAGCTGTTGAAGCCCTGAATGCCTGAGATACATTAAGAGGACTATGTAATATGTTTGATTTGAATGGGAAAAATGCACTGATCACCGGTGCATCAGGCGGGATCGGTGGCGCGATTGCCAAGACCCTGCACAATGCGGGTGCGACGGTGGCCCTGTCCGGCACTCGGGTGGAGCCATTGGAGGCTTTAGCGGCAGAGCTTGGGGACCGTGCTTATGTGGTGCCCTGTAACCTGAGTGATTTCGAAGCGGTCGATGCGCTGCCAAAACAGGCCGCGGAGGCGACGGGTTCGGTCGATATTCTGGTGAACAATGCGGGGATCACACGGGATAATCTGTTCATGCGGATGAGTGATGAGGAATGGCAGTCGGTGATCGACGTGAACCTGACCTCGACTTTCAAGCTGTGCAAGGGCGTTCTACGCGGCATGATGAAAGCCCGCTGGGGTAGAATTGTGAATATTTCCAGTGTCGTAGGGGCTACGGGTAATCCGGGTCAGGCGAATTATGCAGCCTCCAAGGCGGGGATGGTTGGCCTGTCCAAAAGCCTTGCTTATGAAGTGGCATCGCGTGGAATTACGGTGAACTGTGTCGCCCCCGGCTTTATCACCACTGCGATGACCGACAAGCTGACGGATGATCAGAAATCCGGCATTCTTGGGCAGATCCCGTCTGGTCGGATGGGCGAGGCGGACGAGATCGCAGCGGCAGCGCTTTATCTGGCGAGCGCCGAGGCAGGCTATGTCACTGGGACAACACTGCATGTGAACGGTGGGATGGCGATGATTTAAGGAGTTGGGACGTCTCAAGCCAGACTGCTTTGACTTTGAAATTCCGGTGGCTTTGGAAATACTGCGATGCAGCATAGGGTCATGTCGTCCGGGTGGGGTTGCATAACCGTTTGCCTTCCCCATTTGATATGCTATAGGCGGCTCAGATTTGCTGAAAGAGAGGTCTTTCAGTTGCTGCGTGAGCGGCGTATAAACAGGCCGAACGGCCACTCCATGACCGGGACAGACCCGACCAAATACGAGGATACATATCATGAGCGACATCGCAGATCGCGTGAAAAAGATTGTTGTCGAGCACTTGGGTGTTGAAGAAGACAAGGTTGTAGACAACGCGTCGTTCATCGACGATCTGGGTGCTGATAGCCTGGACACTGTTGAACTGGTTATGGCGTTTGAAGAGGAATTCGGCATCGAAATCCCTGATGACGCGGCTGAGACGATCCAGACATTTGGAGACGCCACAAAGTTTATCACGGAAGCTTCATAAAGCAGGCTTTCCACAAGAGTTTTTGGAACGGCATTCCTGACGGGGTGCCGTTTTTTTGTGCGTGACGTCTGCGGTCGCGGGTCACGTTTCTGCGAGAGACGCATTTGACGGTACACTTGGCGTGCGTCGCATGCATTCTGGGCATGGGACAATTATTCAGAGGGTTTCATGCGATTTCTCATTGGGTTTGCCGCGTTTTTAAGTCTGTGCTCACCTCTCTTGGCCCAAGGCGATATATGCGGACAAGATGCGCCCTGCGCTGTTGAGGGGGCGAGTATCACCTAATATTTCCGCAGGATTGGGATGGCGCAGCGCCATTGCCCGCAGTGGTCTTTTTCCACGGGCATAATTCATCCGGGGCATCGGTCTTTCGCGCTGGAAGTTTGCGGGCCAGTTTTGCCGATCAGGGCTATCTGATTATTGCGCCGAACGGTGCGATGCGGCCCGGCAGCACGACCCGTGCATGGCCTGCACGCCCGTCTGAGGGGGGCCGTGATGATGTGGCGTTTACCTTACGGGTGATGGATGATGTTGCTGGGCGTGTGCCGCTGGATGCGGACAGGCTTTATGTGTCGGGCTTTTCTGCGGGTGGTTCGATGGCCTGGATGATGGCCTGCTATGCGAGTGAGCGATTTGCGGGGTTTGTCTCGGTTGCGGGAGCTTTGCGGCGACCTGTCCCTGATCAGGCCTGCCCGTCCGGGCCGGTGCGGCTGTTGCAGATCCACGGATTTGCGGATGCGCAGGTGCCATTTGAGGGGCGCGCAATCCGGGATTGGCATCAGGGTGATCTGTTTGAGAGCTTGGGGTTGATGCGGGCGACGAATAAATGCCGCTCAAACCCGGACCATATTGAGATCGGCGAGGTTTTCCGGTGCCGGGACTGGGGCGATAGCTGTGAGGGTGGGGCGTTGAAAATGTGTATCCATGATGGGGGTCATGGATTGCCAAAAGGCTGGACGGATCTGGCAAAGGATTGGTTTGAGAAGGGGGTTGCCCCGGCCAAGTAGGTTTATTTAGATGCCAAATGTTTTTGGTGTTATGAGTGTTGTGCGGGACGGAGCCCCGTTAAACGCATTTTCTGTAATGTCCGCTTATGCACTACGCATTAGGGCAGTGTGATAGTTCGTAGAAGGTTTGAATTTCGCCGTCATTAAACTCTTCGACTTTTGTTATCAGCCAAGTCGGTCCAGTTGCGGCTTTGAGTGTGTAGGCACCGTCCTCTTTTTCAAGATCTGCAGCATTTTGTGAGGAGAAGGTTTTCGCAATCCAACGCAACTTCATATCGCAATCAGGTTTTACTTGTGAAAGCGATATATATTTTGGATCTGGAGATGGATAAGTAGGCAGCCTGTCAGCGAAATATTCGCCGCTTACAAAGAACGGATCTGTAAGTGTCGCCGCATCTAATCCTGTAAAACAATCGCTATCTTCTACTATCTCAGCCGCATCGTCCTTTGTTTCGACGAATATGCAGCTACTTTTGGATGGATCAAGTGAACCATCAGCTGCCCAACCTGGACGGTATCAAACTAAGTAAACATTGCCGTCTTGATCAGTGCCAGCGAGAGAAATGGTCTGGAAAAATGGAGAATCTAAAGTGTCGTACCTAGTTAAGCTAGAAAAAGTCTGTGCAGTCACCTGTTGGCTTGTGCTCGTAACAAATAGTGCAAAAACAAGGCTTAATTTTCTAGAGTTAAATATCATTAATTTTGTCCGTTTTTATATTTTATATACTCAGATTTTTTTATGTCACCGAAGGAGTTACGTTGATAGTTGCTTTGTTTAAGTCGGCTGTTTGTTGCCGAGAGCTGGTAGTGATCGGAAGTCGATGAGAGATGCACCATGTTATGCTGGCGACAGTGCGGGTATTGATTGCCATAAAGCTAGCCTGATACCGTTTATGATATGATCTAACCACCACTCTGAATTGCCCCTTACCATTAGAACCCAGATTTGTTTCGGCGCAGCACTGGTTGAAGTCGCCTCAAGCCCACCATTGAGTGTTCAGCGTCTGGATATCTGCTGTGGCAGTAAACCCAAACATGCCTTACGTTTTATATTTGCGCTTATCGCAGATAATCGCGGGCCTTGCAGAGAGCGGCTTATGGTCTTGTGAACGGGTTGGCAGAAAGCTGCGCGTCTTGGCTTGCTCCTTGGGTCGTGACGCGTGTATTACTCTGGGAAACCTTTGAGATATGAAAAGAAGGATAGGGGCATGCGTCGGGTTGTTGTCACAGGGCTTGGAATGGTGTCGCCTTTGGCTTGCGGGGTCGAAGAGACGTGGGAGCGTTTGCTGGATGGCAAGTCAGGCGCACGGACAATTGAGAAGTTTGACGCATCGCATCTGGGCACGGGTTATGCATGCGAGGTGCCGCGCGGTGATGGATCGGACGCGACGTTTAATCCTGACGACTGGATGGAGCCGAAAGAGCAGCGCAAGGTAGATGATTTCATCCTCTACGGTATGGCCGCGGCAGAGATGGCCGTGACGGATGCCAATTGGAAGCCTGAGGGCGAGGATGATCTGCTGCGCACGGGCGTGATGATTGGCTCGGGGATTGGCGGGCTGAACTCGATTGCCGAGACGGCGGTGCTGATCAAGGAACGCGGGCCGCGGCGGGTATCGCCATTTTTTATTCCCGGCGCTTTGATCAATCTTGTTTCGGGGCAGGTGGGTATTCGGTATGGCTTCAAAGGACCAAACCATTCTGTGGTCACGGCCTGTTCGACCGGTGCCCATGCAATTGGCGATGCTGCGCGGCTGATTATGCTGGATGACGCTGATGTCATGATCGCTGGCGGCACGGAAAGTCCAATCGGAGAGATCGGGATCGCCGGATTCAATGCGTGCAAGGCGCTGTCCACGGCGCGCGCAGATGATCCGGCCCGCGCGTCACGACCATATGATGCGGACCGGGACGGGTTTGTGATGGGTGAAGGTGCAGGCGTTGTTGTGCTTGAAGAATATGAGCACGCAAAGGCGCGTGGGGCGAAGATTTACGCCGAGATTTTGGGCTATGGGCTGTCGGGTGATGCCTATCACATTACAGCGCCGTCCGAGGATGGGGACGGGGGCTACCGTGCCATGGTTGCGGCCCTGAAGCGCGCTGGGCTAGAGCCGTCGACGGTGGATTACATCAACGCCCACGGAACCTCTACGATGGCCGACACGATTGAGCTGGGCGCGGTGGAGCGTTTGTTGGGGGATGCAGCCGAGAATGCGGTGATGTCATCAACAAAATCCTCGATCGGGCATTTGCTGGGGGCTGCGGGCGCGGTTGAGGCGATCTTCTGCATTCTAGCGATCCGCGACGGCATCGCGCCACCGACGATCAACCTTGATAACCCGGCTGTGGAGCCGAAGCTGAACCTTGCGGCGAATGCTCCGGTGAAGCGGGAGATCAACGTGGCTCTGTCCAACTCATTCGGGTTTGGCGGTACAAATGCCTCGCTGGTTATGGGGAAAGTCACGTAAATGTGGAAATCTATCGCCTCGAATGCGCTGACGTTACTTGTGCTGGCCCTATTTGTTGCGGGCGGTGTGATTGCCTGGGGGCAGTCGAAATATCGCGCGGAAGGGCCGCTTGAGGATGCGATTTTCTTTGCGGTGCCCAGTGGGACAACATGGCGGGCTGTTTCCAGAGAGTTGGAAGAGAAGAATGCGATTGCGGATGATCTGATTTTCCGGGTTGGCGTTGAGTATTCTGGCCTTGCGACGCAATTGAAAGCGGGCAGCTATGAAATACCGGCGAAGGCCACGATGGAAGAGGTCAGCGCGATCCTGACATCGGGAATCCCTAGCACGTATCAATTCGTGGCAAGTTATGTAATCCGCAACTCCGGCGCTGAGATGCGTTTTCGAGAGCGCACGCCGGGGACTGGGGCAGAACAGATCTTGGCGGAGTTCAAAGCAGGCGAGCCCATTCCTGCGGCCTATACGGAGGCTGTCAATGATGGAACGCCAATTGTGTATCGTGTGGCGATTGCTGAAGGTCTGTCGAGCTGGCAGATCATCGAAGGGCTGAAGGCGGCTGATTTTCTGGATGGCGAGGTTGAGGAAGTCCCTGTCGAGGGGAGTTTAGCGCCCGATACGTATGAGGTCGCGCGCGGGACAGATCGGGCTGGGCTTGTTAACCGTATGACACAGGCGCAGGGCCGTATTCTGGCAGCGGCCTGGGAGGCGCGCGATCCGGATGTTCCATTAGAAAGTCCGGAAGAAGCGTTGATTCTGGCCTCTATCATTGAAAAGGAAACCGGGGTGCCGGATGAGCGCGGGCAAGTTGCCAGCGTGTTCGTGAATCGGCTGCGTCAGGGTATGAAATTACAGACAGACCCAACGGTAATTTATGGGATCACGCTAGGCGAAAGCAATGGTCTGGGCAGGGGTATCACGCAAAGTGAGTTGCGACGGGAAACGCCCTACAATACCTATGTGATCCCGGCGCTGCCACCGACGCCTATTGCCAATCCGGGCAAGGCCTCGATCGAGGCGGCGCTGAACCCGGAAGAGACGCCTTATATCTTTTTCGTTGCCGATGGGACGGGCGGACATGCGTTCTCAGAAACGATTGCAGAGCATAACGAGAACGTCGCCAAGTGGCGTGAGATCGAAGCGCAGCGGAATGCTAACTAGTAGGCCTTAGCTACATCTACATCTCGAAATAGACGCGCTCATGTCCGTGGTCGTTTAACCGCGCGGTTTCGTGAAAGCCCTGACTTTTGTAAAATTCGATATGGCGCGCCATTGCGGCGTCGTTCCAAAGGGCAAGACGGCTGCAATCGTTTTGCAGAGCCTCTTTCTCGGCAAAGAGCAGAAGCTGTCTGGAGATATCATGGGATTTGTGTTCATCGGGGACACCTATGGCGTCGATATGATAGGTGCCAAGATGTGGGTAGCAGACAATATAGCCTTTGAGCGTGTGTATCCGCGCGATATAGAGGTGATGTTGATCTATCTCCCGGCTGAAATCGGGAATCACCGGCGCGGGTAAATGAGTCGCATGGGCGACATAGGAAGCATGCACCAGATGCGAAAATTTCTTGATTTCGAACAGGTCTCGATGCTGGGCTGGTCGTATCATCTTGGGCCTCCGTAATGATATTTGGTATAGAATGGGGGACCTCAGAAGGAAAGAACCCGTGTAATTTCCGGGGCTTGTCTATGTTTTTGGTGTGATTATGCTGGATGTTCATTTCCCGTTAACCCATTGTTAATAAACACCGTTCTGAGCTTTCGAGGTCGATTTTCCTTGACTTTGCGAACGGTCTCTGGCAAGAAGTTGTCAAGCTGGAAGAAATGGGCAAGCGGCACGGATCAGATGATCTGGCGCCGCTTTTTTGTTTCCTCACTCGTGCGGAGGGCATGAGAGGCAGATTTTAGACATGAGTATTGAGGACCCTCTTGAGGGAGACGTTTCGGCCCTGTCCGAGAGGTCAGAAGATTTGACAGAAGATTTACAGGCGCTGGGCCTGATGATGCGGGAGTTGAAGGACGAAATTCGGGAGGAGTGGAAAAGGATCAAAGTCGGTGAAGGCTGCGACAAGAAGCTGGGTAAGATGCTGAAAAGCGATCTGGAAACTTTGGTTAAATTGTCGATTGAGCAGGAGAACAGGCTTGAAAAACACATACAATCCCGTGGAGGCGTCGCCGGATACGACGCGATTGACTTTGAAGCCATTCGGGCCGAATTCTTGGATCGGCTTGTTAAGCTCCATTCCCGTTACAGTGCTGAAGGAGTTGCTGAACGAGGTCAGTAAGCATGTGCCTTTGGGGGCATTGTGGGATTTTCGCTTCTGGTGGCTGCCCCATCAGGTGCCGCCTGAAGGTGATTGGCGAACCTGGGTGATCATGGGCGGGCGCGGCGCTGGCAAGACACGAGCCGGGGCTGAATGGGTCCGGTCCATGGTTGAAGGCAAGGGGCCGCTTGATGAGGGGCGTGCGCGCTGTGTGGCACTGGTGGGTGATACGTTTGATCAGGTGCGTGACGTGATGATCTTTGGCGATAGCGGGATCATGGCGTGTTGCCCGAACGGTCGTAAGCCGGAGTGGCAGTCCACGCGACGGCGATTGGTCTGGCCCAACGGGGCGATTGCGGAGGCGTATTCTGCATCGAGCCCGGAAGGGCTAAGGGGGCCTCAGTTTGATGCGGCCTGGGCGGATGAACTGGCGAAATGGAGCAATGGTGGGGCCGCCTGGGACATGCTGCAGTTCGCCCTGCGGTTGGGGGAGCATCCCCGGCAGGTGGTAACGACGACACCGAAGAATGTGGAGGTGTTGAAGCGGATATTGAACGCGCCGTCGACGGTGATGACTCATGCCAAGACAGAGGCAAACCGGCACAATCTGGCAGAGAATTTTCTAACAGAGGTGCGGGCGCGTTATGCCGGGTCGCGGCTGGCACGACAGGAGCTGGACGGGCTGCTGCTGGAGGATGTCGAAGGGGCGCTTTGGACCACGGCGACCTTGGAGGCTTGCCGGGTAACGAAGTTGCCGGAGTTTGATCGGGTCGTCGTGGCGGTAGACCCGTCAGTGACCTCGGGCAAATCGGCGGATGCCTGCGGTATCGTGGTTGTCGGTGCTGAGTTGACCGGGGAGCGGACCGATTGGCGCGCGACCGTAATTGAGGATGCGACGGTTGAACGCGCGTCGACGCTGCAATGGGCGGAGGCGGTCGTGGCGGCCTATGAGCGACACGGCGCGGATAAGGTCGTGGCCGAGGTCAATCAGGGTGGTGATCTGGTGGAAGATTTGCTGCGGCAGGTGTCTCCGTTGACGCCCTATGCCGCGGTACGGGCCACGCGCGGCAAGGTGGCACGGGCAGAGCCGGTTGCAGCTTTGTACGAGCAGGGCCGGGTCAAGCATTTCGGTGATCTGGGCAATCTGGAGGACCAGATGTGCAAGATGACCAACCGTGGCTATCAGGGTCGGGGTAGCCCGGACCGGGTGGATGCGCTGGTCTGGGCCGTGACCGAGTTGATGGTGGCGGGATCGAGAGCGGGGCAGGCGCGGATGCGGTCCCTTTGATGTGACGAAATTGATCTGGAGGCCCTCGGATATTCGGGGGCCTTTTTTATTGGAATGGGAGCCTGCGATGGTTTTTGATTTTTTACGGCGCGGTGCTGTTGAGGTGCCGGAAGCGAAGGCTTCGGCCACGGGGCCGGTGATTGCCTATCATGGCAGCGGCCGGGTGGCGTGGAGCCCACGCGACACTGTGTCTTTGACGAAGACAGGGTTTTCGGGAAACCCGGTCGGGTTCCGGTCGGTCAAGATGATTGCAGAAGCGGCGGCGGCGCTGCCGTTGGTGTTGCAGAACGCGGATCAGCGGTTTGAGCTGCATCCCGTACTGTCGCTGATCGGTCGCCCCAATGCGGCGCAGGGGCGCGCTGAGTTGCTGGAAGCGCTTTACGGCCAGCTGTTGTTGAGTGGGAATGGCTATCTGGAGGCTGTTGGAGCCGATCTGGGTGTTCCGGTTGAGCTGCATGTGCTGCGCTCGGACCGGATGAACCTTGTGCCCGGGGTCGATGGCTGGCCTGTCGCGTATGAATATGCTGTTGGTGGCAAAAAGCATCGGTTTGATATGACGGGCGAAGTGGCACCGATCTGTCACATTCGGTCTTTCCATCCGCAGGATGATCACTATGGGTTTTCTCCGCTTCAGGCAGCGGCGTCAGCGATTGATGTGCATAACAGCGCCTCGCGCTGGTCCAAGTCGTTGCTGGACAATGCGGCGCGCCCTTCGGGGGCGATTGTTTATAAAGGCGCAGATGGTCAGGGCGCATTGACCAATGATCAGTATGAGCGCTTGCAGGGCGAGATGGAGGCGCATCACCAAGGCGCCCGCAATGCGGGGCGTCCGATGTTGCTGGAAGGTGGTTTGGACTGGAAACCGATGGGCTTTTCGCCAAGCGATATGGAGTTTCAGAAGACAAAGGAAGCGGCGGCGCGTGAGATCGCGCAGGCGTTTGGCGTGCCGCCAATGCTTTTGGGCATTCCGGGCGATGCGACCTATGCCAATTACGCCGAAGCAAATCGGGCGTTTTATCGGCTGACCGTGCTGCCGATGGCGGGCAAGGTGCTGGGTGCGATATCGCATTGGCTGAGCGAGATTTCGGGCGAGGCGGTGACTCTGGCCCCCGATCTGGATCAGATCCCCGCTTTGAGTGCTGAGCGGGAAGCGCAGTGGAAACGCGTTGCCACGGCAGATTTTCTGACCAATGCCGAAAAGCGTGTGATGCTTGGCCTGCCAGCCACGGCAGGTGAGTAATGGCAGAGGAGCGGCGGGCCGGTGGGTCACGCTATCTGTATGAGCCGTTTGAATACGCGCCCGCCCATCAGGTTGAGGCCAATGAGCGGGTTCTGGAGGCACGGTGGAACGGGTTGGAATACCGGCTGGGTCAGATCGAGCTGATGCTGGAGCGGCTGGAACGGCGCGTGTGGCTTACGATTTTTGGTGTAACGGCGGCGGTGTTGAGTGAGACCGCTACGGGGCTTTTCCTGCCCTGATTTGAGGAGAAATCTATTGATGACAGATTATTGCGGGCCAGAGCTGGAGCGAAAATATTGCCAGATATCTGATCAGATCGAACTGGGCGCGGATGCCACGATTTCGGGCTATGCGTCTTTGTTTGGTGTTGCAGATCAGGGCGGCGATGTTGTGTTAAAGGGGGCCTATGCCAAATCCTTGCAACAGCTTGAGGCATCCAAAGGCACAGTAAAGTTGTTGTGGCAGCACGACCCAGCCCAGCCAATTGGCGTTTGGGACGAGGTTCGCGAGGACGATACGGGCCTGTTCGTCAAAGGGCGTTTGCTGACTGAGACGCAGAAAGGCCGTGAAGCGGCTGCGTTGATTGAGGCAGGGGCCATTGACGGGCTGTCCATCGGATACCGGACGGTGAAAGCCGACCGGGATGCCAAAGGCCGGAGGCAATTGGCAGAACTGGAGCTTTGGGAAGTGTCGTTGGTGACATTCCCGATGCTTCCACAAGCACGGGTCGGGGCGAAAGCCCATACGCCGGAAACGGACGTGGCCCAAACCATGGCGGATGTGTTTCGCACCATGCGTCAGAGCCTGGCCGAGACCTGAGGCCAGGTTTTTACCCACCCTTATTTCAGGACCTAACATGACTAAACCCGAGACCAAGTCCCGGACTGATGGCGCTTTGCCTGATGGTTCGACTCCGGCTTTTGATCTGACTTCAGAGATGACCGGTTTTCTGAACGATTTCAGCCAGTTTCAGGCTGATATTAAATCCCGACTTCAAAAACAGGAAGAACGTATGACCCATCTTGACCGTAAGAATTTTGCCCGTACTGCACGCCCTGCGCTGTCTGCCACTGTAGAAGCCAGCGTACCGCATCAAAAGGCTATGCAGTCTTATCTGCGCAATGGCGATGATGACGCGCTGCGCGGGCTGGAGCTGGACGGCAAATCACTGAACACTTCGGTCAACAGCGACGGTGGCTATCTGGTGGACCCGCAGACGGCTGACACTATTCGCGGCGTGCTGCGGTCCTCGTCCTCCCTGCGTGCCATTGCCAATGTTGTCAATGTTGAGGCGACAGCGTTTGAGGTTCTGGTGGATCACACAGAGATGGGGTCCGGTTGGGCGACCGAGACCGGCGCAAGCGTTGAGACCGACACGCCGCAGTTTGAGCGTATTTCGATCCCATTACATGAGCTGTCTGCACTGCCAAAGGCTTCCCAGCGCTTGCTGGATGACAGCGCATTTGACGTTGAAGGCTGGTTGGCTGGCCGTATCGCGGACAAATTTGCAGCGGCTGAAGCGGCGGCGTTTGTTGCAGGTGACGGCATCGATAAGCCGAAAGGCTTTCTGACGCATACGAGTGTTGCGGATGCTGGTTGGACCTGGGGTTCGCTTGGCTATATCGCGACTGGCGCAGACGGCGAATTCGCGACTGGCCAAGCTGCAGATGCGATTGTTGATCTGGTTTACGCGCTTGGCGCACGTTACCGCGCAAATGCGTCTTTCGTGATGAACTCAAAGACAGCCGGTGCTGTGCGCAAGATGAAGGATGCCGATGGCCGCTTCCTGTGGTCCGACGGTCTTGCCGCTGGTGAGCCTGCCCGCCTGATGGGCTATCCGGTTCTGATCGCCGAAGACATGCCTGATATTGCATCCGGTGCCGAGGCGATTGCATTTGGTGATTTTGGCGCAGGCTACACGATTGCCGAACGCCCTGATCTGCGCATCTTGCGCGATCCGTTCTCGGCCAAACCACATGTTCTGTTCTTTGCGACCAAGCGCGTCGGTGGTGATGTCAGCGACTTTGCGGCGATCAAACTGCTGAAATTCTCGGAAGTCTGAGGCTTGTGAGAACATCGCCTTTGCCTGAATTACCAGGCAGGGGCGGCGTTGGGGCGCGCGCGATGTCTTTCGTGTTGTCCAGCTTTTCCCCCTCCGTCCGAGCAACGCGGGGGGCGCGCGTCCCATTTTACGGACATTTCCGGGAGAGATTTGATGATGTTGGTTGAATTGAGCGCCGTGTCTGCGGCTGATTTGCCATTGGATGGGCTGAAGGCGCATTTGCGGCTTGGATCTGGCTTTGCCGATGATGCTTTGCAGGATGGCGTGCTTGAAGGTTATCTGCGGGCCGCTATGGCAGCGATTGAGACGCGGATTGGTAAGATATTGCTGACACGCCGGATGAGCTGGACCGTGACGGCCTGGGCGAAGTTTGCCTGTCAGGCATTGCCGGTTGCGCCGGTCAGCATGATCCATTCGGTGAGCCTGGAAGATCGTTCAGGCGCATTGCGTGTTGTTGAGGCTGATGCCTATCACCTGCGCCCGGACGCACAGCGTCCACGACTAGCGGCACGCGGAACGGCGTTGCCCGCAATACCCGTGGGCGGATCGGCTGTGATCGAGTTTGACGCGGGGTTTGGTCCGTCATGGGGTGATGTGCCCTATGATTTACAGCAAGCGGTGTTTCTGCTGGCGGCACAATATTACGAGAGCCGCCGGGATACGCAGATGAAGGCTGGTGTGATGCCGTTCGGTGTGGCGGCGCTTCTGGAACCGTACCGGACCATCCGCTTGTTCGGGGCAAAAGCATGAGCGTGAATCTGACACGGCGGTTGGTGCTGGAAGACCCCGTGCGTCTGGGCGATGGCGCAGGTGGGTTTACGCAGAATTGGGTGCCGCTGGGTGCGCTGTGGGCTGATATGCGCGCGGGCACCGGGCGGGAGCGGTTCGGGTCGGGGGTGACGAAATCGTCAGTGCCCTACCGGGTGATTGTGCGAGGCGCGCCTGAGGGTGCACCGTCGCGACCCCGGCCCGATCAGCGGTTTCGTGAGGGTAGCCGGTTTTTCCGCATTCTGGCCGTTGCCGAATATGACCGCGATGCCCGGTATCTGATCTGCTATACAACTGAAGAGGTGGCGGGATGAGCTATGGTGTTTCAGCCGCCTTGCAGGCCGCGGTTTTCAGCGCATTGAGTGCAGATGATACCGTGACGGCGCTGGTCGGCTCAGCAGTTTTTGATGCGGAGCCATCGGGAGCTTTGCCGGACACTTATGTCAGCCTTGGGGCGGAAGCTGTGCGCGACCGATCAGACGGGTCGGGCAGTGGGGCCGTGCATGACTTTACCGTCAGTGTTGTAACGGAACTGTCCGGATTTCAGGGGGCTAAAGCGGTGGCCGCGGCGGTATCAGATGTCTTGATTGACGCCGATCTGGTGCTGGCGCGGGGAGTTCTGGTGTCCCTGCGGTTTCTGCGGGCAAAGGCGGCCCGGATCGAGAATGGTACGACGCGGCGCATTGACCTGATTTTTCGAGCACGGGTCGATGATGCGTGAGCGATCTCACGCGGGTTTGAATTTCACAAAATTGGAGAGATGAGATGAGTGTTCAAAGGGGCAAGGACCTGCTGTTGAAGGTTGATCTGACAGGTGACGGGCAGTTTCAAACGGTAGCTGGTTTGCGGGCTACGCGGATTTCGTTCAATGCGGAACAGGTGGACGTAACATCGCTGGAGTCGCAAGGTGGATGGCGCGAATTGCTTGGCGGTGCCGGGGTTAAGACGGCCTCGATTTCGGGCTCGGGTGTATTTCGCGACGAGGGCACGGATGAGCGGGCGCGCCAGATCTTCTTTGACGGCGAAGTGCCACAATTCCAAGTGATTGTGCCGGATTTCGGTATCGTGGAAGGGCCGTTTCAGATCACCAGCATTGAATATGCGGGCGCGCTGGAAGGCGAGGCAACTTACGAGATTGCGTTGGCCTCGGCCGGGGCGTTGAGCTTTACGGCGCTGTGATGGCAAACCCTTGGGCAGGAGAGGTGCGGTTGGTGCTGGATGGGGTGGCTTGCGACTGCAAGCTGACCCTTGGCGCGCTGGCTGAGTTGGAAGCAGAGCTGAAGGGCGAGACGGTTTTGGACCTGATTGAGCGGTTCGAGAGCGGCAAGTTTTCTACACGCGATGTGCTGGCGCTGATCGTGGCGGGGCTACGCGGCGGCGGCTGGTCTGGTCGTGCTGCGGATTTGCTGAGTGCAGAGATCGAAGGCGGGTTGCTTGAGGCGACCCGCGTAGCGGCACAGCTTCTGGCAAGGGCGTTCTCAACAGGTGAGACGTGAGCGGTTTTGATTGGCCTGCATTGATGCGATTGGGATTGCAGCAGGCCGGTCTAAGGCCCGCTGATTTCTGGGTGCTGACCCCGGCAGAACTGACGTTGATCCTTGGGCTGGATGCGGTTGCGAAGCCATTGAACCGGGCGCGGCTGGAAGAGCTGGATCGGCTGTATAGCGATATTTCAGGAGAAAGATAATGGGCGTTTTTGACGGCTTGGACGGGCTTGATGATCGAATTGACGGGCTGGAAAGCTCACTGGGTGGAGCGGAAGTAGTTGTCTCTACATTTGAGACCGAGTTGGCATCCATGCGACAGACGATGCTTTACACAAGCCGAGAGGTGCAGTCGCTGTCATTGTCCATTGGGGGCGGGTTGCGCAAGGCGTTTGATGGGCTGGCCTTTGACGGCCTGAAGCTGTCGGATGCGCTGAAGACGGTTGCCGAGAGCATGATTAATGCGGCTTACAACACCGCGCTGAAACCGGTGCAGGATGGCTTGGGGTCGGTGATTGCCAATGGTGTGAATGGGCTGGTCTCGGGCATTCTACCATTTGAGAAGGGCGGCACGTTTTCGCAGGGCCGTGTGATGCCGTTTGCCAAAGGGGGCGTCGTCACAGGGCCTACCAATTTTCCAATGCGCGGCGGTATGGGGTTGATGGGCGAAGCTGGGCCCGAGGCGATTATGCCACTGACCCGAGGCGCTGATGGGCGGCTTGGTGTACAGGCGGGCGGTGGTGGGCGCCCCGTACAGATCACTATGAATATACAGACACCTGACGTGGCGGGTTTTCAACGGTCGCAAAGCCAGATCGCGGCGCAAATGGGCCGCGCTTTGAGCCGTGGCCAGCGCAATCGGTAAGGGGAGATTTCCGAGATGAGTTTTCATGAAGTGCGGTTTCCCGCATCGCTATCCTTTGGATCCCTTGGAGGACCGGAGCGGCGCACCGAAGTGGTGACGCTGGCAAATGGATTTGAAGAACGCAACACGCCCTGGGCACATTCGCGGCGTCGCTACGACGCAGGTGTTGGTATGCGGTCTTTGGATGACGTGGAGGCGATGATTGCGTTCTTCGAGGCGCGGCGCGGTCAGCTTTCGGGGTTTCGCTGGAAGGATTGGTCGGATTATCGATCCTGCAAGGCCTCGGGGCAGGTCACATTTGAAGATCAGGTTTTGGGTCGCGGTGACGGTGTGACGGCTGAGTGGCAATTGGTGAAGACCTATGCCTCGGGTGGATCATCCTATGTGCGTCCAATTGCCAAGCCGGTTCAGGGGACCGTTTTGGTGGGTTTTGATGGGCTTCAATTGCAGGAAGGTGTCGATTGGGAGGTTGATCTGGCCTCAGGTATTGTGAGTTTTGCCCATGCGCCGGACAAAGATGTGGAGATCACGGCAGGGTATGAGTTCGACGTGCCTGTGCGCTTTGCCACGGATGTCATCCAGACCTCGGTTGCATCCTTTCAGGCGGGGGATGTGCCCAGTGTACCGGTAATCGAGGTGCGGGTATGAGCGCGCTTCTGGATCACTTGGCGACGGGTCATACCACTGTCTGCCGGTGCTGGGCTGTGACCCGGCGGGACGGGCGTGTATTTGGCTTTACGGACCATGATACAGCGCTGTTTTTTGAGGGGATTGAATTCAAGGCGGATACGGGTTTGACCGCAAGTGCGGTGCAGCAGGTGACTGGGTTGGCTGTCGATAACTCGGAAGCGGTTGGTGCATTGTCTGATGCGTCAGTGACAGAAGCAGACATTGCGGCGGGGCGCTTTGATGGGGCCAATGTGACGGCGTGGTTGGTGAATTGGGTCGATGTTAACTGTCGTGAGGTTCAGTTTGCAGGCTCCATCGGGGAGTTGAAACGTGGCGATGGGGCATTCCATGCCGAATTGCGGGGGCTGAGCGAACAGTTGAATCTGCCAGTAGGGCGCGTGTTTCAAAAGCCATGTCAGGCGGTTCTGGGGGACGGTCAATGCCGTGTTGATCTGAAGGCGCCGGGATATCGCGCAGATGTTGCTGTGGAAGAGGTATCAGAAGGGCGGATATTTCGGTTCAAAGCGCTGGATGGATTTGATGACCGGTGGTTCGAGAAAGGTCGGCTGGAAGTTCTAACCGGTGCTGCAAAAGGGCTGATGGCTGTCATAAAGAACGACCGGTTCCGGGATGACACCCGTGAGGTTGAGCTATGGGAAGAGCTGCGGATGCCGATTGAAATCGGCGACTTGGTTCGTGTGGAAGCCGGGTGCGACAAGCGCATGGAGACATGTCGGCTTAAATTTCAGAACCTGCTGAATTTTCGCGGGTTCCCGCATATTCCGGGAGAAGACTGGATGATGACGTATCCCAAGCAGGGTGGCGCGAATGATGGCGGGAGCCGGTATTCATGAGCGTCCCGGTTGATTTGATATTGGCAGAAGCGCGCAGCTGGATTGGAACGCCTTATCGCCATCAAGCGGCCTGTAAAGGCGGTGGGAGCGATTGTCTGGGTCTCTTGCGTGGTGTTTGGCGCGCTGTTTATGGGGCTGAGCCAGAAGCGATCCCGGAGTATAGCGCAGATTGGTCCGAGCCGCAGGGTGAGGAACGATTGTTCGCGGCGGCCATACGGCATCTCAGGCGCAAACCTGTGGCGGAAGCAGCAGCAGGCGATGTGATCCTGTTTCGGATGCGCGATGGCGCAGTGGCCAAGCATCTGGGGATCACATCCAATATAGGCCCGGACGCTGCGTTTATTCATGCGTATTCGGGGCATGGCGTTGTGGAGTCTCCGTTTTCCGAGCCGTGGGCGCGTCGCGTTGTGGCACGGTTTGAATTTCCTGAAATGAGGTGAGCAATGGCGACGATATTACTATCCGCGGCGGGTGCTGCGATTGGCGGCGCGATTGGCGGCGGCGCGCTGGGCTTGTCCTCTGTTGTGATCGGGCGGGCTATTGGCGCAACCATTGGACGCGCGATTGACCAAAAGCTGCTTGGTAGTGGGTCCGAGGTTGTAGAAACCGGGCGCCTTGATCGGATGCGGATCATGGGGGCGAGCGAGGGCGCGTCGATCCCACGAGTTTATGGGCGTATGCGCGTTTCAGGAAATGTGATCTGGACGTCGCGGTTCAAGGAAAATGTTTCGGTCACTCAGCATGGTGGTGGCAAAGGCGCGCCTAAGGGGCCGACGACCAAATCATATTCCTACTCGATCAGCCTTGCTGTCGCGTTGTGCGATGGTGAGATTTCGCGTGTGGGGCGGGTTTGGGCTGATGGGGCAATCATCCCGAAATCCGATTTGAACATGCGGGTTTATAAAGGGACGGAAGACCAACTGCCCGATCCGCTGATGTCTGCGCTTGAAGGGGAAGGTGTGACGCCTGCCTATCGAGGGTTGGCTTATGTGGTGCTGGAAAATCTGGACCTGAGCCAGTTTGGTAACAGGGTTCCTCAGCTATCCTTTGAAGTGGTGCGTCCCGCCCGGCCGGAAGGCGCATCGGACGCGTCAAACGTATCAGATGGGGTGCAAGGTGTTGCGATGATGCCGGGCAGCGGAGAATATGCTTTGGCCACAACGCCTGTGTACCGCAATGGGGCAGGCGGCCAAATCAAGGCTGCGAATGTGAATTCAGCGGAAGGTGTGCCGGATTTTGTGGCCTCGCTGGATGCGCTGACCGAGGGAATCGCCCAACTGCAAATCAACGTCACTGGTGGTGAGCTGGTTCGGGGATGATTTGCGGTGCGGTCATTGCCGTGTCTTGCCGAAGGTTGAGCAAGCTGTGGTTGCTGCGCCCAGAGCATCGAACCATATCCCGTCACGTATACAGGATGCGTGGTTTGGAAGCACGGCTAGCGATGAGCATCCTTGGGTCGTTTCAGGTATTTCGCGCAGCACTGCAGAGCAGGTTGCGCAGGTTGAGGGACGCCCTGTCTACGGGGGAACCCCGGCAGATGGATCGGTCATAGAGGCTATCGAGGCTTTGCACGCGACAGGGCAAGAGGTGATGTTCTATCCATTCCTGTTGATGGAAATTCTGGAAGGCAATGCTTTGCCTGATCCATGGAGCAATGCTGGCACACAGCCGGCGTTGCCATGGCGCGGCAGAATTACGACACAGGCTGCGCCGGGGCGCGACGGAACGACGGATTTGACCGCTGCGGCCCGTGATGAGGTAGCGGCGTTCATGGGGACTGCGCGACCATCGGACTTCCAGATTCTCGGGCGGTCTGTGCGCTATACGGGGCCTGCGGAGTTTTCCTACAGGCGGTTCATTTTACATTACGCCTATCTGTGTAAAGCTGCGGGGGGCGTAAGCTCATTCTGCATCGGCTCGGAAATGCGCAGCTTGACACAAATCCGAGATGAAACAGGTGGATTTCCGGCTGTAGAGGCTTTGCGTGTTCTGGCGGCAGAGGTGCGTTCGATTTTGGGGTCTGAAACCAAAATTGGTTATGCGGCAGATTGGTCTGAATATTTTGGGTATCATCCACAAGACGGTTCCGGCGACGTTCGCTTTCACCTTGACCCTCTTTGGGCGGATGAGGCGATAGATTTCATTGGTGTCGACAATTATATGCCGATTGCCGACTGGCGTGATGGCGATGCACATGCGGATACTGCTGCTGGTTCGGTCTATGACCTGGACTATTTGCGCAGCAATATCGCAGGTGGAGAAGGGTACGACTGGTACTATCGCGATGATTTTGCGCGAGAGTTACAGGAGCGTACCCCGATTGAAGATGGCGCATATGGAGAAAATTGGGTTTACCGCTATAAGGACCTGAAAAGCTGGTGGACACAGGCACATTATGAGCGGGTCGGCGGTGTTCGATCTGATATTCCTACGGGCTGGGTGCCTCAGTCAAAGCCGATTTGGTTTACGGAACTGGGATGTGCTGCGATTGACAAAGGGGCGAACCAGCCAAACAAGTTTCTGGACCCTAAATCATCTGAATCGGCGATCCCGCATTTCTCGAACGGTCGGCGGGATGATTATATGCAGCAGCAATATTTGCGCGCGTATTTCAGCCATTTTGATGATGTGGAGAATAACCCTGTCTCGGCTCTTTATGATGGGCCGATGGTGGATATGTCAAAAGCGCATGTCTGGGCTTGGGATGCGCGACCCTGGCCGGATTTTCCAAACAATCTTGATGTTTGGAGTGACGGTCTTAACCATACAAAGGGACATTGGCTAACTGGGCGCAGCAGTGTGCAGTCTCTTGCCGCTGTTGTGGCTGCAATTTGCGAAAGCGCTGGGCTGAGTAATTATGATGTCAGCGACTTGCATGGTGTTGTGCGCGGGTTTTCGATTGCGGGTGTAGAGACGGCGCGGGCCTCTTTGCAGCCGTTGATGCTGGCATACGGGTTTGACGCGATTGAGCGTAGCGGTAAGCTTATTTTCCGCAACCGTGACGTCGCGCCTAAGATTGCCATTAACGATGATGCGCTTGCTTTGTCTGATGCGGATGGAGGTGCGATGGAAAGCGTCCGCGCGCCTGTAGCGGAAGTCGTGGGGCAGGTGCGTCTGGGATATGTGGAGGCCGAGGGTGAGTTTGTCACGCGTTTGGCCGAAGCGCGGTTTCCAGATGATGACACGATGACTTCGACGCAAAATGACATGCCGCTTGCTTTGACCCCTTCAGAGGCGCGGGCGATGTCGGAGCGTTGGTTGTCAGAAGCGCGGATCGCAAGAGATAGTGTGCAGTTCACTTTGCCGCCATCGCGCAGCGATCTAATGGCAGGGGACACAGTGCTGCTGAAAGATGTTAGCGGTGCAGATACTTTGTACCGCGTAGATCGAGTGGAAGATCGAGGGGTGCGTGCGATCGAGGCCGTGCGTGTTGAAGCGCATGTTTATCAGCCGAGTGACGCGGTTGAAGAGCTGTCTAACATACGGCCCTTCACGGTTCCCATCCCGCTGGCTGTCCACTTTATGGACTTGCCTTTGCTGACTGGCAAAGAAGTACCCCATGCACCGCATGTCGCAGTTTCAGCGGATCCGTGGCCCGGTGGTGCTGCGGTTTACGGATCTTCTTTGGATAGTGATTATCGGTTGAACAGTATTGTGGAGCGTCCCTCGATTATGGGCGTTACTCAGAACCCGCTTCAGCGCGCAGAGCCGGGAATATGGGATCGTGGGGCCCCGTTAAGAGTTACGCTTTCTGATGGGGCCTTAAGTTCTGTCAGCCGCGAAGCTGTCTTGAATGGGGCGAATGCAGCGGCAATTGGAGATGGGTCATCAGGCAACTGGGAAATTATTCAGTTTGCCAAGGCGGACTTGGTTGCGCCTCAGACCTATGATTTGTCGACCCGATTGCGGGGGCAGGCGGGCTCTGATGGTTTGATGCCTGATATTTGGCCGCAAGGTAGTCTTCTTGTTCTATTGGATGGTGCGCCAAGCCAGATCGAGTTGGATTTATCCGCCCGTGATCTGGCACGCCATTATCGTATCGGGCCATCATTAAGACCCTATGATGATCCCTCGTTTCGATATTATGTCGAAGCGTTCAAGGGGATAGGATTACGTCCTTACGCGCCCGTTCATTTGAAGGCCCGAGATGTTATCGGTGATCTTGCGGTGAGTTGGGTGCGTCGAACCCGGATTGATGGCGATAGTTGGAGTTCCTTTGAGGTGCCGCTCGGAGAGGGTCTGAACAATATCTTGTCCGGGTTATAAAAAACGGCAGCGTGATCCGAGAAAACATAACAAATAGTGCGGACTGGACTTATAGCGCGCCAATGCGAGCAGCCGACGGTATTGTTGGAGCGTTTGCGGTTGATGTCGCACAAATCTCACTCAGTTTCGGGCCGGGGCCCTTTGCAAGGATTATGATCAATGACTGAAACAGCAAATCTTAAGTTACCTTTGGTACAGCCCGCACAGGCGCAGAAGCATGTGACTGTGAACGAAGCATTGGCGCGTCTGGATGCGGCTTTGCAACTGAGCGTTATAAGTCGTGCGTTGACCTCACCACCGTCTCTGATTGTGGAAGGCAGTGTATTTCTTGTTCCGCAGGGGGCTGCGAATGAGTGGGAAAACAAGGATGGAACGCTTGCGTTTTATTTGAATGGCGGGTGGGAGTTTATTACCCCACAGGTCGGCTGGGCCATCTGGGTGCGCGATGAGGCGGTTCGGATCACATATAATGGCATGGCTTGGGTGGATAATGTGTTGGCCATGTCTTCAAATGGGGCAGCTATGCGTAGTGATGTTATCGAGGTTGATTTCACACTGTCGGGCAGCAGCGCCTTTGAGGATACGGGGTTTATCATTCCTGCAAATACATGTGTTTTGGGTGTGACGGGCCGCGTGTTGCAAGATATTACGGGCAGTCTGACAGATTGGTCGCTTGGCGTTGCCGGGTCTGAGACGCGCTATGGATCTGGTCTTGGTAAAAGTGCCGGGTCTTGGGTAAGAGGTCTGACAGGACAGCCTTTGACCTATTATGATGCAGAACAATTGCGGTTGAGTGCAAATGGCGGGAGTTTTTCCGCAGGGCAAGTGCGTTTGGCGGTACATCTGATGCAATTCGACCTGCCGGTCGGTCTGTAACCCAATCATTCTGCGTGTGATTTCGCCGAAACGGAGCTGCCGATCACAAGTTTGTCGACAATGCGCCTTTCAATATGGCTGTCTTTGACCATCTGTTGTAATAGAATGCAAAAGATTGGAAAGCACGATGGCCAGAACACGTCCTAATGTGAAAGAGGTTGATCCGGTTTGGCAACGCATCACTGGCGAGGCCGAGGAGGCAATTATTGCCGAGCCTTTGCTTGGTGGTCTTGTCCATGGTTCGGTTCTGCATCATGCGAATTTGGAGCGCGCATTAGCTTACAGGATGGCCCAAAAGCTGTCTTCCGGAGAGATGTCAGAGCAGATCTTGCGCGAAATCTCGGATGAGGCCTATGCGTCGGATTCTGATCTTGGAGCATCTGCCAGGGCTGATATTGTTGCTGTGTATGACCGTGACCCTGCCTGCCATAGGCTTATTCAACCTTTGTTATACTTCAAGGGTTTTCAGGCGATACAGGCTTATCGCGTGGGCCATTGGTTGTGGGAGCAGGGGCGTCGTGATCTGGCGTATTTCATACAGATGAGGGTCAGTGAGGTCTTCGGGATCGATATTCACCCTGCGGCGCGTGTTGGAAAAGGTATTATGATCGATCATGCGCATTCAATTGTCATCGGTGAAACAGCTATCGTTGGTGATAATGTCTCGATGCTGCATTCGGTGACTTTGGGTGGAACGGGCAAGGAAGATGATGACCGGCACCCCAAAATCGGCAATGGCGTTTTGATCGGGGCCGGGGCAAAGGTTCTTGGTAATATTACGGTTGGGCATTGTTCGCGTATTGCGGCTGGGTCCGTTGTTCTGGAGCCTGTTCCGCCGATGAAAACTGTTGCAGGTGTACCGGCCAAGATTGTCGGTGAAGCAGGGTGTTCGCAGCCGTCTATCAGTATGGATCAGCTTTTAAGCAGCGATAATTAATAGGATTTGCCTGTCTTCGAGTTTGAGGGCAAACTGCCCTCAAACAAGCTATATATGCCCTATGCCAGCATGGAGATCGGATTTTCCAGGTTATCTTTGATAGCTTGAAGCAGGTTCGCACCAAGCGCACCGTCGATCACACGGTGATCCACGCTCAGCGTTACCGACATTACAGTTGCGACAGCGAGTTCCCCATCCATTCCGACAATTGGCTTTTTGGTGCCAGCACCAACGGCAAGAATTGCGCCATGGGGTGGGTTGATGATGGCATCGAAATTGTCGATGCCGAACATCCCAAGGTTTGAGATTGCGAAGCTTCCCCCTTGATATTCATGCGGTGCCAATTTGCGATCACGTGCGCGGGTCGCAAGGTTTTTCATCTCGGCAGATAGGGTGGAAAGCGACTTAGTCTCTGCGTCTTTGAGTACCGGGGTGAACAGCCCACCTTCAATGGCCACGGCAACCGCGACATCAGACGGCTTGAGCTTGAGGATGCGGTCTTCAGCCCAGACAGCATTTGCATCAGGGACCTGTTGCAAAGCAAGAGCACAGGCTTTGATTATGAAGTCGTTGACGCTGAGTTTAATGCCGCGGGCATCAAGTGTTTTGTTTAATTCAGCGCGGAATTTCAACAAATTGTCCAGTTGAATATCCCGGCGCAGGTAGAAATGCGGTACGGTTTGCTTGGCTTCGGTCAGACGGGCAGCAATCGTTTTGCGCATACCGTCGAGCGGAACATCCTCATATTCACGATCCGCATAGGTCTTTAGAACCATTTCAGTTGAAGGGCCGGCACTAATAGCAGATGTCGTTTGTGCTTTAGCTGTTTTTACGGGCGTGTCGCCTGGCTTGGCCTTAAGCACGTCTGCTTTCACGATGCGCCCTTTCGGACCGGAGCCTTTGATGGCGCTCAGGTCGAGTCCCTTGTCCTTTGCGATACGCCGCGCGAGGGGAGGCGAAGATGCGATCACCCTGTTCGGGTTTCGTCACTGGTGCAGGTGTAGACGCTTGGCTGGCAGGTTGAGGTGCCGCGCTGGTAGTTGCTGCAGGCGGTGCAGGTTCTGATGAAGCAGCTGTCTCGCCAATATCGTCTGCACTTTCGCCATCTTCCAACAAAACCGCAATTGGTGTGTTAACCTTCACACCTTCCGAGCCTTCGGCGACAAGTATCTTGCCCACGACGCCTTCGTCAACGGCTTCAAATTCCATTGTCGCTTTATCTGTTTCGATTTCGGCCAGAAGGTCGCCGGAACTGACGGTATCACCCTCTTTTACAAGCCATTTCGCGAGTGTGCCTTCCTCCATAGTGGGGGATAGCGCGGGCATGAGTACTTGGATTGGCATTCTCATTTTCCCCTATCGATAAGTGACTTGCTTGACTGCATCGATAACCTCTTCGGTTGTGGTCAATGCCAGCTTTTCAAGATTGGCAGCATAAGGCATCGGGACGTCTTTGCCGGTACAGTTGATGACTGGCGCATCGAGGTAGTCAAACGCATGCTGCATGATGACTGAACTGATGTAATTACCGACAGAGCCTTGCGGGAAGCCTTCTTCGACGGTGATGCACCGATTGGTTTTCTGAACACTTGCAAGAATGGTTGCCGTATCCATCGGCCGCAAAGTTCGCAGGTCGATAACCTCAGCACTGATCCCTTCTTCAGACAGCTTATCAGCAGCGTCCAATGCGTATTTCATACCAATCCCGAAGCTGACGATTGTAACATCAGAGCCCTCGCGCCAGATTTTTGCCTTGCCGAATGGAACGGTGAAATCATCCAGAACGGGGACATCAAAGCTTTGTCCGTAAAGGATTTCGTTTTCCAGAAAAATCACAGGGTTCGGGTCACGGATAGCCGTTTTCAGCAAACCTTTCGCATCAGCGGCAGAATAGGGCATTGCCACTTTCAGGCCGGGGATTTGCATATACCACGCAGCATAATCCTGAGAGTGTTGAGCGCCCACGCGAGCGGCGGCCCCGTTAGGGCCCCGGAAAACGATCGGGCACCCCATCTGGCCACCAGACATATAAAGCGTCTTAGCGGCAGAATTTACAATTTGGTCAACAGCTTGCATGGCGAAGTTGAAAGTCATGAACTCGACAATAGGTCGTAACCCGCCAAATGCAGCCCCCACGCCGATACCTGCAAAGCCATGCTCTGTAATTGGTGTGTCGATAACCCGCTTTGAACTGAACTCATCCAACAGACCTTGGGAAATCTTGTAAGCGCCTTGGTATTGTGCGACCTCTTCGCCCATAAGAAAGACATCTTCGTTGCTGCGCATCTCTTCAGCCATGGCATCGCGCAAGGCCTCGCGGACCGTGGTTGATTTCATTTCGGTTCCAGCGGGTATGTCTGCCTCTTCCGGTACAACAATAGCAGCAGGAGCCACTGGGGCAGACGTGGGTTCAGATGCCGGCTCAGACTTCGCCGCAGGTGCGGCAGACACGGCCGGAATGTCATCGGTACTTTCGCCATCTTCAACCAGAACTGCGATGGCCGTGTTGACCTTGACCCCTTCGCTACCAGCTTCGATCAGAATTTTACCGATGATACCTTCGTCCACCGCTTCGAATTCCATCGTCGCTTTATCAGTTTCAATTTCTGCCAGTATGTCACCGGATGAAACGGTATCGCCTTCTTTGACCAGCCATTTTGCCAATGTGCCTTCTTCCATGGTGGGGGATAGGGCGGGCATTAGAATTTCAGTAGCCATTGGTTAAATCTCCCGCTCAAGCATCTGCATAAATGTCGGTATAGAGCTCGTCGAGGCTTGGCTCCGGGCTTTCTTTCGAGAATTCGGCGGCCTCATTCACGATGCCTTTGATTTCCTTATCGATGGTTTTCAGATCATCTTCGGTTGCGTGTTTTCCTGTCAGAAGCATGTCGCGTACATGTTCAATCGCGTCCCGCTCATCACGCATTTTCTGAACTTCCTCGCGTGTGCGGTACTTGGCCGGGTCAGACATGGAATGCCCGCGATATCGATAGGTTTTGACCTCAAGGATATAGGGACCTTTGCCCGCACGGCAGTGTGCAACTGCTTTTTCGCCCGCTTCTTTGACGGCAAGAACGTCCATACCGTCGACCTCTTCGCCCTCAATGCCATAGGCGGCACCTCGTTCCCAAAGTGAAGGCGACTTGGTTGAGCGTTTTACGCTGGTGCCCATCGCATATTGGTTATTCTCAATGACAAACACGACAGGCAAATCCCAAAGCTCTGCCATATTGTATGTCTCGTAAACCTGACCCTGATTTGCGGCCCCGTCTCCGAAATATGTGAATGTTACGCGGTCATTCCCTTTATATTTATCCGAGAAAGCGAGCCCGGCCCCGAGTGGAACCTGAGCGGCAACAATACCGTGTCCACCATAGAAATGCTTCTCTTTCGAGAACATATGCATGGAGCCGCCTTTGCCTTTTGAATAGCCACCTTCGCGCCCGGTCAGCTCTGCCATAACGCCTTTAGGGTCCATACCACAGGCCAACATGTGGCCATGATCCCGATAAGATGTGATGCGTTTGTCGCCTTCACTGGCTGCGGCTTCCAAGCCAACAACAACCGCTTCCTGGCCAATGTAGAGATGGCAAAACCCGCCAATAAGACCCATGCCATAAAGCTGACCGGCCTTTTCCTCGAATCTGCGGATCAACAGCATATCCCGATAGTAGGATAGCAGGTCTTCCTTCGAAACATTTGATTTCTTTGTGTTTTTCTTGACAGCCACGAGAAACGCCCCCTCCCGCAAGATAATTGGTTTAACGTTAAACTAATTCTTATCAGAGTTTGGCGGGGAATTCATCAGGAAATTTTTGCGCGGTTTCAAAACCCGCGGTCAGCGGATGAGGATTTCATCTGCACGCATCAAGCCCAGTACGTCACGAGCCTGTTCATCAAGAAGGTCAAGATCAAGATAGTTATCCGACAATCTGCGGGTTTTGTTTTCCATCACGGCAACATCTTGGGACAGGCTTTGCATTTCAGCTTTCAACACGTCAATCTCTGCTTCGACCTGAACACGCCTGAAAATACCAAAATCACCCTGAACAGCGGCGAAAGTAAAATACGCCCCCATGCAAAACAGAACCGAAAAGATCAGCAGGGGCGTCAGTCCTGGGGATTTCCGTATCGCATTCATATCTGGTCTACCACTTTGCCTGTGATGCCATCTCGTCCTGGATAGCTTTCATGGATCATGGCATACCCGAATCGGTTTGTGAATCCCCTTTATGAAATAAAGATCACTCTTTATCCCATTGGTCTGGCTACGTTCTCTTGTTCCGGACTCTTATTGCAAAACAGCGTGAGTCATAGATGATGTCACTCTTTGCCTTTGTAGATATTCATCAGCTTATTGAGCATATCCATGGCATCTGCGCGGTCCCGTTGGAAGCTGTTCCGCCCGATAATTGACCCGTTCCCACCGCCATCGCGGATGGCGCGCGCATCATCATAAACGCTGTCTGCGCTTTTCTTGGACCCGCCCGAAAAGACCACGATGCGGCGGCCATCAAATGCAGATCGCATGCAATCAGCAACGCGGGCAGCTTGGGTTGAGATGTTGATACCTTCCGCCTCATAGACTTTTTTGGCTTCAGGCAGAGATAGATGATCCGTAGACAGTTTAATCTTGATAATATGCGCGCCCAGCAGTGCCGCAATCTGCGCGGCATAGGCCGCGATATCGATAGCAGTCTCGCCATCCTTGTCCAGCGCTTCGCCGCGCGGATAGGACCAGATCACAGTTGCAATCCCTTTTGCAGCAGCTTCGCGGCGCATTTCCGCAATGTCCGAAAACATGGTCAACCCGGCAGAGGAGCCGGGATAAATGGTAAATCCAATTGCCCCTGCGCCCACACGCAGCGCGTCATCAACGGAGGCGGTGATCGCCTGTGTCTTCGCAGACTCGGATGGATGCAGTGAGTTGGCCGAGTTCACCTTCAGAATGGTGGGAATTTGTCCTGCAAACGTATCTGCCCCGGCCTCCAGCATTCCCAAAGGGGCGGCAAAAGCGTTGAGCCCTGCATCAATGGCAAGCTGATAATGATAGTGCGGATCATAGGCCGGTGGGTTCGGCGCAAAGGATCGTGCGGGTCCATGTTCAAAACCCTGATCCACAGGAAGAATGATCATTTTTCCGGTGCCGCCCAATTTACCGTTCATCAACATGCGACACAGGTTGGCTTTCACGCCAGGCGTCTCGCCTTCATAATTCGACAGGATTTTCTGAACAACTCGGGTGGCACGCATAGGATCAACCTCATTTTTAACTACATGAAGCTGCGTCTAAAGCGGATAGGAGTGGCACGCAACAATGGTGGCGCTAACATTATTCGGGAATTTAGCAGCTGTTCAGGTGCGGGCAAGAAACTGCTTAGCGATGACAGCGACAAAGCTGCGGGGCACTATGCGGGGCAGGAAGGCGAACAGCTTATTGATACCCCCATGAACGGCGACACGGTGTCCACCCCGCATGGCGGTCCACCCGGCTTCGGCGACCTGCTTTGCCGTTGCTAACCTGCCCATCTTGATAAGTCGGACATCGTGCATATCAGCCTGGTCGAAGAAATCGGTTTGCGTCGCCCCGGGGCAGAGCGCTGTAACAGTTACATTCGTCCCGCGAAGCTCTTCTGCAACGGCTTCGCTCAGACTTAGAACATAGGCCTTTGTGGCGTGATAAACAGCCATGCCGGGACCGGGCATGAAAGCGGCAGTGGAGGCGACGTTCAGGATACGCCCTTTACCGTGCTCTTTCATATGGGGGATAGCGCGTTTCATCAGATCGGTGAGCGCCAGCAGGTTGACGTTGATGGAGGTCAGTTCGCGATCCCAATCGCCGTCGGCAAAAGCGCCGTTGCGACCAAGGCCTGCATTGTTCACAACCGTATCGACCGTGCGGCCCTCGGTTGCTTTCTCCCAAAGGGTTTGCGCTGCGGACGTGTCAGATAGATCAGCAAGCAGGACGACAGTCTCGACATTGAAGTCTTTGCGCAACGTCTCAGCAAGTTCGATCAGCTTGTCTTCAGATCGCGCGGATAGGATAACATTGCGCCCATCACGAGCGGCAAACCAGGCAAGTTCCTTTCCGATACCTTCCGAGGCCCCGGTAATCAGCGTATATGTCTTGGTCATTATCTGTCTCCTGCTTCGCTAGAGCCCCTTATACGGCGACCGTAGCGCACGAAAACAAAAGCGTTACGTCACTGCTCCAACGCCGCAACGCCGGGCAGGGTTTTGCCTTCCATCCATTCCAGAAAGGCGCCACCTGCGGTTGAAATATAGGTGAAGTCTTTTGCAGACCCTGACCCGTTCAGGGCTGCAACAGTATCTCCGCCGCCTGCGACGGTTATCAATTTGCCGTCCCGTGTCAGCCGCGCCGCAGCGCGGGCTGCGGCATCTGTCGCCATGTTGAAAGGTGTTATCTCAAACGCGCCTAACGGGCCGTTCCAGACCAAGGTTTTTGCTTGCTCGAACTGTTCGATCATATCTGCAACAGTTTGCGGGCCGGCATCAAGGATCATCATGTCTGCGGGGCAGTCGGTCGCAGGGACCGTCTTGTGTTCGGCACCTGCTTTAAATTCTGTCGCAACAACAACGTCTGCTGGAAGTTGCAGTGTGCAGCCCGCAGCTTGCGCTTTCTTTTCAATCTCTTGTGCCGTATTGATCATATCCCGCTCGGCCAGCGATGTCCCGATTTCGTACCCGCGTGCGGCAAGAAAAGTGTTTGCCATCCCGCCGCCGATAACGATGACATCGACCTTGTCGATAAGATTTCCCAGAAGCTCTAGCTTGGTGGATACCTTAGCCCCGCCAACAACAGCAACCACCGGACGTTTTGGCGCGCTAAGGGCTGTCTCTAACGCAGACAGTTCGGCCTGCATCAGCCGTCCCGCGCAAGAGGGCAGCAGCCGGGCAATAGCCTCGGTTGAGCTATGGGCGCGGTGCGCAGCAGAAAATGCATCATTCACATAGATATCCGCCAGCGAGGCCAGACGTTGCGCAAAGCCCTGATCGTTCTTCTCTTCGCCCGGATTGAAACGCAGGTTTTCCAGAAGAAGTATGTCGCCCTCTGCCATTGCCGCGACGGCGTCACCGTAATTCCCATCCACAAAAGTCACTTTGCGACCCAAAGCCGTCTCAAGCGCGGGCAGGGTGATGCGTAACGACATTTCAGGCACAACCTTGCCTTTGGGTCGCCCAAAATGCGCAATCAGGATCGGCTTGCCGCCTTTGGCCAAGATGTCGCTGACCGTTGGGACAATCCGATCAATGCGGGTCGTATCCGTGACCTGACCATCTTCGACCGGGACATTGATATCGACACGCACCAACACCCGTTTGCCGGATAAATCCATCTCATCAAGTGTTTTCCAAGGCATGCTGATCTCCGCGCTTTGGGTTAATCATCTGTCCAAAATACCTTCCGTCCGAAGGTAATCTTGCTTTGATTAAAGCAGCTTGCCCATTGCAACAGCCGTATCCGCCATACGGCACGAGAAGCCCCATTCATTGTCATACCAGCTCAGGACACGGACCATGCGGCCCTCCAATACCTTGGTTTGGTCCGAGGCAAAGATGGATGAATGCGGATCGTGGTTGAAATCCATCGAGACAAGCTTGTCGTCGGTATATCCCAACACGCCAACAAGCGGCCCGTTTGAGGCCGCATCACGCATCAGTTGGTTGATCTCTTCGACGCTTGTGTCGCGTGCAGCTTCTATGGTCAGATCCACTGCACTGACATTGGGGGTGGGGACGCGAATGGCGACACCATCCAGCTTTCCTTCCAGTTCGGGCATAACCAGACTGACCGCACGGGCAGCCCCTGTCGAGGTCGGGATCATGCTCATCGCTGCGGCACGCGCGCGATAGAGGTCCTTGTGCATCGTATCAAGCGTCGGCTGGTCCCCGGTATAGCTGTGGATCGTCGTCATGAACCCTTTCACGATGCCGATATTATCCTGCAAAACCTTTGCAACAGGGGTCAGACAGTTCGTGGTACATGACGCATTTGAAACGATTATGTCCTCTGCAGTAAGCGTGTCGTCATTCACCCCATAAACGATTGTCTTGTCAGCCCCTTTGCCTGGCGCAGAAATCAGGACACGGGACGAGCCGTTTTCCAGATGGATTTGCGCTTGTTCTTTCGAAGTGAAGATACCGGTACATTCCAGCACAATATCAACGTCAGCCCATGGCAGATCATCAGGGTTGCGAATGGCGGTCACTTCAATCGGGCCACGTCCGACATCAATCGTATCGCCACGCACTGTGACTTCATGTGGAAAACGACCATGGACCGAGTCAAACCGCAGCAAATGCGCGTTGGTCTCGACGGGGCCAAGATCATTGATGGCGACAACTTCGATATCTTTGCGATCAGACTCAATGATGGCGCGCAAGACATTGCGGCCAATGCGGCCAAATCCGTTGATTGCTACTTTGACTGACATGAAAACCTCCGGGTTTGAGTTGGGTGCGCAAGACTGCCGTTAACGCTAACAAAGCGATTTCTTACATAACGTCAACCACGCGGGCCTCGAATTGATCATCCATCAGCGCCAAAACGCCATGTATTCGATTAAGGCTGCAAGCTTTTTACCAAGAAAAACCGGAAGCTCTCCATCGAAATAAAAATAATCAACGGCAAAGCCGCCAATAACCAGAAGACCCAGAACAATAGCAATGCGGTTCGTCATGCCCATCTCTCAGGGCAAATCGCCCGGTTTGGTATCTAAAGACGCCCCATTGCAGCGGCAACATCGGCCATTCTGCAAGAGAACCCCCATTCATTATCATACCAAGCCAGTACCCGAACAGTACGCCCACCTACAACCTTGGTTTGCTCTGGCGCAAAGATCGAGGAATGGGATGTGTGGTTGAAGTCGATCGAGACTTTCGGTTCCGGATCATAAGACAGGACAGCCCCCATATGCCCATTTGCCGCCTCGGCAACGACCGCGTTGACGTCCTCAACAGTTACGTCTTTGCCAGCTTCAAAGGTCAGATCAACGGCGGATACATTTGGGGTTGGCACCCGCAGCGCGGTTCCATCAAGCTTGCCTGCCAGCTCGGGCAGGACTTTGCCCAACGCCTTGGCGGCCCCGGTTGATGTCGGGATCATCGCCATTGCGGCGGCCCGCGCCCGGTACAGATCATCATGACGGCGGTCCAATGTCGGCTGATCGCCGGTATAGCTGTGAATGGTCGTCATAATGCCGCGTTCAATACCGATGGCATCATTGAGAACTTTCGCCAAAGGCGCCAGACAATTTGTCGTGCAAGACCCGTTTGAGACAACCTTGTTGGCAGGCTCAAGATCGCGGTGGTTTACGCCATAGACAACCGTGCGGTCCACATTCCGGGCAGGGGCCGATATCAGGACACGGCTTGCCCCGCGCTCAAGGTGGATCGCCGACTGTTCGCGGTTGTTGAATTTTCCGGTGCATTCCAGCACGACATCCACGCCATTCCAATCCAGCTCTGACGGATCGTAGGTCGAGAAAACCTTCATCGGCCCCCGGCCCAAATCCATCTTACCGTCGTCCAGTCTGATGTCGCCGGGGAAGCGGCCATGGACGCTGTCATATTTCAAAAGATGTGCGTTTGTCTCAAGCGGACCCGTCGCGTTGATGGCGACCACCTGCACGTCATTGCGGGCGGCTTCGGTAATATGCGCAAGCGTACAGCGCCCGATCCGACCAAACCCATTGATTGCAACTGTCACCGTCATACCATGCACCTCTTGATTACAGGTGCGTTATAGGGCATCGGCTTCTTATTGAGAAGTTCAGTTTTCGTTTTTTAACAATACGTTAGCGTTAACATTTGCGCGCTTGGCAAGACTTGGCCGATGTTAGCGATAACGCATTGTCATCAATTACATGCTTAAGCCGCAGAGCTGTCGACTCGGTCCGCCAAAGCCTCGGCACGGGCGGCAAGTTCTGCAAGACTATCTGTCACGGCACTGGGGATCACAGGAACTTCGACCTTCTGAGGCGGGGCCGCTTTCAGCGCGGCCAGCTCTGCGGCCTGAGCTTCCAGACGTTTGCCAGCTTCGCGAACCTGTTCTTCCAGACCCGCCGTTTTATCCGCCAGCATCAAGCCTGCCATCAGCAGCATCCGGGCTTCGGGAATGCGGCCAATTTGCTCGGCCAGAGTAGAGGCTTCATTGTCCAGAAGTTTTGCAGCGTATTGCAGAAAATGCTCTTCCCCCGTCTGACACGTGACTTGGAAAACGCGCCCGCCAATTTCGATATCTACTTCAGGCATCCCGCACCTCTTTCAGCATAGGGGCCAGCTCGCCCAGAATTTCATCCATCTGCGCTAAATCCGCTTTGCGCATCGCGCGCAGCTCATCCAACTCATTGCTCAGGGCGCTGTTGATCATATCGGGCGAACCCTGATTGTTCGTATTGGCGTCACGCAGTTTAGCGTTACTATCATGAAGGGATGCGATCACGTTTTGTAACCGCGTGTTTTCAGAGTCCATCGCGTCAAGCCGCGTTGCCATCCGTTCTACCCGCGTCTCCAGCCGTTCTACCTGGGCCGTCATCTGTTCGCGGGATGCAACGAGTTTTGCATTCGTGGCGCGCTCAATTTCCAGATCTTCGCGTAGCTCGTCGCTGTCTGCTGTACTTGCGGGTGCAGCACTGCGGGTCTCGATGCCTTGTGAAATTCGGTCAAGGGCGGATGCAATCCGTCCCTCAAGCTCTGTGATGTCCGTCATATATGCCCCCTGGGTCGTTTTTGTCCGGCCTCTTGGTCGAGATCGTTTTTTTATCGTCCGAGATTATTTTAACCAAGCCGACACCAAATTGCGCCCCCTTTCCGCACGAGAAGCACCAAGTCGCGGCGATCTGCTTGAACTTCGCGCTAACGCTGGTATGGGACAGGCATAACTTGCCTGGACAAAAGGGGACACTGATCGTGGATATTGCCAGCCTGCGCAAAAAGCATCCTGAACATTGGAACAAGGCCTGTGCGATCCGCACACTGACATTGGACGCGGTTGCCGCCGCGAATTCGGGTCATTCCGGTATGCCTATGGGCATGGCTGATGTGGCGACTGTCCTGTTCGAGAAGCATCTGAAATTCGATGCCTCTGCACCGGACTGGGCGGATCGAGATCGGTTCATCCTGTCTGCGGGCCATGGCTCTATGCTGTTATACGCTTTGCTATATCTGACGGGCTATGAGGATATGACGCTGGAAGAGATCAAGAATTTCCGCCAGTTGGGGGCCAAAACGGCAGGCCATCCGGAATACGGCCATGCCAAGGGCATAGAGACGACAACCGGACCGTTGGGGCAGGGCATTGCAAACTCGGTAGGATTTGCCATCGCCGAAGAAGTCCAACGTGCGCGCCTTGGCCGCAAACTGGTGGATCACCACACTTACGTCATCGCAGGTGACGGTTGCCTGATGGAAGGCGTCAGTCAGGAGGCCATCGGGCTTGCTGGTAAGCATGAGCTGGGGCGTCTGATTGTTCTTTGGGACAATAACAACATTACCATCGACGGCACGGTCGAACTTTCTGACAAAACCGATCAGGTCATGCGGTTCAAGGCGTCCGGTTGGCAAGTGATCGAGATCGACGGCCATGATCCTCAGGCGATTGATGAGGCCATAGCAAAGGCCAAGAAATCGCGTAAACCTTCGATGATTGCGTGCAAGACTCATATCGCCCTTGGCTCATCGGCGCAGGATACATCGAAAGGCCACGGTGCTTTGACCGATGCAAAGCTGATTGAGGATACACGCGACGCTTATGGCTGGTCCTACGGGCCGTTTGAGATCCCGAAAGACGTGAAATCCGCTTGGGAAAAGATCGGCGCACGCGGCAAGGCAGAGCGTCAGGCCTGGGAAGACCGGCTTGCCGCAATGTCGAGCAACAAGCAGAACGAATTTGCCCGTATCATGGCGGGCGAGCCATCGAAAAAGCTGAGCGCGACGATCAAGGCGTTGAAAAAGCAGATCAGCGAGAGCAAACCAAAAGTTGCGACGCGCAAAGCGTCGGAAATGGCGTTGGAAGTTATCAACCCTATTATGCCCGAAACATTTGGTGGTTCAGCGGATTTGACAGGATCCAACAACACTCTGACCGCCGATATGGGCGTGTTTTCTCCCGATAACCGCAAGGGCCGCTATATGTATTATGGCGTGCGCGAACACGGTATGGCCGCTGCTATGAATGGCCTGAATTTGCATGGTGGCATAAAGGCCTACGGTGGAACCTTCATGTGCTTCACGGATTATGCGCGTGGGGCAATGCGTCTGTCTGCACTGATGGGCGTACCGGTCACATATGTGATGACGCACGACAGTATTGGTCTTGGTGAAGATGGCCCGACGCACCAGCCGGTTGAACATCTTGCCATGCTGCGCGCAACGCCGAATATCAACGTATTCCGCCCCGCCGATGCGGTTGAAACCGCTGAAGCATGGGAGGTCGCGCTCAGCTCTAAATCCACGCCTTCCGTTCTGGCACTCAGCCGTCAGGGGCTGCCGACCGTCCGCACGGACCACACAACCAAAAATCAGGTTGCTATGGGGGCCTATGTTTTGGCCGAAGCCGTCAGCAAACGGCAGGCGATTTTACTGGCCACGGGGTCCGAGATCGAAATAGCACTTGCTGCAAAAGAGCTGCTGGAAGCCGATGGTATCGGCACCCGCGTCGTATCGATGCCATGCTGGGAAATATTCGAAGAGCAGGATGAAAAATACCGCCGCAAAATTCTACCCGCCGGACCTGTTCGGGTGGCAATTGAAGCCGGTATTCGCTTTGGCTGGGATCGTTGGCTATTCGGTGAACGCGGAAAGCGAGAGAAGTCCGGTTTCGTCGGGATGCATGGCTTTGGTGCGTCAGCCCCGGCGGGAACCTTGTATAAGCACTTTGGTATTACGGCGGAAGAAACAGCACAAAAAGTGCGTGACCTTCTGCGTTAATCGCTTTGCAATTAAAGAAAAAGCCCGGTTAAGGCCGGGCTTTTTTATGGGTGCGGCTCTTACGCGTTTGCTTCGCGGATTTTTTCCGCAGCGTCTTTGTCATAGGTGACGCCCTTTTCATCGAACAATGTATCCAGCTCACCAGACAGTGTCATCTCGGTAACAATATCGCAACCACCAACGAATTCGCCTTTGACATAAAGCTGCGGGACCGTTGGCCAGTCGGAATAATCCTTGATCCCCTGACGCATGGCGTCATCGGCCAACACGTTTACGTCCGAGAATTCGACGCCCATATAGTTCAGCACGCCAGCAACCTTGGAAGAGAACCCGCATTGCGGCATGGACTTTGTACCTTTCATAAACAGCACAACTTCGTTGGCAGTCACAGTGTCTTTGATTTGTGTCGCGGTATCGGTCATTTTGATTACTCCGGAACTTTTGTTGTAAGAGCCAGCGCGTGTAGCTCGCCATTGGCGCCGTCCATCTTGCCTTTTAGCGATGCATAGACGGCGCGTTGTTGTTGTACTCGGTTCTGGCCTCGGAAACTTTCGTCGATCACCTCGGCCGCATAGTGGTTTCCGTCACCGGCCAGATCGGTAATGATGATTTTGGCGTCCGGAAAACTTTCACGGATCAGGTCTTCGATTTCCTGAGCTTTCATGGCCATGGGGCAGGGTCCTGTTTTGTCATCTGTAACAGAAATAGGGGGCCTTCGTAGGGGTGACAAGGCACCTTTATCCCACGGCGGTCTCAAAGCTGTCGCGGTAAAGCGCGCTCAGCTCTTCCAGAGGGGCTTCTGAGCTTCCGATTTTAACGGCACTGCCGGTGAATTTGCCAACCGTTTGCATCGGCACACCTGCTTGTCCTGCGGCAATCATCAAAGCCTCTGCCTTGTCATAGGAACAAGCGATCAGATAACGCCCCTGATCTTCGCCAAAGGCTATTGCTGTTGTGTCATCGTCAAGAACCAGACCAACGCCAGCAGCTTCAGCCATCTCAAATGCAGCCAAGGCAAGCCCCCCGTCAGACAGATCCGTGCACACATCAATCCAGTCCCGGTTGGCCCGGATGAAATCGCCATGGGCTTTTTCGGCAGCCAGATCTACGGAAGGCGCATCGCCGTCTTCGCGGTTGAAAACTTCGGCCAGAACGGCAGACTGCCCCAGATGCCCTTGGGTTTCGCCGACCATCATGGCCAGATGCCCCTCCCGGACCTGACCGGCGATCACATGATCGACATCGTCAATCAGACCCACAGCACCGATCGTAGGCGTTGGTAGAATGGCGGAGCCATCGGTTTCATTATACAAAGACACATTGCCCGACACGATTGGCATATCCAATGCGGCGACGGCTTCACCAATCCCCTTTATGGCACCGACGAATTGCCCCATGATCTCGGGTTTTTCGGGGTTGCCGAAATTCAGGTTGTCTGTGGTGGCAAGGGCAAAGCGCCCACGGCGGTCAGGTTGCGATAGGCTTCTGCGACGGCTTGCTTGCCGCCTTCAAATGGGTTTGCCTTCACATAACGCGGGGTCACGTCAGAGGTGAATGCCAAGGCTTTGTTGGTGCCGTGAACGCGCACAATCCCAGCCCCGGCGCCGGGTGCAAGCACTGTATCGGCCATAACCTGACTGTCATATTGTTCCCACAGCCATTGCTTGCGGGCGTAGTTGGGGCTGCTGATCAGGGCTTTCAGCGCATCAATAGCATCGACTTGCGGTATGTCTTCCAAAGCATCGTGCGCAGGGGTTTCCACCCATGGCCGATCATATTCGGGGGCCGTGCCGGACAGGGCTTTCAGAGGCAGATCAGCTTTGATCTCATTGCCATGCAGAACAAGGAAACGATCCTCGGCAATGGTTTCACCGACGATTGCAAAATCAAGATCCCATTTGTCGAACACTGCTTTTGCCTCGGCTTCGAGGGCAGGGTTAAGAACCATCAGCATCCGTTCCTGTGATTCGCTGAGCATCATCTCATAAGCGGTCATGCTTTCTTCGCGCACTGGCACCGCATCCAGATTTAGCTGCACGCCAAGACTGCCCTTGTCACCCATTTCCACAGCAGAGCATGTCAGGCCAGCCGCGCCCATATCCTGTATCGAGATCACCGCACCGGTTTGCATCAATTCCTGACACGCCTCCATAAGGCGTTTTTCAGTGAAAGGATCGCCAACCTGAACGGTCGGGCGCTTTTCTTCGATCGTGTCGTCAAATTCAGCCGAAGCCATGGTGGCCCCGCCAACCCCGTCACGCCCGGTTTTTGCCCCGAGATAGACTACGGGCATGCCGACACCTGATGCGGCAGAGTAGAAAATCTTGTCCGCATCGGCAAGGCCAGCAGCGAAGGCATTCACCAGACAATTGCCATTATAGGCCGGATGGAAGCGAACCTCACCGCCAACGGTTGGCACACCAAAGCAATTACCATACCCGCCGATCCCCGCCACGACGCCCGAGACAAGCTGGCGCGTTTTGGGATGATCCGGGGCGCCGAAGCTTAACGAATTCATCGCCGCAATAGGGCGCGCGCCCATAGTGAACACATCGCGTAGGATACCCCCCACGCCTGTTGCTGCGCCCTGATAAGGTTCAATATAAGAGGGGTGATTGTGGCTTTCCATCTTGAAGACCACCGCTTGGCCATCACCAATATCCACTACACCTGCATTTTCGCCTGGCCCACAGATAACCTGCGGTCCGTCGGTCGGCAGGGTCCGCAGCCATTTCTTAGAGGATTTATAGGAACAATGTTCGTTCCACATAGCTGAGAAAATGCCAAGCTCAGTGAAACTTGGCTCCCGCCCGATGATCTCCAGAATGCGTGCGTATTCGTCTGACTTCAGCCCATGTGCTGCAATTATATCATCGGTAAGTGCAGGATCCTGCATTGGTGATATCCCTCATTTTTGTGCCACAACCTCTTATGACAGGCGCGCACGAGGGGAAAGGGGGATACCGCCGAAATCAGGTTGCTACGTGCCTGATGCCACGTCAGCTGGTAATAAGATTGAGATGGCGCTGCCCTTGCCAGATGTGCTTTCTATAAACAGCGCACCGCCTGATTGCTCGGCAAAGCCCTTCGCCATCGATAGCCCAAGGCCTGACCCTTTGCCCACCGGTTTTGTGGTAAAGAATGGCTCACAAACCTTTTCCAGATTTTCAGGCTGAATGCCTTCCCCTTCATCGCGCAATTCAATCAGCACATAAGGCCCGTCTGGAAAATCACCGCTGATACCGTCAGGGGCTGTTGTATTGCGGGCGCTTAAGGTGATTGTGCCACCATCGGGCATCGCATCGACAGCGTTGATCATCAGGTTCAGCAGCGCTGTCTGGCATTGATCACTGTCAACACGAACCGACCATAATCCGGGGTGCAGAGGCATCTCAAGTGCAATGTTGCGTGGCAGCATTCCTCTTGCCAGTTCTGAAAAACTGTTCAGAAAATCAGGCAAGGCAACAGTTTGTGCAATCAAGGGAACCTGACGGGAAAAGGCAAGAAGCTGCGATGTCAGAACGGAAGCCCTTTTCGCTGCATCATAAGACTGACCGGCTAATGCGTTTTTCTCGTCCATATCATCGACTTCGCGTAGCAGGTCTAGATTGCCCATCACGACCGTCAGTATGTTGTTGAAATCATGGGCAACACCTGCGGTCAGCCGCCCGATGGCCGAAATTTTCTGAGCTTCCACACCCATCTTGGTGGCTGTTTCAAGGGCCCGTCTGGTTGCAAAAACTTCAGCCAGTGTCACGATGAAATACAAAGACAAGGCGACCGCAAATCCGAAGCCTATATATCCCTTCAGGGCATCTTCGCTATTAATCATGAAATCCGCCCCAAGATATATGATGACAACTGACATAAGTCCGCCATCAATGATGGCAAAGGATGTCAAACGGCAATGCTGGGACAATGCGTTCAGCATTGCGCCTATCATCATCGCAATCGCCCCGGCGTTTAACAGCGGCACAGGCAGTGACCAGAAATAGATCGGAAGCATAAGGTAGATTGCCTGAAGTATAGTCTCTGACAAGACAATGATCTGGTAGAGTTTTTTCGTTGGTTTTTTCGCGAAGAGCTGAACCAGCCGATAAACGATCACGACAATCGAATAATATACGGCATACCAAAGGAGCGGCAGGTAAAGATGCAGGAACAGTGCGATCCCAACGATGGGAAACCCCAGCAAAAATATGCGAGAGGTGAATTCTATACTTTTGAGGCTATACAACCCCTTTACAACATCGGCCTCCTGCTGAAAATCCCGCAAGTCCATAGTTGTTTACCCGGCTCGTTTTAGTGGCGCAGTTTGCATACGGCCCCTCATTTATGAAAACAGCCGAGTATGAGGGTCATACCATTAAAAATGATTATAAACCGTTAACACATGTAAACGACAAAAAAAGGCCGAGCATAAAGCTCGGCCGAAGTCCAACAGGGAGGTAGACACCAGCAAAGCTGCTGCCTGATTGTGCAGGTAGTGATCTGATTGCGTTGGTTCAAGGAAAATCGCTCTTTTAAGTCGCATAACGGTTATGCGACTGTTGCATATCTGCTGAATTACTGAGCGGCTTGCGCGCTTTGCGCCTTTTTCCTTTGTGCTGTAATTTCGCGCACAACGAAG
This sequence comes from Litoreibacter sp. GN1-5, assembly GCF_055693805.1. NCBI lineage: Bacteria > Pseudomonadati > Pseudomonadota > Alphaproteobacteria > Rhodobacterales > Roseobacteraceae > Litoreibacter > Litoreibacter sp. GN1-5. Next base: position 997,578 of record NZ_JBVFUP010000001.1, on the reverse strand, counting down.
TCACGAAAGGCGGCAATACGTTTGGATTGACGCAGTTCTTCGGGGTAGGCTAGAAAAACCGGGACTTCATTCGATTCAAAATCTTCAAGTACCCTGATCAAGCTTGGCTCATCAATTGCCGTGTAATCTGGCAGGACGCCCACACCCAGATTGTTCAGAACGGCTTGCAAGACACCAAAATAGTTATTCACCGTTAACAGGGACGGAGGATCATAACTCATCAATTCGCGCACCATCATCGCGCCGGCGCTGACTTGCTCCGAATTGATGTTTTGACAGATCAGGCGGTGGGATTGCAGATCATCCATTGTTTCCGGAACGCCCTTGCTGTCCAGATAGGATTGGCTGGCATAAAGGCGCATCTTCACACTCATCAGCCGCTTGCGCACCAAATCGGCTTGGCTTGGCTCTTTCATACGGATGGCGACATCGGCCTCGCGCATCGGTAAGTCCAGAACGCGTTCTTCAAGCATCAGGTTGATGTTCAGATCCGGAAAATCCGCGTAGAGCGCTGACAGGCGCGGTGCCAGCCAGAGCGAGCCAAAGCCGATGGTTGTTGTGACACGCAGTTCTCCGAAAACTTCCTCTTCGCTATCTCGAATACGGGCCGCCGCGGCGTCAAGCCGCTTGGTCATGGACCGTGTTGCATCAAACAGTAACTCGCCCTGTTCGGTTAGAATCAGCCCGCGCGCATGGCGGTGAAACAGGGTCGCACTAAGCGATTCTTCAAGTGCTCTGATCTGGCGTGATACAGCGGATTGCGACAGATGCAGCACATCGCCCGCATGGGTCAGAGAGCCAGCATCAGCGACTGCGTGAAATATTCTAAGCTTATCCCAATCCATGACATACCAACTGTTTCAATTTTGAACGCTTACACGACTGCTCCGTAACTTATGTTTTACATGGCCTGCAATCAAACTGCGTCAAAAGTTTTTATTTTGTAGGTCAGCTTTTTTGACCTATAATAAGGTCAAATCGGGAGAGCGCTATGATCAACAAAGACATAAGTCTGACTGACCGGTTCGATTTGACGAAATCCCCGGTTCTGCTGAATGGGACACAGGCGCTGGTGCGCTTGGTTCTGATGCAACATGTCCGCGATGCCAGCGCCGGGTTAAATACAGCAGGTCTGGTCACGGGATATCGCGGTTCGCCCCTTGGGGCGGTCGATATCCAAATGACGCGGGCCGCACAGCAGCTTGCTGAAGCGCAAGTGACCTTTCAACCCGGTCTGAACGAAGACCTGGCCGCCACGGCCATCTGGGGCGCACAACAAGCCGAGCTGCGCGGGGAGGGCCGTTATGACGGCGTGTTCGGCCTGTGGTACGGTAAGGGGCCCGGCGTGGACCGTTCCGGCGACGTGATGCGCCATGCCAATATGGCCGGCACATCACCCCATGGTGGTGTGCTCATGGCGATGGGGGATGACCATACCGGCGAAAGCTCGACAACCTTACATCAGTCCGATTGGGCGATGGTGGATGCCTATATGCCCATTATGTCGCCCGCCGGGGTGCAGGAAATTCTGGACCACGGGCTCTATGGTTGGGCGCTGAGCCGCTTTGCAGGCGTCTGGGTCGGGCTGAAAACCATGAAGGACACGATCGAGGCAACCGCCGTTGTGGATGGTCGTCTGGACCGAATGTCCTTTGTTTTACCCGATTTTCCGATGCCAGATGATGGTTTGAATATCCGCCTTGTTGATACCCCGGTTGCTCAGGAAGCGCGGATGATTGATCACAAACGCTTCGCCGCAGAGGCGTTTGCAAAGGCAAACAAGATCAACAAACGGGTCTGGGGCAAGCCGGGGGCCAAAATCGGGTTTGTCGCGGCAGGTAAAAACTGGCTGGATTTGACCCACGCCCTGTCGCTTTTGGGGATTGGTGAGGTTGAAGCCGAACGCCTTGGTCTGACCACTTACAAGGTCGGGCAGGTCTGGCCACTTGAAATGGATGGGTTCCATGATTGGGCCGAAGGTCTGGATCTGATCATTGTTGTGGAAGAGAAGCGCAAGCTGATTGAAGTACAGGTCAAGGAAGCCATTTTTGATGACCGACGGGGTCGCCGGGTCTATGGCTGGCACAAAGGCGATACATGGGAAAATGGCCGCAGGCTGGAACTGTTCCCGACCCGCTATGCCCTTGATCCCATTGATATTGCTGAGAAGCTTGGGAAAATCTTAATTGAAGAAGGTCGCAATACGGATCGTATTCAAGCGGGTCTTGCGATGCTGGCAGAAACCAAACGCGCCGACAACGCGCAAGACATCGCAGCCCGCCTGCCGTATTTCTGTTCGGGCTGCCCACATAATACATCGACCAAAGTTCCTGACAGGTCTCGTGCCTATGCGGGGATCGGCTGTCATTACATGGTCCAATGGATGGACCGCGATACCGTCGGCTTCACGCAGATGGGCGGTGAGGGCACGAATTGGATCGGGGAAGCCCCGTTTTCAACCCGCGACCACGTGTTCCAGAACCTGGGTGATGGCACCTATAACCACTCAGGCGCGCAAGCCATCCGTGCGGCTTTGGCCGCCGGGACGAATATCACCTATAAAATCCTCTATAATGATGCCGTTGCCATGACAGGCGGGCAGGGGAACGAAGGCGGGCTTGACGCGCCTCGCATCACAGCCGAGCTGCGCGCCATGGGCGTGCAAAACATCGCGTTGGTCTATGACGAAAAGGAAGATGTTGATTTCAAGGCCTTCCCGGCAGGCATTGCAACACATGAACGAGCAGAACTGCCATCTGTGCAAGAAAATTTCAGTAAGATCAAAGGTGTATCAGCAATTGTTTATGTGCAAACCTGTGCTGCTGAAAAGCGCCGCCGTCGTAAGCGCGGGCTTTTCCCTGACCCTGACAAGCGCGTTTTCATCAATACAGATGTGTGTGAGGGGTGCGGGGATTGTGGGGTGCAATCGAATTGTGTGTCCATCGTTCCAGCCGAAACCGAGCTTGGGCGCAAACGCGCAATTGACCAGTCGTCCTGCAACAAGGATTTTTCCTGCGTCAATGGCTTCTGCCCATCTTTCGTGACCATCCAAGGAGCGCAGATCAAGAAACAGGCAACTGCGGAAATAGATCTGCCAGACCTTCCTGAGCCCGATCTGCCAGCCATAAATGGCACCCATAATGTGGTAATTACGGGTGTTGGCGGCACTGGTGTTGTGACTATTGGCGCAGTGCTGGCGATGGCTGCGCATATAGATGGCAAGGGCGCGGGGATGATGGAAATGGCAGGTCTTGCCCAGAAAGGGGGGCGGTTCATATCCATTGTCGTCTGGCAAATACGCCGGAAGACATTTCGGCCATTCGCGTGGCAACTGGCGAATGCGATGCGTTGATTGGCGGCGATCTTGTGGTCTCTGCGGGGGCCAAGACGCTTGGCCTGATGCAGACCGGACGCACAAAGGCTGTGGTCAACAGCCATGAAATCATCACAGGCGATTTCACTCAAAACACCGAATTCACCCTGCCGACGGACCGGCTGAAAGTCTCGCTTGAGGCAAAGCTTAAAGGGGACGTATCGTTCTTTGATGCGTCTGATCTTGCCAAAACACTGATGGGTGATCTCTATCTTTTCCAACATGATGTTGTTCGGTGCAGCCTGGCAGCGGGGCACAATCCCGCTTAGTCATGAGGCCATCGCACGGGCGATTAAGCTAAACGGTGCTGCGCCCGATAAAAACCTGAAAGCTTTTGAGCTTGGGCGTTGGGCGGCCCTGTATCCCGAGGATGCTGCGAAACAGCTTGAGGCCAAGATAGTCCACCTGCCGAAAACGTTGGAGGACAAGATCGAATTTCGGGCAGATCATTTGACGCAATATCAAAACAAACGTCTTGCCAAACGCTATCGCTCTTTGGTGGATCAGTTTGAAAACCCGGCTCTGCGCGAAGCCGTTGCCAAGGGATATCACAAACTTTTGGCCTATAAGGATGAATACGAAGTCGCACGTCTGCATCTGAAAACAGAGGAAAAAGCCCGTGCCGAATTCGATGGCGCTCTGAGCCTGACCTATCATCTGGCCCCGCCGATCTTCAGCAAGATAGGTGCAAACGGACGTCCGCTCAAACGGGAATATGGCCCGTGGATAGCGCGGGCATTTCGGATACTTGCCCGTCTGAAAGGTCTGCGTGGTACACCATTTGACGTGTTTGGTTATTCCCCTGAACGCAAAATGGAGCGGGCCTTGGTTAAGCAATATCAAGAGGATGCAAAGCGTTTCGCCACGGCCCAAAATCAGGAGGCCGCGATTGCCCTTGCTGAGCTGCCCCTTCAAATCCGCGGATTTGGCCCGGTTAAGCAAGCTAATGAGCACAAAGCCGCAAAACGACGCGAGGAACTGCTGGCGATGCTGGATCAGCCGCCCGTTAAACAGGCGGCGGAGTGATCATTTCAGGCCTTACGGATCACATAAGCCTGCATCGCCCCATGATCCGTCTGCTCGATCAGGTCATGTCCGGCTTCTGCGCAGAAATGCGGAACGTCCACAATTGCTGCCGGATCGTCGGCCAGAATACGTAAAGTCGTACCCGTTTTCATACCCATAAGCTTTTTGCGTGCCTTCAGCACGGGCAGGGGGCATAACAGCCCGATTGCGTCTAGTTCTTCATCCCATTTCATAAAGTGTGATCTATGCGCCGCAGGTGGACTTGTCCATCGTCATTGGTGTCCTTCCTATCGCTCTCGGACCGGGTTAACGTCGCGGCATTTAATGAGGGGTATCATGACAGATAATATTCTGCATAAGGTGAAGAAACGTCAGGTTTTCTATATTCCAGGCTATGATCCAATGCCGCCCCGCCGTTATCGGGAACTTTACCGCAGCGAGGCGGTCGAGCAGGCCCGGATCAGTGGGTATGAGATTGACCTGACACCAAGAAAAGCCGAAGGGCCATTTGGATGGCAAGTGACAGGTCATATTGATGGCAGCACCGTGGATGCGAATGTCGATGTGCTCGTCTGGTCCGACATTGTCCGCAAGAGCATGGCGAATGATATTCCGCGCACGTATCTGCAATTGGTCAAGACCGCTTGGATATATATCAGCTCAGGCGCTTTTATAAAGCTGATGGCGCTGCGGAAAGGCCCGATGATTGCAGCACTCTACCCCGTGGGGATGCTTCTGTTACAGCTTATTCTGGCCCTGATCGCATGGTCCATAGTTTCAGGTATTCTGACAAGCCTTCTTTTCGGGGCGTTCAGCCTGTTTGGGGCGTTGCCACCGACATGGCTGTCCTATCCGCTAGGGTGGGTCTTTACGGCTGCGGGCATTGCTATTGCGGTGTTGCTTTTACGTTGGTTTAAGTCACAGGATGGCAAGCTATACGCCTATTACCTTATGCATGACTACGCCTATTCGGCCCAATTCAACGGCGAAAACCCGTCTGATCTGGAAGAACGTATGAAGACATTCGAAGATTTCATTGCGGCGACTTTGAAAACGAATGTTGATGAGGTTCTGGTGGTCGGCCATTCCTCTGGCGCGCATCTGGCGGTTTCCATCATTGCTGATCTGATCCGGGGCGGAAAATTGCCGGAAAATGGCCCGCGCTTGGCATTCCTGTCGCTTGGGCAGGTTATCCCAATGATGTCTTTCTTGCCGAAAGCCAATAAGTTACGACGCGATCTTAATTTTTTGTCGTCTTGCGATGATATCACTTGGATCGACGTGAGCGCCCCAAGCGATGGCTGCGCGTTTGCCCTCTGTGATCCGGTCTCTGTCACAGGGGTTGAACCACAGGACAAAAAATGGCCACTGGTTCTGTCTGCCGCATATACTCAAACGCTCAGCCAAGAACGCTGGCGTCAATTGCGCTGGCGGTTCTTCCGGTTACATTTCCAGTATCTCTGCGCATTCGACAAGCCAAAGGACTATGATTATTTCCAGATCACAGCAGGTCCTGTTACGCTAGCTGATCGATTTGCCGGTCGGCAACCGTCCCGGTCTCGCATAGATGTTGCCGTGTCGCCGTATCGCTCAACATCAACCGTATGACCGGGGACGGGCACCTGCCGCCCAAACCTGCGGCAAGGCCTGACGAGGTATCGCTATGGCACTATGTGCGGTTGTTTCGGCAGGATATCCTGTCGGCACAACCTGAACGGCTTTACCGCGCCTGGATGGCAGAGTTCCGCACGCCTTTTTTTCGCAGCTATCTGGTCAACCAGCCTGATCTGATCCGGGAAGTCCTGAAGGCGCGTCCGCAAGATTTTCCGAAGTCAGATCGTGTGGGTGAAGGCTTGCGTCCGCTATTGGGTAACAGTGTCTTTCTGACGAATGGCGCTGCTTGGGAACGGCAAAGGCGTATCATTGATCCCGCCTTCGAAGGCGGGCGTTTGCGTGATACCTTCCCGGCCATGTGGCATGCGGGTCAGGGGGCAGTGACGCGGCTGTCTGCGAAGGTGGACGATAACCCGATTGAGATAGAGCAAGAGACCAGCTTTGCGGCGGCAGATGTTATCTTTCGCACGCTATTTTCAATTCCCATTGAAAACAACATCGCGTCGCAGGTGTTTACGCAATTTCGGGACTATCAACGCTCACAACCCATTCTGAACCTTGCGGCCTTTCTGCCTATCCCGTGGTGGTTGCCACGGTTTTTTCGCCGTGGGACGCGTCAGACAGCGAAATCCATCCGTGCGCTGATTTCTGAATTGACGACTGAGCGCATGGCGGCGATTGAGGCAGGCGTGGCGCCGAATGATCTGGCGACTAAGATCATGACGACTGCTGATCCGGAAACCGGTGAGACTTTTAGTGCACAAGAGATGGTAGATCAGGTTGCCATCTTCTTTCTGGCCGGCCACGAGACCAGCGCAAGCGCGCTTGCATGGGCGCTCTATCTTCTGGCGCTTTACCCTGAATGGCAGGATCGTTTGGCTGAAGAGGCCGATGCGCTGGGGGAGGCACTGGAATTCGCGGTAGTGTCGAAACTGCGCCTCAGCCGGGATGTATTTCGAGAGGTTTTGCGGCTCTATCCGCCGGTGCCGATGATGGTGCGACAGACTACGCAGTCCGAGACCTTTCGCGACCGCAAAATCGCTACGGGCGCGCAGGTTGTGTTGTCACCTTGGCATTTGCACCGCCATACCCGGTTATGGGACAACCCGGACGGGTTCGACCCAACCCGGTGGGCGACCGAGAACGGGAAGGCCTGTATGCGCGATGCTTATATCCCGTTCTCTGCGGGGCCGCGTGTTTGTATCGGGGCGGGTTTTGCCATGGTCGAAGGGCCGCTTTTGCTGTCCATGCTGGTCCGCGCGTTTCGCTTTGAACGTGTGGTTGGGTCTGACCCAATCCCGGTCGCACATCTTACAGTCCGAGCGAAAGACGGGATCTGGCTGCGCGTCACACCAAGGCGGTGATTCTGTTTACGCAAGGTCACGTATCTCAAAAATGTTAACCAATTGGGCAAAATGTTAATCTCCAAGGCATAAAATGTGATGTTTTTGCTTCACTTTGAAAAATGTAACGCAACGTCTTAAACCAAGTGGTCAAATTTTGCCGACGCACTAAAAATACATTTATTTCAACCTATTAAATAAAGCCATATGGCTGATTTATTGAATATATGGTGAATTTTAGCTAATTCCTCCCCGTAAAAAGCGTTCCTTTTTTGGGCATAACTGTGGCACAACCAAATTCTGAACCTTGGGAGGGTACAGATGGCATTTGATAGCGACCTTGGAATTGAAGAAACGGTGTCGAAGTCACAAATCGTGGCACCTCTTTTTCGAATTGCAATTCCATCCATACGCAAGCTGCAGCGTACTAAAACAATTGAGCGGGTAGAGATCGGGACCGGGTCAAAATTGACCAAGGACGAACTGGTTAATTTGTTCGATGATGATTTGCAACTGACGACACGCCGGGTTTCTGCATCGCGGTGATAGACTAACTTTTGGGACGCGCGCTTGCATTTTGTAAATGCCAGTCCAATACAAAAAGCCGGATCGCTGATGCGAGTCCGGTTTTTGTATGTCTGGCGGCATCTATTTGTGCCGCAAGCTCGTTGATCGGCAGATTGCGCTCTCGTGCTATATTGCGAAATGCGGCCCAGAATTCATCTTCAAGCGATACGCTTGTTCTGTGTCCCTTAATCGTGAGAGAGCGTTTTTTGGGCCGGCTCATTTATCCAGCTTATGGCCATCAAGATCACGGCTTCGCTTCTGCGTCAGGGACGTGACGCTGTTCTTTTCTGCTTTGCTCGGCCCGAACTTTACCGCATTCGCATCTGCGCGCGCTGATTTCTCGGCCCGTGCCTTAGCCTTGCGCGCTTTGTTCAGGTTAATGGGCTTCATTTGGGGCCGATCATCTGTTCAGGGCGTACAACCCGGTCAAAGGTTTCCGCATCCACAAACCCAAGAGCAACTGCTTCTTCGCGCAATGTCGTGCCGTTTTTGTGGGCCGTTTTGGCGACGGTTGTGGCGTTGTCATAGCCAATTTCCGGCGCAAGGGCTGTCACCAGCATTAGGGACTCGCGCATCAGCTTTTCGATCCGGTCACGGTTTGCCGCGATCCCGGCTACGCAATTGTCTGTAAAGGCAACCGATGCATCCCCCAGAAGTTGCATGCTTTGCAGCAAGTTGTAGGCCATCATCGGCTTGTAGACGTTCAATTCAAAATGGCCTTGTGACCCGGCAAAACCGATGGCTGCGTCATTGCCAAAGACATGCGCGCATACTTGCGTCATGGCTTCGCATTGGGTCGGGTTGACCTTGCCGGGCATGATCGAACTGCCGGGCTCATTCTCGGGCAACATCAGCTCTCCAAGTCCGCACCGGGGGCCAGATCCCAAAAGCCGAATGTCATTGGCAATCTTGAAGAGCGAGGCCGCAACAGTTTTCACGGCACCTGACATCTCAACCATTGCGTCATGGGCGGCCAGCGCTTCGAATTTGTTCGGCGCTGTGATGAAGGGCAGGCCGGTGATTTCAGCCATATTTGCGGCGACCTGGGCATCCCAGCCGTCAACTGTGTTTAGGCCCGTCCCGACCGCCGTGCCGCCTTGGGCCAACTCATAGATATGGGGCAGAGCGTTCTGAACGCGCTTGATCCCCATAGCAACCTGATGAGCATAGCCTGAAAATTCCTGTGCAAGCGTCAGAGGCGTTGCATCCATCGTATGGGTGCGGCCGATCTTGATGATACCTTCAAATTCCTGAACCTTCATTTCCAGTGTGGCATGCAGCTTGGCGAGCCCGGGCAAAAGGGTGTCATGTGCCATTGTTGCCGTCGCGATATGCATCGCAGTGGGGAAGGTGTCGTTCGAACTTTGTCCCATGTTGCAGTGATCGTTGGGATGCACAGGCTCTTTTGAGCCAATCATGCCACCCAGAATTTCAATGGCCCGATTGGCGATCACTTCGTTCGCGTTCATATTCGACTGCGTGCCTGATCCGGTTTGCCAGACAACCAGCGGAAAATTGTCGTCCAGCTTACCGTCGATGACATCCTGCGCGGCATCAGAAATTGCTTCGCCCAGCTTTGTATCCAGCTTGCCATTGGTGGTATTGGCCTGGGCGCATGCCTTTTTGATCACCCCAAGCGCACGAACAATGGCCACGGGTTGCCGTTCCCACCCGATAGGAAAGTTCTGGATCGAGCGTTGCGTTTGCGCGCCCCAATATTTATCCGCGGGAACCTCTAGTGGGCCAAAGCTATCGGTTTCGGTGCGAGTATTGGTCATGGGCGCATTCCTTGAGAACAAAATTCCACATGGATGTACCCTGTGCCGCAGGCAAAGACAATTCCGCTGATGCTGACAACAGAGGGTCTATTTGCGGAAACTGTCCAGACTGACAATATCAGCCTCTTTCGCTTTATTCGGCTCTGGCGTGTCTGCTATTTCTTCCAGTGTTTCAAGATCGATGTCCGGAAGCTCAACCACTTCATTTTCTGCGTCGCCGTCTTGCGTTTCGAACCGAAGGCCGAATTCAACGGACGGGTCTACAAAGGTGCGGATGGCATCAAACGGAATGGAAATGGGTTCAGGCGTATTGCCAAAATTGAGCGTGATCTGGAAGCCGTCTTCGCCCACCACAAGATTGTCGAACCATTCCTGAACTACGATTGTCATATCTTGTGGGTAGCGATCAAAAAGCCAATCAGCCATAGCCACGTCAGGGTGTCTGGTGTCAAAGTTGATGAAGAAATGGTGGTCACCGGGAAGACCCGATACGGCAACATCGCTCAGCACCTCGGCAATCAGCCCACGCATCGCACGGTGCATCATGTTGCCATAGTCGATACTGTTCGACATCTATTCAAGCCCCCACTTGTTGTTCTCCTAACAATAAGGGATTCTCCGGTGATGGAAAGGGATTGCGTTTGAAAAGTTTCCGTTAAGGTAACTCTGATCGCGCTGTGCCTATTCCTGCGTCACTTACTGAAAAACGATACCAATCACCAAAGCAACGCAAGCGGATAGCATAAGTACCCGGATCAGACTGATCTTACGCACCAGCAACAGATACCCCGCAAGGACGGCCAACAAGGCTGGAACGGGCTGTATTGTCTGCACCTCTGGCACAAGAATTGATACCCCGAAAAACTCGATCTCAAGTTGTTTCGTGAAGAAAACATGCATCGCAAACCACAGGCTTAGATTTAGGATTACGCCTACGATTGCTGCAGTGATCGCTGACAACGCACCCGACAGACGCGGGCGGGACGCCAGCCAATCTATGTAAGGCGCGCCTGCGAAGATCCACAGAAAGCACGGCACAAATGTCATCCAAAGCGTCACGATGCCCGCGACGATACCCAGAATAACGCCACCTTGGGCATATCCGGCAAGGATGCCCACGAACTCTGTCACAAGGATCAGGGGGCCGGGTGTCGTTTCTGCAAGCCCCAGCGCGTCCATCATTTGTGGTGTGCTCAGCCATTGGTAGTCCCCGACCACGGCTTGGGTCATATAGGCCAGCACGGCGTAGGCCCCGCCAAAAGTCACAACAGCCAGCTTTGAGAAAAACACTGCCAAGGGACCAAGAAAGTTTGAGTCCAGCGTGTATATGGTGGCCAGTGGTCCCAGCCAAATAATCGCCCAAATCAGGACTGTGCGCGCTGTGTCACGGGTCTTTACCTGAGCCACATTTTCAGCGAGCGAGTGCGTGGATGTCACAAACGCGCCGGCGATACCGGTCCCTAGAACAATCACCGGGAACGGGATGGCAAATACATAGATCCCGATAAAGGCCAGCCCGGCCAGCACCCAATGAATGGGGCTGATCAGCGCGCGCTTGGATACTTTCAAAAGCGCCTCGATAACAATGATGACCACAGCGGCTTTGACCCCCAGAAACAGCGCTTGTATCCAGAAAATTTCGCCGAATTCCGCATAGATCAGGGCAAGGGCCATGATCACCAGGGCACCGGGCAACACAAACAGCAACCCCGCGATCAGCCCGCCCAGAACACCATGAAGACGCCAGCCTGAATATGTTGCAAGCTGCATCGCTTCTGGTCCCGGCAGCAGCATGCAAAAGCTGAGTGCCCGCAGATATTCCTGTTCCGTCAGCCAAGGGCGCTCTTCGACCAATTCGCGATGCATAAGGGCGATTTGCGCCGCCGGACCGCCGAAAGACAGCACGCCGATACGCCCGAACACACGGGCAAGTTCGGGGATCGAGACGCTCACGGGGCTGGCCAATCGTGGGTTTCGCCTTGACCATCACGCGCCCAGCGATAAAGCGCGTCGTACATAATCATGCCAGCCTCCAACTGCGCCATATCATCCCGGTAGGCGCGACTGAGCCCTACGGATAAGGCAAGCAGCCCTGCGGCTTCTGGCGCCAGACCATGAGTGTTTGTATCCGCAGCACGCACGACCTTGGCGAGAGTTTGTAACGGTTCCGTATCAAGCCCCATGTTTTGCATCACTGCAACGCGCCCAAAGGCGCGTCAAGACGTGGTCTTACAACGCTGGGAATTTATTCAGAATACTTTGCGCGACAGCTTTTGGCCCGTGCATCGCCACGAAGTTCTGCCTTTTGCAATTTTAACTGCAGGCTTTCAACTTTCCGACGCTCAGCATCCACATCAATTGAGATCGGGGTTTCAACAACCCGATATTGTGTCTCGGGGCAGCTATAAGTTTCGCCATTTTCCCGCGCACATTGCACGATTGCAGTAAAAGGTTCTTCCTGTCTGTGGATTGCATATCCACGATCGATATTGCGGTTAGTCTTGGTGATCAGGTTTGCGAGCTCATTGTATTCTTCATACCCGTTACTAATACAAATCGAACGAGGTATGCCGCAGGCTGATAAAGCAATAAGGCATGGAAATATAATGTAATTCTTCATCTTCTGTTCCAATGTTCAAGGTGTGCTTTGAACTTGTCAGCAGAAGTTCCGAGGTAAACAATAACAGCCTGATGTTATTTGATAACTCGGCTTAATCCGGCTTAATCAGACCCAGCCCGCGCAGATAGATACCGATACCGGCTTCCAACAGCTCTTCGGGGGGAAACGGAGCCTTGGCCCCTGGCGATCCGCGGGCGAACAGCTCGACCACACCATGGGACATGGCCCAGATATGGCTTGAAAACATCGTAGCGGGTGGGCGTTTATCTGCGGGAATATGTTGGCTCAACGCCTCTGCGGCGCGTTCCAAAATGCCGCGCGACCTGTTGGCGGCAAGCGCGAGGTCCGGATTGGCCTGAAGGCTGAGACCGCTTTCGAACATAGCCATGTAGTGCCCGGGAAATTTCCGCGCAAAGGCAAGATATGCGCGCCCTGTGGCCTCAAAGGCTGCAAGCGCTGTGGGCTGGCCATCGGCGTAGGCGTGCTCCATCAAGTCGCCAAAGATACGGTGGCCTTGCAGGGCGGCTTCGGCAATCAGGGCCTCGCGACCTTCGAAATGGCGGTAGACAGCGGCAGGGGTGACGCCCGCGTGTTTGGCAGCTTCAGCGACGGTGAAGCCCGTCGGGCCTTTCCCTTCGATCAGCTTCAGGGCCGCTTCAACAAGCGCCTGCTTAAGATTACCGTGGTGATAGCCGCGCTTAGGCATGCCAGATCCCGGGCCCGCCGCAGATCTGTGGATCGGGGGGCGTGATCACACAGCTGTCCTTGTTGGCATAGTCGATCTGACCCAGCACCTGCCGGATTGCTGCAATCCGCGCGCGACGTTTGTCATCGCTGCGCAAAACAGTCCACGGGGCGTACTCCGTGTGGGTGCGGTCAAGGTTCTCGCCTATGGCCTTGGTATAAGCGTCCCATCGGTTCAACCCTTCCACATCGATCCAGCTAAGCTTCCATTGCTTCAGTGGATCAGCCTCGCGGTCCAGAAACCGGCGAAGCTGTTCGGCACGACCAACATTCAGCCAAAGCTTCACCAATGTCACGCCGTCCTCAACGATTTGCTTTTCAAAGCCGGGAACCTGTCCGAAAAAATGCTCTCGCTGCGCGTCTGTGCAGAACTCAAAAACCTTTTCGACGACGCCCCGATTATACCAGCTTCGGTCAAACAGGGTTATCTCACCCGCCGCCGGAAGATGCTTGATATAGCGTTGGAAATACCATTGGCTGGCCTCGCGATCGCTTGGCTTGGACAGAGCCACGACACGGGCAACGCGCGGGTTCATGTTTTCGCGGAAGCGTTTGATAGTCCCACCTTTCCCAGCGGCATCACGGCCCTCGAATATGATCGCAACGCGACTGCCTGCTTCCTTGATATGGGCCTGCATCTTGACCAGTTCAATCTGCAGGGCTGCTAATGTTTCTTCATACTCATCACGGTCCATGCGTTTTCGGTAGGGGTAGCTGTCTGCCAGAATGCGGTTCTTCTTGGCGTCGCGGATCGCATCCCGTACCTCTTGCGGCGCTTTGGTCTCATAGAATGCGCTAATGGCGCTATCAAAGGGCAGGCTGTTCATATGAACCTCGTCTTTGTCGTGGCAGACAGTATGACGTGGATGGTTAACGCAGGCCAGCGCGTTTTGCAGCGCGGTGAATGGCGTTAATGACTTGCGCTTCGGCACTGTGATGAGGCATGTGGCCGATGCCTTCCAGTGTGGTCAGGTTTGCCCCTTTGATTTGCGTGGATAAAGGGATGGAATGGACGGTCAGCGGGACAATTTTGTCTGCCGTGCCGTGGATGATTTCAGTCGGGACGTTGATCTGATCATAAAGCGGGACCATCCCCGTCAGGTCCTCTTTCAACCGACTGACCTGCTGCGTATTTGCATGCAAAGTAATTGGGCGCACGGGCAACCCAAGACCTGTGTGCGCGATATAGCCATCCTGTATAGGGTCCGGGGTGAACACGCCGTCAACACTCTGCTGAACGCGTGATGCGGGAACGAAAGCCGAGACCAAGGGGATGACAACAAGTTTGCCAAATACGCTGTTGGTCAAACGATACCAGAAATCCAATGGGCCTTCCCAGCGATTGGACACTCCGGCAATGTTTACCAAAGCGCTGACATCATCAGGATATTGCAAGGCATAGGCCAGCGCCACTGCATTTCCGTAACTATGCCCAAGGATAATTGGGTCCTGAACTTCAAGCTGTTGGCTTGCTGAATAAAGCAGGGTGGCTTGCTCCTGCGGGGTTTCGCCGTCATATGCGCGCGTCTTGATCCGCCCTGTATGGCCATGCCCCGGTCTGTCAAAAGCTATAATACGATAATCGCCCTTCAACTTATCTACCATCGAGAAAGTGAATTCCCGCGTGCTGCCGCTGGCGCCGTGGATCAGCATCAAATCAGGGCCGGAGCCCTCGACATGCGCGTGAACCTGAACACCATCGATTTGCAAAAGCTGCCCGGTTGGCGGGTGGTCCAGATCAGCCTGACGGGCGCGCTGATCCATTCGTAAAACGGTCAGCCCAATGAGGCACAGAAACCCCAAACTGGCAGATATGAGCAGCTTAAGAGCCAATCTTCGACATATCAAAGTGAGTGGTTTGGTAGAGCTGGTTGATCCAGTTGCCGTAAAGCAAATGCGCATGACTGCGCCAACGGTTCATCGGCGTCTGGCTTGGATCATTCTGCGGGTAGTAATTGATCGGCACATTAATCGGCGTGCCTGACGCGACATCGCGATCATATTCTTCCTTCAGCGTGAAGCTGTCATACTCAAAATGATTGAAGATATAAAGCGCGCGGTGCGCCGTATCCTCAACCAGACAAGGCCCAACCTGATCGCTGCCCAGAAGAGTGGTCAGGCCGCCCGCCGCGTCAATCTCTGATTGTTTCATCTCAGTCCAGCGGGACACGGGGATCACGCAATCGTCCGAGAACCCATTTAGATAGGGCGATGCGGGCGCAAGATTGACATGGCGAAAACAGCCAAATGCCTTAGCGCCCAGCATATGCTTTTTGATCCCGTGAAAATGATTGATCATCGCCATGCCGCCCCAGCAAACGCCAAATGTGGAATGCACATTGGTTTGCGTCCAGTCCATGACCTGACGCAGCTCATCCCAATAGGTGACATCCTCGAAGGCGAGGTGCTCGATAGGGGCCCCAGTGATGACCAAACCGTCAAATTTCTCGTCTTTGACCGCGCTGAACGGTTTGTAGAACTCGGCCATATGCGCGGCGGCCGTGTTCTTGGTCTTATGTTCAGACATACGGATCAGCGACAGCTCGATCTGTAATGGCGTTGCGCCGATCAGGCGGGCAAATTGGTTTTCCGTCTGGATTTTCTTCGGCATCAGGTTCAACAACCCGATGCGCAAAGGGCGAATGTCCTGACGGGCGGCCTCATCCTCGGACATCACCATAACACCTTCTTTTTGCAGCACGTCATAGGCTGGAAGGTTTGATGGCAGTTTGATGGGCATAGGTCTGGGTCCGCTTTGAAATTGAAGAATTTACGTAAACTGTAGGTCAGCCATTGCCAAGGGTATCGGCAATCAACTGATCGAGACCGGCGGATGTTGTCTGTTTAGCAAGCTCTTCTGCCTGCACTTTGATCCCCCAGTTTTCAGCCATTGCCGCATAACGCGGCTGGCGGTGTGCCATGGCGCGGGCATAGGTCCAGCGGATGAATTCATCAGGATCAACTTTATTTTCTGAAGTATTGTTTTCGTTCAGATATGTGTCCCAGCACTCTTCCAGAAACAGGGCCTGATAGCACATTGGTTTCGGCGCACGGTCAAAGCGTTTGATCAGCTCTTGCGTGTGCTCCTCGGATCCTTCGATCCAGACCATCAGGTGGTTTTCGGCCAGTTTGCTAAGAACCGGGTCGTTGTTGTCATTGGGGTCCACGACCTCGCAAATCGACCCGCCGCTGTCGCAGACGAAATGGTCATACCCGTAAAGCGTTTTCGCGCGGGAAATGAAATGTTCGGTATCCAGTAGTGCTGCAACCTCGGCTGCATGATGTTGTGTCTGGCGGCGTTGATATTCTGCGAAGGGCAGGCCGCCTTTGGCCGGGTCGCCGGGTTTGCCAAGATAGGTGGACAATGGCGACAGGTTGTTGAAGGTAATGTTGGAGGCGATGTAGATGCTGTCAGTTCTGAGCAATTCCGCCAAAAACGAGTCCTGCATCGCATGGGCTTTGAAGTTGTCGACGATATGCTCGCCCATATAGCGCGTACCGATGCGGTAATCGACCGAGTAGTGGAACCATAGCCCGCTGTCGCGCAACATATTGGCTATGTGGGTTTTGCCAAGGCCTGACATGCCGAAAAACAGCACGCGTTTTGACGATGCGTTCAGCCAGTCATCTGCGGTTTTATAGATCATCGCCGGTCCCTTTTCGTGCTGTGGTAACGCTGTGGGCGGCAATCTTCTAGGGTTTTTTGCGAAATCGGCGCAGGATGCGACCATCAAGTATCACCAACCCCAAGGCCAATATGCCAAACCCCAGATAGGCGCGGGGGTGCAACTCTTCCCCCAGAACCAAGGCTCCCAGCACGATAGCGATTGGAGCGACCAGCAATGTGCAGAGCATCAGATTGCCACTGCCAGCGACGGCCAGAATGCGGTAATACAGCAGATAAGCACAGGCCGTGGCGATTACGGCATAGTAGGCGATGGCCATGGTCGCTGTCGGGCTCAGATTGAAGCTGGGCACGCCGTCAATGATGAATGCCAATGGCACCATTACAAGGCTTGATCCGCTCAGCATACCCGCTGCTGCGACTTGTGGCGCCAGCCCACTTAGTGTCGTGCGACCCCACGCACCGGCAAAAGCGTAGGAAAGCGTTCCGGCCAAAACGGCCAGCTGTGCCGCTGATTTCAGATCGAATTGCGCTAGATTTTCCAGGCCTATCGCTGTTGCAACCCCCAGGAATCCAACGCTAACACCCAAGGCGCGGTTCAAAGTTAATCGCTCATCCGCAAAGACGATAGAGGCCACAATAACCCCAAAAATTGCTGTTGCCGCGTTCAGGATAGAGGTCAACCCACTTTCGATATGAAGCTGCCCCCATGCCATAAGCGAGAAAGGGATGATGTTGTTCAGCAGCCCCATCACCAGAAATGCGACCCAGATTTTCGGATCACGGGGCAGGGGGAGGCGGCGCAGAATGATATAGAGCCACAACACCAGCGCGGCCCATAACACCCGATGCGCAACAGACGTGAACACAGGCACCTCGTTCAATGCCAGCCGAATAGACAGAAATGACCCGCCCCAGATGCAGGACATCAAAAGCATTTCAGACCATGCGCGGGTAGAGAGTGTCTTTTGTGGCGTCATAGGGCGTAGTTAGCCGCAACACATTAGGCGGCGCGACCCGAAAGTTGCGCTATAAAGCAGTGATTTGTGATAAGCGCCATCACAAATGCAAAACGCCCCGCCGGATAAGGGCGGGGCGTTTGGTCATAATAGAGAAACTGACGGGTTAGAAGTTGAAGCCGACACGGATACCAGCGCCAATGGCTTTGTTATCCTGAAAATTGATAGGAGCTGGTCCAAGAAATCCGGATTGGTCGCCAAGGCGTGCATATGTAATTCCGCCAGTGACTTTTGTATTGCCTTGCGTATATGTCGCTCCAACGCCGATGCTTGTGATCCCGGTCGTCGGTGAGAGAAGCGTATTGGTTGGGCGTATACCTGCGGATTCATATCCAAGGGTTACGGCACCAGACCAATTCTCTGTAAATCTGCGACCGACCCCAAGGGAATAAGTTGTGGTATCTTCGCGGAAATTCACATAATTACCGGCACCGGATGTTGTGAGATTAAATCCTTCCCATTCGACATATCTTACTGAGCCAAAAAGCAATGTATCTTGCGCTATTCCTGTTTGAAATTCCAGATTCAAACTTGCGGGCGTTGTGACGGTAAATGCGCTTGGGCTAATCGTGGCAGGAAGTGGGCTGACTTCTATGCCAGTGAGATCTTGATCAATCTCGCTGTTATATGTCAACGCAACCCGCAAGGCGATGTCTGGTCGTTCATATGCTACACCAACGAGCCCGCCGATACCGACATCGCTGTCAGCGTTTAAAAGTGATGGGACGCCACTTACAACAGTACCGATTTCTCCACCAATCGTTTGAAGTCGTAGGCCACCATGAACGCTAAAGTTATCGCTGAACTTATACCGAAGAACACCTGTAAGTGCCTGTGTTTCAATTGTCGCGGAGCCTAGTGGTAATGCTGGCCGATAATCAACATTCGCGCCAAATGGTTGATCCAGGATCAGCGCTAAACTCAATTTGTCTGATAAGCTCTGCTTAAACGCAAAGGAGTATGGTTGGTGTGATTGAACCGGGTCCACTGATAGAATGTCGGGTTTTACTGTCGCGCTGACAGATCCAAAAGAAAATTCAACATACGATCCGCTTTCTCCACCCTCTTCAAAAAGCGGACGTAAAAACTGCCCAGAGCGGTCAATGCCGCCCGCACTTGCTAATGTTGTGCTTGCTGCCAGAATGGCTACAGCGCCTGTAATTCTTTTCATGGTTTCCTCCCAACCAAATTTTGCCCTTGTGCACAACGATAGCTGTGGATTGGAAACTGCGTCAATTTGTAACCCTGCGTCACGCTGCCTTGAAATTACAACTGAAAGGTAATTGTATCACAAAAGTCTCGGAAATTAGAGGGTTAATGCGGTTTTGTAGCCTGAGCGCGGCTCTCATGGGCGATATTAAGGTAGTTCGCACCGAAAATGATTAGAGCACCCGCAAGCACCCATGGATCAAATCCCTCGCCGTAAAACACGGCACCAATCAAGGCTATGACGGGCAATCTGGCAAAATCGAACGGAATTACGATCACTGCAGGCGCAAGGGTCAGAGCGGTGGTCAGGCAGAAATGTGCGCACAGCCCCGCAAGGCTGACCAGCACAACCCATGGCAAAAGGCCAAGCGAGGGCACGGCAATATCCCCGTCCCACCCCGCACAGATCAACCCAAAGCCCGTTTGCATGATCGTCAGCCAAAACAGGATGCAGGTGATGCTGACATCGCGTGTCAGCAGTTTCGTAAAAATTGCGGACCCCGCGAAGCCGATAGCCGAAAGCGCGGCAAGGATGACGCCGGTTTCAAGTGTTGCGAAATCCGGCCGGGCAACGATCAGGATACCGGTGAAACCCATGCATGCGACAAGCCCGCGCAGCCGGGTCAGTTTTTCGGCCAGAAATATCGGTGCCAGTAATGCCACCCATATGGGCGATGTGAATTCCAGCGCAAAGACTTGCGCCAGTGGGATCAGTGCAATAGCAGCAAACCACAGATTTTGGCCTGAAAAATGGCAGATGTTACGTATCAGATGCAGGCCCATGCGGCGTCGGTTGATCTGGCCCAATGTACCAGCCACGCTGGCAACCGTGATAACCACAAAGACGCCAATAACAGAGCGGTACAGCATCAGCTCAAACGTATCGAGCTCAAAACTGATTTCGCGTCCAGCCACTGCCATGGATGTGAAGGAAATAATAGCGCCAAGCATCCAGAATGCTGCGCGCAAGATGTCTGACCGGGGCGCTTGCGCCGTTAATTGCGGTTCTTTCAGGGCCATATCTCTAGGTCAGCCAAGCATCGCGCGACTGCGCAGCAATACCCAGCATACCAGCCAGGCTATGAGCCATGGCACGGCCAGCGTTGAACCAGAAGGCAGCGGCTTCCCGCAGGGTCATGGTCAGTTTTGGGAAACGGCTACTTGGCGAGGATGCGCGGAACCTCTCGGAATAGCTGAGCGAAAGCGCGTGCCGACCCGCCCATTTGAAGCTGAGCCAGGATCGGGGTAGGTGGAAGCCTTCGGTCACAAGCCGCAGGCTTTGCGCACGCGCCAGCATCGGTTGCGAAAAGAGCGCGTTTTGAAGGGTCGATTGAGATTGTTCCTCAATACTTATGACGTCAAGCGGGACGCCTTGCGCACGGGCATGGGTCGCCATTTGTTGCCCCGCAGATGGACCTTCAGGGCGCGCCATACCGCCGGAGAAATGCAGACGCGGTGCAACACCCGCTTTCCAGAGCGCAACACCCGTCTCGACACGCAATATGCTTGAGCGGTGCAGCGTGCCATCAGGGTCCATCCCCGCCCCAAGCACGACGATAACATCCACGGGATCCAGCTGATCATAGGCCGGGTTTGGGGCCAGCGCGGCAAAGCCAGCAACGAACAGCACAGTCACAGCATATAGTGCAACAGCAGCCGTAAGCATGCGCAGCAGACTTTTCAGGATCAGGTTCACGTGATTGCGCTTGGATGAGGGAGGAAGTTGATTTTATCTGACCTTCAGTTTCTGGCTTCATTGTTTTGATCTGCGTAGCCGATCAACGCTTGTTGGAAAAGCTTTGGTGTTGTTGTTTCGAAACATTTACCTTGGTGCGCCAGCCGCCAGCCTTGAAATTGCGTGGTTCCAGCCGCTCAGAACAAGTTGCTCATTTGGGTGCTGGTTTCCGTCCTCAATGCGGTCCGCCCCATCGTAAATCTGGCAAAGAACTGTCTTGCGAGTCCGGTCAGAGCGATTGGGCATCGACCCGTGCAGGGTGAAATAGTGGAAGAACAGCACATCGCCAGCCTCTGCCTCCAGTACCTTCGCCTGTTTGATCGGATACCGATCCAATATTTTGTTCTCTTGACGGCCATTTGCGCCCTCGATCCGGCCCAGCTTGTGCGACCCTGGATAGACCCGCAAGCAGCCCATTTCGTCGGTGGCGTCCGAAACATGGATGATGCCTGCGATCATGCTGTCATTATACGTCGGAAAATAAGGCCAATCCTGATGCATGGGAAAGGGAGAGCCGTGTTCCGAAGGTTTCTGAAACAGCTTTGAATGATGCAGGATAATATCATTTCCGATAATCTGTCGTGCCACTTTTAGGAAGCGTTCATTCAGAAACGCGTTAAGCCACACGCGCGAATAACGCTGTACATTATGGGTGTGCAGTATGACATCATTCGCACTGGCCAGTTTGCTGGTCTGTGTTCCGTCCCAGGTCGCGTCTAACTGATCGCCGCTCTTGTTGAGTTGACCTACTATGCGGTCAAACTCTGTTTTAAGTTCGTTGAGCGTATCGCGTGCGAATACGGATTTGGCATGGTAATAGCCATTTTCTTTGAAAAATGCAGGTATGTCCGACATTGTTGGCACCAGATAGTTATTGATCTTTCCTAATTATAACTCGGTATAATACTCAATAAATTGCATATTTCGGCATATTCATTGTATTTTCCTAGAAATGACTGATGTGAATGAAATCGCGATTGTTCGGCTTCTTGACGCTGGAGAACGCTGCCGAATTTGGCTGCGCAGTACGCGCAGGCGTTATGACCCGGCGCCACGCCGCTTGCCGGAACTGAATGTTCTGATCTGTACCAGAGGGCAGGTGAGCTATTTCATCAACGGGACAATTGTCCACTTGCGTCCGCGCAGTTTGCTGATCGCATATCCCGGTGACAGCCACTTTCTGATAAACGAGAGCGCAGATGCCGACCTGATTGTTGCGGTCATCTCGCCATGTATGCTTGAGAATCCTCCAACGCATCCGAAAATTGAACATTCTGATGGCACCGCTCCGCGCCAAGCCAAAAGCCTCAAGGAGCATGCTTTTCTTGAACTGTCGGACGCTGCGTCACATCTTATTGCTCTGGATCATCTCACCACACTGGAAATCGGGATGAGCTGGTGGATGCATCGGCTTTGGCACCATTGGCAGCATGCGCAACACCAAGGTCAGGATGGCACACATCCCGGCGTGGCGCGTGCGTTGACGGCCATCAGAGATAATCCTCGCAGTTCCATCGCGGACGTGGTCAAGGTGGCGGGCGTGAGCGCAGATCATCTTGGCGCCCTGTTTCGCCGTCAGGTTGGCGTGAGCATGGTAAGGTATCGCACTATGTTGCGGCTCGAAAACGTGGAGCGATTGGTCCAGGACAATGCGCATTATACATTGGCAAAGGCTGCAGTGGATGCGGGCTTCAGCGACTATTCATCCTTTTACCGGGCTTTTCGCAAACTTCGCGGAGTTGCGCCATCCAGCTTGCAATTAGGTCCGCATCGTTTGGAATAGCTGGCGTAGTCATCCACGTTAAAAACTTAGCTCTGACGCGGTAGGTTTGATTTTCTACAATGCCTTGCTCATCGCAGTCATACCCACATTGACGCATGTCAAAGCTTGTTTTCGCAACTCACATAAAATGCAGAACGCAGGCACGAGCTTCAGTAACTCAGAGCGAGGACAACATGACCATTTCCCCAATGCTTTTTATCTGCCTCTTCTTCGCGGGTTTCGGAGTTTTCTTGATTGGGGCAGGCGTGATCTGGTGGGTTTCCCTGCAAGCAAAAACGCCTCCAGAGCGTGATGCGCGATAGTCTTGGAACCAACACTTTGTATTAAGCCTCGCAATACGTATCGCGCGATATGAGTGTCAGCCTGAAAGGTGGATCGTGACAACAAGCTATTACCTTGACGAGACATCGACCGATCTTGCCGCTTTACAAAAGCGTCTGGAAAGCTCTGATTTGATTCCAAGCCAAGAGCCTTTGCTACATGGGCTCAGTGCCAAAATGAGCGCCCTTCATGCAGCAGGCATGACCTCTCTGGCGGATCTTCGGGTCGCGCTTAAGTCGCAGAAATCGTTGGCGTCCCTGTCCAAAGAGACAGGTATCGATTCCGGCTATCTTCAATTGCTCAAACGGACGGTTAACGGGTATTTTCCAAAACCAAGATCGCTAAGTGAAATGGACTGGCTGGATAGCGACACCGTCACGAAGCTCACGAATGCAGGCATGACAAACACCCAGAAACTGTTCGATGTGGCACCCAACAAAACAAGCGCCTTGGCCAAGGAAATCGGTGTAGATGTGGAGGATTTGACCGAACTTGCCGCAATCTCCGATCTGTGTCGCATTCAATGGGTCAGCCCTAGATATGCGAAGGCACTTCTCGCCGCTGGCAACAGCAACGCGACCACCGTTGCCAAGGCGAACCCGGATGTTCTTTATCAGGCACTTATAAACGTGAACCAAGGGGCGAAATTCTACAAAGGCAAAGTGGGACTAAGAGACGTCAGAAGATTGATCGCGGCCGCTTCATATGTTCCTTAAGCAATTGGTCAGAGCGCAGGTCGTTTCGCCAATAGCTGTCAGCTTCGTTACATGAGGTCCACGGATATTAAATCTCTTCGTTTCTAATCGTGCGTGTGGGTCAAGATTGTCTGGCGGTCCATACGTGCCAATCCTAGTCATATCATACTGCCCGCGCCTTTAGTCGTATTTCAGCTTGGCAGGATGCTGATAGTCTGTCGCCAAATAGGGAGGAACAAATGATATTCATGAAATTGATTGGCGGTGCAGTTACAGCTGCTTTTCTAACCACCGCTGTGTGGGCCGATGCGCCAACATTGCGGGCTGCCGTCCTGAAATTCGGCACCGTGAATTGGGAGCTGAATACGATCAAACATCATGGGCTTGATACGGAAAACGGCTTTACGTTGGACGTTCAGGGGGTGGCGGGCAGTTCTGCTGCGCAAGTCTCGTTTCAGGGTGGTGAGACGGATGTCATCGTGTCGGATTGGTTATGGGTCGCGCGACAGCGCGCTGCGGGTCGGGATTATGTGTTTATCCCATATTCCAAAGCCGTTGGCGGCGTGATGGTCGGGGCGGATAGTTCTGCGCAAAGCATTCAGGACCTGACGGGGGGCAAGATTGGTATCGCAGGCGGGCCGCTCGACAAAAGCTGGCTGATTTTGCGGGCCTATGCAGAGAAAAACTATAACATGGACCTTGTGAGCGAGACTGAGCAGGTGTTTGGAGCACCGCCGCTGATTTTCAACTCTGCCTTGTCGGGTGAAATCGGCGCCGCGATCAATTTTTGGCACTTCATGGCCAAGATGGAGGTTGCCGGTATGCGCAAGCTGATCGATGTTTCTGATGCGGCACGGGATTCTAGGTCTTGATCCAGAAACGCCACTTTTGGGCTATGTTGTGAAAGGCGAGATGCTGCGCGAAAATCCGGCAATGGTCGATGGTCTGGCCCGGGCCTCGCGCGCGGCGAAGGATATTTTGGCAACCGATGATGCCGAGTGGGAACGCCTGCGTCCCAAGATGAACGCCAAATCTGATGCTCAGTTCGAGGCGCTGATTGCGGGGTTTCGCGCTGGCATTCCCGCCGAGGGGCCGATTGATGAAGCGGCAGCGGGCCGGATGTTGACGCTCATGGCAGAACTGGGCGGCGAAGATCTGCTGGGCAAGGCTACAGAATTGCCGGATGGTACTTTCTACCAAGGCAGCAAATGATACTTTACGTGGAATGAGCGCGGACCACACACAATTCGGAACAGGCGATACGCTGCCCGTTCTTGACCTGCAGCTGACAGGGCTTGTCTATGGGGATGCGCCCATTCTTGGTGAGATGTCTTTACAAGTCCTTCGCACCGAGACGCTGGCTCTCGTTGGTCCGTCAGGTGTCGGTAAAACATCGCTTCTGCGGATTATCGCAGGGCTTGAGGCCGGGTATCAGGGGCAATGTCAGATACAAGGCAAAGCCGCAATGGTCTTTCAGGAACCAACCCTGCTGCCATGGCGTAATTTGCGGGACAACATCGTAATCACCGCCTGCGTATCGCCGCAAGACGCAGATGCCGCGCTTGAAGATGTGGGGTTGGGCGGGCGCGGTGCGGACTTTCCCGCACAGCTTTCGCTTGGTCAGCAGAGGCGGCTGTCCCTTGCGCGGGCTTTCGCGGTTAAGCCAGACCTTTTGTTGATGGATGAACCCTACGTCTCCCTTGATCCAGCGCTGGTTGAAGAAATGATGACGCTGTTCGCCAAGCTGCGCGCACTACACCAGATCACGACGATTATTGTCACCCATGTCGAGGCAGAGGCGCGCAAGCTTGCAAGCCGGATCGTAACATTGGGCGGCAGCCCCGCGCAGATCACTTCTGACATGCAAAACACCGGAACTTATTTCAAGTTAGAGGGGGCCTCGCCTCATTCATAAGATGCGCTCAACCTTTGCGGCGCATCCCGGTCCGCGCCGGGTTATAGCCCCACAGTGCCGCAGCGGTGAAAAGGCCCCCCGCCAGCAGTGTCCACACCAAAGCGGGGCCATTGAAGCTTGTGTATAAAGCGAAACGGATCAGCTCGACCGCATGTGTAAAGGGGTTTACGGCGCAGATGTCGCGCAACATTTCCGACGACTCGGCCATTTTCCACAGTGGATAGAGCGCTGAGGACAGAAAGAACATCGGAAAGATTACAAAGTTCATCACCCCTGCAAAATTCTCCAACTGCTTGATGAAGCTTGAAAGAAGAAGCCCCAACGCCCCCAGCATGATGCCCGCTACAATCAACGCCGGAAGCACTGTGATATAGCCCAATGCTGGCATTGTAATGCCAAAAGCGGCTGCGATTGCAAGAAAAGCGTAGACCTGTATGACCGAGATTGCCGTTGACCCCAGCAACTTGCAGAATAACAGCCACCAGCGCGGTAAAGGGCTGGTCAGCAGCAACTTCAAGGAGCCCATTTCACGGTCATAAACAAGGCTCAGCGAAGATTGCATGCCGTTAAAAAGCAGGATCATCCCGCATAAACCCGGCACAATATAAGTCTCGTAAGTTACGTAGGTCTGGTATGGTGGAATGATGCTCAGGCCCAGCGCTGCACGAAAGCCTGCAGCAAAGACCAACAGCCAGACTAGCGGTCGTACCAATGCTGCAATAAAGCGCTCGCGCTGGTGAATGAAACGCAGGGCCTCACGGGTCACAATGGCACGCAGAGAGGTCAGATACGCGCTCATGCGGGGGCCGTGGTGATTTCGAGAAAGACATCTTGAAGCGGGCTATCTCCGCCAATCTCTTGTGCGATGCCATCCGCCAGAACGCAGGCCTGATGCAGGATCACAAGGCGGTCATCGGGTCTTACCTCGTCGGTCAGATGCGTGGCCCAAAGAACGGTGGTTCCGTCTTCTATCAGGGTATGGACGTGCTCTGTGATTGCGGCGCGTGCGGCGGCATCCAAACCAACGGTCGGCTCATCCAGAAGTAGGACAGAGGGTTTGTGGATCAGTGCGCGGGCGATTTCGGCGCGCCTGCGATGTCCACCGTTCAATGCACGTGCCTTTTCATCAGCGCGCTCCAGCATGTCGAGCCGGTCAAGTGCTGCGTCAATGCGTGTGCGCGTGTCGCGTCTGGATAGTCCGTGAAGTGCCGCGAAGTAGTTCAGGTTCTGGCGCACCGTGAGATCAAGGTCGAGCGTGGTTTGCTGGAACACGATGCCAAGCTGCGCCAAAGCCGCGCGGGGGTGCCTCGAAAGGTTATGGCCTGCGATTTCGATACTGCCTTGGGGTGAGACAAACAGCCGGGTCAGCAGGTTGAAGAGTGTTGATTTTCCTGCGCCATTGGGGCCCAGAAGCGCGCAAAACACACCTGCATCAAGCGAGAAACTTACATCTTTCAATGCTTTCTTGGTGCCATAGCTGTAACTCAGATCGGTAACGCAAAGGCCGCTCATTCGATTGCCTGCTGTTGAAGTCCGGTTATCATACGTAAAGTCTTTTCAGCGGCATTATGACATTAAGGCGGTAGGTCGCATAAAACACCGTAACACTATTCGATATGGGGCTAAAGCTATACAGACAATTGAGAAGCCCATATCCGACTTAGGTATAATGCGCGCATTTTAATCTTGGGCCGGGATAGAGTTTCGTGACACTCTCACGGCATGGCGCAATCGGACACGCAAATACAGGCCCCTGTGGCTGTGATCTCTCTTCTGGGGCTGATTGCGCTTTGGATTGTGGCGGCATGGATCGCAGACAACCCGGTGGCGCTGCCGACGCCCGGTGCCGTGTGGCAGATCATGCTGGCCGAAACGGCATCAGGCGAATTGCCACATCATATGATGGCCACGCTTTGGCGCGTTGCGGCGGCGTTCACCTTGGCGATGGGGTTTGGGCTGGTGATCGGCATCGCCATGGGCTTCAGCAATGCGCTTGATCGCTGGTTTGGAACATGGCTGGTAGTGTTTCTGAATGTGCCTGCGTTGGTCGTGATTGTGTTATGTTATCTGTGGATCGGTTTGAACGAGACCGCTGCTATCACGGCTGTAGCGTTGAACAAAACCGCTATGGTGGCGGTGACGATCCGCGAAGGCGTACACGCGCTTGATCCGAAACTGGCAGAGATGGCGCGTGCCTTTCGGATGAGCTCAGCCGCACGGTTGCGTCATATTATCCTGCCGCAGCTTTGGCCGTTCATTGCGGCGAGCACGCGAAATGGGTTGGCAATAATCTGGAAGATCGTTCTGGTGGTCGAATTTCTGGGCCGCAGCAACGGGATCGGCTTTCAGATTCACCTTTACTTTCAGCTTTTCGAGACCGGCTATGTGCTTGCGTATTCCCTCAGTTTCGTCGCCCTGATGCTGGTGTTGGAATATGCTGTGATCAAGGTTTTTGAGCGCCGTGTCACCCGCTGGCGCCGCATAGCTGCCTCATGAGAGGTTGGGCAGGGGGCGGGGAAATGCTTTAATGGTGAGATCCCTTAATTCGCTCAAGGCGAAGCTGGGCCTTGGCGCGGGGCTGATCAGTATCGTGGCTGTTCTGGCAAGTCTGCTGACGATCTACGGGATGTCGCAAATGTCCCAGCGGATCGAGACTGCGCTTCTTGCCGAACAACGTATGCAGCGGTTCTCGATTTTGGCCTCGCAGGTGGGTTCGTTCATTGTGGTTGTGTATGAGGCGTCGCAATCTGGACTGGAAGAGCAAGCCCTGAGAACCCGGCTGGATGGTTTGACGGAAAACGTCAGACAAACCTTTGCCCAGTTACGTCGCGATCTCGAGATCGCCGTCTCGGAAGCCGAGCAAAGCGGGTTGGATGAACAATCACGCCGGGCAACCCGAAGCCTTGGGATTGCACGGATGGAAGCGCTCTTCAATGCGACACTTGAAGATGTTCTTGAGGCATCTCAAGATCGAAACCGGGCGCGATCCCAAGGGTTGATCAATACCTTTTCAATTGGCTTTGACCCGCTTCTTAACGCTGCAATCACCGAAGAGCGCCGTGCACGCGATGAAACGATTGCCGATATCTCGGCGTTGCGCACCCGGCTGACCTGGTTGGCCATGGCCGTAGCCGTTTTGGCGTTGGTATTGTTGCTAGGGTTCTATCTGGGTTTGGTCCGTCCGCAAATGTCGCGCCTCGATATTTTGCGCCGCGCATCAGAAGAAATCGGCAAGGAAAACTTTGCCGTTTCTCTACCGGTCAAAAGTCATGATGAGATCGGGCAGGTTTTTGATGCAACCAATCGGATGGCCGGTTTTTTGGCAAAGCGTAAGGCAAAGGTGGACGACGAATGGGCTCGGCTCAATCAGGTGGTCACCGAGCGGACGGAGGAATTGCGTAGCGCAAACGCCGAGCTTGCCAGAACAGATGAAAACAGACGCAGGTTTTTTGCTGATATAAGCCACGAGCTACGCACGCCGCTGACCGTCATCCTGATGGAGACTGAACTGGCCTTGAAAGGCGGGGGTGCTGAGAAATCCCTTGAGATCATTCAAAGCCGTGCGAAGCGGCTGAACCGTCGGATTGACGACCTGCTACGGGTTGCGCGTTCAGAGTCGGGGCAGATCACGCTGGCCTCAGAGCCCGTTGATCTGGGTATGGCCATGCGCGAAGCCATCGAAGAGATGCGCGCCCCTGTCACAGCTGCAGGTATGTCGCTTAGTGAAAGCAGGGCTACGCAAACCATCGTGCAGGTTGATCCAAACTGGGTCCGCCAGGTGATCGCGAGCCTGATTGAGAATTGCATACGTCACGCAAAGGCTGGCGGCATAATCCATTTGGCGGCAGAAACAGAGGATGGGACAGGCAAGGTCAGGATCATTGATAATGGGGCAGGCTTGTCTGACGAGGAATTGGGCCGGGTATTGGAGCGTTTTGAACAGAGCGGTCCGGACACCAAGAATGCAGGGTTCGGGATCGGGTTATCGCTTGCCAGATGGGTTGTCGAGGCACAAGGAGGTCATATCGATCTAATGAGCCCCGTGCCGGAGCCATATCGGCTTGGTGACGCACCTGGGACTATGGTCACGGTTTGCTTTCCATTGAACTTGGCATAGCATTTCGGCAATGACGCAAGTTGAACAGAACACAATTCTGATCGTTGATGATGATGCAGAGATAAGCGCGGCTCTTGCACGCGGTCTTCAGATGCAGGGCTATGCGACAGTCAGTGAAAGTTCCGTTGGTGCTGCATTGATCCGGTTCCGCGAGACGCGGGTGTCGGCCGCAATTGTGGATGTGATGATCGGCGATGAAAGCGGAATTGCCCTGGTCAGATCGGTGCGCCGGGAGGGCAATTCCAAACCGGTTTTGATGTTGAGTGCACTGTCAGAGATCGAGGACCGGGCGCTTGGCCTTGATGCGGGGGCGAATGACTACATTGTGAAGCCGTTTTCCTTTGATGAGTTGGTGGCACGCCTGAAAGTGCAGGAAAAGCGTTCAGACAGCCCTGAAAAGCCTGCTCTGGTTCTGGACCCGCAAGCCCGCGTGATACGATCCCCGGGTGGTCAAGTAACCCTGACAGAAAGAGAATTCTCGCTTCTGGAAATATTGGTTAAGCATGAGGGTGCCGTTCTGTCACGCGGTGAAATCTTTGATACACTTTGGGCAGATGAGGGAACGTCTTCCGAGAATGTTGTCGACGTCTATATCGGCTATTTGCGAAAGAAACTTCTGTCGCTCTCTGATTTTGGCTTTCAAATCAAAACGATAAGAAGTCGCGGGTTTATATTGGAACCCTTGAAGACGCAGTGACTGACGGCCTGGGGCATATGGCTCTCTTATTTTCTTCTTAGAACATAAGGTTTGACCGTTTGCCGTTCGCTGAGAATACTTGCGCTACATAGTCAGTCATCTTGGAGGAAAAGCTATGGCTTGGACGAAACCGGTTATCCGCGAAATCGAATGCGGCATGGAAATCAATATGTATGGCCCTGACGGCGAGGGCGACGGTCGCGACAACGACGGGCTGTTCTGAAGACAAAGTGCGCGGAGGTTTGAATGAAATTCCGCGCACATATTCTGGGGGCCGCTGCGGGTGGTGGGCTGCCTCAGTGGAATTGCGGTTGTAAAAACTGCAACCTTGCCCGCGCCGGGAAAATCCCGTCTCAAACGCAATCATCGGTTGCCTTCAGCGCGAATGGTGCTGACTGGACCCTTCTGAATGCTTCACCTGATATACGGGTTCAACTGGAGCGGTCATCTGCGCTACACCCTACAGGTTTGCGAGAAAGCCCTTTAAAGTCGGTGCTGCTGACCAATGGCGACATTGACCATATTGCGGGGCTTCTGACACTGCGTGAACAACAACCGTTTGTCTTGTTTGCGACCAGCGAAATCCACAAGTTTCTGGACGATAATCCGGTATTTGCGGCGCTTAATCCGGATGTCGTGCGCCGACAGACGGTCGAGCTTGGTACGCCGGTTGAAATTGCGCCGGGCCTGACGGCGGAACTGTTCGCGGTGCCGGGCAAAGTGCCGTTGTATCTTGAAGGCGAAACCGTTCAAACCGACTTGGAAGGGGAGCAAACAGTCGGGGTTCATCTGCAGGCAGCAGGACAGAATGTGTACTATATTCCCGGATGCTCGACATTCCGCGCTGATTTGCGCGCACGGCTTCAGGGTGCGGAACTGGTGTTTTTTGACGGCACGTTGTGGCAGGATGATGAAATGGTTCGCGCGGGCCTCAGTCAAAAAACAGGGCTACGTATGGGGCATATGTCAATGTCCGGGCCCGAGGGCTCGATTGCCGCGTTTGACGGGCTGGATGTGCGCCGCAAGGTCTATGTTCACATGAACAACACAAACCCTATACTTCGCCCGGACTCCGATCAGCGGCGTGAAGCTGAGGTCGCCGGCTGGACAATTGCTCAAGATGGAATGGAGATAGTGCTATGACCCCCTCACAAGAATCTTTTGAGGCCCGACTGCGCCAAATCGGGGCTGAGCGATATCACGACAAACACCCGTTTCACCATTTGCTTCATTCCGGCGGGTGTTCCCCCGATCAGGTGCGTGCCTGGGTGATCAACCGCTTCTACTATCAGGCCAGCATCCCGATGAAAGACGCGGCCTTCATGAGCAGGGTCGAAGATCCGGCACTACGCCGTGCATGGCGTTCGCGGATTGAGGATCATGACGGGACATCGGAAAACGAAGGCGGCATTGAACGCTGGCTGCGTCTTGCTGATGCAGTCGGTCTGGACCGGAGCTATGTTGCCAGCAAAGAAGGTGTGCTGCCTGCGACGCGTTTCGCGGTCGATGCCTATGTGCGTTTTGTGCGCGACAAAACTTTGCTAGAAGCCGTCGCTGCGTCGTTGACCGAACTGTTTGCGCCGAAAATTCATGCGCAACGGATTGAGGGTTTGCTTGCAAACTATGCCTTCGCTGACGACAAAAGCCTGTCATATTTCAGAAACAGGTTGAAAGAAGCGCCAAAAGACGTGGCTTTTGGTCTGTCCTGGGTGCTGGATCACGCCGATACCGCCGAGAAACAGGATGCTGCGGCGCAGGCGCTGATTTTCAAGACCGATGTTTTGTGGTCGCAGCTTGACGCGCTTCATTCGGCCTATGTGGACCCAGCACGTATTCCGCCGGGGGCGTGGCAGCCGGGGACGTTCATGCTTTCTGATCATGCGAAAGCGTCATGACGCTGGCGCGTGACGCAATACCACTTATCCCGCGTGGGGTGCGGATGCATTTTGACCAACTGCGCAAGACATGGGTTTTGCTGGCCCCGGAGCGCACGATCAACCTTGATCCTATTGGCCATGCGATCCTGGATGAGATCGACGGCGCGCGGAGTTTCGATACGATCGTCGAAACGCTGGCGCAAAAATACGATGCCCCGACAGACCAAATCGCGCAGGATGCCGGGGCATTTATCATCGGTCTGATGGATCGTCGTATTCTCGAGGTACGCCCATGACTATAGCTGCGCCCCTTGCAATGCTGGCAGAGCTGACGCACCGGTGCCCGTTATCCTGCCCTTACTGTTCAAACCCAATTGAATTGGCGAAGAAAGAGGCAGAGCTTTCAACCGAGACATGGGGGGATGTGTTCCGTCAGGCCGCAGAGCTTGGGGTTTTGCAACTGCATTTGTCAGGTGGGGAACCTGCGTCTCGGCGTGATTTGGTTGAGCTTGTGGCTGCGGCACGCGACGCGGGGCTCTATACGAACCTCATTACGTCGGCGATTGGTTTAACAGAACGGCGGCTGAAGGACTTGGATGAGGCGGGGCTTGATCATGTGCAGCTGTCCCTGCAAGGCACGGATGCGGAAATGGCCGACAGGATCGGCGGCTATCGCGGTGGGTTTGAGCGCAAGATGATAGTGGCAAGCTGGATCGGGGAAATCGGTTTCCCGCTGACCCTCAATGCCGTTATGCATCGGCAGAACCTGCACCAACTGCCCCGTGCCATTGAGATGGCGGTCGAGATGAAAGCGCGTCGGATCGAGGTTGCAATCGTGCAGTTCCACGGTTGGGCCATGCTAAACCGTGATGCGATGATGCCGACGCTTGAGCAGGCGCAGGAAGCCAGCAGCATCGTTGCTGAAGCGCGTGAGCGGCTGAAGGGCGTGCTGGTCATCGACTATGTGCCTGCTGATTACCACAGCGAATACCCCAAGCGCTGCATGGGCGGGTGGGGAACGACTGGCCTCAACATCGCGCCAGATGGATTGGTTCTGCCCTGTCATGCGGCTCAGACGATCAAGAGCCTGAGTTTTGACAATGCGCGTGACACGCCATTGGCTGATATCTGGTACAAGGGCGCTGCTTTCAACGCCTATCGCGGCGATGACTGGATGCAGGAGCCTTGTCGGTCCTGTGACCGCAAGACACTTGATTTTGGCGGATGTCGGTGTCAGGCCATGGCGATTGCGGGTGATCCTGCGGCAACGGACCCGGTTTGTATCAAATCACCGCTTCATACGAAGATGAAAGAGAAAGCGCATGCGTTTGCCAGTAATGAGGCGGCTGAACTGACCTTTCGCGCTTAGTTGCGAAAGGCGCGGTCAAGGTTCTTGGCGTTCTGAAATTGCGTTTGCGCCTCGCCAATCAGTGCCACCAGACGCGTGCTGGTCAGGTCTGCATCGCCGAATTGGGCCTCGGTCACAATCGCCCCTGTCAAATCCGCGCCAGCCATGGTGGTTCCCATCATATTGGCCCCGGTTAGGTTCGCCTTGGACAGATCGGCAAATTCCAGATCTGCCCGCATGAAGTTTGCGCCAGTGAAATTTGCACCCTTTGCGTTTACTTTCCGCAAGACACCACGCATCAGCCCCATGGATTGATTGGTCATATCGGCTGAGAAATTGGCTTCTGTAAAGTTTGCGCCAGTCAGATTGGCGCGGGTGAAGTCCGATGCTGTGCGCGCGCCTACAAAAGATGCATTGCTGAGATCGGCCTTCAAGAATTGTGTCTGGAACAGGCTTGCCCCGTCCAGAACAGCGCCAGTCAGATTGCTGTTCATCATCCAGACCTGATCCATGATGGCACCGGTCAGATTTGTTCCCTCAAGGTTTACATTATTCATCCGTGCGGCGCGCAATGTGGCGCCGGACAGGTCAAGCCCGCTTAGATCAATCCCGTTCAGCCGGGCGCGGGTCAGATCGATTTGTTTACCAGCCTCGATCAGCGCGATGATGTCTTCGCGGGAATGGTCGGCTTGCGTCATCGCAGGGGAATCGAGATCAACCCCTGAGAGCACGGATTGCGCCTGTGTCTGACTGGTCAGGTGGGGTGCAAGAAACAGAGAAAAACAAAACACAGCCAAAAACTTACGATACATATTTTCAGCCCCTATCAAGCGTCTGTTTGACTGATACAATACAGATATATGAGTGTGTTTGTGAAAAACTTACTCAGTGTCACGCCAAATTTGTGATATGGGCGGGCTATGAGATTGCGTTTATTACGGGTGTTCTGCGCCGGTTTTGTCGTGTTTTTTCTTCTTGTAGAAGACAGCGCGGCTGGCCCTGACCGGACCGATTATCTGGCCATTGCCAAAAAAGGGTGGGTCTTTGATCTGCGCTCCTCATTGCTGCGGCGTAATCCTGATTTGCCACCTGTGCGGTTCGACAGTAAGGAAATTGTCACTGGGGCCGTTTGCCTTTTTGGGGCTGTGCCGCACCCGCTATCCCGCGAAATCATCGCGGGCTTTGATGCGTTGTTGCGCGATGTGTTCGGTCAACGCGACCCCGTTGTTTTTTCGGGCGAACGTATCGAAGATTGCCCCGCAGCACAGCGCGTGTACCTTCGGATCTACTCGGGTGAGGCGCCGCTGGACAAGTTTAATGCTGACCTACGATATCTGGACAAGGCTTTCGCCATCGGCTTGCCCCGTAATCGATTTGAACGGATAGGATCACCAGCACAAGCCATCGGCTTTTTTGGCGGAAAGGGGCCAACCGCACATATGCTGATCCGGCAGCCCGACAGGGATGATCTGACTGTATTGGAACGTGACTTTTACGCTTCCATCCTTGTGGAAGAGCTGTTTCAGGTTTTTTCAAACGGGGTTGATATTTTAAAATTCGACAGGGAGACGCCATTCTATTCCAAACTTCAGGAATTCCCGGTTTATCTTAAACATCTACCCTGGAGCTCAGAGGAATATATGCAGAGCTTGGTTGAGAGCAATCCAAAGGGGCTTTGTGCCTTTGATATTTTCATGCTGCACGCATTGGCAACCACAGACCTGGAAAACTCTAACTCCGACAAACTTCTCAGCTTTGTCGAAGGCCGCTTTGACGAATTGGTCGCGCGTGCAACGATGACATTGGCAAACCCGCGGTTCAAATCAATCCTGGATGAAACCTGTACAGAAGTGCCACAGTAAGTCTTCCCACAATTGAGACTTTGGGCTGTATGGCAATTGATCCATGCCGAAGGCAGAGTGGATTAACAAAAACCTATACGCACAATGCCGGGCCATGCCGAAGGGAAATAGATTGGCAGAAACCAACGTATCAGACGTTAGCCAGAAAATCTCAGATCTGAGGGCCTGGTTGAATGAAGGGCTGATTGGCAGTGAAGTTTTGATTGAACGGCTGCTTCTGGGTATTTTGTCTGGCGGGCATCTGTTGATTGAAGGGGCACCCGGGCTTGCAAAAACACGGGCTGCGAAATTGCTGAGTTCGGCGCTGAGCGGGGATTTCTCGCGGATTCAATGTACCCCGGATTTGCTGCCATCGGATTTGACTGGCACAGATATTTTCAATCCTGAGACGGGGAAATTCGCCTTTTCCAAAGGGCCGGTTTTTCATAATCTTGTCCTTGTTGACGAAATCAACCGGGCGCCGCCAAAGGTGCAATCGGCACTGCTTGAAGCCATGGCCGAGCAACAGGTGACAAGTGGCGGGACAACCTATGATCTGCCAGATCCGTTTATTGTTGTGGCGACACAGAACTCGATCGAGCATGAAGGAACCTTTCCGTTGCCAGAAGCGCAGCTTGACCGGTTTCTGCTTCACATCAAGCTGGAACAACCGGATATCGAAACGGAACGGCGCATTCTTGATCTGGTCGAGCAAGAACAGCGCGATGGCGTTACGACCATGCCGCCGATTGATCTGGATGTGATTAACGCAGCAAAGGCGCAGGTGGTCGCGGTCCATTTATCGCCGGCGTTGCGCGACTATATCGTGCGCATTGTCGTTGCGACACGGATTGCGCCATTCGGGGATGAGATTGAGCATGCTGTCTCGCCCCGCGGTTCACTTGCCATCGCGATTGCGGCGAAGGCGCGCGCGTTTCTTGAAGGGCGTGATCATGCGGTTCCGGCGGATGTTGACGAGGTCGCAGTAGATGCGCTGGCGCATCGTATGTCGCTGAGCTGGAAGGCCACATCTCAGGGGCAAACCTCGCGTGGGGCAATCCGTGGAATTCTGGCCGCTACCGAACCGTTGTGAGGGCAGGGGGCATCTCTGGCCCGGGTATTACCGTTAATCCCGAGGTTCTGATCGCACAACGCGATCACATGCTGCGCCATATTCATGCCGACGGCTCTATCAGCTCTCTTCCCGGCGGGTTCGCCATTGCACGGCGTGGCAATGGTCAGGTGATTGCGGATAGCCGGTTGTATATGCAGGGCGATGACATGCGCCATGTGGATCGTGGCGCGACTGCGCGCACGGGAAAACTGCATATCCGGACCTTTCACGAAGAAAGGGATCGCGTGACGTTCCTTGTGGCCGATTTTCGTCCGTCGATGGTGTGGGGGATGCGGCGCGCCTTTCGGTCTTATGCAGCGGCGGAGGCTTTGGCCTGGTTCGGATGGCAGGCGGTTGAGGCCGGCGGGCGTGTGGGTCTGCTGGCAATCACGGCGGATGACAGAGTGTTGGTTCCGACGCGGCCGCGCACCTCGGGTATGTTGGCGGTGATTGGTGGTCTGGTGCGCGCGCATGAAGCGGCACTTGATATGGTTGCCGAAGGACGTGACAACCCGCCGCTGGATAAGTCGCTGGATGGGTTGGACAAAATCGTGCCACGCGGCGCGGAAATCATTATTGCGACTGCCCTTGATAACAAGGGAGGCCGTCTGGATGCGGTCTTGGGTGGGTTGGCGCGCCGTCGATTTCCTCGTTTTCTACTGATTGAGGATAGGGCGCTGCGTGAGTTGCCTTCAGGTTATTATCCTTTGGGTAATGCAGAAGGGTCAAAAATCCGCGCATTCTTTAACGAACAGGCTGTAACGCAGGAAAGGACCACTGAAGGGTTGGACGTTTTCCCGATAGAGTATGTTGATGCGGGTGCTGCGTTCCCAGACGGGGGAGGTGGCTGATATGGAAGCGCAACCTGATGTTGGGGTAGAACTGCTTGCTGGGTTGATCGATATCAGGTTACCCCAGACAGCTGTGGGCGGCGTAGTGGGTGAGATTTTCGCCGTGGTCGGAGTTTGCCTTCTGCTGGCGTGGGCGCTGTCATTGGTTTTTCCGCTGTTTACCGTGCGCCGGGTATCACCGGGCGGAGCATTGCAGGAAAAAGTTAAAGTCGCAGGTGCTTTACCCGATGAAGAAAGGGTGCTGGCGCTTTTGCATCTGATCAGGGCGCATGATCCTGATGGGGCGAAAGAATTGCAGGCGAGGCTATACAAAGCGAGCGACTTTCCGACACCGGCCGAACTGGAGAACCGGCTCATCGAACTTGAGGCTGCGCATGGTTGAATTTTCTGACCCTTGGTTTCTGACCTTGCTGATCTTGCCGGTAATACTGTTTTTCATATTGCCGCGCAGCATTCCATCGGGGGCTGCTCTTATTGTGCCCGAAAGTGTCGGGCGTCATATCGTGGCAGGCTCTGTCAAAAACGTACAGGTCGCCACGCGACGTTATGTCTTGCCTGCATTGGTCTGGGGGCTTCTGATTTTGGCCTTGGCGGG
Organism: Litoreibacter sp. GN1-5; assembly: GCF_055693805.1. Lineage (NCBI taxonomy): Bacteria > Pseudomonadati > Pseudomonadota > Alphaproteobacteria > Rhodobacterales > Roseobacteraceae > Litoreibacter > Litoreibacter sp. GN1-5. The sequence goes on along the minus strand of NZ_JBVFUP010000001.1, from coordinate 959,771 downwards.
GCCTCGGGTTGTCACGCCGACCGTGGGGCTGCCGATGTCAGGGCGTGATCTGATCCTTGCGTTTGATTTGTCAGGGTCCATGGTGCGCGATGATTTCTTTCTTGATGGCAAGACTGCGACCCGTCTGGATACGGTGAAACAGGTGGGGGCCGAGTTCGTGCGCGGGCGTGGCGGAGACCGCTTGGGGCTAGTGATTTTCGGCTCGCAAGCCTATGTCGCAGCCCCGCCAAGTTTTGACGTCGAAGCAGCCGCTCAAACAGTTGAAAATATGGTCATTGGTATCTCGGGTCGTGCCACAAATATTAGCGATGGGATCGGGATATCGCTGAAACGATTGTCGCAATCTGATGCGCAGAGCAAAGTTATCATCCTGTTGTCCGACGGGGCTAATAATGCGGGTAGCACCAAGCCAAGGGATGTCTCCAAGCTGGCCCAAGAGATGGGGGTCAGGATACACACCATTGCCCTTGGCCCCAAAGAGCTGGCCTCTGCCGCGCCGGGGGAACGCGGTGTTGTGGACGCAGTTACATTGCAGGCTGTCGCTGACCTGAGTGGCGGGCAGATGTTCCGGGTGCGCACGACCGAGGATTTGCAGGATGTGGTGCGCGCGATTGATCAGTTGGAACCAACCGCGCGGGCAGGGCTTTCCGCCGAAGTCTACCGCGACCTATGGATTTGGCCCGCTATATTAGCTGGCCTTGGATGTCTTTGGCTTGGATGGCGGTTACCAAGATGACCTGGCTTGCGGATATATCATTGTTGCGGCCCTTCTGGGTATTGGCATTGCCATTGCTGATCTGGCTGGCGGTTTTATCGGCCCGCAAAACTGCACAGCTTGGGGATTGGTCGAAGCGTATTGATCCACATCTGATGCAGGCCATGGTGGCTTTGGGGCGGGTAGATGTGGCCGGGCACAAACTACGCGGGAATACACCCTTCTGGGTCGCAGGCCTAATTGCCGTCGCATTGCTTGGGCCGGCACTGGAACGCGCAGATGGGCAGAGTTTTCGCAATCTGGACGGGGTTGTGTTTGTTGTGGATGTCTCGGACTCTATGACACTGGATCAGAAATGGCCTGCTGCTGTCACGATGATGCGGGCGGGATTGAGCGTGCTTGGTACAAAACCCGCCGCACTTGTCGTGTTTGCTGGGGACAGCTACGTGGTTTCGCCGCTGACCACGGATCATTTGCAATTGGGACAAACAGTTAGTGTGCTGGACGCCAAGACAGTGCCTGACAAGGGAAGCAGGCCCGCTCTGGCACTTGAGCAGGCGGCGGATCTTCTGGCAAGTTCGGACATATTAGCGGGTGATGTCGTCTTGCTGAGCGATGGCGCGGGGTTTGGCCCCGAGGCCTTGGTGCAAGCGCAAGCCATATCGGGTCTGGGCGGGCGTTTGTCTGTCATTCGTGCAGAGACAAGTATCGCGGAAGGGCAGCCCGTAGATGCGCAGGCTTTTGAGGCTTTGGCCGAGGTCGGGGCCGGAGCAGTCTATGGGCTTGATCAGGCGGATGATCTGATGCGGATACTGGCCGAAAACGCTGACAAACGATTGGAGGCACAAGAATTCCACCTGTTGTTCTGGACGGATTATGGCCGCTACATTCTGTTACTTGCCCTGATCCCTGCGGTTGGACTTTTCCGGCGGGAGGCGGCGTAATGCGTGTTTTGATCCTGATATCAGCGGTCCTGTCGATTGCTGTTGCGTTTGTTCTGGGCGGAACGGCGCCTTTTGGCCGGGTGGCCTTGTCGTTGGGTCTGCCCGCACTTGCGGCGCGCTTATTGCCGGACCCTGCCTGGCAGGGCGTCGCTTTGTATCGTACAGGGCGTTTCGATCAGGCGGCGGACGCATTCGCACTGGCTGGGCCGGAGGCCGCATTCAATTTGGGCAATGCAAGAACGAGGTCCAAGGACTATGCGGCGGCGTTGGAAGCCTATGATCTGGCGATGGCGCATCGCTCTGACCCGTCTGCGCAGGTGAATTTTGATTTGATCCTCGCACTTTATGCCGGCACGCAGCTGGATGCGGACACGATTGCGCGCTGGGGCGAAAAGAAAGAAGGTGCCACGGCTGAGGCCGAAACCGGACGCGGGGCCGGGCGTGGGTCAGGCACAGGGGATGAGGTAACGAATACAGGCTCCACGCTAGGGGTTCCGGCATTTCAAAGCCGTGATCAGGTGGGTGTGCGCAAAGTATTCGACGATAAGTTTATTATTGCCAGCCCGAATTGGCTTGCTACGCTGGAGGATGTGCCGGGGGCGTTTCTGTCGGCACGTATCTTGCATGAATACAAGCGTCGCAAAGCGGCGGGAGAAGGGCAACCGGAGGCTGAGGCGCCGTGGTGAAGCTGTTTGCTCTTTTTCTGATATGTTTGCCCGCGATGGTGGTCGCGCAGAGCCGCGAGGTTGACCCAGATGACCTGCGCCTAACCATAGAAATCGAAGAATTGCCAGCGCAACCGTTCCAGCAGGAAATGATCCTGTTGACCATTCACGGGGTCTATCAGCGCCATATTACACAGGAAAAGCTGGAGCAACCCGATCTGACCGGAATAAACTGGATGCAGCTTGGCGAAGACCATTGGTTCGAAAGCAGGCTTAATGGCAAGACGGTCAAGAACATGCGTCGCCGCATAGCGCTTTTCCCAGAAACATCGGGGAAACTGGAAATCGGTGCATTCCAACATCATCTCACATTGCTGGACGAAGAGAATAAGTGGTTTGAGCATACCATTCGCTCACAGCCCATAACATTTGATGTGATCCCGGTCCCGCAAACCAAACAATGGTGGTTTCCGGTTCGTCGATTGGAGATTCAGGATAGCTGGTCTAACGCGCCTGACCAGTTGCTGCCGGGGGAGGGGGTGTTGCGTATTATCCGGGTTTCAGCGCTTGGGGCGCGACCAGATATGATCCCGCCAATGCCGGAATTGACGTCGCCATCGGCATTGATCTTTCCGCACCCGGAGAAGCGATTGGTTGATCTGACTGCACGTGGCCCTGAAGCGGTTGCATTCTGGCGCTGGACAATCAAGCCACGCAACGATGTCTCGACCATTCTGGAACCGATTGAGTTTTCCTATTTCGATACTGCGACGCGCAAATCGGAAAAGGCTGTGATTTCGGCGCAAAGAGTTGCCTACCTTCCCGATGAGACAGACCAACCTGCGCAGGTCGCACAGGATGCTCCGGCACAGCTGAGGCCTGGTCTGTTGATTATCTGCGGCCTTGTTTCCTTTTTGGTTTCTATCGCGGTTTTGGTGGGAAAAGACCGGGAATTTTCTGGTGTATGGCTGCGGCGATTGTTTGAGAAATACACGCTTCTTTACCGGCTCAGACGCGGGGTGCGGCAGAATGATTTATCAACTGTAAGGCGATTGGCACAGTCGCTGGACCATCAAAACATACCAGATGATGTTCGCGCGACGCTTCTCTCCAAACTCGATATCCACATTTACGGGCGGACTCAGCAAGTCTTCGATTTGAAGGAGTTTTATTTGCGATTTCGGCGCAGTATTCATTGAATGATTTAAGAAATTCCAAGTTTTTCAAATAATTGAGAACTTTACTTGCTTGATGGCGAAACTGTTTGTTAGCCTGCATAGTGGGAGGCATATTCACATGGAAGCATTGCGTGAGACTGAGAAGTCGATAGTCATTAAATCGATACTCGTGATTGATGATCACCCGCTTTATTGCGACGCGTTGGTCTCTACCTGCATAAAGCTCTTTGAGACCACGTCGGTACAATCCGCCAATAATCTCAATGATGGTCTTAAACTTGCGGGCGGACCAAATGAGCCGGATCTTGTTCTGCTTGATCTCAAATTGCCGGATGTGACCGGGTTGAGCGGGTTCTTCAAGATCAAGGAAAAGTTGCCTGATGTCCCGGTTCTGGTTATCTCGGCAGAGTCATCGCATGAAACCATTGCAATGCTGATGGATGCAGGCGCAGCCGGGTTCATCCCGAAAGATGCACCTCAGACGGTTATAAAAGAAGCTGTGGAGCGCGTTCAGGAAGGGCTGAAATATCTGCCAGACGGGTTTGTGCCGCAGAATATGTCGTCTTCTGCGAACAAGATGTCTGTTCAGGAAATATCGCAACGGATCGCCGACCTGACACCGCAACAAAGCCGTATCATGAACTTGATCTGTGCTGGCAAGCCCAACAAACAGATTGCTTATGAACTGTCACTGGCGGAGGCGACCGTCAAAGCCCATATCACCGCTTTATTGCGCAGGCTCAGGGTAAGTAATCGCACGCAGGCTGCTGTGCTGGTCAACAGCGTCAATATTGACCGGGATCTGAATTTATCTGACACAGATACGCGCGCATTGATCAGTTGAGGATGAAATGAACAAGGTCTCGACGTCGTTTGATCATGCATCTGGCATCGTTGGTTTTGGGCTGTCTCGGGATGAGAATGCGGATAGGGCGGTCGAGGAGGCCGTGTCGCAGATCGATGTTGAAGCTACCTGTTTTGTATTTATTTTTGTCCCGGACCGTCTTGATCATGAACAGGTTGCCGCAGCGCTTGGCCGTTTGGTTCCGAAAATACCGGTATTTGGATGCACAACCGCAGGACAGATCACGCCGGAAGGATATGAAGACAATGCAGTCCTTATGGTGGCTTTCCCAAGGTCGCATTTCCATTGCTCGTCAACATTGATCAAGCCGCTCAAACCTGTCTCGATCGAGAACACAGCACAACACGCAAAAACCTTATCCGACAGGTTTCGAAGAACCGCCAACTGGAACCGCTTTGCCATCACCTTCGCGGACGGGTTGTCCAAACAGGAAGACGTTCTGATTGCGGCGCTCAATGCCGGATTGGGTGACTTGCCGATATTTGGCGGTTCTGCGGGCCACGGTCTGGCATTTGACGAAACCTTCATCTTGCATGGTGGCCGTTTCCATAGTGATGCGGCCCTGCTTGTTCTTGTTGAAACTGATCTTGAATTTGTGGGTCTGGAATTTGATCACTTCATGCCAACCGACGTGCAGTTGGTTGTGACGGAAGCCGAACCTGATGATCGCATCGTAAAAGAGATCAACGGCTCGCCCGCAGCGCCTGAATATGCACGCCTTGTTGGCCATGATGTTTCGGAGCTGTCGCCACAGGTCTTTGCGGAAAATCCGGTTCTAGTGCGCAATCACAATGCGTGGCATGTGCGCGCTATTCAACAGGTCATTGAAGGCGATAGTCTGGCGTTTCTGTCAGCCATCGAAAGTGGCCTGGTTCTGACGCTCGGGCGGGGCAAGGAGATCCTGCAAACTCTGGAAACGGAATTGTCTGTTACCAGCCCAAGCGGGCAATCGCCGGATTTCATTCTGGGTTTTGATTGTGTGTTGCGCCGTCTGGAGATTGAACAAAACGATCTGGTAGAGGATGCATCGCGGATTTTACAGTCGCATCGGGTTTTGGGATTTAACACCTATGGTGAACAGCATTGCGGTGTTCACATGAATCAAACCTTCGTCGGTATCGCATTTTTCCCGCCGGGGCAGGCGTTGCAGCCATGATTGATCCGGGCGAAGCGCTTGAGGTTCAGGTCAAAAAGCAGGCCAAAATTATCGACGCTCTGATTGCCCGCGCCAATCATCAACATGAACTCGGCGGGTCCGCCTATTCGCTGTTTCAATCCGCAATCACGTTGCAAAGCAAAGTTTCCGAGAAAACCCGTGATCTTGAGGACGCTCTGAACACGCTTGGCCATGCAAGTCACAAGCTGGAATTTTCAGAAGAGGCACGCGCGCAGACGCAAAGAACCCTTGAAGACGCCCTTGAGACCATGGATGGCGGATTTGCATTGTTTGCAGAGGGAAAGCTTCAGGTCTTCAACGATTTCTTTAAACATCTTATTCCCGATATTGATACTCTTGTGGCACCGGGTCTTGAATTCTCGGCCTATGTAGAGGCTGTTGCGGGCAGCACAAGTATTAAACCTCGGGACAGTGCTGATCGTCTGAATCTTGGTCGCTCGGTCCTGCGGCTTGAGGAAGACCCGGCAGCCCCCTTCGTGTTCGCGTTGAAAAATGATCGATGGTTTGTGATTACCTGCCGTCGCACCAGTTCCGACAATACTGTCATCTTACAGACCGAGATCACGGCGATTGTGCGCAACAACAGGTTGGAGAAAGACAGGCTCATCGATGAGCAGGAAAACTTTCTGCATGCAGCGTTCGACAACATGCCCCAGGGTGTATGTACGTTTTCGGCCGAGGGCACCTTGCTGATCAGCAATGCCCGGTTTGGTGATTTGTTGACCCTGCCGATCCAACTGACCTCGGTTGGGACGTCTTTTGGTCAGATTCTCGAATTTTTGAAAACGCAGGCCTTGGAAAGCGATCTGCCCCATGACAGCTTTGGCAGTTTGATCCGGTTTTTGCGCCGGACTGGCAATTTGCGTCTGCGCTTGCGTCATGTGAACGGATGTACCTTAAGCATTGATATGAACCCGCTGCCCGATGGGGGGTGCATCGTCAATGTTATGGATGTGACAGTCGAGTCCCAGACAACCGAAATGCTGGAAATGCGTGTGCAAGCGCGGACCTCTGAACTCACCGAAGCCAACAGTCAGTTGCGCCGTCAGTACGACGAACAGGCCCGTGTCGAGGAAGATTTGCGCATTGCAAAGGCCGAGATGGAGTCGGCAATGTCCTCGAAGACCCGCTTCTTTGCGGCGGCTAGCCATGATTTGCTGCAACCGATCAATGCGGCGAAGCTGATGATCTCGACGCTGGCGGATCAATCGCTTGGAACCGAGTTGCATGAAACTGTGCAGCGCTTGGGCGGGTCATTCAGATCCATGGAAGGGCTGCTTCATGCGCTTCTGGATATTGCCCGTCTTGAGGCGACAGATACTAATCTTGCAGTAACATCTTTCGCGCTGGATGATGTGTTGCATACTGTTGTTGAAGATTTGGGTCAGCTTGCTGTTGAAAAGAGGCTCGACCTGCGTGTTGTGCCCTCAAGCCTCTGGGTCAGAAGTGATCAACAATATCTGGCGAGGTCGCTTCAGAATTTTGTTGATAACGCTATTCAGTATACAAATCAGGGGCGCATTCTTGTGGGGTGCCGCAGAAAAGGCGCAACCGTTTCGCTGGAGGTCTGGGATACCGGGGTCGGGATTTCGCAGGAAGATCAGAAGCGTATTTTTAAGGAATTCACCCGCGGAGACAGTTCTGGCACGAACGGGTACGGGATGGGGCTGGGCTTGTCGATTGTGGAACATGCCTGTCGGCATTTGGGGCATCAGATAACAGTCCGTTCCACGCTCGGCGCCGGATCGGTTTTTGCGATAGAGCTGCCAATTACCGAACCCGAACCGGAAATGGCTGGTCCAAAGATAAAAAGAAATTCCGAGCCACAGGCAGATATGGATCTTATCGTTGTGCTGGTCGAGAACGACCCCGGCGTGTCCTTTGCCATGACCCAAAAATTGGAAAGTTGGGGGGCAAGTGTTCTTGCCGCCGAAAGCACGCAACAGGCGCTTGATTTGGTCAGTGATATCGGCATGCCGCCCGATATTATTCTGGCCGACTATCAGCTCAATGGTGGCGATAACGGGATCAAATCCATCGCTGCGCTGAGGGATTTCTTCGACAAACACATTCCTGCAATCATGATAACCGCCAATCACGAGGACAGCATCAAAGTGGCGGGGATTGCCAACAAATTCTCTGTCCTGACAAAACCTGTGCAGTTGTCGCGGTTAAGATCGCTTGTGGATTGGAAAACCCGCTAAATCTAGGGCGCGACCAAAGTCTCCGATGACCGTCAGATGAATGGACCTAAAATTGAACCAGATAAGGGAGAATTGAAATGCGCGTCTATCTGCTCTGGCTGGTTTTGGTTTTTGCAGCAAGTTCCCCGCCTGTTACGGCTGCGGAAACATATGATCTTATTTTCAAGACTGGCACGCTGTCAGACGTAGATTCCACTCAGGTTCTTGAATACAGCCGCGAGGTTTCAATCGCGGAAGATGCGGAATATGCCGCGCGCAATACAGGCGTAGTGCGGTTGTCAATCGAAGCGGACGAAACTGCGCGCCTGAAATTTGCACAAGGAGAAAAAGGTAAAAATCTTGGGGCGTTTCCCGCTTCGGTTGGCAACCCGATCATCATGTATTTCGTCGAGACCGTCTTGCGCGATGTCGCTCAGCAAGCCGGGGGCAGCCCGTTTTACATCCGCAATCGCATCAAGGAGTCATTGGTCCAATTTGCCGAAATTCAGGACGCCTCCGTGTCGTTCGATGGTAAGGAAGTTGATGTACAACAGATTACTCTGCGCCCGTTTCTGAACGATAAAAACCGGGATCGAATGAAGGGATATGGCGATCTGACCCTGACATTCACCATGTCAGAAGATGTGCCGGGCTGGTATCAATCGCTTGCCGCCAATGTGGCGGGCCCAACGAAAGGCAAACCGATTTATAGCAATGCGCTTGTTCTAATGGCACCGGAGGTTGCGAAATGAAAACACTCCCCGTTTGTGCGTCCGTTGTTTGCCTCGCCCTTTCTGCAAACGCCCAAAGCGTTCAGGAACGGCTTAACGATTACCCAACTGCGGCGCGGGCGGATTATGTTTTTGGTTGTATGGCAACAAACGGGCAGACGCAGACGGCTTTGCAGAAATGTTCATGCTCTATAGATGTAATTGCCTCGATACTGCCTTATGAAAAATATGTTGAAGCCGAAACCGTTTTATCGCTCCAGCAAACCGGCGGGGAGCGGTTGGCGATTTTTCGGGTCGCCCCGTCTGCAAAGTTAATTGTCGAGAACCTGCGGCGCGCACAGGCTGAAGCTGAGATCAAGTGTTTTTGAACCAGTTTCAGATCAGCTTTGCACGTCTTTTGGCAAAGTTTTCTCGAACACATTTCCTTCGGTGTCTTCTGCCCGGATGCGCAATGTCGCGGCGCCATTATCCGTGTATTTAAACCGGAAAACGGGATTTTCACTGACAGATATGCCGCCCTCAAGTGTGAACAGCATTTCCTCACCCTGATACACTTCCAGAACGTCGATGAAATGCGCCCCAATGAACAATTGGGTTATCTGATCACGCTGCAACCCTGAATAATTCGGGTGGCGGATCATTATCTGGGCTTCACGACGCTGGCGTGACATTGGCAGCGCTTTGTCGAAATGTTTCAAACGCATACCACCCATGGACGCCAGCGCGGCCTGTGGGTCCTTTGTGGCAGGTGCAGAGCATCCGCCAGATGCTTTTACAAAGCGCCCATTCATAAAAAGCTCGTCGCCAGATTTGGCCAGAACACGGATATTGGAATACTGGTTCACCCGGACACGCATCTCGAATTGCAGCGGCATCATGTCCTTGCCGAACTTCATATCAGCAGCCATCGGAGCCGGGTTTTCGTCGATAATGACCATCGCGGATGTGATTGGCGCAGCATCCAGATCAGTCTGTGACAGGACCAACGGAACAATGGCTGCATCATTTGCACGGTAGGGCGCGCTGACATCAAACAGGGTTGCACCATCCTGCAAAACAACCGCGTCATCCACAAAGTCGCCGCGCATGTTGGCCCAGCTCTCGGACTTTGTTAGCGGGTTAGGCCGCTCGGCATTCTGCGCATATGCCCCCTGCGCCATAAGCACGATCAATGAGGCCGCAATGAGCTTCTTCATGGAGGGTCTCCCTTAGATATCGGCGTTTTATAACACAAAATGCTATTTGATGGTACAATACTTATGCATATGTCGCTCTAGGCACCGTAATTGGTAGTTTTTAGAGACCTATGGTCGAAAAGGTGCCATGTTTGAAGCTGTCATCATCTTATGCGCAATATCTGCCCCGGATGTTTGCCGGGATACGCTGTTGCCGGGCTATGAGGCGGCATCTTTGTCTGCCTGTGAAACCAGTATTGCTGCAACTCCACCTGACCTTACCGCGTTGTTTGAGGATCTGATGCCAACCAGCGCGCCGACATGTCGTGAAACGGATCAGATCGCCGAAGTCTCTCAGATTGCTGACGGTGTCTTTGTTCATCGCGGCAGTATCAGTGAAGCTGCGCCAGAGAATTACGGTGATATTGCCAATGTGGGCTTTGTCATCGGGTCGAATACCGTTGCAGTGATCGACAGCGGCGGATCGCGCAGGGTCGGGGAAGAGATATATCGTGCCATAAGGCAGCAGACCGATCTGCCGATCAGCCATGTGATCCTTACCCATATGCACCCGGATCACGTTCTTGGTGCTTCGGTTTTTGTGCAGGCCGGGGCGCAGGTCGTGGGCCATGAGAAACTTACGACTGCACTTGCGGATCGACGCGAGACCTATTTGACCAACGTAGGTAATCTTATCGGGCAGGATCAGTTTCTGGGCACGACTATCGTGCTGCCGCATATTTCTGTCAGTGATAATTTCAGGATTGATCTGGGCAACAGGGTTTTGGAGTTGCGCACATGGCAGACCTCGCACACCAGTAATGATCTGACAGTGACAGATGTCACGACTTCCACAATGTTTGCGGGTGATCTTTTGTTCGATGAGCATACACCGGCTTTGGATGGCTCGTTACTTGGTTGGGTCGAAGTTTTAAAGGAGCTTCGCACGCTGCCATTTGATCGCATTGTTCCGGGGCATGGCGGACCACAGCTGACTTGGCCCGAAGGTGGTGCGGGTATCATGCATTATCTTAATGTGTTGGTCCGTGATACACGCGCCGCAATCAAGCGCGGCGAGAGCTTGAGCACAGCAGCCAATACCATCGCTCTGGGGGAAGCTGATAATTGGCAACTTTTTGAGCTGTTTAACCCACGCAACGCCACAGTGGCCTTTACCGAGCTGGAGTGGGAATGACCTGAAAACAAGCCTTACTCCGGGACATATTCCAGCAAAAGCTGTGCAATAGCGTAGGCGCGTTTTTCCAAAATGACCGGCGTTTCACACACCGCAGTAAGCGACTGCGCGCGATCTCGGAAAATGCGCTCGTCCCAATCCAGCTTTTCTTCCAGACGGTCCACTTCGTCGTAATCCGGTTTATCTGATTTCATCAGTGTGGACATCTGTACTCTCGTTTCGTCAATAGAGTCCGACAGTGCAATTTGACTGAGCGAATAACGCTCAATTCCTCGGATAATTTCGGTGCGATCGCTGCTGATCTGCTCAAAGACTTCACGAAATATCTTGCCAAGATCGTCAAGCGTTAGACTGGGATACTGCTTGGTAAATTCGGTTGCGAAGGTGCGACCCTCTTCTATTGTCACCCGACGCAGTACCAGCGTTTCGGCCAGAGCATGTGCATCTGCTGCGATATCCGCCCTCAAATCACCGTCTTCAACGGGGTGCGGCCACATAATGCCAAGGGACAGAGATTCAACCTTGCGTTGCAGGCAGGGCCATGTCGGGTCCGCAAAATCAGCGGCAGCTGCAAAGCCGCAGGTCAATGCCGTTGCCAGCATAGGTGTTAAAAGGCGGGTTAGATTCATGTACTGGTCCTCCCGCTGTTCATTTTTACGAATTACGCTATGGCTGTCTATGGGGGTGAACCTACACCTATGTCGTAATTGTGCGGCGGGGAAGCTGGCATGTAGTTTTTTGCTAACAGATTAAAATATCTTCGGGGGAACATAGATGCGCACACGTGCTGCGGTTGCATTGGCTTCTGGGACGCCATTGGAGGTTATGGACGTCAATCTGGATGGTCCGCGTGCGGGGGAAGTTCTTGTTGAGATCAAGGCGACGGGGATTTGTCACACGGATGAGTTCACCTTGTCTGGTGCGGATCCCGAAGGGTTGTTTCCGGCCATTCTGGGTCATGAGGGCGCGGGCGTGGTGGTTGATGTGGGCGCGGGCGTCAGCTCGCTGAAGAAGGGCGACCATGTGATCCCGCTCTACACGCCCGAGTGTCGCACCTGCGAGTATTGTCTGAACCCGAAGACCAACCTGTGTCAGGCGATCCGCAGCACGCAGGGGCAGGGGCTGATGCCCGATGGCACGTCCCGGTTCAGCACGCTCGATGGCGATCCGATCCTGCATTACATGGGCTGCTCGACCTTTGCCAATCACACGGTTCTGCCCGAAATTGCGCTGGCCAAGGTGCGCGAGGACGCGCCGTTTGACAAGATCTGCTACATCGGTTGCGGCGTGACGACCGGCATCGGGGCGGTCATCAACACCGCCAAGGTCGAGATCGGCAGCACCGCGATTGTGTTCGGCCTGGGGGGCATCGGGTTGAATGTCATTCAGGGGTTACGACTGGCCGGGGCGGATCAGATCGTGGGTGTTGACCTGAACGATGGCAAGAAGCCCATGGCGGACCGCTTTGGCATGACCGACTTCGTCAACCCCTCCGAGGTGGACGGCGATCTGGTGGCTCATCTGGTGGAATTGACCGGTGGCGGGGCGGATTACACCTTTGATGCGACGGGCAATGTGGGGGTGATGCGCACAGCACTGGAGGCCGCGCATAAGGGCTGGGGCGAGAGCATTATCATCGGCGTGGCCCCGGCAGGGGCCGAGATTGCCACCCGCCCGTTCCAACTGGTGACAGGGCGTAGCTGGCGCGGCACGGCCTTTGGCGGCGCACGCGGCCGGACCGATGTGCCAAAGATCGTGGACTGGTACATGGAGGGCAAGATCGAGATCGACCCGATGATCACCCACACAATGGGCCTCGACGACATCAACAAAGGCTTCGACCTCATGCACCAGGGAAAATCAATCAGAGCCGTCGTGGAGTTCTAGGGCATTACGATGAACATCGTTTCCAAATCCAAATGCTTCGGCGGCGATCAAGCGGTTTACACGCATAAATCTGACATATGCGGTGTAGATATGACATTTGCAGTTTATCTGCCACCGCAGGCGCGGCATCGCTCAGTGCCGGTGCTTTGGTATCTGTCGGGGCTGACATGCACCCATGACAACGCGATGACCAAGGGGGGCTGCAACGCAGTGCTGCGGAACACGGAGTTGCGCTGGTCTTTCCTGACACCTCACCACGCGGTGAAGGGGTGGCCGATGATGACGCTTATGATCTGGGCATTGGTGCTGGCTTCTACCTGAACGCAACACAGGATCCGTGGAAGAAGAATTTCCAGATGTACGACTATGTGGTCAAAGAATTGCGGGCGCTTTTGCAGGGCGCTTTGCCGATCACGGATATGCACGGCATTACGGGCCACTCGATGGGCGGTCATGGCGCATTGACAATAGCATTTCGGAATCCGACACTATTCCAGTCGCTTTCCGCGTTCTCTCCGATCGTGAATCCAACACAATCTGATTGGGGCCGTAAACAGTTCAGTGCTTATCTTGGCGACGACGAGTCAGCCTGGGCTCAGTATGATGCGACGATATTGCTTGGTGAACTTGGCTGGCACAGCGACATGCTGATCGACCAGGGGGCAAATGACCAGTTCATAAACCTGCTACGTCCTGAAAGTTTCGCTGAAGTCGTGGTATCCAAAAGACAATCGGCTGTCTTGAGAACCCATGCTGAGCACGACCACAGCTACTTTTTTGTGTCCAGCTTCGCTGCGGACCACGTTCAATGGCATGCAGACCGGCTGAAACTGAATTGAGGATCAAAGAACAAACTAACGTATCTTGAAACTTTCACTGAATGAGGAGGCATTGAATATCAGATCCTTACGGCCACAGAACGAGATGACCGATTGATTTGAGAACGTGAAGCGGACCGGTTTTGGCCTGAACTTTGCTGAGACTCGTCTGAACTTTAACCAAGGGAGGAAAACATGAGAAAAATTCTCACATTTGCCATGGCCCTGTTTGTCTCAATGGCGGGAACAAGTTTCGCCAATGACGAATTGGCGACCATGATTGATGACCCAAATCAATGGGTTATTCAAACTGGTGACTACAAGAACCAGCGCTATTCCAAGCTGGATCAGATCAACAAGGATAATGTTGGCGATCTTCAGGTGGCATGGACATTCTCAACGGGCGTCTTGCGGGGTCACGAAGGGTCTCCGCTGGTGATTGGCGACACAATGTACGTACATACGCCATTCCCCAACATCGTCTACGCGTTGGATTTGGCGAATGACGGAAAAATCATCTGGAAATATGAACCCAAGCAGGATCCGGATGTTATCCCCGTCATGTGTTGTGATACCGTGAACCGCGGCGTTGCATATGCCGAGGGCAAGATATTCCTGCATCAGGCCGACACGACGGTTGTGGCGCTGAACGCTGAGACCGGCGCTGTCGAGTGGAGCGTGAAAAACGGTGACGCCGCGATTGGTGAGACCAATACAGCCACCGTTTTGCCTGTAAAAGACAAGGTCATTGTCGGGATATCAGGTGGTGAGTTTGGCGTTCGCGGACATGTTACCGCTTACAATATTGCGGATGGTTCTCTTGCGTGGCGCGCCTATTCAATGGGGCCTGATGAAGATATTCTGATTGACCCTGAGAAGACAACTCATCTTGGCAAGCCTGTTGGTGCGGATTCCGGTACGAACACCTGGGAAGGTGATCAATGGAAAATCGGCGGCGGTACAACCTGGGGTTGGTATTCCTACGATGCAGAGGAAAATCTGGTCTACTATGGCACCGGGAACCCATCCACATGGAACCCGGCGCAGCGTCCTGGTGACAATCGCTGGTCCATGACCATCATGGCTCGCGATGTGGACACTGGTGTTGCAAGATGGTTCTATCAGATGACCCCCCATGACGAATGGGACTACGACGGCATCAATGAGATGATCCTCACAGAGCAGGAAATCGATGGCGTTGAGCGTAAGCTTCTGACCCATTTTGACCGGAACGGCCTTGGCTATACGATGGACCGCGTTACGGGTGAACTTCTGGTTGCTGAAAAGTTTGATCCGAAAGTGAACTGGACAACAGGCGTTGATATGGATCCAAACTCGGAGACATATGGCCGTCCGGCTGTCGTGGCTCAATACTCGACCGAGCAGAACGGTGAGGACGTGAACTCGACCAATATCTGCCCGGCGGCTCTGGGTTCCAAGGACCAGCAACCAGCGGCATATTCGCCTGAGACAGAATTGTTCTACGTGCCGACGAACCATGTCTGCATGGATTATGAGCCATTCCGTGTCAGCTATACTGCCGGTCAGCCATATGTTGGTGCAACTTTGGCCATGTATCCCGCAGGTGACAGCCATGGGGGTATGGGTAACTTCATTGCCTGGGACAATAAGGAAGGCAAAATTGCATGGTCCATACCTGAACAGTTCTCTGTCTGGTCCGGTGCGCTGGCGACTGCTGGTGATATCGTGTTTTACGGCACATTGGAAGGCTATCTGAAGGCGGTTGATGCCAAAACTGGCGATCTGCTTTATGAATTCAAGACGCCTTCCGGTATCATCGGGAACGTGATGACCTATACCAGCGACGGCAAGCAATATGTCGGCATCCTGTCTGGTATTGGCGGTTGGGCCGGTATCGGTCTTGCGGCAGGTCTGACCAATCCAAATGATGGTTTGGGTGCTGTAGGTGGCTACGCTGCTCTTAGCGATTACACCGCATTGGGTGGTCAGTTGACAGTTTTCAAACTGCCAGACTAATCAGGTCACTGCTTTTAAAAACAATGGATTGGCACAAACGCGGTTTGTGCCAATCTTCATATAAAAATTCAGAGGCTGACAAAATGCGCAATATGGGAATTCTGTTGACAGCAACCGCTTTGATCGGAGGCTCGCAGGCTTTGTTCGCTGAAACCGCTGATGAGGCAAAACCCGACAATATAGCAGTCGCATATAGCGAGGATGGGCGCTACTTCACCGAAGATGACGTGCCTACCTACAATGTCGCAGAGGATGGGACGATTGACTGGCCAAGCTATTCCGGCTTCCGCCGTTATCACTCTGAATGTCATGTGTGCCATGGTCCCGAGGGCGAAGGGTCCAGCTATGCACCTGCGCTCAAGAAATCCGCTTTGGACATGGATTATTATGACTTCCTCGCAGTCGTGGCAGAGGGTCGCAAAAAGGTTGGTGCTGCTGAAAATTCAGTTATGCCATCCTTTGGCGATAACCCGAACGTCATGTGCTACATTGACGATATATATGTCTACCTTAAGGCACGCGGCACGGATGCGATTCCGCGCGGACGTCCCGCGAAGAAGGAGCCGAAATCTGATGTTATTCGCGAGGATGAGAATTCCTGCATTGATTAAACATCTCGTAGCCGTTTCTGTCGCCCTGTGCCTGTTCATATCCATTGGCCAGGCGCAGACATCCGACCTTGTGTCGGGAAAATCGTTACGGGTTTGTGCGGATCCGGCCAACTATCCCATGTCCACGAAAGAGGGCACGGGATTTGAAAACAAGCTGGCCGAGATGTTCGCTGCCAAACTGGAACTGCCGCTTGAGTATTCGTGGTATCCCATGGCGACCGGTTTTATTCGAAACTCGCTACGCGCAAATAAATGCGATGTCGTGATTGGGTACGCGCAAGGGCATGAGCTGGTTTTGAATACGAACCACTATTTCACGTCTGCCTATACGCTGGTTGTACCAAAAGACGGTGCATTGGCGGATGTCGACACATTGGCGGATGAGCGTCTCAAAGGGCTGCGCCTTGGCGTTGTTGCCGGATCGCCCCCGGCCACGCATATGGCGCGCAACGGTTTGATTGGTAAGGCTAGGCCTTACAATCTTGTTGTCGATCGCCGTCACGAGTCCCCGATCATCAATATGCTCGACGACCTCAAAGCAGGTGAACTTGATGGTGCAATTCTTTGGGGGCCTATCAGTGGTCCTTTGATCCAAAACGATTACTCCGAGATGTCTGTCACGCCTTTGTTGAAGGAAACGCTTCCTCCAAGACTGTTTTTCCGTATTACGATGGGCGTTCGCCAAGGCGAGAAAGTCTGGGCGCGCAAGCTGAATTCTCTGATCCGTCGCAATCAGGATGAGATCAATGCTATCCTTCTTGATGCAGGAGTGCCGCTGACAAACGAGTTTGGGACAGGTCTGCTGGGGCAAGAGAATTGATGCGAAGCGCTCTTGCCGTTCTGGCTCTGGCTTTCCCGATTATGGCGTTGGCACAATCAGCCCCTGAACCAGATGATTATGAGACCGAGCACTACCGGGGTCCTGTGCCTGCTACATTGAAAGGCGCGACAGTGCTGAGTGTGCAAGAGGCGCATGCTTTATGGAGCGAAGGGCAGGCGGCTTTTATCGATGTTCTGCCCCGTGCGCCCAAGCCAGAGGGGTTGCCAGAAGGTACGATCTGGCGCGAGAAGCCGCGGCTCTCCATTCCCGGTGCGATCTGGTTGCCCAATGTTGGATATGGCCGTTTGGCCGACGTGACCCATGAGTATTTCAAAGCGGGGCTGACGAAGGTCACGTCCGGTGACAAGACGCATCCGGTTGTATTCTTCTGTCTTGAAGAATGCTGGATGTCATGGAATGCGGCAAAGCGCGCCTTAGGGGACTATGGCTACACCAGTGTTTATTGGTTCCCCGAGGGTACGGATGGTTGGGAATTTGAGGATTATCCGACCGAGTTGGTTGAACCTGAAGCCGAGCCTAAATCTTAACCACCTGCGACAGCCTTGCGGGCTTTTGACACAGTACCATCCGTGTCTTCCATCATAACATCCACGCTGCCAGTCGTGTCTGGAATAGAGATCTTCAGGTGTGGGTTTTCGCTGAGAGATATGCTGCCGGTGACGGTGACAAAGTCCTGCCCGTCAATATCAACGTCGATGGTTTCGACATAACGAACCGGAATATAAAGCAGTGAAATCTGATCCATCTGTAACCCGGAATGGCTGGGATGGCTGATGTCGATATCCAATATCTTGCTAGCGCTTCGCGGTGCATCAGTCAGGCTGGCCAAAGAAACCTTGTGCTTGGCCTCCGATACTTCAAGCTGGATATTCCCCAATGTCGCCAGCGCTTTGACAGGGTCCGTGCCCGGAGGTGCCGCACAGGCACCTGTTCCAGAGGTTTTGACAAAGACCTCACTGACAAAAAGCTGTCCATTGGTTGTCTTGGTGACAACATGAACTGGTGTCGGGCCGTTCACGCGTAGTGCAGTCTCAAAAAAGAAACCTGGCACTGGAGTTTGAAAATCAAACACTGCCGATACTGGCATCGGGTTTTCATCAAGCACCAATGTGACACTCTCAATCTTCAGGCCGGATGGCGCTTCGACAGTCGCTGAAAGCTGTGTGCGCGTATCATCAAAGGATCGATATGGTGCGTCGATCCTGATCATGTCATCTGCCGGGGTCAGAAGTTGCTGGCCGTATAGCATGGCGCTCAGGTCTGGCCAGTTTGGCTCAAACGCCGCTGCTGGGACGGCAAGGCTACACATAACTGCCGATGTCATAAGTAATGATCTGATCCGCATCAATTCGTCCTCCCGGATATGCTGCTGATAAAGCGCCCAAAGGCCCGTGGCCCATCGCCTGTTTCGATCTCACCTATGACTTCTAGCTTTTTGCTATCGATCAGGCTGACTGTATTGGAAAACCAGTTTGCCACCACAACAATTTTTTCGTCCTGCGTGACATCTATCCCTTCGGGATATTCGCCGACCTCAAGGGTGGTCAGAACAGAAAGGCTGTCCAGATCGAACACGGTTACCGTATCGCTATATTGGTTTGTGACAAATCCGGTGCCATTGGCGAATGCCACGCCATAAGGGCGCTCACCAACCTTTATCGTTGCCGTTACAGTCCCGGTGGCGGCGTCCAGAACCGATATGGAGTTCGAGCCGACATTTCCGACAAAAACCCGCCCGTCCGGTGCGGCTGCAATACCAAAAGGCCGCGTGCCAACTTTCACTGCATGGCGCATTGTCAGATCGCTCAGATCAAAGATCGAGACCTGATCTGCGTCACGATCCGCCGAGGCCAGCCACGTCCCGTCGTCTGAGACCGCCAGTCCTGCGGGTGCGCTACCCGTGATCAATATGTCCTGCGTGATCATTTTGTCCGTGTCGATCACCCAAATCTGTGCGTTGTACCAATCCGAGACAAAAATACGTGCGCCATCGGGCTGGATAGCAATTCCGATAGGGCCACCATCCAGGGTGAGCGCGCCAAGCACTTTGCCTGTCGCCTGATCCAGCTTGCGTACTGTTTTGCTGTCAGGGCTGACAACATAAAGCGTACCGCTTGTCTCATGCGTGACAACACCGGCGGGTTTTCCGGGGACGGGGAGGCGGCGTATCTCGGTGCGGGTTTCCAGATCAAGCACGCTCAGATCGCTGCTGTTCTGGTTCGTTATAAATGCAAACTCCCCTGCCACCACCGAAGTGGCAGCAAGGGCAGGGAGAACCACTTGGGGAAGCAGATCAGTTGCTCGCAAAACGTGCGACAAGTGCATCTAGACCGGCCTGATAAACGCCCGTAACAGCGGCTATGGCAGCTTCGTCATTCAGTTCGTCTGGCGGGTCATTATTGGGATAGCCGCGATAAAACGCCCCGCGCCATTCCACGAGTGAGCCACCACCCTCAAGCGGTTTGACCGTCAGATGAGAGGAATAGTTCGTCACTGGAAGCACCTCTACCGCGACGTCCGTAATCCGGTAGGAATAGCTCATCTTCTCGTCACTGAATTTATACAGAACTTCCGAGATCGTCGGGCCGCCATCCGCGCCCAATGTCAAAATCCGGGTTGCGTCAATGGCATTGTCGCCTGATCCGGTTGAAGAATGCACTGCCGGATGCCAGCTCATATCCTGAAAATTTCCGATGACAGCCCAGACCTCTGCGGGTGGTGCCGCAATTTCTGCGGTCAGAGTAACCTTTTGACGGGTGGGGCCATGTGCTGAGGCCATCATTGGCAGAATAACTCCGATAAAGAGAAGAAAGTTTCGGATGAATTTCATATGTCCCTCGTGAATGGTGTAGGTTCGTTTTCGAGGATGTGGTGAAATCATCTTAGGCCCGAAACCAAAGACGACAATGAGCCAAAAGTATCGGTTCCTGTTGCTGCTGAGTTCAAGGCAGGATCATTGTAACGGAAGGGAGGTTCCGCTTGCGATTCATTCTTGGGTACTTGCTTGTAATTATGCTGTGCGGTGCATTCAGTGCCCCGGCGGTTGCTTTTGAAATCAAGGCAGCCGTTTTGCGCGTGGATTACCCAACGCTCCTACCAATCTCGCGCTATGATTTGAAGCCAGATGATCTTGGTTTTGCCGGGGCGATATTGGCAAATGAGGACAACCAGACCACAGGTGGGTTCCTTGGGATGGAATTCACCGTTGAACATGTCGCAACCTCGCCCGAGGACGCGGAGGCGAAACTTGACGAGATTATCGAAAGCGGCATTCAACTGATTGTTGTCATGGCAAATGCACCAGATCTGCTGCGATTGGCAGATCGCGCCGGGGACGATGTTCTGGTGATCAATGCGAATACGCGTGATACGACCCTGCGCGATGATCAATGCCGGGCAAATATGATCCATGTGGCCCCGAGCAATGCAATGATTGCTGATGCGGTGTCGCAATTTGCCATCTGGAAGAAATGGTCGCGCTGGTTTCTGATACAGGGTTCTAACCCCGCAGATCAGGCCCTTGGCGATGCCTATCGCAAATCAGCGGCCAAATTCGGTGCCAAGATCGTTGAAGAGCGGGAGTTTGAAGATACTGGCGGATCGCGGCGCACAGATACAGGCCATGTGCTGGTGCAACGTCAAATTCCAGTCTTCACCCAAGGCGCGGCAGATCATGATGTGGTCATCGCAGCGGATGCATCGGATGTGTTCGGACTCTATTTGCCGTTCCATCTTTGGGATCCGCGCCCTGTTCTGGGGTCTGGTGGGCTGCGCCCGGTGACGTTCCATCCGGCCCATGAAGCCTGGGGCGCGACCCAGTTTCAAAGACGTTTCGAAGAAGTTGCCAAGCGCTTTGTCCAGGAAGTGGATTACGAAGTCTGGTTGTCCCTCAGAGTTATCGGCGAAGCCGTGACCCGCACCAGTAGTAACGCGCCAACGGTGCTAAAGGACTATATCCTTGGTGATGAGTTTGAGTTGGCAGCCTTTAAGGGCCGAAAAGTGACGTTTCGCCCGTGGAATGGTCAGATGCGGCAACCGTTGATCCTGACCGATAGTAAATTGACTGTCAGCGTCTCGCCGCAGGAGGGGTACCTGCATCAACGCTCAACTCTGGATACATTGGGGCTGGATGAACCGGAATCCGCCTGTCAAGCGTTCAAGTGAAAGGTACACAATGAAACTTACTTTTGCTCTGACTGCATTAAGTCTTGCGCTCGTATCTCCGGCCTTGGCCAATAAGGTCTATGTCAGCAATGAAAAGGGCAACACGATCACGGTGATCGACAGCGAAACCTGGGAGGTGATAACCGAGTTCAATGCGGGCAACAGGCCACGCGGGATCGGGATCAGCCCCGATGGTAAACATCTGTATGTCTGCGCGTCTGATGATGACACGGTCCGGGTCTTTGATGCTGAAACCTATGAAGAACTCTGGACGCTGCCTTCTGGCCCCGACCCGGAGCTGTTTACGATCCACCCGTCGGGAAAGTTGCTTTATATCGCCAATGAAGACGACAATCTTGTGACTGTAGTGGATACGGAAAAGCGTGTGGTCGTGGCTGAAATACCCGTTGGGGTCGAGCCGGAGGGTATGGCAATCAGCCCAGACAGTAAGTTCGTGATCAATACGTCCGAGACCACCAACATGGCGCATTTCATTGACACGAGTGATTACAAGATCAAGCATAACGTGCTGGTGGATCAACGTCCGCGCTATGCTGTCTATACGGATGATGGCGATAAGCTGTTTGTCAGCTCCGAGATCGGCGGCACGGTCAGCGTCATCAATCCGAATGCCGAAGGCGGGCCAGTGGTTGACACCAAGATCGGGTTTGAAGTGGCAGGCGTGCAGCCGGAATGGCTGCAACCGGTTGGCATGAAAGTCACCGCTGATAATAAATGGCTTTTTGTAGCACTTGGCCCCGCAAACCGGGTTGCAGTCATCGATGCGCAAAGCAACGAGGTGGTCGATTATATCCTTGTCGGACAGCGCGTGTGGCAACTGGCCTTCACGCCGGACCAGAAATTTCTGATCACAACGAATGGTAATTCCAATGATGTAACCGTCATTGATGTCGATGCGCAAAAGGCACTGAAATCCATAGAGGTCGGCCAACAGCCATGGGGCGTTGTGGTTGCCCCCGATTGAACAGGAAGGAAATCTATATGCAGCTGAAATTCTTATCCGCCCTTGTGGTAACTCTGACCGCGGCCCCAGCACTGGCCCATGATTTTGGATTTGCCGGCATTTTGTCCAACTCGAACAAGGAAGAGCTGCCAGAACTGATCCTCTCTGTTGGTAAGCCAATTTCCGAAGAGCCGTTGGTTTTGAAATCTGGCACCGCTTATGAGATCGAGATCGTCTCTGACGGAACCGGGGAGCTCGCGCTTGAAGGGTCGGGATTCTTTCGGGCGATCTGGATTAACGAGATCGTTGTGAACGGTCTGGAAATCCGGCCCTTTGGGATCGAGAGCGTTGAGTTTGACGAAGAAGGGACAATGGAAATCGAATTTATCGCCATTAAGCCGGGGCAATATTTCCTGAAACAGCCGGGGTCTTCCGGGGAAGGGCAGCGCGTTGAAATCACGATTCAGTAGTGGCGCTGTACCAGCTAATACGGCTCTACACGGTGTTTTGATCGACTTTTTGTGAGGGATTTGCCTATCATGGGCAAAATTGGGAGGACGAGGTTATGGCCGTTTCGCGCCGCACCGCCCTTGTTATAGGATCCGCAACGCTGGCTGGCGTTGCGATGCGCGGTGCGCTTGCAAGTGCCGATGACGACGTAATCCAGAATTTCACCGATGGCGCAGACATTTCCGACGGTGGCGTTGAGATAGAGATCGAAACCTTCGTTGATGACGGGCATTTTGTTCCCATCAAGGTATCCGCCAAGAATGCAACTGCGATTGGCC
The DNA here is from genome assembly GCF_055693805.1 of Litoreibacter sp. GN1-5. Classification (NCBI taxonomy): domain Bacteria; kingdom Pseudomonadati; phylum Pseudomonadota; class Alphaproteobacteria; order Rhodobacterales; family Roseobacteraceae; genus Litoreibacter; species Litoreibacter sp. GN1-5. Next base: position 936,872 of record NZ_JBVFUP010000001.1, on the reverse strand, counting down.
TTTATGCGCTACTAAATCCTCATAAGGAACTTGCTGTTTTCAATTTTGGCCCTTTGTCCGCGACGCCGTCCATATCAACCCGTATCAGGTTGGCGACAAGCCAGGACGTTATTGCTCTTGCCCGGATGGAGGACGGCACTTTCCGCCGTGCATCACAGGCAGTGACCGTCGCAATCGGAGGCTGTAACGTCTGATGGCCGATGGCGTCAAAACCCGCATCAAACTGCCTGCAACAGCACAAGCGGGCGATGTAATTGTTGTTAAAACCCAAATTACCCATCGTATGGAAAACGGGTATCGTAAAGATGGTGATGGCAACATTATCCCGCGCTCGATCATCAACCGGTTTACCTGCATGCTCAACGGTGAAAGCGTGATCGACATCAAGATGGAGCCGTCTATTTCGACCAACCCCTATTTCAAATTTGAGGTGAAACTGCCTGAAACCCTTATGGATGAGGGGCGTTTAACGTTCACCTGGTATGATGATGACGGGGCAATCTATGATGCTGTGCGGACCATTGCGGTCACGTGATCTCAGATACATGTGCGCTTGCATCTACCTGCTTATGGCGGGCGACGCTTTAGCAGATAATACAGAGCTGGGCGCCTATCTGAGTTCGGAATGTATAACATGCCATCGCCAGGATGGTGATGCGGATGGCATTCCTGCAATCTCTGGTTGGACTACCGAAAACTTCACGACAACAATGAAAGAATACAGGTCCGGGCAAAGGGCACATCCTGTAATGCATCTTATCGCAGCTCGGCTGTCAGATGATGAGATCGCAGCGCTTGCCGCCTACTTTAAAAGTCTTGAATAGAGGCGGCCATATTACCGGGGGAGGGCGAAAATGACAGTTAACAGACGCACTGTAATAGGGTCGGCAACGGCGATGGCCGCGCTCGGTTCGATGAAAATGACATTGGCCGACAGCCACAGGAAGCCCACAGTTGTAGTGGTCGGCGGTGGTGCTGGCGGTGCAACGGCGGCGCGATACATTGCCAAGGATAGCGCGGGCGGTATTAACGTTGTTCTAATAGAGCCTACGCGTACCTATTATAGCTGCTTTTTCTCAAATCTTTACATCGGTGGGTTCCGTGATTTTGAGTCTATCGGTCATACCTATGGCAAGCTGGCGGCGGATTTCGGGATCAATGTCGTGCATGACTGGGCTGTCGGGGTAGACCGCGACGCAAAAACTGTCGCGCTTGCCGGGGGTGGTGCGGTTCCTTACGACAAGTTGATCCTGAGCCCCGGAATTGACTTCGTCAACGGTGCCGTAGAAGGCTGGGATATTACGTCTCAACACGCGATGCCCCATGCCTATAAGGCTGGATCACAAACGGAATTACTGCGGGCGCAGGTGCTGGCTATGCCGCAGGGCGGTATTTATGCGATGGTCGCTCCGCCCAATCCCTATCGTTGCCCGCCGGGCCCCTATGAGCGCGTCTCGATGGTGGCCCATATTCTGAAGCAGGCCAATCCAACCGCAAAAATCATCATCGCGGACCCTAAGCCCAAATTCTCGAAAATGGCGTTGTTTGAGGAAGGGTGGGGCGACCATTACGCTGGTATGATCGATTGGATCGGTGAGGATTTCGGCGGCGGCAATGTCTCGGTCAACCCGAAAGAGATGACGCTGTCGATTGATGGGGAAGTTACGAAAGTTGATGTGTGTAACGTCATTCCCGCGATGAAAGCCGGTCACATTGCCCATCAAGCCAGTCTTACCGAGGGCAATTGGGTTCCCGTGAACGCCGCCGATATGAGCAGCAAGGCGGATGGTGATATCTATGTACTGGGCGATGCAAGCCAACAAGGAGATATGCCAAAATCGGCATTCTCGGCCAATAGTCAGGCGAAAATCTGTGCTAATGCAATCCGCGGTGCGCTGACGGGGTCAAGCGTGTTTCCTGCGCGCTTTTCCAACACATGCTGGTCTCTTATTGGACCAGAAAACGGTGTGAAAGTTGGCGCAACCTATGAGGCAACACCAGAAAAGATTGCCCGTGTTGACGGTTTCATTTCGCAGATTGGCGAAAGCTCTGAACTGCGCAAGGAAACTTACAAAGAATCCGTCGCTTGGTATTCCGCAATCAGTGCAGACATATTTGGCGCGTAAGATCTCAGCTTGGATAATCGAAATCCCGGACGATGTTCCAAATGCTTTTATTGATGTCCTTTAACTGCGCAATTGCCGCCTCTATTTCGTCAATAGCAACGTCATCCAACGCGTTCACTTGTCCTATCTTAATGCTGTCCTTGCGATCAGCAATGCGCATCAAAATAGAACTGGGATTTCCACTGTCCGGATCAAATGCGTAAATGCAGTGGTTGTAGCGATTTCGCAGTGCCGAAAGCTTCATGATCTGCGAGGTCGTCTCGAGGATGCGTTTGCGTTCCGTGGGGCTGGTCTTGTCCATCTTTGCAAGGCGTTGAACAAGATCAATGCGGGCACGGCTGGTGTTTAACGTCAGAAACAACACCAATGCCGTGTCCTTGTCGATCTTGCACAACCCCGCAATCAGGTGGATCAACAGGCTTTCCGTGTTGGTCCATGCGTAGTTCAGCTTGCCCACGGCCAGCAAGAAAGTATCAAAGCTTATCTGGCTCTGATCGGTCATCCTGTCATTTGATCTGTAAGGCTCTTGGCGCGCGCGTGATACCAGACAGCCGCTTCAGTTCGGTTATTGACGCCAAGCTTTGCGATAACATGATGAATGTGCAGCTTGACGGTATGCTCGGACAACTCCAGCTCTGCTGCGATGATCTTGTTTTGCTTACCCTCCGATACCAGTGCAAGAACCTCTTGTTCGCGGCAGGTCAGGGCATCGCCCGTGTTGCTGTTGTCCTGAGTGGACTCGCAAGGGCTGCGCGGAGCAACAGCCACATCGCTCAGCAATTCACGCGGTAGATAATCCTCTCCGCATAACATCAGGCGGAGAATCGACAGCCAATTGTCGAACTGAACATTCATCGGCAGGAAGCTGATTTGCGCTATCGTGGCATTCTGTACCTGATCCAGAAGTACCTTTTGGGCAATGAAGGCGTGCCGGTAGGCCAACACAAAAACAGCGTTTGGAAAGCTGTCCTGCAATTCCGCCAAGGATTGGGTAAGCTCACAAACCAGCATTTCATCAACAATGATCGCAAGCACCTGACTACGGGTGCTTATGTCCAGTTGATACGTCTCTTGAAGCGAATTTGCACGGTCGAATTTGATATCTGCAAATTCAGAAGCCGCCATGCGAATGACTGTTTCAGAAAAATTGAGGGCGGTGCCAATAAACAGAACATAAGGTTCTGTATTATGACCTACGTGGTCGATTTTCATACTCATTATCTCTCTACTATGTCCCACCAAAATAGATCGCAGGAGGAAACGGGTTACTCGGTCTTATAGGGCTTCGACTTAATTGGTCTGTTTAGAAGCCCGGGTAACAATGGTATCGAATGACAGTATATGTCCGGTTATTTTGTTAAATTGGTGCTCCGAAATATATATGCACGGATAACCATTATTCCTAAATATGCAGTCTCGAATCGTTTAATATTTAAGCATAATAGCATTAAATCGAAGCATTGTCGCCAATTTCGATCAAATGGTCAAAAACCACTATGGGCCAGTCGTGCTAACATATTGAAGAGGGTGACTAGATTCGTAGTCGCTTTCGGATAGGCTGAATATAGACCGTTTGGTTATCAGAAAAATATTCCGTATATTTTACAATGCGTTGGAGATGCAAAGTAATACACCCTTATTCTATCTTTTCTGACACCGCCCCCGAGTGAGATGCTGAATGCGCCGTAATTGTTATGCGGCGTGTTCGGTAATGCAGAGCGTTGCTGACAGTGTGAAACGGAATGAGTTTAGGTATTTTTTGCCTCCCATACGGCGTCACTCTTGTCTTCTGCGCACTGCCCGTAACAGGGGGTGGTATTACGTAGAAATCAAGTTTGCACTTGGGATGTTTCTGAATCGAGACTTCGTTCAGCGCATCCAAACTTCATCAAAAAATCCAAATCGGCGCATGCGCGTTTATCGCTTTTGAAATGAGTGGCGATCGGCCAAGCGCCTTAAAGGGAGAAATCCTATGTCTAATCGTCAATTATATATGTGGCCATGGAGTACCGGCCATCAGAGTCAGGATCAGGAACAAGATCAGGACCAAACTCAGGCTCAAGCCGAACTTCAGGCACAGCTACAAGGCCAAGGTCAGCACCAGTCATCGTCGAGTGAAAATGATAACGACAATGAAAATGCGAACGGCAATGGTAATGGCAACCTGAACGGCAACGGCAATTTGAATGGCAATGGGAACCATAACGGAAATGGCAACCATAACGCCAATGCCAGCTCAAACGCCAACGCCAATGGTAATGCGAACGGCAATGCCAATCTCAATGGCAACCTGAACGGCAACCACAACTCAAATCACAATTCGAATACAAGCGATGTGGATGTTGATGTGAGTGTTGATATCGGGTTGGACGGGTTTGATCCATCTGATGATGACTTTGCTGACATCGACCTGAGCAACTCAACCACCGGCGACATCATCATGGCGCAGGGGGATATCGACTATAACCCCGGCAATGACATGAACCTTGAGGATATCCTTGGGGATGCGCTGAACGGTGCCGGGAATGATACCGGTACGGTCAACGCCATGTCCAACAACCTGGTGGACAATGACACGCTGGAAAATGCGACTGTCGGCGGCACTCTGACACAGACCAATACGTCAACGGGCGGAACTGCAACCGCTGATGATGGTATTGATGCTGGTGCAGGTGGCGGCGAAGGTGGCGGCGATGCTGAAGCCAATGGCGCGGGTGCTCTGGGTGGTCTTGCCGGTGGCGGTCATGCTGCAGGTGGCGACGCAACCAGCGGTGGCCGTGGTGATACAAGCTCAACCGGAGGCATAGGTGCCAGCGGCGGTAACGCGGCGGCCATCGGTGTCGGTCTTGGTCTGGGCTCTGCGGGTGCTGGTGCAAACGCCGAGGGTGGTGATGGCGGCGACGCCGGATCAATCGGCGCAGGCTTTGGCGGTGGTGTCGGGCTTGCTGGATCATCCGCTGACAGCGGTGATACCGGTGACGCAAGCGGCCTTGGTGCCGGACTGGCTGGCGCTGGATCAAGCGCAGATAGTGGCGATGGCGGCGACGCCGGTGCCATTGGTGTAGGCCTTGGCCTGCTGGGCCTTGGTTTGGCTGGTGCCGGCGGCGGTGACAGTGGCGATGCCACATCCGATGCAGATGCGGGTGGTATTGGCCTTGGTGCCGGCAGCAGCGGTGACAGCGGCGACGCGACATCCGATGCTAACGCAGATGGCATTGGTCTTGGCGCTGGTATGGGCGGTGATGCAACCGCCGGTGACGGCGGGACCGCAGATGCCATGGCTGACGCGATGAACACTGCAACCGGCGACGGTGGAACCAATGAAGCCTACGCTGGCGACGGCGGTGACGGCTACGGCGGTGAGACCTGGGGCGGCACCACTGGTGACGCGCTTGGCGGCCACGCACTTGCTGGCGGCGGTTACGCCGGTGGTAACACTGGCGGCGCGGGTGGCATGGCTACAACCGGCGACGGTGGGGCTGGCGGAAATGCTGGCATGTGGGGCTCAAACAATGGTGACGACGGATTTGTCACCGGTGAGTCCTTTGCCTCGGCAGCTTCTGCTATTGAGACAACTGCCTTCAACCAGAGCATCGTCATGGGCGCCAATGTCCTTGGCAACACTGTTGATATGAATGTGGTCGGTGGCTCCATGAGCTCCACCTATGTCGGCGACGATAGCGACGGCGTGTAAGTTAACACCCTCCCGAGCGCGATCCTTTCGCGCTCGGGGGATTTAACATCGGTTCACATCCGGTTTTGCGTGAACCAACCTGTGTTTTTTAGTGAGTACAAGGCAGACATTTTTCTAAAAAGGATGCCGTTATGATTATGGATAAAACGACCGAGATCGTCGCCCATTTTGTTGGATTGTTCCATATCGCTGTTGAAGAAGAACGACTGCGGATCGAGTATGACAAGTTCAAGGCTTTGCAAGATCAAAATGACGATTACGGACCTCTTCTGAACATCGACATAAATCTCCACGCGCCCTACGCGTTGGAAGATTTCAACGGACAGATCAGATACACAGCGCCAGAGCGGATGCATGATGCCCCCCTGCGCAGAACATCTATCCCAATCAGATTTCTCTGCCATTGCCGCAGGAATTTTCTCAGATAGCCCCAATTCCAGAGCAGCCGGAGCCGATAATCTTTCTCGGACCCTCTGGCGCTCAAGCCGAATTGCGGCTGTCCCCGGCAAGCTCGGTCATAACGGTGACGTACCAGATCGCGTATCTGTCAGATAACGATTTGATCACATTCGGCCATGGCACCGAATTTATCGCCCCCGAGGTGTTTTTGGAACAGTTGCACACGCTGGCCGGACTGGCGCATTCGATCAATGGCGTTGATATAGGCGACGTCCCCGATACGGGGGACGAAAGCCTGGAATATGCGCTCACGGTGCGGACCGAGATCAGCAATGCCACCGCGCCAGAAATGGCCGGATTGTCCGTCTATATCGCCCATGGCTCCGGTGCTCATGGCATGTATCACAATGGCGAAGCCGTCGAAGAGCTGGCCACAATCACCGATCTCATGCCCGCCCATCATCAGCCAGAGGAAACGGAGGATAATCCGGAGCTTGAGAACCTGGATCCAACCCCGGACAATCCGGCACTTGATCAATTCGATGTTGATCCCGGCCATGAGGTCGTCGCAGGTGGCAATCTTCTGGCAAATGAGGTGATAATCACAACCAACTGGCTGGACGCGCCGGTTATCTCTGTCATGGGCGATGTCGTCAACATTGATGCCATTAGTCAAGTCAATGTGTTGATCGATCACAATCTGTGTGTCAGCGCGACGCTGACAGATGGATCAAATGTTTTGAACCTTGCAAATATGGCGGTCAGCTCATCTGTCAGTGAAGACGATGTTACGGCAGACGCCGAGACATCCGAGCCGTCTTTTCCGTCCAATTGGGTTGTCGCACGGGTGGAGGCTGACATTGTTGCGGTCAATTGGGTGCAGCAATTCACATTCGCCACCGACACAGACCGGGCCGAGATCGAGTTTTCCGCTACGGATACATTTATCGATCTGGGTGACAATGTCATCGTCAATGCGGCCAGCCTGCTTGAGATCGGGTTTGGGTATGATTTGATCATTATCGGTGGCAACATGATCAATGTCAGCATGATCAATCAGACCAATGTGCTGCTCGACAATGATCAGGTGACGTATGGCGGCATCCATCCAGACTCTGTGACGATGGGTGACAACCTGCTTGTGAACTACGCCTCCCTCACAAGCGTTGGGTTGGACAGCTACACGGATATGACCGATCCATTCGCAAATGCGACCAACAGTCTCGCGGGCGGAGCGTCGAACATCACGCAGGACGTCGCGCATCAAGAGGTGTTTGAAGGCACGGAAGTCTTGCGGGTTCTCTATATCGAGGGCGATTTCACAACGCTGAATCTGGTCGACCAGACTAATATTCTGGGCGACGCAGATCAGGTGCATTTGGCGCTGAAAGAGTTCCATGCCGAAAACGGTGGCGAAATCACAGTAACAGCCGGATCCAACGCGCTGATCAATACAGCATCGGTTGCAGAATACGGTGTCGACTCGACCGTCTACGTTGGCGGCGAAGTCTATAGTGATGCTCTGCTTTATCAGGCCGAACTGATCGACACCGACGCCAATCCCAACGGAGTTGACCTGACACCGCTTGCGTCAGAGGCCGTTGTCTTTCTGGCGGATGACATGACCACGACCGAACAAGCAGACCAGACGCTGAGCGCCCCGGTCATCGAAGACGGGTCATCATCGCCCGACGTAATGCAAACAATGCTCGCATGACGCGCATGCCAAGGGACGTTGGAGACCTGTTGTGAAAGATTATGTAACACCTTCCGAAGGGACAAGCAGGGGTGACAGAACCTCTTCTCCTTTACTTTTGTCGCCGCTTCAGCGCGCTGAAAAGCCGATGTTCAAAAGAAGTGCGCCGCCAGTCAAAGGGCTTGGGCCCCAGATCGAGGGCAGGCCTGCTGCGCCTGCAAAGCCTGCTGACGCGCCACCCCCAGCGGATGGTGGAAAGGGAAATGGCGGTGGCGGTGGTGGAACACCGCAATTTCACAAACGCCTTGGCCCGGATCACTTCGCGCGCAATCTGAACGAGGGCAAGAAGGCTGTCCGCCGAAACCTCAGTTTCGTGATGGTGCTAACCTGCGCCACGAACCTTCTGATCCTTGCTATTCCAATCTACCTTTTCCAGATTTCCGACCGGGTTCTGACCAGCCGTTCCGTGGATACGCTGATCATGCTGACTGTGGTGATTGTCGGCGCCGTGATCCTTCAAGCCATCTTTGACGCCGTGCGCCGGTTTATCCTGATGCGTACCGCAGTCGAAGTCGCAGCGAGGCTGGGTGCCCCGGTTCTGAGCGCTGCGGCCCATGCCTCGCTGCATGGTAACGGGCGCGAATACCAGACGTTGGGCGATCTTCAGCAATTGCGCGGGTTTTTGGTCTCGGGCACGCTGATCTCGTTTCTGGATGTGCCCTTCGCGCCGTTGTTCATTCTGGCAATCTTTCTGGTTCACCCGCATCTGGGCCTGATCGTTGTGGTGACAGCGCTGCTGCTTCTGGTGATCGCCTTGGTCAATCAGAAGGTCACGGCAAAGCCTTTTGCCGAGGCGAATATCGCGCAGAGCAAGGCGAATATGCATCTCGATTCCATGTCGCGTAACAGCCAGATCATCAACGCTTTGGCCATGGTGCCCGAGGCGGTCACGATCTGGGGGCGCGACACGGCCGCCTCTCTCAAGGCGCAGGTATGTGCGCAAGACCGCAATATCGTATCTGCCGCTGTGTCCCGCGCGGTGCGTTTGCTGACACAAATCGGTATGCTTGGCTGGGGCGCGTATCTGGCCATTGACGGGCAGATCACTGGCGGCATGGTTATTGCGGCTTCGATCATCGCGGGCAGGGCGCTTGCTCCGATTGAGGGGGCGATCGAGGGTTGGAACGCCTTCCTTCTGTCGCGCGCAGCTTATGGCAGGATCACCAAGCTGATGAGTGCCTCTGCGCAAAAATATGAACGCCTGCGTTTGCCGCGCCCCGAAGGCCGTCTGGATGTCGAACGTCTGCTCTATGTGCCACACGGAACCAAGCAGGTGATCCTCAATGGCCTGAGCCTGAGCCTCAATCCGGGCGAAACGCTTGCCGTCATCGGCAATTCCGGGGCCGGGAAAACGACGCTTGGCAAGATGCTGGTGGGCTCAATTATTCCGACATCGGGCAATGTGCGACTGGACCTGATGGACCTGCGCAACTGGGATGAACGCCAGCTTGGCGAATGCATCGGTTATTTGCCGCAAGACGTGCAGCTCTTCCCCGGAACCATCAAAAACAACATTGGCCGGATGCGCGATGATGCAACGGATGAAGATATTCATCGTGCCGCGGTTCTGGCAGACGTGCATGAAATGATCGCGTCCCTTCCCCATGGATATGAGACGGTGGTGAGCGCCGATGGCTCCCCACTATCTGGTGGGCAAAAACAGCGTGTCGCACTTGCCCGCGCGTTTTTTGGCAACCCGAGACTTTTGGTTCTGGATGAGCCGAACTCCAACCTTGACGCCGCCGGGGACCGTGCGTTGGCAAATGCCATTCAACACGCCAAATCCAGCGGCATTACTGTTGTGGTGATCACGCAGAAGCCATCTTTGCTCAGCGCGGTCGACAAGATCATGCTGCTGGCCGACGGAAATGTCGCACTGTTTGGGCAGCGTGAACAGGTCCTGCAACAACTGGCGCAACGTAGCGGTGGGGGCAGTATTGGCCCGAGCGCCGCCAAAGGGGGTATCGCAAATGGCTGAGCTGTCCACACAGATTGTTCCCGCCGAATGGTATGACGAGGTGCCAAGGTCCATCTCAAAGCATGTCATCTTCGGATTGCTTCTTTTGGTTTTTTCTTTCGGCGGCTTCGGGCTTTGGGCGTTCCGCGCACCCTTGGCTGCGGCCGTGATTGCGCAGGGTAGTTTCGTGGCAACAGGTCATAACAAGATCGTACAACACCTGGAAGGCGGCATCATCAAGGACATTCTCGTAAACGAGGGTGAGGTCGTGGAGGCCGGACAGCCGATATTGCTGCTGGATGAAACCGCAGCGCTGGCCAATGAGCGGGAGCTGTTCTTGCGCCAGATCCGTCTTGAGGCAACCGAGGCCCGTATTCTAGCCGAATATGAACAGATCGACCGGTTGAAATTCCCGCAAGAGCTTATGGAACTGCGGGCCGATTACGAAGTGGCTGCCATCGTTGATGGGCAAATGGTTGCCTTCAACACGGCCCGACAAGGCCTGAAAAACGACATCGCCCTTCTGGAGCAAAACATCGAAGCGCTGACTGTGCGGGCCAGCGGATATGACCACCAGCTTGAGGCCACGCGCCAGCAACGTGATATTTTGCAGGAAGAGCTGGATAGCAAAAACGTTCTACTGGAAAAGGGGCTGGTCCGGAAGGTTGAGGTCAGCTCGATCCGCCGCGCGTTGGCTGAAGCTGAAGGGCAAATCGGTCGGTTCGAATCCGAAGTTCAAGAAGCCGAAGAAATCAGCAAGAAATATGAAACGCAGATTGAACAGACGCTGAGTGAGAATCGTAATGCCGCATTGGATGAATTACAGGTAGTACAGGCGGAACTGGACGGTATCCGTGAACAAATCCGCAAAGCTCAGAATATTTTGCAGCGCGCCGAGGTGATTGCGCCAGTTTCGGGCACTGTAATCAGGCTCTATTATCATACATCCGGCGGTGTTGTGGAAAGCGGTAAGGCCATTGCCGAAATCCTGCCAGCAAATGAACCGCTGATCATCGAAGTTCAGGTGCCGCGGACCGAGATTGACAGCGTCCATCAGGGCTTGGAAGCGACTGTGCGCCTGACAGCCCTGAACCAACGCATAACGCCCGTGCTGGACGGCGAAGTTTTCTATGTATCAGCCGACTCGATTGTGGATCGCAGTCAGGAACTTGCGCCGGAGGTCTATATTGCACGTGTGTCCATTTCGGCGGATGAGTTGCAGCGCGTTCGTGGATTTTCTCCTACGCCTGGCATGCCCGTCGAGATCATGATTCAAACCGCTGAGCGGACTTTCTTTCAGTATCTGACGAAACCCATAACCGATAGCATGACCCGCGCATTCCGCGAGCAGTAGCGCTGAAAACTATTCCCATTCGATTGTGCCGGGCGGTTTCGATGTGATGTCATAAGTTACGCGGTTGATGCCCGGCACTTCATTGATAATCCGCGTAGCCGTTTCGCCCAGAAATTCATGGGTGAAGGGGTAATAATCAGCGGTCATCCCATCAACGGATGTGACGGCACGCAGCGCACAGGCAAAGTCATAGGTGCGCCCGTCGCCCATAACGCCGACAGTTTTTACCGGCAAAATGGCAGTAAACGCTTGCCAGATCTCATCATACAGGCCGTGCTTGCGGATCTGGTCGATATAGACGGCATCCGCTTCGCGCAGGATATCCAGTTTTTGCCGCGTGATTTCTCCAGGGCAGCGGATTGCAAGGCCGGGGCCGGGGAAGGGATGGCGACCGATAAAGCTGTCGGGCAAGCCAAGCTCACGGCCAAGGGCGCGCACCTCGTCCTTGAACAGCTCTCGCAGGGGTTCGACCAGTTTCATCCCCATCTTTTCGGGCAGGCCCCCAACATTATGGTGCGATTTGATTGTAACGGATGGACCGCCCGAGAAACTGACGCTTTCGATCACATCGGGATAAAGCGTGCCTTGCGCCAAAAACTCAGCTCCGCCGATCTCTTTGGCGTGCTTTTCAAAGACGTCGATAAACAGCTTCCCGATAATTTTTCTTTTTGTTTCAGGATCACTTACGCTGTCAAGTTCACCTAAAAACAATTCACTTTCATCCGCATGGATCAAGGGCAGATTGTAATGCTCGCGGAACATGCCGACGACTTCGGCAGACTCGTTCTTGCGCATCAAACCGTGGTCCACGTACACGCAGGTAAGCTGCGCGCCTATGGCCTCGTGGATCAGAACGGCAGCGACCGAGCTGTCGACACCGCCGGACAATGCACAAATCACACGACCATCGCCGACCTGATCGCGGATCGCGGCAATTGCCTGTTCACGATAAGCGCCCATGGTCCAGTCGCCAGTGAAGCCCGCCATTTTAACGAAGTTCTCATATAGCTTCGCCCCGTTGGGTGTATGATGCACCTCTGGGTGAAATTGCACAGCATAGAAATTGCGCGCTGTATCGGCGGTGATTGCATAGGGGGCATTTGGTGAGGTGCCATAGACCTCAAACCCCGGCGCGATACGGGCGACATGGTCGCCATGGGACATCCAGACCTGTTCTTTATCTTCTTTGAACCAACCATCCAACAAGGGCAGGCGGCCTTCGGGTGATACATAGGCGCGACCAAATTCAGCCGTTCCGTGACCGCGTGTCACCTCACCGCCCAGCATCTGCATCATCACCTGTTGCCCATAGCAGATCCCTAGAATTGGCACGCCAAGCTCAAACACAGCGTCCGGCGGGCGGGGGGAGCCATCGTCAATAACCGAACACGGCCCGCCCGAGAAAATCACCGCCTTGGGAGCGAAGCCTTTCAGGAAAGCTGCGTCAACTAATTGAAATGGATGGATTTCGCAGTAAACGTTGAGTTCCCGCAAACGCCGGGCAATCAGTTGCGTAACCTGGCTGCCGAAATCGATGATCAGCAATCGGTCATGGTCGGGGGCAATGTTCAGATCGGTCATGGCGTCTGATAGGCCGGGCAGAGCAAGCGTGCAAGTGGGTATGGGGCCGGTCGAGGTTTGGGTCGCTCTCAGTACACACGCTTTTCTGATCTGATCACGCCGGAATGTCGCATTCGCGTGTGATGGGACGCATTTTGGCGTCAGGTTTGGTTCAAGTGCGGTAGATATATTTGAAAATCGCGAACAGGGGATCGATCATGGCAGAGACAGTTGCACCACGCAGACGCGCTCGGGGTGGTGGTGGCGCAGCCCGGCGGGCCGAACGGACGGCCGTCAGTATCGAAACGGCCAAATATATCGAGCGTAACATCCCGAATTTCGAAGTGCTGACTGAAGAGGCGCTTCAAATCATTGAAGCAAACGCTGAAACTGTTCTAGAAGAGATCGGTATCGCCTTTACCGATAACCCCTCAGCGCTGGATCGCTGGCGTGACGCCGGTGCCAATGTTACGGGGGAACGGGTGCGCATCCCGAAAGGGCTGGCGCGCAAGTTATGTGCAACGGCGCCTTCCATGATCACGCAACATGCCCGTAATTCCGAGCGCTCGGTCGAAATTGGCGGCAAAAACCTTGTTATTGCACCTGTTTACGGCCCACCTTTCGTGCGTGATCTGGCTGGCGGACGGCGCTATGGCACCATTGCGGATTTCCAGAAATTCGTGAAGCTCGGTTATATGTCGAAATGGCTGCACCATTCGGGCGGAACCTTGTGTGAGCCGACCGATGTGCCGGTCAACAAGCGCCATCTGGATATGCTCTATTCGCATATGTCGCTCAGTGACAAGCCGTTCATGGGCTCGGTCACGGAACCTGTGCGCGCACAGGATCTCGGTCGATATGTGCGAGATTTTGTTCGGTGGTCTTGACGGGCGCTGCGTGATGACATCGCTGATCAACATCAACTCTCCGATGACCCTTGATGCAACAATGGTCGGCGCGCTTGAGGTCTATGCGAAGGCAGGGCAGGCCTGCATCATCTCGCCCTTTATCGTGGGCGGCGCGATGGCACCTGTTTCGGTCGCCGGAACATTGACGCAAGTGCTGGCAGAGGTGCTGGCGGGCGTGGCTTACGCGCAGTTGGTCAACCCCGGCGCGCCCTGCATTTTTGGGGCCTTCGTGACGTCCATCGATATGAATTCCGGCGCGCCAACTTTTGGCACTCCAGAAGCGGCACATATCACATATGGCGCGGGTCAGTTGGCACGACGCCTTCGCTTGCCTTACCGTTCAGCTGGATCGTTCTGTGGCTCAAAACTGCCCGATGCACAAGCGGCCTATGAGACGTCGAACTCGCTGAATATGGGTCTTTTGGCAGGCGTGAATTTCATGCTGCACGGATGCGGTTGGCTGGAAGGTGGTCTTGTCGCCTCTTTCGAAAAGTTTGTGATGGATGCAGATCAGTTGGGGACGTTGCATCATCTCGCCAAAGGCGTTGCGGTCGATGAAAATGCCCAAGCCATGGACGCTATCCGCGAGGTGGGGCCGGGCGGGCATTATCTGGGCTGCGCTCACACGCAGGCCAATTTCAAAGACGCGTTCTGGCGGTCAGAATTGCTGGATTACAAGCCGTTTGAGACCTGGCTGGACGAGGGTGAGCGCGATACTCAAACCTTGGCAGCTGCCAGGGTCGAGAAGTTGCTGAATGACTATCAGCAACCCATGCTCGACCCTGCCATTGATGAAGCTCTGAAAGCTTTTGTTCAGCAGAAAAAAGAGTCGATGCCGGACTCATTCACCTGATCAGGCACGCATTTCACGCGGCAAAAGTCGGCATTCGGCCATCAGGGCGATCAGCACCTCGATATGGCGGGCGATGGAATAGGTTCCGTCGCCGATTTTGCGTTCTTCTTCAAGATGTTCTTCCTGTTCAATGAGTTTTTCAAGCAGGTCGGCAGAGCTGTTTGAAGCGCCAAACCCGACAATTCTGCGCAGATCACGTGCGCGGTTGTAATCAGATAGTCCGTGACGGGCAGCCCGAACCAAAAGGCGAGGGCGGCGTAGGTTATCAAGAACAGTTTTAATATCAGACATTCGGGTAATCCTCCGGTTCAAAATCGAAGGTCAAAATACGCAAGCTTTGCCGTTGTTGCGTGGTTTTGAGAAGGCCGAACGGTCCTGTAAAACTTGTTTACGAATTGTAAGGGAATCGTTCGAAAAGCGCGGTCCATTAACCAACTGGAAAGCAATACAACCTCAAGTTGTGCTCACTATTTTGGGCGAAAGGGGATGTTTTGCTATGGCTTTTTATGAACAAATTCAAGAGGTAAGCTGCTTTCCGGCATGGGTTCCGGCAGCTGCGCGCCGCTATCTTCAACACACAGAGGAAGGTTTGTCCCTCCGTGACGTTGCACGGGAGGAAGGCTGCCATGCGTCCACCGTTTTGCGTCAGGTCAGGCGTTTTGAGAACCGCCGGGACGACCCTTTGATTGATGAAGCCCTCGACCGTCTTGGACACCTGATGACAGCCCAGAACTCAACCGATTTCAACAAAGGAAGCACCGATATGAATGCACATGCACGCCAGCCAATTATTTCTGATGAAGACACTATTGCCCGCGAGGCACGTCGTATTTTGAGACGCCTTTGCGAAAGCGGCGCGGTGCTGGCGTTGGCCGCTGATATGAATAAGGCGGTTGTGTTACGCCAGACCGCGGATGGTCCACCAACGCGCACAGCGGTCGTTTCACGCGACATCGCGCAGGCTTTTGCATTGAAAGACTGGATTTCCTGCACGCGGTCAGGGCGTGTGACGTCCTATTCAATTACCTCTGCCGGGCGGTCCGCGCTGAAGCGGTATCTGGCCGAAGATATGCAACGCCGTCGTCAGAAATCGGGTGCTGACGAAAATCTGGGCGCATTTGCCGAGCAGCATATGGAATGGGGCGAACGCGATGTGTCAGAAGACGGATCTGACACGCCGCAGAAGATCCGGTGCAATATGGCAGAAAGCCCGCTTGCAATGCTGTCACGGCGCAAAGACAAGGACGGCAAGCCATTTCTGGACCTTGCACTTGTGCAAGCCGGAGAGCGGTTCCGCGAAGATTTTGAGTTGGCGCAGATGGGGCCACGGGTTGCGCAGAATTGGGACAGGTTCCTGACCAGTGGGGCCCGTGGCGGATTTTCGTCAGATAGCGGAATTGCCGAGGGTCCACGCAACGCGCGGGAACGGGTTATGGCCGCTCTGGATGATCTTGGGCCGGGGCTTGGGGATATCATCATGCGGTGCTGCTGTTTTCTTGAAGGCCTTGAGGCGGCTGAAAAGCGCATGGGGTGGTCGGCGCGCTCTGGCAAGGTCGTGTTGCGCATCGCACTGCAACGTCTCAGCCGTCACTACACAGAAAAACATGGCCGCGTCAGCGCTATGATCGGATAAACGCTGTTCGCTAACCCAGCATTTTCCAAAAGGCAAAGTTATGAAGGGCGTGCGATTAGCGCGTCCTTTTCATTTGGCGCGTTTCGCAGAGATAGTATTATGCAGATCAGCCATGCGCGCGCATTTCTTGCCCATCTGCTGTCTGATGGTTAAGTGTAGGCAAGTTCCCCGCTTAAGGATGCATCCTGATGACCACTCGTGATCTGAAAATTCCCAGCCAGCGCCATCCTGAAAAGGCGAAACGCCCTGATAATGCGCAGCCGAAGAAGCCTGACTGGATCAGGGTGAAAGCCCCCATGGGAGAAGGGTACAAGAAAACCCGCGATATTATGCGCGAAAATCGTCTCGTGACGGTTTGCGAAGAGGCAGGCTGCCCCAATGTTGGGGAGTGCTGGAATCAGGGCCATGCCACAATGATGATCATGGGTGATGTCTGCACACGGGCCTGCACGTTCTGCAACATTGCCACAGGCAAGCCGCCTGAGGCTTTGGACGTGTTTGAGCCGGGGCGTGTCGCGGATGCTGTGCAAAAGCTTGGGTTGAACCATGTTGTGATCACCTCGGTCGACCGCGACGATATCGAGGATGGCGGGGCTGCACATTTTGCTCAGACCATCCGCGCTATTCGCAAACGCTCTGCGGGCACCACGATTGAAATCCTGACACCAGACTTCATTAAATGCGATCCGTCCGTGCTGGAACAGGTGGTCGAGGCGCGCCCGGATGTGTTCAACCACAACCTTGAGACTGTGCCGGGACTCTACCCGGAAGTCCGCCCCGGTGCACGGTATTTCCATTCCCTGCGCCTGTTGCAACGGGTGAAAGAGCTGGACCCGACGATGTTCACCAAATCCGGCATTATGGTCGGTCTGGGCGAGGACCGGCAGGCGGTGATGCAAGTCATGGAAGATATGCGCGCGGCTGACATCGACTTTTTGACCATTGGGCAGTACCTGCAACCCACCCCGAAACACCACGCTGTTGACCGCTTTGTCACACCAGACGAATTTGCCGCTTACGAGAAAGCAGCCTATGGCAAAGGGTTCCTGATGGTCTCGGCAACGCCGCTTACCCGCTCAAGCTATCATGCGGGGGATGATTTCGCCAAACTTCGTGCCGCGCGCTTGGAAAAGTTTGGAAACGCCTAGCACCATAGATAAAAGCTCGGCCAGTCTCTGGGTATCGACCGAGCGGGTTATCGTTTTGCCAACAACATGTGCTGTCACAGGGCGTGTCGTTTGGGATCCTTTAAAATCGCTTTGGTTGGTTGCAATGCTACTGATCACGATTGTTTTCGCTCCTATGAGCCTCAGTTGGTCCAGTTTCGCGGTTTTCGTTTTGACGACTGGGATTACGGTTATGGCTGGGCACTCCGTCGGGATGCATCGGATGCTGATCCATCACGCGTTTCGCGGGCCCTTATGGCTGGAACGGTTGTTGATCTGGTTGGGCACGCTTGTGGGGATGGCGGGTCCTTTTGGAATGATCCGTGCCCATGACATGCGTGATTGGCATCAAAAACAAAGTATATGCCCAGATCATCCCACCCATAATGCAGGTTTTTGGAAAGATGCATGGTGGCAATTACATTGCCGCTTTGATCTGGACCATCCACCCGCGCTGCAGATCGAAGAGATCTGAAGCAATGACCCGGTGCTGCGCTTTATCGAAAGGACGTGGATGGCTCAACAAATCCCAGTTGCGTTTATTCTGTGGCTGCTTGGTGGGTTGGAGTGGGTCATCTGGGGAGTGGCCGTAAGGGTTAGCGTTAGTCTGATTGGGCATTGGGCAGTTGGCCATTATGCGCATCGGCAAGGTCATCAGGGCTGGATTGTTGAAGGTTTGCCGGTTCAAGGTTACAATCTACCGTGGCTTGGGTTGCTAACATTTGGCGAGAACTGGCACGGAAACCACCATGCTTTTCCTCATTCCGCACGGCTTGGGGTTGAGGCAGGTCAGTTTGATCCAGGCTATTTATTCATTCGTGGGCTGGAAAAGCTTGGTCTCGTTCACGATATTCAACTGCCTCAAAGCAAGCCAATGCGGGCGGGTTTGACAAGAATCAGCTAAAGAACCCTCATCTATAGAGCAATATTTATCTTAACGCGTATTTTCTGTCAGGCGGCGCTTCACATATTCCTCAACCGAGCCTGTCAGAGTTTCCATGTGGTCATCCTCAAAGAAATGTCCCGCCCCCTCAACTTCCTGATGAGTTATGGTGATACCCTTCTGTTCATGCAGCTTGTTAACCAGACTGACCGTGTCGGCAGGTGGTGCGACGCGATCACCGAGGCCATTGATAATCAGGCCCGAGGACGGGCAGGGGGCCAGGAAGGAAAAGTCATACATATTCGCAGGTGGGCTGACCGAGATAAATCCGGTGATTTCCGGGCGGCGCATCAGCAATTGCATCCCGATCCAGGCACCAAAGCTGAAACCTGCAACCCAGCAATGTTTTGCGTTCTGGTTCATCGATTGCAGATAATCGAGCGCGGAGGCCGCATCCGACAGCTCCCCAATGCCCTGATCATATTCGCCTTGAGATCGGCCAACACCGCGGAAATTGAACCGCAACACATTAAAGCCCATATTATGGAACGTGTAATGCAGATTGTAGACGACACGGTTGTTCATTGTGCCGCCGAATTGCGGATGCGGATGCAATATGATTGCAATCGGGGCATCCTTGATTTTTGTTGGGTGGTAACGGCCTTCCAAGCGCCCCTCGGGGCCGGGAAAAATCACTTCGGGCATCTGGGTGTGGTCCCTCGCGTTGGTGGCTGGGCTGCTGTAATCTTGACGCTTGCGCTCAGCTAACCTAGAACAATTCTAAATTGGCAACTTTTTGGTCGCCATGATGGTTTGACTGAGTTAAGGCCCGCATTCGGTGGCGTCAATGATCTTTGGGGGATTTTGCGCATGAAACTAAGCACAAAGGGGCGCTATGCAATGGTTGCGCTGGCTGATCTGGCGCAACATGCGGATGCAGAACTTGTGTCCCTTGGCGAAATCTCGAAACGTCAGGACGTGTCTTTGCCCTATCTGGAGCAGCTTTTTGTCAAGCTTCGCCGCGCTGGCATCGTCGAATCCGTGCGCGGGCCGGGGGGCGGCTACAGGCTGGCGAAATCGCCGAATGCGATCCGTGTCAGTGAAATACTTGAAGCAGTGGATGAAACGGTCAACGCCTTGCATACCGGGGCTGGCGCTTCGGGCGGATTGTCTGGATCAAAAGCGCAATCTATGACCAACCGCTTATGGGAAAGCCTGAGCGCTCATGTCTATGTGTTTTTGCACCAGACCCGATTGTCGGACGTGGTTGGCAATGACCTGACGCCATGTCCTGCGGTTCCCACTCTATTTGAAGTGGTTGATGAGGGGTGAGCAACCGTGATCCCAGGATGATAGGGGCCGATCTATGAGCCGGGTGTATCTGGACTATAACGCAACCGCGCCTCTAAGGCGTGATGCCCGCGCAGCGATGATCGCGGCAATGGATGAGGTGGGCAACCCGTCAAGCATTCATGCAGAGGGCCGGGCGGCGAAGGCGATTGTCGAGAAGGCACGGGCGCAGGTGGCGCAGTTGGTTGGATGCGCGCCGACAGATGTGGTGTTCACCAGCGGGGCGACGGAAGCCGCAGCTTTGATCGTTCAAAATGCGAAGGGTGCTGTGTTCATATCCGAGAACTGCCATGACTGTTTTTGGGCACATGTTGATGAAGACGCTATTCGCCACATTCCAATTGATCACGATGGTCATGTGGACAGCGCTTGGTTGGACATGGAATTGCAAAAGACGCATAAAATTCTGCGTCAACCAAGCTTGGTGGCTCATTCCTTAGCAAACAGCGAAACAGGCGTTCTGGAGCAGGGCATGATACGACGTGCCGTCCTGGATAACCCGGCTCAGTTGGTTATGGACTGCGCGCAAGCCGTCCACCGGGGGAGCGTTTGTTTCAATGAGCCTTGGAATAGTTTTGCCATTCTGTCCGCGCATAAGTTAGGCGGACCCAAAGGCGTCGGGGCATTGGTGATCCGGCAAGGTCTTGACGTGCAGGCGCAGATCAAAGGTGGCGGACAAGAAATGGGCCGTCGGTCCGGCACGGAAAATGTCATTGGTATCGCAGGATTCGGCGCTGCGGCCGAGGCTGCAGCGCGTGATTTGGCCAATGATGTGTGGGATCGGGTTGCACAACTTAGAAATATTCTAGAAAAGGCTCTTGAGGCTGAGACAAAGAATACTATTTTTGTCGGGAAAGGGTCAAAACGTCTGCCAAACACCTCTTGCCTCGCCACGCCGGGCTGGAAGAGCGAGACTCAGGTGATGCAGATGGACCTTGCCGGGTTTGCGATTTCGGCGGGCTCGGCCTGTTCCAGCGGCAAGGTGAAGACCAGCCGGGTTTTGAAGGCCATGGGCTATGACGACCTAACGGCCTCCAGCGCGATACGGGTGTCACTGGGGCCCGAGACGACAGAAGATGAGGTGCTGCGCTTCGTGGATGCGTGGCTGAAGGCGGAAAAGAAATTTCGGGCAAAAGCGGCCTGAATATTTAGGAGAACAGAATGTCTGCTTTGGACACTGACGTAAAAGAAGGCGTCGATCAGGAAACCGTTGATGCGGTGCGCGAAGTAGGCGGTGCCTATAAATACGGCTGGGAAACAGAGATAGAGATGGACTACGCCCCCAAAGGCGTTGGCCCCGATATCGTGCGGCTGATCTCCGAGAAAAATGACGAACCAGAGTGGATGACCGAATGGCGTCTGGCGGCGTTTGAAAGATGGAAAAAGATGTCCGAGCCCGAATGGGCGATGGTGGATTACCCAAAGATCGACTATCAGGATATCTATTATTACGCTTCTCCGAAATCGATGGCCGAGAAGCCCAAAAGCCTTGATGACGTTGATCCCAAGCTTTTGGATACATACAAAAAACTTGGCATCCCATTAAAGGAACAGATGATCCTTGCCGGTGTCGAAGGGGCCGAGGCTGCGCCCGCCGAGGGCCGCAAGGTCGCTGTGGATGCGGTGTTTGACAGCGTTTCGGTCGGGACAACCTTTCAGGCGGAATTGAAGAAGGCCGGAGTTATCTTCTGCTCGATCTCGGAGGCTATTCGGGAACACCCTGAGCTGGTGAAAAAATATCTGGGCTCAGTCGTGCCAGTCACAGACAATTTCTTTGCAACGCTCAACAGCGCTGTCTTCAGTGACGGCTCTTTCGTCTATGTGCCGCCTGGCGTGCGCTGCCCGATGGAGCTGAGCACCTATTTCCGGATCAATGCGGAAAATACAGGCCAGTTCGAGCGGACTTTGATCATTGCTGACAAGGGCTCTTATGTCTCTTACCTTGAGGGCTGCACGGCACCTATGCGCGACACCAACCAACTGCATGCCGCTGTGGTAGAATTGGTGGCGCTGGAGGATGCGGAAATCAAATATTCCACCGTGCAAAACTGGTATCCCGGTGATGAAAACGGTGTTGGCGGGATCTATAATTTTGTGACCAAACGCGCCGATTGCCGGGGCGACAGATCCAAAGTGATGTGGACGCAGGTCGAAACCGGCTCTGCCGTGACCTGGAAATACCCGTCCTGCATCCTACGCGGAAATGACAGTCAGGGTGAATTCTATTCCATCGCCATCGCCAACAATATGCAGCAGGCCGATACAGGCACGAAGATGGTGCACCTGGGCAAGAATACGAAATCGCGGATCGTGTCTAAGGGCATTTCAGCGGGCAAGGCGCAGAACACCTATCGCGGGCTGGTGTCAATGCATCCGAAGGCCAAGGATAGCCGGAACTACACGCAATGTGACAGCTTGCTAATAGGTGACAAATGCGGGGCCCACACCGTGCCTTATATCGAGGTCAAGAATAACTCGAGCCGTGTCGAGCATGAGGCGACGACTTCGAAGGTCGATGATGACCAACTCTTCTACTGCCGCCAGCGCGGCATGGACGAGGAAGAGGCCGTCGCACTGGTCGTGAACGGGTTCTGCAAGGAGGTTCTGCAAGCACTGCCCATGGAATTTGCGATGGAAGCCCAACAGCTTGTGGCGATCTCACTTGAGGGGAGCGTGGGGTGAAACGTGACGATGATTTAATGCGTGATCTTCTTTTCCGGATTGAAGCAAACGAGGACCATCTCTCGATGGAATTTGGTAGTTCGCTTGGTATGTCAAAGGAAAAACGTCGAGAGGTAGGTCATCTTAAACTATTGGCGGATGCTGGATTCGTCGAAGCTAGTGGGAAACGCGGCGATGTGTATCGGTTAACTAACCAAGGTCACGACTTCATCGAAGCGATTAGAAGTGACACAACTTGGAAACGGACAAAGGAAATTGCGGAGAATGCAGGGGCAAAGACAATCGGAATTCTTGCTGATATTGCGGTAAACTTGGCAAAGCAAAAGATTGAAGCAGCGACAGGACTTAAGCTATGATCATCACAACAACACCGACCATCGAAGGCCATAAGATCACCGCTTATCACGGCATCGCCGTGGGTGAGGCGATCATGGGGGCCAATGTGGTCCGGGATGTTTTTGCCTCTATCACTGATATCGTCGGCGGGCGCTCGGGCGCGTATGAAAGCAAGCTGCAAGATGCCCGCGACACGGCCTTGCGTGAATTGGAAGAACGCGCCACAGCGCTTGGCGCGAATGCCGTTGTCGGCGTTGATCTGGATTATGAAGTTGTCGGGCAATCCATGCTCATGGTGTCGGCCTCTGGCACCGCTGTGACCATCTCGTGAAGTAGAAAACATTTGGAAATCAAGCCCTTGAATGCCAGTTTTGAAAACGAAGGTAAACATACCCTCAAAGGGGTTGATCCGGTGCGCGCACCGGCCAAGAGCTTTATGTCGATGCATCTGAAATCGCTTGGCCGCTTGGATGGTTTGGATAAGTCAGGACGTGCTTTTACACCAAATCTTTCCAAACTCTTGCCCGAAAAACGCCCTGTTTCGCAGTCAAATCCTGTTTTGACAGATGACTGTGGTGTGGAAAATGGATACCAGCGAAAACCAAAAACAAGGTTTTCAGGACCGTATCAGCCGCATCAATGGCGGCAAAGCCGTCGTGGCCGACGCCACATACGTGCCAACTTCTGTCGGGAATACGGCCAATCAGGCCGTGTCAACCAAAAGACCATCCGTTTTGTTCAGTATGCTATCTTACCCCCTAGCGTTTTTACTGGGCACAGCCTCGCTTTTGATCGGGCGAATTGTGGTGTTTCTCTATGGAACCAGCCAATACATAGGCGACGACTTTCTCGACGAGATGATCTTAATTTATGGCGATATCGGGATTTCTATCGTCCTTACAATAGTTTTGATGCCGATGTTCGGCTTGAAAGGCACAGCGCTTTCGATCCTCGATTTTCTAGGGTTTCTCGCAATATATCTGTTCGAAGGTCTGATAGCAGCAGAAATGCCCGATCTGTGGGCGGCGATGTTTTCTCCGGAATATACGGCGCGGATCATTCAGGAAGTTGGCTTCATAGATGTCGGTTCGCTCATTGGTCGAAACAGCTTCTAAAGCGTAACGTTTCGCTTTGTAGTAAATTACCCAGAAGTCGGTCCTTCGGGTCTCAAACTTTAATTCACCTACACACTCCGATACCTGCAGACATCAGTCTGCAGGCTGCTTTGCATTGAGAGGGATCATGCTAGAAATCAAAAATCTACACGTGTCACTGGAAGAAGAAGACAAGCAAATCCTCAAAGGGGTCGATCTGACGCTGGAAGATGGCAAGGTTCATGCGATCATGGGGCCGAACGGGTCTGGCAAGTCGACCTTGTCCTATGTGCTGTCTGGCAAGGGTGGTTACGAGGTCACGGACGGTACGGCGACGCTGGATGGTGCGGACATTCTGGACATGGAACCAGAAGAACGCGCCGCAGCCGGGCTGTTTCTAGCCTTTCAATACCCGGTAGAAATTCCGGGGGTCGGCAACATGACTTTTCTGCGCACGGCTGTGAACGCTCAACGTAAAGCGCGCGAGGAAGAAGAAATCTCGGCGGCTGACTTCCTGAAATTGGTGCGTGAAAAGGCCAAGAGCCTGAAGATTGATGCCGATATGCTGAAACGCCCCGTGAATGTAGGCTTTTCCGGTGGCGAGAAAAAACGCAACGAAATCCTGCAAATGGCGATGTTGGAGCCCAAGATGTGCATCTTGGATGAAACGGATTCCGGGCTTGATGTGGACGCGATGAAGCTGGTCGCTGACGGTGTGAACGCGCTGCGGGGGCAGGGGCGGTCTTTTCTGGTGATCACCCACTATCAACGTCTGCTCGATCATATCAAACCCGATGTTGTGCATATCATGGCCGATGGCAAAATTATCAAAACCGGCGGACCTGAACTTGCGCTTGAAGTCGAAAACAACGGCTATGCTGATTTGCTGGCGGAGGTCGCCTGATGGCATTGCCGGAAATCAAACAGAACGCCACCGAGGCTCGGCTGGCCGCGCTGACGCTACCGGACGGTGCAAAATGGGCCGTTGAGGCGCGCAAAGCGGCGTTAGGGCGTTTGCAGTCTATGGGGTTGCCATCACGTCGCGATGAATACTGGAAATACACCGACCCAGCCCACTTGATCAGCCCCGACGCACCGGAAGCTGCGATATTCGCCGCAGATGAAAAGCCGGTTTTCGGCGAGATCGATACGCTTAAAGTGATCTTTGTGGACGGCGTTTTCGATGCGGATGCCTCGGACGATCTGAGCCTCGAAAATGTAGAGATCACTCGCCTAGCAGATGCCGCAACCACGGATATACATTGGTCCAAAGATATGTACGGCGTGCTGGAAAACCGCGGTCAGACCCCTGTGCCGCGACCTCTGGCAGCATTGAATACGGCTTTTGCGACAGATGGTCTGATGATCCGCGCAACGGGTAAGGTTAGCAAACCGATCCAGCTGACCTATCACCATAAAGCGCGGAGTTCAGACGCAACCCTGCACCATTGCATCCGGGTAGAGCCGGGGGCCGAGGTGACTGTCATCGAAAATGGCCCCGCCGCCGCACGATTTAACAAGGCGATGGAAGTTGATGTGGCAGATAACGCGGCCTTTCACCATGTCCGCGCGCAAGGCCGGGACCATGAACGCCGTGCTGTCACCCATATTTTTGCCCATCTGGGTAATGAGAGTGTGTTCAAGAGCTTCACCCTGACGGCCAATGGTGTGATGACCCGGAATGAATGCGTGATTGAGCTGACCGGAAATGATGCTGTGGCACATGTTGCGGGCGCAGCTGTCGGGGACGGTGACTTCCATCATGATGATACTGTTTTCGTCACCCATGATGCGCTGAATTGCGAAAGCCGTCAGGTGTTCAAGAAAGTGCTGCGCAACGGTGCAACGGGCGTCTTTCAGGGAAAGATTCTTGTAAAAGAAGGCGCACAGAAAACAGACGGTTATCAAATCAGCCAGTCCTTGCTGCTGGATGAGGACAGCCAGTTCCTCGCCAAGCCTGAACTTGAGATTTATGCCGATGACGTCGCGTGTTCTCATGGTTCGACCTCTGGTGCGATTGATGAGGACGCTTTGTTCTATTTGCGGTCCCGAGGCGTTCCCGCAGACAAGGCACAGGATATGCTGGTGCTGGCCTTTCTGGCCGAAGCATTGGAGGAGATCGAGAATGAGGATATCGCCGCTGATTTGCTGAGCCGGTTGGAAAGCTGGCTGGCACGACGTCGCCCCTGAGCACGAGACATTCAGGATGTCCACCGCCCATGCCATTTTACGCAGCTACCGCGCGCCACGTGCGGTGTTGCGTCGCCATCTTGAAACTGGTGCGGGGGAAGAACGCGCGCTGGCTTGGGTGATGGCCGCCGCCGCCTTGTACTTTGTCGCGCAATTGCCAGCTCTGTCACGCAAGGCGCATCTTGACCCCGACGGTCCCGGATTTGATGCCCTTGCGGGCGGGGCGTTTCTGGGGACGGTTCTCATGGCCCCTTTGCTATTTTACGGCATCGCAGCGCTTAGTCATCTGGTGATGAAACTGTTCGGCGGGCAGGGGCGGTGGCTTGATGCGCGGTTGGCACTGTTCTGGGCTTTGCTGGCTGCAAGCCCGCTGGTGCTACTGCGTGGCTTGGTCGCAGGGTTTATTGGGGCTGGACCGGCATTATTGTTAACATCGCTAGTGGCTTTTGCAGGTTTTTTGTTTATCTGGATCAACGGCTTGATCGCGTTGGAGCGGGAATAACACGATGTTGCAAACTCTTTTACAGATGATCGGGAACACGATGCAATCCCCTCAGAAGGGATTACAGGATGCTTTGCGCGTAGCACCTGCCCGTAGTGAACTGTGGTGGCTGCTGGCGCTTGTTGCTGTCGTCAATGTCATCATGTCCGAAATCGCAAGCCGGATCGTATTGACGCATAACACTGATGTTGAAATGATGTTTACCATCCCTGCGCTTTATATGGCTGCGGGCGTTTTTGCAGGGCTTGTTGTTACAGCGATTTGCACACATTTCGTGGGGCGTGCTTTTGGTGGTACTGGTGATTTCGATGCCAGTCTCGGCGCGGTGATATGGCTTCAGTTTGTCCTTATGCCATTACAATTGGCGCAGTTGATCGTTCTTATTGTATCACCGGGGCTTGGGGTGTTGATCGGATTTGCTGGTGGCTTATTCGGCGTTTGGCTCTATGTGAATTTTCTGGCTGTTGTGCATGGATTTACGTCGCTTGGGTTGATATTTGCCGGGCTTTTGGTGTCGGTGTTTGGTATTCTGTTCAGCCTTAGTCTTGTGCTTAGCATAGTCGCCGTCCTTTTCGGTGTGGAGATCAGAAATGCTTGATGTAACATCCGTTCGAAAAGATTTCCCGATCCTCGCACGGAATGTCAACGACAAGCCGTTGGTCTATCTGGACAACGGTGCCTCGGCGCAGAAACCGCAGGTGGTGATTGATGCGGTCACGCAAGCCTACGCTCAGGAATATTCCAACGTGCATCGGGGCCTGCATTACCTGTCAAACCTTGCGACCGAGAAATACGAGGCTGTGCGCGGAACCATTGCCCGGTTTCTGAACGCGAAATCCGAGGATGAGATCGTCATGAACTCGGGCACGACCGAAGGGATTAACACGGTCGCTTATGGCTGGGCCATGCCACGCCTGGAACCGGGCGACGAGATCATTCTGTCGATCATGGAGCATCACGCCAATATCGTGCCGTGGCATTTCCTGCGCGAACGGCAGGGGGTGAAACTGGTCTGGGTTGATGTGGACGCCAATGGCGATCTGGACCCGGAAAAGGTGATTGCCGCGATCACGCCCCGCACCAAACTGATTGCAATCACGCATCTGTCCAATGTGCTTGGCACCAAGGTTGATGTGAAAACCATCTGCTCGGCAGCCCATGACAAGGGCGTGCCAGTGCTGGTTGATGGATCACAAGCCGCTGTGCACATGCCCGTGGATGTGCAGGATATCGGCTGTGATTTCTATGCGATCACGGGGCACAAGCTTTATGGCCCATCAGGCTCGGGCGCGATCTACATTCGAAGCGACCGCATGTCCGAGATGCGTCCGTTTATGGGTGGCGGTGATATGATCCGCGAGGTTCACAAGGATGTTGTGACCTATAACGATCCGCCGATGATGTTTGAGGCCGGCACCCCCGGCATTGTTCAGATGATCGGTCTGGGCGTCGCTTTGGACTATATGATGGATCTGGGAATGGCAGATATTGCGGCCCATGAAGCGCATTTGCGCGACTATGCGCGGGATCGGCTGAACGGATTGAACTGGCTGAACGTGCAGGGGCAAAGCCCTGACAAAGCAGCCATCTTTTCGTTTACGCTGAACGGCGCGGCCCATGCACATGACATATCGACCGTGCTGGACAAAAAGGGTGTCGCGGTGCGCGCAGGGCATCACTGCGCACAACCGTTGATGGAGCATATGGGCGTAACCGCGACCTGCCGTGCTTCCTTTGGGTTGTATAACACCACGAACGAGGTCGACGTGCTGATCGACGCGCTGGAGCTATGTCACGACCTGTTTGACTAATCCGGACCTTGGAGCGGATTTATGACACGAGGCGCTGATTGTCTGAGGCATGCTCAGAATACGGCATAAAATCAGTGTTTCAAAGCGTGATCAGTTTGGCCCATTCACTAAAGCATCTTTCCGCTTGATCTATGCAGGCCCGGACGGCGTTGCGGGTCTTGTCATCATAAGTGCCGGTAATTTTTCCACGATAGAGCCCCATATTTTCTAGAAACTCCTGAAAAAGCAGAACTGCATCTCGACCACCAGCCTTGAAGTAACGCTGCATAATTTCCATGGCCTTATCAGGTTGATCAAACAGATGGGCGTATATGATTCCCTTCACCCTGAGTGCCTGAGCGTCCTCCGACGCAGCTGGATTATTTTTCCCTAAGTTCGTTTGCAATGCCTGCAAAAACTCTTGGAACTGAGGCAGATGTCTCACCCAAGCATCGAGGTAAGGATCAGCCAGTTCGTATTCACCAGTTTTTACATACGAGAAAAACAACGAAAATAAAATATCATTATCATCTGGTGTAAGGTCATATGCGCGTTTGGCGTCGATGATGACCTTTGCGTAGTTTTCTTGCTCAAACCATATGTTTGCACGGGCCATCAAGGGCACGGTGCTGGTAGGATTTAGTGCGATGGCTTGATCATAGGCAGCAAGCGCATCTTCGATTTTGCCAGTTTTTCTGAGGTAATCGGCAAGTTTTTTATAGGCGAACCAATTATCCGGTTCGAGTTGGATATAGCGTTGCGCATCTTTAATGGCGGCCTCGAAATTTTCCGCACCAGCAAAAATGTTCGCCCGTTCTGCGAAGGCCCAAACATGGTCGGGGTGGCTTTCCAACAGGGTCGTAAGTGCTTCTGTCGCATCCTCTGTGCGATCCTGTAGGAGCAGTGCCATGTAACGCGCCCTCAGGTTCGGAAGACTGTTTGGGGTCATGCGAAGGGCAGCTTCGTAGTGATCTAAAGCGTCTTGCAAGGCGTTCTTATCACGACCGAGAGCTTCCAGAGTGCGCATGCGCCATTTTGATGCCCAAGAAGATTTGTCATTCAGGATTTGTGAAATCTCATGGTCAAGCAAAGCTCTTTTATGATCGTTTAGATTTGACCGAACAATACCGCGCTGTGTGTAATGCTTCCAATAGTCATCATCCAGTGCAATCGCGCGGTCCAGATCAGGTAGGGCTGCGGTGTAATCTTTCAGGCGCACATTGATTTGTGCGCGCCGTAGATGCAAAACAGACAAAGTGTGGGCATCAACTTCGGCCGTTTCGATCAGCGTGGTGCAGGCGGCAATTCTGGCATTGCTATCCTGACCTGAAATACAAGTGGCAACGGGGTCGTCCTTTCCCAACGTGTAGGCCAACAGGCCGAAGGTGCAGGTCAGGATGAGCAGGCTTATATTGCGTAGTGACATATCCAAAATCCTAAATGGCTCACTACTATAAGCATTTAGAACGGGATGTCATCATCCATATCGCTAGGGCGCGCGGATTGCCCGCCGCCCATGGATGACCCGCCACCGCGGTCATCATAGCCCATCGCATCCCCGCCACCATATCCGCCGCTGCCACCACTGCCGCCGCCTTCGCCGCGACCGTCAAGCATGGTCAGGGTCGAGGTATAAGGGCGCAGAACAACTTCGGTCGAATAACGGTCTGCACCGGATTGATCCTGCCATTTACGGGTTTCAAGCTGGCCCTCGATATAGACCTTGGACCCTTTCTTCAGATATTGCTCGGCCACGCGGGCCAGAGGTTCCGAGAAGATCGCGACGGAATGCCATTCAGTTCGCTCGCGCCGTTCACCAGTGTTTTTGTCTTTCCAGGTCTCGGACGTCGCAATGCGCAGGTTGCAAACCTTGCCGCCGTTCTGGAATGTGCGGACCTCGGGGTCGCGCCCGAGATTGCCGATAATGATGACCTTGTTGACTGAGCCTGCCATGTTCTTGTCCCCGAATCTGAAATTTCGTCGAAACCTACATGAGCGCGACAAGGTTAATAAGAGGAAAAAATGCTGTTTCCTTAGTCGAAAGGCTGGTCGCCGGACCAAAATCAGGTATATTGCATCCCTATAAAGCGATAAACCCGAGATTTCTGATGCGATATGTAATAAGTGTGGCGATAGCGCTTTCATTGGCTGTGCCGACAGTAGCTGTTTCTGAAGGGCTTGCGTCAAGCGGATCGACCAGTTCCCGGTCGGCGGTTTTCAAATCTCAGGCGAAATTGCTGGATGGCAGGCTGTCGACGCAATACCGGGCATCGGGCAGGTTGCGGCCCAAGCTTGATCAGACCCGTGCTTTTACAGCCATCCCAAGCTATCGCGGATCTTATCGTGGGGCCTATCTAGAAACGGCCAAGGCTGCGGCGCGTAAATACGGCGTACCAGAGGATTTGTTCCTGCGGCTTGTGCAGCAGGAAAGCGGTTGGAAGCCGAATGCGCGATCTCATAAAGGGGCCATTGGGCTGGCGCAGCTGATGCCTGCGACAGCGCGCAATCTGGGGGTGAACCCCCGTGATCCGATGCAAAATCTGGATGGCGGTGCGCGCTATCTCAGCCGTATGTACCGTAAATTCGGCACATGGCGTCTGGCGTTGGCGGCTTATAATGCAGGCCCTGCCGCAGTTGAGAGGCATAACGGGATCCCGCCATACCGAGAAACCAAGAACTACGTGCGGATCATCTTGGGCAGCTAGGCTGACCCGACAATTTCATTGCGACCAGTCCGGCGGGCGTTTTTCCAGAAACGCGCTGATGCCTTCTTCGGTGTCGCGGTAGGCCATGTTTTCGACCATGACATCGCCTGTATAGGCGTAGGCCTGTTTGATCGGCATGTGTAGTTGTTCATAGAAAGCCTGCTTTCCGATCTTCATCGCCACACCCAGCTTTGCGGCAAGCGTTTCGGCCAAACCTTCTGTTTCAGCAGCAAGCTGATCTGGCGCGGCGACGCGGTTTATCAACCCAAGCTCGCGGGCGCGTTCGGCGGTGATGAAAGCCCCGGTGGTCAACATCTCAAACGCCTGTTTGCGTGGGATATTGCGGCTGAGCGCAACCATAGGGGTCGAGCAGAACAAGCCAATATTGACGCCATTGACCCCAAAGCGTGTATCGTCAGCGGCACAGGCCAGATCGCAGGACGCCACAAGCTGGCATCCGGCAGCTGTTGCAATCCCGTGAACCTGCGCGATGACCGGTTGCGGCATCTTCTGTATAGTCAACATCATCTTGGCACATCGATCAAACAGGGTTTTGAACGCGGCTTTGCCCCCATCTTCGGATTGACGGGCCGCGGTCATTTCTTTCAGGTCATGCCCCGCACAAAACGCCTTACCCGCCCCGGATAGAATTACGGCCCTGATATCAGGGGTGGCAGCGATATCATCGAACGCGCCTTGCAGGGCGGCCAACATATCCATGCTGAGCGCGTTCAGTTTTTGCGGTGTGTTCAGGGTCAGCCGGGCGATGGGGCCGGTGTCTTCGCGGATAAGGATATCAGGCGTCATCTTGTCATTCCTTGTCTGATGCGCTCAGGTTAGGCGCAGAATCGGGGTGGGGGAAGCATGGAATTGAAGATGAGTATTGCGGAAATGCAGACATTCCTGCAACGCGACTTCACACAAGTGGTTGACGATTTCGAGTTTATTGACCTGAAGCCCATGCAAATCACCATGGCGCTTAACGCGCAAGACAAGCATTTACGCCCCGGTGGGACCGTATCTGGGCCGACGATGTTTGCGCTGGCAGATGTGGCTGCTTATTTTGCCATTCTTGGGATGATTGGCCCAGTCGCCTTGGCCGTGACAACTAATTGTTCGATTGATTTTATGCGCAAACCCGCCCCTGGGCAGCTCTTTTGTCGGATGGATATTCTGAAGCTGGGGCGCAGTCTGGCGGTTTGTGAGGGACGTCTGTTTAATGAGGGCGCTGCCGATAAACCCGTCGCACGGGCATCATTGACCTATTCAATCCCGCTCGTGGGGTAGGGGCGTAGTTATGGGTTAATTGACATTGGATGCGTTGGTGAGGTGTAAATCGATATTCTTGGTTTCCCAATGAGGGCATTCAAGCAGGTATCAAATGCTATGACGTGATACCCACCATTCAACAGGTAGAGGCCGGACCCGCTCAGGCCCGGCCAGCCTAGTTATGACCGCCAGAAAAAGCGCGAGGCTTCTTTCATTGCTTGTTCTCGTGTCAGGCCGATATCGCGTAGGGTATCGTCGGTCAGGTGTCTCAGCGTGTGCCGGCTGCGGTAGGCTTCATCCCATGTCATCACCACATAAGCCACCTTGATCGCAATACGTGACAGTGGTGCAAGCGTTACACGGGCTGACAGTGCTGACAGGTGGATATGGTGTGGTTGTGATAACAGTGCCATGGGATTGGCCTCCATAATTGTATTGATACAATATAGCGATTACGCTATGCTTAATTAATACAAAGTGCGATTGTGTGCGTCCAGAGAAAGATTGTTATGAATACAATATGGTTTCCCGATCTTAGCGCCACCACTGCACCGAAATATCAGGTTCTGAGCGATGCGATCCGGGAAGCGGTGCAAACGGGTGCGCTTGTGCAGGGGGAAAAACTGCCCCCCGTGCGTGAGGTTGCCTATCAGTTGGGGGTCACGCCCGGCACTGTTGCGCGCGCCTATTCCCGACTGGTGGATGCGGGGTGCCTGGAAGCTGTCGTCGGGCGGGGGACTTTTGTTGCCGAGACCGCCGGTGACGCGTCCGCGCGCCCCGAGACCATGCAGCCGTTGTTTAATGGTGAGATCGAGGTGGATTCTGTCGATCATAAGAAAGGCGGGGATGTCTATCGCGTCAACATGATCTCGCCGCATCTGCCAAGCGTTGGACAAGCCCGGTTGATCCGGCATTTGCTGGCCGATCTGGCGCAAGACCCGCCATCGGGGGTTATGCATTACCCAAGCCGCAACGCCTCGCGCCCCGCGCGGGTTGCTGTGGCGCAATGGCTGGCACATGCGCCGATTGGGTCCGTGACCGAGAAAAACGTCATCCTTGCCAATGGCGGTCAAAATGCGATTCTTCTTGTGTTTCAGGCGCTTCTTAAGGGGCGTAGGCCCACAATTCTTGTGGAAGAGCTGGCCTATCCGGGGTTCCGTCGCGCGGCTGAGCTGTTGCGGGCGGATGTCGTGCCTGTCGCAATGGATCAGGACGGGATCATCCCCGAAGCCCTAGAGGCCGCCGCGCGTACCCATGAAGCGCAGATATTGTGTACATGCCCCGAGGTTCACAATCCGACCTGCGGGTTCACACCAGAGGCACGGCGTATAGAAATCGCTCAGATCGCCCGCAAACTCAATTTCGATATTCTCGAGGATGATTGCTACACAATGGACGCCGCGCAGACGCCGTCTTACCGGATGCTTGCCCCGGAACGCAGCTGGTATGTCGCGTCGCTTTCGAAAATTCTGACACCTTCGTTGCGGCTTGGCTTTGTTGTGACCCCCGAGGAAAAGGCAGCCCAATTGCGCCGTGCAGCAGAGCATTCTTTCTTTGGTATCGCAACGCCGCTGACGGATCTATGCGCGAAACTGCTTACCCATCCCGACACGAGAGCCCTTGCAAATCAAGTGCGTGGGGAAGCCAATATTTATATTCAATCCGCTGTGAATATCCTTGGATCATATGATCTGGTCTGGCGTAAGGACGTCTTGTTTCTGTGGTTAAGGCTTCCCGAGGGGTGGCGGGCAAGCGCCTTCTGTCAGGCGGCAGAGGCCGAAGATGTGCAAATCCGGTCTGCCGAAGATTACCAAGCGCGTTCTGCGCCGACACGTCATTCGGTCCGGCTGGCCATCAATGCGGGTGTCAGTCTCGAGAGTTTCGAGAATGCGCTGTGCAGGCTTCGCGTCCTTCTGGACAACCCACCGGAAAGCATAATTATCTGAATGTATGGGGTATTATAGTACCTTATTTTTAAGCAATTGTTTTATAATGATTTAATTCGCTACTTGCGTATTGACTGTGTCGCCAAAACCCTTAGAAACCCTCCATCCCAAGGGGCGTATGCCTTATGGACCTGATTTCTGAGGATAACACATGAAAACCTTTACCGCTAAACCAAGCGATATCGAGAAGAAATGGATCCTGATTGACGCCGAAGGCGTTGTTCTGGGCCGTCTGGCTTCGATCGTCGCAATGCGCCTGCGTGGCAAGCATAAACCGTCCTTCACGCCCCATATGGATATGGGTGACAATGTGATCATCGTGAATGCGGACAAGATACAACTGACTGGCAACAAGCGGAACAAGCCCAACTATTGGCATACGGGCCATCCCGGCGGGATCAAGTCGCGCACCAATGCCGAAATTCTGGAAGGCAAACACCCGGAACGTGTCGTCATGCAAGCCGTCAAGCGTATGTTGCCCGGTGGCGTTCTGAGCCGTCAGCAGATGACCAATCTTCGCGTCTACGCGGGCGCAGAGCACCCGCATGAAGCACAATCCCCCGAGGTTCTGGACGTCAAAGCCATGAACACCAAGAATACGCGGAGCGCATAAAGATGGCTGATGAAATCAAATCACTCGACGAATTGAACACCGTGGCCGAAGGCATCGAAAGCGCTTCTCCTGCGGAAGTTGTGGCTGCTGCAATCACACGCGAACCTCAACGTGATGAGCTTGGCCGCTCTTACGCGACCGGCAAGCGTAAGGATGCAATCGCGCGTGTCTGGATCAAGCCGGGCTCTGGCAAGGTTGTGGTCAATGGCAAGGAAATGCAGGCGTATTTCGCACGTCCCGTGTTGCAGATGATCCT
Organism: Litoreibacter sp. GN1-5; assembly: GCF_055693805.1. Lineage (NCBI taxonomy): Bacteria > Pseudomonadati > Pseudomonadota > Alphaproteobacteria > Rhodobacterales > Roseobacteraceae > Litoreibacter > Litoreibacter sp. GN1-5. Next base: position 901,850 of record NZ_JBVFUP010000001.1, on the reverse strand, counting down.
GCGCCAACCGTTCACGGTGTCTGGCACGGAAGATCAGTTCGACGTTATGGCAACGGTCAAGGGCGGTGGTCTGTCGGGGCAGGCCGGTGCGGTCAAGCACGGTATTTCCAAAGCGTTGCAGCTATATGATCCGTCCTTGCGCGGTGCGCTTAAGGCCGCAGGCTTCCTGACCCGTGACAGCCGTGTGGTTGAGCGGAAGAAATACGGTAAGGCCAAAGCGCGTAAGAGCTTCCAGTTCTCGAAACGCTGATACTTTGCTGCTTTCGCAGTACAAAAGGCCTCGCATTTCGCGGGGCCTTTATTCATTTTATCACCGTCATGACTTGCCCCTGCTGGTCTTTCCTCGCAAACTTTGCCCGACCAAGTGAAGGCTTACGCAGATTAGCACCAGAATAGACATGGACGCCAAACGCGGATTGCTGCTTGTCAGCCCAACGGCTGCCTATGTTATCTTGCTACTTGCAGCCCCGCTGATGACAATCCTGGCCTTCAGCTTCTGGACGCAGGATTTCCTTGCGATTGATACAACATTCACCCTGGATAATTACCGCGAAGCCTTTGCCGACCCGATCTACCGGACATTGATGGCACGATCTCTGTGGATCTCGGGGGCGGTGACACTCGTGACAGTAATTCTGGCATTTCCGATCGCTTACTTCGTCTCGTTCCATGTCCCGCCCGAGCGTAAGGCGCTTTGGATATTCCTGATCACCATTCCATTCTGGACCTCTTATCTGCTGAGGGTCTTTTTGTGGAAGGTCATTCTGGGATTCAACGGTGTTTTGAACTCTGGCCTGCAAAGTATTGGTTTGATTGATGAACCTTTGACATTCATTCTGTATAATTCGAATGCTGTCGTCATCACGCTGGCCCATGCTTTTGCGCCGTTTACCATTCTTCCGATCTATGTCGCGCTAGAGAAGATAGACCGTTCCTTGCTGGAGGCGTCGCAGGATTTGGGCGAAAGCAAGTTCAGTACGTTTTTCCGTGTGACCCTGCCACTGGCGATGCCCGGTGTGATCGCAGCAACGCTGATCGTGTTTATTCCAACCATCGGCGATTATGTTACCCCGCGGCTGGTCGGGGGGCCGAACGGGTTGATGATTGCCAATATGATCCAGACGCAGTTTCTCAAACTGAATAATGCACCTCTTGGCGCGACCCTTTCTGTACTTGCAATGTGTTGTGTCACTGCGATTTCACTGATCTTTCTGTTCCTGAATCGCCGCTATCTGAGGACGCAATGAGCGGCGGCTGGCTACGCATATACGCAATCGCCTATCTGGTGTTTCTGTATGCTCCGGTGGTGTTGCTACCAGTTTTTGCCTTTAACGACGGCACTATCATCGCGTTCCCGTTGCAAGGTTTCACCACCCATTGGTTTGTGGAACTGGCGGGTATTCCAGCCATGCATGGCGCGTTGAAAAACAGTTTGTTCATCGCTGTTGTCACAGCGTGTCTGTCCACGATCCTTGGCATTTGTGCCGCCCGTGCCTCTACACGGTATCAGTTTCCGGGCAAGGGACCTGTAATGGGGCTGATCATGCTGCCACTGGTGCTGCCGGAAATCATCGTGGCGGTTTCGCTATTGGTGGTCATGATGCAACTGGGGTTTTCGCTGACAGTCTGGACAGTGATCCTGGGCCACACCTTGATCTGTACGCCATTTGCCATAGCCATCTTGACATCGGCCTTTCAGGGGCTGGATCGATTCTTGGAAGAAGCCGCGATTGATCTGGGCGAAACCCGCTGGGGGGCATTTCGCAAAGTTGTCCTGCCATTGGTGATGCCGGGGATCATTGCCTCCTTCCTGATTGCATTCACCATATCGCTGGACGAATTCATCATCGCGTTTTTCCTGACCGGGGCCGAGCCAACCCTGCCTGTCTATATCTGGAGCCAACTGCGCTTCCCCGCTAAACTACCATCGGTCATGGCTCTTGGCACTTTGTTACTGTTGGCGTCTCTGGTGGTGCTGAGCGTGGCCGAGTTTTTTCGCAGACGAGGTGTGCGTCGCACGGGCGGTAAAGATAGCGGAGGGTTCCTGTGACACCCATCATTTCGCTCAGCGATATTCAGAAACACTACGGCGACTACCATGCTTTGAAAGGTATCAATGCCGAAATACTGGCCGGTGAATTCTTTTCCCTTCTGGGTCCGTCCGGATGCGGCAAGACCACTTTGCTGCGGGTGATTGCGGGATTTGAAGATGTGTCATCGGGCGTTGTGATGATCGACGGGCACGATATGCGCGCTGTGCCCGCTAACAAACGCCCGACCAATATGGTGTTTCAGAGCTACGCGATCTTTCCGCATCTCAGCGTTGCCGAGAATGTGGGCTTCGGTCTGCGAAAATCTGGTCTTGCAACCCAAGCAAAGGCCACACTTATCGAGGACGCGCTGGATATGGTGGGGCTCGGGGGGTATGGTCAGCGCCGTGCCCATGCCTTGTCCGGCGGGCAACGGCAGCGCGTTGCCCTGGCGCGCGCATTGATCTTGAAGCCGAAAGTGCTGTTGCTGGATGAGCCGCTTTCGGCGCTGGACAAGAAGATGCGGGAACAGATGCAGGGCGAATTGCGCCGCCTGCAGCGCCATGTGGGTATTACTTTCATCCTCGTCACCCATGATCAGGAAGAAGCACTGATCATGTCGGACCGTATCGCCGTGATGTTTGAGGGCGAAATCGCACAAATGGCCTCTCCGCAAGATCTTTACCGCCGCCCGGTATCGCGACAAGTGGCAGAGTTCATCGGCGTGATGAATTTTCTGGGCGCAACTGTTCTGGATGAGCATCCGGGCAAGCTGTCGGTTGAGATTGAAGGTATCGGACGCGTGCAGATTGCGACGGATCAGGTGACGCCGGGGGCAGGGGGCAAGACTGGCGTGGTGGGTATTCGGCCCGAAGCCTTGACGCTGCTTTATGATCAACCGGCACAGGGGCGCAGCGTGATAGGCGTGGTCGAGGATTTGGCCTATTACGGCGACATGACATATTATCAGATGAAACTGGATGGCTCAGACAAGATTGTCACGGTGTCGATGAAAAACCTCACATCACGCCCTGTGCTGGATCGGGGGGCAAGCGCTCAGGTGGGCTGGGACGAGGGCGCTTTGGTGCTCTTTGGCGCCGTATAAGGACAGCCGTGATGCCGGTTGCTGTCCTCTGGGGCTTGGGTCCGGTTTTCAGTCAGACCGTAGTCGCGCAGCACTGATCCGATCCGCAACCGGTAGCCTGCGAATAACCCGTTACGTCCTGCTTCTTGTGCTGCGCGGTGTTCAGCCAGACTGCGCCAGTTTGCCAGGGCGGTTTCGTCCCGAAAAAAGCTGAGTGACAACATTTTCGACGGGTCTGTGATCGACTGGAAGCGTTCGACCGAAATGAAGCCGTCCACCTCTTCCAGCAAGGGGCGCAGCTGAGCTGCAATATCAAGATAGGCGTCCCGGTGGCCGTCTGCCGGTTGAACTTCGAACATAACTGCGATCATGTGTCGTCCCCATGTGGTGCCGAGGCCAGTTTCAGAAAGGTGCGATCCTCGCGCAGGATGAACTTTTCCGCCATGGCAAATTCGTAATTCTCACGTCCTAAAGAGTCTTGGCTCAGGCGTGCGCGGTAGGTCTCATAGTCTGCCAGTGATGGGATATTGTAAACGCCGTAAGCCAGTGTTGAGGACCCTTCATGTGGGGCATAGTAGCCGATCAAGTCCGCCCCGTTGCGCGGGATAACTTGCCCCCAGGTTTGTGCATATTGGATGAACGCGTCGCGTTTGGTTGGATCAATCTGGTAACGTATGAAGCAGGTTAGCATGGTTTTCTCCTTTATTGCGTTGTTCTAACGGATAGACCTACGCAGATGGTTCGACTATAATCGAACTATCCAAGCATGAGGGTGGCATGAAAGACGGACCAGATATTGCGCGTATTGCAGCATTGATCGGCGATCCTGGCCGCGCCAACATGCTGATTGCCTTGATGAGCGGCAAGGCTCTGACAGCAACTGAACTGGCCTCTGAGGCTGGTATCAGTAAACAAACCGCCAGCACCCATTTGATGCAGCTTGAACAAAGCGGGCTCTTGCACCGCGAGGCACAGGGGCGGCATCGATATTTCCGACTGGCGGACGAGGATGTGGCACATACGTTAGAGGCGTTGATGGGGCTGGCGGCAAAGCGCGGGCAATTGCGTACGCGCACCGGCCCAAGGGATCAAGAGCTGCGCCTTGCGCGGGTCTGCTACAACCATCTGGCAGGCGAGATGGGGGTACGGCTTTACGATAGCCTGCGCGCCCGCGGGGTTTTGCACCTGACACCCGACGGCTTGCAATTGACCGAAAAGGGGCAGTCGGAAATGGCAGCGCTGGGGCTTGATCTGACGGGAAAAAGTCGCGCGCCGATGTGCCGGGAATGTCTGGACTGGTCCGCGCGTCGGTCGCATCTGGCTGGCCGGTTGGGGCGCAGTATTCTGGACCACATCTATATGCGTGGGTGGGCAAAAAGGGCTGAGGGCACCCGCATTGTGCAGTTCACCGGGCAGGGCGATACCGCATTTCGCAAGGCGTTTCAGATAGAGTGACCGGGGTATGCCGGTTTGCGGTTTTCTTTTGACCTAACGTCAACGCTTCGCCTAAGCTGTTCCAATCGTTCAGTTTATGGTGAGACAGTAATGCGTAAGCTCATCTCCAGCATCGTGGCCCATCTGCCTGCACCCAAAGAACTGATGCAGGCGCTCAGCGATCAGGTCTCGGGTGTTGCGCTGATCACGCTGCTGCCTTTCATGTTCTCAGGCATCGTATTTGAGCCGTTTTTCCCAAGTGCGCTGGAAGCGCTAAGCGAACGTACACCGGCGGTTTTCACACCTTGGGTCGCAGTCTGCGTTGTCCTCATGGCGATTGCGACTTTGATTGCCAGCCGAAACTACCGCTTCGCGATGTGCGTATTGTCCTCGATCTTTCTATTGGTCCTCTCGGTCAACCACGCGCCGCCATTTGGCATATTTGACCCGGGGCAACTGGATTGGCGCACGCTTTGGACGCTGTACACGTTTACCGGGTTTTTGAGCTTCATTGTCATCGTGCGCGAGCCAACAATCTCCAGCGTGGTATTTCGCAGCGTGGTTGGCCTTCTGGTTCTGGATATGGCGCTTTCGTTGGTCTTTGGCGGGCGCACTTTTTTGCATCCATTCTTCATTGCTTATTTCCCGTCCCATATCAGCATCCTGTTTTGCCTGATGATCATCATGTTCATCCGGACAATTGTTAAATTCTATCAAGAGAACGTGGATGCTCGAAGCAAGGTTGCTGAGGTTGATCCACGCTATCTTAAAGCTGTGCGGCGGATGACGTTGAGGTTGTGGTGGCCTATGCCTGTTATCTTCCTGGTGTTCACGCTGGCCTATAACTGGCTGGGTCAAACCACGGTGCGCGATCCGCTGATCTATTACATGGACAATTACGAACGGCTTCAGGACGGTCATGAAGATCTGCCCATCAGCGAAGTCTGGGTCGAGAGATGCAAAATCCCTGACACTTTGGAACAAGGGGATTTGGAACGTATTCGCAAGAATTGCACCGTTGAAGCTGCCGCAAAGGATCTGACCCGCCGTATGCAGGCAGCCAACTTGCGTGGGGTCAAAGGCACAATTGATGCTGAGGTCGCGAAACTTGATGGGAACACTGATGCCATTGTCGCAGCAGTTGAAACCAACATGCCCACCCGGTTCCCTGGCACCAAGCCCGAGGAGTGCTTTTTTCTGAATGTCGCGTGCCATTTGAAAAATGGCATTAAGTCGATGATCAATGGGGCTTACCGATCCGCGCGCAACGGGATGATTGAAGATCTTGAACGCGACATGAACTCTGTGGATACCGGTGCGGACAATTATGCGGATCAGGTCAAGCAGAAGTATGAAGCGCAGATCAACGGTTTTTCTGAACGGGTATTGCAAGCCATAGGCTATACCGCGACGGGCATTCGGTTTGGTGGCTGGCTGACCCTGCTTTATGCTTTGCTGATCCTGGCCAAATCTTACATGATTGTCTTCGCGCGCGTTTTCTATTCCAGGGTGACGACCTCGCCCGCGCAGGATGTCGTCGGCGCGTCCGAGAATGCGCGCAAGGGCAAAATCACGCCGTGCGGGTCGCGCCATACGTTGAAAGCCAAGGGGGATAATCAGCGGTTCTACATCACGTTCCGCGCTTGCGGTAACAATGTCGTGGACCGTCGCCGAGTCCCGCAACCTCTTAGCCTTCTGATCAAGAGATTGTTCGCCCGCAACTATGCCATGTGTCTGGTTGATTTCAGCACTTCCAGTGAGGTGGATCGTTGTGACATTATCGTTGATCCGCCCTCTGAGATTGTGGAGTGGCAGTTGCGAGATGGCGATGAGGTCTTCGTCGATTTTTCGACTGTCGTGGCGTTCTCTGAAAGCTGCAAGATCGGGCGTAGTATTTCACTCAGCATCGGGGCGTTGATTTTCGGGCGCGCGATCTATCATTCCGTGCATGGGCCGGGCGTTGTCTACATCAAGACATCTTCGGCCCCACTGGCAGGGTCTGATCCAGGTACGCAAAATATTATGCAGGCCTCAAGTCTGGTCGCATGGCGCAAGAACACTGAATTTCATGTGGTTGCATCCCTGACGGTCAGCGATACGTTTTTAAGCGGTTATTCGATCCGCAAGGCTGATCCGAAAGCGAATACCGTGATCTATGATACCGGTCAGTCGCGGCGCGTCGGGACGGGGCAGGGTATTCTTCGATTGACCCGGTCATTTTTACTGCCGTTCTGAGGGAATAGGGTCAGCTCATCGTTCCGCCCGTCAACAGCAACTCGAAGCTGTTTTCAGGAAGCTGACCCATTTCCTCAAAAAAGCTGATGAAGTTATAAGCATTATGCGCTTCGACAAATTTACCGTTCTGAATGCGGCTGTAACAGTGGCCCGTGATGCTGATTGGCGCCCGGTTTTGTCTCTGTAATCCTACCAGCGTGATCCGGGCCGAGATCGCATCGCCATCTGTCATGCATTTATCAATATCGATACGCTCAATCTGGATCAGCTGAATTGTTGCTTCTACCAGAACTTTGAAATCTTCCGGCTTGACCTGATCCTGTGCCATCAACCCATCTGCACCAAATTCAGGTTCAAGCAATTCGTCAACCGCATCAAGATCACCATCGATCCAAACCCGATCATACCATGATTTCAACAAATCCAGATTGTTCATGGTGCAGCCTCTTTTTTATCATATTCAGAGGATGATAGACACCATGGGTTAAGAAGGTTTGAAGACGATACCTAAACCCGTTCCAGACGCGGGATACCGATAAAGGCAATGACGGCAGAGATCACGCACAATGCTGATGCAGTCCATGCCACATAGGCGAAGGCCATGTTGCTGGCTGCAAGGTGGCCCGGGTCGTCGCCAATTTCTCCAAAGGTGAATGGCCCGTCACCATAAGCGCTTGTAACGATGCTGCCCATTGCTGCGACGGCAAGCAGTGCTGCCATGCGCGTTATTGCGTTGTTGATCCCTGATGCGGTGCCCGTGGAGTGGCTGTCGACGGCCCCCATCACTGCGGTGGACAAGGGGGCCACGATCAACGCCATGCCAATGCCCATCAGGCACATGCTTGGCATGACCCCCCACCAGAAGCTCTGTGTGTCCAACACCATCGCCAGCGCGCCATAGCCGACAGCCAGAACAAGTGAGCCACCTGCAAGCAATGGGGCAGGTCCAACCTTGTTGGACAGTTTGCCTGCGATCCCGGACAGTGTTGCAATGAAGATGGACAAGGGCGCGAAAGCAGCTGCGGCTTCAATTTCGGTTGCGCCCCAACTGCTGATAATCGTCATCGGCAGGTAGAACAGGATTGCAGCAAAGGCGAAATAAATCAGAAAGCTGATAAGGTTGGCCGCACTGAAGGCGCGATTGTTAAACAAGCTGAGTGATATCATTGGATGGGGGCTGCGTGCCTCGACATAGATGAACACTGCGAAGGCAATCACCCCAAGTCCGCCATAGATCAGCGCAAAGCCAGGAGCATCCGCACCGGAATGTGCGCCACTTAGCGCCCATGCAATCAGGCCAAGGCTAAGTGTGGCCAGTAATGCCCCCGGAAAGTCGATCCCGCGGTCGGGCTGTGCGGGATCCTGTTCGGTTCGGGTGAACAGAATATAAAGCGTAATACCCCCCAATGGCAGGTTGATGGCGAATATCCACCTCCAGGTTTCAGCTGTTCCAAATGTCAGCGCCACGCCACCGATAATTGGTCCAAGTGCAGAGGTCACGGCAGCCGCAGCGGCCCATATACCAATCGCACTGCCGCGTTGATCTGGTGGATAAGCGCGTGAAATCAGGGCCAGTGATCCTGGAACCATGAAAGCAGCGCCCATCCCTTGTAAGCCACGGGCCCAGATCAGCAGTTTGGGGGAGGGCGCAATCGCGCACAGCATTGAGGCAACAACAAATAGCGCGATACCACCGGCAAAGACCCGGACCAGCCCGAAACGGTCTCCGGCGGCACCCCCACAAGGATCAAAGCAGACAGGGCCAGCATATAAGCGTTTGAAATCCATTGCGCTTGCAGCAACGATGCCCCAAGCGAGCTGCGCATGGTAGGTAACGCAATAGACACCATTGAGCCGTCGATAAATCCAAGTGACGAGGCAAGAATGGCAGCAATTAAAATATATTTGCGTGCCTCTGGGGCACATAAAGAATACGGCCCCGGATCAGAATGCTCCGGAGCCATTAAATCAGTCATCTACATCAGCTTTTTGCAGGTTCGGGTTTTGAAGTATTCGCCCCCGTTGGAACTGGTTTATTGGTGCCAGAGTTCAGCGGGTCGTCTTGCCGTTGCACGGATCCTTCGAAATGTGCGCCGGATTCAATTGCAATCGTCTTATGGATAATATCGCCCTCGACGCGGGCGCTTGAGGTCAGACGTACCTTCAGGCCGCGTACACGGCCGACAACGCGCCCTGTAACGACGATGTCGTCTGCAACGATCTCGCCTTTAACAACAGCGGTCTCACCGATCGTCAAAAGATGCGCACGAATGTCACCTTCAACCTTGCCTTCGACCTGAATATCGCCAGTCGTTTTCAGGTTGCCGGTGATCACAAGATCTGATGACAGGCTGGATGGTGGCGCTTTGGGGCGCGGTGAAGATGCTGCGAAATCCGGTTTTGCACCAGAAGCCGGGGCGGGTGCCGGAGCACTCTCGGTATCGCCTGCGGGTTTTGAGCCTTGTTCGTTGATTTTGCTTTTAGAAAACATCACGTCCTGCCTTAATATAAGTCATCGGGTTTACGGCATTACCATTCATCCGCACCTCATAGTGCAGATGAGTGCCGGTAGAGCGGCCAGAATTTCCCATATCACCGATACGATCCCCGCGCGAGACCCTTTGACCCACTTCAACACGAATTTTTGACAGGTGCGCGTAACGGGTTTCAAACCCAAAGGCATGCTTTATTTTGATTAGCAAACCATATCCTGACTGTCTGCTGGCGTGAACAACTACACCTTCTGCGGTTGAGTAGATCGGGGTTCCATGAGGGCCAGCAAAATCGGTGCCGGAATGCATCCGACGTCCAGCCCCTTTGGGATCATTTCGGTACCCGAATCCGCTTGTGTAGCGGAATGCGGATTTAACAGGGATATCAACGGGCGATTTTTCCGCAGCAATACGAAACAGATTGATGCGATCAAGTTCTTTCAAAAGACTATTGGCCCGCTCAGAAGAGGGGTCAGGATAGCTGCGCCGCCACTGGTTGATTTCGTTGCCGGGATCAGTGGGCCGCCCTGACCGGAATAGCCGCGCCGCACTTCTTCAAGAATACTGTCAGTTGGCATGCCAGCCGCACGGAACATTTTGTCGAGCGGTTCAAGCGAAACAGTTACAGCTTCTTCAAGGCGCGAAAATATCCGCTCATTGCGGTCTTCGTTCAGTTGCATCGTAAAGCGCAAATCTTCGACCTGCGCTTGTGCATCGCTCACTTGGACTTCCATTGTGTCGCGTTGCCGGGCGGTCTTTTCCAATGCATCAGCAAGGAAAGTCACAGATCCGTCCAATGTCTTGGCGCGGGCCAGTGTCGGCGCATCATTTGCTTCATCTTCTTCAAGGCGGGCAATCAGAACGTCATTTTGCTGCCGGGCCTCATCCCGTTCGCGGATGATGCGGCGCAGTGTCGTCTGAATAACCTCAATACCGGTTCCAAGTTCTTTACGACTATCCTCAGATGCCAGAAGTGCCGACTGCATTTTCGAAACCTGGTCAAGAGCAACATAGAATCGTTCTTGTGCGGCGGCGGCTTCTTCAGCACGGTTATCGCGTTCCGTTGAAAGCGCATTGAGGCGCGCCTCGTAGATAACCCGTTCCCGCTGGGCCTGCTCGCGTGCATTGCCAGCACTGATCGCGTCCATCAGGAATATTGCCGTTATGATGACCGACCAGCCGATAATAATCGCCGAACCGCCTATGATTGCAGCAATCGTAGTAGGGCGCAGTCGGATAAAGCGCGTTCCTGTTTCGGATTTCAGGAAAAGACGTTGTTCCGGCAGGTGCCGATCCAACGCAGAGTTCAGCTTGTCAGAGAACCGTTTTTTCAAAGCCTCATTGCCTCGTAGTCACTTATTTTTATCACAGCACCCACGCCCCATTTGAGTGCTAGCTCACAACGTGCTTAAAGAGCAGGCAGGAAAGCATCAAGAAATTTGCTCCTCCATGCGTCAACCTGCGCCGGTTTTGACCTGTTTCGGCGAAATTTCGCCGATGATCGCGGGTGAACAAGCAAAGGTTTTGAGACTTTTTGGTCCAGTCGACTCAGTTAGCCTTTACTGTTTCCAGAACGGCTTCAACATGACCCGGAACGCGCACTTTTCGCCATTCCTGAATGATTTTGCCAGTTCCGTCGATCAGAAAAGTGGAGCGTTCAATACCCATATAGGTCTTGCCATACATGCTTTTTTCTTTCCAGACGCCGTAGCGCTCACACACATCGTTGTCTTCGTCTGACGCAAGAATAACCCCAAGGGAGTGCTTGTCGCGGAATTTGTCGTGTTTTGTCACGCTGTCCTTGGAAATACCGATAATGTCGCATCCCGCATCCTTGAAAGCTGACATATGTTCCGTAAACGCAATGGCCTGCTTGGTGCAGCCTGATGTGTCATCTTTCGGGTAGAAATACACAACAACCTTGCCGGGTCGCAAATCAGAGAGCGTTATTGTTTCGCCGCCATCGCGGGGAAGGGTGAAGTCGGGGGCCGTATCGCCCGTTTTGATCGTCATTGGTGTATATGTCCTTCTGACACGATTGATGTGAACCGAATGCTAGGGCAATGTAGGCAAAGATAAAGACCCGCAAGACATGAAACGGGCATTTACACGAGGCAAGATGTCAGACGACGTCCCGGAACCTGAAACCAAGACCGAGAAGCAGCCCGTCAAACGGCGCTGGACATGGCTGCGCTGTACCTTGGCAGTTGTGGAAGCTGCGGTCGTTCTGGTGCTGGTCGCGGGGATCGTCGCGGTTCTGGCAATGATGGGGCGCACGATTGAATTGCCCGATTGGGCCTCTGCGCGGCTTGAGGACCGGATCAACGCGCAAATCGAAGGTGAGGCAATTTCCGTTGGTCGTATTGCGGTGGGCCTGACGGATTCACAATTCAGACCCACAATTGTTTTGCAGGATGTGGCACTGAAAGGCGAGAAGTCTGCGTTAGGAACGCTTCCTAAGCTTTTGACAAAACTTGATACATCAGAGCTTTTACAAGGTAGGATCGCTGTCGAAACGCTGGAGCTAAGCGGTGCAACTCTTAAGCTGGAACGCGATGAAACCGGACAATTCGCTTTTGCTTTCGGGGCCGGGCTGTCTGTCGATGGGGCTTCAACCGGGTCTGTCGCTGATTTTCTGGCCCGTATCGATGCCGCTTTTGAAGACCCGATGCTGCGCGAACTGGAAGACGTCAGCGCGACAGGCGTGGTGCTTGATTTATTGGACAAACGGAATGATCAACGTGTGCTGATCGAAAATGGTCGTCTGAAGCTGCGAAATCTCAGAAATGCAATATCCGTCGATGTGACCTTTGCAGTTGCACTTGATGATGGCTCTCCGTCACGGCTGGTGTTTTCTGCGGATAAGGCCAAGGGCGGCAGGGGCGCAAGACTTGTCGGTAAATTTGACGGAATTGCTGCCAGGGATCTGGCGCGCCAAATCGGGTCGCTCAATTTTCTCGAAGTGCTGGATGCGCCGATTTCGGGTGCTTTGACCGCCGAGATTGATGAAAAAGGGGAACTTGCCGCTCTTGCGGGCAGCCTGAAGCTGGCCGAAGGAGTGCTGCAACCGGCTGAACAGGCCAAACCACTGCCGTTCAAATCCGCGCAAGCCTATATACGCTATGAAGCTGCGGTTCAGCGGCTTTATCTGGACAACATAACCGTCGATGCGCCTGAGCTGCGGGTGCAGGGGGCCGGACATGCGGACCTGATGGACTTCGAAAACAGCATCCCGCGGACCTTGCTGGGGCAATTGCGCTTTACTGATGTACGCCTTGACCCTGAAGGTATCTTCGAGCGCCCCGTGACATTCACGGATGGGGCGCTTGATCTGCGATACCGCCCGCAATTGCTGCAGCTTGATATTGGCCAGCTGGTGCTGCGCAATCCAGGGGCAGAGATCGTGGCTTACGGCGATGCCTCTGTCGAAAAGGATGGCTGGAAGGCGGGGCTTGACGCCCAGATCAGCCGTATTGCGCAGGGCGATCTTCTGGCCTTGTGGCCCCACAGCGCTGCAGAAAAGACCCGTGGCTGGTTGATCGAGAATATCGTCGCAGGCGATCTGAAAGACGCTGCCGCCGCGTTGCGAGTGCGTCCGGGGCAACCACTACAACAATCCGTTACCTTCAATTTTGAAGGGGCGAATGTGCGCTATCTCAAGACCCTTCCGCCAATCCGCAAAGGCAAAGGCTATGGCACGATCACCGGAAACAGCTTTACGCTTGCCTTGCATGAGGGCGTCGTTACGGCCCCTAATGGTGCTGATCTTGATGTCAGCGGGTCGGTTATGCAAATCCCGGATATGACCCACGAACTGGCGTTAAGCGATATCGATTTAAATGTGGTTGGTCCTTTGCAGGGCGCGCTGTCACTGCTGGATGAGAAGCCATTCGAATTTCTGTCGAAATCCGGCCTTGAGCCTGATCTTGCGACCGGGAAAGCCAGTGTTGTGGCGTCGCTGAGTGTACCGCTGCTTGAAGACGTAAAACTGAAAGACATCCGCTATGAGGTGTCGGGGGATTTGACGGGCGTAACCTCTGAGACATTGGTGGAGGCCCGCACCCTCAAAGCCGACCTTCTGAAACTAAGTGCCGCGGGCAAAACGCTGACGATTGGGGGCCGTGGCACGTTGGACGGCGTACCGTTCAATGCCACATGGGAACGCGCTATTGGACCGGGGTCGGGGGATGGCTCCACGGTTAAAGGCGCGCTGGAGCTATCGGCGAGCGCATTGGATGCGCTTGATATAGGGCTTCCTGACGGATCCGTCTCGGGCAAGGGACGCGGTGAGCTGGAGGTCGCGTTGGAACGGGGCCGTGCGCCTGAACTTGTCCTGACGTCGACGCTTGAAGGGATCGGCCTGAAAATCGATGCGTTGGGCTGGGCAAAGCCGAAAGCCGCCAAAGGAATCCTGCGGCTTGAGGCCGTGTTGGGCGACACGCCCGATGTGCGCGCCTTAAGCCTGAAAGCGCCGGGTCTAGAGACCAAAGGCACGGTTTCTATCCGTAAGGGCGGTGGGCTGGATCGGGCGATCCTGTCGCCGCTGAAAGTCGCAGGCAAACTGAACTCTCGTGTGGAGGTGATCGGACAGGGGCGAAACAAACCCGCCCTATTGGTCGTGCGTGGGGGTGATTGACATTCGTAAGTTCAATGTAGGCGGCGGGGGCGGTGGTCAACGTGGTGGCGCGCCACTTGATCTGGCGCTCGATAAACTGGTGATCAGTGACAGCATTGCGCTGAACGGGTTCCGCGCGAAGTTTAATAATGCGCGCGGTTTGGAGGGCAATTTTGAAGCCAGCGTCAATGGTCAGGCAGCTATACGCGGTGTTGTGGTGCCAACGAAACAGGGGCTTGCCGTTCGCATCCAGTCTGATGATGGCGGCGCGGTCCTGCGCGGCTCTGGCATCATTCGTAACGCGCGCGGGGGCGCGATGGATCTGACCTTGCAGCCCAACGGGAAACCGGGTCAGTTCAATGGCCTGCTCAAGATCAGAAACACACGGATCAAGAAAGCCCCAGCTTTGGCTGACCTGCTGTCAGCACTTTCTGTGATTGGCCTTTTGGAACAACTCAGTGGTGATGGTATCCTGTTCAACAACGTAGAAGCCTCGTTCATTCTGACCCCGTCAGGTGTATCGCTGAGACGATCTTCAGCCGTGGGGCCGTCGATGGGCATCTCAATGGATGGGGTTTATAATACAGAGACACAACAGATGCGTATGCAGGGCGTCATCTCACCGATTTACGCAGTGAACGGCCTGTTTGGGGCGCTTTTCGCGCCGCGCAAAGGGGAGGGCTTGTTCGGTTTCAACTATTCGCTAAAAGGCTCAGCTGATGATCCGCGCGTGTCGGTGAACCCGTTGTCAGTTTTCACGCCGGGTATCTTCCGAGAAATTTTCAGACAACCCCCGCCAAGGCAGCCGCAATCACAATGAAGCTCGACGATTTTGATTTTGAGTTGCCGGAGCATCTGATTGCCACACGGCCTGCCAAACCGCGCAGCTCGGCCCGTCTTCTGGTGGCGGAAGGTGATAGATTGCAGGACCGGGTTGTCACGGACCTGCCAGAGCTTCTGCGCGAGGGCGATTTGCTGGTGCTCAACACGACCAAAGTGATCCCGGCACGGCTGTCGGGAACACGTGCGCGGGATGGTAATATATCCCGTGTTGAACTGACGCTTCTGTCGCCTGAACCGGATGGTCGGTGGCGCGCTTTGATCAAACCCTTGCGCAAAGTACGGGAGGGCGAGGTGCTCGCGTTTGACGCAGGCCTGCAGGCAACGCTGCTGGCCAAGCAGGACGGGCAGGCGGTGGTTGCGTTCAATCTGGAAGGGCAGGCCTTTGACGATGCTCTGTCCGCTGCCGGGCAAATGCCCCTGCCGCCCTATATTGCGGCGAAACGCGCCGCAGATGCGCAGGATAAGCAGGACTACCAAACCGTCTTTGCCAAACATGCGGGCGCCGTGGCAGCCCCTACAGCGTCTTTGCATTTCGACCAACCGCTTCTTGATCAGATCGCTGCCAAAGGCGTCGGCTTTGCCGATGTCACGCTGCATGTGGGGGCAGGGACTTTCCTGCCCGTCAAGGTCGAGGACGTGACCAGTCACAAAATGCACGCTGAATGGGGCGAGGTCAGCGCAGCTGCGACTGAGCAGATCAACGCAACCAAAGCCAAGGGCGGGCGCGTTATCCCTGTTGGAACAACTGCCCTGCGTCTGATCGAAAGCGCCGCTGTCTCGGGGCGGGTCGCACCATGGACCGGCGAGACGGATATCTTCATCTATCCCGGCTATGAGTTTCGCATCACAGACGGCCTGATGACGAATTTCCACCTACCGAAATCCACATTGATGATGCTTGTTTCGGCCTTGATGGGGCAAAACAGGGTAAAGCAAATCTACGCCCATGCCATCGCGCAGAACTATCGGTTCTTCTCTTACGGAGATGCGTCTTTGCTGATCCCGTAAGAATTTAGGGGAAATGGTATAGATATCAACTTCGGGCTTTTGGTCGGTCGTTGGCAGCTAAGGCGGATCATTCTCAAAACGACCTTATGTGTCGCAACTGTCATAGCCTGCCGCAAGTCGCTGAACTAAGAGAGTAAAAAGGCTTTGTAAAACATCTGATTCAATATTGCAGAGGCGCACATGATACTAGTGTTCAAGAATTCCTGGGCCTTGCTGCTGGGTATGCTTTTGCTGATGATCGGCAACGGCCTGCAAGGCACGTTGATGGGTGTGCGTGGCGGAATCGAGGGTTTTTCTACGTTTCAGCTGTCCCTGATCACCTCGGCCTACTTCGTGGGCTTTCTGGGTGGCTCTCGTTTGGCGCCTGAGTTTATCCGGCGTGTCGGTCACGTCCGGGTTTTCGCCGCTCTGGGGTCATTCATCTCGGCGGCACTGATCCTCTATCCGACGCTGACCGACCCTATATCCTGGTTCGTGTTGCGTGTTGTCATCGGGTTCTGTTTCTCGGGCGTTTATGTCACCGCTGAAAGCTGGCTGAACAATTCCACGACAAACGCCCTGCGCGGCCAGACTCTGTCAATTTACATGATCGTACAAATGGCCGGGATCGTGACAGCGCAGGGGCTTTTGAATATTGGCGATCCGGCAGGCTATGTTTTGTTTGTCATCCCGTCCGTGCTGGTCTCGGTTTCTTTCGCGCCAATTCTTTTGTCTGTTACGCCGACACCGGCCTTCGAGACGACCAAGCAGATGAGCCTGAAAGAACTTTACGCCATTTCCCCGCTTGGCTTCGTTGGCACGCTGATCCTTGGCAGCATCTTTTCCGCGCAATTCGGCATGTCAGCGGTTTATGCAACCGAGGCCGGGCTCAGCGTCGGGCAAATCTCGATCTTCATCGCATCTATTTTTATCGGCGCTATGGTCCTGCAATATCCGATTGGCTGGATGTCAGACCGAATGGACCGCCGGGTTCTGATCATGATTATTTCGATCATCGGGGCAGGGTCTTCGCTGCTGGGATGGGCGCTTGGGCAGAATTTCACGATGCTTCTTGTTGCAGGTTTTCTGATGGGGGGCATGTCCACGCCGCTTTATTCCCTGCTGATCGCCTATACCAACGACTACCTAGAGGTTGAAGACATGGCTGCCGCCTCGGGGGGGCTGCTCTTTGTCAATGGTCTGGGGGCCATTGGCGGCCCGGTTATAACGGGTTGGATCATGACCCAAATGGGCCCGCAGGGTTTTTGGGTTTTTATCATGCTGCTGATGATGATCATGGTGCTTTATGCGCTGTATCGCACGACCCGTCGCCAAAGCGTCTATGCGGCCGAGGATGACTACGATTCCGTGCCTTACGCGTCTATCAGCCCATCCTCGACCATGGTGGCCGTGGAAGTCGCGCAAGAGCTCTATGTCGATACCGCTGAGGAAATGGCAGAAGACGGGGACACTTAAGACCGCGTTTAGTAGATATATCTATATCGTTAAACACCAATTGGAGCGGGCGATGAGAACTCTTAGCCTCACGCAATATCTTCAGGGCATCTTTACCCAAATACCGTTTCCTAGCCATCCCTATAATCTTCTCTGCCTTATAAATAATGGCATAGTTCTAGGAGGCTAGCTGTTTAGTCCCGGCATGTGGTGGTCTACTGATTTGTGACCATCAGAAGGGTGAACTATGGGACAAATTCTTCACGGGAGCGCCAAGACCACGCACGCCGTCCGAGCTCTCATACAGCGATCGCAAGCTTCGAACGCGGCGCTGAGTCGGGAACTGGGCATCAACGTCAAGACCGTCGCAAAGTGGCGCAAGCGTGACAGCGTTCAAGACGCTGCTATGGGGCCGAAGGAAGCCCATTCCACGGTTCTCAGCATCGAAGAGGAAGCCGTCATCGTCGCGTTCCGGCGGCACACGCTGCTGCCTCTGGATGATTGTCTCTATGCGCTGCAGCCCAGCATTCCGCATCTCACCCGATCATCATTGCATCGGTGCTTGCAGCGGCATGGGATCAGCCGTCTTCCAGATGTCGAGGGCGACAAGCCGAAGAAGAGGGCGACAAGCCGAAGAAGAAGTTCAAACGTTACCCGATTGGCTATTTCCACATTGACATCGCAGAAGTACGCACTGGAGAGGGGAAGATCCGTTTGTTCGTGGCCATCGACCGAACCTCCAAGTTTGCCTATGTCGAGCTGCATGAGAAGGCGGGCAAGATGATTGCCGCCCAATTCCTGCGCAATCTAATTGCCGCCGTGCCATACAGGATCCACACGATCCTGACGGATAACGGCATCCAGTTCACCAATCGCAAACAGGACACATCCGCATTCGAGCACATCTTTGATCGCGTTTGTCGCGAGCACGAGATCGACCACCGCCTGACAAAGGTGAACCATCCGTGGACGAACGGCCAGGTTGAACGCATGAACCGGACAATCAAAGAGGCGACGGTCAAGCGATATCACTATGACACACATTCACAGCTTGAAACGCACGTCACCGACTTCATTGCAGCCTACAATTACGCACGCCGATTGAAGACGCTGCAAGGCCTCACACCATTCGAATACATCTGCAAAATCTGGACAACCGAACCGGAACGCTTCAATGTCGATCCGACCCACCACATGCCGGGACTAAACAACTAGGACACTTGTGTCCGCTCAATTCGCTTGTGGGCCCACTCTGAAGATGATTATTTTAGACTATTAATAACTGCTAAGAGTTTAAGTATTTCCTCAACAATGACTATTCTCCCAGACAAGAAATGACGAATGGAATGCTTCTGGACTAGGAGTATCGTTCAAAAAGACAGGTGGTTGATCTAGTGAAACAGATTTCTAGCAGTAGATATGGGCTCATTCTATTCGCCTTCGTAACATTGTGCATCGCTACAGTTGTTGCAGACGCAAGCGATTTCAAAAACGCCAACAAAGCAACGTTTTCGTTTGATGAATTCTTTTCTGCAGAAGTCACTGATGTTGGTCCCGAGGGAATTCTATCTGTGAAATATTCGGAAACGCGAAGATCAAACCCCAATTTTCAAGAGTTCAAGCTTTGGGGCCTCGTGATTGAAGAGCCTAAGCTTTTTTCAGACTTCTTGTTGGGTCGGGTACTGGAATGTAAATTAGTCAGCAGGGGAGAGCACATCGCTAAAGCCGATTGCTTCGCCTCACGTGTAAAAGGTTCCAAATACTTGTCATCAGGCCTGACAGATGATTGGCTTGATTTACTCCATTGGCTTCCTCAATTCGGCATAGCAACACCTAAATGCGAACCTGCAGATCCCGTCTTAGAGTTTTCGGAGGAACATCGCTGTACAGCGGACGGTGTTTCTGGCCGGAGATTGTGGATTGAGTAATTAGAAAAACTCTTAAATTAAATTGGGGTCAACGAAAATCCCTACGATAAAACATCCCATATAACACCCCAACCCAAAACGACGAAGGGCCGCCAGAAGGCGACCCTATCGTAACTAACCGGGTTTGTTAGTTTATTTTGGAGCGGGCGATGAGATTCGAACTCACGACCCTAACCTTGGCAAGGTTATGCTCTACCCCTGAGCTACGCCCGCGTCCTTTGGTACCGCGTGATTTAGCGATGACCGGACAGCGCCGCAAGGGGGAAAATACGCTTTGGCGGGAAAAATCTTATGAACTTGCGCGGCGGCGTTCTCTTAAGCGTTACAATTCCACGTCGCCGTCTTCGCCGATCTCTGGCGTGATCTCGTCATCGCGTTTGCGGCGGATGATGATGTCACCGTTGGGCAGAATTTCCGGGGCGTGATAGGCATTGAGGTCGTCCAGCGTGTTGCCCAGGTCCTCCATCAGAGGGGCAACGCCGTCCGCCAGCCCTTCAAACAGTTCCCGCAAACCCTCGGCAAATTCATCTAGGTTTTCCATTTCTGGAAGGTCATTTTGGGTATCCTGCGCCTGAACGGGCAAGGCACAGAGCAAGGCGATGGTCAGTGCGATCTTTTTCATATGCCATATATGGGGGATTTTGCCCAAATTCCAAAGTTAAATCTCTATGTCGAGCGTCACCGGGAAATGGTCCGAGGCCGTTAGCAAGGCATCGCGCAGATCGGTTTGATCGAAACAGGCCGGGTCATCAAACGGGTGCCAGATATGCCAGCGGGGGTTTTGTGCGGCCAGATCAGGCGACACCATCACGTAATCCAGCAGGGCGTTCAGATAGCGGTTTTCATGGCGCACGAAGAAACGCGCAGTTGCCACACGGGCCCCGATCCTTTGGGTCAGTGCCTGCGCCGCATGTGGATCATAAAGCTGCATGTCTGGTTCTGCGTCCAGTCCCAGCACGATTTCAACGCCTGACCGGCCAAACAGCTTTTCATAGACATCCAATCCGGGGCCATCATTGAAATCCCCTAGCACGATCAGAGAATCCCCTGCCGTCAGGTGCTGCTCGACCCGTTTGCGCAGCCAGATGCATTGGGCCAGCTGCTTGCGCCGGTTCGCGATTGAGATGCGCATCGCTTCGGCGTCGTTGTCAGCGCCATGCGGGGCCTTGGATTTGGCGTGAACCCCGATCAGGCGCAGCGCGGTGCCGGCGCTGGTGATCAGCGCGACCTCTAATGGGGGTTTGGACCAGGTGATCTTGTCTTCGGTCGCATCAATGTCGAGATCCAGCCGGAACACCCCATCAAACCGAGGCGCGTCATGGCTGCCTTTCTTACCAGTCTCTGCCCCCAGCGGATCATGGGCGACGGTCAGCTTGGCAGGGTCGTAAAGTAGCGCGATTTCCTGCTGGGTATGGTTGTGAAAGCCGATCAACGCACGGGATGCGCGCAGATTAAACCGCTTGGCAAAACGCTCCAACGCTTGTTCGCCGTTGCGGTTCGGGCTTGTATCGGGGGCCTCTATCACCATGACAGCATCTGCGTTCATCGCCTGAAAGACGCGCCCCAAGGCGCTGACCTGCATGGATTTGGTAACATCCCAGCGGCCAGACCACGTGCCATCTTCGATCAGCGATCCGTCATCTGCGAACAGGTTCGAAAACCACTCTACGTTATAGGTGGCGATCCTCATGTGCCATGGGTCTGGGTGATTTCATCCCAGGCTCGGTTGATGGCGACCATACGTTTTTCGGCCACTTTCACGGCCTCTTCCGGCACACCGCGCGCAATCATACGGTCGGGATGGGTGTCGCGTACAAGTTGGCGCCATTTCATACGGATTTCTTCCAGAGCCATATCAGGACTTGCGCCCAGCACCACATAAGGGTCAGGCAGTGCATCCGGGACGAACCGGGCGCGCAGGGTGCGAAATTCTGCCTCGGACAAGCCGAAAATATTGGACACCTCGGCCAGAAACTGATCTTCGGCAGGGTGGTATGTTCCATCGGCCATCGCGATGTGAAACAGTCCTTCGATCAGATCGGACAGGGTTTCGCGGTTATCACGAAACATCGTGGCGATCCGCCTTGCATAATCGTCAAAACCCGTCACGTCCTGCCGGGCAAGGTTGAAAACCCGGGCCGCGCTGGCCTCATCGGCCTGCGGGATATGAAAAACCTCACGGAAGGCTGTGACCTCGTCACGGGTGACAAGCCCGTCAGCCTTAGCCATCTTGGCCCCAAGGGCAATCACGGCAATGGTGAAGGCGACTGTGCGCTCAGGCTCTGCGCGCAATCGGTCGAATATCTCGCTCAGGCCCTCGCCAGCAGCGAGAGCAGCTAATGCATCAGCAATGCGGGCCCAAATCGACATGGGCTGCGTTTTAGACGAAACCATCGCGGCTGTCAGAGAAATTTCTGCACAAAGATCAGATCAAGGGTGCGACCAAATTTCCGACCCACAGCGGGCAAGCGGCCTGCCTGCGTGAAACCCGGGTTACGCATCACCTTCAGTCCAGCCGTTTCTCGCCATTTGGCGTCTGGAACAAGGCGGTCAGTTTTGACTGCTCTGCGGGTTGGAACAGGATCGTATCGCGCGGCAAAAGCGGGGCCAGCAGTTCGGCCATCGCTTCGGCTTGTGGATGATGCAGGCGCAGGATTTCAAGGCGGATGTTCTGATCGGGCAGGCGCGGGGCAGGGTGGGCGTCACCGTCCCATTGGATCAGCGCCGGAGCCCAGCCACCCCAAGGCAGAATGCCTTTGTCAGGAATTGCCATCTGCCAACGCAAATCGGCGCGGCTCAGATGTGTCGGTGTGCCAAAACCGGGGCCAAGCTTGCGCAACGCCTCTGTCATATCATGGGTTCGCAAAATCCAGTTGGTCAGGCGGGGCGGGCCTGTGAAGTTATCCAGATTGAACCAACGCGGCCTGTTTGGTGCAGGGGCGTCGGGGTTGATGGCAATCACTTCAAAATAGATGTCAGGGCCAAGACCAAGCAGGCGATTATGCGTGCCCATATCTGCGTGTTCTCCACCTGTGGCAAGGGACACGCCAAGGGCATCTTCCACGAAAGTCGCGCCACCACTCAGAGTTTCGCAACTGACGGCCAGATGATCAAGTTCGAGCAAATTCATAGGCGCAAATCTAGCCACACGACGGGGGCTTGCCAAGGCAGATCAGTCAGGAGACAAGGCGGGATGGACATGTCAGATCAGAAAGCTGCGGCCCGCAAAGCGGCCTTCGCCCGCCGCAAGGCTGCGAAAACGCCAGCGCGTGACGCAGCCGCCGTAAAACATTTGCTTGAGGCGTTGCTGCCCCATAAAGGCAAGCCGCTGGCGGGCTATATGCCGATCCGCACAGAGGTTGATCCGATCCCGGTGATGGCCGCAATGTCGGCCTTCGGGCCGGTGGGGGTGCCGGTCATTCAGGGCGCAGGCCAGCCGCTGAAATTTCGCGCATGGACCCCCGGTTGCACAATGGAAGAGGGGCCATTTGGAGCCTTTGTTCCGACAAAAGGCGACTGGATCACGCCTGAGGTGCTGATCGTGCCGCTGGTCGCTTTTGATGCAAATGGAATGCGCCTTGGATATGGCGGTGGCTTTTATGACCGCACCCTTGAAGGCCTGCGTGCCAAGGCCCCTGCGCTTGCGCTCGGCTACGCCTTTGCGGCGCAACAGGCAGATATTTTACCGCTGGAGCCGACAGATCAACCCCTTGATGGCATCGTGACCGAGCAAGGCGTTGTCATCAGTACATAACCCGCATAGGTCTTGGGCGCATGAGAATATTATTTTTAGGCGATGTGATGGGCCGTGCTGGACGCGCGGCAATCACCACTCATTTAAAACGGCTGCGCGAAGAATGGCGGCTGGATTTCGTTGTGATCAACGGCGAAAACGCAACGACCGGGGCAGGGCTGTCCGGTGATCATGCGAAATTGCTGCTGGAGGCCGGGGCGGATTGCATCACGCTGGGCGATCACGCGTTTGATCAGAAAGACATGTTGCAATTCATCGAAAAGGAACCACGTGTTCTGCGCCCGATCAACTTTGCCAAGGGCGCGCCGGGCAAAGGCGCGCGGGTGTTTGATGCCCCCGGCGGGCGCAAAATTCTGGTGGCGCAAGTGTTGGGGCAGGTTTTTATGAAACGCCCCTTTGATGACCCGTTCGGTGGCATCGAACACGTGCTTAAAACCTATCCGATGGGCGGGCTGGTCAATGCCAGCCTTGTGGATATCCACTGCGAGGCAACGTCTGAGAAGATGGCTATGGGCCATTGGTGTGATGGTCGTGCCAGCATCGTTGTGGGCACCCACACCCATGTGCCAACTGCGGATGCGCAGATTTTGCCGGGCGGGACGGCATTTCAATCAGATGCCGGTATGTGCGGCGATTACCTCAGCGTGATCGGTATGGAAAAGGCAGAACCGATGCGCCGTTTCGTAACCGGCATGGTCAAGGGACGGTTTACCCCAGCCTCTGACGAAGCCACCTTGTCAGGACTATATGTCGAAACGGATGATCGCACAGGCAAAGCCTCGCGCATCAGTATGGTGCGGCAAGGCGGGCGGTTGGAACAGGTCGGACCTTAAACTAACAACTTCTGCTACAGGCCCGAATAATTCAGGACAAGGCTTGAACACGGCATCTTCCGGGGTGACACTGACAGTCATGGATTTTCTTACCCTCTCCGAAACTGCGCAGGCCAGCATTGCCCTGATCGTAGTTGCGGGCATGTTTGTCCTGTTCATCCGAGAGCTTTATCCAACCGAGGTGGTGGCGATTGGCGGCGCGTCGGTCCTGCTGGTCACGGGCGTCTTGCCCTATGATGATGCGCTGATGGTGCTGTCGAACCCCGCACCTTGGACCATTGCGGCCATGTTCATCATTATGGGGGCCCTGGTGCGTACTGGCGCGCTGGAATGGTTCACGCAGGCCGCTGACAGGAATGCGGCCACCAAGCCGGTATTCGTGCTGGGGGCGATGTTTTTGTTCGTCATTGTGTCGTCGGCCATCGTGTCCAACACGCCCGTGGTTGTCGTGATGATCCCGGTCTTTGTGCAACTGGCACGGACCATGGGGCTTTCGGCCTCCAAGCTGTTGATCCCCCTAAGCTACGCCGCCATTCTTGGCGGAACGCTGACCCTGATCGGCACGTCGACAAACCTGTTGGTGGACGGCGTTGCGCGGGCCAATGGGATGGTGCCATTCACTATTTTTGAAGTTACGCCTTTGGGCATTATCCTCGTTATCTGGGGCATGATCTATCTGCGCTTTATTGCGCCGCGTCTTTTGCCTGATCGTGACAGTATGGCGTCGCTTTTGTCGGATCGGGCGAAGAAGAAGTTTTTCACCGAAGTGGCCATCCCGTGGGACAGTGATCTGATCGGGCAGGGCGTGCTGTCAGTGCCTTTGTTCAAGCGCGAAGGGGTGCGCGTTGTCGATGTCGTGCGCGGTGATCTGTCCCTGCGGCGTGACCTGCAAAGCGTCACGATACAGGCGGGCGACCGGGTCATTCTACGCACCGAGATGAGCGAGATACTCTCGCTTCAGGCCAACAAGAACCTCAAGCAGGTGGAACAGCTATCAGCCGTTGAAACCTCGACCGTAGAGGTGCTGATCACACCGGGCTGCAAGATGGTTGCGCGCTCGCTTGGCGCATTGCGGTTGCGGCGGCGGTATGGTGTCTACCCGTTGGCTGTTCATCGCCGAAACCAGAATATCGGCACGCAGCTGGACGAATTGGTTGTGCGCGTGGGTGATACATTGCTGCTGGAAGGTACACCGGAAGATATTCAGCGATTGGCCATCGATATGGAGCTTGCTGATGTGTCCCACCCATCTGCGCGCGCTTTCAGGCGGTCCCACGCGCCGCTGGCTCTTGCGGTGCTGATCGGGCTTGTGGCGCTGGCTGGGTTTGGCGTGGCACCTATCTTCCTTTTGTCCATACTGGCCGTGGCCGTGGTGTTGCTCAGCCGTTGTATTGACGCGGATGAAGCCTTTTCTTTCGTGGATGGCCGCTTGCTTGCGCTGATCTTTTCGATGCTGGCCATCGGCGCCGCGCTGGAAGCATCAGGCGCGGTCAAACTGATCGTTGACGCGCTGGCCCCGCTGATGATGGGGCTGCCCCCGTTCTTTCTGATCTGGGGTATCTACCTTCTGACATCGATCCTGACCGAGCTAGTGTCAAATAATGCCGTCGCTGTGGTCGTGACACCCATTGCGATTGGGTTGGCTGGGGCCATGGGGGTGGACGCGCGGCCTTTGGTGGTCGCGGTGATGGTCGCCGCCTCAGCCAGTTTTGCAACGCCGATTGGCTACCAGACCAACATGCTGGTCTACGGGCCGGGCGGCTATCGGTTCACGGATTTCCTGCGGGTGGGCATCCCGTTGAACCTGAGTATCGGGATATTGGCCTCTGCCGTGATCCCGTTTATCTGGGCTTTGTAAGGGTATATATATATGTTTCGTTGCTTGCTCATACTGACATTGGTGATTGCTGGTTGTGGCCGTCTGGAACGCGTTTTCTATGATGAACCACCAAAAGACATCGCCTTACCGTCCCCCTTGCCACCGCGCGAGGCGCGGCCTGTATCTGTGGTGGTGGAAACGGATGCGGTGCTGGTCGAGATGGAAGACTTCAGCCAATGCCGCGGACCGCGTAGGGCGGGGGGCTCGGCCGGGTGGACCGGGACGCTGACCGAATGCCCGTACCCTTATGTCTATGCGGTTGAACTGGCTGCGGGCGGTTTGTCAAACCGGGTTTTCCTGAAACCGGTAGTCGCCACACCAGAACCACCTGACGAGGATGCTGTGCCCTTCCGCCCGATTGCTGTCGTGACCATTACGGACCGCACAGGTGTGCGGTATCGCTTCGAGACTGAGGAAGGATTTTAGGCCACATAACGCGATTGGGTCAGAAAACCCTTGCTTTGCTGAAAAACCATTGTAACGATTTGATTGAGCCTGGGGGCTGAACGACACTGGAGGAGCACCATGTCGACGCCTGAACAGATATTGGCCTTCTGGCTGGACGATATCGGACCCAAAGGGTGGTACGTTGAAGACGCCGCCCTTGATCAAGACATCCGCAAACGCTTTATGGAAACCTGGCAGAATGCATGCGAGGGATCCTACTCGCTTTGGATGACCTATCCCAGTGGCGCGCTGGCCTACATCATCCTGACCGATCAGTTTTCGCGCAATATGTTCCGTGGAACGGCACAGGCCTTTGCCTCTGACAAAATGGCGCTGGCGGTTGCCAAATCTTCGATCCGGCATGGATGGGACATGCGCATCGATGAACCTGCACGCCAGTTCTTCTATATGCCGCTGATGCATTCGGAATGCGCCACGGATCAGGAACGCTGTGTACGGTTGCTGCTGACGCGCATGCCCGAGACCGGAGCAAGCAATCTGATCCATGCGCAGGCGCACCGGGATGTGATCCGCCGGTTCGGACGCTTCCCCTTTCGCAATGATGCCTTAGCGCGGAAGCATACTGCACCCGAGGCCGCGTTTCTTAAGGATGGCGGCTACGGGGCGACGGTTAAGGCCCTGCGCGGCCAAGCATCGGTGGAGTAGCCAAAGCAGCTTCTGAATTGCGAGGGCAGGAAAAATGGTTTAATGCTAAACTAAATTTTCTGACCGGAGACGTTCCATGGCTGCAAAATCCTTTGACATGATTGTAATTGGCGCAGGCCCCGGCGGCTATGTGGCTGCGATACGGGGCGCACAGCTGGGGCTGAACGTCGCAATTGTCGAGCGGGAACATTTGGGCGGCATCTGCCTCAACTGGGGCTGTATCCCGACGAAGGCCATGCTGCGGTCTTCCGAAGTGTTCCATCTGATGCACCGCGCGAAAGAGTTCGGACTGAAAGCTACAGGCATTGATTATGATCTGGACGCGGTTGTGAAACGGTCCCGCGACGTGGCGGGACAGCTTTCAGGTGGCATCGGACATCTGATGAAAAAGAACAAGATCACGACCATTATGGGCGAGGCCACAATCCCCGCAAAAGGCAAAGTCTCGGTCAAGACCGATAAGGGCACCGAAGAGCTGACGTCGAAAAACATCATTCTGGCCACCGGTGCCCGCGCCCGGGAATTGCCGGGGCTGGAGGCTGACGGTGATCTGGTCTGGACCTATAAACACGCGCTGACACCACCGCGGATGCCTAAGAAGCTGCTGGTTATTGGGTCTGGCGCGATCGGCATTGAATTTGCCAGCTTCTACAACACGCTTGGCGCTGACACGACGGTGGTTGAGGTGATGGACCGTATTTTGCCCGTCGAAGATGCCGAGATATCCACCTTTGCAAAGAAGCAATTCGAAAAGCAGGGCATGAAGATCATGGAAAAGGCTATGGTCAAACAGCTTGACCGGGGCAAAGGCAAAGTTACCGCGCATATCGAGATGGGCGGAAAGGTTGAGAAGGTCGCGTTCGATACAGTGATCTCCGCCGTGGGCATCGTTGGCAATGTGGAAAATCTTGGGCTCGAAGCACTTGGCGTGAAAATCGACCGGACCCATGTGGTGGTCGATGAATATTGCCGCACCGGCGTCGAGGGGCTTTATGCGATTGGGGACATTGCTGGTGCGCCTTGGTTGGCGCACAAAGCCTCGCACGAGGGTGTTGTCGTTGCGGAACTGATCGCGGGTAAAAATGATGTCCATCCCGTGCGCCCCGAAGCTATTGCCGGATGTACTTATTGCCACCCGCAGGTTGCCTCGGTCGGGTTCACGGAAGCCAAGGCGAAAGAAGCTGGCTACAAGATCAAGATTGGTCGTTTTCCCTTTATCGGTAACGGCAAAGCCATCGCCCTGGGAGAGCCCGAGGGCATAGTGAAAACCATCTTCGACGAAAAAACCGGAGAGCTTCTAGGCGCACATATGGTGGGCGCAGAGGTGACAGAGCTGATACAAGGCTATGTCGTCGGCCGCACCCTTGAGACCACTGAAGAAGACCTGATGAACACCGTCTTCCCGCACCCGACACTCAGCGAAATGATGCATGAGAGCGTGCTGGACGCCTATGGTCGCGCCATTCATTTCTGACGTGGTGTGAGGGCGCACCGCGCGTGATATCTTTGCCCTTCGGGCGTCTGTAGGCCTTCCGGATTATCCCCCAAGATTTATGGGAGGGTTAGACCCTATCGCGCTTGACGGTCGTCTGCATTCAGCGCAGAGCGATGGCATGGAGTCTTTGGAAAAAACGGATTGGCGCAGGGTGGTCCTTTTGCTGGTTGCTGGCCTGTTTTCGGCAGCGCAATTTGGCAAACTGACCCTGACGCTGGATGTGTTGCGCGTGACCTATCCCGATGGCGGCGCGCTTGTA
The DNA here is from genome assembly GCF_055693805.1 of Litoreibacter sp. GN1-5. Lineage (NCBI taxonomy): Bacteria > Pseudomonadati > Pseudomonadota > Alphaproteobacteria > Rhodobacterales > Roseobacteraceae > Litoreibacter > Litoreibacter sp. GN1-5. Next base: position 873,414 of record NZ_JBVFUP010000001.1, on the reverse strand, counting down.
CCGCTGCTGATTTCAGTTGTTGGCATTGTCGGGATCGTTTTCGGTGTGGTGGCCGGGCCTATGGTCGCCCGCGCCGGGTTGTCGCGTGTTCTGATCGCCGCGCTTTTTCTGGGGGCAGCGCTGTCGCTGATCCAGACGACCTTGCCACCTTTGGGGATTTTTGCCGCGTTGCGTATTGTCGAAGGGTTTTCGCATCTTACCATTGTCGTGGCGGCTCCGACCCTGATGGCCAGCTACAGCTCGGACCGGGACCGGCCTGTTGTTATGGGCATCTGGGCGTCATTCTTTGGTGTCAGCCTTGCGTTAACCGCCCTGATCTTGCCGACACTGTTGTCGTTTGGGGGCTTGGCCGCTGTGTTTGCCAGCCATGGGGTCGGGATGATCATAATTGCGCTTTGCCTGCTTGCGCTGTTGCCAAAAATGCCAAGGGAAAACGGTGGGAAATTATCCTATATCGCGGCGCATAAAGCCATCTACACCACGCCGCGCCTGTTGATCCCGGGGCTTGGGTTTGTCTGGTACACGATGCTTTATATCGCCCTTATTGCGGTTTTGCCCGGCGCATTGGACTTACCCGTTTGGGCGATTACGGGCCTGCCATTGATCAGTTTGACCGGCACATTTCTTGCAGGGTTTCTGGCGCGCCACATGTCACCTGCAACCATCGTGATGTCTGGTTTCGCATTGACCGCTGTGACAATGCTGGGCTTGCTTATCATGCCGGGCGCGCTTGTGTCGGTGTTTGTGATGTTCATCGTCATGGGGTTGATCCCCGGTGGCGCTTTTGCTGCGATCCCGCATTACAACGCAACGCTGCCTGACCGGGCGCGGGCCACTGGCGGCATCGCGCAGTTGGGCAATGTCGGTACGACATTGGGTACGCCGATCTTTGTAACGGGGTTCGATTTGGGCGGGTTGAGCGCTGTGGGTATCCTTGTTCTGGCATTTTGCGGTGTTGGCATCCTGTGTGTTCTGATCTTGCGTAAAAAGATTGCGCAAACGTAAAGAAAATCATAAATGTTCTTTATATGTTCCAGTTTTCTGTTGGAACATTCCACGCACTAGCTTATGTGTCGGTTAACCATATTTAGGTGGATCATGGCTGAGCTAAAAAATATCGAAGTGCGCGGTGCGCGGGAACATAACCTCAAGAATATTGATGTCGACATTCCACGTGATCAACTGGTGGTCATCACAGGGCTGTCGGGGTCCGGCAAGTCCTCTTTGGCGTTCGATACGATCTATGCGGAAGGGCAGCGCCGCTATGTGGAATCCCTGTCGGCCTATGCCCGTCAATTCCTTGATATGATGGAAAAACCTGATGTCGATCACATCACCGGCTTAAGCCCTGCGATCTCGATCGAGCAGAAAACCACGTCGAAAAACCCGCGCTCGACCGTTGGCACTGTGACCGAGATTTATGACTATATGCGTCTGCTCTTTGCCCGTGTCGGCACGCCCTATAGCCCCGCGACGGGCCTGCCGATTGAAGCGCAGCAGGTGCAAGACATGGTTGATCGGGTCATGGCGATGGAGGAGGGGACACGCGGCTATCTTCTGGCGCCAATTGTCCGTGACAGGAAAGGCGAATATCGCAAGGAATTTCAAGAGCTTGCGAAGCAAGGTTTTCAGCGCGTGAAAGTGGATGGCGAATTCTATGAATTGGACACACCGCCCACGCTGGACAAGAAGTTCCGTCATGATATCGACGTGGTGGTGGACCGTATTGTCGTCCGGGAAGGTCTGGAAACACGTCTTGCTGACAGTTTCCGCACGGCGCTTGATCTGGCCGATGGAATCACAATTCTTGAAACCGCCCCCAAAGAAGGGGAGCCGGAGCGTTTCACTTTTTCCGAGAAATTTGCCTGCCCTGTATCCGGTTTTACAATTCCAGAGATTGAGCCGCGCCTGTTTTCGTTCAACGCACCATTCGGGGCCTGTCCGCATTGTGACGGGCTTGGGGTTGAGCTGTTTTTCGATGAGCGTCTTGTCGTGCCTGATACAGCGCTTAAGCTTTATGATGGTGCGCTGGCCCCATGGCGCAAAGGCAAAAGCCCTTACTTTCTACAGACCATTGAGGCTATCGCGAAACATTATGAATTCGACAAGAACACTCCTTGGAAAGACCTTGATGCACATGTGAAGCAAGTTTTCCTTTACGGCTCTGGGGATGATGAAATTCCGTTCCGCTACGATGAAGGCGGTCGCGTTTATCAGGTCACACGCAGCTTCGAAGGGGTCATCCCGAATATGGAGCGTCGCTACCGCGAGACCGACTCCAGCTGGATCCGCGAAGAATTTGAGCGCTATCAGAACAACCGCTCCTGTGGGTCTTGCGGTGGGTTTCGCCTGAAACCGGAAGCGTTGGCCGTGAAAATCGCTGGGTTGCATGTGGGGCAGGTTGTTCAGATGTCGATCCGCGAAGCGTTTGACTGGTGCAAAGGCGTGCCGGATACGCTGAGCAGTCAGAAGAACGAGATTGCGCGCGCGATCCTGAAGGAAATTCGGGAACGGCTTGGGTTTTTGAACAATGTCGGCCTTGAATACCTGACATTGTCGCGCAATTCCGGCACCTTGTCGGGCGGGGAAAGTCAGCGTATCCGGCTGGCTTCGCAGATCGGGTCGGGCCTGACAGGTGTGCTGTATGTTCTGGATGAGCCGTCGATTGGATTGCACCAGCGTGACAATGACCGGCTTCTGACGACACTGAAAAACCTGCGCGATCAAGGCAACACTGTGATCGTGGTCGAACATGATGAAGAGGCTATTCGAGAGGCGGATTATGTGTTCGACATCGGCCCCGGCGCAGGCGTGCATGGGGGGCAGGTTGTGGCCCAAGGCAAGCCCAGTGATATTGCCGGGGATGCGGCCTCGATCACTGGGCAATATCTGACTGGCGTGCGTGAAATTGCCGTGCCTGCAACCCGACGCAAAGGCAACAAGAAGAAAGTAACGGTTAAGAAGGCAACCGGGAACAATCTGCAAAATGTGACAGTTGACTTCCCCTTGGGCAAATTTGTTTGCGTAACGGGCGTGTCTGGTGGCGGTAAGTCCACGTTGACGATTGAGACATTGTTCAAGACCGCTTCGATGCGCCTGAACGGTGCACGCCAAACTCCAGCCCCATGTGAGACGATCAAAGGTTTGGAGCATCTGGATAAGGTCATCGACATTGATCAGCGACCAATTGGCCGGACGCCACGGTCGAACCCCGCGACCTATACAGGGGCGTTCACGCCCATCCGTGACTGGTTTGCAGGCCTGCCTGAGTCCAAGACGCGTGGCTACAAGCCGGGGCGGTTCAGCTTCAACGTAAAAGGCGGGCGGTGCGAGGCGTGTCAGGGGGATGGCGTCATCAAGATCGAGATGCACTTCCTGCCCGATGTCTACGTGACCTGCGAGACATGCAACGGCGCGCGCTACAACCGCGAAACGCTGGAAATCAAGTTCAAAGGCAAGAGCATAGCAGACGTTCTTGATATGACCGTGGAGGACGCGCAGGAGTTCTTCAAGGCCGTGCCATCGATCCGCGAAAAGATGGATGCGCTGATGCGTGTGGGGCTCGGCTATATCAAGGTCGGCCAACAGGCCACAACGCTGTCAGGCGGCGAGGCGCAACGGGTCAAGCTGTCCAAAGAACTGGCCAAACGGTCAACCGGGCGGACGCTCTATATATTGGACGAGCCGACAACGGGCCTGCATTTCGAAGACGTGCGCAAACTTTTGGAAGTGCTGCACGAGCTGGTCGATCAGGGCAATACCGTGGTGGTGATCGAGCATAACCTCGATGTCGTCAAAACAGCCGATCACATCATCGATATCGGTCCCGAAGGCGGTGATGGCGGTGGGCAGATCGTGGCCCAAGGCACGCCCGAAAAAGTGGCCGAGGTCGAAGGCTCCCACACCGGGCGGTATCTCAAAGAGATGCTTGATGTCAAAAAGAGGGTCGCGGCGGAGTAAGATCGAGGAGTCGAAACAAGTGATGCTTTTTCAAAGCATCCAGAAAATCCATGCGGTATTATTCTGCCTCAACTGCATGGATGCTCATGACGGTTCGGGTTACGCCATCAAAAGTGTCGCCTACCTGATTGGCAGTTATTATGACGCTGGAACCATTCGGTAGTTGCCAATGCAACCAGTCTGACTGGGTATATAGCATAGCCAGCCGCAGCAACCAGGGCGAAGACTTACTATTGCCCGCTTCAATCTGAGCGGCGCTCCATGTTTCAAATGCTGCCTGTGTATCAGCGACATTATCGGGCGATACAACTCCGCAAGTTTTTGTTTGATCTTCTCCTGGCTCCTCAATGTAGACGAAACTTGGATGTTCTAATGACAAATATCCATATGTTTTACCTACGTTCATCTCGTAGAGGTTGACTTCCTCAAGATTCGATAAATCAAATTTCTTATTTTCCTGAAAAGGCTGAAGACAGCGCGTTTCAAATTCTGACCAAGTGTCTGCGTGTAACAGATTCGTAGATAAAGCAGTCAAGGCCAGGCCTAAAAGCAGCCCATATTTTCTAAATCCTTCGGGGCATTTCATGTGAATACTCCATATTAATATTGTCGATTAATTAAATAAATACCGTAAAAGGAAATATCAAGGCTATGCGTAGATCACACCTTCGCGTCGCTGCGCGAAGACCCGAACTGTCATCTAACACACGATACGTGCCCAAAGCCCAGACTTGAGAGGTCCGCCATCGGAATGTCTGTTCCACTATGGGGCTTTTTGATGGAACGGCCTTGGCTTTTACGGTCAAACACAAACCTACCAATATATCCCCGGTTTTGCTTGATGCGGGCTGGAAGCCTATTGATACGTATCTGAACTGATTATTCATGATTTTGCACCTGAAAAGCTTACCGTTGAACTGTGCCCTAAATTATGGAACTTTTCCCTAGTTCCTTTTTACGAAGGGGCTATGTTGTCTAAATGTAATCATTTCTGGAGGTTCCCCCATGACTAAAACTTTTCTTTGGCTCACTATGACTGCTGTAATGATCAGCTCACCTGCACTGGCTGCCAGTGATACCAATATAGCATCGGACGACGTGATTGCTGCGCAGCGTGCCGCGTTGGCTGCTTCAACCGAAGGAAAGGGCTTTGGTCCACAGTCGCCGCGCGACATAGATGTGCGCGAAGGAAGCAACACTCGCGCCTTCGGTGAAGCGCCCGCTGTCACCCAAATGGCGCTTTGTGATATCCATTTTCACGAAAACGCTGAGCATAAGGGCGGTGAATTCACCACCTACGCGGGCAACGGAGATGGTAAGGGCTATGGCACCGGTTTTAAGTATGACGGTGTATTGAGCGAGGCTGAAATAGCGCCGGTTGATGGCAAGATCGGTGAGAGCGAGCACGGTGATCTGGTGCCAGGCGATACGATTGAAATTCATTTCGTACATTCGACAGCAAAAGCCACGCTCGGGAACAGCCTTGGGACGTGCCTCAGCGATGCTATCGGCAATCCGCAGTTGCGTGTTGAAGCGGTGGTTGCCGTTCTGGTGTCAGAAGGTGGTGTTGATTTCCCTGAGATGGCTCACATTGAAGAGATCAACGGTGTCAACCAAGTGCCGAACTTGCCAGGCGATCTGGGAACTCCGGTCATATATGGCGGCTCGACCACCGGCCCGAGCTACAACGAGAAAGGCTCGCCCTTTCAAGTGACTTGGAGCGTGCGGCCCGGTGTCGTCAAGCTTGACATCAACTCTGTCGGCGCATGGCTGGCCGACAATCCGTTTGACGAGGATCATGCCCATGGCGTTCGGAACCTCGTTATGAACCCACAGCTTTTATCACCGTTCAACTGATCACTTTGCAGGCAACAGGCGGGCAGCTTTGCCCGCCTGTTTTTCATTCGCCGGAGCGTGATTTAGAAGGATCGCCCGTTGTATGACGTTGCTTAAATTATTTTAGGTTTGTGTCTCACGGTTCCATGATTCAGTTGTTTCTAAAAAACGGATACCATAGCCCAGAAATTTTCGCGCGGTGTGCATAGTCCCAGTGGTGGTTGGATTAGTATTTCTGGTTTTTCGATCTTCTCAAAGCGCAATCTTCGGGGGGACCAATTGTAAACTTGTTCTTGCCCGTCGTTGTTGACGATCAAAATACTATGAAAATACCATTTGGACGTGCTTTTGTATCCGGATGCAGTCGTATAGAATGAAAGCCTCCTTAGCTGTGAGAATGATCCTATTCGTGCAGGAGGGCTATGCGTGGCAATGCAAAAGTCGTGGTTCTGAGAAATCCCGTTCGCACTGACGACAACGGCAAACATGGAACCGAGCGACCAAAGTGCGACCAATGTGGGAAAAGCAAGCAAGCCATTGACCAGCTTGGAAAGTCTGTCGGAACTTTTGTTGGATGACAAAAGTAGCACGGAAGCTGAAATTGCGACTGTCAATGCGCTGCCGTGCAACAAGGCAAGTGTCGTTCCGCTTCCGGAAAGAGCGACGCTTAAAAGCGTGATCATACCGCCCACAACCGCTAAGATAACCGCTGCACTGATTGAGAATATTCGGTTAAGTGGCCTGCCGCGGGCCATCCGTAAAATCACCATTCCCAATGGGACAAATGGAACAAGCGCGGCCACGCCTAATAGTATAGAAGCCAATAGCGGAACATGTGGCAGGACTGTTCGAATTTCCGACAACAAAGAGACGGAGAAAAAACCTAACGCAATCAAAAGTGCTGAGATGAAGGAGCATTTCATTTTGAGGGTGTAGCAACCCAACCGTCCGTATTCAAATGTCCAGAACAGCCCTGCTGACACCTGCGAACGCAGCCCTCAGCAAACCTTAACGAATGCTCCTTATATCATACCCTCGGTTAACCAAGCGGGGCTGACACCCCTGCGAAAAGGATATGTGGTTCTCGCGCCCTCGGATCGGGGGGCTTTGGACCTGCTGGCAGATCGGGGGTAAAACCCCGCTAGGGCCGAGGGGTAGCGCCTTCGGAACGCGAAACCGCAGCCTACAAAGGTGGCGCCGCCTTTTCCTTTATGACTTTCAGCGAAAGAGAATTTCGGATCACCGCCCGGGCTTCATAAAGCCTCGGCGGCAAAACCTGTGTTCAATCCAGACCGCCCAGCATGGTCTCAACCACTTCGGCTTGCAACTTCTTGCCGTCCGGATCGCCTATTGTCTTCAGGCGGCTGAACTTTTCGGACCAGTCAGAGGTTCGCATGCGAACGGGCGGATTGTCTTGTGTCGCGCAGCGCATGACCACCGCTGCGACCTCATCGGGTGTTTGATAAATCCCGTCCGTAGGCTCTTGGCGGGTGCCAAGGTATTTTTGGATCAGAGGCAGGTAGGCATCGTCACGCAAGCCGCCGCTTTGCTCGATCTGTTTCATGGCCGAGGCTGCGAATTCCGACGAAATCCCGCCGGGCTCAACGGCGGTGAAATGCAGCCCGAACGCAGGGCCTGCATAGCTGGCCAACCCTTCGATATAGCCTTCGACTGCGAATTTGGAGGCGCAGTAAATCTCGTTAAACGGCTGACCCACCAGCCCGCCCACTGAAGAAACCGCAATGACCCGGCCTGTGCCAGCCTCGCGCATATGGGGCAGAACGGCCTTTGTGCAGCGGACCAACCCCATGAAGTTGACGTCCATCACCCATTTTATATCATCCTCTGTGGCCTGTTCGGTTGCGCGGGCAAAGCCCACGCCCGCATTGGCAACCAACACATCAATATGTCCGTGGTCGGCAATGATTTGCGCCACGGCTGCATCGACACTGGCGCTATCCTCTACATCCAGCGGCAAGATATTCAATGTGACACCTGCGGCTTTGGCCGCTGGATCCAACGCGTCGCGCTTGTCGAGGTTGCGCATGGTTGCGTAGGTTTCAAACCCGGCCAGTGCTGCCTGAACGGCAACGCTGACGCCAAGCCCGGAAGAGGCGCCGGTTACAAGCAATGTCTTGGTCATGACGATGTTCTCCTATCTATTTTTCCAGATAGCTAGAACGGGCTATTTCCGTTGTACAGCCCCGGATCTAGTCGGTTGCCAGCACCGTCTTGATTTCAGCACCGGTTTCCAGCGTCTTGTGCACCGGGCAGCGGTCGGCGATTTCCAACAAGCGGGCGCGTTGTTTGTCGTCCAAGTCGCCCTCCAGATGAATTTCGCGGTTGAACCGATCAATTCGGGAATGCCCGTCCGTATCCTGCGCATGCATTGCATTATGGGTCACATCCACCCAAACGCGGGTCAGCGGCCATTTCTTGCGCCGCGCATACATGCGGATTGTCATTGATGTGCAAGCGCCAAGGCCAGAGGCCAGAAACCCGTAAGGCGACATACCCTTGTTGGTGCCACCATAGGCCAGGGGTTCATCCGCATAGATGTGATGCAGCGGTCCTGCGTTGATGTCCTGCAGGAAACCGTTTGGGTCAGCTTCGGTCACACGCACGATCCCTTCCGGGGCGCCAATTGGCGGGGCTGGCGGGCGCAGGTCCATGTATTTTGACGCCCAGGCGCTGATAACATCGGCCGCATATTCCGCATCCTGTTGCCGTGTGATCAGGTGATCTGCATCACACAGCGTAATGAAGCTTTTGGGATGTTTGGCGGCCATAAAAATTTGCGTGGCATTCTGGATGCCGACAATCGCGTCCATTGGCGCGTGCAAGACCAGCAGCGCCTTATTCATCTTGCCAATTGCGGCTTCCAGATTTTCGGCGCTAACGTCTTCGATAAACCCCTTCCCAATCCGGATCGGGCGTCCGCCAAGTGTCACCTCGCCCACGCCGTTTTCGTGTATGTCGGGCAATGCATCCGCAAAGTTATGGGTCACGTGTTCTGGATCAAAAGGCGCGCCAATGGTCACTACGGCCTTTGCTGAAGGAATGCGCCCGGCTGCTTTCAAAATGGCGGCACCGCCCAAGGAATGGCCGATCAACAGGGTAGGGGCCCTATCAAGTGTACCCAGATGTTCCGCCGCCAGAACAAGGTCGTCCACATTTGAGGTGAAGGTGGTGTTCTCGAATTCCCCATCGGAATGGCCTAGACCAGTGAAGTCGAAGCGCATCACGGCAATACCCATCGCGGCAAGCCGCGCGGCAATGCGCTTTGCCGCAGCAATGTCCTTGGAGCACGTGAAGCAATGGGCAAATAGTGCCGTTGCCAGATGCGGTCCCTCGGGCATATCCAGCCGCGCGGCCAGTTCTGCCCCGGAATGCCCGGTGAAGTTCAGTTTTTCCATGCCCATAATGCTGATCCGGTATTGTGATCTTGTCACAGACTTAAGGGGCGCGGACCTATCAGCACAAGGCGTGTGTCAGCTATGTCACGGTATGGTGAGTGGATTTGCGAAGTCTTAACATATTTTTCGCTCTGATCGCGCTTGTGCGGCTTTTCCGTTAAGACGCAAATATGAGCCTCATTTGCCAAAAACACCTGCCATTTGCCCCATGGCTTGACCCTGTGTCGCGACGCTTGCCCGGCATACGGCCGCTTGATATGGGCGATTGGCTGCAGATCGATGACGCCTATGCCGCCCAGATGATGCGCCGCGCGACCCTTCTGGCGGAATGCCGCGCGCAGGTTCATGCGCTTACCCCGGAGGCGGAACCGGCGGCACAGGAATTGCTGGCATTAGTTCTGAAACAGGCACCATCCCTGGGATTTCGACTTGAAGGCCAGCAGGTCAAACGTTCGGATGGGGTGGTTGTAACCACTGACAAGTTGAACCCGCTGCTCAGCCTTGGCGCTCTGATGCAGGAAGATTTCTGCCTTCTTCAGAAAACCGGGGATGAGCATATTCTGACCGGGGCCATCCTGTGCTTTCCGGCCAGCTGGACCTTGGCCGAGAAGTTTCTCAAGCCGCTTACGGCCATCCACGCGCCAGTTGCGTCATATGATGATGCAATGGCCCGTCGGGTGCAGCGCTTGTTTGACGGTGTGCAGGTCAGCGCCCCTTTATGGCGGGCCAATGCGCTGCGTTATGATGACCCAGAGCTGTTTCAACCCAGACGGGTTGGTGACGCGCGTCTCCAGCCCAAAGAGGGTGGCTACATACGGTCTGAGCGTCAATCGATCCTGCGCTTACCGCAAACACAGGCCATTGTTTTTTCGATCCACACATATGTTGTGCCAGAAACCGCTTTGACGCAGGCACAACGGGACGGTCTGAAAACGCACCCAATCGAAACAGTCCATAGAGCTATATGATATCTGGCATCTGATCTGTGTCTTTGATAGTAATCTCTGAAGAAATCAAAAGGGATGGTTCCAGATATGGCCGCCAAAGAGACCAGAACAACGCGTTCCACAACGAAGGCGGCAACCACCAAGCCGGTGGCCGCGAAGAAGCGAACTGCCAAACCCTCCGAGACTGCAACTCAGAAGGCAGAGCCTGTCAGGCCAGAGGTCTCCAAGAAAGAATTGATCGAGCGCATCGTTCAGGATTGCGGGTTGAAAAAGCGCGACGTCCGGCATGTGTTGGATGCGACGCTGAGGGTTCTGTCTGGGGCGATCAATGATGGCGCTGAAATTTCGGCAGCACCCCTTGGCAAGATCAAGGTGGTGCGTGAGAAAGAGACACCAAATGGCAAGCTTGCGATCTGCCGCGTGAAGCTAAAATCGGCTACCACTGCGCCTCGGGCAACGCCGCCCCTTGATGACGCCTGACACGACAACGTCACGTGACACTGCCCGACCTTTACCTTCTGCGCCACGGCCAGACCGAATGGAATGTTGCAGGCCGCTTGCAAGGCTGGCTGGATTCGCCACTAACCTCGCTGGGCAAACGTCAAGCCGAAGCTCAGGGGCGTTTGCTGGCAGGGCTTGACCTGCCTGAGGGGCTCAAAGTGTTGTGCAGCCCGTTGGGCCGGGCCAAGGCCACCGCGCGGATTGCGCTTGCGCCACTGGATCTGGATTACACAGAGGACACTGATCTGTCCGAGGTAATGATGGGTGATTGGCAGGGGCTTTATTGGCGTGATCTCGAAGCTGAATATCCTGATATGTTTACCCGAACGCCTTCAATCGTCGCACTTTCCATGCAAACGCCGGGCGGGGAAACTGCGGATCAATTGCGCGCGCGCTGCCTGCGCGTTCTTGGGCGGATCACAGGGCCAACCCTGATCGTGTCCCATGGTGTCACCCTGAATATGACGCGTGGCGCGGCCCTTGGTCTGCCGGACGAGGCGATGATCAGATTGCCCCAGACACAAGGGGCAATTTTCCATCTGAAGGATGGAAAAGAAACTATTTTGTCCGAGGCGTAAAACCACTTGCAGCCCGCCCCGGTTCTGCGCTATGCCACGCCTCGATCCGGGTGATTAGCTCAGTTGGTAGAGCGCTTCGTTTACACCGAAGATGTCGGGAGTTCGAGTCTCTCATCACCCACCATCATTCTTCTAATACAGAATTGACAGTAGGTTGGCGAAATCGTCTGTCCAGATGCGTTTGCCATCACTTTCCAGAACTTGCCAACGATCATCCGTATCAAATTCTGTAAGGCTTTGTTCGTCTTTAGCCATGATCACAACCGCAGAAGGTGTGCTTTCAGGTTTCCCGGGGGTGCCGCGGAAGCGTTGTATCCGTGCGGCAAGTCCTAAATCGGCCGCACTGCGCCCCAAAGGCAACGAAATATCGTAGTATCTGTTTGAGATATGCATCACCAGCACACCGCCCGGTTTCAGGCGGTCCCGGTAAAGAGCTATGGCCTCATTGGTGGTCAGGTGGATTGGGACAGCGTCCGAAGAATAGGCGTCAATGACGAGAATGTCGTATTTTGTGTCGGTCTGTTGTTCCAATACGATCCGCGCATCGCCCAGATGCGTTGGGGCGTCACCGGCACATTTCGACATGAAGGTGAACAATTCTGGATTGCGCGCAATCTGATCGACCATCACGTCGATTTCATAGAACTGCCAGCTTTGCCCCGGTTGCGCGAAACAGGCCAAAGCGCCAACGCCCAGACCGACAATACCGATATCCGAGGATTGTGCTGCAAAATCTGAATTCATGACCTGACCCATTGGGCCGTCAATATGGTAGTAATAAAGCGGCCTTGGTCGCTCGGCATCCAGATCACTTACGAACTGCGCCCCATGCACGGTCGTGCCATTGGTGTAGAGACGAATATCGTCGTCATTACGAACTTTGTGGCTACCGAAAAAGCTGCGATCTTTGAACACCATATCCGCAGAAGATAATAAAGCGCCGAACAATAACGCCATCGTTGTAACGACTGTGACAAGTGTTGCGTTTCGGTTGCCCAGAATGACCATGACAAGAAACAGGACAATCATAAGAATGATGAGGTGTTCAGTTTCCACAACATCCTGAAAGACCGACCCGAACATGATTGGGGACACAACAAGCCCGCCCAATAGAACGGCTCTTGCAATACTGTTGAGCGTAGGTCTGGCTGCTTTCACGAAGAACAGCGCTGCAGCGCATAAGATCGTGATCCTTGCCTCATGAATATCCGCAAAGATATTGGGCGCAATAAGCGAATTGAACAGCCCACCTAACGCTCCTCCCACAGACATGGTGACATAGAAAATCGTCAGATTGTCTTTGCCTGGGCGCGCGTCATAGAGGATTTTGTGGGCATTCAGGGCAATAAAGAAAAAGGCCAGAAGCAGGACAACGATGATTGGGACAGATACGCTGAATGTCAGTCCAATCATAAAGACGCCGAACACTGCCACGCCTATGACCATCATCCAGCGCAGCAACTCGCCCTTGATCAGGGGTTTGTTGGTAAATGTCAGCACGAAGGTCAGCAGATACAACGCCAGTGGCAACACCCAGATCAGGGGGAAGGATCCGACATCCGTGCTGATCTTTGTGGTCACGGCCAGCATCAGGGATGACGGGATGAAGGCCAAAAATAGCCACCAGGCGTAATCTTGCAGCTTTGGGGCTTCGGTTGGTGCCGTGCTTTCGGGCGGGGTGTCGGCCTTGCCTTTGCGTGCCGCCAGACCGCTGAGGCCCAGAAACAGCCCCAGGGCAACGAAGCCAGCGGCCCAGCCCCAGCCGATCTGCGTCGCCCCGAACAACGGTTCAGCAATCAGCGGAAAGGCCAGAAGAGCGCTTAGCGAGCCCAGGTTCGAGGCGCCATAAAGGAAATAGGGGTCATCCGCCGAAGGTCCGTCGCTTTTGGCGTACCAGCTTTGGATCAGCGGCGCGTTGGCCGACAGCACCGCGAAGGGCAACCCGACGCCCAGAGCGAACAGCACCAGCGTTTGTGTGGCGATGGAGCGGTCCGGATCAAAGCTCCAACCGCTGGCAATGGACAGGGGCAGAAACGCGAGCGCAAAAGCCCAGAGCACCAGATGAAGGCTGACCTGTCCGATCACCGGCAGGTATTTCGTGGACAGATGCGCATAAAGATAGCCTGCGATCAGCACCGTCTGGAAAAACAGCATGGCCGTGGTCCACACAGCCGGCGCGCCGCCGATATAGGGTAGAACAATCTTGGTAAACAGCGGCTGCACGAAGAACAGCAAAGAGGCCGACAGAAAGATGGTCGCCGTGAAAAGAACAGGCACAACACGGCCAGACGTGGCCGGTGAGGTTTGTGTATCGCTTGAATCCGCCATGCTATGCCTTCAATCCACATTGTTTCCAAACCGTACACTATTAAAATATGGCGAATCTTGGGAAACAGTTGCGATTTTTGAAGAATTCTGTGGCACCGCGTTGGTCATGCATATGAATATCAAAAATAGCGTGCTCTATGCTTGACGGCGCAATGGCGCGCGCGTAATACGACGCTCACGCTTGGAATATTCCAGCGGGTAGCGAGCGGTTGTAGCTCAGTTGGTTAGAGTACCGGCCTGTCACGCCGGGGGTCGCGGGTTCGAGCCCCGTCAACCGCGCCACCGCTATCTGTTCATAAGGTCAAGCACACGCGCGGTTGTAGCTCAGCTGGTTAGAGTACCGGCCTGTCACGCCGGGGGTCGCGGGTTCGAGCCCCGTCAACCGCGCCAGTTTACATCATTTGAACATACTTTCATGCGTGGCTTGCGCGTGGGCCTGAGCCCTCTGGCCTTAAAATTGCAAACAATTTATCCGGATTTATAAGAATTTTAAATTTTTCTATAAGGGGAATCTTATCAGCAATCATAGATTGCGTTAGAATAGGTTATTCTTACGATCCCGAAATAAGGGCATACCGATGTTTTTCAAAACGCTCGTTTTAGTCTTCTGGGTATTGGCACCCTTTAGTGCTATGGCCAACACGGATTACGATGAAATCGTCAATGAAGTTCGTGACCTTATCTATGCTGGTGATATTGCTCAGGTTGAGGCCCATATCGCACTTCAACAAAAACGCTTTCTTGCGGGCGAGGTCTCGGCGGATCACATAAGGCTTCAGTTTGCGCCCTTTGGTTGGGCCAATCCTGAAATATATGATTTTTCCCATAAATGGTTGACGGCTATGCCGGACTCACCTTTTGCACAAACAGCGCGGGCCTGGGTGCTTTATCGGATCAGTTGGGATATTCGCGGTGAAAAAACGGTGCGCGAGACTTACCCGGATGCCTTACGAATTTTTCACGCCATGCAAGGCGAGGCTTGGAAGCTGGCTGAAACAGCTTATCAAAAGCTACCGCGCCTTCTACAAGCATCAGATGCTATATTGCGACTGGCAAATGCGAATGGCCAACAGCGATATGCGCTCGATGTCCTTGATGACGTTATGAAAGACTATCTAAATTACGGATCTTTATCCCGCGCGCGGGATATGATGTTGCCGGGGTGGGGCTGGGAATATTCGTATGTGGAAGCGCTTTGTGACAAATATGCAGGTAAGATAGAAAATTCTGTGCCCGAACCCATTGTCTCATGCAAGCTTGAGGGGGCGAGACCTTTTAAAGAAAAACGCGATTGGCTCGTGGAAAGGTTGTCTCACCGTGATCTGCCGCATTTAAACTGGCTGTTTCTTAGCTTTAATCTTCAACGCGATTCCAGTCGCGAAGTGGCGCAATTAGCCTATGACACCCTGAGCCAGGAAGGCTTCATAAATCGCGACCGTGCCTCCCTCTTCGATGGTCTTTATGCCGAGAAGTATGGGTTTGAATTCCTAAGCACCCTTCATTGGCAGCGTGAACACAATAGGGCAAAGAAGCGGATCATTGATGAACCTTACAATCCGGTATTTTTGAAAAAACTGATGCAGCCTGAATTGGAAGATGTCTTTGAGGATGGAAGACGGATTATTCGCTCTAAAAACCGCCCATCAGAGGCAGAAGTCTTAAAATATGCGGAGCGTTTGCTTGCAGCCGTACCTTATGATCCCGAAAGCCTGCGGTTATACGTCCAAGCGAAATTGCTTGACGATCCTACAGTCGATTATTTTGATCTCGACCCGTATCGTATAAACCGCATCGTCTATTCCAATCATGAAGCGAAAGAGCTTTTCAGTTTCGCATTTGAGCTGGCAGGGCTATATGATGCGATGGCTCAAATTGAACGGGGCGAATGGACGGAAGAAGATGCCAAGTATTTCGAGGGTGGCGATCTAGAAACCGATGTGATTTGCCCCTTTGTCCGCACGCTTCGATTACATGACCAAGTTTGCAGTGCAGGGCGTTTTACATCTTGTGACGTGGCCCCACAGGTGGACCAGATATTTTCTGTCATCGAGAAAGAAGCAACAAAACGTGGTATCTGTTTTAAGGAACGCACATTGCCAGCAGAGTCCCTCGTTTTTGAAGAAGCCAAAATCCCTCGAACCGCCATTGATAAGGAAGACTTTCGGTAACTGGTTTGAGCGGGCTGTTTTCTTTATGGTTGCGGTTCAACCTTAATGGCTGAATCCGCGCCTTAATTTATCCGCGTTCGCGCGACACGAACCTTGGCAGCATTGCACTGAAATCCTTGCCCTTTCCGCCTTCCTGTTCGACGAAGCTCTGATAAAGGTCCGTTGCGCTTTGGCCCATCGGTGTGTCGGCATCAACGGCCTTGGCCGCCTGTTGGCTCAGGCGCAGGTCTTTGAGCATCAGCTCGGCTGCGAAACCCGGTTGATAATCATTGTCGGCAGGGCTTTGCGGGCCGACATCGGGTGCCGGGCAGTAGGCATTCATAGTCCAGCTGTAGCCCGATGAGGTCGAGACGACATCGAACATTTTTTGCCGATCAAGGCCAAGCTTGTCGGCAAGGGCAAAGGCTTCGCATGTGGCGATCATTGTGACGCCTAGGATCATATTGTTGCAAATCTTTGCCGCTTGTCCATTGCCGGACGGGCCGCAATGGACGGCCTTTTGCCCCATGACATCGAAAAGCGGCGCAACTTTTTCGAATGCCGCTTCAGAGCCGCCCGCCATGAATGTCAGCGTGCCAGCCTGAGCACCACCAACACCACCCGACACCGGGGCATCTGCGGCCAGCAGGCCTGCGGCCTCTGCTTGGGCTGCAACTGCGCGAGCGCTTTCCACATCGACGGTCGAGCAGTCGAGCAGTACTGCGCCTTGTTGCATGACCGGGATGATCTGATCTGCCACGGCGCGCAGGATGTCGCCATTGGGCAGCATAGTAATGACCGCGTCTGCATTTTGTGCCGTACTTGCCGCATCGCTGGCTTTGGTCACACCATCGGGGCAGGGGGCGGTAAGGTCGAATCCCGTGACCTCATGGCCTGCGTTCGCCAGATTAACAGCCATCGGGGCGCCCATATTGCCCAACCCTATGAAACCGATCTTCATGTCATATCCTCCCAGTTCAGCCCGTCTGTGCCGAGCGGCATCAACATCTGTGTTATGGTCAAGGCCGGTAGCGCTTTGATGCTGTCATGCGCCCATTTGGGCTGGCGGTCTTTGTCGATGATCGCAGCGCGGATGCCTTCGATGAAATCACCTTGTTTTATGGCGCGATAGGTGTAGCGGAATTCCTGATCAAGCGCCTGCCGAATAGAATTTGCCGAGCGCAGGCGGCGAATGATCTGAACGGTGCACGCCATGGCTAAGGGCGCATTGCGGGACAGGGTTTTCAACGTGGCATGGGTAAATTCACTCTCTTCGGCTTCCAGACTGCGTGCTATATCGCCAAGGGTTTCGCCCGCGAAATGGCGGTCGATATGTGGACGTAGTGCAGGCAGTTTGCCCTCGGGCGACGTGGCAAAGTTTAAGGTGGAGGGATCGCCTGTTTCAATCAGGTGGGCCTTTGCGTCTTGCCACATATCCTGAGGCAAAAAGTGATCTGCGAACCCGGCCAGAATGGCATCCGCTGGTCCCATGCGAAACCCGGTCGTGCCCAAATACTCGCCCAAACGCCCCGGTGCCAGCGCCAGCATTAACGATCCGCCCACATCAGGGACAAGCCCGATGCCGCATTCCGGCATGGCAATCTGAGAGCTTTCGCCAACAATCCTGTGTGACCCGTGGCATCCTACACCAACGCCGCCGCCCATAGTGAAGCCTTGCAGGAAGCTGATAACAGGTTTGGGATATTCAAAAATCTTGGCATTCAGGCGGTATTCATCGCGCCAGAACTGGCGGCCATATTCCAGATCGCCGCGTTTGCCGCTGGCATACATCTCGGTGATGTCGCCGCCAGAACAAAAGGCGCGTGTGCCCGCCGCGTCAAGCAGCACAAGATCAAGATCAGCGGCGCGCCATGCATCCAAGGCCGTTTCTATCGCCAGTACCATGTCATAGGTCAGTGCGTTCAGGGCATCTGGCCGGTTCAGCGTGATCCGCCCAGCGCGGCCTTCGATGCGGATGTTGATGTCGGTCATCTTAGATCATCCAGTTCTTTGCGACGCGCATTGAGCAAGTTCTTAACCTCGAAATGATTACCCAAGCTTAGCACTCGGTCTGTTCTGGTCGACCAAATAAACAGCAGCAGTTGAATATAGGCAAACACTGCGGCAGTGGCGCCGCCCATTACGATAAACATGCGTTCGGAAGCTGGGTCTAGTCGATACAGGCCCCATAGAATAAATGCCGCGAGTGCGCCAAGGACGTTGAGGCGGGTACTTCGCCAAAGATGCTTCTTGTGCCGTCGCGCATGGCCCGTTGGTTGTGTGGAGGTCAGCCTTTTTTCTAAAGCATCTACCTCTCGCTTAATCTGCCAAAGATAGAGCCAATTCGGGGCGGGCAAGGATGTCACGAAGTCAACCCGCGCGCCACGATCATGCGCATGATCTCATTTGTGCCTTCCAAAATCTGGTGGACGCGCAGGTCGCGCACGATCTTCTCGATCCCGTAATCAGCCAGATAACCGTAGCCGCCATGCAGCTGCAGGCAGTCATTGGCAATTTTTGATCCGGCATCCGTGACGAATTTCTTTGCCATGGCGCAGTGTTTGACGGCATCGGGGGCGCGCTGATCCAGTTTCCAGGCGGCTTGGCGTAAAAAGACCCGTGCGGCTTGCAGCTCTATCTCCATATCCGCAAGGCGGAATTGCAGGGCCTGAAACTGGTCAATGCTTTTCCCAAAAGCCTGACGTTCGGCCATATATGCCAGTGTGTTGTCCAAAGCGGCTTGTGCGGCCCCAAGTGAGCAGGCGGCGATGTTCAGGCGCCCCCCATCCAGACCCTGCATCGCATAGCTGAAGCCTTTACCTTCTTCGCCCAGCAGGTTGTCTGCAGGGATTTTGCAAGCGTCCAGTTGCACTTGGCGTGTGGGTTGAGCGCGCCACCCCATTTTGTCTTCGAGCCCGCCAAATGATAGCCCCTTACTGCCGTCATCAACGACCAAGGCTGATACACCTTTGGGCCCATCATCGCCCGTGCGGGCCATCACGATATAGGCATCCGAATATCCGCCGCCCGAGATGAATGCCTTGGTGCCAGTCAGGCAATAGCCGTCATTAGTCCGCTCGGCGCGGGTCTTCAGGGCCGCTGCGTCAGAGCCTGATCCGGGTTCGGTCAAGCAGTAGGAAAAGAAGGTCTGTAGTGTCAGGGCGTTTGGCAGGTATTTGTCCCGTAAAGCGTCTGAACCAAACTTGTCGATCATCGCAGCACACATGTTGTGGATCGACAGGAACGCCGCGACCGAAGGGCAGGCCATCGACAGGGCTTCGAAGACCAGCGTTCCGTCCAGCCGCGAAAGACCTGATCCGCTGTGATCTTCCGAGACGTAGAGCCCGCCAAACCCGAGCTCGGCCAGCTTGGGCCAGAGCGCTTTGGGAATATCGCCAGATTTTTCCCACTCCAGTGCAAAGGGGGCAATATGTTCTTCCCCAAATGCACGCGCCATATCGAAAATGGCGGTCTGTTCTTCACTCAGGGCGAAATCCATCCCTGTCCTCCCACTGGAATTGAACGCTTGTTTAATTCTAAGTGCTTGCGGGGATTTTGCAAGCAGGCAGTGGTGGGGGATGACATGAAAAAGGACAGACCGGAATGGCCTGTCCTTAAATCGTATCAAAGAAACCTTGGCGGCTTAGACCAAACGCACCTGTGTGCCGACTGGTGTTATGGAAAACAGCTCTGCGATCTTCTCGTTATAAAGGCCGATGCAGCCCGAAGAAGAGCGGCGTCCGATCTTACGGGTGTCATGGGTGCCGTGAATCAAATAAGCAGACCAGTCCAGATACATGGCATGCGTGCCAAGTGGATTGCCTTCACCTGCAGGCATGAACGCTGGCAAGGATGGATCACGTGCGCGCATATTCGCAGTTGGGGTCCAGGTTGGCCCTACTTTCTTGCGCACGATTTTTGTATATCCACGGCGGGTCAGTTCGTCCGTCTTTGGTACGGATGTCGGGTAGACGCGATAATCTGTTCCATCCGCATTCCAATAATGCAGAGCGCGCGATTGCGTGTCTGCAACAATCGTCGCGACGCCAAGCGTGCTGAAATGGTCCTGCCAAGATTGTTTGGTGAAGGAGGACGTGTTGCGTGTCACCAAAGGAGCCGCGAGCGGAGCAGCGTTCTGGGCGTGCAGCAATCCTGGTGTGGCTAAGGTTGCTGCCGCCCCGATAAGGGCAGTGCGGCGGGTCAGTTTCATGTCGGCTCACCTATTTGGCTATTTGCAATTCATAAGTTAACAAGTGAAATAGACATGAATTGCTGCCTTCGTCACCCCCAAATTATGACACTCATGCGTTATTTCACGCAGTTGTTACGCCTGTAATGCAAGAAGTGACCGTGCCAGACGTGCATTCGCTTCAAAGATCAGCGCTGAATTCTTCAATTAGGTGCTCGACAACGGCTTTCATGGCCTCCTGGCGATTCGCACCGGCTTTTTGTGCAATGTGCAGAACGCGGCGTTGTCGGTCCGAGCTTGTCCCATGGGCTGCAATATCGCGCAGGCGTTGAACTTCGTCCAAGCAATCCAATGTTTCGGCATCCTCGTGGATCAGTTCAATTATTTCATCTAGCAGTTCGTTAAACGGGACCAAAGCGCCTTTGCCAAAGTCGATCAAGCCTTCGCTGATCCCATAGCGCTGCGCGCGCCATCGGTTTTCAGCGATCAGGAAACGCTCATAAGCACGCCAGCGCAGGTTTTGCGCCCTCAGCCGCCAAAGCATCCGCATAAGCGATTGGGTCAGTGCCGCCAGCGAGAGCGTGTCCTCCAGCCTGGGTGATACATCGCAAATCCGCGTCTCCAATGTTGGGAACCGATGTGAGGGGCGCAAATCCCACCATATTTTTGTCGTGTCCTCGATAACACCCAGATCAATCAGAACCTGTGCGGTCCGCTCATAATCCGCCCAGCTTTCGAACCGTGGCGGAAGCCCTGTGCGAGGCAGGTTGTCAAAGACCGTCAGCCGGTAGGATGCCAGCCCGGTATCGTCCCCTTGCCAAAAGGGCGAGGATGCAGACAGCGCAAGCAGATGCGGCAGAAAGTAACTGAGCTGTGGCATGAGATCCATGCGCAACCGGTTATCCTCGATGCCCACATGCACGTGCATACCGCAGATCAACATGCGCCGAGCCACGCCCCCAAGTGCCTGTCGCAAATCATCATAGCGGTCTTTTTTGGTGTGATGTTGCTGCTTCCAGTCCGCAAACGGATGGCACGATGCCGCGATGGGCGCCAGATTGTGCTTTGCGGCTTCGGTTGCAACGCAGGATCTGAGCCTGCGCAGATCATCGCGTGCGGCGCTGATGTTTTTGCAGACGGCTGTGCCGACTTCGATCTGGCATTGCAGGAATTCAGGGCTGACCTGGTCCTGTAGGGATGACCGGCAGGCCTCCATCAGGGTATCCGGTGCCTCTGACAGGGTCAGGCTGTCACGATCAACCAGAAGATACTCTTCCTCGATCCCCAGCGTGAAAGCAGGTTCGTTGAGTGCCATGGCTCACCATTTCAGGCGCGCCATGGAAAATCAAGTGTTTTGAGTGGCTTATTCCATCACAGGGATCGAGAACTCTCCGCCTTCCTTAATGCCGGATGGCCAGCGAGAGGTAATCGTTTTGGTCCGCGTGTAGAATTTGAATGCGTCCGGGCCATGCTGGTTCAGATCCCCGAACATCGACTTCTTCCAGCCGCCGAATGTGTGATAAGCCAGCGGCACGGGGATCGGAACATTTACACCAACCATGCCGATATTGATCCGGTTGGCAAAATCGCGGGCCGTGTCGCCGTCGCGGGTGAAAATCGCCGTGCCATTGCCGTATTCGTGATCCATGGCCATGCCGATGGCCTCCTCATAGCTTTGTGCGCGTACAGTAGACAGGACCGGGCCGAAGATTTCGGTTTTATAGATGTCCATATCGGTTGTGGCATTATCAAACAGATGCGCACCAACGAAGAAGCCGTCTTCATAGCCTTGCAGGTTGAAATTGCGCCCATCTACGACCAGTTTGGCTCCTTGGTCGATCCCTGTTTGCACAAGTCGCTCGATATTGCTTTTGGCGGCGGCGGTGACAACGGGGCCGTAATCGACGTCCTTGCCTGACGTATACGGACCGACTTTCAAAGCTTCCACGCGCGGGGCCAGCTTTTCGATCAAACGATCAGCGGTATCATCGCCCACAGGCACTGCGACCGAGATCGCCATGCAACGCTCGCCTGCGGCACCGTATCCTGCGCCCACAAGCGCATCAGCCGCCTGATCCATATCAGCGTCCGGCATGATGATCATATGGTTCTTTGCGCCACCAAAGCACTGCACACGTTTCCCATTCGCACAGCCGGTGGCGTAGATATATTCGGCAATCGGTGTCGAGCCCACGAAACCCACGGATTGAATGACCGGGTGATGCAGGATAGCGTCGACGGCTTCCTTATCCCCGTTGACCACTTGCAGGATGCCTTTGGGCAGGCCCGCTTCCTCCATCAGTTCGGCCAGCATCAGCGGCACGGACGGATCACGCTCGGACGGTTTGAGGATGAAGGCATTGCCACACACAATCGCAGGCGCAAACATCCACATCGGGATCATGGCGGGGAAGTTGAACGGGGTAATTCCGGCGGTGACGCCCAAGGGCTGCTTCATCGAATACATATCAATGCCGGGGCCTGCGCTATCGGTGAAATCGCCTTTAAGATGATGCGGCGCGCCGATGCAAAATTCAACAACCTCAAGCCCGCGCTGCACATCGCCCGCGGCATCGGGCAGCGTCTTGCCATGTTCGCGGCTCAGCGCTTCTGCCAGCTTGTCCATGTCGCGGTTCAGAAGGTCCACGAATTTCATCATCACCCGCGCGCGGCGTTGCGGGTTGACGGCAGCCCATGCAGGTTGCGCTTTTGCGGCAACCTCGACTGCTTTTGCCAGTTCAGCGTTAGAGGCCAGCGGCACCTTGGCCTGAACCTCGCCTGTTGCCGGGTTGAAAACGTCAGTGAAACGGCCCGATGTGCCTTTGACATGGGCACCATCGATGTAATGGGTCAGCTCTTGCATGGAATTCTCCCTGATTTCTTTGTGCATCTTAGTCTTGCAATTTTGTCGGGAAAAGGGGCAGTTTTCCAAAAGCATTTTGCAAAACTGCAAGGATATAATGGCTGATCCAAAATGGGACGACATGCGCGTGTTTCTGGCGGTCGCGCGTGAAGAAAGCTTGTCGGGCGCGGGAAAATCCTTGCGCCTTGATCCTGCAACAGTGGGCCGCCGTATTGCCCGGCTGGAGGCTGATCTTGACGCGCCCCTGTTTCAGAAATCGCCGCAGGGCTACGTTTTGACGGATACAGGCCAGCGCCTGATGGCCCGGGCCATCGAGGTTGAGCGCGCGATCATAGGGGCCCGCGATGTGGTACGTGGCGCGGTCGAGGGACTGTCAGGGCAGATCCGTCTGGGCGCGCCGGACGGGTGCGCGAATTACCTTCTGCCACAGGTCTGCACGGCCATCTGCAAAGACAACCCCGGTCTGGACGTACAAATTGTTGCGTTACCCCGTGTTTTCAACCTGTCCAAGCGCGAAGCGGATATGGCTATCACTGTGTCTGCACCGCAAACCGGGCGGCTGATCAGTCAGAAGTTGACAGATTACCACCTGCACCTTGCAGCGTCCGAGGACTATCTGGCAGACGCGCCGCCGCTGACCTGTCTTACCGATCTGAGCCACCATAAGGTCATTGGCTATATCTCGGACCTGATTTTCGACAAGGAACTGGATTACCTTTCCAAGATTGGCGTACAGCGCACGGACTTCGCGTCAAACTCGGCCTCTGTTCAGTTCAATTGGGCGCGCAGCGGGGCAGGGGTGGTCATCGCTCATGACTTCGCGCTGCCCTATGCGCCTGCGATGCGTAAAGTGCTGGCCAGCCAATTTTCGCTGACACGCAGCTTTTATCTGGTGCGCCATGCAGATGACCGCAAAATCGCGCGACTAAACCGGTTTGCAGACCAGCTTGTCAGCCGTATCCGGCAGGAAGTGACACGTCTGGAAGACCTTACTTGATGAAAACGCCCAAAATGCGCAGATTTATGATACAGTGAATAAAATTCTGAAGGGAGGATCAGATGCTTGTAAGTCAAATTCTGAAACTGAAGGCGGATGATGGGGTTGTCACAATAGCCCCCGAAGCCAACGTCGCAGAGGCTGCGAACCTGTTGTCAGCACGCCGGATTGGCTCGGTCGTGGTGTCCAGTGATGGCAAGACAGCACAGGGTATTCTGTCAGAGCGCGACATCGTGCGCGAGATCGGCAAGCGTGGACCGGGCTGTCTGGAGGACAAGGTGTCTGATATGATGACCCGCAATCTTGTGACCTGCAGTTGCAATGACCGCGCCGACGAAGTGCTGAGCCTGATGACCAACGGGCGATTCCGCCACATGCCGGTTCTGGAATCCGGTCAGATGGTGGGTCTGATTACCATCGGTGACGTGGTCAAGGCGCGCCTGAGCGAACTGGCAATGGAAAAGGATGCCCTTGAAGGTATGATTATGGGGTACTAACGCCTTAATCTTAAAAGGAGAAAGTGTATGGCCTTGAGCGGTAAATGCGTTTGTGGCGCAGTCAGCTATGCGATTTCAGCGGATAAACATGATTTCGGCGCCTGCCACTGTTCCATGTGCAGACGGTGGAGCGGTGGTGTCTTTTTCGGCATGGCGGTCAAACCGGAAGAGATCAGCTTCAAAGGGGCCGATAATTTGACGACGTACAAGTCTTCTGAGTGGGCTGAGCGGGCGTTTTGCTCAAAATGCGGAGCGAATATGTATTACCGTGTCACAGCGCCGGGGCCATATAACGGCACCTATCATATGGGGGCGGGCACGCTGGATGAATATGGCGATCTGGAGATGACAGGGCAGCTTTATATCGACATTAAGCCCAAAGGATATAGCTTTGCGAATAAAACAAAAAACATGACTCAGGCTGAAGTGGAAGCAATGTTTAGCGGAAGCTGATTTCAGGGTAAAGTTTTCATTCCAAGGACTACTATTATTGCGTCAGAGAAGAGATATTTCGCGCAAATAACGCCGGGCGCTTGATTTCCGGTGCGCAATATTGTTGCGTGCGCCCCATGATATCTGACAAAAGGGGCACCTGATGCGCATTGGTCTGTATCCCGGCACGTTTGATCCAATCACATTGGGTCATATCGATATTATCCGCCGGGCGTGTTCCTTAGTGGACCGTTTGGTAATCGGTGTCGCGATCAACCGTGACAAGGGGCCGCTCTTTTCTCTTGAGGAACGCGTGGCGATGATCGAGGCTGAAGCGGCATCGCTCTCGGCGCATCTGAGTTGCGAGGTGGTTGTGCATCCGTTTGATAACTTGTTGATCCATTGCGCCCATGATGTTGGTGCAACTGTTATTATCCGGGGCCTGCGTGCTGTTGCGGATTTTGAGTATGAATATCAGATGGTCGGTATGAATCGCGCCATGGATGATAGTATCGAAACCGTGTTTTTGATGGCAGAGGCGCAGCATCAGGCTATTGCCTCCAAACTGGTCAAGGAAATCGCGCGACTGAATGGGGATGTATCTAATTTTGTTTCCCCGGCGGTGCATGGCGCGTTGACAGACCGCTTCAGTTGAAGGGGTTTACACCCGCTGCCACTGGTTTAGGTTGGCGCAAATTTTTATGAAGGAGCGTCGGCATGGCCGAAATCAAAGATCCCGAGAACACTATTCTGATCGAGCTTAAAGATGGCACGGTCACGCTTGAACTGCTGGCCGATGTAGCCCCCAAACACACCGCACGCATGAAGGAACTGGCGCGGGCCGGGGCCTATGACAACGTGGTGTTTCATCGGGTGATTGACGGGTTCATGGCGCAAACGGGTGATGTAGAGAACGGCAATTTCGAGAAAGATTTCAATATTCGTCTGGCAGGCACCGGTGGCTCAGACCTGCCTGATGTGCCCGCTGAGTTCTCTAAACTGCCCCATGCACGTGGAACGCTGGCCGCTGCGCGTTCCTCTAACCCGGATTCTGCGAACAGCCAGTTTTTCATTAACTTCAAGGATAATGATTTCCTGAACGGCCAATACACGGTCTATGGTCGTGTGATTTCTGGGATGGAGCATGTGGATGCCATCGCGCGGGGGGAGCCACCGATGAATCCGGACCGGATGCTGTCTGTCAAGGTGGCCGCCGATGCGTAGGCTGGCTGTTGTGCTTTGCCTGATGGCAGGTCCCGCCACTGCCTCTGGCCTAGAGATTGATGTGGCAGGTGCTGCCAACGGGACGATCAAGATCGATCTGTTTGAAGACATCGCGCCAAAACATGTCGAGCAGATTACCGCTTTGGCGGCAGACGGCGTTTATAATGATGTGGTGTTCCACCGGGTCATCGAGGGTTTCATGGCGCAAACAGGTGACGTGCAGAACGGCAAGCTTGGCGCTGACATGCGGCTGGCGGGCACGGGCGGGTCGGACAGGCCTGATCTGGAAGCCGAGTTCTCGGACACACCTTTTGAACGGGGTGTCGTGGGCATGGCACGCGCGCAGGATCCGAATTCGGCCAATAGCCAGTTCTTTATCATGTTCGACGAAGGTGCATTTCTGAACGGGGAATATACCGTTGTCGGCAAAGTGACCGAAGGTATGGATGTGGTGGATGCAATCAAGCTGGGCGAGGGGCCAAACGGGGCCGTGATCGGCGAGCCGGATGTGATGAAAGCGGTGCGCGTCACAGACTGACATAAGTTCAAGTCTGCGTGAAGCAGGCTAGGCGATACAAGATTTTTCGGGCCATGATGAGCTACCTTGTTTGGGGAAGATCATCATGGCCCGTTTTCTATTGGCAGCACTTATCGCCAGCTTAGTAGTTGGCACCGCAGTGGCGCAGGATGCTGCGTCCTACTGGAAAAATGGCGAATGGCCGAAGACTGATTTTGGCAACACAACGGTCGAGCTGTCCTCGATCCGCTCGGGTGGGCCGGGCAAAGACGGCATTCCGGCCGTCATGGAGCCCACATTTATCAAAGTTTCCAATGAAACCCGCCTGTCGGATCGGGAGCCGGTGATCGCGTTAGAGATCAAAGATCAAGTGCCGCGCGCCTATCCGATCCGCTATTTTATGGTGCATGAGATCGTTAATGACCGGATCGGCGGGCTGCCGGTGGCGGTGACGTTCTGCCCGCTCTGCAACTCGGCCATGGTGTTTGACCGGCGGGTGAACGGCAAGCTGCGGACCTTTGGTGTTACGGGGAAATTGCGCCATTCTGATATGGTGATGTATGATCACCAAACGGAAAGCTGGTGGCAGCAGGCGATTGGGCAAGGGATTGTCGGACGACACGCAGGGGATCGTTTGAAACAGCTGCCAAGTTGGATGGAAAGCTGGGCCGACTTCAAGGCGCGTAATCCCGAAGCGCTGGTGCTGAATGCGCCGCGTCGGGGCGGCAATTACGGCTTCAACCCTTACGTGAACTATGACAGCTCGGACCGCCCGTTCCTGTATGATGGCCAGCTGCCCCCCAACGGAATTGACCCGATGGAGCGTGTGATCCGGGTTGGGGCCAATGCGTGGCCGATGACGCGCTTGTCCGCAGAGCGGGAGGTTGTTGAAGCGGGTGTGCGGCTGAGCTGGGCCGGAGAGCAGGCCTCGGCACTGGATGCGGGGAACATCGCTAAGGGCCGCTCAGTTGGGACAATTCGCGTGCGAGATACGGCAACGGGCAAGGATATGCCCCATGACGTGATGTTCGCTTTTGCGTTTCAGGCGTTCTTCCCGAATGGGACCTGGCAGGTTTCAAAATGAGCGGCTGGTGCCGCGCAGCATTATATCAGCCTCCGGCGCAGGTGTTTTTGAACAATGGCGGTGTCAGCCCAGCGTCACCAATGCGTGGCGCTTCTTTCCAGCGCTAAGTTTTAGCGGCTGTTCCAGCTGGTCCCGTGTGATGATAAGCCCCGCATTTGTCAGAGGTTCATCGTTCAATCGGGCACCGTTTTCGGCGATCAGGCGTTTGGCTTCTTTGCCGGATCCCACAAGGCCCGAGCGGACCAGAAGTTGGGTGACAGAGATACCATCCCCCATATCCTGCAGGCTTAGCGTCAGGGTCGGCAGATCGTCCCCGGTGCCGCCCTTTTCGAACACCTCGCGGGCGGTGGCCTCGGCGGTTTTGGCAGCCTCGCCCCCGTGCAGTAGGGCTGTGACCTCATTTGCGAGGATGATCTTCGCCTCGTTGATCTCGGACCCTTCCAAAGCCCCAAGGCGGTCACATTCTGACACGGGAAGTTCTGTGTATAGCTTGAGAAACCGGCCCACATCGGCGTCAGTCGTGTTGCGCCAGAATTGCCAGAACTCGTAAGGCGAGAGCATCGTGCCATCCAGCCAGATCGCGCCGCCCTGACTTTTGCCCATCTTGCGCCCGTCCGATGTTGTCAGCAGCGGCGTCGTCAAGCCATAGATTTCCTGATCAAGCACCCGGCGGGTCAGATCAATCCCGTTGACGATATTGCCCCATTGATCAGAGCCGCCCATCTGAACCAGACAGCCATACCGGCGGTTTAATTCAAGAAAATCATATGCTTGCAGGATCATGTAGTTGAATTCCAGAAAGCTGAGCGATTGTTCGCGATCAAGGCGGGACTTGACAGATTCAAAGCTCAGCATCCTGTTGACGCTGAAGTGCCGCCCGATATCGCGCAGAAAGTCGAGGTAGTTGAGATCGTCCAGCCATTCGGCGTTGTTGCGCATAATTGCATCTGCAGGCGCATCGCCATAGCTCAGGTAACGCTCAAACACCTTTTGCATCCCGGCGATATTTGCATCGATCTGCTCGGGGCTAAGAAGCGGGCGTTCATCGGCGCGGAAACTGGGATCGCCCACCTTTGTGGTTCCGCCACCCATCAGGGTGATCGGTTTATGTCCGGTTTTCTGGAACCAGCGTAGCAGCATGATATTCATCAGATGCCCCACATGCAGCGAGGCGGCGGTGGCGTCATAACCGATATAACCCGGCACCACGCCTGCGATCAAAGCATCGTCCAGCTCTTGATAATCGGTGCAGTCTGCCAGAAAGCCGCGTTCGATCATAATGCTCAGAAATTCTGATTTGGGGTGGTAGGTCATGGCAAATCCGTCCAGTATTTTCGCGTCTCTATACCGGGGCTGAACAGTAAGGGGAAGGCTTTGAAAACAGGCGATGCAGTTTGGGCCTTGGGGGCGATGTCCGGCACATCCCTTGACGGGGTGGATGCGGCGATGATCCGAACGGATGGCGTGCAAATACTTGAGTTTGGGCAGACCGCCTACCGGCCCTATAGCGAGGGTGAGCGCGGCGTGCTGCGCAAAGCTTTAGGCCAGTGGCCGGGCGATCCGGATGTCGCAGCCGCGGCGCAGGTCGTCGAAGACGCCCATGCAGAGCTGTTGCAAGGCTTTGAGTGGGCTCAGCTGATTGGCTTTCATGGCCAGACCTTGGCCCATGACCCTGCGGGGCGGGGCACGCATCAGGCGGGTGATGGTGCAGCCTTGGCGCGGCGTTTGGGGGCCCAAGTGGTCTGGGATTTTCGCAGCGAAGACGTCGCAAAAGGCGGGCAGGGCGCACCGCTGGCACCGTTTTATCATTTTGCCTGTGCGAAATGGATGGCGGCAGACGGGCCGCTGGCGTTTCTCAACCTTGGCGGGGTGGGCAATCTAACTTACGTGGACCCGCGCAAAGACACACCCGAAGCAGATGGTGCGCTTTTGGCATTTGACACCGGGCCCGCCAATGCGCCTGTTAACGATCTGATGCAGGCGCGGCTGGGGCTTGCCTATGACGAAAGCGGCGCTTGCGCTGCAAAAGGGCAGGTGGATCAATCCGTCATGCGCGACTTTCTGAAACACCCGTATTTCCACGTGGCCCCGCCGAAATCTTTGGACAGGGACGACTTCCCGGATCTTGGGCCTGCGGTTGAAAGTTTAAGCGTCGAGGATGCAGCCGCAACACTGACAGCCTGCGCCGTCGAGGCTGTGGTGCAAGGTCTGACCCATCTTCCGGCTTTGCCAGAACAGGTTCTTGTCACGGGTGGCGGTCGAAAAAATTTATTCTTTATGAATGATTTGCAATCCAAAGCTAAGGTAGTAATCCGCGATATAGACGACACTGGACTTGATGGCGACATGCTAGAGGCACAGGCCTTTGCCTATCTTGCCGTCCGCGTTGCGCGCGGATTGCCAACATCCTGCCCGACCACCACAGGGGTCAGGCAACCGGTCGGGGGTGGTGTGATCTCGCAGCCTTGAGACATGCGCGGACGCGTCAAGGCTGCGAATGTGTTAGCTGTAAAGCCGTGGGGCGTTGAAATTATCGTGGATTTCATTGACCGTGGCTTGGCCGATGCCCAGCGCTGTGGCAAGTTCGTGCAGATAGCTTGCTTCGGCCTGATTATCCGGGTTTATTGACATCACAGACATGGAATAAACCTGTGTTTCCATGCCTTTGGGTGTATCAGCGGCCAAAGTCTGAGCACTGACGGGTTGTTGCATCGCGCTCTCGACGACGGCCATTTCTGATGGGTCAGCATCGCCAATCAGCTCCATCAGTTGTGCTTTTTCTCCTGCATCAATGTCACCGTCCGCGCGGGCAGCTTGCAGCATTGCGCGCAGCATGAGGCCTGCGGTTTCTTCCTCGGGCGGCTCTTCTGCCGGGTTGTCTTGACCAAGCAGGGACTCAAGCCCTTGCGATTGACCACCTTTGGCTGCTGCCAGACCACCCAGAAGGCCGCCGAGACCACCAAGTCCGCCGGCTGTTGCGGCACCACCGGCCCCGCCGCCGGTCAACTGACCCAGCATATCGCCCAGCCCGCCGCCAGCGCCGCCACCACCGGTGAGTTGACCCAGCATACCACCAAGACCGCCACCCGCGCCGGCTTGCTGAGCACCACCACCGCCGGTCAAACCTTCCATCATCTTGCCCAATCCGCCAGAATCTTGAACCTTATCCATACCTTTGGCCAGCGCGAAACCGATCGCGACTTTCGTGACCATATTCATCAATGACATTGTGTCCTCCCACCAGAAAAATTGCTTAGTTTCTGGGTTATAGCACGCAAATGTAATGATGGGTATGGGGGATGTCAGGGGTGGGATTTCTTCCAATCAGAAAGCGCAAGACGCGCTTGAATGCACAATCAACCGTTCCGTTAAAACCCGCTGCCGGTGCCCTGTAGAACGCCGTGCTCCATGGCGTAGCGGGTCAGGCCAGCGGTCGAGGTGATGCCGAGTTTGCGTTTAATATTCTTGCGGTGGGTTTCGACCGTGTGAACCGAGATGTCCAATTCGGCGGCGACCTCCCGGTTTGATTTGCCTTGGGCCAGTTGCAGCAGGATTGTTTGTTCGCGCGCGGTCAGGGGTTCGCGCCCGTCGCCTGTGCCCGGCGACAGGGAGGCTGATGCGCCGGTGCACAGATAGGTCTCGCCCCGCATGACGGTTTGAATGGCGGTGTAGATTTTCTCGGTCGGAACATCCTTGAGCACGTAGCCCCGGGCACCGTGGCGCATGGCGGTCGAGACATATTCTGGCGCGTCATGCATGCTGAGGATTAGGATACGGGTGGCCGGATCGCGTTCCAGAAGAATTTCCGTGGCGCTTAACCCGCTTAGCTGTGGCATATTCAGGTCCATCAGGATCACATCCGGGCGCAAGTGCCGCACCTGATCGATCACCTCTTGCCCGTTGCACAGCGTGCCGACCACCTCAAGGTCGTCATAGGTTTCCAGAATGGCGCGGATGCCGTCTGCGACCATCGGATGGTCATCGACAATCAGAACGCGGGTCGGGGCGGTCATGCAGTTTTCCTTTTGGTCGTCTGTTTGCCTGTTTGAGCATCTGCTTCGGGGGGTAGTAAGTGGCTGAGCGGCACAGAAGCCTCGATCATGGTGCCTTCCTCAGAGCCCAGAACGCGCAAGGTGCCATCAAGCTGGTCAATGCGTTCCTGCATATTGCGCAGACCCAGGCCCGGTTGCTGATCCCGCGTTGCCAAAAGCCCTCTGCCATCGTCCTGAATGCGCATTGTAGCCCCCTTGCGGTGTCCGAAGATTTCGACCGAAACGCTGGAGGCTTCGGCGTGGCGCTCGATATTGGTCAGGGCTTCCTGCGCGATACGATAAAGCGCGATCTTAGCATCTTTGTCGAGCCGGTTGCGGAACACAACGGTTTTGAATGTGGTTTTGACCCCAGTGCGTTCGCCGAAATCCTTTATAAGCGATTGCAAGGCAGGGCCAAGGCCCAGATCGTCAAGCACGCCGGGCCGCAAATCGGCTGAGATACGGCGGACCTCGTGGATTGCTTCAGACAGGCCAGTGATGCCCCGGTTCAGATCGTCCGCTGCGCGCGCATCACCTTTGCTGACACGTCGCCGGGCCAGTTCCAGCGCATAACGAATACCAACCAGAAGCTGGCTGATGGAATCGTGCAGTTCGCGCGCGACACGGCCGCGTTCCTCTTCTTGCGTGTCGAAAATCCGCTCGGTCAAGGCTTTCAGCTTTGCATCCGCCAGCCGCCGTTCGCGCAGGTTCAATAGCAGTCCAGTCACAAAAACGCCCATAAGGGCAATCATGGTAATCAGGATGATATACACGAATGTCTGACGTACCCGTGTCTGCGTATCGGCCCGCGCTGTTGCAACAGTTTCCAGAACGTCATCGATGAAAATGCCTGTCCCCAAAGCCCATTTCCAATCCTGCATCCCAATGACATATGTGACCATACGAGCGGTTTCATTGCTGGAAGGTTTCGGCCAGTCATAAGTGTGATAGCCGCCACCAGAGCGCGCGGTTTCAATGATCTGATCCACAACAGGGACGCTGTTCGCATCCGCCAAACCGCGCCAGTTCTTGTTGATAAGGTAGGTTTGACGGGGGCTGACGAGATTGGTGCCGTCATATTTATAAACAAAGAAAAACCCGTCCTGCCCATAAAGCATAGCCGACAGAATTTGCGTCACTTGCAGTTTTGCGGTTTCGTCATCTGGGGCTGCGTTACCGTAGATCGGGCCAATGGCGGTACGGGCGAGGTTGATATAGTTTTTCAGCTCGGCCCGTTTCGCTTCAATGAGTTGGGTTTCAAGCTCTTGAATTTCAGTTTCAGCCAACTGTCTGCTTTGATTGGTCACAACAAACGAAATTGCCGCCACAGCCAGCACCAATGGAAGCGTCGCCAGAAGAAAAATCTTCTGGCCGTAGGTCAGTTTGAAACCTGTGCGTATGCGGTTCAGCATGTAGCGGCTTTTTCCTTACGAATCGTAAGATGCGATAGGCTAACAGATCGGTCAATCCGGCGGTTAGCGCTATCATATGTTCAAAATTGGTCAAACTTTTTGACAATTCGCGCAAAACTACCCGTCTATGGGTATTCACGCCCCTGTTACATATGGATAAGGTCGCGCCATCGTAACGATCCGTCGGCATAGACCATATGGGGGATGCCAACGATAACTTTGGGAGGAGACACCTATGGATCGTCGTTCTTTTCTAAGAACTTCTGCACTTGGCGGCAGCGCCGCTGCGGCAACAACACTGGCCGCGCCAGCCTATGCGCAGGGCAAGCGGACTTTGACAATGGTCACAAGCTGGGGCCGGGGCCTTGCGGGCGTGTTTGACGCGGCTCAGCGTGTTGCTGACTCGATAAATGCAATGACTGATGGCAGCTTGACCGTGGATGTTAAAGCTTCAGGCGAACTCGTGGGCGCTTTTGAAGTGTTTGATGCGGTGACGTCTGGTCAGGCTGACATGTATCACGCGGCTGACTACTATTTTGGCAATCAGCACCCTGGGTATTTCTATTTTACCTCAGTGCCCTTTGGTATGACAGCGCAAGAGCTTGCGAACTGGTATTACCACGGTGAAGGACAAGGGTTCCATGATGAGCTGGGCGAAATCTTCGGTCTGAAGTCATTCCTTGCAGGCAATACTGGCGCTCAGGCGGGTGGCTGGTTCCGCAAGGAAATCAACGGCCCAGAGGATTTCAACGGCTTGAAGTTCCGCATGCCCGGCATGGGTGGCGAAGTGATCGGCAAAATGGGGGCTTCGGTACAGAATCTTCCCGGTGCGGAAGTGTATCAGGCACTGGCATCCGGTGCGATTGACGGCACCGAATGGATCGGTCCATGGGCTGACGAAAAAGCCGGTTTCCAGGAAATTACCAAATTCTACTACACAGCCGGTATGCATGAGCCGGGCGCTGGCTTGACACTGGCGACCAACCTTGACGTGTTCAACGAATTGACCCCAACCCAGCAAAAGATCATCGAGATCGCCTCTGGCGAATGTCACCAGTGGAATCTGGCACAATTCCTTAACAATAACGGTTCCGCCCTGCAGCGTCTGCAATCGGGCGGCGTGAAAGTGCTCGAATTCCCGGATACGGTCTGGGATGCAATGGGCGTTGCTGCAAAAGAAACCAAAGATCAGTATAATGGGGACGAGATCTATGATCGTCTGCGGGCAAGCTATGAAAGCTCCATGGCTGCATCCTCGGGCTGGATTGTGAGATCGGAATCTGCCTATCGCGATCAGCGCGACCGCGTTGCGGGCTAACACGTCCCTAAAATATCTTTGAACACAGTTCCGGGCCTTTTTGTAAGGGCCCGGTTCTCGGACAACCACCATAAGAAGTGGTGTCTGAACCTATGTCAGCGGGAGATGACCTATGGAACAAGAGATTGAATGCTCGGGCTTTTTCAGTGCTCAAGCAGAAGAGACAATAAGCTGTCTCGACAAGTTTCAGGCGTCTGGCTGGCTGCAGTTTTTCTCGGGCAACATGCTCGAAGCGTTCTATAATTTCGGGTATGCGCTGACCCATCCGATGCAATGGCTTGATTGGCTAAGCTGGGCCAACACACCGGAAGATAAAACCGCGTTGATGCAGTTTATCTATTACGGTGGGTCCGTCGAATTTTTCTTTGTGGTTTTCACGTTGTTCCTGCTGATTACAGGCATCGGTCTGTACCGCAACACCTTCATGTGGGGGTGCGTGCGGGTGCTTGAAGGGTTTGCCAACACGGTCGGTCGTTTCTTTGCCTGGGCCGGGTTGTTGATGGTGTTGCAGCAGATCATCATCATCTTCATGCAGCGGATATTTACCCGCGCCGAGCTGTCTTTCGGGTTCGGGATGCCCGTCAGTTTTGACATAAGCTGGTGGGCGGAAGAGCTAAAATTCTACAACGCTTTGGTTGTTTGCCTGTGCTGTACCTACACCTTCGTACAAGGGGGGCATGTGCGGGTCGACCTTGTCTATTCCGCAGTGAAATTCCGCACCAAGCGCGTGATCGATATGCTTGGCTCGATCCTGTTTATGATGCCTGCCGCCGTGCTGGTCTGGATGTATGGCTGGTATTTCCTGTGGCGCAACATGATAAACCCGCCGGTATCGGCCTCTGATACGCTGGAACGCTTCATTGCGAAATCCCGCGGCGTGCGGTGGAATATTGAAACCATTGGCTTCTCGCCCAACGGGTTTAACGCGTATTTCTTGTTCAAGGTTTTGCTTTGCACCTTTGCGGCCATGGTGTTCCTGCAAGCAATCGCCTTCTTCTACCGCTCTTATCTGGAGTGGAAAGAGGGGCCAGAGAGCGAAGGAAAATATCTCGATAAAGACAAGTTAGGCGATGCTGAAGCCGAGCTTGTTGCAGAAATCCATTAAGGGGCAGAGCAGATGTTATTTGGACTTGATGGCGTAGAGATTGGCCTGATCATCGTTTTCCTCTGCCTGTTTGGCGGTATTTTGTCAGGCTTCCCGGTGGCCTTTGCCATTGGCGGGTCTGCCGTTATTTCGTTCGCCATCATCGCGGCGCTCGACAGTTCGGGTTTGTTGATCCATCAGGCGATTGACAAAAGCTCTGCGGAATATGCAGCTTTGATCCAAGAAGGATTAAAACCGGATAGTATATCCATCTTCCGAAATCCGGATTTACCCCGAATAGGGGAGCCCGTCTTCCCGTCGGGCTGGGAAACTGCGCTGGACCGTAACGTGTCCTTCATCGTCAACCGTATCAATGAGCGTGTGCTGGCAGGTCAATCGATCGAGACGCTTCTGGCCGTCCTGATGTTCGTGCTGATGGGCATCACGCTGGAACGCTCGAAAATCGCCAATGATTTGCTGACCACCATGGCCCGCGTCTTTGGGCCTTTGCCCGGTGGTCTGGCTGTATCCGTTGTTGTTGTGGGCGCGTTTTTGGCGGCCTCGACCGGGATTGTCGGCGCGACTGTTGTGACCATGGGGCTTTTGTCCCTCCCGACCATGCTGAAAAACAATTATTCGCCAGAGCTTGCAACGGGCGTTATTGCAGCGTCAGGCACGCTGGGGCAGATCATTCCGCCCTCTATCGTGATTGTTTTGCTGGGCACGCTGGCGGGCGACCTGTATGCTGCCGCGCAGGAAGAACGGGCGCAGTCCGTGGGGTGTGGCGATGCGTTGACCTATCTGGGCGAACCTGCGGTGGTCTCGGTCGGGACGTTGTTTCAGGCGGCTTTGCTGCCGGGGATTTTGCTGGCGGTGCTCTATGCGCTTTATGCGTTTGTCTATGCGGTTCTGAACCCGACCAAAGCCCCAGCGGTAGAGCTGGGATCGACAAATTCCGAGCCGATTACCAGTGGTGATGCGCTGACATGGTTTCTGGCAGCCCCTGTTGGTGTGATCGGTCTGTTCATTGTGCTGATGCAGGTTAACGTCATCGGTAGCCAGAATATCGTGGTCGATAGCTTCTCGGACGCTGGCGAGATCCGCCAGCCTGCGCACCAATGTCCCCCCTTCTTGTCAGGAGGCTATGATTGACCTGCACGGGCAAGTGGCCTGGGACGCGGCCGTAGCCGAACAGACAGCGATTGATGAAGCTGGCGGTGTTCAGCAGGCGCAGGCACTCAGCATTGAAGAACGTGTCGCCGCGCGGGATGCCAAAGTGGCTGCCGCTGCCCCGATTGGGACAGGGGTTGCTGTAGCATTGACACTGTTCGCGCTGGTTTTGACAACTGCGCGCGGGGTATCCCCAAGCAGTGCACCGCTTCCGTTGATTGTCGGCGCTGTAGGCATATTGCTGGGCTTGCTTGTCGACACGGTCCTGATCTCGCCATTGACATCGCCTGGGGCGACAACGCTGCTTCTGGCAATTCCAGTGGCGCTCGCGCTTTATGGTTGCGCTAAGGCGGCAGGGCGCCTGGCAAAGAATGACATGCTGCGGGTGGTGTTCCCGCCGCTTGTACTGATCATCGCGGTTCTGGGCTCAATCCTTGGGGGGATCACCAACCCGACACCGGCTGCGGCCCTTGGGGCAGGCGGGGCTATCATGCTGGCCGCTTACCGCAAGCTTCAGGACGAGGGCAATTCTGGCCGGGTCATTCTGATGACCACATTTGCAGTCATTGTGATGATCCTTTTGGGTGTGAATTTCGACCTGCGTGTCAATCTTGAAGGCGTTAGCGCCGAAAACTGGTTGGCCTTCATTGCTGCAAAAGCTGCCTATCTTTATGCGATGTTCGGCTTGATCTTTGGATGCTGGGTCTTGTTCCGCTCTGGCGTGCTAAGCCCTGTGGTGCGCGAGACCGCGAAAGTCACTTCGATGGTATTTACGATCCTGATCGGGTCGCAATTGCTGAACCTCGTGGTGATCTCATTCGGAGGTGAGCACTATATTCAGGATTTCCTGAAAAGTTTCGACAGTGAGTTCAAGGTCTTCATCATTGTGATGTTGGTGCTGTTCGTGTTGGGCTTCGTACTGGATTTCCTGGAGATCATCTACATCGTGATCCCAATCGTGGGCCCCGTGATCTATGGCGGCACGATGGATCCGAAATGGGTGACAATCATGATCGCGGTGAATTTGCAGACCTCTTTCCTGACGCCACCCTTCGGCTTTGCACTGTTCTATCTACGCGGCGTCGCCCCAAAAGAGGTGACAACGGGCCACATTTACCGCGGCATCATCCCGTTCGTGCTGATCCAGATTTTGGGACTGATACTACTGGCACTGTTCCCGGGCGTCGTGACAATTGTGCCGAATTTGATAGGGAATTGATGGGCTAAAGCGTTTTGCATTTAATCTGAGGCGTATCCGGCGGCTTTGAGGAAGTTCCAGCATTCGTTTGGATTGAACATGTTGCAGATATCGCCAAGAGCCTCGAACAAGGCATCGAAAGTTCTTGCTCCGATGCGGCGAAGGTGCGCTTTGAGTTTGGAGAAGGCCATTTCGATCGGATTTAGGTCGGGGCTGTAGGCGGGCAGGAACAGGAACCAGCAGCCTCGCTTGCGCATGGCTTCGGCGGCGCGCGGGCTTTTGTGGGTGGACAGGTTGTCGAGGATGACGACTGTTCCGGGATCAAGCACTGGAGCCAGCTGTGTGTCGACGTAAGTGTCGAAGGTAGGTCCGTTCATCGGACCATTGATCACCCAAGGAGCGATCAGCCCGTCTTGCGTCAGACCGGCAATGAATGTCTGCGTCCCCCATCTGCCAAAGGGAGCGGTGCCGTAGAGCCTCTCCCCGACTGGAGCTCGCCCGCGCAGGCGTGTGAGGTTGGTCTTCACCGCCGTCTCGTCAATGAAGACCAGTCTGTGCGGCTCCTGGCGCATGCGGGGCTGACGGCGCGTGATCCAGTCACGGCGGGCTTGACGCACCACGGGCCGATCACGCTCTGCCGCGATCAGTCCTTTTTTTATATGAAAGCCCGGCGCGATGGAGGGCGCGGTGCAACGACGATAGCTGAACGTCTACGCCATGTGTTTGCAGGAGGGCAGCAGCCAGTTCCTTGAGCGTGATATCCGGTTCGGCCTTCACGATCTCCAGCAGAAAATCCCGGTGCGGCGCAAGCTTGCCAAATTGACCAGACGGGCGGCCTTGAGGCTTGGGCGCTATCGCGCCGCGTTCACGATGCTCTGCCGCAAAACGGACCGCCGTCGCAGCGCTAACTCCAAAAAGCCGCCCAGCCGAACGCGCTGAGTTTCCCTTGGCAATGTAAGCGCAAATCCGTTCCCGAAGGTCCAAAGAGTAGGGTTTGCCCATGATCCACCTCCCAGAGGAAGTGAAGCACACAAACAGCTCCGTGTGAATCCCCCTTCGATTCAGATCAAACGCAAACCGCTTTAATAGAGCTCCAGTAAATCCCAGCGATTGCCCCAGGGGTCGCGCCAGACTGCGACTTTGCCGTAAGATTCGATCCTTGGGTTTTCCTCAAAGGAAACGCCTGCCGCTGTCATTGCCGCACAATCCCGGTCGAAATCATCCGTGTGCAGGAAAAACCCAACGCGTCCACCGGTCTGGTTGCCGATGGCTGCCACCTGATCCGGGCCATCCGCCTTGGCCAGCAGGATACGTGTTTCTTGCGCGCCCTTGGGGGCGATCAGGATCCAGCGTTTTGTATCGGAAAGAGGGGTGTCGCTGATCAGTTCGAATCCGACCTTGCCGACATAAAACGCAATCGCTGCATCATAATCCGGCACGACAAGTGCTAATGCCCCGATATGGGTCACTAGTCTTTTGGTGCGCGCGTGTCGGGCAGGCTGATCCGGGCGACTTGCTCGGCAATCGGGTCCACAGACAGTGGGTGCGTATCGGCAGAATAATCCTGCACCTCACCCAAAGCTTGCCATTCACCGCCACGGAATATCTCAAGCGCCGAGAAATTCGCCTTGTAGCCCATCTTGTTTGATCCCGGCACCCAATAGCCAAGATAGACATAAGGCAGGCCCGCTTCTTTGGCGATGCGGATGTGGTCCAGAATGATGTAGGTACCAAGGCTGTGGCGGGTTCGGTCCGGGTCATAGAAGGAATAAACCATGCTCAACCCGTCATCGAGCACATCTGTCAGGCAGGTGGCAATCAGTTCATGCCCTTCAGGGTTGGTCCGGTCCCAGTATTCTATGATGCGGCTTTTGACCGGCGTTTCCTCGATCATCGCGGCGAATTCAAACACATCCATATCCGCCATGCCCCCATCTGCGTGGCGGCTGTCCAGATAGCGGCGGAACAGCTCATACTGTTCTTCTGTCGCCCATGGCGACGTGGCTTCCCGTGTCAGGGCCGCGTTTCGCTTGAGTGTGCGCTTCTGACTTTTGGATGGTGCGAAACCCTTGACCGCAATCCGGGCGGACAGGCAGGCCGAGCAGTCCGCGCAAGACGGGCGATACAGCACATTTTGCGACCGTCTGAAGCCCTGTTTGGACAGGGTATTGTTCAATGTATTCGCGTGTTCACCTTGCAAAGCGGTAAATAATTTACGTTCCCGCCGGCCATCAAGGTAAGGACAGGTTTGAGGCGCAGTCACATAGAACTGCGGGGCAAGAGGAAGCGTATGGCGCATCAGGTCTTTCGTATATCCGTTGTCAAAACCCTAGCAATGCAGCCATCAAGCCACAAACGCTTTTTATGGCTTGATTTCAGTATGTTGGGAAAGACTTACCGTAAGGTTAACTGCATATTAGAATCGTGAGGGGCGGTTGATAGCCACAACACCCGTTACGAGGTCATGCAAACCCTGACCGCGTGCGCCCACCAGCATCATGATGGCGGAGGCCAGTTGCGGCAGAAAAAACGCGCTGGCGATCATGAAGCCGATCGTATGCAAGGCGGCCTCAGTCCCATCAAGGGGCATGCCGTCATTGTTGCGTAGCTCAATGTTGAACAGACGCATACCGGGCGTGGCTGAGCCATTGGCGATTGTGCCGATCCTGTATAGCAAGCTGATGGCCAGAAAGATCAGTGGGAAGAAGAACCACCCGATAAACAGAGGCAGCGTCGCCGCCAAAGCGCTGGCGATAAAAATCAGGACCGTATCGACGACCCAAGCCATAAACCGTTTGATAGCGACGCCTTCATAGAACGCAGCTTGAGTTATTGGATCGGGCAGGGCGGATCTGTTATCATTCATGGTCTGATACATGGGAATTCCTGTGCTGTGATGGAAGGGGCGCCCCGCCATTTCAGGGCGCCTTTTCTGAGATCAGGCGTCAGAGCCTTTTGCCGTTGCTTCAGCGCGTTCTTCCATGAAAGCGTCGAATTCCGACTTGTCCTTGGCGTCGCGCAGACGTTGCAGGAAAGCTTTGAATGCAACCTGCTCATCTTCCAGACGCCGCAGCATATCGGCTTTATAGGCGTCAAAGGCTGTGTTGCCGGAACTTTTCACCCCGAAAGAGGGCAGAGGATTGCGACGTGTCGCGCAAGATTTATTGAACATGCGTTTGCTCCAGATCATGTAGGCCAGAAGGGCAAGGCCGACCGGCCAGAAAAAGATGAAACCGAGAACCATAGCGGCGATCCACGCGCCTTTGCCTCGTTCATCAAGCCACATCTCGGCACGGGTAAACCAATTGCCCGAGGTATGATGTGTGACGGTGTTCATTTGGTGCTCCTTATATATGGGTGCGATAGGGTCTTATTGCATGTGAATGTTATTCACATTTACATAATTGGGGGTCATCATCGGGATTTTCAAGGCAGAATATTGGAAAAAGTTAAAATGAAAAAGCGCCCGGTTTTAGTCGGGCGTTTTTCGTTGTCAGGTCTGGTGCGTATCAGGACATGAGATCGTAAGCCCGCTCCCCATGGGCGGACAGATCAAGGCCGGTTGTCTCATCCTCGGGGCTGACGCGTAGCGGGGTGATCAGGCTGACCAGTTTGACCAGAATGAATGTGACAACGATTGTGAATACACCGACAATCACAAGAGAACCTAACTGCGCAACCCAAGCGCCCGCGCCGAAGAGGGCAATCATGATCGTGCCAAAAATACCGCCGACGCCATGCACGGCAAAGACGTCCAGCGTATCATCGATGTTCAGCATGTTGCGGACAACGCCGACAGCTTCCTGACACAATATACCTGCAACTGCACCGATAATCAGCGCCTCAATCGGGCCAACAAAGCCCGAAGCGGGGGTGATCGAGGCAAGCCCTGCAATCGTCCCCGTCACCAGACCAACCATTGATGCCTTGCCGTATTTGATCTTTTCCCACAGCGCCCATGTCAGCGAAGCCGCAGCAGCCGAGATATGTGTGACAGTCAGCGCCATGGCAGCACCCCCATCCGCTGCCAGTTGCGAGCCGCCATTAAAGCCGAACCAGCCGACCCACAGCATGGCTGCGCCGATCATCACCAGACCGGGGGAATGCGGCGGTTTGGATTTGTCCTTGCGCGGCCCCAACAGCACTGCAATCACCAGCGCCGCCAGCCCGGCGGTTTCGTGCACAACGATGCCCCCTGCGAAATCCTTTACACCGGTTTCGCCGAAGATGCCGCCATCCGCCAGCATTCCTCCGCCCCAGATCCAATGCACGACCGGCGCATAGCAGAGCAGCATCCACAGCCCCGAGAAGACAAGCACGAACCCAAAGCCAATCCGTTCCACATAAGCCCCGGCAATCAAGGCAGGGGTGATGATCGCAAACGTCATCTGGAACGCAAAGAACAACACTTCGGGCAATGTACCGCTTAGGCTGTCTGCGGTTATGCCAAGCAGAAACATTTTGTCCAATCCACCCCAATAGCCCGATGTCCCGCTGCCAAAGGCAATCGAATACCCAAAGGCCAGCCAAAGGATGCTCATCAGACAGGCAATCGCATAGCAGTGCATGAAAACGCTCAGCACGTTGCGCGCGCGTACAAGCCCACTATAAAACAATGACAACCCCGGCAATGTCATAAACAGCACCAGTGCTGTCGCCACAATGATCCAGGCGGTATCCGCTCCGTTCATAATTCTATCCCCTCATTTTTCCGTTTGATCCAGAAACAGGCATGAAGGTGCGAGGAAAAGAGGCAGGCTTATTCTAAAGCGGTTAAAAAGAAAGCAATAGGCAAAGTGATTAATAGTTGGTCGCAAATGGATGTGTTCGCCTACTTTTAAGGCGTTTTTTACTCCAGTCTGTGCAAAAGTAATTTCAGGGCGTGCTCCACGGTGATACGACGCACTTCTGACCGACCAAGGGCTCCGAAATCCTGTGTCTCGCTTGTCGTATGCATAACGACACAGGCCAGACCGAAACAGACACGGCCTTCGGGCTTATGCTGCGATCCTCCGGGGCCAGCGATGCCTGTGACCGAGATCGCAATCCCCGCGTCAGAGCGCGCGAGCGCGCCATCGGCCATTTCTTCTGCGACCTGTTCTGAGACAGCGCCAAACCTATCCAATGTTTGGGGCGAGACATTCAACATCTGCATTTTCGCCGCGTTAGAGTAGGTGACAAAGCCTCTGTCTACTACGTCCGAGCTGCCGGGAATTTCGGTCAAAGCGCCTGCAATCAACCCGCCGGTGCAGCTTTCGGCGGTGGCGATCATCATATGTTTCGCGCGGGCGGCTTCCAGAACCTGTGTTGTCAGATCAAAACCCATGTGACAGCCCTGCACCGATCATAACAGTTATCGCAGCGAAGACGCCTGCGATCACGTCGTCCAGCATCACCCCAAGCGGATCGTTGCGCCGATCTGCCCAGCCGATGGGGCCGGGCTTCCAGATGTCAAACAGCCGGAAGGCGATGAAAGCGGTCAGGATGCCGGGCCAGAGCGCCCAGAAAGAGACCCCTGCATGGGTCGCCCCAACGGCAATAGGCAAAAGGGCAATCCATTGACCTGCGACCTCATCAACCACCACTTCGGACGGGTCGTGATTATCGGTCCCTGCGGTGTATTCCGCTGTGGCCCACCATCCTTTCAGAAAAGCCGCCACACAGGCCAACGCCAGCAAAGGCCAGCCGCCCACAAGAAAAATGACCCAAGCAACAGGGATCGCAGCCGCAGACCCCCATGTGCCAGGCGCGGGTTTTAATAGGCCGACATAGAGGAATGTTGCGATGAGTTTGCTCATAGTTTTACTAATGTGGCGGTCGCCATGCAGGCAATACCCTCACCACGTCCTGTGAAGCCCAAACGCTCAGATGTTGTTGCTTTGACGCTGACATGGTCAAAAGAAATTTCCAGCAATTCCGAGAGTTTCTGGCGCATTTCTAAAGCATGTGGGCCGATCTTTGGGGTTTCGCAGATCAGCGTACAATCCACATGGGTGATGGTAAAGCCCATCTCCGTGGCC
Organism: Litoreibacter sp. GN1-5; assembly: GCF_055693805.1. Lineage (NCBI taxonomy): Bacteria > Pseudomonadati > Pseudomonadota > Alphaproteobacteria > Rhodobacterales > Roseobacteraceae > Litoreibacter > Litoreibacter sp. GN1-5. The sequence goes on along the minus strand of NZ_JBVFUP010000001.1, from coordinate 829,665 downwards.
ATGGCGCGGGCATGGTCCAGAAAGATATGACTGGCCGCGCCTTTCCATTGCGGGTCCGAGGGCGGAAAGTGCTGACCGATATCGCCTTGTGCCAGAGCGCCATAGATCGCGTCGGTGATCGTATGCAGGGCCACATCAGCGTCGGAATGGCCTTGCAGCCCGCGATCATGGGCAAAGTCAACACCGCAGAGCGTTACATGATCGCCATCGCCGAAACGATGGACATCAAAACCATTGCCGACACGTATATCGGGGATCTGCATCTGGGCCTCCAAAATTGCGGCTGCGCGGGCGAAGTCGCTGGGGGTGGTGATTTTTATATTAGCCGGATCACCGGGCACAATGGCAACCTCAAGACCTGCGGCGCAGGCAACTGCGACATCATCGGCCACCAGCCCCGTATGAACGCGATGCGCTTCAAGGATTGCCTCCAGATGAAAGCCCTGCGGCGTTTGCGCGCGAAACAGCCCTGCGCGGTCTTGCGTGCCGCTGACCAAACCATCCGTTCCGTGCCATAGCGCGTCAGTGACGGCAACGCCGGGGGCGGCACCGGGATATGTCTCAAGCGCGTCCAGCACCCGGTCTATCACCTCAGGGCGGATGCAGGGGCGGGCGACGTCATGGATCAGCACCAGATCGTGATCGCCGCCGACGGCTTCTAGGCCCGCCAAAACCGAGTCTTGTCGGCTTGCACCGCCCTCTACCACGCGAAGTGCCTGCATATTAGGCTGTTCATGAAGCGTCGTCTGACCTAGCGGTAACACGAGGATGATGCTGGATATGCGCGGATGGCCCAAGAAAGCCTCAACAGTCCAGTCCACAACAGGCTTACCCGCAACAACCTGCCATTGTTTGGCCTGTTTGCCACCAGCACGGACACCACGTCCAGCGGCAACAATTACGGCAGCAACAAGGGGGGCGGGTGGCTGTGTCATGGGGGTCTGTGTAGGATGTCGCGCAAAATGGTACAATGGCCCAAGCATGAATGTCTAAAAAATAGGCAAAGTTCGTTTTCCATTATAAATATCTACCAATTTGTTGTCTTTAGACCCTTTCCGTTCTAGCTGAGTGATGTGTGCACAAGGATTGAGCGTTTGTCGATTCAACTGGCAAATCATGTTTTAACACTACCCGTGATATTGGCTCCTTTGGCCGGGATCACTGACTTGCCGTTTCGCAAGTTGGTCTCGCGGTTTGGGGCGGGGCTGGTGGTTAGCGAAATGGTCGCCTCGCAGGAAATGGTGCAGGCAAAACCGGGCGTGCGTGAACGCGCTGAGCTGGGCACGCAATTCGCCAATACCTCTGTGCAGCTTGCCGGACGGGAGGCCTATTGGATGGCCGAGGCTGCGCGCCGGGTTGCGGCCAATGGCGCGCGGGTGATCGACATCAATATGGGCTGTCCCGCCAAGAAGGTTGTGAACGGATATTCCGGCTCGGCCCTACTAAAAGATCTCGACCACGCGTTGGGGTTGATTGACGCCGTGGTGGGGGCTGTGGATGTGCCGGTGACTTTGAAGACCCGGTTGGGCTGGGATGACGACCTATTGAACGCGCCAGAGCTTGCGGCGCGGGCCGAGGCCGCGGGGATCGCGATGATCACGATCCATGGCCGCACACGCTGCCAGTTTTATAAAGGCCGCGCCGACTGGCCTGCGATCCGTGCCGTGAAAGAAGCGGTGCAAATCCCGGTGATTGCCAATGGCGATATTGTTGATGCGAGCACAGCCCGTCAGGCGTTGAAACTATCTGGTGCTGATGGCGTGATGATCGGACGGGGCGCGCAGGGCAAGCCGTGGTTGCTTGCGCAGGTTGCGGCCGAGTTGTTTGGTGGTAACGCGCCGGATATTCCGCTGGGCACAGCGCTGAGCGATATGGTGATTACCCACTACGAGGACATGCTGACGTTTTATGGGCGTGATCTGGGCTTGCGCGTCGCACGAAAGCATTTGGGCTGGTATCTGGATGGGGCTGGCGCGGGGCCGGCGCTGCGACGGCAGGTTTTGACATCGCGTGTGCCCGAAGATGTAATTCGCTGGCTGCCAGATGCGTTGCAGGACACGCAAGAGGCCGTTGCATGACGGCTGCATTTTTCGACACACTCTGGACCTCGTTGCCGGTTCCGGCGCTGGTTATTGATCAGGGCAATCTGATTGCCGAGGTTAACCCGGCGGGCGAACTGTTCTTTAACACCTCTGCCAAGCATTTACGCGGTGCGCCGGTCTGGGACAAGCTGCATGTGGATGCGCCATTGGAAGACGCTGTGACGCGGGTGCGTCGCAGTGACAGCGCGTTGTTTGTCAACACGGTCGATGTTGGCTCGGGCGACAGGCCGCCGGTGCAATGCAATGTGCAGCTGTCTTCTATGGTGGATCGGCCAGGTTATATCCTAATCCTGATGGAGCCGCGCGAGATTGCCGACAAGATGGGTCGTGCGATGCAGACCAAAACCGCTGCCAAATCCGCCATTGGCATGGCGGAAATGCTGGCTCATGAGATCAAGAACCCCCTTGCGGGTATCACTGGGGCGGCACAGTTGCTGAGCATGAACTTGTCTGGTGATGATATTGAACTGACAGACTTAATCGTGGAAGAGACACGCCGGGTTGTAAAGTTGCTGGAACAGGTGGAACAATTCGGCAACCTGCGCCCGCCTTTGCGCAAATCCGTGAACATCCATGATATACTGGACCGGGCGCAGAAATCTGCGGCAGTGGGCTTTGCCGCGCATATGCGTATCGTTGAGGATTATGACCCATCGCTGCCACCCACATTTGCCGATGGCGATCAGTTGTTGCAGGTCTTCCTCAACCTTCTCAAAAATGCGGCGGAAGCGGCAGAGCCGTCTGGTGGCACGATCCGTATCCGCACCTTTTACGAGATGTCCCTGCGGGTAAAACGCCCCGATGGCAGTCGCAGCGCCGTACCTTTGCAGGTGGAAATCATTGATGATGGCCCCGGACTGCCCGCTGATCTGGCGGGCGAGGTGTTTGAGCCATTTGTATCAGGTCGTGAAAACGGCACGGGGTTGGGGTTGGCCTTGGTGTCAAAGATCATCTCGGAACATGACGGCTGGATTGCGATGGACAGCGTGCCGGGGCGCACGGTGTTTCGAATTTCACTGCCGGTCGCCCCGAAAGACGAGACTGAGTAAGATTTAGATTGAGGAGTAGTCAGGTATGGACGGCACGGTACTGGTCGCAGATGATGATCGCACAATACGCACGGTTCTGACGCAGGCGCTGACACGGGCAGGATGTAAAGTGCATGCCACGAGCTCTCTGACCACATTGATGCGATGGGTCGGGGAAGGAAAGGGCGATCTGGTTATTTCGGATGTGATCATGCCCGATGGAAACGGGCTGGATGCCTTGCCGACAATTGCAGATCAGCGCCCGTCATTGCCGGTGATTGTGATCTCGGCGCAAAACACAATCATGACCGCCATTCAGGCGACAGAGGCGGATGCCTATGATTATCTGCCGAAACCGTTCGATCTGCCTGATCTGATGAAACGGGCGGCGCGAGCGTTGGAAAAGAAACGTGTGACACCTGCAAGACGCGCGGGCGAGGTGGCAAACGAGCCGGGTGATGATTTGCCGCTGGTAGGGCGTACTGCGCAAATGCAGGCGCTGTATCGTCTGGTGGCACGGGTTATGAACACCGATCTGGCTGCAATGATCACAGGCGAAAGCGGCACGGGCAAAAGCCTGATTGCCCGCGCGATCCATGATTTCTCGGATCGACGCAATCTGCCGTTTGTCATAGCGACACCGACCGACCTGGAAGCAATGGACGGACCCGCCACGATCCTTAGCCGGGCGCGGGGGGGCTCCATCCTGTTTGATGAGGTCAGCGATCTGGATATGGCGGCGCAGGCCCGAATTGTCAGGATGCTGGACAGCCTGACAGGAGATGCCCCACGTATTATGGCCACCAGCCAGCAGGATCTGATGGAAAAGCTGGAAAACGGTGCGTTTCGGCAGGATTTGTTTTACCGCCTCGGCGGCGTGACAATTACCGTGCCATCTTTGCGTGAACGGGTGGATGATATCCCGCTTTTGACAGAGCATTTCCTGACCCGGTCTGAACGTGACGGCGCGCCGCAACGACATTTCGCCCGTGATGCGCTGGAAATGATCCGTGCCTATAGTTGGCCGGGCAATGTTCGCCAACTTGAAAATACGATCCGCCGCCTGATCGTAACCAGCCCGGAAGAAGAAATTACACGTGTCGAGGTGGAAACCGTTCTGGGCAACCAGCCCGAAATCGAGCCTCTTATTGGCGGCGGGGATAGCGAAAAACTGTCGGCCTCTGTTAACAAACATCTACGTCGGTATTTCGATCTGCATGGGGGTGTCTTGCCGCCGCCGGGGCTATACCAGCGTATTTTACGCGAAGTTGAAAGGCCTTTGTTGGAGATTTCGCTGGAAGCCACAGGTGGAAATCAGGCGAAATGCGCTGATCTTTTGGGCATTAACCGCAATACCCTCAGAAAAAAGGTCACAGATCTCGATATTCGCGTGACAAGGCGCCGTAAATTGATGTAAAACCGCAACAGTCACCGTGGCGAATGGGCAGCATAAGCTCTGGGATCACATAAACAAGACGTGGCAAGGCGGTAAAAGCAGATGAAAACCCACACGCGGACTGCGTCCTGGGACAGGTTGAACGCACTGCGAAAGCAGCGACGGATTCAGAATTTCACAACTCTTGGGCTTGTGGTTTTAGGGCCATTTCTGGCTGTGATGACCTATCTTGGGCTTGGGCCGTTTGAGCTGGACCCCAGCTCCAGCGGTATTCGGCTGATTTTATTGGCCGATCTCGTCTATGTGCTGGTCATCGCAACGCTGGTGATGCAGCGGATTGCGCGCATGGTTGCAGCACGGCGCAAGAAGTCTGCGGGATCACAACTGCATATGCGCCTTACGGGTGTTTTTGCGATTGTAGCCCTTGTGCCAACCGTTCTGGTCGCCGTTTTTGCTGTTGTGACGCTTAATTTTGGGCTGGAAGGGTGGTTTTCTGACCGTGTGCGCAATGTGGTGGGCACATCGCTGGCGGCGGCAGAGGCCTATGAGGCAGAGCAGTATAACAACTTGACTGAAGACGTGGTGCGGCTGGCCGACTATATCAATGTTGCAGAGCAATCGACGTTTCTTCTGGCCGAAGCCGATCTTCGCGAAATCCTCAGCCAAGCCCAGCAACAGATTCAGCGCGGTGTGAAAGAAGCCTTTCTTGTTGATGGAAGCGGCGCGCTGAAAGCGCGGGGCGAGCGTAGCTATCTGTTTGATTATGAAAAGCCATTGGACTGGCAGCTGGCCCGCGCAGCAGCAGATGAAGTTGTGATCATAGAAGATTGGGACAACAACGAATTCCGCGCTTTGGTCAAGCTTGCGACTGTAACGGATCGGTATCTCTATATCTCGCGCACTGTGGATGGGGAAATCCTGAGCCTGCTGGATGACACTCAGCAAACCGTGCGGGTTTACCAACAGTTGGAAAACGAACGCGGTCGTTTGTTGTTTGATTTCGGTGTGATGTATCTGGGCTTCGCAGTGATCCTTATCCTTGCGACCATTTGGTTCGGGCTATGGTTTGCCGAGCGTTTGGCGCGGCCTGTGGGACGGCTGGCAAGTGCTGCGGAACGGGTCGGGGCCGGAGATCTGGACGTTCAGGTAATCGAATCCAAAGGCGACGATGAATTTTCCATGTTAGGGCGCCTTTTCAATCAGATGACACGGGAACTTAAAGTGCAGCGCGATACGCTGCTGCTGAATACCGAGCAGATTGAGCGTCGCAGGCGCTTGTTTGACTCCGTCCTGTCATCCGTTACCGCCGGGGTCATTGGCTTGGACAGCAATGGTCACGTGGCGTTTATGAACCGCTCGGCCCTACAATTGCTGGATATGGATGGCGAAGACCCGGTCGATGTGCCCCTTGAGGTATTGGTGCCGGAATTCAAAGCCCTGTTTCAACGGCTTAAGCAAAGCAATGCGGATGCGGATCAGGGGGAAATTAAACTGACCCGCCGGGGCCAGTTGGAAAGTCTTCTGGTGCGGGTCGCGACGCGGACTTCGGAAGATGGAACGCTGGAAGGTTATGTCGTGGCGTTCGATGATGTGACTGAGCTGGTAGGTGCGCAGAAAATGGCCGCATGGGGCGATGTGGCGCGCCGCATTGCCCATGAAATCAAGAACCCTCTTACACCTATTGCGCTATCGGCGGAGCGGTTGAAACGGAAATTCGCGCCGCTGGCTGAAGGCGATGAGGCCGAAGCGCTGGAACAATATACAAGCGTAATTATCCGTCAAACCAATGATTTGCGACGCATTGTTGATGAATTTTCAAAATTCGCACGCATGCCAGAGCCTGACCGACGCGAAACTGATCTGATCAAACTGGTGCGCGATGCGGTCTTACTGCAACGATCAGGCGCACCGGATGTGAAGATTTCGCTGGACGTGGAGACGCCAGAGGTCATCACGGAAATTGACCAGACGATGATTTCGCAAGCTTTGATAAATCTTATCAAAAATGCGGGCGAGGCTATTGAATCCTATCAGGAAAAAGGTGCGCATAAGGATCATGTGCCGCAGGTGAAAGTATCGGTTCAGGATACTGACAAGAGTGTGGAAATCCACATTGCGGATAATGGCATCGGTCTGCCGGAAGATCGCGCCCGTCTGTTTGAACCTTACGTAACAACACGGGCGAAGGGCACGGGGTTGGGACTGCCGATCGTCAAGAAGATCATTGAAGAACATGGGGGCACTTTGGCGCTGCGCACAGCCGCGCCATTCGACCAGAGCGGCCACGCGGGAGCAGAGGCGGTCATTACCTTACCGCGCCTCGTGGTTATGAAAACGAAGCAAAAGGAAGTGGCGTGAAGCCACCAGTATATGGAGCAGAGAAAATGAGTGACATTCTGATTGTAGACGATGAACGCGATATCCGGGAGCTGATCTCGGATATTCTGAAAGATGAGGGCTATACGACCCGGCTTGCCGGCACCTCAGAGCAGTGTATGGCCGAGCTGAATTCAGAAGCGCCGGCGCTGATGATTTTGGATATTTGGCTGAAAGACAGCCAGATGGACGGCATTGATATTCTAAAACACGTCAAGCGCGACAACCCGGATGTGCCGGTCGTGATCATCTCGGGGCATGGCAATGTGGAAATCGCTGTCGCGGCCATCAAGCAGGGCGCATATGATTTCATTGAGAAACCTTTCAATATTGACCAGCTGACCGTCGTCATTTCACGGGCTATGGAAACAGCACGCCTGCGCCGCGAAAACAATGTGCTACGCCGGGGTGAGGGTGTCGTGTCGGACATGATCGGCGAAAGCTCCTCCTTCCGTGCGCTCCAATCGCAACTGGACAAGGTCACTGGGTCCAATGGGCGTGTCATGCTTACGGGGCCAGCCGGGTCGGGCAAGGATGTATGCGCGCATTATATACATGCGCATTCGAACCGGGCCAATGCGCCATTTGTGACTGTCAATTGCGCAACGGTTGAACCGGACCGCATGGAAGAGGTGCTATTTGGCCGCGAAGGTGCGGATCGCGGGGTAGAGCCGGGCCTGCTGGAGCAGGCGCATGGCGGTATCATCTTCTTTGATGAGGTCGCCGATATGCCTCTTGGGACACAATCCAAAATTCTGCGCGTGCTGGTCGAACAGCAATTCCAGCGGGTTGGCGGCAATGACAAGGTTCGGGTGGATCTCAGGGTAATTTCCAGCACGAACCGCAATCTCCAGACCGAAATTGCCAACGGCACCTTTCGTGAAGAGCTGTATCATCGCCTGAATGTTGTGCCGATTGACGTGCCTTCGCTGGAAGACCGGCGTGAAGATATCCCGATGTTAACCCGGTATTTCATCGAAAACCTGAACAAGTCGCAAGGTCTTCCCCTGCGGGAACTGGCCGAAGATGCCTCAACCTTGCTGCAGACGATGCAGTGGCCTGGCAATATTCGCCAGTTGAAGAACGTCATTGAGCGGGTTCTGATCCTTGGCCCCGACAAAGGGTCAATCACAGCGAAGGAACTGCCACAATCCGATGCAGGCGAGACAGGCGAAAACGGTCTGGCGATTACCGGTAGCCTTGCAACATTGCCTTTGCGCGAAGCGCGGGAGCTGTTTGAGCGGGAATATCTGATGACCCAGATCAATCGCTTTGGCGGAAATATCTCGCGCACGGCTGCTTTTGTGGGCATGGAACGCTCGGCTTTGCACCGCAAGCTGAAATCGCTTGGGGTTATGACATCCAACAAAGCCGGGGCGCGTGTTGCGCAAATCCAGCCAGATGAGATGCATCAGGCGGCCGAGTGAAGACTTGTTAACACAGGATGAAGGATGGGGGCCGCTTTGGCCCTCATCCGCTATGCTGCGCATCTGCACAGATCAGGGTTTGACCCCTTGCGGCCTGCATGTCATGCAAGGCGTAAGCATTGAAGCAACAAGGCCGCTTACATGAAGGTTATCATCTGCGGAGCAGGGCAGGTCGGATGGCAGATTGCCCGCCATTTGTCTGGTGAAAAGAACGATGTTACCGTTGTTGACAACAACCCTGAACTGGTGCGCCGGGCGACAGACAGCCTTGATGTGCAAGGTATCACTGGCTTTGCAAGCTATCCGGATATTCTGGAACGTGCCGGTGCGCGGGATGCAGATATGGTCATCGCAGCCACATTTTCGGACGAGGTTAATATGGTCACCTGTCAGGTGGCCCATTCGGTCTTTGCCATCCCGCGCAAGATCGCGCGACTGCGCAGCCAATCCTATTTGACAGCGATTTATTCAGACCTGTACCGGCGCGACCACCTGCCGATTGATGTGGTGATCAGCCCCGAACGCGAGGTGGCCGAGGCCGCATTGCAACGCCTTTCAGCGCCTGCCGCCTTTGATACGGAAAATTTTCTGGGCGGCAAGGCCCAGCTGTTGGGCATTCAGCTGGATGAGGATTGCCCGGTTCTCAATACGCCCTTGCGCCAGTTGACCGACCTGTTTTCCACCCTGCGCGCAATCGTTGTTGGTGTGCGGCGCGAAGCGACCTTGTTCGCGCCAGAACCGGGGGACCAGTTATTTGCCGGGGACCAGATTTATATCTGCACTCACCGTGACGATATTGCCCGCACCATGGAGATATTTGGCAAGTCCCAGACCAAACAGGAACGCGTCGTTATCATCGGCGGCGGCAATGTGGGCTTAGGCGTCGCCGAAGCGCTGGAGACGCGGGTTGACCGTATTCGCGCGAAGATGATCGAAAAGAACCGCAGTTGTGCCGAGCGGGCCGCCAACGCGCTGGAACGCACGATTGTTCTGCATGGGGATGGGCTGAATTCGGAGCTGCTGGCAGAGGCGAATATCAAGCGCGCGGACGCGGTGCTGGCCGTAACGGATGACGACAAGACGAACCTTCTGGCGGCTGTGCGTGCCAAGGCCGAAGGGTGTCCTATGGCGATTTGTCTGGTGAATGACCCGACCTTGGTGCCACTGATGAAGCCCCTTGGCATTGACGCCTATATCAACCCACGCGCCACTACGGTCAGTTCGATCCTGCGCCATATTCGCCATGGTCGGGTGCGTCAGATTTACTCTATCGGGGATGCCGAGGCCGAGGTGATCGAGGCGCAGGTTCTGTCGACCTCGCCCATTGCAGGGCAGACGATCCGCGATATTGATTTCCCCGAAGGTGTTCTAGTGGGGATGTTGCTGAAGGACGACAAGGTCGTGAAGCCATCAGGCGGCACCAAAGTAAATGAGGGCGATGTGGTCGTCATATTTGCCATGGCCGCTGACGTCCCCGAGGTCGAGAGGCTTTTGCAGGTCTCTATCGACTTTTCTGACGGCGCCCCGTCATGAGCTTGCTGCTGCGCTTGCCGTTATTCGTGGTCCTCATGGGTATCACATCGCTTGCGATGCTTGTGCCGGCCATGCATGCATTGGTGCTTGATCTGCACAGGGTCGCACAGCCTTTCTTTTACAGCTCGGTCCTGTTTCTGGTGCTGACAGCGTTGATCGGCTTGGCTACAATAGACCGCCCCAAGGGCAATGAAGCCCGCAGGCAACTGGCGACGCTGCTGGCAGCCTTTTCCGTATTACCGATGATGCTGTCTGTCCCGATGAGCGAGGCGGTGCCGGATGCAAGCTTCCTCAACGTCTACTTTGAGATGGTGTCTAGTTTTACAACCACCGGGGCCACAGTCTTCGACAACCCCGGCAGGCTAAGCGACCCACTGCATTTGTGGCGCGCTCTTGTGGCATGGATGGGCGGATTTCTAATGCTGTTGACGGCTATCGCCGTGCTGGCCCCAATGAACCTTGGCGGATTCGAAGTGCTGCGCCCAGTGCGCGAGTCCGAGACAGCCGAGAAAACAATTCAGGCCGGTGATGGCGCCGAGCGGTTGTTGCGATATACACTGCGGCTGTTTCCGATCTATGCGGCCGCAACTGCCATTTTATGGCTCTGTCTTATCTTGAACGGCGCGACGCCATTTTTGTCGCTATGCCTTGCCATGTCGACGCTATCGACAAGTGGCATCACACCCCATGGCGGTTTTCCCGAGGTTGATCTGGGCATTGCAGGTGAGGCGCTTTTGTTTCTGTTTATGATCGCGGCCATTTCGCGGCAGACTTTTATCAACGATTTCAACCGCTCTTTTCTGGGACGCCTGCGCGATGATCGTGAAATGCGCATTGCCTTTTTCTTTGTCACCACAATCCCGGTGATCCTGTTTGCACGCCACTGGCTGGGCTCTTTCGACTTTGATGACGAGACGAACTTCCTGTCCGCAGCCAAAGCGTTCTGGGGCGCGCTATTTACGGTGCTGTCTTTTCTGACGACAACCGGCTTCGAATCTGCGGATTGGGATGCGGCGCGATCCTGGTCAGGTTTGCCAACACCGGGTCTGGTTTTGGCGGGTCTTGCGATTATCGGCGGCGGTGTGGCGACCACAGCAGGGGGGGTCAAGCTACTTCGAGTCTATGCGCTTTACAAGCATGGCACGCGGGAAATGGAGCGGTTGGTTCATCCGAATTCAATCGGAAGTGCCGGTCGTCTGGGCCGCGAGGTGAGGCGGGAAGGGGCCTTTATTGCATGGATATTTTTCATGCTCTTTGCGATCACCATTGCGGTGATCATGGTCGCACTTGCAGCGACGGGCCTGCGGTTTGAAGCTTCCATGGTCTATACTGTCGCAACCTTGTCTACCACTGGTCCTTTGGCCGAGGTGGTGCTGGATGGCGCGCTCTCTTACAATTCTTTGTCTGAGGCTGCGAAGATCATTTTGATGGTCGCCATGGTTCTGGGGCGGCTCGAAACGCTTGCCATTATTGCGCTGTTCAACCCGGATTTCTGGCGTTCTTGAGCAACGATCAGCGGCGCTCTGCTTAAATCTCTGAATTCAGGGCTGGAATCTTTCCAAATCCCGCTACATAATCTGTTCGAACAAAAGATTGTGCGTTGTTGGGCAACGCCAAAAAACAAAAAAGGCAAAGAAAAAATGGCCTCTGATAAGCAAAATTTGCAAGATGCATTTCTCAATCATGTTCGTAAAACCAAAATTCCCGTTACGATTTTCTTGATCAATGGCGTAAAATTGCAGGGCGTAATCACGTGGTTTGACAATTTCTGTGTGCTATTGCGCCGCGACGGACAGTCGCAGCTTGTCTACAAGCATGCGATTTCGACAATCATGCCGTCGCAGCCCATCAGCCTCTATGATGGTGAAGAGTAATTCTGGAAGTCGAAGAGGCTGGCACCACCCGCGCTTGGGTGTTGCACCCTGATCTGAAAGACAGCCGACCGGCCGCTTTCGCTTTGGACGAAGCGGTTGCTTTGGCCGAGGCTTTGCCGGGCCTTGAGGTCTGCGGCGCTACGATTGTTCCGCTGCCAAAGGCACGTGCGGGTACATTGTTCGGCACAGGCAAGCTGGCAGAGCTGCGTCAGATTTTCAAAGCAGAAGAGATTGAGTTGGTGTTGATTGATGGCCCGGTGACGCCCGTGCAACAGCGCAACCTTGAGAAAGAATGGAAGGTCAAGATACTCGACCGGACGGGGCTGATCCTTGAAATATTCTCGGACCGTGCCGCCACCCGCGAGGGTGTTTTGCAGGTGGAACTGGCCGCGCTGAGCTATCAACGCACGCGCCTTGTTCGCGCCTGGACCCACCTTGAACGGCAACGTGGCGGTTTAGGATTTGTCGGTGGTCCCGGTGAAACCCAGATCGAGGCGGACCGCCGTGCGATTGACGAAGCAATCACCCGCATTCGCCGCCAGCTTGATAAAACAGTCAAAACCCGTGAGCTACACCGCGCCGCCCGTGCCAAGGTACCATACCCTGTTGTTGCGCTTGTGGGATACACAAATGCCGGGAAATCTACGCTGTTCAATCGCCTGACAGGGGCCGAGGTCATGGCAAAAGATATGCTGTTTGCCACGCTGGACCCCACCATGCGATCTGTCACATTGCCCGACGGGTTCGACATCATCTTGTCGGACACTGTGGGTTTCATCTCAAACCTGCCGACACAATTGGTGGCCGCATTCCGCGCCACTTTGGAGGAAGTGCTGAGCGCTGATCTGATCTTGCATGTGCGCGACATCTCGCACCCGGAAACAGAGAACCAGTCTAAGGATGTTATGACGATCCTGACTGATCTGGGTATCTCGGAAGAAACACCACTGCTAGAGGTCTGGAACAAGATCGACCTTCTGCCTACGGATCAGGCCGAGGCATTGCGCAACACAGCGGATCGTGATCCGTCTTTATTCGTGGCCTCCGCCCTGACGGGCGAGGGGATCGATCCGCTGCTGGACGTGATCTCCGGCAGGTTGGAAGAGGCGAAGACCAGCGAAACGCTGACGCTGGCATTCAAGGACGGTAAACGCCGTGCGTGGCTCTTTGCGCAAGAAGTTGTCACCAGTGAGCGTCAGACCGAGACCGGGTTCGATCTGGATGTGACATGGACCGCCACGCAGAAAGCCCGATTTGCGAAATTGTGAACCAGAAGGGCGGGCCAGGCGTTACCCTCAAAAGGAGTTAAATCGCCCATGACCATCGCAATTCTCTATGTCACCACGTTTGTATTGTTCTTGGGCTTTGATTACTTCGGGCTAACCTATCTGATCCGCCCGATTTTTGAGCGCGATATCGGCCATCTGTTGCTTGACGATCTGCGTTTGGGGGCAGCGCTTGTTTTCTACGGATTCTATATTGTTGGTGTTTTGTATTTTGTCTCATGGCCCGCGTTTACCACGGACAGATCCTTGGTGTGGGTGTTCCTGTCTGCCTCTCTTCTGGGGGCGATGGCCTATGGGACATATGAATTCACCAACCTTGCCACGCTGAAAGGCTGGACATGGTCCATGGTTCTGACGGACCTGACATGGGGCACGATATTGACTGGGGTGGCCGCGACAGGCGGCGTGGCAGTGGCGCGGCTGTTTGAGGGGGCTGTGTCGTAAACAACGCTTTTAGCTCTTCTTTCCAAAACGCCGTGAAGGCTTGATAATTTGAAACACACATTGATTTGTAATGTTAGAGGCAAGCGAATATGACGCGACAGTCGCTGGAAGAAATTGAGGAAAGTGTTCTGACTTTGAGCGCAGAACAATTCGGCGTTGAACGAGTAATGATTTCTCTCGACACCAGACCTGTTCAAGATTTGGGAATTGATAGCCTAGACCTCACCGAATGGATGATGGCCATCGAGGAGGCTTTTGACGTTTCGCTTCCCGATCCAGCTGAAATTGGCGATCCGGCATACAAAGAGGTCTTCACGCGCGCTGACTTGAACCTCCGAGACATGGCTGAGCTGGTTTATCTCCGTTGGGGGGCTGAGCGCGTGGAACGGTTAGCCTCTGGCGGGCGCGACTATAAGTTGAGCGAAAAGGCAGGGTTCTCACAGCTTGGCGGTCTGCTGCATTCCCTACCATCCCAGCTTTATCGCCCACTCGGAAAGTCGGAACTAGGTGTAGAGCAGTTTCGGCGGATGACAGATGGTATGGTCAGCCTACGGCTCGAAGGCGGTCGCGTCGAGATTGGAAGCAGGTGCCCAGATGCGCTACCCAATGAAAAACCTCTACATATCGTAGATATTTCACCATTTCTCATAGACAGAGAAACGGTATCAACAACAGCTTACTGTCGATTTTTGAACAGTATAGGCGAGACTGACAATGATGTCTTATGTAGCTGGTTTCTGATCAAGCCGAACCAACGGCGCTTTGATCACCAGCTTATTGAATGCAGCAATGCGGGCTGGTCGCCAAAGCCTGGTACTGAGGAGTGGCCGATGATTTTGGTCACATGGCATGGTGCCATTGCGTACTCTCTTTGGGCGAACGGTCAAGATTGGCGCGATGAGAACTGCGCATATATTCCGTCGGAGGCGCAATGGGAATACGCTGCGCGTGGAGCAACATCGAAGAGGTGGCCGTGGGGCCAGAGTGATCCAGAAAATGGCTCTATCAACGCAGGCAGGCATAAGCGGCACGCTATATATAAAACTGTAACAGATATTCCCCTTGCACCCGTGAATGCCGTGGCTGGTGTGTCACCTTTTGGTGGGCTGCAGATGGCAGGCAATGTTTGGCAATGGTGCGCTGATTGGTTCGATCCATTGGCATACACCAACACCAATACAACTCCGCTCACCGGAGTGCGCAGCGAACGCGGTGGTAGCTGGGTGAGCCCAACTAACCTTTCTAGAACATCCTACAGAAGGGGACGCGTGCCGGAGGCGAGGGGCAGGTGTCTGGGTTTTCGGTGCGTCGGTGTTGTTCCGTATTAGGGGGCTTCCGGGTATCCCTAAGCAGTCGCGTAGTCCTTCGAAGCCCGTTTTGCGATGTAGGTTTATGTCCTGACGCAAAATCAAAATACCTGACGTTTCAAAAGGTGTGTAACGACTATTCCGGTACCAGCACTGTGGTGCCGATAGCGCCTGCGCGGGCAAGTTCGGGGTCTAGTGACATCGGGATATATTCACCGCGCCGCCAGAGCACGCCCAGATCGTCGTAATGGATCGAGATCGGATGGCCGGATTGGCCTGTTGAGATCACAAAGACCGAGCTGTCCGGATCAGCAAAATCGTAGACGCCACGATAGCCCGCGCCATGGATATTCTGAAACGGGTCAGGCCCTTTGCCGCTGGTACGACCGCGCAGCAAGGTGTTGTCACCACCGCTGGTTGATTGCCGGATATTTACGAACCAGCTGAGAACCGGAATCGTGCCCAACACCTGATGATCATGGGTTGCCTCATGGGCGTCGCCCCAGCGCCAGCTTTCGATGTTGCGACCATAGCGGCCTTCCAGCCATAGGATTGCCTCATCCAGAGCGATGCGCGAAATATCGGTACAGGTCTCCTTCGGCGCGGATTGCAGCACGTCACACCATGCAGCGGCCCCATCGCGGTCGCGGAACACACGTTCAATGAACAATGGTTCCACATGGAAAAATTCGGCGCTGAGCGGGCCAAGCTCATCGCGGATCAGGCGGTTTTGTAGCGCGCGGACCCAGGCCGCATAGATCAACGGCTCAGGCAGATGTTCGGACATCTCCCCGTTCCAGTCCGCCATCAATTCTAACGCGCGCTGGCGTTGACGCTCGGGCGTGCCTTCTTGTGCTGCTTCGCCGGTAAACCATAGGTCCGCTGCAATCAGCGGCAACAGAGCGCGGGCAGAGAAACTAACTGTGTCCAGCTGTGCCTCGATAAAACTATCGCGGGTATGGACCTGCCGGTTCAGCATCAGACGCCGCCAGCGATGCACCCGCTGCGTATCGCCGTAGGTGAAACTGACATGATTTGGAAATGGGCGGTCCACCAGTTTGTTATTCGTGTTGCCGACAATCCCGCTTGTCGGCTTACGGAACTCGGGGTTTGCCGCATAGGGCATGATGCCCAGCCAGCGGTTCTGCTTTTGCCAGCCGGGCGAGGGGATGCGACCGCGGCTTTGATGGGCCGGGTCGCGGCGCGGGATTACCCCGACCGTTTTCAGCGCAACCTCGTTCTGATCGGCCAGCGTCAGGTTCTGAGCGGGCGCGATGTAGTCTTCCATCGCCTCAAGTGCCGCCTTTACAGTGTCTGATTTCATCAGCGTCAGACCTGCCTGTATGGAGGTGTCTTGTCCGCTCAGCGCAGTCCAGTTCAATGCAGTCACATGTCCTTTGGGCGTAATGCTGGTCAGATTGTAATGTATGCCGGGAAGGACGGGGCCGTTCTCGGACCATTGCAAATCTATAGTGATTGCAGGCTTATCTTTGATCCTGATGATCGACTGTCTTGTGCGGAAAGATTTGTAGCCATCAGGTGTGAGGTATTCGCCGTCATTGTCCGGGTTCAGCTTTTCAAGCGAGACATCCTGATCATCCACATAAGCCGTTGTCAGCCCCCAGCCTAGCATGTCGCTGCGCCCGGTCAGAACAAGGGGCATGCCCGGAATGGTGCCACCGATGACGCCGCCGGTTTGCAGTTCGAGCCGGGCAAGATACCAGATTGATGGTGCGGTGAAACCCAGATGCGGATCATTGGCCAGCAACGTGCCACCCGCAGCCGAGCTGTCAGGCGCGGCGGCAAAGGCATTCGACGCCCCGGCCAAACCGCGTTCGGGGAAGGGCGACAACGGATCTTTTGCAGGCGTCGGGGCTTTTGCGAATTGTGGAAACTCTGCGCCCGGAAACAGGCTTGCATATTCCAGCGCTGCGATCCCTGATCCGGGATCGTCAGGCAGAATGTCGCGCACGCGCTCTTCCGGTAGCAACAGTGAGGTCCGCGCGCGGATCACTTCTTCGCCCAGATGGGATGACAATTGCAGCGCCATGAGTTTGACAACCGCGATCGAATCCGCAGGACGCCACGGAGCAATCTCGTTCGAAAACAGGAAAAATTCTGGCGCGCCCCGACCCAATGCGTCTTTGTTGATTGTGCGCAGCCATGCATTCACCCCATTTGCATAAGCCTCAAGGGCGGCTTTGGTGTCTGCGCCCTGCGCTGCGACGGATTGCTGACTCAGGCCGTAAAGGTCCAGACGGCGCATCAACTTGTCAATTTCAAGCGTGCGTTCGCCAAACAGTTCACTCAGCCGGCCCTGCGCCGTGCGGCGCAGCATGGTCATCTGCCACAGCCTATCTTGCGCATGGGCGAAGCCCAAACCGTAGAAGACATCCTCATCGTTTTGACCAAAAATATGCGGGATATTGGAGTTATTGCGGACGATTTCGACCTCACCCTCAAGGCCGCTGAGGGTGTAGTTGGCATTATAGTCGGGCAGGGATCGGGAGGCGAGGTAATAGACACCCGCAAAGCCCAACAGGATCAGGAAGGCCAGAACCATGAAAATCCGGACTGACCATCGGAATATCCTTGCCATTTACACCTCTTGCTATTGACCGGCTCTTTTCTGGGTCGTTACATTCATTGGTCAACATAATCAAACAGATCGGAAGGTGCAGGCCATGGCAAAAGTAAGTTTTCTGGGATTGGGCGTGATGGGATATCCCATGGCAGGGCACCTGGTGAAGGCCGGACATGATGTCACCGTCTACAACCGCACATCTGCCAAGGCGCAGAAATGGGCTGATGAGCACAGTGGCCAGATGGCCCGCACCCCACGCGAGGCTGCGAAGGGATGCGACTTTGTTATGGCCTGCGTCGGCAATGACGACGATTTGCGCGCGGTGTGTCTTGGCGAAGATGGCGCGCTTGCGGGGATGTCACCCGGTAGCGTGTTTGTGGATCACACGACGGTTTCGGCCAAGGTCACGCGAGAGCTATACGCCGCCGCTGATGAAAAACAGATCAGCTTTGTCGATGCGCCAGTTTCGGGCGGTCAGGCCGGGGCCGAGAACGGTCAGCTTGGTGTCATGTGCGGCGGCGACGAAGGTGCTTATGCACGTGCCGAACCGGTGATCGACGCTTATGCCAAGGCCTATAAGCGGCTTGGCGAAAGCGGGCAGGGCAGTTGACCAAGATGGTCAACCAAATCTGTATCGCAGGCCTTGTCCAGGGCTTGTCCGAGGCGCTGCATTTCGCCGACAAGGCCGGGCTTGACGGCAAAGCTGTGGTGGAGGTGATTTCCCAGGGGGCCGCGGGTTCCTGGCAGATGTCGAACCGATATGAGACGATGATTGATGACAAGTTCGATCACGGGTTTGCGGTCGACTGGATGCGCAAGGATCTTGGGATTTGCCTTGATACTGCTGATGAAAATGGTGCGTCTCTGCCTGTCACGGCGCTGGTCGATCAATTTTACAAAGACGTTCAGAAACTGGGCGGCGGGCGTTGGGATACGTCAAGCTTGATTAAACGGCTGCGCGTGATGGGATAGACGGCGCGCATCACCGGCCCTATTGCCCTTTTTAGACACTGTTTTGCTTTCTTGCGGCAAACTGGAAACAAGTGTTGAATATGCAAATCTTTCCCGGCAGTAACCTTCATAAGGGTTTTAAAGGGCAGGATAGTTTTGGTGATTTATAGAACCGACACGCGTAACGGATATACATTGATTTTCGCCGGGGTATCGTGATGAGCGATCCACGCCTGACCCCGTTTAATGGCCGTGTGGCGGCAAGCTATCTGAAGGGCCATGTGGACGCCGCGGAATTCTCGGACGGTCGCCCGATGATGTGTACTGGCAGCCGGGCGTTTCTGTATGACACGCCGGGGGGCAAGCGTCTGTCGCAGCTGCTCTATGGTGATCTGTTTACTGTGTATGAACGTGGGGAAACCCACGCCTTTGTGCAGATGGATCGAGACGGCTATTGCGGCTATGTCAGTGAAGATTTTCTGTCGGCCCCGTTGGATGCCACCCATTGGGTGATTGCGCCGACGACCCATTTGTATCCCGCTCCGGATATCGAGGAAGACACGGATGATGAGCTGTTCTTCGGGGCTG
The DNA here is from genome assembly GCF_055693805.1 of Litoreibacter sp. GN1-5. Classification (NCBI taxonomy): domain Bacteria; kingdom Pseudomonadati; phylum Pseudomonadota; class Alphaproteobacteria; order Rhodobacterales; family Roseobacteraceae; genus Litoreibacter; species Litoreibacter sp. GN1-5. The sequence goes on along the minus strand of NZ_JBVFUP010000001.1, from coordinate 810,769 downwards.
AGGTCACAGTAATCGAGGCATCTGGCAGCTGGTCTTTGCTGGGGACCGGGCAATATGTGCCCTCGATGCACCTTCTGCCTTTGAAGAACCGTCTGTTTGATACTGTTGGTGTGGCTGATCTGTTTCTTGGCGTGCCGTTTATCAAGGGCGGCCTGACCCGCTACGGGATTGATGCGGCGGGGTTGGTCCAGATTTGCTGGCGCGCTTGCGGCAAAGCTTGCCCGCGTGATTGCGACATGCAGGAGGCCGAGTTGGGCGAGGCGCTGTTTGGCAGTGTGGCCTTGAACCGGGGCGATCTGATCTTCTGGCAGGATCATGTGGGGCTGATGTCGAACGATACGACCCTGCTTCATGCCAGCGCGCACCATATGGCTGTCGCCTATGAGCCATTACAAGACGTCATGACCCGGATCGAGGCCGAGGGCGGCGGAGATATCACTAGCATCAAGCGGCCATGATGGTGCCATGATGGGGACCGTCAGATAACCTTGAGCTTCAGGTCACGACATTGATCCAGATTTGAGAAAAGCGGCAAAGGTGTTGTTCGCGCGGATTGATCTGCCCATGAGCCATGCAGCATTGGCTTAACCTTAGAAATCAATCACCACTGATGGCGCGCTGCGCCGTGCCTCCCCATGATATACAGCCTCGATGTTGTTTCCGTCGGGGTCGAGCACGAAAGCTGCGTAATACCCTGGGTGATAGGCTCGCTCGCCGGGCGCACCATTATCGCGACCTCCATGAGCCATTGCCGCACGGTAGAAGGCATCCACCGTTGCCCGATCCTGTGCTTGGAAGGCTAGGTGGTGGCGCCCGGTCAGCGCGCCCAGCGCCGCCGGGCTTTCTGCCGAGGACACCACGAGTTCGTCTGCCCAGAAAAAGTTTTCTGTCGTGCCGACGACGGGAATCTCCAACACGGCCAGAACGGCTGTGTAGAAGCCTTGGCTGGCCTTGAAGTCGCGCACCACAAGCTGGACGTGGTCGATAAGCCGACCACGATGCAATTGATTGGTTTCCATGGTCGTCCTCCATATGAAATGGGCTTCCGAAGCTTTTCCATTAGGGAATTGATCTGAGTTATAACGGTTGATGCTTCCTAACAGTGCCATACCTTGGCGGCCAACTCCTGAGATAGATCAATGTCACTCGACTAGCAGCCATTAGCGAAATTGCAGCGAATTCACCCTTCGTCCTAACGTTGCTGAGCTACTCACAGATCGCAACGAAGGTTTAGTTTGGGTCAGGAAGGTTTGAGATTTGGGGCAATACTGCCTGACAGATACAGGCGGGTGGATTCAGAAAGCCCGTGGCATGGCGACAATGTTGCACGACATTCCACACGTGACACAAGGGGCGGTCTATGGGGGTGCTTCTTATCTGATGGGTTTCGACGCAGCAAAGTTCAGATACCGTTCATGACGTTTAAGCCATGAACGGTGCTTTGATGGTAGAAACTCGAATGCCGTCACGTTGGCGTTTACGGAATAATCCGCGTGTATTTATTGCCTTCGACCGTTGCGCCGGCAATCAAGCCGGCTTGGCCGAAGACCACTGCAATTACCGGGCTCAGCGCCGACGTTGAGTCGACCCCAAGATTTGCTGCATTGGTATTGACCGCGTATTGCGCATCAGCACCTACAGTCCAACCGGGGGAGCGGCGGAATTCGCTGAGCGCTTCTTGCGTCATAAAGAAAAGCGCGTGGGCATATTGTTGCGCACCGATCTGGAAGCCGAAGCTTGCTGCGGTGGCCGAATAATAGTCCAGCGTGGCCCCATTCACCCGAAGCGCACCGCGACCATAGCTGCCACCAACGCCAAAGCCTGCCTGCGTTACCAAAGGCATGATCAAGACACCAGCGGCCTTACTGGCCAGATTTTGAGTGCCAGGGACATTCTGGTACATAAATTGCTGCGCGCTGTCGACGCGGGCATCAAGCCGCTGCGCCCCACGGCTGTTGACGCCATTGCCACAAGCTGCCAGCAGGCCAGTCGCGCCTGCGGATAGGATAAGAGTACGACGAGAGAGACTGCTCATTGTATTTGCCTTTATATTTTACCTGCCTTGGCCGCTTTTAGGGCCATTGCCACAATATATAGGCCAGTTCCGCGCGGTTGTCACGAGGAATTGGGCAGGGGTCTTGTAACAACAAGATGAAGCGTTACGACCATATGTTTCGTCATCCTATTCGTTCAGAATCTTCGCAACCCGTGGGGCAAAGTAGCTCAGCACTCCGTCGCAACCAGCGCGTTTGAAGGCCATGAGGCTTTCCATCATCACGGCGTCCTCGTTGATCCAGCCTTGTTGGCCGGCCGCACGGATCATAGCGTATTCGCCGGACACCTGATAGGCATAGGTCGGGGCGCCAAATTCATCTTTGACACGGCGGCAAATATCCAAATAGGGCAGGCCGGGTTTTACCATGACCATATCTGCCCCCTCGGACAGATCGCGGGCGACAAGGCGTAGGGCTTCGTCCGAATTGGCAGGGTTCATCTGATAGGTTTTCTTATCCCCTGTCAGCGCACCGGAGGCCCCGACCGCATCCCGAAACGGGCCGTAGAAGCTGGAGGCATATTTGGCGGCATAGCTGAGGATCGCCGTGTCCTGATACCCGTTTTCCTCCAGCGCGGTGCGTATGGCGCCGATACGCCCGTCCATCATGTCGGACGGGCCCAGAATATCTGCCCCGGCTTCAGCTTGCGCCAATGCCATGCGTGTCAGCGCTTCGACAGTTTCATCATTGACGATGACGCCATCGCGCACGATCCCGTCATGGCCGTTGGCATTATACGGGTCCAGCGCAACATCGGTCATCACTGCGATGCCTGGCACAGCATCCTTGATGGCGCGTGTGGCCCGGTTGGACAGGTTATCGGGGTTCCAGGCTTCCTCACAAAACTCGGCTTTTACTGAACTGTCCGTGTAGGGAAACAAACAGATCACCGGGATCGAAAGGCTTGCGGCCTCTTTCGCGGCGACAACGGCACGGTCAATGCTCAACCGTTGGACGCCGGGCATCGACGGAATTGGCTCTGCGTGGTCGTCGCCATCCATCACGAAGACAGGCCAAATCATATCTGCTGGCGATAATGTGTTTTCCTGTGCTAAGGCACGCAGTTGCGGCGTCCGGCGCAAACGGCGTAGACGTGACAGCGGGGTAGGGGCAACGATAGGGGTCATCTTCATCCTCAAGGCGAAATTTTAACTAAACTCGTGGCATGTCTTGCCATGCTTCTCAAGTCTGGCGTTCTTGGTCTTGCATAGCTAGGGTGCCAAAAGGGATGAATGAGGTGAGTTTTGGACGTTTTTACAACGGCATTTGAGATCATTGATTTCCGGTCGTTTTCAAATTTGTGGTTCTGGATCGCTTTAGCCATTATCTGGTCCACCACCAGCCATTACGTGTTGGGTGTACCCTATGATATGATGCAACGTGCAATCCGTCACGGCGGGGAGGCTGAAGAAGATTTCCATACACTGATCCGGATCAACATCAAACGGATGCTCTATATCGTAGATACGGCCGGATTTTGGCTGGTCTTTCTGACCTTTTTCAACATTGTTTGTCTTGGGTTGCTTGGCTTCGTCTACGGGATCGAATTTTTTCAGGCCATTTTCCTGCTGTTTGCGCCTATGTCGATTGTGATCTGGTTGACTTTGCGAACGGCTAAGACCCTCAAGAATAAAACCGGGGATGAGCTCTACAAGGGCATCAGGCGGCATAGGTTTTTTGTCCAGCTTATCGGTATGTTTTCGATTTTCGTAACCTCCATGTGGGGGATCACATTTAACCTGCATTTCAACGTATTGGGCACTTGACACAGCGGCCCAACCCCGTAGGTCAGCGCCATGACGAATTCCACTATTCTGACCGTAAGCGGTGCGCCCGAAGGGTTTGACGCCCGATTGATCGTGCAAGAGCTTGCGGCACGCGCGTCTCCGGTGATCCATGTGGCACGGGATGACAAGCGACTTGCGGCGATGCAGGCGGCTTTAAATATGTTCGCGCCAGACATTCCGGTGCTCGGCTTTCCAGCCTGGGATTGTTTGCCATATGACCGCGTGTCGCCAAACCCGGATGTGGCCGCAGCAAGGGTTGCAACACTGGCAGCTCTGACCCATGGGGTGCCGGGCAATTTCATCTTGCTGACAACGCTGGCCGCGGCAACCCAAAGGGTGCCTGAACGCGCGATACTGCAAGAGGCCACTTTTACCGCCCGCGTTGGCCATCAAATCAATGAGGCCGAGCTGCGCACATTCCTTGTGCGCATGGGGTTTTCGCAAAGCCCGACTGTTATGGAGCCCGGCGATTACGCGATACGTGGCGGGATCATCGATATCTACCCACCGGGCGAAACAGGACCCGTGCGGTTTGATCTCTTTGGTGATGTTCTAGACGCGGCCCGCAGGTTTGACCCGGCCACCCAACGGACCACGCAGAAACTTGATGTGGTGGACCTTGCCCCGGTATCGGAAATCATTCTGGATGAGGCCGCGATTACGCGATTTCGTCAGAATTACCGTATTGAATTTGGCGCGGCGGGAACGGACGATCCGCTTTATGAGGCGGTCAGTGCCGGGCGCAAGCATCAGGGGATGGAACATTGGCTGCCTTTTTTCCAAGAGCGGCTGGAAACTCTGTTTGATTATCTACCAGATGCGCCTGTTTTTCTTGATGACCAGACGACACCTGCACGTCTTTCGCGGTGGGACGGGATCGTTGATCAATATGATAACCGCCGCGAGGCTATGGGCGCGAAGAACCGGCTTGATACGGTTTATAAGCCTGTCCCGCCGCAGCTACTGTATTTGGATGAGGCCGCGTTTGATGACGCCCTAAGCGGGCGGCGTGTGTTGCACCTGAGCCCGCTGCCGCAAGCGACTGGGCCGGGGGTGATTGATGCAGGCGGGCGTATCGGGCGCGATTTCGCGCCTGAGCGACAATCAGAGCAGCTCAATCTGTTTGGCGCTCTGGCGGATCATATCAAGACTCTGCGCAAAGATCGTCAGGTCGTGGTGGCCAGTTTTTCGGACGGCGCGCGGGAACGGTTGAAGGGTTTGTTGGAAGACCAAGACCTGCACGATACGAAAACTGCCAAGGATATGCGCGATGTGCCGGACGGGGCGGGCGGTGTGTATCAGATGGTCTGGGGGTTGGATCAAGGCTTTACCGCGCCGGGGCTGGCCGTAATCTCGGAACAGGACGTTCTGGGCGACCGGTTGATCCGTGCACCCCGCAAAAAGCGCCGGGCCAAGAATTTTCTGACCGAAGCACAAAGCCTGTCCGCTGGCGATCTGGTGGTCCATGTGGATCACGGTATCGGGCGCTATATCGGTATCGAAACGGTGACAGCTGCGGGCGCGCCGCATGCCTGCTTGCTGCTGGAATATGCAGGCGGTGATCGGCTGTATATCCCGGTTGAAAATATCGAACTCCTCAGCCGCTACGGGCATGAGGAAGGGCTGCTTGACAAGCTGGGCGGTGGGGCGTGGCAGGCCAAGAAGGCACGGCTGAAGCAGCGTATCCGCGATATGGCAGATCGTTTGATCCGCATCGCCGCCGAGCGGGAATTGCGCCGTGCCCCCGTGCTGGAGGCCCCGGCAGATATGTGGGATGCCTTCTGCGCGCGCTTTCCCTATGAAGAAACCGATGACCAGCTTACCGCGATCGAGGCCGTGCTGGAAGATCTGGCCGCAGGGCGTCCAATGGACCGGTTGGTCGTGGGTGATGTGGGGTTTGGCAAAACCGAGGTTGCAATGCGTGCGGCTTTTGTCGCTGCGGCCAGCGGATTGCAGGTGGCCGTTGTTGCCCCGACGACGCTATTGTCGCGCCAGCACAGCAAAAGCTTTCAGGACCGTTTTCGTGGCTTTCCGATCCGGGTGCGGCAATTGTCGCGCTTTGTCTCAGCCAAGGATGCCGCGCTGACGCGGGCAGGGGCATCCGACGGCACAGTGGATATTATCATCGGCACGCACGCGCTTTTGTCAAAGCAGGTGAAATTCAAAAACCTTGGCCTGCTGGTTGTGGATGAGGAACAGCATTTTGGCGTGCAGCATAAGGAACGGCTCAAGCAGATGCGCTCGGACATTCACGTGTTGACCCTGTCTGCCACGCCGATCCCGCGGACCTTGCAGCTTAGCCTGTCCGGTGTGCGCGAGTTAAGTATCATCGGCACGCCCCCTGTGGACCGGCTTGCGATCCGCACCTATGTCTCGGAATTCGACGCCGTGACCCTGCGCGAGGCGCTGCTGCGCGAACACTACCGCGGCGGACAAAGCTTCTATGTGGTCCCGCGCGTCAGTGATTTGCCGGAAATCGAGGAGTTTTTAAAAACCCAAGTGCCGGAGGTCAGCTACATCGTGGCCCATGGTCAGATGGCACCCGGCACGCTGGATGACCGGATGAACGGCTTTTATGACGGGAAATACGACGTGCTGCTGGCAACAACCATCGTGGAATCCGGTATCGACATTCCGACGGCCAATACGATGATTATCCACCGCGCCGATATGTTCGGGCTGTCGCAGCTATACCAGATCCGGGGCAGGGTGGGCCGTTCCAAGACACGCGCCTATGCCTATTTAACCACCAAGCCACGGGCCAAGCTTACCCCCACGGCCGAGAAACGCTTGCGGGTTCTGGGCAGCATCGACAGTCTTGGGGCGGGCTTTAACATCGCCTCGCAAGATCTTGATATCAGGGGCGCTGGCAATGTTTTGGGCGAAGAGCAATCGGGCAATGTGCGTGAAGTCGGCTATGAACTGTACCAATCCATGCTGGAAGAAGCGATTGCCAAAATCCGTTCGGGCGAGATCGAGGGCGTGCCTGAGGCAGATGACCAATGGTCGCCGGTGATCAATCTGGGCGTGCCCGTGCTGATCCCCGAGGATTACGTGCCTGATCTGGATGTGCGACTGGGGCTCTACCGCCGTCTGTCAGACCTGACGACGAAGGTAGAGCTGGAAGGCTTCGCTGCCGAGCTGATCGACCGCTTTGGCACGCTGCCGAAAGAGGTCAACACGCTGCTATTGGTTATCCGTATCAAGGCTATGTGCAAACGCGCTGGCATCGCCAAACTGAACGGCGGCGACAAAGGTGCTACGGTGGAATTCCACAACAACAAGTTCGCGCGCCCCGAAGGTCTGGTCGAATACCTGCAAGACAGCCGCAACATGGCCAAAATGAAAGACAACAAAATCGTCGTGCGCCGCGACTGGGCAAAAGAGTCCGACAAAATCAAGGGCGCCTTCGCGATTGCAAAAGACCTGGCCGAAAAAGCAGGGAATTTTAAGCCGAAAGGGGCGTGAGGGGGCGGTGTCCGAATGGTACGGATCTCTCGCGGTTCACTGCCGCTGTGAACGTCTCCAGAAGTTGCAATTCGGGCATCGCTTAAGTGACGAGCACCTCGCGAATGCAATTAAAGTCTGCTCTCCGTCCGAGGTGATAGGTGACGCAAGTAAATTAGGAAAATCGTTGAGTGCATTTAAGGGTGCGTAAAAACACCACCATCATCCCAAAACTGTTTAAAATGGTGGAGAGACAGGGATTCGAACCCTGGGAACCCTTGCAGGCTCAACGGTTTTCGAGACCGCCCCGTTCGACCACTCCGGCACCTCTCCGTAAGGCTGAATTGTGATCAGGTGGGCGGGGTTTAGCGACCATGATCACAGCGTGCAAGCCTAAAGACGTAAGGTTTTTCGGCGGAAAACGCTCTTGTGAGGGGAAAAGGCGTCTTGTCCCATTGTCGCGTTCGCTCTGACGTCATATCTTATAGAAAATAAATCGAGATACAGGCTATATCCATGCGTTTGATCACAGCGACCCTTACCAGTTTCACTTTCTTGTCAACGGCCGCGCTGGCCAGTGGCTCGGCCCTGGTGGATCGATATTACGAAGCGCTCAATATGCCTGAGGTGTTTGAAGTGCTTCGCGATGAAGGGATCGCATCTGGTGAAAAGCTGACCGATGGAGCGTTCAGTGCGTCACCTGCCTGGACCAAGCGTCTGGAGGTAATTTACGATATGGACAAGATGGACAATGCCTTCCGGGAAGGGCTGCAATCCATGGGCGATTTGTCCGGATCGGAAGAGGCTCTGGCATTTTTGAATCCGATCTTGGCCGTAAGATTATCCGGATCGAACTGGATGCCCGCAAGGCGCTGGATGATGAGACCATAGAAGATCAGGTCCGCGAGAAAGTCGAAGCGCTGGCCGATGATCAACCGGAACGCCTGGCGCTTTATGAAGAATTCATCCGGGTTAATGACCTGATCGAAAGCAATGTTGCGGGGGCGCTGAATTCAAATCTGGCGTTCTATAAAGGCATGGCGACATCTCCGAACTTCAGCGATACGATGACGGAAAGCTTCATGCTTGACTCTGTCTGGCAACAAGAGCCCGAAATCCGCGAGGAAATGCAGGATTGGTCGATGAATTTCTCGGCCTTGGCCTATAGCGTGCTGGAACCGGAGGAAATTCAGGACTACATCGACATCTCGGCCACTGAATCCGGTCAGAAGTTGAATGCGGCGCTGTTTGCCGGATTTCACAAGATGTTTGCAGGTCAGAGCTATGATCTGGGCAAAGCCATGGCGGAGTTCATGGTTGGCGACGATACCTGACGTTTAGTTTCTGTCGATCAATATCGTTCCATAGTTCAGACGCAGGCTTTCCTTACCATCCTCAAACAGCACTGTTCCGGTCAATGTATACTTTCCGCGCGCCTCACTCAGGCTGGTCAGCGCATCATAGGCGATAACCTTTGATTTGACGGTATAGACGGAATTGATCCCGTTCGGGCGGGTTACAGAGATCGTCACCGGACCTTCAATGACATGGCCTTCTGTGTAATCGGTTGTGGAGGTGACAAAGGCTGCGGTCATGGCCTTTTTATAGCGGGGTTTCGTTTCCAGTAGATTTTTACGAATTCGGCCCATGTCTGACAAAGTGCCACCCATGATCATGCTGCCATCAGGTTGACGCTCTACCTCCACACTGCCTGCATGGGCGGGGGATATGGCAACAGCAAGACATAAGGCAAAAAGGGATGTGCGAAAGCGCATTTAGACTACTCCACAGGTTTGGATGCGGCCCGGTTCTTTGCCGAGCAGCTTATTATCCACAATTTTAGGACTATTCAGACGAGGTGCAAAGCAAAAGCGGTGCCGGTCTTTGGCTAATGTGGGTTTTTATCTTGACGGCTGGTGCTTTCTGCCTGATAAGCCGCCATCTTACCGTATGGGTGAGATATATGAAACACACGCTCCGATCCGGGGGCGCGCTGTCCGAGGTGGCGATACGCCAAGAACACCGGAAACGGGACCACAGGGCGCGGCAGACAAAGGAATAGAGATATGTTCGCGGTTCTTAAAACCGGCGGCAAGCAATACAAAGTCGCATCAGGCGATATTTTGCGTGTCGAAAAGCTGGACGCCGCTGCCGGCGAAAAAGTTCAATTCAATGACATTCTGATGGTCGGTGGCACAATTGGCAGCCCTATGGTTGCCGATGCCGGTGTTCAAGCCGAGGTGATCGACCAGATCAAAGGCGAGAAAACGATCCATTTCGTCAAACGGCGCCGCAAGCACGGGTCCAAGCGCACAAAGGGTCATCGTCAGCAACTGACCTTGCTACGTGTGACTGACATCCTTGAGAAGGGTGCAGATAAATCAGGCGTGAAAGCAGCTGTTGGTGGCGCCGGTGTTTCCGTTGCAGCCCTTGAGGCCGCAGCCCCCAAGAAAGCCGAGCCCAAAAAGCCTGCTGCAAAGAAAGCCGAGCCCAAGCCTGCGAAGAAGGCAGAAGCTAAACCTGCCAAGAAAGCAGAAGCAAAGACGTCAGAGGCTAAGCCTGTAGCTGAGAAGAAAGCTGCCCCAAAGAAGGCGGCGGCCGCCAAAACAGAGGCTGACGATCTGAAGAAATTGTCCGGTGTAGGTCCGGCGCTTGAGAAGAAGTTGCACGAAAATGGCGTGACAACCTTCGCGCAAATCGCTAAGTGGACCAAAGCCGATGTGGCCGAAATGGATGAAAAGTTATCGTTCAAAGGCCGTATCGAACGTGAAGATTGGATCGCACAAGCCAAAGAACTGGCTAAAGGTTAAGGAGACGCAGAATGGCACATAAAAAAGCAGGTGGTTCATCCCGCAACGGCCGCGACTCCGCTGGCCGTCGCTTGGGTGTTAAGAAATATGGCGGCGAGGCTGTCATTCCCGGCAATATCATTGTCCGCCAACGCGGCACGGTCAAATGGCCAGGCGAAGGCGTTGGTATGGGCCGGGACCACACGATATTTGCAACCGTCGAAGGCAATGTGAAGTTTCACAAAGGCCTCAAGGGACGCACATTCGTCTCCGTCCTACCACAGGCGGAGGCCGCAGAATAAGCCCATCCCATAGAGGCTAACAATTTCAGGGATCGGCTTTCACGGCCGGTCCCTTTTCTTTTGTCGTCATCAGAATTTCAGGGTCCGGTCATATAAATGCCGCTGCAAGGCGGCGCCATCATGACGAGGAAAAATGGACTAGAAAAATGACTGTTACTGGTAAGGATCTTATTGATCTGGGGTTTGAGCAAGGGCGTGAATTTGGCGCCGCTTTGGCATATGTGAACGAGGCAGGGCTGGAAGGTCAGGCCTTGCGCGACTGGGTTGAGGCCAACAGGCCAGCGCCGCGGATCAAGCTACAGGAAAATCCGGGCTATCTGCTGAACATTGACGCCGAAAGCGAGGATGAAGTTGAAAACGTGGCCAGCGTGAAGGCCACAATGGATATTCTTATGCGCACGCCCACGATCCGCGCCGGTGCTGTTATGCCCGATGCCTGTCCTGCGGGGCCTGCGGGCACGATCCCTGTCGGCGGCGTTGTTGCCGCCGAAAATGCGATCCATCCCGGTATGCATTCAGCTGATATCTGTTGTTCGGTCATGGTGACGGAATTCGCCGATAGCGATCCGAAAACGGTGCTTGATGCGGTGCATAAGGCCACGCATTTTGGTCCCGGTGGACGCCCGAATGGGCAGCGCTATACGATGTCACCCGGTCTGTATGATGCGTTTCGCGAAAACCAATTCCTGAACGACAAAAAGATTTTGCAAGCGGCTCAGGAACATATGGGCACGCAGGGGGACGGCAACCACTTTGCCTATGTTGGTGTCTCTAAAGCCAAAGGGACGACCTGTCTTGTGACCCACCACGGCTCTCGCGGGCCGGGGGCGGGGCTGTATAAGCTTGGAATGCGCGTGGCCGAGACATGGCGTAAGAGGCTGTCCGAAGGTGTCTTGAAGCAAAATGCATGGATCCCGGCGGATACGGAAGATGGCGTGGCCTATTGGGATGCCCTGCAATTGATCCGCAAGTGGACGAAGGCTAACCACAATTGCCTACACCAAGCGGCCACAGTTTTTGCAGGCGCAGACGTGGTGGAGCGATTCTGGAACGAACATAACTTTGTCTTCCGCAAGGGGGATATGTTCTACCACGCCAAAGGTGCAACGCCGGTAAATGCAGAGTTTATGCCAGATACAAATGGCACACAGATTGTCCCACTGAACATGGGCCAGCCTGTGCTGTTGATCCGTGGGCAGACCAATAAGCGCAACCTTGGCTTTGCACCGCATGGGGCAGGGCGCAACTTCTCGCGCTCGGCGCATAAACGCGCAATGGCAGGTCGGTCAGAGGCGGAAATCTTCGCAGAGGAAACTGCCCATATCGACGCGCGCTTCTTCATGGGCAATATCGACATCTCGGAGCTGCCATCAGCCTATAAACCAGCTGACACCGTGCGAGCGCAAATGGCGCATTACGGGCTTGCAGATGTGGTTGACGAGATTATGCCCTACGGCTCGATCATGGCCGGTGACTGGGAACGTGACGCGCCGTGGAAGCTGAAAGCCAAAGCAAAATACGAGGCCAAAGCGCGCCGTGCTGCGAAGGAAGCAGCACGTAGATAAGATACAAGAGGGCAGGGGATGTTCTGCTCTCTTTTCGAAAAACCGGAGTGTCACAATGACACAAGAAATTGTAACAGAACGGCTTGTCTTGGCGCCTCTGGGGGTGGCCGATGCAGATGTATTGGTAAAAGAGTTGGGTGATCTTAATGTCGCCCGCTGGCTGACCCATGTGCCGTACCCCTATGGCTTTGCTGATGCGGCTGAGTTCATCGGGCGCGTTAAGGGGTTATTCCCACAGATTGTTAAAGTGGTTCATCACGGCGCATTTATCGGCGTCATCGATATCCGCAATCACTTGGGATACTGGCTGACCCCGCGGGCTTGGGGCAGGGGCTTTGCGACTGAGGGCTGTCAGGCGATGGTGGCACAGCATTTTGCAGACACAACAAATAACACGCTGACATCGGGATATCTTGAAGGCAACACCGGATCGCGACGCGTGTTAGAAAAGCTTGGCTTTACCCCGACGGAAAGAGTGAAAGTGATGCCGCTCTCAACGGGGCGGGAGGTAACACTCCAACGGGTCGGTCTGACCCGCATAACGTGGGAGGAACGGGTATGAGCGTTGCCATAGGATCATTCGCCATTTTCGCGGCGTCTCAGGTTAGCACACCGGGACCTGCCAATATGGCGTTGCTGGTGACCGGGGCAAGATACGGCCTGCGCGCGGCATTGCCATTTGTCGCGGGGGTCGCGTTGGGCAAACAGTTGATCATCTGGCCCATCGGCTTTGGTCTGATGCAACTGGCAGACAGCACGCCATGGTTATTTGCAACTCTGAAATGGGTCTCGGCTGGCTATATCCTGTGGCTGGCCTGGCGCGTGGCAAACATGCGGTTGAACACGGATAGCGAAGCCAAAGCCCCCGGCTTTTGGGCGGGTTTGATTGTGCATCCGCTTAACCCCAAGGCCTGGGCAATGGTCATAACAGGTTTCACCGCGTTTACCGCCCCTGCGACACCAACATTTCAAGCCACTGCCACAATCGCGGCAATTTTACTGGCTAGTCAGGTCTTATTACATCCAATCTGGACCTATGGCGGTGAACAAATTGCCCGCACCGTCGCTGGGACCGGGTTTGAAAGATATCTTATGTGGACGCTTGCCGGCCTGACGGTTGCAAGTGTGTTGTTTGTGTTGTTCGGAGGAGGAACATCATGAGTTTTGAAGACAAAATCACTCAACCGCTGGTTGACGCAGACGGGTTTGTGCTGCGCCCTCTGACACCTGCCGATGCAGGACCGATCAGCTTGTATGCCTCTGACGAACGCGTGGCGCGTGCGACTGCATCGATCCCGCATCCTTTGCCGCCCGGCAGTACGGAAGCCTTTATCGACCGGGCGCTGGCATCCGAACGGGTTGAGGATGTGTGGGCGATTGACAGTTCTGACAATGGGTCCGAAGTGCTTGGCCTGATCAGTCTGGAACGGATGGACCGCGACCAATCCGAGATCGGGTATTGGGTGGCACCGCAATTGTGGAATAACGGCTTTGCCTCCAACGCTGTTGAAGCACTGGTCGCCGCCAATCCGCAAGCGTGTCGGACAATCTTCGGATCGGTCTTCCAGGACAACCCGGCCAGTGCAAGGGTGCTAACCAATGCAGGCTTCGAATATATCGGCGATGCGGAGACATTCTCGGTCGCCCGGAACTCCAATGTGGCAACTTGGACCTATATCCGAAAGTTGGATTGAAGCGCTAACTGCGGGAGACGGCGATCCCGCAGAGAACGCGACGGCTAAATCATTAAAATACGATCGGACACAGATCACAGGTCCTATTTGTTCGACCGTCAGTTTGGCAATGCACCAGAACACTCAGCCATCAGATTGGCATTATACCTCGTAGCGTTCGATCCGATCCGCTGAGAGAGCGTAGGCGATATTCCCAAGCTGCGTTGACAGTGATGAGACGCAATTTCCGGTATGTATTTTATTCCAGATGGTTATGGGTTTCCGTTAGTTTGCTTTCGAAGACTTCCGCTGGCGTGTGATAGCCACGGCCCTCGGTCTTATGCCGTTGTCTCGGACGTGTTCCTTGCTTTCTCCGACTTCATCATGCGGTCGCTGGCCATCACAAATGGTAGTGGCGTCGTCGAAGCCATGCAGGCCATTAACCGCGAAGTCTTTCACTGGATATTCATGACGCTTTTCCTCGGCATGGCCGCCGTTTCTATTGCGATAGCGATATTTGCCTGGGTCAGTTTCCAGGGCGCGGCCGGGACAATGATTTTGATGGCCGCACTTCTTTATCTGATCGACTGTTTCGGGGTGGCTGTCTTCTTCAACGTGCCAATGAACGAAGCGCTGGCGGGCATGGAAGTATCGTCGGATGCGACGCGCGACTTCTGGTTTCAGTCGTATGTCCCGAGCTGGACCTTCTGGAGCTCCATCCGCACAGCAGCGTCCGCGACTTCCGCCGCGTTGCTGCTCGTCGGGCTTACGCTGCTAATGCAGTCCGACGCGACACAGGTTTCGTGACTTTGGAGACGGGCAGAGCCGGGGTGCTGGTTTGCTCGTCTGAGCTTACCACATTCTGGGAAGCTGACCCATGAACACGTATTAAAAGATCAATATCGCAATTCTATTACTGACGGTCAGTTATATCATCGCTGTCACCAGTTTGCTTTCCCAAGTTGACCACATCGCGCCCGCCACGAGATGGGTGATCACATTCCTCACAAGCGTCGGCCTCTTTCGACTACTGTTCGTTCTTGTCTTCTGGGTCGTCAAACAGTCCGACACCCTGCTTGCGAGACAGCCATATGCCATCTTCCTGCATCCACTTGCGCAGCGTCTCACGCGATACATTGAAGCTGTGATGTTCGGCCAGCATCTCTGCGGCCAAGGTCGGGCCGAAATCCCGGTAGTTCTCTGTGAATTCACGCTGAAGTGCAGTTCCTGATATGTCGTTCTATTCCAATCGGTTCTGAATTTCCATCAGCTTGGTCTCGAAGACTTCCGCCGGTGTCCGGTAATTCAAACACTTGCGCGGCGTTGAATTGAGGCGATGGCAAATCGACCTCAAATATCGATTTGTCAGCGCCGTCGGTTCGGTCGATCTGGGGAGATACTTCCGCAACCTGTTGTTCGTGTTCTCGACAGTGCCTTTCTGGTAGGGCGCTTGCGGGTCACAGAACCAAGCATCTGCACCGATCCCAGCTTTGAGGTGCTTCCAGGCCGAAAACTCGGTGCCTCGGTCGAAGGTGATTGATTGATGCGCATCGGCGGGCAGGGGAGCCAAGCCTTGGATCAGGGCTTCCATGATCGGTTTGGACTGGCGATCTTCATTGCGCATCACGACCGCGTATCGGCTGACGCGCTCGACCAGAGAGGTCACGTTCACCTTTCCATGCTCTTTGCGGAACATCATTAAATCGCACTCCCAGTGGCCGAACTCAGCGCGCGCTGCGATGCTCTTGGGCCTGTGTGAAAGGCTTTGCACATCGAAGATATGCGTTCGGTTGTGCCTGCGGTAACCCCGTGGCCTGCGGCGACGGCGATGTTCAGGCAGGTGGCGATAGAACTGCTCATCGCGACCGTCTTTGGAATAGGCGAACCGATAGATCGTCTCGTGGCTAACGCGGATCGGGTGGCGTTCAAGACGCATCCGTCCCGCGATCTGTTCTGGCGACCAGCCGGCCTTGAGCCGATCCTCAATGGCTGCCTTCAGTTCTGGATGGACGATCATTTTACGATGAACTGCACGACGGCGCTCATACATGTCCTGAGCGCTCAAAGCGTAGTAACCGTTTAGCTGTGGCAGTTCCCGGTCATCATAGTGGTTGCGTCGAACGTCTCGGTAGATCGTTGAGACATCGCGGCCCAGACGATCCGCAATCTCAGACATGGACATTTTGGCTTCACGCCACTTTGCGATCTTACGTCGTTCTTCTAAGCTCAGGTGAGAGTAGTGGGTTCCCATTCAATATCCTCCATGCAACATTCTGTTTTGATACAGAATTTGCACTTCGTTTGTGAATCCTGTGATTTTCCCTAGTTTTTGAGACTCGACATTCAATGAAATCAATGGTGTCGATATTTGATTGTTGAGACTAGGGCAGGGCTGCTCAACCTTCTATCTCATTGAATGTGCTTCGGTCAGAACGTCGCTTACAAGAGCGCGAAGCCACATGTTTTGCGGATCGTTTCGCGTTTTCTGGTTCCAGCAGATCTTTTGAATGGCGGGCGGGAACGGGAGCGGCAGCGGGGACGTTGACAGGCCGTATGTCTCGGCGAACCGCATGGCTATGGCGCGTGGCAAGGCGACAACAGAGTCCAACTCCGCCACCATCGGAGGCAAAGCGTCGAAACGCGCGGTCCGCGCGACAACATGTCGTTGCTCTCCGGCAGCCTCCAATGCCTCATCTGCATAGGCAGGCTGTTCTTCGTCGAATACCAAGGCAAGCTGGCGACAATCGGCATATGCTTTTGCCGTCTCAGGGGCTTTGCGGTCTTTGCGATGCAGCAACACAAAGTCGTCTTGGCTGAAAATCCGAGCGCCCATCCCAGCGGGCGGTTGACCTGCAACGGTCAACGCTACGTCGAAAATGCCGTTGCGCAATTGGTTCCAGACAGACGTATGGTTGGTTCCAAGCATTCTAAGCGTTGCATGAGGCGCCTGAGCTACAATCGCCTGCGCTACGCGTGGCCAATGTAGAATGCGATTATCATCGGAGAGGCCAAATACTATCTCGCCGGTGATATTTGCTGGATCGAATTTTGACGTACTCAGTGTCTGTTGCAGTTGCGCAAGCGGGTCACGAACCTCCGCCCATAACACTTCGGCCCGGGGCGTTGGTGAAATTCCGGTCGGAATCCGATCGAACAACCGATCCCCTGTCAGATCTCGAAGACGTGCCACTGCCTGACTGACGGCGGGTTGGGACTTGTTCAGCTTTTCACCTGCTTCGCGCAAGTTGCGCTCTGTCATGACGGCATCAAAGACGACAAGCAGGTTCAGATCGATTTGATTGCTCATACGAATTCCTTATGGCGTACCATGATCTCATTATTGGATCGTCTCGGATATGTCATCCATATTCATTCTCAGAAGACGGGCAATCAGCCCGAACAAACAAACCTTAGGAGAAGAAAACATGCGTATCGTAGTAATCGGAGCAAATGGAACAACTGGCCAAGAGGTCGTCACACAAGCACTTTCTGCAGGGCACGAAGTTGTCGGGGCCGTGCGTCGCCCAGAAACACTGTCCCACATCAAGGGCGTTGAAGTTGCCAAAATCGATTTGTCAGATGCGGACACACTCGCCGCAGCCATGCGGGGCGCTGACGTTGTTATATCGACCCTCGGACATGGCGGCGTAGGGGCCGCAATGAAGTTCACAACACTTTACAGTGATGCCACACGCACCATCCGGACCGCCATGCGGGCCACTGGTGTGAAGCGGATCATGGTGTTGTCTTCTGGCGGAACCGTCGACAATGACAAAGCGCCTGGCTTCTACACCAAGCTGCTGCGCCGACTGTTGATCAACACCTACACGGATATGGCGCGGATGGAGACGATCTTGGAGGAAAGCCAAGACCTTGAATGGACTAGTGTGCGTCTGACGTATCTTCGCAAAGGCCCATCCAAGCCGTTCCTCGCTCAAGAAGGCAAGCTGGATCGAGGTAACTTCCAGATCCACTTTACCGATGCGGCGCGATTTATTGTTGACGAACTGATTGCACGTGAATGGATCAATGCGCACCCGGTGCTGGGGTATAACAAAGGGGCAAAGGCAATCTCAAATTCTACAACTGCTGCATTGGCCTAACATCTCTCAAAACAGTTGATGAAACGTCGGGCGCGTCCAACACTTGGGCGCGCCCTCGTGGACAAACCGGCCATCGTTTCGTTTGTAGCGAAAGGTAGCTTAGTCCCGCCCAGCAGACCTTCGAGTGGCGGTTTTTAACGTCGGCTTGTCCCGTACGCTGACAATTTGGGTCCATCATGACGAAGGGGAGATTTAGTGCAAACGGGGCCGACCCGATGTCAGTATCAATCAACTCCATGATGTTTTTTAAGCATGGTAGTTACGTCCTCTGCCGAAATCAGCCCCTCAACCCAGCAATCTGTCAATGCCTGTGCGTACTCACCGATTTGACCGCCTGCGAGGCGGGTGGAATGATGTGCATTACGTGCTGCGGCCGCGCGAAGGTTGCGCGCCTCATCTACTATAACATCACTGTCTTTTGCCATTTTCATCTTATATCTTTGATCCCAATGCGACTATTGGCAGGGCCGATGCCTATTCAAGGTTCGATAGACCGTCGGCCGAGACACAGAAAACAACTCTGCCAAATCGCTTATCGAATAGTCGCTGGTCCCGTGCATACGGCAAAGTTCTTTTTGTTGCCTATCAGAAAGTTTGGGCTGTTTACCGCGCAACTTCCCCTTGGCACGGGCGATGGCCATACCTTCGCGAGTGCGCATTCGGATTAGGTCGGACTCGAATTCGGCAAAGGTAGCTAGGATGTTGAAAAACATTTTACCCATCGGATCACTGGGGTCGTACACCGACGCTCCAAGTGCAAGTTTCACGCGTTTCGCTTCAAGTTGGTCTGCGATCTTGCGAGCGTCGGGAACCGAACGTGCAAGGCGGTCGAGCTTTGGCACAACAAGCGTGTCGCCTTCTCGGACGGCCGCGATAGCTTGATCCAATCCGGGACGATCACGATTGGTGCCGGTTAACCCGTGGTCGGTGTAGATCAGGTCTTCGGCGACCCCGAGATTGGTGAGCGCCAGCTTCTGCGCCGATAAATCCTGCTTGTCGGTAGAACAACGCGCATATCCAATGAGGGTGTTTTTCATAGTCGAAGTGTACGAATAAGGCCCCTCAATTGCAAATTTTATCGTACCACCTATGTGAGACAGCATTTATAGTTGTTTTCGGGCAGTCCTCATCGCCTGCAAGCCGTCCGTTGGTCGAACCCCTTATGGACACTGAAGAGGTATCGCTCAACCAATACGAATCGGCCCGAAGCCGCCGTTGAACTCACTGTTGGAATGCTGCAGTCGCAGCCCACATTGCTGACGTTCGTTCAACGCGCGGCATTTCTTTGCCAGGTTACGGCGGGAGCGCGGACAAAAGCGCCGATCAAGGCATCCAACCAAATGGCAGTTTTCTGATACTCGACGATTATTCCAATGGGGGCCAGATTTTATAACAAATGGATTACGAGAACAGCGAGGGCGATGGCCGAGAGGAACACTTTGGGGCATCGGTCATCGCGGGCCGCTACGCGCCGCCAATCCTTGAGCCCGCCGAACATGATTTCAATCAGTTGCGCTTTTAATGGCGCTTGTCATTTTTGACTGGCGTCTTGCGTTGCCTTTGGCAGGACGCCATTTAACTCTGGCTATGTCATAGATTAACCCCAACCTTTGCAGAGTCTGTTAGCAAACCTAAGTTTTTGTGTGCGTTCTTGGTTTCAGGCCTGCTGCATTGGGGGGATAAAATTAAAGCGATGCCAGCATGGCAGACCGATCAATCCGGCGAAAGGTATAAGTTTGGAACCCTTGAAAATACTGTTTGAGCAGCTCAACAGCATAGCGCGCGCTTCAATCGAGTTGCTCCCTCAGCTGCTAGTGGCTGTGGTCGTCATCGTTCTTACTTCGCTTTTGAATAAGTTCGCCGACATGATTGTGCACCGCGTATTGAAAAGAACGAACCTGCGCAGGAGCCTCAAAGAACTTTTTTCCTTGCTCATCTCCATATTGGTTTGGGTCGTTGGCATTATGATTGCTGCGGTCATCTTGTTTCCGGGGCTTACGCCGTCGAGCATGTTGGCGGGCCTTGGCATTGGCTCTGTCGCCATCGGCTTTGCGTTCAAGGACGTTTTCGAGAATTTCTTGGCCGGCATCATTATCTTGTTTCGCCGCGAGATGCGGATCGGCGACCATATCGAATGCGAAGGTATTGAGGGCGAAGTTACTCATATTGCCATTCGCGAGAGCCATATCAGTCAGACGGACGGCCAGTTGGTCATCGTCCCCAATTCTATCCTGTTCAAGAACCCGGTGACCATCCGCACGGACAAAGATTTGCGTCGTGTTACCGTGATCTGCGGGGTGGCATATGATGTTGACGTTGACGCGGCGAGAACTGTTATATCGAACGCCGTTGAACGTTGTGAAACGGTGTCCGGCGGCGAAAAGCCAGTCCAAGTATTCGCCCAAGAGTTCGCGTCGTCGTCTATTAATTTCGAAGTGACATGGTGGACTGGATCGAGCCCGTTAGAGGTGCGCAAGTCGCGGGACGAAGTCGTCTCCAAAGTGAAGCGAGCGTTGGATGACGCCGGTATAGAGATCCCATTCCCCTACAGGACCTTGACCTTCAAAGGGCCCGTGCCAGTCTCTGCCGGAGCGGACTGAGGAGGTGCAGAGGTGTTGGACTTTAGCTCAGAAAAGCGACATGCAATGCATGAGGCCGTCAATTATGACCACTGAGCAGCCCTACTTTGTCGGCTAAATGTAGGGTTTGCCAAATTTTATGCAGGTACGAAATTGGGCAAACGCGCACTTCTGATGAAATGGCTGCAGGACATCCGGGCAAGTTACTGGTTCCTACCCACAATTTTAGCCATTCTAGCCGTCGTTCTGGCTCAGGTCGTACAGTACCTGGACCACAACGAATTTCTGCTAACCGACGCCTGGCGCACGACCCAAGTCGAAGGTGCAAGATCAACGCTCGCGCTGATTTCACAATCAGTCATAGGCGTGACAGGCGTCATGTTCTCGATGACCATCGTCGCAGTATCCTTTGCATCAGGGAACTTTGGCCCGAGATTGATTGGGAACTTCATGCGTGACCGCGGTAATCAATGGAGCCTCGGCATTTTGATCGCCACCTTTGTCTACACGCTGTTAATACTCCGCGCGGTCCAGAGTCCGTATGGACCAGAAGGCGCGAACGACGCGTTTGTTCCACATTTATCGATGCTGGTCGCACTCGGACTAACGGGTGTGTCGGTTTTAACGATGATCTTCTACGTCCATCACATTCCAGAGATTATCAACGTATCGAACATTTCGGCGAAGTTGGGAGGGCGATTGAGGAGCGCTATTGAGTGCCTCATTGAGACGGAGAAGCAGGAGGTTGATCAAGAGGTCGACAGTCTCCCTGAACGACCAGCAGAGCATCAAATCTTCCTCAAAGCCGATGGCTTCTTGCAAACTTGGGATCGCAAAAGGCTCGTCGAATTGGCGACTGAAAGTAACCTTTACTTTGAACTTTTGCTCGCCTCGGGAAGCTTTGTGACCACATACTCGCCGATTTTGAATGTGTGGACAGAAAGCGACCTTTCTGAAGACGTCGAAAATGACATCCGCAATTGCTTTGCACTTGGGCATATTCCAACAGAGCAACAAAATCTGCTTTTCATTGTAGAACAGTTGGTAGAGATGATTGCCCGTGCGCTCTCACCTGGGGTGAATGATCCGTACACGGCGGTCAACTGTCTCAACTGGCTATATGTCGGCCTCATAACGGCGGCAAACCATAAGGGAGGGCTCGCGCCTCGCCATCAGAGCAGAGTGACATACCCCAGTCTTGAATTCGAAGCACTGCTCAATGCTAGCATCACTGCAGCCTTACCATACATTAAGTCAGATCCGATGGTCTGCAAACACCTGGATGGACTGTTGAACAGGTTGATTTTGGAGACGGACAATCAAGACGTACATCGCATGACTAAAAAGCTCAGAAATGAGGTTGCTGCGCTTCAAGCATAGGCGCGAAGTTTCAGTGTTATTCGCGTCGCGGTTGCTCCAGACCCAAAGCCACTTCACCTCTGATCGAGAGAGAAAATGCCAAATACCGACATGCCCGATGATCCTTCTTCCAACGATATGGCCGCAACAAGGACTGCTTGGGCGGAAGACAGAACTCTTTTGGCGAACGAGCGAACCTTTGCGGGTTGGATGCGAACGGGGATGGCTTGCATTGGCTTGGCGCTTGGGATGAAAGCCGTTTTCAAAGACACTGAATACCCTCTTCTTGCGAAAGGAGTGGCAGAAGTATTCATAATTGTCGCCATTTCGATTTTCTGGTCCGCTGCGGTTAAGAGCCGCCAAGCGCAACGTCGGATGAACGATCACGATGTCGAAGCCCAATCTCACCAAAAGATGACGGCGCTGGCTGCCGTGTTGACGATTGCAGCAATTGCAACCGGCCTGACGCTATGGCTGCTATAAACTTCGGCAAGGGTCATCTGTGGACAATGGAGGTGCAGCTGCTCGCCTAGCCAAACTTGTCTTGGCGAGTGGTTCATGATTGGGCCTTTGGGAGCATGAGGTCCGCGGATGTGCAAAGCCCGTAAGGGTGGGCTACTAAACACGAAACAAGGTAAGGATATACCAGATCATGATTGTCTTCCTTACCTTATTGGCTTGGGTCTCAGCTATTACTGTCTTTGTTGGGACTTTGCTGCCGCTCACACATAGCGTCCGCTGGTGGGTGCGCGCATGGGAATTCCCTCGACTTCATATAGCTGTCTTAGCGGTTGCCTGTTTGCTTTTGGTTGTTTTCATCCCAATTGGGTTCAAAGCCGTTCTTATAGCTGGGCTGGTCGCATGTGCGGTCTATCAAGCGACCCGGATTTTCCCATATACGCGCTTTGCGAACACGGAAGTCGAAATAGCTGATGATGTGCCCGACGATAGTAAGATAAAGCTTTTTTCCGCCAATGTGTTGATGGAAAATACCCGTAAAGCCGACTTGGTCCAGATCATTGATCGTGAAGATCCCGACGTTCTGTTTCTTATGGAAACAGATCAGGAGTGGTTGGAGGCGATCCAAAGGTGTCTTGACCGTTACCCCACAGTATTGACCTACCCGTTGGACAATTATTATGGCTTGATTTTTGCAACGCGCCTGACCGCACCAAGCGCCGAAGTTGTTTTTCTGTCCGAAGACAACACACCGACCGTGCGTGCCGAATTGCTTGGCCCTGATGGTACAGGTTTTAATTTTATTGGGCTTCACCCGAGACCACCTGTCCCAGGCAACGATACGATCTTGCGAGATCAGCAAATCAAGGAGGCGGCCAAGCTAACAGGTAATGCCGACTGGCCAACAGTTAGTATGGGTGACTTCAACGACGTGGCGTGGTCCTGGACCAGCCAGCGCTTCAAGCGCTACGGCGGTTTTCTGGAACCTCGCGTGGGACGTGGCATGTTCTCAACATTCCACGCGCAATACCCACTTCTTGGCGTACCAATTGATCAGCTTTATCTAACGTCCGGCATTGGATTAGTATCATTTGGAAGGTTAGAAGAATTTGGTTCTGATCACTATCCAATCAGCGCAGTGATTACCTTCCATGGGACTGCCAAAACCGAGCCTGATCAAGCAGCGTCTTAGCGTTCGCCTAGTTTCACATCCTTGGCTGCAGTGACGGCGGCGGACATCATCCGATCTGTTGCACCCTTTGCCAATGTACCAATTGCATCGGCCGCCGTTTGGTCTTTTGGCGCACCACTATCCAAGTCCGCCTTCGTTTCAGCAATGATTGCAGCCGCTTCGTCCTTCAGCCGCTGAGCAACACTCGCAAGTTTCTCTTTTTCTGCCTGCATCAGATCCTGAGCTGACATTACAAGTTCATCTTCGGTCTTTGAACGGGGTATTGTGCTTGCAAGCGCTGCACCTGCCGCCAGTGCGAGCGCTCCTACGACAAAGGGATGGTGCTCAAAGAATTCGTTCAAGGCGCCATTCTCTGACCCATCGGTTTTGTCTGTCGATTGAACATCTTCTGTCGAAGTTTGGCTGACAAAGGAACGGTCACTTTCCGGGGCAGGGGCAGGATCAGACTCAGATCCAGCTGGTGTTTCTAAATCAGCGTGTGTCTTTGAGTTTGAAAATATTAACCATGCGATGCCTGCCCCAATGGTCGCTACTGGGAGTGGGTTTTTTTGAGCTTGTTTGAGGGTCGATGCGCCAATGCTACCAGCATATTGCAGGCCAACTTTCCCAGCGAGTTGGGCGAAAGCACCTAAGCTCAGCGATGCTTTGAGTTGCTTGATGTTGTCAGCTACTACAGCGCGCTTGTCGTCGATGTCGCGCTCAATATCTTCTGAAGAGCGTGTATTAATGCTCATTATAGGCGGCCTTTATAGCTTGAGCATCGCGCCCAAGGTTTTGTGCGGGTTTTACTGCGCTACGGTAGGCACGTCTGAGCAAATACAAACTGAGTTTGACCAATATCAGAGCCAGCACTAATAGGCCTAGACCGACAGCCATTCCGGCCGAAACCGGCTGCAAACCCATAGCCGTGAGTGCGGCTACAGCTACTGTGGCCAACACGTTGAGAGCCACGAGTACGATAATGGCCGCACATATAATGATGCCTATCGCCAGAAAAATACGGTTCAGGCTGACCGAGAGTGCTGATTGCAGCAACGCGAGCTCAGCGCGGATCAACACAGCGAGGCTTTGAGTGGTTTCGCTAAAGAGTTGCTCAGCAGAAGCGTCTTCTTCTTTACTCATACGATGTCCTTTTCCGATGGCGCGTCGGTGAGAGGCTGCCGATCTTCTTCAACTGATGCTACTTTCACCAATCGCGTTGCGGCGAACCCAACAAGTGCCGCAGCACCTAGGAAAATCAACGGGTTGCGACGTGCAAAAGTATCAGCACCCTGAATAGCATCGCTCATATCTTTGTCTCGTAATGCGTCGGACGCATCAGCAAGGCTGTCAACGACTTTCCCCAAAACTTGTTCTTGCGAAGAACCGTTGCGCAAGTCCTCGGCCACGGAACGCAATGTAGCACCAACACCCGATATGGGTTCCGCCTCGTCTTTCTGTTCGGTTGCGGTGTTCTCAGTCACGTTTAGACTTCCTATCGTCGTGGGTGAGCATCTCCCGAAGGGTCACATAATCGGTCTGGTTTTGGGTTTACCCAACGTAGTTAAACCAATCTTCGCCAGCGCCGATAGATCATGGATTTGAATTTCATCCCCGCTCCAGCCAAGCAGTTGCCGCGACTTCAGGATGCTGATCGTCTTGTTTGTATGGACCAATGATAGCCCCAGAGCGTCAGCTATGTCCTTCTGCTTAAAAGGAAAGCGCATGGCGTTATTCTCACTGATACCAGTCGCTTCTGAGCGCAGGTAAATCCGCACGAACATCCATGCGATAGCTTGTATGGCGGTGCGTTGACCAACTGTGGTCAAGCTTTCCCCCATAAAGTGTTCTTCGACTGCCGAAAGCCACGCAAGCTCAAACCCACGCTCTGGATCAGCTTTGATGAATGACCACAACTCGCTTCTATCAAAAACGCAAAGAGTCATTTTTGTTGTGGCTTCAACAGAGTGGCCCATTTCCCCCATCAACCCCGCCTGCAATCCCAAAAAGTCGCCCGGGAAGACGAAGTTGATCACTTGCCGTTCACCATTTTCCAAATGGCGATACCGTAGTCCCATACCATGTAGCGTGGTGAACAATTGCGGACTGTTAGACCCTTCCATCAGGATCGGGGTGCCTGAATCAACAACTAACTCACCAACTTTGAAGCGCTGCATGCCAGCGACATCTTCCGGGGTCATAGGGGCGAAGAGCGATTTGCGGCGCAGCGGGCAATGTTTGCATTGAGTGGCCAAGGTAATGCTCTTTCTTTTGGTTATACGTAATCCATAGTAGGTTTGACGCTGCGATCATCTTAGACCGAATTAACCCTAATCCCTACCTGAAATGACGTAGAAGCAAACAGCCGGATAGGTGGCCTTTGCTATGTCATATCATGGTTCGATGTTTTTCGAATCTGATAGATCAGCCGTGGCTCTGTCCCTCAACCGACTTGTCCCGGTCAGCATCAAAAAGTCAATTCACAGGTCCCATTGTGAATCGATGCGAGGTGCAGAGCCAAACATCAGGCGTACAAAGTCGGCATCATGCCGTAGCGCCACCAAAAGAGAGCACTAAAATATGAAGACCCTTATGATGACGACCGCTGTTTGCCTGAACATGGCAACATCGGTATTTGCAGATGGCCATGCGACTGGTTTTTTGGACTACACTGTCACCGACGATGACCTGCTTGCGTCCGAATTCATCGGAATGCGTGTCTACAAAGCAGAAGGCGATGTCGATTTCGCATCCAACATGGTTGCGGATGCGCAAACAGAATGGGACGATATTGGCGAAATCAACGAGTTAGTGATTTCGCGCGACGGAGAAGTGCTCGCCGTTATTGTTGGCGTTGGCGGTTTTCTTGGCATTGCCGAAAAAGATGTCGCCCTGGAGATGTCCCAGATCGGCATCCTGCGTGAAGCAGATGACGCTGATGATTTTTTCCTTGTGATCAAATCATCCACCGAAGCCATTGAAGCTGCGCCTAGTTTTGCCCGCGTCATGGAGAAGGCTGAAATGGCCGCGGACCGCGCAATGCTGACAGCTCCAACCGTTGCACGAGACGGCTACGTGACAACAGAGCGGTCCGACCTAACCGCAGACATGCTCACCGGTGCCCGTGTTTATGGTGTCAGTGACGAAGATGTTGGCGAAATCGGCTCGCTCCTGTTGGATGATGATGGCACAATCGGACGAGCAGTTATCGATGTTGGCGGCTTTCTCGGCTTTGGGGAAAAGCAAATAGCGGTCACGTTCGATGAACTAACAGTCCTGCGCGAAGACGGCGGCGACGATGTGCAAGTGTACATAGACGCCTCACAAGAGGGACTCGAAGCGCAACCGGCCTATGTTAACCCATAAACGGTTGGTAGTTGGGGAGCGCGTATGCTTCCCACCGCAATCTACACGAGACACTACAAGGATAACGATGCTCCGCCGAGTGCGGTGAGCTTCCGTTGCTATCGCCCAATTTTTAGTCATACGTGATAGCATGGGCTAATAAGGAGAATGAAAGATGACTGGACTGGGTTGGATCGGCACGTTGATCATCGGCGCGCTGGCAGGGTGGATCGCCGAAAAGATCATGAAAACAGATAGCGGACTGTTGATGAACATCGTGCTGGGTGTTTTGGGTGCTGTTGTTCTGAATGCTGTGCTGTTTGCAGTTATTGGTACAACGCTGGGCGGTGTGATCGGACAGCTTATCGTCGCAGCCGCTGGGGCGTGTCTGCTGATTGCTGCCGTACGCATGATAAGCAAAAAGGCCTAAATATCTCCAATGAAGTTAGGCCAACGTGCCATAATCAGTTGCCATTTTGAAACGACCAACCGACAGCTAAGGCCGACGCCGGATGCTGTCATCACCTTGAAAGGGAATCCAATGAACTGGGACCAAATCGAAGGCAAATGGAAAGAAATGACTGGCAACGTCAAAGCCAAATGGGCTGATCTGACAGACGATGAGCTGGCTGAGGTCGATGGAAACCGTGAAGTTCTTGAAGGCAAAATTCAGACAAAATACGGAAAGACCAAAGAGGAAGCCAAGAAAGAAGTCGATGACTTTTTGAACGACCACTAACGACTTTGGGATCGCCCCGCGGGCGATCCCAAACTGCATACTTGCCAATGACGGCAAGTACGGCCCAAAAGGAGATTCAGATGAATCGCATTATCTACATCGTCGGACTTGTCGTTATTGTTCTGTTTGTGTTGGGCTTCTTGGGACTGAGATGATTACGATCATTGGATTTTTCAGGTTAAGTCGTGGTAATTTCCTCTCGTCGCTCATGGCCTTGTTGACGACCTGCTCCCTCGCACAGGCAGACCAAGTCGGGAACGTAGACGTTGACTGGCTTGGCAATGACATCGTCATCGAGGCGTTCGCCGATCCAAAGGTTGAGGGAGTAACGTGTCATGTCGCCTACTTTGAACGTGGATTGATTGACCGTTTTCAGAACGGGAACTGGTTCGAAGATCCATCGAATTCGTCTATCGCGTGCCGACAGACAAGTGCGATTACGATCGGCGATATTGATCGATCTGATGAAGGCGAAAGTGTCTTCTCAGAACGTCGCTCTATCATATGGAAGTCACTGAGCGTGAAACGGATTTTTGATGCCGAAAATGAAACGCTGATCTACATCTCTCATGCCCGGGAGGTAAAAGACGGTTCTGCGAAAATGTCTATATCGACCGTACCCTTGTTCCAAGGACCTTAAGGAGGTTGGTCGATGTTGAGAACTGCACCTGCCAGACACATGTCGTTCATTAGTCCCACGATGCTGGGATCATAAATGCGTGATGATATTAAGGCGCTGAGAAGAGGCGTCACAACACTTTCAATCATCTCCATGTTTGTCGTCGCCTATTTTGCACGCGACTTAATATTGCCTGTTTTGCTTGGGTTCCTGATCGCTTTGACACTGAGCCCAGTCAACAGATCTTTGCAAAAGGTTGGCTTGCCGGCGGGGTTGTCGGCAACATTCCTCATTCTCACCGCAGCGGTTGGTATCGCAGCGATCCTGTATTTTGCCGGCGAAACAGCCCGATCTTGGTCTGACGATGCGCCCCGCATCGCTCGCGAGTTGCAACAAAAGCTCGCTGGTATGACCGATGCACTTGATGCCGTCCAGAACGCATCGGCGCAGGTTGAAGAAATGACGACGACCTCAGAGACCGGCCCTCAAACAGTAGTTATACAGCAGCCGGGCCTGTTGAATGCAGCGGTGACTGTCGCGGTGAGCACCGCAACATCCATCGGTGTCGCTCTCATTTTGGCTCTTTTTGTCTTAGCCTCCGGCGATCTGTTCTATGTAAAGTTGGTTCAGGCTTTCCCAACAATGCGGGAGAAAAAAGAGCCTTGTCTACCGTGTATGGCATTGAACGACGTGTTTCCGGATATCTTTTGACCATAACACTCATCAATGCAGGCCTCGGACTGCTAGTCGCGTTAGCGCTTTGGCTGCTAGGTCTCGAGTATGCCTATATCTGGGGCATTGCGGCATTTCTACTCAATTACCTGCCCATACTGGGCGGTCTGGTTGGCACGGTTCTTGTTGGGGTTCATGCTATCATCTTCTTTGACAGCCTATCATATGCACTCCTCGCACCGGTGGCTTATCAATTACTGACCTCCATCGAAGCTCAATTCGTGACACCTTTTCTGATCGGCAAAAAGATGGAATTGAACATCGTCGCGGTGTTTCTCACTGTAGTGCTTTGGGCTTGGCTTTGGGGAATTGCGGGCGCGCTTGTTGCGGTACCGTTCTTGCTGGTCTTCAAGGTTCTTTGCGAAAATGTTCCGAGCCTTGAGACTATTGGCAACTTTTTAGGCGCGGCAGACCAAGCTGACGCATCAGAATCCGAGTAACCCCAAGCAGTTGCTTTCAAAACTGCCAAAGAAAGATCCAAAAGGTGACGGAAGAACAAAGCCACACGCAATCTGCGTCGGAAGAAGAAGCTGATGAGCAGTCGATACAAGACGCAGCGAAACTTTCGCCCCGCCTTATCTACGAGGTCATTCGGCGGGATGGCGAAGAAGAACTGGAACGGCCAACACGGTCTTTGATCTGGTCCGGAATTGCAGCAGGGATCATGATCAGTTTTTCAGTTTTGGGTGAAGCGATTTTTCGTACCTATCTCCCAGATGCGCCAAGCAGTTATCTGATCGAAAACCTCGGCTACAGTCTTGGGTTCTTGCTCGTCATATTGGGACGGATGCAGTTGTTTACCGAGAATACCATCACAACGGTACTGCCATTAATGGCTGCCCCTACTCGAGTGATGTTCGGCAGAGTCTGCAGGCTCTGGGGAATCGTCTTGATTGCGAATGTCATCGGAGCCTTCATGATCGCCGCAGTGTTTGCTCACACGTCAGCCATTTCGCCAGACCTGATGCCTGCTCTGATGTCACTGTCGGAACATGCTGTTGGCATGCCCGCAGGAGAGAGCTTCATGCGCGCAATTCCAGCCGGTATCTTAGTCGCCGCGATTGTCTGGATGCTACCACAAGTGGAAAACGCTGCATTTTTTGTCATTCTTGTCTTTACCTGGTTAATCGCAGCAGGGGATTTCACCCATATCGTCGCGGGCTCTGTTGAAATGGGCCTGTTAGCAGTAACCGGCAATCTTGGGTTTATCGATGCCATCTTCGGGTTCTTCCTGCCAGTTCTGTTTGGAAACGTTGTGGGTGGTACTGCAATCTTCACGCTTATGGCTTGGGGCCAGGTCAGAGACGAGATGGTCGAACAAATCTGAATTAATCACGCTAAGATAAATCGCACTCGCGTTATCAGGACATCCTTGCGGGGCACCTATTTTGCCCCGATCGGACACATCAGATGTGATCCGACCTTGGTCGCTTGATATGCCAGCTTCAGATGCACCTCTGAACCGCACCGGGTTTGCCGGAGGCTCCAACTCATGAGTAGGATGGAACATCCGGATCAGTAACTCAGGATCGACAGATGGCCGGCCAGTGTGTGCGGCGGTAGAAATCTGCAAGATGCGCGCGGATGGTGCTCAGGTCGACAAGCCGATCAATCGACCGCAGCAGATGCTCTTGCGGGACATGATATTCCAGTGAAAACTCTTAGAACAGCGCCGCCTGTGCTTTCCGCTTCGGTCCTACCATCGCCATTCCCTTTCGTTCATTGCGAGGATTGAATCAGCAGTTCATGCACCAATCAAGCAGGAGCTTTTCAACAAGATACGCCGTTTGTTCAAAAAAATAGTTCAAGAGAAGTGACGGGTGATCAAATTGGAAAACCCGTGGGCATGCATCACGTAATCCCGAGACGAAATTTGCCGAAGTGGGTTGCTGCAGTTGGTAGCAATCTCCAACCCATATTCTTCGGCGATCCGATGGATGGACCGGATGTGACTGTACCCAGAGGCGGTAAAGACCGCTTTGGGATGTAAGCCCCATAATAATTGACGTGCGATACCGGCCCGTCTTAACCCGGCAAAGCCGCCCCGTTTCAGGCGGGTGTCGCCCAAGTAATGCTCAAATATGGCTGAAGCGGTGGTTCGTCCTAACTGTCTGTTGAATGCACTTTGGCCATTGGAATGCAATGCGGGGAAAATTTTGGCGTCAGCTCGCAACACATACCCGCTAGCCTTCAACTTTTTCATCCAAACAAATAGACGCTTAGAAGACGCATCAAAAAGGATATGCGGCCTGCCTTCCAAATTCACTGTATTGCGACCTGTTACTCGACTACCGGTACCACTTACTTTAGCGGCTATGACGGCACCATTGTCCCGAACGGAAGCCGTTAGCAATTTCTCAATGGGACAGGCGGCCTCATAACAAACAGACAGCAATGCCTTGTCTCGAAACTCCATCAAGCGGGCAGGGCGGGAACGTCGCAGCGCGTTTTGGATTATGTGTTCTTCCTGCCGGATTCGGTGGTTCTTACTGTGCGCCACCGTCATGGCTCGCATGCCTCACTGAACGGATTTTCACACTTTTTGATAGCTACATCGACAGCTCTGAGATTAGAAGAATTCATACAGAAACTCCTACATTCAGAATTAGACCAAAAATATACGCCATTTCATGCACTTAAGCGGCCTAGTGACGTCGATAGTTTCCAATTTTGCAAAAATGGCCAGCGCTTCAACATTTGCACAAATATACGTTTTGCATGCCGTGCTGCCAGAATTTAAAATATTGCGTTATCAGTGTGTTAGCTGCAACATTTAATTAGTCTAATCTGCGAGGTGTCACGGTGCTGAAACAGGAAATCAAAGCTGAACTGGTCAAAAGAGGGATCACGTTCAAGCAAATAGCAGCGGAACAAAAAGTGAAGCCTCCAACGGTATCGATCGTGCTGAAGGGTGACCGCAGATCCAGGCGCATTGAACAGGCGATCGCTGCAAAGATTGGAAAAACGGCCGAAGAGGTCTTTCCTGATAGATATTTGGGTAGGGAGGACTGCGAAATGCCTTAGCACCAAAAGAAAAAAGCCTATGCGCTAACATAGGCTCTCCATCTGATGATCAGATAACGGTTGGTCGCCGTTGAAGATGATCATCCCTTAATTTCACCAAAAGTCAACTGTCGCTTGATCAAGCGGGCAGGAGACGTTTGCCCAAGAGGGATTTAGGTACTATGCAGCAAGACGTTTTAGAAAGTGAGCATAAGCGCGCAACGGAAATCTCTGTAGAATTATGGAAATACGTCCACGGCGAACGCTTGACAGGTCCGGCGTGCGTCGATCTCTGTCAAAAATTCAACTGTTCGCGGGCGACACTTTTTCGACGACTGAAAACACTGAAAAGCAAACAATCCGCAACGGCTCTCATCCCCAAAAGGCGCGGAAGAATACCTCTCAGCCGGTTTCTTAGTGACAGTCATGAACAAGTCATAGCGTCTTGCTTTAAAAACCATTTCCTGACGCGAGACCGGAAAAGTTTCGACGAACTTGTCAGCCGGGTGCATGTTGAGTTCCAAAAAGAGGGCTTTCTCCCGTCGTTCGAAAGGCATTAGTTGCGCGGTTGAACACGATCTCGCCCCGAGAGGTCGTGAGAAAGCGGGAGGGGGCTCGCGTGGCCCGAGAGAAGTTCGAGATCATTCACGATCACTATACGATCGAGCGCCCACTTGCGGTCATGCAGATTGATCACACAAAACTCGATGCGATGGTCGTTGATCCGAATACCGGCACAGTCATTGGGCGGCCAAACCTAACATTCTGCATTGATGTATACAGTCGCGTCATTTGCGGTTTTCTGATTGGCTTTGAACCGCCAAGTGCAAAAACGTTGATGAGGGCATTCTCTCTGGCGGTGCGTCCCAAAACAGACCTGCTAGAGGCCTTACAAGTGACCACGCGATGGCCGGTTTTTGGCATCCCTGAAGCAGTGCATACTGATAACGGCAGTGATCTCACATCGCATGCATTCAGTAGTGGTTTAGCCAATTTTGGGATCACGCACATTAAGCGCCCTATCGGACACCCCAATTGGGGTGGGCATGTGGAGCGCCTCTTTCGCACTCATAATTCTTTGATCCACAATCTTCCTGGGACAACGCGGTCAAACATCTCAGAGCGGGGCTCACGGGATCCGAAAAAACAGGCTTGCCTGTCACTTGATGATATGCGCCGACTTGTGGCGAGCTATATTTGCGATGTTTACCATAAAGCTGATCATAGCAGTTTGGGCGAACCGCCGCTGCGACGCTGGCAAAGATATTGGGATCAACTTGGCGAACAGCCCCGTCTTCCCAACGATCTTGAGGCCTTTGATCGTCATTTTTTGCCATTCGAAACGCGAAAGATTGCAGAGTATGGCCTACGTTTCAAGTACTTGTACTACAGATCTAAGGCACTGCAAAAGATGCGCGATTGCGGCGTTAAGTCGGTTCGGTTCAAGTTTGATCCAGACGACGTTCGTCAAATCTATGTCGAAGGCAACTACGGCGCGTTCGAGGTTGTTCCATGTGAGAAACGCTTTCACGGCCCGATTTCGTTTGCTGAACACGAAATCCTGCGTGACCGGGCAGACACCAATACCAACCGATGGTCTGACGCGGATTTGCTCCAGCATTACCAGCTCCGCGACGAAATCGTCGAAAAAGCGCAACTTCGCAAACGCACCCACAAGAAGACCGGTCACGGAATGCGGAAGTCATCAACCGGAGCACTGAGACCTAGTGCCCTGAACATAATGGGATCAGGGGTGAAGCGTCATGACGTATGATCATTTGTCACCACGATCTCGGGTGGTTGCGGGGCAGGGGGTTGCTGAGCGGATCGCTTATTTGAACGATTTGCCCTATTTTCCGGTCAAGCCACTGGATCAAGTCGAGACGTGGCTGAAAGATGCGATTTCGGTGCATGTTGGACGCCCATTGAAACCTATCACCTTTTTGCTGACGCCAAGTGGCATGGGCACGGGTGCAATGATCAATCGCGTACAGGCGGCGTTTCCGGCCAGTCCGCTGGGCGATCAACGCATTCATAGCTATCCGGCAATCGTGGCACATATTCCGGTCACGGCAAGCCTGGCCGATATCGGAGCTGAGGTTTGTGATTTTATTGGAGCACCAAAACATTACATCGGGGGAACAAATCCAAATTCGACCGGGTGGTTGAATCTTTTAGATCAAATCGGCACGCGGATGCTGATTTTAAAAGATATGCATGCACTGAACTGTCTTTCAAAAACGGCTCGGGGCCCACTACTAAATTTTATTAGAAACGCTACGTCGCGTTACGAGCTTCAAGTGGCACTGGTTGGCCCACCTGATTTGCATCCTCTCGTAATGGATGATCCGCAATTAGCAGATCGTGCTCAGCTGATTGAAATCCAGCCGTTTAAGGCATCGGATCCGGCGCTCACGAGCTTTCTAGAGGCATTTCTAAAGTGGTGCCCACTGCGCCACACGTCTGATTTGTGTGACGATCATAGTCTCCGCAAGGTGCTGGTGCGTCGTACCAACGGAACAACGCGCAATATGTTGGATGTACTGACCCGATTAGGAGCTTTTGCGATTTACACCGCTGAGGAACGGATCACCTATGATCTATGGCGGGATTATTTCTCACGAGCCGAATATGATTGAGAAATCATTGCCAATCGCGGTGGTAGCAATTGAAGGCGAATGTTTGAAGTCCTTTTTGATGCGGTCAGCATATGTTTACGGTGTCGGTACAGATCGACT
This sequence comes from Litoreibacter sp. GN1-5, assembly GCF_055693805.1. Taxonomy (NCBI): domain Bacteria; kingdom Pseudomonadati; phylum Pseudomonadota; class Alphaproteobacteria; order Rhodobacterales; family Roseobacteraceae; genus Litoreibacter; species Litoreibacter sp. GN1-5. Next base: position 776,305 of record NZ_JBVFUP010000001.1, on the reverse strand, counting down.
TCTTCAGCATTGCTTAAGTGGGCAGGGGCAGGGGCGAAATGCGCCTTCTTACGGATCGGTAGATGCGCTGACTGTCAGTCTGGATACCGATGTTATCGCGAAGCTCTCGGAGGCCCTGTGCATTCCTACGGACGACTTACTTAGGCTGACTCTGACAACGCAGTATCAATCCATTGGCTCGCGTTCCACCGCATGCACTGGCGCGGCCAAAGAACTTGAAACGAGTGAGGAAATACCAAACCAGCAGTTGCGATTTGGCTGGTGTCCGCTGTGCCTTATGGAAGACAGAGTTGAGGGTGGGCATCACTATTTGCGACCCGAATGGACGTTGGTCTTTACTACTATGTGCACGGCCCACGAGCGGCCGCTGATCGGACGCTGCCAAACATGTTATCATTTTGTGGCCAGCCCCGAATATGCCCTATATCGAGATCAGATGGCGCTGATCTGCCCACATTGCTTCACACCGCTCGACGGTCGGTTGGGATACGATTTTGTCGCCAATAAGGATGCGCATGCATGGAACACGGATGAGACCGTCCACACAGTCTGGAACAAGATTACGACTTATGAAAAGCTCTTCCTGAAGGCGTTAAGTCGGCGGGCAGGGCGTTCAAAGGCGCAGCGCATTGTGTCCGAAGTTGGCGAATTACTTGACCTTCTGCTGCACGCCGAGAAGCCAAATGACTTTCGTCCAGTTGACGTGTTTGACAGTGCGTACTTTCCATCACCGGCAAAGCTGGGATTGGCAACACGTCATCTGATGCATCCGTTCCACGTCTGTCACCTTGTCGAACGCCGCAAGGCCATCGCGATCTTGATTTGCATACTTGACGACAGCTCTGAAGAGTTCGGCTTTGAACAAGGTGTTCAACCGATGCACCGAATTCGAGAGCTCATGTTCCGAGATACGTACAACCGGTTCGAACGACACGTCCTCAATATTGCAAAAATTGCGCTGCCGATCTGAAGAGGCCGTGGTCTCACAAAACATTGCCAATCGAGTCTCAAAATAGGAGTCTCATTTTTAAGGGACATTTACAAATCCACCTGCTACAATTGTATCATCCAATAATAAGTATTATGTTAATATATATCTTATCGCATTATTAAAACAGAAAATAATGAGACTATGTGCCATCTGAACCAGACAGAAAGACACGGCTCTATTGGTATTCTGAATTACTATACCTAATCTATGCGCAAGATACTCGACACTTATTTTTTCGCATACTAAACTGTGAGTTCAGTTTTTGTAGGTAGCAAAATGTCGTCAGTGCTGATCCTGAATGGACCGAACCTCAACTTATTGGGTACTCGCCAACCAGAGGTTTATGGCGCAGTCACTATGGCGGACATAGAATCGCTATGCTCCGCTCATGGACAATCATTGGGCCTGACGGTCAGTTTTCAGCAAAGTAACCATGAAGGTGCTTTGATTGATGCTGTTCACGCTGCAAAATCTGTCCATAGTGCAATCATTCTGAATGCCGGCGCCTATACCCATAGCTCTGTTGCGCTCATGGATGCGATCAGTTCTGTCGAACTTCCTGTGGTTGAAGTTCATCTGTCAAATATCCATGCTCGCGAAGCGTTCCGCCACAAATCCTACATTGCACCTGTCGCCATTGGACAAATCTGTGGATTCGGCGCGCGTAGCTATACGCTGGCGCTGGACGCTGTCGCTGGTCATCTCGGGCTTGCTCAATGATCGACACCTATCTGAACCAGATCATCGCCAGTACGACTATGGAGGACCTCTGGTCCATTCATACGGAAAAAATGGCTGAATATGGCTTTGATAGACTGATTTATGCCTACACGCAGTTTAGCACTCGCACGACATTGGGTGATTTGCAGGATGCCTTGGTGTTGACCAACCATGACCCTGCTTATATCGAGACTTTCGTCGGAAAAGGTATGTATTTCAAAGGCCCAATGGTTGCCTGGGCTGCTGAAAATGTGGGCGCATGTAGCTGGCGTATGCTGCATGAGCAGATGGCTGCGGGCAAGCTGACCAAGGATGAAATGGAAATGTTGGCCTGGAACGCAAGAATGGAGGTCGTGGCGGGCTATACGATTAGTTTTCATAATGTTTCACAGCGGGTTAAAGGTGCGATTGGCATGACCGCAAAGCGCGGGTTGACCCAGGATCAGGTTGATGAAATCTGGGCAGAACATGGTAATGAGATCGAGACCATCAACAACATTATGCATCTTAAGGTTACGCAATTGCCTCATATGGGCCAGCGCCGCAATCTGACCTCAAGACAGCGTGAAGTGCTGGAATGGGTTGCGGATGGTAAGACGATTCAAGATATTGCGACGATCATGCAGCTTAATCCGGCAACGGTTGAAAAGCATCTGCGTCTTGCGCGCGAGGCATTGGATGTCGAAACGACAGCACAAGCTGTTCTAAAGGCTTCCTCGCAAAATCAATTCTTCTGGATAGAGCGTTGATTTTGCTTCGAAATACAAAATATGGCCGCATTAAATTGTGAAAAAGTTCGACACGCGCGCCCTACCCCAGCGCGTACCCTGCACCGCGCACGGTGCGCAACGGATCGTCCCCACCAGCACTGCACAATACCTTACGCAACCGGCCAACATGAACGTCGACGGTCCGCGTATCCACATAAATATCCCGCCCCCAGACGCGATCCAATAACTGCTCACGGCTCCAGACACGGCCGGGGCGCTCCAGAAACGTGGCCAATAGGCGAAATTCGGTGGGACCAAGTTTCAGTGGATGCTCATCGCGGAACACGCGATGCTCTTCGACATCCATGACAATGTCTTCATATTCCAGCTTTTGCCCGACCGCCGCAGGTCTGGTGCGGCGCAATTGCGTGCGGATACGTGCCAACAACTCGGCAACTGAATACGGCTTGACGATGTAGTCATCCGCGCCAATCTCCAAGCCCCTGACGCGGTCGCCCTCCTCTGCCCGCGCAGAAAGCATGATGACCGGGACGCGCTGCGTATTTGCGCCCATTTTCATCTGACGACACACCTCAATGCCCGACACATTTGGTAACATCCAGTCCAGCACGATCAGATCAGGCACATCTTCACGGACCATCAGCAAAGCTTCATCGCCGCTTTCTGCTGTCTCAACACGGTAGCCTTCCGCACGAATATTATATGCAAGAACTTCGCGTTGAGCAGCATCATCTTCTACAACTAAAACAGTGGGTTCCGAGACCATTTTAATCCTCGTTCGGTGCCATGCTATAGGGCGTTTTATCCTGCTTTTCCCGATCTTCGTCAGGGAATTCGCCCGTTACAAGATAGATTACCTGTTCCGCAATCGACGTCACGTGATCCCCCATCCGTTCAATGTTCTTTGCAATGAAATGCAGATGCATACAGGCAGTGATATTGCGCGGATCTTCCATCATGTGGGTCAGGAATTCGCGAAACAGCGCGTTATACATCTGATCCACTTCAGCGTCGCGCTGCCGAACATCTTCGGCCAGAACCGCATCGCGCTGGATATAGGCATCCAGAGCATCCTTTAGCATCACGCTTACCGAGCTGGACATACGCCGGATCGACCCGCCGGAACCAGCCACAACGGGCATTTCTGACAGCACAGATGTACGCTTGGCGAGGTTCTTGGCATAGTCCCCGACCCGCTCCAGATTAGCGCTGATTTTCATAACACTGAGCACTGTGCGCAAATCGCCCGCTGTAGGTGCACGCATAGCGATGACGCGTGCCACCTCTGCGCTAACCTGTTCTTCCAACTCATCAATCAGCTTGTCGTTCTTGCGAACTATTTCGGCCAGTTCTGTATCGCGCATATCCAGCGCTTTGGACGCGTCAGAGATTGCTGTTTCAACCAGCCCGCCCATCTTCATGATCAACGCCTGAATAGAATGCAGGTCGCGGTCAAATGCGGACGCAATGTGGGATGTATCTTGCATCTATGTGTCTCCTACCCGATGCGACCGGTGATGTAACTTTCCGTGCGGCTGTCCACGGGATTGGTGAAGATGTCAGGGGTATCGCCATATTCGACGAGTTCGCCCAAGTGAAAAAATGCGGTTTTCTGGCTGACCCGTGCTGCCTGCTGCATGGAATGGGTCACGATAACCACTGTGTAGCTTGCACGCAGCTCATCAATCAGCTCCTCAACCTGTGCTGTGGCAATCGGGTCCAAGGCCGAGCATGGCTCATCCATCAGCAAAACCTCTGGGGCTGTGGCGATGGCACGACCGATGCACAAGCGTTGCTGTTGACCCCCGAAAGACCGGTGCCGGGTTGATCAAGGCGGTCTTTCACCTCGTCCCAAATCGCAGCCCGACGCAGTGATTTCTCAACAATTTCATCAAGTTCCACCTTGTTCTTGGCAAGCCCATGAATCTTTGGCCCATAAGCCACATTATCATATATACTTTTGGGAAACGGGTTAGGCTTTTGAAACACCATCCCGACACGGGCACGAAGCTGTACGGGATCAACGGATTTGGCATAAATATCATTGCCTTCCAGCAAGATATCCCCCATGACACGGCAAATATCAATTGAGTCGTTCATCCTGTTGATGCACCGCAGAAAAGTTGATTTCCCGCAGCCCGATGGGCCAATAAATGCCGTGACGGCTTTATTCTCGATCTCGACATCTACATTCTTGATTGCGTGGGTATCGCCGTAGAATACATCTACGCCCTTTGCGGAAATCTTGATTTCATTGGACATCGTTTGCTCCATCGCGCGCATATCGTTCATCACACTACCTCCTTACCAGCGCCGCTCAAAGCGTTTGCGCAGGAACACTGCTATTGCATTCATTACGACCAGAAAGCCCAGTAGCACACAGATTGCAGCGGCTGTACGGGCCTCAAAAGCGCGTTCGGGAAAATCCGACCAGCGGAAGACCTGTACCGGCAGAACGCTTGCGCTGTCGGTTATGCCGCTTGGGATGTCGACGATGAAGGCTACCATGCCGATCATGATCAGCGGCGCGGTTTCACCCAAAGCTTGCGCCATACCAATGATTGTTCCGGTCAGAATGCCGGGCATGGCCAGCGGCAATACATGGTGGAATGTGGCTTGTAAGGGCGATGCGCCAAGCCCCACCGCCGCATCCCGGATCGATGGCGGCACGGCGCGGATTGCCGCACGTGAAGCGATGATGATCGTTGGCAACGTCATCAGGGCCAGCACGATACCGCCCGCTAAAGGCGCAGATCGCGGCACGCCAAAGACGCCAAGGAACACAGATAACCCAAGCAGGCCGAAGACGATGGACGGCACGGCTGCAAGATTGTTGATGTTCACTTCGATGAAATCGGTAATCTTGTTCTTGGGGGCAAATTCCTCAAGGTAGATTGCAGCCAGAACGCCGATTGGAAAGGCAAGTGCGAATGTGACAATCATTGTCCAGAATGATCCCACGGCGGCGCCCCAGATACCAGCCAATTCAGGCTCACGGCTATCACCAGCGGTAAAGAAGCGCGTATTTAAGACAGTATCGATCTGCCCCTGCGCTTTCAGGGTTTCGATCCAGACGATCTGATTGTCCGTCACCTTACGCGCATTTTGTGGCAGGTCAGTCGTGAACAGTTTCCACGAATTGGTTGCTGTGACCTCGCGCTCTAGGGGAATGATCGGTTCGGCATATCCCCCTGTGGGGGTGATACGGGTCATCTTCAGCCAGCCGCCCGCCGTGCTGATCAGCACTGTGCGGTTCATATCTGTCAGTTCCTCATCGCCGCCTTCAGCAATGGCGCGGGCATCCAGATCGTCGGCTTGCGCAATCAGCGTATCGCGTTGTGCTGCGCGCTGTTCGGCCAGTTCCAGGTTGCGCGTGCGTGTCGCGTCATCTTCCGCCGCCTCTGCGCGGCGTTGAAATTCGACCACGCCATTGTCCTGAAGGTTGGCTTTGCGGCGCAAAGCATCCGCCTCAACAACCAGCCCTTCCTTAACGCGATCAAGCGCTGCCAGAAAATCCCCTGCGGTTGAACTGACAATATACCCGTCCTCATCGCCATCGGCGGTCAGGGTTAAATTGCCTTCGATCTCTTTCGAAACCAGCTTGCCGAAATCGCTCTTAAGGTACAAATCCGTCACATCCGAAGCGAGAAACCTGTAGTTTATGTCCTGCCCGACAAGACCTGGGTTCGCTGAAACGTAATCGGCCAATTCATATGCCGCCCCCGCAGAGGTCAAATCATAAAGCTGACGCCGCATCGTCCGTCCGGACGCGCTTGGGAACATTTCTTTCAGCACATCTTTGGTCAGGCCACTGAAATCGCCCCGGCGGATCTTGCGCGGGTCGGTCACCTCTTCCACCTCCAGCCCCAGCGCATCCGCACTGATGGTGACAGGCATGGTCAAATACGTTTCGGTTAACGCGCCAGCAGCTTTCGTGACGACCGAGAAAAGCAACGCCACCAGCGCCGCACCCGCCAGAAAGATTGCCAGAATGCCATAGGCTTTCAGGCGCATTTCGGCCAAGCGGCGCTTTCTATACGCGCCGTCGCACCATCGCCGGAATGCATATCGGTCAGGGCTGTCATATCAACCATTGCGCGGCCTCAATCATATAATTCGCGGTATTTGCGCACGATACGTTGCGCAATCACGTTCATCAAAAGAGTCACACAGAATAACGTGAACCCAAGGGTGAAAGCGGGGCCGGCAGCCGTCGAGGCTTCGGTGTCCCCCGTGATCAGCATGACGATCTGTACGGTTACGGTCGTCACGGCCTCAAGCGGGTTTGCCGTAAGGTTTGCCCCCTGCCCGGCTGCCATCACAACGATCATCGTCTCGCCAACGGCACGGAAATCCCGAGCAATACGGCAGACACAATGCCCGGTAAAGCGGCGGGCAGAACCACCTGACGGATGGTTTCGGCCTTGGTTGCCCCCACTGCATAAGACCCATCGCGCAAGGATTGCGGGACAGAGTTGATCACATCATCCGACAGTGATGAGATAAACGGGATGATCATGATCCCCATAACGATCCCTGCTGCCAAAGCGGATTCCGAGGCGATGGTCAGCCCCACGGCTTCACCTGAATTGCGCAGGAAAGGGGCCAATGTGATGGCGGCAAAGAAGCCATACACCACAGTTGGAATACCAGCGAGAATTTCAAGCATGGGCTTTGCCAAGGCGCGGACTTTCGGTCCGGCAAAATCTGACAGATAGATCGCCGCAAACAACCCGATTGGAACAGCCACCAACATGGCAATCACAGTGATCAAAAGGGTTCCGGCAAATAATGGGATCGCGCCGACTTTGTTTGGATCAAGCTTCCCGGCCTGAACCCCGGAAAGCGGCGACCAGTTTGTGCCAAACAGGAACTTGTCGACCCGCCATTCGATATTGTTGAAGAAGTTTATCGTCTCAAAGATCAGTGACAACACAATGCCGAGGGTGGTCAGGATCGCAATCGCCGCTGTGACCATGAGAATACGGTTCACGATAGTCTCGGAACGATTTCTGGCGCGCCAGTCCGCACTTACAGACCGAAAGGCCCAGAGCCCCGCAAGCCCCGCAACAAGGACTGACAGTGCGAAACTGCCCCAGTGATAGAGCGCCGATTGCGTTTTCAGTTTGACCGCAATCTCTTCGCGCAAGGCATCCGTGCGGGACGCAATGCCACCCTCTGCAATCGCATGGGCATCGTTCAAAACCAACTCTGCTTGAATCGGGCTTAACTCTGGGGCGGCGGTCAGGATATCTGCCAGAAGCCCGCGCTCAATCGCAATACCCCAACCCGTTCCGATGACGACCAGAACGCCCCACCCCGCAAGGGCCGCGACAAGAAACGCCAGAAATCCATGATAATTTGGGCGGGAATGAAGCTGGCTCAAATTGCCATCAACTACGGATACTGCGCGGCCACGCGCTGCAAAGTAAAATGCGACGGCAAGTCCAAGCACAGTCAGGAAGGCTAAGGTCAGCATCCGTCCCCCAAAAGGAATTTAGTGATATTCGCTGTGTCAGGCAGGGCGATACGGGGCCGCCCTGCCTTGCGTGACTTACTTACTTCCACTCAGAACCGGTCATCGGTGTCAGAGAGGTGACATTGCCGGAAATCGTGCTGAACATGTCTTCTGGCAGTGGGATCAGGCCTTTATCGACCAGATAGCCCTCTTCGCCAGCAGCACCTTCGGACATGAATTCATTCGCGAATTCCTGAATACCCGGCACAACACCGACATGGGCTTTCTTGATGTAGAAATACAGGCTGCGCGATACAGGGTAATCACCTGCAGCAATGTTTTCGAAGGTCGGCTCAACACCGTCCACAACAGAGCCCTGCAACTTGTCTGCGTTCTGGTCCAGGAACGAGAAGCCGAAAACGCCAAGGGCGTTCGGGTTGGCTTCCAGCTTGGACACGATCAGGTTGTCGTTTTCGCCGGCTTCGATGTAAGCGCCATCTTCGCGGATCGTAATGCCTTCGCATTCGATGCCCGCACCTTCGCAGCCTTCATGCATAACCAGTTCTTCAAATGCATCACGGGTGCCGGAGGATGGGGGTGGTCCAAGCACTTCGATCTTGATGGCAGGCAGCGATGGATCAACTTCGTCCCATGTGGATGGTTTTGGGCCTTGTTCGGCCAAAGCCGTTACCAGCTGTTCGCGTGAGATTGAGAACTCTGGCCCGCCTTTGGCATTGGCAACAACGATCCCGTCATAACCGATTACAGCTTCGGTTACTTCTGTAACGCCGTTTTCCTGGCAAAGCTGAAATTCGGTTTCTTTCATACGGCGCGATGCGTTTGTAATGTCTGGGTGATCCGTACCAACACCGGCGCAAAATAACTTCATGCCACCGCCGGAGCCCGTTGATTCAACGACCGGCGTTTGGAAATCAGTGCTACGGCCAAACTGCTCGGCAACAGCGGTTGAGAATGGAAATACTGTGGAAGAGCCTACGATGCGGATCTGATCACGTGCTTGCGCTGCAGTTGCAGCAAGCGCGGTCATGAGGGCAGCAGAGGCGGCGGTTTTGGCGAACGACATGCGTCACTCCTTGAACTTCAAAAACACGAGACCCCACCACGAGGCCCCTTATGAAACCCCACCTAAGAGAGTCGCATCTGAAATTTGTGACAGATTTGTAAGAGTTTTGTGACACTGCTGGTTTTGCTTATATATAATCGCAATGCTTGATTGTCTGGTCGTCACGTTACCTAGGGCATATTACTGAAAACGTGCTGCCAACCCCTTGTTCAGACGTGATTTTCAGTCTCCCTCTGTGGCGGTTGATGATATGTTTTACAATCGCCAGGCCAAGTCCGGTCCCGCCCATCTCACGCGACCGGTGGTCATCTATGCGGTAAAATCGCTCAGTCAGGCGGGGTAAGTGTAACGGATCAATACCTTCGCCCTCGTCAATCACATCTGCCCGGATCGCAGGGCAGCGCAATGTCGGGTCATGGTCAATCTCGCTCAGCGCAATGCGGATCATCTTACCTGACCCGCCATATTTGATCGCATTCTCAATAAGGTTCAGATAGAGCTGGATCAGCTGGTCCCGGTCCCCCTGAATGATCATATCATCGCTTGCGCCGCGAATATCCAGCGTAACATCTGCATCCTTCAGCTTGCCTTCCAAAGTGGCCCCTACAGACCGGATCACACCGTTGAGGTTCACCAATTCCCGTGGACGGACGCGCTCATCAGACTCGACGCGGCTAAGCGACAACAAATCGCTGACCATACGGCTCATCCTCTGGGCTTCCTGCTCCATAATCGCAAGAAAACGATCGCGCGCGGCCGGATCGTCCTTCGCACTGGTGCGCAAAGTTTCGATGAAGCCTAAGATACCAGTCAGCGGCGTGCGCACCTCATGACTGATATTGGCCACGAAATCCCGCCGGATCGTTTCCGCCTCTTCCAGCTGGCCGCTATCTTCAAAGCTGAGCACGGCACCGGTGTGCGGCGCGACATCAAGCTGCAAAGGTGCTGCGCGGAATGTATATGTGACCTCGCCCGAAAGGCCGGGCAGCACAAACCGCGCCTGCCCGCTCTGCCCATCCCGAATGGCGTTATCCATGACGGCCAGAACCGGTGCCTGTCGTAGCAAAGCCACGGCATTCATCCCCTCGGGGTTGCAGCCCAACACGTCCCGCATCGCAGGGTTGGCCTGAAAAACCTGATAATCCCGGTCAATCAGCATCACCGGCAACGATATCCCCGCCAGAATAGCCTTGATTGCCATCATATCCATGAAAGTCAGCCCCGGTCTCTGGGTTTACGAAATCTGCGCCAGTGCATTGGCAAACTCATCCTTAAGTAGCGCAATATCCTCAACCCCGACGGAGACCCGGAAAAACCCTTCGGTAATCCCCAAGGCTGCCCGCCCGTCCGGCGTCAGCCCCCTATGGGACGAGGATGCCGCATGGCTGACGGTCGTCCCAATGTCGCCCAATGTCGGCGCAAAGGCCATATCGGGCATGGCGCGGGTCAGGGCATTGGCCATGGCGCGACCGCCTGACAGCTCAAAACTGACCATGTTGCCAAAGCGCGGCCCCAGCAACGCCCCAGCCCGATTATGGTCAGGGTGATCTGCCCGCCCCGGATAAAGCACATGTTTGATGCCAGCCAAGCCTGCCAGATGATCAGCCAGCGCTGCGGCGTTTTCTTCGGCGCGGTCATATCGCAGATGAAACGACATCAGGCCCCGTTCCGCCATCCAGCAATCATAAGGGCTGGGCGTCAAACCAAGGGTGACAATCGTGCTTTCCAGCGCTGCGCGGTGATCGGGGTCGCGCGCACAGACATAACCCAGCATCGCATCGGAATGTCCCGACAGCAATTTGGTTACGGAATGGATCACCACATCTGCCCCATATGCGAATGGCTGATAGGCGCGCGGGGTGGTGAAGGTATTATCCACAACAAGGATAAGGTTGTGACGTTTGGCAATATCCGCGATGCCGTCCATGTCAGCCACACGCAACGTCGGGTTCGAGACGACCTCAACAAGGATCAGTTTGGTCTCGGGGCGGATCGCCTGTTCAATCGCCTGTGCATCGGTGGGATCAGCCAGCGTTGCCGTAATCCCGTAACGCGGCAGATCTTGCGTCAGCATACGCAAGCTGCGCCCATAAAGCTGATCCCCACCAATGATATGATCGCCCTGCCCTAACAATCCCAACATGGTAGCTGTCACTGCGGCCATACCAGAGGCCGTGATCAAGCCACCCTCGCCGCATTCCAGAGCATCGATTTTTGACGCCAAAACGGAGGCATTGGGGTGCCCTTCGCGCGAATAAGTGTAGCCAAATTGGCCACCTTCATACTGCGCGTCCAACGTATCTGGGTCAGGCGACGCATAGACAACCGAGGGTTGCAAAGGTGTGACCACAGCGCGGCTGACACTTTCGGGAAAGCCTGTACGGCGAACAAGGTTTTTTGGGATATCGGTCATAAAGCGCTCGCTGATTGAGATGCGTTACAGGTAGCGAGACCGCGCAAGCTGCGCAATGGGAAGCGTGTAGGTGATCAGCAAGGATTTGGTTCTGTCCAGATTTTACGCGTCTTCATCGTCGTCATCACCACCACCTGGCAATATAATGAGAATTGCGGCAATGATGCCAATCGCCATAAACGCGATACCCACCCCGGTCGTGCCAATCTTATCGACCGCCCAGTTTTGTGCATCAATGAAGACACGCGTCTTGCGGCCACCACCTTCAAACAGCTTGCCCGTGAAAATGCGCCAACCGATATAGCCAAGTCCGCCCACACTGATGAGAGCCCAGAATATATCACTTAACCGACGCATAATCGTTCCTCTCGTCAATATTGGCTGTAATGTTTAGCCTATCGAGAAGGTTTCAGGTGATATAAATTGCGTAGACTGCCCAGCGTCAAAATCAGTGACTTTTGAACAACGGGTTACGTCTTAATGCCGCACCGTGCCGTCACCTGTTACGATATATTTAAACGAGGTCAGCTGCTCTGCCCCCACTGGGCCCCTTGCGTGCATCTTGCCGGTGGCGATACCGATTTCGGCACCCATGCCGAACTCGCCCCCATCGGCGAATTGGGTCGAAGCGTTATGCATCAGGATTGCGCTGTCCAGACGGTTCAGGAACAGATCAGCGGTTGCCTGATCCTCGGTCATAATACAGTCGGTGTGATTGGAGCCATAGGTGCGGATATGCGCCATCGCGTCCTCGACCGACGCGACGGTTTTGGCGGCGATCTCCATATCAAGGAATTCCTGTCCCCAAGCGGCCTCGGTGGCGGGCGTGGTGCCATCAACCTTTTGCAACGCCATATCTGCATCAACCGTGACGCCTTTGTCCAGAAGCGCACGGATCACGCCCTGCCCGATTGTGTCAGCCACGTCTTCATGGATCAAAAGACACTCTGCCGCGCCGCAAATCCCTGTCCGCCGCGTCTTTGCGTTCAAAACGACGTTCAGCGTTTTTACCGGGTCAGCGGCCTTATCGATGTAGATATGCACGATGCCCTCAAGATGGGCGAAGACCGGCACGCGGGCTTCTCGCTGTACAAGCCCAACAAGTCCTTTGCCACCCCGTGGGACAATGACATCAATGTAGTCTGTCGCTGTGAGCATTTCGGACACCGCTTCCCGATCTCGGGTTGGAACCAGCTGGATCGCCGCCTCGGGCAAGCCTGCGGCTTTCAGCCCCCCGACAAGACAGGCATGAATGGCTTGGGAAGAGTGGAAACTTTCCGACCCGCCACGCAGTATCACCGCATTACCCGCTTTCAGGCACAGCGCACCGGCATCGGCAGTGACATTCGGACGACTTTCGTAAATCACGCCAACCACCCCAAGCGGCGTGCGGACGCGCTTGATATGCAGGCCCGATGGCATATCCCATTCCGCGATAGTCTCGCCGACAGGGTCGCTCTGCTGTGCAACCGCGCGTAATCCGTCCTGCATGGCGCGAATGCGGTCCTCATTCAACATCAGACGGTCCATCATCGCGTTCGACAACCCCTTGCCACGGCCAAACTCCATGTCTTTTAGGTTGGCCTCGATGATCTCAGCGCGGTTTTCCCAAATCACGTCCGCCGCGGCCATAAGTGCCGCTTCTTTGTGGTCGGCTGTAGCATAAGACAGCTCTGCCGCGGCCTCTTTGGCGGCCTGACCAATAGCGCGCATCATTGCGGGGATGTTGTCCATGTCTTTCATCACTCTCAAGCCTTTTGCAGAGGATATGGGATTGATGGACATTTACGGGAAGATAGTAAGCGGGTCCAGTGGGCGGCACGCGACGCAGCAGAAATATCTGCACCGCGTCGAAACCCAGCGTCTACATCACCATATCGTCACGGTGAACAAGCGCGGCGCGACCGGGGTAGCCAAGGATATCTTCGATCTGGCTGGATTTGCATCCTTTAAGCAGCGTAGCCTCTTCCGAAGAATAGCGTGTCAGGCCGTTGGCAATGGTTGCCCCATCCGGGGTTTGCAGGGCCACAGGGTCGCCACGCCCAAAGCTGCCCTGTACCGTAACAACCCCCGCCGGAAGCAGGGATTTGCCCTGCCTCAGCGCGTCTGCGGCCCCGGCGTCAAGGATCAGTGTGCCTTGCGGCTTCATCGCGGCAATCCAGCGCTTGCGGGCGTGATGCGGTGTCTCTTGCGGCAAAAACCATGTCGCAGCGGTCTCGTCTTCAAGGTGTTTCAATGCGTGATCCGGCGCACCTTGCGTGATAACCAGAGCCGCCCCGCCCGCCATTGCGGTTTTGGCAGCCATGATTTTGGTTTTCATCCCACCTTTCGACAGACCCGTGCCCGCATCGCCTGCCATTGCCTCGATCCGGGGCGAGATTTCAGTGACCGTATCAATGCGCGTGGCCGCTGCATCCTCGACGGGGTTTGCGGTATAAAGCCCATCGACATCAGACAGCAATACGACAAGATCCGCACCCACCGTCACCGCGACCTGCGCGGCAAGGCGATCATTATCGCCATACCTGATTTCATCCGTGGCGATGGTATCGTTTTCATTCACAATCGGGACGGCACCAAGGCTAAGAAGCTGTTCCAAAGTTGCGCGGGAATTGAGGTAGCGCCTGCGGTCACGACTGTCTTCCAATGTCACAAGCACCTGTGCAGTGGTGATTTGATGCGGTGCCAGCGCATCCTCATAAGCGCGGGCCAGCCGGATTTGCCCAACCGCCGCTGCCGCCTGTAACTGCTCCAACGCAAGCGCCCCATTCGCCAGACCAAGCGCCCCGCGTCCCAAGGCGATCGAGCCCGAAGACACGATGATCACATCCTGCCCCCTGCCCTTCAACCGCGCCACATCCTCGGCCAAAGCTTTCAACCAAGCCTCGCGCAAAGCGCCCGTATTACGATCTACCAAAAGAGCAGAACCGATCTTTATGACAACGCGTTTGGCCCGGCTCAGGGATGCCATTGTTCTGGCTCTTCTTCCGCCGCACTCTGGCGGTCTTTCTTGATCTCGGACCTGAGCGCGCGCAGCACCTGATCCACCCCTTCGCGCGACACACCTGACATGGCATAGACATGGTCCCCGGTCGCCGCTTCAAGCGCACGTAAACGGTCTGCTTGTTCTTCATCCGACAGCGCATCGATCTTGTTAAGCGCCGTTACCCGTGGCTTATCAGCCAGATGTCCGCCATAGGCTTCCAGCTCTCCAATGATTGTCTCGTAATCAGAAACAATGCTTTCCGATGTCCCATCAACCAAATGCAACAGGACAGAGCACCGCTCTACATGGCCAAGAAAGCGGTCGCCGATACCGCGTCCCTCATGTGCGCCGGCGATCAGGCCCGGAATATCCGCAATCACGAATTCAGCATTGTCGATACCAACTACCCCCAAATTCGGATGCAAGGTGGTAAACGGATAATCCGCAATCTTGGGTCGTGCATTTGAGGTCGCTGCCAGAAAAGTTGATTTGCCTGCATTAGGCAGCCCCAGAAGCCCCGCATCAGCAATCAGTTTCAGCCGTAGCCAAATGGTCCTTTCGACCCCCGGTTGACCGGGATTGGCGCGGCGTGGGGCCTGATTGGTAGAAGACTTGAAATGCAGATTACCGAAGCCGCCATTGCCCCCCTTGGCCACGACAAATTGCTGCCCAACCTCGGTCATATCGGCCAGAACTGTTTCCTCACCTTCATCAAGCACTTCTGTCCCAACGGGAACACGTAGGACAATATCCTCACCATCTTTGCCGGTCCGCTGCTTGCCCATACCGGGCTGGCCGTTCTTGGCAAAGAAATGTTGCTGGTAGCGGAAATCGATCAGCGTATTGAGCCCGTCCACGACCTCGATCACAACGTCGCCGCCTGCCCCACCATCACCGCCATCGGGACCGCCATATTCGATATATTTCTCACGCCGAAAAGACACGGCTCCACCCCCGCCCGCGCCAGAGCGGATATAGACTTTGCACAGGTCGAGGAATTTCATAGGGGCACCGCGCGATTAACCGTTGCTGCGATAACGCGTATTGGCATGCGGCTCAAGCCCCTCGGCAAGATGGGTGGGGTTGGATTTGCGTCCGCCTGTTTTGGTTTTGCTCAAAGATAGATTTGAGATGACCCACGCTTCTGTACAATATTAGCGCGGCTTGTCAGCTTTGCGATTTTCGTTACATCACAAGTGGCTCACTTTTGGTTAATGTTCAAACAAAATCTAATCAGCATGCAGGTCTCTTTCCTTAGTCTGCGGTTCGAATAACTGCTATGCGCCGTTAGAAGTGTTAGAAAATATAAGAAACAAAGTTGTATTAACTTAATTATTGTGTCGAAATTATAATCCAATTCACTTGCCGAAACTGCTCAAAACCATTACAATCTCAACAATAATAAAAATATAAAAATTGAGGATATCATGCAAATAACCACAAAACTTTCTATTGTCTTTCTGTTGATGAGCACTGGCTTGGCAACGGCTCAGGGCTTCACTGGCGGCGATATTGAGCTGTCGTATTCTCAGCTGACAGATGAGTCCGATCTCAACAAAACGTCTTTCGAAGGTTCGTTTGAATATGGCTTCGGCGACAGCTTCGCCATCCAGGGTGATCTGGCGACACATTCTTTTGATACATCAGGCGTTGATGTGCTTACTGGCACAGTTCACGGTATCTATCACGCGTCTGAGCAACTGGCGTTTGGTGCATTCTACGGCATCGAAGATGTTGACGACGCTGGTGATGCAGAGTTCTACGGTCTCGAAGCGGCTTATGCATTCGACCGGTTCGATCTCGAAGGATATGTCGGGGATGTAGAAAGCGGCGACGGTACAATATTCGGCCTGCGCTCTGCCTACAGTTTCAATGATCGGATAGGTATTGATCTGGATTTTGACAGTCTGGACATAGATGTTGGTGCTGATGTGTCTACCCTGACACTCAGAGGCAACTATACGTTTGTTGATAATGCCATAATTTACGCAGAACTAGGTACAACAAATTTCGATATTGGCACAGCTGATACGGATGAAGCTTTCGTTGGCGTTGGCTTCAAGATCAACTTTGGCGACAAAGGTGGTGCAACCTTTGGTCGTCGAGGCATTCTTGATGTCTTTCCTGGGTCCTAAGTTTCTTTGGCCTACTGACCAGACAATCTGAAGCATGAATTGCCCGCCTGATTTTAAAATGCATAGGCGGGCAACCTTTCATATCTTTATAGCATGCACTAAACCGCAGCTATGACACAGGTTCTCAATATCATTGGCGGCGGAATGGCCGGATCCGAAGCGGCTTGGCAGGCGGCACATATGGGTGTGCAGGTGGTCATCCATGAAATGCGCCCCAAGGTCGTAACATTCGCACACAGAACTGGCAATCTGGGCGAAATGGTCTGCTCTAACTCCTTCAGATCCGATGATGATGAGCAGAACGCCGTGGGATTGCTGCATTGGGAAATGCGGCAGGCAGGCGGGCTGATCATGGCCTGCGCAGACAAACACGCCCTGCCCGCCGGTGGTGCCTTGGCCGTAGACCGCGATCCGTTTGCAGAAAGCGTCACTGCCGCGCTGACAGCGCATCCGAATATTCGCGTTAGCTATGACGAAATCACAGTGCTTCCGACCGAAGGCCATTGGATCATTGCCACGGGGCCCCTGACGTCCGGTGCACTGGCAGAGGCCATCGCGGCGGAAACAGGCCAAGACGCGCTTGCCTTTTTCGACGCCATCGCGCCGATCCTGTATTTCGACACGATCAACATGGAAAAAGCGTGGTTCCAGTCGCGCTATGACAAGGGCGACACCGAGGAAGAACGCACCGCCTATCTCAACTGCCCCATGGACCGCGACACCTACGAGCACTTCATCGACGCATTGCTCGCCGCAGAAAAGACTGAGTTTAAACCCGGCGAGACTGCGGGCTATTTCGACGGCTGCCTGCCCATCGAGGTCATGGCCGAGCGCGGTCGTGAAACCTTGCGCTTTGGTCCGATGAAGCCCGTGGGCCTGACCAACCCGCACCAACCTGACATCAAAGCCCATGCCATTGTGCAGCTGCGCCGTGATAACGCGCTTGGTACGCTTTACAATATCGTAGGCTTCCAGACAAAGATGAAATACGGCGCACAGAAAGAAGTGCTGCGGATGATCCCCGGCCTTGAAGATGCTGAATTTGCGCGCCTCGGCGGCATCCACCGAAACACATTTATCAACTCACCCACACTGCTTGACGATCAGATGCGCCTGAGATCAAAACCGCATCTGCGGTTTGCAGGCCAGCTTACGGGTGTTGAGGGCTATGTCGAAAGCGCTGCTATGGGTTTGCTTGCTGGTCGCTTTGCTGCGGCAGAAATTCTTGGGCACCCTACGCAGACCCCACCCCGCGAAACAGCTATGGGCGCGCTTGTCACGCATATCACCGGCGGGGCCGAGGCGAAGACCTTCCAGCCGATGAATGTCAATTTCGGCCTCTTCCCACCGGTCGATGCGAAAGGCGGGCGCCGCAATCGCAAGACCCGCTACAAGCTTTATACCGACCGCGCCAAAGCGGCATGGGCAAATTGGTTGGAAGGGATCACGGAAGGCGCGGCATAAAACATGCGCACGCGCTTTGCCCCTTCCCCGACCGGGCCGCTACATCTGGGCCACGCCTATTCGGCAATGCTGGCCTATGACATGGCGATGGCGCAAGGTGGGAAGTTCCTGTTGCGCATTGAGGATATCGACCAATCCCGCGCACGCCCTGAATGGGAAGCGCAGATTTACGATGATCTGAAATGGCTGGGACTGCATTGGCCCAAGCCGGTGATGCGACAATCCGAGCGCTTCGCATCCTATGACCAAGCGCTTGCCCATCTGTCAAAGCGCGGTCTGCTTTATCCCTGTTCCTGCACCCGGTCCGACATCACCGCAGCCCTATCCGCCCCGCAGGAAGGGGCAATGCCATTAGACCCGGATGGCCTGATCTACCCCGGCACCTGCCGCAATAGAAAAATGACAACGCGGCAGCCCGGTGATGCAGTAAGGCTCAACATGCGCGCGGCACTTGGTGTAATGGATAGCCTGCATTTTTATGAAACGGGGTCATCCAATGCGGGCCTGAGACAGATCAGCCCTGACGGTTTGATCGACGGCGTCGGCGACATTGTTCTTGGGCGCAAAGAAACGGAAACAGCCGCTTACCATTTGGCCGTTGTGATAGATGATGCGGCGCAAGGCATCACCCATGTCATCCGCGGGCAGGATTTGTTCGAGGCCACAAATATTCATGTTGTGTTGCAAAAGCTGCTTGGCTTGCCCACGCCGATCTACCACCATCACAAGCTGATCCGTGACGCGGCTGGCAAACGCTTGGCGAAACGCGATGATGCACGTGCTATCGCGAAATATCGCGCAGACGGGCTGTCGCCTGACGACATTCGCAAGCATGTCGGGCTCTGAAACCGTTCACTTTTGGGTGTGGCCCGTCCGGGGGCGCTACTTTTCGGGTGCGAAAAGTTCTACCTCTTCGCCGGTTTTGACGGATGTATAGAAACAGTTCCGCCGGTTGGTGTGGCAGGCAGGTCCTGTTTGACGCACGATGGCCAGCAGACAATCACGGTCACAATCCACACGCAAATCAATCAATTCCTGTGTATGGCCACTGGTGGCACCCTTAACCCAAAGCTCAGAACGTGAACGAGACCAATAGGTTACGCGTCGTGTTTCAAGTGTTTTTACGACAGCCTCAGCATTCATCCAGGCCAGCATCAGCACATCACCGCTATGCTCATCCTGAGCCACAACTGGCAGCAACCCTTGATCATTATACCTCAAAGTCTCAGGATCGAAGCTCATGGTTGTTTCCCTTTTGCATTCTGCGCCAACAGGTTTATCTATGGGAATAACAAGAATTGGAACCCTGATGAGCGACACGGACCTTATAAAACTCTATTCCGGTCAGATCCTTGCATTGGCAGCGGATATCCCCCTGACCACGCGGTTGGCAGAACCGGACGTTACGGTCAAACGCCGCTCGCCACTGTGCGGCTCTACAGTTACGGTGGACATTGAGTTGGACGATACAGGGCGCATTGCCGCCTTTGGTCAGGACGTGAAGGCCTGCGCCTTGGGTCAGGCAGCCGCATCTGTGGTGGGAAGCGCAATTATTGGTTGCACACTCAGCGAAGTCGAAACAGCGCGTGACCAACTTAAAGCGATGTTGAAATCGGACGGCCCTGCCCCGGATGCCCCGTTTGATGGATTAAAAGTTCTGTTACCCGCAAAAGATTATAAGAACCGCCATGCATCTATCATGCTGGCGCTTGACGCGACTTTAGAGGCGATGTGTCAGGTTCAGGCCTCTGCGTCCTGCCAATAAAAAAGCCGCCGTGTCGGCATAACACGGCGGCCAGTTAGCTAGTCTGGGAAGTCAACGCAGCCGGGGTTCTGAGGCAACCGGCACCAGGCGGGGAACCTGAGCGTTATCATCAGGTCGAAACGGGAAAAACGACCTATCACTTCAACGGGATCAGACAGCAGGCAGTAACTTAAACAAAACTCGGCAAATGAAGAGCAACAGCCATGATGATGGCGATGGCAGCAATACCAACAGCATCCTGAAACAAAATCCTTGGCGACCGGGTCATGATAGTTCTGAGATCATCGATCATGTTAAGTTCCTCATCTCTTTGTTGTCACTTTGTTCTCATAATGGTTAACGGATGTAAAGAACTTTTTGAGAACATTTGTGAACTTTTTAGGATTTTGAGACTAACCGATTGAAATCAAACGGATCGCTTTATCCTGTTCCATTAACCATAACAGAATACGCGCCGCCTGCCCGCGGGGGGTCTCAAGGCTCGCATCATCGGCCATCAGCTTGCGCGCATCACTTTGCGCGACCGCCATCAGCGATGTCTGGCGTTCCAGATCGGCAATGCGGAACCGCGGCAAACCACTTTGCGCTGTCCCAATCAGATCCCCGGCCCCCCGTATGGCAAGATCTTCTTCTGAAATACGAAACCCATCCTCGGTTTCGCGCAGAATATTAAGCCTGCGCCGCGCAGTCTCGGACAGGGGTGCCTGATAGAGCAGCAAACAGGTCGATGCCCCCTCGCCCCGCCCGACGCGCCCCCGAAGCTGGTGCAGTTGTGCTAGACCGAAACCCTCGGCCCGTTCAATCACCATAATCGTGGCATTCGGGACATTCACGCCCACCTCGATCACCGTCGTCGCAACCAAAACCTTTGTCTCGCCCGCGACAAACCCCGCCATGGCCGCATCTTTTTCTGCGGGCGGCATCTGACCATGCACCAGCCCCACAACCCCCTCCCCCAAAGCGGCGCGCAGGCGTTTGAAGCGATCTTCGGCGGCGGTTTTGTCACTGACCTCGCTTTCTTCGACCAGCGGACAGACCCAATAGGCCTGCCGCCCCTCGGCAATCACACCACGCAGCTTTTCAACTACCTCGTCCATACGCGATGTGGGAACAACAGCGGTGGTCACAGGTTTGCGCCCCGGCGGTTTCTCATCCAGGACCGAGACATCCATATCGCCATATTGCGCCAAGGCCAGACTGCGTGGAATAGGCGTCGCAGTCATCACCAGAACATCCACAGCTTCGCCCTTGGCCCCCAGTTCAAACCGTTGGCGCACGCCGAACCGATGCTGCTCATCCACCACTGCAAGGCGCAGATCGGCAAAGACCACGTCCTTCTGAAACACCGCATGGGTCCCTACCAGAACGTGGATATCGCCCTTTGCCAAAGCCTCCAGCTTTGCAGCGCGTTCGCCCCCTTTATCGCGACCCGTCAGCAGCGTAAGGACAATGCCCGCATCCTCGGCCAGTGGTTGCAGGCTTTCCAGATGTTGGCGCGCCAGAATTTCCGTCGGGGCCATCATGACCCCCTGCCCGCCCGCCTCAACCGCTGTCAGCAGCGCCATGAACGCCACCAGTGTCTTGCCTGCGCCCACATCCCCCTGCAACAGGCGGTTCATGCGGATCGGAGCCGCCATATCCGCCGCTATTTCGCCAATCGCGCGTTCCTGTGCGTGGGTCGGCCTGTACGGCAAAGCAGACAAAACTTTCGACTGATACTTACCCGTGGCAACACTTGCCACGCCGCGTTTGACACGCACGGATTGGCGCGCCAACGCAAGGGTCAACTGATGGGCAAACATCTCGTCATAGGCAAGCCTTGCACGGGCCGGATGTAACGGCGCCAAATCAGCTTGGACGACCGGCTCATGGGCTTGTCGGATCGCCATATGCCAATCCGGCCAGCTTTCCTTGGCCTTTTGCGCAGGGTCTATCCATTCGTCCAAAGGCTTGACCCGATCCAATGCCGACTGTGCCGCTTTGAAGATCACCTTCTGGGTCAGCCCATGGGTTAACGGGTAGACCGGCTCAAACGCGGGGATTTCATCCGCGCGTACAACAGGCTGCATATAATCGGGGTGGACCATCTGAGCCATGTTATCGAACATCTCGACCTTGCCCGAGATGACCCGGCGCTGACCCGTCGGCAGCTGTTTTTTCAGATAATCTTGATGGGCATGGAAAAATACCAGCCGAAATTCGGTTTGTGCGTCGCGGACATGCACGTGATAGGGCTTGCCCTTACTGCGAGGCGGGACATGCATGCCAATCTCGACCTCAACGGTGACGGTCGCAGGCAAGACCACATCCCGGATCGAGCTGCGCGGTTGCCGGTCAATACCGGAATGCGGCAGGGTGAACAGCAGGTCACGCGGTTTTTCGATATCCATATGCGCGAATAATTTCGCGGTTTTGTCGCCCACACCCTCCAGTACGGTCAGGTCCGTAAAAAGCGGAAACAGAATTTCTGGACGGCCTGCCATAGCGATCTATGCGTCGCCAATCAAAGCCAGCCAGGCGTCTTCATCAATCAAGTCTACCCCCAATTCTTCAGCCTTTTTCGCTTTTGACCCCGCGCCGGGCCCTGCGACCACCAGATCGGTGCGCGCTGAAACAGAGCCTGAGACCTTAGCCCCCATCGCTTCGGCACGCGCTTTCGCCTCGGACCGGGTCATCTTTTCCAATGTGCCGGTGAACACAACTGTTTTGCCCGCAACTGGGCTGTCTTTTGCCGCTAGTGCCGCCACATCGCTAATCTGAAGCTGCGCAACCAGCCGGTTGATTGACGCGCGCTCCGCCTCTTGCGCAAAAGCTCCGACAAGGGACGCCGCCATGACAGCGCCGACACCGTCAATGCTGATCAGATCGTCCCATGCCACGCCTTCCAGCGGGGCCGCATTGTCCACCGCAGCCACAAATGCCGACCAACTGCCATAATGGGTCGCAAGCAACGTCGACGCACTTTCGCCCACATGGCGGATACCCAGGGCGAAAATCACCCGGTTCAGGGGGATTTTACGCTTCTCGTCAATCGCATCAAACAGGTTTGCCGCGGATTTCTCGCCCCAACCTTCGCGGTTTTTCAATTGTTGCAAACCTTCGCTGAACCTGTCGCGCAGGGTAAAGATATCCGCTGGCTCCTTGAACCAACAGTCCGTATAGAACTGCTCGACCTGTTTGGCGCCCAGCCCTTCGATGTCAAACGCAGCGCGGCTTACAAAATGTTTCAACTTCTCAACGGCTTGCGCCGGACAGATCAAGCCGCCCGTGCAGCGACGCACGGCATCGCCTGGCTCCCGCACAGCGTCAGAGCCGCATTCTGGGCATGTGGTAGGGAATTCGTAAGCTTGCGCGTTATCGGGGCGTTTGCTCAGATCGACATCCGCCACTTTCGGGATCACATCGCCTGCGCGGTAAACCTGCACCCAATCACCCGCACGAATGTCCTTGCCATCCCGGATGATATTTCCCTTCGAGTCCCGCCCCGCGATGTAATCCTCGTTATGCAACGTCGCGTTTGACACGACGACACCACCAACGGTCACAGGCTGTAACCGCGCAACGGGGGACAAGGCACCTGTGCGCCCGACCTGAATTTCGATAGCATCCAGCCGGGTCCAGGCCAGTTCGGCGGCGAATTTATGCGCAATCGCCCAACGCGGTGTGCTGGAGCGAAACCCAAGCCTGCGCTGCAAACCCAAGTCATTTACTTTGTAAACCACCCCGTCAATGTCATAGCCAAGCGTCGCGCGCTGCTGCTCTATCCGTTCGTAATGAGCGATCATTTCATTTGTACCACTGCAAAGCTGTGTCAGCGGATTGATCGTGAATCCAAGGAAGCCCAAGCGTTCAATTGCGCCTATCTGCGTGTCCGACAGTGGCTCGGATAGCGCCCCCCAAGCATAAGCGAAAAAGCTGAGCGGGCGGGATTTAGTAATTGTCGCGTCCAACTGGCGCAATGATCCTGCCGCAGCGTTGCGCGGATTGGCGAAAGTTTTGCCGCCAGCTTCAGCCTGACGTGCATTCAGGTCTGCGAAATCCTGATGAGACATATAAACCTCGCCCCGGACTTCCAGCACTTTGGGGGCGGCAGACAGATGTTGTTGAATTGTCGGGATCATCCGGGCATTAGCGGTGACGTTTTCACCAACCTCACCATCACCGCGGGTGACCGCATGGATCAACTGCCCGTCCTCATATCGCAAAGATAGGGACAGACCATCGATCTTAGGCTCCGCTGTGTATGACAGAGGGTCCTCAGCGGTCAGGCCCAGATATTTGCGAATACGCGCGTCAAATTCGACAACGTCATCTGCACTGAATGCGTTGCCAAGCGACAGCATGCGGATTTCGTGACGAATTTTCGAGAACCCTTCCGCAAGCGGCCCGCCAACTTGATCAGATGGGCTATCGGCCCGTTTCAGTTCAGGAAACCGGGCCTCGATAGCAGTATTGCGCCGCTTGAACGCATCATACTCCGCATCGCTGATCTCGGGCTGGTCTTTGGTGTGATAGGCCTCATTCGCCTGCGCCAAGATTTGCGCCAGGCGCGCAAGCTCGGCTGTGGCTTGTGTGCGGGTAAGTGCATCTACATCCACATCATCCGTGTGGTTTTGTGTATCATTGTCTGACATGGCGCACCCCTGACGATCCCGACCTATGTGATATGGCCCCTTGTATGGATCGTCCAGATGCGGCTGGTGAAATAATGCGCAGCGGCAGGGATCGAAACGGATACGAAAGACCCCGTATCAAACCCTTCAAGGCGCCGCGCTAAATATCAGCCATTGACAGCCATCGCCGGCGCGCGACCGCGCAAACCCGGTTGTGGATCACGCAGAACGTAGCCACGACCCCAGACAGTCTCGATATGATTTTCGCCACCAGTTGCTGTTGCCAGCTTCTTGCGAAGCTTGCAGATGAAGACGTCAATGATTTTCAACTCAGGCTCATCCATGCCGCCATAAAGGTGGTTGAGAAACATTTCCTTGGTCAGCGTTGTGCCTTTGCGCAAGCTGAGCAGTTCCAGCATCTGATATTCCTTGCCGGTCAGATGTACGGGCTTGCCGTCAACATCTACTGTCTTGGCATCAAGGTTCACAGCAATGCTGCCGGTATTGATGATGGATTGCGAATGTCCCTTTGAGCGACGAATGATCGCGTGGATCTGCGCGACAAGCTCTTCGCGATGGAACGGCTTGGTCATGTAATCATCGGCACCAAACCCAAAGCCTTTCAGCTTGTTTTCAGTGTCGTCCGAACCGCTCAGGATCAGGATTGGTGTTTCGACCCGTGCCATCCGCAACTGGCGCAGAACCTCATGCCCGGTCATATCCGGCAGGTTCAGGTCCAGCAGGATCAGGTCGTAATCATAGAGCTTGGCAAGGTCGACACCTTCTTCGCCCAGATCGGTTGCATAAACATTTAAATTAGCGTGTGTAAGCATCATCGAGATCGATTTTGCTGTGGTAGGATCATCCTCAACCAGTAGTACGCGCATGTTATTTTCTCCAGTAAGGCCCCGCGATATGTTTACCGTGGGTTTAAAAGGTTAATTTGAAATTACCTTCTGGATAAAAGTTAATTCAGGCTTCATTCTGACGATAATGTTGCAATGCTGTGGTTTTCAAACCTTGCACCCCATGCTGTGAAACCGCGTCTCGCCAGCTTTCGAATTCTTCTTCGGACAGGCCATAGATTTCGCAGGCTTCCTTCATGCTAAGCAGCTGTGCATCAACACCGCGAACGACCGCAGCCTTGCGGCTTGCGACCCAGCGCCGGGTGTTTGGATCAGGCAGATCAGCGCGGCTTAGCGCGGTTCCGTCAGAAAGAGTAACGACACGCGGGCCATCAGGACGTTTGAGATACATATTGCTATTCCATGGTTGCCTTTTGACACTATATGCCTGCAATAGCCTTAAAGAGGCGTGAACCTGCGTCTTGAGAATAGCTAAGATTTTCCTATATTTCGATCGATCAGGATCGAGGACATTATGGCGCTGGACTGGACAGATGGAAAACTGAATTCGCTGGGCTTTGCCAAAGCCCCGGCTGACACGCGTGTTGTCGTCGCCATGTCGGGCGGCGTGGATAGCTCTGTTGTTGCAGCTGAACTTGCGCAGGAAGGCTATGATGTTGTCGGTGTCACCTTACAACTTTATGACCACGGCGCGGCACTTGCCAAGAAAGGCGCATGCTGCGCGGGCCGCGACATACATGACGCACGCCGGGTCGCGGAAACGATGGGGTTCCCCCATTACGTGCTCGACTATGAAAACATCTTCAAGGATGCGGTGATCGATGAATTCGCAGATAGCTACCTTGCAGGGGCAACGCCTGTGCCCTGTATCCGTTGCAATGAGCGTGTGAAATTCAAAGATCTTCTGGAAACCGCGAAAGACCTTGACGCGGATTGCATGGCCACGGGGCACTACATTCAGCGTAAATCGGGTGCGCAGGGGCCAGAGTTGCATTCCGCCGCTGATGCCAATCGCGACCAAAGCTATTTTCTGTTCTCAACCACGCCCGAGCAACTGTCTTACCTGCGTTTCCCGTTAGGGCATCTTGCCTCCAAGGCCGAGACGCGGGCATTGGCTGCAAAACACGGGCTGCCGGTTGCCGACAAACCTGACAGTCAGGACATCTGTTTTGTGCCAAACGGCAATTACGCCTCCGTCATTGAAAAACTGCGCCCCGGCGCGGGGGAGCCGGGGGATATCGTCGATATGGATGGCACCGTTCTGGGCCAGCATGAAGGGGTGATCCACTACACGGTCGGGCAGCGACGTGGCCTTGGTATCGGCGGGTTGGTCGAGCCGCTTTATGTCGTCAAATTGGACGTGGACACCAAGCGTGTGATCGTTGGCACCAAAGACGCGCTGGCAACACGCGTCATTCCGGTGCGCGAAATCAACTGGCTGGGCGATGCGCCGTTTGAAAGTCAAAGCGAATGGCATATGGGCGTCAAAGTCCGCTCGACCCGGCCACCAGCGCCTGCGATCATCCGGCCTTTAACGCCAACCACAGCCGAGATCGAATTGCTTACCCCAGAGGAAGGCGTGTCGCCAGGTCAGGCCTGTGTGTTCTATGACGATGCAAGCACGCGGATTTTTGGCGGCGGCTGGATTTGGCGCGGGTATTGAAGAACTTTGCGATAAAACCCGGTCCCATTATTGCGCGCCATATAGCGCCTTTGCCCGCGCTTCGAAAGCTCTGACGACCCGTTGCATGGCCTCGTTAAACACAACGCCAATGACGCCTTGCAGAATGCGGGACTTGAATTCGAAGTCGACAAAGAAGTCGACCTCTGAGCCACCGTCTGGGTTATCCACGAAAGACCAGGTGCTTTTGAGATATTTGAACGGCCCATCCAGATAGTGGGTGTCGATCTTGCGCTCGTCAGGATGCAGGATCACGCGACTGCCAAAGCGTTCCCGGAAGACCTTGAAGCTGATCACCAGATCAGCCTCCATCACCTCACTTGCCCCTTCAGCGCGGCGCGATCTTATACGCGCAGCAGAGCACCAAGGCAGGAATTCAGGATACTTGTCCACATCAGCGACCAAATCATACATCTGATCAGCCGTATAAGGCAGCTTTCGATTTTCAGTATGGGTGGGCATCAGTTTCCTATCGTGATTTGGCGCGTCATTAGTTAGAAAAGCAAAGAAAGTTCAAGAGGGTTTCATGTCTCATCCCCCATATGTCATTGACGAAATGATTTCGGCCAAAGCAATTGCCGCCCGGATCGAAAGTCTGGCCCGAGAAATCGGCACCCATTTCGCAGGCACGGACAAGCTGGTGGTAGTCGGACTTTTACGCGGATCCTTCGTGTTCATTGCGGATCTTGTCCGGGAATTGGACTTACCGGTTGAAGTCGATTTCCTTGAGGCATCAAGTTACGGTGACGGGATGGAAAGCTCGCGCGAAGTGCGCATCCTGAAAGACCTGCGCGGCGAGATCGGCAACCGCGATGTACTGGTCGTTGAAGATATTGTGGACACGGGTTTTACGCTTAGCCACGTGATCCGCCTTCTTGAAAGCCGAGGCCCCGCGCGGATGGAAACGATTGCCCTGCTTGACAAGCCATCGCGGCGGGAAGTTGACGTCAAAGCCACATGGACCGGCTTTGAAATCCCAGATGAATTCGTCGTGGGCTACGGTATCGACTACGCCCAACGAAACCGCAATCTGCCCTATATCGGAAAAGTCAGGTTTACGTAAGCCACCGAACAGCGCTGTTACGAGCGTCACAAAGCCTGCATCAAATCTGTGCTATAGTCCAACCAGAACAGCTTGGACAGGATAGTAGCAATGCGCGTTTCCCAAAGCTCTGGCCCGCTGAAGGTTCATATCGTGGCAGGCACTTATGTTGTGATGATGGGCTGGCACCTACCGAAATCTGCTTGTAACGACCTGCTGGGGTTTGCTCTGCACCGCACTGACCATACCGAGGATGAGGCCGCCTATCTGCGCGCCCAGAAAACCTTTGCCGAAACTGATCCGGGGTTGCGTCCAGGCAGCCAGAATTCCACCCGTGATCACCCGATTCAGTCCTTCCAATGGTCCGATTACAGCACTAAACCCGGCCATCGCTATACCTACCGCATTATCGCCCTGAAAGGGACGCCAAACGACCTTGAGGTGTTTGAACAGGTCAGCCTCGACGTTCTGACCGAAGACCCGGAAACCGGCGATCATGACATCTATTTCAACCGGGGCATCGCGGCATCACAAGCCTATGCGCGTCGCTTCGGCAATTGCCCACCCGAGGACGTGCCGAACAACAAAGCGTTTGAATGGTTGTCGCGTGGTTTGTTTGAGGCAATGACGGATTTTGTCGAAAATTGCGAGGCCGGACGGCACGCCCTGCGCATCGCAGCATATGAGCTGCATTACGCCCCGTTTCTGGAGGTGGTCAAAGCAGCGGCAGATCGGGGCGTTGACATAGAAATCGTTTATGACGGCCGCCGCGACTTCCCGCGCGACGACAATAGGCTGGCGTTACAAGCCGCAGGCCTTGGCGGTTTAGCCCATGAGCGGACACAGCCCAAAAGCTACATTCAGCACAACAAATTCATGGTCAAACTTGAGAATGATCAACCCGTGGCGGTCTGGACCGGCGGGACGAATTTCTCGGAAGGGGGAATATTCGGTCAATCCAATGTGGCCCATGTGGTTGAAGATACAGACATTGCGCAAGCTTTTCTCGACTACTGGCAACTCTTGAAAGATGACGTGCCAAGCGGGCCAACCAAGGATCAGGTCGAGGCGTTAACACCCTTGCCTACTGGCCCCCCAACGCCAGGGACAAGCATAATTTTCAGCCCTCGTCGCAACGCAGATGCACTTGCATGGTACGCAGAACAAGCCAAAGCAGCGCAGGACGGGTTGATGATGACCTTTGCATTCGGCATGAACGACGTCTTCAAGGATGTCTACCGATCCGCAGACGCCCCCTTCCGACTGGCGCTTCTGGAACGCAAGACCCGGCCCATGCGCAAGGGCCCTGCGCGCGATGCCGAGGAAGCTGCGATACAGGCCCTGCGCAACCAGCCCGAGAACACATTTGCCATCGGCAACTTCATCCGCACCAACAAGATTGACGGCTGGGTAAAGGAACGTCTGACTGGGCTGAACAGCCATGTCCGGTTTGTTCATAACAAGTTCATGCTGATCGACCCGCTTGGGGATGATCCGGTCGTGATTGCGGGTTCTGCCAATTTTTCGGATGCCTCTGTCCGGCGTAATGATGAGAACATGGTGATCACGCGCGGCAACCTACGCGTGGCCGACATTTATCTGGGCGAATTCATGCGGCTCTACACGCACCACGCTTTCCGTGAGTCCCTGACCTTCCAGCGGCGTGGGCCGCCAAAGCACTTGCGGACTGATAATTGGTGGCAGGATTACTTTGGCACAACCCCAAGGTCCACCAGACGCCGCTTTTTCGCGCGTGTCACAGAGGATTGAGACGAGATCGCCTAACTAAGACCTTAGAGCGTCATCCATTTAATCTGCCTTTTGTTCGACAGTTCTTGTTTTGCTTCCGTCATTGCCCTTGCGCAAGCACAGGACTGGAAAGAAACGCAAATGTTAACAGACAGACAAATCGTTTCATGACTTTCCCTCGATGTCATACAGTTTCAAAACCTCTAGCGGCACAATATCAAGCGCACGCTGGTGGGTGGCAGCCAGATTGACGTTTGGGGCCGCGCCTTCCTCATGGGCTTGCAGGAACCGCGCGGCGCACAGGCACCAGTGGTCGCCGGGTTTAAGCCCTGCAAAGCGATATTGCGGCATCGGTGTGGACAGATCATTGCCCAGATATTTGGACAGGGCCAGAAATTCAGCCGTCATGACTGCGCAGACGGTATGACTGCCCTGATCCTGCGCGCAGGTATCACAGGACCCATTACGAAAGAACCCTGTCATGGGCTCCAGAGAACAGGGTTGCAACGCTTGTCCCAGCACATTGATAGAGGGGGCTTTGTCTATCGGTCTACTCCTTCAAATCCTGCGCAATCAGGCGAAAGATTTCCACATCCTAGTCCGCGACACCGGGCGCGCGGAAATTTCGGTCTGCGGCATTTACGGTGATCACGACGCCAGCTTGCTTATCTATATAGATATATTGCCCGTAAATACCACGCGCCATCACCTCGCCGCCGGGCGAGCCTTTTGGGATCCACCATTGATACCCATAACCAATTGCGCCGGGTTGCGTCGGCGCAGTTGCAGCGGTTGATGCCAGCACCCAATCCGATGGGACAATCTGCTGGCCATTCCAGTATCCGTCCTGTGCGATCATCTGGCCAAACCGTGCATAATCACGGCTGGTCACGTTCAAACCACCCAACACGAATGCCACACCTTCGCCATCGGTCAGGTAATAGGGCGATTGTTCCAGCCCCATTGGGACGATGATCTTTTCGGACAGAAGATCGGGGATGGTGCGCCCGGTCGCTCCACGGATCACCATGCTGATCACATGGGTATCGATCGAGACATAACGCCATGCTGCGCCCGGCTCTGCCCATGTTCTGTTCTGCCCGGCGGCGAACCCGTCCATCGAGGCCCCAAGCGCCAGAACGCGCCCCATGCGATTTATGTCTGAATGGAAATCCAGATAATCCTCGTTGAATTCCACACCGCTAGCCATATTCAGCACATTGCGGATGGTGGCTTTGTCATAGGCCGACCCTGCCAATGCAGGGACATATTTCGTCACGGGGTCATCAAGCGATGTGATTGCGCCTTCCGCCATCACAATCCCAAACAGGGCGGATAAATAGCTTTTCGCCATAGACCAAGAGATGCGCCGGTCTTCAGGCTCGGTGCCAAGGAAGTAATCTTCGAAGACGATGTTGCCGTCTTTCAGAAGGATCAGCCCTGTTACATCGCGGTCCTTGATCCATTGCGCAACCTCTGGGGGCAAGGTGTAGGGCGGGCCTTCGGGCAGCGGGCTGACGGGGCCCGCACCTCGCGGAACGTCCCGGGCCAGAAAAGCGCTATCCATGTGAGAGAAGTTCGCAACGATCCGGTCCTCGGCGAACAGGCTGTTAACGGCCAGTAAGCGCGTGATTTCTTCCCGTTTCCAGATACCTGCGGCAAGGACGATCACCGCCAGCACAGCAAAGATGCGCAGAAACCATTTGAAAAATCTTCTCATTCCGATGCTTCCCAGCTGACCCAACGACCGTGGAAATCAATCCGGCCAAAGGTGATGTGATGATCCCCCGGCCACAGACGCATGGTCAGGGCCGCACCGCAGGGAATATCGTCAGCCTCCATCCCCAGCCATGCTATTGGAGCGTCAGGTGTGGCGACGTCCCCCGCAGCCTCAATCAGGGTCCGGCACCTGTTCTGCACAGCTTGCGGAAAATACTGCCACGCGACCGTGTGATAAATCAGATGTATGGCACCGGGGCGCGGGGTGGACAGGCGCTGTTGCAGCCAGTCGGCAGCGTCACTGCGATCCACCGGAGCAGCGGCAACCGCAATTGCAGCATCGGTCAGCGCCTTACGGTCAGGTTGGTCGGGCCAAAGATAGGCACGCAGGCGTAACTGGTCCTCGGGGTTTTGTGGGTTGAGCGGGTTCAGATCAACGCCTCGCCTGTCTCGAATGCTTATCGGCGCGTCAACAGGGGCGGCCCCTGTCCAGTCTGGCGCGAGTGTCAGCGCAGGGGTATCGGGGCCGAACCGCATATCGCCCAGGCTTAAAGCGAATTGGTCAAACATCAGGTTTAGCCCCGCGCTTGCGCCTAATTCCGACAGATCAAAAGGCAGGCCCAATCGCGCAGACAACCACATGGCTGCGGGTATCAGACCAGCGGACCGGCGCACCTCATTTGTCTGCGGCGGGCTGTCGAGCCAGTGCATCAGATGCGCCTCGTGGGTAACAAAAGCATCACTGACGGCCTGCCAAAGCGCGTCATCGGAAACTTCATGCGGTGGGTAGGCCTGCAGCAGCGCGGGCGCGGCCCCGGTCAGCACCAACGCATGGAGCGCGCCCGCAAGACGTAACGGTACGCTATGCCCTTTCGCGGAAACATCGCCGTCCCATGCAAACAGACGATCCGTCACGGCAGTGCCTGATATCATCCGGTCCGCGCAAAGCGCCATTAGCCGCCCCATAAAAGGAGAACCCAAACTGGCGCAGACCTGCGCTTGATGTGTGAAGGCCTGCTGCAAACGGCTCATTTGAACCGGTCCATCAGTTTTTGCAAAGGCGTTCGGGTATCCTCTTCCGCCGCCGAGGTCATTTCTTGCGCGGGCTCGGGTTTTGGTTTCGCGGGTGAGATGGATGACCGGGCCGGCGCTACCCGCCGTGCGACCGCGTTCAGGAACCTGCCCGTGTCACCGCCCACAAGATCTTTTACACCGTCACTGACCCCACGCAGTACATCCTCCAACCAGTCCGCATCTGCCTTGGGGAAATCCTGCAACACATAGTGCGGCACGGCATCCTTGTGACCCGGATGACCAACCCCCATGCGAACGCGGTGGTAGTCCGGTCCGATATGGTTATGGATCGAGCGCAAGCCGTTATGCCCTGCATGTCCGCCACCGGTCTTGCAGCGCAACTTTGCCGGGGCAAGGTCGATTTCGTCATGAAACACTGTGACCTGCGCCGGCGTCAGCTTGTAATAGCGCATCGCTTCGCCAACAGATTGACCAGACAGGTTCATGAATGTCTCGGGCTTGAGCAAGATCACCTTGTCGGGCCCCAGAGGTGCCTCGGTCATACTGCCCTGAAACTTGCCGTGCCACGGGGGAAACCCGTGATCTGCCGCAATCCGGTCCAAGGCCATAAACCCAATATTGTGCCGATTATGCGCGTATTTCGCGCCGGGATTGCCCAGACCTACAAAAAGTTTCAATGCTTGCCTTTCTGTCGAATTGGTGGCGATGTGGGCAGTGTAAAGCGCAAGCCGAAAAGTGGGAACCGGTTTTCGGGTGAGCTTGCACATAAGATCAGTCTGGACGTCACGATGCAGTATGAACTCAACGGTGTTACACTCGACGTGCCCGATCATCTGGCGTTGCAGCCCTTGAAAGACAGCCTGACTGCGGGCCGTTACGAAAGGTCCGAAGCCTTTGCCGTGCAAAAGCACGTTCGTCCCGGTCATAAGGTCATGGAGCTTGGGGCTGGCATGGGGTATCTCAGCGTGATCAGCGCGCGTATTGCCGGACCTGAAAATGTCGTGGCGGTCGAGGCGAACCCGGATGTCATCCCCGTGTTGCGGAACAATCTTGATCGCAATGGTTGCAATGCTGTAACCGTCTTACACGGTGCCGTCGTGAATGATGAAAACGCAGGTCAGCCTATGCTGTTTCACAAGGCACGATCCTTTTGGGCGTCAGCACTGGCAGAAGAGACGTCACATCCATCCAGAGTGGTAGAAGTCCCTACCCTCGGGATCGGGCAACTTCTGACAGACCACCGTGCCGACATCGTGACCATGGACATCGAAGGAGCCGAGCAGTTTCTGTTCGATACGCCCTGGCCTGACCATGTCAAACACCTGCTGATCGAATTACACCCAAAACGCTATCCATACACAACGATCCAAAACATCTTCGACAATCTGTCCGGCGCGGGCCTGATCTACGATTGCGCGGTATCGCAAAAAAACGTGGTCGGCTTTAGGCGGGTACGGAAATGAGCCTTTGGCAAAGGTTCAAGCTGTTGCTTTGAGCATTTGCCAATGAAGCCGGATGGGCGGGAAAAACAGCAGCAGAAAGCCGAATGTTGCATAGCTGAGCAGCATCGCCGGAATCCACAGCAGCGCGAGGATTAACCCTACAGCACCTGCAATACGGGTTGCGGTGATAGATGGCAGAATGCGCATCAACCCCAGTTGAAATAGCTTGCCCCCATCCAGAGGTTGCACCGGGATCAGGTTGAACACCGCCAGAAACAGATTGATCATCGCCAACATTCTCAGCGCCCAACCTAGCATCTCGCCTTCCATGTAGGGTGCCACCAGCGACGCCACAGCCCAGATCACAAGGTTCACAATCGGGCCCATCGCTACGATCAGTTCGTCCTGATAGCGCGTAGCCGAGCGTGAGCGTTCGCAAAACCCGCCGCCTCCATGGATCATGATACGGCGCACCGGCACGCCCTGTATCAAGGAGCCCCATGCATGGCCCATTTCGTGCAGGAAGATCGAACCGATCAACAGGGCGACGAAAATCAGATCATACATGATTACTTGCGAACCACCTGAAAATGAGACGAAAATCAGGAATAGAAATAGAATGCTTGACCCAATTTGCACCGGCACACCAAAAGGACCGCGAAACTCGAAAATTGGATTATCATTGGAAAACATAGCGCGCGAACTCATGAACTTTTGAAAGCTGTTTCGCGCTGTTAGCACAGAATTATGAGCTTAGTTCGACAAAATTTTGATTTCAGGATTTTACAGGAAAGCCGTGCAAAAAGGCCACCCGAGGCTTCCCCCGGATGGCCCTGTCCTAGTCGCGCAGTTTGATGAGGTCATTCATCAAACCCTCCGTCCCGTTATGCACGGTCAGGCGTTCGACTTTGCCCGCGATAGCCTCCAATGCTTCAAGCTCTTTAAGCCGCAGCATCACAGGGTTCTCGGCCATGACCTTCGCCGTGTTCAGAAGCGAACGCGTCGCGTTCGTTTCTTCCCGACGCCGGATCACGTTGGCCTCGGCCGCCTTTTCTGCCGCCACAACGGAGGTCAGAATATCGCGCATCTCGCCAGGCAGGATCACGTCTTTCAACGCAATCGCACCCACCTCAACACCGATAGCAGCCATCTCGCCCCGCACCGCCTCGGCTGCTTCCGCGTCCACGGACACTTTATCAGCCAAAAGCGCATCAAGCGTCAGCGCGCCAAGCGTCTTGCGGAACGCCAGACCCAAGGCCCGGTGCAACGCTTCCTCGAAATCCTTGAGCGCAGTCACTGCTTTCACAGGGTCCGTGACCCGGAAATCAGCTGCGAGATTGACCCGCAAAGTCACCCGGTCTTTGGTCAGGATCTCGTGACCCGTCACATCATGGTTTCGCCAGCGCATGTCGACCATCTTGACGTGGATCTTGCGGCCCAGCGTCCAGAAGCGATGTGTCCCGGCTTTCAACGTCTCTGTCAGAACACCGTCAACGAACATCAGCCCGACATCTGCCTCGGCCACTTCAACAACGGTCATCTTCGTCGTCATCCGCGCCCGCGCCAGACGATCGCCCAAAACCTTAGGAACTGCCCGGTCCGCGCTGACATCCAAACGCTCAAGCGTCCAGGGGCCAGCCGCCGTCCAGACAAGCGCACGTGTCTCGGGCGACATCACCTCGTGCAATTTGCCATCGCGCGAGATAACTGCGACCTCGTCAACATCGGTGCGCAGCTCGGTCAAATGCGCTGCAACCAGATCAGGCCGTTCGCGTCGCATAGCGTCCTCGAAGGCAGAGACGAATTCAGGCCGGGTCAGGTTGTGGGTCTCAAGCACATCTTTTGCTTTGAGCATATGTTCCCCGGCACCGATCACATCGACCAGTTTGCCTTTGCGAAACACAAGCGCACGTTCACCTTCGGTCAGCGTCACACGACGCAGGCCCATTACTTTATCTATTATTTTCATCGTCTTCTTCCTTCTTTTATCGTCGCTACAACACGCACGATCTCCTTTTGTTTCTGTTTGGGTTAGGGGGCTTTTGAGGCCCGGTTGATAAACTTGTGGTGGATGCCCGGCCCCTGCCCTGTCCCAACCCACGCGGATCAGTGAGGAGCGGGGCGCGGGCCGATGCGGTGGGGATCAGGCGCTCGAAAGCT
Source organism: Litoreibacter sp. GN1-5 (assembly GCF_055693805.1). Taxonomy (NCBI): domain Bacteria; kingdom Pseudomonadati; phylum Pseudomonadota; class Alphaproteobacteria; order Rhodobacterales; family Roseobacteraceae; genus Litoreibacter; species Litoreibacter sp. GN1-5. Next base: position 740,251 of record NZ_JBVFUP010000001.1, on the reverse strand, counting down.
CCGTCACCTGACCGCAAAGGCCCTTGCCCGTCACCCGCCGACCGGCGCAAACCGGGGCGTTCGCTGGCGTCTTTGCCATTGGCCCGAAGGCTGTCTGGCGCGAACCCCTGCAAGCGCAGACAAGGCCCGGACATCCGTTAGATTTTCGATCGCGTTTCATGCGATTGGGAGTCGAACCCAAGGCGTCACCGCCTTACCGGTTTTGAAGGCGGGAATTGAACCCGCTACAAGAGGATTAGGAACCCGCTGCTCTACCAAATGAGCTACATCAAAAAAATGACATCAAAAGTCATCCCCTTCCATCATTGCGGCCTTGGCATACGCGGCGGGAAGCCCGTGCGCACCGGGGCAGTGATCACCTGCGCCCGTTAAGGTCCGAACCATTTGGTCGGGAGATGTGGAATAGGCGCGGGTCGGGATTCTGGCCACCTGCCTTATGACCCTACGTCAAACCCTGTTGCCGTCGCGCAACAAAATTACCCGTTCAGGTAATAAATGAAAAGGACAGCCATAACAGGTACCCCATTGCTGACCCTTAAAAGCGCTTTGGCCTTTCGCGAAGTTTCAAAGATTTTCTGACAGCATTTTCTTAAGACAGAATTGGCCGCGCCCATGGTCAAAAAAGTTATGCGCCGGTGTTCATCTCAAAATTCAGCGCTTTGGCGACAGTGAAAATGTCTTTGTCCCCGCGCCCACACATATTCATGCAGATCAGATGATCAGCTGGAAGATCAGGCGCGATTTTCATCACATGGGCCAATGCGTGGGATGGCTCCAAGGCGGGGATGATGCCTTCAAGTTCGCAACATAGCTGGAACGCTTCCAGCGCCTCAACATCGGTGATCGAGACATATTTCGCGCGCCCGATTTCATGCAGCCAGGAATGCTCCGGGCCGATACCGGGATAATCCAGACCGGCGGAAATACTGAAACCTTCAAGGATTTGCCCGTCATCATCTTGCAATAGATAAGTCCGGTTGCCATGCAGCACACCCGGACGCCCCCCGTCAAAGACGCGCAATGTTCCATCTTTTCGTTAACACCTTTGCCCCCGGCCTCGACACCGATGATGCTGACTTCCTTGTCATCAAGGAATGGGAAGAAAAGGCCCATCGCATTGGACCCACCGCCAATGGCAGCGATCAGCGTATCTGGCAGGCGGCCTTCGGCCTCTTGCATCTGCGCTTTGGCTTCTTTGCCGATAATCGCCTGAAAATCGCGCACCATGGCCGGGTAAGGGTGCGGGCCTGCAACCGTGCCGATGCAATAGAACGTGTCGCGCACATTCGTCACCCAATCGCGCAAGGCATCGTTCATTGCGTCCTTCAAAGTGCCGCGGCCAGAGGTAACAGGGACGACTTCGGCCCCAAGCAGGCGCATCCGAAACACGTTTGGTGCCTGCCGTTCGACATCATGGGCACCCATATAGACGATGCATTTCAGCCCGAATTTCGCGCAAACGGTTGCGGTTGCCACACCATGCTGCCCCGCGCCAGTCTCGGCAATGATCCGGGTTTTCCCCATACGACGCGCAAGGATGATCTGGCCCAGTACATTATTGATCTTATGCGCGCCTGTGTGGTTCAGCTCATCACGTTTGAGATAAACCTTTGCACCCCCAAATGCTCTGTCAGCCGCTCGGCATAATATAGCGGCGATGGGCGACCGACGTAATGCTTCCATAAGAAATCCATCTCGTCCCAGAAAGATTGATCGGTTTTGGCATGCTCATACTGCTCTTCCAGCTCAAGGATAAGCGGCATCAAAGTTTCCGAGACGAACCGTCCGCCGAAATCACCGAAGCGGCCGTTTTCATCGGGACCGGTCATAAAGCTGTTCAGCAGATCATCGTGCATATGTGCGTCTCCCTGTTGGCTTAAGATGATTACCCGTCTCAGCCCACGACGACAAGCGAAAGACGTTTGCAGCCTTTGTTGCTGGGTCATATCGCAAACCGACCAGCCGTATTTCTACTACGGACATCATAAAAGCGCCCCTATGAGGGGGCGGTGGCTGACACACGGATAAACTGGCCACATAGATATTGCGCTTCAGCTTGAGTTTATTTGTGATTTTTAATTCTGACTAAAAAAGTAGGATTGACTTATCTGATAAAATTACTCAGATTTAATTTAGTTTCTAGCCATCCCTTCAAAATATTGGGGAAGCCCGACAATCAACAGATGAAAGGACTTCCAAGATGCAAGACCTCGTAGACCATTTGAAAGAGCACAGTTTTGAACGCAGCACCCCACGCCCAGACCGATCCGAACTCGCAGATGTGTTAAATCAATCCGGTACATCTGATGGCCTTAGTATGGAATGGATTTTCGACCATTATATTCACAACAAAACTCCCGATGGGGGGCGAAAGTGATGTCGTTTCATTCGGCCAAGGAAACACTAAAACCTGCCCCGAACATGTTGCCAACATATTCAGCGGAAGACCTGACAAAGGGTGCGGACCAAGCGCAGATTGTTCTGGGCGATCAGACATATACGCTGCGCATCACGCGAGCTGGCAAATTGATTCTGACCAAATGACCAGCACACAGGAAAAACGTGGTGCTGCGCCTGTCGGCTTCATCACTGAACTGGATGGTATCGAGGCAGCGTCGGTTATATACTTTCGTCTTTGGTGCGACGGCCCCGACGCGCAAGCAATTGTTTGGAACGACTTTGCACACAGCCTTGGTGCTATCCAAGGTCGCAAGGCACTCAAGTCGTTTGAAAGCCTTTGCAAACTTTGCTCCCAACATGGGCGCAGACCATTGATGCGCCATTCCGTAAATTGCAAATGCCTTGGGTCTGACGAATCATGTTTTGCCAATTTCATAGCAACAGCAGCAACCGGGGATCGCGACGACGCAATGCTTATTGCGACTTTGCTTGTTCGTGCTGATGTCGCGCCGTTGATCACATCCTTGGCTGCAGATTTTGGCCTTGCCCTGAAACGTATGAACCTTTGTGCGCCCCGCGCCCATGGTGACAACGTGCGACCCATCCAATCCCAACCAACAACTCTTCACTGACAGGACTTTCCATGAAACACGTTTTCCTTTCCTCCACGGCGCTGTTTGTAGCCTTCGTCGCGCCAGCCCTTGCTGTTGAAAAGTCGGAGGTGTTGCAGACCTACGCCGATATTGCTGCCGCCAAATATGAGGACAGCCTTGTTACAGCACAAAACTTGCAGGCGGCAGTGAACGCTTTAACGCAAAACCCATCAGCCGAGGCATTGCAGGCCGCGAAAGACGCGTGGCTTGCGGCCCGTGTCCCCTATCAACAGACCGAGGTGTATCGCTTCGGCAACGCGATCGTGGATGATTGGGAAGGTAAGGTGAATGCATGGCCTCTGGACGAAGGGCTGATTGACTATGTAGACGCCTCTTACGGCGGTTCGTCAGATGAGAACGCTTTCGCTGCGTTGAACGTGGTGGCCAACCCCAGCTTTATTCTGTCGGGCCAAGAGATCGACGCAGGCAGCATCACCCCTGCCCTGCTTGAAGAAACCCTGCATGAAGCGGATGGCGTCGAGGCAAATGTGGCCACGGGCTACCATGCGATCGAATTCCTGCTGTGGGGGCAAGATCTGAATGGTCACGGCGACGGGGCTGGCAATCGTCCTTGGACCGATTATGCCACGGGTGATGCGTGCACGAATGGCAATTGCGACCGTCGCGGGGACTATTTGACCGCCGCGACGGACCTGCTGGTCTCTGATCTGGAATGGATGGCAGTGCAATGGGCCGATAATGGCGATGCACGGACAACTCTGATGTCGAATGAAGATACGGGGCTGGTCTCAATGCTAACAGGCATGGGGTCCCTGTCCTACGGCGAACAGGCGGGGGAACGGATGCGACTGGGCTTGATGCTCAATGATCCGGAAGAAGAACATTCCTGTTTTGCCGACAACACGCATAACGATCATTACTATGACGGTCTGGGCGTTCAGAATGTGTACTTAGGTGAATATGTCCGCATCGATGGTACATTGGTCTCGGGGCCGTCATTGTCCGACCTGGTCTCGGCGACTGACGCTGCGCTAGACGATGAAATGCGCAGCAAGCTTAGCACGACAATGATGGCATTGGGCCGTATCAAGACAGCATCCGAGGCAGGCTTTGCCTATGACCAGATGCTGGAACGTGGCAATGCGGCGGGTGAAGCGTTGATCATGGGCGGCGTGAACGGCCTGATCGACCAGACCCGCTCGATTGAGCGCGTTGTCACTGCCCTTGGTGTCGACCAGATCGCATTTGAGGGATCAGACAGCCTCGACGATCCTGACGCTGTGTTCCAATAAATTCACATAAGGTCTTGTCATCATGATTATCTGCCATTGTCAGCATATCACCGCCGAAGACATCCATGCTGCTATTGACTGGATGCGGGCTGCCGATGACAAGACCATTATCACCCCAGGCAAAGTTTATCGTGCATTGGGTAAGGCTGCGGATTGCGGTGGATGTATGCCGCTGTTCCTGTCAACCATGCGCAGCAACAACAATCTAGAAGTCCCCATGCACCTGCGGAATTTGAAATCCGCAGCAACACAGGAAACTCAAAATGAACGGCGACAAGAAAGTTATTGAATATCTCAACGATGCGCTTCGCAGTGAATTGACAGCAGTCAGCCAATATTGGCTACACTACCGGATGCAGGAAGATTGGGGGCTTGGTCACATGGCCAAGAAATCCCGCGAGGAAAGCATCGAAGAGATGAACCATGCGGACAAGCTCATCGCCCGCATCCTGTTTCTGGGAGGTCATCCCAACTTGCAAAAGCTGGACCCGCTAAGGATTGGGCAAACCCCAAAAGAAACGCTGGAATGCGATTTAGCCGCTGAACATGGCGCGCGGGATTTGTACATGGAAGCGCGTAAACACTGCGAAGCCGTGGGTGATTTCGTGACCAAGAATATCTTCGAAGAATTGCTAAGCGATGAAGAAGGTCACATCGACTTTCTGGAAACACAACTTGATCTCGTGGCGAAACTTGGTGAAGAAAAATATGCCCAGCTTAATGCGTCAAAAATGGATGAAGCCGAGTAGCTTTGCGCTTGTCGCTTTGGTGGCGGGCACTGTTGCATTGGCAGGCGGGCCTGCTGATGGTCCGATTTGGGAACTTGGAGACCCGCATCTAAACGTGATCCCGCGCACCCCCAAGGAAGCCGCACGCATAGCGGCGGCTACGGCTGTTGCGACCGACTTTTCTGCGCCTCAACGGTTTGAAGAAAAGCCCGCGGGGGCTGCGACTGTACGGGTCTTGCCCGACACAAATGCTTTCTCGCAGCCTTCGGGCAACATCACCTTCGAGGACGAGCTGAATTTTAAAGTCGGCAACGGGCTTTTCCGCAAGCTCTGGGTGTCTTCCCCGTCCTCCACCTTGGCATCTGACGGTCTGGGGCCGCTTTATAATGCGCGATCCTGCCAGCGGTGTCATATCAAAGACGGGCGCGGACACCCGCCGGAAAATGCCGAAGATAACGCGATTTCCATGTTTTTGCGGGTGTCTATTCCCGGAGGTGACCCAATCGCCGAGATCAAAGACTACATCGCCACCCTGCCCGATCCGACCTATGGCACGCAGTTGCAGGATTTTGCTGTGCAGGGTCATCCTTCAGAATACCGTCTCGATATCACCTATAAGGAAGAGATCGTCACTCTGGCAGATGGCCTACAGGTCTCTCTACGACATCCCACTTATAAAGCGGCTGATCTAGGCTACGGACCGCTGCACCCCGACGCGATGCTCAGCCCGCGCATAGCTCCGCAGATGATTGGTCTGGGATTGCTGGAGGCGATCCCTGCCGCCGATATTCTCGCGGGTGCAGACCCTGATGATCTGGATGGCGACGGTATTTCCGGTCGCCCAAATGTTGTGTGGTCGGCAGAGTTTGATCAACCGATGCTGGGCCGTTTTGGGCTTAAAGCAGGCGCACCAACGGTGAAGCATCAATCTGCGGGTGCCTTTGCTGGCGACATTGGCATATCAAACCCGCTTTTCCCTGCGGGGGCCGGGGAATGTACGCCAGCCCAGACCACCTGCCAGAACGCGATCCACGGTGATGGCGACGACCGGGGCACAGAGGTTGACGCAGAAGGTCTTGATTTGGTTACGTTCTACAGCCGAAACCTTGGTGTGCCTGCCCGGCGCGATGTGGATGATCCACAAGTGTTGCGCGGTAAAGAGCTGTTCTATTCCACGGGCTGCACTGCTTGTCACACCCCCAGCTTTGTGACCCACAGGCTTGAAGATCAACCAGAGCAGAGCTTCCAACTGATCTGGCCCTACACCGACATGTTGCTGCATGACATGGGGCCAGACTTGGCGGACAATCGCCCGGAGGCACGGGCCACAGGTCAGGAATGGCGGACGCCGCCACTCTGGGGTATTGGGCTGACAGAGCAGGTCAGCGGCCACACCTATTTTCTGCATGACGGGCGCGCGCGGTCTTTGCTGGAGGCTGTATTGTGGCACGGTGGTGAGGCGCAGGCCCAAAGGGACGCGGTGGTCGATATGATAACCGACGACCGGGATGCCCTGATCGCATTTCTGGAGAGCTTATGAAACAGATCGCCCTGACAGCCGTTTTACTGACCGCGCCCGTGGTAACGCAGGCTGAGACTGTTAACCCAGTGATCGACAGTATCGTTCAAACGCATATCCTGCCAAGGTTTGAGACCCTGACCGAACAGGCTCAGATATTGGCCGTTGTGGCCGCGCTAGACTGTGACCCTGCCACCAAAGCCTTACGCACCGCCTATGGCGATGCTTTCGATGCATGGATTTCTGCCAGCCATTTGCGGTTCGGCCCGACAGAGGTGGATGATCGCGCCTTTGCCCTCGCATTTTGGCCTGATAGCCGAGGGGCCACGCCCCGCGCCCTTGGTGGCCTGATTGCCGATGAGGACCCGATCGTCAATTCCATGGACGCTTACAGCGAAGTCTCTATCGCTGCCCGTGGGTTCTACGCGATGGAGTTTCTGCTGTATGATGACGCTTTGATGGCAGCGGGTAATCAGACCTACCATTGCACACTTATCCAAACGATCAGCGCTGATATTGCCGCGATCTCGCAACACATCCTGGACGATTGGCAACCCGACTACGCCAATGCAATGCTGCAACCGGGTGTCGATAGCCCTTACCGCAGCGATGAAGAAGTCCTGCAAGAGCTGTTCAAAGCCCTGACAACGGGTCTTCAGTTCACAGCCGAGACACGTCTTGGACGACCATTGGGCACGTTTGAACGCCCTCGCCCAATACGGGCCGAGGTGCGTCGCTCAGGCCGTTCCGCGCACCATGTGATGCTCAGCCTGCGGGCACTTCAGAACCTCGCCACCCTTTTGGCGGGTGATGATACTGAATTGGCAACGGCCCTTGATGACAGCTTTAATGACGCCCTGTCGCAATTGGCCGATTTGAATGATCCCGTCTTTGCCGGTGTCGCTGACCCCCAGACCCGCCTTAAGGTCGAGATCGTTCAACAATCTGTGGATGCCATTAGAACCAAGGTCCGCGACGCGCTAGGCCCAACCCTTGGTGTGGCGGCGGGTTTTAACTCTTTGGATGGGGACTGACATGGTTTTGCCAAAGACAGGACGCCGCCAATTCCTGAGCGGCCTACTCGCCGCAGGTCTGATGCCAAGGCCCACATGGGCCGACGCAGGGTCGCCTGCGTTTCTGTCTGCCGCGGCGCGGCCAGATGGCAATTTTGTGCTTTGCGGGATCGGGGAAGATCTTCAAATCCGTTTTGAATTGCCTTTGCCTGCGCGTGGCCACGCCGCAGCCGCCCATCCAACCCACCCCGAGGCCGTGGCTTTCGCCCGCCGCCCAGGCACATTCGCCATAGTGATCGATTGCGTGTCGGGGGTGCAAAAGGCCGTGCTCGAATCCCCAGAGGGGCGGCATTTCTATGGGCATGGGGCGTTTTCATCCGATGGAAGCCTGTTGTTCACGACCGAAAATGATTTTGAGGCCGGAGAAGGCCGTATCGGTGTCTGGGATACCCAGCATGGTTATGCCCGCGTCGATGAATGGAGTAGTGGCGGCATCGGCCCGCACGACATCAAACGCCTTCCCGGCACCGAGACTCTGGTCGTGGCCAATGGCGGGATCGATACGCACCCTGACACGGGCCGCACGAAACTCAACATTCCAACGATGGCGCCAAACCTGACTTATATAGATCAGGGCGCACCTGTTGAGACCGCCATGCTGCCCCGAAAAATGCATAAGAACTCTATCCGGCATCTTGCAATCAGCTCTGAAGGCCATGTCGCGTTTGGAATGCAATGGCAGGGTGACGGCCCGGTCGAAACCCTTGTTGGCACGCATCAGCGTGGCGCGCCAATCGTGCTAATGCAGGCCCCCAAAGAGCAGGTGCGCAGGATGAACGGCTACATAGGCAGCATTGCGATTTCTTCTGACAGCAGCACAGTCGTCGTGACCTCGCCCCGCGGCGGTTGGGTGCAGTTTTACCATCTGGAAACGACGTCTCTTGCTGACACATTGGCGCTGGAAGATGTCTGCGGCGTGGCGGCGCTTGGCCCATCCTTTACCGTGACCTCTGGGACAGGCGTTGTGCGTCGTATATTGCCATCCGGCCCTAACAACATGACCCGAGCGGGTTTGTTATGGGATAATCATTTGATCACTGTTTAAGCAGCAGTGGGATTAGAATCGTTAGGCGTTTTCAAAGCTGTAAGGCTCTACCACCGCGCAATGGTCTAAAACACGAAACATGGCAGTTCAGAACCTACCAGAAATGGGAGCCTGATTATCAAAAGGCTTTGGTTATTAACAAAAAGTAGGGAAACACGTACTTTGCCAGATGCATCAGTCAGGTAATGATCAACATGTTCCGTGAGTGGTGGCTTTATGCCATGGAACTCTTCATCGAGGGTGCGTTTTTAGGATTATAAAAGCAATCTCTTGGTCCGGACTACCGGATTTGCCGTCTTTACAGTTGTATAGTTCTTCTGGAAAGACGGCACCCTCTTCTCCCCGGTCCATGACCCCACATGGACCACATATGAAAAACGGTACGAAGGAAAACCTTCGTACCGTTTTTTGTTGCGACTATGAATTTCACAGATCAGGTGTCGGAAACCGTCTTGTGCGATGGTTTCCGAGCTTTGGCTCAACCCTTGAGTTGCGCTGCAACTTCTTCGGCAAAGTTTTCTTCTTTTTTCTCGATCCCCTCGCCAACTTCGAGACGAATGAAGCCAGTGATTTCGACGCCGGCTTCTTTTGCGGCGGCACCGACCGTCAGATCAGGGTTAACCACGAAAGACTGATTCAGCAGCGTGACCTCAGCCATGTATTTCTTCATCCGGCCCATGATCATCTTCTCGATAACAGCTTCTGGTTTACCGCTTTCGCGAGCAATATCCATTTGAACCTGTTTCTCTTTTTCGATCACAGACGGGTCCAGATCCGCTTCTGACAATGATGCAGGGTTTACAGCGGCAACATGCATTGCAACCTGCTTGCCAAAGGCTTCGTTTTCCGCGGACAAAGCCACTAGAACGCCGATTTTACCCATACCGTCTGCGACTGCATTATGCACATAGGACGTGACGGAAGCCCCGGATAGTTTGGCCATCCGGCGCACCGACATATTCTCGCCAATCGTCGCGATTTTGTCGGTGATCGTATCCTCGACGGATTTGCCACCAAGATCAGCCGCCTTCAGTGCATCGACATCGTCCACGCCAAGTGCTGCCTCGGCAATGGCAGCCACCATCGTCTGGAATTCAGCGTTTTTGCCAACAAAATCTGTTTCCGAGTTAACTTCAACAGCAACCCCAGTGCCGCCTTGGGTTTTCACCGCAACAAGACCTTCGGCCGCAGTACGGCCTGATTTCTTGGCGGCCTTCGCCAGACCTTTGGTGCGCAGCCAGTCAACAGCGGCTTCCATATCGCCATCTGTTTCGGTCAATGCCTTCTTGGCGTCCATCATGCCCGCGCCTGTGCTGTCGCGCAGCTCTTTCACCATTGCAGCGGTAATCGCCATCTTATGGTTCTCCTGTTATCAGTGTTTGGGTTTCGGAAGGCAGGTTCACGCGCCCTGCGCTTCCGGAGTTAAATCAAAACGAGGTAACGATTAGGCTTCGGCCTTGGTCTCGGTTGCCTCTTCGGTGGCGGTCGCTTCTGCAGTAGGTTCTTCCGCTGCTGCGGGTTCTGGGGCTTCAACAGCTTCTTCAGCCGGAGCTTCAGACATTGCCCCAATATCAACGCCAGCAGCGCCCATCTGGGCTTGCATACCATCAAGTGCTGCACGTGCGACCAGATCGCAATACAGCGCAATCGCACGGGCCGCGTCGTCATTGCCGGGGATCAGATAATCCACGCCATCGGGCGAGCAGTTCGTGTCAACAACTGCAATGACCGGAATGCCAAGTTTCTTAGCTTCGGCAATTGCCAGATCTTCCTTGTTGACGTCGATGACAAACAACAAATCCGGCACGCCACCCATTTCGCGGATACCACCAAGGGACGCTTGCAGCTTGCCCTGATCACGTTCCATGCCAAGACGTTCTTTCTTGGTCAGACCCTCGGCCCCGCCATCCATGGCTTCGTCGATCTGCTTGAGACGGCTGATCGAATTTGACACGGTTTTCCAGTTGGTCAGCGTACCGCCAAGCCAGCGGTGGTTCATGTAATACTGCGCGCATTTCTCGGCTGCTTCAGCAATCGGGCGCTGCGCCTGACGCTTTGTGCCAACAAACAAAACGCGGCCACCTTTAGCTGTTGTATCCCGCACGATCTGCAATGCCTGATCCAGCATCGGAACCGTCTGCGTAAGATCCATAATGTGAATACCATTCTTGGCACCGTAGATATACGGGGCCATACGTGGGTTCCAACGTTGGGTCTGGTGACCAAAGTGAACGCCAGCTTCCAAAAGCTGACGGAGCGAAAATTCTGGCAAAGCCATGTCCGTTTTCCTTTCCGGTTTAATCCTCAGCGGGGTGTCAGAGCTTTTGCTCAACCGGTGGACCATGCCGGGATGTCTCCCCGGATCGCCCGACCCCGCCTGTGAAGTACGCAGCCTTTAGACCATCAAAAACACTCTTGCAACTCTTATATACGCCAGACATTAAAGCGCCATGATCCGTCAACCTGACATTCTGTGCATCGGCTCGGTCCTGTGGGACATTATTGGTCGTGCAACGGCCCATATGCATGTGGGCAGCGATGTCCCAGGCCGTATCACTCGCCTGCCCGGCGGGGTTGCGATGAATATTGCCATGGCGCTGAAAGCTTATGGGATGTCCCCTGCCCTGCTCAGCACAATCGGGCGTGATGAAGAGGGCAAAGACCTGCTGCACGCCTGTACCCGGTTAGGGATTTTGACGGACCATATCTATCTATCCGAAGACCTGCCGACGGATCGCTATATGGCCATCGAAGGCGGTAATGGGCTGATCGCTGCCATCGCAGATGCCCATTCTCTGGAAGCTGCTGGGGACAAGATATTGCGCCCGCTGCTTAGCGGAGCATTGCAAGGCTGGAGCGGCCTTATTGCAGTCGACGGAAACCTGACGCTGAGCTTACTGGAAGACATAGCACGCAACCCTGTCTTTGCGCAGGCAGACCTGCGCATCGCGCCAGCGTCGCCCGGCAAAGCGGAGCGGCTATCGCCGTTTCTGGATCATGCGACTGCGACGCTCTACCTCAACCTAGAGGAAGCAGGCCTTTTGCTACATTCCCGCCCTGATACAACGGCCGAGGCCGCGCACGCCTTGTTGCAACGCGGGCTTTACCGTGTGCTGGTTACGGATGGTCCTCGCCAGACGACTGTGGCAACGCAAGACGACACTATTACCTTGATGCCGCCCGAGGTGCTTGTTACCCGCGTTACGGGGGCTGGCGACACGTTTATGGCGGCCCATATCGCGGCGGAGGCCAAAGGGCTGCAGGGTGCAGCCTCTTTGCAATCTGCGCTGGATGCCGCTGCGACTTACATTTCCGGAGAGAATTACGAATGACCCCGATCTTATCTGAAAGCGTGGCACATGCGATGGCCAAAGGCCAACCTGTCGTAGCCCTCGAAAGCACGATCATCACCCATGGCATGCCCTACCCACAAAATGTGCAGACAGCGCGTCAGGTTGAAGACGTGATCACGCAGTCCGGTGCGGTGCCTGCTACGATTGCCGTGCTAGACGGTCAGTTGCATGTGGGGTTGGAGGCAGACCAGCTTGAGGCGCTTGCCCAAGCCAAAAACGTCGCCAAACTGTCCCGCGCTGATATGGCGGTGGCAATGGCGGCTGGCAAAACCGGTGCGACGACCGTTGCGGCCACGATGATCGCGGCACGACTGGCAGGGATCAAGGTCTTCGCAACGGGTGGCATTGGTGGCGTGCATCGTGGGGCAGAAACCAGTTTCGACATTTCCGCCGACCTGCAGGAACTGGCGCAAACGCCCGTGACAGTCGTGGCTGCGGGGGCCAAGGCCATTCTGGATCTGCCCAAAACACTGGAAGTGTTGGAGACGCTGGGCGCGCCGGTGATTGCCTATGGCCAAGACACATTGCCCGCGTTCTGGTCTCGCCAATCTGACCTACCTGCCCCGTTGCGACTGGATAGTGCAAAAGACATTGCAAACGCCCACCTGATGCGCGCCCATCTTGGCCTGCCCGGTGGCCAGCTTATTGCCAATCCGATCCCCGAAGTTGACGAAATCCCGCAAGACATTCTTGCGCCCCTGATTGCCCAGGCCCTGTCCGAAGCCGAGGCGCAGGGCATCACGGCCAAAGCCGTCACACCCTTCCTGTTGGCCCGGATTTTTGAATTGACGGACGGGCGCTCCTTGACGGCTAACATCGCTTTAGTGCTCAATAATGCGCGTTTGGCAGCTGAGATCGCTTCAGAACTAACGAAATTGCAAGAATAAATGTATTATGCGGCCCTGTAACGCTTGTGCGACAGAGCAACAGGTCATAGATAAAAGTTTGCAGTTCTACGGCGTAATAAACAATGTCCACTGACGACCCTTTTGACGATCACAAACCTGTGCGCAAGCCAGGCGTTTTGGCGCGATTGCGCGGCAACTTTCTGGCGGGGTTAATCATCATCGCCCCTATCGGCCTGACACTGTGGCTGATTTGGACCGTTGTGGGTTGGATCGACAGTTGGGTTTGGCCGTTCATTCCCTACGCCTATCAACCCGAACAACTGGTCAATCGCTGGTTCGGCGATCCAGAGGCGGTTGAGCCGATCAAAGTCAATGTTCGTGGGATCGGCGTGGTTGTCTTCTTGATTTTTACTGTGATTGTCGGTTGGATGGGCAAGGGCATCATGGGCCGGTCCTTCCTACGCTGGGGGGAACAGCTTGTTGACCGCATGCCCGTGGTTCGATCAATCTACAACGGCGTGAAGCAGATTGCCGAGACAGTATTTTCTCAACGCGAAACATCGTTCGAGCGGGCTTGTCTCGTCGAATATCCCCGCCGGGGTATCTGGGCGATTGCCTTCATCTCGACCGGCGCCAAAGGTGAAATCGCAAGCGGCATCCCGGTGGATGATGACAAAGTATCGGTGTTTTTGCCAACGACCCCTAACCCAACGTCAGGCTTTTTGCTTTTTGTCCCCCGCAAGGATGTGATCGAGCTGGATATGAGCGTCGAAGACGCCGCCAAACTGGTGATCTCAGCCGGTCTGGTCTACCCGAACGACAAAGACCCAAGCACACCGCCCGCATTGGCTGCGCAGTAAATATCGCTTGCACATAATCCATTCTGCGTCTCAAACTTCACTGGCATACAGCTTGCGAGGTTTTTATGACAGAACCAGCCTACACATCTGAGACGTCAGCAGGTCAAAGCCTGAAGAATGTCCCAAACCTTCGCTACTTGCTGCATGAGTATTACGAGCTGTACCGCTACATGCCGTCCGGCGGAAGCGACAAGATCCGCAGCCACCAGCGTGCTGTGCGCGAAACGATCAGCCGGGTGATCAAGTCTGACCCGAAAGTGGTCCGCCGCCCGGCCCATGATTTGCCTGTCACAGACCATCTCACACGTGCCTTAAATGAAGGACGCATGGACAGGATGGCTTCCGTCATTCAGGCCCATGAGGCGGTCTCGGACTACCTGAGCTGGGAATATGGCTATGACAAAGTCCCGCCAGGGCTGTCGCAGAAATACGGGTATGCCGAGATCGTTGGCCCCAACGGGCCAGTCATAACAACCGAAATGACCTTGGGGATCGTCCTGTTTGCCCCCGGATGCACCTACCCGGCCCATGCACATAAGGGGATTACGGAAAGCTATATTTGCCTGTCCGGTGCGGTGAGCGAAAACCATCAGGGCGTTTATGCACCGGGTTCGATGATCTTTAATCCACCCGGACAAATGCACCGCATAACCGTTTCAAAAGATGAACCCGCGCTTTTGGCTTATGCCTGGGTTGGTGCGCCGGACATTCTTGTCTCAAATACCATGAGGTTTGGTAAACCCTGAGGCAGATCGCAGTATCCAGTAAAGAAGGCTCTTACGACACCTTCGCTACAATGTTCACCAATGTCCGGTTCAAGAAGCACCTCAGTTCGCCACGTCATGCACGAACTGGTAAGACGTGGGACAAAACTGCCGTTCCTCTTGCCTCAAAAGACTTGAGGAAGCCATTTCCCTTTCTGGGGCTGTATCTCTTGCGCGTGTCGATCAAAAGCCTGCCTTTTTGACTAGATGCAACTGATAACGTGAGCATTCGTTTCTACCCCACTCAGCGATGATCTTATTCTTCTTTCTTGTGACCGAAATTTCGCTCTGGTGAACAGGTTCGTACTCGAAGAAACCTTCGACGCCATAACTGATCTCGTTTAGCAAACCGTTAGATCTTTTCTTGTCAGTGCAGTACCTGCCGATAATCTTCTTGGCAGCCCTCTTCATCAGCCTTTCTTCCTGCACGTCGTTCACTTCGGGATCTGCCTCAAGAGCGTTGCAGTATATCTCCCACTCATTCATGTCCTTTAGAAAAGCACATACCACTTTCTTTGCATCAGCGAGTTCCACATCGTCAGACAAATTGATTATCCCATGTTGTCAACTTTATGAAAAAACATACTGCCAATCAGCTTTGAAATAAATTCCTAGGAATTGTTTGCTTTGGCTTTCTCAACCTCAATCTGAAAACGACGTATTTGCCGCAAACAGGACAGACCAGCGGTATTTATTCAGCGATTATGCATAGCAGGAGAGCACTATGCAGCACCGCACATGCAAACTGCTTTTGATTGAGCGAACAATCGGCGCGTGCCGTGGGCGCGCTGCACGCGGGCGCCCTGCAGAAAATCTACTGCGCCGCCTGCTCCTTTCCTGATATTCCCGGATTTCCCATGACACAACATATCCATTCCCCACGTCGCGCCGGTGGCCGGGCGGCAAGGCATGCTTTGCGTGCAGCCCCTTTGCCTGATGACAAACGACCTGTTTTTGTAGGTCTTAAAGGCGGCGCTTACAAGCCGCTTAGTTCAGCTGATATAGAACGCATTCATGACGCAGCGCTCACAGCATTGGAACAGATCGGCCTTGCGGATGCTCCGCCAAGCGGGATCACCTATATGTGCAATGCCGGCGCCACGCTTGGGGATGATGGCCGGTTGCGGTTTTCGCGCGCTTTGGTCGAGGATATGCTGGCGCTGGCCGCCCGTGATCTGACGCTGCACGGTCGGAATCCCGTCCATGATCTGCATTTGACGGGTACCAGAGTGCATTACGGTACGGCAGGTGCTGCGGTGCATATGGTGGATGTGGCCGGGCGCACATATCGCGATAGCAGTCTTCAAGATCTGTTTGATGCTGCAAAAATCGTCAATCAGCTCGACAATATCCATTTTCTGCAAAGACCGATGGTCGCGCGGGACATAACTGACAATTACGAAATGGATATCAATACGATCTACGCCTGTTGCCGTGGCACCTCGAAACATATCGGGACATCATTTTGTGAGGTTGAGCATGTGGCTGGCGCGCTGCACTTGCTGCATATGATTGCTGGCAGCGATAATATATGGCGCAGCAGACCGTTTGTTTCCAACACCAATTGCTTCGTTGTACCCCCAATGAAATTCGCCACTGATGCCTGCCGGGTGATGGAGGCGTGTATTGAAGGCGATATGCCTGTCCTTTTGCTCTCGGCCGGTCAGGCGGGCGCAACTGCACCTGCCTCTATTGCCGGGGCAATTGTACAGTCGGTCGCCGAATGCCTAGCAGGTGTTGTTTATGTTAACGCGATCAAGCCGGGTCATCCAGCCGTTTTCGGCACCTGGCCTTTCGTGTCTGATCTGCGCACTGGAGCTATGTCGGGCGGATCAGGGGAACAGGCCCTTCTAAGCGCAGGTTGCGCGCAGATGCACCAGTTTTATAGGTTGCCCGGTGGGGCCGCTGCGGGGATTGCCGATGCAAAGCTGCCCGATATGCAGGCGGGATGGGAACAGGGCATTTCCAATGTCATGGCGGGATTGTCCGGCCTGAATATGGTCTATGAGGCAGCAGGCATGCACGCGTCCCTGCTTGGGTTTTGTCATGAAAGCCTGATCCTGGGCAATGATCTGATTGGGCATGCATTGCGCTGTGTCCGTGGGATTGACGTCACCGACGACACATTGAATCTGGAGGTGATGCGTGAGGTCTGTTTGGGCGGGCCGGGTCATTATCTGGGCAGCAATCAGACCTTAAGCCTCATGGAGACGGAATATATCTATCCCCAACTAGCCGACCGTACTTCTCCAAAGGAATGGATGGAGAATGGCAAACCGGATTTGCTTGAGAAAGCCACAATGCAGAAAAATTCAATTCTGAAATCACCATCAGATGCAGAGTTCGCCCCTGCCCTGGATGCGGCCCTTCGAGGTGCTTTTGAGATACATCTTGATTAGGGCCAATTCCGCCCCAGAGATCTAAAGAGCCTTGGATATGAATAACCCCGCGCCATAAGGGTGACGCGGGGCATCCATCCGGGAATATCTGCCTTTGAGGGAAGGGAGGAAGGGGTGGACAGATATCCCCCGGTGTCAGAATTTGAATGAGGCGCGTGCCTGCAAAGTCGTGGCATCGATATCAACACCGGACCCATCAAAATCGTTGAAGTCATGATACAAAAGCTGACCGCCCAAAACGAACGACTCGCTCAGCATATAGTCAGCACCAACACCGACAACATAGCCTGTATCGGACAGCTCGGCCGTACCAACACTTGCATCTGCCTGCGCCGCACCAAGCACGCCGTAATACAGAAGACTTCCTGCATCATAACCGGCCTTCAACTTCAGACGGGCAACTGAGTCCAGCTCGCCCGCATCCGCACCAAGATCAATGCTGGCGACGTCATAATCCAGTTCACCACCAAGGACATAATTGCCAAAATCATACTGATACCCTGCGTGCAGACCGCCAATCGCACCATCGCCGTCCAATGTGCCGGTTGAGCTGTCAACATCACCATATCCAACCTGACCACCGACATAAGCGCCAGTCCAGTCATTGCCAAATGTCAGCGGCTCGGGTTCCGTCAGGACCTGCGGCGCAGGTTCAAGAGGCGGCTCCGTAATATTACCCGCAATGGCTGGAACAGCCAACACTGCCGCTATAGCTGCCATAGATAGAGTCTTCATTTGTTTGCTCCTTACATAGTCATTTATCGAAGCACCACTGCATTATGCGTTCGATTGAAGGTGACATATGATGGAATTTTACGGTTGCATCCCCCTTCTCGCGTCTGCAGCAAAACCCGGCTAAAACATGCTCAATTCGCCCCCTCGCCATCGGCGGGGAATAGCGGACCAAGCCGTATTGACTGATTTCCGATCACAATCGCGAGCGCTGAGCCTTGAAATCAGAAATCGTTATTTAAAGGGGTGGAATTGGTTCCGGCCTATCGTGCCTATCGTGATAAGGCTGCGGCATCTTTTGCAAGGGCGGCAATGCCATCCCAATCACCCGATTGCACTTTTTCACTTGGCGCAACCCAGCTGCCGCCAGCGCATATGACGTTCTTTAACGCCAGATAGTCTGCTGCATTTGACGGGCTGACCCCGCCGGTGGGGCAGAAACTGACTTGCGGGATTGGCGCACCAATAGCTTTGAGCGCCGCCGCACCGCCTGATGCCTCTGCCGGGAAAAACTTCAGCATCGTATAACCACGCTCTAGCAGGCGCATTGCCTCAGTCGCCGTCGCAGCACCGGGCAACAGGGGCAGGTCCGCGTCCTCACAAGCGTCCAACAGAAGATCGGTCGCGCCGGGCGAGACGCCGAATTGAGCGCCGGCCTTCTTTGCCGCAATAACATCATCCGGGGTCAGAAGCGTCCCTGCCCCGACCACACCGCCTTCGATCTTTGCCATCTCGGCAATCACCTCAAGGGCTGCGGGCGTGCGCAAAGTGACCTCCAATGCGAGCAGACCACCGGCCACAAGCGCTGTCGCCAACGGGGCCGCATGAGCGGCATCCTCGACAACCAATACGGGAACAATCGGGGCCAGCAGACAGATGTCGCGAGCTTTTGCGCTGGCGGTTTGTGGGGTCATCTCAGGGGCTCCATGAATTTCAGAAATCATACAACAACCCCTGCCCCGGTATCAGCCGCCCCGGCAGAGCGGCGGAACACCTCGAACAGCTCTCGACCGATGCCGTGGCCATTGTCGCTCAGGTCCGGGTTGGCAGGGGCGCGGGTTTCAATATCATCTGCCAGCACATCCAGCGTGCCTTTGACAGCGTCAAGCCGGATCACGTCGCCATCCTTGATTTTCGCAATCAGCCCACCATCAATAGCCTCAGGCGCAACATGAATAGCGGATGGCACCTTGCCTGATGCACCGGACATACGGCCATCGGTGACAAGGGCAACCTTATGCCCTCTGTCCTGCAAAACCGCCAAGGTCGGGGTCAGGCCGTGAAGTTCCGGCATACCGTTGGCCCGTGGTCCCTGAAACCGCACGACAATTACTGCGTCCTGATTCAAATCGCCGTCCTTGAATGCGGCCTTTACCGCATCCTGAGAGGTAAAGACGCGGGCTGGCGCTTCGATAATATGACGCTCTGGAGCCACAGCCGAGGTTTTGATCACCCCGCGTCCCAGATTGCCGGTCAATTGCCGCAAGCCACCCGATGTCTGGAACGGGTCAGACGCAGGGCGCAGGATACGGTCATTTTGCGTTTCGCGTGCGCCAGGGGCCCAGTGCAGTTCTCCGTTTTTCATTTTTGGCTCGGCCACATAGTCTTTCAGACCTTCGCCAATCACCGTCTTGGTGTCCGGGTGCAGAAGGCCAGCCTCCAGCAATTCACCAATCATATAGCCCAATCCGCCAGCTGCATGGAAATGGTTCACATCAGCCAGCCCGTTGGGATAAACACGCGCCATTAACGGTGTGACCTCCGAAATCTCGGATAGATCCTGCAAATCAAGCAGCACCCCTGCCGCCCGCGCCATTGCAATAATGTGGATCACCAAGTTGGTTGACCCGCCCGTGGCCATCAAGCCAACCAAACCGTTCACAAAGGCTTTTTCGTCCAGAATGTCGCTAACTGGCCGGTAGTCATTCCCAAGTGCGGTAATCTCAAGGGCGCGTTTTGCCCCCGCCTCGGTCAGCTTATCTCGCAGATCGTTGCCGGGATTGACAAAAGACGCGCCGGGAAGATGCAGCCCCATGAACTCCATCAGCATCTGGTTGGAATTCGCTGTGCCATAGAAGGTGCAGGTGCCCGGTGAATGGTAGGACGCCATCTCAGCCTTCATCAAAGCATCGCGGTCCACCTCGCCCGTGGCAAATTGCTGGCGGACCTTGGCTTTTTCATCATTGGGCAGACCGCTTGGCATCGGACCTGCTGGCAGGAAAATACCGGGGATATATCCAAATGTGGCCGCTGCGATTATCAGCCCCGGCACGATCTTGTCACAGACACCAAGATAGACCGCCGCATCAAAAGTGTTATGGCTCAGACCAATACCCGCCGACAAGGCAATGACATCACGGGAAAACAGCGACAGCTCCATCCCAACTTGGCCTTGCGTAACCCCATCGCACATCGCAGGCACGCCACCGGCCACCTGTGCAGTGCCACCGTTGGCCCGTGCCGTGGCCTTGATCAGTGCCGGAAACCGCTCAAACGGCTGATGCGCCGACAACATATCATTATAAGCCGTAACGATCCCAAGATTGGGACTTGGGGTGGTTGCCAACCGATCTTGATCCTGTTCCATCGCGGCATAGGCATGGGCCTGATTGCCACAGGTCAAATGCCCGCGGCGCGGACCTTCTTCAGCAGCACGGCGCATACGGTCCAGATAAGTCGCGCGAGCCTGCGTTGAGCGGGCGATGATGCGATCGGTAACTTTCGCAAGTGTCGGGTTGAGAGGCATAGCCGTTCTCCGTAGTAGAGCTGGCTCTACCTTAACATGTTAGCGCTAACAGTGCCATATGCATTTACACCGTCAGCGGTAGAGAAGCGATTGTCCGTCGGCAAACAGATGTACCTTTGAGGGATTGGCCGTCATGTGCAGGTTCTTCCCGCGCACATCATTATGAATGCCCGGTAGCTTTGCAATGACTTGATCAGCGCCGGGTCTCGCGCGCTTGAAATAGATCTGGGTCACTTCGCCCAAAGCTTCCTTGATTTCAACCGTTCCAGAGAACGCATAATCCGGCTCGACCGTCATGTGCATATCTTCGGGGCGGATACCAACATTGATCCTGCGGCCACGGTCCGAATCGAGCGTTGACACGTTTGACTGAATCCAACCCGAGCCATCATCCAGCTCTACCTCAGTCACATCACCCGTCAGCTTGATTTCCCCCGGTAGCAGGTTCATGGCAGGCGATCCGATAAATTGCGCGACAAATTCATTCTGTGGCATCTCGTATAGCTGCAAGGGTGTGCCAACCTGCGCGATGCCTTTGTTCGCCAACACCACAATACGTGAGGCCAGCGTCATCGCCTCGACCTGATCATGGGTCACATAGATCATCGTACTATTCGGCATCGCCTCTTTCAGCTGTGCGATCTCGATCCGCGTAGCCACCCGCAAAGCTGCGTCGAGGTTGGAAAGCGGCTCATCAAAAAGATAGACCTTCGGGTCCCGCACAATTGCGCGGCCAATGGCAACACGCTGGCGCTGCCCACCGGACAAAGCCTTGGGCAGCCGGTCAAGATAATCGGTCAGTTGCAAAACCTTGGCGGCGTTTTCGACGGCGGCATTGATCTCTTCCTTCGACTTCTTGGCAATCTGCAAGGCAAAGGCCATGTTGTCGCGTACAGTCATATGCGGGTAAAGCGCATAGCTCTGAAAAACCATCGCAATGCCGCGCTGCGCGGGCGGGACATCGTTCATCGGCTCATCATCGATCGTCAGGGCCCCGGCCGTGATCTTTTCCAGCCCGGCAATCATTCTCAGAAGCGTAGATTTACCGCAGCCGGATGGGCCAACGAATACGATCAACTCACCCGTTTTTATTTCGAGGTTGATGTCTTTCAGAACCTCGACACTGCCCCCGTAAGTTTTCCCCACATTTGTTAGCTTCAGATCTGCCATTCCCCCGCCCCTTATCCTGTCTTCAACGCAAAACACGGCTGCCACGGACCAAGATGCAGTTGACCATCCGCCGTTGGTTTCACTGATCCAAGCTCGCCTCCAATGACCTGCCACACACCCGCTGGCATAGCCAGTATCGAGGGCGTTTCGCTCAGATTAAATGCGCAGAAGATTACCTGATCATCCATATCGCGGATGAAATGTAAAACATCACCCTGTGCCGCCATATCCCGGTGCGCGCCTTTGATCAACGCCGGGTGTTTGCGCCGAAACACCAAAGCACGGCGATAATGGTGCAGCAGCGCCTCCGGGTCGTCTTCTTGTGCGGCGACAGAATGATTGAGGTGGTCATGGCTGACCGGCAACCATGGGGTGCCCGATGTAAATCCGCCATTCTGGTTCGATGGCTCCCACACCATGGGCGTGCGGCATCCGTCGCGGCCTTTGAATTCTGGCCAGAACTCAATGCCGTAAGGGTCTTGCAGGTCTTCGAAGGCGACATCAGCTTCGGACAGGCCAAGCTCTTCGCCTTGATACAAGCAGAGCGAGCCGCGCAGCGCGATCATCATCGTGATATAAAGCCGCTGCGCCTCAGGGGTCAGCTTCCAACGGGTCGCATGGCGCATCACATCATGGTTCGAGAATGCCCAACACGCCCACCCATCCGGGGCGTAGGCGTCCAGACGCGCCATCACTTCTGCTATACGCCCGGCAGTCAGCGGGTCTTTTGCCAGAAATTCAAAAGCGTAACACATATGCACGCCGGTTTTGCCTGAAGTGTATTCCCCCAAAATCTCTAGCCCGCGCTGCGCATCACCAACCTCGCCCACGGCGGCGGTGCCGGGGTATTCATCCAGAAGCGCGCGATAGCGTTTCAGGAACTCAAGGTTTTCGGGCTGGTTTTTGGAATAGAGATGTTCCTGATGGTTATAGGGATTCACCGATGGCGCAATGGTTGCGTTACGCTTTTCAGGTGGCAATGCCGGGTTATCGCGCAGGTCTTTATCCGCGAAGTAGAAGTTGATCGTATCGCCGAAACCCATCCACGCCCCTGTCCAGCCAGAACCGCGTGACATCCAGCAACGCGTCCTGCACCTGCGGGTTGTGAAAATTCAGGTCCGGTTGCGAGGCAAGGAAATTGTGCAGGTAATAGTTGCTCGCGCCGCGCATCCCAGTGCCATGCGGGGCCACCAAAGATCGACAGCCAATTGTTCGGTGGCGTCCCATCTGGCTTAGGATCAGCCCAGACATACCAATCCGCCTTGGGGTTTTCCCGGTCCATGCGGCTTTCAGCAAACCAAGGATGCTGGTCCGAGCTGTGGCTGATCACCAGATCGATCATTACCCGTAAGCCCAATTGATGGGCCTTTTCGATCAAAGCATCAAAATCCGCCAGCGCACCGAACATCGGATCGACATCGCAATAATCGCTGACATCGTAGCCGAAATCCTTCATCGGCGATGTAAAGAACGGCGAAATCCAGATCGCATCCACACCCAGCGATGCGATATAGGGAAGCCGCTCTACGATACCCAGAAGATCCCCGATCCCGTCGCCATTGCTGTCTTGATAGCTGCGAGGATAGATCTGATAGATCACCGCACCGCGCCACCAATCCGCGTCAGCAGACACAGCGCTTATCGTTTCATGTTTCGTCATCTACCCACCCTTGACCGAGCCGGCCAGCAGGCCGCGCACCAGATATTTCTGCATTGCGAAGAAGACGATCAGCGGCACCGCCATCGACACGAAGGCCGCCGCCGTCAGAATTTCCCAATTGCCGCCGCGCGATCCCAGAAGCTCGACAATCTGACCGGTCATGACTTTCTCATCATCGCCTGTGCCTAAAAACACCTTGGCCACCAGAAGGTCATTCCAGGTCCACAGGAACTGAAATATCGCGAAAGAAGCCAGCGCAGGGAAAGACAATGGCAAGATGATCTTGCGGAAAATCTCAAAATCCGTGGCACCATCAACCTTGGCGGATTCAATAATTTCGCGTGGCAGGCCAACCATGTAATTTCGCAAGAGATATATCGCCAAAGGCAGACCGAAACCCGTATGGGCGAGCCAGATGCCCAGATACCCTTTCCCGATCCCAAGCGTGTTGTGCAGCTTCAGAAGCGGAATAAGTGACAGCTGTAGCGGAACCACCAGCAGCCCGACAATGGCTGCAATCAGCAATGCGCGCCCCGGAAATTCCATCCATGCCAAGGCATAAGCCGCAAAGGCTGCGATCAGGATTGGAATGATCGTGGCCGGAATAGTCACAGTAAATGTATTGAGGAACGCCCGCCCTATCCCTTCGGAATTGACCACTGTGTCGTAATTATCTGCCGTGAATTTCGGGGCTTCGACCGTCGTGACAAAGAACCGCGGACCGCGCGATCCCTCATAGGCTTGCGGAGCGGTGATCAGATAATCCCCGGTCTCGGACACGGTCAATGTCGCGCCTTTGGGCATTTCACCGGTTTCGCCGGGGCTGTAGGCTGTGGGCGCGCGCGATGTTGTGCCAAAGGCAATCACCATACCCTCTGCGCCATCAAACACGTTACCGGACAAAACGAAATTGCCGTCCTGCTCGGCCTGAGTGGCAAGGCCCGCGCGAATAACGATATTCTGTTCCGATGAGGATAGCGAGGACCACCAGCCGGAATTGACCAACTGATCGGCATCCCGGAAAGAGGACACCAAAAGCCCGAATGTGGGAATGGTCCACAACACCACAAGCAAGAATACCGAAATATTAACAGCCCAGGTCAGGCGGGATTTGACACCGACGATGTTATCCATATCAGCGCATCTCCCGTCTGGCGTTGATGATGTTCCACACCATGATTGGCGTGACCAGCAACATGATCACCATTGCAATTGCAGAGCCACGTCCAAAATCGGGGGAGCCACGGAACATCCAGTCATACATCAGATTGGCCAGCACCTGCGTGCCCCATTGCCCGTTGGTCATTGCAAAGACGATGTCGAACACTTTGAGCACAAGAATGGTGATCGTCGTCCAAACTACCGCAATGGTTCCCCAAATCTGCGGCACTTTTATCCTCCAGAAAATCTGCAATGGGCTGGCGCCATCCAGAATGGCGGCCTCGATTGTTTCTTCAGGGATACCACGCAGGGCGGCGGACAGGATCACCATGGCAAAACCCGTTTGAATCCAGACCAAGATGATCATCAGAAAGAAGTTGTTCCAGAAGGGCACTGTGATCCACGCCTGCGGATCGCCCCCGAAAAACATCACCAGCGCGTTCAGAAGCCCGATCTGTTCCTGCCCTTCGCCGCGGTATTCATAGATGAATTTCCAGATCACGGCCGCGCCGACAAAGGAAATTGCCATCGGCATGAAGATCATCGATTTCGCCAGATTGCCCCATTTGATCTTGTCAGTCAGGGCCGCGGCCAGCAGGCCGAAAAAGGTCGCAAGCGTTGGCACGACAACCAACCACAACATATTGTTACCCATGGATTCCGCAAATTTCGCGTCTTTGATCAGCCAGACATAGTTGTCCACGCCCACCCATTCTGCCCCGCTTGCGTTGGAGAGCGAGAAGATCAGCGAGCGGATAACCGGGTAGACCAGATACGTTCCCAAAAGCAGGATAGCCGGCCCCAGAAACAGCCAAGGGCGGATCAGATTGGCACGATTGATATTATGCGCCGCATTCACCCCGCGCGCCGGAAAGATACGATCCAGAATAATGTTGGAAAAATAAAAATACGCGACACACCCGAAGACACCGACAATAATAGTGACCGAGGCGAACAGAACCTGCTGCATCCTTGACCCTCCCTGTTTTGTCAGCACCCTACACGCTGCCCAAAACCTCTATCCGGCAACCATACCATTGCCGGATAGCTTTTCCAATCAAACCGAAGGTTTACTTGATCGAGTCCCAGGTTTCCTGGATCGACTTCGCGACCTCACCGGCGTCCTTACCACCAGCGTAGTCCACCATGCCGGTCCAGAAGACACCTGCCCCAACAGCACCAGGCATCAGGTCAGAGCCATCAAAACGGAACGTATCCGCGTTCAGCAGAATATCATTCATCTTGGCAACAGTCGGATCAGTGAAGACCTCAACATTGACGCCCTTATGCGGGGTCAGGAAGCCTTTTTGCGCCATCCAGACCTCATGGGCGATCGGGGTCTTCAGAAACTCCATAAAGGCGCGGGTGGCAGGGCTGTCTTTCGTGATCGAGAACAACGTCCCGGCACCCAGCACGGGCTTGCCTAGGTCTTTCTCTGCATAGCTTGGGAAGTAGAAGAAATCCACGTCCTCGCCAACGCTGGTTCCTTCAGGAAAGAAGGACGGAATGAACGACGCCTGACGGTGCATGTAGCATTGCGGAGGAGAGCTGAACAAACCTTTAGGGCTGTCGCGGAAATCGGTTGAAGCCACAGCCCCTGCCCCGCCAGCCACATAATCGTCGTTGCGGGCAAAGCTGCCGAATTCCTCAATCGCAGCGATGACTTTCGGATCATCAAACGGCATCTCATTGGACACCCACGCGTCATAGTCTTCAGGGCTTGCCGTGCGCAGCATCATATCTTCGACCCAATCGGTCGCAGGCCATCCTGTCGCGCCACCTGATCCCAGACCAATGCACCATGGCGTGCCAGCATCCGCAACGATCTGATCAGTCAGAGCCTTGAGATCTTCCATGCTTTCGGGAACTTCATAACCGAAATCTTCAAAGTTTTCGGGGGAATACCAGACCAGTGATTTCACATCGACCTTATAAAAGAAGCCATACAGCTCATCCGCGCCTTCTTTGCCAGCATATGTGCCAAGATCGACCCAGCTTTGACCGGCAGCATAATTGTCGCGCACCCATGTTGCCGTTTCTTCCCCAAGAGGTGACAGGAACCCTTTGGCAGCCAGATCAGCAGCCAGACCCGGCTGTGGGAAAATAGCGATATTCGGAGGTGAGCCTGCTTCCGTATCGATCACGATCTGCTGCTCAAAGCTGTCAGAACCGTTATATTCGACATTCGCGCCGGTTGCCTCTTCAAAATAAGCGATGACACTTTCTACAAGGTCGCGGTCCTCTGCGGTCCATGGGCCCGCAATTGTTATCGTCTCTCCGCTGAAATCCTGCCCCTTGAAACTTTCGAAGCTGTCCCACGTAAAAGCCCCATCACCGGGCGCGAATTTCATGTGGCCATCCGCATAAGCGGTTCCCGCCACAAGCGCTAACGCGGCAGCGCCAGCGTAAAAACGTATTTTCATAATAACCTCCCAATGCGGGCAGTTTATCTGCCCTCTGTCCTGTCCGAGCGCACTTTGAAGAATCACGCCCAAAGCGCTTTGGATATCAAGACCGTGACGCAACCCGACAAAGGTGTCAATCAGGCTTTGGCGACAGAACCATTCACGCGAAGTTTGGCTTGTTATCCATAAGAAGACCTTGACGGAAGCGTGTTTGCGCCGTAATGATCAGGCGAGATCTCAAAGCGCTTTGGGCCACATATTTTATTATGAACCTTCGACAACTCTCTGATAAGCTTGGGCTTTCTCAAACAACCGTTAGCCGCGCGCTGAACGGATACCCGGAGGTCAGCGAAACCACACGCAAACGGGTCGTCGCGGCGGCTGCGCAATATCAATACCGTCCCAACACCCGGGCACAAGGATTAGCGACGGGTCGTTCCATGGCAATTGGTCATGTTATTCCGTTCTCGACCCAGCATGAGATGGTAAATGTCGTTTTTGCCGATTTCATTGCTGGCGCAGGCGAAGTTTATGCCCGCATGGGATATGATATTCTGATGTCAGTCGTGCCCGATGAAAACGAAGACAAGGCTTACGCAGAATTGGCACGCAAAGGTGCTGTGGACGGGGTAATCGTGCACGGACCCACATTAAATGACCCGCGAATTGCGCTGCTGAGCGATTTGGGCATCCCCTTTGTGGTACATGGCAGATCAACGGATACGTCACTGCCCTATGCCTGGCTGGATGTGAATAATCGCAACGCCTTTCGGCAGGCAGCAGAGCATCTGCTGGATTTTGGCCATCACCGTATTGGTCTGATCAACGGGTTGGAGCGGATGGATTTCGCTCATCGCAGGCGTCTGGGCTATCTATCCGCTTTAGAATCATGTGACATACCCGCGGACCCTGCCCTCATGCGATCTGGCGAAATGACGGAACCTAATGGATACCACGCCGCCTGCGATATGCTGGACATGCCGAACCCTGCGACGGCATTGATTGCGTCCTCCATTGTGCCTGCCCTTGGGGCCCGGCGCGCGATTGAGGAACGCGGGCTGGTGATGGGACGCGATGTGTCCCTGATCTGTTTTGATGATGAAATCTCGTACCTGCCGAACGGCGCTGGCACGCCGATTTTCACCGCAACACGGTCATCTGTCAGGGCGGCCGGGCGACGCTGCGCAGAAATGCTGATTGAGCAAATCAGTGAGCCGGCCAACACGCCACAACAGGAATTGTGGGACGCAGAGCTTGTGATCGGCCCGTCAACCGGCCCTGCAACAGCACAATGAAGGTGTAAAAATGAACTTTAAACGCTCTGATTTTCCTGAAGATTTTCTGTTTTCAGCTGCAACATCCAGCTATCAGATCGAAGGCCATTCGTTTGGGGGGGCTGGCCTGACCCACTGGGATACATTTGCAGCCACGCCGGGCAATGTTGTGCGCGCCGAGAATGGCGATATCGCCTGTGATCACTATCATCGATATGAGGAAGATCTGGACCTTGCCGCCGCAATGGGCCTGGATGCCTACCGTTTCTCGACTTCATGGGCTCGGGTGCTGCCCGAGGGGCGCGGCACGCCCAACCCTGAAGGTCTGGATTTCTATGACCGGCTTGTCGATGCAATGCTGGCGCGAAACCTGAAACCCATGGCCACGCTCTATCATTGGGAATTACCCGTGCCGCTGGCCGATCTCGGCGGCTGGCGCAACCCTGATATCGCCCATTGGTTTGCCGAGTTCACAACTGCGATTATGGACCGTATCGGCGACCGGATGTTCAGCGTTGCCCCGATAAATGAGCCATGGTGCGTTGGCTGGCTATCGCATTTTCTGGGCCATCATGCGCCAGGGCTGCGCGACATTCGCGCCGCAGCCCATGCGATGCATCATGTCATGACCGCCCATGGCAGGTCCATTCAGGCGATGCGAGCGCTTGGGATGGATAACCTTGGGGCCGTTTGCAATTTTGAATATGCCCATCCGGCCAATGACACACCAGAAGCCGCGCAAGCGGCGCGGCTTTACGATGGCGTTTACAACCGATTTTTCCTTGGCGGATTGTTCAAGGGTGAATATCCGGCGGATGTGATTGAAGGCTTTACCCCTCATATGCCGAAAGGCTGGGAAAAGGATTTCGGCCTGATAGGACAGCCATTGGATTGGCTGGGACTGAATTATTACACCTGCAAACGTATCTTGCCGGATGATGGCCCATGGCCCGGCTACAAAGAAGCCGATGGTCCACTGCCCAAAACGCAGATGGGTTGGGAGATTTACCCAGACGGCCTGCACCATTTCCTGACATGGACGCACGAAGAATATACAAAGGGTTTGCCGCTTTATGTAACGGAGTCCGGCATGGCAAATGCGGACACGCCCGACCATCCTGATCAGGAACGCATCGATTACCTCAACACCCATGTCGCTGCTGCAAAACAGGCCATGGACGACGGTGTTCCGCTGAAAGGGTACACGTTTTGGTCGCTACTTGATAACTATGAATGGGCTCTGGGGTATGAAAAGCGCTTTGGCCTGATCCATGTGGATTTCGAGACATTGGAAAGAACACCGAAAGCGTCTTATCATGCACTGGTAAAGGCTTTAGCGCGATGACCTTGGCAGCAGATGTCTATACGCTTGTTGCTGATATCGGCGGCACCAATACTCGCGTTGCGCTGGCGGATCGCTGTGCATTGCTGCCCCAGACGGTCAAGCGGTTTCGCAATGCTGACTTTCCGGGGTTGGAAACGGTATTGAACAAGTTTCTGGCTGATCATGACAATGTGGATTGCGCCGGGGCCTGTGTTGCGGTTGCAGGCCCTGTCAAAGACGGGCGCGGGACCCTGACCAATTTGGATTGGGAAATTGACGAATCCACGCTGGCCCGCGCGACACAAGCCGAGCGGGTAGTGATCCTAAATGATCTGCAAGCGCAAGGCCACGCGATTGGCGCATTAAGCGCAGGTTCCGTCCGGAAATTGGTGGCCGGGGCTGAGGCCGAAGATACGGCAACGAAATTGGTGATTGGCGTCGGCACAGGTTTTAACGCCGCCCCGGTCTATGAGACAGGTATTGGTCGCTTCATCCCCCCCGCCGAGGCAGGTCACGCCAACCTGCCCGTGCGCAACGAAGATGAGCTGCACCTGATCCGTCATTTTGAAACTGCCCACGGCTTCCCGGCGGTCGAGGATATGCTGTCAGGTCGCGGGTTAGAACGTGTCTATGCCTGGCTTTGCCGGGAAGCGGGCAGCCCCAGCGAGGCAAGTGCGGCACAAATCATGGACCGTGTCGCCGCTGATGATGAACCGATCGCCGCACAGGCTGCGGCCATGTTCGTGCGCATGTTAGGCACCGTGGCAGGCAACCTGTCGCTGATCTATCTGCCCTTTGGTGGTGTCTATCTGGCAGGCGGCGTCGCCCGCGCCTTCGCGCCGCATTTCGAGGCTTTGCATTTCACCGACGCCTTCCGCGATAAGGGCCGCTTTGCCGGATTTATGCAGAATTTCGCTGTGCATGTGGTGGAGGATGACTACGCCGCCCTGACAGGCTGCGCGTCTTACCTGGAAGGGCTCAGCCTTTCTGAAACCAACAGCGCTGTTTAAGTCAGAAAATCTTGGCCCAAAGCTAAGTAATTCTGAGCAAATGGCGGATGTTTGGATGAAGAAGGCATTGGCTCTCATGTTTGATAGACAGAACTTGTCTGTATCCAAAAGAAGAGCCTAGGCAGATCATGCCATTTGAACTCGCTGCCGTTCCGTCGGCCCTTGTCTGCTGCTGAAACCGTCTATGACTACGCCTATCGTCTTGAAAAGATAGGCTATGATGAAATGCTTATCCGCAAGGAAATTCTCAGGCATGATTCACCGATTGACCTCGACAGCTATCGCATTTTCAACAGCTCAAGCGATGCACGGATACGATACGTGACAATGATCCATCAATTGACGCCCACAAAACCCCATAAGGGACTTGTCAAGAAACTGGCGGCATCAATTAGCATATCAGACAAAGAGGCTGAAGATGCAGTATGCCGCTACGAAGAAGTTGGCGCTATGCCGTTCATCCCGTGGAGACTTTCCAAAACAGAGCAATAGTAGTCGGTATATTTGAGCTGGTTCAGGATATCCGCTGCACTTACTTCTTTTCGCAACCAAGTTAATTCTCTAACGCAAACATCAGACTTATCTGACGTTCCACTGCGTAGCTACTTTCCATTCAAAGCATTTGAGTACAGCACCTTATAACACATTATTAAACCATCTCACCCGGATCAAATCCGTAAATCCAGTCCTGACGGGCGTGGATCAGGGTTGGGGACAGTTTTCCGGCCAACCATATCGGGCCGTAAGAAGCCAATTGCGCCAAACGGCTCAGGCGGTGGAACATGCGCAGATTGGCAAGGGACCGGGCCTGAATGGCCGTGGCACGGGGTTTGCGCAGTGTTTCATAGCGCCTCAAACCCGCCGCGATATCCGTGTCAGGCCTGACGGTTTGCGCAAGAACCATCGCATCTTCCAGCGCCTGTACCGCCCCTTGGGCCATTGACGGCACCATGGGATGCGCCGCATCCCCCAAAAGCGCTACGGCTCCGTCGGTCCATGTGCGCAGCTCTGGTCGGTCGTGCAATGCCCAGCGGTAAGGTTGGTCCGCGGCCTCGATAATCCGGCGCAACGCCGGGTTCCAATCGCCGAACTCAGCCAGCGCATCGGCCTTGTCGCCGGGGATTTTCCAACCCTCTTCTGTCCAGCCGTCTTGCTCGACAATACCGACGAAATTAACCAGCGATCCGCCCCGAATGCGGGTTGTCACCGCATGCTTGCCAGCGCCTGCCCAGATACACCCATTTGGCGGGGGAACATCATCGCCAAGTGCGTCTACAGGCACCACAATGCGCCAGGCGACATTGCCCGTGAAGCGCGGCTTATCAGGCCCCAGCATATGCGTGCGAATTTCCGAATGAATACCATCTGCACCGACAACAAGATCAGCAAACAGACGCTCGCCACCATCCAGATAGACCGTAGCGCCATCATTTTCGCGCATATAGCCCGTGACCCTGCTACGGGTCCGCACCACATTACCCATCTGCTGGTAAAGCGCGTGGTGCAAAGCGCTTTGCAAATCGGCCCGATGTATCTGAATGAACCGCGCGCCCCAGCGGGATTGGGCATAGCCCTTCATCGGGATATTGAATATCTGCTGCCCGGTCAGGCCGTGACGCATTTCGATAGCTTCGGGCTCAAACAGGCTCTCTTCTATCCCCGGCGTAACGCCAAGTGCATCAAGCACACGCAAGCCATTCGGACTGATCTGGATGCCAGCGCCGACCTCGGCCACATCGGGGGCCTGTTCCAGAACGGTAACGTCCCAGCCCTTTTGGCCAAGGGCCAACGCTGTGGCCAGCCCGCCAATCCCTGCGCCGACAACAACTGCCTTCATGGCAGACGTATACCCGCATCAAGACGGATGACAGAGCCGTTGAGATAAGGGGACGCGATGATTGTGCGGACCATATCGCCAAATTCTTCAGGCCGCCCAAGACGTTTGGGAAATAAAGGCTGGCTTGCCAGAGCTTCCTGCGCTGCTTCCGGCAGGCCTTCCAGCATTGGCGTTAGAAACAGACCGGGGGCGATGGCCATTACACGGATGCCCTGGCCCGCCAAATCGCGTGCCATCGGTAATGTCATCGCCGCGACACCGCCTTTTGAGGCTGCATAGGCTGGTTGGCCTTTCTGCCCCTCAAATGCAGCAACAGAGGCGGTATTGATGATCACCCCGCGCTGTCCATCTGCATCCACGTCATTGGCTTGCATTGCTTCTGCGGCTAGCCGGGCGACGTTGAAGCTGCCGACAAGATTGATGTCGATGGTTTTCTGAAACATCTCCAGCGGGTGTGGTCCGTCCTTACCGACGGTCTTTGCGGCCAACGCGATGCCTGCACAGCTGACCGCAGCGGTGATCCTGCCAAAAGCGGATAGGGCCTGAGCGACGGCTTCTTTGACAGAATCCTCGTCCGTGACGTCGGTTTGTACGAACCTGGCCGCATTGCCCAAATCATCTGCCAATGCCACGCCCCGATCCGCATCGCGGTCAAGAATGACCGCCTTACCGCCCGCCGCGACAATGGCTTTTACACTTGCCGCCCCAAGGCCGGAGGCGCCGCCGCTGACAAGTGCAATTGTTTGTTCCAAATTCATATCGGTTCTCCCAAGCCATATCTCTTGCCGATCTATCATATTCCGGGTGGCGGAAAAGAGCGGCTCGGCGCATTATCGCCAAAGTCGATTTTGAAGGACTTTATCTGATGCCCCCCGCCCGCGCCCATTTGTCGAATGCAGAGGCCAGACGCCTGTTTTTGGCCTGTCACGGATTGGGCGATACACCATCGGGGCCGGGCAAAGGTGCGGACCTGCAAGCTGTGATTGAGGCATTGGGGTTTGTGCAGGTGGACAGCATCAACACGGTGGCCCGCGCGCATCATATGATCCTGCATGCGCGCCGGCCAAGCTATCGTGCGCGCCATCTGACACATTTGCTGGAACGGGACCGCAGCCTGTTTGAGCACTGGACCCATGATGCCAGTATCATCCCCGCGCAGTTCTTTCCCCATTGGCGCTTGCGGTTTGCCCGCGATGCCGACCGTCTGCGCGCACGTTGGAAAAACTGGCGCCGCGACGGGTTTGAGCAGAAATTCAAAACCGTCTTACAGCAAATATCCGACCACGGTCCGGTCTCATCGGCTGAGGTCGGCGCGGATGAGCCGCGCAGTAGCGGCGGATGGTGGGATTGGCACCCGTCCAAAACGGCGTTGGAATATCTCTGGCGCACGGGGGCTTTGTCCGTGACCCGCCGCGATGCCTTTCGCAAAGTGTATGATCTGACCGAGCGGGTAATTTTGCCAGAACATCACAGCCCACGCCTGTCGGTGGAAGACACGATTGACTGGGCGTGCTCTGAAGCGCTGGACCGGCTGGGCTTCGCAACCTCTGGCGAACTGGCCGCGTTTTGGGATCTGATCACCCCGGCCGAGGCGAAGAAATGGTGCGATGAAGCCCTGCGTAAAGGCGACATCATCGAGGTCGAGGTGGATTGCCACGGCAGCAAGCCCCGCCAATGTTTTGCACGGCCAGATGTGTTGGATGCAGCACGCAACACACCGGCCCCGCCCGGCCGGGTGCGAATATTATCACCATTTGATCCTGCCTTGCGGGACCGTAAGCGGGCGGAACGGCTATTTGGCTTTCACTACCGGATTGAAATTTTCGTGCCAGAAGCCAAGCGGCGCTATGGGTATTATGTTTTCCCGGTTCTGGAGCGGGATCGCCTGATTGGTCGGATTGATATGAAGGCGTCCGGTGGCGAGGGATGTATGACGGTCCGCGCCTTCTGGCCGGAACAGGGTGTGCGATTAGGGAAGGAACGGCTTGCCAGATTGCATACGGCTATCGAACGCAGCGCCCGATTGGCAGGCGCAACACGGATCGATTACGCAGAAGGTTGGCGACGTTAACGCCCTTCGTAATTGGCTGCGCGTTTTTCAAGAAAAGCCAGCACACCTTCACGGAAATCGAAGGTTTTGCCACATTCACCTTGCAATTTTGCCTCCAGCAACAACTGTCTTTCCAGATCATTGTCATAACTGGCCCGCAGGGATTGTTTGACGCGTGCATAAGCCTCGGTCGGGCCATTGGCCAGATATGCCGCCCGGTCACGCCAATGCGCGTCAAACTTATCATCGGGGACCGCTTCCCAGATCATGCCCCAATCGCTGGCCTGTTTGGCCGTCACGGGTTCGGCAAAAAGTGCTGTCCCCATAGCTTTTGCAAGACCGATTTGGCGGGGTAAATAGTAGGTGCCACCCGCATCCGGGATCAGACCAATACGCGTGAACGCTTGCAAAAACACCGCAGATTCAGTGGCTATGACCACATCCGCTGCAAGCGCCAGATTGGCCCCCGCCCCGGCAGCAGCCCCGTTTACCGCAGAGATCGTTGGAATTTTGCAATCATAGATAGCCATCAGCATAGGGACATATTCGTCGCGCAATGTCCGTTCGAGATCCGTGTTTGCAACGGTCGCCTTATCCCCCAGATCCTGCCCCGAGCAAAACGCCTTGCCTTTTCCGGTCATCACCAAAACACGGGCGTCGGTATCCGCCTCGGCGGTCTTGACCGCGTGCAACAACTCGGCCCGCATTTGCGTGTT
This sequence comes from Litoreibacter sp. GN1-5, assembly GCF_055693805.1. Lineage (NCBI taxonomy): Bacteria > Pseudomonadati > Pseudomonadota > Alphaproteobacteria > Rhodobacterales > Roseobacteraceae > Litoreibacter > Litoreibacter sp. GN1-5. Next base: position 705,271 of record NZ_JBVFUP010000001.1, on the reverse strand, counting down.
CAACGCATTCATCACCTCGGGGCGGGAAAATTCGACCACAGCAATGCGGTTGCGGATGGTCAGTCGAAGGGTCTCGTATTGCATCTTCGGGCGCTCCGTTCAAAAACCGTTCCGCCGCACAATAACGAACAGAACGGTTTAGAAAAGAGATACCCTAGGTTATCTGGCAATTATTCTTGACGGTTTTTACGCCAGTCATCCAATGCAGGGTTGGATGGTGGCTCAACCAATGCGGGGTTCGTATATCCGCTGTGATATGGCTCATGCGCCGGTATACGCGGGGCAGCAGGCACCCGCCCCCGGCGGTAATGCAGCTCTCGTGCGCCGAAATAAAAGCTGACGATAGCACCAAGCAGCCACCACAGCGGATCTGGAACATAAGCAAGCCCTTGCATACGCACGGAAAATTGGCTTGGGTCAACCATTGAATAGATGAACAAACCCAATGTGCCAAGCGCCAGCATGGGCCGGGGCAGCCGGTTCAGACCGTTCATCAGCCGATCAAACCATCCAAGTCGCCCATAGGTGAACTCGGTCCCATGCTGCGCAAGTGCTGCAACATAGGCATCATGCCCAAGTTCCAACTGACGTGTCGCGTTGGGGCGAAAAACCTCGGCCACACCGGTCACAGTCTGCCCAAGGGACGACACGGTCTCGCCAGTTAACAAACGTCCGATCACCCCCATGACGCAACCCTTTGGCGATGCTCATGGGCGCTTAGATGATAGGCAGGCGAGATAAACTCTTCAGCCCGCGCGATCCATCCCCCTTTGCCACCATCACGCCTGCGGGCATATTTGCGCGAACTGGGCCTGCGATCCGCCAGATCGTAGTAATAATTGCGCCGCGCAATGCCATAGGCATCCACCAGATGATCCGGCGCGTCACTCAGCGCCAGATAGGCCACACGGGCCGTTTGTGGACCAATCGCACCATCAACAGACAGATCAAACCCCATGTCACGCAACAGGCGTTGCAGCAGCTTGATGGCGTTTGAACCTGCATTCACATACATATCGAACACGCTGGCTTGTAATGGCTGTGGCAAACTATCAATACGCGGGGCGTGATAGTAATGGTCAACAAAAATCTGAACGGCTTGAGCACGGCTAAGTGCTTTGACGTCTGCTGTATCAATGCGACCGTCCCGGTTCAGATCAAGACCCAAGCGGCGCATGGTGTGAATGGTCACACCATAATTCGTAGCCCCACCGGGATCGTCGGCATCATTCACATACCCGCCTTCACGACGGACGATCTCTTCGGCTATTTCCTGAACAGTCTGCATCTGCGTCCCTCCTGACAAAACTGCCTGATAGAGCGCAGAAAGTGGTTAATATCAGCCTTAACTACCGTTCGGTGCCTGATAGACGCCCTGTTCTTTCAAGGCGTCGATGACCTCTACCGGCATATATGTTTCATCATGTTTTGCTAGTATTTCAGTAGCTTGAAAGACACCGTTAATGTATTTTCCAGTCCCAACCATACCTTCACCTTCCTTAAATAGATCAGGCAGAATGCCCGTATAAGCCACCGGCACTGAGGCTCCGCCATCTGTCACAGAAAAGGTGAATTCGTTATTGGAATTTGTCGTTAACGTGCCTTCTTCCACCAGACCACCGATGCGAAATGTCTCGCTCTCGCTGGGGGGCGTTTCAACAACCTGGGTCGGTGAGCGGAAAAAATTTATACCGTCGCGCAAGGCATAGCCAATCAACGCCGTGCTCAGCGTCAGGGCAACGGTAGCCACAGCAATAATCTGGATGCGTCGCTTTTTCTTTAGACCTTTCATATCACGCCTCTTACGGGAAGACCGGGGCCAACATCAGGCCTGCCGTTTCGTCTATACCTAACATCAGATTGGCGTTTTGCAACGCCTGCCCAGATGAGCCTTTCGTAAGGTTATCAAGTGCGACCACTACAATTGCACGTCCGTCGATACGATCAGCACTAACACCTACATGCGCAAAGTTTGACCCCCTGACATGACGGGTCGACGGGGCTTCTCCGAATGGCAGCGTGACAACAAATGGCTCACCTACATAAGCTTTTTCTAAAGCGTTATGAATGGCTTGGGGATCACCTTTTACATATACCGTTGCAACGATCCCCCGATTGGCCGGTAATAGGTGCGGGGTGAACTGCACTTTTACCGGACGGCCTGCAACGCGTGAAAACTCCTGATCAAACTCGGCCAGATGCCGGTGCGTGCCACCGACGGCATAAGGATGCGCCCCTTCCGATAGCTCCGCATGCAGCAGGTTTTCTTTGAGCGACCGCCCTGCCCCGGATACCCCGGTTTTCAGATCAATTATGATATCGTCCAGATCAATCAGCCCCGCTTCAATCAGGGGCCGCAACCCATATTGCCCCGTGGCGGCATTACAGCCCGTGCCCGCCACAAGACGGGCCTGTTTGATGTCATCACGGTAAAATTCCGTCAGACCGTAAACAGCCTCGGCCTGTTGATCCAAAGCACTATGGGGCTTGCCGTACCATTTCTCGTACTCAGCCGGGTCACGCAGTCGGAAATCGGCGCTGAGATCAACGATCTTCAATGTCTCGGGCAACCCCTTGATCACCGCCTGTGACGTCGCATGAGGCAAGGCGCAAAAACACAGATCGATGCCGGTAAAATCAATTTCTTCGATCTTCACCAGCTTGGGTAAATCCAGATGGCGCAGATGCGGGAACACCTGCCCCATAGCCATGCCCGCCTTGCGCTCAGCACTCAGCGCAGCGATCTCAAGATGCGGATGGGTTGCGATCAGGCGGACAAGCTCTGCGCCTGTATAGCCAGATGCGCCTAGGATGGCGATTTTATGGGTCATGAGAGACTCCGATCAAAATTTCAGAAGGTGTTATGACAAACAACGCAGGGCCGCAATCATGCGGCTTGAAAGTTGATCTCTCGTCGCAGGAACTTGACCGCTTTGCTGGACACGTGTTTTGGGTTGCCAGTCGTCAGAAACACCTGATCCTGACCCGCACCAATCATCTTAGGATGACGGTCCAAATAATCAGCCAGACTGTCTGCTACCAGTTCGGCCTGTCCGTAAACTTTTACATCTGGTCCCAAAGCATCCTGAAAGATTGGCTGCATCAAAGGATAATGCGTGCTGCCCAGAACCGCCGCTTGCGGATGAGGCATACGGCGCTTCAGCGCCTCGACATGGGACCGCACCAAGGCTTCGGCCAGAATATCATCGCCGTCTTCGATGGCATCCACAACGCCACCACAAGGCTGTGCCTCGACATCGACGCCAATCGCACGAAAGGCTAATTCACGCTGAAACGCGCGGGACGCCACAGTGGCAGGGGTCGCAAACAGAGCCACGTTCTTAATGGCCACTTCCCGCGGAGGAGAGTTATCCCCCCATTCCCGTTCCGTCATTGCCTCGATCAGCGGGACGAACACGCCCAAAACGCGTTTGTCCCGTGGCACCCAACTTTCCTGCATCCGGCGCAACGCCACGGCAGAGGCTGTGTTGCAGGCCAGAATGACCAAATCACATCCGGCATCCCACAGACGTTCCACCGCTCTGCAGGTCAGATCGTAAATATCATCAGCATCACGCACACCATAAGGCGCATGGGCGTTATCGCCAAAATAACAAAGCGGCACGTCCGGCAAACGCTCTGCCACTTTGCTATAGACGGTCAAACCGCCCAGCCCGCTGTCAAAAATGCCAACTGCCATGGTTAACGATGCTTTTCCTCGAACTCATACCCATAGGCCAGGGTCCGCCCGGGCCTTGGGGAAAGCTCATACGTTGCCACGCGCAGAAAATCCATCATTGCTTTGGGATCACCGGCGAATTTTTTCAGGTGGTCCCGTGGGATTGGCTTACCAATCACAACCCGCACGGGATCATCGACCTTTCGTTTAAACTCATTGATCAATAGCCCCATGCGCAACGTCGTATGGGCATGGCTGGCCAATTGGAATAACCGAGAGTTCGCGCCGTCAAAGAAGATCGGCACAACGCAAGCATTGGATTTGGAGACAAGCTTTGCCGTGAATGTGCGCCAGGTTGGGTCCATCGCTGCGCCAAAGGGATGTGACGCAGTCGAAACCGTGCCACCGGGAAAAATGCCGATTGCGCCGCCTTCGGACATATAGCGCAAAGCCTCTTTACGCGTAGCAAGGTTTTGCGCCATAGCGTCCTTCGTTTCATCAAAACTTATCGGCAGGATGACCTTGTTGATATCTTCTGCCTTGCGAAACACCTTATGAGCCAAAATGCGGAAATCCGCACGGGTCCGGCTAAGAATATGGCCCAGCATCAACCCGTCAAGAATACCATATGGATGGTTCGAGATGGTTAGAAGCGGGCCTGATTCAGGAATATTATTCAGCGATCCACCGACGACATCCAGGCTAAGCCCATACCGGTTAGCCATCACATCCCAGAAATTGCCTCCGGCTGCGACCTCATGTTCATAGCCTTTGGCACGCCTGATCAATTGAATGCGGCCCGTGGCATTTTCCAGAACGCGGATCATCGCGCGACCACCTTTGGACTTGGCGGAATGGGCATAACTGATCTCTTGGGTGGTGTGCTTCATCGGCGTATCTTATGATAAAAACGAGTTTAAAATATCGGATATATATGACCGAACTGTGACGGGCTCAGCCTTTGGATTTTTGCCTTTTATTCCAGCAATAGAGACACATAATTTCGGTCGCTACATGGGCCCCGGCCACCGCTGTTGTACCGGTTGTGTCATAAGGAGGCGAGACTTCGACGACATCACCACCAACCAGATCGATCCCGACCAGATCACGCAGAATATGTGCTGCCTGTGCGCTGCTAAGCCCACCCCAAACAGGCGTACCAGTGCCGGGGGCAAAAGCCGGATCAAGGCAGTCAATATCAAAACTCAGGTAGGTTTTATTGTCGCCGAGGATAGCTTTGATCTTTGCAACGGTTTTTGCGGGCCCGATCTCATGCACCTCGCGCGCGTCAATGATGTTTACGCCCATCGTGTCCGCGTTCGTCGTTCTGATCCCAACCTGAACCGAGCGTTCCGGGACAATCAATCCCTCTTTCACAGCTTTATAAAACATGGTGCCATGATCAATCCGTGTCATATCATCATCGGCCCATGTGTCGGAATGTGCATCGAATTGCAACAAACTGAGCGGGCCGAATTTTGCAGCATAAGCGCGCAGGATCGGGAACGAGATATAATGGTCCCCACCCAGAACCAGTGCTCCGGCGCCCATATCCAGTATGCCTGCGATATGATCCGTCACAGCCTGTGGAAAGCTTGATGTATTCGCGTAATCAAACGCAAGATCGCCGTAATCGCAGATATTGAATTCCGTCAACGGATCGATGTCCCACCCATATGGTGGATCGCAAGGTTGCAACGTGCTGGCCTCCCGGATCGCGCGCGGACCAAGCCTTGTGCCGGGACGGTTTGTGACGGCCTGATCAAACGGAATGCCTGTAACAGCCAAATCAACATCCGTAAGATCCTTGCTATAGGTTCGACGCAGAAAAGACAGTGCCCCGGAAAAGGCATTCTCAAAGGAATGCCCGCGATACCCGTCGCGGGTCAGTGCATTATCTACATCGTTCTTTGCGTCACTCAGGGCCATGGCTGTGCTCTTTTGCTATTTGATGTAAAGCATATAACCAGTTTTGCCTCCGTCTATTCGAAATCTGAGCCTATGACGCTTGCGTAGCAGCACGGCAACGGGCAGGAAGGGCAAAACTGAGGATGTATCAAGGTCATGACCCTGCGTGCCGAGTTTCTAAATGCGATGAGCAGCCTAGTCTCATCGGTCAATATTGTCACCACGGATGGCACCGCCGGCCGGGCTGGTGCGACCGTGTCCGCGATGACATCCGTGTCCGCAGATGGCGACGCACCGACGATGCTGGTATGTCTGCATCATGAAACCTCAGCCGCCCCGGCCATTTTGCAAAATGGCTGTTTTTGTATCAACCTGCTGGGCGATGATCAGGCCGAGATTGCAAATGTCTTCGCTGGCAGAACGCAATGCGCCGACAAGTTCTTGGTTGCCGATTTTGCAACCCTGAAAACCGGTGCACCGGCTTTGACCACTGCGCTTGCATCTTTCGATTGCAGCCTGCAATCGGACGAACGCATCGGCACCCACCATGTCATGATAGGTGCCGTTCGTCAGATCAAACAGGCCGAGGGACAGCCACTGCTATACGGTGCGCGGAAATATCTGAAGGTCAGCCCTTAAAGATAATCCGACCGCTGCAAGCCATATTTGGCCATCTTCTCGTTCAACGTCCGGCGTGGCAGGCAAAGCTCATCCATCACGCTGGCGATCGAGCCCTTGTGACGGCGCATGGTGTTATCAATCAACATCCGCTCGAACGCTTCCACGTATTCTTTCAGCGGTTTGCCTTCTGTCGTGATAACCGGCCCCATTTCAGCGTTATCAGCCATCAACAACGACGCAATAGAGCCTGAACCACGCCGGTTCTGCAACACGGCCCGTTCCGCAACATTGATAAGCTGCCGTACATTGCCCGGCCACGGGGCCTGCAAAAGTTGTGCAGCCTCTTGTGCCGAAACCTCTGGTGCATTTGATCCGTATTCTTCGCCAAATTGCTCACCAAAACGATTGAACAGGGTGAGGATATCCTCGCCTCGCTGGCGCAATGGTGGGATTGTGATTTTCATAGCCGCCAGACGGTAATACAGGTCCGAACGCAGCAAATCTTCGCAGGTTTTGTCCTGTTCCTGATTATTGCAGATAGCGATGATCCGGGTTTCTGCTGGCGTGCCCTGGTCGTTGATGAATTGTAGCAAACGGGCCTGCAAGGTGCCCGGCAGCGCCTCTACATCTTCCAGAACCAACGTACCGCTCCGCGCCTCTTCCACCAAGGGCAGCACATCGCCTTCTTCGATGGGATCAAACAGTTTGGCCGCCAATGAAGGCTCATCAAAGGCCGCACAGCTGAGCGTGACAAACTTCTTACCTGCCCGCGGCCCGACCGCATGCAAGGCATGGGCGGTCAGGGTCTTGCCAGTGCCGGTTTCACCGTCAATCAGGACGTGACCATCGGCTTGGCCCAGATCAAGAATATCCTCGCGCAAACGTTCCATAACAGGGCTTGACCCGATGAGCTTTTTCATCAGTGCCGCGCCATCTGACAATTCTTTGCGCAGCGCACGGTTATCAAGGGTCAGTCGCCTGTTTTGCGTTGCACGCTTGGCAAGCTCGGTCATACGGTCCGGATTGAACGGTTTTTCAAGGAAGTCAAACGCACCGACACGCATGGCTTCCACGGCCATTGGAACATCACCGTGACCCGTGATCATGATCACGGGAAGCGCGCTGTCCACGCTCATCAGTCGTTTGAGAAACTGCATACCGTCCATACCGGGCATCTTGATATCGCTGACGACAATGCCTGGGTAATCGTTACCAATGCCTTTTAGCGCATCCTCTGCGCTGGCGAAGGTTTCCGTATCATATCCGGACAAAGCCAGCCATTGACTGATTGACTGGCGCATGTCCTGCTCATCATCAACGATTGCGATTTTCAATGCGGTGGCCATATTTTTGGTCCTTCCACTGTTATGTTTTGATTTGCTGCTACTCAGCAGCTTCGACTTGTGGTTCCTGATCTGGTAAGCGCGGCAGCTGTACTTCAAATACTGCGCCCCCATCCGGTGCGTTACGCGCGGTCAGCCGACCGCCCAGATCGGCGACGATTCCTGAACTGATGGCAAGCCCCAGCCCCACACCTTCACCGGGTTGTTTGGTTGTATAAAACGGCTCAAACAGCTCTTCGAGATTGTTGATCCCCTCACCGTTGTCACGCATGGTCAAGGTTGCCGTTTCACCCGAGCTCAGCAGCAACTCAACCTGCGGTTGTTTTGCAGCCTTGGTCGCATCCAAAGCATTACGGAACAGATTAATGATCACTTGCTCTAGTCGGACACGATCCGCCAGCACCATAACTGGTTCTTTCGGCAGGCTGGTGATCACCTGCACATGACCATCTTTCAGTTGCGGCTCCATCATTGACAAGGCGCCTGAAACCGCGTCACGCAAATCGATTGGCTCAAAAGCGTCGCCGCCTTTGCGGGCATAGGATTTAAGCTGTTTGGTGATTGCACCCATCCGTTCGATCAGATCGTCAATACGCTGGAAAGAAGATTGCGCTTCCTCAGGACGCTTGCGTTGCATCAACAATTTCGCCCCTGCCAAATAGGTTTTCATGGCAGCCAAAGGCTGGTTCAATTCATGGCTCACGGCAGCAGACATTTCCCCCAAAGCGGCAAGCTTTTGTGATTGAGCAAGGCTCTGTTCTGCCACCTCAAGGTTTTTCTGCATTTTCTTACGTTCAGAAATCTCGCGGCTCAGGCGAGCGTTGAGGTCGCGCAGTTGCTCGGATTCGCGCCGGAAGAAACCCGCCTGCATCTGCGCGCGCCGTGACAGAACATAGAAAGCCAGCGCCAACAAAATTGCGAACGCCATAATTTCAATCGCAAGCACACCGTTGACCCGTTCGCGCACCGATGCATAGGTCGAGAACGACGTCAGCCGCCACCCGCGGAATGGAATTTTGCCATCCAGACGCATCATCGCCTCGCCGCCAAGATAGGCGTCAGGCAGTGTATTGCGTTGGAAGTAATCGCCTGTCACTTCCAATGCCTTGGCAATGGCCGAAGGGGATGAATGGCGTGTCAACGCGTCCGCAACAGTACGGCCACGCCAACGTGGATCGGTGGAAATAATGATTTCCCCCTCACTGTCTGCCACCAGCACCGCCTCTGACGCCCCGCGCCAACGTGCCTCGAACTGGCGCAGGTCAACCTCGACCACGATCACACCGATGCCTTGCTTTTCTGACTCGATCCGGCGTGAATAGGTGAAAAGATACGCCCCCGTCTCAAGCGGAGTCGTATGGAATACGGTGCCATTTGCCCGCAGAGAGTCGACAAAATACCGCTGTGTCCGGTGAGATGTTCCCAGTTTTGACCGATCTGACGCGGCCACAGCACGACCGTCTTCGTCCAGCAACATAAGAGAGGCCGCACCGATTTCCTCGGTGAATGAAATCAGGCGTTGTGACGTGGCTGTATAATCATTTGAGTTTAGCGCGGAAATCATCACCGGGTCGCGCGACAACAAAAGCGGTACGACCTGATTGCGTTGCAGCTCACTGCTGATTGCGCTGGAGTATAATGCAATGCGCAATTGCGCCCGGTTCCGGGTGGACTCAGTAAAGCGTTCCGTCAAAAACAGGTTCGTGACCCAGATGATGCCCACTGCCAGCGCAACAAGGCTCAGCACAATAGCCCGAACCACCCAAGTTGACTTGGGGTCTTTGCGCTGAGACTCTTGAAGAGCATCAGAAGTATCTGGTTTCAACACCATGCTGAAAATAGTACGCCGGAAGACTTGTCAGGCTCAAGCGCCGCTGTCGGCGGAATCACGCCATTGCCAGAACCCCGGACAGAGACTTGAACAAAATCGTGCCATCAGTGCCCCCCTGAGACGCATCAACCGCTCGCTCCGGATGGGGCATCATCCCTAAAATCCGACGGTTTTCCGATAAAATTCCGGCGATATTCCCTGCAGAGCCATTGGGGTTGTCTGTGTAGGTAAAAGCGATGCGATCACTGTCGCGCAATCGTGCAAGCAAATCTGCATCAGCGGAATAATTCCCATCGTGATGTGCTATCGGAACTGTGATTTCCGCCCCAAGCGAATAGCCTTGCGTAAAGGCGCTGTCCGTGGTGGCGATTTTCAACTTTTGCTGGCGGCAGACGAATTTCAGTCCGGCATTTCGCATCAACACGCCCGGCAGCAAACCGGTTTCACACAGGACCTGAAACCCGTTGCATATACCAATCACATACCCACCCTTTTGGGAGAATTCGACCACGGCGCGCGAAATAGGCGACTGCGCAGCAATGGCCCCGCATCGCAGGTAATCGCCGAAGGAAAAGCCGCCGGGGATGCCGATCACATCCATACCATCTGGCAGGTTTGTGTCTTTGTGCCACACCATCTTTACATCGGCCCCGGCTTTGCGAAAACCCTCGGCCAAATCACGGTCGCAGTTGGAGCCGGGGAAGACAATGACAGCAGCTTTCATAATGACGGTTCCTTAGGTCAGAAAATCGGTGATGACAGCCACACCCGGCGGGGTGGGTCCGTTAAAGGCCGCCAGTTCGCGGCTTGTCTCGCTTAATGCTATTTCGCGCGCAATAAGCGGGGACATATCAATGCGCCCCTGCTCGATCAGGGCCAGCAGGCTGGGGTATTTCCAAGGGGGCATGCCACGGGTACCATAGAGCGCGAGATTGCCCAGGTAGACGGCGGACATATTAATCTCCATGCGGGCCGTATGGCCAACCGGCATACCAACCTGCACGTGGCGCCCCAAGGGCCGCAAGCATTCTATGGAGCCATTGGTGGTCTCGGCAATGCCAAGTGCTTCTACCGAAACATGCGCGCCGCCACCCGTGATCTCTTTGATCCATTGTGCCGTTTCACCCTCGCGGGCATTTATCGCAACTTCCGCACCCAAAGCTTTGGCGTGGCTAAGTTTTTCTTCAACCACATCCACCACGACAACCCGTGCGCCCATGGCACGCCCTAACAGAAGCGCTGACAAGCCGATGCCACCTGTGCCATGAACAGCAAGCCATTCCCCCGGTTGCAATGCAGCACGACCCGTTAGCGCATGCCACGCCGTTGTCACCCGACACCCCAACCCCGCAGCCACAGTAGGCGACAGGCTTTCGGGCAGGTATGCAAGGTTATGATCAAAAGGCACCGCCACATATTCAGCAAACGCGCCAGGCTCAATAAAGCCCGGCAAACGCTGGTTCGGGCAGGTATTCTGATCGCCAGCCTGACACGAGGGACAGTTGCCGCACGCCAGAATGAACGGCGCAATCAGCCTATCGCCCAGCTTATGTGTCGCACGCGGTCCAGCTTCGACCACCTCGCCGCAATATTCATGACCACCGATCTGGCCGGGCTTTACCCTCGGATGCTCACCCGTCCAGCCGTGCCAATCCGAACGGCAAACCCCGCATGCCAGCACTTTCAGAACAACGCCATCATCGGGGCAATCGGGATGCGGGACATCTTCGATCGACAGGTCCTTGTTGTAGTCACGCAGGACCGCGGCACGCATCAGGCGATCTCGACCTGATAGCTTTCGATCACCGTATTGGCGAGCAGCTTTTCGCACATATCCTTCACCAGGATCTCGGCTTTTGCCTTATCCGTCTCTGTCAAATCAAGTTCAATCACCTTGCCTTGCCGGACGCCTTCAACACCATCAAATCCAAGCGTGCCAAGTGCATGGCGCACAGCTTCGCCCTGCGGATCAAGCACCCCGTTTTTCAGCATCACATGCACTCGTGCTTTCATCATGTGCTCTCCCCTACTCATCTTCCAAAAACACCCAAAGCTTGGCCCCACCGGTCAGATCAAAAGTTTTAGTTTATCAATGTCGGTTTAACCATCTGGGTGGCATTCTGCGGCATAACCCCAAGCCTGCGTGCGACCTCAGTATAGGCATCCGTCAAATTACCCAGATCCCGGCGGAACACATCCTTGTCCAGTTTCTCGCCCGTTTCCATATCCCATAGACGGCAGCTATCCGGGCTAATTTCATCTGCGATAACCAAGCGTTGGAAATCACCCTCATAAAGCCTGCCTATCTCAATCTTGAAATCGATAAGCTTTATTCCGACGCCATACATTACGCCTGACATAAAGTCGTTCACCCGAAGTGCTAGGGCAATCATATCATCTAGATCCTGCTGAGACGCCCACCCAAACGCTATGATATATTCTTCCGGCACCAGCGGATCGCCCAAAGCATCGTCCTTGTAGGAAAACTCCACAATTGGGCGGGGCAATTCCAGGCCCTCATCCAGCCCAAGCCGTTTGGCCATGGACCCGGCTGCATAGTTGCGCACAATGACTTCCAGCGGGATAATCTCGACGGCCCGGATCAACTGCTCACGCATATTCAGACGTTTGATAAAATGAGTCGGCACGCCGATCCCAGAAAGGCCAGTCATGAAAAACTCACTCAACCGGTTGTTCAGCACGCCCTTACCTTCGATCACGTCGCGCTTTTCTGCGTTGAAGGCCGTTGCGTCGTCCTTGAAATATTGCACCAAAGTTCCCGGTTCCGGGCCTTCATACAAAACTTTCGCTTTGCCTTCGTAAATCTTTTTGCGGCGTGCCATTCATGTCCCCTAGACTGGCTGCCCCGGACAGCCCCATGTGATGATTGGCGTATAGGCCAATGCTCTCAGTGCCGCAAGAAGACCATGCGTGAATGGCAAAAGATCAGTTAACTGAAACCAGCACAATTTACGCTTGCACCTGGAAAACAATGCGACCATCTGCCCGAAACGCATACCCGAACCCTTGCAACGCGGTATTTGCGAGGGCATATCAATTCCAAACAACCTATTTGAGGAATAATCTATGTCCACCTTTGATGATCGTGAGCACGCGTTTGAATCCAAATTCGCCCATGACGCCGAGATGCAATTCAAGGCCGAAGCGCGCCGCAACAAGCTGCTGGGCCTCTGGGCAGCAGACTTGATGGGCAAAACCGGCGATGACGCGCAAGCTTATGCGAAAGAGGTTATAAAAGCCGATTTCGAAGAGGCCGGTGATGAAGACGTCTACCGTAAGGTCGCGGGTGATCTGGATGACAAAGCTGATGAGGCCACGATCCGCGCCAAAATGAAAGAGCTTATGGCAGAAGCTAAAACACAACTTATGACAGAACTTTAAGTAGGTTGCATTTTATCTGTTAAGGGCCTGACAACCCTCAAGCTTTAAGCCTCCTCCTATATTCCGAGGGGGCTTATGCATATAAAACGTTCAGATTTTCCAGACAAGCCCGGCAGGCTTCGATCAGGTATCCCGATTGTCATATCCTTACTGGCCTTGTGGATGCTCCGCGACAGGATTGTTCAGGTAGAGCTTGGGAATGTCTGGTTGCTTGCCCGCGAAATCGCGGCCTGGCAATGGGGTATCGCTGGGGTATTGAGTGCAATCAGCCTATCAGCGGTTGCCAGATATGATCGTCTTGTCGCCCAATACATGGGCTTGAAATTGCCAGATCATGCATGCAGTGCTGCCGGCTGGCGGGCGACTGCATTGGCGCAAACCTTGGGGTTTGGGCTTATCTCAGGCGCATTGGTGCGCTGGCGCATCTTGGGCGAACCAGGCGGCATCACGCTATGGCAAGCGACCCGAATGACGTTTCTGGTCACAGCAACTTTTTTGCGGGGTGGGCCGTTCTGGCAAGTCTGGTGTCCCTTGCAAACCCAATGTTGCCAGATGCTTTGCGTCTTTTGGCAGCCTGCGGCGTTGGCCTAAGCCTCATCTTGATTGGGGCGTCGATATACCCGCCGAAGCTGTTGGCGGGGTATGTGCCAAACCTTACATATTTAGCGCGCACGATTGTGCTTAATCTTCTGGACACCATCGCGGCGGCAGCGATAATTTATATATTTTTACCAGATGGATACACAGCGTTCTTTATTTTATATGCCGCGTTCCTTATAGCTCTTGCTGTTGGGATGGTTTCGGGCTTGCCCGGCGGTGTTGGCCCATTTGAGCTGTGTATGCTGACACTTGTGCCCCATGAAAATGCAACGCCCTTATTGGCCGCCTTGTTGGCATTTCGGGTGATCTACTACATGGTGCCAGCGCTTCTGGCTGGCATGTCGCTGATCCGACCACCGAAGCTGCCTTTAAGGCAGACAACATCGTTGCTACAGGAAACACTACAACCGCCTGCCGCGCTTGCAGGCCACATCCCGGCTGAGGCGGCCCTGACATGTCAGGGCAATCTGACGATACAAGCGAATGCAGCACAAAACAATGCAGTCTTGCTTCACCACGCACAAAACACTGATGTCGTTCTGGGCAATAGTTTTGGAGCCGCGAAACTGGCTGCGCCCTTCTTGCGCGCGCTTGTTCAACAATCACGGAACGCCGGTCGATCGCTTTGTTTTTACAAATGCAGCCCGCAAACGGCCTCTTTCGTTGAAAAACATGGATTCTTTACTGCAAAGATCGGACAAGAAGCGGTTTTGGACCCGCAAAGCTTTTCCTGTGATACGCCCGCCCGGCGCCAATTACGTCGCAAACTTCGCAAGGCTGAGAAGGCAGGTGTGACTGTGTTGCAAGGGGCTGCACCTCTATCCGATATGGCGAGACTGGATCAGGATTGGCAGCGCCGCAATGGCCCTGCGCGCGGATTTTCCATGGGGCGCTATTGCCCTCGACTGATCCAAGGTCAGAGGGTTTTCGTCGCCTGGCTGGACAATACACCCGTAGCTTTTATCAGTTTTAATGAAGGTGCTGGATCATGGTCCCTTGACCTGATCCGCAGCGCAGATAATTGCCCGGACGGTACAATTCATACCCTTATGGTCGCCGCCTTAAAAGCTGCGTCTGAAGCGGGTATTGCGCGACTTTCCCTTGCCGCAGCCCCTTTTTCCGGGCTGTCATCTGCCAACAGCCGGGTTGAGACGCTTTGCAACTGGCATTACGAAAAATCACCTCAGCTACAAGGGCTTTTCCAATTCAAACAAAGTTTTGCCCCCATGTGGGAGCCATATTTCATCGCTGCACAAAACCCAATTTCGCTTGGTTTGGCAGTGGTTGATATCTGGCGAGCCGTTCATACCGGCAATAGACCGCATAAAAAAGATGAGCGGATTGCTCATGAAGATTATGCCTTTTATGAAATTGCCTCACATAAGAAATTATGTCATGCGCGAGCGTGAAATACTCCGCGTCTCAAATCACGAAAGCAGCTAAATCATGACATCATCCGTTCAAGGCAATGCTTTTAGTCGCCTTCTTGCGCAGCGCGAATGGCTTTTGGCTGACGGGGCAACGGGAACGACTTTGTTCAACATGGGGTTAAGCTCGGGTGATGCGCCGGAATTGTGGAATGAAGATCATCCGGACCGTATCCGGACCCTTTATCAAGGCGCAGTAGATGCTGGCAGCGATCTGTTTTTAACGAACTCCTTTGGGTCCAACGCGTCACGGTTGAAACTGCATAACGCCGAAGACCGGGCTTTTGATTTGTCCCGCATGGCCGCCGAAATCGGTCGGGAGGTCGCGGACGCCGCCGGACACACCGTAATTGTCGCAGGATCAATGGGCCCCACAGGCGACATTATGGAACCTATTGGCACACTGAGCCACGCCATGGCCGTTGAGATGTTTCATGAACAGGCAGAGGGTCTGAAAGCCGGGGGTGCGGATGTTTTGTGGGTCGAAACAATATCAGCCCCTGAAGAGCTGAAAGCTGCGGCCGAAGGGACCAAGCTTGCCGGGATGCCCTGGTGCGGCACGATGAGTTTCGATACCGCCGGGCGCACCATGATGGGCCTGACAGCACCCGCGCTGACCGCCTTGGTAGAACGCCTGCCCCATAGCCCCATTGCCTATGGGGCCAATTGCGGTGTTGGGGCGTCTGATCTTCTGCGCACAGTGCTTGGCTTTGGGGACAGCCCTCGCCCTATCATTGCCAAAGGCAATGCAGGTATTCCAAAATATCACGATGGGCATATCCACTATGACGGCACACCAGAACTGATGGCGGAGTACGCCTGCCTTGCACGGGATTCCGGCGCGCGGATCATAGGCGGGTGTTGCGGGACTACACCTGACCACTTGCGCGCCATGCGTGCGGCTTTGGAAACACATCCGAAAGGCGCAAGACCCGAGCTGTACACAATTGCTGCAGCCCTTGGTGGCTTTTCCTCGGATCAGGACGGAACTGATAGTACCGCAGTCACGGCCCCAAGACGCAATCGCCGCCGGGCAAGGGCCTGAACGACAAGACGCGCATAATGCAAGGACTAAAACAGGCTCAACTGTCCCCCAACTTTCGGCGGCATAAGGAACAAATCCAACCGCAATGGCGGCAATTCTTTCGCAAACCCCAAAGCGCGCGCTGCCCGATCCATGCGCTGCCGTATAAGCTTTGCAAAAATACCCGTGCCGGTCATACGTCGCCCCCAGGCCGGATCATAATCCTTGCCACCATGCATATCTCGCACCCGGGCCATGACCCGCGCAGCTCGGTTTGGATAATGCTCCACCAGCCAATCCTGAAACAAGGACGACACTTCGCGCGGCAAACGCAAAGGTATCGCACTGGCCGCAACTGCCCCGGCATCACGGGCAGCGCGCAAGATTGCCTCGATCTCGTGGTCCGTCAAACCCGGCACAATTGGCGAAACCATCACCCGCACTGGACAGCCCGCAGCCGACAATCGTTCGATCATGCGCAGACGCCGCGCGGGCGGGGGTACACGCGGTTCCATCCGGCGGGACAGGTCTGCATTCAGCGTTGTCACCGAAATACCAACACGGGTCAGCCCCGCCTGCCCCATTGGTCCCAGAATATCCAAATCACGCTCAATCAAAGTCCCTTTGGTCACAATTCCGACCGGGTGCCGGAACTGATCAAGCACCTCAAGAATACCACGCATGACGCGTCGCTCTTTTTCTATAGGCTGATAAGCATCGGTGTTCGTACCAATAGCAATCACCTTTGGCACATAGCGCTTATGACTCAACTCGCGTCGCAGCAGCCTTGGCGCGTCGGGGCGCGCGATCAGCTGTGTCTCAAAATCCAAGCCAGGCGACAGGCCCAGATAGGCATGGCTAGGACGTGCAAAACAATAAATGCAACCATGTTCACACCCGCGGTAAGGATTAATCGATTGGTCAAATCGTATATCGGGCGAACTGTTTCGCGTGATGATCCGACGCGGCTGTTCATCCTGCACATGGGTGCGCAAAACAGGCAGATCATCTTCCCGACCCCACCCATCATCGAAAGGCGTTTTTTCATATCTTTCAAAACGGTTGGTCCGGTTGCTGGCTGCCCCCCGCCCCTTTCGTCGATCCGGACTAATATGATCCTCAGACTCCATCACGTCGAGATAGAACAAAAAGAGAACGCATGCAAGGCCAAGTCGGTTGCGCACTGCGCTGTGTCGCAATTCGTCGCGCCGATTTCTCAACCTTTGATCAAAGGTTTCATAAGAACACCGCGCAACCGCGCTTCAGGAGATCGCCCCCATGTCAGATGAAGAAGAAGACATCATCCTGTCAGAACTGAACGATGAAGAGCTTGTCCAACAGATGTTTGATGATCTGTATGATGGCCTGAAGGAAGAGATCGAGGAAGCCGTAAATATTCTGTTGGACCGCGGCTGGCCCCCTTACCGTATTCTGACCGAAGCGCTGGTGGGTGGCATGACTATCGTTGGTCATGACTTCCGCGACGGTATCCTGTTTGTCCCCGAGGTGCTGCTGGCCGCTCAGGCGATGAAAGGCGGCATGGCGATCCTGAAACCGCTTCTGGCAGAGACAGGTGCTCCGCGTGTGGGCAAAATGGTGATCGGAACTGTTAAAGGCGACATTCACGATATTGGCAAAAACCTTGTCTCCATGATGATGGAAGGTGCAGGTTTCGAAGTTGTGGATCTGGGGATTAACAATGCGGTCGAGGCTTATCTGGACGCGCTAGAGGCCGAACAGCCGGATATTCTGGGCATGTCCGCCTTACTGACCACGACCATGCCTTATATGAAAGTTGTGATTGATACGATGGTCGAAAAAGGCATTCGGGAAGATTACACAGTGCTGGTCGGCGGCGCGCCTTTGAATGAAGAATTTGGCAAAGCGATCGGGGCCGATGCCTATTGCCGGGATGCGGCTGTTGCCGTGGAAACCGCCAAAGACTTTATGGCGCGCAAACATAATCAGCTGTCGGCAGGGTAATCGGCAACCGTTACACTTTTAATTTGCGCAGGCCTGCCCCACATATGATGCCGGAGGGCTGTTATGCCGGTAAAAAAAATCGTCCTGATGCTTGGCTTTGTGATTATCGCCGCGGGGATCACAGTCTGGGTGGCAACGGTCATTGCGCCATCGTTGCAGGCGTCAATAAGTTGGATGACGGTTATTCCCATAGCCCTTGTGGCCTATATGGTGTGGCGCGTGATCGCTGGTCGGATAAGTAATAAAGGGGATGCGCGTTATGATAACGCCAAGAAGTAACCTCCCGCTTGCAAAAATGGGTTACGTGCCAGTAGTAAGGCCAGTGCAAATCAGCACTGCTAAACATCTGAAATGATTGCTGACGATGTTCTGACCCAAGACGGGATAGAGGCTTCTGGCAAAGGCCGCATCCTTTTGATCGCCTGTGGTGCGCTTGCACGGGAAATTCTGGATCTGAGGGCAAGCAACCGTTGGAATCATATGGACCTGACCTGCCTGCCCGCGATCCTACATAACTATCCCGAAAGGATTACGACAGCTGTTGAGGCTGCAGTGGCCAAGTACCGCAGCGCATATCAAACGATCTTTGTGGTCTATGCCGATTGCGGGACGGGCGGGTTGCTGAAGGCTGCGTGTGACAGAATGGGTGTGGAAATGGTGGCGGGCCCGCATTGCTACAGCTTCTTCGAAGGCAATGAAGCATTCTCCAAACGTGACGAGATGACCGCGTTTTATTTAACGGATTTTCTGGTCCGACAGTTCGATGCGTTCGTGACCCGGCCACTTGGCCTCGACCGTCACCCACAGTTACGAGATATGTATTTTGCCAATTACACAAAACTTGTGTATCAGGCGCAAACAGATGATCCGGCACTGGATGCCAAGGCCAAAACCCATGCAGATTTTCTAGGGCTTGCATATGAGCGGCGATTTACCGGCTATGGCGATTTAAAGCATGCTTTGGAACGCGTGAGCTAACCGGCTTCGCGTGCCGCAATGGTTCTGATCCGCTCGACCATGGCACGTAATCCGTTGGAGCGTTGAGCTGAAAGATGGTCGTTCAAGCCCAATCTCGCAAGTTCATAGCCAGCATCGACTTTTACCACTTCACCCACAGACAACCCGGAATAAAGCGCGCGCAGAACAGCGATCAGCCCACGCACGATCATCGCGTCACTTTCACCGTCAAACCGAAAAATGGCCGCCGCCCCCTGCCCTTCAATCTGCGGGTGCAGCCAAACCTGCGAGGCGCAACCATCAACCTTGGTTGCAGGCACTTTCAACGCATCGTCCAACGGATCCATCGCTTTGCCCATGTCAATCACATGACGATAGCGATCTTCCCAATCCTCCAGGAATTCGAAAGTCTCAACAATGTCTTCAAAGACCTCTTGCGCCACGGTAAAATCTCCTGAAACGGTATGTCTTGCATCTATATCCCTCGCGGCACCGCGTCCAGCGCAGCTCGCACTTTTCAATGGCGGTTCAATGGAGTAATCGAGTGTCAGAGATGACGCAGGGAATGATGTAATGAGAAGATCGCTTCTGGCCGGTTTGGTTCTAACAATGACCTTAAGCGCCTGCGCCAGCATTCGTGATAGCCGTATCAACCCGTTCAACTGGTTTGGCCGAGACCGATCCGAAACTATTGAGGTTGCCGAGACCCGGAAGATTGTCGATGGGCGTCCCTTGGTGGCTCAGGTTGTCTCGCTCAACGTCGATCCGTATCCAGGTGGCGCGATTATTCGCGCTGTAGGCTTGCCACCAACCCAAGGTTACTGGGAGGCCGACCTGGTTGAGATACCAACCGCTGACGGCTCTCTGGCCTATGAATTCCGGATCATTCCGCCACTTGCTACGGCACCTCAAGGCACGCAACGCTCCCGCGAGGTGATTGTCGCAACATCTGTGTCAGACAGCAAACTGGCAAATGTGCGCGGCATTACAGTTATAGGCCAGCGCAACCGCCGTAGCGTTGGGCGTTAAGCGGTAAGAATATCTTTAAGTCAGATCGATAATTTTGACGCTGGTCCCGTCTGCGGACAGGGCGACTTCGCCGCGGCATAGACGCAACGCGTCACGCCCAAATACCTCTGAGCGCCAGCCTTTCATGGCCAACCCGTCAAAATCGCCCATTGCAATGTCGTCCAGGTCTGACGCCGTAGCGATCAGTTTCTGGGCCACCCCGACCTCTTCTGCCTTGGTTTTCAGAAGAACACGCAGCAAGTCTGCCAAAGCCGCATTGATCTGGCTTTTGTCACGCGCTGTCTTGGCAACGGGCATCTTATCAGGTGGACAGGCAAGGCCTGTTTTGACAGCCTCAATGATCCCGTTTGCGATATCACCTTTACGCGCCTCCCGTAAGAGAAGGCGGGACTTGCCCAGATCAGAAATCGTCTGAGGCTTAGTAGACGCCAATTCCAGCAAGGCATCGTCCTTGTACACCCGCGTGCGCGGGACGTTACGATCCTGTGCATAGATTTCACGGAATTTGGCCAATTCACGCACAAGGCTCAGAAACTTCGGGGCGACAGTGCGAACTTTGACCCGTTTCCAGGCATCTTCGGGCGACACCACATATGTCTCGGGCGCGCGCAAGATCGCCATTTCTTCTTCAACCCAAGGGGTGCGTTTTGTCCGCTCAAGACGTTTTGCAAGATATTCATAGATGTCACGTAGATGAGTAACATCCGCCAAAGCATAATTCTTCTGCGCATCGCTTAATGGGCGACGCGACCAATCCGTAAAACGTGATGTCTTATCGATTGAAGCTTTGGCAATCTTGCGCGCCAAAGTTTCATATCCCACCTGTTCGCCAAAGTCGCACACCATTGCAGCGACCTGCGTGTCAAACAAAGGCGCGGGAATAACACCGCCTTCAATATAAAAAATTTCAAGATCCTGCCGCGCTGCGTGGAAAACCTTTATAATTTTTTCATCCCGGAACAGATCATAAAGCGGATCAAGAGACATATCCTCGCCCGCAATCGGATCGACCAGAACGGCATCATCGTCAGATGATGTTCCGAGCACTGCCAACTGTATCAGGCACAGTTTGGCATAATACGTCCGTTCACGGAGGAATTCAGTATCGACTGTGACATAAGGGAAGCTACGGGCGTGATCACAATATGCGATGAGTTCTTGAGTGGTGGTGATAGTTTTCATGTGCGTCCGGTTCTTTTTGATCTTATTAGGCCGCCCCCAGGCCACAATCTTACGCCGTTGCAAATGAAAAGAAAAGCCTGCCGCTAGGGCAGGTAGACAGGTTGCGTTTCATTTTGTGCAAATTTTTTTAAGACCTTCGGATATAATTGATGCTCCATTCGCAACACCTTGGCAGCCAAACTATCGACTGTTTCGTTTTCGACGATTGGCACTTTTGCCTGCCCTAATATAGGCCCATCATCTAGAACCGGTGTCACAAGATGCACGGTGCATCCGGCCTCTGAGTCTTCAGAAGCCAAAGCACGGGCATGGGTATTGAGCCCTTTATATTTTGGCAGAAGCGAGGGGTGGATATTCAAGATCCGGCCATTGAACTGCGCAACGAACTCGGCGGATAAAATGCGCATGAACCCTGCCAGACAGATGATATCAGGCTGTGCTGCCTGCAACGGCTTGATCAGCTCAGCTTCAAATGCAGCCCGGTCCTTGCCAAAAGGGCGGTGATCCACGACGGCAACCTGCACTCCATGCTGCTGTGCTTTGATCAACCCGCCCGCTTTCGGATTATTAGACAGGACCAGCACAGGTCGCGCAGAATGGTCTCCTGTCATGCTTTCCACAAGGCGCAGCATATTCGATCCGCCACCTGAAATCAGAATGGCGACGCGTTTCACAACAGTTTGCCGGTGTAATGAATGCCCGGTGTCTCGGTCACGGCTCCGATCCGGAAAACCGTTTCACCTTCATCCTGCAATACAGAGCTTATCGCTTCGGCCTGATGCGGATCAACGACAAGAACCATTCCAATCCCTGCATTGAATGTCTTAAGCATCTCGGCTTCTGCTATCCCTGCCGTTTCGGACAGCCAGCGAAAAACACCCGGAAGCTCCCACGTGCCAAGATCTATCTCGGCGCCCAGATTGTCCGGTAGCACCCGCGGCAGGTTCTCGGTCAGACCACCACCAGTAATATGGGCTAAGGCATGAACGCCCCCTGCCCGCATCGCATTCAGCGCTGGTTTTACGTAAAGCCGGGTCGGCGTCAAAAGCGCAGCCCCCAAAGGTATATCAGCAAATGGCGCAGTATCGTCCCAGTCATGGCTTGAGACTTCAACCACCTTACGAACCAGCGAATAGCCGTTGGAATGCACCCCGTCTGATGCCAACCCCAGCAGAACATCACCAGAGCCAACGCCTTGCGGTAAGAACGCGCCTCTGTTCATCGCACCGACAGCGAAGCCCGCAAGATCGAAATCATCGCCATGATACATGCCCGGCATCTCGGCGGTTTCGCCCCCGATCAAGGCGCAGCCTGACTGCGTGCAGCCTTCCGCAATCCCTTCGATAATTGTCGTCGCAGCCTCCAGCTCCAACTTGCCTGT
Source organism: Litoreibacter sp. GN1-5 (assembly GCF_055693805.1). Classification (NCBI taxonomy): domain Bacteria; kingdom Pseudomonadati; phylum Pseudomonadota; class Alphaproteobacteria; order Rhodobacterales; family Roseobacteraceae; genus Litoreibacter; species Litoreibacter sp. GN1-5. Next base: position 682,904 of record NZ_JBVFUP010000001.1, on the reverse strand, counting down.
CGCAAAATAATCAAGGAAAAACAAGGGCTCTGCACCCTGACAGACCAGATCATTGACGCACATCGCCACAAGATCGATCCCGATTGTATCGTATCGTCCGGTATCAATTGCAATCCGCAGCTTGGTGCCGACACCATCGGTCGCAGCGACCAGAACCGGATCATCATACCCGGCGGCTTTGAGATCAAACAATGCGCCAAACCCGCCAAGCCCAGACATAACCCCTAATCGCGCGGTACGTTGTGAAGCCGGTTTGATTCGGTCAATCAGCGTGTTGCCCGCATCAATATCCACGCCTGCATCCGCATAGGTCAGGCCATTCTTTTTCGCATCGCTCATCGCCAAGCCCCGTTGGTCTTGTTTCAGCGTTCGAGTATCAAGCGCACAATCCGGAGTCTATGCCTGCTTTTCAAGACGCTTGAATTCTGCCTTGGCCCCCGACCCGATGCATAAACGCGTTACAAGAAAGCTAAATGCGGCAACAACAATCAGAATGACGCCAAAGGCCATTACATTGATGCCGTCCAGAAGATATGTCAGTTCCTGCAATCCGCCAAATACTGCTAAGATGATGCCCATCAATGTTGATCCGACCATAATATTCAAAGCCGTAAAAATCGCTGACAGTCGCCATGCTTCACCGTTCAAAGGCCGACGGTTCATCTTGCGAACAAAAGCGGCGCCTGCATCAAACGCAGGTGCAATGGTTGCTACGACATTGGCCCCGGATGGCAATCCGCGCCCCATTAAATAGACAGAGATCATGTCCAAAACGATCAAAACTGCTATGACCAGAAAAAATACGATCAAAAACCGCATAGTTAAGTATTTTAAAGGCATGTGGGGCATCTCCGACACTGTGTTTAAATGAGTTGTCTAAATCAGGTAAGTCTGAGAGGCTATATTTATCTTCCACTCTTGACGCGGACTGTATGTCTGGTAGCCACAGAGTTTAGGCGGGCCTGTAGCTCAATTGGTTAGAGCAGAGCGCTCATAACGCTTTGGTTGGGGGTTCGAGTCCCTCCGGGCCTACCATTTTCAAATTATCGTGGCAGAACAATTTCTGCGCTGAGACCGCCAAGATCAGCGCTGTCGCCCAGGCGCAGAAGACCACCATGTGATCGTGCGACATCTGCGGCAATTGCCAGACCCAGACCAACCCCACTGCCTTCGTTCTGGTTGCGTGCGGCATCAAGGCGGGCAAAAGGTTTCAATGCTTCTTCACGCTGTGAAGGCGGTATTCCTGGGCCATCATCCTCAATACTGATCCGGATGGCTGTGTCCAAAACATGCACCGAGACCCGCGCCCGTGTTCCGTGGCGTATCGCATTGTTGATCAGGTTTTCCAAAGCACGCTGAATGGCAAGACTGCGCAGCTTTGCGGCTACTTTTCTATCAGGCATGTCACCAACCTCAACCGCTTTTCCGCTCCGTTGGGCGTTTGCAATTGCATCACGTATGATGATCATCAGATCACACTTATCCAGTTCCTCAATTGCATCCGCACGCGCGAAATCAAGAAACGCTGTGATCAAACGCTCCATCTCATCAACGTCATCCATCAGCGCCTGTGTCTCAGGCGTGTCTTGCTGCATGGACAGCCCCAACTTGAGCCGGGTCAAAGGCGTGCGTAAATCATGACTGACGCCTGACAGCATCAAGGTGCGCTGTTCGATTTGTCGTTCAATCCGGGCGCGCATATGCAAAAACGCATTTCCGGCCGAGCGCACCTCGACCGCCCCAGACGGGTCATAAGGTTCCACCTGACCTTTGCCAAAAGCCTCAGCTGCATGAGCCAGACGCCGGATCGGGCGCAATTGGTTGCGCAGAAAAAGATAGGCAATCATGGTCATCAAGATACCTGTCGCCACCATCAGAACCAGCAATTGATGTGGATTTGTAGCCGCCACGCGCCGCCGTGGAAAAGCAACTTCCAAAATACCATGACGTGTTTCCAACGCTAACCTGACAGATTTGCGATTTTCAACCAGATCGACCCCAAGCAGCACGTCCAGGCGGGACCGCAACGTGCTCTGGATGACCCGTCCGGACAAATCCAGAAATTGGCTGCGGTCACTGGCAATGCGTCCTTCCAGCACCGCCTGCATATCAAGCGCCGTTGCCAGCCGTTGCAAATCTTCAGCCGCCACCTGTTTGTTTGGGGAATCATCAACCGTCATCAGCAATAGTTCAATCTCGGACACAATATTTTGCGTCATTTGCTCTGTCACATCTTCATAGAGCCGCTGAATAAAGCCAAAAGACACCACAAGCTGGATTGTCACGATCGGCACCAGCAAAATCAGCGCGGCCCGCCCATAGAGGCTGCGCGGCAGGTAGCGTTTGATCGAAAACCGTGTCATGGAGGAAACCGTATGCGTTGGATGTGCAAAGGAAAAGGGTGATGGAGGAGAACACTACATTCGCTCCACTTGCCGGCAAAGCAGTATCACTTGCCTCCGGTTTGCGCCGCATAGTGGCACCGAATCCATCGCCCATGACATTTCGCGGCACGAACACCTATCTTCTGGGCACGCGCGATATCGCAGTGATTGACCCCGGACCGCCGGATGAGACGCATCTGACTGCAATCCTTGACGCGCTGACACAGGAACAACGGATCAGCCATATATTCGTCACTCACAGCCATATCGATCACTCGCCTTTGGCGATGGTCTTGGCACAGTTCACAAACACGCGTGTGTATGGGTTTGGGTCGTCAAAGTCCGGCCGGTCACACATCATGGCAAGTCTGGAAGGTTTAGGCGGCGGCGAAGGTATTGATGAAAGCTTTCTGCCAGATATCGCTTTGAAAGACGGCGACGTGATTGAGGGAAACGACTGGAGCCTTCAGGCCCATCATACGCCGGGTCATATGGGCAATCACCTGTGTTTCGGCTGGGCAGAGGGACACGCGCTGTTTTCTGGGGACCACGTGATGGATTGGGCCACGTCAATGGTCTCGCCACCCGATGGAGATCTGACTGATTTCATGGCCTCTTTGGAAAAATTGATCCCATTAGATGCCTATGAGACCTACTTTCCTGGTCACGGTGGCCCCGTGATGGACCCTGCCCGACGTGTTCAGAACCTTCTGACCCACCGTCGCAGCCGCGAAACGCAGATTATCGAGGCACTGAGCAAAGCCGCCGCAACCCCAGCGGATCTGACTGCGCAGATTTACACAGATGTTAACCCAAAACTTCTGCCCGCCGCAGAGCGTAATGTGCTGGCCCATCTGATTGATCTGACACAAAGAAACCTCGCCGAACCAGAAGGCCCATTGTCAGCCAACGCCGTTTTCAAATTGATCTGACATTCCCGCAGAAATCCTCTTTACGCCTGAATACGCGCTTGCTATATGCAGCAGACCGTTCCGGCGTAGCTCAGCGGTAGAGCAGTTGACTGTTAATCAATTGGTCGTAGGTTCGATCCCTACCGCCGGAGCCAATACTCTTTGATTTCATTGGAAAAATTGGCAAGCCATAAAATCTACTAACAACCTACTCTTGCTTTGGTGGTGGTTGTTCGGGGCTTTGCGGCCCGCCGAACGCTCACGAATACGTGACCGCGTGTCGCGCCCCTAACCGGCAAACGCGAAGTTGCGCAGGTGGAGTTCGTTCCGAAACCGCTTCCCAAATGCGCCCGCAAAATGCTTAAATCGCTTTGGCTGGCAATGTGAGAGACGTTCAATGTTTGGGTTCCTTAGAAAGAAGAAAGCAGAGAACCCGTTACGGGCAATACTGAACAGCGGAGACGCCGACTATGCGAACTTCGTCAAGGAACTATTCGACGGGCTTGACAACGCCACCAAAGCGCATGTGCTGGTGGCATACCAGAACCTTATTCCTATTGTCGGTGCGATGCACAACGTCGCAAAACAGCAAGGTTCGGCCTTTTCGATAGATGACTTCATTATTGAGTGCGCTGAAAATCAGGCTACCGCAAAAGACGAAGTAAACACACGTCGTTATGCGTGGTTCATGTGGGCAGCGTTAGTCTATCGACTAGTCACAATGTCTAGCAGAGACATTGGATTGGGAGACACGCTTGCAGAGATTTGGTGCGATGTTGCAAGATGCGCGCCGTTCCTAAAGGCGCTACTTCCCGATAACGTCGTCTGGAAAACTGAAGAAAAGGTTTGGTTTGAATATGTGATCCATGATCCGAAGCCGGAAATGGTCGCATGGGCGATCAACCACGGTGGCCCGAAAGCAATCTGGAAAGCGCCTGCCATCAAGAAGCTGGCGGAAGAATACGGGCTCCTATATTTTGATGGTGCCGAAACAATGGGGCCGGTTTCCTATATACCGCCCAGCCCTGCGCCCGAGCAATGAAGCTAGCCTTGTTTAGACCCGTCAAGTAAAAACGCCCCGGTTGCGTCGGTGCACGCAAACTGGGGCTAGTGGTCCCATGGCACGTAGGGATGCTTTTTCAGGGGTGCTTGCACAGGCGAGTGACTTCCGCCTGGTCAGGCGATGAGGTTGCTCAAAGCGGCGATGCCAATACTGCCACAGACTTCACCAACCATTCCAGAAATGCGGCAAAACATCTTTCACAAAACCCCCAAAACCTAATAACAATCTGAACCATTCTGCAGATTTGATCCATACCATGGAAGCCTCAGGTCAAACCGCCATATATGCGCGACCATCAGAAGGGGAGCTATCATGCCGGTCTTAGCGAAGAAGAAGAACCCATCCGCGCAGGACAAACCGACAGACACGATCGCAGGTTTTGAACAGGGGGACTACCCCTACCCGACCAAGCTTGCTCGATCCGTATATGAGGAAGAGAAGGCTGCCCTGCAGGCCGAATTGCTCAAGGTTCAGCTATGGGCGCAAGAGACCGGACAGAAATTTGTGATGCTGTTTGAAGGGCGGGACGCTGCAGATAAAGGCGGCACGATCAAGCGGTTTACCGAACATCTGAACCCGCGAACGGCGCGGGTCGTTGCGCTGAACAAACCAACCGAAGAAGAACGCGGTCAGTGGTTTTTTCAGCGTTACGTCAAACACTTGCCAACATCCGGCGAAATCGTTCTTTATGACCGATCCTGGTATAATCGCGCTGGTGTCGAACGGGTCATGGGGTTCTGTGAACCACACGAATATCTGGAATATATGCGACAAACACCAGAATTTGAGCGCATGCTCACCCGCAGCGGGATCCAGTTGTTCAAATACTGGTTCTCGGTGACGCAGGAAGAACAGAAAAGGCGTTTCAAATCGCGCGAAACAGACCCTTTGAAACGGTGGAAGCTGTCCCCGATTGACCGGGCAAGTCTGGACAAATGGGATGATTATACCGAAGCAAAAGAAGCAATGTTTTTCTATACGGACACCGCAGATGCACCGTGGACCGTCATCCGCTCAAACGACAAGAAACGCGCGCGGCTGAATTGTATGCGCCACTTCCTGTCATCGCTTGACTACCCGGATAAAGACGAAAGCGTCGTGCAAACCCCCGATCCCAAGATCGTGCGCCATGCCAGCCATGTGATCCACGAGGCGGATCACATCCTGGCAAGCTCGCTGCATCCCAAATCCCGGAGGTCTTAGACCGGATCAACACCGCGTCTGAGCAAGGCGTCCGTGAGCACATCTTTCACGACGGCCCCCTCCACCTTATCCGTCACGAAAGCTTCCCCGATGGCGCGGGCCATGATGAAGGTCAGACGACCATCAACCACCTTCTTGTCCTGCCCCATCAGATCGATCAACCCATCGGCATCGGGTAAATTGCCCTCGATATCCGCAAGGTCGGTTTTCATACCCATAGTCTTCAGATGCTCACGCACCCGGCTGGGGCTTTCCTGAGAACACAACCCCAAACGGGCCGAGACCTCAAAGGCCAGCGCACAGCCAATTGCAACGCCTTCCCCATGGAGAAGGCGGTCAGAATAACCGGTCGCAGCCTCTAGTGCGTGGCAGAATGTGTGTCCCAGATTAAGGAGCGCCCGATCGCCCTGTTCCGTTTCGTCCCGCGCAACGATATCGGCCTTCATCTGGCAGGACCGGCGCACCGCCTCGACCCGTTTGGGCACGTCGCCTGCAGCAAGCGCAGGGCCGTTGCGTTCCAGCCACTCGAAAAACTCTGCATCCCCCAGCAGGCCGTATTTAACGACTTCACCATAGCCCGCCAGAAAATCACGCGGGGTCAGCGTGCCAAGTACACCCACATCGGCCAGCACCAGAGATGGCTGGTGAAACGCCCCGATCAGGTTTTTGCCCTGAGGCGCGTTGATCCCGGTTTTGCCACCGACAGAGCTGTCCACTTGCGCCAAAAGCGAGGTCGGTATTTGCACAAACCTGACCCCGCGTCGTAGCACGGCAGCCGCAAAGCCTGCTAAATCGCCGATCACACCGCCGCCAAAGGCTACGACAATATCGCGTCGTTCGATCTTTTGATCCAATAGCCACTCAACGGCGCGGGTAAAATGCGGCCAGCTTTTAGTACCTTCCCCGGGCGGCAAAGCTAGCGACACCATATCGATCCCGGTATCCGCCAACCCTGCCCGCAAGCTATCAAGATGCAATTCTGCGACCGTTTCATCCGTCAGCACAGCCACTCGTGGCCGCGCCAGAAGTGGCGCAATCTCAGCCCCGGCGCGGGCCACAAGCCCTTCGCCAATGCGGATGTCATAGGCGCGATCGCCCAGCTCAACACGCAAAGTTTCAATCATGCCACCTGCTCCACAATACTGCCCTGATCCAAAAGCGCACGCAACACGACCTGCGCCATCTCTTTGATCGAATACTCAGGCCGGGCCTCTACCGCCAATGTGGCGTTTTTGTAAACGGGCTCACGTTCTGCGCAGAGTGTTTTGAGCGTCTCGAACGGGTTATCTGTTAATAGCAAAGGGCGCGTGGTTTTATGGCTGACCCTGCTCCAGAGAAGCTGTAAATCGGCTTTCAGCCAGACCGAAACGGCCTTCTCGGAAATCATAGCTCGGTTAGGCTCGGCCAGAAATGCGCCGCCGCCAGTGGACAGAACACATGGCTTGCCGTCCAAAAGGCGGGAAATGACCTCGGCCTCACGCCTGCGAAAAAAGGCCTCACCGTCCCGTTCGAAAATTTCGGCGATTGACATGCAGGCCGCTTTTTCAAGCGCCTCATCGGAATCCAGAAACTCCACGTCAAGAAGCCGCGCCAACGCACACCCCACGGCGGTTTTACCTGCCCCCATCATGCCAACCATGACTACGGGTTTGTTTAATTTGTAACGCTCGGTGGGCATTGTGTTGCTCAATCTGCTATTTCACTGTCTCAATGGCGTGCTCTTGTGTAGAATGCCATATAAGAATATTAAAAAAGGCGCAAAGCGCCAATGACAGAACGAGGCAGAGGCAGAATGTGGCGGCTTTTCAAAGCTTTGATTTTCCTTATCCTGGTGGGTATCATCGGGATTATTGGCTATGCCTATATCGGCGATCTGACGCCCAACAGGGTAGAAGTGAACCAACCGGTCGATCTGGATGCGAATTAATCTCTTAATCTGCACAGTTTGCCTGAGCTTGGGGGGCTTGCCAGTTATAGCGCAAGAGTCTGAGCCTGCAGGAAAACCACTTTCAGCCATTGATTGGTTGTCTGATGTGGTCAGCCAACCGGCGGTCATTACACCGACTCAACCCGATACAACGACGAAATCGGCCTTGCCCGAGACCGTGACAACCACCGCTTTGGGGGACATCAACACCAATGCTGTAGGACTTTTGCCGCGTAGGGTTACAGGGCTGCCAGCTGATTTCTGGGGCAACTCCAGCAGCGCCACATTGCAAAAACTGATTGCCCGCCAACGCACGGACCTGCCAGCACCTTTGGCGAATTTTCTAATAATGCTTCTTCTGGCAGAACTCGACTCTCCGGCTGGAAGCAAGAATGATGCCGGGCTATTTCTGGCGCGTGTAGACAAGTTTTTGGATATGGGGGCATTGGATCAGGCACGCGCCCTGATGGAACGTGCTGGCCCTAACAGACCACATCTGTTCCGTCGCTGGTTTGATGTAAGCCTTCTGACGGATCATGAAGAACAAGCTTGCCGCGTGATGCAAGCCAATCCGGACATTGCCCCAACCTATCCGGCCCGAATTTTCTGCCTGGCCCGTGGTGGGGATTGGCCCGCTGCCGCCCTGACACTCAACAGCGCCCGCATTCTGGGCGTGGTAAGCCAAGAGGAAGAGGCGCTGCTGGCCCGATTCCTTGATCCAGACCTGTTTGAGGGTGAACCGCCCCTGGCACCCCCGACCCGCCTGTCCCCCCTCGCCTTTCGTATGCATGAAGCCATTGGGGAGCCATTGGCCCTGTCCACCCTGCCCAACGCCTTTGCCTATGCGGCCCTTGGTAAGACAGAAGGATGGAAAGCGCGCATCGAGGCGGCTGAACGTCTGACCCGAACCGGGGCCATTCCTGCCAACCAGTTGATTGCCATCTATGAAGAACGAAGCCCTGCCGCCTCAGGCGGGGTCTGGGACAGGGTCGAGGCAGTGCAAGCCTTTGATGATGCTTTACTAACCCGCGCACCCGACGCGATTGCGCGACATATGCCGGTTGCCATAAACGCCATGCGCCGCGCGGGCTTAGAGGCAGCATTTGCGGACATATATGGCGAGAAGCTTGCTCTTGTCCCACTAACAGGACGCGCCGCAAAGGACGCTCTACGCCTCGCGCTGCTGTCTGACGCCTATGAAGCCGTCGCGAACTCTCGCACATTACCAGAAGGTATTCCCCCCTATGGATTGCGGTTGCAAAAGGCGACGTCGTCGGGCATCGCAGCAACAACTCGATCGAATCTGCAATAATTACCGCTTTCACAACGGATAAAACGCCGGACACATTCGCCCCTTTGCTGGCCGACAGGCGCTTGGGCGAAGCTGCTCTTGAAGCTCTGATACTTATGGAGGACGGCCCTCGGGCTGATCCAGCGGCACTTGAACAGGGCCTGACCCTGTTGCGAAAACTGGGACTTGAAAACGTCGCGCGCAGGACAGCGCTTCATATCCTTCTGACCCGTGCTGACGGATGACACTGCCCCGCGCCATGGCCCGCTGGATTGACACGTTCCTGGACGCGCAAGCCGCTGAGCTGGATGCAGCAGAAAACACAAGGCTTGCCTACGGGCGGGACCTTATCGATTTCGCCGAATTTCTGGCTGATACGGGCAAGACTTTCGAGACCGCACTGCCCAGCGATGTCGAAGCCTACCTGATCAAATGTGATGCAGCCGGTATGGCGCAATCCACCCGTGCCCGTCGCCTTTCTGCGATCAAACAGCTCTATCGTTTTGCTTATGAGGAAGGCCTGCGTGAAGACAACCCTGCTATTCAGATTAAAGGGCCAGGACGGCAAAAGACGCTTCCAAAAACGCTCAGCGTCGACGAAGTCGACTGCCTGCTTGGGGCAGCGCAGACTGGTGCGCGCAGCCGTGATGACAGGCTGCGCAATACCTGCCTGATGGAGCTGCTTTATGCCACTGGTATGCGCGTCAGTGAGCTTGTCTCGCTGCCGGTATCTGCAACCCGTGGCGATCCGCGTATGTTACTGGTCAAAGGTAAGGGCGGAAAGGAACGCATGGTGCCTTTGGCCCCATCGGCACGAAGTGCGTTGGCCACCTGGATCGTCACACGTGACAAGATCGACAAAGCTGCGCAGGATAAGGGGGCCGCACTTTCCAAATTTCTGTTTCCCTCTCGCGGAAAGCTGGGCCACCTGACCCGGCATCGCTTTTATATGTTGATTAAGGAACTGGCGGTCGCAGGCGGCGTCTCACCTGATAAGGTCACGCCCCACACTTTGCGCCACGCTTTTGCCACCCATCTACTGGCAAATGGTGCTGATCTACGGTCGATCCAGACACTTCTGGGGCACGCCGATATCTCGACCACAGAAATCTATACGCATGTCTTGGACGAACGCCTCAAAGAATTGGTGTTGGAACATCACCCGCTGGTAAAGAATGTAAATTAGCACCGTCGAAGTGTCACAATAATCTCTGGTGATACGTTCGTAAGTGGCGACAAGTCCCAGTCTCCATAGGTTTTTTCAATGCACAACCCCGCCCGCCCGGCGAGCCTGTCAATCTTGGCCAAAGTGCAGAATCGCAGCGTGCTTCTGGAGCGTAACGTCTTAGCCGCAAGCAGATAGCTTGTTTCGAATGTGACAAGATCCTCTTTGACCGCGATCAAAGTATGAAACATCTCAAATGCCTCACCAGTCACAGACGTAGCTGAGATGCGGGATGTGTCTGGCTGCCAGCGCATCCAGGGACGCGCCTGCGGGTTGCGGGTTTCAAACACAAACCGACCGTTTGGTTTCAAGACAGCTGCGACAGTACGAAATGCCCGAAGAATATCCGCGTCACTTAAAAGACACTGAAATGCATGGCCTGTCATATAGGCAAAATCGAATGACTTGTCACAGCGAAACTGTTCGACATCAATACAATGCCAATCTACTATCTGCCCATTCGGGCGGCGGCGCGCCATTGCAAGCATCGGTTCTGCCGGGTCGATCCCGACGACCCGATGGCCTTTTGTAGCAAACGCGACCGCTTGCAGACCCGTACCACATCCGACATCAAGAATGTCCGTAGCATCTGCAGATGCCTGCGCCAGGTAGAACTCATTCTCTGGCCCCCAAGGGTTCAGCACATCATAAAGCGGTACAAGCCAAGGTTCCGTGTAAGGCGCGTCAGCCATGATGCCGTTTGAACCTGCATTTAATGAAAGAAGAGTTACCCCTAAACCTTCCCTATCCCCTGACACGTACCAGCCTAAACCCGACGTCTTAGTTCCTGCGGCAGGATTTCTTCGCTGGGCCAGCGGCCAGAATTCAGGCTTGCGTCATAGCCCTGTGTCAGACCAGCCGCTTGCATGGACGAGGCTGCGCTATAGAACGCATAGGGCAGCCGCTCGAACTTCACGCCGCCGTCGAATAATATGGCAAAGCGCGTATCCGGGTGTCCGTCATTTGGCGGCATCCCGATAACACCTGCATTGATCCAGTGATGCGTTCCAATGCGCTTTTCAAATGGAAGCCCGCAATGCCCTGCAATGACCCCGTCTATCGGGCCTAGCTCGGCCTCTATAGCGGCGATTTCTTCCTCAAACGCACTATCGGGCGAAACAGGCCACAGATAGCGAGAGATATCGCTGAGCCCGCCGTGGATGACTGCATATCGTTTGCCGTTATGGGTAAAGACTGCCATATCTGACATCTCTTCCATAACGTCGCGCCAGTCTTCCATCCGCGCTGCAGCATAGGGAAACCACGTCTTTGACGCCATGTCGCAGACAGACCCGTCCTGAAAACCGCAGCCGCAATTATCTGCATCCGCCGCCAGCTGTTTTTCGCAATTCCCCGCAACGACGATGCCACAATCAAAAAGCACCCTGTCAAATGTTACCTGCGGATCCGCACAATAAGCTACAATATCGCCCGTACAGACACGGTTGGCCTGCGGGATGCCACGCTCCTCCGCGATTTCAAGCAGGGCCTGTAACGCCTCAAGGTTGGAATACGGTCCCCCAAATAACAAAACGTCCCCATGTAATTCACCGTGATCTTCAATTCTGTAATCAATACCGCTCAAATACTGTCTCCCCTTGAATGGCGGACCTGCACGCCCCATAACCCATGGATAATGCAAAAAATATGGATCGCAAGCGCTATGGACGACCCCACACCGATTTTGGATGCAGCGTTCTGGATTACCGCAGCCTCGATTATAGGGCTGTTGGTGCTTTCGGCGTTCTTCTCCGGCTCTGAGACGGCTTTGACCGCCGCATCACGCGGAAAACTGCGCGCGCAGGCGGATAAAGGCTCTCCGGGTGCGGCCCGCGCCCTGAGGATTACCGAGGATAATGAGCGATTGATCGGCTCGGTTTTGCTGGGCAATAACCTTGTGAATATTCTTGCGGCCTCTCTTGCGACTGCGCTTTTCACCCGTGCTTTCGGCGAAAGCGGGGTCGCCTTGGCAACACTTGTGATGACCATTTTGGTGCTGATCTTTGCCGAAGTGCTGCCAAAGACTTATGCCATCACCAATGCCGAAACCGCAGCCGCACGTGTATCGCGCATTATTGCTGGTGTTATTTTAGTCTTTGCCCCAATCGTGACAGCCGTGCGGGCGCTGGTGCGTCAGCTTCTCAAGGTCTTCGGCGTTGAGACTGATCCGGATACACATATCCTGTCCGTGCATGAAGAAATCGCGGGCGCGCTGGCGCTGGGCCATCAGGAAGGTGTGGTCGAAAAAGAACAACGCGACCGCCTTTTGGGCGCGCTGGATCTGGACACGCGGGATGTAGAAGAAATTATGCTGCACCGCTCGGAAATTCAGATGATTAACGCCGATGATCCGCCCGAGAAAATATTGTCCGAGTGCCTGGCCTCGCCGCATACGCGCCTGCCCGTATACAAGAGTGAGCCGGAAAATATCGTCGGCGTTGTCCATGCAAAGGATCTGTTGCGCGCGGTCGACAAGCTGGTACGTGGCCCCGATGGCGATGTGAATGATTTGGGTAAGTTCGACGTCATGGGCGTTGCGATGAAGCCTTACTTTGTGCCAGACACAACATCTCTGGATGAGCAAATGCGCCAGTTTCTGAAATTGCGCACTCACTTTGGGCTGGTGATTGATGAATACGGCGCCTTGCGCGGCCTGATCACCCTTGAGGATATTCTTGAAGAAATCGTTGGTGAGATTACCGACGAATTCGACGTTCATGATGAACAGCTGATTGAGCGGACAACCGACGGGCATTTCCTGATCGACGGCAGCGCCACGATCCGCGATGTCAATCGGCTGGCCGATTGGTCCTTACCTGATGAAGAAGCCAATACTCTTGCTGGTCTGGTGATCCATGAGGCACAGATGATCCCTGAGATCGGTCAAGTGTTTTCGTTCCACGGATTCCGGTTTGAAGTCATGGCAAAGGATCAAAACCGTCTGACCAAGCTGAAAGTCCGCCCTTTATGAGCGCGCGCAAGATTATTATCGACACCGATCCCGGCCAAGACGACGCTGTCGCGATCCTGCTGGCCCTGGCCTCACCCGAGTTAGAGGTTTTGGGTATCACAGCCGTGGCGGGCAATGTCCCCCTGCCCCTGACACAGAAAAATGCCCGTATCGTGTGCGAACTGGCAGGCAGACCGGATATGCGCGTTTTCGCGGGCTGCGACACACCGCTGAAACGCAAGCTGGTCACGGCGGAGCATGTGCATGGCAAAACCGGGCTTGATGGCTCGGTGCTGCCCGACCCTGTTATGGGCTTGCAGGATCAGCATGGTGTGGATTTTATCATTGAAACCCTGCGCGCTCAGGCGTCCGAAACCGTCACGCTCTGCCCGCTTGGTCCCTTGACCAACATCGCCACAGCTTTTGAGCGCGCCCCTGATATCATTGGCCGCGTGCAGGAAATCGTTCTGATGGGCGGTGCCTATTTCGAGGTGGGTAACATTACCCCGGCTGCGGAATTCAACATTTATGTGGACCCGGACGCGGCGAAAATCGTTTTTGGGTCAGGCATTCCCATTACGGTCATGCCTCTGGATGTCACCCATAAAGCCCTGACCACACAAGCACGGGTCGATGCGTTCCGTGCCATGGGTAGCGAAGTCGGGCGCATGGTCGCCGAGTGGACCGACTTCTTTGAGCGTTTCGATAAAGAGAAATACGGCTCTGCCGGCGCGCCGTTGCATGACCCCTGTGTTATCGCCCATTTGCTGGACCCAGGGCTGTTCTCAGGTCGGCACGTCAATGTAGAAATTGAGACTATGTCAGACCTGACCCTAGGTATGACCGTCGCGGATTGGTGGCGCGTTTCAGGTCGCGCACCAAATACCATGTTTATGGGGGATGTGAATGCAGATGGGTTCTTTAACCTTCTGACAGAAAGGCTTGCACGCCTTTGAACAGCAAAAAGGCCACCCTTTTCAGGATGGCCTTTTTTTCGCGCTTGGGGGAAGAGGATTAGCGCGCGATCCGCTCAGCTGCGGAGTCGTTGCTGAGGGCGAAGAACGCTTTGGCGGCGGATGTGTCGCCGCGTGTTGCCACGTTGTCCTGAACGATGCGCTCAGCGGCTGAATCGTTGCTCAAAGCAAATTCTGCTTTGGCAGCGGCTGTGTCACCGACACTGGTTTCCTGCACGACGCGCTCGGCGGCAGAGTCGTTTGTCAGGGCGAAGAAAGCCTGATCCGCGAAAGCAGGAGCTGAGAGAGACAGGGCGAGGACGGTTGTTGCGATAAGGGTTTTCATTTTGTGTACTCCGGTTTTGTGTGTCTAAGTGTGTTGGGCTGTTTGCCCGTTTGATGAGATGAATATGACGGGTGCGGGTCGTCATCTCAATGCACTAAAGCCATAAAATATACCAAAATAGGTGCGTATGCGCACACACAGAGTTCACCTCGGACCAGACCGTCACGGCCCCGTGAGAAACCGATCACATCGCGTGAGAACGGGTGAAATATGACCCAGACAGACTGAAAGCGTCAAAGAAAATCCTTCCCACGCTGGCCACTCACCTGCGCAATGCCTACATATCGCTCAAACAACCTCAAGGTTCTGATGTCCACGCCCGTCTTTGAAAACCACTACGCTACTCTGCCCGCGCAGTTTTACACCCGGCTAAACCCGATCCCGGTCGCCTCACCTGCTTTGATCAAGGTGAATGACGCACTGGCGCAACAAATGGGTTTGTCGTCAGACTGGTTACGATCCGACGATGGGGTGGCAATGCTCGCGGGCAATCACGTACCAGAAGGTGCGGCACCCCTGGCGCAAGTTTATGCAGGCCATCAATTTGGCGGCTGGTCGCCACGACTGGGCGACGGGCGCGCAAACCTTCTGGGCGAGGTACGCGGCCCGGATGGTCAGCTTTGGGATATCCAGCTCAAAGGCTCAGGCCCCACACCTTACAGCCGTATGGGCGATGGGCGCGCGTGGCTTGGCCCTGTTCTGCGCGAATATATTGTCAGTGAAGCGATGCATGCTTTGGGTGTGCCAACCACGCGGGCGCTGGCGGCCGTCGGCACAGGCGAAACCGTGCTGCGCGAAGCCCCTTTTCCCGGTGCAATCCTGACACGCGTGGCCCCAAGCCATATTCGGGTTGGAACATTCCAGTATTTTGCCGCGCAGCAAGACCATGATGCGCTTGAGGCGCTTCTGAATTTCGCGATTGCCCGCCACTATCCCGAACTTGACCAAAATGATGCGCTCGGGTTTCTAAGCGCCGTGACCGCCGCACAAGCCAAACTGGTCGCGCAGTGGATGGGGCTTGGCTTTATCCACGGCGTCATGAACACCGACAACACCCATATTGGCGGGATCACGATAGATTACGGTCCCTGCGCTTTCATGGACGCCTATCATTCGGCAATGGTGTTCTCGTCCATCGACCAGTTCGGACGCTATGCCTATCAGGCGCAGCCGGAAATTCTGGTCTGGAATCTTGCGCAACTGGCCTCAAGCCTATTGCCCCAGATCGATCCTGATACGCACACGGCTGTGAAAGCAGCGCAAGAGGTGCTGCAAGGCTTCGGCACAGCTTACACAGACGCTTGGAAACGTGTGTTCTTTGCCAAGATCGGCCTGCATGATGGCAGAACTGAGGATGTCGCTCTGGTCCAAGACTTGCTGTTGCGGATGGCGGAAAATCAGGCAGACTTCACACTAACCTTCCGCGCAATGGCGACCGGTGGGCCAGCGCGGGATCAATTCGTGGACCCAACGCGCTTTGATGATTGGGCCAAAGACTGGCATGCTCGTCTTGATGGTGATGTACAAACCCTCATGCAAACCGCTAACCCGGCCTTCATCCCGCGCAATCACCGCATTGAAGAAGCCATCCAAGCCGCTGTCCAAGGTGATTTCGCGCCATTTGAACGGTTGATCCATGTGTTGGAAACCCCTTACACAGACCAACCTGATCACAGTGACCTGCAAACTGCCCCGACCAAGCAGCAGATTGTCCGACAGACGTTTTGCGGCACTTAGCGTGCGGGGGCTCGGTTGATCAACACGATCCCAAGGGCCACTAGAAGCAGAGAGCCAAAGATAGACGGCACCAGTGCTTCATCCAACAATAACCACCCCAGAAACACGCCGAAGACTGGCGACAGAAAGGAAAAACTGGCAACGCTGGCTGCCGGATATATTGACAGCAGCCACAACCATAAAATGAAGCCAAAGGATACGATCACCACGATCTGGAAAATCAGGCCTGCGTAATGAATGGCCTGTGGATCGCGCAGGAACGGGCCAAAGAACAGCGCTGCCAATAGCAGGATCGGCGCAGAGATCAGCACCTGATAGAAGAGCTGCACCTCAGCCCGCACCGCTTTCAGCTTTGTCGCCTTGGCACAAAGCGCAATCCCGGCCCAGCCGAATGCCGCCGCCAGCGCATAGAGATCGCCCTGTAAAGAAGCTTCGCCTTCGGCACCAGTACGGTCCAGAATGGCCCAGCTGACACCCGCAAAGGCTAAAAGAAGTCCAACAGATTTTACAGCCGTCAGGCGTTCACCGGGGATCAGAAAATGCGCGGCCAGACCTAACCAAACTGGCATCGAATAGAAAATGACAGACGTGCGTGTGACCGTCGTGAGATCAAGCGCCATAAACAGGCATATGAACTCGACTGAAAACACAACACCAATCAGCAGCGCTGCCGGGATCGTGTCAATGGGAATACGCAAGGGCAGCCCCCGAATGCGCATCCAGATCAAAATACAAATAACAGCCCCTGCCGAGCGGATACCTGCGAAGAAGACCGGCTGGAAACCCTCATTTGTGACCTTGATCACCACTTGATTGAACGCCAGCAACAAAGAGAACGCGATCAGTGATGCAGCACCGAAAGCGTCAATAGTGTCTTTTTGCTGCATGCGTCTGCCCCCTTGTTACACGCAGACATCATGGAGCAGCACGACAGTGTCAAATGGAAACAGTCCCTATCCTTTCCAGGCCAGTTTCCACAAATGCTGTAAACCGGGGTTAAATCGGCTAAACTGCTGAAAAATATTTGAGGGACACATATGAATCTGCTGCAAATCGCGTCGCTGCTTCTCGTTATGGCAGCGGCGTTTGGAACGATAAATTATCTGTTTCTCAAACTACCCTCCTCAATCGGCATCCTGATCGTGGCATTGCTTGCCTCGCTTGGGGTGATGGCAACGGATTTGATCTGGCCCAGCCTTGAGATGGCAGATCAGGTGCGCAGCATTGTCACAGGCATCGATTTTTCAGAAGCCTTGCTTGAAGGTATGTTGGGGCTGCTTTTGTTTGCCGGTGCGCTTCATGTAAAGCTGAGCGATTTGCGCGACCAATGGCGATTAGTTGTGCTGATGGCTACGATCGGGGTCGGATTGTCCACAGCAATTGCAGGTGTCGGGTTCAGCTATATCACAGGTATGCCGCTGCTGGTGGCACTGGTCTTCGGCGCGCTCATTTCCCCCACGGACCCTGTGGCTGTGCTGGGCGTTCTGCGCGAGGCAAACCTGAAGAAAAGTATGGAAACCAAGATCGCCGGCGAAAGCCTGTTTAATGATGGCGTGGGATATGTGGTGTTCCTGGTGCTGGTCGGGCTCGCCTTTCCGGGGGATGATCACCATGCGTCAGGTGTCGCCGACGCCGCAAAGCTGTTTTTTCAAGAGGCCGTTGGCGGTGCCGCTTTAGGTGTTGGGCTTGGCTGGATGACCTTCCGCATTATGCGGCTGATCAATGACTATTCGCTTGAGGTTCTGATCACGCTGGCGCTGGCCTTTGGTGGCTATTCTCTGGCTGTCTGGTTGCATGTCTCAGCGCCTATCATGGCTGTCTGTGCCGGGCTTCTTATTGGTGACGTTGGTGCGAAATACGGGATGAGTTCCGTGACCCGTCAATATGTGGACGGCTTCTGGAAGCTGATTGACGAAATACTGAATGCTGTTCTGTTCCTAATGATTGGCTTTGAAGTCTTCGCCGTAGCCTTTTCGATGGAAGCTTTCACAGCAGGCCTTATGGCTATTGTTTTGGCCCTGACCGCCCGACTTGCTGCCGTGGCTATCCCAGTATTGCTGTTGAAACCCTTCCGCGAATTTTCGGATGGTGTGATCCCGATTATGACATGGGGTGGTCTGAAAGGCGGTATCTCTGTCGCCTTGGCACTCTCCCTGCCCGAAAATGAGTGGAAATCTGTGATCCTGACAGCGACTTATATGGTCGTGATCTTCTCAATCATCGTGCAAGGCTTAACCGTTGCCCCCTTGGCGAAGCGACTGGGAAGAGAACCGGAACTGATGTGAGATCGTCAGAATCCGGGTCAGCTTAAGGCCCTGAAAGTTTCCACTCATCAGCATTGATTGGCACGAATGCCTCGATGGCGGCTGTTGCGATGACATGTGTTGTGCCGTTGTCAGGGTCTACCACATTCAGCCCACCTATCACGCCCGTTACCTCTGCATTGCCCCTTGGCAGCTCTGCCGTCAATGCGGCTATGTCCAGTTTATCAGGCTCCTGCACTGCGATCGTGACCTGAACCTGCATGTCGGAATGCTCAATGCCAAGCGATTTGAAAAACACGAGCGAGGAATGATGCAAGGCATCCTGTATCGCCCGCTTGGCGGCTTTGGTGTAGTTCAGACCATAAAGATCATTGCCAGTCCCGATTTCCAGAATGATCCGTTTCATGTCGCAGGCTCCATATCGAAGGATACAATGACAGCGGCATTGGCAATGACAGTCAGCCCGTCACCACCGGGTTTCGGCACATCCAACCCGCCTTTGGTCACAGAAATCGAAGGTTTGCCGTAAGGAAAAACTTCCAGCAGGCGTGTAATTTCCACGGCTTCCGGCTCTTGAACACCAATCTCCACATCGATGATCATTGCTGACTTCGGGAACCCGAAGGCTTCCGCTATAGTCAGCGAATTATGCCATAAAGCATCCTTGATCGCACGTATTGCGGCTTCGGTATAATCACGCCGCCGCAGCGATGTTCCTATGCCAAATTCATGCACCATTCGTGTCTTGGCCATATCAACCCCTGCCCTAATTTTTCAATAAGTTGCGTGCTAATCGAATTTTCGAAATAAAAATACCAAAAAAACTACCTTTGAGACAGATTATTCAAGGTTTTGCCTGTTGACGCTTCCAATTCCCGCTCATAAAGTCAAAAAACTTATGAAGGAGCTTTGGGCATGTCTGTCCTAGTGGTGATTGTGGAGAATGGGTGCATGGGTTGGTAGACGACAACCATATTGGTAAACATGCGCCCCCGCTTAAAACCGGGGGCTTTTTTGTGAGCAAAGCGAAAGACGTAAACGGAGAGATACGATGACACGTCAGATGACCGGTGCAGAAATGGTGGTTCAGGCCTTGATAGATCAGGGCGTGGATACAGTCTTTGGCTATCCCGGTGGCGCTGTCCTACCGATTTACGACGAGATTTTTCAACAAACCAAGATCCGCCATATCCTTGTCCGCCACGAACAGGGCGCAACCCACGCAGCTGAAGGTTATGCACGCTCTACCGGTAAGCCGGGTGTTGTTCTGGTGACATCTGGCCCCGGTGCCACAAATGCTGTGACGGGCATGACAGATGCGTTGATGGACAGCATCCCGATGATCGTGCTGACCGGTCAGGTTCCGACATTCATGATCGGCAATGACGCCTTTCAGGAGGCCGACACCGTCGGCATCACCCGCCCCTGCACCAAGCATAACTGGCTGGTCAAGGACACCGATCAACTCGCGGATGTTATCCATCAAGGCTTTCACGTTGCAACCCACGGTCGCCCCGGCCCTGTTCTGATCGATATTCCAAAAGACGTGCAATTTGCCAAGGGCAGCTACACGGCCCCAAAAGATGCGGCGACCAAGCATTATGCGCCAAAGGTCAAAGGCGACATCGAGGCGATTACCGCGCTGGCAGAAATGATGGAAACGGCCAGCCGCCCGATCCTCTATACCGGCGGCGGCGTTATAAATTCCGGCGACAAGGCCACCGCCCTGCTGCGGGAACTTGCGACCGAGACAGGCTTTCCCGTCACCTCTACCCTGATGGGCTTGGGTGCCTACCCTGCCTCTGGTGAAAACTGGCTGGGTATGCTGGGCATGCACGGGCTTTATGAAGCCAACATGGCGATGCATGGGTGCGATCTGATGATAAATATCGGTGCGCGCTTTGATGACCGGATCACCGGCCGCGTTGATGCGTTCAGCCCCGGATCAAAAAAGGCCCATATCGATATTGATCCAAGCTCGATCAACAAAGTGATCCATGTGGATATCCCCATCATTGGCGACATTACCAATGTTCTGGAGGACTTGCTGCGCATATGGAAATCCCATGGTGGCAAAACCGCTAAAGAGGGTGTGTCTAAATGGTGGAAGCAGATTGAACAATGGCGCGAAACCCGTTGTTTAAATTATAAAAATTCCGAAAAGACTATTAAGCCGCAATATGCCCTGCAACGTCTTGAAGCACTGACCAAGCATCGCAAGGATCGATATATCACAACCGAGGTCGGCCAGCATCAAATGTGGGCTGCGCAGTATCTGGGCTTTGACGATCCGAACCGATGGATGACATCAGGCGGGCTTGGCACGATGGGCTACGGCTTGCCCGCCTCGATCGGCGTGCAGGTTGCCCACCCGGATGCTTTGGTAATCAATGTTGCCGGTGAAGCATCCTGGCTGATGAACATGCAGGAAATGGGCACGGCACGGCAGTATGATTTACCCGTGAAACAGTTCATCCTGAACAATGAACGGCTGGGCATGGTGCGCCAATGGCAGGAATTGCTGCATGGCAACCGGTATTCCCATTCATGGTCCGAAGCCCTGCCCGACTTTGTTGTGTTGGCGCAAGCCTTTGGTGCCAAAGGCATAATCTGCTCAGACCCGTCTGATCTGGATGATGCGATCATGGAAATGCTGAACCATGACGGCCCCGTGGTCTTCGACTGCCTCGTCGAGAAACACGAAAACTGCTACCCGATGATCCCGTCAGGTGCGCCGCATAACGAGATGCTGATGGGCGACGCCGGGGTGAAAGATGCGATTGGTGAAAAAGGCGGGGTTTTGGTGTGACCTCAGATGCTAAAGCAACGAGACTTGGTTGGGATCCACGCTATGGAACCCGACCAAAGGATCTATATGTTGCTGAACTATTTCAAGCGCGAAATGGTATGCCAACGCTTGTTAGCTTAGAAAACGGAGAGGTCTTCACGGTCTTCTCAGTCACATCTAGTTATGACATGGGTGCCGAACTCGGATGGTTTATGGACCGCTCACCAGATGCAGACGTGTCATCGGACGTTGCTACGTTCTATGGCAATGAAATTGTCGAATTGGCAGACCCAAAAACAGGAACACAACTTCTATCGATGTAGGAACCCACCATGTCCCCCCTAAAAATCAAAAAAGGCACGTCAAAACACTCGGCCTATGACCTCAAAGATCCAAATGCCGACCTCATCGAAACACACACGCTGGCGGTGCTTGTCACCAATGAAGCCGGGGTTCTGGCGCGGGTGATTGGGTTGTTCTCGGGCCGTGGGTACAATATCGACAGCCTGACAGTGGCCGAGGTCGATCACGAGGGCCACCGGTCCCGCATCACAATCGTTACAACCGGGACACCTGCCGTGATTACCCAGATCAAGGCGCAGCTTGGCCGCATGGTGCCTGTGCATGATGTGCATGATCTGACCGAAGAAGGCAGCTCGGTCGAACGGGAACTGGCGCTGTTCAAGGTCGCAGGCACTGGTGAGAAACGCGTCGAAGCCCTGCGGCTGGCGGATATTTTCCGCGCCAATGTGGTGGATTCGACGCTGGAAAGCTTCGTGTTTGAGATGACCGGCACGTCCGAGAAGATCGATGCATTTGCTGATCTGATGCACCCGCTGGGGCTGCTCGAACAGGCCCGCACAGGCGTTGCAGCCTTGGCGCGCGGTAGTAAGTAAGGCTTTAAACGCAGTGCGCCCCGCTCCGGCCTGAGGCAGTCAGACGTGATCGAAACGGGGCGCGCTCTTGCTTTGGGCTAATTACATGAGAGATTTAGCCGTCAGAAGCGCTTGGGATCAGCCCGCCTTCTTCAGCAGCCGTCATTTCTGTTTCATCAACTACACCATCACCGTTCGTGTCTACGGCAGCAAACCCATCTTCAGTCAGGGTTGGGAACACGGCAAGCATTTCAGTGAAGGATACAACTCCGTCACCATCTGTATCCATGTCAGCAACAGCAGCATTAGCTGCGATGCCCATGGCAAAAACTGCAGTAGTCGCGATAAGAACCGTTTTCATAATCGGTCTCCTCGATTAGGTTTCAATCAGAAACCACCCGTCTGGCGGCCTCGAAATCTAATATGGAGCGAAGCAGCCCGGTATGTGAGAGGCAGTTTCAAACTGCCCTAAAAGTGACCTCACGCCGCCTGTTTGCGCTAAAATCTCTGGCAGGGAATTGCTGAAAAAGCACGTTTGGGGCGGAAATTGCAGTTTCGGCAGATTCTGACCCACCATTTACAGTTGGATCGGCAATTTTGAACTTATACTGCCCGACTCTCTTGAATTACAGGAAAAAGGGGTCCCCGAAGGGACCCCAGTTTTGCTGATCAGGCTCATCGTTAGTACCGCCCGTTATTTTTCTGCCTGCGGCCTGATCCGCATCAGGGGCGAACGCATCCGCCCCGTGATCTTGTGCGGAAGTAAAGTACGTCCCGCTTTGTACTTTAATATCTTCGTTTAATAGCAATGCTAACAGCAGCTTGCGACACACCAAACTTCCTTGAAATTTCCCTAATATTGTCCCCATGCAGAGTAATAGCAGCTTTCAGAGCTTGCTGCTCAAAGACGACAGCTTCCACCCAATCGTTTGCTTCTTTCTCTTCCTGGATTTCGCTGGCTGTTGCGTAAAAGTGGTTACTGCCAGCTAAGTCCGCGCGATACGCCTCAGGCGCTAGCGGGTCTTTGAAACGAGGATGTAGGTAATAATGAGCAATCTCGTGCAAAGCGCTCCACCGCTGGCGCAGTACAGAGTGACGCTTATTCACGACAATCTTCCATCCATTTTCCGCAAAAGGTTCAGCCTCTAAGTAACCTGAAATATCTTTAGGAAGCTCTACAAATTCAACGTCAAATCCAAGTTGGGCCGCCAACTCACCAACAGATGGTGGTTGGCCTGAGTTCATAAAATTAAAATTTCGTAGAGCGTTACGATCTTTTCCAGATGGCACGTATTTCAAGGCATCTCTAAATGTTTTTACTACAAGTTTTTCCATCAACTACACCCGCTTGTCCCACCACAGGTGTTGCATTTCATACAGGTGCCGTTGCGCACCAAAGTGTAGTTACCGCATTCGCCGCACGCCTCGCCCTCATAGCCCTGCATTTTGGCTTTGGTACGTGCGTCCATGCTAACCGAGCCCGTAGCCATCCCCGTCCCCGTCTCAGGCACCAGCGCTTGTAATGTGGCAACCGGGTCAGTGGCGCTATCCAGCGCCGTCGCCCCAAAAGAGGTCGTGCTGACCGCATCGGCCACACCGCCTTGCAACACGCGCAATTCCTGCGGGACACGTTTGCGCAGATATCCTGTCGAGCTGATCTGTTTCAGCACTTCCAGCGATTTTGAGGCGGCGTTTTCGCCCAACTCTTCAAAATTACGCACGCCTTCCTGTTCGCCCCGGCCAATATCGTCAAACGTATCACCTGTAGGCTTCACATGGGCCAGATCCGTGCGGTCAAGGTAGCTGACCGCCAATTCGCGGAAGATATAGTCAAGGATCGAGGTCGCGTTCTTGATGCTGTCGTTGCCTTGAACCATGCCAGCAGGCTCAAACTTGGTGAAAGTGAAAGCGTCCACGAATTCTTCCAGGGGCACACCATATTGCAGCCCAACAGATACAGCGATGGCGAAATTGTTCATCATCGCCCGGAAGCCTGCGCCTTCTTTGTGCATGTCGATGAATATCTCGCCCAAGGCGCCATCTTGATATTCGCCGGTGCGCAAATAGACCTTGTGGCCCCCAACGATGGCTTTCTGAGTGTAGCCCTTGCGACGCTCGGGCAGCTTTTCACGGCCACGGGCGACTTCTTTCAGGATCACTTTCTCGATCACCTTCTCGGCCAGCACTTGCGCCTTTTCATGGGTCGTTCCGCTTTCCAGAACTTCCGCGGCTTCATCATCATCTTCGACAAGTGCTGCGGCCAGCGGCTGTGACAGTTTCGAGCCATCACGGTACAGTGCATTGGCCTTCACGCCCAGCGACCAGCTGAGTTCGTAAGCTTTCTGGCAATCCTCGATTGTCGCATCATTGGGCATATTGATCGTCTTGCTGATTGCGCCCGAGATGAAGCTTTGTGCCGCAGCCATCATATAAATGTGGCTGTCCACTGACAGGAACCGTTTACCGGTCTTGCCGCAAGGGTTGGCACAGTCGAAGACGCTGTAATGCTCTTCCTTCAGATGCGGCGCGCCCTCAAGGGTCATCGTGCCACAAACATGGTCATTGGCCGCGTCAATCTGAGCCTTACTGAACCCAAGATGGCGCAGCAGGTCAAAAGTTGGATCGTTCAGCTTATCCGCCGGAATACCCAATGTGCCAGTGCAGAACTCTTCGCCCAAGGTCCATTGGTTCATCACGAAACGGATGTCGAACGCGCTTGGAAGGGCTGCTTCGATCTTGGCCAGCTCTGCCTCGCCAAAACCATGACCGACAAGAGACGTGTGGTTGACCCCCGGCGCATTGCCAAGTGTCGCATGGCCAACCGCGTGACTGACGATTTCCTCAATTTGGGCTGATCCGTAGCCAAGCTTTTCCAAAGCAGCGGGCACAGATTGGTTGATGATCTTGAAATACCCACCACCAGCAAGTTTCTTGAACTTTACCAGCGCGAAATCAGGCTCGATCCCTGTTGTGTCGCAATCCATGACCAGCCCAATGGTGCCGGTTGGGGCAATTACAGTGGATTGCGCGTTACGGTAGCCATGCTTTTCGCCCAATTCCAGCGCATCATCCCAAGCCGTCATGGCAAGCTGCACCAACGCCTGATCCGGGCAAGATACGTGATCCAGTGCCAGGGGCTTGATGTTAAGCGCCTCGTAGCCGTCTTCATGCCCATGGGCTGCATTGCGGTGATTGCGGATCACGCGCAGCATATGATTGGCATTTTTCTCATATCCGGGGAATGGTCCAAGCTCTTTGGCGATCTCGGCGGATGTCGCATAACTGGTGCCAGTCATCACCGCCGTTAGCGCACCACACATGGCCCGGCCCTCGGCGCTGTCATAGCCGTAGCCCATATTCATCAAAAGTCCGCCGATATTGGCATATCCCAAGCCAAGCGTGCGGAAGTCATAACTGCGTTGTGCAATAGCTGGCGATGGGAACTGCGCCATCGTCACCGAGATTTCCAACGTCAGGGTCCAAAGGCGTGTCGCATGTGTATAGAGGTCTGCATCGAACACCCCGTCTTTGTAGAAAGTCAGCAGGTTCATCGATGCCAGATTGCACGCCGTGTCATCCAGGAACATGTATTCAGAACAAGGGTTTGAGCCGCGGATCGCACCATCTTCAGGGCATGTGTGCCACGCATTGACCGTATCATGGTACTGAATGCCCGGATCGGCACAAGCCCAAGCCGCATGGCCGACCTGTTCCCACAAATCCCGCGCTTTAACTGTCTTGGCGACCTTTCCATCCTTGCGATTGACCAGATCCCAATCGGCATCCTCTTCCACCGCCTTCAGGAACGCATCCGTCACCCGAATCGAGTTGTTAGAGTTCTGGCCCGAGACTGAACTATAGGCTTCAGAATCCCAATCCGTGTCATAGGTCGGGAATTCGATGCTGTCATAGCCCTGCTTGGCGTAATCCAGCACGCGTTTTACGTAAGTTTCCGGGATCGAGACCTTCTTTGCTTCGCGGATCGCGTCTTTGAGCTGTGGATTCACTTTTGGATTAGCAGCATCGTCCAGCTTGCCGTCCCAACCCTTGATAGCAGTAAAGATCAGATTCAGCTTCTGTTCGTGCATTTTTGAGCCCGCGACGATGCTGGCCACTTTCTGCTCTTCCAGAACCTTCCAGTTGATGAATTCCTCGATATCGGGGTGATCTGCATCGACGATCACCATTTTGGCCGCCCGGCGGGTTGTACCGCCCGACTTGATCGCACCAGCCGCCCGGTCCCCGATTTTCAGGAAGCCCATCAAGCCTGAAGATTTTCCACCGCCTGACAGGGCTTCTCCGTCTGCGCGAAGCGAACTGAAATTGGTGCCGGTGCCCGAGCCATATTTGAACAAGCGCGCTTCGCGCACCCACAGATCCATGATGCCGCCATCGTTAACAAGGTCATCGCTGACCGACTGAATAAAACACGCATGAGGCTGTGGATGCTCATAAGACGATGCTGACTTGGTCAGCTCGCCAGTTTTGAAATCTACGTAATAGTGACCCTGAGCCGGACCATCGATGCCATAAGCCCAATGCAGGCCAGTATTGAACCATTGCGGTGAATTGGGCGCGGCCATCTGTTTGGCAAGCATGACCCGCATTTCGTCATAATAAGCCTGCGCATCTTCCTCGGTCGAGAAATAGCCACCTTTCCAGCCCCAATAACACCAAGCACCTGCGAGGCGGTCAAAAACCTGCTTTGCCGAGGTTTCACCGCCAAATCGCTGATCTTCCGGCATTTTCTTTAGGGCCGCCTCGTCAGGAACCGAGCGGTGCAAAAATGATGGCACGCCCTTTTCTTTCAACTTCTTCAGCCGTGCAGGCACCCCTGCTTTACGGAAATATTTCTGCGCGATCACATCGCTTGCAACCTGGCTCCAGCCAGCGGGGATTTCGACTTCGTCCAGCTTGAACACAACCGTCCCGTCAGGGTTGCGAATTTCAGAGGATGTTGTGGTGAATTCGAGTGCCGCATAAGCATCTTTACCTGCCTCGGTGAGCTTGCGATCAATTTTCATATCTTCTCTTTCCCGCCTTTGCTGCGCCTAAGCGCCAGTTCCATTTTATTGGCCTGCCTCTGCGGGCCGTCGTGTCTTGAACGTAACGATGAAAGTCCCTAACCCATGTGCGAAACACACAGGCGATGCACCTTACCGATGCTTGCTTAAGTTGATTTTCATCTCGTCCCTACGCGCCACTATATATGGTGGCAATCTCGTTTGCCCCCACAACCTGACGTATAGGCACCTATCAGGTCAACGAATTTTTTAAAGATTTTTTCATCTTTTGCGGATTGACGAAATCTGGAAAATAGGCGTGGGCCCAAGGCCAATATGACGCCACAATATAGTTGCTCACAGGGCCGTCACAGAAAATTTACAAAGAATAAAGAGCTTAGCCAAAAGACCTCTGACACTGCCTGAACTTTTACACAGATTCGCCAACAGAGATTATTCTTACTTTGTAATCATATTACTTATTCATAGCTACGCAGGGCTGCGCTAATCGTAAAACAGAGAGGAAGAATTTAGATGGTCGGGGCGAGAGGATTCGAACCTCCGACCCCCTGTACCCAAAACAGGTGCGCTACCAGGCTGCGCCACGCCCCGACAATCTGATAGTGTCTCTAGCGCCCTGCGCAGGGTTTGAAAAGCCCTTATCCGTCGTTTGAACAGGCCCAAAGCGCAGTTTTCGGATCAAAAGCGGGATGCGCGACCTCAGTGCCGATATCTATGCCCAACTTACGAGACAATCCGCCATTTATTTCAAGGACTGCCAGCAGCCCGTCCCCGCCCCTTATCGGAGTTTCATCAAGGGGAATCGCATTTTCATGAATATGAGCCACCCGTCCCAGAGGATCTATAAAGATCATGTCCAGAGGAATCAGCGTGTTGCGCATCCAGAAGGCCAATGGACCAGGGCGTTCATAGATAAACAGCATGCCGGCACTTGCAGCCATAGTCTCGCGGTTCATCAGCCCTTGCGCACGTTCCGCATGAGTATCGGCAATCTCAACCTGAAATTGCGCCCGCCCCCAGTCACCGCGCAGATGTACAATACCGGGATCACAAAATGCAAAAGCGCCTACTGATGTAGACGCGTAAATGAAAACAGCAATCAGGTTATTTTTACTTGTGGCTAAGGGCGTAATCCCAGTAGTGAACTTCGGCCGCCATTTTACCACGTTCCCCATCTTCAATGCGCAAACAGACCGCCTCACCTGCTTGTAGATCCGCAAGGCCGCACCTTCGCAGAACCTCCACATGCAAGAAGACATCATCTGTTTTTCCATATGCATTGGCAAACCCAAAACCCTTGGCTTTGTCAAACCATTTCACACGTCCGGGGGTAAGTGGCGCGTCGGATACATGGTCTACGGCATCATCCTCATCAACAAGATCGATGGGTGGCGCAACAGAGAGAACCTCAACAGCCTGCATCCCGCGGTCAGTTTGCTGCACATTCATTTCAACAACGCTGCCATCTGCGATGGAACTCTGTCCGAAGTTTCGCAAGACGTTCGCATGCAAAAGTATATCAGGCCCGCCCGTGTCAGACACGACGAACCCAAACCCTTTTACTACATCAAACCATTTGACGCGTCCGACAACAAAACTTGTATCGTCGGCAATCTCTATATTTTTTGTCATCCAAGCTGTGCTGAATATTTCAGCATCCCCAAGGCTGCCCATGTTATATCCTCGGCATTTAGTATAATCCCAAAGTCTCACGGAACCAGCTCAAAAAAAAGTAAGTGTTTCCTGTCCTCTTAACAGTGAGTCTAACGCTACGGGTTAAGGCGTGTCACGTCCCATGATGTACGTTCTGCTTTTTTCTCCATTGGAAACGGTCGTGTAACCGGAATGCACCATCTGCCCAAAACTCAATCTCAACAGGGGTTAGTCTAAAACCGCCCCAAAACGGTGGTCTCTGCGGGTTAGGCCCTTGCTCTGCAGTCACTTTTGCCACTTTAGCCATAAGAGCTACCCGCGACGATAAAGGCTTGGACTGGTCCGATGCCCATGCCCCCAATCTGCTCTTGAGTGAGCGTGTTTCGTAATATTCGTCTGCTTTCGGACCATCTTCGCGGGTAATTGTACCACGAACACGTATTTGACGCCGCAAAGATTTCCAATGTATCACAAAGGCTGCCTTGCCAGACATATCCAGCTCAGTTGCTTTGACACTATTGTAATTCGTGTAAAACACAAAAGCATCGTCTTCGATATCCTTCAGCAAAACCATACGAATATTCGGCAAACCTTCGCCGTCGACCGTTGAAAGGGCAATTGCGTTGGGATCGTTCGGCTCGCTTTCAACGGCCTCGGCCATCCAATTACGTACGATCACAAAAGGATCATCGCCCGCAAATATGCCGGTTCTATCTGTCATCTGCCCCACCAAATTTAACAAGAATATTGCGATAACAAGCTCGTTACCCATTTTCAAGAATGACGCCACGTAGCGTCATCGCTTGAAGCGCACATAGCTTTCGCCTAAACCCGTCACATAACAAGACAAACAAGAGGAATGGCATGTCAAACGGATTGATGGCTGGTAAACGCGGCCTGATCATGGGCGTTGCAAATGACAAGTCAATTGCTTGGGGGATCGCGAAAGCCTGTGCCGATCAGGGAGCAGAAATTGCATTTTCCTATCAGGGTGAGGCACTGTTGAAACGAGTGCGACCACTGGCAGACTCAATTGGCGCGAAACATGTATTGCCATGCGATGTCGGTGATCCAGCTTCGATCGATGCGCTGTTTGAAACATTGAAGGCTGATTGGGGCAAGTTGGACTTTTTGGTTCATGCCATTGGTTTCTCTGATAAAAACGAGCTGCGCGGCCGTTATGTGGATACCAGTCCTGAAAATTTCCGCATGAGCATGGATATCTCGGTCTATTCTTTCACAGCAGTGGCGCAACGGGCCGAGAAGATGATGACTGATGGCGGCGCGATGCTGACACTCACCTATTATGGCGCTGAGAAAGTCATGCCGCATTATAATGTGATGGGTGTGGCAAAGGCTGCCCTGGAAGCCTCGGTGCGTTATATGGCCGAAGATCTTGGCAAACAGGGCATCCGCGTGAATGCGATTTCGGCGGGAACCATAAAAACGCTGGCAGCCTCGGGTATTGGGGATTTCCGGTATATCATGAAGTGGAACGAGTATAATTCCCCGCTACGCCGCACCGTGACGCAGGAAGAAGTGGGGAAATCAGCATTATACCTGTTGTCCGACCTGGGCTCGGCCGTAACGGGCGAAGTGCTGCATGTGGATGCCGGTTATCATGTTGTCGGTATGAAAGCCGTAGACGCCCCGGATATCGAAAAATCATGACTCTGACGGCCTTTCTGTCAGTTGTCCTAATTCACATAATGGCAGCTATCAGCCCCGGCCCATCCTTTGTGGTCTGTGTCCGCACGGCTGCAACTGAAGGGTTTGGCGTTGCTGTGGCTTTGGCCGTCGGTTTTGGGCTGGGCGCGGTTTTGTGGGCAGGCGCCGCTCTGGCGGGGCTTGCCTTGCTATTTGATCTGGTGCCGGGATTGTTCACAGGGCTCAAACTGTTCGGTGGGGCGTTTTTACTGTTTATTGCCTTTACGATGTGGCGCCACGCCGAAGCGCCGCTGCCGATGGTCGCAGAAAGCGCGCCGTCCCGCAGTATATTGTCAGCTGTGCGCTTTGGCTTTCTGACATTTGTAGCCAACCCCAAGACGGCAGTATTTTTCGGTGCGGTTTTCATCGGTCTTGTGCCCGCCGGAACACCGCTTCTGACACTTGTAGCCCTTCTGGCCATCATTTTCATAAACGAAACCTTGTGGTATATCATCGTTGCGCGGCTCTTTTCTTTATCAAGCGCCCGATCCATATACGCGAGATTGAAAACCACCGTTGACCGCACTTTTGGCGGGTTGATCGCCCTGTTCGGGATCAAGATTGCATTAAGCTGAGGAACGTAGCTATGACAGACCGCCTGCCCCACGAAAAAGGTTTTCATATCAGCTGGGATCAGATCCACCGCGATAGCCGCGCTCTGGCATGGCGATTGGACGGGCATGGACCGGATAACGGAGCCTGGCGGGCGGTCGTGGCGATTACCCGTGGTGGCATGGCCCCGGCGATGATTGTCGCGCGGGAGCTTGATATTCGCACTGTCGATACAATCTCGATCAAAAGCTATGATTACCAGACACAATCCGAAGCCGAAGTCCTCAAACACCCTGATGGGCAAATGATGGGGGACGGCACAGGCATTCTGATCGTGGATGATTTGGTTGATTCGGGTAAAACTCTCGAAGTCGTCCGTGCGCTTTATCCAAACGCCCATTTTGCGACTGTTTATGCAAAGCCCAAAGGGAGACCACAGGTTGATACATTTATCACTGAAGTGTCTCAGGACACTTGGATTTTCTTTCCGTGGGATATGGCAATGCAATATGTGAAACCATATCGCGGAACGGATTGACCCGATGGAAACAAGCTTTCCGCGCCCGGGTGACTTTGGTGCGCGATTTTTCATAGAAAAATCGTATTTTACATCGCTTAAAAGGACGTAAAGGTCATGCATTTGCTGAACCCGAATATGGCCAGAACGACACCTCCCCCTGTGATGGAAGCACGGCGCTGGCTGGAAGGCGTAACCTTTTCGTCCAAGCAGCCCTTAATCAATGTGTCTCAAGCCGCGCCGGTCGATCCGCCTCCGGTCGCTTTACGCGAGGCGATTGCTCAGGCTGCACTCGAAGATGACAGCGCACATATCTACGGCCCCGTATTGGGCCTGCCCGAGTTGCGCAGTGAAGTGGCGGCGCAATGGGCGCGAATTTATGACGGCAAGGTCACGGAAGAACAGGTGGCGATTACCTCTGGCTGCAATCAAGCATTTGCCGCAACAATTGCGACATTGGCAACGCCGGGTGATGAGATCATTCTGCCGACGCCGTGGTACTTCAACCACAAGATGTGGCTTGATATGAGCGGTATAGCCGCGGTCCCCCTTCTTACAGGCGAGGGCCTGCTACCCGATCCAGACGAAGCAGCACGTCTGATTACGCGTAAGACACGCGCCATCGTTCTGGTTACGCCCAACAATCCCGGCGGTGTGGAGTATCCTGCTCAAATTCTACGTGCTTTTTACGAACTTTGTGCTGCGAAAGGCATCGCGCTTATCGTCGATGAGACCTACCGTGATTTCGATAGTCGCACTGGGGCCCCGCACGATCTGTTCACTTCGGATTGGGACGACACCCTGATCCAGCTCTATTCATTCTCCAAGGCCTACCGGCTGACAGGGCACCGCATCGGCGCTATGATTGCAAGCCCTGCCCGGTTAGCTCAGGCAGAGAAGTTCCTCGATACAGTTGCAATCTGCCCAAATCAGCTGGGCCAGCGCGCAGCCCTTTGGGGAATGCGTAACCTTGGCGATTGGCTGGGCGAACAACGCACCGAAATTCTGGACCGTAAGGCAGCCATTGTCGAAGGGTTCCCCGCGCTGGCAGACAATGATTGGAAACTACGTGGCACAGGGGCTTATTTCGCCTATGTCAAGCATCCGTTCGACATACACTCAGAGGAACTTGCACAAAAAATGGTGCGCAAGATCGGCGTTCTGTGCTTGCCCGGCACAATGTTTGTCCCAGCCAATGACCGCTGGGGCAGAACCGAGCTCAGGATCGCTTTTGCCAACATTGACCGCTCTGGTATCGCAAAGTTGTTTGCTCGTCTCGAAAAGCTCAAATTCTGAGCCTTGCCCCCTTCCCCGCAACGGTTTACCTAACACTTCGAATGCGGGCGAAACAGGATAAGAACATATGGCAAAGAGTGCGGCTAAAAAAACGTCAAACTTCTTTATGTGGGTTTTGATGATCCTGTTGATTGTCGGGCTTGCCGGATTTGGCCTAAACGGGCTTGGCGGCACCATTACCGAGGTCGGTAGTGTCGGCAAAACATCCATTCCCGTGGTCGATTATCAACGCGCCTTGCAACAGGAAATGGCGTTTGAGCAGCGCCAAACGGGCGAACCCGTCAGCCTGCGCGACGCCCAGCAAAATGGCATCAGCCAGCGTATTCTGGAAAATTTGGCCGCAACAGCTGCCCTGACGGAAGAGGCGCGTGTTATGGGCTTGTCTGTTGGCGATGCGGAAGTTGCGCGCCAATTACGCGAAGTCCCGCAATTTCAGGGACCGGGCGGGCAATTTGACCGTGAAGCTTATGAATTTTCACTGCAGCAAAACGGCATTCGCCCGAACGAATTCGAGGACACATTGCGCAGCACTGCAGCGCGGCAGTTGCTACAACAGGCCGTTACCAGTGGGTTGACGCTGAATGATACTTATGCAGAAACACTTTATACCTTTCTGGCAGAACAACGCAGCTTTCGCTGGGCACCTTTGACGAAAGACATGCTGGTTGGCCCAAACAAAGTGCCAACAGAGGACGAATTGGCAGCATATTTCGATGAGAATGCCGACCAGTTCAAAACACCTGAGCTACGGCGGGTGACGTATACCTGGCTCACGCCAGAGATGTTGCTTTCAGAGATCGAAGTGGATGATCAGATTTTACGCGACGCTTATGAAGAACGCTCGGCCGAATTCAATCAACCCGAAAGACGTCTGGTTGAACGCTTGGCGTTCAGCACTGTCGAAGCTGCGCAAGACGCCAAAACACAGATCGAAAATGGCGATACGACCTTTGAAAAGCTGGTCGAAGACCGCGGGTTGACACTGGAAGACGTCAGCCAAGGCGAAGTCGCCCGCGCAGATCTGGACGGTGCCATTGCCGATGCCGTCTTTGCCCTAGAGGAACCGGGGCTCACCGATCCGGTCGAAACATCACTTGGGCCGGCGCTTTATCGAATCAACGCCGTTCTGGAGGCCACAAGCCGGCCCTTTGAGGAAGTCCGAGAAGAGCTATTGAGCCAAACAACCGCTGATCGCGCCAGACGCAATATTGTTGGCATGTTTGACGATATCGACGACCAGCTTGTCGGTGGTGCAACACTGGAAGAACTTGCCGAAAGCACCGCGATGGAAGTTGGAACGCTTGATCTAGGGCCAGAGACCTCGGACGGGATTGCAGGCTACGACGAATTTCGCGAAGAGGCTGCGCGGATCAGCACAGATGATTTTCCCGAACTGCGCGAGCTGAGCGATGGTGGCATCTTCTCGGTGCGACTTGATGAAATTATTGAACCAACCTTGCCTGATCTGGACAACATCCGCGATGATGTTTTGGCAGCTTATGATGCGGAACAGACCCGCATCCGCCTGACAGAAATGGGCAATACACTGCGCGATCAAATGACCAATGGCACAGCGATGGAAGCTCTGGGGCTTGATCCGCGCAGCGAAGAAAACCTGACACGTCGATCTTTTGTAGAAGGCGCGCCACAGACAATGATGCAGGCGGTTTTTGCTTTGGAAGACGCCAGCAGCGCTGTCTTGCTTAGCGGCAGCAGTGGCTTTGCGCTGGTTGAGCTAACAAATATCACACCACCCGACATGGAAACGGAGGAAGCCCAGGCGTTTCTACCAAACCTAAGCGCACAGGCCAGCCAAGGCATGGCCTCCGATGTGTTTGAGCAGTTTGGCCAGGCGGTGCAACGGCGTCACGGGTTGACGATCAATCAGGTCGCATTGGACGCACTGCACACCAATACACAGCATAACGCGCCTTACTGACAAAGGAACTTGCCCCGTGGCCCTGCATCCGGAATTTAACGCCTTTGAGGCAGGGTTTAGCGCCGACAAAAACCAGATCGTATACACACGTCTGGCTGCTGATCTGGACACGCCAGTCTCGCTAATGCTGAAATTGACGGATGCGCAAACCGATAGTTTCGTACTGGAATCTGTGACAGGCGGTGAGGTGCGCGGGCGCTATTCAATCATAGGTATGAAGCCCGATCTGATCTGGCGCTGCAACGGTACAACATCCGAGCTGAACAAAAGCGCGCGCTATGATCGTGAGGCGTTTGAGTCTTGCGCAGACGACCCGCTCAGCGCTTTGCGCGCTTTGATCGCTGAAAGCCGGATCGAGATGCCTGAAGGGCTGCCAGCGGCGTCGGCCGGGCTGTTTGGCTATCTTGGCTATGACATGATCCGGCTGGTTGAACATCTGCCTGATGTGAACCCTGATGTGCTGGGTGTGCCAGATGCGGTGATGATCCGCCCCTCGGTGATTGCGGTACTGGACGGCGTCAAGGGTGAGGTCATTGTGGTAAGCCCCGCCTGGGTGCGCGATGGTATCAGTGCCAAAGCCGCTTATGCGCAGGCCGCAGAACGGGTCATGGACGCCGTGCGTGATCTGGAACGCGCAGCGCCCGTAGCGAGTCGTGATCTGGGCGACGCGGTTGAAGCGGCAGAGCCTGTGTCGAACTTTACCCATGAAAGCTATCTGGCCGCAGTTGAAACTGCCAAAGAATATATCCGCGCGGGCGACATCTTTCAGGTCGTCCCGTCTCAGCGTTGGACGCAAGACTTTGCACTACCGCCGTTTTCGTTGTACCGGGCGCTCAGGCGGACCAATCCATCACCTTTCATGTTCTACTTCAACATGGGCGGATTTCAGATTGTCGGCGCATCACCAGAGATACTGGTCCGCGTCTTCGGCACCGAGGTGACTATCCGGCCCATCGCTGGCACCCGTCCCCGCGGAAAAACCCCTGAAGAAGACCGCGCTTTGGAAGCTGACCTGCTTGCCGACCCGAAAGAGATGGCGGAACACCTGATGCTGCTGGATCTGGGCCGTAATGATACAGGCAAAGTGTCAAAGATCGGGACTGTGAAGCCGACGGAACAATTCATCATCGAACGCTACAGCCACGTGATGCACATCGTCTCAAACGTGGTGGGTGAGTTAAGCGGTGATCACGACGCGCTCTCGGCGCTTCTGGCAGGTCTGCCTGCCGGCACGGTTTCAGGTGCCCCCAAAGTGCGGGCGATGGAAATTATCGACGAATTGGAGCCGGAAAAACGCGGAGTGTATGGCGGCGGCTGTGGGTATTTCGCAGCCAATGGCGATATGGATATGTGCATCGCCCTGCGCACAGCTGTTATCAAGGACGAAAAGCTCTATATTCAAGCGGGCGGCGGTGTCGTTTACGACAGCGACCCGGAAGCTGAATTTCAGGAAACCGTCAACAAAGCCAAGGCAATCCGCGCGGCTGCGAAAGAAGCCGGATTGTTCCAACGGCGTGGAAATTGATCAGCTGACAGCCTTCATATCCAGAACTTAGGCGGACAACCTAACCCTGTGTCTGTTCTTCTTCATCCAGCATGATTGTAGATACAGGCGCAATCGTCAGATCAGAGCCCTTGCCCTCAAGGCTCCACTCAACCAGCGCCTTTACGGTATCAGGGTAGTTGTGCCCAACCAGAACGACATTGCCATCATTACCTGCTGCAAAGGCAGCCCGTTCGAGATAGCGCTTGATATCTGCAGATGGTTCCTTATCGCTATCAAGTATACGGAAGACAGTGGCCGCAGGAACACCTTCCCGTTCTGCGGTTTGTTTGGCCGTATTCAGGCCGCGCTTATAGGTGATCAACCCATGGCCAGTGCTTACCAACGCGCCGATCATCGGTTTCAACACACGGCTGTTTCCCTGCACCTTAGCGTCAGGTGGGTTCATTACAGCAATGGCCTGATCCAACACGCCGAAATAACCCGTCATCGCCACCTCGACATCGGCGGGCGTGGCGGTGGCCGGTAGATCGCGTACAACCGCGATCACCTCTATCCCGGCATCCCGATAGGTTTTCATGGTCTCGCGTGCATTCGCCGCAGAAGGGTCAACGGCAACGCTCACGGGGATGGATATATCTTTCAGCTTGTCGCGCGCGACGCCTTCGTCCCCTGCGTCGATCAGGATGATCGACATCAAGGCAGAATCCGTCTGCCCGTCAAATACTGCCGCGTTGTCGCGCAGTGCATTGCCCGGCGTTGCCTCTGCAACCGCTGCGTCGTCTGGCGCTGCCGGTTGCGTGGCATTCGGCTCTACCGGGTTTGTAACTGTTGGCAAGCGGTTCGTCACGACGCCATCCACCGGGTTTGTGACCGGTTCGACAGGTATTGTTATCGCTTTCTCTGCGACCAGTGTTTTGCCAGCCGTATTTTGCGTTCGGTTGGTGATAGAGCGGTCAGTCAAACGAACTGCAGGTTTGAAAACAGCCCCAGGCTTAGCAGCGGCAACCAGCACAGCCGTTTTCGTATCAAGATCAGGTTGAGCATCCAAATCAGCACGAACAACCAGACCACGTGGCCTTGGCGTAAGCGGTGCCGCAGTCACATTGAAAACAATTGCAGGTTTATTGGCATCCTGAACCGCGGGTTGTTGCAGATCAACATCAAGAATGGACAATTGCGGGGTTTTGTCATCGACCACGGCAACTTCGACCTCTGGCGCGCGATCAGCGCTTTCTTGCTTAAGCTGAGATTGTGAGGGGCTGGCGACGGCTGGCTCTTCTATTTTCGCAGCTGGCGGAATCTGCGGAGCGGTAGTTATCGTCAACTCGGAATCGGCATTTGCAGAAGGAACAACACCAGCAACTGCAACTTCTGCATTCTGCGGTGTTGTAAGTGCAGGTTCAGAGACGGCGACTTTCGGGGCAACCGGTTCTGGCGCAACAGGTTTTGGGTCGATACCAGGGGCCGGTTCAACCTTCGCCACATCAACCGTATCCGCTGTATTCTCCGAAGACGGTGCGTCTGCGGGCACTTCCATAGCGATACGACGCATTTGTTCGGATTTGTTCATCGGGGTGTAGAGCGATACCATCGCCAATACCGCCACACCGGCAACGCCGCCCAGTATTGTTCCTGCTGCTAAACCTTTGCCCATTGGTATATCCTTGTTAACTGCTCGCTCTATATGCGTCTTGTTTTTATAAAGTCAGGCCCATTACTGGCCTTGACCCCGACGCCTTGCTCTGTCCAAGTATACCCGGACTGGCCGGGTGCGAAAAGCCCTTTCGAATTCAAGGGGAAACCATGTTACTTCTCATAGATAACTATGACAGTTTCACATATAATCTGGTGCATTATTTTGGCGAACTTGGGGCGGATGTAAGGGTTTTCCGCAACGATGCGCTGGATGTGCAGCAGGCAATGGCGCTAAATCCAGCAGGTATTGTGCTGAGCCCCGGACCGTGTGATCCGGCGCAGGCTGGTATCTGTCTGGCCCTGACTGAAGCCGCTGCCGAGATCAGCACGCCTCTATTTGGGGTCTGTCTTGGCCATCAAGCCATTGGCGAGGTGTTTGGCGGCAAGGTCATTCGTCATAGCGAGATTGTCCATGGCAAAATGGGTCGCGTTCTTCATAAAAGGAAAAGCGTTTTCAAAGACTTACCGTCACCCTTTGAAGCGACCCGCTATCATTCGCTTGTGGTGGATCGGAACAGCCTGCCCGATGTACTAGACGTCACCGCCGAGCTAGCGGATGGCACAATCATGGGACTACAGCACAAGACAAAGCCCATACATGGCGTGCAATTTCATCCCGAAAGCATTGCCTCGGAGCACGGGCATAAACTTATGCAAAATTTCCTTGATACCCTGAAAGTTCCAGCATGAGCGAAATATTAAAGCCGCTGATCGGCATTGCCGCAGATCGTCCGCTGACACGCCAAGAAGCAGAAGCCGCATTTGAAATTTTGTTCGAGGGCGATGCAACTCCGGCGCAAATGGGCGGCTTTCTAATGGCCTTGCGCACGCGTGGCGAAACCGTTGACGAATATGCGGCAGCGGCGGCTGTGATGCGCTCAAAATGCAAACCCGTCATAGCCCCTGAAGGCGCAATTGATATCGTCGGTACGGGTGGCGATGGTAAAGGCACGCTGAATATCTCGACCGCAACGGCGTTTGTCGTTGCCGGTGCGGGCGTAACAGTGGCTAAACACGGGAACCGTAATCTGAGTTCTCAGTCCGGGGCTGCGGATGCACTGGGGCAGATGGGAATAAACGTCATGGTCGGCCCAGACGTGGTTGACCGCGCCATTGCCGAGGTCGGTATAGGTTTCATGATGGCCCCAATGCACCACCCTGCCATTGCCCATGTCATGCCAACACGGGCTGAACTTGGCACGCGCACGATCTTTAATATTCTTGGGCCACTGACCAACCCCGCAGGGGTAAAACGGCAACTTACGGGCGCGTTTTCAAGGAGCTGATCCGCCCCATGGCGGAAACTCTGGGGCAACTCGGCTCTGACGTTGCATGGCTGGTTCACGGATCGGATGGAACTGACGAGCTGACCATCACCGGCAAAAGCTGGGTGGCTGTGCTTGAAAACGGTATGGTGCGCGATACAGAAATTCATCCGGAAGATGCAGGTCTGCCGGTTTACCCGTTCGAAGATATTCTGGGCGGTACGCCCGAAGAAAACGGGAAGGCCTTCGCGGCTTTGTTGGATGGTGTGCCATCAGCCTACCGAGACGCCGTTTTGCTGAATGCAGCAGCAGCACTGGTGGTTTCCGGAAAGGTCAAGCTTCTGGCAGAAGGTGCTGATCTTGCGCGTGAAAGTATCGATAGCGGTGCTGCAAAAGCAACAATGCAAGCGCTGGCTGCTATCACACAGACCGCCTGATGCGACTAGATACCTCGCGCCTTGGGGCATGGTCTGATCTGTCCTTCTTCACCAACGCCTTGCCCTTTATCGAAGCAGCACTTGGCGCGGAAACACGCAACATCCTGCCCCCGGCACCCAAGATGTTCACAGCGCTGGAAATGACTCAACCAGAGGACACCCGCGTCGTAATTCTGGGCCAGGACCCATATCCGACATCCGGCCATGCCCATGGGTTGGCTTTCTCGGCAGAGCCAGATGTACACCCCCTGCCCCGATCTTTGGCCAATATCTTCAAAGAGATGCAGGCCGACATTGGTATTGCACCTCCAAACGCTGACCTGCGGCCATGGGCACGGCAAGGCGTGCTGCTGCTCAACACTGCACTAACAGTCCCTGAAGGTGAGGCCGGAGGACATATGAAGCTAGGATGGCAAGATCTGACACTGGATATCCTGCGCCTTCTTGATACGCACCCACGTGCTTTTTTGCTATGGGGCAAGCCTGCACAAAAGCTGGGGGCGCATCTTAAAAACCCTGATCATCTAAGGATTGAGACCGCCCATCCGTCCCCACTATCTGCCCGGCGCGGGTTTTTCGGGTCGCGCCCATTTTCCAAAGTGAACCAATGGTTGGACAATCGGAACCAAACCCCCGTAAATTGGGTTGAGGAGATATCATGACCAACACCATTCTGGACAAAATCAAAGCCTACAAGCTGGAAGAGGTCGCCGCGCGCAAGGCTACATGCCCTTTGGAAGAGCTTGAGGCCAAAGCCCAAGACGCGCCAGAGCCGCGCGGTTTCAAACAGGCGCTGATTGATGCGTCCCATACGGGCGGTTACGGGCTGATTGCCGAGATCAAGAAGGCCAGCCCGTCCAAGGGGCTGATCCGCGCGGATTTCAATGTGCCCGCGCTTGCGCAAGCCTATGCCAATGGGGGGGCTACGTGTTTGTCTGTGCTGACCGACACGCCCTCGTTTCAAGGGGCGGATGAGTTTCTGGTTCAAGCGCGGGAAACCGTGAATTTACCGGTGCTTCGCAAGGATTTTCTTTATGACCCCTATCAAGTGCTCAGAATCCCGCGCCTTGGGGGCCGATTGCATTCTGATCATCATGGCTTCAGTCAGTGATGCCCAAGCGCGCGAGCTGGAACAAGCGGCCGAAGATCTGAACATGGATGTTCTGATCGAAGTTCACAACGCACAAGAGCTGGAACGCGGCGTGCAATTGAACTCGGAGCTTTTGGGGATAAATAACCGTGATCTCAACACGTTCGAGGTTTCTCTTGAGACAACGCGAACGCTGGCACGCAATGTGCCGGAGGGTAAGATTATTGTGTCCGAAAGCGGCTTGTTCGAACCCGGTGATTTGGCTGACATCGCTCGCTATGGCGCGCGCTGTTTCCTGATCGGAGAAAGCCTGATGCGCCAAGCCGATGTAGAAGCCGCGACACGTCACATTCTGAGCCAGAAGCCAGCCGTCGGGGGCATGTGATGGCGAAGCTGACCCATTTTGACGGCAAGGGCGACGCTCATATGGTGGATGTGTCCGACAAGCCGGTGACAACGCGGGTCGCTGTGGCGCAAGGCTGTGTGACCATGCGGGCCGAGACGCTTGCACATATCACCCAAGGCACCGCCAAGAAAGGTGACGTGCTGGGTGTGGCTCGGCTGGCAGGGATCATGGGGGCCAAGAAGACGTCTGACCTGATCCCGCTGTGTCACCCACTACCAATCACCAAAGTAGCTTTGGAGCTAACCCCTGACGAAACGCTACCGGGTGTCAGGATCGAAGCGACGGTTAGCACAAAGGGACAAACCGGCGTTGAGATGGAGGCGTTGACGGCAGTTTCTACTGCGGCGCTCACGCTCTATGACATGCTAAAGGCTGTCGAGAAAGCGATGGAAATCAGGGACATAAAACTCACCCTGAAAGACGGTGGAAAATCCGGGCGGTTCGAGGCCCCCCAGTGATTACCGTCGCTGAAGCGCTCGATAAGTTGCTGAAGTTGCCCCAACCAACCAAGATCGAGTATATTCCCTTAACACAAGCCGCTGGTCGTGTGCTGGCGGAAGACATCACAGCAATCCGTGCGCAGCCACCTTTTGCGGCCTCAGCCATGGATGGCTATGCCATTACTGATGAAATCCCTGTATCCGGCGCGACCTACCGGATAATCGGCGAAGCCGCGGCAGGTCATGGGTTTTCGGGCGTGATCGCTGAAGGTGAGGCAGTGCGGATATTTACAGGCGCACCGGTTCCCGAAGGTGGCAAACGCGTTATTATTCAGGAAGATGTCGCGGCCCACGAAGATCAAATCACCCTTGGTGATAAGCTGGATAAAGGCACACATATCCGTCCGGCTGGTGGTGATTTTAATATCGGAGACAAGCTACAGGCCCCTTGCCGCCTGACGCCATCACATCTTGCGCTTGCGGCCTCGATGAACCTTGCGGTGTTGCCGGTACGGCGCAAACCTGTGATTGCCTTGATTGCCACGGGTGACGAACTGGTGATGCCCGGCGAAATTCCGACACAGGATCAAATCATCGCCTCTAACACATTTAGCTTGCAGGCAATGTTTGCAGCCGCAGGCGCGGAGCCGCGCCTGTTGCCTATTGCCCGCGACACACCAAGCGCCTTGCAGCAGGTCTTGTCCCTTGCGAAAGATGCGGATCTTATTGTGACAATTGGTGGCGCCTCCGTTGGGGATCACGATCTGGTTGAACAAGTTGCCGCCGATATGGGGCTGGAACGGGCGTTCTACAAAGTTGCCATGCGTCCCGGAAAACCACTGATGGCAGGTCGCTTAGGTCAGTCCACAATGGTTGGGCTGCCTGGAAACCCTGTTTCTTCAATGGTTTGTGGCGAGATATTTATACAGCCGATGATCGACGCCTATTTGGGTCTACCCGCAGGCCCGCGGATACGACACATGGCGGCGCTCTCGGCCCCGTTGAGCCAGAACGGACCGCGTGAACATTATATGCGGGCGCAGTTTGATTTGTCTGATCGCACGGTTCGCGTCTTTGAAAAGCAGGATAGCTCACTTCTGAGCGTGCTAAGTGCCTCGAATGCCTTGGTTGTTCGCCCCCCTGACGACCCGCCACGTGAGACCGGCGATATGGTGGAGGTGATACTGCTTTGATACAACCCGTTGACACAAAACGGGAACACGGGTAGAACATCTGCGAACACTTATGATCAGAATGATCTATTGCAGGAGCCTGAGCAGATGCTGACGAAGAAACAGCTGGACCTACTGAAATTCATCCATGCCCGTGTGCAACGTGATGGTGTGCCACCGTCATTTGATGAAATGAAAGATGCACTGGATCTAAGGTCAAAATCAGGCATCCACCGCCTTATCACAGCGTTGGAGGAACGTGGTTTTATCCAGCGATTGGCCCATAAAGCGCGCGCTTTAGAGATTATCAAGCTACCCGAAAGCATGGAAAATGGTGGTTTCACACCGAAGGTGATTGAAGGCGACAAGATGCCCTCGCCGAAAGCCGCAATGCCGGTCGAAGCAATCCACGCGATGGAGTTGCCAGTGATGGGCCGTATCGCCGCTGGTACGCCGATTGAAGCGATTAGCGAAGTATCGCATCACGTTGCAGTGCCGGGGCAAATGTTATCAGGTGCCGGGCATCACTACGCACTTGAAGTCAAAGGCGACTCGATGATCGATGCCGGAATTAACGACGGTGATGTGGTCGTCATTCGCGAACAAAGCACCGCCAATAACGGTGATATTGTTGTGGCCCTTGTCGAAGGTCAGGAAGCCACGTTGAAACGCTTCCGCCGCAACGGGTCATCCATCGCTTTGGAAGCCGCCAACCCCGCCTATGAGACACGGGTGCTTCCCGATCATATGGTCAAGGTACAAGGTCGACTGGTGGGTCTGATCCGGTCTTATTAAGCTTTGATCTTTACGGTTCACCCACGAAGCTCAACAGATTTTGCCGGTATAGTATCGGCCAGCAGATCGTAGACAAGCCGGATACGACGGCTTGAATGCAGCTCTTGATGCGTGACAAGCCAGACAGGTATCGGAAATGGCTTAAAGCCCGGCAATGCCTGTTCAAGCTCTGGTGCCATAGCAGCCATTTCTTGCGATAACACTCCGACCCCAAGACCTTGCCGAACCAATTCAAGCAAGACCGACCCACTGGCAGACGTCAATTTGAAGTTCTGCCGGGTCACGGGGATACCGCGTTCTTTCAAAAATGGCACCATGCGCTCGACAGGATCCAAACCCACAAAATCTGCTGATGCAAGGTCCGATGATTTTGTTGGGCGACCAATCTGATCAAGATAGTCCGAAGCTGCGTAAAGATCAGCAGCGCTCTCATCCACAAGCTTGGCAATCAAATCCGGCTGCTCGGGGCGCGCATGGCGGATCGCGATATCAGCCTCGCGCCGCAGCAGGTTCTGCATTTCGTTCGATGCGATGATTTCCACCTCGATTGCTGGGGCAATGGTGCGCAGCTGCTTTAAAATGGGTGATAAAATATACGTGGCCATAAAATTTGTTGCGGTAATACTGACATGACCTGCAATCACTTGCGACCGCCCAGAAGCTGCCAGCGAAATATTCAAGGCCGCGTCTCTCATGGCTTGAAAGTGGTCCAGCAAATCAAACCCGGCTTGCGTCAAATTCAGAGAGCTTCCTGCCCGTTCAAACAGTATGACACCAAGGTCGGTTTCAAGCTGCGACACTTGCCGTCCTAAAGTCGGCTGCGTTTGGCCAAGTGCCCGTGCTGCCGCTGAAAGAGACCCTTCTTCCACCGTGGCAAGAAAGGCCCGCGCTTGGTTCCAATCAAAGGCAACTGACTTCCAGCTCATGGATTTATGTATACCCTCAAAACATTTTTTCGCAATTTCAATCGGATTTATGCATGGGTATTTTGGCCCGCAAAGCGAAAAACGTAATATAATCCACATATAGATTTTCAGGAGACGACAATGCCAACATCACCCAAGTTCTGGAACTGGATGGCAAAGCGCTATTCGCGCCAACCCATCGCAGACGAGGCGGCGTACCAGCGAAAGCTGAAAATTACGCAAGATCATTTGAACAGTGACATGAATATTCTGGAGTTCGGCTGCGGCACCGGATCGACCGCACTGATCCATGCGCCTTTTGTACGCAGCATTCATG
This sequence comes from Litoreibacter sp. GN1-5, assembly GCF_055693805.1. Taxonomy (NCBI): domain Bacteria; kingdom Pseudomonadati; phylum Pseudomonadota; class Alphaproteobacteria; order Rhodobacterales; family Roseobacteraceae; genus Litoreibacter; species Litoreibacter sp. GN1-5. The sequence goes on along the minus strand of NZ_JBVFUP010000001.1, from coordinate 638,250 downwards.
CGATTGATTTCTCGGAAAAGATGATTGAAATTGCGATCCAAAAAGCCCAAACGCAGGGCGTTCAAAACGTCACCTTCGAAATCGCGACCATCGAAGGGCTTGTCGCCAAAGACGGCAGCTATGACGCTATTTTGGGGCTCAGCATTCTTCATCTGGTTGAGGATCCGGACTTAGTTTTACAGAAAGTGCACAAGCTGCTGAAACCAGGTGGCGTCTTTATCAGCAGCACTGTGTGTCTTGATGAACAAAATTGGATTATCAAGCGGTTGCTGCCCATCGGAACCGCTATCGGCCTGCTTCCGTTAATCCAGAACTTTATCAAAGACGGGCTTCTGGCCGCTTTAACCCGAGCCGGGTTTCAGGTGGACTAGGATTGGCAGCCTGCACCGGGAAAGGCAGTTTTTATCGTTGCCAGATCCGCAGCGCGTTCGGATCCCGGCTCGGAATAATTTCTAAGCCATCCTGATCCTGTCGGATCGCGTGCGATCCGCCGCGGCGTAGGGTGGTCTGGTTGATAACAGGGCAAGGCTGTGCGCCCCTGTAATGAGGTGCGATAACAAGATCGGCCTGCGCGCAATGGTCTGAGGCTTGTATCTCATCCAAATCTTTCGTGGCATCGAAGATGATCTGACGCGATCCAAGCTCAATCAATGCATATTTTGGCTGCATCCCGCCACGGGCGGCAGCTAAGTCTTGCGTGGCCGCGTCGCCGTCATTCTCCATCCAGCTTAGTGCTGTGAAACCATCGCCGCGAGACTTGTTCACGGCGCGCCCCTCAGGCCCAAGGACGCCGATCAAAAGCCCGCTTTCAGAGACCAGAACTGCTGGCCTGTCGGCCGCGCCCCATAAGATGCAGGCCAAGCCGATGACAGCCAGACCAGACAGACGCGCCCTGCCCTGCCATAAACACAAAATCAGCCCCCCAACAGCGATCAGGGGCAGCACAGCCGTATCCGGCGCAGGGATTAGGCTGACAGAGCCCTCAACCTGGGATGTGATACGGGCCACGGTCAAAATCCAGCTTAGACCAAGGCGCATCAACTCCAGCCCAATCCATTCCAAACCAAAGGGCGCACAGATTGCCGCGAAAACAGCAGCGGGCATAACAACAATCCCCATAACCGGGACGGACAGAAGGTTCGCAATTAAGCCGTAATGGGCCACCTGATTAAAATGCGCGGCCCCAAATGGCGCTGTAGCGGCACCTGCAATGGCCGATGAGATCAAAAGCGTCAGCACCGGACGCATCCATTTTGGTGCCATTTGCAACACTTGCGCATCACGCAACGCAGCGAAAACCGCAACCAGTGCTGTGGTTGCCGCAAAAGACATTTGAAAACCCGGCCCGGTCAAACTTTCGGGGGTGATTAGCAGAACGACCATCGCGGCAACTGCCACAACCCGCAATGTCAGTGCACGCCGTTCTAGGCAAATCGCTATGAGCATCACCATGACCATTACGAATGCCCGTTGCGTCGCCACGCTTGCCCCTGAAATCCCCAGATAGGCCAGCGCCATGCTCAACGCGGCAAGGGCTGCGATCTTTTTGCATGGCAAGCGCAAGGCAAGTGGCGGCGCAAGGGCAAAGCCAAACCGAACCATCCCGAAGATCACCCCGGTCAGAAGCCCCATATGTAAGCCGGAAATTGCCAGAAGATGGGCCAGGTTGGATCGCCGCAAAGCTTCTAGCGCTGTGGCATCAATGTCAGCACGATCCCCGGTCAAGATTGCGGCGGCGAAAGGCCCTTCCTTGCCCGGCATACCGGCTTTGATCCGATCAGAGAGGGTTTTGCGAAACGTGTAAAGCCACATGGAAAACCCGCCCTCGCCTGGTGGAAGCAGCAGCAATGCGGGGCTGCGCGTATACCCCACAGCGCCCAAACGCTGGAACCAGACCTTGCGCTGGAAATCAAAGCCCCCCGGTTCGACAGCCCCGGAAGGCGGCGATAAATGGCCCGACATCATCACCGTCGCGCCCGGCTCTGGTGTCAGAAAAGGTTGCTCACCATGGAGCGAGATACGTACAAAGCGGGGCGTTTTCGCGGGTGGCATGCGATCAAGAACAACCTGATCCAGCGTCAGACGGATTTTTTCCGACACGGATCGATCGATAGCGATGATCCGGCCTTGTACAGGCCCGTAATAACGATAGTCCAGCACCGGGGCTGCAACCATATGGCTGCGCAGACCTGCAATGCTGAAGCCAACGGCAACCAGCATCACCGCCCATATCAACGGGGATAGCGGCCTTGCATATCGAAAGGCCGCTCCGCACAATAAAACAACTGTTGCTGCAATGCTGTAGGTCCACAGTTCAGGCTCAAATAACAAAGCGAAATAGAGGCCGACCCCTGCGCCAAAGAAAACAGGCGCCCACGGCACCAGATGCCCGCGCTGACTGTCAATCAGCCTTATGAGACGCTCCTCGCATAAGCGAATAGCATGCGCGAACGGGGCAGCACTTGTTTCCATCAGATCGATTGCCTAAACACACGCGAGATTTAGCGCTATCACCCTTTCCAAAAGGTTAACCTTTATGCCCGTATCCAATATGCCCGTATCCAAGCCTGTCGTGACCCGTTTTGCCCCGTCGCCCACTGGTTTTTTGCATATCGGCGGCGCAAGGACGGCTTTGTTCAACTGGCTTTATGCCCGTGGCCGCGGCGGGAAATTTCTGTTGCGGATCGAGGATACGGACCGCGAACGCTCGACGCCCGAGGCAACAGAGGCGATCCTGAAAGGGCTGACATGGTTGGGGTTGGATTGGGATGGCAATGCTGTCAGCCAACATGGTGCATTGGCTCGCCACGCCGATGTCGCGCAACAGATGTTGTCTGCGGGCACCGCCTATAAATGCTTCGCCACGCAGGACGAGATCGCGGCATTCCGCGAACAGGCACGGGCCGCCGGGCAATCAACTCTGTTCCGATCCCCTTGGCGGGACGTGCCGGGCACGGATCATCCGGACGCGCCTTTCGTCGTGCGCATAAAAGCCCCGCAAACTGGCGAAACAGTAATTGAGGACGCAGTGCAAGGTAAAGTGACCTGGCAGAATGATCAGCTTGACGACATGGTGCTGTTACGCTCGGACGGGACGCCGACTTATATGCTGGCGGTGGTTGTTGATGATCACGATATGGGTGTGACCCATGTGATCCGGGGCGATGATCACCTTGCCAATGCAGCGCGACAATCGCTGATCTACCGCGCCATGGGCTGGGATTTACCCGTCTTTGCCCATATCCCGCTTATTCATGGACCTGATGGCAAGAAACTGTCCAAACGTCATGGCGCGTTGGGTGTCGAAGAATACCAGGCAATGGGGTACATACCTGCAGGCCTGCGCAACTATCTGGCCCGATTGGGGTGGAGCCATGGCGATGATGAAGTGTTCACAACAGACCAAGCGCTTGAATGGTTCGACCTCACGGGGATAGGCAAAGCCCCTGCGCGGCTGGATTTCAAGAAGATGGAAAGCATTAACAGTCAACATATCGCCATGAGTGATGATGCGCAGCTATTGCAAGATATTGACGGGTATATGACAGCGAATGACATCCCGCCGCTTTCTGCAACGCAGAAAGACGGACTTGCGCGGGCAATGTTTTGTTTGAAAGACCGCGCAAAAACTTTGGGCGACTTGCTAGCCAAAGCACAATTTGTGCTTTCAGCACGCCCGCTTACACTAGATGAAGCCGCATCAAAACAACTTGATGAAACGGCACGTGCTGTATTGCATGAATTGACGCCGCACCTGCAAACTGTTAGCTGGGACCGTGAACCGCTAGAGACAGCAGTTGCAGGTTTTGCCGAAGCACGTGGGCTTAAACTTGGAAAGCTCGCAGGACCGTTAAGGGCAGCACTTGCAGGGCGCGCTGTGTCCCCCAGCGTATTCGATATGATGACTATCCTTGGCCGCGAGGAAACCCTTGCCAGACTAGGTGACATTGGCAACTGATTGAAACATACGCCTGTTTCCTTCGGCCTATAAATTCGGCTTGAGCCGCAACTAGCAGAGGCTTGCGAACGCGCAGCCGCTGAAACCGTGAGAAAGAGAGCATAGATGTCTGATAAAACCGCAAAACTCACCTTCGGAGACACAGAGCTGGAGCTGCCAATCTACTCCCCCACAGCGGGGCCGGATGTAATTGATATCCGAAAGCTCTATGCGCAAGGGGATGTGTTCACCTACGATCCCGGTTTTACCTCTACGGCAGCCTGTGACAGCACCATCACCTATATTGACGGTGAAAAGGGTGAGCTTTTGCATCGCGGCTACCCGATTGATCAACTGGCAGAAAAATCCCATTACCTGGAAGTTTGCTATCTGCTTCTTTATGGCGAATTGCCATCGGCAGAACAGCTTGAAGACTTTGAATACCGTGTGACCAATCACACGATGCTGCATGAGCAAATGATGAATTTTTTCCGTGGGTTCCGCCGCGATGCTCATCCAATGGCTGTTATGACCGGCGTTGTCGGGGCCATGTCTGCCTTTTATCACGATTCCACCGATATTCACGATCCGTGGCAGCGCGAAGTCGCCTCGATCCGCCTGATTGCAAAAATGCCCACGATTGCTGCAATGGCTTATAAGTATACGATCGGTCAGCCTTTCGTGTATCCACGCAATGATCTGGACTACGCGTCCAACTTCCTGCGCATGTGCTTTGCCGTGCCTGCCGAAGATTACGAGGTCAACCCGATCCTTGCCCGCGCAATGGACCGGATATTCACGCTGCATGCGGATCATGAGCAAAACGCCTCGACCTCGACGGTGCGCCTAGCCTCGTCATCAGGCGCAAATCCGTTTGCCTGTATCGCAGCTGGTATTGCCTGTCTGTGGGGGCCTGCGCATGGCGGGGCCAATCAGGCTTGTTTGGAAATGCTTAATGAAATCGGCACGGTAGACCGTATCCCGGAATATATCGCGCGCGCCAAGGACAAAAACGATCCGTTCCGCCTGATGGGCTTTGGACATCGGGTTTACAAGAACTTTGACCCACGCGCGAAGGTTATGAAACAGTCCGCAGACGAAGTGCTGGATCTTCTTGGGGTAGATAACAAGCCAATCCTGCAAGTGGCGAAAGAGCTTGAGAAACAGGCTTTGAGCGATCCATATTTCGCCGATAAGAAGCTGTTCCCGAATGTAGATTTCTATTCCGGCATTATCCTAGAGGCGATGGGCTTCCCAACATCGATGTTCACCCCGATCTTCGCGCTTAGTCGCACGGTTGGGTGGGTGTCCCAGTGGAAAGAGATGATCGCCGATCCAACCATGAAAATCGGTCGCCCGCGGCAGTTGTATAAAGGTGAGACGCTGCGCAACTATGTGGATATCGAGAAGCGCTAAAGCACCTCATAGTTTAGATTCAAGCCACCCGCGTCAGAATCTGGCGCGGGTTTTTACGTGAAACCTCAAAAATAGCCCTTATTGCTATGAAGCCTTTGAATACCGCGCGCCCTCAACAGCGTAGGCATCAAACTGATTGGCAACCATGCGCGCCAGAAGGCGCATCTGCGCAGGAATAGTCAGCCGGTTCCCTTCCCGTGTGACATGGGGCGCGAACATATCGCTGCAAACGTCCAGAAGTGGCTCCAATACGTAAGCCTCTGGTCCAAAGCTTTCCGCAAGCTCGTCCAGATCAAGCGACAGGTCACACATCAGGCATTCGATTGCCCGCGCCTGCAGCTTGTCGTCTTGCGACAAAACATGCCCACGTGATCCCGCCAGTAAACCCTCCCGAATACGTCCGGTGTAGGCAGCCGTTGCTGGCGCATTCTGTGCATACCCCCCTTCGTAGCGCGAAATGGAAGATGCGCCGAGCCCAATCAATGTTGGACAACGATCATCAGTATAGCCCTGAAAATTTCGCCGTAACGCCCCTGTGGTCAGTGCCTTGGCAAGTTCATCATCAGGCTTTGCGAAGTGATCAATACCCAAGGCTGTGTAACCGTCAGTTACCAATGCAGCTGAGACGTCTTCGAACAGCATGTAGCGTTGCGCATCATCTGGAAGCGCGTCTTCCGAAATCAGACGCTGACGTTTCGCCATCCAAGGTACATGGGCGTAGCCAAACAGAGCAATTCTGTCAGGCTCAAGTGACAGAACCTTATCAAGGGACGCGCGAATACTGGTGCGGGTCTGATGTGGCAAACCATAGACAACATCCGTGTTGAGTGAGACGATCCCAACAGCGCGCAGCGCGTCTACACAGGTTTTCGTTTGCGCATAGCTCTGTTGCCGACCAATCGCGTCCTGCACCCTTGGATCGAAATCCTGAATACCAATGCTGGCGCGGGTCATCCCAGCCTCTTTCAGTGCCGCGATCTTGGGATCATCCACAAGGGTGGGATCGATCTCAACCGAGAACTCCCACTCCGCAGCCGGAGGCAAAACGTCTTTTATCGCCGCAGCAAGCTTTGCGATTAAAGACGGATTTAGGATTGTTGGCGTACCACCACCCCAATGCAGCCGACCCATTTTTATGCCGTCTGGCAAATGCTGGGCAAGAAGATCCAATTCAGCGCGAACCGTATCAATATAAGCTTCAACCGGGGCCAGTGTGCGCGTGCCCTGTGTTCGACAGGCGCAAAACCAGCAAAGACGTTCACAAAACGGGATGTGGATATAAACCGAGACGGGCACAGCCGGATCAAGCTTGCTCAGCTCTTTCACCTGAAAGGGTGCACCCGTCCCGGTCGAGAAGACCGGCGCAGTCGGGTAGCTGGTGTAGCGCGGAATGCGCGCATCAAAAAGGCCAAGCCTGCGAAGTTCGGTCAACGTTTCCATAAGGTCAGGATAGTTGCGCCCGTGGCAAAGGCGCCTTGATCCAGATCATGATTTCTCATCAGATGAAGGTGCATCGTCGTTTTCCATCAGAATGCGGTGGGCCTCGCCCTCCAAATCATCATACTGATTTGATTTCAGGCTCCATACAAAAGCTATAAGCCCAAGCCCGCCAAGGGTCAGGGATGCCGGGATCAGATAGACAAGCACATTCATGGCCTACCTCACCCGCAATGCGTTCACGAGCACGGTGATCGAAGATGTTGACATGGCAATCGCCGCGATCAGGGGGTGACAAACCCAAGCATCGCAATGGGAATTGCAATACAATTATATCCCGCAGCCACCACAAAGTTTTCGATCACCCGCTTGCGGGCGGATTTGGCCGTGCTCAGTAGGTCCAGCAATGGGTCCAGACGATCCTGCAACAACACAACATCAGACGCCGCGCGGGACGCGTCAATCGCAGACGCGGGTGAAACCGACGCATAGGCGACCGAAAGTGCGCCGGTATCATTCAACCCGTCGCCCACCATCAAGACGCGTCGCCCGGCTTCGCTGAGCGTTTTGATATAGTTGACCTTTTCATCAGGCTTAGCGCTGGCAAGAAAGTCGCGAATACCAAGCTTCGCCGCAATATTTTCGGCGGCTGAAACTGTGTCGCCAGACAACATATGCACGTCATAGCCTTTGGCCATCAAGGCGGCGATGGTTCGGGCCGCGCCGGGGCGCAACTGGCTTTCCATTGGCAGATGCACTGCTGGCGCATAACCAATCCGAACCCAACTACCGCTGATCTGGCGGGTGCCGTCCGCACCCACCCATTCCGCAGACCCAAACCGTACCCGGGCACCGCCAAGGCTGCCTTCGGTGCCACGCCCCGGAACCTCGCGAATACTGTCCAGTTCTGCGGGCCGTATATCCGCCGCCTGCAAGCTTTGGGCAATCGTCATTGCAACCGGATGGCGCGAGACCTGCGCAAGGGCTGCGATAACTGACAGCGTTTCAGCATCTATATGGTCTAACGATCCTAATGTCAGAACCCCTTCGGTCAGGGTGCCAGTCTTGTCGAACACAACCGTATCAACTTCGCTCAGGCGTTCAAGCGCAGTTCCATCCTTGACCAACATCCCTTTGCGAAACAGACGACCAGCCGCAGCGGTTGACACAGCTGGCACGGCCAGACCAAGCGCGCAAGGGCAGGTAATGATCAGCAAGGCAATCGCGACATTCATAGCATAGCGCATATCCGCGCCGACCATGAGCCACCCCACGAAGCCCGCAAGCGCCAAAAGATGCACCGCAGGCGCATAAATGGCGGCGGCCCGCTCGGCCAGGGCGGTATAGCGGTTGCGCGCACTTTCGGCGGCATCGATCATTGTGACCATTCGGCGTAACGTGCTGTCTTGACCGATGGCCTTAACCTCAACGGTCATGGGGCCTGTAAGGTTCAGCTCGCCCGCGCAAACCTGATCACCAGTCGCAACCGAAACCGGCAGGCTTTCCCCTGTCAGAAGGGATCGATCCAGATCGCTTTGACCATTCAGAATACGACCATCAACCGGGATACGCTCCCCGGCAACGACTAGCACATGATCCCCAACCTTAACCTCGGACAGAGCCACGATGCTGGGGCCATCTTCTGTGATACATTTGACGCGCGGAACTTCGAGCGCGGATAACATCGCTGCGGCAGAGCGCGCAGCAGCGCGGCTGCGGTGATCAAGATACCTGCCGATCAGAAGGAAGAAGGTCAGCGATAGCGCCGCATCAAAATACGCGTGATCGCCGCCTTGCGCGGTCTCATAAACCGACATTCCTGCAGCCAGAATGATGGCCAGCGAGATTGGGACATCCATGTTCAACCGCCCCACACGCAGCGCTTGCAGCGCGTGTTGGAAGAAGGGTTGCGCGGAAAATGCGATGGCTGGCAGCGCGATCATCGCAGAAATCCAATGGAACATATCCCGCGTGGCATCCCCTGCCCCGGACCAGACAGCAACGGATAACAGCATGACATTCATCATGGCAAACCCGGCAACAGCCAGGCGCATCAACAGATCACGCCCGGTCGTGTCCTTGCCCTGCCCCAGAAGATCGCTTTCCAGCGATTGTGCGGCTATACCAAGCTCGGCAAGATGTTCGATCACGGCTTCAGGTTGCGTATCGCCGCTAACTTGTATCTGCACGCGTTTCTGGCTCAGATTGACGCGGGCAAGGGCAACATCGGCGCGCGCCATGAGGCCACGTTCGACCGTTGCGATACAGGCGGCACAGTGGATGCCGGGTAAAGACAGATCGATGCGCCTTGTGCCGGTTGCGTCTTTTGCAACCTGTTCGGCCAAAGGAGCTGCAGCGCAGGCAGGGCACGCACCGGGATATGGGTATTCCGCAAAGCTCATAATGCGCCCTTTACCCGCAACTGGATACGTTGCCGAAAAGTCGTGCCATCGCGTGCAGTCGCCAACAGGCGCAGATTCCAATAGCCGGGGGCCAGCGCAACGGGTGCCTCATAGGCCGAACCAGTCCAGACAAAGGCGGGCGCACTGTCATCACCCGTATGCGTGGCGCGCCCTAAAACACCGCTGATCTGGGTCGTCTTGACCGGATCGCCATTCGCGTCAGTGATACTGACGCTCAGCCTGTCATCCGTGGCAGTGGCCGCAACTGTCCAGCCAAGTGCATTCTGGGCTTCACGATCTGCATCAAAGGTCTGACTGGCGACATAGGAGTTTTTGACCTCCAGTCCCGGAAACGTATGAACCGCTTGATAGGCCAGCAGCAAATTCACGGCAATGATGATGCTAAAACCACCACCAAAGATTGCAAAGACATGCCAACCCGTCAGAGTTTTACCATTTGATGTGTCAGTGGTCATTGGCGTGCCTTTCCATTGAAACTTGTGTCGTTGTAAGCGCGCTCACCGCTTTCAAGATCTTCGACCCAGAAACGCAGATCGGTGCGCGCGACAGAGGCCGCTGGATCTTGCGAGCGGGCGGTAACATAGACCCGCTGTAAAAAGCTGGTATCCGCGGGCACGGTAATGGTCAGGCGATTTGTGCCCTCTAAGCCGATGCGCAAAGCTTCCTCTGAGGTCAGTGAGAGATGAAATTCACGGTCCTCGCCATGCTTGTTGCGCAACCGAACATCGTAGATATTACGGATCGAGCCATCACTTAGCGTTACGAAGGTTGGATTGCGCACGGGCGAGACGGTCAGCTCAATATCCGCCCGGATGAACAGCGCAAAGACCAGCCCGAACCCGATAAGGGACCACAGCGCGGTATATATGATGGTGCGCGTCCGCAGGATGTGTTGCCAGATAGGCTTGGCGGATTTGCCCTCGCGTTCTGCGGTCTCGTCGCTGAGCGCGAGGTAGTCAATTAATCCGCGTGGTTTTCCAATGCGGTCCATCACCTCGTCACACGCATCGATACACAACGCGCAAGTGATGCATTCCATCTGCTGACCATCACGAATATCGATCCCCATCGGGCAGACATTCACGCAAGCCATACAATCGATACAATCGCCCGTGGTGTTTTCGTGCTTCTTGCCCCGCGGTTCACCCCGCCAGTCGCGATAGGCAACGGTCAGCGAGTCCGGATCCATCATCGCCGCCTGAATGCGCGGCCATGGGCACATATAAATGCAAACCTGTTCGCGCATAAAGCCGCCAAAAATGAACGTAGTCGCCGTCAGAACCGCAACCGAGCCATAAGCCACGGGATGCGCATCAAATGTGACCAACTGTTTGGCGAGCGTCGGCGCGTCGGCAAAATAAAAAACCCAGGCCCCGCCAGTCGCGACCGTGATCAGAAGCCAAACGATCCATTTGGTCATGCGCAGGCGCCATTTGCGAGCGTCCCATTTTGCATTCCACAGGCGGACGCGCGCATTGCGGTCGCCTTCGATCCAGCGCTCCACCAGAATGAACAGGTCAGTCCAGACCGTTTGCGGGCACGTATAGCCGCACCAGACGCGTCCAAGGGCCGAGGTGAATAAAAATAAACCAAGCCCCGCCATGATCAGAAGGCCTGCGACAAAGTAGAATTCATGCGGCCAAATCTCGATCCAGAAGAAATAGAACCGCCGCCATGCCAAATCGACCAGCACCGCCTGATCCGGCAGGTTCGGACCGCGATCCCAGCGAATCCAAGGGGTTAGATAGTAAATCCCCAAGGTGATCCCCATGATCCACCATTTGAGATTCCTAAATTTACCCGATACACGACGCGGGAAAATAGGTTCCTGCGCAGCATAAAGAGATTGAGGCTGATCGGGTCCGCTCATTGCAGAGCTCCATTATAGTCCTGTTCGCTTATTTCTTATGACGAGTCGGGCTCTATGTTTCCTTGATACAGATCAAGAAAAGGGGCGTCCCGAGAGACGCCCCCTCCCTCATGACCGGTTGCAAATGGTAGCGATGCGCGAACAGGAGCTGCCAGATGCGAGGTCATGAGCTATTCCGGTGCTGTATCTTCCCCTCCGCCAAGCTGATGCACATAAGCTGCAACCGCGTTAACCTCAGCTTCTGTCAGACGGGTGCCCCAATTGGGCATGACACCGAACCGGGAATAGGTGATAGTTTCGCGCAAAGCTTCTGTATCGCCACCATAAAGCCAGATGGCATCTGTCAAATTCGGCGCGCCCTGATCGCGCATGCCCTTACCATCTTCACCATGGCATGACGCGCATTGCTCCTCGAACAGAACGGCCCCCTCGCCTACCAATGCGCTGTCATGATCCTGACCGGACAATTGCAACACATAATTCACAGTCGCTTCAATTTCTGGTTTTTCCAGCAATTCCCCAAAGGCCGGCATTTGCGACCAATGCGCATCCGCATCTGTGTCGTTACGGATCCCATGGCGAACCGTGTAGGCGATCGTGTCGATATCACCGCCCCAAAGCCAGTCATCATCCAGAAGGTTCGGATATCCCTTGCTGCCCGCAGCGCCGGACCCGTGGCATTGTGAGCAGTTGTTGCGGAATACCGCAGCCCCGCCAGCAATAGCGTAGCGATTCAGAGGTTCATTCTCAGTCAATGATGCCAGTTCAATATTCGCCAGCTCTTCTGTCAGAGCAGCGTTTTTATCCACGAATGATTGTATCTCAGCCGCGACCTCGGCCCGTGTTGAATAGCCCAGAAGACCTGCCGTGGCCCCTTGGATCATAGGCCATGCGGGATAGGCAATCGTGTAGCCAATGCCCCAGATGATTGTCAGGTAGAACGTCCAGAGCCACCAACGCGGCAGCGGGTTGTTCAGCTCTTCTATGCCATCCCAACTGTGCCCGGTTGTGTCAGTGCCGGTGATCGGATCAATTTTGTTTTTATCTTCGCTCATTTCAGGGCCTCCAGATCGAGGGATGCTGCACAGGTGCAGGTCTTGCAGGCACCGCAACCGAGGCTTGTTGCGGGTGAGGTTTCATTGCGAAACGGAATATCAGCCGTGTCCTTATGGATGGGGCGGCTGCCGGGGCGAAACGCCCAGATAACCACGCCCAGAAAGAAGAGAAACATTGCCAGCAAAACCCAGCTATCGGCCAGCTCACGTAAGAAGGAATAGGTATCCATGTCTGTGCCTCCTTACCGGCTTGCTTCTGGAGTAAAGGTCGAAAAGTCGACCAATGTGCCAAGCATTTGCAGATACGCAATCAGGGCATCCATTTCGGAGATCCCCGGCTGGTCATCAAAATTACGAACCTGCGCGCCTGGATAGCGTTCCAGAAGTGCGTCAAAATCGCTGTCGGGATCAGCTTGCGCTGCAAAATCTGCCGCAGCCTGTTCGATCATCTCATCAGTGTAAGGGACACCGACCATACGATGCGTGCTGAGCAGATCTTCAATATAGCGCCCGTCAATGATGGTTTCTTCAAGAAACGCATATTTCGGCATAATTGATTCCGGAACCACTGCTTGCGGGTCACGCAGGTGATCCACATGCCAAGCATCGGAATACCGCCCACCGACCCGCGCCAGATCAGGCCCCGTCCGTTTGGAACCCCATTGGTGCGGGTGATCATACATCGACTCTGCCGCAAGCGAATAGTGACCGTAACGCTCTACCTCGTCGCGCATCGGGCGGATCATTTGGCTGTGGCAGACATAGCATCCCTCGCGGACGTAGATTTCGCGCCCTGTCAGCTCCAGCGGGGAATATGGGCGCACGCCGTCCACATCCTCGATGGTGTTTTCCAGATAGAACAGCGGTGCGATTTCCACGATGCCCCCAACGGATACGACCAGCAGCGAAAAGACCAGCAACAGCGTCGGGCTCTTTTCCAGAATGGCGTGATAGTCGAGAAACCGTTTCTTCTTCGATGTCTCAGGCTGTGCTTCGTTATTCATTGTCATTTTCACGCCTCCTTATTCAGCCGGTGCCAGATTGGTGACAGCGCCTTGCGGCTCTGCCCCGCGAATAGTCATGATCATGTTCCAGGCCATGATCAGCGCACCTGTGAGGTAAAGCACCCCGCCAAGCCCCCGCACGATATACATCGGGAATTTTGCACTAACGGTGTCGGCGAAACTGTTCACAAGGAAGCCTTGGGCGTCGACTTCACGCCACATCAGGCCTTCCATAATTCCTGTGACCCACATAGACGCCGCGTAGAGAACGATACCAATCGTGGCGAGCCAGAAATGCCAGTTGATCGCCGCCATGGAATACATTTGCGGACGGTTCCACAGCTTTGGTGTCAGGAAGTAGAGCGCCGAAAATGTGATCATCCCGTTCCAGCCAAGTGCGCCGGAATGAACGTGACCAATGGTCCAATCAGTATAGTGGCTCAGGCTGTTGACCGCGCGGATCGACATCATCGGGCCTTCGAAAGTGGACATCCCGTAGAAGGCAAGACTGATCACCATCATGCGAATGATTGGATCGGTGCGCAGCTTATCCCATGCCCCTTGCAGGGTCATCAGACCATTGATCATACCTCCCCAGCTTGGCATCCACAGGATGATGGAGAACACCATACCCAGCGTAGACGCCCAATCCGGCAAAGCTGTATAATGCAAATGGTGCGGACCTGCCCAGATATACAGGAAGATCAGTGCCCAGAAGTGAATGATGGACAATTTATAGCTGAACACAGGTCGTCCGGCCTGCTTGGGCACAAAATAGTACATCATGCCTAAAAACCCTGCAGTCAGGAAGAACCCCACAGCGTTGTGGCCATACCACCACTGCGTCATAGCGTCCTGCACGCCGGCAAATAGTTGTACCGAACGTGACCCAAAGACAGAGACCGGAAGGCTCAGATTGTTGATCACATGCAGCATCGCAACGGTGATGATGAAGCTAAGCAGGAACCAGTTGGCAACGTAGATGTGTTTCTCGCGCCGGGTGAAAAGCGTGCCCATATAGACGGCCAGAAAGGCTACCCAGACAATGGTCAGCCACAGATCGACATACCATTCCGGTTCAGCATATTCCTTGGATTGCGTGGCGCCTAATAGATATCCGGTAGCGGCCAGCACGATGAACAGGTTGTAGCCCCAGAAGACAAACCAAGCCAGCTTGCCCCCCCAAAGTCGCACACCGCAGGTACGTTGTACGATGTAGAAGGACGACATGATCAATGCGTTGCCTCCAAACGCAAAAATCACCGCCGAAGTGTGCAGCGGGCGCAGACGTCCGAAATTCGCATAAGGTTGTGCCCAATCAAAATTGAGAACCGGAAAGGCCAATTGGAAGGCAATCACCACGCCAACCAGAAAGCCCACAACGCCCCAAAAACCGGTGGCAATAACCCCGGCTCTGATCACGTCATCCATATAGCCTGTTTCAGTGACCACTTGCACCGGTTCATCGGTTTGGCGAACCGTCCAGATGAACATGCCAAACGCGATGGCCATGATCAGCAAGGCATGGATTTGATAGGCCAGATCCCGCGCCCAATTTACAGCCATCGCTGCAAACAAGACCACGAGACCCAACAATATGATCTTGAAGTAGTGTAGCATACCGCGTGTCCCTCATGCGTATTCAGATGCCCGGACGACATCCGATTCCTGTTCGCAAGTTGGAAAATGCGGCGGCTTCAAGATTTGCGCCTTGATCTGTGTCAAAGAAGAGACTGCCCCAGTTTGCGCTGCATCAAATACGCTCCGGTATATGGTCGCTAGGCTAACCGCAGGATCAAATCAGCGAGGTTGGCCATGGGAATTGCAACAGGTTTTCAAACAATCACGACCATTGTGCACGATATGGAGCGTCAATCCGATGCAATTGACAGCGCAATTGCGACAGCCCGTGCGACGGGTGCGCATTTGAACATACTGGCTCTTGGCTTCGATCATACGGATCCGGGGTTTTATTATGCCGGGGCTCAGGCCATCGCGGTGGATGGGAATTATCAACAGGCATTGGAAGACGCCCAAACGCTTGAAACGCAGCTATCGGAAAAACTCAAAC
This sequence comes from Litoreibacter sp. GN1-5, assembly GCF_055693805.1. Lineage (NCBI taxonomy): Bacteria > Pseudomonadati > Pseudomonadota > Alphaproteobacteria > Rhodobacterales > Roseobacteraceae > Litoreibacter > Litoreibacter sp. GN1-5. The sequence goes on along the minus strand of NZ_JBVFUP010000001.1, from coordinate 623,037 downwards.
CCGAAATGTTTTCCTGGGATATCCGCCCGCTTGCCCTTCGCGCGGCTGAACTTGGGGCCTACGTGCGACAACGCCTGCGATTTTCCGATCTGTTCATCCTGCCCCGCCCCTATGGCGAAGACAAAACGGTCGAGGATGTGGCCCTTGTGGAAGCTGCTCTTTTGGGACGACAGCCCCGGTTTTGATCGTCCCCGATGGGTGGGCTCATGGGCTTGCGCCACATCATGTGACCATTGCCTGGAACGAAAGCGACGAAGCACTGGCAGCCTGCAAAGCTGCGCTCCCAGTTCTGATACAGGCCAACAAGGTCGAGATTGCGCTGATCGATCCCCCCAGACACGGACCGGATAGATCAGACCCCGGCGGGCTCATCGCGACTTATCTTGCCCGTCATGGGGCGCGATGTGAGATTTCGGTTCTGGCCAAAAGTGAGCCGCGCGTGGCCGCCATCCTGACCCGACACGGCAGAGAACAAGGCACTGACCTTATCGTGATGGGCGCTTACGGCCATCCCCGCATGCGCGAGGCCATTCTTGGCGGGGCCACACGGCAGATGCTGGAAACCTCGGAGATCCCGGTGCTGATGGCGCGCTAAATCACATGCGCGCCCATGTTACGTGTCAGGTCATGGCGTATGGCATGATGATGTTGCGGCTGATTTCTAAGCGTCGCAAATTCAATCAGGAACGTGCTGCCATGCAGGCGATAATAGATCGACTTGCCGTCCTCATTTGCCCCGGCCCAGCCGAACCTTGTGGCCATCAGATCACCCTCTGAAATGCGCGTTCTTTGCTGATCGGCCAGCGCCGTGGGCAAGTGATCGACGCAATAGACATCAAGGAGGCGAGTTAGCAGATCGATCTGAGATTGCGGCAGATCCCCCAAGGCAATGCCTTGGCGATCCGCGATCCGGTCCTCATTCCCCGCCGTGGTCAGAATATTGCCAAACGAGTCTTCCTGAAGCAAAGCCCCGCGCTTGTTTGTATCGCTCAGATCAGCAAATACGGTGCGCCCAACACTCTCTTCATCTGGTAGCACCACAAGACCTTTATGCGGACCGGATGGCACCGTGTTTGGCTCGGACGAGAAGGAAGACGGCGTAACCGATACCACCTGATCCCCCTGCAATGTATAACTGAGCGACAGATGGTGCCCTTCCCAGCGCCAGCCCCATGGGCTATCTGACGCGGGCGTTCCAAAAATCATCAAAGAAAAGCGTTCCCGGTTGCGGTCCGCACTGCCTTTGTTCCACTCATCCCGCAGAATATCCTGTTGCAGCATGATGTTCAGGGATGTCTCCATCCCGTCAGCGCTAAGGCCCGTGGACAACAGATCAAGCGCGCCATCCTTTTCCGCAGCAGACATACTTTCCAGTGGCAGGCCCGGAGCTACTGCAGAGCCGTGCATAAAGCTCCAGCGTTGGCGGGTTGGGTCATCGAATGCAAACTGCGCTGTTGCGCGTTTATCGTCGGGTAGCGTATCCAGCCATCGCACAGCTCTGTCGCGCATATCGGCACCGATGCCCTGTGCGGCAGCGGTATGCGGCATCCCGGTCAAAGCCAAGGCCGTGCCGCCGATAACGGTTTCACGCCGGGTCAAATTTAAAGAGTCGAATTTTCTATCTGTCATTGGATCGCCTCCGGCCAATTCCAGTTCAAGTATATAACCCGTTCTGCAAACCCGGCGAATGACAAATCTGTCAGGCTATATCAGCATACCGCCATCATCATCATCGCCGGTTTCGGCCATCAGCGCTTCGAGATCAGGCACGATTATTTGACGTTTGCCTTCCAGCTGGATCAAACCATCGCGCTTGAGCGAGGACAATTGACGGCTCACAGTCTCGATCGTTAGCCCCAGATAGTTCGACATGGCTTCACGGGTCAGAGGAAGTTCCACATGGACCTCACCGCTGATTGACTTCATTTCCAGCGTCGCAGTCCGGCGCGCGACTAAGTAGATAAGGCTTGCAATCTTTTCCCGGGCAGTCTTGCGACCCAGAAGCAGCATCCATTCACGCGCGGCGTCCAGTTCATCCAGCGTCATTTCCAGCAGGCGTTGCCCTATATGAGGCGTGTCCTGTATCATCTTCTCAAAAGGTTTGCGGCGAAAGCAGCACAAGGTCACATCTGTCGTGGCTTCGACATTATGCGTGGCCATCTCACGATTTGGGCGACCAATGAAATCTGATGGCAGCAAAAGCCCAACCATCTGAATGCGCCCGTCGGACATGGTTTGGGTCAAGGTGGCTACACCGGTGACGACAGAGGCCACAAAATCCAACTTGTCCCCGGCCCACAAAATCGTCTGACCCGCCTCGAAAGTGCGGTAGTATTTGATGTCTTCAAGTGTCTCCAGCTCATCCGTGTCGCATTTCGCACAAACTGCGCGAAACCGGATCGGACACTCTTCGCACGTCAGACCTTTGGTGTCATCCAATGTCATAGGTATTTCATTCTGTTCGCGTCTCTTGCGATCTGGGTAACACCATTTTACGCCTATGCCCAGTGGAGAGTTCTGTCGCTCCATTCTGTGAGCATTGAGGGACATAACGTTTTCTTTTAAGGCTTTCCGCGCAAAGAGTTTACTGCAAGCCATTGAAAATAAATATTTATAAAGAAATATACATTCTTCAATCGAATAGCTTCAGAACAAATGTTGGAGTTTAGGCCCATTTATAAGGATAAGTGGATTGGAGCCGAACAGTCATAGGAAGACAAGCATGATCGCGGATACCCGGAATTTGCTTTTTCAACCTCTTGAGCTTCCTTGTGGGGTCCTTTTGAAGAACCGCATCGCAAAATCGGCAATGTCAGACTCGCTGGGTGATGGAACCGGCACCCCAACAGACGCGCAAATGCACTTGTATCGGCGCTGGGCAAAAGGCGGTTTAGCCCTTTCAATTATCGGAGAAATACAGGGAACCCACCGATATGCCGAAAAGCCCGGCAATCTGGTCTTGAACGACACGTCAGATACAGAACGGTTTCGACAGCTCGCTAGGTGCGGTTCCGACAATGGCGCGCAACTGTGGCTGCAATTGGGACATGCTGGCGCGATGGCATACCCCCCGACCAGTGAGCCCAAAGGGCAAAGCGCGCTTGATATTCCGGGGCTTCGGTGTTCAGAAATGACCAGAAGTGAGATCAAAGCACTGCCGCTAGAATGTGCGAAGACCGCGTGTCTGGCGGAAAAAATGGGCTTTGGCGGTGTTCAAATCCACGCAGCACACGGGTTTTTGTTAAGTCAATTCCTGTCCCCTTTATTCAACAAAAGAGATGATGAGTACGGAGGACCCATCGCCTCTCGTATGAAGCTTTTATTTGAAGTCATCGAAGAGGTGAGAGCAGCAGTCAGCGCCAGTTTTCCGGTCGGCATAAAGCTTAACACAACGGATCAACTGATTGGTGGTTTGACACACGAAGATGCGCTGACAGTTATTGCAGCCCTGAATGGCACCCGCATTGACCTGATTGACCTTAGCGGCGGAACATATTTCCCGGGTGCGAAATCCGTGTCTGATAGCGGAGGCCAAGGCCCATACTTCCTAGAATTTGCCAAGCAAGCCCGCCAGATAACAGCCAAACCCCTTATGCTGACAGGCGGCTTCAAAACGCTGGATCAGGCTGCAGGCGCAATCGCAAGCGGCATGATCGATATCGTTGGCCTTGCCCGTGCCCTTATCCTTGAGCCTGACCTACCGAACAAATGGCAGAACGGACAAAACGCAGATGTAACTTTTCCAAAATTCAACACGCCTCCAGAAGGCGGAATAACGGCTTGGTACACGATGCGATTGACTGCAATCGCAGAGAAGCGCGAAGCATCGGATGTAGCAGATTTGAACCAAGCTATGGCCAACTATAACGCCCGGGATAGGGCACGGACCAAAACCTGGAGACAGCATTTCGAGGTTCAATAGCGTGCTACATAATTGCACCGACAGACCGTTCTGTGAAGACGCGAATATAGTCGCCGGGGGAAGACCCCGCCCAATAAACCCAAAGCCGGTGGGGATCGTCCTCATCTATCCAGACGTAATCGCCCTGCTCTAACCCGCGCAATTCTATGCTGATATAGTCCACGGATGTATTGGCCAGAAAATCCGTGGCCGCCATCGTATCCTGAAATGCCGCTACGCCCAGTATTGGTGCGTCAAAAAGCACATAGCCATAGTGGATGCCTGCAAGGCTGTCGAAAAAGACATAATGACTTGCGACGACAGTTCCGGCAGCGATAACACCGGCCTCGCCACCAATATCGACGCGGATCGGTTCAGCCAGCTCTATATTCTGATCCTCGTCAAAGGCATAAAGATTATCGGTGTTGAAGGTATCATTGCCGACAGAAAAAGGGACTTCGGTTTCAAGCTTAACAAACTGGCCCACCCCGTTCTGACGCAGTATTTCACCGTCAATGATTGTGGCTGACGCGGGGTTCGCCAGCGTCGCAATTGCCGTCACTATAACAAAGTCTCGAAGCATAAGATCCCTATCCTCGCACCCAACGCGTTGGGTTTCCCAAATTTTTCAAAGCTTTAGCGCGCTCAGAACAAACCTGCCAGCACTCAGATACAACCTCGCAACAATGTGTAGCCTGAGAAGGGGATCATTTCCTATCAAGACATCCCCGACCTGCGGCGCATTTGCCGCATTTTTCTCTGTGTTCGCTATTGAGCCATGGCGCGGAGCTTGCTTTTGTTGCTTTGAGCCGTATCGCCCCATAAAGTCATGAAAATGAGATTATTCACGGTATACAATGTCTTCTGAGGCGGAGCAGATAAGTTCACACCCTGTTCTTGCGGTTGATCTTGATGGCACGCTTATCCGCACGGATATGCTGTACGAGACATTCTGGGACGCTTTCGCAAAGCGTTGGAGCACGCCTTTGATTGCCGCAAATGCGTTGCGACAAGGGCGGCCCAAGCTGAAACAGATGCTTGATGAGATAAGCGATGTAGATGTGACAGTCCTGCCCTATAACGCAGACGTCATCGCCTATGTTAAGGATTGGCGCGCCAAGGGGGGTAAGACCGCTTTGGTAACGGCCTCGGACAAGCAGCTTGCGCAACGCATTGCGCAGCATCTGGATATCTTTGACGAAGTTCATGGATCAGGCGGCGATCAGAACCTGAAAGGCAAGTATAAGGCGGCGTTTCTTGAGGACCGCTTTTCCGAGCCGGGCTATGCCTATATGGGCGATTCTGTGGCGGATCTGCCGGTGTGGCAAGGCGCGCGCAAAGCTGTATCGGTGGACATCCCCCCTGCCCTGCGCAGCAAGCTCGACAGTCAAGGCGTCGAGGCCGAGCATCTGAGCACGCGGGACAACTCAATTAAACCGTATCTCAAGGCATTGCGACCTCATCAATGGTTAAAAAATATTCTGGTATTCGTGCCAATGCTTGCCGGGCATGAGCTGAACGTCGCAACTGCGATTTATGCACTGTTGGCGTTCATCGCATTCAGTGTCGTTGCCAGCAGTGTTTATCTGATGAATGACCTTCTGGATCTGGCCGCAGATCGGGCACATCCACGCAAATGCAAACGACCGCTTGCGTCCGGGGCATTACCAATTGCACACGGAACGTTGATGGCGCCGCTTCTTTTGGGGCTTGGCTTTGTCATTGCCCTGTTAATTGGGCCCCAGTTCGTTTTGGTGATGTTTACATATTACCTCGTCACCACAGCGTATTCGCTCTATCTGAAGCGGCAAATGATTATTGATATCTGCACGTTGGCCGGGCTTTATACATTACGTATTATGGCAGGTGGTGCGGCAACGGATATCTCGGTGTCGACATGGTTGCTGGCGTTTTCGATCTTTTTCTTCTTCTCACTTGCGACGGTGAAACGTCAGGCAGAACTGGTTGACAACGCAGCCAAGGACAAAGCCGAGATCGTTGGGCGTGGGTATCTGACGGCAGACGTGCCTTTGATCAGCACGATGGCCATTGCATCAGGCTATGTCTCTGTGCTGGTGATGGCGCTTTACCTGAATTCCCCCGCTGTGATGGAGCTTTATGCCACCCCAACCGCCCTTTGGGGAATATGTCTGGTTCTGCTCTACTGGATCAGCCGGATCGTGATGCTGGCCCACAGGGGCCAGATGCATGACGATCCGGTGGTTTTTGCCGCCCGCGACAGGATCAGTCGACTGTGCTTTGTCGCGATCCTTGCGATCGGCCTAAGCGCTCTGATCGATACGCCTCAGACAAGGCCCATTATCTTTACGAATGCGGTCAGGTAAGGCAGTCCGGTTTCGATACCAACCGGCCCCAAGGGGATTAAGGCGGCCAGCAGAACTGCCATTTTAAGCGGGGTCTCAACGAATGCTGTATCTTTGCCAGAACGGGCATGCAGGAAGATCACCACACTGACTGTAAACATGATCAGCGCCGCCCAACGCGCGTAATCCACCCCAAGCGCGAAGATTACCAGCAACAGGAACGGCGCGACAAACAGCCAATCTTTACGCAAGCCATTGGCACTATAGAACCAAAACAACAGCAGATATGGGATCACCGTATAAAAGGCGAAGATAACATACTGGATCGGCGGCAACGCAAATTGCGGCTCAAACAACCCCCGTGACCATACGGCAGCACCTACGGCGACCTCTTCCGACAGCACGTCTTTTGGGTCAATGTCCGAATTTCCGAAAACAACAGTAGCAATCCCAGCAATCAGGGACGGCACCAAAAGGGTGATCACAGACGCCCCGATCCCGCCGGTGCGGATCATCTGATAGGCGATGATCAACGGAAAACCATAAAACAAAAGCGCTTCGTGATTGAGAATTCCAATCGCCATCATCACACCAGACGCAACAAAACGATCCTGACGCAGCAAGGCAATTGAGATCAACGCACAAAGCAGCGCGATATGATCGTACCGCCCCACGTCATAAGCCAACGCCATATAGCCAAGAGGGCTGAAAACTAGGATCAGGCGCAGAATGGAAATGGCAGTCCAATTGTCTTCGCCGGGTTCAGGTTTCAGCGCCTTTGTAACGATATAGATGATCGTCAGGCAAACCGCGACATCCAGCAAGAAAACCAGCAGATATTCCGCAAGTGAGCCATCCTCGAACAGCGCCAGAATCGGATACAGTATCGTTCCGGTGAAGCCCCGTTTGACCATACCGAAGTCTATGTAATTGATATGATATTGCGTCATCTTCCATTCCAGGAAGTAGAACGGCTCCCGCCCATCTTTCAGGATTTCTGCTGGATAATAGACCAGACCAGCCACATAGGACAGGCAGGACCATAGAAACAGATTATTCGCAACGGACTGCGAAATGTAGCGGCCAAAACTCTTAAACATATTCCCCTCAACTCACTAAAACGAAACCGATACCGGCAATTTGATTATCATAAAAATTCAATTAGCCCAAATGGCTGTCCAAAAACCTATCATGCATAAGCGGAAATCGCCAATTCTGTTTGCGCGGGGTCGGAAAAACACTGCCCTCGCGCGCATTATTGAATTGAACGCCCGCTAAGGGCGTGAAATGCTCCGCCACCAATGGGACTGTGGATACAAGATGACCGACATTCTTGAAGGACTTCGGCAAGCGTTTCTGCTGATTATCGGTCTGGATGCTGATCTGGTCGAAATCACGCTACGGTCGCTTCAGGTCACGCTGAGCGCTGTTTTCATCGCATCACTTATTGCTCTTCCGCTTGGGGCGTGGCTTGCCATCAGGCGCTTTCCGTTCCGTCGGGCTGTGATTGCCGTGCTGAATGCACTTATGGGACTGCCACCTGTGGTGGTGGGGCTGTTTGTCTATATCCTTTTGTCCCGTTCTGGTCCGTTTGGCGTGTTCGGGTTGCTGTTCACCCCCACCGCGATGATTATTGCACAGGTCATTATCATCACACCGCTGATCGCTTCAATCGCGCATCAATCGATCCGGGATCTGTGGGCCGAATATCATGATCTTCTGCTGTCGCTAAACACCACCAAATGGCAACGCATCAAGACATTGATCTGGGATGCGCGCCGCGCGCTTTTGACGGCCTCGCTGGCCGGGTTTGGCCGCGCGATTGGCGAAGTGGGGGCCATCATGATTGTTGGCGGCAATATCGACCATGCAACACGGGTTCTGACCACCGCGATTGCACTGGAGACAGGTAAGGGCGATTTTGCCCTGGCGCTGGGTCTTGGCTTTGTGCTGATCGCGCTGGCCATCATTGTGAACCTTCTGATCCACGGGATCAGCCGCACCGAGAGGCGTGGTCGATGGTGACGTCTATTCTACCGCTGTCGCTGGAACAGGTTCGCGTTACACGCCGGGGCAAGACACTGATTGGTCCGCTAGATTTGGCGCTGGAGGGCGCGGGTACAACGATCATCCTTGGCCCGAACGGATCCGGCAAGACAACGCTGCTGCGCGTGATGCACGGGTTGCAACGGGCGTCATCAGGGGCTGTTCGCTGGAACTGCCCGACACCTGACGCACAAAGCAGGCAGTCCTATGTGTTTCAAACCCCCATTGTGATGCGTCGCACGGTCGAAGCAAACCTAACCTACCCGCTGACGCTTAACGGTATGTCGCGCACGCAGGCCAGTCAGGCGGCTCATGATTGGGCCGCGCGTGTCGGGCTTGGGCAGCGTCTTGCGCAAAATGCATCTGATCTGTCTGGTGGAGAGAAACAGAAACTTGCCCTCGCCCGTGCTTTGATCCGCACACCACAGGTTTTGTTTCTGGATGAACCCAGCGCCAATCTGGATGGGAGTGCCACCCGCGAGATCGAGACTATCTTGCAAGAGGCGGAAAAAGCCGGAACACGCATCATCATGGCAACCCATGATTTAGGTCAAGCGCGACGCCTTGCGCGTGATGTAATCTTCATGCTGAGGGGCAAACCGCATGAGGTCGCGCAGGCAGATGCGTTTTTTGCAGCCCCGCAAACCTCTGAGGCTGTGGCCTTTATAAATGGAGACATTGTCGAATGATCCGCTCTGCTTTTCTTGCCGCGGCAACCGTGGTTTTCACGCTCAGTGCTGCGCTTGCAGATGATATGAAGCTGGCAGTGACGACCTCGTTCCATAATTCCGGCCTATCAGACATTCTGCTGCCTGCCATTCAGGAAGATCTTGGGCTGGAAGTGCAGCTTTTGGTTGTTGGGACGGGTCAGGCGATCAAGTTGGGGGAAGCCGGCGATGTGGATGCAATCCTTGTGCATTCGCGCAAGGCCGAGGATGCGTTTCTGGACGGCGGCTTTGGCACCCATAGGCGTGAAATCATGTATAATGATTTCGTCTTCATCGGCCCCGAAAGTGATCCGGCACGTATTCTTGGCTCCGGGAATGCGGTAGAGGTTTTGAAAGCCTTGGAAGTCGCCAAGATGCCCTTTGTCAGCCGCGGGGATGAGAGCGGCACCCATAAAAAAGAGCTGGCGCTTTGGGGTGATGCCGAGTTCGATCCAAGCGCTTTTGGCGACTGGTACAACTCTGTGGGGGCGGGTATGGGCGCGGCCCTGAACACGGCCTCCGGTATGGGCGCGTATATTCTGGCAGACCGGGCCAGTTGGTTGAATTTCGGCAATAAGGACGGGATGGAGCTGCTTTATGCGGGCGATCCGGTGCTGTTTAACCAATATGCCTATCTACCGGTCAGCCCGGAAAAGCACGACCATGTGAAAGATGATCTGGCCTTGAAGCTCGAGGGCTGGCTGGTCAGCGCACGCGCGAAAGAGCTGATTGATGACTACAAGATCAACGGCGAAACATTGTTTACGTTCAACGCGAAGTAAGCCGCGGTCAATGACTATGCGGGTCTTCATCCAGTGAGCCGTGGACAGCGAACTGTTCCAACCCGGCATCTTGCGCTTCGATTGTGCGGAAGGCTTCTTTCACACCGGCCTCGGTCAATTCACGGCTAACTGTCAGCAATGTATTGGGGGCGTGATCCTCGCATAGTTCTGTCATGTATTGCAGCTCTTGCTGCGCTATCGCATGGGCAGCCTCGAGCGACGGAGCCCCATAGAGCGTCACGAAATGCTGTGCCAAAGCGTTGCTCAACGCGTCCAGCTCACCCTGCTCAAGCTGGGTGACGGCCACAAACGTGACGCGCCCGAACGTCTCTAGCCCCAGCCAGCCATTGGCGAAAGCCTGACGGGCCTTACCGGTCAGGTCTGCCTCTCCCCAGTTCGAAAACTCAAACCCGCCTGAAATGCACCATTCGCCGGTTCGGGCCGGGGAATGGAAGACATTTGTATCGCTTTCGTCGAAATGAATGGCACGGGCGAGTTTCATTCAGGTGTCTCCAGCAAAGTTGTCAGGGGGGTAAGTTTGGTATCTGATCCAGATTTGCGCAACAGCCCAAAATGCTCATCGATGCCGATGGTGTCCCCTGCCCTTATATCGAAGGCCAGCGCGCTCCAATCATTGTGCAAGGGTTTTACGCCATCATCAGCCCAGCGGTTGATCCAGTGCAGCGTATGGCGCACCCAGCTTTCCAGAAGCGGAATAGCCGCAACATCGCCACACCCCTCATCATAAAGCGACGTCTGGTTCGGGGTCTCGCCCGGATTATCCCCCTGTGGCAGGATGGGCATGTCAAGTGCGATGACCAGCCAATCCGGCACAGTATCAGGATCTTGCATATTTGCCGCAACGCGCATCTGACCGCAGGCCGCGTCATTGACGCGGATACCCCCGGCCCAGCCCAGATGCACGGCAATCTCGGGCGGGGCCAGCGCGCCAAGTGCATTCTGAAACCCCAAACCGCAAGCAGGCAACGCAACCATCGCATCGCGCAAAGGGACTTCGGGGGCAAAGACAAGTGCGGCTTTCAGGTCGGGCGTGGCTGTGTCGTAAACCACAAGGCCCGCATCACACCCATTTGACGCTTCGGTGCAGGCTACACCAAAGGGGTCCGCCCCGTCAGAAACCGGATAAGCCGTAAACAGCGGCGGGAAATTGGGTGATGTCATGCAAGACCTTTTGCGACCAGATCACGGGCAACACTGCGAAATCCTTCGGCTTGCGCGCTATCGGGCTTTGACACAACAATCGGCGCACCGCCGTCCGCAGCCAGCCTTATATCCAGATGCAGTGGAATTTCCGCCAGCAATGGAACGTCCAGTTTTGCGGCTTCAGCGGCAACACCACCATGGCCAAAGACATATTCTTCATGGCCGCATTTCGAACAGATATGCGTGCTCATATTTTCAATCATGCCGACAATTGGCGTCTTGAGTTGATTGAACATATCAATCCCCTTGCGCGCATCCAGAAGTGCGACGTCCTGCGGTGTAGAGACGATGATAGCACCATCCACATGGGCCTTTTGCGCCAGCGTCATCTGCACATCGCCAGTGCCAGGCGGCAAATCGACGATCAGTACATCCAGCGCACCCCATTGCACTTGCGTCAACATCTGCTGCAAGGCACCCATCAGCATAGGTCCACGCCAGACAACCGCCTGATCATCATTCATCATCAGACCCATAGACATCATAGTCACGCCGTGATTGCGCATCGGTAAGATCGTTTTGCCATCGGGCGAGGCAGGTCTGCCCGATACACCCAACATGCGCGGCTGAGACGGTCCGTAAACATCCGCATCCAGCAGGCCGACCTTTCGACCCTCTGCCGCCAAGGCGCAGGCCAGATTGGCCGACACCGTGGATTTACCCACCCCACCCTTGCCAGAGGCAATGGCCAGAATTCGATCAACGCCCGGAATTTTCTGAGGGCCCTGCGGTGCTGTACTACGTTGGCTCTTCAAATCAGGCGGCGCTTTGGGCGCGCTATGGGCCGTCATGACGGCCGAAACCTGCGTTACACCGTCAAGCGCACGCAAACGGTTTTCGGCCTCGGCGCGTACAGCCTCCATTGCAGTGACCTGCGATGCACTCACTTCAAACACAAAGCGCACAACCCCATCTTCCACTGCCAAAGCACGCACCAGCCCTGCGCTGACAATATCCTGTTCACTGGCAGGATCGGTGATGGTTTTGAGTGTCGCTAATACGTCTTCACGGGTCAACGTCACGTCAGGATTGCCCGGTAATTGTGCCAGTTACAACATGCTCCAGATCAAGCCCGTCAACGGTCAAAACAACCTTGGCCTTATAGCTTTTACCGTTGGTATCCCCTGCATTTCGCATCGCTTCTTCGATCGCTTGCTGGGATGTGACACCCACCTGCTTGAGAAACTTGCGCATCGACATGTTGAAATCATCACTCATTGATCTTTCCTCCCGGCCTGTATCAAAACATTGACCTGCTTAGGCCCGCAACCCTACCATTGCAATATATACGATATATCTTGTGAGGTTGAATGCGCATAGCAATCACCTGTTTGTTGATTTGGATGACGATACCTGTCTCTGCACTGGCCGAGACAAAGAGCTTTCGCCTGAGCGCGCCTGCCGCATTGGTTGAGACAGGGTTTCTAAAACATCTGCTGCCCCGGTTTACCCTGAAAACCCGCATCAAGGTTGATCTGGTGCCAGAAGGTGGCAGTTTCGAGGTCGCTTTTACCGAAGGCCCGGACGGACGGGCTGCCTTTCAGGGGCCAGCGATCCTGTGGCATATACTGCGCGATCCAGCCGACAAAAACGCCGGGGCCGAGGCGTTTCTGGAATGGCTCAGTTCTGATGTTGGGACCCGCACGATTGAAGCCTATCAGCTGGATGGTAAACAGCTGTTTACAACCAAGGTCGCCGTGGCTGCCCCTGCCAAGGCCCCGATCTTCGAAGGCAACGCTAAAAAGGGCGAAGAGCTGTCCCTGACCCATTGCGGGCGGTGCCATGTTATAAACGACAGCAATAGGATGGATGCCATCGGCTCGACCCCGTCCTTCGCGCTGCTGCGCACGTTTGAGGATTGGGACACGCGGTTTCAGGCATTCTACGCGCTTAAGCCCCACGCGGCCTTCACCCAGATTGAGGATGTGACAGCGCCTTTCGATGCAGCGACCCCACCGCCGATTGTACCCGTGACGCTGACGTTGGACGATCTGGACGCCATTCTTGCTTACGTCTCGGTGATCGCCCCGGCCGATCTGGGTGCACCGATTAAGTCAGCGCCGGTTGCGTCTCAGTGATCTTTGCGTTTGGAAAAGTAATCATCAGTCGTGCGCACCGCAGGCCGTTCTTTTCCTGCGAACGGATTGTTTTCTGAATGAAACTGCGCATTGACCCGGCAATTGTCACACATCTGGATCATTCGGGCGGCATCAGGATTGCTGAACATGGAATGCTTGCCAGCCAGTTTTTCGGTGATCTTTTCCACGGTCGATTTGACACCGAACAACGCACCGCATTCGATGCAGGCAAAGGGTTCTTCTTCGTGCAGGATGGTTTGTGACAGCGCCTGATCGGTCAGGTTCAACCGCGGCTGCAAGGTAATCGCATTCTCCGGGCAAATAGTGCTGCACAGCCCGCATTGCAAGCAAGCATCTTCCTGAAAGCGCAACTGCGGCATATCAGGGTTATCCCCCAAAGCGCCGGATGGGCAGAGCGAGACACAAGACAGGCATAAGGTGCAGGCATCCGTGTCCACAAGGACCGCGCCATAAGGGGCTGTTTCAGGCAGATCAACCACCTCCGTCTCAGGCCGAACCGCCTTTGCGGCCAGGCGCGCGACCTGACGGCGGGTGCCCATAGGCAGGATTGTGTTGGCGACAGGTGCCGGGGTCTGTGCGCTGTAAAGTGTTTCGCACAGGATATCCGGATCGCTGATATCCAAAAGCGTGATCTTTTCGCCGCCTGCAATGGCCGCGGTCAGAGCAACTTCTTGTTCTAAAGCATCGCGTTCCGTCTTGGGGCCAACCAAAATGCTGACACTTGCAAAGCCGCAGGCCAGAGCCGCCAAGGCTTCGGCATGACCAAAGCCTGCCAGAGCCTCGACAGTCAACGGGATCATATCGGCGGGCAATCCGCGACCGTAGCGGGCCGCCAGCGTGATCATTTCGTGCCCATGGTCCATATCGTGGACCAACAGACGTGGCGCGGTGCCCGCAGCCTTACGATAGGTCCGGGCCAAAACATCCAACCGCCGGAAAATCGTCTCAACCGGCGGGGCATCATAAGTAATCGCCCCGGATGGACACAGCGCACTACACGCACCACAGCCGGCACAGACCATCGGATCAATGCTAACGTGATCGCCGTCCGGTGTAATCGCCCCTGTGGGACAGATGTTCAAACAATTCGAACATGCGATCTGTTCAGCCCGCGAATGGGCACAAAGCGTTGGTTCCAGCCGAACGTAAAGCGGCTTTTCGAATGTGCCGACCATCTGCGCAGCTTGCAGAACGGCACTGGCCACAGCAGTCGCGCTTTTTGGGTCGGCGCGCAAATAACCGTCACGTTGTTCATGAGCCGGGAACAGCGCCGCACCCCCACTCAGATCGAGGATCAAATCACATTGCGACACGGCCCCATGGCGAGGTGCAGAAAGTTGCACCGCCCCGCGTCCACCGGGAACCAGCTGTTGTAACGCATCGATGCGTAGCTCAAACGCACCGAATGTACCTGTTGCCTGACGCAAAGCGCCACGGATAATCTCGAACCGACGATCTGCTGGAAGATCAGCTTCACCCGTCAACATGACCGTAACGCCAAGCGTTTCGCAAAGCTGCTCGGCAGCGGGCATTGCAACAGCGGACGCACCAATGATCAGGCAAATGCCTTCCGAGACCACATCAACAGATTTTAACTGCGCAGCAGGCAACAGAGCTTCAGCCACGAGCGCGGCCATCTTGGGGGACGTGTCCCCCTCGCCCCAGCCCGCTCGGTCGCGCAAGTCCACGAAGCCGGGCATGTCTGCCCCGACCTCATCTGCCAGCACTTCGAACCGTGCTCGTTCCTGCTGACAGGCGATGATCACATCGCCATCGGTTATAGCCTTGGCCGCGCTGTCTATCTCATCAAGGCACAAGCTGGTGTGGATACGGGAGCAAATGATATCTTTTCCGTCCGCGATCACATCAGCATCCAGTTTCTGGCTTCCCAGGCAATCGCATAACAGTAGTTTTTTGGACATCATGTCCCCCCAATTTACCAATCCCCGGCCTCCTCCCCGAGACAGGTGTTGTGCAAATCGTAAGCGGCACACACACATTTCACAATTGCGATCTCGAGCAGTTTTTGCATCACAGCGGTCTGTCACGGCCAGAAATGGTCGTTTCTAATTCTAAACAAATCAGAGGTTTTTCACGTTCGCAGGTAAATTATTCGTTCTCGATGCAATATTTACTTTGCAGATCGTTTGAGTTTTGCAAAGCTAAAGGGGGAGAGATCGCAGAAATGCGACCGGGAGGAAACTTGCCACTTGATGTGGGGAAATCCAGAACACTGCCAATTGGCATTGTTATAAGAAAGTCACCGGGTGTGACCCGTTGGGCAGAATGGTCCTGGAAGGTCACAGCTGTATTGCCTGGTGCGCGAAAGGCGAATTGGCAGCTTCTGCGCGAAGAAGGCGGTGTCTCGGAATATCACGCCGCGACATGTGTGGTTGAGTTATATCACACAGATGCTGAAGCCTACATGCATGGCCTGAACGCTGAAGTGCCTTCGGTTTATGTCGTGATGCGACCGACAAGCGGCAAACACCCCTATCAAGTTCTACTGGTCACGGCTTCGCCCTATGAAGCGCAGGATTACACCGAAAGCGGGGATGAACTGGTCGAAAAAATTGCCATGCCGCCAGCATTGCTTGACTGGGTTCAGGATTTTACCGACGCGCATTATGTGGACGAGAAATTCGTAAAACGGCGGCGTAACAAGACCAAGGTTGATATGACCGAGGATGGCATTGGCGATGCCCGTATTGAACAGATTGCAGATGTCTACCGCGCGCCCTCTTCGATCCGGAAAGGGCGGTTGCAATGAATAAACCGCAGGATTTCTGGTCACACCGCAAAGCAAAGGTTCAGGCCGAGCTTGACGCCGAACAGGCATTTGTCGAAGCGCAAGAGGTCGCCGCGCAGCAAGAGCTATTAGAAGAAAAATCCGATGAGGAAATTCTGGAGGAGCTGGGCCTGCCGGACCCGGAGAACATGCAGCAAGGCGATGATTTTTCTGTTTTCATGTCGAAAGCCGTTCCCGAACGCCTGCGGACCCGCGCCTTGCGCAAGCTATGGTTAAGCAATCCAAAGCTCGCCAATCTGGATGAACTGGTGGATTACGGTCAGGATTTCACCGATAGCGCAACGGTTATCGAAAACCTGCAAACGACCTATCAGGTTGGCAAGGGCATGATGAGCCACATACAAGAAATGGCCCGGCAAGCGGAAGAACAAGATGCAGATACGCCTGAGTTGCCCGTCGTAGAAGACGAGCAAGAGGCTATTGCATTTGTAGATGATGTGCCTTGCGAAGCCATAGCCGAGACAACTCAGGCAGAGCCGGAGGCGGAACGAGCACCCCAGCCGCCACGCAAGATGCAGTTTACCTTTGAACCTGCCCGTGAGGAGGGCGTCGCATGAGTGCTGTAACCGAGACACCGCAGGTTAGCGAAGAAGACCGCCTTCGCGCTGATTTGTATAATTACCTCGGATTGATCCTGTCTGCGCCTGCCGATGATATCTTGCTAAGCCAGACCGCAGGTCTGAGCGGCGACAGATCTGATCTTGGCAACGCCATTGCAACGCTCGCGCGGGTTGCGAAGGTCAGCAAACCAAAAACGCTGGAACGTGAATTCAATGCTTTGTTTATTGGCCTGGGACGTGGTGAATTGCTGCCCTATGCCAGCTATTATCTAACTGGGTTTCTGAACGAAAAACCGCTTGCAAGTTTGCGCGGCGATATGGCGGCGCGACGGATTACACGGGCCGAAAACGTGTATGAGCCGGAAGACAACATCGCATCACTGATGGAAATGATGGGCGGAATGATCGTAGGGCGCTTTGGCCCTGCTGCGACGTTGGCAGATCAAAAGACATTCTTCAACAAACATATCGGACCATGGGCCGGTCATTTCTTTACCGATCTGGAAGCCGCGAGTTCTGCGGTTTTCTATGCGTCGGTCGGCAGTGTTGGCAAAGCATTCATGGAGATTGAACGCGAAGCATTTCGCATGGCATCCGGCTGACGCCGGCACGTAAAGACTAAGGGAGGATAAGATCATGAGCACAGATCACAAAGACAACGCCAACCGGCGCGATTTCCTGAAGCTCGCCTCGACGGCAGCACCCGCAGCTTTGGCAACGGCTGCGATTGGCACCACACAACTCGAGGCGGCTGAGGTCATCACGGATGACACCAAGATGCAGGATACGGCCCATACCCGCGCTTATCTGGACAGCGCAAGGTTCTGAAAACGCCCCAATCGGGGCATTGAAACCCAGCAAGCCCGACAAACGCGGAGCCAGCAAGGGAGATTGACTATGTTAAGAAAAAAGACAAACGGGGTGGCACGGCGGTCTCAGGCAACAGGCCTGTTGGCGAATGTCGCAGAAAAATCCGTTGACCGCCGCAGCTTTCTGCGCGGATCAGGTCTGGCCATCGGCGGTTTGGCCGCGATCAGCGCAACAGGTGGCACAGTCACACAAGCTTCGGCTCAGTCCGCCGCCAAAGGCGCGGTTGAGACAATAAAATCTGTTTGCACCCACTGCTCGGTCGGCTGCACGGTGGTCGCCGAGGTGCAGGATGGTGTCTGGACCGGGCAAGAGCCCGGATGGGACAGCCCGTTCAACCTTGGCGCGCATTGTGCCAAAGGTGCCTCTGTCCGCGAACATGCCCATGGTGAACGCCGCCTGAAATACCCCATGAAAAAAGAAGGCGGTGAGTGGAAGCGCATCAGCTGGGATCAGGCCATTGATGAAATCGGCGGCGGGATGATGAAAATCCGCGACGAAAGCGGGCCAGACAGCGTCTATTGGCTGGGCTCAGCGAAGCATAACAACGAACAGGCCTACCTGTTCCGTAAGTTCGCCGCTTACTGGGGCACGAACAACGTCGATCATCAGGCGCGAATTTGTCACTCCACCACTGTTGCAGGTGTTGCGAATACATGGGGCTACGGCGCCATGACAAACAGCTACAATGATATGCACAACTCCAAGGCGATCTTCATTATCGGGGGCAACCCCGCTGAAGCGCACCCGGTATCCTTGCTGCATATCCTGCGCGCGAAAGAGCAGAACAACGCGCCGGTTATCGTGTGTGACCCACGCTTTACCCGCACAGCAGCCCACGCAGATGAATATGTCCGCTTCCGCCCGGGCACTGACGTGGCATTGGTCTGGGGTATTCTGTGGCATATCTTCGAGAACGGGTGGGAAGACAAAGAGTTTATCCGCACCCGTGTCTGGGGCATGGATCAGATCAAGGACGAAGTTGCGAAGTGGGACCCCGAAGAGGTCGAGCGCGTTACGGGCGCCCCCGGCTCTCAACTGCGTCGCGTGGCACGGACCATGGCCAATAACCGGCCCGGCACTGTCGTCTGGTGCATGGGCGGCACGCAACACACTAACGGCAACAACAACACGCGTGCCTATTGCGTGCTTCAACTGGCCCTTGGCAATATGGGCACCACTGGCGGCGGGACGAATATTTTCCGCGGCCATGACAATGTGCAGGGAGCGACAGACCTTGGCGTTCTGAGCCACACCCTGCCCGGCTATTATGGGCTTAAGCCTGGATCATGGGCCCACTGGGCGCGGGTCTGGGAGGAAGATCTCGATTGGCTGAAAGGTCAGTTTGCCGCCGGTCCCAAAGATGCCGATGGCAACGAGACCAGCCTGATGAACCTGACAGGCATCCCTGTATCGCGCTGGATCGACGGTGTTCTGGAAGATCCCGAAAACATGGACAACCCCGACAAGGTTCGGGCAATGGTCCTGTGGGGGCACGCACCGAATTCGCAGACGCGTATTAAAGAGATGAAGACCGCGATGGAGCAGCTGGATATGCTGGTCGTTGTCGATCCTTATCCAACAGTGTCTGCGGTCTTACATGACCGGACCGATGGCGTCTATTTGCTGCCGGCCTGTACGCAGTTTGAGACACGCGGCTCGGTTACGGCTTCGAACCGGTCTATCCAATGGCGTGACCGCGTTGTAGAGCCACTGTTCGAAAGCCTACCGGACGAAGTTATCATGGCCAAATTTGCCAACAAATTTGGCTGGGCAGATCGGTTCTTCCGCAATATCGATATGGATGATCCAGAAACACCCAACGTCGAAAGCATCACCCGCGAATTCAACCGAGGCATGTGGACGGTTGGCTATACCGGGCAATCGCCTGAGCGGCTGAAGCTTCACATGGCCAATCAGCACACTTTCGACAGAACGACGCTGCAAGCCGTAGGTGGCCCGGCTGATGGGGATTATTACGGCATGCCGTGGCCATGCTGGGGCACGCCAGAGATGAAACACCCCGGAACGCCCAACCTCTATGATATGTCGAAACCCGTCTCTGAAGGCGGTCTGACATTCCGTGCCCGATTCGGGGTCGAATATGAAGGCGATAACATGTTGGCCGAAGGCGTCTATTCTGCAGGGTCCGAGATTCAGGATGGCTATCCTGAATTTACCATGCAGATGCTGATCGATCTGGGCTGGGACAATGATCTCACGGGCAAGGAAAAGCTTGCGATCAATAAAGTGGCTGGCCCCGACACGAACTGGAAGACTGACCTGTCTGGCGGTATCCAGCGGGTTGCGATCAAGCACGAATGCGCGCCATTTGGCAATGCCAAGGCGCGCGCAGTTGTGTGGACCTTCCCCGATCCGGTGCCTGTCCACCGCGAACCGCTTTATACAAACCGGCGTGATCTGGTGAAAGACTACCCAACCTACGAGGATCGTAAGTTCTACCGCCTGCCGACTATGTATGCCTCGATCCAGAAAAACGACTTCAGCAAGGATTACCCGATTATTCTGACCTCGGGTCGTTTGGTGGAATATGAGGGTGGCGGTGACGAGACCCGCTCGAACCCTTGGTTGGCTGAGCTTCAGCAGGATATGTTCGTCGAGATCAACACCCGCGACGCCAACAACCTTGGCATTCGGGATGGATCACAGGTCTGGGTCGAAGGCCCGGAAGGCGGCAAGGTCAAGGTAATGGCTATGATCACGGAGCGGGTCGGCGCGGGCGTAGCCTTCATGCCGTTCCACTTTGGTGGCCATTTCGAGGGTGTGGACCAGAGGGATAAATACCCCAAAGGGGCTGATCCTTATGTGTTGGGCGAAAGTACCAACACGGCCCAGACCTATGGCTACGATTCAGTCACGCAAATGCAGGAGACGAAAGCGACTCTCTGCAAGATCACCGCAGCATAGGGAGAAGGTAAGATGGCAAGAGCAAAGTTTCTCTGCGACGCCGAACGCTGCATTGAATGCAACGCTTGCGTAACAGCCTGTAAAAACGAACACGAAGTGCCATGGGGCATCAATCGCCGCCGGGTGGTCACCATCAACGATGGCTCCCCCGGGGAACGGTCGATTTCCGTGGCTTGTATGCATTGCTCGGACGCGCCCTGTATGGCGGTGTGCCCCGTGGATTGCTTCTACCAGAACGAAGAAGGCGTGGTTCTGCACTCCAAGGACTTGTGCATCGGTTGCGGCTATTGCTTCTACGCCTGCCCGTTTGGCGCGCCGCAATACCCGCAAGCGGGCAATTTCGGATCGCGCGGCAAAATGGACAAATGTACCTTCTGCGCCGGTGGTCCCGAAGAAACCCATAGCAAGGCCGAATTCGCCAAATACGGCCGCAATCGGATCGCCGAGGGCAAACTGCCCATCTGTGCCGAGATGTGTTCGACCAAGGCGCTTCTGGCTGGCGACGGCGATGTCGTCAGCGGCATCTACCGCGAGCGTGTCGTCGCCCGAGGCTTCGGGTCCGGTGCATGGGGTTGGGGCACGGCCTACGACCAGAAAGACGGCTAAGCCGTTTCACAGGGCAGCTTTGAAACAGGCTGCCCTGACATAGTCTTTTTTGATGGGGGACCGATACATGCTGCGCATGTTTTTTGCATTTGTTCTGACGTTGGTCATAGCAACGACCGCGCTTGCGCAGGAGACCCCCGATCCGGTTGACCGCTCTGCCACTGGCGGAGCACAAACACTTGAGGATATTCTGGCCCGCCAGCGTGGCGAACAGATCGACGATGCGTTTCGCCGTACAGATACGGGCGACCCGGATACAGCTGCCGGGATTGCCAATCAGCTTGGCACGCTGGGCGGCGCGTCCGACCCCGAACTGTGGCGCGCCCTGCGCTATGGCACGGCGGATGTCACCTCAACCTCGAAAGGCCACGCAACAACCGTTCTTGTTCAGGATGGTGGCATGTGGTGGCTACAATTCCGCGAAGGCCCGTTGCTAAAATATGGCCTTTATTTGCTGGGCGGTACACTTGTTGCGCTGGTTCTGTTCTTCCTGATACGGGGCCGGGTCAAAATCGATGGACACAAAACCGGCCGGACTGTCACCCGCTTCAAAGCGATTGAGCGGTTCGGACATTGGATGCTGGCCGGGTCTTTCATTATTCTTGGCTTGACCGGGCTTATATCTATTGCGGGTCGCAAATTTTTTATTCCGTTTTTCGGCAAGGACAGTTTTGCGACCATCGCTATGGCATCCAAATGGGTTCACAACAATATTTCCTGGGCGTTTATGATCGCTTTGGTGATGATCTTTGTGATGTGGGTCATTCATAACCTGCCAGACCGCACCGATCTGAAATGGATCGCCAAAGGTGGCGGGCTGTTCGGGGGTAGTCATCCACCTGCCAAGAAATTCAACGCGGGTCAAAAGCTGATCTTCTGGTCTGTCATTGTACTTGGTGGGTCGATATCAGTTTCTGGGCTTTCGCTATTATTCCCGTTTGAGCTGCCAATGTTTGCTGCAACGTTCGAAAAACTCAATGCGTTTGGCATTCCGCAGCTTCTGGGTCTTGGGGAACTTAACACCGCCCTCGCCCCCCATGAGGAAATGCAATACGCGCAGCTATGGCATGCCATGGTCAGCTTCGTGCTGATGGCGATTATTCTGGCCCATATCTATATCGGCTCCGTCGGGATGGAAGGCGCATATGATGCTATGGGGTCAGGCGAGGTCGAAGAACAATGGGCGCGTGAGCATCATTCGCTATGGGTTGAAGAGGTGCTGACCCAAGACGCGAAACCATCGGAAAACGCCACCCCTGCCGAGTGAGATGCGTGCGCTTGTGATACTGTCATTGCTATCCTTGCCCGCCACGGCAGGTGAGTTCTTCACACTCAAAGGCCATGGCGGCCCGATCATGGATATTGACGTGTCTCCTACGGATCAGATTGCGACCGCGAGTTTCGACAATTCAGTGGGTCTTTGGTCGGATGACACACCGCGCTGGCTGGAAAACCACGAAGCAGCGGTGAACATCGTGCAATTCATTGACGAGACGACCGCTGTGTCAGGGGCGGATGATTTTGCTGTAGTTATCTGGGATTTGAAGACTGGCACAAGCACACGACTTACCGGGCATCAGGGCAAGGTGATGGGGTTGGCGATATCCCCGGACAAGACCCTTGTGGCCTCTGCCAGTTGGGATGGCCAGATTGCGCTTTGGCCGCTTGCAGGTGGCGATCCGGTCTTTCTATCAGGCCATACTGCAGGCGTGAATGATGTCGTGTTCTCGACGGATGGAACGAAGCTTTACTCTGCCTCAACGGATGGCACGATCCGCCTGTGGGATGTCGCAACCGGGCAAGAACAGCAAGTGCTGCTGCGTCATGGTTTCGGGATAAACACGTTGGTTCTGAGCCGCGACGAAACCTGGCTGGCTTACGGCGCAGTGGATGGTGTGACCCGCATTATTGACCCGCTGACGCATGAAGCCCTGGCGGATCTGTCCCTTGATCGCCGCCCTATTCTAGCGATGGCCCATGATACCGACAGTCAACAACTGGCCGTCGGTGACGGCGAAGGATACATCATGGTTATCGAAACGGCGAATTGGCAAATCACCCGTGATTTCAGGGCCACCCGGCAAGGCCCGGTCTGGGCTTTGGCTTTTTCGAATGACGGCACCAATTTGCACGCCGGAGGCATTGATGATGTCATGTATTCCTGGCCAGTCGAGACCATGGACAAACACGGGAAAATGGCCAGCCGTCAACGCAGTTTTCTAAAAGACCCCGAAACCATGTCAAACGGAGAACGGCAATTCAAACGCAAATGCTCGATCTGCCACAGCCTTTCGCCCGACAGCGAGCGACGTGCAGGGCCCACACTTTACGGGGTTTTCGGACGCAAAGCTGGCACCATCGATGATTACAGCTATTCCGACACTCTTGCGGGATCGGATATCATCTGGTCAGATCAGACAATTGACGCGCTATTTGATGAAGGACCGGACCACTTTATCCCCGGCTCAAAAATGCCTATGCAAAGGATAGCGGAAAAAGAGGACCGAGCCGACTTGATTGCCTATCTGCGTCAGGCCACGCCCCAGCAGGAGAACTGAGATGAAAGTCATGCTTATCGCCTTCGCAGCTACAGGACTTATTGCGATTGGGGCCTTCTTTGTGCTGGAGCAGATCGGCTATTCCAGCGAAACACAAGGCACAAGCAGCGCTGTGCGTTTGGACGAATAGTGCTGAAAACTGGCACATTTACCCGCCAGGCCTCTGTTCATGGATAAGCAGACTTCTGAGCATCTGGAAAAGCAATTCGCCTTTCTCAACGAGGCAGACCGCCTGAAATCAGTTCTGCGCGCGACAACGCTGTGTGACGGATCACGCCCGGAAAACTCGGGCGAACATTCCTGGCATATCGCGCTCTATGCGATGGTACTGGCCGAACATGCGAACCGTCCGGTCAATATATACAGGGTTATTCGTATGTTGCTGATCCACGATCTGGTGGAAATCGACGCTGGCGACGCCCCAATCCACGGCGACAATGATCCGGCCGAGCAGGAGCGGATCGAGCAGCTGGCGGCGGATCGTATCTTCGGTTTGTTACCCGTGTCTCAAGCCAAGGAATTTCGCGCGCTCTGGGATGAATTTGAGGCGGCAGAGACTGACGACGCGATCTTCGCCAAGTCCATTGACCGGGTGCAACCCGTCATTACCAATCTGCAAACAGGCGGCGGGACATGGCCCGCGTATAACGTCACCGCTGATCAGTTGGAAACACGTGTCGGGGTTAAAGTCAGCCGCGGTGCCCCTGCCCTATGGGATCACTTGCGCAATCGTATCGCCGCGTATTTTGCAGGTCGGTGATATAAAAAGGTCGCCATCAGGTTGCCCTGATGACGACCAGCAGCTGTGACATTTGAACAGGTTTGACCCTCTTCGGCACCGTCTGCGAGTGGGACAATACGCCTCCCACACCCCTCACTCCCCTACAAGTGGAACTTAGCCATGAGCCTGCAACCAACAGGTCATTTGTTCTGCTCAGATACATCTTGTTATGGCGTAACCACATTCAGATGCGATCAAGGCAGAACTGGCAGCGTTCCCCCAAGCCCAATGTCCGCATCACATCAAAATCCATTCACGAAATCTTTGATCTGACGCCTACATGATGAGGCAGAATCTAGGCATCATGCAGATAGAGACAGCCTTAATTTTGACAATATTTACGCAATGGTCAATCGTTTCTTTTGAAACGAACGAATTTCATTTGGAAACAATTAACCTTTTGCATGTAATCCCAAGGACATAGTTGAATTTTGGTATACACTTGCATACCGCCTTCCCCCCGTCTGCATTCAGGTATCACCCCAATAAACGAGATCCAAGGCCGGAGGTCCCATGTCAAAGATTAAAGTAGAAAATCCCATTGTCGAACTTGACGGCGATGAAATGACCCGCATTATTTGGGATTTTATCAAGAAAAAACTGATACTTCCCTATCTCGATGTGGACCTGCTTTACTATGATCTTGGAATGGAAGTCCGTGATGAAACAGACGATCAGATCACAATAGACGCGGCCAACAAGATCAAGGAAATCGGCGTTGGTGTGAAATGTGCTACAATCACACCCGATGAAGCGCGGGTCGAAGAATTTGGCCTCAAACAGATGTGGCGCAGCCCGAACGGGACAATCCGCAACATCCTTGGCGGCGTTGTTTTCCGCGCACCCATCATCTGCTCCAACGTGCCGCGGCTTGTGCCGGGCTGGACACAACCCATTGTCATTGGACGTCACGCATTTGGCGACCAATATCGCGCGACCGATTTCCTGTTTCCGGGCGAAGGGAAACTGACGATGAAATTCGTCGGCAAGGATGGCACTGTTATTGAGCGCGATGTGTTTGACGCCCCAGCCTCTGGCGTTGCAATGGGGATGTATAACCTTGACGCCTCGATCATCGATTTCGCCCGCGCATCTATGAATTACGGCCTGAACCTTGGCTGGCCGGTCTATCTGTCGACCAAAAACACCATCTTGAAAGCCTATGATGGCCGCTTCAAGGACCTGTTCCAGAAAGTCTTTGACGAGGAATTCGCCGACAAATTCAAGGAAAAAGGCATCACTTACGAGCACCGTCTGATCGATGATATGGTCGCGGCTGCGATGAAATGGTCCGGTGGCTTCGTCTGGGCGTGTAAGAACTACGATGGCGATGTGCAATCTGACACCGTCGCGCAGGGCTTTGGTTCGCTGGGCCTGATGACATCGCAATTGATGACACCGGATGGAAAGGTTGTTGAGGCAGAGGCCGCGCATGGCACCGTGACCCGCCACTACCGACAGCACCAGAAGGGCGAGGCGACATCTACCAACTCCATCGCATCGATCTACGCTTGGACAGGTGGCCTGAAGCACCGCGCAAAGCTGGACGAAAACCAGCAATTGGCGACTTTCGCTGAAACACTGGAACGCGTGGTGGTTGAGACCGTCGAGAGCGGCTTCATGACCAAAGACTTGGCACTTCTGGTTGGCCCGGATCAGAAATGGCTGACAACAGAAGGTTTCCTTGAAAAGATTGACGAGAATCTGAACAAGGCGATGTAATCTTAGAAAGGGCCAGCACATACGCTGGCCCTTTCTACATCTGGACAGACCATATCGCGGCCCTCTAAATGTAAACCGAAGGGGGCGATCATGCCAAAACATTACCTCTACTTGCTGGTCGCAATCATCACCGAAACGATCGGCACCTCAGCACTGCAATCCAGCCAACAGTTTACACGCCTGATCCCAAGCCTGATCGTGATCGTGTCCTATGCAATATCATTTTATCTGCTGGCCCTGACGCTGAAATATATGCCGGTCGGGATCATGTATGCCTTATGGTCGGGCCTAGGCATCGTGTTCATTGCATTGATCGGATATTTTTATTTTAACCAGCGGCTGGATCTGCCTGCGATCCTGGGTCTGGTATTTATCATTGCAGGAATTGTGATCATCCATCTGTTTTCTCAAACTGCCAGCCACTGATGGAAACCCCGATCCTTCTTTTGGCCGCAGGGGCATCAAGCCGAATGCTTGGGGCAGACAAGATGCTTGAAGATGTGAATGGTCAGCCGTTGCTGCGAAATCGTGCTGTTGCATGTCTGAACAGCAAAGTCGGCCCGGTACGCGTTGTGATCTCGCCTGCCTACCCTGATCGCCTCGCTGCTTTGGAAGGATTACCGGTTGAGGTAATCGAAACCGATCCCGCACATCATGGCATGTCCCACAGCATACAAACGGGTGTGGCCACATGCCCTGATACGGATCAACTTTTGATCCTTCTGGCCGATCTGCCTGAAATCACGACACAGGACATTAAAACGGTTACGGACGCGGCCGCGTCATCTGATGCGCTGATCCTGCGTGGCGCGACAAAGAGTGGCAGGATGGGCCATCCTGTTCTGGTCAAAGCCCCTTTGATTTCATCCTTGATGGAATTGCAGGGCGATCAGGGCGCGCAACCTTTGCTCAAACAACATCTGGCCCAGACAGAGTTGGTTTGGCTACCAGAAACCCATGCGATTTTGGACCTTGATACACCTGACGATTGGGAAGACTGGCGCAATGGAAGGCCTGTAAAAACTTAGGGCCACCCTTTCAGGTGGCCCTTGCACTCGTTAATACACTGTTTCAATCCCGCTATGGCTAGCTGTAAGCCTGTTATTCAAATAAAAGTTGTACGTCCTGCTATACGATACGGCGAGCAGGCCCATAAGTTTCAC
Source organism: Litoreibacter sp. GN1-5 (assembly GCF_055693805.1). Classification (NCBI taxonomy): domain Bacteria; kingdom Pseudomonadati; phylum Pseudomonadota; class Alphaproteobacteria; order Rhodobacterales; family Roseobacteraceae; genus Litoreibacter; species Litoreibacter sp. GN1-5. Next base: position 595,960 of record NZ_JBVFUP010000001.1, on the reverse strand, counting down.
GACCTTTGGCCGTTTTCAGATCGGGAAAGAGTTCAAAAATTTCGCCCCGTTGTGCATTACCCAAAGCCCCCAATGTGGTATCTTCAGGTTGGAAGCTTTCCGTCCAGGCCCCGTTTGCCAAAACCACCTCATGCCGGTCACACATGAAATGTAGATAGGTGGTGCCGGTGGAATCGACCTGTGTGATACCACGCTTCGGATTAATCAGATGTTTCGCTGCGACAAGTATTTCCTTGTCGGTATAGGTCAGATTGACACGATCATTCGTAACGAGAATCCGATGATTGGGGCTGACCATCATATCGCGCTCGGGCAGACCGCCCCCAAGTGTGCCTGCTTTTATCAAAATTGGTTCCAGATGAGGGTTTGAAAGCAATTCTGCAGGCCCGATGAAACTCGATCCAATCCAACCTATTCGCTGCAAGCCATTATCACGCGTGATGACCTGATCGCCTATATGCAGTTTCTCGACAGGTAGTTCTCCGTTTAACGTCGCTATGGACGTTCCCGGAGTGAAGCATGGACAGGACGGAATTGTGCTTAAACCCGAAACATAGGCAGTTTTAAAAAAACCGCGCGCGCATCGAGTATGTGGTTTTGCGGTACTTCGTGCCATATGATCCCCCACAGACATTGGCAAATTCGTAATATATTTCGGCAGACTCTTAACTACACAACTGCGTCAGTCAGGGGAATATAACCCTTGGGGGGCGGGGCAGCCATATATTGGCTTGCCCCAATGATCGCGCTTCCAGCATAGCACCCCACTCAAAGATGCAATCCTACGCAACCGCCCCACAAGGTGTCCTCTTCCCCAAGCGGACATCCTTTATTTAGCCAATCTGGCATTCTGCAAAAAGCAGAAACCTCTATTTAGGCTCTAAACGGCGATTTAGAGCCTATTTATACATCCCCCATCTGGCCCAGATTCACTTCAGTTTTTGTGCCCTTTGGAGTATTTGCAGTATGTTTCTTAAATAATTTAAAACTTTAATATTATTATTTAAACAATGGACTAAATAAAATTGTTAATGTGTCTAAATAAAAAACAAACAGAGATATGATGTTATTCTGCCGAGAAACGAAAACCAGATTCGAGAAGATGTGGCGCGTTAAAAATGCAACACCACCGGATTCTTTCGGAGAACGCTGCGCGGCATCGTCTAAAGAATACACCTGATATCACGACAAATAAGACTGTGATTCCCATCTATGTCGAATCGAACATATATGAATTGAAGCTAAATAATATGGTACCCGAGGTCGGACTCGAACCGACAAGCCTTGCGGCGGGGGATTTTGAATCCCCTGCGTCTACCAATTCCGCCACTCGGGCTAAGACAACGGGCGATGCCCGGTCGAAGTTCTCGGGATTTAGCCAACTGTATCGGAAAGGTCAATCGGCCTTAGACGCCAATTTCAATACTGGGACCTCGGGCGCATCAAAACGCTACTCCGACCAACCAAAGGGTGATCCCAGGAAACACCAGCAGAAGACCCACACGCACCACATCTGACAGGACAAATGGCAAGACCCCACGATATGTCTGCGTTATCTGCACATCACGGGACACCTGATTGATGATGAACAGGTTCATACCAACCGGCGGGGTGATCAGGCCAATCTCAACCACAATCAAAGCAAGAATACCAAACCAGATGGCTGTCTGCTCGGTCGTCAGGCCAAAATCCAGCAATTCAATGATCGGGAAAAAGATCGGGATCGTCAGAAGGATCATCGACAGGCTGTCCATGATGCATCCGAAAACCAGATAACAGACAAGCATAGCAAGCAGTATTGCCATAGGCGCAAACCCCTGCCCTGTCACCCATTCCGCAAGCATCTGTGGCGCCTGTGTGAACGCGAGAAACGAGTTGAAAACCTGCGCGCCGAAAACAATCAAGAAGATCATGGCGCTGGCCTGTGCTGTCTCTAACACCGCGTCCAGAAAAGCACGTCCACGAAGCCCGCCTGTCACGACGCCGTATAGCCCGGTAAAGATCGCGCCAACCGCAGCCCCTTCCGTCGGGGTGAACAAGGCCTGTACACCCGGCTTTGTCCAGTTCCAGTCTGCGGCAATCCCCCCCATCACCAGCCCGAAGATCAGCACAACAGGCCAGATTTTCCAGAGGCTGCGCAAACGTGCCCTCACTGGCACGCGTACCATCATCGGGGCCGCGTCAGGATTGACGCGCGCATAGATCGCAACGGTCAACATATACCCCAAAGCCGCAAGAATACCTGGAACCAGCGCTGCTATGAACATCTTGACGATGTTCTGCTCGGTCAGGATTGCGTAGATCACCAGAATAATCGATGGAGGGATCAGAATACCCAAAGTCCCCCCCGCCGCCAGAACGCCAGTGGACAGGGCATCTGAATAGCCGCGTTTGCGCATCTCGGGCAAGGCCACCTGCCCCATTGTGCTGGCCGTCGCCAGCGAAGACCCACAGACAGCGCCAAACCCGGCACAGGCCCCGACAGCCGCCATGGCCACCCCTCCCCTGCGATGCCCCAGCCAATCGGACGCCGCCTGAAAAAGAGCCGCCGACATACCGGATTTTGTCGCAAACTGCCCCATTAGCAAAAACAGCGGCACAATGCTCAGCGAGTAGCTGGAAAACGTGTCATAGGTCAGCGTTTTCATCTGGCTGAGTGCCGCAGTCGGCTGCCCAAGCACGATCCACGTCCCGATAAAGCCAGTTCCGAACATCGCAGCCGCAATCGGCACACGCAAAAAGATCGCCAGCATCATCAGACCAAAGGCCGTCATTGCCAGTTCTGTACCTGTCATAAAGACGCCTCGGCCCCGGTTATGACCCAATTCAGGGCGCGCCAGATCGTGTAGAGACTGACCAAGAAGAAAAATACGGCACCAATCACAGCAAACCCGTAAGGAATCCAGATGGGCAGTTCTAACTCATAGGTTGTTTCCGGGAAAAAAGGTTTGCTGCCCATCCCCAGAATTTCACGCAATGCGTCCGAGCCGTAAGGGAACTTCTCGCCAAAGCCCAACCAGAGACGCCACAGGATCAAACCTGACATCACCGTAATCGCGGCATCCGACAGAAGCCCCGCAAATGCCTTTAGGCGGCTTGGCATCATATCGACAAAAACATCTACCGTCACATGGCCACGCTTTAATTGACACCATGGAAGGAAAGCGAAAATCGCCACCGCACAACCGGCTTCCACCAGTTCGAAATCCCCGGCGATGGGTGACAGACCAGCAAAAGCTAGATTGCGTCCGATGATCGACGCGACCGTGATGCCAGCAATGCAGATCAACACCAAGCCGCCCGCACAGGCCAGACCAAGCGCCATATGCTCCAGCAAACTGCCAACGCGCAGTTCCAGCTTAGGTGCCAGTGCCATGTCTCTGCCCTCTCTGTCCGCCATTCTGGATGTGGCAGGTGATTGCCCGACGCCTCTCTAGCTGTATTCATGCAGAGTGCCAATCATCCAAATTGACCTGTGTGGGCCTAATTTGGTGCCCTTACAGATTATTCGTTCCGAAGGTATCACAGGCCTCAATCTTTGCGGCCTTGTAGCCTGTGGCAAACCAGCGCTGGCGTTGCTCGGACGTCCCGTGGGTAAAAGTATGTGGGTTGGGCCTGCGCCCGGCATTACGTTGCAACGTATCATCCCCGATTTGCTTGGCTGCGTTGATGGCCTCGGCCAGATCGCCTTCTTCTATGGACCCAAACCGAGCTTGCGCATAGCGCGCCCAGATGCCGGACAGGCAATCGGCCTGCAGCTCGATACGCACAGAAATAGCGTTGCTTTCCCCTTGGCTGACCTGCTGGCGAATGCGGTTGGCCTGCCCCAGAATACCCAGCTCGTTCTGCACATGATAGGCTATTTCATGGGCGACGACATAGGCGGCGGCAAAATCACCCCCAGCCCCAAGCTGGCGAGACATCGTGACAAAGAAATCCGTATCCAGATAAGCCTTCTTGTCTGCCGGGCAGTAAAACGGGCCAGACGCGCCATTCGCCCCACCGCAGGGCGATTGTGTGGCTCCTTTGAACAACACCAGCGTGGCAGGCGTATAGGCTTCGCCCAACTCGGAGCGGAAAATCTCGGACCAGACTTCTTCGGTATCGGCCAAAGTGACCGAGACAAACTCGCCCGCCTGTCGATCAGCCTCCGTGATTTCTGCGGTCTGATATGTATCTCCACCGCCAAGCGTGCCTTCCTGCAAAAGGGGCGTAACATCAATGCCCAGAAGGTAGCCAATCAACAGTACGGCTACCAATCCAAGCCCACCAACGCCACCAGCGGCCCGACCAACACGGCGCTGACCGCGCCTGTCTTCAATGTTTCTGCTGCCCCGTCGCCCTTGCCACCGCATCACACTCCCCCCTTTTGCTTGACCCGGACACCAGCCCGTGCTGCATAGCCTTTGATACACAACAGACAACCGGGCAGGCAAATGATCAAGGGCCTTTATGATTGGACGATGTCCCTGGCGGACCATCCTCGTGCCCTATGGGCCTTGGCATTGGTCGCTTTTATCGAAAGCTCTGTCTTTCCGATCCCGCCCGATATTCTGATGATCCCGATGATCCTGGCCCGTCCATCACGTGCGTTTGTGATCGCTGGTGTTGCATTGGTGGCATCGGTTCTGGGCGGTTTGCTAGGCTATGCGATTGGGGCCTTCTTTTATGAACAGCTCGGCCAGCCGATCCTGCAGGCATTGGGCAAGGCGGATGCGATGTCTGAATTCAACACCCGTTTCAACGATCTGGGTTTCTGGCCTGTGCTGATTGCCGGACTGACACCGTTTCCTTATAAAGTCATAACCATCATGTCGGGCTGGACGGGTTTGTCGTTAGGCACATTCATTGTCACCTCGATCATCGCGCGTGGGCTGCGGTTTTTCATAGTCGCGGCACTACTTTGGAAATTCGGCGCGCCCGTCAAAGAGTTTATCGAGCGCCGTTTGGGGCTGGCCTTTACAGCCTTTGTGATATTGCTTCTTGGGGGATTTGCCGCGGTGAAATTCATATGAAACGCATGGTAATCATTGCAGCCGGGGGATCGTTTCTGTTGGTGGCGGGGGCTTTCGCCTTTCAAGCTGCGGACTATCCGCCCTGCAAGATGTGCCTGTGGCAACGCTGGCCCCATGCAGCGGCTGTCGTCATAGGTCTGGCCTTTCTGGTGCTGGGCCAGCGCATTCTGCTCTGGCTTGGTGGGCTGGCCGCGCTAATCACCTCGGGCATTGGCGCCTATCATGCGGGGGTCGAGCAAGGCTGGTGGGAAGGCCCGAACAGTTGCACATCCGGATCGATCAGCGGGCTGAGCCCCGAGCAGTTATTGGAACAGATCATGACGGCCCCCATCGTGCGCTGCGACGAGATCGCCTGGCAGTTGATGGGCATTTCCATGGCAGGCTGGAATGCGATTATTTCGCTGGGGTTAGCGGCTATATGGGGAATGGCTGCTTTGCGGATGAAAGTGTAACGAGTTCGTTATAGAATTATTCATCTCTTGGAGTATTGTAGAAAGAATTATCGAAGAAATACAAATCCTCTAGATATGCAACCAGGGCAGTATGTGTCCTGTCATCATATGGGCCCAGTATTGGGCCGTCATAAAGGTTATCATCTCTAAGAATTTTTCTTAAAATTTTCCGAGCTACTGGGCCACCATCGCTGGTAAATATTTCCAGCTCCTTTAGCGCCAAGTCCATTTGACCAATACCGGCATATGCACGACCGCGAATATCATGCTTCAAGGTGCTTCTCAATAAGAAAGTATCACCGATCCACAAGCTCCAACTTTCTGTATAGCCCTCTTGATATTTTTCTTCTAAAAATAAATCTGCATATTTTTCAATATGTTTTTTGCCAAGCTCATCTTGGTCAAGCCTAAAATAGGCAAATGCAATAAACATGAGAACTTCATTATATGTATCTGCATTTAACTTATATCCGTATAATAGACTTTCTAACGCCGCCTCATAATTCTTTTTTATAAGATATATTTCCTCGATAATTGAGTGTATCGAGCCATGATTAGGCCATATTAACAGCGCATCTTAAATACTTTCAGCGCCTTGTCATATTGTTTGATCTCAATATAAAATTCGCCCAACTCAGCATATGCACTTTCATCCTTAGGGTAATCAGAGATCGCTTGTCTATACACCGCAACAACTTCATCTGTGCGATCCAATTTTTTTAGTATACGAACCTTGTTACGTAAAGCACTCCTATGAACAGGGCTAATATCTAAAACCACATCATAACCTGCCAAAGCCTTTTCGAATTCCCCACGATCACGATACCCTCTTGCACGCCAGCATAATACCCACGTATCATTCGGCGACAACTCAAGTGCCTTTTCGAAATCGGCCTCTGCCAGCGCAAATTCCCCACGCGAACTATTTATAAATCCGCGTTGGGTCTAGGTAATATGATTTTCAGGCTGAACCTGAACAACCTGATCAATATCCGCAAAGGCTTTTTCGTGCTCATCCAAGTCATAATATGCTAAAGCGCGTTCTTTCAAAAGCAGGTGCATATTATTGTCGGACACACCGTCGCGCTTGATCAAACCAGAGCATGCTTTAATGACATCCCTTGCAGCCACATCATCATCAAAACACGCCGCTATTTGCGCCTGTGTTCCGTAATTCTTTTGAAGAAATATATAAAATGACAGGCTGAGCGTTGCGACAAGGATTAATAAAGCAATACGACGAACTGTAATCATGCTTTATAAATAGGAACGCGCCCCGCAATAAGCAAGAGTTCGCCGACGACTTTATCCCAATTTTGCCTTGATCAGCTTCCAGAAATCTTCCTTGCTGTTGCTATGAGGAAAGAGCGTATCGGGAACCGGCACATCCAAAAATGCGCATAAAGGTTCCCAGCCATCCCGCACATCGAAATGCAGCACTCTTTCGGGTGAGCCATAGGCCTCTACCTCGGCGTTACGGGCCGCAAAGGCCTTCAAAGCGGCATCCTTGTCGTCATGGGATGATTTGAACGTCTGTTTGGCGATAATTTCGCCTACCAGCTCTGGCACGTTGCGAATTTGCTCGTGCCCTTCACCAAGACCGGCTTTGCCAATCACCATTCCAACCGTGCTGGAGTAACTGCCCCACCAGCTTTCGGGGTCTCGCGTTGTGTGAATGATCTTCGCATTTGGGTAGGCTGCGGCCAGTTCTTGCCAGTAATGAGCTGCGGGCCAATCGACTGCGCTGCTATAGCCCGTGAATGCGGCGTCCCAGTCCATTGATTTGCCCTGCACTGCATCGCGCCATGTTGCCACTTGCTCGGGGTGGGCAATCACTTCATCCATGTGATGACATGGACCCAAACCAAGGTGATCCAGCGCGACCTTGAGTGACATCGTTCCAGTGCGTCCAAATCCAGACCCGATTACAGATAATGTCATGTGATATCTCCCGAAATGGTTGGTTTGAACCAATAGATAGCCCGCAACACAGGATTACCAAATTGTTGCATTCTAAACCAGAAGCCCGTTGAGCGATCGGCGGAAACCCCCGAATTCGGATAATACCTTTCAAATTCAGTTATTTAGACCAGCACAAATATCACGAAAAATATAGCAGCGCCTTGAGCCATTGCACCTTATATACGGGTTAGGGTATAGTTGAGCCACAAAATATAGACGGCCAAAAGCAAGATCGGAATTAACGTGAACGACACGCCGGAAACCCCTGAAAACGAAGACGAAAATACACCGCACCGTATGGTTCATGACGGCCCCCAAGTCTCGATCACGGACGAGATGCAGACTTCCTTCATCGAATACGCGATGAGTGTGATTATTTCCCGTGCCATTCCCGACCTGCGGGACGGGCTGAAACCAGTGCATCGGCGCATTCTTTATGCGATGTACGAGACAGGAAACACGCACGACAAATCCTACAAAAAGTCTGCGCGACCCGTTGGCGATGTCATGGGTAAATATCACCCGCACGGTGACAGCGCGATCTATGACGCGCTGGTTCGGATGGCGCAGGATTTCTCGATGTCACTGCCGCTTCTGGACGGTCAGGGCAATTTCGGCTCCATGGATGGCGATAACCCCGCAGCCATGCGCTATACCGAAGTGCGGATGGATAAGCCCGCCAATTCGCTGCTGGCAGATATCGACAAGGACACCGTTGATTTTCAGGACAATTACGACGGCAAGGACCGCGAACCCACGGTACTACCCGCCCGGTTTCCCAATATGCTGGTCAATGGCGCTGGTGGTATTGCTGTTGGGATGGCCACGAACATACCGCCCCATAATCTGGGTGAGGTGATCGACGCGACGCTGGCGCTGATCGAGTCTCCCGATTTGGAGATCGAAGATCTGATGGAATATGTACCAGCCCCCGATTTCCCGACCGGTGGTATCATTCTGGGGCGCTCAGGCGCGCGCAAAGCCTATCTGGAGGGTCGCGGTAGCGTCATCGTGCGCGCCAAGACCCATACGGAGGAAATTCGCAAGGATCGTTGGGCCATTGTCATCGACGAGATCCCGTACCAGGTGAACAAAGCCACCATGATTGAACGCATCGCCGAGGCCGCGCGAGACAAGAAGATCGAGGGTATTTCCCACGTTCAGGACGAATCCGACCGTGTCGGCGTACGCGTTGTGGTTGAATTGAAGCGCGACGCCACCGCCGAAGTTGTGCTGAACCAATTGTTCCGTTTCACGCCGATGCAGACATATTTTTCCTGCAATATGCTGGCACTAAACGGCGGCAAGCCGGAACAGCTGACGCTACGCAGTTTTCTGACCAATTTCATAGCTTTTCGCGAAGAGGTTGTTGCACGCCGAACGGCCTATGAGCTGCGCAAGGCGCGTGAGCGCAGCCATGTGTTGTGCGGTCTTGCCGTGGCCGTCACGAATATCGACGAGGTCGTCGCGACCATCCGTAATTCTGCCGACGCGGCCGAGGCGCGCGAGAAACTGATGACCCGCGCCTGGCCCGCGCAGGATATCGCTGATTATATCCGTCTGATCGACGATCCGACCCATACGGTTAATGAAGACGGCACATACTACCTGTCTGAAACACAAGCCCGCGCCATTCTGGAATTGCGCCTGCAACGCCTGACACAGATCGGTGTCAAAGAAGTTACGGCGGAGCTTGAAGAGCTAGCAGGCAAGATCAAAGAATATCTGGCCATTCTGCGGTCGCGCGAACGGATCATGCAGATCATCAGTGACGAATTGAAAGAGGTCCGCGACCAGTTTGCCATCCCACGCCGCACCGAGATTGTGGACTGGTCTGGCGACATGGAAGACGAAGACCTGATCGAGAAAGAGGATATGGTCGTTACGATCACGCAATCCGGCTGGATCAAACGCACGCCTCTGGCCGATTTCCGGGCGCAACGGCGGGGTGGCAAAGGCCTATCGGGAATGGCCACGAAAGAAGACGATGCAATCACGCAACTTTTCGTCGCCAACACCCACACACAACTGCTGTTTTTCACAACAGATGGAATGGCTTACAAACTGAAGACATGGCGCCTGCCCCAAGGCGGTCGCACGGCAAAAGGTAAGGCCATCGTCAATATCCTGCCAATACCAGCAGGTGTTTCTATCGCAGCCATCATGCCTGTGGACCGGGATGAGGAAGACTGGGGCGATCTGCAGATCGTCTTTGCCACAACGGCAGGCGACGTGCGTCGCAATGCGCTGTCGGACTTCACCAATGTTATGCGTAACGGCAAAATCGCGATGAAACTGCCTGAAGGGGTAGAACTGGTTAATGCGCGCATCTGCGCTGAAGATGACGATGTCATGCTGGTCACAAATGCTGGCCGTGCCATCCGGTTCCGCTCGACCGATGTGCGCGTCTTCTCGTCCCGTGCCTCTACTGGCGTGCGCGGGGTTAGGCTGTCCGGGGATCAGAAAGTTGTCTCGATGGCCGTGATACGCCATTTTGAGGCCACCCCGGAAGAGCGTGCAGGCTATCTCAAAATGCGTCGCGCAGTCATGGGTCTGACAGATGATGTTGAGGCTGATGATGACGAACAGATTGATGGCGCGATCACACAGGAACGCTACGCAGAAATGTCTGCCGCCGAGGATCTGATCCTGACCATCACCACAGGTGGTGCGGGCAAGATCAGCTCCAGCCATGACTACCCTGTGCGTGGGCGTGGCGGTATGGGCGTCACAGCGATGAGCACGAAAGCAGGCGAGATCGTAGCCGCCTTCCCCGTCGAGATGGATGATCAGATTATGCTGGCCACCTCGAAAGGGCAGTCTATTCGATGCCCCGTCGACGGGATTTCTTTCCGCTCGCGTAGCGCGGGGGCGTTAAAGTCTTTGATACAGGCAAAAGCGAAACTGTCGTCTCAGTCGCGCGCATCGCAGATCAGGGCGGCGACGAAGAAAATGAAGGCAGCAACGCATAGGACCATTTAAATGCGGATGAATGGCGGACAGACAGGGATTCGAACCCTGGAGACGGTCTCCCGCCTACACACTTTCCAGGCGTGCGCCTTCGACCACTCGGCCACCTGTCCGTTCGCCGGGGTTTAGCCAAAACCGATCTCTGTTGCAAGCCTGTAAGAAGACACGCATCACAATAGGATGGCCCTGCCCCATAGAACCTGGATCAATCGTCAAAATCACCTTCATCAAGGCTCCCACGTGCCGTTTCCCTTGAAACCGCAGGAGGTGTGGTCGGCGGTTTGGGTTGCTGCACTTTTCGTTTGGGTTTGCCACCCGGTAAAGTCTCGGGATTACGCAACCAGACATCACGCTGCGCGAAGGGTATTTCAATCCCTTCTTCCTCAAACCGGCGGGCGATTTCATGGTTCAGGTCGGATTTTGTTGACAGAATAAAATTCACATCTCGCAGGATCGCCCTGATCTCAAAGTCCATCGAGTCTGCACCAAACCCCATAAAAAACACAGCAGGCGGCGGATTAATGATAACACCGGGGGCGGCTTCCGCGACCTCACGCAATATCTGTTCGACCTTGCGCGTATCAGTGCCATAGGCCACACCAACAGGCAAAATCAGGCGACCATTCAAATTGCCCTTGGTCCAGTTCGTCACAGTCCCGCTGACTAAATCAGCGTTCGGAACAATCACATCAGTTCTGTCAAAAGTCTCGATCCGGGTAGAGCGCACCGATATATTCTTGACCACACCCATGGTTGGCCCGACCTCGATCCAGTCACCTTCGCCAATCGGACGCTCAATCAGCAAGATGATCCCGGACACGAAGTTGGACACGATATTTTGCAGTCCAAACCCGATCCCGACGGATAGCGCACCAGCCACAATCGCAAGAGAACTAAGGTCAATCCCCGCGCTGGTTATCGCGATCAGGGCAGCAAGGAAAATCCCGACATAGCCTGTGCCAGCAACCACAGCATTGCGTCCGCCTGCATCCAGTTTCGTGCGCGGCAGCACCTGCGTCTTCAGGGTGCCTTGCAACAGACGCGTCAACCCGTAACCCAGACCGAACACAACGGCAAAAGTCAGAAAGTCTGACGGTGAAATACGCGTCTCGCCGAACTGTATACCGTTTGAGATAAGCGCCCATGTATCCCACAATTCAGCGGGCCGCACGCCCCAGATCAGTGCCAAAACAGGCATCGCCAGCAGCGCCAGAACAAAGCCTACAAGCACGGGGATCAGACCCGTCGCAACGGCCTCATCCCCGGCAAACATTGCGTAGATGTCGCGCGCCAGTCGTTGAAGAATTGCAACCAACCCCAGTAAGGCCAATGTCATGACGGTCGGAAAGACAAGGGTATTGGCTGCCTCCGTATAGCCGATTGCTGCCAGAACGGGGCCTGCAATGGCGACTGCCATCGCTCCGCGCCCCAGAAAACGGCTGATCAGCTTTGAGGGGGCTTCAGACTGTGTTTCTTCCTCCTCATCCTTGTCTTTGATTGATGAAATCAGAATCTGACCAAAGCGGAACAGCATGAGCCCCGCCAGTGCGGTAATAGGCAAACTCAGTACCGCCTGAGCTGCAAAGGACTGACCATTAGCAAGCAAGTTCTCATGAATCAGAGCGCCGACAGCCGAATTAGCGGCAATCAAAATCGCCAGCATAACCGTATAGAAACGTGCTTCTTTCGCCTGCGTGTCGCTTACGTCAAATATCGGGCGTGGCGGATAGACAACGGGGAAAACCTGCCGAGACAACCAGCGTGCGGTCAGAAAATAGGCCACTGAGGTTGCCAGAATATCGATAACCTTGTTCCCGATCAAACCTGTCAAACTGGCCCGGTTAAACGCCAGAATGAGAAAGACGATCCCGATAAATGGCAAGATCATCCCCAGCAAAGACGCCAGAAACGCACCAACCCGAAAGCGTGCGCGGCTTTCCTTGCGGCGCGCGCGCAGCACGGACATGCCATGCTCGATCCACCGGCTTGAGCGCAGCAATAGCACAAAGCCCACACCAAGATAGACAAGGATCAGAGGTAAGTTATCGAGAAGTTTTGCGGAACTAAACCGTCCTGAAACCTCACGGCTAACGGCTGCACCGACTTTACTGACCGCTTGCGCCGCAGCGGGCCAGTTGGCCGGGTTTACCGGCGACGGATCAAGGCGCAGGATCTGATCTGCCTGACGTTGCCGAACCAGACGGTCAAGTTTGCTGATCAACCCGTTGGCGCGCGCATACGCCTCTTCCGCTTGACGAGACGGGGCCAAAGCGGTGTTCAGCTGGTCTTCCAGCGCAGTGCGCCTCGCTGTGATCTGTGCGGGCTCTTCTTGCCCTTCCTCCGGCTCTGGACCAAGAGCGTCGATCTGACTGCGCAGTGTGGCCACGCGGTCTTCATTTGCCGATTGCGCTGTCTGAAATTGTTCGCGCCACGATACCAACCGTTGGCGTAAAGCCTCAAGTTCGTTATCAGAGAGTTCATTACGGTCTAACTTGCCCTGCGTCTCCGCAGCAAACTGTTCCCATCCGCTATAATCAGCAGCGTTTGCGTTTTGGGCTTCGCTCAGAGCTTCCTGCGCATAAACATGCGATGACAATTGCGGCGATACAATTGCCAAACACAGGGTCAGGCAGGTCAGAATATAACGGATCATTCTTCGAAAACACTCGGCATGGGTTTGGGATCAGCGGCCAGCCATTCGGGTACAGGCAAGCCCTTCTCGCGCAGGAAGGCAGGGTTCCACAGTTTGGATTGATAGCGCGTCCCATAATCGCACAGGATCGTCACAATACGGTGCCCCGGCCCCATGGCCTTGGCCATACGCACGGCACCCGCCACGTTTACACCGGAAGATGCCCCAAGGCACAGGCCTTCATATTCCAGCAGGTCAAACACATAGGGTAACGCTTCTTCATCGGGAATTTGGAACGTATGATCTGGCGCGAACCCTTCAAGATTCTTGGTGATCCGGACCTGCCCAATGCCCTCGGCGATAGAGCCACCTTCGGTTTTCAGCTCGCCACTTGTGTACCAATCATACAGTGCGGCCCCCATCGGATCCGCAAGTCCGATCTTGACCCCTTTGGGTTGCAATGCAGTCGCAACACCTGCCAGCGTACCGCCAGAGCCAACTGCGCAGATAAAGCCATCCACCTTGCCATCGGTTTGGTCCCAGATTTCCGGGCCAGTCGTTTCAACATGGGCTTGCCGGTTGGCCACATTATCAAACTGGTTCGCCCAGATTGCGCCGTTCGGTTCGCTTTCGTTCAGCTTCTTTGCCAGTCGTTCGGAATAACGCACGAAATTATTCGGGTTGCGGTAAGGTGCTGCCGGAACTTGCACCAATTCCGCACCAGCCAAACGCAGCATATCCTTCTTTTCCTCGGATTGCGTTTCCGGGATCACGATCACCGTTTTGTATCCCATCGAGGCCCCCACAAGGGCCAACCCAATGCCGGTATTTCCCGCAGTTCCTTCAACAATCGTGCCACCCGGTTTCAAGTCACCCCGCGCAATTGCGTTCTTGATCATATAAAACGCTGCCCGGTCTTTGACAGATTGACCAGGGTTCATGAACTCTGCCTTGCCCAGAATTTCGCAGCCGGTTTCCTCGCTGACCTTATTAAGACGGATCAGAGGCGTGTTGCCGATCATTTCGGCGAGATTATTCTTGATGGTCATGCTGCGCCTCCCGTTGGTGTATCCTCACCGTGATAGGCGTCCCTTCAGGCGAACTCAACAGGTCTTGCGCAGCCTGTCACGGTTCAACGCCAGCCAAAAGGCAGAAATCACCAGTGGACCATTCCCGGCCTCACCAGTTTCGATGGCCTCCATCAACATATCGAAGGGAACAACCAGAGAGCGGATATCCTCGGCCTCGGTGTCCAGACCGCCAATACCCTCGATGTCATCAGGCAAATCTGCAATACCGATGAACGACACCATATGTTCCGTGTTCGCACCCGGAGAACTGTAATATCCCGCAATTTTATGAAGGGCGGACGGGATTATGCCTGCCTCCTCCATCACTTCGCGCATAGCAGTCTGTTCGTAGGTTTCACCGGGATCGACACGTCCGGCAATTGCCTCGATAGACCACGGCACCGGATCGCCACGGCGAAACAAGGCGGCACGGAATTGCTCAATCAGCATGACCCGGTCGCGCTTTGGATCATAAGGCAACACCGTCACCGCATCGGCCGTCACAAAAACAGCCCTGTCCACAGCTTGCCCCATATCGCCGGAAAACTGCCGGTAACGCAGTGTCAGATCATCAAGGACAAAAAATTTGGAATAGCTGCGTTGCTGCTGTTCCAATACTACATCGCTCTGCGACAGGCCGCTGCGCAGGTTTGTCGGCACGGGTTCGCTTTGCGCGTTCAGTTGCGCCTGCGCACGGGCAAGGATCATCGGCAGGCGGCTTGCGACCTCTGCAGGCGTCAGCGTTCCAAAATAGGACATAACCTCTATCGCCGCTTCCCGCCACAATGGGCCATGGTCCTGCTGCCAGACAGTCAGATCCCAAGGGTCCCCGACCTGCCAGCGCTCCGCTTGTGGAATATAAACCTGAGCCGTAATCGGGATGCCATCAACATGCACCTCACGCGGTTGCAGATCATAGGCATAAGGGCCTTCGAAATAGTTGAGACGATCTATGTCAGTATCAGTCAAATCACTCAGCAAGACACCACGCGCTTCGTCAGCGCTATTCTTGAAGATCATCGGAAAGGTTTGGCCTGCCGCATAATGAACGCTGTGACCGGGCAATGTAGCATCCCGGCCCTTTGGCTCACGCCCCAAAACCTGCGTCAGCAGCGTTTCATCGCGTAATGTTCCATACAGAAAAAGCTGCGCCACACCTGCTAGGCCCAGCGTCTACTGGCCCATTCCCCGGCTAAACCGCCAACTATACCGCCTATAACAAGCGTCAGAATGACATTTTGGTCAATCATCCACTCGCCATATTTGAAGATAATACCAAAAGTTTCGACCAAGGCTTCAACCGGACCATCATAAGCCCCGCGGGTTGACAGGCTCAGCATTTCAGAAATTGCGAAAATCAGCAGGGTAAAAAACAAGGATACTGCAATCGCATAGAAACCCGTATTGATCGCCGCGAAATAATTCTGGCCAGCAAGGCGACCAATAACCTTCCAACCGCAAATTGCAGGAACTATTACACTTATCTGCGTAAGCCAACCTGTTGCAGTGCCCTCTGGCAACACCAAACGGACGTTCTCAGCCGTGATAAATCCTGTAATTCCGAATATAACCGCCGCGATGAGTTTCGAGGCTGTAGGCATGTTTGTGCGCATAAGTCTTACTCTGGTCTGGTCATTGTGATTTGCGTCACATCACAGTTTCCACTCCAGAAGGTCGCTGCGCAAGAGGTCAGATAAAAATTCCACATTTTATGGAAACGTTGATCAAAACCAAGGCCGGCTACGTCGCCCCAACGGTTATTAAAAACCTCATGCCAGCGTCTTAGCGTCTGGCTGTAGCTGTCGCCAAATTCCATTGAACTTTTCAACAGCAAACCTGCCCGCGCCACCTCTTCTTTAAGGGCCGTTGGACTAGGAAGCATACCCCCTGGGAAGATATATTTCTGAATAAAATCAACGCCTCTCTTATAAACCTTCCAGCGTTTATCGGCGACTGTGATGATCTGCAAAGTGGCGTTTTTTCCGGGTTTCAAACGGTCCCGCACCGCGTCGAAATAAGTGGGCCAGTAGCGTTCCCCTACAGCCTCGAACATCTCGATAGAGGCTATTCCATCATATGTGCCCTTTTCGTCGCGGTAATCTTGTAATTTGATCTCGACCATATCCGCGAGTCCAGCCTCTGCAATCCGGCTTACTGCATAATCATGCTGTTCTTGGCTTATTGTTAACCCAGTGACCTTTAATCCATGTTCTCGGGCAGCGTATTCGGCAGAATCCACCCCAGCCACACCCGATCTCAAGCACATGATCCCCGGCAACTGCCCCCATTTGATCAACCATGCTTGCGTATTTCTGCTCTTGCGCTTTTTCCAGGCTTTCCTGGCCTGTTATAAAATAGGCTGAGCTGTACGTCATCGTATCGTCCAGCCACAGCGAATAGAATTCATTCCCCAGATCATAATGGTAGGAGATATTCTTTTTCGCCTGCGCCTTGGAGTTTGACTGCATCCAGAACCGCAACCTTTCATAGGCGCGCACTAAGGTTACACCGGGATAGCCATCATACATATCCTCATTGTGCCCATCATGGACAAGATCCATGAAAGCCTGCAGGTCCGGCGTGCTCCACCAGCCGTCCAGATATGCATCGCAAAATCCCAGGTCGCCCTCACGGATCAAACGGGCAAACAGATCATCATTATGAACGGTAAACTCAGCCACAGGTCCCGGTTTTGGACCTTCTGCACGAAAAATGCGCCCGTCTTCCAGCTTCATATCCAGACGTCCGGTTTGCATCTTTTGCGCAACCTTGAAAGCCTGCGCAAAGTACCGTGGCAGGTTTTGCTCACCCTCAATCTTCGTCAGGATCCCCATCCCCGACCTCCCACTCTATTTTTTCAAGCCAGATTAAGTAGATAGCCTGTAACTATGTAAAGCAAGTCAGAAATATCAAATTGCGTTAAGTCAATTTTGGATCACTTTTTCTGCGTAAAATCAGCGGTTCTTGTAAGCATCCAGTGCCCGTTGACGACCGATATCAAGCGCGACAAGAGGGGATGGATAATCATCCTTCGCCGATAGACCCCAACTTCTGGGAATTGCTCTATAGTAATTCTGCGCTTCCTGCCCATAGTCATCAAAAAGCTCTTTGATAAACTTTGCCCTATAAGATTTTGATTTATCAAACTTTTCTGCCTGAGTATCCGGATTGAATATGCGGAAATACGGCGCTGCATCTGGCCCTGATCCTGCCGCCCACTGCCATCCCATTGCGTTTGAGGCCGGGTCCCAATCGATCAGGCAATCCTCAAACCAGTCAAGCCCGACCTGCCAATGGGTCATCATATGCTTGGTCAAGTAGCTTGCAACAATCATCCGCCCACGATTGTGCATTGTTCCGGTCACATACATCTCGCGCATCGCTGCATCAACCAGCTGAATACCCGTGCGCCCCTGTTTCCAACGCAAGGTTTGATCGCCATCACCTTGCCACGGAAACCCATCCCATTCCTCACGCCAGTTTTGCGAGATAATTCGCGGCGTGTGATAGGCCAGATGATAGGCAAATTCACGCCAGACAAGTTCTTTCAGGAAGATTTCCGCATCCGCTTTACCGTTACGTAACGCCTGCCACCCGGCGTGCCAACAGCTGCGCGGAGAAATCTCGCCATAGGTCAGGTTTTCAGACAAACGTGATGTGCCATCCACCGATGGTATGTCCCGCGCAACACTGTAGTCCACGACCTTATTTTCGATAAACATCTCAAGCCGGTTTTGAGCAGCTTGTTCGCCAACGCAGACATGTTTGGCAACAATATCCGCGCCTCGTTGCATCGCAGCCCCCATCTTCCACGCTTTTATATCATCGCTGGCAGGCCATTGATCGGGGGCTTGCAGATGCGTAACAGGGAGTAAGGCAGGGTCAAGATCAGACCCGCGCACAGCTTTCCACATCGGCGTAAATACCTTGTAGAACCCACCTGTTTTGGTCTCAACCGACCAGGGTTCAAACAACAGATGACCGGTATGACTGACCACATCCAACCCATCCGTTTTTAGGCTGGCTTTCACGTCGGCATCACGGGCAATGGCGGCAGGATCATAGGCGCGGGTCCAATGCACAGCCCCTGCCCCGGTTTGCGACACCAGATCCCGCAGAACATCAAGCGCAGAGCCGCGCCTCAGGATCAAGCGCGATCCGATCCCGTCCAGCACTTTGTTGAAATGCTTAACGCCCAACCCCAAGCGCCATTTCGGTGCAGCGCCATGCGTAGCAACCAGATCATCATGGATGAAAACCGGGATGATCGGACGACCTGTAGCGGCAACCGCTGTCAGACCGGGATGATCACTCAGGCGCAAATCGCGCCGTATCCAATAAATTATCGGCACCCCGTTCATTTGCTCGCCCTATTTTTTCTTACAAAACCTGATCTAGCGCGCCGATGAGTTGGTCAACTTCCTCAGGCTTGGTGTAATGCACAAAGGACAGGCGCAGCACACCTTTATCCATATCCACGCCCATCGCCTGCAATGCACGTATCGCGTAAAAATCACCGCCCCCCGCCATGATACCATGGCGCGCCAGTTGCTTGGCCGCAGCTCCGCCGGGTATCTGCAATTCCAAGGCAACCGTTGGGGCCCGAAATGCGGTCTGCACAGGACCAATCAGACGGACTGAGTTCTTCGCGCTTACATAATCCAGAAGCGGTTGCAGGCATGCTGCCTCATGAGCCCGCATCAGATCATGCACGACAACGCCCTTGGCTGAAGGGGACACCTGACCGCCCACATGATGATCGTAGAGCGCATCAATATAATCTGCCATCCCGGCACATGCCGCGATCTGCGCATGATCCGGGCCCGCTGGCGTAAACCGCTTATACAGCGTCTCACCATTGAAATAATGCCCCTGATTTGGCAATCGCGTGCCCAAATCGCGACGGATCACCATCAGGCCTTGATGCGGCCCATAGGTTTTATAGGCAGAAAACATATAAATATCCGCCCCCAACGCACCCACATCCGGCAACCCATGGGGTGCATAGCTGACCCCATCGACACATACCACAGCGCCTGCCGCATGCACTTTGGCCGTGATCGCGGCGACATCATTGATCTCTCCCACAACATTGGAACAATGGGGGAAACACACCAGACGCACCTTGTCGTCCAGCAAAGCGTCCAAGGCTGCAATATCCAGATGCCCTGTCTGCGGGTCGATCTGCCATTCCCGGACTTCAAATCCTTCCTCAGCCAACCGCCGCCAAGGGCCTGTGTTGGCCTCATGATCCTGATTGGTCACGATAATCGCATCCCCCGGCCCCATCCACTGCCGAAATGCCTGCGCCAGCACATATGTGTTCTGCGTGGTTGAGGGGCCAAAGGACAGCTCATCAGTCTCGACACCCAGTATCGCCGCCAAACGCATCCGCGCTTCATCCATCTCTTCCCCGCCTAGGCGGGACGCTTCATAGGCCCCATAGGGCTGCACTTTGCGCTCAGTGTAGAAACGATGCAGTCGGTCTATCACCGGGCGGCATGTATAAGATCCGCCAGCATTTTCGAAAAACGCTTGTCCCTTCAAGTCAGGCACATCAAACGCAGGAAATTGAGCCCGCACAAAATCCAAATCAAGTTTCATCGCAATACCACCTACAATACACAACTCAAGGTCAATCAGCTTCCAAATGGTCCAAATACCTCCGCCGGAGGCATCGGTCCTGCGCAATGTAGCCTAGCAGGGACGATCAGCAGGACCAAACAAAATAAGGCCCCGGAGCAACGCTCCGGGGCCAATTTTATTACAGCTTAAAGTACTATTCCGCTGGCGTCTCGACCGAGGGAATACCTGCTGCCTCGCGACGGCTATCATTGTAGATCGCCTTGATCAGCGACACACACATCAACACCATCACGACCGAGAATGGCAACGCACCAATCACCATCGCTGTCTGGATCGCGTCAATACCACCAATGAGCAACAACGCCGCCACCACAGCCCCTAGGGCGACACCCCAGAAGATGATGTGTGGACGTGCCTTTGGCCCCTCGTCGCCTGCAGCATTGATCGTATTGACGATCAGAACGGCCGAATCCGCCGAGGTCACAAGATAGGTCATAAGCAGAATCACAATGATCACCGCCATCAACCAACCCAATATGCCAGAGCCCAGAATAATGTCTGTCATCGCGAAGATCTTGCCACCATCTGTTGCCTCGTTAATGGCCCCTTGTGCGACACCTGACAGTTCAAGATCGATGGCAGTCCCACCAGCCCATGTGAACCAGACAAAGCACATGATTGCAGGGACAAAGACCGCGCCAAGAACGAATTCCCGTATCGTGCGCCCTTTGGAAATCCGTGCAAGGAACAGGCCGACAAACGGTGCGAATGCCACCCACCATGCCCAGTAGAACACGGTCCATGATCCTTGCCAGCCGACCAGCTTCTCGGCAACTTCGTCACCGCCCTGATAGACCGTCACCATCATCGCTGGCAGTGCAATGACATATTCCCACATGCCAACAACCAGCGCCCAAAGCCCAAACCATGTCGAGCCGAATAGCAAGAAAAAGGATAGCAAGAAAATTGACAGCCCCATATTGAGGTTAGACAGCCATTTGATACCCTTACCCACACCTGACAACGCAGACAGGGTCGACGCCCCCATGATTACCACAAGTGCAAAGATGATCCCAGCCGATGAAGGGCTGCCATCCTCGACGGTCAGCCAGTCGCCTACACCAATACGCGACATACCATCGACGAACTGGTTCACACCAAAGCCAAGTGTCTGTGCGACCCCCAGTATCGTGGCCACAACGGCGACGATATCGATCAAGTGCCCTACGGGTCCAGATAACTTGCTCCCGAATATCGGCACCAGCGATGACCGTATCGTCAACGGCAAGCTGCGCCGGTATGCAAAATATCCCAAAGCCAACCCACAGATCGCATAAGATGACCAAGCAGAAAAACCCCAATGCAGGAACGACCATTTATAGGCGTTGAGAATGTTGTTCTCTGACCCGCTGTCGGCAAATCCTTGAATAACATCCGGGTTATTATTGAAATGGTAAATCGGTTCAGCCACAGCCCAAGTGAGCATACCCACACCGATCCCGGCACCGAACATCATCGAGAACCACGAGAAATTTGAGAATTCCGGCTCGTCATCCGGCAGACCCATTTTTAAGCGCCCAGCAGCAGGCCAAAGTGCAAGTATGATACAGACCACCACAAACGAAGCCATGACGAAAACATACCAAGAGGCGAAGTTGGAAAGAATATACGCATTAAAGCCTTTCAAAACCTCCGCAGCATGATCGGGAAAGGCCACAGCCCAGATCACAAGAAGCCCTATGATGACCTTTCCAACAACCGTCACATCGACGCTGAATCCTTTATAAAAGCCTTTATCCGCCGTGCGGATCGGCAACTCCGTTATAGGAGGTTTGAGTGCCATGATTTCATCCCTGTCATTTGTTATTATGACAGTAGCGTAACGCGGATATCCTATTTAGCAAAAGTATGAAACTGGCGAGAGTGATCAAAAAACGACATATTTCAGCGTAACTTCTTGAAATAAATCAGAATGAAACGGTTCATTAGTTGCGCTATCCATCGAATTGAAACACAAGATGTAGTATTTAGGCGTTCACATCAACAACGACTCGCCCTTTGATTTGCCCTTTCAGGATGTCGCTTCCAAGCTTCGGGAGCTCTGAAAGAGTCGCAGGTTGTATCATTGTATCCAACTTATCCATGGGCATATCTTTTGCGATCCTCTTCCACGCTCGGACGCGATTGTCATAAGGTTGCATCACGCTGTCGATACCCAGCAGATTGACGCCGCGCAAAAGGAACGGGATCACTGTTGCAGGCAATGCAGCACCGCCCGCCAAACCCACAGCAGCGACCGAAGCGCCATATTTCATCTGGCCCAGAACGCGCGCCAGCATCGCGCCCCCCACGGCGTCCACGCATCCCGCCCAGTTTTCTGTCTCAAGGGGGCGTTTGACCGTCTCGTTGATCTCTTCACGCGCCACGATCTGACTGGCACCAAGGGATTTAAGGTAATCAGCCGTATCCGGGCGTCCCGTTACACCTGCCACTTCGTAGCCCAGATGCGCCAGAATAGCAGTCGCGACGGAGCCTACGCCTCCGGCAGCGCCCGTCACAAGAACTGGGCCATTGTCTTTTTGCAGGCCGTGATCCTCCAAAGCCATTATAGCAAGCATTGCTGTGAACCCCGCCGTCCCAATTGCCATAGCATGCCGCGTGCTGATGCCATCAGGCAGGGGCACCAGCCAATCCGCTTTGACACGGGCCTTTTGCGCATAGCCGCCCCAATGCATTTCTCCCACGCGCCAGCCAGTCAACACCACGGTGTCACCCGGTTTGTAGCGTGGATCGTCAGATGTCTCGACTGTTCCTGCAAAATCAATTCCCGGAACATGCGGATACGTCCGCACCAGACCGCCCCCCGGCCCGATACATAGCCCATCTTTGTAGTTCAATGTTGAGTATTCCACGGCAACGGTCACATCACCGTCTGGCAGGCGATCCTTGTCAATCTGTGTGACCGTCGCCTGTGTTGTACCATCCTCATCCTTTGTCACCAGCAACGCATTGAACATTCCATGCCTCCTCAAACTGTGGTTTCGGTTCATAGAAGCCGAATTGATCCGAAAGCGCAAAGGCGAAAGCTGCGGTGGCACAAAATCATCTTGCTCTGATCTGTGCTCTGACCTAACTTTTTAGGCTATTGGACACATATCACCAGACCAGAGGATTGCCCCGCATGACCGAACTCACAAAACTGATCGGATCAACAGCCCTGTTGCTGGCCGCAAGTGCGGCCCACGCTGCCGACCCGGACTTGATGGTTTTCGACTATTCCGGCTTTGAAGACCCTTCATTCCATAGTGAGTATCTTGAAAAACACGGGGTTAGCCCGACATACACATTCTTCGGGGACGAAGAAGAAGCGTTCCAGAAAATAACCTCAGGATTCAACGTGGACGTCACCCATATCTGCGGCGGGTCAATACAAAAATGGGTAGATGCAGATCTGTTAGAGCCATGGGATACATCCAAAATCTCTGAATTCGGAAACTTGAATCAAAGCCTTATGGGAAGTGATGTAGCTGGGGATGGACCAGTTTACTTTATTCCCGTTGATTTCGGGACCACAGCCATCGCTTACAACCCTGAAAAGGTCCCTGCCGAAGATATCGCTACGCTGGATATCTTCAAAAACCCCGATTATGTGGGCCGCGTGACCATTCCGGACAATGTAGATGACGCCTATGCATTGGCTTATCTGGCGACAGGCACTCAGGATTGGGCAAATGCAACGGAAGAAGATTTTCAAAACGCCTCTAGCTGGTTGCGGGAAGTTCACCCAAATTTGCGAACCTATTGGACTGACCCTGCAGAGCTTTCCCAGCTTTTGGCGTCGGGCGAAGTTCTTGTGTCCTGGGCGTGGAACGAGACTGTACCCACTATGGCCGAGCAGGATTTTCCCGTCGGCTATCAACGGGAAGCTACGGAAGGATCTTCCGTATGGTTATGCGGTTATGTCCAACTGAAATCAGGACCCGGTTCAGAAGAGAAAACCTACGATTTCATCAACGCACTTTTATCGCCGACTTCCACGCAACCGTTTCTGGATGAGGGGTATGGTCATTCCAATGCAGCCTCGATGAAAAATATCAATGCTGAAAAACTGGAAGAAGTAGGGCTTGGCGATGCTAATGCCCCATTACTGGCACAACTGCCGATGTCACTGGAGCTGCGCACGAAGCAAAGCGAAGAATTCGAACGGATCAAAACCGGCTTCTGATTAAGGCTTTCCATCTAAACCAGACAAGAAAAAGCACCCCCTCTTTCGAAGGGGCGCTTTTTTAACTTTGTGTCTATCCGTGTTAGCGAATGAGACGGCCGCGCTTGCGGATTTTTGTCTCTGCTTGCGCGATTGGCTCAGGTTTGGACAGATCGACATAGGAGTCGAGCTCAACGTCACAGCCGTTAATGTCCATTCCGCCGCCAAGTGCTGTGTATTGCGATGCCTCGAAATACAAGCCACCCGCGCTTTTCATTGCGCCACCGGGGCTGAAGCGAGGGGCCGCACCAACAACACCATAAGCGCCGCTCGAAGCACCGAAACCGCCAAGTGACAATGACTCTTTCGAGAACAGGTAGGTGTTGAACTTACCAGTGTCACAATAGCTGTTTGGATTACCCCAAAGAACATCACCCGAGAAGTTCAACTGACCTGCGCCAAAAAAGAACACATCTTCAAAGTGCAGAGCAGGACCACCGCCGATGCCAATTTGGCCGTTTGCGACGATTGCAATATTCTTTGCATCAATACCGCCGGCCAACTGCATGCCATGGTTTACCACATAAATTGTGTGTGGTTCCAACTCACCGGGTTGAACTGTCCACCACCCGCGGTTCACACGGACGATTTTCGCGCGCCCATTCTCATCATAGATGTTTTCGGGCAGAAGATCGCCGGAATATGTTGTGGCACCGGATGTATAGAGCGCGTTCCACAACTCACCAAATTTCGCTGAAAGATTTGGTAAGATTGTTGGCTGCATATTGCTTTCAACCCGCACTTCCTCGGCAGTCGCACTGCCCTGACGTGTGTGGTTGATGACAACACTGTCTTTGCTTTCCGCACTCATGCGAACACTTGGACCAAAGAAGTCATTACCGCCCGTACGCAGGCCGGTTCCGCCGTGGAAGCAGACATCGCCGTTAAGGGTGTTACCACCACCTGTATCCATGAAGTTCGACGTAATAATAGTCGCAGAGGCGCAGGATGGGATAATAGGCTCACCACTTCCCGCTGTGATTACCTCTTCATCGGTCAGCGCAATAGCACTTGCATTCGTTTCAAAATATTTGTCATGGGCAAGGCTGAGCATGTAGTTGCCAATACCATTGCCACGCTCTGCGGTGCGGTTTGCAGAGACATAAACCGCGTTCGACGGCTTGTCGCTTGACGTATCAAGTATGTTTGCCTCGGAATCCCAGTATCCGATTACAATATCTTCCGCCTTGATCGGCTCCCCATGCAGGTTACTGTCAAGATTTATAGATGCCAGCCTAAGCGCCATTGCGCGGGCAGCTTCTTCATCAGGTAACTGTGCTGCGGCGGCCATTGCGGATGCGTCTGCAGCAGTTTGCATGATGTTATTGACACGCCAGCCGTTGGAACCATCAACCGCAATACCGCCGATCATGAACATCATCATAGTCCACATAAGTGATTTTACTGTCCCCGCACCTGATTCACTTTTCGCAAATTCGGATCCTTTCCGGAACGTCTTTTTAATAGCAGCATCCAAATGTGCGTTATGCATTTTCTTCTCCTTCATTCGTCTCTTCTTCGCCCTTCCACATGGTGACAGCTGCACTCAACTGGCTGGAATCGCCCCAGAATCTTTGAGTGAAAACTGCAATTTGTGAGAAAGGCACGCTTACGGTCGTTGAGACCAAGCCATTACTTTCAACAATATTCGCGCTGTAATTTGCCCCGCCACCAAAGCGCTTTACGACTTCAGTTTCCGCTTGGGATGGGGTCATGATGCCAAGGGCAACAAGGCGGCTTGCATCACGTGATGCATCATAAAGTAGCGTCTGACGGTGCATCAGCATGGATGCATCTACAGTGAAGGCCAACAAAGCGGCCATGAATGGCAACCATAGAACATATTCAATGGTGACATTCCCATCTGTCGCACGTGCAAAGCTTTTAAACTTTGTTAACAAACCGCGTTTCATTATTACTATCCCCATCAATGGATCGATTGGAGATAAGAAACATTATGCCCGTGACCTGGTCAGGGCTAGATTTAGGCGTTTTGGCGACATGGCTAACAGATTGTGCCCATTTTGGTGACGCCACGTCATAAAGAAAACATTAAGGACTTGTCGGCTTTTCTGCGGTTTCCTGAAACGAAAATAGTCATTTCATGTGAACCGTTTCTAAAACAAAAAATCACCCAGACAATTTCATGGCAATACTGTCATAATCGTTAATGACCGTTGGGAAAAATTGAGGCGACATTGTTCATAAATTATTTACATTCTTCGCAATAAGCGAATCCAACCCTTAAAGCCCGAGATTTAGACTTGGCCACCCCTTGAACCAAGCGCGTATGACACGTATGTTTGTACAGTCCTTCGGGACTATGGACATAAACGCGCTCGTAATAAGCGGATCGGACCCGGGGGCGGTACCCGGCGACTCCACCAAAACTCCCTCGTTTGGGGATCATGGGGTCGAAATAGGATCGACGGACGTCTAAAGGGGTTAGCTTTGTCTCGGTGAGTTACCACCGTTATCGGTACAATTAAGCTAGTTGCAAACGACAACAAAGCTCCAGTTGCTCTCGCTGCTTAAGCAGTGCGAAAGACTGAAATCTTAAGCCCTATCGCCTAGCTGCGATAGGCGGGGTTCGCAGGCACCTGGCAACAGAAGCCTGCACTCATCATCCCAGAAATAATATAGCCGACTGCAGCTTAACCCTCGGCCTGTGCTTCTGCCCGACTTTTGCCAGACACATCCATTGCCAAAGTTGCCGCCATGAACGGGTCAAGATCGCCGTCCAGAACGCCCTTTGTATCAGATGTTTCGTGATTGGTGCGCAGGTCTTTGACCATCTGGTAAGGTTGAAGCACGTAAGACCGGATCTGGTTGCCCCACCCCGCATCGCCCTTGTTCTCGTGGGCCTCATTGATTGCAGCGTTTCGTTTGTCTAGCTCCATCTGATAGAGGCGTGACTTAAGGGCTTTCATGGCAATATCGCGGTTCTGGTGTTGTGACTTCTCAGACGAGGTCACAACAATTCCTGTGGGCGCGTGAGTGATCCGCACAGCCGAGTCAGTTGTGTTCACGTGTTGGCCCCCTGCCCCGGAGGACCTGTAGGTATCGATACGAATATCCGCCGGGTTCACGTCGATTTCGATATTGTCGTCAACCACCGGATATACCCAGACCGAGCAGAACGACGTATGCCGCTTGGCCGCCGAGTCGAACGGGGAAATCCGCACAAGGCGATGCACCCCGGATTCTGATTTCAACCAACCATAAGCATTATGACCGGTAATTTTGTAAGCTGCGGATTTGATCCCCGCTTCTTCGCCCGGCGTTTCAGATTGCAGCTCGACCTTGTAACCGCGCTTCTCAGCCCAGCGGACATACATTCGCGCCAGCATAGAGGCCCAATCGCAGGATTCCGTGCCACCAGCGCCCGAGTTGATTTCAAGAAATGTATCATTGGCGTCTGCCTCACCATCCAGCAGCGCCTCAAGCTCTTTCGCGGCGGCTTTATCGACAAGGGCCATCAAGGCCGTCTCGGCCTCGGTCACGACGTCTGCGTCGCCCTCCACCTCACCCAGTTCGATCAGCTCGACATTATCATCCAGCTCTTGCTTCATGGCCGTATAGCTGTCCATCGCATCCACCAAAGACTGGCGGTCGCGCATCAGCTTTTGCGCGTTCTCGGTGTCATTCCACAAATCCGGGTCTTCAACACGCGCGTTGAATTCCTCCAGCCGATGCTGGGCAGTGTCCCAATCCATGCGCTGCCGCAAAAGATCGAGGGATTTTTGGATAGCCTCAACAGCATTCTGAGCGTCTGCACGCATGGCACTGACCTTTTGAAAGAGTGTATTCGTAAGTGTGATACGGGTATCATTGTGCGGGGGCAAGCCGTGCTAATACAGCCCGCCCGCACTGAGCGTGCCAAAATTCGCGCGCTCCGGTATCACAGCTGTTTTACCGCTTGACGTGGTTACTTCGCGCACAGCTGTCACATCGCTGTCACCACTTGTATAGAGGTTCAGGTTCGACCCCATAGCAAAGCCACCATCCAGAACGGCGCCAAGACCATATACCGGCTCCTCGCCCTCCCGGAAATACTCGGCCACAACATTGGGGCCATTGGCACCATCATCCAGACGCGCACCTGTTGTTCGGTCGATTTTCACGAAGTACCCACCGGGTGGCACCTTGAATTCCCCGCCGCCATATTTTTCAACGGCCTTTTTCATGAAATTATTGAACACAGGGCCGCACATGCCGCCGCCCGACGCGCCACGTCCAAGCGTGCGAGGGCGGTCATATCCAATATAGCAGCCAGCCACGATGTTGGACGTAAAACCAACGAACCAGACATCCTTGGCGTCATTGGTCGTGCCGGTTTTACCGGCTGTCGGTACGCTCAGGTTCACAGTTTTTGCCGCCGTGCCCCGCTCGACAACACCCTGCATCATTGATGTCAGCTGATAGGCGGTGATCGGGTCCATCACACGTTCGCGGTTAGAAACGATGGTTGGCGCAAAGTTTTGATCAAGAGAGGCCCCCTGACAATCTTCGCAAACACGTTGGTCATGGCGATAGACAGTGCGACCCCAGCGGTCCTGCACCCGGTCGACCAGCGTGGGCTCGACCCGTTCGCCGCCATTGGCAAACATAGCGTAGGCTGCAACCATCTTGAACAGGGTCGTTTCCTGGCTGCCAAGCGCATTGGCAAGATAGCCCGGCAAACGGTCGTAAACACCAAAGCGCTCGGCGTAATTGGCAACGGTGCCCATGCCGATTTCTTCCGCAAGACGGACGGTCATCAGGTTACGTGATCTTTCAATACCAACCCGCAATGGCGCCGGGCCGTAGAACTTGTTCGAGGCATTCTTGGGCCGCCATAGGCCTTGCGGTGTATTCAGCTCGATCGGGGCGTCTACCACAATGGTATTTGGCGCAAAACCACTGTCCAAAGCAGCGGCATAAACAAAGGGTTTGAAGGACGACCCCGGCTGGCGTGTCGCTTGCGTGGCACGGTTGAAAACAGAGTGTTGATAGGAATAGCCGCCCTGCATGGCCAGAACACGACCAGTGTTCACATCCATGGCCATGAAGCCGCCCTGCACTTCGGGAACTTGCCGCAAGGACCATTCGCCGTTCTCGGCCGGGCGCACGTGGATCACATCCCCGACGGACAGAAGGTTGGTCGTATCCGCAGATTTCGAACCGAGCGTGCCGTCTTCCCGACGCGGTCTGGCCCATGCGACATCACGCCCCGGAATATAGCCAAGGCTTTCGCGCCCCTCGATCCCGATACGCGCGTCGGGACCGTCAAAATCAAGAACGACTGCGACGGACCAATCCGGGATATCACGCGGGAACCGCGTGGCCGACAAAGCCTTTTGCCAGCCACCTTCACCTTGCAATGCCTCGGGCTCAATCTGCACCTTTACCCTGTGAAAGACGCCCTGCCCCCGGTCATAGTTTTCCAGCGCAACACGCAGTGTTTTCTCAGCCTCTTTCTGAAGCTCCCGATCCACTGTCGCGCGGATCGTCAGGCCACCGCCGAAAAATTCGTCCTTGCCGAAATCCTTGGACAACTGACGTCGGATTTCATCCGTGAAGTAATCACGGTCCGGTAGGTTTTGACGAAACCCTGCAAAGGCACCGCTTTGAACCGTTTCCAGAGACTTGAATTTTGCAACCTCATACTCTTCCCGGGACAGATATCCGTTCTCAAACATCTCGCGCAAAACAAAATTACGCCGGTTCGTGGCCCGCTCAACCTGTCGGACAGGGTGATAGTTTGACGGTGCTTTCGGCAAAACAGCTAGATAGGCCGCTTCATGGGGCTCAAGTTGTGACAGTGTTTTGTTGAAATAGGTCTGTGCCGCTGCCGCCACCCCAAAACTGTTCTGGCCAAGGAAAATCTCGTTCAGGTAAAGCTCAAGGATTTTATCTTTGCTCAGCGTGTCTTCAATCCGCACGGCTAGGATAAGTTCCTTTACCTTCCGCTCTGCGGATCGCTCACCGCCCAGAAGGAAGTTTTTCATGACCTGTTGCGTGATCGTAGAGGCACCGCGCAAGGGCTTGCCTTGCGCGGCTTCCAGCAGGGCCTTGGCCATCCCTAAAGGATCATAGCCCGCGTGGGTGTAGAAATGCTTGTCCTCGGCCGAGATAAAGGCCTGCTTTACAATATCGGGAATTTCATCTGCAGGCGCAAAGAGACGGCGCTCGTTGGCGAATTCGTCGATCAAATCACCCTGGCCAGAATAAATCCGGCTAATCGTCGCAGGCGCATATTGCGCAAGCTGTTCGTGATTGGGCAGGTCGCGCGAATACATATAGAAAATGGCGCCCACCAACATGGAAGCACCAAGCGCGCCAATACAGGCCCAACTAAAAATAGCCCCAAAAAGGATAGTATCATCCGCAACATGAAGCGGCTCCTGCATCACAAGTATAATCGTTATAGTTTACATACTATATAGGTCAAAAGCAGTTTATGCTATATCCCCGCAAAAGGATTGATGTAAGGGGTGGGTTTTATTTCAACAGCCGCCCGCCAAGTGCTGCATCTTCCAGTGCCCAACGATCAAGTGCAGTAAGAATTCCGCGTGCCGCTTTCTGGCGCCAGCCTGCATCCATCAGATTGGACAGGTCTTCCTGTGACGACATAAAACCCAACTCGATCAGGATCGATGGAATATCCGGTGCTTTGAGAACCGAGAAGCCAGCTTTCAGATGCGGACGCTTGTGTAACTTGCCCAGCGTGTCTTGCAGCCCTTCTACCAGATACCCCGCCAGTAAATCCGTATGAGAACTTGTTTGCACCCGGGCCAGATCAATCAAAACACCTGCAATCTGATCGTCCTGTGCGCTGAGATCGATACCAGAGATGATATCCGTGCGGTCCTGCTGCGCTGCAAGGGCAGCGCTTGCTGCATCAGACGCATCTTCGGACAAGGTATATACCGCTGTCCCCGTTGCCCGGCCTTCCGCAAGCGCATCCGCATGCAGCGACAAAAAAATATCTGCCCCGGCAGCGCGCGCAATCGAGACACGGCGCGGCAGAGACACGAACTCATCCTTCGTGCGCGTCAGAACGACTTTGTAATTGCCGCTGCGTACCAGAGTTTCTTTCAGCTCCTGCGCAAAACGCAGCATCAGAGCGGCTTCTTTATGTCCCTGACGTTCAGCACCGGGATCTCATGCCACCATGTCCGGGGTCAAGCACGACGACAATCGGTTCGTCCGAGGGCTTGTTGATCGCAATATCGTCAGTCTGTGGAGGAATATCGAACACGTCGTCCTGCACCGCTGCGGCAAAATCTTCAGGGCTGGTGTTGCTCATGCGAACAACAAGCATCGCACCTCCGTCAATTGGGTCCACCTTCATACCAGCCTCAGTGATCTTCATCGGCTCTGTCAGATCCACGACCAAACGCGACCAGCCGGGTCGCACCACCCCTGCGCGCAAGCTGGTGACACTATCGGATTGATCAAGCCGGGCAATGTCACCGTCAAACGCAACCTCCCGGAAAGAGATCACCAGCCGTTGTGGATCATCAAGCATAAAGACCCGGTAAGGCACGGCTTGCGTCAGCGATAAGTGCAGTTCTGTCCCGCCCCAAACATCCTGTAGAGAAGAATTCCCCTGATCCACCCGCGCCAATGCGCGAAATTCCTGTGCAGTAGCAATACCAGCCGTGAAAACTGCTGTGAGAAGAAATAATAAAGTTTTACCCATGACCGCTCTTTTTTCCGCCAGTCATAACTCAAAAATATATCTGAGGAAACGGCAATAACGCTTAGCGCCCCGACATAAACTGTTGTAGCCGCATCAGGCCTTCGCGTATGTCTTCGGTGCTCCGCGCGTAAGAAAAACGTAGGGTCTGATGGCCTCGCACGGGATCAAAATCAACACCCGGCGTCACCGCAACCCCAGCCTCATCCAGTATCTCTGCCGCAAAGGTCACGCTGTTGTCGGTCATCTCAGAAACATCTGCATAGATGTAGAAAGCCCCGTCAGGTGGTGCGATACGGTCAAACCCGGCTTTTGGCAGCCCTTCCAGCATCAGACGGCGGTTCCTGGCATAGACTGCGCGCATCGCCTCGGTCTCGCCTCGCGCGCCTAATGCGCCAAGCGCCGCGATCTGGGCCGCATGAGGCGCACAGATAAACATATTCTGAGCCAGCCGTTCGATCACCCTGACATGATCTTCGGGAACGACCATCCATCCCAGACGCCAGCCCGTCATCGAGAAATACTTGGAAAACGAATTAATCACATAGACATCATCACTAACCTCCAACGCTGATACAGCGCGGCTGTCATACTGTACCCCGTGATAGATCTCGTCCGAGATAAATGCGATGTTTCGCGCTTGGCACTCGCCGGTCAGTGTCGCCAAGTCAGATTTCGAAAGCATCGTCCCTGTAGGATTGGCGGGCGATGCAACGATCAACCCAGCCAGATCCTCCTGCGGGATATGCGGCACATGTCGCTGTGCGACATTGGTTGGAATACCCACAGGCTCAAGATCAAGGGATTTCAATATCTGCCTGTAAGATGGATAGCCAGGCTCTGTCACGCCGACTTTATCCCCTGCATCAAACAAAGCGGTAAACGCCAGAATGAAGGCAGCCGACGATCCTGCGGTAACGACCACGCGGTCCGGCGACAGATCGATGTCGTACCAGTCTTTATATAATTGCGCGATGCCTTGCCGCAGCTCTGGCAGACCCAAAGCAACCGTATAACCAAGCGCGTCATTCTGCAGTGCAGCTGTCAACGCATCCCGCGCGGCCTGTGGTGCAGGTGTTCCGGGCTGACCAACCTCCATATGAATGATATGGCGACCAGCGGCTTCGGCTTTTCGTGCGGCCTCCATCACGTCCATCACGATGAACGGATCAACCTTGCCACGGCTTGAACTTCGCATAACTTCCCCTCAGACTTGGCATGAGTGGTCAAACCACACGCATTACCCGAAAGGAAGCCAATGTCCAGAGTGCTGAACCTGATTTGCGCAGCGGTCCTTTTTACGCTCACCGCCTTGCCTGCTAATGCACAGACTGTGATCCGTGACGCAGAACTGGAACAAGCGCTCAAGCAACTGGCGACCCCGATCCTTCAAGCGGCAGGGATGGGACCGGATCGGGTGCGCATTCTGGTGATCAAGGATAATTCGTTGAATGCCTTTGTCGTCGATAGCCGGCATATCTTTATTCATTCCGGCCTGATCACACGGCTGGACCGTCCCGAAGCCCTACAGGCCGTCATCGCCCATGAAATTGCGCATATTGCCAATGGCCATATTTCGCGTAGGGCCATTAACCAAAGGGTCGCCAATCGGGTCACTGCAATCGGTCTTGCCCTTGCAGCGGCTGCCGCGGCAAATGGCGAAGGACAGGCAGCAGCGGGGCTGGCAGCGGGCACCGCCGGGTCCGCCAGACGGGTGTTCTTTAGCCATACGCGTGCCGAAGAATCTTCGGCTGATGAGGCTGGTCTGCGCTACATGGCCCGCGCCGGGATCGACCCAGACGCCATGTCCGATATTCTGGAAATTTTCCGCGGTCAGGACGCTTTGCGCAGCCGCGTAGACCCTTATGCGCTGACCCA
Organism: Litoreibacter sp. GN1-5; assembly: GCF_055693805.1. NCBI lineage: Bacteria > Pseudomonadati > Pseudomonadota > Alphaproteobacteria > Rhodobacterales > Roseobacteraceae > Litoreibacter > Litoreibacter sp. GN1-5. Next base: position 562,447 of record NZ_JBVFUP010000001.1, on the reverse strand, counting down.
TCCGCTTAGTCAGGACCGGCTACGGCGCGTGAAAGGTTTTGTGGCGGGCTTGAAGGCCAAAGCAAAGCCAACCTCTGCCGCATCCGCCTATTGGTATGATCGGATGGACGCCAAGTTGCAGGGTTTCCTGCAAAATCCCCGCTCGGTACTGCGTCGAAAAGAGGCCAAAGGCAACGGGGAAACCGCTGTGCTGCGACGCGCGATTGCCTATCACCGCAGGCCCAGCCCAAAGAAGGCCATATCAGAGATCAATACGCTGCTGAAACTGCGACCGCGCGACCCCTATTACCACGAACTAAAGGGCCAAATCCTGTTGGAAAGCGGGAATGCACAAGCCGCTGTAGCGTCCTACAAGAATGCTGTGGCCCTTGCGCCGGATGAACCGCTGATCCTGTCTGGTCTGGGCCGCGCCTTGATCGCAACGGATAACCCTGCCGCGTACCGCCAAGCGCTCAAGGTACTTGAAACGGCGCGGTCACGCGATCCGGGCGATCCGGGGTTGCTGCGCAATCTGGCTGTGGCTCATGCGAAGACAGGTCAAAACGGCATGGCCTCTGTCGCCACGGCTGAACGGTATGCAGTGCTTGGCCGTTTCAGTGAAGCCAAGCTTCACGCTGAACGCGCCAGCGGCGCCCTGCCCCGTGGGTCCGCCGGATGGCTGCGTGCGCAGGATATACTGGCGACGGCTGATGCCGCGGCAAAAGCAAGAAGACGGCGGTAGATAACCTACTGCTGATTATAAATACAATTTTACAGCGATATAATGCAAAACGCCGGGCATAGCCCGGCGTTTTTAAACTAACCTATCCGCGACCTAAAGACCACCAACCACGGCGTTTTGGTTTTTCCTTCGCCACCTCTTCGGATTTTGCTTCAACTGCGCCTGCATCTGCAGCAACAGTGGTTGGTGCGGCCATCACTTCGGCAATAGCCTTAGCAACTTTGTCACCATCATCCGCGGCTGCCTCTGTTTTCGGTTTTGCGGGTGCGCGTTTACGGGTCCGCTTGGGTTTTTCTTCAGCGACCGGCTTTTCCGCCTCTACCACCTCAGAGGTTTCGGCAACTGGTTCCACAGGCGATTTCTTCGCCCGCGACCGGCGGACGGGCTTTTTGGCCGGAGCGTCTTCTGTATCAGGTTTCGGATCAACCGGGGCTCCAACAGATGCCTCTTCTGATGCCACCTCTGTCTTCTTGGCGCGTGAGGTCCGCGTGCGTGTCCGAGACTTTGGCTTAGGCTTTGCCGCCACCTCTGGCGTTTCTTCTGCAGGTGTCTCCGTAGCTGCATCAGGTGCCTTCTCAGCAGAGGGAGCGTCAGCATCCGTTTGTTGCGCCTCAGGCGTGTCTGACGCTTCACTCTCAGCGTTCTGTTCATTCTCCGCGTTCTGATTAGCACGTGACCTGCCGCGCCCGCCCCGCCTGCGGCGACGCTTGCGCTTCTTAGGTTGCTCTTCGGCTTCGGCGGCTTCTTCTTCCGCCAGGTCTTTTTCAGCCGCATCATCAATGTCGGACATGTCGATGCTGTCCATCGACACGACGTTTTCGTTGACCACAGCCAAAGTACGGGTTGCCGTCTTGAACTTCTCGATCTCGAAATCAGGGCTGACTTTATGTGCGTCCCCTTCCAGACGAACAGACAGACCATAGCGCGCTTCGATCTGCGCAATATGCTCGCGCTTGGCATTGATCAGGTAGTTCACCACGGCAATAGGTGCTTTCAGCAACACCTCTTTCGAGCGGCGGCGTGTCCCCTCTTCTTCAATCTGGCGCAAGATCGACAAGGCAAGACTGTCATTAGACCGGATCAACCCTGTGCCATGACATGACGGACAAGGCTGCGTTGTTGCCTCCAACATACCCGGACGCAAGCGTTGGCGAGACATCTCAAGCAAGCCAAACCCGCTGATCCGGCCAACTTGAATGCGAGCCCGATCCGTTTTCAGTTTATCCTTAAGGCGTTTCTCAACCGCAAGATTGTTCCGCCGTTCTTCCATATCGATGAAATCGATCACGATCAGGCCGGCCAAATCGCGCAAGCGCATTTGTCGTGCGACCTCTTCGGCCGCTTCAAGGTTAGTATTCAGCGCCGTCTGTTCGATTGAGCCTTCTTTGGTCGCCCGCCCTGAATTGACATCGACTGCGACCAAGGCTTCTGTGATACCAATCACGATATAGCCGCCGGATTTCAACTGGACTGTCGGGTTGAACATGCCGGACAGATAGCTTTCCACCTGATGGCGCGCGAACAGCGGCATAGGATCGGAATAATGCTTCACGTTCTTTGCGTGGGACGGCATGATCATTTTCATGAAGTCCTTGGCAGTGCGATAACCCAGATCGCCTTCTACCAGAACCTCATCGATCTCTTTGTTGTAAAGATCGCGGATTGATCGTTTGATCAAATTCCCTTCTTCATAGATCGGCGCCGGCGCGATGGATTTGAGCGTCAGCTCACGCACCTGTTCCCACTGACGTTGCAGATATTCATAGTCGCGCTTGATCTCAGTCTTTGTCCGTTGCGCGCCTGCGGTTCGAACGATCAGACCTGCGCCTTGCGGTACATCTATTTCATTCGCGATTTCCTTGAGCTTTTTGCGGTCGGCGGCGTTGGTTATCTTGCGGGAAATACCACCACCACGCGCAGTATTGGGCATCAAGACGCAGTACCGGCCAGCAAGCGACAGGTAAGTCGTGAGTGCCGCGCCCTTGTTGCCGCGTTCCTCTTTGACAACCTGCACCAGAAGGATCTGGCGTACTTTGATGACTTCCTGAATTTTGTACCGACGTGGTCTGGGTTTGCGCGGAGTACGGATTTCTTCGGTTACATCTTCCTGGGCAATGGACTCGATATTTTCATCCTTGTCCGTTGCATCCATTTCGACAGCATCATCATCTTCGGCACTGTCATCATCCGCGTCATCTTCACCGGCAACGGGGGTTTCCACTGGCGTCTCAGCAACGGTTTCCATCGGGGAAAGTGCTTCATCCTCAGAAATCGCATCCTCAAGATCAACAACACCCATACCGGGAATTTCGGCATTTGCTGCGTCGTCCTGTTCTGCGGGCTCTGCCGTTGTAACAGCATCATCAGCTTTTGCATCCGCTGCCTTGGCCTTCGTGCGTGACCTGCCCCGCGAGCGGGTTTTTTAGGTTTATCTTCTTCCTCTGCAAGCGATTTGGCATATTCCAGCTCTTCGGCAATCAGCGCTTCCCGGTCAGCGACAGGGATCTGATAATAATCCGGATGTATCTCCGAGAACGCCAGAAAGCCGTGGCGATTTCCGCCATAATCCACGAAGGCCGCCTGCAAAGACGGCTCTACACGTGTTACTTTTGCGAGATAGATATTGCCAGCAAGCTGGCGTTTGTTTTCGGATTCAAAGTCAAATTCCTCAACCTTGTTTCCGTCTGCGACAACCACCCGAGTTTCCTCTGGGTGGGTGGCGTCGATAAGCATTTTCTTAGCCATGTTATCCGTTTGCATCCTGCATCAATACGCCCCCGTCGAAGGGTCCGTCTGAGGATGGGATGTCTTGTTTGGGCGAGATTCGACACGGGACAATTCGTGACCAACGGAGGCTGTGCCCCGGTTCTGTCATTCAAATTATCTCTTGCGCGTCGCATCGCAGTTTTATCTCCGACGCCAAAAAATGACGTCACATTTATGAAAGCCAATGCGTTCTTGAACGATACTGGCAAGGCCATAAGGCCGACTCTCCTGCTGCCTGCGCGTTGGTTTTGTCCTGCCAACGGGGCCGCAACGAAACTTCTACTGATTCAATGCCGATACCTAAGATGATCATCAAACCATAAAGCTACACTAAAGCTGTTCCAGAACGAATTACAATGACGAAGTTATAAAGGTCAGGAATGAGTTACCTTTTGCCATCAAAGCCTAAGCTCTGTCTTTCAGTCTGCGCAGCTCTGCAAAAGCCTCCGCATTGCCCGCACGCAAAAACGGGTTTGTGGCCAGTTCTTCTTGCAAGGTGGTTGGTATAGTGGCTACACCTTTCGCGCGTTTTTCAGTCACTTCTGCCATACGCAGTTTCAAAGCTTCATTGTCCGGATCAACGCTTAGGGCAAATTTGCCGTTTGACGCCGTATATTCGTGGCTACAGTAAATTATCGTCTCAGGCGGCAAAGCCATCAGCTTCTGAAGGCTGTCCCACATCATCGCAGCGTCCCCTTCAAACAGCCTCCCACAACCCATAGAAAACAGCGTATCCCCTGTAAAAACAACATCTTCCGATGCGATATAAAAGTTGAGCATATCCAACGTGTGACCCGGCGTGTGCAACACATCCACACGAAGTCCGGCGAACTCGAAATGATCACCGCCTCGCAGCACATGATCCACACCACTGATCCCATCCGGCCCGTAAACTTGCGCGCCTGTATCGCGTTTGACCTGCGCCACCCCAGCAATGTGGTCGCCGTGATGATGCGTGATCCAGAGCTGAGACAGGGGCCAGCCCGTGTGTTTCAGTGCGCTCATCACCACGGCCCCATCCCCAGCATCAACACAGGCGGTTTCACCACTGCTTGGGTCATGTATCAAGACCGCGTAATTGTCAGAGCCATATGGGAATTGATGAAACTGAAATGGCATGTGTCTCTCCTTGTTGGCTATCGTAGCGTTGGCGTCATCCGCCAATAGGTTTTCAAGTGATATCTGTGGGGATCAATCCGCATAGGTTTTCGCGACGGATCGCAGGGCATCCGCCATAATCACCAAATCACTGCCAACACCCAGAAAGCGTGCGCCAAGATTGGTATAATGGGCGATCAGCGCCGGATCAAAGGCAATGATACCCGCTATCTTGCCAGACGCGTGGATGCGCTTGATGGCGTCCTCTATAGCCTCCGTCACAACTGGCGCTGACGGATCAGCAATATATCCCATCGATGCCGCAAGATCAGATGGCCCGATAAACACTCCATCGACACCTTCAACGGCCAGAATAGCATCAAGGTTTTCCAACGCCAAAGGAGTCTCGGCCTGCACGAATAACATCACCTGATCATTCGCAGTCTGTGCATAATCGGCTTCGGCATTATAGCCAGAGGCGCGGGCAATGGCAGATGCCAACCCTCGCGCGCCATCAGGCGGGTAACGCATGGCGCGGGCCATCTTTGCGGCCTCTTCGGCGGTATCAATCATCGGCACCAGAACCGTCTGCACGCCCAGATCAAGGATCTGCTTCAGCATCCAGTCTTCCCCTTTCGGGACCCGCACCACGGGCGCAGCACCGCCCTGCATGGCCTGTAATTGCGCCAGAATGGCGGACAGGTCATTCGGGCTATGCTCCGCATCAATCAGGCACCAGTCAAACCCTGCCTGCGCGGCGATCTCAGCCACAATCGGGCTGCACAGGTTCAGCCAAAGCCCATGCAGGGCTTGCCCCCGTGCAGGGCCTGTTTCAATGGATTTAAATATGCAGGCATTGTGTGTCCTTCCCTCTGGCGCTCTGATTAGAGCCGCCAATTCACCCCAAGGCAACAGAAAGGCTGGAAACCTTGATGGCATCTCAATCGGCATGTTCGAAATGGCGCAATTCTGTGCTGACTATCATGCAGATAAAAACCCGACCATCATCGTGGTCAAGATGGCCGAGCTCTGTTTGATCACCCCGCCCATAGGTTTGAATTGCTTCGTCGTTGCAGGTGTGGCGCAAGATACCAAGATACCGATTTCGGTTCAGGGCGTCTTTCGTGGCGCATCGCCATTTTTTGTTGCAGACGTTGCGACTGTGGCGGTTCTGATCGCGTTTCCCGGTATTGTGCTGTGGCTTCCCAGCCTTCTGTGATCAGGGTGTAATCCGGTAAAGCGCGCCATCATAGACAGACAGAAACCAGATCGCGCCATCCGGCCCTTCAACCACATCGCGCACGCGACCTGTCGCGCCATCCTTCAATTGCTCAGTCTCAGTTACGCTGTCCCCGTCAAGGCGCGAAATATAGTCAAACTTCAACGAGCCGACAAACATATCGCCCTTCCAGTCCGGCCATAGCTTGCCGGAATAAATCATCATCCCCGATGGCGCGATGGACGGGTCCCAGTAATGGGCAGGTTGTTCCATGCCCTCTTTTTCGCTTCCTTCACCGATCTTGAGGCCCGAATAATGCCGGCCATAGGAAATTACCGGCCAGCCGTAATTTGCCCCCGGTTTGACCCGGTTGACTTCATCGCCGCCTTGCGCGCCATGCTCTACAACCCAAAGGTTGCCTCTTAGGTCAAGCGCAGCACCTTGGGGATTGCGGTGGCCGTAAGACCAGATATGCGGCTGCGCATCGCCCTGATTTACAAAAGGGTTGTCAGACGGCACGTCCCCATTCCGCGTGACGCGGATGACGGACCCGTTATGGCGACTAAGATCTTGAGCTGACGGCCTGTCGCCCCGCTCGCCAATCGTCAGAAAGAGAGTACCATCGCTGGCTTCAACGATGCGGCTGCCAAAGTGGCGACCTCCCGTGCTGCCGCGGGCCATCTCGAAGATTGTCTGAAACCCTTCAAGCGCAGTGCCATCTGCGCTTAGCGTACCAACACCCAAAGCCGTGCCAGCACCGCGCCCTTGTGCTTTGGAATAGCTTAGAAACACCTGCCGCGACGTGGCAAAATCTCTGGGCACCATCACGTCCAGCAATCCGCCCTGCCCTTCGGCAACGACATCGGGCACATTGCTGACCTCGATCTGCGTGCCGTCCTGCAGCAGATGAATCAGCGCACCGTCGCGCTCGGTGACAAGCAATCCACTGGATGGCAGGAAATCTACAGCCCAAGGCTCATCAAAATCATCTGCAACCTTTTGAACCGTGAGCCCCCCTTGAGAGCTTTCCATCGCAACCGCAGGAAAGCTAAAGGCCAGAATTACTGAACAGAGTATGTGTTTCCGGCTCATTTTATCCTCCTGCATATACAATTTCAGAGATATACCAGCATTCGCAATATTCCAGCACCTACGGGTGGCGAACACACAGACGTGAGCCTTCACCGCTTCGCCGAACATCATGCGTGAAGGCTTTTCTTTTCAAAAACTACAGCATAATCTCGCGCCGATAACAAAAGTTGATCAGGGAGATCAAAAATGAAAAAGCTGCTACTTGCCTCTGCCGCAAGTGTTCTCGTTTCTGGCGCGGCCTATGCGGAAGATATAAAACTTGGCGTTATTCTGGGCTTCACCGGTCCTATTGAATCGCTGACACCATCAATGGGTGACGGGGCTGAACTGGCCATGGCCGAAGTCAGCGAGTCCGGGCTGTTCTTGGACGGCTCCAAAGTGGAAGCCGTGCGCGCAGACAGCACATGCGTCGATTCCGCAGCTGCCACGGCTGCAGCGGAACGGCTTATCACATCTGATGGCGTCAAAGGTCTGATGGGGCCGGATTGTTCCGGCGTAACAGGCGCGGTTCTGGCCAATGTCGCATTACCCAATGGCATCGTGATGATTTCGCCCTCTGCCACATCACCGGGCCTGTCGGAAGCCGAAGATAACGGGCTGTTCTTCCGCACCTCTCCATCGGATGCACGCCAAAGCGTGATCATGACCGAGGTGCTGATGGAAGAAGGCGTTAAGGAAGTCGCGCTGACCTACACCAATAACGACTATGGCAAAGGGCTGGCGGATCTGTTTAAAGCCGCTTTCGAAGCCGCAGGCGGCACAGTCACTATCACGGCGGCCCATGAGGACGGCAAGGCGGACTATTCCGCCGAAGTCGGCGCACTGGCCTCTGCTGGGGGCGAGCGTCTGGTTGTCGCGGGCTATGTGGATCAGGGCGGATCAGGCATCGTGCGCGCAGCACTGGATGCAGGCGCATTTGATACATTCCACTTCCCCGACGGGATGATTGGCGCAAAGCTGGAAGAAAATTTCGGCTCTGAAATCGATGGCTCCACCGGGCAGGTTCCTGGCTCTGACAACCCCGGCGTAGACAAGTTCGCAGAAATGGTTGGCGATAAGTTCGACACCACTTCGCCATACACGGGCGAAAGCTACGACGCCGCAGCGTTGATCATGCTGGCCATACAAGCGGCCGGTTCAACAGAGTCTGCCGATTACAAAGAAAAGGTAATGGATGTGGCCAATGCACCGGGCGAGTTGATCTATCCGGGTGAGCTGGCCAAAGCCCTGCAAATCCTGAAAGACGGCGGCGAAGTGGACTATGTCGGCGCAACGGCGGTTGAGTTGATCGGCCCGGGCGAATCCGCAGGCAGCTTCCGTCAGCTAAAGTTTGAAGGTGGCAAGATGGAAACGGTCCAGTATCGTTAAAGCCCATACATAAACTCTTGAAACAGCCCGGACACGCTCTGGGCTGTTTTGGTGAAAGGCATCGATGATCACAGTTGATAATATCCACAAGCATTTCGGTGGCTTTCATGCTGTTGATGGCGCATCTCTGTCGATTGAACAGGGGTCCATCACAGGACTGATCGGCCCAAATGGTGCTGGAAAAACAACTTTGTTCAACGTGATCGCGGGTGTATTGCCCCCGACATCGGGTAGCGTGACAATGGCAGGTGAAGATATCACTGGCCTGCCCCCGCATGAGCTGTTCTCGAAAGGGTTGCTCCGCACGTTCCAGATCGCCCATGAGTTTTCCAGCATGAGCGTGCGCGAAAACCTGATGATGGTCCCCGGCGGTCAATCCGGTGAAACGCTTTGGAACACATGGTTCCGTCGCAGCCACATTGCCGAGGAGGAACGCAGTCTGGCCGCCAAGGCCGATGAAGTGCTGGAATTTCTGACAATTGATCATCTGGCTGATGAACGCGCGGGCAACCTATCCGGTGGGCAGAAGAAACTGCTGGAACTGGGCCGCACCATGATGGTTGACGCCAAAGTCGTGTTTCTGGACGAGGTCGGCGCGGGGGTGAACCGCACGCTTCTCAACACCATCGGCGACGCGATTATCCGTTTGAATAAGGAACGCGGTTACACGTTCTGCGTGATTGAACATGATATGGATTTCATCGGCAGACTCTGTGATCCGGTGATCGTCATGGCCGAAGGGCGCGTTCTGGCAGAAGGGACGCTGGACGAGATCAAAGCGAATGAGCAGGTAATCGAAGCTTATCTAGGAACGGGACTAAAAAACAAGGTTGCGGCGGGATGAGGTATCATCGGTGGAGCCCTTGGCAGAAGTATTTTGGAAAATTTGATGAGTGAGCCATTCCTGATTGGCGACACCATGTCTGGTGGTTACGGCACAGGCCCCGATATCCTGCATGAATGTACGATTGCCGTGAACGAAGGCGAGATTGCCGTGATCGTTGGCCCAAATGGTGCTGGCAAATCTACCGCAATGAAAGCTGTTTTTGGTATGTTGACGGTCCGTTCTGGTGCGGTGCGGCTGGCGGGCGAAGACATCACGGCGCTGTCACCGCAGAACCGCGTGGCCAAAGGCATGGCTTTCGTGCCGCAGACCTCAAACATTTTCACATCCATGACCGTCGAGGAAAATCTGGAGATGGGCGCGTTCCTGCGTCGTGATGATATTTCCGGTACGATGGAACAGGTCTATCACCTGTTCCCAATCCTTAAAGACAAGCGCGCACAGGCCGCGGGGGAACTGTCGGGCGGTCAACGCCAACAGGTTGCCGTTGGTCGTGCATTGATGACCCAGCCGAAGGTTCTGATGCTGGATGAGCCAACCGCCGGCGTATCCCCTATCGTGATGGATGAACTGTTTGATCGAATTATCGAGGTTGCCCGCACCGGGATCAGTATCCTGATGGTAGAACAAAACGCACGGCAAGCCCTTGAGATTGCGGATAAAGGCTATGTGCTGGTGCAAGGCCGCAACCGCTATACGGACACAGGGGCTGCCCTTCTGGCTGACCCGGATGTCCGCAAGAGCTTTCTTGGAGGATGACAATGACTATACGCAAAAGCCTTTGGGCAACAGTTACGATTGCAGGCATGTTTATTGCGCCCTCTGCTATGGCGGCCACTCAGTGTAATTTCACGACGGAATGTTTCGAGGCAGAGGCATGTTCCGAAACAAGTTTCGATCTGAGCATCGCAGATGGCGAGATGACAACTGATGCGGAAACGATCCCCGTCAGTATCGGTGGCAGCGACGCGGTGCGGGTATATGTGGGCGTCACCGACAGCGCCTTTCATGTTTTAACTCATGTGGCCAGTGGGTTTGCGCGCTATTCAACGCATATTTACGACGGGCCTCTGATGGTGGGCTACCTGGGCGCGTGTGAGGTCGAATAGCGGATGATCAGAACAGTTTTCATTTTGGCTCTTTGCGTTGGGACACCGGCAGATGCGCGCAGTTTTGGTTGCGTCTTCACCGAAACCTGCTTTGGTGCGCTGTTCTGCGAGACGATCGACAAGCGTATGATCGCAACCAACACCCCGCGCGGCCCGCTTGAAGCTTATGCAGGCGGGCGTAATCAGCTGTTGGTTATGGGTGACGCTGATCTGGTGGCAGGTGATCCTGTCGCGCGGCAATTTCGCAGCAATCTAAACCGTTGGAACAGTTTTTTGCCCAAACAGCCAAGTTACCACAACGACGGCAACTATGTATTCAACGATGCAGATGAAAGCGTCACAATCCAGTTTGGCACAGACAGTGCTGAGCTGCATATTGAACGGGACGGCAAGGCACAACTCAGCAAGCCAACGCAAAGCGATGCAAAACGCGTTTATAGCGGGCGGTGCGAGGATATTCTATGATCGACCTGCTCAATGCATTTGCAGCACTTGCCAATTTTGTGCTCGTTCCCGGTATCGCCTATGGGGCACAGCTGGCGCTTGGGGCTCTGGGTGTCACACTGGTCTATGGAATCCTACGGTTTTCCAACTTTGCCCATGGCGATACGATGGCCTTCGGGACAATGGCCGTTATTCTGTTCACATGGGGATTTCAGAATGCGGGTCTTAGTCTTGGCCCGCTGCCCACCGCCCTTCTGGCCTTGCCGTTCGGGATTGTTGTAACCGGGGTTTTTCTGCTTGGCACCGACCGGCTGGTCTATCGTTTTTACCGCCGCCAGCGGGTCAAACCTGTTGTCTTCGTTATGGCGTCGCTGGGCGTTATGTTCATCATGAATGGGTTGGTGCGTTTCATCATCGGCCCAAACGACCAGAAGTTTCTGGACGGAGAACGCTTCATCATCTCGGCCCGGACCTTCAAAGAGATGACCGGACTGAATGAAGGCATAGCCATTCGCACCACGCAAGGGATCACTCTGGTGACGGCTGTTATTGTGGTTGCCGTGCTGTTCTGGTTCCTCAACCGAACCCGTACCGGGAAATCAATGCGCGCGTTTTCCGATAATGAAGACCTTGCCCTGCTGTCTGGCATCAACCCGGAACGGGTGGTGCTTTACACCTGGTTGATCGTCGCGGCCTTGGCAACGATTGCGGGCACGCTTTACGGGCTGGATAAATCCTTCAAACCCTTCACCTATTTTCAACTGCTTTTACCAATCTTTGCAGCCGCCATTGTTGGCGGTCTGGGCAATCCACTGGGGGCTATTGCCGGGGGCTTCGTCATTGCATTTTCCGAAGTTACGATGACCTATGCCTTCAAGAAAGTCGCAGGCTATATTCTGCCCGATGCGTTGGCACCGGATGGGTTGTTGCAACTGCTGTCCACCGATTACAAATTCGCCGTTTCCTTTGCGATCTTGATAATTGTGTTGCTAATCAAACCGACCGGCCTGTTCAAAGGACAATCCGTATGACCCTGCGCGATGCTTTCCTGTTTGGTTTCGTGGCCTTCCTGATCATCATGACCGGCTTTATCCAGTCCTGGAACACTGCTGTGTTGATCCTCAACATGGGGCTGATCTCGGCCATCATGGCCCTTGGGGTAAATATGCAATGGGGCTTTGCGGGCCTGTTCAATGTTGGCGTCATGGGCTTTGTCGCCCTTGGCGGGTTGGCCACCGTTCTTGTCAGTATGCCAGTCACACCGGGCGCGTGGTCCGCTGGCGGGGGCGGGCGATCATCGCACTGCTGGCAGGTGCTGCGACAATTGCAACCGCTATAACGCTCTACAAACGCATGACGCCAGGACGGATACGCACCCTTTCGATACTCGCCACACTGGGGATCGGCTTTTACATCTACCGTTTCCTGTTTGATCCAGCTGTCATTGCAATCGAGGCGATAAACCCCGCTATAAGTGGCTATCTTGGCGGTATGGGGCTTCCGGTTCTGCTTGCATGGCCTGTGGGCGGCCTTCTCGCTGCCGGGGCAGCCTGGGCTATTGGCAAAACCGCACTTGGTCTGCGGTCCGATTATCTGGCGATTGCAACCCTTGGCATTGCAGAAATTATTATCGCCTTCCTGAAAAACGAGGATTGGCTGTCACGGGGGTCAAGAACGTGATCGGCCTGCCCCGCCCCGTTCCTTACGAGATTGACCTGCAAAACGATCCTGATTTCGTCGCCCGCGCAGCCTCTTTCGGGCTTGAGCCAACGATTGCCTCAACCCTGACTGTCAAACTTGGCTATGCGGTGTTGTTCACGGCGGTGCTGCTGATCCTGCTCTGGCTGGCACAGAAGGCGCTGAATTCCCCATGGGGCCGGATGATGCGTGCCATCCGCGACAATGAGGTCGCCGCAGAAGCGATGGGCAAAGACGTCACCGCCCGCCACCTTCAGGTCTTTATTCTGGGCAGCGCGATCTGCGGTATTGCAGGTGCAATGATGACCACACTGGATGGGCAACTGACCCCGGGCACATACCAACCGCTGCGCTACACGTTTCTGATTTGGGTGATGGTGATTGTCGGCGGGTCCGGCAATAATTTTGGCGCAGTCCTGGGTGGGTTTTTGATCTGGTTCCTATGGGTGCAGGTCGAACCCCTTGGTCTAGGTTTGATGAGCCTGATCACAGCCGGCATGTCTGATGGGTATTGGCTGAAAGATCACCTGATTAACGCAGCCGCCCATATGCGGCTGCTGACTATGGGGGTCATCTTGTTGTTGGTTCTGCGGTTCAGCCCGCGAGGGCTGATCCCCGAGCGGTAAATCAGTCCAGTTCCTCGACAATGACCAAATCACGTTCGGCAGCATTCTCTGCAAACTTCAGCGCAGCCTGATAAGCATCTGAATAATAACAGTCATGGGCTACCTGCAGGCTTGGGAACCGCGCGACAACATTGCGGGCGCGATCATTGCCTTCAAGCTGTTCATACGTGCCATTGCGCACAATAAATGTGCCGCCATGTTCTGCAATAGCTCCGGTCGCAAGCTCGGCATATTTCATGTAGCTATCCGGGTCCGTGACTTTTACATGTGCGATCCATAATGCACCCATTCTATCCTCCGATCACATTTTCTGCGGCGACAATAGCCGCATCTGCATTTTGTAGGCTCGGTCCGCCACCCTGCGCCATGTCAGGCCTGCCACCGCCCCCTTGCCTCCAAGTTCAGTCACCGCTGCCTTGACCAGATCAACGGCTGACAATTTGGGGGTTAAATCATCGGTCACGCCAGCCGCCACAGCGGCCTTACCGTCTGCATCGGCAAGCAATAGCACCGCGCCAGAGCCCATGCGCGCCTTGTGTTCATCAATCAATGCGGGCAAATCTCGACCGCTGACGCCTGACACGCTTTGCGCAAAAAACGACACGCCGTTGATCTCTTTGTCTTGTGTCTCTGCCGCTCCACCACCGCTCATCGCCATGTCCCGGCGCAGTTGTGCAATCTCGTTGCTCAGCGCCTTGCGTTCATCCAGCAAGGTTTTGACCCGGTCGCCCACATCTTCCGGGCGTGCTTTCAGCGCCAGCGCAACTTGCGCCAAACGATGGTCCTGATCCCGTAGGTAGCGGAAGGCGGCATCCCCTGTCAGCGCCTCGATCCGACGCACGCCAGCGCTGGAGGCACTGTCGCCAAGCGTTACAAACACACCTATATCGCCGGTTTGCCTGACATGTGTGCCACCGCATAATTCGATCGAGTAAGTCTGCCCATCCAGCCCCTTTCCTGTCTCGGCCCGTCCCATGGATACGACGCGAACCTCATCACCATATTTCTCACCGAACAAGGCCTGCGCGCCGATGTCGCGGGCATCGTCAGGCGTCATGATCCGCGTCTCGACAGGGCTATTCTGGCGAATATAGGCGTTTACATCCGTCTCTACCTTTGCCAATTCCTCAAGGCTCAGCGCCTTTCCATGGCTGAAATCAAACCGCAGCCGATCCTGCGCATTGAGCGATCCGCGCTGTGCAACGTGATCCCCCAATGCTTCCCGCAGGGCTTCGTGTAGCAGGTGCGTCGCCGAATGGTTTGCGCGTATTGCAGTGCGCCGGGCATGATCCACGGTGAGCTCCACGCCGTCACCAAGGTTAATCTGCCCCTCGGAAATGGTCGCAAAATGGATGAAAACATCCGCTGTCTTGCGTGTATCAGTGATGGTGGCCTGACCGCCCTCGCCTTTCAGCACGCCCGTGTCACCGACCTGACCACCGCTTTCTGCATAAAACGGCGTCTGGTTTAACACGATCTGAACCGTTTCGCCCTTCGAAGCGCTGTCTATCAGCGCACCATCTTTGACGATGGCCAGCACCTGTCCTTCAGCCTGTTCCGTGTCATAGCCCAGAAAATCTGTGGCCCCATTCGCATCGGCAATATCAAACCAGATTGTGCTATCCGCAGCCTCGCCCGAGCCCGACCAACTGGCGCGCGCCTTGGCTCTCTGTTCAGCCATAGCCGCATCGAACCCTTCCGTATCCACGCCGCGCCCTTTTTCGCGCATCGCATCCTGCGTCAGATCCAGCGGAAAACCGTATGTGTCGTAAAGTTTAAACGCCGCAGCACCGGGCAGATCGGCTTCTTCGGGCAGATCGGACAGTTCATCATCCAGTAGGCGCAATCCACGGTCCAACGTCTGTTTGAACCGCGTTTCTTCCAGCCGCAATGTTTCTTCGATCAGGGCTTGCGCACGTCCTAATTCCGGATAGGCGCCGCCCATTTGGCCGACCAAAGCTGGCACCAGCCGGTGCATCACCGGGTCTTTGGCCCCAAGCAAATGCGCATGGCGCATCGCACGGCGCATGATCCGGCGCAGCACATAGCCACGACCATCGTTAGACGGCATCACCCCGTCGGCGATCAGAAACGAGGTCGAGCGTAAATGATCCGCGATCACCCGATGATGCGTTTTACCGGGCCCATCAGGATCGCTGGAGGTCGCATTGGCCGATGCTTCGATCAGCGCGCGCATCAGATCGGTGGCGTAATTGTCATTCGTGCCCTGCAGCAACGCGGCGACGCGCTCTATCCCCATGCCCGTATCGATCGACTGGTTTGGCAAATCCTTGCGCGTGCCGTCCTCGAATTGCTCATATTGCATGAAAACAAGGTTCCAGATTTCCACGAACCGGTCGCCATCTTCTTCGGGGCTGCCGGGGGGCCACCCCAGATATGGTCCCCATGATCAAAGAAAATCTCGGACGATGGCCCGCACGGACCTGTTGGCCCCATCATCCAGAAATTGTCATCGGTGGCGATACGGATAATGCGGTCATCACTGAGCCCGGCAACTTTTTTCCAGATATCAGCGGCCTCTTCATCAGTGTGGTAAACCGTGACGACCAGTTTATCTTTTGGGATATCCAGTTCTTTGGTGATCATCTCCCAGGCAAAGGGGATAGCTTCGGTTTTGAAGTAGTCGCCAAAGCTGAAATTGCCCAACATTTCAAAGAACGTATGATGCCGCATGGTATAGCCGACATTGTCCAGATCGTTATGCTTTCCGCCGGCTCGCACACATTTCTGCGCGGTGGTGGCGCGTTTGTAATCCCGTGTCTCGACCCCGGTGAACAGGTTTTTGAACTGCACCATGCCGGAGTTGGCAAACATCAGAGTTGGATCATTGCGCGGCACCAGCGGGCTGGAGGGAACAATCGCATGGCCTTGCTTTTCGAAGTAATTCAGGAAAGTCGACCGGATATCATTCAGGCTGGGCATATTTCGGTGTCCACTCAGGCGTTTTACATTGTTCGTGCAGGTTTAGCCCTGCGCCTTATGCGAGTCCACCACTGCTGAACCCGCAATAAAAAAGGACGACCCTTAAAGCCGTCCTTTTCTAAACTAGTCTTAGCATACCGTTACGTCATGGCCGTTGGTACGGCCCATACGCAACATAATGGTCAGCTCTCGATCAGGCCATCCACGTCATCAGGTGTCGCAGCTTTTTCGCCTTCTGGCATTTCAAAATCCAAACCATGTGCGGCGCGGATTTTGTCTTCCAGTTCAAGCGCAATAGCTGAGTTTTCCTTCAGGAAGGTCTTTGCGTTTTCACGGCCCTGCCCGATCCGTTCATCGCCATAACTAAACCACGCGCCAGATTTCTCGACCACGCCAGCCTTGACACCAAGGTCCAGAATTTCGCCCATTTTCGAGATGCCTTCGCCATACATGATGTCGAATTCCACCTGCTTGAATGGCGGGGCGACCTTGTTCTTGACTACCTTCACGCGGGTCTGGTTGCCGACGACTTCATCGCGATCCTTGATCGCGCCGATACGGCGAATATCCAGCCGAACGGAAGAGTAGAATTTTAACGCATTACCACCGGTTGTCGTCTCCGGGCTGCCAAACATCACACCGATTTTCATCCTGATCTGGTTGATGAACACAACCATACAGTTGGAGCGCGCAATCGAGCCGGTCAGTTTACGCATAGCCTGGCTCATCAAGCGGGCATGCACACCGACGCTTGAATCGCCCATATCGCCTTCCAGTTCCGATTTCGGTGTCAATGCCGCAACCGAATCTACAACGACCATGCTGACAGCACCGGAACGCACCAGCGTATCAACAATTTCCAGCGCCTGTTCGCCCGTATCAGGCTGCGAGATCAGCAGCTCATCCAGATCGACGCCAAGCTTACGGGCATATTGCGGGTCAAGCGCATGTTCCGCATCGACAAACGCGCAAACACCGCCCTTTTTCTGTTCTTCCGCAACACAATGCAGGGTCAAAGTGGTTTTGCCCGAGGATTCGGGGCCATAAATCTCAACGATACGACCCTTTGGCAAACCCCCTATGCCAAGGGCAATATCCAGACCCAATGATCCGGTTGATGTCGCTTCAATTTCCTGAACGGCATTCCCGTCGCCCAGTTTCATAATTGACCCTTTGCCGAACTGCCGTTCGATCTGGGCCAGCGCAGAGTCGAGCGCCTTTTGTTTGTTCGCGTCGCGCTTATCGTTCATCTGAAGAAGTTCCGCTGTGGCCATGTAATCTGTTCCTTATTTCATACCGCCGAAGTGGCAGCAATGACTGCTTTTGTTCGCCTCTTGTTCTTTTTTCACTTATGAGATCAAAAGGAGAACATTTCAAGTTAAAACTTCAAAAGCCAGTTTTCCCGGTTTACCTTAAAGATGGGTTTACATGGGATGGGAAACGGAAGAAAAATCAGCATGCTAATTTTTCATAAACAACGGCTGGCATATCTGGCGGTCCCAAAGACCGGGACACGAACAATGCATCAAAGCTTTGAAGACAGCGCCAGCACGATTGTGCGCCACCCGCCTGAAGTTAAACATATGAATGCGCTGGTGTTTGAGCATCGGGGGCGCCGCATTTTTGACACGGCGGGCCTTGAGCCGCTTGAGACCGTTGCTGTAATCCGCCATCCACTTGCATGGCTGAACAGCTGGTATCGCTACCGCCAGCGCAAAGAAATCTTGAACCATCGCAACAGCACCGCCGGGATCAGCTTTGATGAATTCGTCGAGGCATATCTGTCAGACCAACAGCCCGCTTTTGCCAAAGTCGGAGCACAGGCTACATTTGTAACGGATAAGGAAGGCGATCTGCTGATCCATCATCTGTTTCAATATGAACGGATGCATCATTTTATAAAATTCATGAATAAGCGCCTCAGGACTAGCGTTGATATCCCTCTGATAAACCAGACGCATGACATCAACATTCCTCTTGATCCAGCGCTGGAAGCACAATTTCGGGGTCGCTTCGCTTTAGACTTTCAAATCCATGCTGCGTTGGATGAAGGGCCTCTTTCGTTCGGGTGACACTATAAAACCAACCTAGCTTTTCGTATCAGGTAATTGCGCACGGACCGTTGCTGTCAATTCGCTAAGTGAGAACGGTTTTGGCAAAAATACCGAATTGGGAATCATGGCTTTGTCATCGCCAAATGTGTCTTCCGCATAGCCTGATACAAAGACAACCCGTAGATCCGGTCGCGTCTTTTGCGCCTCTTTGACCCAAGTGGGACCATCCATGCCGGGCATCATTACATCGGTGACAACCAGATCGATGACAAGGCTCTGATCTTCCAGAATTTCCAATGCCCGTTCTGCATGTTCTGCCTCTAGCACATGGTAGCCGCGCAGTTGCAGGGCACGGCTTGCGAAGGCCCGCACCGGGGCTTCGTCTTCCACCAGAAGGATCACGCCTTCGGCAACGCCCGCCTCAATAACAGGTTTGGGTGCCTCAAGAGGCTTTGCCTCGGCAACGGCCGGTTTGTCATGGGTTGGAAAATAGATCGTGAAAGCCGTCCCCTTTCCGACTTCACTGTCCACAAAGATATATCCGCCCGATTGCTTGATGATGCCATAGACCGTGGACAAGCCCAGCCCGGTACCCTCACCTGTCTGTTTCGTCGTAAAGAACGGTTCAAACACCTTTGCCAGTTTGTCAGCCGGAATACCGCTGCCTGTGTCCGAGACCTTGACCAGCACATAATCGCCACGTGGTACAATGGCGCGGTCTCGGCTCAGGTCGCTTTTCAACCTCATATTAAGCGTCTCGATAGAAATCTCGCCCGTGCCGTTCATGGCATCGCGCGCATTCACCACAAGGTTCATGATCACCTGTTCCAGCTGACGCCGATCTGCGCGCACATGCATAAGATGGGGATCATGGTTCAGACGCAACGTGATCTGCGCACCGACCAGCCGGTTCAAAAGATGCGCAAGATCAGCCAGCGTGTCGCGCATGTCCAATACTTCCAATTGCAGGTTCTGCTTGCGTGAAAATGCCAGCAACTGCCCCACAAGTGCAGCCGCACGATTGGCGTTCTGGTTGATCTGTTCCAGATCACCGTAATCCGGATCGCCCGGATCATGGCGCAACATCAGCAGATCACAATGCCCTGAAATGGCCGTCAGCAGGTTATTGAAATCATGGGCCACGCCGCCCGCCAATTGGCCAATAGCCTGCATCTTCTGGCTTTGGACAAATTTCGCCTCAAGCGACTTTAGTTCAGTCGCATCATTGACGATTGCCATCAGGGACACTTCGCCGCCCTCAATAACGCGCCCCAGAGTGATCTGAAGAAACACATCCTCGTCCCTGGCATTAGAGCGCAGAATTTCCGGCTTATGCAGTGAGCCCCCTTCGGTTGCGTCTTTCAGCCAATCTTCAATCGGGCGATCCAGACCACTGACCAGATCCTGCAAACGCTCCCCCCTTTGCGGTGCAAGCCCATCAAATCACGCGCCTGAAGATTTGCTTCCAAAATGACACCATTGGGCGAAATCTTGACCAGCGCCACCGGGAAATCTTCCAGAAGGTTCAGCGGCGTTATTGCCCCGGTTTCATTGCCGACCGGCACGAAGAAATACTCACACCGCCCACTTTTGGTGCACTCCACCATTACAACCCGCACGGAAATGGGGCTTTTTGCCCCGGTCAAGTTGGTGATCAAACCCGAGCGAGTAGGAACATCTGTGAACAGATCATTGAGCGTTTTGGGGTGTCTGCCCACAAGGGCGTGCATGGCGTCGTTTATGAATGTGATCGCACCAGAGCTATCCGCAACCATCATTGGCAAACTGATCTTTTCGGCCTTACGCGACGCGCTGCTATCACGCTCCGTCGCATCTTCAAACGACCAGAACAGGAAATCCGGTGCAACTTCATGTACGGCAATCAGGCACCGCCCCTGAGCCGTTGCAACCTCTTCATGCGCCGCTTTTTGCCGTATCGCTTTTTGTTGCAAGCGGAATAAAAGTGCATTCGGCTTACTGATTGAACCATCCAAGGCCTGTTCCAGCGCTTTGTCCTGCAAGTCCCCCAATCGGTCACGGGCAGCACGATTATGCACAAAGATCTTGCCTGAAAAATCCGTGATGACCACGGCGCGCATATCATGCGCGATCACATCCGCAAGTTGGCGGCAATTCGCATCAGGCCTGTTTTTTCGGCTCAGAAAGAACAGCCCTAAAGCAACACCGGCAAGGGCGGCACCCGTAATAAGGACACCAACGGATATGTGTGGGTTTGATGTAAAAAAGCTGCTCAACAGCAAGGCCGCCGAAACCAACATCAACAAAGGCATATGAGCGGCAAATGACTGAATTGTTCTCGTCAAAATGGTATCCAACTTCGCTGCAAAATATAAAAAGCAGCCTTCAAAATACTGCGCAACAAACCGTCTGGCAAAAGAGTTAACGCGAGATTAATACCACAAAAAATTGCATAGATATACGCCGTCAGTACATATTCTTACGCGTCAAATACGCCACATAGAACCCATCCCCACCATCCAACGGGGTGAAGTGGCGTTGAAATTGCAAAGCCCAATCCGCGTTTTGGGACAGGAACCCGTTGATCTGGCACTGGTTTTCCAGATCAAGCAGCGAACAGGTTACATAGGCCAGACCGCCTGACGGCCCGACGAACTGACTTGCTGTGTTGAGAATATCGGCCTGCGTCCGCAACAACTCATCCAGCATATCACGGCTCAGGCGCCATTTGCTTTCGGGGGCACGCCGCCACGTCCCACTGCCCGAGCACGGCACATCGCACAACACCAGATCGAACGGAGCCTCTGCGGAGATTTGCTGACTGTCCAGAATTGTCACGTTGACGCCGGACCGGGCCGCGCGTGGCAAAAGATCAGACATGCGGGAAATATTGGCATCATGGGCAAAAACCTGCCCCGCACCGCGATCAGCCAATGCCAGCGACTTGCCCCCACCCCCGGCGCAATAGTCCAGCACACGCGCGCCGCGATCCATTGGCAGGCAGGCACATACCGCTTGAGATGCCACATCCTGCAACTCGACCAAACCTTGTGCCAAAGCCTTGCTCTGTTTGATCCTGCGGGGGTTTTCGGTCACGATCAGTGCTGCATCACTCAGATCATGAGGCTCCGCCATGATCCCGTCTTGCGCAAGAACGGCAATCGCGGCATCGACCGAGCAACCCGACAGATTGACACGCAAGAACACGGATGCACGATGCTGCAAAGCCGCCATTACAGGTGCAAACTCATTCCCCAGAGACCGGCGCAGATCTTCTGCCAGAACCTCTGGGCAATCCAGCGCAGCATTTTCGGGCAGCTCTTTGGCCTCGATACGCTCACCCGTGCTCAGCTTTGAAGGCGCGTAGCCTTCACCGCTGAACATCTCGTCCAAATCGAGCCCCTGCATCCGCGCATATCCAAGAACCAATCCTCTGCCCGTCTCGGCCCCGCCGCGCGCTGCAAAGGACCTGCGACAGCGCAAACAGTCAAACACGATGTCACGCACCTGCGCCCGGTCCTTGGAGCCTGCATAGCGTGACCCGCGCGCCCAGTTGGTCAAGGCTTTCTCGGCTGGCTGCCCCCCTAAATAGGCATCCAACACTTCAATCGCGGCTGACAGCCGCGCGGCGGGCGTCATTTAACCAACACGGTAATTCGGCGATTCCCGCGTGATCTGGACATCATGTACATGGCTTTCGCGCAGCCCCGCACCTGTAATCCGCACGAAATTCGCCCGACCGTGCAGATCAGCAATCGTAGCAGCGCCAGTATACCCCATGGCGGCCCGCAGACCGCCAACCAGTTGATGGATGACAGTGCCTGCGGAGCCTTTATAGGGCACCTGCCCCTCGATCCCTTCAGGGACCAGCTTGTCACTGGCGGCATCCTTCTGAAAATATCGATCCGCCGAGCCCCGCGCCATAGCCCCAAGCGAGCCCATACCACGGTAGCTTTTGAAACTGCGCCCCTGATACAAGATCACCTCGCCGGGGCTTTCATCCGTCCCGGCGATCATAGATCCGACCATGGCACAGGATGCACCCGCCGCTATCGCCTTGGCAAAATCACCCGAGAACTTGATTCCACCATCCGCAATCACTGGGACACTGCCCGACGCCTGCGCGCAATCTATGATCGCTGTCAGCTGCGGCACACCGACACCCGCTACCATCCGTGTCGTACAGATCGAGCCCGGCCCGATACCAACCTTCACAGCATCCGCCCCGGACCCGATCAGCGCCCGCGTCGCCTCGCCCGTGGCCACGTTGCCAGCCACAACCTGCACCTGATTGGACAGCTTCTTGACCCGTTCCACAGCGTGCCCGACCCCTTCGGAATGGCCATGCGCGGTATCGATCACAATCAGATCGACGCCTGCGTCGATCAATGCTTCGGATCGCTCGAACCCGGCATCGCCCACAGTGGTCGCTGCAGCGACCCGTAAGCGCCCCAGATCATCTTTGCAGGCATGGGGGTTCAGCACCGCCTGTTCGATATCCTTTATCGTCAGAAGGCCCGTTAGACGTCCTTCCCCATCCACAACCAACAGCTTTTCAATCCGGCGGGCCCGCATCAGGCTTTTCGCCTCGGCCAGATCCGCAGGTTCGCGCAGCATTGCCAAGTTATCTGCGCTCATCATTGCTTTCACAGGCGTCTTGTCATCGCTTGCAAACCGCATATCCCGGTTGGTCACAATCCCCACGACACGCCCGTCTTGTTCAACAACCGGAAAGCCCGACACATTATAACGGTCCTGTAATGCCTTGGCATCTGCCAGTGTCTGATCCGCAGTCAGTGTAATCGGGTTATAGACGATCCCGCTTTCAAATCGTTTGACCCGCCGCACCTGTTGTGCCTGTTCGTCGACCCCAAGATTGCGATGCACGACCCCTATGCCACCGGCCTGAGCCATGGCAATCGCCATGCGCGCCTCTGTTACTGTATCCATGGCGGAACTGAGCAGCGGAATATTCATCGCCACTGATTTGGTCACAAAAGTGCGGGTGTCTGCCGTTGATGGCAGCACATTCGATGCCCCCGGCACAAGTAAAACATCATCAAAAGTCAGGGCCTCGCGAATCTCCATGGGTCTCTCCTTGGGAGGTGCTCGTTTGGCAGTTTCCTATTACATGGATTGGGGTGGTGCGAAAGGTCGTATTTTATGGCAGAGCTAACCTTGTCACATAAACGGAGCCTTCATGCCTCTTTCTATTCTGGTCGATGCCGATGCCTGCCCTGTGAAAGAGGAAATATACAAGGTGGCCTACCGCCTTAAAGTTCCTGTTACACTGGTGGCCAATAGCTACCTGCGCACGCCCGCACATCCGCTCATTTCGATGCAGATGGTATCAGACGGGTTCGACGCCGCCGATGACTGGATTTACGAGCACAGCAATGCGCAAACATTGGTGGTCACAGCGGATATTTTGCTGGCAGGCCGATGCCTTGAAAAAGACGCGACAGTTCTGTCCCCAGCAGGCAAACCTTTTACCACCGCTAATATCGGCGGTGCCATCGCCACGCGCGCGATCATGGCCGATCTGCGGGCCGGGTTAGAGCAGACAGGCGGCCCTGCGCCTTTTTCTGCTAAAGACCGATCGCAGTTTCTCAATGCCCTTGATCGAGAACTCGGGCGGTTAAAACGCGAAGCAAATGCATCAAAGTAAATATCACTTCATGTTTATAAGAAGGAACCAATTAAGGCCATTTCAGAACAAAACCCAAGATTCTTGTCCAAAACCAGCCATTGTGGACACAATATAATCATAACCGGACAATAATACTGACATAAGCATACAATAGACCTGCCTTTGGTCGGTGCCGTTGGGGTATCTGGTGCCACTCACAGTGTAAAGCGTTCCGGTATCGACCACCTACCTCACCTGCAAAAAGTCTTAGCCCCTGAACCCGGTGGCCACGACAAATTTCTCGGAACTGTCAGACCGGCTTGCAGGTGGCTTGAAATTCGCCACTTTGGTAAATTTCTGCTTTAGCAATTTTTGCAAATCACCCTCTGCGCCGCCGGCCAGAACTTTTGCAACAAACGTCCCACCTTCTTCCAGTACGTCAAAGGCAAAATGTGCTGCGACCTCACACAATGCAATGATCCGCAAGTGGTCAGTCTGCTTATGACCCGAGCTTGCCGCAGCCATATCGCTCATCACCACATCTGCCTTACTGCCCAGCCAGTCCTTGACCTTTTGATCAGCCCCATCTTCCATAAAGTCGAGGACATGCAATTCTGCCCCTGGAATCGGGTCGACCTCTTGCAAATCGATCCCAAGAACGTAGCCTTGCGCTTTGCTGGCGCGTTCGCCCAAAGCATTCACCCGCTTGACGGCGACCTGACACCAGCCACCAGGCGCGCATCCCAGATCAACCACCCGCGCGCCGGGTAATAAAAACCGGTACTTATCGTCAATCTCAAGGATCTTGTAAGCCGCCCGCCCCCGCATGCCTTCTGCTTTGGCGCGCTTGACATAAGGGTCATTGAGCTGCCGTTCCAGCCAACGGGTCGAGGACAAGCTGCGCCCACGGGCGGTCTTGACCTTGACCGTCAGATCGCGCTGCCCGCGCCCGCTTGTATTGCGTGTCGTCTTCTTGGCCATCACTTCGGGCTTTCCATCTTTGTAGATATAGTCTTGTTGAAGGCATCCCTTACACGATCAAACCGCTGGATCAATAAGGCCCTTCTTCCAGCACACCGTCGCTACTCATCTGAGCATAAAGCAACCCTTCGCGCAGCCCACGATCCGCAACAGACAAACGGTCCGTTGGCCAGACCCGAAGCAGGGCTTGTAAAATAGCCGCTCCTGACATGATCAGGGCTTGCCGGTCCTTACCGATACGCGGATCAGCGCGACGCCCTTCCGGACCCATATGCAGATAGCTCTGGATCACATGATCAATCTGATCCGAGGTCATCCGCAACCCATCCACCTTGTTGCGATCATAGCGTTTTAGCCCCAGATGGCTGGCAGCCAAAGTCGTTACTGTGCCAGAGGTGCCGATAATCTGAAATCCTTCGCGCACCTGATCAACCTCGTGATAAGGCGTGAATTCCGACAGGTTTTCCTCGAAAAACCAGCTCATCAGGGCAAAGCCTGCTGCATCATCATTCACATCATTGAACTGATCGCGCAGGGTTGCCACGCCCAAAGGCACGGAGATCCAATCCACCACCCGCGCTGCCGGGAAGCTGCTGTCTTTCGGATCAAACCCCGTATGCAGCCGCATAATCGCCCTTGGCCGGTCGACACGTGGTACGCGGGACAGATCGATCCAGACCAATTCAGTCGAACCGCCGCCAATATCAACCACCAACAATTGTTCTGTTTTCACTGACACCAGTGGCGCGCAACTGATCACCGCCAGACGTGCTTCTTCCTCGGGCTCAATAATCTCAAGGGCAAGCCCCGTTTCCCGCTCCACCAGTTTAATGAACTCAGATGCGTTGGTTGCGCGCCGACACGCTTCGGTTGCAACCAGCCGCATACGTCGCACATTATGGTGGCGCAGCTTCTTTTGGCAGATTTTCAATGCACCCACCGTGCGGGCCATAGAACCGCGGTTTAGAAGACCCGATGCCTCAAGACCCGCGCCAAGTTGCACGGATTTTGAGAAACTATCGACCACATGGAATTGGCTGCCTTTCGGTTGCGCAATCAGCATCCGACAGGAATTGGTCCCCAGATCCAGCGCTGCATACAGATCAGCCGGGTCAGGTTCACCCAAAGGTGGCAAGTCGTGTGCGGGCCGCGCGACCGGGGCCAGCCCCGGTTTTACAAACGGGCCCGCGCTATGTGGCGATTTATCCGCCATGACGCTTGGGCCTTTCAAAAACTTGATTTATCCACAAGGTAAACACAGGTCTGTTCTGACGCAAGTTTTGTGATCACCAGATTTCATAAATTTTATGAGATATTTGAAGGTCAGCCCCTATAGCCTCATCCGACATCACACGATAATCCATATGGATGCTCACGTCGCAACATGACGCGGGATTGTCGAAATTGTCCGGTAGCTGCATTTATGTTGCTCTAGGCTGATCTAAAGTTCTGAGAGGAATAGAAACAAAATGCCCGACGTGACGATCGTTTACTGGCGCGACATTCCTGCACAAATTATCGTTGGCAAAGGCCGACGCGGGGCCAAAATGCCCCTGCCTGAACGGTTTGAACAAGCAATAGACCGTGTTGCTATGAAAATTGGGGCCAAAGACGCAGACGCTTATATGGCAGACTGGCGCAAAGCGCCTGCCTACAGCGTCGAGGGGGACCCCAAGATGTCGCAAAAGCCGAAGCTGCACGTCTGGATACAGAATATGACGCAGAGAAGATCAAGGCGCTGATCGCCAATGACGGCAATGCGGTTTGAGCATATAAGGAGCAGGCTGATGGCACTTCTGAATTTCAAACGCACGGTCGAACCAACTACGAATGGCGATCTTGAAGCGTTTCTCAAAGGCTATTCCATCGAGGTCATGCCCAGAACAGCAGAAAAAGTCGAAGATTTCCGCGAGCTGCTGCCGGAAGGAACGCGAGTCTACATCGCCCATATCGACGGCACACCGATCGAAGACATGGTTGCAACCGCCGCCCGCCTTGCAAAAGACGGCTACAAGGTGATGCCCCATTTCCCTGCGCGGATTATCAAGGATAGCGATAAACTTGCTGATTGGATCGCCCGCTATCAAGGCGAAGCCGGTGTCGATCAGGCGCTGCTACTTGCAGGCGGCGTGGCTGAACCGCACGGCGCTTTCCACAGCTCTATGCAGCTTCTTGAGACAGGTTTATTTGGCAATTTCGTACGGCTTCATGTCGCCGGCCACCCGGAAGGCAACCGCGACATTGATCCCGATGGGTCTATGAAAAATGTTGAGGAAGCTCTTCTGTGGAAGCAGAAATTCTCGGACACAACAGATGCGCATATGGCGCTGGCAACGCAATTTGCCTTTGATGCCAAGCCAGTGATCGCATGGGTGGATGCGCTGCGCGACGCGGGTATCACATTGCCAATCCATATTGGTGCAGCTGGTCCTGCCAAACTGCAAACGCTGATCAAATTCGCTATTGCCTGCGGCGTCGGCCCTTCTCTGAAAGTGCTGCAAAAGCGCGCTATGGATGTTACAAAACTTCTGTTGCCCTATACGCCTGATACATTCTTGGCCGAACTCGCAGCGCATAAAGCTGCGAACCCTGACTTCAATATCGAGGCCGTGCATTTCTTTCCCCTTGGCGGGATCAAGACCAATGCCACATGGGCAATCGAAAACGGCGGCACCTCCGCCATTCCAGCTGCAGAGAAAGATCAATAATGACCCGCACCATTCTGGAATCAAAAACAAAAACCGTTGTAATAGGGTTTGATGAACCCTTTTGCGTCATTGGAGAACGGATCAATCCAACCGGTCGCAAAAAGCTGGCCGCAGAGCTGGAACAAGGTGACTTTTCCACTGTCGAAGCGGACGCCGTAGCACAGGTTGCCGCCGGAGCGAATGTGCTGGATGTCAATTCCGGTGCCGTTTTTACCAATAAGATGGCCGAAGACCCGCGCTACGCTGACAATAATTTCGTCGAACCCCCTTTGATGAAAGAAATGATCGAGCGCGTGCAGGCGCTTGTGGACGTTCCTCTGTGCATCGACTCATCTGTCCCAGGCGCCTTGGAAAATGGTCTTGCAGCCGCTGGGGTCGCCCCCTGCTCAACTCGGTCACGGGTGAGGAAGAACGTCTGGAGCTCGTCCTTCCTCTTGTTAAGAAGTACAATGTGCCGGTCGTGGCAATCTCGAACGACGATACAGGCATTTCGGAAGACCCGGACATCCGCTTTGCGGTTGCAAAGAAGATTGTTGAACGTGCTGCCGATTTTGGCATCCCGGCCCATGATATTGTCGTCGACCCGCTTGTTATGCCCGTTGGCGCGATGGGCACTGCGGGCCTACAAGTCTTTACGCTTGTGCGTCGTTTGCGTGAAGAACTTGGGGTAAACACCACATGCGGCGCGTCAAATATCAGCTTCGGTCTGCCGAACCGACACGGCATCAACAATGCCTTTCTGCCCATGGCAATGACGGCTGGCATGACGTCTGCCATCATGAACCCGATTGCTTTGCCAGTTGGCCCGCTGAAATTGAAGGAAAAACGCGATGCATTGGCGGCGGCCGGCATTATCGTGCCGGAAGATATTGATCCTGAAATCCTTGCACAGCTTACCGGAATGGGCTCAACAAAACCGCGCCCCGGCAAAGAAATGGAAGCCATTCGTGCCGCGAATTTCCTGATGGATCAGGATCCATCAGGATCTGCATGGATCGCATTCAACAAAGCCACCAACGCTGATGGATCAGCCGCCGCAGAGCGAGGCGGACGTGCTGGCGGGCGAAGACGTCGCAGAGCATAACCGAAGGTTAAGTTTTGTCAGGTCTTTTACGGTTGATGGAAGATTTCAAGAATCGCATTGATCCCGACGGGTGGGTCCGTCTGGTTTTCAGCGCCAAAGCCGCCCGCACCGGCGGTGTTGTCAGGCGCTCTGCCAAATGGGTCGAACGCGAAGTTGGACGTAAGAAATTTGAGGCCGAGGTGCGCAAGCGCGGATTTCATATGATAGAATGCGGTGGCCAGCTGATCGTTATTTGCAACAAAGGCGGCCTGCGCGTTGTTTGTTAAAGAACTCTTTATCAAGTATCTTGTACGATTTTTCGTAGAAAAATCGTGAATAGGCTTTGCAAAAAGCAAACTGCAACACAGACAGCCCCGCCGACACCGCAGAACGTCATTGCATCCACGCGGGCAAGTCCTAAAACCGACAGCAGGTAAGCAAAGGCAGATCTCATGGCCGATCCTCTCGTTATTTTCACCCCTTCCGGCAAACGCGGGCGGTTCGCAGTTGGTACGCCCGTTTTGACCGCTGCACAGCAACTGGGCGTGGATCTGGATTCTGTCTGTGGCGGGCGCGGGATTTGTTCAAAATGTCAAATTACGCCCTCTTATGGTGAATTTTCCAAACATGGCGTGAGCGTTCAGGAAAACGCGTTGTCAGAATGGAACAGTGTTGAGCAACGTTATGACGACAAGCGCGGCTTGCAAAAAGGCCGCCGCCTTGGGTGTCAGGCCACCATCCAAGATGACGTCGTCATAGACGTGCCCGAAAGTTCACAGGTTCACCGTCAGGTCGTGCGTAAACGCGCCGAGGCACGCGACATCACCATGGCCCCCGCGATCAAGCTGTTTTATGTCGAGGTCGAGCAGCCCGATATGCACGATCCCTCCGGTGATCTTGAACGTCTGATCAAATCGCTGCGTGCCGACTGGCAACTACCACACCTGACCGCTGATTTTTCTATTCTACGCGGTCTTCAACCAACTCTTCGTAAGGGCGGCTGGAAAATCACCTGCGCTGTCCACCTTGAAGAAAACCGCATTATTCACCTGTGGCCCGGCTTTTATGAAGGCTCCATCTATGGTCTTGCCATAGACCTCGGCTCCACCACTATTGCAGCTCATTTATGCGATCTGCAAACGGGGGAGATCACAGCGTCCGCTGGCATCATGAACCCGCAAATCCGTTTCGGCGAAGACCTGATGAGCCGCGTCAGCTATTCGATGATGAACCCCGGCGGCGATCTGGAAATGACCAAAACCGTGCGCGACGGGATCAACACCCTGATTTCGGACATCGCTGGGGAAGGCCAAATTGATCCCGCATATATCATGGACGTTGTTTTGGTGTGCAATCCGGTCATGCACCACCTATTGCTGGGCATTGACCCGTTTGAGCTGGGTCAGGCGCCTTTCGCACTTGCCACCTCGGATGCGCTCAACCTTCGGGCAACGGATCTCTCGCTGAAGCTCAACCCAGCAAGCCGCGTCTATATCCTACCCTGTATCGCAGGGCATGTGGGCGCGGACGCCGCTGCGGTCGCCCTGTCAGAAGCCCCTGACAAATCCGACGATCTTGTCCTTGTGGTTGATGTCGGCACCAACGCTGAAATCCTGCTTGGGAACAGGGAAAAGGTTCTTGCCTGCTCGTCCCCGACCGGGCCTGCCTTTGAAGGGGCTCAAATCAGTTCCGGGCAGCGCGCAGCCCCCGGCGCTATCGAACGGGTCGAGATAGACCCCACCACGAAGGAGCCGCGCTTCAAGGTCATCGGGTCTGATCTGTGGTCCGATCAGGCCGGTTTTGACGATGTGGTCGAAACCACAGGCATCACCGGCATCTGCGGCTCCGGTATCATCGAGATGGTGGCAGAGATGCGTCTTGCAGGTCTGCTTGATGGTCCCGGTTTGATCGGCTCGCCCGAGCAAACTGGCACCGCACGCTGTTTTCAGGACGGCCGGACCTACAGCTACCTCGTTTGGGAGGATGAGGCCCGCAAAATCACTGTGACCAACCGCGATATCCGCGAAATACAGATGGCCAAAGCCGCGCTCTATTCCGGCGCACGGCTGCTGATGGATAAGTTCGGCGTCGATAAAGTCGACCGCGTTGTTCTGGCTGGCGCGTTCGGCGCGCATATCTCGCCGAAACACGCGATGGTTCTTGGCATGATCCCAGATGCTCCGCTGGACAAGGTCACAAGTGCTGGTAATGCCGCTGGCACAGGCGCACGCATCGCTCTGCTGAACACCAAAGCCCGACGCGATATTGAAGCTACAGTCCAGAGCATCCACAAGATTGAAACAGCCATCGAGCCCCGCTTTCAGGAACATTTTGTCAACGCTTCAAACATCCCCAACGCGGTCGAACCATTTCCCATCCTGAATTCAATCGTCACCCTGCCCGATGTCAACTTCAACACAGGTGGTGGTGAGACACCCAACCGCCGAAGACGCCGCCGTACCTCTTGACGATGCCCGAACCATCGCATAGCTCACATCCAGCGCGGGTATGGTGAAAAGGTATCACGAAAGCTTCCCAAGCTTCAGTTACGGGTTCGATTCCC
Source organism: Litoreibacter sp. GN1-5 (assembly GCF_055693805.1). NCBI lineage: Bacteria > Pseudomonadati > Pseudomonadota > Alphaproteobacteria > Rhodobacterales > Roseobacteraceae > Litoreibacter > Litoreibacter sp. GN1-5. Next base: position 531,542 of record NZ_JBVFUP010000001.1, on the reverse strand, counting down.
GTTACCCGCTCCAGCGTCGTTCTGTGGAACGTCAAATGACCTTGAGCTTCATGTCATAAGACCTATCGGGGCTTCCGCTCTGCCGACAGCCCGGCCCGCAGGGCGACGCCCACCTGTGCTTCTCGGCGATACAAAAACTCCAGCTTCAGGCCGTGAAGTGGGAGGATTGGTATCTCGCGGTTCCCTGAGCGGCGAGGTCCAGGCTTTCAATCGGTCGGAGGCGGATGCGTGGTCTTGCGGAAACATGTTGCGATGTCCGCACCATGCCCGGACTTAAGAATATGAGTTACAGCTGCAGATCGTCGGAACTTGTCGATCATTCGGGGGCATGGTCTCTAGTCGACGGCATCAAACCTCCGGCACAACACTCGGGAAGACGTGTCCGAAGCATGCTACATATTTCGGACACAGCATGACTATCGGGCGGCCCCCTAGCGCGAGGTTGCTTTGAAACGCTTTTTGCTCTAACAGTCATATTTGACGGTTAAATATATATTGGACGTCAAATATGGCGGTTAAGGTAAACTCAGTAAGCGCACGACGAGCACTTGAATCCATGGGTTCGAACGTCAAGACTGCACGTTTGAAGCGCCGGATCTCCGTGAAGGGTTTCGCGGAACGGGTCGGTGTGTCCGAAAGCACGATCGCGCGTCTCGAAAAGGGCGATGATGGCGTGAGCATTGGCACGCTGGCGATGGCCTGTCTCGTCCTTGGTGAGATCGACCGCATATCCGATTTTCTTGATGCTGGCTCAGACGATACTGGCCTGCTTCTCGACAAAGAGGCGCTTCCCAAGCGGATCGACCGCAAGCGAACAACCGGTCAGACTGTGAGCAAGAAAGGCCAATCTCAACCCGTCTCTGACAGCGATGATGATGATGAAGGGGTCGGTTTCTGATGCCGGAAGCGATCGTCGCCCTTGGGGAAGGTAAGCGTGTCGTCGGCCGTCTACGCTTTGAGAGTGACGGCCGGCGTCAGCATTCGCAGTTTGAATATGCCTACGAATGGCTGATCGCACCTGACCGTTTCGCGCTGTCGCCCGGATTGCCGCTACGTGAAGGCAGCCACTTCAGCACCGGCAAGGAGGACAAGCGTTCGGCATTGTCCGGATGCTTTGCCGACGCTGCGCCGGATTCGTGGGGGCGGGCTTTGATGACCAAGGCGCTCGGTGGAGGTCTCAGCGAGTTCGATTATCTGGTGCTGTCCGATGACCGCACACGGCAGGGCGCGTTACGGTTTCTCGGAGAAGACATGGAGCCGCTGTCCGACCTAACGCCTCCGATCCCGCGTTTGGTCGAACTTGAACGGTTGCGTGGGCTTGCCCAGCGGTTCGAGCGCGATCCCAGTGGCGCAGAGGAAGAGGCGCGTGATCTGGCCGGTGTCGCCGGATCGCTTGGTGGTGCGCGCCCGAAGGCCAATGTCGAGGGCGATGGCCACCTCTGGATTGCGAAGTTCACCTCCGCACAGGATACGAAACCGATCGAACGCGCCGAGGTCGCCACCTTGAAACTCGCAGCCATGTGCGGACTGCGGGTTGCCGAGGCGAAGCTGGAATTGCGGGACAGTGACAGCCCGATCGCGCTCATACGGCGGTTCGACCGCCGCGGCGAGACGCGCATCCCCTATATTTCAGCGAGAACCGCGCTGGACTGGCAGGGCGACGAAGGCGGCTACTACACGGATATCGCCGATGTGATCCGGCAGATTTCCAGCAAGCCCGTGGATGACCTGCATGAGCTCTGGCGGCGGATCGTCTTCACCATCCTCGTGTCGAACAAAGACGATCACCTGAAAAACCACGGCTTTATTTACGCGGGTGGAGACAGATGGCGGCTGTCACCAGCGTTCGACATCAATCCCTCACCGTCACGGCACAGGATTTTGGAAACGGGTATCGTTCAAGGCGGTTCGTTCGATGCCTCGCTCGATATCGCACTGGACGCCTGTGAGTTTTTCGATCTTGAACCAACCGCGGCTAGGCAAGGAGCATTTGAGATAGCTGAAATAACAACAAAGCAATGGAAACAGGCCTTGCGCGATGAAGGTGCATCACCTGGAGAAGTGCGGACATATGATAATGCATTCGAACACGCAGAAAGCGAGAAGGCTCTGAAGTTGACTGACTATACGTAAGATCTGAATAGTCGAGCTTGGGGTAAGGGTCGCTTTGTAGCTATCGTTCAGGTGAGCAAAAGGAACAAAAACAATGCACATCGATACTTTGCGAATTCGAAACTTTCGACGTCTTAAAGATGTGCAGATTAACTTGGCGTCTGATCTCTCTATTTTCGTTGGAGCAAACAATAGCGGAAAGACCTCGGCTTCGGCCGCTCTCCAACTTTTTATGGCTGCCTCTCGTGAACGGTTCTCGGTACATGATTTCAGCGCTGAATCATGGGCAGAGATGAACGCCTTCGGCGAGGGTGTGGACGGTGCAAATCTCCCAACCATATCGCTCGACCTTTGGTTTCATGTTCAAGCTCAAGATCTTCATCGCGTTGTCAATCTGTTGCCAAGTCTCGCCTGGGAAGGAAACCTTGTCGGCATCCGCGTCGAGTTCGCGCCAATCGATGCGGCCTCACTTCTTGCCAATTTCAGCGAGGCCCGAGAAAGAGCGCGCGCCAACATTCGCCCGGGTGCGAACGGCGAGGCCGACTATCATCCAGAACCGAGAACGCTACATGACTATTTGGCGGCCAATCTGAAACTGGAATATGAGCTGCGATATTATGTCTTGGATCATGCGCAATTTGATGCGGAATTCAATGAAGCCGCCGGTTACACGCCGCTCCTGTTGACTCCTGACAAGGGGCGAAGCGGGAAGGACATTTTGAGTTCGCTACTGCGTGTCGATTTTTTGCATGCGCAACGTCATCTTGCAGATGCCGCGGCAGGCAGTCGCGTGGAAGAGCTTTCGCGATGCTTGAGCCGATTTTATGACAGAAATCTGGAGAAGCGCGGCGACGACTTTGATGCGATTCGTGCACTGGCGGATTCTGAGGCTATGCTCAATGACCACCTTCAACGCGTGTTCGAACCAACATTGAGTCGACTCAGTACCCTTGGATATCCTGGACTTTCCAATCCACGGCTATTGATTAAGTCGGCGCTTAACCCAGCGACGATTATGAGCAGTCATGATGGCGCGCGCGTTCATTACGCACTCGGCGATCCCGAAGAAGGCATTGATCCTCCGACACTTCCAGACCGCTACAACGGGCTGGGTTTCAAGAATCTTATCTACATGGTGGTCGAACTCCTCGATCTTCATGCCCAATGGATGGACATAGAAGAAAACAGGCCTCCGCTTCATCTCGTTTTCGTGGAAGAACCGGAAGCACATCTTCACGCGCAACTTCAGCAAGTGTTTATCCGCAAGGTCTTCGATATCCTTGCCGTGGAAGGCGAAGAGCGCGAAAACCATTCAAGCCAGCTGGTAGTCACCACACATTCGCCGCACATCCTTTATGAGCGCGGATTTCGACCGATCCGTTATTTTCGGCGAAACACAACGGCGGCGGGTCAATCTTCAGATGTGCTCAATTTGTCAGCGTTTTATGATCAGACAGCCAATCCAACTCGAGACTTTCTAGAGAGATATCTGAAGCTTACGCACTGTGATTTGTTCTTCGCAGATGCCGCAGTGTTGGTGGAAGGCAATGTGGAGCGGCTGTTGTTGCCACAGATGATCGAAATGGCTGAGCCCCGTCTCCAGTCCGCTTATCTGAGCATACTAGAAATTGGCGGAGCCTTCGGTCATCGGTTTCGCACGTTGATCGAGTTTCTGGGAATAACCGCGCTCATCGTCACGGATATCGACAGTGTAAGAGCTGGCATCGATGATGCGGCGGTTGAAGAGGAAGGGCCGCATGATGATCAGGAAGAAGGTGGTCCGGGAAGCACCTGTATGGTGCATGTTGCGGATGCTGTAACGTCCAACCAGACACTTATCCAATGGTTGCCCGCGCGCACAACGATTGCAGAATTATTGGGTGCCACAGACGATCAAAGGACTCAGACCCGTGCCGAGAACGGTAATGCTTTGGTGCGCATAACATATCAGACCGTTGTTGACGTCAACTGGTCCGCCGAACACCAGTTGATGGCGGGTCGCACACTTGAAGAGGCGCTCGCGCTTGAAAATTTGGATTGGTGTCAGGATGTAGCGCGCGCCGACCTCAAGCTGCGCATACGTGGGGGCGACGGTCTAACGATCGACCAACTCGCTGAGCGCTTGCACAAGCGGATCAAGGGATCCAGCTTCAACAAAACTGACTTCGCGCTGGCGCTTCTCGCGCAGGACCCTCAAACGTGGATTGTGCCACGTTATATAGCCGAAGGGCTTCATTGGCTGGCGGACGAAATCACGCCAACTTTGCCGCAAGTTGAGGGCGAAGAAGGAGTGGCTGCATGACCAATCGTATCGGGCAGCCGGATACGGATGCCGACCGGAAGCTGCGCGAATGCCTCGATCAGCAACCGTTGACAAACTTCGTGATGGTGGCAGGAGCGGGTTCTGGGAAGACGACGTCTCTCGTGAAGGCGCTTGCTCACCTTTCAACGACTCGCGCAGCCGAATTACGAAGACGAGGCCAACAGATCGCTTGCATAACTTATACGGACATTGCGGTTGGTGAAATATGGGGTGACGTGGGCAATGACAGCCTGTTCCACGTCTCGACAATTCATAGCTTTCTCTGGACGATTGTAAGTCCGTTTCAGCAAGATCTGAAGCTTTGGGTGGAAGGGCGTATTGAAGAAAAGATTGCCAAAGCACAGGAGCGCTTGGACAACCCGAGGACGCGCGCTAACACTCGCGAAAACTTGGCTCGAGATTTGGAACGCTATCAACGTCAGAGTCAGGCGCTCGCGGACGTAAGCCGGTTTAAGTACGGCACCGGCAGCGATTATGCCAATGGCGTATTGGGTCATGACGATATCCTGAAGATTGGCCCGGCATTGATCGAGGAACGGCCTCTACTGCGAACACTCGTTGCCAATCGGTTTCCGTTCATTTTCGTTGACGAGAGCCAGGATACTAGTCCGATCTTCGTTGCTGCTCTAAGGCAGATAGCTGAAACTGTGGGCGCACGCTTTTGCTTGGGTTTCTTCGGCGATCCGATGCAGAAAATCTATACAACTGGTGCTGGACCAATTGAGTTGGCTGGTGGCTGGAACGAGATAACAAAGCCAGAAAATTTCCGATGCCCTACAAGTGTCCTTACGTTGATTAACAAAATTCGTGCTGAAGACGATGGACTTCAGCAAACTCGCGGCCGAATGATTGAACGAAATGGGAATCTTGAAGCGGTCGAAGGCTCAGCTCGACTGTTCATTTTTCCATCCGATGATCATAGAACCGAGCGTCTGGCGCAGGTGCGGCAATGGCTTGCGACGGCAAACGACGATCCGCTTTGGCAAAGCGACGATGCCGCTGCCGATGCGCGGGTACTTGTCCTTGTTCACCGCATGGCTGCAAAACGTCTCGGATTTCCCAATCTTTACTCGGCACTCAATGATCAGGCACCAGCCAATCTGAAAGATGGGCTACTGGATGGTACCGCATGGGTTTTGAGGCCCTTCATGACGTTCATGCTCCCACTAGTCAGCGCCGCGGAAGAAAAAGCGGATTTTGAGGTCATCTCCTTGTTGCGTGGGTACTGCCCGCTGCTCGGCAAGGACCGTATTGCGGACCAGGACATCCCAGAGCTGATTAATAGACTACGTAAAGACGTGCCGTGCTTAGTCGAAATGCTTCAGCCGGGAAGTGACGTCACCATCCGGCAGGTGCTTGCATTTTTGAACGAGTGCAACTTGGTAAGTCTCGATGACCGGTTCGCTACCTATCTCGCAAACACTGTTGAAGCTCTGGATGAACTGGAAGTGGGTACTGAAGAAGCAGCTGTAAATGCATTTCTGAATTGCAGAGCGTCAGAACTCTGGGGCTATCGTCAATACATAGAGGATCAATCACCTTTTGCCACCCAACAGGGTATCAAGGGCGCGGAGTTCGAACGAGTGTTGATTGTCCTCGATGACGAGGAAGGCGACTACAACCTGTTTTCCTACGGAAAGTACTTCGGCATCGCGCCGCTTTCAGACACCGACCGGAAACATCTCCAAGAAGGAACAGACTCAGTGTTAGGAAGGACACGACGACTGTTTTATGTGTGTTGTTCACGTGCAGTGAAAGATTTGGCCGTTGTGCTGTTCGTTCCTGATGTCGCTGCGGCCAGGGAGGCTATAGAGGGTAAAGAAATCTTTCCAGCCGCTGACATTTATGAACTTGCTGCCTTGGCTGTGGTCTAGAAGTCTGAATAGGAAACGAAAAGCAGCCTTTCGCTGTCGGTGCAGCGTCCATGTCGGCGTTACGAAATTACGCTCATTGACAGCTCTAGGTATCAGAGGAACTGTTTTGCGAGTGCATCGTGTGTTGTCGACTGCTAGGGTACCAAAAACATTGAGGAAATCGTGAGTTGAGCAGTGAAATCGCAAGCCAGGGCAGTCTATTTACTTCCGACTTTTTGACCGAGACCATTCAGGATATTTCGGAATGGAACGCGCTTGGTGAAGCTGATCTTGATCACTTTGAAGATAGTATTCGAGCTCATTTTGAACTATTTCCAATTTCCCAAACCCCGAACGAGAGCCAGACTGAAGACGATCTGATCTGGCCAATTCTTGAAGCGCTTGGCTGGACAGAGTCCCTTCGCCAGCAAAATCTTTCCCCGAAAGGCCGTGAAGACGTGCCTGATGGATTGCTCTTCGAAAGTGCGGAGAAAAAGGCGAAGGCAAATAGCTTTTCTGAAGAGTGGAAGCGCTACGAGTTTGGCCGTGCCGTCGTCGAATCCAAGAGGTGGGCGCGCCCCCTTGATCGACGATCTGGCAGGCGCGGAGAGGAAACCGCCCCATCGACGCAGATGTTGCGTTACTTGCGCCGCATTGATGACGTAACCAGCGGTACGCTTCGTTGGGGAATTCTGACCAACGGCTCAAAATGGCGGCTCTATTTCTCAGGGGCGCGATCTGTTTCCGAGCAGTTCTTCGAGCTCAACATCGCTGCGATCCTCGATTTGCCTGGGCACAATGACGGTCTTTTCGCCCTTGATGTAGAAGATCGTCGCCATTGGCTGAAGGTGTTTTACCTGATCTTCAGGCGTGAAGCGTTTGTTCTTGCAGGCGCTGAACCTCGCACATTTCATGAAAAAGCCCTTGAAGAGGGGAAGTTCTACGAAGAGCGCGTTGCTGAAGACCTATCCAATAAGGTCTTTGGGGAAGTGTTTCCCATTTTGGTGCGCGCCATCGCGCAGGCCTCTCCCGAGGCCAATCTGCAGAAGGTGCGTGAGGCGGCTTTGATCCTGCTCTACCGTCTCTTATTCATTCTTTACGCTGAAGACCGCGACCTCTTGCCGGTCAAAGATGCCCGCTATGATGATTACGGACTGCGCAACAAGGTGCGCCTCGATGTCAAAGAGCGCAAAGACAAGGGCGATGTTTTCTCAGAGACGGCCTCACGCTACTGGGGCGCAATGGCCGATCTATTCATGGCGATCGACCAAGGGGACGCTTCGATAGGCTTGCCTCCTTACAATGGCGGGCTCTTCGATCAGGAACGTCACTCGATCCTGACAAACATCCGTATCTCCGATGCGGTTATGGCGCGTGTGATCGATGCTCTGTCTTTCGAAAACACCCCAGACGGCCGAAAATATATCAACTACCGCAATCTCTCGGTGCAGCAACTTGGTTCGATCTATGAGCGGCTTCTCGAATACGAGGTAGCGCGCGACGGCGACGAGATCACCATTCAACCGAACATTTTCGCGCGCAAGGGATCGGGCAGCTTTTACACCCCCGATGACCTTGTACAGCTCATCCTAACGGAGACTCTTGAGCCACTTGTTGCAGAACGCAGGCGTGGGTTTTTGGATAAGATCGAAGAGCTGGGCCAAGGCGACCTCGCAGACCATCGCAAGATCGGCCAGCTCAAGCGCCTTGATCCTGCAACTGCGCTTCTCGAACTAAAAATCTGCGATCCTGCCATGGGCTCCGGCCACTTCCTTGTGAGCCTTGTAGACTTCATGGCTGACCAGGTGATCGCAGCAATGGCTGAGGCGGAGCTCGAAGCGCCAGAGGACTGGGGCGACTACATCTCGCCGCTCGGCGAGCGGATCGACACGATCCGGAACACGATCCTTGCCAATGCCGATGAGCGCAACTGGACGATCGACGAGGAACAACTTGACGACCGCCACATCATCCGCCGTATGGTACTGAAGCGCTGCATCTATGGCGTGGACAAGAACCCCATGGCTGTGGAGCTCGCCAAGGTGGCGCTTTGGCTGCACACGTTCACCGTAGGTGCTCCGCTGTCCTTCCTCGATCACCATCTTCGTTGCGGGGACAGCCTGTTCGGTTCTTGGGTGAAACAGGGCATCGACAAAGCGGCGACCTACGGTACGCCGCTCTTACTTCATGAGCCGATGAAGCGTGCTCTGCGGGCGGCATCCAAGATGCAGATCGTCGAAGGGCTGACTGATGCTGAGATCGCCGAAGCGCATCGTTCCGCCGATGTGTTTGCCGAAATTGAGGATATGACCGCGCCGCTTGATGCTCTGTTGAAGCTGATCCACGCGCTCGAATGGCTCGACATCAAGGACAAAAAACAGAAGGCCGCTATCAAAATATTCTTTGACGGCCAGTTCGGCGACCCACTCGATATCGCCATGGGCAAGAAAGGTCCAAAGACCAAGCGCGAGGAGGGACAGCGGTTCGCCGAAATTCTCAAACAGGCCCGCACCCTTATCGCAGAAGAAAATTTCTTAAACTGGCAAGTGGCTTTTCCTGGTATCTGGTCGAATTGGGAAGAGGAGACATTGACTGGCGGGTTTCATGCCGTGATCGGTAACCCACCGTGGGACGTGTTTGAATTTGAGGAACTAAATTGGTTTTCCACTCGTCGACCTGAAATCTCGAATGAGGAAAGTGGAGCAAAGCGTAAGGCGAAGATCAAGGCACTGAGTGAAGCCAACGATCCACTTTGGCAAGACTTTCAAAAAGCTAGTGAGCGGGTGAACGCAGGAGCAAGGATCGCCCGGAAGTCTGGCATCTACGAAAAACTTACCTCCGGAAAACTAAATCTTTACAAGCTTTTCGTTGAGCGCGCTTTCCAGATTGCAATGCGAGATGGTTTTGTCGGGCTTCTCGTGCCGTCCGGTATTGCATCAGATAAAAGCTCGTCTGTCTTTTTCAAAGAAGTGGCGACCCAAGGTAGGCTTAAGACGTTGTATGACTTTGAGAACCGGAAAGTCTTTTTCCCTCATGTCCATGCTTCGTTCAAGTTTTGTGCATTTATCGCTAGCCCCTTTCCTACCGATCATGAAGCCAAATGCGCCTTTTTTCTGAATAGTGTGTCTGCACTTTCCGATCCTGAAGTTTGCTTCACGCTCCGGCCTGAAGATTTTTCTCGTGTGAACCCAAATACGGGGACAGCTCCTATTTTCAGACATCGTCGGGATGCTGAGTTAACGACAAGGATTTACGATGCTGCTCCTGTATTGATCGACAGGTCGTCTGGTGCTGAAGTTAAAATATGGGACGTAACCTACCGTCAAAACTTAAATATGACATCAGATTCCGAGTTGTTCCGAACAAGAATTGAACTTGAGGAAGACGAGGGCGCTTATCAGATCGAACATAATCATTGGGAAAATCCTGAAGGGCGTTGGGTTCCCCTCATTCAGGCAAGAATGATTCATCAATTCGATCATCGGTTTGGAGGCGTAACTAGGCTGGAAGGTAATTTATCTAGCATGATGGGGTCAGAGCGTAGTGCGGTTGAATCAAAGTCTGATCCTGCCTTCTCACCAAGCCCCGCATACTGGGTCCTCGCTTCAAAGACAGAGCTTTCCCAACCGATACCGTATCTGTGTTTTCGCGATATAGCACGAGCCACAGATGTGCGAACAATGATTGCTAGTTTTGCACCGGAAGCCGGGTTCGCGCACCCATTGCCGCTACTACTTTCTACGGACCAGAACCTATTCTTACTCCTAGGAAACTTGAATTCTATTATTGTCGATTACGTTTTGCGGCAGAAAATACAATCAACGCATGTCAGCTTCTACATTCTAGAACAACTCCCGGTAATCCCACCTTATAGGTTCAGTGATACGCGTTTTGGCCCCAAAGCTGCTTCTGAAGTTGTGAGGGAAGCAGTCCTAGAACTGACCTATACTTCCCACGACATGGCCCGCTTCGCCCGAGATATGGGTTATGTGGACGAGGCCGGAGACGTGAAGCCGCCCTATGTTTGGGACGAAGAGCGCCGCCTTGTGCTACGTGCCAAACTCGATGCCGTCTTCTTCCACCTCTACGGCATCACTGATCGCGACGACATCCGCTACATCTACTCAACCTTCCCGATCGTCGAACGCGAAGAGAAGGCAGCTTATGGCGGCACGTATCGCTCGTGCGAACTTTGCCTAGCCTACATGAATGCGCTTGCCTCCGGAAATCCTGATGCGGAGATCAGGCTATGAGTAACATCAATGTTAAACGAGCCGTCGAGAATATTCGTTCAGGAACCAATGTTTACACGCCACTTGTTGAAACGGTCGTGAATGCTATCCAGGCGATTGAGGCTGGATCACGTGAGGACGGGCGAGTCGACATCCTTGTACAGCGTACGAGCCAGCAGGAGCTAGAAGGCGGACAGCCGCCAGTCGAAAGCTTCACTGTTGTCGACAACGGAATCGGTTTCGATGACGAGAACAGAAATTCGTTCGATACGCTTTACTCAGATCACAAGATTGCCCAAGGCGGGAAAGGTTTCGGGCGTTTTACCTGCCTCAAATACTTCGACGACCTTACCATAGAAAGCGTATTTCTAGGTAAAGGCGGCCTCAAAAGGCGCGCCTTCGGTATGGGCAAGCAGACTGACATCATCGTCAATGAAACTGTTGAGGATTGCACCGATGGGGAAATTGGGTCGCGGGTGATGATGCGAAAGGTTAGGCGCCCCTTTCCAGATAAAAAGATCACGACGATAGCGCGAACACTCGTTGAGCGGCTATTGCCCTACTTTATCGACGAAGACTATCAATGCCCCGAGATCGGTATAGCTGAAGAGGATGGTACTGGACGCATCATTTTAAACAACTTCGTGAGCAATCAACTTGCGGCGATGATTCAAGAGATCAAGCTCATAGATGGCGGAATTTCCCTCGGATTGGGCGATAAGGAACAAAAATTTCAAGTTCGTGTCTTCAAGCTCTTTTCGCCAAGAAATCAGAAGAGCAAAATCAGTTTGGTTGCAGATCGGCGGGAAGTGACGGACACCGCTATTCACAGCTTTGTGCCTGAGTTTGTGGATGAATTTTTCGAAGAGCGATCAGTCAGAGGTGATGATCGAGATCGCAACTATATCGTCAAGGCCTATGTGTTCGGTCCATACCTTGATGCAAACGTGTCGCTAGAGCGTGGTGGTTTCGAATTTCCGAAGGGAGACGACCTCTTACATCCAATCTCGCAAACCGAGATCGAGCAGGCGGCTGCGCATATCGCTCGCGATGCATTGGGAGATACGATTACGGCGCGCCAAGAGAAAAAACGCGCCCAGGTTCGGGATTACGTTGAAGCTTCTGCACCGTGGCACCACACAATCGCAGAAGATATTGATCTTTCGTCAATGCCGTACAATCCGTCGCCGGAGCAAATCGAAACAGTTTTTCAAAAAGAGAAATTTAGCCAAGAGGTGGCTATTCGGCAGCAAGTCGATCGGATGCTCGGCGAAACAGATGTGGACGGACTTAAAGACGGCTTGCCCAAGATACTTGATCAAATATCTAAAACGAGCCGGAACGATCTCATCCACTACATTGCCTTGCGCAAGCATGTGCTGACGCTGTTTGGCAAGAGTTTTGAGCTTACGGACAATCAAAAATACCCATCCGAGGGCACAGTTCACGACATCATTTTTCCTCGCAAAGGAGACACGGTCGCAACGGCATATGAGGATCACAATCTTTGGATTATCGATGAGAGGCTCAATTTTACGAATTATGTGAACTCAGACAAACCAATTTCTGGTGGAACCTCTGAGCGCCCAGATTTGATGGTTTTTGACAGGCCAGTTCTATTCAGGGGCGACAACGAGGCAAGTAATCCGATCACTGTTTTTGAATTCAAAAAGCCTGGGCGTGATGATTTTGTGAACCCGTCTTCGAAGGAAGACCCGGTGCAACAGATTATCCGGTACGTAAACAGTGTCAAAAAGGGAAAGTTCAAAACCCCCAAGGGACGGCCGATTTTAGTCGCCGAAAATACGCCGTTCTACGGCTATGTGATGTGCGAGATCACCGAGAAGGTCAAAGAGTGGCTTGAGATGGAAAAGGAATTCACGCCAATGCCTGACGGTGGTGGGTGGTTTCGGTGGTTTGGCAACAACAACCTCTACATGGAAGTTTTGAGCTGGGATACAGGCGCGTTTCAGACGGGCAACATAGGCCGTCTGGTCGATATGGTCGTTGTCCCTCAGCGTGCTGTGGATGTTGATGTAGCGCAGTCCACTTTCGTCGGTCCATGGTCGCAACATGCCATGCTTCATGAAGGTCGAAACGATCCGCCCATGGCTGGCACCGAACGGATTGCTGAGAATAAGGACTGGAAGATGCCAGCCTTCAGGCCCGCGCATGTTGGACTGGATGGTCCACATCATGTCCCAGCCCGCTTTCGTGTAGTTGCCCGCTTCGTCAAAAAAGGCGGCGGTGTAGGTCTTCCCTGAATTGAGGCGTATTGTTTTGTGTCTGAGAACGGTCGAATTTCGACCGACGCGATCCCATCAGGGAACTGAATGCTGATCGTACCTGCGTTCTGGTTTCGGGTGACGTTGGCCTTCCCAAAGGCCATGCAGAGCATCAGGAACAGTTCATTCCCGATCTGAATGCACCCGGCGTGGCTTTCACGGCCCAAGAACACACGGGACCTATGACCTTGCTGGGTGATGACCCGAACGATGGTCAGAAGCATCCCTGTGGTCTTCCCGCTTCCCCGGCTATTGCTGTGGTGTCTCTTTGTAGCTTGGTTAAACTTCGCAATATCATCCAAGAGGGCTGGTAGCTTCTCGAATGCCGATGCCAGGGCTTCAGAATTTGTTGATTGGCCCCTAACGAGTACAATATTTTGTTATAGCTGTGCGTGATTTCGAACGACTCCCAAAAACGATGGCCAAATGTCGGCTTCACCTTCGAGATACTTCTTCATGCCTCTTGCACTTGGAAAGCTCACATTGTCAATTAATTGGTAGTCAACGATAAAATCGTTGGTCCGCCATAATTTATACCCTTCACAACGTCCACACGAAGCTAGCAACTCTAAGGTTTAAATGCCCCATTTCCTTGGATTAACCTTTGAACACCGGCGAAATGCAGAGTGTGCGTCCGACAAGGTTGGGAAGCCGTGAAACCACGCAACTCCAACCCGACTCCAACCACAAGGTTAAGCATCGGGCCTTGTGGTTATACCATGTTGCGAACTTTTCTCAGGACGTCGGACGCGGCTTTTTGGTCTTGCAGGTGGTAGTGTCACGCTTCTTCATGAGGCCCGTCTTGGCCAGCGTTAGAGCCTTTTCGATCTCCTGCCCCATCTCAGCATGCCAAAATCAGATGCCGTATAAATCCGTGAACTTTGCTTCTAGGTATTCCAGCAATGGCTCTTCGGTGGGGTCAGAGCCACAGGCGCGGGTGATGACGTCGCGGGGCTCATAGAGGCCGCCGTGTTGTTGCAAGCTGTCGCGCAGCCAGTCTGTTGCGGCGGATGTATTGCCAGTCGCAAGCTGCATGTCCAAGGCAGGCACGGCCTGCCGTAAGGATTGATACAGGCAGCCGGCATAGACATTGCCAAGGCTGTAGGTCGGGAAATACCCGAACAAGCCGAAGGACCAATGCACATCCTGCAAAACACCATTTGATGGCTTGTCCACACTGACACCAAAATCTGAGGCAAACCGGGCGTTCCAGGCATCTTCGAGGTCATCAACCTCCAGCTTACCCTCCACAAGCTGGCGTTCCAGATCAAAGCGCAGCATGACATGTAGGTTGTAATGGACTTCGTCAGCCTCGGTACGGATGAAGCCTGACCCAACGCGGTTCACCACTTTGTAAAACGCATCCTCGTCCGCCACACCAAAATCACCAAACTGATCGCGCATCTGCCCGTAAAGCCAGCCGGTAAAGGCGCGGGACCGACCAAGCTGGTTTTCGTAAATCCGACTTTGACTTTCATGCACGCCCATAGACACACCGGATCCCAGCGGGGTTAGGGCAAAATCTGGTCGCACGCCCTGTTCATAACAGGCATGACCCACCTCGTGGATCGTGGAATAGAAACAGTTGAACGGATCACGTGGAGACACCCGCGTGGTGATCCGCACATCCGTCCCGGACCCGCTTGAGAAAGGATGCACCGCCTTGTCAATCCGGCCCCGTGTCATGTCATAGCCAAATACTTGTGCCAGTTTCGTAGATAGTGCGAGCTGCCCGGCTTCCTCAAATTCGTGGTCCAAGGGCGCAGGCGCATCTGCGTTTAAAACACGCTCTCGCAAAGCCACAAGGCGGGGACGCATCCGGTCAAACAGGTTCTGTAATTCTGCGCCGGTCATGCCTTGTTCGTAATCATCCAACAGAGCGTCATAAAGATCACCGCCATCGGCCAGACAGGCGGCTTCCTCGCGCTTGAGGTCGATCATGTGTTTCAAGGTGGGTGCAAAGCTTGCAAAATCATCCTCGGCCCGTGCTCTGGCCCAGATGCCCTGCCCTTTTGAGGTGTGCCGGGCAATGTCCGAGGCCAGCTTTTCGGGGACTTTGACACTGCGCATATAGCTGCGTCTGATCTGGCGCAGATTTGCCTTGGCAACATCATCATCTACCGCGGCATTCTCTAGCCAGTCGCCGATCTTCGGATCCGTGCGCCGCCCATGCAAAACCGCTTCCAGCGCTGCCATCTCTTCCGAGCGCAGATCGGCAGCACCTTCCGGCATAACCGTTTCCTGATCCCATCCCGTGCGGCCCGCAACGGATGCCAAGGCTTGTGTCGTGCGGTTATGGGCCATCAATTCATTATAGGCGTTCATCATGATCTCACAGATTGGGTCGTTGGATACATTGTTAGGAAACGGGCGCGCAGGATCAAAGTCACAAGCACCACTGCGCCGAACTGGTGGATAATGGCAATATGCCAAGGGGCTGCATAAAGCACCGTGCCAATGCCCAGAACAAGCTGGCCAAACAGCATCGCTGCCATCCAGTCATAGGCTTGCTTGGTCGCCCGGTTGGCTGACCGGCGGGACCGCTGCCAGACAAAGAGGCCAAAGGCAAACAGCAGATAGCCAAGGACGCGGTGGTTGAACTGCACCAAAGCCTCGGACTCGAAGAAGTTACGCCACCAGGGGCTATGCTCAAAGGCCAGCGACGGAAACACATCACCGGCCATCAGCGGCCAATCGGTATATGTGCGACCTGCATCGATCCCGGCCACAAGCGCGCCGACGATGATTTGCAGATAGCTCAGATGCAGCAAACCAGACACCATACGCTTGAGCGATGGTTCCGCATTACGACGGGCTTGCAGCAACTCAGCCTCAGAGCGGCCCAGTTTCATAACAGACCACGCAATCAGGCCAAGTATGACAAAGGCCAGTCCCAGATGTACCGCCAGCCTGTAGGACGCGACATCGAGCATCGTGCCTTCCAGCCCAGACGACACCATCCACCAGCCGATAGCACCTTGCAAACCGCCCAAACCGCCCAACAGCAACAGCTGTCCGGTCCAGCCTGTGGGGATTTTCTTGCGCAGCAGGAACCAGAAAAACCCCAGTGCCCAGACCAATCCGATGACACGGCCAAGCTGGCGGTGCCCCCATTCCCACCAGTAAATCACCTTGAACTCGGACAGGCTCATCCCCTTGTTTTGTAGTTGGTATTCGGGGATTGCGCGGTATTTCTCCAGCTCGGCCAGCCACGCAGCCTCTGACAAGGGCGGGATGGCCCCAGTGATCGGGGCCCATTCGGTGATCGACAAGCCGCTATCGGTCAGGCGCGTCAAGCCACCAACAGCGATCATCACCACAACCAGCGCAAACAGGATCATCAACCAGATGCGGATCGCGCTCCGCGCTCCGCCGCGTTTTGCACGATCAATTGCACCGGGTTCCGCCTGAACCTTCTCGGTCGTCTCGACCTCTTCAAAAATACTGCGTTTCTGTGCCATATCTGCCCTCAGTCTCTGGCGTGCAACCTATGTCGCGACCGTGTGCTCGGCAAGTCAGTCATCGCGTTCTTTCCAGCGCACGAATTGCCGCAGCATTCCGTGGAATATCTGAGTATCAGCCTGTGTCATCGGCATACGTGACAACATATTGCGCAGGTTCAACTTCATGCTGTCCGCTTTATCCTCTGGATAGAAGAAACCGGCTGCGTCCAGTCGTTGCACAAAATGCTGGTAAAGCTTTTCAATCTCGATCCCTTCGGCAAATTTTGTCTTGACCATCTCGACCAGCTCGGGCGCGTCATCTCCAGTCTGTCTGCGCCATTCATAGGCCACCAGCAGCACGCATTGCGCCAGATTGAGCGATGCAAAACCGGGATTGACCGGCACCGAGATAATTGCGTTGGCCTGCGCAATGTCTGCATTTTCCAACCCAGAGCGTTCTGGCCCGAACAGCACCCCCACGCTCTGGCCCTCGGCCAGCAACTGCCGTGCATGGGCCATGGCGCGTTCTGGCGTCATCACGGATTTGGTCAGATCACGCGACCGGGCCGTGGTTGCAAAGACATAGTTCAGATCCCCCAAGGCCTGCGCGGTCGTCTCGTACACGCCCAGCTTATCCAGAACACGTGACGCGCCCGATGCGGTGGCGACGGCCTTCGAATTTGGCCAGCCATCACGCGGATTGACCAGCCGCATATGTTCAAGCTCGAAATTCCACATGGCCCGCGCCGCAAACCCGATATTTTCGCCCATTTGCGAGTCCACCAGAACAACGACGGGTTGCGGGCCGCCCCAGTCAGAAGATGCAGAGTGATCAGTGCCAGACATTGCCATTTCCTCAAATATTGCCGGGGGTTTAAGCGGCTGACCCGCGCACTGCAATGGTCTTGTGACGCGCGCACGCGCCCGCTATGACAAGCAGAAAAAGGAATACCACTATGGACGCGCCGGACATCCCACAGATTTATCTGATTACCCCACCCGAATTTGAGCTGTCCTCGTTCCCGGCACAATTGGCCCATGTCATGGACGCCGTAGACATTGCCTGCCTGCGCCTGAGCCTTGCGACCAAGGACGAGGATCGCATCGCGCGCGCCGCTGATCTGATCCGTGAAGAGGCCCATAAGCGTGACGTCCCGCTGGTTATCGAAAGTCATTTTTTGATGGCTGAGCGTCTGGGCCTTGATGGTGTTCACCTGCTTGATGGTGCGCGCTCGGTGCGTCATGTGCGCAAAGAACTGGGACAGGACACGATTGTCGGTGCCTTTTGTGGAACCTCCCGCCATGACGGGATGAACGCTGGTGAAGCGGGTGCTGATTATATCGCCTTTGGTCCGATGACAGACACAGCCCTTGGCGACGGTAAAACGGCTGATGTCGAGATATTTAAATGGTGGTCCGAAATGATCGAACTGCCCGTCGTTGCCGAAGGCGCGTTGACGGTCGAGATGGTGGAAACCCTTGCCCCCACCACCGATTTCTTTGCTATTGGTGAGGGAATCTGGAAAACAGAAGATCCCGCTGCCACCCTTAAGGCGCTGCTTGCGCCGCTGGCATAACAAAAAGGTGAGACTGATCCAGCTTCAGGGAAGCTGGACGTTATCAATATCAGGAAATGGCTTTACTTCAGGCTCAAATGACCGGTCGAGTAGTTTGATCTGATCGCCAATCAATTCTGACCTGGCGGAGGAGCGTATGCGGCATAAACCTCGGCGGCAGTCATGGTTTCCGTCTTGTCGGCCAATGTGTAGAAGGTCGGCTTCCTATCAACGAAAACCTGTAGGGACAGATGCAAATCTGACTGATCATCGAGTATTCCAGCGGCTATCTGGAATTCGTTGCTATCTATGATGTGATAAAACAGATTTGACCCACATTTCTTGCAGAAGCCACGCTCCGCCCAATCGGAAGACCGTATCTTTGTTATGGAGTCCTCGCCCTCAAAAGTTACGTTTTTGCACGTTACCTCGAAATACGGCCCAGACGTCCAGCGGCGGCACATGTCGCAATGGCAGGCGGCCACTTTGGGTTCACTTGCAATGCCGGTAATTCGAACCGCACCGCACATACATTTTCCGGTTAGCTGGATCCCTTGCGTCACAATGCTGCTTTTCCTTAGTCGGCATTAGCTTTACCGCAACTCACTCTAACGTGCGCGATCCAAATTGGATTGATCTTGATCATCGGCCACATAGAGGCGCTTGGGATCCGCTTCGCCTGGAAGATGCAACCGGCCAAGTGCGTCGCTCAGGGCCGTCCATGCCCCTCGCGCACGACGGCTTCACAGGCTGCGGCCAATGCCTTGCGATCTGCAAAATCTGACACCTTTAAGGGCGCATGGTAAATCACGCGCACGCTGCCTTGCGGGGACGCCGCCAATACATGGAGAAAATGCGACCCAAATTCCATATCGCCCCACCAGCCGTAAAACCGAGGATCAGCACCGTCAGGGGCGATGTAGCGCACCGAAACAGGTTGTATGTAGAGAATATCGCGCAAAGCGTCTGTGAAGAACGCAGCAAAGAGCGTTGATTTGAAAAGCAGAACCCTAAGACTGTCAGTGCTGGTCCCTTCGGGAAAGAACAGCAGCTTATGGCCTGCTTTCAGGCGATCTTCCATCAATTGCGCCTGTAGTTTGGCCTCTTTCGGGATGCGGCTGATGAACATTGTCCCCGATGCTTTTGCAAGCCAACCAATGACAGGCCAGCTTGCCACCTCGGATTTTGAGACGAAGTAAACCCGCTTACGCGCATTGAGCACAAAGATATCCAGCCAGGACGCATGATTGGCCACAACGGCCCCGCTTTTCTGTATCGGCGTGCCCTCTGTCTGGAAACCAAGTCCGAAGACGCGCAACACATTCCGAAATGTGATCTGCGCAATATAGGGCGTCCAAGGACGGTGAAGACCATAGAAGGGGCGTTCGATCAAGCGCAGCAAGAACAGACCGCACGCGCCGCACAGGATCAGCAGGACCAAAGGCACGCCGCGCAGCACAATGCGCGCCCACCCTGCTGGTGTAATCCGCACGACTGGTGGTTCTGTGTCACTGGTCCAGGTCATGGGGCCTTAGCGTAGCGGTTGCGATCTTTTGCAGACAGCCGTGCAACATCAATCACCATACATACATCAATTGTATTGAACGTGTGGTCGACAAACGCACCATCCCCCACCTTACCCCCAAGCCGAAGGTAGGATTTGATCAGTGATGGGGTCGCCTTCATCGCAGACGGCCTGTTGATCTGCTCAGGCGCGATCAAATCCATGCTTTGATATGTTTTGGAGCGTGGGCGAAGTTCGGGCGGGGCCAGATGCGCATGATAAAGATGGGACAAAGGTTCCGCCAAAGCGCCCAGATCGACGCCTGGAAAGCTGGCAACGCCGAACAATAGCTCGATGTTATGTTGCTCCACATAGGATGCCAAGCCCTGCCATAATTCGTACAAAGCGGCACCTCCGCGGTATTCGGGATGCACGCAGGACCGGCCAAGTTCCAACAGTCGCTTGCCCGAGGATAGAAGCGGCGCGAGGTCATATTCATCCTCACTATAAAACCTGCCGATCGCAGGCATCTGGTCGCTGCGCAGCAAACGGTAGACACCAACCACGTGGTCCAAGTTTTCTGCATCACGGGCCGGATCAATCAGGATCATATGGTCAAAAAAAGGATCAAACGCGTCACGCTCCAGATGGTTGCTATGATCAACAGCCTCACCTGACCCGCCAAGCTCTTCTATAAACACACGGTAACGCAAGCGTTGGGACGCACGTAAATCCTGCTCTGTTTGCGCAAGTCGTAGTTCAAATTCTGTGGTTAGAATGCTCATGCATCCTTATGGCTGCTCTTTACCTGATTTGACCAGAGTAATCATATTAACCCTATTCGGGGCAAATTTGGTGGATTATGACAGTTATGTGACGAAGAGATCAAAAACTAGTAACTCAGCCTGCAAAACGACGTTACTAAATCACAAACGGCTCTTATTTTGACCATCTTTGCTGGTCAATCATTGCGAGTAACACGAACAAGACTGACATTTGACCCATCAATAACGATTTTCCCGCAGTGCTCAAAATTAACCGTAACCTTACCGCCTATGTTCGATTGAACTTGCCCCAAACCCCAGTCGGGTTGATCGGGATGTTTTACGATCATCCCGGGTTCCAATAACGCATTGAGATCTTCGAACATGGTACAACCTCTTGGATTAGACAGAATGACATATGATCTGAAAGACGCCACTTCCCTGTTAGGGTCTCGCATCTGCCATGACCTTATCAGCCCATTAGGCGCAATCAGCAATGGTCTTGAACTTCTTTCAATGTCATCTGCAACGAAATCCCCGGAATTGAAACTGATTGAAGAAAGCGTTGCCAGCGCAAACGCCCGCATCCGTTTCTTCCGCGTCGCACTTGGCGCTGCCACCGGATCACAGGTTATGGCCCGCTCCGAAGTTCTCAAGCTGATTTCCGACTGTTACGCAATTGGACGGCTCAACATCCGTTGGGAGCCGACCGCCGATCCAACACGGACCGAAGCAAAGCTGGGCTTGCTTGGCATCATGTGTATGGAAGCAGCCTTGCCCCAAGGCGGCGAAATCCACGTCATGTCTGATCGCGGTGTCTGGCAAATTCGCGGGTTTGGTCCGAAAATCCGGTTCGACACGTCCCTTTGGGCCGTTCTGGATGGCAGCGCGCCCACCGATGTCAATTCGTCCGAAGTCCAATTCACACTGATGCGCGAAGCATTGGATGGTATGGGCCGCACGGCACAAATCGGTCATTCGGACAGCGCCGTCTCGCTACGGTACTAAACTTAACCCATCCCGAAAGCGGCGCATGTTGTCCTGATAGTGCAGAGCCGACGCAACGAGGCCCTGTTTCATCTGGTCCGACAATTCTTTGACCACCTTACCAGGTGCCCCCAAAACCATGGTTCCATCCGGGATCACCTTATTCTCGGTGATCAAGGCCCCTGCCCCAATCAGGCAACCCTTGCCAATCTTCGCGCCGTTCAAGATCGTTGCCCCCATCCCGATCAAAGACCCCTCACCGATCTCGCAGCCATGCAACATCGCCTTGTGACCAATGGTGCAGTTCGCCCCGATGATCAGCGGGGAGCCCATATCGGTATGCAGGACACAGTTTTCCTGAATGTTGCTGCCAGCGCCCAGATGGATCGCCTCGTTATCGCCGCGCAATGTGGCGCCAAACCAGACCGACGCGCCTGTTTCTATCACCACTTGACCAATCAGGTTGGCATCAGGCGCAATCCAGAAATCCCCATCCTGCGGCAAGGTAGGCGCAATCCCCTCAAGCGCGTAAATCGTCATGTCTTGCGTCCTTCAAATTCATCATTGAGATCGCGGACCAGCTCCATCAACCCCGGCTGGCGTGACCGTTTCAGCCGCTCGGCGACAAGGATCGCCCGCAGCTCGACCTCTGCTACGTCGATGTCCCGATTGATCAGGCAATAATCATACTCGGCCCAATGACTGATTTCGTCTCGGCTTTTCTGCATCCGGGCCGCGATAACCTCATCGCTATCCTGCGCGCGGGATCGAAGGCGCTTTTCCAACTCCTCGATGGACGGCGGCAAGATGAAGATCGACACCACATCTTCGGCCAGGCCAGAGTTGCGCACCTGCTGTCCACCCTGCCAGTCAATGTCGAAAATCACGTCTCGCCCCTGCCCTATGGCGTCTTCAACCGGCCCTCTGGGAGAGCCATAAAGATTTCCGAAGACCTCTGCATGTTCCAGCATCTGACCATTATGCACCATATCCATGAAGGTCTCACGGCTGCGGAAATAATATTCTCGTCCATCTTCCTCACCCGGACGTGCCGCGCGGGTTGTGGCTGAAACCGAGAAACTTAACGTGTCGTCCCAACCAATCAGACGTTGCGCCAAAGTCGACTTCCCCGCCCCCGAAGGTGAGCTGAGAATAATCAGGATACCACGACGAACCTGCATGGGGTTACTCCACGTTCTGAGCTTGTTCGCGCATCTGATCGATAATCGCTTTCAACTCAAGCCCGACCCGCGTCAGATCGGTCGAGCCGGATTTGGAACACAGCGTATTCGCCTCGCGGTTGAATTCCTGCATCAGAAAATCAAGCTTGCGCCCGACGGGTCCATCTTGTGCCAACAGATCACGGGCGGCCAGCACATGGGCCTGCAATCGATCCAGCTCTTCTGACACGTCGGCTTTAACAGCCAATAACGCCAGCTCTTGGGCTACGCGGTCAGGGTCTGCACCATCGCTGTTTGCCAAAACACTTGCCAAATTATCTTTCATCGTCTGCGCTACCTGATCTCGTCGCGCCTCTGCCAAGTCTGCCGCCTGTGTCACGAATGTTTCAATCTGGTCTAACTGTGCCGCCAATATACCTGCCAAGGCGAGCCCTTCGGACTGGCGCATTGCATCGAAGGCATCGACCGCGGCATCAAGGCTGCTTAGCACAGCCGCGACCGGAAGTTCCGCCATACTTTCATCGCCAACGGATACAACGCCGCGCAAGGCCAGATAGCCCGCAGCGTCAGATGCGGGCAGCTTCAGCCCCTTGTTCTTTGCCATCGACCGAACCTGAATCGCAGCATTGAGATAGAAATCCAGAGCCTTTTCATTGACCGTAAAGGATGTGCCACCACCATCATGTTCAGCACGGAGCGATACAGAGATACTGCCACGGTGAAACCGCTTTTGCAGCCTCGCGCGTATCTCGGCCTCGGACGGGTTGAGCTGCTCTGGCATACGCAAACGCACGTCCAGGCCTTTGGCATTCACACCGCGCATTTCCAGGGTCCACGTAAAACCGTCCGCCGCCCCGACCTCAGAAGCAAAGCCCGTCATGGATTTTATCATGCCGTTAACCCTTTAATACTTTTGCAACTTACCAAAGCCTCGGACTGTGCTTATTAACACTTCAGTAACTATTTCGCGTTAGGGTTAACAAACCCTGAACGTAACGACAACTACAGGGCTCTGCGCTACGCGGGTCTGCGTAAGGGGTAAATATGGAACGCACAGACCACACGGGTGCCAACGTGGTGCCACTATGGACCTATCAGGCTGCAATGGACACTTCTCCGATCAAAGACATGCTTGCCTACTGGAGCGAGCTTTGTGCAGGCAGGCTTGTCCCCTTGCGGTCCGAAATTGATCCAAGGGCTATTGTTCCACTTCTGGAAAACAGCTTCATCCTTGAGCGTAAGCAACCCGGTCTGGTGCGGTTTCGGCTGGCAGGCAACTACCTGAATGACCTGATGGGGATGGAGGTACGTGGCATGCCCCTGCGCGCACTTATTCGGGCGGGCAAGCGTGCAGAGTTCAGCGCCTCGCTGGAACGTGTGTTTGAGGCGCCAGAAATTCATGAATATCACCTGACCTCGGATAACAGCCAAGGCCTGCCCATGCGCGCCCGCATGCTGCTATTGCCGCTCAAAAGTGACTTCGGCAATATTGACAAAGCCTTGGGCTGCCTTGCCCCCGAAGGCGCGGCCAGCGCAACACCGTGCAGGTTCACTGTGACAGAAACCCGCGTCACCGCGATCCGCACAGGCAAACTCAGCCGCGAAATGGTGCATGCGCTTTATCCAAACGACCGCCTTGCAGGCTTTGCCGAAGGCCAAGCACCGTTCACACCACAGCCCCCAAGGGCGAAAGGCAAACCAGATCTTCGTCTGGTGAAATCAGACCTGCAAGATTGAAAAGCCCCGAGTAAAAGCCAGAAGGCCTTTACCCGGGCTTCACCTAATTCAAAGCACGGCGCGTTTGGCTTCGGCGCGGCCGGACAGCTCTTCCGCAACCAGAAATGCCAGTTCCAAAGATTGTGATGCGTTCAAGCGCGGGTCACAGGCGGTGTGGTATCTATCCGACAGATCCTCATCCGTGACAGCCCGGACACCGCCGGTGCATTCCGTCACGTCTTTGCCGGTCATCTCGAAATGGACACCGCCGGGGACTGTGCCCTCAGACTTATGGATCGCAAAGAATTCACGCACCTCGCGCAACACGCTCTCAAAGGGCCGTGTTTTATAGCCAGTCGAGGATTTGATCGTGTTGCCATGCATCGGATCACAGGTCCAGACGACATTGGCCCCTTCCTGTTGCACGGTTTTGATCAAGCGCGGCAGATGCTCGCCAACATTGCCAGCCCCGAAGCGCGCAATCAGCGTCAGGCGGCCCGCTTCGTTGGTGGGGTTCAGCTTGGACATCAACACTTTCAGATCGTCAGGCGTTGTGGTGGGACCGCATTTCAGACCAATCGGGTTCTGCACACCACGGGCGAATTCCACGTGCGCGCCATCTGGCTGGCGGGTCCGATCACCGATCCAGATCATATGACCTGATCCCGCCAAAGGCATCCCCGTCGTTGTATCAACCCGGCACAGCGCTTCTTCATATTCCAGCAAAAGCGCCTCGTGGCTGGTGTAGAAATCCACACTGGCCAGTTCTGCGTTATTCTTGGCCGTCAGCCCCGCTGCTGTCATGAAATCCAGACTGTCCTGAATTCGGTTCGCCATATCGCGGTATTGTTCAGCCCGCTCCCCTTCCGTAAAGCCCAATGTCCAGGCGTGAACCTGATGAATATCCGCATAACCGCCCTTCGAGAAGGCGCGTAACAGGTTCAGAGATGCCGCTGCCTGTGTATAGGCCTGCAACATCTTCGAAGGGTTCGGCATTCGGGCTTCCGGGGTGAAATCCAACTCATTGATGATATCGCCGCGATAGCTTGGCAGTTCCAACCCGTCCTTCACCTCTGTCGGAGCCGAGCGCGGCTTGGCAAATTGTCCGGCCATCCGGCCGACTTTGACCACGGGCACCTTGGCCCCGTAAGTCAGCACCATGGCCATCTGTAACATGACCTTGAACGTGTCGCGGATCGTATCTGCGGAAAATTCCGCAAAGCTTTCAGCACAATCCCCACCTTGCAACAAAAACGCCTCGCCACGGGATACGGCAGCCAATGACGCTTTCAGCTTGCGCGCCTCGCCGGCAAAGACAAGCGGCGGATATTTGGCCAGCTGCGCCTCGACGACGTTCAGCGCGGCTTCATCCGTATAGTCGGGCATCTGTATCCGAGGCTTGGCTCTCCAGTCCGACTTGCTCCATGTCTGTGCCATGGTCATTGCTCCATTCAATGGTCTCAAATTTTATTCAGGCTGTCTCTATAACGTCGTCTGTGGGGGCTTGCCAATGTCGAATTCTATGCTCAGGGTATTTGCTTACGAAATGGACGAAACTACACGTCCAGCAGACTGGAATGCGCGCGTGGCACAAAAGACCCCTGACATGGAACCGATGATTGACGTTGATGGGTCGCACCGGAAACGGTTCATCTTCGTCCTTCTGGACAAGTTCACAATGCTCAGCTTCTCCTGTGCGATCGAGGCCCTTCGGATCGCCAATCGCGTATCTGGCAAACAACTCTACACTTGGAAACTGGCTGGTGAAGGCGGCGAAACCACCTATTGCTCAACGGGGACCGGATTCAAACTTGATATGGACCTAGAGGAAATCAACCGCGATGACATCGTGTTGATATGTGGTGGTATAGAAATACAAACCGCAACGACCAAGAAATTGCTTAACTGGCTGAGACGGGAAGCCCGGCGGGGGGTAAGTGTCGGGGGTTTATGTACGGCCAGTTATGTGATGGCCAAAGCCGGACTGCTTGATAAAAAACGCGCGACGATCCACTGGGAAAACCAAGACAGCTTTGTGGAAGAGTTCGAAGACATAACCCTGACAAAATCGGTCTACACGATCGATGGCAACCGGATCACTACAGCGGGGGGGACATCGTCCATCGATATGATGCTCAAGCTGATTGCCACGGATCATGGTCAGGATTTGGCCAATCTGGTCGCCGACCAGCTGATCTATTCATCGATCCGCACCGATCAGGATCAGCAACGCTTATCGATCCCGACCCGCATCGGCGTGCGCCACCCCAAGCTCAGCCGCGTTATTCAGATCATGGAAGAAAACATCGAAGACCCGATCAGCCCATCCGTTCTGGCCAGTGATGTCGGCATGTCCACACGCCAGTTAGAGCGGCTGTTTCGGCGGTATCTGAACCTGTCGCCCAAACGCTACTACATGGAAATCCGCTTGCAAAAAGCGCGCAACCTGCTGATGCAGACAGATATGAGCGTGATCAACGTTGCCCTTGCCTGCGGTTTCACCTCGCCCTCGCATTTCTCAAAATGCTACCGGGCGCATTATGATACGACCCCCTATCGGGAACGCGGAACGCAAGGGATGCGGGCTTCAAATTGACCTGCATTTTCCGAATTGCTTTAGATGCTTTTCAAGGCCAGCACAGCGTTCATTCCACCGAAAGCAAATGCGTTTGACAGGGCTACCGGGACTTTAGCTTCGCGTGCCTCGTTCGGGACTACATCCAGCGCGCATTCCGGGTCTGGCTCTTCATAGTTTATGGTCGGCGCGATGATGCCATCCTTAACGGCCATCACACAGGCCAGAAGTTCAATCGCGCCAGTGCCACCGATCACGTGACCATGCATAGACTTGGTCGATGAAATCATCAGGTTGTCCGCATGGGGACCGAACACATCGGCGACAGCCGCGCATTCGGTTTTGTCATTCGCGGCAGTGCCTGTGCCATGGGCGTTGATATAGCGCACTTCGGATTTATTGATTTTGGCATCACGCATAGCCCCGGCGATTGCGCGGGCCGCGCCTTGTTTGGACGGCATGACGATATCAGCCGCATCCGAGGTCATGGCAAACCCGATCACTTCGGCCAGAATATCTGCCCCACGGGCTTTGGCGTGCTCATAGTCTTCAAATACGAAGATCGCAGCTCCCTCGCCCTGCACCATGCCATTGCGATTGGCCGAGAACGGACGGCAGGCGTCCTTGGACATGACGCGCAGCCCTTCCCATGCCTTGACGCCACCAAAGCACAGCATGGATTCAGCACCGCCCGTGACCATTACTTTGGACATGCCGCTGCGGATAAGCTGAAAGGCCTGCCCCATGGCATGGTTCGAGGACGCACATGCCGTTGCCACGGTGAAACTCGGCCCTTTGAGATTATACTCCATCGACACGTGGCTGGCCGCTGCATTGTTCATCAATTTAGGAACAACGAACGGATGCACCCGGTTCTTGCCCTCTTCATAGACAGCGCGGTAATTTTCATCCTGCGTGTTCATACCACCCCCAGCAGTACCCAGAACGACGCCCGCCTGCGCTGCAAGCTCACCAGAAAAGCGCAAGCCCGATTGCGCAATCGCCTCTTGGGCAGCGATCAAGGAAAACTGCGTGTAACGATCATAAAGTGATATCTGCTGGCGGTTGAATTTCGCCTGGGGGTCATAGTCACGCACCTGCCCGCCAATTCTAATCGACAGCCTGTCCACATCGCGGATGTCCAGTTCCCCGATACCGCAGCGCCCTTCCCGGAAAGCCTCCAGCGTTTGCGAAACGGACACACCAAGTGCATTGATTGTCCCCTGTCCGGTAATCACAACCCGATGCATGTCAGCTCTTTTGCTCTGCAATCAGCCCTTGAACGGCTGTGACAATCGAGGCGACACTGGTGATGTCGAATTCACCTTCTGTCGGATCATTGGCATTAAAAGGGATCTGAATATCGAAAGCTTCTTCTATCGCGAAGATGCTTTCCACCAGACCCAGACTGTCGATTCCCAAATCTTCAAGCGTGGAGTCTGGTTTCACATCCTCAACCTCCAAAACAGCCTGTTCGGCTATAATGGCGATTATTTTGCTTTGAACACTATCTGACATAGCCTCCCCTGACGCTGTCGCAGCCTGTCCCCACTTAAGAGATATTATCCAGATTTGCCACCAGCTAATTGCCTTGCTTGAAGGACTTCATAAATCGTGGCAAGCGGCGCAAAGCTTTCTGGATTTCCATATGGGTTTCCATCTTGACCGCAGGGCTTCCCAAAATTGCTCTCCCGGCTGGCACATTGGTGTAAATCTTTGAGGCCCCGCCAGCAACAACATCATCGCCTATAAAGATATTGTCGCTGACACCACATTGTCCGCCCAGAACAACCCGATTGCCAATCTGTACAGACCCTGCAACCCCCACATGCCCGCAAAGCAAGCAATCATCGCCGATTTGCACGTTGTGACCGATATGCACAAGATTATCGAGCTTGGTTCCATCACCGATATGCGTGTCGCGGATCGTTCCGCGATCAACCGTCGCGTTGGCACCAATTTCAACATTATTTCCAATAGTTACCGAACCAAGCGAATGTATACGTGTCCAGCTTTGCTGGCTCGCCCCCCCGTATCCCCAAGACTTTGACGCACGTTTTCCACGCCGCTTTTCTCTGGCGTAACAAAGGAAAACCCATCCGCACCGATCACAGCCCCCGCCTGTGCAATGAAGTTGTTTCCGACAGTGATCCGGTGCCCAATCCGCACCCCTTGTAAGATCAGGGCATCATCGCCGATATTGGCCTCTTCAGCGATACTGACATGGGATGCAATCCTCGCGTCTTTGCCTATCTGCACATTCCGGCCTACCACAACGAAAGGCCCGATCGCAGCACCCTGCCCGATCTGAGCTGACGGGTCGATGATGGCGGATGGATGAATGCCCGAGGCGATCTCGGGGCCGGGATCCATCAACTTGGTCAGCCCTGACATCGCGTAACGCGGCCGTGGTACAAAGATTGCAGCTTTCAACCCCAGCGTCTGCCAATCCGCGCCGGACCACAGAATAGCGGTTTGCGCCTGACCTTTGGCAAGATCACCTGCATATTTCTCGTCCATTGCAAGGGCAATTGCATCTGCAGAAGCAAGACCGGGTTCTGCCGCGCGCGCAACTTCAATGGATGCATCACCTTGAACGTCTGCGCCAAGCGCCTTGGCAATTTCACCGACAGTATAAGTCTTACTCATCCATGCCCCGCTAGAGAGTCAGGCGCGCATTACGCGCCTGCTCTGGCAGGTTTAGCCCTGAACTGAGCGCAGTGAAACCCCGGCATTTGCGAGTGCTGCAAAAATACGCGCATCACGACCATAAACATCGCGTCGGTAATTTGCCCTTCCCTTGGGGTCGACCCATGCGGTGTAATAGACCAGATGAACCGGCAAAGGCTGTGCCAGCTTAACTGTCCGCTCTTTGCGGGTTTTCAGTATGTTTTGGAAATATCCTTGCGCATCGCTTTCCTGAGCTTTCAGAAGCTCATAGGCAAAGTCGAACGGCTTATGAACCCTTACGCACCCATGGCTGAAGGCACGAGCCTCTTTGCCAAACAGGTTTTTGGACGGGGTGTCATGCAGATAAATATTGTATTTGTTCGGGAACATGAACTTGACCAGACCAAGAGCATTACCCTGACTCGGGGGCTCTTTCATCGAGAATGGGAAAGTCTTCGCGTTATACTGTGCAAAGTTGATTGCGTTGCGGTTCACAATCTTTCCGTTGGGCGCGATGATCTGCATCCGGCTGACGGCGTTCGGGTTGCGCTTGAGCAGCGGCAGATATTCTTTCGTTGTGATCGAGCGCGGGATATACCACGACGGGTTGATCACCATATGTTCCATCACATCCGAAAATTCAGGCGTGCGGCGGTCCGGATCGTTCTTGCCCACAACCACGCGGCTGCGGAAGGTGGACTTGCCGTTTTGGATGATATCAACGTGATAATCCGGGATATTGACCCAGACATGCTTTTTGGCCAGCGGGCGATTGTTCCAGCGCTGCCGTTCCAGTGCGACAAGGACCTGTTGCAGACGTTGCTGCACACCTTTGTTCACCTCGGCCAAAGTGCCAGGGCCAGCGACGCCATCAGGGTTCAGCCCATGGAAATGCTGAAACTGCTGCACACCAGCGGTCAGCTTTTCATCATATGTCTGGCTGGCTGATTTGCGCATGTACCCCATGCGGATCAGACGGTTGCGCAACTGAACAACCGCCCCCGGATTGCCCCGGCTTGAGGGCTTTGGCCTGAACCATATCACCCCAGCCGCCACGAGCCATCAGTTTTTCAAGCTTAACCTTTTCCTTTTGCAGCCGTACATATTCCGGCTTGTTTGGGGTCATCTTGCGCAGAAATGCCTGCGGTGAGGATTTAGAAAACGCATCAAGTGTAGCAACCTGATCGTAGCGCGCGACTTTCATTACCAGACCGCTATCGACACTGCGCGGATTTAGTACGCCAGATCTCAGATCATCTGCATATGCCAGAAAGCGGCGTGCCGCCTCGACCTCGACACGGCCCTGATCCCGCGGCGTTCTGGCGGCCTTCATGAGACCCGCCAGTTCATCTGGATTATAACGCGCAACAGGCAAGCCATGATCATCAGCTTTGGCAAATGCTTTCATCAAGGCGCTTCTACGACGCCTGTCACCATTGCCCGTAAATAATGGTTTGAAACCGCGCTGACGATAGAATTCAGTCAGCGCACCATCCTTGGCGGCAGCTTCAGCGATGGATTGTTTCAACGCCGTAACCGCCGCATCGGCACGTCCCGATACAAAAGCAGGCATCATAACACCAGCCGCACCCGCGGCCATCATGCGCAATGCAGAGCGACGATCAGTTCTAAATTTCATCCGTGTTTTCCTTGTAAAACAAATCAACATTTACCTAAAAACAATTTTATACCCACCCTGCGAAGTCCACTCACAATCCTGAGACTATATCGATTTTCCATGGCGCGTTGCCCAAGCGTCACTTTTTTGCATCACGTAAGGTCAATTATCCTTGATGCGCGAGTTTTTGCCCATTTGCACCAAGTTAAGGTATTTCTCGTAGAGTTCCCTTGAGTTCAAGAATCACCTTGTGCATAAAGATTGCAACCGGGGGGTTCAGACAATTGGCTGCGTAAGTGGCTTGACGAACGGGACAGGCATAATTCATGGGCGAAAGACAAAACGCTAATGTAACGCGTCGTGCGTTACTCGGGGCATTTGCGGCAACGGCAGTCACAGCAGCACCAGTCTATTCAGGTGTATTCGGGTTTCTAAAGGGCGCTGGCGATGTTCGCCGCCTGACGATGCATTCCGGACGCACCGGCGAACATATCGATATGATCTACTGGATTGAGGGTGAATATATCAAAGAATCCCTTGCCGAAGTGAACTACTTTATGCGCGATTGGCGTCAGAACTCTGCAGCAAATATAGACACACGCACGATTGATATCATGTCGGCCTCGCACAATCTGATGGGCGCTGATGAGCCCTATTTGTTGTTGTCCGGCTATAGATCCCCACAAACAAATGCCATGCTGCGATCTAGGTCACGCGGCGTTGCAAGAAACTCCTTGCATATGAAGGGTCAGGCAGCAGATTTGCGTCTCAAGTCCCGCTCTGTCGGTCAAATAGCACGCGCCGCTGCGTCTTGTTCCGCGGGGGGCGTTGGACGCTATTCGGGCTCTAACTTCGTGCATATGGATTGCGGTCCAATCCGCACATGGGGCCGGTAAGCCACCTTTGAATATCAATATAATGAGCCGCCATCGCATTGGCGGCTTTTATTTTTTGACACATTGTCAACCCTACGACACCACGCCTCCATCAGCCTACTAAAACAACGGCAGCTGGCAGAAACTTGCCGCAAAGCTGCGAGCAATGATCCGCTTACGGAGCCGGTGTTGTCAGCCCCACGCATTTCCCCGACTGGGCAAGCCGGAACCATGTGCCACCTCGCAGTTTCCCCCTGAGTTCCTGTACACAAAATTACCGAGCCTTCTTTCAACTCGGGGATATAGGCCCGCGTTTTGACGAAACACGGTTATATAGATTCCATTCTTAACGCTCTATCTCAAATCCAGGCGCAGCCAATTCAAAGCCTTCAAACTGAAACCCTGGCGATACGGTACATCCCACAAGCGCCCAGCCATCAGGCGCAGATGCGGCCTGCCAGTGATCTTTAGGCACAATAACCTGCGGGACCTGCCCCACCGTCAGATCAGGACCAAGGTGATATTCCGTCGCTGGCCCCGCTTGGGTTGCGGATACAGACAGGATCAACGGCGTTCCCGAATAAAAATGCCAGATCTCGACCGCATCAACCCGATGCCAGTGGGACCGCTCCCCTTGTTTGAGCAGAAAATAGATGCACGTGCCGTGCGGCCTACCCTCACCGGTTTCATCCACCCAAGTCTGGCGATACCAGCCACCTTCAGGGTGCGGCGCAAGGTTTAACTCAGTGATCAGATCATCGGCGTCCATATGCGTTGTTACCTCAGCAACACACAGTCGAAAACCCATCAACGCAGGCCCGACCTGACGCTTTCACGTGTCTTTTCTACTTCATAAGAAGCATTGAGATGACGGCCAAAATAAAAGCCCCGTACAAAGTGCGGGGCCTTTCCATGTCAGTTCAGAAGTTAAGCCGCTTGCAAAACCTGGCTATTATCCTCCAGAAGCGCCTTTAGGTCTTCCATATACAGACGCTTGATGTCCTCGCGCGCTGTTTCAACCATTGCTTGCTCTGGTTCAGTTGTCTCAGCGCTCACAAGACGCAGAAACGGTTTTGCAAGAAATGCTGGTAGCGCGTTACTCAGTGCCTTTGTCTGATTCATGTTCATCATCCCGTGCCCCCTCGAGCCATGCTTCCGATGAAATGAATATGTCAGAAAACTGGTCAGCTTTTACGGGGAACCGGACATAGTTTTACCCCGTAAACACTGGGAAAATCAGAGGAGACGTAGACTAACGCCTTGTTATACAACAATATTATACTCCAAGCCTCTGATTTTCAGACGTAACGTCAAAATATCAAAATCTGTGGCTCCACCATTAAATTACCGCAATTCGCAGGGTCCGATCCCTTATTTCAGAACCGCCCGCCCAGCATATTGCGCGCTTTCGCCCAAGGCTTCTTCGATCCGGATAAGCTGATTATACTTCGCAAGCCGATCTGAGCGCGACAGTGATCCCGTTTTGATCTGCCCGCAATTCGTGGCCACAGCAAGGTCTGCAATCGTCGCATCCTCAGTCTCGCCCGATCTGTGTGACATTACGTTCCGGAAACCGGCCCGGTGCGCCATATCCACAGCGCGCAATGTCTCGGTCAGCGTGCCGATCTGGTTTACCTTCACCAGCATCGCGTTGGCCGAACCTCGCTCGATCCCCTGTGCCAACCGTTCCGGGTTGGTCACGAACAAATCATCACCCACAAGCTGCACCTTGTCGCCGATCTCATCGGTCAGCATCTTCCAGCCGTCCCAATCGTCCTCGTCACAGCCGTCTTCAATCGAGATAATCGGATAATCACCGGCCAGCGCTGCCAGATAGGCTACGTTTTCTTCGCGGCTCAGGGATTTGCCCTCGCCCTTCATCTCATAAATCCCATCCACACAGTATTCGGTGGCCGCACAATCCAGCGCCAGATAGATATCTTCGCCCGGTGTGTAACCGGCTTTCTCGACCGCCTTGATGATGAAATCCAGCGCATCGCGGGTCGAGGCCAGATTGGGCGCAAAGCCACCCTCATCCCCGATCCCGGTGTTATGTCCTGCCGCTGACAGCTCTTTCTTCAAGGTATGAAAGACCTCTGATCCCATACGCACAGCCTCGCTGATATTGCTCGCCGAGACAGGCATGATCATAAATTCCTGAATATCAATCGGGTTATCGGCATGTTCGCCCCCGTTGATGATATTCATCATCGGCACCGGCAAAACCCGCGCCGAGGTGCCACCAACATAGCGATAAAGCGGCTGCGTCGTAAACTCCGCCGCAGCCTTGGCCACAGCCATCGAGACCCCAAGGATCGCATTCGCGCCCAGACGGCCTTTGTTATCGGTGCCGTCGATTTCGATCATCATCTCATCAATCGCGACCTGATCCGTCGCATCCTCGCCCAACAAGCTTTCCGCAATCTCGCCATTCACGGCCGCCACAGCCTCCAGCACGCCTTTGCCAAGGTAGCGCGCCTTATCGCCATCGCGTTTTTCCACCGCCTCATAAGCCCCGGTCGAGGCCCCCGATGGAACCGCTGCCCGCCCCATCGTGCCGTCTTCCAGAATAACGTCCACCTCAACTGTGGGATTGCCGCGAGAATCCAGAATTTCACGGGCGTGAATGTCGATAATTGTGCTCATGGGAAGATGTCCTTTGAGAAAGAAATGACGTTGCGGCAGGTGTAACGTGGCGATGGTTGAGGGGCAAGGTGGTGTTGTTTCACCCAGCCCCGGTTTGGATGGCTATTCTTTCACCCCATACAGTTCCAACCGATGCCCTTTCAGTTTGTAACCCAGCCGTTTGGCGATTTTTTCCTGTAGCTCTTCGATCTCGGGGTCGACGAATTCGATCACTTCACCCGTTTGCATATCGATCAGGTGATCATGGTGATCGCGTTCTGCGTCTTCATAGCGCGCACGCCCGTCGCCGAATTCCAGCTTGTCCAGAAGCCCGGCCTCTTCAAACAGCTTGACCGTCCGATAGACAGTCGCGATTGAAATACCGGGATCTACCGCCGTGGCGCGTGTATAGAGCTGTTCCACGTCGGGATGATCGTCACTGTCCTGTAACACCTGTGCTATGACACGGCGCTGGCCGGTCATACGCAAACCTTTGGAAACGCTGCGCGAAATGATGGTGTCGGACATGGGCGCCCCCTCTCGTTTCTTGTTCTACAAAATCATGCCAATGGGCTCCACCCCCAATTGAGGCTTGACTTGTGGCCAAAGAAAGCGCAACTGCAACACCAAGACGACGCATATTCGTGCCGCGTGGGCTGATCCGATCAGCACAGCACTGTGTCGCAAAACGTTCCCAATTTCACGCGAAAGGGTCCGGCGGAAGAACCACTTCCGCGCCCTATTAACGCGACCTGCACGCCATTTGGCGGTTTGCAGGCATATTGTCTTTGAAAGGACATAGATTGACTAAATTCGAAGCCCTCGGCCTTAGCAAAAAGCTATCCGAGAAACTGGCCGAAAACGGCCTGATCAACCCGACCCCTATTCAGGAAGAGGCGATCCCGATTGTCTTGTCTGGCCGCGATGTCACGGGCTTGGCCCAGACCGGCACCGGTAAAACCGCAGCTTTTGGCCTACCTCTGATCCATAACCTGATGAAAATAGGCACAAAGCCCGCATCCAAAACTGTCCGCGCTTTGATCCTGGCCCCAACACGGGAACTTGCAAAACAGATCTGTGATGCGCTGAAGCTGTTTCAGGGCGGCGGGCATCTGAAGATCAACATGGTCGTAGGTGGCCTGTCCATGAACGCTCAAAAAAAAGCGCTGGAGCGTGGTACAGATGTGCTTGTCGCAACGCCTGGTCGCCTGATCGACCTTTTGGAACAACGCGCGCTGACACTGGATGATGCCAA
Source organism: Litoreibacter sp. GN1-5 (assembly GCF_055693805.1). NCBI lineage: Bacteria > Pseudomonadati > Pseudomonadota > Alphaproteobacteria > Rhodobacterales > Roseobacteraceae > Litoreibacter > Litoreibacter sp. GN1-5. The sequence goes on along the minus strand of NZ_JBVFUP010000001.1, from coordinate 495,968 downwards.
TTATCTGGTACTGGACGAGGCGGATCAGATGCTCGACATGGGCTTTATTCATGCACTGCGCCAGATTGCGAAGCTATTGCCGTCCGAACGCCAAACATTGCTGTTCTCAGCCACCATGCCAAAACTGATGGAAGAACTTGCCGGCACCTATCTGAACCACCCGCGCCGCGTGCAGGTCGCGCCCCCTGGTAAGACCGCTGACAAGATCACGCAATCCGTGCATTACATTGCCAAAGCGGCCAAGAATGATCTGCTGATTGAGTTGATGGACAAACACCGCGACGATCTGGCGCTGGTGTTCTGCCGCACCAAGCATGGGGCCGAAAAGCTGAAGAAGCTACTTGAAACCAAGGGCTTTGCCGCAGGGTCAATCCATGGCAACAAATCGCAAAACCATCGTGACCGCGCCTTGACAGATTTCAAAGCTGGGAAATTGCGCGTGCTGGTTGCGACCGATGTGGCTGCGCGCGGCATCGATATTCCGGGCGTTGGTTTTGTCTATAATTATGACCTGCCCAATGTCCCGGAAAGCTATGTGCACCGCATCGGCAGAACCGCCCGTGCAGGTCGTGAAGGTGAAGCGATTGCCTTCTGCGCGCCGGATGAGATGGGTGAAATTAAAGCCATTGAGAAACTGCTGAAAATCACGATCCCCGTGGCCAGTGGCCGGCGTTGGGCCCGATCTGAAGAGGAACAAAAGCCCAAACGTGGCGGTGGTGGGCGTCGCGGTGGCGGCGGTGCAAAGCGCGCAGGCGGAGCACAGCAGTCAGGTGCAAAACCTGAGCCTTCCAATGATGCATCTGGCAAACCCAAACGCAGACGGAACCGTCGCAGACGCGGTCAAGGGCCTAAGGTCGCAGCCTAAAGATCACTGGAGGCTGCAAAGCCGGGTCTGCAAGACCGGGGGCTACACGCTTAATCGCGCCGCCCTTCGATATGTTTACGCAATTTCGAGGGCCCCGGTTTTTTGCGGCCCTTGAAAGGGTTGGCCTCGTTCTGGCTCCGCATAAACAGGCGAATTGGTGTGCCGGGCATGTCGAAATCCTCGCGCAGGCCGTTGACCAGATAACGCGAATAGCTTTTGGGCAGCAAATCCGGATGCGACGCCATAACCACAAAGCCCGGCGGACGTGCTTTGGCCTGCGTCATGTAGCGCAGTTTGATGCGTTTGCCTTGTGGCGCAGGGGGTGGGTGTTGCTCTAGCATACCGACCAGCCAGCGATTGAGCGCTGCGGTCGGAATGCGGCGGTTCCAGACTTCATGCGCCTCAAGAATAGCCTCGCGCAAACGATCCAGACCGCGCCCGGTAAGCGCAGAGACCGTGATCAACGGCGCGCCGCGCAGCTGCGGCAAAAGGCGGGTGAATTGCTCTTTGAGCTGGCGGAGCTTGTCCTGCTTTTCGCCCTCAAGATCCCATTTGTTAACAGCAAGCACAACAGCCCGACCTTCACGCTCGGCCAGATCAGCGATGCGTAAATCCTGCTGTTCAAACGGAATGTCCACATCAAGCAAAACCACAACCACTTCGGCGAATTTTACTGCGCGCAGGCCATCTGAAACGCTTAACTTCTCAAGCTTGTCCTGCACTTTGGCTTTTTTGCGCATGCCAGCCGTGTCAAAAATACGGGTGGGCATACCGCCCCAATTGGTCATGACTGAAATAGCGTCACGGGTGATACCGGCCTCTGGCCCAGTTAACAGACGCTCTTCGCCAATGATCTTGTTGATCAAGGTGGATTTACCTGCGTTCGGGCGACCGACAACAGCAATTTGCAAAGGTTTAGAGGCGGTTGGGGCCTGATACGCAACCTCTTCCTCGCTATCTTCTTCAATCGTCACGTCTGTCTCGGGCTCGGCCACGGGCCCCGTTTCTTCTGCCAGTTCGATCAATGGGCGCAGGGCGGCGGCAAGGTCGGCCATGCCTTCCCCGTGTTCGGCAGACAAACCAATGGGATCACCCAGACCCAGAGAATAAGCCTCGATCAGACCCGCCTCGCCTGCTTTCCCCTCGGCCTTGTTCGCCGCAAGGATCACATTGGCGTTCTTCTTGCGCAGGATATCGGCGAAAATCTCATCGGCGGGTAACAGACCTGCGCGTGCATCAATCAGGAACAGGCAGGCGTCGGCCATACCAACGGCCCGTTCCGTCAGCGCGCGCATACGACCTTGCAAGGATGCATCCGTGGCCATCTCAAGGCCAGCCGTATCGATCACCGTAAATTTCAGATCACCCAGCCGCGCGGCACCTTCACGCAGATCACGCGTCACACCGGGTTGATCATCAACCAGCGCTAAGCGCTTGCCCACCAGACGGTTGAACAGCGTGGACTTGCCAACATTGGGACGGCCAACAATGGCCAGCGTGAAAGACATAAGATATGCTCCGAAAGGGGATCAGGAGCGCGTCATACAGGCAAAAGCCTCTAACGGAAAGCGGCGAGTTGCCCTTTGTCGGTAATCACATAGAGCGTGCGGTTCACAACAATCGGGTTAGACGCGGCACCACCCGGCAGATTTGTCGTGCCTACCAGCCTGCCAGTTGCCGGATCATAGCTGCGGATCACGCCATCATTGGACGCAACGATCAAACGCCCCCCGGCAAGGATCGGGCCGAAATGGGCAAAGACTGCCTTGCGACGCTTGATCCGTTCCTTGACGAAGTAGGGCAGATCGACACCCCAGATTTTGCTGCCGGTTTCAGCGTCCAGACGGATCAGTTCAGCTTGTTCAGAGATCAGAAAGACCGAGTCGCCTGATGGCCAGACCGGGCTGTACGCCCCTTCGCTTGCGGTCCAGATACGGTCGCCCGATGCGGCTTCAAGTGCTACGACACGCCCGCCTTGGTTGGCAGCGTAGATACGGTTGCCGAAAATCACCGGATCGCCAGTAACGTCCGAGATGTTGGCATAAGCCCTGCCGCGCCGTTGTCCTGCGACAGAGGACCCCCAGACGCGAATACCCGAGGTTTTCAAAGCCGCAGAAACTTCCCCCGAACCAAAAGGGAATATCGCCAGACGGTTTGAAACCGCAGGCCCTGCCCCACCAGTGATCACGGCTTCGCTAGGGGTTCCGGGCAATTGCCAGCGAATACGTCCCTGTTTGACGTCCAGTGCCCAAGCGCTGCTGTCACGGCTGACAACATAGACGAGCCCGCCTGCCACAGTTGGCGCAGCCGTGATCGGGGCATCAAGTTTCTGGCGCCATATCGTTTTGCCGTCCGAGGCGCTCATAGCATACAGCTCACCGAATCCGGTCGTGGCGAAAATCACACCATCGGCAAAAGCCAACCCACCCCCAGACGCATCACGTTCCCTGTCCGTGACACGGATCAGCTGCTTGTTCCATACGACATTGCCATTAGGTTTCAGCGCGGTGACACGTGATTGCGAATCCATCGCAAATATCAGCCCACCCCCGACAATCGGGTCAGCCGTGATCCGCGCGCGGCGTTTATTGCCTTCTCCGATAGACGTGCTCCAGACCAAAGAGAGGGACGAGCCAAGGGCAGGATGGGTGATCTTGTGGGTATTGTTGCCGCTGCGATGGGTCCAGTTAGCGTGGTTTACTTGTGCAGGGGCTGAAAAAGCACGCGTAGCCTGCGTGGCATCTGTTGATTGCTCCGCCCCAGTCGCGCGCGGATCACGAATGTCAAATCTTTCTCCGTCAAGAATGACTTCCTTTTCGCCGCATGATGCAAGCACCATAAGGGTTAGCCCCAGCATTGCCCGTTTTGAGAAGATCACCGCGCCCGCGCCCCTGTATTTTGTTTCGTTTGACACGCCAGCAAGCTTAACCAGCTTCCAGATTGCCACCAAGGGCAACAATCAACTCTGATGCACGGCGTTGCAAGCCCGGAGTGATACCCGCGTCAATCAGAAGATCACGCAGGATTACAACCGCCTCATCAACCTTGCCAGTTTCGATCAAAACCAGTGCTTTTTGCTCTTGCGATAGCAGCCGGAACGGCGCACCAGGGCCGCTAAGCGCATCAAATTCAGCGATACGCTCTTGTGCAGGCGTATCACGCGGCAAGGCCAGCGCCTTTTTAAAGGCGGCCAGATCCCGGTATATTGGCGGAACATCGCCGAGCGTCTCGACCTGCTCCAAAGCTGTAATTCCGCCGCTCGTAGCACCTTCGTTCAGCGCCGCTGCAGCGGCCAGATGACCTGCAACTGCCGCCTGCGATGGATCAGAGGTCTCAATGGCCCCAAGAGCCTCGGCAGGGTTTTCTGCATCAATACCAGATAAAATACTGTCACCGAAGGCTGCTGCCGCCGCCCGCTCATTGGCCTTGCGCCATTCATTCACGGCGGCTCCGCCGACGATCAGAACGATAGCGACCCCGCCAATCCAGCCCCAACGCTTGAGAACAAGGAATAGCTTGTCCCGACGGACCTCTTCGGTGACTTCCTCGATGAAGCTGTCTGTATTGCTCACGTAAACCTCCGCACGGCATTTGCCGAATTCATCTGCTCTTACCCCGAAGCTGCAAAGCTTGCCAAGGGGCAACGCGCAGTCAGTGTGCGCCCATGCAAGACACTGCCACTTGCACAAAATTCTGTAAAAAAGTAATCTGAACCGGTCGGTTTAGTGTATTGCATATTGAGAACAACTTGCCGGGTGTGGGCGATGTGCTTATCTGAAAAACAACAACACCAATATGGCCGATTATCGGCAAGGTAGAATTATGCGTATTTTTTCGATCATACTTGCTGCGGTAGTTGCATCTGCTTTGTACCTGATGGTGTTCGAGCGTGATCGCCTGATGGCTTTTGCCGTCAATGATGGCGAGGCTGTTCAGACCGAAGCCCCAGAGCCCGAGCAAGCGGATGCACCCGCTGATGAAAACGACACGCGTATCGTGTCGGTTATTGCCATGAAATCTGAGGCTGAAAAAATCGACAGCGTTGTGTTACTGCGCGGCAGAACAGAGGCTGCACGTCAGGTTGATGTCCTTGCAGAAACGACTGGCCCGGTCAAATCAGAGCCTCTGCGTAAAGGAACTTACGTCGAAGCTGGGCAATTGATGTGTGAAATCGACCCCGGTACGCGCCTTGCTGCGCTGAACGAAGCCGAAGCCCGGCTGACTGAGGCAGAGGCGCGGCTTGCGGAAGCCGAAATCAACGATAACGCCGCCAGAAAGCTCAGCGAGGGAGGGTTCGCAACCGAAACCCGCGTGGCAGAAACCCGCGCTTCCGTGCAATCTGCCCGCGCTGGCGTGCAAGCCGCGGATGCCGGTCTTGCAGTTGCGAAAAAAGAAATTGAACGTTTGCAGGTCACAGCACCTTTCGCGGGTCTTCTTGAAACCGACACGGCAGAGCTAGGCACCCTGATGCAACCGGGTGTACTGTGCGCAACGATCATTCAACTCAACCCGATCAAGCTGGTGGGTTTTGTGCCAGAAACCGAAGTGTCCAAGGTTACAGTTGGCGCCCCGGCCAAAGCGCGCATGACATCGAATGAACAGGTCGAGGGTGAGGTTATCTTCCTGTCGCGCTCAGCCGATCCTGAAACACGCACCTTCCGCGTCGAAATTTCTGTGCCAAACGAAGACTTGAAAATCCGCGACGGCCAGACCACCGAAATCCTGATCTCGTCAGAAGGGCAAGCTGCCCACCTGCTGCCGGCCTCCGCCTTGACGCTTGATAACACCGGTACGCTGGGTGTTCAGATCGCCGATGGTGACAAGGCTCAATTCGTTCCTGTGTCAATTCTGCGTGATACGTCCGAAGGGGTCTGGGTCTCTGGTCTTCCGGTTGCGGCAGATATTATTGTTGTTGGGCAGGAATATGTAACAGATGGCGTGCTGATTGATGTAAGCTACTCGGAGCCGGTACAATGATCGGCATCGTCGATTGGGCGGGTGCCCGCGCCCGAATGATCATCGCCTTTATTGTGATGTCCATTGTTATCGGCTGGGCAGCCTATACCAACCTTCCAAAAGAGGGCGAACCGGACATTGAAATCCCGGCATTATTTGTCTCGGTTCCATTTCCCGGCATTTCAGCTGAAGACAGCGAAAAGTTGTTGGTCAAGCCGATGGAATCCAAATTGCAGGATCTGGATGGCTTGAAAACCATCACAGGTACTGCGTCGGAAAACTACGCCGGTGTTGCGCTTGAGTTCGAATTTGGCTGGGACAAGACCAAAATTCTTGCCGATGTCCGGGATAAGATGAGCCAGGCTGAGGCGGAATTCCCAACCGGAGCCGAGCAATACTCGATCAACGAGATCAATTTCTCTGAATTCCCCATTGTGATCGTGGCTTTGTCGGGCGACCTGCCTGAACGCACTTTGCTACGCGTGACCAAGGATTTGCAGGATACACTGGAAGCCTTGCCACCCGTGTTAGAGGCAGGTCTGGCCGGGCATCGCGACGAGATGCTTGAGGTGATCATCGATCCACTGGCGCTTGAGGCCTATAATGTCAGCGCCAGCGATCTGATCAATGTGGTCAGCAATAACAACCTTCTGATTGCAGCAGGTGAAGTAGACACGGCGCAGGGCGCTTTTGCAGTAAAAATCCCTTCGTCTTTTGACGAACCGCGCGATGTATACGATTTGCCGGTGAAGGTGAATGGCGACAGCGTCGTAACACTTGGGCAGCTCGCCGATATCCGGCTCACTTTTGAAGATCGCGTTGGAACGGCAAGGTTCAACGGCACCGATACGGTTGCGCTGCAAGTGGTGAAACGCAAAGGCTACAATATTATCGATACCAGCCAGCTTGTGCGTAAAGTTGTTCTTGAAGAACAGGAAAAATGGCCTGACGAGTTGCGCGATGCAATCCGCGTTGATGTCACGCTGGATCAGTCCAAGACCGTCGATAACATGGTCAAACAGCTTGAAGGGTCGGTCCTGACCGCAATTGCGCTGGTGATGATCGTGGTTCTTGCCTCGCTAGGCGCGCGCTCGGCCTTGTTGGTGGGATTCGCTATTCCGACCTCGTTTCTGTTGTGCTTCATCCTGCTGGGGCTGATGGGGATCAGCATTTCCAACATTGTGATGTTCGGTCTGATCCTTGCTGTAGGGATGCTGGTCGATGGCGCAATTGTGGTTGTGGAATATGCCGATAAACGCCTGCAGGACGGCGCAGGCCCGATGCAGGCCTATACCGATGCCGCCAAGCGAATGTTCTGGCCTATCGTGAGTTCGACCGCAACGACACTGTGTGCCTTCCTGCCGATGCTGTTTTGGCCGGGCGTTCCGGGCGAGTTCATGGGGATGCTGCCTGTCACGCTTATTTTTGTTCTGTCGGCGTCATTGATCGTGGCGCTGATCTATCTGCCTGTTATGGGGGGCGTTGCTGGCCGCCTGAGCGATTTCTTTTATCGCCGTGCTGAGACTTTCAAAAACATGCGCTGGTATTTGCACGTGCTTTCCTTTGTGGGCCTTGCGCTTGCTATCTTGGTTGGCGTGGCTGGTATCAGCGTGACGACACCTCAAATCGGGGCTACCTTTGGCCGTATCGACGGAACAAACATACTGGGCTCTGTGATCCCGCAGATATCAATTGCGCTAGTGGCTTTGTTGGCTTTGCTCGTCTCGGCAGGCTTGGCGCTGGCAGGTGTTTTGTACCTGTTCTGCGCTGTTTTAGGGGTTGTAGCCCGCTTCACAGGGGGTGTGACACGCTTGTTCACATCAAGACGCCAAGAGGATCGGCACAAACTGAAATCGGGCTATCGCCGCACCTTGTTCGGGCGCTTCACAGCGCTGATTGCTCATAATCCGATTATGCCGCTGGCGGTGCTTTTTGGCATAGCAATTTTCGTTTCCTGTACATTTTTTATCTTCACAAATAATAGCAAAGGTGTCGAATTTTTCGTCGAATCCGAGACCGAACAAGCCATTGTTTATGTTCGCGCGCGGGGCAATTTGTCGCTTGATGAAAAAGACGCTCTGACATCTCGGGTCGAAGCTGTGATTTCCGAAGTGGATGGCATCGACTCGATCTTCGCGTTCGCTGGCGAAGGTGGGCTGAATACGAATACCGGCGGCGCAAGCGGACCACTGGACACAATCGGGCAGATCCAGATTGAGCTGGCTGAATGGGGGACGCGCCGCGATGATATCGAAATCCTGGATGATATTCAGGCCCGCATGGACAAAATCCCTGGCATCAAGACCGAAATTCTCAGCCAGGACCGTGGCCCTGCACAGGGCAAGCCCGTCAATTTGCGACTGAAAGGCGACAATTGGGAGGATCTGCAAGAAGCCACTAATATCGCCCGAGCCAAGTTCGAAAACACGGCTGGTCTGATTACCATCGAAGACACGCTTCCCCTGCCCGGTATCGACTGGCAGATCGACGTCGATGTAGAGGCCGCAGGCCGTTACGGCGCGGATGTGGCCACCGTTGGCGCAATGGTGCAGCTTGTGACCCGCGGATTGCTGCTGGATACGATGCGCGTAGATTCATCAGACGAAGAAATCGAAATCCGCGTGCGCCTGCCCGATGCAGAACGCGTGCTGTCCACCCTTGACGGCCTCAAAGTGCGTACACCTGACGGGTTGATCCCGCTGTCAAACTTCATTTCCCGCAAGCCTGTTCCGAAACTGGGTCAGATCGACCGGGTCGATCAATCACGCTACTTCGATGTGAAAGCAGATGTGGCCCCCAATCTGACCAATGATGACGGTCAGCCGATGACCGCGAATGAGCGGATCGCCTATATCACAAACTGGATTGAAGAAGAAAACCCCTTACCCGCTTCGGTCAGCTTCGAATGGGCTGGCGATCAGGAAGAGCAGGAAGAAAGTCAGGCATTCTTGTCCTCTGCTTTTATGGCGGCTTTGGGGCTGATGTTCATCATCCTTTTGGCACAGTTCAACAGCTTTTATAATTCTGTCCTCGTCCTTTTGGCCGTTGTTTTGTCAACCACGGGCGTATTGATCGGAATGATGGTTATGGGGCAGAAATTCTCGATCATCATGACCGGCACAGGCATTGTCGCGCTGGCTGGTATTGTTGTGAATAACAACATCGTGCTGATCGACACCTATCAGGAATACAGCCGCTACATGCCCCGACTGGAGGCCATCGTGCGCACAGCAGAGGCCCGTATCCGTCCGGTCCTGTTGACCACAATCACCACGATGGCAGGCCTTGCGCCAATGATGTTCGGGTTGAGCCTGGATTTCTTCGGGGTGGCTATTCGGTGGACTCGCCCACAGCACTTTGGTGGAAACAGCTTGCCACCGCAGTTGTGTTTGGCCTTGGCGTCGCCACAGTATTGACGCTGGTGCTGACCCCGGCCCTTCTGGCCTTGCGCGAATGGATCACCCTTGGGGCCTACAGTTCACTCAAACAACTCAGAGCCCTTGGTGGCCGCGGATCACGATCAGCCCGCGATCTGGCGCTGCAACGCTCTGCACGAAAAGTAGCCGACCCGCTTTTGCTGTGGTCAGAACCGGATGTGCCGGAGCCTGAAGCAGACGCTGGCGCGGCCCAGGCCGAACGTAAAGAAGAAACCCCACAAAAACCCACAAAAAATCGCTCCCTTCGGGCGGCTGAATAAGGCCGGGCAGCGTCTTGAGATGTTTTTGCGCTTGACCTCATATACGGCCCTGTCAAAACCGTGACCCATGGGAACGGCAACTCTTACCATTGATCTAAGCGCCATTGCGGAAAACTGGCAGGCGCTTGACCGGCTCAGCGGGGTCGAAACGGCTGCCGTCGTCAAGGCTGACGGGTATGGCATTGGGGCAGGCATAGCCGCCAAGACTCTGGCCAAGGCGGGCGCGCGCCGGTTCTTTGTGGCTGTGACCGAGGAAGGTGCCGCGCTGCGCGCCGTGTTGGGCGCTGGCCCCGAGATAAATGTATTCTCCGGACATATGAAGGGTGATACGCAAACCCTGTCAGATCTTGAATTAACGCCGATGCTAAATTCGCCCGAGCAGATTGCGCGCCATAAGACCCACCTGCCCGACCACCCGTTTGGTCTTCAAGTGGACACAGGCATGAACAGGCTTGGGATCGAAGCCTATGACTGGCAACCCGAAATGGCCGAAGGTGCCACATTGGTGATGAGCCATCTGGCCTGCGCTGACACCCCAGACCACCCGATGAATGACGCACAACTGAAGACATTCCTCGACATGACGGCAGGTTTGCGTATCCCACGATCACTAGCGGCAACAGGGGGTGTGTTGCTGGGCGCGGGGTATCATTTTGACCTGACACGGCCCGGTATCGGTCTCTATGGTGGGCTTCCCTTCGCCGATGCACAGCCGGTTGTTTCGCTCGATCTGCCTGTCATCCAGGCCCGTCGTGTCAGAAAAGGGGAACCTGTCGGGTATTCCAACACATGGACTGCGCAAGAAGACAGCACAATTGCAACCGTCTCGGCGGGCTATGCTGATGGCTTGATCCGCGCCATATCCGGCAAAGCCACGCTTTATGCAGGCGATACCCCCTGCCCGCTTGTGGGTCGCGTCTCGATGGATTTGTTAACGGTGGATGTGACACATCTGGACAAAGTGCCGGATCGCCTAAGCCTGCTTGCGCCCCAGCAAACCGTCGACCAGCTGGCCGAGGCTGCAGGCACAATCGGCTATGAAATCCTTACCAGCCTTGGCCACCGCTATGCGCGCCGCTATGTCGGGGCACCTTCATGAAGTATCTTGCCGCGCTTGGCCACATCACTCTGGTAGCACTTGCGGCCATCGGGCGCATCACGCTCTTTGCGCTGACAGCGCTGTCCAATCTTTTGCGGCCACCTTTCTATGTGAAAGAAATCGGCCATGCGCTTATGTCCATTGGGTATTTCAGCCTTCCTGTTGTCGGCCTGACCGCCTTGTTCACCGGCGGCGCGCTGGCGTTACAGATTTATGCAGGTGGCGCGCGGTTCAACGCTGAGGCCGTCGTGCCGCAGATCGTTGCCATCGGCATCGTGCGAGAGCTGGGCCCTGTCATGGTCGGCCTGATGATCGCAGCGCGGGTAACGTCGTCTATCGCGGCCGAGATTGCCACCATGAAAGTGACCGAGCAAATCGACGCGTTGGTCACGCTCTCGACTGACCCGATGAAATATCTGGTCACACCCCGCGTTCTGGCCGCGATTATCGCCGTGCCCCTGCTGGTTGGCGTCGGTGACACGATCGGTATCATGGGCGGCTATATTGTGGGTGTGCAGACACTGGGCTTCAACCCGGTAACATACCTGAATAACACCGTAGATTTCCTCGACGCGATCGATATCACGTCCAGCTTGACCAAAGGCTTGGCCTTTGGGCTGATTGCCTCGCTGATGGGGTGCTATTACGGCATGCATTCAGGCCGTGGTGCGCAAGGTGTGGCAGCGGCGACGCGCGATTCCGTTGTTGCCGCCTCGATCTTGATCATCGCAGCTAATTTCGTTCTGACGGGGGTATTTTTCTCGGCATGATACGATTTGAAAATATCCGGAAATCCTTTGGCGACAATAATGTCTTGCGCGGCGTGAATCTGCATATTCCCAAAGGCGAAAGCATGGTGGTCATCGGCGGTTCGGGCACCGGTAAATCGGTTGCGCTGAAATGCGTACTGGGGCTGGTGACACCGGATACAGGCAAGATCCTCGTTGACGGTAAGGATGCGACCAAAGGCGATCATGACGCCTTTCTGGCGCGTTTTGGTATGTTGTTTCAAGGTGGCGCGCTGTTTGACAGCCTCAGCGTCTGGCAGAACGTGGCGTTTCGCCTGCTGCGTGGTTCCTTAAAACGACCCGCAGACGAGGCGCGCGAGATTGCCATTGAAAAACTGCGCCGTGTGGGTCTGAAATCCGATGTCGCGGACCGCTACCCGGCCGAACTGTCAGGGGGCATGCAAAAGCGCGTCGGTCTGGCCCGCGCCATCGCAGCAGAGCCCGAGATTATCTTCTTTGATGAACCCACCACAGGCCTTGACCCGATCATGGCGGGCGTGATCAACGACCTGATCCGCGAAATCGTGGTTGAGATGGGCGCAACCGCCATGACAATCACCCACGACATGACATCAGTGCGTGCCATTGCTGACAAGGTTGCCATGCTTCATGACGGTGTCATCAAATGGACTGGGCCGGTTGGCGAGATGGACAATTCAGGCGATCCTTATCTGGATCAGTTCATACATGGACGCGCCGAAGGGCCTATTGAAGCAGTTCGGTAGCGTAATGCAGAAGGTTTTCTTATATTTGCCATGTTTGGGTGACAAATCATCCTCCCAACCAAAGACTAAGGCAGGAAAATAATGGATATCGAAACCGTCAGCATCTGGATCATGATTGTCAGCTTCAGCTACCTGCTGGCAGGGCTTCTGGCAGTTGCGGTTATTGGCTACCGGCAAGCGCAGCTTGTGGTCGCTGTAAAACATTTGCTGAAGGAAATGATACCGTTCCTGATGCTGATGGCTTTTGGGCTGCTGTTTGCAGTGTTCGTCGAGACGAACCTGCCCCTTCTGGCCGCCGCCGTCGCTGCGTTCTGGACCGGCACCAATTTGCGTTATGAGGTCATTTCATCCGGTGCCAGCACCCGCGCCTACGACATTTTTCTGGCTGCACTGACCCTTGGCAGCGCTGTGGTGGCTGGTGTGATGTTATTCAGCTAAAAGTGTGTCGCGGCCTGCTGGAAGGTATGTTTATGGCTAATCGCTCTCCCGCGCATGTCACAATAAATAGAAAAACATGACCATTATCAAGCTTCTCAACCTGTCCCTTCTGGTCCTGTTCCCGCTTTCTTGGGCAGCGCCTTTATTGAAAGCTGGTCTTCTCCCGTTCTTCAGCCTTGATGAAATCTCGGTTCTCACCGGGCTGCAATCGCTTTGGGAAAAGGACATTTTTCTGGCCGTACTAGTGACATTCTTTGCTTTGGTAGCCCCTTACCTGAAAACCATCGGCCTGGCGTTAGTACATTTCGATCTGGCTTCGCCAAAACTGCTGCCAATATTTGCCATTATGGGCAAGCTGGCCATGGCAGATATTTTTCTGATCGCATTATACATCGTAGCCGCCAAAGGGGTTGGCGTGGGCCGGTTAGAGACCGGGTGGGGTTTGTATATGTTCACCGCCTGCATATTTCTGTCGATTTTCTGCTCATATATGAGCAGCAGGAAGTGAATAAAGCACATGAACTTGCTCTCTTGCTGACCACGGGACCGTCATGGGCGATGCTGTGGTCAATTTACCGAAGCACCAAAACATATGGTCTGGTGCGCGCGAATTCTGTCATCCTTACTGCTGCAACGCTGATTGGCATCCTGTCTGTCCTGCAGTACCTTGTTCTGAGGACGATCTGGGTTGATATAAATCTGATGGTCGCGCTTTCACCAGTGATCGGCAGCATCTGCGTTTTCACCGGGCTCGTTGCAATGTGGAACGACCCGCATGTGTCAAAAATTCTACCCTTCATACAAGCGGTTTTCGGCTTTCTTCTGATTATCGGTCTTCCATGGCAGGGCGTCTAAGGTATACAATGTAACAAACTGATTTAATTAATTTTCTGGAATCATATGATGCTTGATCTATTGATCGGGATTGTCCTTGCCGCGCTGCTTTTCGCAGCTTTTCTATGGCAGCTTTACAGAGCAGTCGTATTAAAAGGTGTCGGGCGGATCATCGCGGCAGGGCTTTGTGTTGCAACAGTTTTGGGAATGGTCAGCCTAAGCTATCTTATGCCCTTTCTCGCTCAAGCCGCTGGTATATGTTGTCTTATCCTTGGATTGGTAGCCATTTGGCGTGATCCAGGCTGGGCAAAGCTGTTGCCGCTGGTTCAGGTCGCCTTCGGCATCCTTTTGATATTCGGCTTGCCGTTCGGCAGTGTCTGACGCATTTTCGCGCCAGATAGTGCAAGGATATCTTATGGCCAAGGCCCCCTCTTTCACCTGCACCGAATGCGGCGCATCCCATGGCAAATGGTCAGGGCGATGCGATGCCTGTGGCGCATGGAATGCCATCATTGAAGAGGTGCCACTGTCATCGGGTCCAGCCAAAAAGACCCTTGGCACAGCCCGCGGCAAGCAGATGGAACTGAGCACCTTATCCTCGACCGAAGCCCCTCCGGCGCGCGCATCCTCCGGCGTAGGGGAATTGGACCGCGTGTTGGGCGGCGGATTGGTCGAAGCTTCGGCAATTCTGGTCGGCGGCGATCCGGGGATCGGAAAATCCACCTTACTGCTACAAGCCGCAGCACGGTTTGCGCGCAATGGGATGGACGTCATCTATGTCTCGGGCGAAGAAGCAGCGCAGCAAATCCGCATGCGTGCCAGCCGTCTGAACCTGCAGGACGCGCCGGTCCAACTTGCGGCAGAGACCAATCTGCGCAATATCCTGACCACGTTGGACAAGGAACACCCGCAACTTGCCGTAATCGACTCAATTCAGACCATGTGGGCGGATAACGTGGAAAGCGCGCCCGGATCGGTCTCGCAAGTCCGCGCAGCGTGCCATGAATTGATCAGTTTTGCTAAAAAACGCGGCACATCAGTGATTCTGTGGGTCATGTGACCAAAGAGGGCCAAATCGCCGGCCCGCGCGTGGTTGAGCATATGGTGGACACAGTTCTCTACTTTGAGGGCGAGCGTGGCCATCAGTTCCGCATCCTGCGCGCAGTCAAGAACCGGTATGGCCCAGCCGACGAGATCGGGGTGTTCGAGATGACCGGACGTGGGCTTACCGAGGTCACAAACCCCTCCGCTTTATTCCTGTCAGATCGCGACAAACCGGCCCCCGGATCGGTGGTTTTCTCAGGAATTGAAGGGACGCGGCCCGTTTTGACCGAGATTCAGGCGCTTGTCTCGCCCTCGCCCCATGCGCAGGCCCGACGCACCGTTGTCGGGTTGGACGGCCAGCGTCTGGCAACTATTTTGGCGGTACTGGAGGCCCGTTGTGGCATTCCCTTTGCAGGCTTGGACGTCTATCTGAACGTCGCCGGAGGTATGCGTGTCATCGAACCTGCCGCCGATTTGGCTGTTGCCGCTGCGCTACTTTCCGCGCGAGAAGATGCCGCTTTACCCCCTGACACGGTTGTTTTTGGTGAAATCAGCCTGTCAGGTGCGTTAAGACCTGTTACACAGGCTGAAAATCGGTTGAAAGAAGCCTCAAAGCTTGGCTTTTCGAATGCCATTGCGCCCGTGCAGAAGAAATTGGGCGCTGTAAAGGGAATGACACTGCGGACGATGCCGGACCTGATCACTTTCGTGAACGAGATTTTTGGCGACGGACAAAGTTGAGGGAGTAAAGGTATGGATTTTACAATAATTGATGGAGTGGCAGCGCTTGTCATTCTTATTTCAGCAATATTAGCCTATTCGCGCGGCTTCGTGCGGGAATGCTTATCGATTGTCGGCTGGGTTGCTGCTGCGGTTGTGGGCTATCTGTTTGCAGCACAGGCCAGACCTCTGGCACAGGAAATCCCGTATCTCGATACATTGATCGAAGGCTGTGAGCCTGCAACGATTGCAGCATTTGCCCTGATTTTCGCGGTGGCCTTGATTCTGTTCTCGATCTTCACACCGATCTTCTCAGGCGCTGTGCAACGCTCGGTTCTGGGTGGGCTGGATCAGGGGCTTGGTTTCCTGTTTGGTGTTGCGCGGGGTGTGTTGCTGGTCGTCGTCGCGGTGCTGATCTATGACCGCGTCATTGCTGATCAGGCCATTCCAATGGTTGAAGACAGCCGTACCAAAGAACTCGTCGGGCAAATGTCGCAACCGATCAACGACGCAATTCCTGTCGATGCACCGGGTTGGATTGCCCAGACTTATGATGATCTCATTGCAAGCTCATGTGGTCCGACAAGCGGTGGCGGCAATACTGGTGGCGACACAGACAGTGCAACACCACCGGCATCGACTGACAGCTGATCCAAACATACCAAAATGGCGGCTCATACGGGGCTGCCATTTTGCGAAACAGCGAATACATCAAACTTCTCGGTATGTGCCGCTGTCTAGCCCTTCTATTCCCCATTGTCCTATCTGCGTGCGTATCAGCCTGAGCGTTGGATGACCGACGGACGCCGTCATACGCCGCACCTGGCGGTTGCGCCCTTCTGTTATGATCAGCTCAAGCCAAGTGTCAGGCACCGTCTTGCGGAACCGCACGGCAGGCGTGCGCGGCCAAAGCCAATCTGGCCCATCTACGATACGGGCTTTGGCCGGGCACGTCTTACCATCCTTTAGCTCAACCCCATCGCGCAGTGCAGCCAAGGCCTGATCAGACGGTGTCCCCTCGACCTGAACCAGATAAGTCTTGGGTAATTTATGCTTTGGATGCGCAATCTTCGCCTGCAACCGACCGTCATCCGTGAGGATCAATAACCCTTCGCTATCACGATCAAGGCGCCCCGCCGCATAGACATCCGGCACATCAATGTAATCCGACAAGGTTGCCCTCGCCTGCCCGTCTGTGAATTGCGACAACACACCGTAAGGCTTGTTAAAAAGAATGATCCGCGCCATGAGCTATGTCTTGGCATGATCTGTGCCGTTGCGGCAACTCGCAAAACACAGATAAATGCGTCCAACTGCCTCGTGACTTTACGAACAGAACCGCCTATCTCTGTCACAAAGCTGTCACGCGGATTCGGAGCTGCCCTAAATGAACCAACCGGACATCCCTCAGCCTGAAGCTGGCTGGCTGTCGCACCCCTTTGATGATGACAAGCTGAAAGAGGAATGCGGCATATTTGGTGTGGTCGGCGTAGCTGATGCCGCGAATTTCGTAACCCTTGGCCTGCATGCCCTGCAACACCGCGGTCAGGAAGCGGGGGGTATCGTCGCCCATGACCCCAAGCAGGGCTTTAACTCGGCCCGCCGATTTGGGTATGTGCGCGATAACTTCACCTCTCACAAGGTGATGGAAACGCTGCCGGGGCCGCTGGCTATTGGCCATGTGCGCTATTCTACGGCGGGCTCCAAAGGGCAAACGGCAATCCGCGATGTACAACCGTTTTTCGGGGAATTCTCGATGGGCGGGGCAGCCATCGCGCATAATGGCAATATCACAAACGCAGATGCGCTTAGACGCGAGTTGATTGACCGTGGTTCGATCTTTCAATCCTCCAGCGACAGCGAATGCATCATCCACTTGATGGCTCGTTCAATGGGGCGCAGCATTCCTGACAGAATGGAAGAAGCCTTGCGCAAGGTAGAAGGCGCGTTTTCCGTCGTTGCCATGACCCGGACTAAGCTGATCGGTGTGCGCGATCCGCTGGGCGTCAGACCACTTGTTCTGGGCAAGCTAGGCGATGGTTGGGTTCTGTCATCTGAGACCTGCGCACTGGATATCATCGGGGCGGAGTTCATCCGAGAGCTTGAGCCCGGCGAAATGATAGTGATCACTGGCGGCGTGGTGGACAGCACCTTCCCCTTCCGCCCAGCAAAATCACGCTTTTGCATTTTTGAGCATGTCTACTTCTCACGCCCCGACAGCATCATCGGCGGACGCTCGGTCTATGAAACCCGCCGCCAGATCGGCGTAGAGCTGGCAAAGGAAGCCCCGGTCGATGCGGATATTGTGTGCCCCGTGCCGGACAGCGGCACCCCAGCAGCGATTGGCTTTAGTCAGCAATCCGGCATCCCCTATGCCATGGGTATTATTCGCAACCAGTATATGGGTCGGACATTTATCGAGCCGACCGAGCAGATCCGCAATATGGGCGTTCGTTTGAAGCTGAACGTCAATCGGGCTTTGATCAAGGACAAGCGCGTTATTTTGGTTGACGACAGCGTGGTGCGCGGCACGACATCACGCAAGATCAAGGAGATGATCCTTGATGCAGGGGCCGCAGAAGTGCATTTCCGCATCGCATCGCCCCCCACTGCCTGGCCGTGTTTTTATGGTGTGGACACGCCACAGCGCGAAAAACTGCTGGCGGCAACAATGTCCGAGTATGAAATGCGGGATCACTTGCAGGTCAACAGCCTGAAATTCATCTCGCTTGACGGGCTCTATAAAGCCGTGGGCGAAGCGGCGGGCCGCAACCCAGACACCCCTCAATATTGTGATGCATGCTTCTCGGGCGAATATCCGATTGCGCCCAGCGATATGATCACAAAAGGGTTCGAGCTGAAGGCGGCTGAATGAAGGGTTCGCGCAGGCTGCGCCGGATCAGAAAAACACCATTGCCTGATTGGATAACCCTATGTGCATATTTTGTTCGATTATCGCCAAAGAAAGCAGAGCTAGTTTTCTATACGAAGATGCAAAATGCCTTGCATTTATGAATATTCGACCAATTAACCCCGGCGAATTTATGGTTATACCAAGAGAACACATTGATCATTTCACAGATATTTCTAATGACTTAGCAGGTCATATTTTAAGCGTTGCGCAACGGTTCGGAAGAAACTTACTGCGCGAATTCAAACCTTTACGTATAGGATATGTCGTACATGGCTTTGGTGTTCCGCATGCGCATCTCAACGTCATTCCATTGCATGACAGCAGTGACATAATTTCTGCAAAACATGTCATTGTAACCGGTGATCAATTCAATATCTCGTCAGAAAAATTATCTACCCCCAAGCGCCAAGAACTTGATGATCATGCGAAAAGACTTTCGTAAAACTCTTCCGACTTAAAATCGAAGACTTTTCATCAACTTATGGAAAGCGAACGACCGCTTCGGAATTCTTGAATAAACAACACAATATTGTAAAACACTTTAGAGGGGTCGGCGATGGCGTCGCCAACATCACAGATGTGACTCCTTTTAACCTTCCTGAACGCCGGGACTTTTCTGTGCCGCTTCGCGGTTTGGGGAGGCCAGCTCGCCCAAACTGTCGCAGCTTCGAACCGAAGGAGCCAAGCGATGGTTAACTCACAAAACCGTCCAGAATTTTACCGTTTTCATCAAGGAGAAAAGATACTCCCCTTTGCAGATACCGAATATGACGCGCGCCTTGCCAAATTACGCGCGTTTATGTCGGATCAAGGCATCGATGCCTG
Organism: Litoreibacter sp. GN1-5; assembly: GCF_055693805.1. Taxonomy (NCBI): domain Bacteria; kingdom Pseudomonadati; phylum Pseudomonadota; class Alphaproteobacteria; order Rhodobacterales; family Roseobacteraceae; genus Litoreibacter; species Litoreibacter sp. GN1-5. The sequence continues at coordinate 477,063 of NZ_JBVFUP010000001.1, read as the reverse complement.
CGTGTTCACTTCCATGCATTGCATCGCTTATTATAGCGGTTTTTTGTATTGCGCTTTTGGACGGCCCTACGCCCTTGTGGTGACAGCTTCCGAGAATGTGACCCTCAGTGCGGGAATAGACGCGGCACAGCCTTGGAGGCGGAGCTATGGTGACAACATTACCTACACCGATTGGCAGCGGAATAATTACTGGCGTGCCGTTCGTTCGGTTACGGGGACTGGGAAATCAATTGGTTTTGAGGCCGATCACTTGACGATGGCACAAAAGAAATTGCTCGAAGAATTTTTGCTTCCAAAGACCACTGCTGACGTGGCCGCGGCCTGTATGCGGCAAAGAATGCATAAATCGGTAGCCGAGATAGAGTTGATAAAAGCAGGCGCCAAAGTAGCGGATGTCGGTGGCTACGCTGTAAAAGATGCCGTAAAGGCTGGCGTGCGCGAGGTCGATGTGGCGATGGCAGGCCGCGATGCGATGGAACTTGAGATCGCACGACGGTTCCCCGACGCAGAATACCGTGACACCTGGGTTTGGTTTCAATCTGGAATTAACACCGATGGGGCGCATAATCCTGTCACGAGCCGTCGGCTGGAGGTTGGTGATATTCTAAGCTTAAACAGCTTCCCGATGATCAATGGCTATTACACGGCTCTGGAACGGACAATGTTCGTTGAAACGGTTGATCCAGAGAGCCTAAAGATTTGGGAAGCGAATGTCGCGGCCCATGAGTATGGGATGAGCCTTCTCAAACACGGCGCAAGCTGTGCCGAAGTCACCGAACATATCAACACTTTCTTCGCCGAGCGGGACTTGCTTCAGTATCGCACATTTGGATATGGGCATTCATTTGGAATTCTCTCGCATTATTATGGCCGCGAAGCCGGGCTGGAGCTGCGCGAAGATATCAACACAATTCTGGAGCCCGGGATGGTCATATCCATGGAGCCAATGCTCACAATCGCGGACGGAAAACCTGGAGCAGGCGGATACCGCGAACATGATATTCTTGTGATCACTGAAGACGGGAACGAGAACATTACTGGATATCCGTATGGACCGGAATTCAATGTGATTGCTTGATGATTAAGCTTAATGCACCAGCATCCGCAAGCGGGTGTTGGCGCATTTACAGAGAAATCTCACTCCGCCCCACGCAGCAGCCTTCATAGCCCAAGTCGCAAAAAAGCCGCCCCGAAATGTCGAGGCGGCGTTATTCTTTGTTTTCTAGAGCGCATCAGCGCGCCAGTTATGCCTTGCGCGATACGACCTTCAGAGCGCCTGAAACCAGCAGCGTAGAAATCACGATCTTGACCGCATCCCCCAACAGGAAGGGGCTGACCCACCCGGCCCAGATTTTCGCAGCAGAGGTTCCGACCCATCCGGCTTCAACACCAAACGCACCTGCAACAGCCATGGGCCATGACACGCCAATCGCATAAAGCAGAACAGACCCAACCAGTGCCGCAGCAATCATTGTGGCAATAGAACGCCCGGCCGCCAGCCCGGCGACATAAGCCAGCGCAACAAACCCCAGAAGAAAGCCAGCCGTTGGTCCGGCCATGTAAGCCAAACCCGCCCCGCCATTTGCAAACACAGGCAGACCCGCTGCCCCTTCAGCCAGATAGGTCAGCACAGTCACCGCCCCCAATCGCGCCCCGAAGCTGAGACCAACAATCAGAATGGCCAGTGTCTGTAGCGTCAGCGGCACCGGAAAGAACGGCACAGAAACCTGTGCTGCCAATGCGATGAAAAGCGTGCCGCCCAACACCAAAGCAATCTTTTTGATAAGCGTGTCAGAGCCGAATGCGGCTTGTGAAAGTGTCATGGGAACCCCCTTGGACCATTATTTCCTTGAACCCGTTTTTCGCGTTGGACGACGGAAAGTCAAGCGATCCGCTCTTGATAAGCCTGCGCAGGGGTGAGAAACCGGGCCTATGACAAAAACAGAGCAGAAAATCGCCCTTGTCACGGGGGCCTCGCGCGGGCTTGGAAGTGCTATTGCAGAACTGTTGGCGCAACGTGATTTCCATATAATCGCCCTTGCCCGCACTGTTGGTGGGTTAGAAGAACTGGACGACCGCATTCAGGCCGCTGGTGGTCATGCGACCCTTGCGCCGGTTGATTTAACCCAAGAGGACGCGCTGCGTCAGATTTGCCGGGGCATTCATGATCGCTGGGGCAAGGTGGACCTTTTGGTCCATGCAGCCATTCATGCCCCGCCCTTGGCACCTGTTGCACATATTGATGAGCGCGACCTTGACAAAACACTGGCGACTAATGTCCGCGCCACAGCACGGGTGATCGCAAATATGGAACCTCTTTTGAAGGCAGCCGATGCGGGACAGGCTGTCTTTTTCAATGATCCGGCGAAAGCAGACAAATTTCATGGCGCTTATGGTTTGAGCAAAGCGGCACAGTTACGTCTGGTCCGTACTTGGCAGAATGAAGCGACAAAGACCGGACCAAAAGTTCATATTCTCACCCCAAACCCCATGGCGACAGCCACACGGGCGCGGTTTTATCCCGGCGAAGACAGACATATGCTCGCCAAACCCATCGCAGAGGCAGAGCGCTTGCTCGCCGATCTATTGAAATGAAAATATACATTTTTTGTCTAAAGATTGCCCCATTCCTTTGGCACAAAAACCTTTATGTTTAGGAAACTTGTTCTCTGCCTCCTGTTAGGCCTTGCGGGCACGGTCCATGCAAAGGACACCAGTCCGCACCAGAAACTTGAAACCGCCGCGCAGGCGCGTGAATGGCAAGCCGTGGGGCGTCTGCAATTGGGCAATTCCGGTTTTTGTACCGGCGCTTTGATTAGTCCGCGTCTGGTGCTGACCGCCGCACACTGCGTATATGTGCCCGGCACCAGCAGGTTGAGAAAAGCCAGCTCGATTGTGTTTGAGGCAGGTCTGCGCAATGGTAAGGCCGCTGCCAAGCGGCGCGCACGGCGTCATGTGGTTCATGAGGATTTTGTGAACAACGTCCCATCCACACTTGATCGCATTGCGGCGGATGTTGCGGTTATTGAGCTCGACTCCCCGATTATTGATGCAAGTATCACCCCCTTTGAGCGGCACTATAAACCCCGACCCAATGACAAGGTGATGGTTGTGTCCTATGCGCGTGGACGCGAAAGGACGCTAGCACTGGAAGACGGGTGCGAGATGATCAGAGCCCTTGAAGAGGTGCTGTTTTACACATGCGATGTGGATTTCGGCTCGTCCGGTTCCCCGGTATTCGTCATGACCGACGCCGGGCCAAAGATTGCCTCGGTGATCTCCTCACTCAGCAAGCGCAACAACGAAAAACTGGCCCTTGGCATGTCACTGGATCCGGCGGTGGATATTCTGATCCAGCGCCTTGCCATCACCAATCCGGAATCACTTTTCGTTAAGGCACCTGCCGCTGAAACATCGCTTAAGCGTGAACATCGGAGCATAGGCGAACAGCTTGGGCGCGTATCAGAAACCAAAAGCAAATTGCCGCAAATCACACGGTAGAGCTATCTGCAAAAAGGCACTGTCCCTAAGCTGCCTCTTCTGCTTCTTCTGCTGCTTGACGATACCACATGGACGCATAACGCCCTTCTTTCGCCAACAGCGTTTCATGCGTGCCTTGCTCAACGATCACACCGTTTTCCAGCACGACAATCAGATCAGCATCGGCGATAGTGGACAGACGATGTGCGATGCTGATTACGGATCGCCCCTGCCCCATTTCGCTTAGGCTGTCCTGAATATCGCGCTCTGTCTCGGAATCCAGCGCCGATGTCGCCTCATCCAACAACAGGATCGGAGGGTTTTTCAGCAAGGTACGCGCAATACCCACCCGTTGCTTCTCGCCCCCGGACAGCTTGAGCCCGCGTTCGCCTACCGTGGTTTCATACCCGTCAGGTAGATCAAGAACGAAGTCATGGATTTTCGCAGCTTTCGCGGCCTCTTCAATCTCGGCGCGGGACGCTTCGGGACGGCCATAGGCGATATTGTAAAGGATCGTGTCGTTGAACAGCACGGTATCCTGCGGCACCACCCCGATCTGAGCATGTAAACTGTCCTGCGTTATGTCGCGCACATCCTGCCCATCAATCAGCAGCGCGCCATCATTTACATCATAGAACCGGAACAACAACCGCCCGATGGTTGACTTACCGGACCCAGATGGCCCGACGATGGCAATGTTTTCGCCTGCGCCAACGGTCAGGCTGACACCTTTCAGGATTGGGCGGGCAGCTTCATACCCAAAGAAAATATCGCGCAGCTCAACCCTGCCGCCCCCCACCTGCAAAGGCTTTGCATCGGGCTTGTCCTTCACCTCGGCGGGTTGATCCAGCAGGTCAAACATCTCGCCCATATCAACCAGTGCCTGTCTTATCTCGCGATAGACCGTGCCCAGAAAGTTCAGAGGCATGGTGATCTGGATCATATAAGCATTTACCATCACAAAATCGCCGACGGTCAGAACACCATTATTCACCCCAACGGCGGCCATCACCATAACAGCGACAAGCCCCCCGGTAATCAGTACGGATTGGCCAAAATTGAGGAATGCCAGCGAATAGGACGTCTTCAATGCAGCTTTCTCATAGCCGGCCATAGCCACGTCATACCGCGCTGCCTCTCGCGTTTCGGCACCAAAATATTTGACTGTTTCAAAGTTCAGAAGACTATCAATAGCTTTCTGGTTCGCGTCTGTGTCCTGATCGTTCATCTCTTTGCGGATTTTGACGCGCCATTCGGTCACGGCAAAAGTGAACCAGGTATATAGTGCGATAGTGCCAACGACGACGACCAGATACCAGATGTCAAAAACCAGCGCGAGGATCACCGCGATCATCAGAAGTTCCAGCACAAGCGGCCCGATCGAGAACAGAAGGAACCGCAACAGGAACTCAACGCCCTTCACACCCCGCTCAATAATGCGCGACAGCCCCCCGGTTTTGCGGGTGATGTGGTAGCGCATGGACAGGCGGTGAATATGGGTAAAAGTTTCCAGGGCCAACTGCCGCAGCGCCCGCTGCCCGACCTTGGCAAAAACCGCATCACGCAGTTGCTGGAACCCCACGGTCATCAACCGCGCCATGCCATATGCCACTGTTAGCCCGACGGCCCCAAAGCCCAGCATCCACGCCGCAGGCAACTGCTGATCAGACAGCATATCGACGGCAGCTTTGTACAGAAACGGGGTACCCACGGCGATCAACTTGGACACGATCAGCATCACAAGTGCCAGCACAACACGGCGTTTCACCCAAGCCTGACCATCCGGCCACATATAAGGAGCCACACGCCGCACAGTACGCCAGCCGCTTTGTCGTAGGTCAGAATTCAGGCGTGCATCGGACACAGGTGTTGGCATGGGGGCTTCTTGCTAGGCTAATGAAGTTCCTAACCTAAGTCGCCACACCCGATTTGACCAGAGAGGATACTGATCTGTTGTCAGCCCCCGGCACTTCAAAGACCTGTCCGGGATAAATCAGATTAGGGTCACGGATCAGGTCACGATTGGCGTCATAAACCCGCACATATTGGTCGCCGCTGCCGAATTGTTCTTCGGCAATTGCCCACAAAGTGAAGCCCGGCTGAACAATAATGGCACTGACGGCGTCTGCTGCAAGGTCCGCCTCTTCCCGTTGAAACGGCGTTTCAACGCGGGACGAAACCGAACCGTCTGCTGCGATCTCATCGACCCGCAGGCGATAAACGCCTGCATCGATCTCGGGCAAAGGGGCAGCCCATGTTCCATCTCCGGAAATCTCTACGTTCTGGATCGGGCGTTCGTTAAGGTAGACGCGCGCATACCCATCAGCAACCCCACGGCCCGCCAGGGCAACCTCGCCTTCGGTGTCATAAGTGATTGTATCAATCACGATATTGCTCACCACACTGGGGCTTTCGCCTTCGGATTGGGGCGCGGTCGGTTGCGGGGCAGGTTGCAGGACCCTCACACCAGTCTCATCAGCCAAAACCACAGGCGGTTTATCCGCGCGCGTTACAAGCGCAGGGGCTTGCTCAGTCTCTGTTTTGACAACAACCGGAACGGTCGGAGGTAACAATACCGTACCACTGCTGCGAAGACGTTGCCCATCTGCCAGTACAGCCTCGGCGATCATTTTCCTGGCCTCTGGCGACGGGTCAAGTTTAACAAAAGCCACAAAACTTCCGGAGACATCGGTTGTCGCCGTGCCAACGATTTCGGTTTCGACCATAATTTCAATGTCGGCATTCGGTTCGCTCTTGCCGGCAATAACGGTTGTACCGTCAGGTTCGACCCGGACCAGATCAAAGACTGGGGCTTTACCGGGCGCGACATCGGGCTCGGCCTCAGGCGCCGGTTTGGCTTCGTCAGCGACCGGATCAGACAGGTCAGGTGCAACCACATCTGTCTGTGCAACCTCTTGCGGCACCTCAAGCGTGACTTGCGGGGGGCGAAAAAAGACCATCACACCAAGCAACAGAACCACAGCTGTCGCCGCGCCTGCGATTATTTTTACGTTGTTCGATCCCAAACCTGCCCCGTTTGCCATCGTATGTCCTTCCAAGACGCCAGCGTCTTTTTAGAATAGCTGGCTTGTATGCCCCCGAAATGGTTAATAACACATTCTCATTCATCGCCAAACCCGGAGCGCCCAATGCACCACAAGTTGAAATCCGTCTGTGTCTATTGTGGCTCTCGCTTTGGCAATGATCCGGCCTATCGAGAGGAAGCCACCGCACTGGGTCAGGCACTTGCAACCCATGAATGGCGTTTGGTTTATGGCGCAGGCGACGTGGGGTTAATGGGTGAAGTCGCACGCGCCACGCAATCTGCGGGCGGCCAAACATTTGGCGTCATACCAGTGCATTTGTTCGACCGCGAGGTCGGCAAACGGGATCTGTCGACCTTCGTTGTCACCGAAAACATGCATGAACGTAAGAAAGTCATGTACATGAACTCTGACGTGATTGTTGTGCTGCCGGGCGGGGCCGGGTCGCTGGACGAATTCTTTGAGGTCCTGACATGGCGCCAGCTTGGATTGCACACAAAACCGATTTTCGTGTTGAATACGAACGGCTATTGGGACGCGCTGATCGCACTTATGGATCAGATCATTGCGCAGGGCTTCGCAGAGGCCAGTCTCAAAGAATACTTTGAGCCTTGTGGAACTGTGGCTGACCTCACCGACCGATTAAAAACCACCCTGACCCAGATGTGATGACGAGATCGCGCAAGCCTTTGTTATGGTGAGATGGAATCACAAGGGGGATAGATATGCGTATAACCTCGGCCCTGATGGCCCTTTGTCTGGCGACACCCGCCATGGCCGCAGAGGGGGAACGAATTCAAGTTACTGGCGAGATCATTGACACGTGGTGCTATTTCTCCGGCGTTATGGGCGGGCCCGACGCAGTTGTTGGCACGGCGCATCACACCTGCGCACTATGGTGTTCTGCTGGCGGTATTCCTGTAGGCCTGCTGGGCGATGATGGTGAGGTATATATGGTCCTCAAAATCGAAGGTGACGATGCCAATGCAGGCGGAGACACAGCGCTTAATCTCGCAAGTCACGAAATTACGGCGGATGGAATGCTCTATAAGCGGGATGGGTTGAATTATCTGGTGGTCGAAAAAGTGGTGACAGATAACGGTATCACAAACCTGAACCACGAAGATTATGGCGTGGTTCCCGGCTTCGCTATTCCCAAACCCAAGAACTGAGGTGGCCTGATATGAAACGATTGATAGCACTTGCCGCCCTGATCGCCAGCCCTGTCGCAGCACAGGATTTCTCGGAAGGATCGGCAGCAAAAAGCTGGAACCTTTACGCGGAACAACCGGCGACCTTTAACGCAACAGTTGTCGATATAACTTGCGAAATCACAGGCGATTGCGCCGAAAACTGCGGCAATGGCGACCGTCAACTTGGCCTGTTACGTGCCGCTGACGGCGTGCTGGTCTTTCCTAACAAGAACAACCAGACGTCTTTTAACGGTGCTGCCGTCGACCTGTTGCCCTTCTGCGGCAAGGAGGTCGAGGTCGATGGGCTGCTGATCGAAGATGAGGACATCAAGGGCGCAAAGAACATCTATCTGGTGCAGACAATCCGGGAAGCAGGCACTGACGACTGGACCAAAGCCAACCAATGGACCAAAGCATGGGAAGCCAAAAACCCCGACGCGACCGGCAAAGGCCCCTGGTTTCGCCGCGACCCGCGTGTCAACGCAAAGATTGCCGAAAACGGCCACCTTGGTCTGGGTCTTGAGATAGACGAAGCGTTCAAGAAAGAGCTGTTTGAATGAGAGCGCTCGCGCTGATATTTGGCTTGACCGCCACACCGCTAGCTGCACAGGACATTCCCCTGCCCTTCGATCTGGGCGGGGAGTACGAGTTGTTGAACCAGACCGGCACTGTGCACACGCAAGCGGACCCGGAGGGTAAACATCAGCTTTTATTCTTTGGATATGCCAATTGCCTGCAAATCTGCTCGGCGGCATTGCCGCTTATGGCTGAAGTGGTGAATTCCGTACAGGATGACGGCATCGACTTGCGCCCTGTGATGATCACAGTCGACCCGGACCGTGACACGGTTGAAAAGATCGGCCCGGCACTGGAACAGCATCACCCGGATTTCATTGGTTTGACTGGTACAGAAGATGCGTTGCAGGTGGCCTATGACGCGTTCTCTGTCGAGAAAGAAGAAATCTTCTTTGATCCTGAATATGGGCCGATTTATTCCCATGGAAGCTTTATCTACCTACTTGATGGTGACGGAAAGTTTCTGACCTTGATCCCACCGATTGTAGCGCCTGAAGCGGCTGCAGGTATCGTGGCGAAATACACGAAAGAGACAGGTTGATGCGCAAAACCCTGCCTCGCCGCGCCCTTCTGGGGGGCGGCATTTTGATTGTCGGCGGCGCTGCTGTTTATGCGGCTGGCGGGCGGAACCTGTTTTATTCCCTGATCACTGAAGATGCACCCGGCGAGAAGATTGCAGCGCCCAGAGCCCATGAATTAGCTAACTCAGGCAAGATTACCTTGGTCGATATTCGCCGCCCTGATGAATGGGCCAGAACGGGGTCTGGCGAAGGGGCCTTACGTCTGGATATGCGGCGCGAGGATTTTGTCGACGCGCTACTGGCAACCACTGGTGGGGATAAATCCAAACCCGTAGCGCTGATCTGCGCGCGCGGGGTTCGCTCGGCCCGGCTGAATAACAAGCTTATCGAAGCCGGATTTACCAATATTATCGATGTTCCCGAAGGGATGCTTAGCTCTGGCGCGGGGCCCGGTTGGATCAAACGCGGCCTGCCCCTGAACAAGAGTTAAGCTGCGATGAAATCACTTTTATCGGGCCTTGTAGCCACATTGTGTGCCACAACAGCGCATGCCGGATGTATGGAAGCCAAGGCCCCCTGCGAAGTCCCTATGGGTAGCTACCATTTGGCCTTGCCAGCGGATGCAACAGAAGGCGCTAAGCTACCAGCTTTGGTGTTTTTGCATGGCGCAGGCGGGTCCGGCAAAGGTGCGATGCGCATGAAAACCGCGCTGGAGCGGGGCTATGCCGTGATCGGGCCGAACGGGTTAAAACGCGACGGATCGCGCTTTGGGCCCGGTTGGTCCTTTCACCCCGACCGCCCTAAAACACGCGATGAACTGGCATTCCTGCGCGAAGTGATGGACGATGCAACGGACAAGTACGGCATCGATCGCGAAAATATCCTGCTTGCAGGCTTTTCGATCGGCGGCTCCATGGTCAGCTATCTTGCCTGCGATGCCCCTGATTTGGCACGCGCCTATGCGCCGGTGGCTGGTGGGTTTTGGCGACCTCATCCCGCGCTTGACGGCTGTCAGGGACCGGTGGATCTTCTGCACACGCATGGCTGGCGCGACAAAACAGTACCGCTGGAAGGGCGACCTTTAGGGGGCGGGCGTATTTATCAGGGGGATGTCTTCGTGGCCCTTCAAATCTGGCGTGAGGTCAACAACTGCGACGGGATGCGCGCCGACACGTTCGATACGGATGGTGCATTCTGGCGGCGCAAGTGGGACAGTTGCAAAAACGGCTCGCTTGAATTTGCTTTGCATCAGGGCGCGCATGGTATCCCGAAAGGGTGGGCTGACATGACGCTGGATTGGTTCGAAGCGCTAGATTGAGCTTATTCTGCCGCGATACGGTCGCTGTCTTCTAATACTGCTTTCAGTTTCAGGCGTTCTCGGCGCGCCGAGCGAATGATATGAGGCGCGTTGAATACATCCTTCGTTCCCAGTTGACGGCCCAGCCAGTTGAACCGGGTCAGGCGCAGTCCGCTGACTGCGGACAAAAGCACTGCAAACCCAAGGCTAAGCGCGATGGGCAAAAGCCACAGCGAGACCAACCCGTGCCACATCCCAACCAGTAGCGCGATGCCGAACACGGTTTCAAAGACATGGAATTTCAACATAGTCAGAAGGCTATACTTCCCCCCTGCCCGCGCTTGCGGTTTCCAAGTTTCCCGATATCCAACAAATGTGCGCAACACAGCTATGGATTGTTGAACCATCATGATTGGCGCATAGGCAATGGACGCGATGATCTCGGTCAACAGTGACAACAGAAATTGCCCTAAACCGCCGACGTCTCGCAGTCGGACCCCCGCATGGGAAATCGCACTGGCGCCCAGAAATTTTGGGGCAAGCAACATGCCATACATGAAAACAAGGATTAACAAGTTGTTCATATGGCTCATTTCGGGCCATGCAACCTGCGGGTTCGCGCCAGAGAAATAGCGGATCACATTGACCTCTTCCCCTTTGCCGATCAGCGCCCAGATCGACAGCAAAAACAGCCAGGCAGGTGACAGAAGGTAGCCCATAGCCCCATGGAACATATGAAAGCGGCTGACCGCGTGGAAACCTTTGGAGCCAAGTATATTGAGGTGTTGCAGATTACCCTGACACCAGCGACGGTCCCGAAGAACATAGTCAATCAGGGTCGCAGGCACCTCTTCATAGCTGCCTTTGATACGCGGCATGAAGCGCACGGCCCAGCCTGCGCGGCGCAGCAAGCCTGCCTCGACAAAATCATGGCTCAGGATCAACGCACCTTTGGAGCGCAAAGTATTCAGACGCGGCAACCCCGCGCTGGCGGCAAAAGCGCTGGTGCGTATGATCGCGTTGTGACCCCAGTAATTGCCCTCACGGTCAGACCATTTCGCCAACCCTTCGGCAAGCGCGGCCCCGTAAACGGTACTGGCAAATTGCTGAACGCGACCAAACAGCGTTTCAGCCCCGAAAAGTTGAGGAAAAGATTGGATCAAGCCGGCCGAGGGGTCAGAGGACAGTTCATCAGTCAGGTCGATAATGGCTTTGCCGCTCATCAGACTATCGGCATCCAGCACCAACATAGCCTCATAGGCACCGCCCCAACGCTCAACCCAATCTGCCAGATTGCCAACCTTTCGGTCCGTATTGTCCGGTCTGCGGCGGTAATATAACTTGACTGTTTCAGGCAGTCGCGCGCGCAAAGTGGCAAAGGCGCGTAATTCCTGCTCAGCGATGATCTCATCGCGTGTATCGCTGAGAATAAACAGCGTATAGTCATGCGACGTGTTAGACACCGTCAGCGCATTAAGCATGGCGCAAGCATTGCCAAAAACATCTGCTGGCACCTCGTTATACACCGGCACCAACAACGCAACGCCCATCGGCCTAATTTGCTTCACAGGTTTGGGTGTCTTGTTCAACCGCTCACGCAGCATATTGAGGATGCCAACCGTTACAGTGCTGACTGACAGTGAAATCCAGAAGAAAGTTACGGCAATCAGACCGATTAACAAGGCTTCAAAACCGCTGAGCCCGCCCATTGCGAACCAGTCCGTGAAGGCTGCGATTAACGCAAAGGTAGTCAGGAACGCAGGCAGAAAAGTCGCCAGACGCCACAAAAACGCGTTCGAGCGTGCAGGGACAGACGGCCCTTCACCCACATCGTTTGCAGCATTCAAATCCTGAATCGGGCGCATGAGCGGATGCTCAGGTGGCATCATCGGAGCCGCAGTTATGGACACAATCCGGTTCATGCAGTCCACCTATAAAGAAACACTTCTGTCAAAGACGATCCGTCACGCTTCAGCTGGGCACGAAATTCTGCCGTTGTCGCATCTCCAGGCTCGAAGCTAAACGCAAGTCGCACGCCACCGGTTCCCGGATTGCGCTCTAAAACCCCCTCGGACACAGTACCACGATTGCTGCTTACGAAGCGCTTGATATCACTCAGATCGCCCTCAAATGCAGGATGATCGGCAAAATCGATGGCAACGACAGTTTTGACCTGATCAAATCCCTTACCGATCCGTGTGTTGATAATCGAAGCCACATTACGCGGCCGCGCAAAGTCCTGTCCCCACAACATTTTGTAACCAAAACTGTGTTCCGTCCCTTGCGCTATAGCTTCGCGTGGACGCCAATAGGCAACGATATTGTCGTAGATTTCCCGGTCAGCAGGAATTTCCACCAACGTCACAGCACCTTTGCCCCAATCTTCGTTTGGCTTGATCCATAAAGATGGGCGGTTGTGATAATCCGCCTCAAAATCCGCATAATCTTCGGGTTCGCGCGAGCGCTGCATCAGGCCAAAGCCACGGGGGTTTTCATCCACGAAGTTACTGACCTGAAGCGTTTTCGGATTTGCCAGAGGGCGCCACAACAATTCACCATTGCCGTTATGGACAAGCAGTCCTTCGCTATCATGAACTGCCGGGCGAAAATCATCGAAACGGTTACGGTTGGTCTGATCAAACAGAAACATTGATGTCAGCGCGGCAAGGCCCACATGGCTAAGCTCTTCGCGCGCGAAAATCGTTGCGGTTACATCGCATTCCGTTGGCGCACCGGGTGAGATGTCAAAGCTGTAAAGCCCTGTCACACTGGGGCCATCCAGAAGCGCGTGGACAACTATATTATGGTCCCCATGCTCAGGCGTTTCGATCCAGAAATGGGTAAAGTCGGGAAATTCTTCGCCATCAGGATCGGCTGTCTTTACAGCAATACCACGTGCAGACAGCCCGTAATTCTGTGTTGCGCCCAGCGACCGGAAGTAACTGGCCCCCTGAAAAACAAAGAATTCATTAAACTGGTTAGGCTTGGTCAGAGGATTGCGCAGACGAAAGCCGGAATAGCCCAACGTGCTTTCAATGGGCAGTTCAACGTCAGAGTCTGATTTATCAAACAGATTGATATCGAAACCAAGCGTCTTTGCGATACCGTTTTCCACCACGGCAATTTGCACAGGCCGCGTGTAATACAAACCCGGATGAAAGAAATCCATATGAAACGGTAAATCGGTGTCGGTCCATATACCTTTACTGACATTGAACCGGATAGCACGGTATTGATCATAGGTCAGATCGCGCCATGCGTCCGGCACTTCAGCCATAGGCACATAAGGTTCTGCTGCTTTCCGGCGAGCCAAGTCTTTCAAACCGTCAAGGGAAAAAGGCGCTTCGGCTTTGATCAATGCATGCGTTGTCTCGGTCGCCCAGGCAGGCGATGCTGTCAAAGCAGCAATAGAGCCGATAAAACTACGTCTTGAAAAATTCATTTCGCCGCTTTCACTCGCCAAGGCTGGCCTTTAACCCAAGCTACGAAATAAGCGACCAAAATCATTAATGTAATCCCCACAAGGTTTACGAGGACTGCTGTCAGCGCTTCTCTGCCAAACTGGTCGAACATAAAGCCCATTATCCGCGCAAAAACCATCGAAAAAACGAAAATTGCCAAGGATTGCTGGCCAACCTTCCTGATAACCGCCACCGTTTTTGCCCAGATTTTTGAGGCGGCTTCCGAATTATCGGCAATCAGGTGCCGGCCACCTTGGCCTGCAATAACCCAGCCCAAATATCCAAGCGCTAGGAAATGCACATATCGCAGGATGCCAAAATCCGTTTTGGTAATCAGTTCACGATTTTCTTTACGCCAGTCCTGAGCCCAGTCAAATCCGAATTCGCGTATGCCAATCCCAGACACCGGAATTATTGCAAATACGATAAACGCAGCAAAAGCAATCATCACCATATTGACCGGCGGCGCGGGTATCCAGCCGCGCATGAATGCAAAGCCGGTAAAAAATATCAATTGCCAGCCGAAGGGGTTAAAGAACCACTCCCGGTCAGACCACGGCTCGGCAGGCAAGCTGAGTGCCCAATCCTCTGCCCCAAACCATGCAAAGATACCATCCTGCGCGCAGAGCCACAGGGTCACGACAACCACAGCCGTTAACCAGAGGTTGACACGGCTCAACAGTATAACGACCGGCATCATCAACAAAATACCCATGTACATAGGCAAAATATCGAAATAATTAGGCACATAGGTCAGTGTGAAAAGCCCAACCAGATTATCGGCAGTGCTCGCCACGACCTCTTCTTTGATAATCTTACCCTCAAAGAACGGCATAAGATTCAATGTTCTAATATATTCCTTCTCGAAGATCATGAAGCTGTCGAGAAACGCCATCAACATGGCAATCGAGAAGAACATACACAGATGGGTCCAGTAGATTTGCCAAATTCGGTAAATCACTCGGGCCGTTCCTATTCCCCAGCCCATCCGGTCAAATGTACGCCCAAATGCTATGGCCGATGCCATGCCAGAACAGAATACAAAAATCTCTGTCGCGTCCGAAAAGCCCCAACGCCCGGGAATCCAACTGGCGAAAGCATTACCAGGTGTGTGGGAAATCATGATGATAAACATCGCAATGCCACGGTAGAAATCCAGCCGCGGATCACGCATACTCGCAGCAACAGCAGGAGCCGCAGCGGAGGCTGGAACCTGTGACGTAGAGGATGCGGTGAGCATAGCCATTTCTGAGCGCCAGTTGTGGTGTCTTATTCCGCGGGCATGCGGGTTGCACGACCCGATGCATGGCGACCTTCTTCAATCAAAGCCATGCGAACTGCGGCGTAGCCATCATCACTGCCAGCGCGTTTGGAACGACGTTCCTTCAGGATTGCTTCGGCTTCATCCAGGAAACCCGCGCGGATACCGCTGTCGATGGTCAAACGCTCAAACACATCGCGCTGCGCGTGGCTGCCGCCAGCGTTTTGCATGGTTTGCCGGGCGCGGGCGAGATTGAGGAAGGCGGTTTTGAAATCTGCCTCACCGAAAGCTTCCAAACCCGCTGCGGCGCTGAGGCCAGGATTGGCCATCAAACGATTCATTTCGGATTTGTTTGATTTTGCGTCACGGTGCATCCGCCCCATCAGCTTGGTAATGGCAGCATCACGATGCCCGCCGACAAGCGCCAGCATGTAATGCAGGTCCGCAAAAATCAGGCAGCCATCTTCTGTGCGGGTCGCTGACAAGTCCGCCAGTTCTTCCCAGCGATCACCAACATCCACGCCGTCCAACTCAAGCCGGCTCAGCAGCGATGTCGCATTCGAAATATCACGGTAATCATCGGTTTTATCAGCACGAATTTGTTCGTCATAAAGCGACATGACCACGTCATGTTGACCCAGATCAAGATGCATCAGCGCCTTGTGCCACCAGACGTGATAGCGAAAATTGTTGCAATGCGCCCAAGCCGCTTCACGCCCGGTCAACCATTCCAGACCACCCTTGGCGTTGCATGTCATGTCATAAACATGAGCTACCGCATGCAGGCCCCAAGCATCATCCGGACTGATGGCCAGCCCCATGCGCCCAACGGTTTCAGCGCGAGCGTATTCGCCGGTCTCTTCCAAAGAAAAAGCGTGGCATCCCATAAGATAGCCACGCCCTGCATGATCGGGATGATATGCTCCCATCACCGCTTCGATAGACTTGCGCATACCTTTGCCGTCGCCCAGAATAAATCGGATCGCATGGCTCAGCTTCATAGCAAGCGTGTCTGTCGGGTGAACGGCAAGGATCGCTTCTAACTGCGCGATAGCCTTGGATGGGCTACCCGCCATCCAGACCTTGAGAGCATCGATAAACCCACGTTCGCGCGCTGTGATTTGCGTCTGCATTGCGGACGCTTCTGCAAGCCCCAAAGCTTCACGTGCTGTTTCAATCAGCTCACTACGGCCAAGCAACAGATAGAACATACCCTTAACAGCTTGCCCCAACGCAAAATCGGGCTCGCGTGTCAGAACATCACCAAGATGTTTAGGTGTCTCAGCCCCATGGGCCATGAACGCCAAAAGCGTAGCATTCCAGCTGGCAAGTGTTTCACGCGACTTCAGCGTTGTGTCTTGCCCAAATACATCTTCATACATGCGACTGTCCGATCCTAATAACTCGCAGATTTATCCAATACCGGGATAACGCATAGATAATATCCGTAAACGCCTGCCGGACAGGAATAACGGATATGTGAGAGGAAACAAGCAAACGGTGAACTCCCTTACAAAAATGCACCGTTTTTGGGCGGAAATCTGCCTTCCTTGAAAGACTGCGCCAGCGGATATTTCACACTCCGCTCAATTTCAGGTCATCTCGCCCAAACCCTTGTCGTCTTTCAGACTTTCCACAACAATTTCCGTATCTTCGCCGAAGCGGGGCGGCGGGCGACGATACGTGATCGGCGTCGCAGACAACTGTAGTGGGTTTCCGATCAACCTGACGGCCCCGTCCGCAACATCCTGGCGCGGCATTTCGACAACCATATTATGCGCTTGCGCCTGATCTGACGAGAAAACCTGATCAAGCGTTTGGACAGGACCAACCGGAACTTTCTGCGCCTCCAGCCCGGCAATGATGTCCTGCACACTGCGTCGCGCCAGAAGCGGTTGTAGCGCTGCAATCAACGCCTCACGATTATCCAGCCGGGCGGGGTTGGTGGCAAAGCGCATATCCTGCGATAGCTCAGGCGCACCTAGCCACGTGCAGAACCTCTGGAATTGACTATCATTGCCCACGGCAATGATCACATGACCGTCCAAGCCTGCAAAAACCTGATATGGCACAATGGTCGGATGCCCATTCCCGCGCCGCTTGGGCAGATCCCCCGTGGTCAGATGACTGACCCCTTCATTGATGAGCCAGGCAATCTGGCTGTCCACAAGGGCCACATCGATATGCTGCCCTTCCCCGGTGCGGTCGCGGTGGCGCAGGGCGGCCAGAATGCCAACCGTGGCGTACATTCCGCACATCACATCTGCGATGCCAACACCCACTTTCATCGGCTGGCCGTCTGGCTCGCCTGTCAAAGACATCATGCCGCCATAGCCCTGCGCCATCAGATCATAGCCGGGCTTTGCGGCATTTGGCCCGGTCTGTCCAAAGCCCGAGATCGAGCAATAGATCAGATCCGGCTGCGCCTTCAGCATTGTCGCATGATCCAGGCCATATTTTTCCAGCCCGCCCGGTTTGAAATTCTCAACGATCACATCTGCGGTTGCAGCAATGGCCTTGATAATCTGCTGACCCTCATCGGTTGCAATATCCACCGCGACAGACAATTTGTTGCGATTGGCGCACATGAAATAGGCAGATAAATCCGTCGGCTGCCCGTCCGGCCCCTTAACAAACGGAGGCCCCCAACTGCGCGTATCGTCCCCACCTGTCTTGGGGTTCTCGATCTTGATGACTTTTGCGCCAAGATCACCCAAAAGCTGTGTGCAGGTCGGGCCCGCAAGAATGCGCGTCAGGTCCAGAACCACAAGACCATCAAGCGCACCTGCCCTGTCCTGCCCCTTAGATCCGGCCATCATAATCCTTTCGGTCGATCACGGCACCAATGACCGTGAAAGTATCGGCTACTATTGCGCCTTCCAACGCCGCCCGCAATTCGGCTCGGTTTGTGACGGTATGACCATGCCCCCCAAAAGCACGTCCAATGGCCGCAAAATCATGCTGACCAAAATCCACGCCCTCATTTTTCATCTGCCGCTGTCGTTGTTTCAATTCGATCAAAGCAAGGCTGGCATCTACAAACACAACGAAAATTGTATTCAACCCATGTTCCGCCGCCGTAGATAATTCGCCAGCGACCATCAGCATACCAGCATCACCTGAAAAACTGACGACTGTGCGCGAGGGCGCGACATATTTCGCCCCCATCGCCAGCGGCACAGCGCATCCCATCGTACAAAGGCCCGATGATTGCAACAAGGTCCGGGGTTGGGTGCAAGTCCACATTTGCGACAAAAGGATACGATGCGCACCGGAATCCACGGTGGCAATAGTATCTGTCGGCAGCACATCGCGGCATTCAGCGATAACCCCTGCTGGCCCCCAGTCATCCTTGCTGGAAAACGCCTCTGAGAGAGCAATCTTCAGCTGTGCGATTTCGTCTCTGGACCGCGCGGCAAGAGGCGTAACACCTTCGCTCAAAACCTCAAGCGCAGCACCCGTATCAGCTATGAAACTCAGACCAGCCTGATGCATGTAATGATGGTTTGGCGATGCGGTGATATCGATCATGCGGGTTGTGGTGGGGTCCCAGACCTCGCGCCAACCGGGGCGCATTTCGATCGGATCATACCCAACGCCGATAATAAGATCACTGTCCTGCACGAACGGCAGCAAGTGCTTGTCGGCCAAAGGCGACAAGCCCGCCCCGCCAAGGGACAAGGGATCATCCTCGGGGATGATACCTTTGGCTTTATACGTCGTGATAACAGGCGCCCCGAATTTTCGCGAAAATTCGACCACCGCCTTTGCAGAGCCGTCTTTCACCACATCAAGACCCGCGATGATCACAAGGCGCTTCGCTTGCGACAGCCATGTGCGCGCGGTTTCAAGGTCTTCGCCCACAGGTGCCACTTTCGAAGGCGCCGCGTGGCGGCGCAGCTTCGGTGCTGCAATTGCATCCGCAACCGAGATCGGGACGTCGATATGCACCGGACCACTGCGCCCTTCGGTTGCGATACCGACAGCTTTGTCGGCAATTGTGTCGGCCCCATTCGCTGTCAGGGTAAATGTAGCTTTGGTGATCGGCTCAAAAACTGCGCGGTGGTCCAGCACCTGATGAGTGTAAGTCAGGGCTTCGTCCGGGTCGACGCAGCCAGTCAGCACGATCAGCGGCACGCGGTCCTGTTCTGCATTTGCGACGACATTGACGCCATTCATCGCCCCCGGACCAACGGTTGCCACCATGATCCCCGGAGCCCCGTTCACATGATGCGCCCCTTCTGCCATAAAGCCCGCAGCGTTCTCGTGCTTGCAGAGGACGAATTCAATGCCTGCCTTTTGAAGCGCATCAACGATCGTCAAAACCTCGCCACCCGGCATACCGAATGCGTGGCGGCACCCGGCCTCGTATAAACGTCGCGCCAGCAAGTCAGCGGCCCGCAAACTGTCACTCATAATCATTGCCCTCAGAAATTTTCGCGCGACCCTAGCGCCGTCACGCTGGAATGTCGATCAACCCGCAGCAGCCTCGGCAATAGTTGCAAAAATCGCGTCAAGCTCACCCGCTGCGATACCCAGATCAGCTCCTGCGTCTTCCATGTAAGGTGTAAAAACATGGGTCGGCGTTTTGTAGGATAACGTTGCGGTGCCATCATCATTTTCGGTCACATACATCCTGATAGGCGCCTCAATCATCGCGGCAGTACTTAAATTCAAGATGCGCACAGCATAGACATTGTTGAACACGCCAATCACCCGATTACCGGGAATAGTGATACCCCGCGATTTGGCTGCACCCGTTGGGCCCGCTTGCGTGACAACGCCCATCTTGTTGGCGGTCACGGCCGCTTTGACATCATCAACAAGCTGCGCATAAGGCTTTTCCGTTGGGATCACGACCCACCCATCGCGCGCCGATAAAGAACCCGCCGAGGCAAACCCGCAGCACAGCAAAAAAATCAAAGACAAAATAACACGCATCGAAAATCCTTTCCTCAGTCTTCGTTCTCATATCAGATGAAAACCGCGCGACCATTCACAAGTTCGAAATCACGTCCTGTCAGCACCTTGCAGCTCAATCAGGACAATCTCGGGAATTACGCCAAACCGTAATGGCGCTTGGGAACACCCCAAGCCCCCTGAGACGATCAGATTGCGCGTCCCATCCACAATATGCCCATAGGCGTAGCGGCTGCCATATTTGGAGGGAACAACCGGAGTTCTCCCAAAAATACTGATCTGGCCACCATGAGTGTGGCCCGCAACGGTCAGGCCGATATGATCAGGCACCTGCGGGAAAATGTCAGGTTCATGCACTGTAAGGATGGTAAAGGCCTCCCTTGGGATGGGGGCCAATGTCTTATCCAGATCATCGATCCCGATATGCGCGTTCCTGGGACGCCAGAAAGCGGTCTGGCAGCCAAGCCCGGCCAACCACAAGTCTTGCGCCAATTCCAGCGCTTCGTTTTCAAGGGTGCGGATACCACGCTGCGCCAATTGCTGCGCAGTATTGCATGGCCCGGCATTGCGCGCCTGCGCGGCGGGGTCATCCCACCAATCGTGATTGCCCAGAACGGCATACACCCCCATAGATGCACGCAAATCGGCAAGGGCATGGGTGATCTGTTCCAATGGGATCGGGATCTGGAAGCGGCGATGCTCTGCCGCAAGATCACCGGGGATCAGGATCACATCGGCGTTAAGGTCATTCGTGCGCGCCACGATCCGTTCAACCCGCGACAAAGGCATAAACGGCAGACCTGCATGCAGGTCCGAGACGACCGCAATACGTAAACCTGTCTTAAGTTTTGGCGACGCAAGTGTGTAGCGCGTGACGACCTCTTCCGTGTAAGGTCTGATCCAGTAGCCTCGCATTTCTATTTCGCCTGTTGTGTGATGGGCATCATTGTGTCACGGCCCAAATTCCAGTGCCAAAATATGAAAAGCCCCGCACCGGGGTGCAGAGCTTTATTGGGTTCTTTGGTCTCTTGTTATCTTACATCCGCGAAGCGACGTTTTCCCAATTGACCAGATTATCAAGGAAGTTCGTCAAATAAGCAGGCCGTTTGTTGCGGAAGTCAATGTAATAGCTGTGCTCCCAGACATCGCAGCCCAAAAGTGCGGTTTGACCAAAGCAGAGCGGGTTTACCCCGTTCTCGGTCTTGGTCACTTTCAGACCGCCATCCTTGTCCTTTACCAGCCAGCACCAGCCGGACCCGAACTGCCCCGCACCTGCTGCGGAAAACTCTTCACGGAACTTGTCCACTGAGCCGAAACTGTCTTTGATCGCGGCCTCCAGTTCGGACGGCATCGCAGGTTTACCCGGACCCATCATTTCCCAGAACTGGTTATGGTTCCAAAGCTGAGAGATATTGTTGAATATTCCACTCTGCGCCACTGCATTTGCGTCATAAGTGCCGACAATGATCTCTTCCAAGGATTTTCCGTCCCATTGCGTACCTTCAATCGCCTTGTTGCCGTTGGTGACATAGGCATTGTGGTGCAGATCATGGTGATATTCGAGCGTTTCCTTTGACATGCCGTTATCAGCCAGCGCGTCATGTGCATAAGGAAGTGATGGAAGTTCAAAAGCCATTTGGGCCCCCTGTTCTGGTGCTGCAATTCGATGTGTCTTAACTGAGCGCTACAGGGCGTAGCGTCAAGAGCTCAGATGATGAACGCTCAATTTGAGGGATTGGTTTCATAATCAAACCGAATTACAGAACAGATACCTGCTGCGTGCGGGCAAACCCTTTAATAATACCCCACCTCACTGCCCTCTTTTGCGGACAGGCTGAGCGCGTTGAATACATATTCGGCCACAGAGCGGAAGCAGATCAGTTCAATCGTTTCTTTATCGCGCATCCAGAACGCAGCCGGGGTTTGGGCCAATCGTGTGCGGCGGATCTGACCTTCCGGGAAGGTGTCTGGTGACATATCCACGGGGGCGAGTTTGGCGATAACTTCGCAGGTCCGTGGGCCGGTGATCTGGAATGCTGCGCGGGCATCAGAGACATTGACAACCAGCGCATGTTCCTTGGCCAAAACCTTCGCAATCTTTGCCGCGCTGGCCTCGGCCTGCGCGTAAGGCGTCATGATCAGCAACTCATCCGGGCTCATCCATGCGATACCATGCTCACCGGCGCAGTTACATGCCCGTTGGTCGGGGAAGCCAACATCTGTGACGCTGGCGACAGCTTTCTTGACTTTCGCCGAAGCCAGATCACCCCGCAGTGTGATCATGCCACGCAGGCCCATTTCTGTGACCTTGGCGAAGCCTTCAAAGCTTGCCCCCTGAAGTGCGCTGACACTAGACATTTTGCTTCTCCCCATCTGGGTCGTAGAACACCGGAGAAACGATCTTGGCTTTGATAACAGTGCCATCGACTTTCGGGAAGTCCAGCACTTCGCCCATCCGGTCAGGGCCATGCAAAACAAGCCCCATGGCGATGCCTTTGCCAAGCGTCGGTGAATGATAGGTTGATGTTACGCGCCCTTGGGTTTCGCGCTGGCCGTTTGCGTTGGTTCCGTCTGCTACAGCATAAGCACCATCAGGCAAAACTGATCCGTCCAGCGTTTCCAGCCCCACAAGTTTCCAGCGGTTCGGGTCAGCCATATGCGACCGCTCTTGCGCGCGCTTGCCAAGGTAGTCGTCCTTCTTCTTCGAAATCGCCCAGCCAAGGCCAAGGTCTTGCGGGATGACGGTACCGTCCGTTTCATCGCCGATCATGATGAACCCTTTCTCGGCGCGCAGGATGTGTAGCGCCTCGGTACCATAGGGGGTCACGTCAAATTCCTGCCCGGCCTCTATTAGCACATCCCAGAAGGCGCGGGTTTGGCTGGCGGGCACGGCGATCTCATAACTGAGCTCGCCAGAGAAAGAGATACGGAAGACCCGCGTATCAAACCCGGCAATCTGCCCTTCGGCCCATTGCATGAAAGGCAAGGTCTCTTTCGAGACATCCATACCGCCCAATTTTTCCAGAACTTTCCGTGCATTCGGCCCAACAACAGCGATCTGGCCAAATTGCTCTGTCACATTGGCGGTGTAGACTTGCCAATCCCACCATTCGGTTTGCAGCCATTCTTCCATATGCCCATGGATGCGCGATGCCCCACCCGTCGTGGTGTGGCAGAGCCACGTATCATCGCTCATCCGCGCAACAACGCCATCATCAGTCAAAAAGCCGTTTTCGGTACACATCAAGCCATAGCGGCATTTTCCAATGGGCAATGTGCTCATCATATTTGTGTAAAGCATATCAAGGAACTTGCCTGCATCGGGCCCCTTGACGATGATCTTGCCAAGTGTCGAGGCATCCAGCAAGCCAAGGCTGGTCCGCACGGCCGTGACTTCGCGCGCAACGGCTTGATTCACGTTTTCGTCTGATTTCTGGAAGCAATAAGGGCGTCGCCAATGACCGACCGGCTCCCAATATGCACCGTTCTGCGCGTGCCACTCATGCAGCGGGGTCTTCTCAAGCGGCTGGAAAATATCAGCCCGCGCCTCGCCAGCAATCGCCCCCATCGAAATCGGTGTATAAGGCGGCCGGAACGTGGTCGTGCCGACCTGTGGGATTTCCGAGCCAAGACTATCAGCAAGAACGGCAAGACCGTTAATATTGCTCAACTTACCTTGATCGGTGGCCATCCCAAGCGTAGTGTAGCGCTTGGTGTGCTCAACGCTTTCGAACCCTTCTTGCGCGGCAAGTTGAACGTCTGAAACCTTCACATCGTTCTGAAAATCAAGCCACATCTTTGAGCGCAGCTTGTAGCCCGCACCTTGCGGCATTTTCCAAACCGGGGCCATGGGCGCTTGCGGCGTATCCGTGCCCACGGGCGCCGCTTTCCTTGCAGATTTCAGACCAAGGCGTTTTGCTATGGTTTTCGCCGCCTTATCCGCATCTTCCAGCACTGCATTTGTTTGCATAACCCCATTTGCAGCACCCGCAACGGCCACGAAAGGCAGCCCGTCTGCCCCTTTTGGCGCACGGTCGGGATCAGGACGGAAATGGGCATGCGCGTCGTCCCAGATCAGCTTGCCACCGCAATGGGACCACAAATGCACCACTGGCGACCAGCCGCCGGACATGGCCACTGCATCACAAGGGATCAATCGCAGTGTCTTGCCTTCACCGGCTTGCGGGCTGATCTCAACCCCAGTGACACGTTTTGACCCGTTGACCAGCGCAACGGCCTTGCCGTTTTCAATCCGAATGCCCAGGGCACGCGCCTGCTCTGCCAAAGCACCGCCGCCATGGGGGCGTGCATCGACGATCATCGGCACCTCTAAGCCCACCTCTTTCAATGTAATCGCCGTCTGGTAGGCATCATCATTGTTGGTAACAATGACAGTCCGATCCCCCGATGATACGCCGTAATTCACGGCATAATCCCGCACCGCAGATGCAAGCATAACACCGGGAATATCATTTCCCGCAAAGCTCAGAGGCCGCTCAATCGCACCAGTGCAGGTCAGGATTTGCTTAGCGCGAATACGCCAGAGGCGGTGGCGCGGCAGATCCAACGCAGGGGCATGGTCGGTCAGACGTTCATAGCCCAGCGCGTAACCATGATCATAGATGCCAGCACCCATAAGGCGTGTTCTGATCTGAACATTTGACATCTTTTCAAGTTCTTGCAGGGCGCTGTTAATCCAGTCTTCCGCAGGCTTTCCATCAATCTGGGCATTATCTACCGGCGCACGACCGCCCCAATGGGCGGTTTGCTCGACCAACAGGACCTTGGCCCCGGCCCGCCCGGCAACGCATGCAGCCTGAAGACCGGCAATACCGCCACCAATAATCAGCAGGTCGGCAAAAGTATAAAAATGCTCATACCTGTCCGTATCACGATCCTTTGGCGCGCGACCCAAACCAGCAGCTTTGCGGATAAACGGTTCAAAGACATGTTTCCACGCAGGGGCCGGAGCCATGAAAGTCTTGTAATAGAAACCAGCAGGCATGAAGCGCGCAGCAAGATTATTCACTGCGCCAACATCATAGTTCAACGATGGCCAATGGTTCTGGCTTTCTGCAGTGAGCCCATCAAACAATTCAGTTGTTGTGCCGCGCGCATTGGGTTCAAACCGACCACCTTTGCCAAGGTTAAACAACGCGTTCGGTTCTTCCGCGCCGCTTGCAATGACGCCGCGGGGGCGGTGATATTTGAACGAACGGCCCATGAGCATCTGATCATTCGCCAAAAGCGCCGAGGCCAGTGTATCCCCTTCATAGCCGCGCAGATGCCGGCCGTTGAACTGAAATTTCACTTGCTTTGCGCGGTTGAGGAACCGACCGCCCTGCGAAAGACGTGTGCTCATGAAGCCGACCCTTTCCAGCTTTCCAGTGTCCAGCCAGGCCGTTTGGCAGCAATTTTGTCGCAAATTTCCTGCGGGGGTTGCGTCGTCTGCGCGGAATAGGTCCCGAAAATCTCCAAGGTGGTTGTACATCGCGCCGCATGGAACCACTTGCCGCACCCGTTGGCGTGGCGCCAGCGCTCAAAATGCACGCCTTTGGGGTTGTTGCGCATGAAGAGGTAATCTTCAAACGCGGCATCATCGGACCCTATGGTTTCACGCTTCAGATGTGCCTGACCGCCAGCGTGGAATTCTGTTTCCTCACCATCGACACCGCAATAAGGACACTGCAAGATCAGCATGACAGCGCCCCTTCAAGATCAGCGCTCACTGCTACAGGGCAGAAAGCGGAATAGCGGGACGGTTGGAAAAAATGCAAAACGACACCCGCATGGAAGCGGATGCCGTCTTGGGGAAGATGGACAGATGGCGCGCCGAGGGAAGCAGCCCGCCAGCTTTTCAGGTCATTCCGTCGGAGCCTGCGTGCCTGCTGCTGGGTCCGCCGCAGGATCAATGGCAGGCGCCGCTGCTTCTGGTGCGACACGTTCAGGCGGGGATGTACCATCGCCGCCCACACCGCCGCCAAGCATGGCAAGAAGTAGGATGAACAGACCAATAAGCACCGCTGCAACCACCAAGCCGGTAGTTCCGATGCCTTCATCGTTTGCGCTGTTATATTCGGACATGAAGTTACCTCCGTTTCTATGAGACTCATCAAATCATTCACGTGATCAGACGCAATATTTGGTAACGAAACCATTGTTTTTGGGCGGGGAGAAGCCGGAACATGTCTGTAGCTTGAGCGGGAGACTGCCGTTTTAAAGGTCATGGCACCTATGGTCTCATTATTGGAAAAAGAGGAATATGAGTGTGTCAAAATCATCAATGGGCCACTCCTGCAGCAACGGATTCGTCAATGAAGCGGCCTTCCTGAAACCGCTCCAACCCGAAGGCGTCGGTCAGGGGCGAATGACCCTTGGCCATAAGTTCGGCAAACCCATAACCAGATCCGGGGATCGCTTTAAACCCGCCTGTCCCCCAGCCACAATTGATAAACACGCCCTCAACAGGTGTCTTGGACAGGATCGGAGAGCGGTCGCCCGTCACATCCACAATACCGCCCCATTGGCGCAGCATCTTGAGACGTGAGAGCATCGGGAAGGTCTCGATCAGCGCACGCACGGTCTCCTCGATATGCTGGAACGACCCGCGTTGGGTGTAGTTATTATAACCATCCGTGCCGCCACCAATGACCATTTCGCCCTTATCGGATTGAGACATATATCCGTGGACCGTATTGGCCATAACGACCACATCCATGCAGGGTTTGATTGGTTCTGAAACAAGCGCTTGCAAAGCCACGCTTTCAATCGGCAAACGAAAGCCCGCCATATCGGCTAAATGCCCCGAATGGCCTGCAACAACAATGCCGAGCTTATCACAGTCGATATCGCCCTTGCTGGTGCTGACACCCACCACCTTGTCACCATCGCGGCGAACGGCAGTCACTTCGCATTGTTGAATGACATCCATACCCATGTCTGAACAAGCGCGCGCATAGCCCCAGGCCACCGCATCATGGCGCGCTGTGCCGCCGCGCGCTTGCCAAAGACCGCCCAGCACCGGATAGCGCGGGCCGGCGATATTCATGATCGGGCAAAGCTCTTTGACGCGGCTGGCGTCGATCCATTCGGTCTTCACACCCTGCAAGGCATTGGCATGGGCCGTGCGCTGATACCCGCGCACCTCATGATGGGTCTGGGCCAGCATGATCACGCCGCGCGGGCTGAACATGACGTTGTAGTTGAGATCCTGTGACATTGTCTCATACAGGCTGCGCGCTTTCTCATAGATCGCAGCAGACGGATCTTGCAGGTAGTTAGACCGTATAATTGTCGTGTTGCGCCCTGTATTACCGCCGCCAAGCCAACCTTTCTCAAGAATGGCCACGTTTTTGATGCCGTGGTTTTTGCCCAGATAAAACGCCGTAGCCAACCCGTGCCCGCCTGCACCGATAATAATGGCGTCATATTTCTTCTTGGGGTCAGGCGCACGCCACGCACGTTCCCATCCTTGATGATATCGGGCGGCTTCTCTGGCGATGGCAAAGGCTGAATAGCGTCTCATACTCTGATATCCCGATGCGGGTTGCACTGTGATGGTTTTGCGTCACAGTGCAGTTTTACGTGCCACCCCGCGCGACATTAAACCTGCAGCTTGCGACATGCCAGTAGGGCTACCTGCGATAATTCGTCAGGGATGGTGGACTTTGCCGCGTCAGCATGGGTATCTGATCCAAAGAAATGCAGGTGGCCTTTGGGCGAAATTTTTGACGACATGACAGCGTTTTCAGATGCGCTTGAGCCGATGAAGGCGCTGGTCGGACTTGACCTTGGCACGGCCACTTTGGGCGTGGCCGTATCAGACCTGATGCTTTCGGTTGCAACACCGCTGGAAACTATAAAACGCAAGAAGTTCAGTGTTGATGCGGCAGCCTTGCTGGCAATTGCCGAAAACCGCTCAGTCGGGGGGATCGTGCTGGGCCTGCCCCTCAACATGGATGGCAGCGAGGGGCCACGGGCGCAGTCTACACGTGCCTTCGCGCGCAATCTGGCGCGACTGACCGAGATACCGATTATTTTCTGGGATGAGCGCCTGTCCACCGTCGCCGCAGAACGTGCCCTTTTGGAGGCGGATACGTCTCGAAAACGCCGTGCTGAGGTGATAGATCATGTGGCAGCAGGGTTTATCCTGCAAGGGGCATTGGACAGGTTAAAACATATAAGGCAGAGCGATGGCAGATGATCTTTGGGCACGCGATGAGGTCGAGATCCCCTTGCGTGAAAATTTGTGTGGTCCACCCGTCGGAACGGATTTGCACAGGCTGCTTGCGCACAATCGACGAGATCGCCGCATGGGGCCGGATGAGCAACGAGGACCGGGCTGCGCTTGTGGCAGAGCTTCCTGCACGCGCTGACAGCTTCCGCAAACGGCGCGGCGGACGGGCGGCACGTCTGAAGGCATGAGCCAGATTTCCGGTGCAAAACTTGCACTTCTATCGGACGATAGGCTTGTGACGTATTTACGTGATGACATCCCCAATATCCCTTACCCCGGCCAGTGGGATTTTGCAGGCGGCGGTCATGAAGGCGACGAAAGCCCCTTAGACTGCGCCTTGCGCGAAACTTTTGAAGAATTCGGCCTGCGCCTGACGCCAGAGCGTATCCTATACACCCAAAACTACCCCAGCCCGTCGTCACCGGGAAAAACCGGCTACTTCATGGCGGCCAAGATTACAGACGCTGAAATCCAAGCCATAGAATTTGGCGATGAAGGGCAATACTGGAAAATGATGCCTATCGCCGAATTTCTGGAGCACCCCAAGGCAGTCACGCATTTACAGACCTGGCTAAGGGCATATTTGGAGCAGCTTTAAATTATTAGCGATGCTGCAATGGCGTCAGATATCAGATAGCTTTGACCTTCGCGTCATCAACTGACCCGAAATCGGGAAAGCTGCCCTTCGCCTTCCGCGCAGCGAAAACGTCGGGCTTGAAAGCGAAGAACTACGGCGCGCTCAAATCCGATTGTCGGAACTGCCCGTCAAAAGCCAAATGCTGCCCCAACACGGACACCCGCCTATCCGCCGCGAGAACTACAAAGTTGTTCGGGACTTCGCACGCAACTGCGTTGCTTCCGAATACAATCAGACGGTGCAGAGACGACGCAAGAAGGTGGAGATGCTCTTCGCACACCTCAAACGCATCCTAGGGCTGGGACTCATAACCAGTAAATGACGGTAGCTGCGAGAGCGATTGCAGAGAAGAAGACCTTGGGGCAGCGGTCGTAGCGGGTTGCGATGCGCCGCCAGTCTTTCAGCCTGCCGAACATGATCTCAATGCGGTTGCGATGTTTATACCTGCGCTTGTCGTATCGCACGGCTTTGGTGAGGGACTTCCTCTGTGGAAAATAAAATATTCCGCGTGTCTTTATGTTGCAAGACCTCGTTGCGAGGCGCAAGTCGCCATTTATGAGGCTGAGGCAACTTCTCGCGCGCAGCCATTGTTGAAGGTCGCCAGTGCGTGCCTCACGACCATGTGTCAGCGGAACAGTCAGTAATATGCTATACTTCAGATATCACTGACGGTGAAATGCAGCTACGAAGCTTCGCATGTACCTCCGTTGAGGTGGCTTCAACCGTCAGGCTGATGAAAATCAGGAGGACGAATGATGGCTAAGACAATTGGAAACCCCATGTCCTGGGCAGCCCGTGTACTTGCGTCAGGATCTTCACATATCTCTTCTGTATCAGACCGGATGTCGAGCCCGAAGGCCGTGGCAATGCCAGAGGTATGACAGATCGGACTGGCCGATATTGGCGACGCTCTGCGCAAGGGGTTTGCCGATTTCGCGGCGCTTCGGACGGATGTGATCTTCCTCTGTCTGGTCTATCCGCTGGTGGGTCTCTGCCTCGCGGTGCTCGCCATTCAGGGTAATCTGCTGCAACTGATGTTCCCCATTCTCGCCGGGTTTGCCCTTGTTGGCCCCTTCGCTGCTGTTGGCCTTTATGAGATGAGCCGCAGACGTGAGCAGGGCGTTGCAGCAAACTGGTCAGCAGTCTTTGACGTCTGGCGCGCGCCGCGGTTCGGCGCAATTGCTGTGTTGGGCCTAATGCATATCGCGCTTTTTGTCGTGTGGATCATGGCTGCAAATCTGATCTACGTACTTACTCTCGGGCCAGAGGCCCCGACCTCAACAACCGCCTTCATCAGCGATATCTTGACGACACCAGCCGGCTGGACGCTGATCCTTGCGGGAACAGCGGTTGGCTTTGTCTTTGCGGCCATGGTGCTGGCCAGTAGCGCGTTCTCGTTCCCGCTATTGCTTGAGCGCCGGGTCGGTCTGCCTGTTGCCGTCATGACGTCGGTGCAGGTCGCAAAATGCAATCCCGTAACGATGGCAGCCTGGGGCTTTATAGTGGCTGCGTTGCTGTTTATTGGAACGCTACCGCTTTTGCTGGGTCTGGTGGTCGTATTACCAGTTTTGGGCCATGGGACATGGCACCTTTACCGAAAAGCGGTCGGCTGAAGGCGGGCGCATCGCCACGTCAGGCAAAGACGCACCCAAAGCATTTGGCAAAAAACTTGCCTGATCGTTTAAGTTTGGGCAATATCAGTCAATCGTCTGGCGATAATAATAAAAATCAGGCCGTTTCTAAAGGTTAAATCAAAATGAATACATACTCTCTGACGCTTGCCACAATGCTTGTATTGTCGGCTTCCTCTAGCTTTGCCCAAATTGTTGTCACAGATGATGGCGATGTTTCAATTGGCGGGTTGTCTGCCACCGGGGATGGTGACGTGGATCTGGGTGGCATCACGACCGATGCAGAGGGCAACGTCACGATTGATGGGGATATTTCTGCCGGGGCAAGCGGAAATGTCAGTTTAGGCGACATAAAAGTTGGCGCAGATGGGGGTGTCGTCATGCCCGGAATGCGGGTCGAAACGGACGGCTCGGTTTCTATGGGAAGTGAATTTGAAACCAAAGCCCTTGAGAAAGCATTTGAGCAACCCGGCGTCACCATCAATGTATCGATACTGTTCGATTCCGGCTCTGCGGATCTGACCGGAAAGGGATACAAACAAGTTGAACAAGTGGCAGAAGCACTTTTCATGTTTGATGACGATATGCGCATTCTGATTGAGGGACATACTGATAGCGTTGGGTCAGATGCAGATAATTTCGCGCTGTCAAATGCGCGGGCACAAACTGTGATGAATACGCTGTTGCTTGAGCATGATGTTGACGTGAAACTGCTGACAGGTGGCAAGGGCGAGACCAACCCGATTGCAGACAACACAACCGATATAGGGCGGAGCCTCAACCGCCGCGTCTCGTTTATCCGAAATTAGGACAGATCAACCGCCAGGATGTATTCAGGCCGAAAGCTCAGTTGCTGGCGCTACGGGCCTCGGACAAAAGGTCTTTCATTGCAGCCAGCTCAATCAGTCCGGGGACAAGCGTTTCGCCAAAGACGAAACCCGGCGTGCCGGTGATCCCAAGGTTCTGGCTTAATTGATGACTTGTCTGGATATGGGCAGTCACCTTGTCCGCATCCATATCAAAGCGCAGTTTTTCAGTATCCAGACCAAGGGTTTCTGCCACTTCCATCACGGATGCTTCATTCGCGCGGCCGCGGTTTTGCATCAGCGCATCGTGGAATTCAGCATATTTCCCCTGTTCGCGGGCAGCCAAAGCAGCGCGGGCCGCAAAGACGGATTCTTCCCCCAGAATTGGCCATTCGCGCATCACGACGCGCACATTCGGGTCTTCGTCGATCATGGCTTTGACATCTGCGAACACACGGCGGCAGAAGCCACAATTATAGTCGAAGAATTCCACCACAGTCACATCACCATTGGGGTTGCCCATGACATAAGCGTTGGGGTCATTTTCCAGCAGGTCACGGTTTTCAGCAAGCGCGACCTGCGCTGCTTGCTGCTGCGCTTCTTCCTCACGGGCCTGTATGATTGCGACCGCTTCCATCACGATTTCCGGATTTTCGCGGATCGCTTCGAGCACCAATTCCTTCATTCTGGCCTCGTCGATCTCATCTGCTGCAGCAAAAACTGGTATAAGCAAGGCAGCACTGCACAAAAGCGCGAAGAAGAGGCGGGTCATCTAAAGGCTCCGTCCTAACGGGAAAACACGGGTCTGACTCTGAGGCACTATCACTGGAATGTCAAACTGTCCCCTATCACAGAGAGGTGAAATGCCGCACCAACCCTTGCGTTCACGCCGATCTTATTTGACCCTGTGAATGGGGGTGTGCAACTGAGCATCAAAGAACCCCGGAGTGTACATGACCAGACTTGTGAAATTGCTTGGCGCAGTGATAATCTTGCTGACGGGCCTTGCCAGCGGCATGGCGCAGGCTGCAAGTTCTGACGCTTATGACAGTCAGAGCATCACAGCGCGCCTGATCACAGCCGAAGACGGGGTACGCGACGGGGCGCAGGCGATTTCAGCCGGGCTGCATCTGGACCTTGAGGATGGCTGGAAGACCTACTGGAAATCCCCTGGCGAGGTCGGCTTTCCTGCAGAAATCATATGGGATGGCTCGGACAACCTATTGGATGTGGAATTCCTCTGGCCAGCCCCCAAGCGCTTTCGCGCTTTCGATATAGAAAATTACGGCTATGAAAAGCAGATCACATTCCCGTTGAAAGTGATGCTTGAGCGCCCTGGCGAGCCCGCGACCCTGAACGCAGCAGTATCAATTCTGGTCTGCGAGGAAATATGCATACCGGAAAGCTTCGATCTGGCCCTGACGATCCCGGCGGGCAATGACATTGACATTGACACGGACGCTGCCGCGCTAATTGCCGAGGCTGTCACGCAGGTCCCGGATGATGGCGCGGCCTCTGGGCTGATGCTGACGGGCGCCGCAATTGACGAAGCGCAAACAGCCCTGACCGTCGCATTCCAAAGCGACACACCCATCACCGACCCATCGGTTTTCCCGGATCTGGGGCTTGGCTCTGCTTTCGATGCGCCAGCGTTTGACATCAGCCCGGACGGGCGAAATGTCACCGCCACCCTGCCCATTCTGGCATTGGAAGACCCTTTGCCTGCCCTGGCCCTGACGATTACCGATGGCACACGCGCCGCTGAGTTCACACCGCAGCTGGGGGCAGAGCTTCCCGCGGCCAACATAGCAAGTGCTGCACACGGACTGCTGTGGATTATCTTCATCGCGTTTCTTGGAGGTATCATCCTGAATGTCATGCCTTGTGTTCTGCCGGTCCTGTCGATCAAATTTGCCTCGGCCCTGAAGGCACGCGATCACAGCCCGGCGCGGGTGCGCGCAGGTTTTGCCATGTCCGCCCTTGGCGTTATGGCATTTATGTGGGTGCTGGCGGCAATCCTGATTGGCATCCGGCTGAGCGGCGGCGCCGTGGGATGGGGCCTGCAATTCCAGAGCCCGCTGTTTCTGTCGGTGATGTTGACCGTTCTGGTCCTTTTTGCCGCCAATATGCTGGGCCTGTTCGAGATCACCCTGCCCGCAAGCTGGAACACGAAGCTGGCAAATGCGGACGGGCAACCGGGCTTGTTGGGGGATTTCGGGACAGGGGCTTTGGCGGCTGTGCTGGCAACGCCCTGCTCTGCCCCGTTCCTAGGCACCGCTGTGACCTTTGCCCTTGCGGGCAGCGCTTTGGACATTGTGCTAATCTTCTCGGCCCTTGGGCTTGGGCTTGGGCTACCGTATCTGTTGGTCGCAGCACAGCCTGCGTTGATCAAGGCCCTGCCGAAACCGGGGCGCTGGATGGTGCTGGTCAAACTGGCCCTTGGAGGATTGCTGGCCCTGACAGCACTATGGCTATTCTGGGTCTTGTCCGGTGTTGCAGGCCCAATAACCGCCGGTAGTGTGGCAGGTCTTCTGGCCTTGGCGGTCATACTGCTTTCCATGAAGGCTGTACCGTCTTTGCGCCGCGCCCTCATCGCTGCTGCAATCGGTGCCGCCGCACTGACGCCTCTGGTCATCAGCCCCCCAGCTGTGCAGCAAACACAACTTACCTCAAACTGGATGCGTTTCGAGGAAGACATGATCGCACATTATGTAGATCAGGGCCAGACTGTCTTTGTGGATGTCACCGCCGACTGGTGTTTGACCTGCAAAACCAACAAGACACTTGTGCTGGACCGCGACGTGGTGCGCACAGCCCTTGATGGCGATGCAATTGTTAAAATGCAGGCCGACTGGACGCGCCCCGACGATGACATCCTGTTCTACCTGCAATCCAATGGCCGCTTTGGCATCCCCTTCAACATCGTCTACGGCCCCGATGCGCCAGAGGGCATCGCCTTGCCTGAAATCCTGACCCAAGGCAGCGTGCTTGAGGCTTTGGAGAACGCTGGAGGCTAAGTCGCAGTCTCGACGACTTCCCCAAAACGGCAGTACATGACTAACGCCTCCTTATGCTGGCAAGGCTAGGTTTACCCGCCCGACAGTTCTTTCAGACCCTGTTCTACCGCGCGACGCATGGGATCGGTTTCCGGCAAAGCGTCCGCCAGCGGCTTGGCGCTATCAAAGGCCGCGCGGGCTTTGTCGGGCTCGCCCAAAACCATGTAAGACCGTGCCAGTTGCAACCAACCTTGCAGATCGTCCGGGTTTTCTTCCAGACGCGCCGCAAGCCCACCCACCATGGAGCGGATGAAATCCTGCTGTTCTTCCGGTGACATCTCGCGTGCCGCGTCAAGATCTTCGGCGCTTGGGCCGCGCGGGGCATCGGGGAAGTCCGGCAATCCGACCGGATCAATACCCAGCCCCGCCCCCATGCGATTTGCTTCACGCAGGAAGACATCCATCCATGGCGCAGGTGCTGTCTCGGACCCAATGCGGTCCAGCAAAAGCTGACGCGCTGCTGCGGTTTGTCCTGCCTGCTGCATCGCAACGGCGTTGTAATATGTCCCTGCCGGGTTGGTCGGGTCCAGCTCAAGCGATGCATCAATGGCAGCCTGGGCCGCTTTTGTGACCACGCCATTTTCTGACGCAATCAGCGCCTCGGCATATTGCGACCATGTGGCCGAGGTCGCATCGTCCCGCTCGACAATATTCGAGAACGCATAGGCCGCATCCCGGTAGCGGTTCATGTTCATATAAGTCGTCGCCAGAAGCTCCCACCCTTCGGTGGGGCCGCCAGCCTCATCCTCTTCCAGACGGCTGCGCAAACGTGTTGTCAACTGCGCCAGTTCGGTCGCGCTTTGCTGCTCATCGGTACGTTCTGCGAAGGGCAGGCTTGGGGTGCCTGGCGCGCCGGTAAAGTTATAAAGCACAGCGCCCCCAAGCGGCAAAGCGGCGGCCAACGCAACCAACAACCAACCGCCACTGGCAGAAGACGCAGCCCCTGCGCCACGATCCCGGTCTGCAGCCAGCATCCGGCGCTTGATTTCTGTACGCGCTGCCTGCGCCTCGCCACCCGAAATCAGGCCGCGTGCTTCATCACGGTCCACCTCGGCCAATTGATCCGTGAAAATCGCCAGCGCACTATCAGCACGATCCAACATGTCATGCCCGCGACGGATCAACGGCCAGAGCACCAGCAGAGCCGACACAAGCGCCAACCCGCCACCAAGAACCCAGAAAATCATCCCTGCCCGCCTTTCGTCTGATCCTGCATCAGCGCTTTCAAAGCGGCTTCTTCCTCGGGCGACAAGATCTTATCCTCGGTCTGCAAACGTCTGGATCGGGCAGTCAGACCCACCACGACAGCGATGCCGCCCAGCACCATGATCAGCCCCGGCCCGATCCATAAAGCATAGGTTGATGGCTTCCACGGCGGTTTGAACAGCACAAATTCACCATACCGGGCCACAAGGAAGTCATAGACTTCCTGATCCGTATCACCCGCGACAAGCCGTTCGCGCACAAGTATGCGCAGATCGCGGGCCACACTGGCATGCGAGCTGTCAATCGCCTCGTTCTGGCACACCACACAGCGTACATTGGCCGAGATCGCCCGCGCCCGCGCCTCCAGCACCGGGTCATCAAGCACTTCATCCGGTTCCACCGCCCAAAGCGGCAGCGCCATAAGGCAGGCGCACAGGATCAGGGCCGCACGTCTCATCCGTCTGCCTTTGCAGCATCAATGGCGTTTTGCAGGCGGCTCAGACCGTCGCCCACAACCGGGCCTGCTTCACGGTAGACGACGGTTCCATTTGCGTCGATGACAAATGTCTCAGGCACGCCCGTGACCCCCCATTCGATACCCGCCCGCCCGGTTTCGTCCGAGCCGATACGGTTATAAGGATTGCCCAGCTCGTCCAGCCATTCGACAGCATCCGCAGGCTTGTCCCTGTAGTTAATGCCGACAAGTTTCAGCCCCTGCCCCTCAGCCATGCGCGTCAAAATGGGGTGTTCCGCGCGGCACGGGCCGCACCAGGAGGCAAAGACATTTACCAATGTCAGCTCTCCGGCATTTATCAAATCATCCTGACTAAGGCCCGGTGTCTCTAGCCCCTCGATCGGGCCCAGATCGAAATCCGGCACCTGCTGAGAGACCAGAACAGACGGGATCGACGACGGATCGCGCCCCCCGTCAGCCCCCAGAATGCAAAGCCACCAATCACAATCGCCACAAAAAGTGGCAGGATAAAGAAAAATCGTTTCATTCAGATCACTCCGCCGGGGTTGCCGCAACCGGGGCGCGCACCTTGCGCGGCGCGCCAACCCGCAGACGGCGGTCACTTAGCGACAGGCATCCCCCCAACACCATCAAAAACGAGCCGATCCACAGGAAATTCACCAAAGGCTCATAGATGATCCGCAGCACCCATTTGCCCGCAGCCACTTCCGAAGCCGGCTCTGCGATAGAGACATAGAGATCGCCCGCTAAAGTCTGACGAATGGCACTTTCCGTCGTGGTAGAGCCTGCCACCGGATAGGTTCGCCGTTCCGGGCGCAGCACGGTGGCGGGTGCACCGTCGCGTGTCACGGTCAGGGTCGCAATCTGTGCGATGTAGTTCGGACCACGGGTGCGCTCGATCCCCTCGAATGTCAGATCGAAGCCCGCCAACGACAGTTCGGTGCCTGGTTCGGCAAAGGTGATGGCTTCTTGTTTCCACGCGCTGGCCCCGATGGCCCCCATCATCACAACCGCAAGCCCGATATGAGCGACCGTCATCCCATGAGACGCACGTGGCTGGCGGCGAATGCGGCCCCATGCACCGGATTGCAGCAGTTTGACCCGGCGCGCCCATTCCTGAACGCTGGCCAATAGCAGCCAGATCGCAATTCCCATGCTCAGCACGGCCAAGACCGGGCCACCGGTTTGCATGTACCACGTGACCAGCGCCGAGACGACGCACAGCCCCAGGATCAGCTTCATCCGGCTTAGCACACCCGGCAGATCGGCACGTTTCCAGCTCAGGAACGGGCCAACCGCCATTACAACACCCAAGAGGAGTGAGATGGGGATAAAACTTGCGTTGAAAAAAGGCGGGCCGACCGAGATCTTTTCGCCCGTGACCCCTTCCAGAAATAGCGGGTAAAGCGTGCCAAACAGCACCGTGGCCGTAGCCGTGGCCAGCAGAAGGTTGTTGATCAACAACCCCGCCTCGCGCGAGATGGGCGCAAAGAGCCCGCCACCTTCCATTGCAGGTGCCCGCACGGCAAACAGGGTTAAAGAGCCGCCAATAGACACGAAAAGAAGCCCAAGAATATACATCCCCCGTTCCGGGTCCACCGCGAAGGCGTGTACGGATGTCAGCAGGCCGGATCGCACAATGAACGTCCCCAGAAGTGACAGCGAGAACGTCAGGATCGCCAACAGGATCGTCCAGCTTTTGAACGTGTCACGTTTCTCGGTCACGATGGCGGAATGTAAAAGCGCAGTTCCCAAAAGCCACGGCATGAAGGACACGTTTTCTACCGGATCCCAGAACCACCAGCCGCCCCAGCCCAGCTCATAATAGGCCCACCAACTGCCCAAAGCGATACCACCCGTCAGCGAAACCCACGCAGCCAGCGTCCAGGGCCGGACCCATCGCGCCCAGGCCGGGTCCACCCTGCCCTCGATCAGCGCGGCAACCGCGAAGGAGAACACGATAGAAAAGCCCACATAGCCGAAATACAAAAGCGGCGGATGGATAGCGAGCCCGATATCCTGCAACAGTGGGTTCAGATCATTACCATCAAGGGGCGGCGGAAAGACCCGTTCAAATGGGTTTGAGGTGAAGATCATGAAGCTGAGAAACCCGACACTGATCCACGCCTGCACGCTCAGCGTGCGTGCCTTTAGCGCGTGCGGGATATTGGCCCCGAAAAACGCGACACCCGCCCCGAACATCGCTAGGATCAGCACCCACAGTAGCAACGATCCCTCGTGATTGCCCCATGTGCCTGCCACCTTGTAGATCATCGGTTTCAGCGAATTGGAGTTGTTGACGACATTCAGCACGGTGAAATCGCTGACCACATAGGCCCACATCAGCGCCCCGAAGGCAAATGCGACCAGCAGGAATTGCAAAGCCGATGTCGCCGCAGCACTGCGCATCCAGACAAGATTGCCCCGCGCAGCCCCCAGCATCGGCAGCACGCTTTGGATGCACGCTGTCAGCAACGCCAGTGCAAGGGCAAATTGTCCAAGTTCAGGGATCATCTATGTATCCAAAAGCCTTTGAAACGCTCACCACCTTACATGGCGTTGAAACCGGGGAAAGGTCAAGGCAGACAGGCGCGACGCAATGCCCCTGCCCGCTCACGTTCAGGTGTGTGTCGGGGCGAAGTGAGCTTTCGCTGCGCCCTAGATGAAGGTCTGCTTTCGTTTTGCATACCTCATCAACTTGCCCGGCCAAACGTCTTACCGGTTCAAGAACTGCAGTATTTGATTGAGGACTGCATCAGGCGCTTCCAATTGTGGCAAATGCCCGACGTGCGGTAGCGTTTTGAACTCCGCGTCCTGCATCGCTTCATGCAGCGCCCGCCCACGTTCAAGAGGAATCCAAGGGTCGTCCTCACCCCAAAGTATCAGCGTAGGGCAACGCAAGTCACCAAACATTGGCTCAACCTCGGCTGTAAAACCTTCGTCGGCTTGGGCAAACTGCCGGTAAAAGCTACCGCGACCCGCTTCTGACAACCATGGTTCAACCAATGCTTCCAGATCCGCCGAGTGGAGATCATTTACAAGCGCACCCTGGATGTATGCGCGCACTAGAGCTTCGTGGATGTGCGGCGGCAGACCTGTGAATGCTTCCACGTGCCGTCCTACATGATCGAAGAAGTCCGACCCCCAGGGCCGCATGGCAACCACGTTCATTAGAACGTAGCGATCATATTGACAGCCATGCAATAGATGCGCGCGCAGCGTGGTCGCGCCACCAAAATCGTGGGCCACAATTGATGGCCGATCCAGTCCCAAATGATCGAGCATAAACGCGAAAATTTCACCTTGAACATCAAGACCAGTGCGCTGGCCCTCGCTCATCGCCGATCGTCCATAGCCCGGCATGTCATACCAATGAACCGTAAACCTCTCCGCAAGCCTTGGGATTACACGGTGCCACGCGTAGGATGACCAAGGCCAACCATGGGCGAGTACTAGAGGTGGCCCAGAACCTGCTGACCCGAAAGCAAGGCTTCCGGCAGGCGAATTAACTGTATGATCTAACGTCCATTCCATAGGATCAGAGCTAACATTGCTGAATTAGCCTCAGACCAAATGTTGAAACAAAAGCTGGCCCTCCCCCAGACCGGGGGAGGATCAGGAGATGCCTCAGTTCAGCGCCGCATCCGTGATGTCTGATGTCCACGCGCCTGTGGGCTCTTTGGTGATCACCGGATCAGAGCCACCGGCCAGCAATGTTTCCACCGTGCGTTTGAAATCAGCCTCGTCCAGTGCCCCGTTGGAGCCCGCTGTCAGCTTCGCAATTTCACCCATCATACGCTTTTGATGTGCTTCCGTCTGCGCACCGGACTCGTCGTTTTCCAACACGATATCAGCGGCCTCATCCGGATTGGCTTCGGCATATTTCCAGCCCTTCATCGAGGCGCGCACGAAACGGACCATCTTGTCCTTGAACGCAGGATCTTCAAGGTTCTCTTCCAGCGCGTAGATACCATCTTCCAGTGTAGCCACTCCCTGATCTTCATATTTGAACGTGATCAGCTCATCCTCGGACACACCAGCATCAAGAACCTGACCGTATTCATTGTAAGTCATGGTCGAAATGCAATCCGCCTGGCGTTGCAAAAGCGGGTCAACATTGAAGCCTTGCTTAAGAACAGTCACACCATCTTCGCCACCATCCGTCGAAATACCTTCCTGGCTCATCCAGCTCAGGAACGGATATTCATTGCCAAAAAACCAAACGCCAATGGTCTTGCCTTTGAAATCCTGCGGGGACGTGATGCCCGTATCTTTCCAGCACGTCAGCATCAGGCCCGATGTCTTGAAGGGCTGTGCGATATTGACCACCGGTAGGCCTTTCTCGCGCGCAGCCAAGGCGGACGGCATCCAGTTGAGCATTACGTCAGCTCCGCCCCCTGCCAGCACTTGAGGGGGCGCAATATCCGGGCCACCGGGCAAGATGGTCACATCAAGATCTTCTTCCTCATAGAACCCTTTGTCCAGCGCCACGTAATACCCCGCAAATTGCGCCTGCGTGACCCATTGCAATTGCAACTTCACCTCATCCGCCGCATGGGCTGCTGTCGCCACCATCAATGCAGCAGCACTTGTAAGTAGTTTTTTCATTATCTTACCTCCAGGTTGTTATCTTTGCTTTCTTTGTGACGGGTGCCAGAACGTCACCCTTTTTTCGAGCAGAGCCATGATGCCGTAAAAGCTCGAACCCGCAAGGGCCGCCACCACGATTTCAGCCCAGACCATATCAAGCGCTAACTGACCGACAGATGTCGAAATGCGAAACCCCATTCCCAAAGTGGGGGAACCGAAAAATTCGGCTACAATCGCGCCAATCAAAGCCAGTGTTGTAGAAATTTTAAGCCCGTTGAAGATGAACGGCATGGCGGCGGGAAGACGTAGTTTCAGCAATGTCTGGCTATACCCGGCCCCATAGGTGCGCATGAGGTCCCGTTGCATCGCGGTCGTTTCCTGCAAACCTGCGACCGTATTGATCAGCATCGGGAAGAACACCATGACAACGACCACCGCTGCTTTCGATTGCCAGTCAAACCCAAA
The DNA here is from genome assembly GCF_055693805.1 of Litoreibacter sp. GN1-5. NCBI lineage: Bacteria > Pseudomonadati > Pseudomonadota > Alphaproteobacteria > Rhodobacterales > Roseobacteraceae > Litoreibacter > Litoreibacter sp. GN1-5. Next base: position 436,208 of record NZ_JBVFUP010000001.1, on the reverse strand, counting down.
CCACATCACCAGAATGGGGGCTGTGCCCACAATCGGCAAAGCCGCGACGAAGTTACCGACAGGCAGAAGTCCGCGTTTAAGAAAGTCGAACCGGTCAACTAATATCGCCACGGCAAAGGCCGCCGAACAGCCGATGAGATAGCCCGACAAAGCACCTTTGAGAAATGTCTGCCGGAAATCCTGCCAAAGTATCGGAAGCTCTCCACTTATGCGGACGGCGATCTGGGACGGCGCAGGCAGAATGACCAGCGGGACTTGCAGGCCCCGGACCAGTAATTCCCACATAATCAGGATCGTCAGACCGAAGATGCTCGGCACAAGCAAACGAGTGGCCTGCGTGTCAGATGTAGGGCCATTGGCAAGTCGGACATTCAAGCTCCACGCGGCGATCCACAGGATAAAGGCTGCAACAACCAGGCTCATGCCAGCCCCATCCGTTTCAGGGCAGCCCGCTCAATCAGCCCAATGATCACCACAAGTGCTGCAGCAATCATGGCAGCTGCCACAAGCGCTGCCCAGATTTGCACCATCTGACCGTAGTAACTACCTGTCAGCATCCGACCACCCAACCCCTGCCCGCCACCGGCTGGCAGCTCTGCCACGATGGTGCCCACAAGCGCTGCCGCGGTGCCGATTTTCAGCGATGCAAAGAGATATGGCATAGAGGCCGGCAGGCGCAATTTCCAGAACCCCTGTGATCCAGAGGCATTATAAGTCTTGAGTAGATCCAACTGCATCGCATCCGGCGCGCGCAACCCCTTGACCATACCGACGACCACAGGAAAGAAGCTCAAGTAAGCGCTGATAACAGCTTTGGGCAGCAACCCCTGCACCCCAACAGAGTTCAGAACGACAATGATCATCGGCGCAATCGCCAGAATAGGAATCGTCTGGGAGGCAATCGCCCAAGGCATCACGCTCATATCCATCGCGCGGGAATAGACAATACCAACCGCCAGCAGAATACCCAGTCCAGACCCAATCACAAACCCGGCCAAGGTTGCGCTGAGTGTGATCCAGCCGTGATAAACCAGCGACCTTTTGGACGTCACCTTTTTCTGCGCGACGGTCTTCCAAAGCTCCGCCGCCACCTGATCGGGTGCCGGTAAAATAGCGCGCTCCTGCGCATAGGTCGCAGAAATAGCCCGCCTATTGTTCAGAATAAGACCCAATGTCCCTGCGTCCCTGCGCTCTGTCGCGCTCTCTGGGACGACCTGTACGCCATCGCGTTCCAACTGCGTCAGTGCCTGACGAATATTCATCGGAACCACCGCCAGATACCAAAGCGCAAAGATCGTCAGAATGACCGTCAGGATTGGGACCAACGATCTCATGGCACACCAACCCCTATCATTGTTTTATAAATACTCAGATTCCCAGATTTCAAACGACGCAACGATTGCCAATCCGGAAGCCTCCGGCGGGAGTATTTTTGAAACAATGATGGTAACGGTTTCTCAATCATTTCATCATTAGCATGAAGATGCGGAACAGGCTGGAGAGCCGATGGCCGTAAACGGTGATGGGGCGCTTTTGCGATTTCATTGCAGCGCCTCGGTTTGGCTTCAAGCCGGGGCGCATTAACGTTAACGGGGGTTGTGCAACTCAATCGATACCCCTGATCGCGTGCGGTGGCATCTTGCGGATTTTTCGGGCAGTTTACGTGATCAGTCATCGTCATGCCCTGCCCTTAGCCCGTCGCGGACGCGGTGGGCGATGTCGATGAAATCAGACGTATCGCGGATGTCCAGTGGGCGCTCTTTTGGTAAGGGGCTGTCGATCACATCCGTGATCCGGCCGGGACGCGGGCTCATCACGACAATCTTTGTGGACAGGTAGACCGCCTCGGGGATCGAATGGGTAACAAAGCCGATGGTTTTGCCTGTGCGCGCCCACAAGGCCAGCAATTGTTCGTTCAGATGATCGCGCACGATCTCGTCCAATGCGCCGAAGGGCTCATCCATCAGCAGGATATCCGCATCAAAAGCCAGCGCCCGCGCGATGGAGGCCCGTTGCTGCATCCCGCCCGAAAGCTGCCAGGGGTATTTCTTTTCAAACCCCGCGAGGTCCACCAGATCAAGCACGCGCGCGACACGGGCAGCTTGATCGGATTTCGAATACCCCATGATTTCCAGAGGCAGGCGGATATTGCCGCCAATTGTGCGCCATGGGTAAAGCCCCGCCGCTTGAAACACATAGCCATAGGCCCGTGTGCGACGGGCTTCATCCGGGGTCATGCCATTGACGGTCAAGCTGCCGCCTGTTGGTGCCTCTAACCCCGCGATACAGCGCAGGAAAGTTGTTTTACCGCAGCCAGAGGGGCCGATGAAGCTGACGAACTCGCCCTTGTCGATGTCCAGCGAGACGTCCTTAAGGGCATGGATCGGGCCATCATTGGTCTGGAAGGTGAGGTCCAGATTTGACGCCTTTATCACACAAGATTTATCCGTCATTGGGGCAATTCATTTTCATCGCAGTCTCAAACCCCCGCCGGGATGTTCATCGGGTTACGTTCGATCTTGCGCGGCGTGTTGAGCGATTTCCATTTGCTGAGCGCCTGCGAAGCCGAGGCAAAAGCCCGGCGGCGAATAAACTTGCCACGTCCCGGCTGGGGCTGCGAATTTTGACCATACGCCCAGATCACATCCCCCCGCGAAAGCGTATAGCGGGGCTGAGCCGTCACGGTCATGCCTTCGAACACGTTGTAATCGATGATGGATTTTTGCGTACTGACCGCGATTTCACGGCTCAGTTTCGGGTCCCAGACGACCACATCCGCATCACCGCCCACGGCGATGCCGCCTTTCAGTGGGTAGATGTTGAGGATTTTGGCGATGTTGGTCGACGTCGCAGCGACGAATTCTTCCGGCGTCAAGCGGCCTGTCTCGACACCTGTGGTCCAGAGCATCGCCATGCGTTCCTCAAGCCCGCCAGTCCCGTTTGGAATGGTCGTGAAATTATCGAGCCCCATCTGCTTTTGCTTATCCGTAAAGGCCGCATGATCGGTAGCAACCACTTGCAACGACCCCGCAGACAGTCCAGCCCAGAGCGAGGCCTGATGGTCCTTGGACCGGAAGGGCGGCGACATCACGCGGCGGGCGGCGTATTGCCAATCTTTATTGAAATATTCACTCTCATCGAGCGTCAGATGCTGGATCAAAGGCTCACCGTAGACGCGCATTCCCTTTTGGCGGGCGCGCCTAATAGCCTCATGCGCCTGCTCGCAGGATACATGCACGATGTACAAAGGCGTGCCTGCGGCATCGGCAATCATAATGGCGCGGTTGGCGGCTTCGCCTTCAACTTCCGGGGGTCTTGAATAGGCGTGACCCTCGGGACCGGTAATGCCCTCGGCCAGATATTTCTGTTGTAGCTCTTGGACGATGTCCCCGTTTTCGGCGTGGACCAGCGGCAGCGCGCCCAGCTCGGCGCAGCGCTTGAACGAGGCGAACATCTCGTCATCTTCCACCATCAATGCGCCCTTATACGCCATGAAATGCTTGAACGTGTTGACGCCGCGCTCCTTAACAACGGCCTCCATCTCGTTGAAAATGCTCTCATTCCAGCCGGTGATAGCCATATGATAGCTGATATCGCAACAAATCTGGTCGCGCGACTTGCGATCCCAATCGTCAAGCGCGTTGAGTAAGCTACCATCCTCGCCCGGCAAACAGAAATCCACCAGCATCGTCGTACCACCGGCAGCAGCGGCAAATGTGCCAGATTCAAAAGTTTCGGCAGCGGTGGTGCCCATGAAAGGCATCTCCAGATGGGTATGCGGGTCGATACCACCGGGGATCACATAGGCCTCAGCGGCGTCAATCACCTCATCGCCCTTCAGGTTTTCCCCGATCTCGGCGATTTTCTCGCCCTCAATCCGGATATCAGCTTTCCATTGCCGGTCAGCGGTGACGATCGTGCCGCCTTTGATAACTTTACTCATGATGTATCTCCCTGCATTTCACAGATCATTTCCGCCGGAACACCACCCGTTCGCGGGGGCCGTTGCCACTGCGGATCGTGACCATATCGATAATCACCGCGTTCCTGTCGATGGAATAAACCATATCTTCGCGTAGGCGACGCGCCTCTGGGGGCGATGTCTTTGGGTCCGTCCGGGTCGTGCTGCGCCAGATACCCCCTCTTCCGTGGTTTCAGAAATCAGGTTGAGGTTGGGCAAGCCTTCGGTTTTGACCGTATATCGACATGTCCCGATCTGGGCAAAACAGTCATGGGGGTCATACTTGCTGGTGGCGAGCAATATGTTGGAAGAACTGGCGCGAAACCTGTTATCGGTCTTCAGGCCAACCGGAATGAAAACCTGATTGCCCTTGGCCCGGATACCCTCCACCTGAAACGCCTCACTGACGATTTTCGTGATATCCGCCAGATTTTGGGTCGTGGGCAGGGTCATAACAAGTGAGCCGCGATAATCATAGCTGCGGGCAGAGTTGCGTCGGGATGTAAGGCTAAGCGCAACGGGGATCGGCAGTTCATCCGTCTCGAACGCATATCTGTATGTGACCCCACTTGGCGGGCGGATCGCATCAAGATTAACGTCCGAGCCCACACCGCCACGGATTTTGACCTGCTCGGGTGGCGGGGCACAAGCCGCGACAACGCTGACAAGAAAAACGCCAGCAAGCCAGCGCAGGGCAAAGTTTTTCAGATAGATAAAACGGGCTGCATTAAATTTACTGATCACCCAACAATCTCCGCTGTTTCAACCACCGCATGGAACAACACGTTTGCCCCTGCGCTGGCCCAGTCCGGGCTTATGTCTTCTGCTTCATTATGGCTAAGCCCATCGACGCACGGGCACATCACCATGGCTGTCGGTGCCACCCAGTTGATCCAGCATGCATCATGGCCTGCGCCTGAAATGATGTTTTGATGGGAATAGCCCAACCGTTCGGCCGCAGAGCGCACGGCTGATACACAATTTTCGTCAAAGGTGACGGGATCAAAGCCGCCGACCTTCTCAAGTTCGAGCTGCAACCCCATGGAGTCACATATTTTATTGGCCCCATCCTTTAAACGCTTTTCCATATCTTCAATCACATTCAGATCGGGTGAACGCAGATCAACCGTGAACACCACCTTGCCCGGGATCACATTGCGAGAGTTCGGGTAGACATCGATATGCCCGGCCGCACCAACAGCATGTGGGGCATGGGACAGGGCGATCTCGTCCACAAGCTCCAGAACACGTGCCATGCCCAATCCTGCGTTACGTCGCATCGGCATGGGCGTAGAGCCCGTATGACTGTCCTTCCCGGTGATCGTCAACTGTGTCCAGCTTAGCCCCTGCCCGTGGGTGACAACGCCAATATCTTTACCCTCAGCCTCCAGAATAGGCCCCTGTTCAATATGCAACTCAAAGAAGGCATGCATCTTACGCGCGCCCACCTCTTCGTCGCCACGCCAGCCGATGCGGGTCAACTCATCACCGAAAGTCTTGCCTTCCGCGTCTTCGCGCGCGTAAGCCCAATCCTGCGTGTGAATGCCCGCAAAAACACCTGACGACAGCATCGCAGGGGCGTAGCGCGTGCCTTCCTCATTCGTGAAGTTGGTCACAACGATGGGGTGCTTTGTCTTGATACCCAGATCATTTAGCGTGCGAATGATCTCAAGCCCGCCCAGCACCCCCAAAACCCCATCATATTTACCGCCCGTAGGCTGCGTGTCCAAATGTGAGCCCACATAGACCGGCAGCGCGTCAGGGTCCGCGCCCTCGCGCCGGGCAAACATATTGCCCATCTGATCCAACCCCATGGTGCAGCCTGCCGCTTCGCACCAGCTTTGAAACAACGCCCGGCCTTCGGCATCTTCATCGGTCAGGGTTTGGCGATTATTGCCACCCGCAACGCCGGGGCCAATCTTGGCCATCTCCATCAGGCTATCCCAGAGCCGTTCACCGTCAATCTTCAGGTTTTCACCCGGAGCGCCAGACGCCATACCATCCCCCATTATTTGACCAGCTGGTAAAACTCACGCTATCAGAGCCCGCTTGCCAGTCAAGCCATCCACGTGTTTTGATGTGAAAAGACAAGGCGATTGGTTGAAATTTGAGCAGGTTATGAATTTTGATGAATGAAGCACGTCCTCAAACACGGATTCAGAAGAAAAACAAGGATGCCATTCGGGCCGCAGCCCTGAAGGTGTTTTCGACCTATGGGTTCCGTGGGTCCACACTTGATCAGATTGCCACAGAGGCTGGGCTGTCGAAGCCGAACCTGCTCTACTATTTCAAATCGAAAGAAGCCATTCATGTAGAGCTTCTGTCAACACTGATGCAGACATGGCTGGACCCGCTGCGCGCGATTGACCCCACCGGCGATCCTTTGGAAGAGATCATGGGCTATGTTCGCCACAAACTGGAGATGAGCCGCAAATACCCCCGTGAAAGCAGGCTTTTTGCCAATGAAATCCTGCAAGGGGCGCCAAGAATCGGGGACGCACTTAGCGGAGAGTTGAAAGAACTGATCGATGAGAAAGCGATGATGATCAGGGGCTGGATCACAGATGGAAAGATGGCAGATGTGGACCCCTATCATTTGATCTTCTCGATCTGGTCGCTGACCCAGCATTATGCAGATTTTGACGTGCAGGTCAGCGCAATTTTGGGGGAGCATGATCCCTTTGATGAGGCAGAGCAATTCCTTGCCCTGCTCTACCGTGGGCTTCTGGCACCAAAAATTTAAGGTTCTTCGTCGATCTCTTTCTGCGATTTCAGCACGACGTTTTTGTAGTAGGATCCAACCTGTTCCTTATGCGCTTTGACTTGCTCTGGATCTGTAACCAGAATTTGCTCGCCATATGGCTTTCTGTCACCACCATAAGGGGATGGACCATAGCGATTACGCCCTGAATCGCCGGGGATAAGACTGAAGATAAGTAGAATGATGAATCCAATGAACGGAACAAGTCCAACAAACCACCACCAGCCAGATTTGTCTATATCATGCAACCGCCGAACAGTTACTGAAAGAATGGGCAGAAACGTCAGTAAATATAGTATTTGGGTAGGGTAAACTGCATCTGATGCTTCCTCAACAGTTCCATCTTCTATCAGAAAAGGGCCCAAATTTATTCCCAAAAGCACAATGTGTATGAGCATCAAAATCAACATAAACCACCAATATTCCGCCCGCGAGGCACGTCCATTGAAGTCAAAATATTTTAGCAAGCAGGTTACAAAAGCTTTCACTGGTCCCATTGATAAGTCCTTTTTTTGCCAGAAGCACCCAATTGGGCACGATTGGAGAAACCCCAGCCAAGCAAAGAGGCCGAGGCGGTTGTTGGATTCCAAAATGCGCGCGAAAATGACAGGATTTATGACCTGATTTTCAAACGCCCTCGCATGCTATTACATGAGAGGGCCGTACAGTTGGATATTGCGACTATCTATGTCAACAATACTGACTATATGGTGAGAGCCCCTTGAAATTTCAAGGTTTTACCAGTCGATTTTAAAAAATATTAAACATTTCAGGTGCTTTTGTATCTGAAATAAGCAACCGATTTCAAAACAGATGGATCATGGCAGGCCAGTCACGACTTGGCCTGCTAAAACCCGCTACTCCGCCGCAACCGCACCGGGGTTGTTCGGGTGGGTTGTCCAGTTGGCGTAGTCATCCTCAACGGTTTTGCCCGTGCGCGGGTCGACCTCGCCGGGGGTCATTTGTTCCATCGTGATGCAATTCTCGACCGGGCAGACGTCTACGCACAGGTTGCAGGCCACACATTCGGCGTCAATTACCTCGAACACACGGTCCTCGGACATTGATATCGCCTGATGCGATGTGTCCTCGCAGGCGGCATAGCAGCGGCCGCATTTGATGCAATCATCCTGATTGATCCTTGCTTTGGCGATGTAATTCAGGTTGAGATATTGCCAATCCGTCACGTTGGGCACAGCGCGCCCTATGACATCATCCACGCTGGCATACCCCTTCTCGTCCATCCAGTCTGACAGGCCCGATATCATCTCAGAGACGATCTTGAACCCATAGGTCATAACCGCCGTACAGACCTGCACATTCCCACACCCCAAAGAGATATATTCCGCCGCATCACGCCATGTGGTCACACCACCAATACCCGAAATCGGCATGCCGCGCGTCGCCTCGTGGCGGGCAATCTCTGACACCATAGAAAGCGCGATTGGCTTGACCGCAGGTCCGCAATACCCGCCGTGGCTACCTTTGCCATCGATTGAGGGCTCAGGGCTCATCGTGTCAAGATTAACGGACGTGATCGAATTGATCGTATTGATCAGACTGACAGCATCCGCACCACCGCGCTTGGCGGCCTCTGCCGGTTTGCGAATGTCGGTAATGTTTGGCGTCAGTTTCACAATCACCGGCATCCGCGTGTTCTGCTTGCACCAGCGCGCGACCATTTCGATATACTCCGGCACCTGCCCCACCGCGGACCCCATGCCACGCTCAGACATCCCGTGCGGGCAGCCAAAATTTAACTCAATCCCGTCCGCGCCGGTGTCTTCAACAACCGGCAGAATTGCTTTCCATGCCTCTTCCTCGCACGGCACCATAAGCGAGACGACCATCGCACGGTCCGGATAATCGCGCTTGACCGCCTTGATCTCGCGCAGGTTCGTCTGCAAGGGCCGATCCGTGATCAGCTCAATATTGTTGAGCCCCAGAAGCCTGCGATCCGCCCCGTAAATTGCGCCGTAACGTGGCCCGTTTACGTTAACCACGGACGGGCCTTCGGCGCCCAAAGTTTTCCAGACAACGCCGCCCCATCCGGCCTCGAACGCGCGGCGGACATTATATTCCTTGTCGGTCGGCGGCGCAGAGGCCAGCCAGAACGGGTTGGGGGATTTGATCCCGACGAAATTCGAGGTGAGGTTAGCCATGCTTGGTCTCCTGTTTCGCGTGATCCGCAAACGCGCTCATCAGTGTCGGAAATTCTGCCTGTTCGGGAAACTTCTCGAAACTATGCGGCGCAGGTATTTTGACCCAAGGAAGCTTTTCCGACGTATAGGTCTCGACAAAAGGAACGTCCGGGATCGGGTCGTCCAGCATCGTTGAACGAACATTGATGAAGAGGTCAAACCCTGTGATGCGCGTAAACATCCAGCTCATACAATATGGGCAATGATAGTGCTTCAAAGCCTCAGAGTGCAGCCCGCCAATAACGGGCTCGCCTTTCGTAATCTCGAACCCGTCGGTCGGGATGAAAACAGTCAGCGAGAACGCGCTGCCGGTCATCCGCTGACACCCGGTGCAATGACAAACACCTGTCAAAAGCGGCGCTGCACTGACACGAAACCGCACCTGACCGCAGCGACATCCGCCCTCGCTTGGGTTTTCAGCATTGATCATGCCATCAACGCCTTGTGCATATCCTCGGCAGCATCGCGGCCTTCGGCCACGGCCGTCACGGTCAGATCGTCACCGCCCATCGCGCAATCGCCGCCTGCCCAGACACCGCCCTGCGAGGTGCGGCCTGCATCTGTCACCTTGATCTTGCCCTTATCAAGCGTCAGTCCTTCGACATCACCCTCAAGGGTCTGACCAATCGCCTTGAAGACTTGATCTGCGGACAGGCGGAATGTTTCGCCCGTGCCTTTGAGCCCGCCATTCTCAGACGTGGTATATTCAAACTCCACCTCGCCCGCAGCGCCATTGCCATGAATGGCCACAGGCTGCGCATGGGTTACGATCCGCACGCCCTTAGAGGCCGCAAGATCCTGTTCATACTGCGACGCGCTCATATTTTCGCGGCCCCGGCGATAGGCGATCGTCACATTCTCTGCACCCAGAAGTTTGGACTGGACGGCCGCATCAACAGCCGTCATGCCGCCCCCGATCACCACCACATTGCGCCCCACAGGCAGCTTGGTAAGATCGTCTGCCTGACGTAAATCCGCAATGAAAGAGACGGCATCCCCTACGCCGTCTCTCTCATCCCCCTCCGCATGCAAGGCATTTACGCCCCCCAAACCGATCCCAAGAAACACTGCATCAAAATCTGCGCGCAAGTCAGATAGGCTCAGCCCATCCCCAAGCGCCTTGCCAAGCTCTAGCGTGATCCCACCGATCTGCATCAACCAATCGACCTCTCGGGCGGCAAATTCGTCGGTGGATTTATAGGCCGCAATCCCGAATTCATTCAGCCCGCCCGGTTTGGGTTTGGCATCATAGATCACAACATCATGACCTTTCATTGCAAGACGGTGCGCGCATGCAAGGCCCGCTGGCCCCGCGCCCACAACGGCGACTGTCTTACCCGTTGCAGCAGCGCGGGTGAACGGATGCACGCCCTTTTCCATCAGCGTATCCGTGGCATAGCGCTGGAGCCTGCCAATCTCGACCGGCTTGCCTTCTGCCATTTCGCGCACGCAAGCCTCTTCGCACAGGGTTTCCGTTGGACAAACCCGCGCGCACATGCCGCCAAGGATGTTTTGCGACAGGATCGTCTTTGCCGCCGCATCAGGCGTGCCGGTCTGGATTTGCCGAATGAACAGCGGGATGTCGATCTCGGTCGGGCATGCCGTAATGCAAGGTGCATCATGGCAAAAATAGCAGCGATCTGCGGCGACCATCGCCTCGTGCCCATCATAGGGTGCGTGCAAGTCATCAAAATTCTGTGCGATCTGGTCAGCGTCAAGGCGGGCCGGTGCGATGCCCGGTGTCATTGGCGAATTGCTCATCATGATCCCTATTGGTTTTCTTACCACTTAGGTTGCCACAAAATAAAATTTTATCAAATGGTAAATTTTAGGCAGTTTCAGAACAGCCATTTTGAGGGGCCACGATCAAGGCGGAAAATATGCCCGGCCCCGTCTGTCGGAAAACACTCACGCACCAGTGGATCATGACCGGGGATGATCAGGCGTTTTTCGCTTGCCAAAGCTTCGAGTTTGCCAAACCCGTCAAGCATATCCTGAAGATCAACAACGATCGGGAAAGGTTTACGCTCAAATATATTTTCGTAAAAATGCGTCGCGTCAGACGCAAGGCAAAGCCACCCGGCATCTGTCAGCACGCGCACAGCTTGAAGCCCGCGCGAATGACCCCCGATGCGGTGCACTGTGACGCCCTCTGCGATTTGCCCATCACCGTCATGAAACACGCAACGGCCCTGATAAACGCGCTTGACGGCTTCGCAGACATGATCCGCCGTGAATGGCATCTTCAGCGTATCATGACACATACAGGGGCCTGTGGCATAAGCCATCTCGGCCGCTTGCAAGTGAATCGTGGCGTTTGGAAACAGATGCAACCCGCCTGCGTGATCGTAATGCAAGTGGGTAATGATCAGTTGCGTGATCTCTTCGGGCTCAAGCCCCAGAGGCGTCAGCGCCTCGCGCGGGTCAAGCGCAATGGGACGGCCCCGGCTTGCGGCCTCAGCATGATCGTAACCCGTATCCACAAGGATCGTCTGGGGCCCGTTTCGCAACACCCAGATGAAATAATCGATATCGTGGGGGGCATCGTGATTATCGTCAAAGATAAAACTGTCCGCCCGTGTCCGCCCACTACGATCCCCATATTTCAGGGCATGAACCTGCCAGCTCATCGGATGACGGTCGCAAATGTCCGCACATCTTTACCCGTGATCATATCTTCTGCGGCCTGCTGGAACGTGGCATAGTGGGCTGTACGAGTATGCGCCTCAAAGGCTGCTTCATCATCATAGGTTTCATATAAAAATACATCATTTGGATATGCCGAATCCGTGCAGATATCGAACTGGCTGCATCCGGGTTCAGTCGTGACAGAGCTTTTCGCATTTTCCTTGATCAATGGCAGGAATTGCCCGATCTGGTCTGGCTTAATAGTGAAAGTGACAGCGATGGCGAACATTGAAACCCTTTCGTAATTGCTTGTGCATACGTTAATGTATACATTAAGCCATGTATATAGACATCACCCTAGCCACAGGCCTGCACCATGACCAAGACATTTCAGATTGCCGTTTTTGAAGGCGACGGCATCGGTCCGGAAATCATGGCCCCGACAGTGGACCTGTTAAGCGCACTTGCAAAGGCCTCAGACGCCTATGAATTGACTTTCCATACGGTGAATGCGGGCGCACAGCATTATGCAGATACGGGTGTCTCGCTGCCGGCACGATCCCTTGAGACGGCCCGCAAGGCTGACGCGATCTTGTTATCAGCCATGGGCTTGCCCTCGATCCGCTACCCGGATGGGACAGAAATCTCCCCCCAGATCGAGCTGCGCAAAGCCCTGCATCTGTTCGCTGGCGTGCGCCCTGTGCGCATCACGCCCGGCCAGCCGACCCCGCTGAAACTGGCTGATGACAAGATAGTCGACTTCGTCCTGATCCGCGAAAGTACCGAAGGATTGTTCTATTCCCAAGGCAGCCGCGATGTGCGCGGGGACGAGGCCTATGAGACGTTGCGGATCACCCGCGACACCAGCGAAAAGCTGTTTCGCTTTGCCCTAAAATTAGCTCAGCAGCGCAAGACCAAAGGGCGTGGGCCAGGACGTGTGACCTGCGTAGACAAGGCCAATGTCTTTAGCGCCTTTGCCTTTTTCCGCGAAATCTTCGATGCAGAGGCTGCAAAATACCCCGACCTGACAGCCGACCACGCCTATGTGGACGCCACCGCTTTGTGGATGGTTGAAAAGCCTTGGACGTTTGATGTGATGGTGACGGAAAACATGTTTGGCGACATCCTGTCTGATCTGGGTGCCGGGCTAATGGGTGGGCTTGGGCTTGCCCCCTCGGCCGATATTGGGGAGCATCATGCGTTGTTCCAGCCCTGCCACGGCTCGGCCCCTGATATCGCAGGGCAAGGGCTGGCAAACCCGTTTGCCATGATATTGTCAGCGGCGATGATGCTGGATTGGCTGGGCGAACAGCATGGCGTGGCAGCAATGTGCGCGGATGCCGCACGGTTGCAAGCCGCTGTCGATGAGGCAATCCGCACGCGCGATACTGTCACCCGTGATCTGGGCGGCACTGCCAGCACAAAGGGTGCCGTCGCGGCCCTTTCAGGGAAGCTGCTTTGATACGGGTCGCCTGTCTTGGCGCGGGTTATTTCGCGCAATTTCACCATGACGCATGGCAGCGCAGTGATCGCGCCGATCTGGCCGCTGTCGCCGATCTGGACCTTGGAAAAGCACAAGCTACCGGGGTGGCTGCATTTGGTGACTTGGCGCAGATGCTTGACACGGTCAGGCCTGACATCCTGGATATCGCAACGCCGCCGCAAACCCACTGCACCGCTATCGAAACCGCGCTGTCTTTTGGATTGAAAGCGATCATTTGCCAAAAACCCTTTTGCCAATCTCTTGATAACGCGCGCCGTATGGCGAACGCGGCTCTGACAGCCGGAATACCCCTTATCATTCACGAAAACTTTCGTTTTCAGCCGTGGTATCGCGCAATAAAGGCTGCGATGGATCAGGGTCGGATCGGGGACGTTCTGCAAATCACCTTCCGCCTGCGGACCGGCGATGGTCAAGGCCCGCGCGCCTATCTGGACCGGCAGCCCTACTTCCAGACCATGCCGCGACTGTTGATTCATGAAACCGGCGTGCATTTCATCGATACGTTTCGGTTTCTGCTGGGCCAGCCCACTGCCACCTATGGCGATCTGCGTCGGCTGAACCCTGCGATCAAGGGCGAAGATGCGGGCTATTTCACGCTGGATTTTGAAGGGGGAAAGCGCGCGTTGTTTGATGGCAACAGGCTGCTGGATCATCGCGCGGATAATATGCGTGTCACACTGGGCGAAGCCCTGATCGAAGGCACAGACGGAGTTATGACGCTAAGCGGGAATGGGGCTGTTCATCTCAGAGAGTTTGGCAAGACAACACTGGAAACCGTGCTTGCCCCCCGCGACTGGCCCGGATTTGGCGGCGACTGTGTGAAAGCCCTTCAGGACCATGTGATTGCACATCTTCTGGACGGGGCTACGTTGGAAAACATGGCTATGGACTATCTTGAGGTTCTTGAAATCGAAGAGGCGATTTACCTCTCGGACAAAGACCTGCGAAAAGTCGCATTATGACTGACAAGCGCCCTCAAACCAACGTGATGCGCGCGATGGAGGAGCTGCGTAGCATGATCTTCTCGGGCGATCTGGCTGCGGACTCCAACCATTACGAAGGTGATCTGGCAGAGAGGCTTGGCATGTCCCGCACGCCCGTGCGCGAAGCCGCACTTTTGCTGGAGGCACAGGGGCTGGTTTCGGTTCAGCCCCGCCGGGGTTTGCGTGTTCTGTCTTTGACACCGCAAGACATGAACGAGATTTACGAAGTGCTGACAGAGCTTGAAAGCCTTGCGGCAGAGCGCGCCGCACAGAAGGGATACACCGTTGCGGATCTTGAAACCCTGGCCATGTGTATCGACCACATGGACAGTGCTTTGGCAAAAGAAGACCGCCCGGCATGGGCCAAGGCCGATGACAGCTTTCATAGCGAACTTGTGCGTCTGGGCGGCAATAGCCGCATTCAGGCGGTTGTGGTGCAGTATACCGATATTGTCAGACGCGCACGTGCCGCGACGCTGTACCTGCGCCCCCTGCCCTTGAAATCCAACGAAGCCCATAAGGCAGTCTACGCAGCAATTGCCAAAGGCGAGCCGGCCAAAGCCCGGAAAATACACTGGGACCACAGAAACGCCGCGCGGGTCTTATTGATACGACTGCTGCAGGACAAAGGCTTGCGGCGGGTTTAGGGGCTATTTGCGCATATGTCGTGGTACGACCTTGCCCCTTTCTGCATTAGATCAATAAAAAACCGTTTACCCATCGTGCTTCTAAAAGCATATTACTATTATTAAAGAAAAATCATACCAGAGTGCTTGAATGGATGACGAGAATAAGCAGACAATTACTATAGCTGTTTGTACGCGCGATCGACCTAAATTATTTAGCAACTGCCTCAAAAGTATTTCTTCTTTGATTATACCAAGCCATGTGACATTAGACCTTCTGATTATCGAACATAGCTCTTGCAACTATGCATCGGATATAACCCCTGAGATAGACAGAGTGAAAGTCCTTAAAGTTCATGAAAATGGTTTCTGTCCTGCACGTAATTGCGCTATAGAATACTTTTTAACATCTGACGCCAATTGGTTAGCTTTCATTGACGATGATGAAGAAATTGACCCTCATTGGTTGATGGAAATGTTGTACGCAATGCGCGACTGGCCGGATTGCGATACCTTCGTCGGGCCGACATATGAAATGACCCATCGCGAGGAAAAACTATTCAATGCTCGCGTATATAATGATTTGGGGTATGGCAGCCCGACCAGTGATTGCGGCACAGGCAACTCTCTATTTCGCCGTTCTATCTTTGCGTCCGATGGGTTAGGCCTTCGGTTCGATAATGAATTTTCCATAACGGGCGGGGAAGATACGGATTTATTCCAACGTATCGCATTTGCCTCTTCATCTCCACGATTTGTCCCATATGCAAAATGCTACGAACATTTAGCAGCAAGCCGGACAAACACATACAACCGCCTGAGTAAAAAACTACGGGGAGTCGGGGTCTCCTATAAAATAGGAAATCCACATCTAGTCGGCATGCATTTGCGCTTTTCAGCAAGTGCGGCTTCACTGAAAAAGCTATATTTCGTTTTGGTATCAATTATCCATCTTACGGCAGCTGCAGCCGTAACGGGTCGTTGGAAAATGAGCGAATTGTTACGACAGCAAGACGCATTCCTGAATGCGCTGGGACTGGCAGTTCTGGCTGTGCGGCCAGAAACTATGCCTGAAAAGGGGCCCAATAATAGAGTTTCTGACGACTTCACCCCTCTTGCCTCCTTCTCCAATCATGATCTAATGCAGATACACCAGGATCTTGATGCCAATCTGCCCAAAACAGCTCGATCGCTAGGTCTTATCAGCATCGTAATATGCACCAGAAAACGCCCAGAAAAATTCAAGGCAGCCATGCTATCTTTGGCCGATATGATCAGTTGTCGATATCATGATGTCGCTGTTATTGTCATAGAAAACAACGCATACGCGACACTAGAGGACTGGATTGGGGAGCGGTGTTGGCCATTTCCGGTAAGTTATGTGCTTGAGACAAACCTTGGTCTTTCGAATGCCCGCAATCGTGCATTTGATAAAGCCGAGAATGACGATGCTCTTTGGGTAGCAAGCATTGATGACGACGAAATCGCATCACGAACATGGATCTTCGAATTCGAGCGCGCAATTATGCAATTTCCAAAAACTCGATTTTTTACTGGCCCATACCAATTTACCTATGGTCCTACATATTCACCGTGGCGCCGCAAACTTAACTCTGATGGATTAGGAATTGGACAAACCGTTTCTATGGCCGCAACTGGAAATGCCTTCTTCCATCGCGATATATTTGGACAGACGGGTTTAGGCGCGCGCTTTGACACAAAATATAATTTCACTGGAGGTGAAGATACTGAATTTTCATCCCGTATCATAAGAGCAGGTTTCAAAATTCGTTGGATACCATTCGCAAAAATTACTGAGAATGTAGGGCCTGAGCGCTCCTCGTTGAGCTACTTTCTGCGACGCACACACCGCAATCATCTAAACAGCACAAGGATCAGACATGGTAGAACAAGCCCGATTGCGGCAGTTCTTGGCGACTTAGCCCAAGCGAACAGGTCCCTTTTCTTCGGCAGTATTTCTATCTGTCTTGCAGTGATTGTTCTTCCGATCTCAGTCAAAAAATCCAAGCTATACTTTGGTGATTACCTTATGTGGATATCACGTTTTACTGCACTTTTTGACTATTATCTGGGGCGAAAAGTAGATGAATACGGTAAGGACACCACGCAGGAAGACATCGCTGCCTAAAAAAAGGTTAACAACATTTTCTGAATCATGCTATATGACATGAAATGGGTTTGTGAGGGGCTAATTATATGAAAAAAATACTATTTATGTCTGCCGCGTTTGCTGCTGCTATCATAACAGGAGTTGCTGCATTTGCCGGAAATTTAGCAGATGCTTTAGTCGAACCAGAAGTTATTCAACCTGCCACAAACAGCACACCGGATTGGGTTATTCCAGTTATTCTCCTCGTTGGGATTGCTGCAATAGCGGCATCAAGCAATGATGGCAGTTAACGTGCAATTGTTGCTATGTCATACTATTATTCAAGGGATATAGACGCCTTCTCTTCAAGCATCAGCCATTCCTCTTCTGCATCCAACAAAGCGCTCTGACGCTCAGCCAGCGCATCACTGGCCTTTTGAAATTTAGCAGGCTCGCGGGTAAACAGGTCAGGGTCCGATAGGAAATCGGTCAGTTTCGCGATCTCACTTTCCAGACGATTGATTTCGTCGGGCAAAGCATCCAGCCGGTGCTTTTCCGTAAAACTCAGCCCAGTGGGCGCAGCTTTGATGTCTTGTTTAGCGGCAGAGGTTTTAGCTTTGGGCGCTTCCGTTTGTGGCGTCTCTTCCACGCCCTTTTGCGCCTGATAATCAGACCACCCCCCGGCATAAATCGTGGCCAGCCCGTCTTTCAAGGCTATGGTCGTGGTTGCGACCCGGTCCAGAAAATCCCTGTCATGACTGATCAGAAGAACTGTGCCGTCATAGTCATTGATCAATTCCTGCAGCAAATCCAACGTCTCAATATCCAGATCATTGGTCGGCTCGTCAAGGATCAGCAGATTGCTTTCCCGCGCCATGATCCGGGCCAAGAGCAACCGCGCCTTTTCGCCGCCTGACAACGAACGGACCGGCGCGCGCGCCTGCCGTTCGTCAAACAAAAACTCCTTGAGGTAGCCCACCACATGTTTTGGCTGACCGCGCACCATGATGAAATCGGATTGCCCTTTAACCCGCGTGGCTGGATCCTCGGTCAGACTGGCCCAAAGCGTGTCATCCGGGTTCAACGCGGTACGGTTCTGGTCAAATACGGCGATCGCCAGATTGGTGCCCAGCTTAACGGTCCCCTCATCCGGGGCCTCGGCCCCGATGAGCATGTTCAGAAGCGTTGTCTTGCCCGCCCCGTTTGGCCCGACAATTGCCACCCGGTCGCCCCGCGCGACCTTGAGCGAGAAATCTTTAACAATTGGCCTATCCCCAAACATCTTGCTAAGCCCGTCAGCGACGATAACCTGTCGCCCGCTTTTCGGACCCGCCTCAAACGCCATGGCCGCCGTTCCCGGACGGCTTATCTGCGCGGACCGTTCCGCCCTAAGCTCACCCAACGCCCGCACCCGACCCATATTGCGCTTGCGTCGGGCGCTAATCCCCTCGACAGCCCAGCGGGCCTCGGCCTTGATCTTGCGGTTCAGTTTGTGGCGGGCGATATCTTCTTCTTCCCACAGCTTGTCGCGCCATTCCTCAAACGCATCGAACCCTTTTTCCTGCCGCCGCACCCTGCCCCGGTCAACCCACAGGGTCGCGCGGGTCAACGCGCGCAAAAACGCCCGGTCATGGCTGATCAGAATATAGGCCGTGCGGGTCTGGGATAGCTCGGCCTCAAGCCAGGTGATGGCCTCGATATCAAGGTGGTTTGTTGGCTCATCAAGCAACATCAACTCAGGCGCTTCGGCCAGTAGTTTCGCCAAGGCCGCCCGCCGCCGTTCGCCGCCGGATGCCGTCTCGACTGGGGCTTCAAGGTTCAGCTTCAAACCTTCTGCGGCCGCGTAAATCTTGTAGCTCTCTGCGTCATCCAATCCGCTGATGGCATAATCGCCCAGCGTGGAAAATCCTTTCAAATCAGGGTCTTGTTCCATATATCCGGTGGTCACAGAGGGGGCTAGAACCCGCGTGCCATGATCCGGCTCAACCAGTCCGGCCATGACCTTCATCAAGGTGGATTTTCCGGACCCATTGCGCCCCACCAACGCCACACGGTCCCCCGGCTGCACCACAAGGTCCAGATCAGAAAACACAGGATCGCCCCCGAAGGTCAGCGAAATATCAGATAATTGCAAAAGCGGAGCACGTGCCATAGGCCCCAGCTAAGCCCAAGACGGGGCCGCGTCAACGTCGATCACCTTTCTGGAAATACGCATTCCAAGCGCGCCGGATTTTCGTAGAAAATCCGCTACCCTGCCACGGCGCGCAGCAGCCGCGCGCGGGCGGGCGGGATCGCACGGATTTCCAGACCGGTGAACACATGCAGTGTGTTCATGTCGCCATCCACGACTGCGTGATCACTGACCCAACCGCCCATCAGCAGATAGGTTTTCAGCAGCGGCGGCATCGCCCGCATTGCTGACTTCAGATCCGGCTTGGCAAAACGCAGCTTGCGGGCAAAAGGAAACACACGCGGCGCTTTGACACGCGGCAACCAGCATTTTGGCCCCAGATGTTTGTCTTTCAGGACGCAAAACGCATCTTCATATGCCGCCTCTGACGTCCCCTTGAACGAGGAGCATCCGAACAGCATCTCTACCCCCTGCTCATCCACATATCGCGCCATCGCTCCCCAGGCGACGCGCAGAATGTCAGGATCCTGCCAGGCGGGGTGGATACAGAACCGGCCCATCTCGACCATGGGCCCGTCAAAATCTTTCAGCGCTGACAGCTCATAATATTGCGCGGAATAACAGGTCTCGATGTCGCGTCCACTGGCAAGCGGCAAAAGCCTGAAGCAGCAGACCAGCTTACCGCTTTGCACATCTTCAACCAACACATGGCGGCACAGATCATCAAAACGATCTTCATCAACGCCGATCACCGCCGCCTGATCCCGAAACACCAGATAACGCAAACGCTGCGCGGCCAGAATATCGTCCTGCGTCTCAGCAAACCGCGCCTTATAGCGCCCTTTTTTCAATGTCAGCACCATTATGTGACCTCCATTACCCGGATATACCCTTGGAGCGCACCGGTCTCGGCACTAAGTATAATCCAGTTCGCGCTATACGCCCAGTTGATGACACTTAAGTGACTACATAAGCACAAGACAGACAGGACCAAGACATGACCGACAAAATAGTCAAATCCGACAGCGAATGGCAGGCACAATTGTCGGACCTTGCCTTCAAAGTCTTACGCAAACATGGGACAGAACGCGCCTTCACTCATGATAACTTTCCCAAAGCGCCCGGAACTTACCTCTGCGCAGGCTGCGGTGCCCCCTTGTTTGATGCCGGCACCAAGTTTGACTGCGGCACCGGCTGGCCGTCTTTTTATGCCCATCTAGAGGGCGAAACAGTTGGCGAAAGTCAGGACAACAGCTGGTTCATGCGCCGCACCGAAGTTCATTGCAATCGCTGCGATGGCCATTTGGGCCATGTTTTCCCAGATGGCCCCGCTCCCACAGGTCTGCGCTACTGTATCAATGGCGTCGCATTGCAGTTCGAACCTGAGGAATAGTTTTAAACAGGATCAAAAGGTTTGGCACTTGGGAGAAAACTTCCAAATACCAAACCAGTTTACCGCGGCGACAATCACGCCTTAGTTGGCGTGAACATTGTTTGCTGTGGGGTTAAGCTCATTCACACGCAATTGCTTTAGCCATGTTTCGCTCAACGCAATGTCGTCTTGCTTTAGGAACGCGCGCAGCTCGACAGTTGTGAAGTCCTTTGGGACCTCAATGTCGAAAGTGACACGCCAGTCTTCGGTGCCGACGATTGGTCTGGCCGATATGTTGTCGATTGTGACATCGCCCGAAGCTGATACATCCGCAACCACATTGCTGTCGGCAGTCAGCCCGTCCAACCCGTCACCAGAAAAGTCGACAACCATTTTTAAAGAGTTTTCTGGCCGAGGTTGTCCCGGAATTCCGCCAGCGCCAACTCTGCTGGCAATGGTCCGCGCCAGGCTTGCGCGCCCATGAGGCTCATTACCCCAATATATACGGTAGTTGAAATTGCGCATGTCACCGGCTTTTGGTGTATCTTCAGGGGCCCAGTAAGCGGCAATATTGTCAAAAATCTCATCTTCCGTGGGAATTTCCAGCAATTGCACGGCCCCGCTGCCCCAGCTGTCGAGTGGTTCAATCCATACAGATGGGCGCTTGTTATAGAACACGCCGTCATCTTGATAGGATGAAAATTCCCGGTCACGCTGCAACAACCCGAAACCTTTGACATCTTTGTCCATAAAGCTGGATGTTACAACTGTTTCAGGATTATTCAGTGGCCGCCATATCCGCTCACCCGCGCCAGTCTCGATGGAAAGCCCGTCTGAATCGTGCACCTCAGGCCGCCAATCAAACGCCCGCGCGCGGTTGTTTTCGGAATACCAGAACATAGAGGTCAGCGGCGCGATCCCCAAACGCTCTACAGGTTTGCGAAAATAGAGCGCGGACGAGACGTCCAGCGTCTGCCCTTCACTCGTTTGTCTGGCCTGAATTTTATACGCACCGGTCACGCTGGGGCTGTCCATAATTGCGTAAATTTCCGCATCAATGTCGGGGGCTTCACTGGAGGAAAGATAAAATTCAGTGAACCGCGGGAACTCTTCAGGCGTCGACAATCCCGTGTCTATCGCCAAGCCTCGCGCCGACATTCCATATTGTTGCTCGGCCCCATCCGTTCGAAAATAAGAGGCCCCTAAAAATGCAATCCAATCCGTTTTTTCATCTTCGCGCAGCAAACGAAAACCGGCAAACCCGGCTTCGTCTTTCAAAGCACTCGCAGGATTATCTTTGGGGATATCAAAATAGATTGGTTTATATTTAAGCTCGCGTGACGTTTCTCCGTCGACAATGCTCATCTTAACCGGTTCGGGAAAATAGCGCCCTGGGTGAAACATCTGTATCGCAGTGCCATTGTCCAAATACACATTGCGGTCAGTGCGAAATATAATTTGCTGGTGGGCGTCAAAGTCAAGCTTCTCAAGAATGTCAGGATGCTCGACCACGGCCGGTTTGTAGTCCTGCTTTGAAAGGTCCTGAGCTTTCTCTTTCAATACCTCAAAAGAGAACGGTTCTGCGGACCCAAGTTCTGGCGCAAGTTCTTCTGCCGTCGCGGGCGTTATAGTGCCTGCATTCAATATCATCAGCATGCAAAAAAGGGGCAGTAGTGCGATGCGTTTCAGGACTGCTTCGTGGTATTTTCTCATAAACATATGCTCCTAGTTTACTGCAGGCCTTCAGCCCGATACTTAAGGTGTTGTGCCAAAGAGATTTTAGCGTCGCGCAGAGTTTTCGATTATCGTAGTATCGTTAATTGCCAACCTGATAAATCAAACGCCTCGACACTGCATCATCTGGCGCTTTTTCGCCGACCTTCGCGTTCAAAATGGCCCCTAAAATGCACGCGCATATCCGAATTTGGCTTAGCTTTTTTGCAAATATTCACCGGATGGGGTCGAACACCGCATTGCTTTGGGTGCAATCTCGTACAACATCGCGCCCGCATTCGCGCGGCTCAAGCGTTGTATTCAGGCAAATGCGCGCCTCCTGAATATGGCCCTGCTTACAGGTGATTGTGACCATATCCGCTGTCAGGTCCGGATTGGCTTTGAGGAAAGCTTCCTCAACCACATGGGCGGGCAACTTTACAGCCCGGTCAAGCTTGCGAAAGACCTCTGGCCGGACGGTAGCATTATAGGCTTCGCGCGCCATGGCGAAATAAGCTTCGGCTGACAGGCCCGAACAGCGACCATGTTTCTTCCATTGATGCCAGGCCAACCCGCCGGATGCCATGATATCAGACATTGCCTTGGTCTGGCTGCGGGACGGATCACGCGCTGACGTGCGGCAGTAGCTGGGCCAGCCTTTTTCGAACTGAGGCCAGAGTCCATGTAATATCCAGCCATAGTCATGGCGCGCGTCGCATTGATCCACCCCGCGCGCATCCCCTTCAAGCGCACACCAGTTAGGCGACCAGCTCAGTGCCAGAACGTAATAGTCGAACTCCCCTGCCCGCTCACCATCAGCTAAAATCTGGCTGGGGATCATCGCAGCCAGCACTCCCAACAGAATATTCCAGCGCATTTGCTCTTCCCCTTATGGTTTTGGAACACTATATAACCTGCAAGTTCCCCAACAATCGCGAACTTGTTCCAAATGGGACAGCCCCTGATCCGGGCGACGGGACAAGTGTATCTGAAGGAGAGATTACGATGGCCAAACCAATCATGGCAAAAGCAACCGCTGTCTGGCTGGTGGACAACACAACGCTGACGTTCAAGCAAATCGCTGATTTCTGTGACCTGCATGAGCTTGAGGTTCAGGGCATCGCTGACGGCGATGTGGCGGCTGGTGTCAAAGGGTTTGATCCAATTGCTAACAATCAGCTGACACAGGACGAAATCGACAAGGGCATCAATGACAAGCTTTATAAACTGAAGCTGAAATTCAATGCAGCCGCCCAGGGCGAAGAAGCCCGGCGCGGCCCCCGCTACACACCTTTGTCAAAACGTCAGGACCGCCCCGCATCGATCCTGTGGCTGGTCAAGTTCCACCCGGAACTGTCTGACGGGCAGATCAGTAAACTGGTCGGCACGACGAAACCCACGATCAGCGCAATCCGCGAGCGGACCCACTGGAACATCCAGAATATCCAGCCGATTGACCCCGTCGCCTTGGGTTTGTGCAAACAGTCCGAACTGGACATGGCTGTGCAGAAAGCCAATGCCAAGAAAGCCAAGGAAGGCAGCGTCATGACAGATGACGAGCGCCGCAAACTGGTCTCGACCGAACAATCCCTTGGCCTTGAGCCGGAACCGAAAATCCCAAGCGCTATTTCAGGGCTTGAGACATTCACCCTCGGGGATGCCGAGGACGAGGATGAGGAAGAAGAACTGCTGGTTGACGCCGACAGCCTGTTCAACCTGCCCGACGCCCCGTCCGAGGAGGATGAAGAGACGGAAGATAAATAAGGGCTGTTCTTTTCGGTTTCCCCATGTCGGGGGCTGTTTCGAGAAAATAGCCCCTGATGAGTGGGATGCACCCAAAACGGTCGTAGCAGCTATCGAATGTTGGACAAACTGACTTGTCCGGCAGGTTTTTATGCCGAATGCGAATTGTAGTTGAGCCGTTCCATGGCGATAGGCTGCTTTGAGCCCATACCGTGAATTAGCTTTTTTGTGCTGCGCGCGCACGCAGCGCGAAAATTTCGGCAAGCATAAAAATCTCGTGCTACCATGAAGAACTCAAAGAGCGGATTGATCAAGCGCGGGCGTCTATATCAAATCTTGATATTCTGGTTGTCGGATTATTCCCAGTCCAGCCATACACGCCTTACGGATCGGGCCCAAACAATGTTTGGCTGGCAGAACTTGATGGCATCAGAGAACAAGTTGGGATCCGGGTCAAAGAGGTCGAAAAGCTTCTCCTGCAGTTCAACCTGCCAGGTAGTGTCTGGGGGGTCAGCGATTTTCAGAATCAGATCGATCAATCAGTTACCAGACATGCAATCAGCGCTGGTACTGTTCTTTTTCCCAAGTCTCCCCTTATCGAAGACTGGGAGATGTATTCCGCCTTTAAGTCAGCTGTTTTCGACGCCTCGGCTCTCGCACTTGTTGGAGCACCTAAAATGCTGGGTCGCGACCAAAAGTCGTCTGTTGTCGTAGCGTGGGATTCTGGACGAGCCGCCGGGCGGGCATTGCACTCTGTGCTGCCAAGATTGGATGCTGGCGACGCGGTGCACATCGGGTTGGTAGACCCGGAAGCCGAAACAGCTGGAGCGGCGCCCGGTGATGATTTGGCACGATATGTTGCGCAGGCTGGGATGGATGTGACGGTCCACAGGCTTGTAAGTGCGGGTCGCGTGGTCTCCGACGTCTTAACCGAACTTGTGCGAGATGTAGACGGTGACGTTCTTGTACTCGGGGCCTACGGTCATTCACGGATGAGGGAATGGCTGTTGGGTGGAACGACGCGCTCGTTTTTGAAAAGCGAAGGGCCTGCTCTTATGATGGCGCACTAGCGCAACATCCAACGCAGGCTTCAAATTTACGGTTACCGTTTTCGCAAAGTTTCAACTCTACGAACAAGCTGCTTTAAAGTACTGAATTCGGCTGGGCGGTGTGGGGCGTTCGGCCGTTCTCACGGGGCCGTGACGGTCTGGTCCGAGGTGAACTCTGTGTGTGCGCATACGCACCTATTTTGGTATATTTTATGGCTTTAGTGCATTGAGATGACGACCCGCACCCGTCATATTCATCTCATCAAACGGGCAAACAGCCCAACACACTTAGACACACAAAACCGGAGTACACAAAATGAAAACCCTTATCGCAACAACCGTCCTCGCCCTGTCCCTCTCAGCCCCTGCTTTCGCGGATCAGGCTTTCTTCGCCCTGACAAACGACTCGGCCGCCGAGCGCGTCGTGCAGGAAACCAGCGTCGGTGACACAGCCGCTGCCAAAGCAGAATTTGCTTTGAGCAACGATTCAGCCGCTGAGCGCATCGTTCAGGACAACGTGGCAACACGGGGCGACACATCCGCCGCCAAAGCGTTCTTCGCCCTCAGCAACGACTCTGCAGCTGAGCGGATCGCGCGCTAATCCTCTTCCCCCAAGCGCGAAAAAAGGCCATCCTAAAAAGGGTGGCCTTTTTGCTGTCAGGATTTCGGCTAGCGGAAGCTACCGCGCCCGCCTTAAAAAGCTCTTGTAGACGTAAACATTTCGCCCGCCTCGGCGAAACCTGTGCCATCCCCCTTCAATACCAAGGGATGATATTGCGGTCCCCCGTTGCAACTGCCCCAGAATAGCGAAGGAGTTTCCGGGCCCCGACCGATAATTTACCGCTTGGGTTGTCACATACCGATTACCAGCGCGGGCCGGCTCTTTCTTCACTGGCTCAGGTGGCGGCGCGGCTTCAACTTGAGGTTCGGGCTCAGGCTCGGGTTCAGCATTTTTAGTCGCCGCAAAAGGACTGCATACACTGAACGTATTGCTTGCGCGAGAAGCGTCATTGAAGTTTTCTTCGAACCCGTCCACACGATCGGAAAACCGCAAGCTGCCCTCGATAAGCCGTGTCCACAACAGCCCTGTCTTGTGAACCGTTGTGAATTTTTCGTCCCCACTTGCAGGGCAATAATAGAAAACCTGATAGGTTTCTTCCCCCGGATTCTGGCCATATTCGGCAATGGCTTGTTCAGAAGGTATTTTAGCGTAACCGCTCCAGAAGCAATTTCCTGAACTCGCAGCCCGAAAAACGCGTTTTGAGTTCAATTGATCGTCCCGCCGGGTACACGTGGATTGGGTGCCATAGTTTGATCTTAGAAAATCAAGCTCGCCTAGCACGATCTCAGATTGGGCAAAACTCATACTCGCGTAGCATGTTGCGAAGAGGACGGCCAAAAACTGCTTCATGAAAACCCTTTAGTAACAGCGTGTTCATTGTTGTTAGGTCAATTTCTGAGCATAACGAATAGGTTGCAAGGAATAAAGCAATAATTCAACGCGGTTAGGTGAATTTACTCACCTAGATTGCGAACACTCAAAGTGGCATTCAGGCCGTGTGGCAAACGCAAAAGGCAAAGTTCGACCGCGACAGGTTCTGCTGACTACCGAGGCCAAGGGGCTTCGGAGAGTTCGGGGGCACAAGCCTCAGTGAACCGCCCCTTGTTTGGCGGAGGCCCAGAAGTAAGGATACTGGATTATATCGCGCCACAAGGGCCAACATGAGGGGCTTATCACGCTGGCAACCTACACCCGCAATCGCGGTAAATATCCATAAAGACTTGTCGAAAATAAAGATCACGTGCCTAGTAATTAGCCCTACCATTCAAGGCCTTAGAGAACCAAACATATTGAAATGCCAAATGGCGGAGGAGGTGGGATTCGAACCCACGGTAGACTTTCACCTACGTCGGTTTTCAAGACCGGTGCATTCAACCACTCTGCCACTCCTCCGACTGTCGATCTGCTTAACGTGGTCATTTCGATTCTGAAAGCAGCAAATTGCAGAGTTTTTCGGGCTGTTTTTTGCCGAATTGCACCTTGAAGCTTTGCAAAAAGCGGGAATTTGCCTAGTGTGTGTTTGAAATCCGAAGTAGTATACTTCGCAAAAATCGAGCAGGCTGCACAAAGCGGTAAACACATGCGATAAAAACGCATGATAATAGGGGCGAGACATTATGGTTAAACCGAACAAAAAACACGTGGCATTTCTGTTATGCTCCGCACTGTTTTTGAGTGCTTGTGAGGATGGCGCTGGCCTTGGCGGGGGCGGCTCTGATCCTGACAAAAGCGATGCTAAAAATGCATCCACTGGCTTGGGTATTTTCGGCGCTCGCAATGCTAAAGGCGGCGGCGATATTGAAGCGCCGGACCTGTTCAGCAAAGAGGAAAACGGCCTTTGGGATGGCCGCCCGTCCCTAGGTGGCGTCTGGGTTGCCCATCCCGATGTGAAAGACCCTTATCGCGTGCGCATTCGAAACGGGGAGAACAATAAAACCATCGTTGGTGCCTTGTTCCGTAGGGAACGGGCAAACCCCGGCCCCGCGTTTCAGCTAAGCTCTGACGCGGCAGAAGCGCTTGGCGTTCTGGCCGGACAGCCTGTGAAACTGGCAGTTGTGGCGCTGAAAAAGGAAGAGCCGCCAAAGCCGGAAAATCCGCTTGTCACCGACGCACCTGATGGGGAAGCCGTTGATACTGAGGCCAAGGATACACCAGAGACGCCAGCAGCCGCCGATAGTGCCGAGGCCATTGCAGCGGCGGCAATCAAGCAAACGACACTGAAAAAGACAGACGCTGAAGCTGCGGACCCCGCCGCCCAGACCGCCAGCGCAGCACCGGCAGGCGATGCCACCGCCGCGACACCAAAAACGATTGAAGGCGTCGAAATCGCGCCCGAGCTTGCTGCAGGCGGCGCGGCAGCGGCTACCACCACGGCTGAGGTGGAAACGGCGCAGGCGGCCCCCGCAAAACCTGCACGCAAAGGGCTCTTCGCGATACAAAAGCCGTTTGTGCAAGTCGCCACGTTCAGCAGTAAAGAAAATGCAGATACGGTTGCTGCGTCTCTGACCGGTTCCGGCATTACACCGGTGGTCAAACAGGATATTGGCGATACGGGCCCGATCTGGCGTGTGTTGGCAGGCCCTGCAAAAAGCCGCGCAGAACGGCGGGACATCATGAAAAAAGTGAAGGCCATGAACTTCAACGATGCTGTATTTACAGCAGATTAACCGAAGGAAGCGATCCATGATCCGTGTCATAGCCATATTTATGGCCTTCGTTTTAGGCGCATTGCCGGCATTAGCTTTTGACACGGTTGCCAAATCGGCCATCGTGCTGGATGTCGGCACCGGCCAGACATTGATGGAAAAAAACGCCGACATGGCGTTGCCACCTGCATCAATGTCCAAGCTGATGACGCTGAATATGGTGTTTGAAGCCCTGAAAGACGGGCGGCTGTCACTGGATCAGGAATTGCCCGTTTCGGCCAATGCGGTGAAATACGGCGGCTCAACGATGTTTCTGACCGAGCGGGACCGCGTGCGCGTCGAAGATCTGATCCGCGGTGTGGTGGTGCTGTCCGGCAACGATGCCAGCGCAGTTTTGGCCGAAGCGATTTCGCCTGACGGGACAGAACGTGGCTTTGCTGCGATGATGACCGAACGGGCGCAGCAATTGGGGATGACCAACTCGACCTTCACCAACTCCAACGGATGGCCGGAACCGGGGCATCGCATGTCGATGCGCGATCTGGCAATCCTGTCGAAACGACTGATTACGGATTTTCCTGAATATTACGGCTATTTCGCCGAGACGGAATATCCGTTCGACAATCGCGCACCGGACAATCGGTTCAACCGTAACCCGCTTCTCAAGCTCAATATAGGCGCTGATGGACTGAAAACCGGTCATACGGTCGAGGCCGGATACGGGCTTGTGGGCTCGGCCGTGCAGGGCGGGCGCCGGATCATCTTTGTTATCTCGGGCATCAATACAGAACGCCAGCGCGCCGAAGAGGCCGAGCGTATCGCGAATTGGGCGTTTCGTCAGTTTGTCGAACGCAAGCTGACAGAAGAAGGTGTGGTGATCACTGACGCTGACGTATGGATGGGTACGGCCAACAGGGTTGGCCTTGCCTCGCCCATGGATATTAGTGTTCTGGTGCCCGCTTTGAAAAAGGACGAGGTTAAGGCCAAGATCAGCTATCAGGGCCCGCTTGAGGCACCAATACAGGCTGGCGGTAAGGTGGCAGAACTTGTGGTCAGCATTCCGGGTCTGGAGGATGCCGTATATCCCCTTGTCGCCACGGAAACTGTGCCAACCGGTGGTTTTATGGTGCGCGTGCGGACCTCTGCAACCGTTCTGCTGCGCGAGCTGACCGGGGAAGCGATGAATTTCTTCTGATGGGCGCAGGCTTTTTCCTCAGTTTTGAGGGTATCGACGGATCAGGTAAATCGACGCAGGCACGGCTTCTGGCGAATGCCTTGAAAAAGGCGGGCCATGACGTTGTCCTAACCCGAGAGCCGGGTGGATCAGACGGGGCCGAGGAAATCCGCCGCTTGCTGGTCGAGGGCGACCCGAACCGCTGGTCAGCCGAGACCGAGATTTTATTATTCACAGCCGCACGACGCGATCATATGGAACGCACGATCCTGCCCGCGCTTGAGCAGGGTAAGATTGTAATCTCGGACAGGTTCGCGGATTCCACACGGGTCTATCAGGGGGCCACACGTGGCGATCTGCGCGGGATCGTGGACCAGTTGCATGACCTGATGATCAAGCGCGAACCGGACCTGACGCTGGTAATCAATATGTCCCCGAACGATGCCTTGGCCCGCGGACTGGCCCGCGACAGCGGCGAAGACCGGTTCGAGGATTTCGGACTGGCATTTCAGCAAAAGCTGCATGACGGGTTTGCATCGCTGAAACATGATTTCCCGGACCGCATTCGCATGATTGACGGTGCCCGCGATATGCACACGATTGCAGATGGGATCAGAGATATTGTGCTGGACGCTTTGCCATGAGTGACGACGCCCTGCCGCAAGCGGATCAGGTGGACGGCGCACCGCACCCGCGCGAGACTACCCGATTGTTCGGACAATCTGCAGCAGAGGCTGCGTTTCTGGGCGCATTTCAGCAAGACCGCTTGCATCACGCTTGGCTGATCACCGGTCCGCGCGGCGTGGGCAAAGCAACGCTTGCATGGCGCTTGGCACGGTTCTTGCTGGCGACCTCACCCGCCGGTGCGCAAGATATGTTTGGTGCCGCGCCTCCACCTGAAAGTCTGGATATTCCTGCCGATCATCCGGTGATCCCGCGTGTTGCCGCTCTGTCTGACCCGGGCTTGTTTTTGCTGCGCCGCCCGTGGGACGAGGATAAGAAACGCTTCAAACAAAACATCACCGTGGACGAGGTGCGCAAACTGAAAGGCTTTTTCTCGATGTCCGCCACCGAGGGCGGGCGACGTGTGGTCATCGTTGATGCCGCGGATGAGATGAATGTGAATGCCGCGAATGCCCTGTTGAAAGTGCTGGAGGAACCGCCCAAAGACGCAATCCTGCTGCTTGTCAGCCACCAGCCGTCCCGCCTGTTGCCAACGATCCGGTCCCGGTGCCGGGAACTGCGCTGCACTCCGTTGTCTGCGGCAGATATGGAGGCCGCTTTACAGGCCGCTGGGGCTGAGGCGGTTGAAGATAGCCGCGCCTTGGCCGAGCTGTCCGGCGGGTCCGTGGGCGAGGCGCTGGCCTTGCTGAATCTGGAAGGGCTCGCGCTTTACAAATCCATCATCGATCTGGCGGCGACCTTCCCGCGCTTCGACCGCCAGAAAGCGCTGGCATTGGGGGACGTCGCGGCGGCCCGCGGGGCGCAGGCGCGCTATGATCTGCTGATCAGGCTGTTCGATATGTTCCTGCTGCGCGTCTCGCGGGCAGGCGTTGGCGCGCTGGGTCAGGACGCCGTACCTGGTGAGTTGGACGTGCTGACCCGCCTGTCGCCCAATGACAGTGCAGCCCGCGCCTGGGCCGGGCTTGCGGCAGAGCTTGGCGGGCGTGTGCAACATGGTAAGGCGGTGAACCTTGACCCTTCTTCGCTGATCCTTGATATGGTTCTGGCAATGAACGAGACGGCGGCGAAAGCAGCCGCGTGAAAGGGCCTATGACTGCGCCGCAAATCACTGATAGCCACTGTCATCTGGACTTCCCCGATTTCGACGCCGAAAGGCCCGAGATTATCGCCCGCGCGCTTGAGGCCGGCGTGACCCGCATGGTGACAATTTGCACCAAATTGCGACAGGAACCACAGGTACGCGCGATTGCGGAAACCCATGACCCGGTCTTCTATGCCGCTGGCACCCACCCGATGAGCGCCGCCGCCGAACCGCTGGCGACGGTTGATCAGCTTGTCTTACTGGCGCAGCATCCGAAATTTGTTGGCATCGGCGAGACGGGGCTCGACTATCACTACACGGCTGACAGCCGCGACGTGCAGATCGAAAGCCTGCGCATTCATATAGAAGCGGCCCGTCAGACCGCCCTGCCCCTGATCATCCATGCCCGTGCGGCGGATGATGATATGGCCCGCATTCTGCGCGAAGAACATGAGGCAGGCGCGTATGGTTGCGTTATGCACTGCTTTTCCTCGGGTCCAGCTTTGGCAGACGCCGCCGTGAATCTTGGGTTTTATCTGTCCATGTCCGGCATCGCGGCCTTTCCCAAAAGCACAGAGCTGCGCGATATTTTCGCCAAAGCGCCGATGAACCGTATTCTGGTCGAAACCGACGCCCCCTATCTTGCGCCGCCGCCCTTTCGGGGCAAGCGCAATGAACCTGCCTATACCGCCCATACCGCCCGTGTCGGAGCTGAGCTGTTCGGGATGGAGTACGCAGATTTCGCGGCTCAGACGCAAACAAATTTCGACCGGCTCTTTACAAAAGCCGCAGCCTGGAAGGCCCTGTGATGGCGACCCGGCGCTTTACCATTCTGGGCTGCGGGTCTTCGGGCGGTGTGCCACGGCTGGGCGGGCATTGGGGCGCATGTGATCCGAAAAACCCTCGAAACCACAGGCGGCGCTGTTCCTTGCTGATCGAACAGATCGGCGCGGACGGGACCACGACAGTTCTGATCGATACCTCCCCCGATTTACGAATGCAGCTTCTGGATGCCGGGATCGGGCGGCTTGACGCGGTGGTCTATACTCATTCCCATGCCGATCATGTGCACGGCATCGACGATCTGCGGATGATCGTGTTCAATACGCGCGAGCGTTTGAATGTCTGGGCGGATGGCGCAACGGCGAATGCGCTATTGTCGCGCTTTGGCTATGCGTTCGCGCAACCGGCGGGCTCGCCGTATCCCCCGATCCTTGACCTGAACACGCTGGACGGCCCATTGACGGTCGAGGGCGCCGGCGGTGCCGTGGGTCTGAACCCCTTTGAGGTCAACCATGGCTCTATCGATAGTCTGGGCTTTCGGATTGGCGATCTGGCGTACCTGCCGGATGTGGCCGAGTTCCATGACGACACATGGGATGCTTTGAAAGATCTCGATTGTCTGATCATCGACGCGCTGCGCCGGGACCCGCATCCAAGCCATGCCCATCTGGACAGGACACTTGGTTGGATCGAGCAGCTAAAGCCGCGCCGGGCTGTGCTGACCAATATGCATATCGATCTGGACTATGCGACGCTTGCGGCTGAAACACCCGATCATATCACCCCCGCCTATGACGGGATGACCATAGAATACGAGACATAAGTGGCCGCGCTTCTGAACGTCACAATTCCGGTATTTCTTGTCATCGGATTTGGATATCTGGCGGTCTGGCGAGAGTTGTTTCCAGCCACTGGCGTGGATGGGTTGATGAAGTTCACCCAACATTTCGCCATCCCCTGTCTGTTGTTTCGCGGAGTAGCCACGCTGGATCTGTCAGTCAGTTTTGATCCGGCCTTGCTGGCGGCTTATTATACGGGGTCCCTGACCGCCTTTGTGGTTGGTATGGCGGGCGCGCGGTTGCTGTTCAAGCGCAGTCTTGAAGATGCGGTCGCCATCGGTTTCGCGGCCCTTTTCGCCAACACGGTCCTGCTGGGCCTGCCCATTATGGAACGCGCCTACGGCACCGCAGCGCTTGCCCCGAACTATGCCATCATCGCCATTCACGCGCCGTTTTGCTACCTGCTGGGGATCACCACGATGGAGGTCGTCAAGCATCGCGGCCAACGTATGTCGCAGACCGCCCTGTCCGTCGGCAAGGCTATGTTTCGCAATGCCTTGATGATCGGCGTCATGCTGGGCTTTGCCGTAAATCTGTCCGGGGTTGCATTGCCGATACCCTTTATGGATGCGGTCGATCTGATGATCCGGGCTGCCCTGCCTGCGGCCCTGTTCGGGCTGGGTGGCGTTCTGGTGCAATACAAACCAGAGGGCGATCTGCGGGCAATCGGGTTTGTCTGCACGATCTCGCTTGTCCTGCAGCCAATGGTGGTCTGGCTGATGTCCGTTCAGGTTTTGCAGCTTGAAACAGGCCAAATCCGCGCCGCCGTTTTGACCGCTGCCATGGCGCCGGGGGTCAACGCATATATCTTCTCAAACATCTATGGGCACGCAAAACGGGTCAGCGCCAGCGCGGTTTTGATTGGAACTGCCCTGTCGGTGTTCAGCGTTTCAGCCTGGCTGGCTATTTTGCCCTAACAGCACCTTGGCCTCATGGGCTTTCAGGCTGTAACAGGCAGCCTTTCCATAGCTGGCAATGTCGTGGTCCAGATTTGGGAACAGCTCAAACAGTTCTGCCCGCGCGGCCGCATCGATTGCGCTGACACCTTCTGCGCCGGGATGGAAGCTTTCGGTTGCCACACCGTCCGAGAAGACAATCTCATGGCTGTCGAACAGAATGTGGAAATACTCAACCGTACCACCAAATTCACGGATAACGTCTGTACCATCCACGAAATTATGCGCAGCGATCAGCACTTCATCATGGCCGAACAGCATTTCTGCCTGCCATCCGCAAAACCGAATACGATGTTGCGGTGAGACACGCAGATCGCAGGTATTTCCGATCACCCCTTCCTTGAAACAAATCGGTGCGATGCCAACTGTCGCAGGAAACTTGCCCGATGCGATCCAGCGGATTGGCTGCATACCGTTATGCAATGTCTCGACCAGATCACCGATGCGCAAATCCTGTATCAGGCGTTCACCATCGGGCGTCATGATATAGGTGCCCGCAACGAAACAAGGCGGGGAGGCATAGTCGGCAGACGGGAAATTTGGTCCTTCCTGAGATGACACGACCGTCAGGGGGACACCAATCGGGGGAAAACCGCCAACAGGCCCAATGAATGCCAGTGCCTCGGTCGTCGCAAAAGATGCACCACCGCCTTCGCGTATATTGAAGCCCACAAGTGTGTAGGTATTGGTGCCATCGGTCACGGTCAGGGAATACTCGGCCTCGACAATTGTTCCGTCCGCATATGTGACACCATCAACAGTTTGGGCACCGTTCAGAACCTGATTGCCGTCATTATCCTGGAAATCTGAGTCGTCATTGTCGCTGATCTGAACTTCATTCCAGTTATTATTATTCAGCGTAATTGTCTCACCGACCAAATTTCTGCCATCACCTTGGGTTACACCGTCAAGGCCTTGGCCACCACTGATGGTAAGGTTTGTTTCGTCGAGCGTATAAATTGAATAATCGGGCATAGGAAGAAGGCAACTCGTTACGTCAAGTAAGGAATCACATACCCAGCGATTTTGGCAGGATCAAGGCAATCGCCATCGAATTAAAATTTAACGTGGCGACACACCGCGTAGACGTTCGGACCGGCGGCGCAACAATTCCACCGTGGTCAGCAGCAAAATCGAGATAATCACAAGGATTGTCGCCACCGACAGAATTGCGGGGCTGATCTGCTCGCGGATACCATTCCACATCTGACGGGGGATCGTTTGCTGGTCATGGGCTGCAACGAAAAGAACAACAACCACCTCATCAAAGCTGGTGACAAAGGCAAAGAGCGCGCCCGAGATCACACCGGGCAGGATCAGCGGCATGATGATCCTGAAAAACGTGGTGGTTGGCGTGGCCCCCAGATTGGCCGCAGCGCGGGTCAGGGAATGATCAAATCCAACCAGAGTGGCCGTCACGGTAATGATCACGAAAGGAATGCCAAGCGTTGCATGGGCCAGCACGATACCAATATAGGAATTGGCAAGCCCGGTCATGGAGTAGAAAAAGAACAGCCCCGTCGCGGTAATGATGATCGGCACAATCATGGGCGAGATCAGGATGGCCATGATCGCCCGCCGGAACGGCATTTCAGGACGGCTAAGCCCAAGGGCCGCCAACGTGCCTAACATCGTCGCCAGAAGCGTCGAGCAGAACCCGATGATCACAGAATTCTTCGCAGCATTGACCCAGGCTGCGTTCTGCCACGCATCAGACCACCAGCTACTATCACGCACAACCCCGGGTTTTTCCATGCCGAAAGTCAGCAAAAGATCATACCAACGGGTGGAATAGCCGTCTGGGTCAAAGCTCAACATTTTCTCGGTGAAGGTGAAGTATGGTTCGGCATTGAAGGACAGCGGGATCACAATCAGGATCGGCGCAATCAGAAACAGAAAGATCAGTCCACAGATCACCAAATAGGTATAGTGCCAGATTTTCTCTAACGTAGAGGCATGTGATGGAAGCGCCATATCTCTATCCCAGCTTCAGGTTGTCGATGCCGATCAATCGGTCATAGAGCCAATAAAGGATCAGAACGCCCCCCAGCAGGATGGCCGCCAAAGCCGCAGCCAAGCTCCAATTCAGGGATTTCTGCATGTGAAAGGCAATCAGGTTCGAGATCAGTTGCCCGTCCGAGCCGCCGACCAGCGCAGGCGTGATGTAGTAGCCCACCGCCAGAATGAACACCAGAAGCGCCCCTGCCCCGATACCCGGCACGGTTTGCGGAAAATAGATGCGCCGGAACGCCGTCCAGGATGTCGCCCCAAGGCTGCGCGCCGCGCGAACATAGGACGGGTTAATCGGTCGCATGACCGAATAGAGCGGCAGGATCATGAATGGCAGCAGAATATGAGTCATGGCGATAATCGTGCCGGTCTGGTTGTAAATCAGCTGGATGCGGCTCTGATCACTAAGAATACCCGTCGCAACAAGGCTGTTATTCACCACACCCTGACTTTGCAGCAGCACAATCCAAGACGTCGTGCGTACCAGAAGCGAGGTCCAGAAGGGCAGCAGTACGAAGATCATCAACAGGTTGGAATAGCGCAAGGGCAACGTCGCCAGCAGGTGCGCTACGGGATATGCAATGACAAAGCAAAGCAATGTGATCAGGGCCGATAGAAATAAGGTACGGTGGAACAGTTGGATGTATATCTGACGGTTTTGATTGACCGCAGTAATATCGCCATCCGCTGTCCGTGTCAGATCGATCGCAGCCAGATAAAAGTCCAGTGTATAATAGGAGGACGCGCTGCGCATGGCCTGCCAGAGCTTCGGATCCCCCCAATCCTCGTCCACATCAAGCAGTGCCGCCTGAAAAGGCGGCTCCAGCTTTGCGGCCTTGCGGGCGGATTTGGTGAAAAGCGATCTTGTACCGGACAGATCATAGTTGATCCGCGTGCCCACAACACCAATGGTCTTTGTCTCGCGCGCAAGAACCAGATCAGCCACCAAGGCCGCATAAGCCGTCTCATCCGGCTTGGCATCCGGATTTTCGTCAAACCAGGCAACCGTATTAGGCATATTTGCAGAAAATCCGGGGTTATGGATGGAGCGGTGCAAAAGCTGGCCAATCGGAGCCACGAAGGTCAGCAGGATGAACAGCAAAAGCGGCAGAACCAGAAAAAACGCCCGTCGTTTTGCCTTTGCCTCTGCCCGCGCCAAAGCCGACTTAAGAGATTGCCCATCAGCTGTGGTCAATGGTGCGGAAACCGGCGCAGAGCCTGCTGTGAAGTCAGTCATCCATATTACTCCGGCAATGGCGCGAGTTGGTCGCGCAGGTCGGCAGCTGCCTCTTTCGAGAGCTGCGGCAGCATCACGCGGATCGTGTAAGCACCGTACATCTTGCCGCCGTCCCAATAGGTCCAGTCCGAAACCTCGGCTTCGGTGAAGGTAATCGGGTCATTCTGCTGGTAATCGATATAGACGGGGTCGTTGCTGATATAGCCTATAAAGCCATCATCCGTCCGGCCTGTAACCGTACACCAAATATGTTCATGGCCCTCCTCATCACCATAGGGAATGGCGACCTTCAGCATCATGATTTCTGCTGTAAGGTCGGTTTTCTGCATTCGTTCTAAAAATATCGGCAGAGTTGATCGCGCATCGCGGATGGCACTGTTCATCTCGGCATCATTCGGATCGAAATTGAAAACCGGGTCGCCTGCAAAGGCCGGTGAAACAGCAACACCGATTACGAAAACCATGATGCGCAGAAAACGGGTCATGAAAAATCCATCATCAAGGGAAACTGGCGCAGGCATCCCCCGCGCCAGTCCATTTGTTTTATTGTGCCAACCAGGCGTTAAAACGCTCGGACAGTTCTGTGTCACGGTCGGCCCAGAACTCGAAGTCATTGACGACTGCATTCGTCAGGTTAGCCTCGGCCGTCGGCATATGCGGGGCCATATCTGTTTCGCCATCCGAATATTTGCCGACCAATGCGCCCGAGGATTTGCGGGCCGGACCGTAGCTGATCCAGCTGGCCTGAGCGGCCAATTGCTTGGTATCGGTCGAGAAGCTGATGAATTGCATCGCCTCTTCCTTGTTCGGCGCGCCTTTAGGAACGACAAACAGGTCAAAATCAAGGATTTGACCATCCCAAACAACCTCAAACGGCTGCCCTTCACCAACAGCTGCGTTGAAGATACGCCCGTTATAGGCGGTGGACATCACAACCTCACCATCCGCCAAAAGCTGCGGAGGCTGCGCGCCGGCTTCCCACCAGACGATATCGTCTTTGATTGTGTCCAGCTTCGCAAAAGCGCGATCCACACCTTCGTCCGTTTCCAGCATGTCATAGACTTCGGCTGCCGGTACGCCATCTGCCATCAGCGCCATTTCAAGATTGGCCTTCGCAGCCTTGCGCATCCCGCGCTTGCCGGGGAATTTCTCGGTGTCAAAGAAATCCGCAATCGTGCTTGGCGTGCCTTCGTTATTCTCGCTGTTATAGGCATAAACCGTGGACCACACGATGTTGGCAACAGCACAATCGGTCAGCGCACCTTCGATAAAGTCGTCCGTCGCGGCAGTGCCATCAGGGGCATCGGGAAGGATGGAGGTGTCGATTTCTTCGAGCAGCCCTTCGTCGCAAAGGCGCACCGCGTCAGAATATTCCACATCGGCGACATCAATGGTGACATTGCCAGCCTCAACCTGCGCCTTGATCGGCGTTGCAGGGTTGTCAGCGTCTACCGAGTTGATCTTGATGCCGGTCTCTTCCTGAAACGGCTTGTGATAAGCCTCGACCTGCGATTTCGTATATGCACCACCCCAGCTCATTACGGTCACTTCTTGCGCGGACGCGCTGAAAGCCAGCCCCGTCAGGGCGGTTGTCAGGATCAATGTTCTTTTCATATGTAGTCTCCCAGTTGGTTTTTCTTCATGTGCCGCAAGCAGAGCGCGGCGGTCTTATCGATATCAGAGAGGGTCCAGCGCACGGGCATCTTCCGGTGCCCATGTCACACGTGTCGTTTCCCCCACTGACAGGTGTTCGTGGCCTGCCGAGTTCGGCACTTTGACCACAAATTCATCATTTCCATGCACATCCAGACGGCAGCGGATGTGATCGCCCAAATAAATCAGCTCCAGAACCTTGGCATCAGTCGCATTTTGCCCATCTGCAGTTCCGACAGTGACCCGTTCCGGTCGGATAGAAATCAGCGTCTCATCACCCGGCTGGCCGCATTTGACGGC
This sequence comes from Litoreibacter sp. GN1-5, assembly GCF_055693805.1. Classification (NCBI taxonomy): domain Bacteria; kingdom Pseudomonadati; phylum Pseudomonadota; class Alphaproteobacteria; order Rhodobacterales; family Roseobacteraceae; genus Litoreibacter; species Litoreibacter sp. GN1-5. Next base: position 397,502 of record NZ_JBVFUP010000001.1, on the reverse strand, counting down.
AAGCGCCGTGCAAAGCTTGCCATTCTTCAATTCAACTGTGGCCACGTCACCGGATATTTGTTTAACAACAGCCGGTAGTTTGTTGTTTTCACCTATGAATTGCGCCACGAAGCTGTTGTCGGGTCGCTCGTATAAATCATCCGGCGGGGCAAGTTGCTGAATGCGCCCGTCCTCAAAAACTGCAACCCGGTCCGACATAGTCAGTGCCTCGGACTGATCGTGCGTGACATAGACCACAGTGATCCCAAGGTTTTCGTGCAAATGTTTGATCTCATACTGCATATGTTCGCGTAGCTGTTTGTCCAACGCGCCAAGGGGTTCATCCATCAACACCAGTTCCGGCTCAAACACCAAGGCACGCGCCAGCGCGATGCGCTGTTGCTGACCGCCAGACAGTTGCGCCGGGCGGCGACTGCCGAATTCTCCCATTTGCACCATTTCCAGGGCGCGTTTGACCTTGGCTTCACGATCTGACTTACCCATACCCCGCACTTCCAGCGGAAAGGACAGGTTTTCATTCACCGTCATATGCGGGAACAAGGCATAGTTCTGGAACACCATACCAATCCCACGCTTATGGGGCGGAATATTATTGATCTCTCGCCCATCAAGGCGAATTTCCCCGTGTGTTGCGGTCTCAAACCCTGCCAACATCATCAGACAGGTTGTCTTACCTGACCCACTTGGCCCCAGCATCGTCAGAAATTCGCCCTTGGGCATTTCAAGATTAAGGTCTTTGACGACGAGCACCTCGCCATCATAACTCTTTTGCACACGGTCGAACGCCACAAAGGCGTCGGCAGCTATGTTGTCCGGCAATGCGGAACTCCCCAGTTTTTTATGGCCGCCCTGTTGACCGGGCTGGTCCGCATGCCACTAAAGCGGACCTCGTCCATTATTTCAACTGCATTTATGTCAAGTTGCCCTTGCGGCAAGTCTTCACCGAAATTCTTTGAAGCTGCTGTTTGTCCCGGATCAACGGTTCATTGAATGGCAAAGCCAAGCTCTGGTTGTAGCTGGATTGCGATATTTCTATCGGTGGAATTTAGCCTGCGTACCTTATCAAGACGGCTCGATACTTTCCATTTACGCGACCAACTGCAATGTTTAGCGACCTTCCGCCGAACGCGTAATTTACATCTACATCGCTCTCGCAGGACCCATCGGAAATATCTAAGCTAATCTGAATAAAAAAATTAAAAAACAATGATATATGAGTTATTCAGGCAATCAAGCTCTTTGCTGACATGTAGGTGAAAGCCGAAACTTTATCAGAAACGCCCAGCACCAATATAGTCAGGTTTTTGCAGGTCATTTTCCCTGATAATCCACGCGCTTGGCAATATCTGGCCAGCTGTTTTCCGGGCAGGTTGATGCAGCACATGGCTTTTGCAAGCATTTTAGGAACCGATAAACATATGAGGTTTTTTACAATGCCAAAATTTACGCCAGCAGCCCTGACAGCGCTTATTCTGATGACAGCCTGTGACGATATTGATGATGATGTTGCAGTGTATGAAACATATTCCTGCAGCGAACTTGCACGGGAAACCGGACGTTGGGAAGGCAGGCTCGAAGCTGCAAATGACGATGTCGATGATGCAGAATGGGACCTGATTGTACCAGACAATCCACGTCAAGAAGATGAAGCCGCAGATGAAATTCTTGAGGCGAATTGGGACCGAGAAGATGCTTATGAGTACCTGCAGGAACTCAGACGTATTGAACGCCAGAAAGGATGCTGATCTGAGCGGGGCTGTGCAACACCCAAAAACCGCTCATTTCAGATCGCCATCTGCAATTATGTTGGACCTGCAGCAGAAGTCAGGATAGCCAAGGCATGAAAGATTTCCAGATAACGAGTGATAGCATGACCGAACTGACCTGTTTCAAAAGCTACGACGTGCGTGGCCAGCTTGGGGTGAACCTAGATGCAGACATTTGCTACAGAATAGGACGGGCTTTTGCGCAGGCTTTGTCGCCTGAACTTGTCGTCACAGGCCGCGATATTCGCGAAAGCAGCCCCGAATTGCAGGGCGCGCTGAATGACGGACTGCGTGATGGTGGAACCGATGTGATCGACATCGGCCTTTGCGGCACAGAAGAGGTTTATTTTGCCACGTCCCATTACGCTGCCGGGGGCGGGTTGATGGTGACGGCTTCGCACAACCCGATTGATTACAATGGCATCAAAATGGTGCGCGAAGGGTCCCGCCCGATCTCCAGCGTGGATGGTATGGGGGCGATCCAGAAGCTGGCCGAGGCGAACGCGTTCGCGCCCGCAAACCGCCGCGGCACTCTGACCGAGCAGAGCCCGCGTGACGCTTTTGCCGACAAAGTGCTGTCCTTCATTGATCTGGATGCCCTGAAGCCGTTGAAAATTCTGGTGAACGCCGGCAATGGCGTTGCGGGCCCGACCTTTGACGCCATCGCCGAGAAAATGGCCAAAGCTGGATCAAAGGTTGAATTCATCCGCCATCATCATACCCCTGACGGCACCTTTCCCAACGGCATCCCCAACCCGCTGCTGCTGGAAAACCGCGCCCTGACGGGCGATGCGGTGCTACAGGCAGGGGCCGATCTGGGGGTCGCGTGGGATGGCGATTTCGATCGGTGCTTTTTCTTCGATGAAACGGGCGCTTTTATCGATGGTGAATATGTGGTCGGCCTTCTGGCCTCGGCCTTCCTGCCGAAGAATCCCGGCGCCAAGATCATTCATGATCCGCGTGTCATCTGGGCGCTGCTGGACCTTGTGGAACAGGGCGGTGGGCAGGCGATTGCCTCGCAATCTGGGCATTCCCATATCAAGGCGAAGATGCGTGCCGAGGACGCCGTCTATGGCGGCGAGATGTCCGCCCACCACTATTTCCGCGATTTCATGTATTGTGACAGCGGCATGATCCCCTGGCTTTTGGTGGCGGAACTCATGTCGACCACGGGGCGGAAACTGTCTGATCTTGTCGCTGATATGCAAGCCCGCTTCCCATCATCGGGCGAAATCAATTTCAAACTGGCCGACAAACAACCCGCAATAGACGCGTTCGAGGCCAAGTATGTCCCGGATGCTGCGGCGGTGGATCGTCTGGACGGTGTCTCGCTGGATTATGGCGACTGGCGCGTCAATCTGCGCCAAAGCAATACCGAACCGGTATTGCGGCTGAATGTGGAAGCACGGGGCGACCGGGCTTTGCTGGATGCAAAAGTGTCAGAGATCAGCGCGGTTATTCAAAACGCCTGAGCTGCCGCGCTATTGCGGAAGGTCTATATCCGATAGGTCCATCGGGGCCATGGGAAGATCACCCAGATCAATGTCTGGTATGTCCATACCCATGGTCATTTCCATTGGTGCGGGCTCTGACAGGTCATCCACACCTTCCATAGTTGCAAGATCTGCGGGTATGTCAGCTAAATCAGGCATATTTGGCACATCGGGTCTATCCAGCGCCGCCCCACCACCGGCATGTTGGCCATCCTGTGCCGCCAAACATACCGCCCGATCACCCTGAATTTGTCCCAAACGGGCGGTCAGGACCGGCTTGCCTTTTGGGTCGCGCAAGACGGCATCAGCCAATGCCGTGCGTGGCAGAGGCAAAGTCGCGCCCGGCGTCAAACCGACGACCCAAGACAACGGAACCGACACGGGCTGCAAAGAAACAGTCAGCGCAACTTTTGCCTGCGCGACAACAGGGGCTAAAGTGTCCCCATCATCAGGGGCTTCCACCTGATCTTCGGACCCGGCAGGAAAGCAAAGCTGAAACAGCCCGGATTTGACCCCCGGCCCCAGATCAAGCGTGACGGCGCAGATATCATACTCTGCCATATCCAGCGCAAGGCCCAGCGCTGCGCGGTCCATTTCCGGCTGCCCCCGGCTGAAACCGATGATTGTATCCGCCTGCCGGTCTTCGCCCAGAACATTTTGCAACTGCGCAAGTACGGCAGAAATAAATGCTTCACTCAGCGCGGCATCGATACGGGTCACGGGACGCTCAATCCGCTTGCCACTGTCCACGCGGCCAAGGGTTTGCTGCTCGATCAGCGCGTCGATCATCAGCCCATCCAGCACCACCAGCCCCGGTGCCATGCCATCCTTTTGTAACATCACGCAAAGCGCCGGATCAGGCAGGTCCGACAACAGACGCGCGCGCGGAATGCGGTGAATCACAGCCTGTTCCACCAGAACATCGAGACCATGACAGGTCTTGGCCGCCTTCAAGAACACTTCCTGAACCGCTACCTCCAACGGGGCATGGCATCTGGCGCGCCGAGAGCCCGGTTGGCGCAGCATTTTCTTCAGAACGGCAATATGTTGGTCCACGGGCAGCAATCTCGGGTCATGGCAAGCCCCTTAGTCCTGACAGTCATATCTAAAGAAATCGTTAGCCTTATGCGGCAACGGCAGACCAGATCCGTGGCAAGCTGACACGAAACGCAGCCCCGCCCTGCCCCGGCAGATAACTGATTGCACCCCCCAGACGCACCATGATTTCACGGCTGATCGCCAGACCCAACCCGGCGCTTCCTGCAGCGGATTGATCAGACAGACGGGCAAATTTCTCGAAAATCAGCGATTGTTGCGCCGCGGGGATGCCGGAACCATTGTCGATGAAATCAATCTCGACCCGATCCGGATGGACCTGCACTGCAATCCGCAACTCTGGCTGATCTGCATCGCAATATTTCTGCGCGTTGGATATCAGATTGATGAACACCTGACTGAGCCGATCCGTATCGGTTTCCAGAAGAACACTTTCATCGGTCCGGTTCCGGATAATCTTTAAGGTTTGATCATCCTTACCTACCCCGGCCGAGGCTCTGGCCCGGTCCAGCACATCATGCAACTGCGCGCTTTGGCGGTTCAAAACCACATTGCCGTTTTCCAGAACACTCAGGTCCAGCAGGTCGTCCAGCAGCCGTGTCAGGCGCAGGCTTTCATTATGGATGATCCGGCTATAGCGGGCGCGCTCTGCCATAGGCAAATCCCTTTCCATCAGAAACTCCGAGAAAGACCGGATCGACGTCATCGGTGTGCGCAATTCGTGGCTGACCTGCGACAGAAACGCATCCTTCTGAACCGACAAGGCGGTCAGTTTCTCATTGGCGTCACGCAATTGTCGCGCAATCTGTTCAAGCTCGGTCGATTTCGCTTCAAGCTGGGTGGAATATTCAAGCATCTGGGCGGACTCGTCCGCCACCGCCAACAGATCCTGCACCGAGACTGACGCGCTGCCGTTGATCTGCCCGATCATCGCATGGGCGGTCGCGGCCCCGACCGATCCTGCCAGTTCCCGTTCCAACAGATTGACGAAGGCGGGCGTCGGGTCGGGCAGATAGCCCTGCTTGCCCTGCGCCGTTGCGGCCCCCTGAAACAGCTTTTGCGCCTGTGGCCCACCCAGAAGCCGTTGCGCCATAACAAGCAAGTCTTCGCTTTCTGCGATGCCCCCGACCCAACCGCTTGAGCGGTCGCTGCGTCCGAATATGTTGACAAAACTTGCCCCTTGCAGCCGTTCCAGCGGCGTTGGAAAGGTGACAAGCGAGATCGCCAGAAACGCCACGACGTTCAACGCCATGGACCAGAAGATCGAATGCACCAACGGGTCCAGCCCCGTCAACCCGAACAGCTCTTGCGGGCGCAACCATGTCAATCCGAACAGCCCGTGATCCATCAGGGAGGGCGGCAAAAGGCCGATGGCAGGCAAAAACAGCGTATAGCCCCAGACGGCGAACCCAAGACTAACCCCGGCAATCGCGCCGCGCCGGGTCGCGGCACGCCAGAAGATTGCCCCCAGAAGCGCCGGCAGCACCTGCGCCACACCGGCAAAGCTGACCAACCCGATTGCGCTGAGCGCGGCCGAGCCGCCAGACACCCGGTAATAACCATAGCCCAGCGCCAGCACGGTCCCGATGGACAGGCGGCGCGACAGGATGACCACGTTGCGCACATCGCCCGACACGGTGGCCCCTTGCGATTTGCGCGCCAGCCAGATCGGGATCACGATATGGTTCGACATCATGGTGCTCAGCGCAATTGAGGCGACAATCACCATGGATGTGGCCGAGGAAAAGCCGCCCAGAAAGGCCAATGTCGCCAGCCCCGGCTGATCCAGCGCCAAGGGCAGTGTCAGCACGAACAGGTCCGGGTTTGAGCCTTCCGGCAGCAGGGCCAGACCCAGCACTGCGATGGGCAATACAAACAGGCTCATCGCCATCAGGTAAAGCGGGAACGCCCAGCTTGCGACGCTCAGGTGACGTTCGTCCGAGTTCTCGACGACCATGACCTGAAACATACGCGGCAGGCAAATGATGGCCGCGGCGGACAGGAACGTGATCCCGACCCAGCGCCCTGGCGCAGGCGACCAATTGGCCACGGGCGAGGTCTCGATCCGTTGCAGCGTATCCGCAAGACCGCCGCCCACGCCCCAGACCACAAAGATGCCAACCGTCAGAAGGGCCACCAGTTTGACCACGGCTTCGACCGCGATGGCCATGACAACCCCATGGTGACGCTCATTGGCATCAAGATTGCGCGTCCCAAAGAGAATGGTGAAAACGGCCAAGCCAATGGCCACCCAAAGCGCGGTCGCATTCAGATCCGCCGGGTCCCAAACAGGCCCGGTCGTGCTGACAGAGGCCTGCGCAAACACCGCAAAAGACAGCGTGACCGATTGCAACTGCAACGCGATATAAGGCGTGGTGCCGACCACTGCCAGAAGCGTGACGATGGCCGCCAGCGTTTTGGACTTGCCATAGCGCGACGAGATCAAATCCGCGATGGATGTGATCCGCTCGGCCCGACCGATGCGCACCAGTTTGCGCAAAATCCACCACCAGCCCAGAAAGACCAGCGTTGGGCCAAGATAAATCGCAAGATATTCCAATCCGGATCGCGCCGCATTGCCGACCGCACCATAGAAAGTCCAGGCAGTGCAATAGACGCTCAGTGACAAGGTATAAACAACGGGGGACCGCAACCATGCGCCACGCCCCCGTGTCGCTTGCCGGTCAGCGACAAATGCGATCAAAAACAACAGCACCACATAGCCCAGTGCGACCATGATCAGCACGTTGAACGGGACCATTACTCTGGCCCCTCGGTTGTGTCGCCGCTGTCCTGCGTGGCGCGCAAGTGATGCGCCAGAAGTGCTGCAAGGCAGATCATCACGCACCAACTGACAAAGAAATACACCAGCCGCAGCGCCGTCGACGCCCCCTGCGCCGGATCAAGGATCAAGGCAGGAATCAAAAACAGACAAGCCGCCAGAAGCGGTAGCAGCTTGACCGCGTCTATCAGACGGCGACGGCGATAGACACGTTGCTCCAGAAACAGGGCGTTTTTCTGCTTCATACCTGCCCGACCCTCATGCACGTTCTTCCGCCGCAAGGGCACGCACTGTTGCTAGCATCTCGGCGTTTGAGAAGGGTTTGGTCATGAACTGACTGACCCCATACCTGTCGGCCAGATCACGGTCCTTGAGCTGGCCACGTGCTGTCAACATCAGGATCGGCAGGGCTTTCGTAGATGCCTCGCTGCGCAGATCCTTAAGAATATCGAACCCGCTGCGCCCCGGCAGCATCACATCAAGAATCACGACATCCGGCCCCACCCGGCGCACGATCTCAACAGCATCTGTCCCGTCAGAGTGGATGCGAACCGTCCAGCCGTCACGCTCCAGCAGAAAACTGATTGCCTCAATGATATTGGGCTCATCCTCGATCAAAAGGACAGATTTCCCCATCAGCCGAACTCCTCCCTAAGTTGGCCGTATTTCCTGATCCAGTAAGACGCAGAAATGAGACAGTGTCAAAATTTCAATGCCAGAGCCCACGAAAACGCCGCGTCAGACGCCTTCAAGAATGGACGGCTCACGGCGGGCGATGCAATCTGCGCGGGGGCAGACGCGGCAGCTTGGGCCAACCGGGCTGGGCGTGCCTTGCACATCCGGATCAGACAGCAAAACCATGGCAGCCGTATGAATAACCGGCTGATCAAAGGACACAGCGCTGAGCGGCGTTGCTATGGCATAGGCCCTGAAAAGCTTGCCTTCGGTGCTTTCCAGCGTTTGACATATCGGGATACCCGGCTGGCTGAGGGCCCCAAACAAAGGCCAGAGCGGACAGGCCGCCCCGAACCGTGGCAGTGAGAACCCCGGCAATGATTTGCGAAACAAAATGGCCCCTGCCCGGTCACAGATCACCAGCCCGATATCCGGCAGATCCGGGCGCGCGGGCAAACTCGCCAACCGTCGGAAAACCGCAGCCAACCCTGTGTTGAACCGCTGCGCAAGCCGGGCCGGATCAAAGGCGCAGGCCTGCGCCTCGGCTATAAACTCGGTCAGGGGCATCGCCGCTGCATCGCCTGCATATTGCTGCACCATCGCCTGCGCCATGGGCCGCACCGCAGGGGTGGCTAATTCCGGTGATGCCGCAAGCAACGCATCGATACTGTCTGTGCCACCTTCTTCGATCGACGGCAGATGATACTGCTGCGCTTCGAAGAATTCGTTCACTGTTTCAAGAGGCGTCGCAAACCCTGTATCTTCGTGCGACAAACGGTCGAAATGCGCGGCCATAGCCGCCGCCGTTTCTGCCAGACGGCGGCTTTCCGTATCAATATTGGCGTGAAAACGGCTGCGCCAGTCCGCGTCAATATCCGGCGTATTCACAAGAATGGCCGCGGTTGAGCGGATGGCCGATACGGTCGACAACACCTCATGCATCTTTTCTGACAGGACCGGATCATGGGTCAGACGGTCATTCAGACCGTCGATCAGGCCCTCAAGCCCAGCAATCCGGCGGTCTTGCATCTCGATCAATGCAGCCCATCCCGGAAAGCGGTTGGCAAATTCCTCGGCCCGGTCCTGCTCTGCCGGGCTGCCCTGTGCGGCATCCCGCAATGTCTCCAGAAGGGCCGCACGCGCGCCTTGGGTCAGTGTGGCGGGCTCGACCTGCAACGCATCGGCCAGCGCCATCAGCAACTTGCCCCCGATTCTGCGGCGGTTGTGCTCAATCAGGTTCAGATAGCTGGCCGAAATCCCTGCCGCCTGCGCAAGATCAGCCTGCTTCACACCCCCAGAAGACGTTGTTCGCGGATCCGGGTGCCGGTCAGAGCAGAGGTCGCCACAAGGTATTCCCCTTTACTTCCAATGCGTTTCTGCGTCGCATAGAAAACTAATTTACATTTTCTGCGGGCGCACTGTCTATTTATTTACAAAATAATAATTCAAGTTCAAGGGCTTGTTGCGAAATTTTCATCATCTCCCCAATAGTAGGGATAGTCCGTAAACGGATCAGCCCGGTCTGAGGAGGCGTCGGGCAAAAACACCCAAGGGAGGATAAGAATGTCCAAATCCAATTTCACACGCCGCGGTGTGATGAAGACAGGGGCCGTCGCCGGTGCCGGTCTTGCGCTGCCAACGGTCTTTACCGGCTCGGTCTGGTCCGATGGCCACTCCGGCTTTACCAATGCGCCCACGGGCGACACAGTCACGCTTGGCTTCAATGTTCCGCAATCCGGACCTTATGCCGATGAGGGCGCGGACGAGCTGCGCGCGTTTGAGCTGGCAGTCGAACACCTGAACGGTGAAGGCGATGGCGGTATGATCAGCACCTTCAGCTCGAAGGAACTCGACGGCACCGGGATTATGGGCAAGAAGGTCGAATTCGTAACGGGCGACACCCAGACCAAGTCTGACGCTGCGCGCGCTTCGGCCAAGTCGATGATCGAAAAAGACGGCGCCATCATGATATCGGGCGGCTCAAGCTCAGGCGTTGCCGTGGCTGTTCAGGGTCTTTGCCAGGAAGCTGGTGTAATCTTCATGGCTGGCTTGACCCACTCAAACGACACAACCGGAAAAGACAAGAAAGCCAATGGCTTCCGTCACTTCTTTAATGCCTATATGTCCGCCGCAGCGCTGGCTCCGGTGCTAGAGAAGCTATATGGCAAAGAACGCACAGCCTATCATCTGACTGCGGATTATACCTGGGGTTGGACCCAGCAGGAATCCATTCAGGCCGCCACAGAAGCTCTGGGCTGGCAGACCGCCAATAACGTGCTGACACCACTGGCATCGACGGACTTCTCGTCCTATATCGCGCCTGTTCTGAACTCTGGCGCGGATGTGCTGGTTCTGAACCACTATGGCGGCAACATGGTGAACTCGCTGACCAATGCGGTACAGTTTGGCCTGCGTGAAAAGCAGGTGAACGGTAACAACTTCGAAATCGTTGTGCCGCTCTATTCCGAGTTGATGGCCAAGGGTGCCGGCGAGAACATCAAAGGCATTGTCGGCTCGCAGAACTGGGACTGGAAGCTTGAAGATGATGGCACCAAAGCCTTCGTCAAATCCTTCGGTGAAAAATATGGCTTCCCACCCTCTCAGGCCGCGCAGACCTGTTATGCGCAGACCCTGCTTTATGCAGATGCGGTCACACGGGCCGGGTCGTTCAACCCATGCGCCGTAGGCGAGGCCCTTGCCGGGTTCGAATTCGACGGTCTGGGCAATGGTCCAACGCTTTACCGTGCCGACGATCACCAGTGCTTCAAGGACGTTCTGGTTGTGCGCGGTGCCGAAGACCCGGAAAGCGAATTCCACCTTGTGGAAATCGTCGAGGTGACACCAACTGCGCAGGTGACTTACGAGCCTGAACACCCAATGTTCGCCGGTGGTGATCTGGGCGCGTGTAATCCGGGCGCCTGATCAAAGGTCTTAACAAGGCTCTTCCCCAAACGAAGGTCGATGCTGCCAAAGGGTGGCATCGGCACCTTAATCAGCTTCTCCTAAGGACACTGATCCATGGACGCCATCCTTCTGCAAATTCTGAACGGTCTCGATAAAGGCTCCGCATATGCGTTGATTGCCTTGGGACTGACCCTGATCTTCGGCACACTGGGCGTGGTGAACTTCGCCCACGGAGCCTTGTTCATGATCGGGGCCTTCTGCGCAGTGACACTCCAAAAACTGCTCAGCCTCTCAACCGTCATGATCGACGAGACCAAGACCGATTTTCTTGGCAATCCCTCGAAGGTCAAAACACCCTATGTGGAAAGCTGGTTCGGCCCCGAGATCGGCAGCGCCATAATCGACTGGTCCGTTCCGCTGGCCATCCTCTTTGCGATCCCCATCATGATTGCCATCGGCTTCATCATGGAGCGCGGACTAATCAAGCATTTCTACAAGCGCCCCCATGCGGATCAGATCCTTGTCACCTTCGGCCTTGCCATTGTGCTGCAAGAGATCATCAAGCATTACTTTGGCGCAAATCCGATCCCGACCCCTGCCCCGGACGCATTCCGCGGCTCGCTCGATTTCGGTGTCCTTTTGGGATTTGAGCCAAACGCAATCATCTACCCCTATTGGCGGCTGGTCTATTTCCTATTCTCGGCCCTGATCATCACTGCGGTCTTTGCCTTCCTGCAATTCACCACCTTTGGGATGGTTGTCCGGGCTGGTATGGCCGACCGGGAAACCGTCGGGCTTCTGGGCATCAACATCGACAAGCGTTTTACCGTAATGTTTGGCATCGCCGCCGCTGTCGCGGGGCTGGCAGGTGTCATGTATACGCCGATCAATTCGCCCAACTATCACATGGGCATGGATTTTCTGGTGCTCAGCTTCGTCGTGGTGGTTGTCGGCGGCATGGGATCCTTGCCCGGTGCTGTAGCGGCTGGGTTTCTCTTGGGTGTTCTGGAAAGCTTTGCCTCCATGAATGAGGTCAAATCGCTGCTTCCAGGCATCGACCAGATCATCATCTACCTCGTTGCAATCATCATTCTGCTGGTACGTCCCCGTGGCCTTATGGGCCGCAAGGGCGTGATGGAGGATTAAGCCATGCTCGGTCTTGACAAGAAAGACACTTCCCTGCTGATCATAGTTGCAATTCTGACAATGTTCGCGCCCTTCATCCTGAACCCGTTTCCAACGGGCTCGGCCATGGCGCAGTTCAACGCAGGCTACCCCGACCTGATGCAGCGCTTTGTGATCTTTGGCATCTTCGCCATCGGGTTCAACATTCTGTTCGGTCTCACGGGCTATCTGAGTTTTGGCCATGCAGCCTTTCTGGGCGTCGGCAGCTATTCTGCCGTCTGGATGATGAAGCTGCTGACTATGAACGTGATCCCGGCAATTATCCTGTCGGTCATCGTTGCGGGCCTGTTTGCCCTGCTAATCGGCTATATCAGCCTGCGACGCTCGGGCATCTACTTTTCCATTCTGACGCTGGCTTTCGCGCAAATGTCGTTCAATCTGGCCTATTCGGTGTTGACCCCGATCACCAATGGCGAAACCGGGCTGCAAATTGCGCTGAGCGATCCGCGTATCCTCGATGGTGAAAATGCCGCGCGCTACACCAACCTGTTCGGGCTGGAGATGAACGACACTTACCGCTTGGCGCTTGGCGGGTGGAGCTTTGATTTCAATGCGGGCTACTACCTGTGCGCGCTGATCATGCTGGCGGCGTTCTATCTGGCGATCCGCATTTTCCGCTCGCCTTTTGGAATGATGCTGCGGGCGATCAAGTCAAACCAGCAACGGCTGAACTATACTGGTCTGAATTCGCGCCCCTACACCTTGGCTGCGTTCGTGATCTCGGGCATGTATGCGGGTCTGGCAGGTGGGCTGATGGCCTCGATGGACCCGCTGGCAGGGGCCGAGCGGATGCAATGGACCGCCTCGGGCGAGGTCGTTTTGATGACCATCCTTGGTGGCGCAGGCACCCTGATCGGGCCAGTTCTTGGGGCAGGCTTCATCAAATATTTCGAGAACATCTTCTCAAAAATCAATGACAACGTCCTGCATAATTGGTTCGCCTTCATGCCTGACGGGCTCGAGGATTTCATGGTCACAATCGTTCATCCCTTCGTCGGCAAGGGCTGGCATCTTACGCTGGGGCTGATGTTCATGGCCGTGGTCATCTTTCTGCCCGGTGGTCTGGTCGAAGGGGGACAGAAGATCGCCAAATTATTCCGAAGCCGCAAAAACGCCGATAAAACACCCCCTGACACATCAACCAAACCTGCCGAATAAGGAGCGCACGCCATGGGTATCCTTGAGATCAAGAATGTCGGCAAACGCTTCGGCGGGTTGCAAGCACTGGCAGATGTCAATCTGAGCGTCGCGGAAAACACCGTTCACGCAATCATCGGCCCAAACGGGGCCGGCAAATCCACCTTGCTGAATTGTCTGGTTGGCAAGCTTATCCCGGACACGGGCTCGGTCACATTTGAGGGGCAAAGCCTGCTGGGACGTAAGCCGCATGAAATCAATCAGCTTGGCGTCAGCCGGGTGTTTCAGACACCCGAAATATTTGGCGATCTGGATGTTATGGAAAACGTGATGATCCCCTGCTTTGCCAGACGCGATGGCGCGTTCCGGATGCACGCTTTTGAAACCGTCATGCAAGAGAAATCGCTGGTCGAAAAAGCCGAGCAGATCCTGATCGATGTTAACATGATCGACAAATGCAATATGCACGCGGCCTCTTTGTCGCGGGGGGATAAGCGTCGTCTGGAAATGGCGATGTGTCTGGTGCAGGACCCGAAACTTCTGTTGCTGGACGAACCGACCGCAGGCATGGCGCGCGCAGATACCAACAACACGATCGACCTGCTCAAAGAGATCAAGGAAAAGCGCGACATCACCATGACAATCATCGAGCATGACATGCATGTCGTCTTCTCGATGGCAGAACGCATCACCGTTCTTGCACAAGGCACACCGCTGGTCGAAGACACGCCGGATAATATCAAGGGGCACCCAAAAGTGCGCGAAGCCTATCTGGGTGAGGCGCAGGTGTGAGCGAGGATAAGCCAATGAACGTCAAACCCGACTTCAACAAAAACGCCAATAATGCTGCGACCGCACCCGCCTTTCTGTCTGTGTGGGATATCGAGGCCTATTACGGCGAAAGCTACATTGTACAGGGTGTCAGCTTTAACGTGCATGAGGGTGAAATCCTTGCCCTTCTGGGGCGCAATGGCGCTGGCAAGACCTCGACCTTGCGCACGATTGCACGGCTGGGAGATCCGCAATTGCATCACGGCGAAATTTGGCTGGACCACCAGCCCCTGCATAAAATGGTGGCCCATGAGGCCTCGGGCGCAGGGATTTCACTTGTCCCCGAAGACCGCCGTATTATCGCAGGCCTGAGTGTTGAGGAAAACCTGCAACTTGCCCAGATTGCCCCGCCCATTGGCTGGTCGCTTGAGCGCATCTACGATTTATTTCCACGCTTGGGCGAGCGGCGCAAACAGGAAGGCGTAACCCTGTCCGGCGGAGAGCAGCAAATGCTTGCCATCGCCCGCGCGCTGTGCCGCGACATCAAGGTGTTGCTTCTGGATGAGCCTTACGAAGGATTGGCCCCGGTTATCGTGCAGGAAATCGCCAAAACACTGAACATCATTCGTGATCAGGGCATCACGACGATCATTGTCGAACAGAATGCAGTCGCAGCCTTGAAACTGGCAGACCGGGCCGTGATCCTTGACACAGGCTCTGTTGTGTTTGACGGATCGGCGAAAGAGGTGCTGGATGATGAAAAACTACGCGCGGAATACCTCGCGATTTGAGACCAATTCAAGATCAGGGACAGCCCTATGACTGACAAAACCTACCCGCCTTCCGCTGAATTTGCTTCCAGTGCTCATGCGGATAAAGCGACCTATGACAAGATGTATGCTGACAGTATTGCCGACCCGGAAGCGTTCTGGGGGCAACACGGCAAGCGGATTGACTGGATCAAGCCCTACACCAAGGTGAAAGATGTCAGCTATGAATATGGCAATGTCGGCATCAAATGGTACGAAGATGGCACCCTGAATGTCAGCGCCAATTGCATAGACCGCCATCTGGCCACGCGGGGCGATCAAACCGCCATCATCTGGGAACCCGATAGCCCGGACGAGGACGCGCAGCACATCACCTACAAAGCCCTGCATGAAAACGTCTGTAAATTCGCCAACGCGCTCAAGACGCTTGGCGTGGGCAAAGGTGATCGCGTGGTCCTGTACATGCCGATGATCCCGGAAGCGGCTTATGCGATGCTGGCCTCTGCCCGGATCGGGGCAATTCATTCCATCGTCTTTGCGGGGTTTTCAGCGGACGCTTTGGGGGCGCGGGTCAACGGCTCTGACGCGAAGGTGGTGATTACGGCAGATGGTGCCCCGCGGGGCGGGCGCGTGACCAACCTGAAGGACAACGTGAACCAAGCGCTGCTGCACTGCAAAGACACAGTGCAATGTCTTGTGGTGAAACGCACAGGCCAGCAAGTAGCATGGCGCAGCGAGGGCGACCACTGGCTGCACGAGCTTGAGGCAGATGTCAGCGCCGATTGCCCGCCCGAGGAAATGGGCGCGGAAGATCCGTTATTTATCCTCTACACTTCCGGCTCGACCGGGCAGCCCAAAGGCGTGGTGCACACCACCGGCGGCTATATCGTCTACGCTTCCATGACGCACCAATATACGTTCGACTACCATGATGGCGATATATTCTGGTGCACCGCGGACGTGGGCTGGGTGACGGGTCACAGCTACATCGTCTACGGGCCGCTGGCCAATGGGGCAACAACGCTGATGTTCGAAGGTGTGCCCACCTACCCCGACGCGGGCCGGTTCTGGGCTGTCTGCGAAAAGCACAAGGTCAACCAGTTCTACACCGCCCCCACCGCGATCCGGGCGTTGATGGGGCAAGGGGATGAGTGGGTCACGAAATACGATCTGTCCTCGGTCAAACTGCTTGGCACCGT
This sequence comes from Litoreibacter sp. GN1-5, assembly GCF_055693805.1. NCBI lineage: Bacteria > Pseudomonadati > Pseudomonadota > Alphaproteobacteria > Rhodobacterales > Roseobacteraceae > Litoreibacter > Litoreibacter sp. GN1-5. Next base: position 381,764 of record NZ_JBVFUP010000001.1, on the reverse strand, counting down.
GGGCGAGCCGATCAACCCCGAAGCCTGGAACTGGTATAACGATGTCGTTGGCGGTGGACGCTGCCCGATTGTCGATACCTGGTGGCAGACCGAGACCGGTGGCCACTTGCTGACCCCCTTCCCGGCGCGACCACGACCAAGCCGGGCTCTGCCACCACACCTTTCTTCGGGATCGAGCCGGTTATTCTGGAACCCACAACCGGCGCCGAGATCACAAGTGTCGAGGCCGACGGTGTACTCTGCATCAAAGACAGCTGGCCCGCTCAGATGCGCACGGTTTACGGCGACCACGACCGGTTCATGAAGACCTATTTCAGCGATTACAAAGGCTACTACTTCACGGGCGACGGCTGCAAGCGTGATGCAGACGGCTATTACTGGATCACCGGGCGCGTGGATGACGTGATCAATGTCTCGGGCCATCGTATGGGCACGGCGGAAGTTGAATCAGCACTGGTCGCCCATGAGAAGGTGGCTGAATCCGCCGTGGTCGGCTACCCACATGACATCAAGGGGCAAGGCATCTATGCCTATGTGACGCTGATGAACGATGTTGAGCCGACCGAAGACCTGCGCAAAGAGCTTGAAAGCTGGGTGCGCAGCGAAATTGGCCCGATTGCCAAGCCCGACCTGATCCAATGGGCACCGGGCCTGCCAAAAACCCGCTCGGGCAAGATCATGCGCCGCATCCTGCGCAAAATCGCCGAGGATGATTACGGTGCCTTGGGCGACACCTCAACCTTGGCGGACCCATCCGTTGTGGAAGAGCTGATCGAAAACAGGATGAACCGCGGTTAACAGAGGGCTGAGTGGGGTTGAAAGGACCGCCCTGAGCTAAAAGGCGGTTCCTAAGCCTGATGGCTGCGGGTAACAAACTTTGAAACGGTATGCTGGTATGTGATCTTACGGGTAGATGATATAGAATAAATGGTGAGCGCGTTTTGTCCCCCCAAGTTGAATTGCAACGGATGTCCGAAAGAACCTTTATTGATCGATACTGCGTTGCAGAATATCAGATAATCGTTCCTTTGCATCCCAATGAACTGCGCGCCAACCGGCATCTCTTGCGCCGTAGATATTGGCTCGAGTATCGTCAACCAGAAGCATATCACTTGGCTCACGCCCTGTTATGTCAGCCGCATAGCTGAAGAACGCAGGAGATGGTTTCTGAAAACCTGCTTCGGCTGAGTATGCAATGCCATCTACTTCGCTCTTGAGGCCCATTGTGTCCATCAAATATTGCGCTCTCAGGTGCTCTTGGTTTGTGGTCAGGTATATCTGATGCCCCAATTCTCTAGCGATCCTGCAGTCCATAAGTACTGGCTGTATGAGGCGAGAATCCATTTCAAACCAATATGATGTTAATTTTTCCGCTGAAACGCTTGCACCAAGACGTTTCAAACTAAGCGAAAGAGCTGGATGCAAATCCTGCTTGCCTGTGAGGACATTATGCCATTCACGTGCGAAAAACTCTTGGACCAGTAGATCTGGATCTACCCCCAAATCCTCATAGAGTTTATGCGTCCATCTGTGTTCGTCTGTCGGGCGACCACTGACCAGCACGCCATCCACATCTAACATCAGGCAAATAGACAAAGTTGGCACCTTCAAAAATAATGTACAAGATCACTATGAGTGTGTTTGAGAAGGCCAATGAAGGTATCAATAATTTTCTAATGGCAAAACTGCCAACGGCAGCAATAATCCACTTTGCACCTTCAGGCGAACCTGACTTCTATCCCACGACACCACCCCCACCGCTAAACGCACCAGCATTATCCTAGGCTATGCCTTCGAAAAAATAACTCGGCTTGATTTGTCATCATTATACACGATTGAGCGCTCTGACGCTTCCATCAACCGCATCAGTGATCCCTGTTCCGCTTTGAGATAACGCCGTCTCAGGTCAAGGCAGACGCGCCCTCCGGTGCTGAGCGTATCCAGGAACAGATCGATATAGTCGTCTATCGGATAGTGAAATCCGCAGGAATAAAGGCTGGTCACAAGGTCAAACCCATGCCCGGTCTGCGTCCATGATGTTTTGTTAGGATTGATCGCCTTAACATCCGATTTTTGCACCCATTGGCGACAAGCAAAGCCTGAGCCGATGCGAGGCTGGCATATCCGCTGCCTTCATCAGACCAAAAGTGATATTGATTATCAGTTTGTTCAATGTCGATCAAAGTAAATGTCGGGCTGAAATCCTTGAAGAGAAAGACATCGTTAATCCCCTGACCGCAGCCAATATCACAAACTTTTTTGATCTCTTCGCCTGCAAGCGCTGCGCGAAGGGGCAGATATTCCTGATAAATCTCAAGGAATGCACCACTGATTATATCTTGTTTTCTCTCTTTAATCTCGCGCGCAAGAGGACGCGGATTGCCCGCTTCCCACATCTTTCGAGATTTCCGGGATATTTGTTTGGTGCGCTGATACCCCAGTAAAGCGCAGGCCTGATCATCGATACTATCAAACGACAGGCCAAGTTTCTCAATGTCAGAAAGCTCAGCAGATTGGTCGATGGCGGCACGATCGATTGTCATGAATAAGACCCTGGAATATTTTCAATGGCTTGGACGATCTAACCAAATATTCGACCACGCCTCAAGCAAGAAGATAAGCTGTGATCTGATATCACCGCCCTGATCTGCACCCGGTATGGATGATGTTGTTATCAGGCGGATGCAACAAGATCGCTCCACAAAATATCGGCCCTGCTACACACCAAGAGTAAGGACCAATTTACCTACCTCGCAATCAGAAGATCGCATGGCGGATTTCGGATGAGACCAGCTGTGAAACCTCCAAGCACGTATCGGGCTAAGTTGGGGCGCGCATGCCCGCTGATTGCAAGCAAATCGTAACTGCCCTTTTCCATGATGCTATTTAGCGCATCTTCCGCAGTGGCCTCGATAAAAATTGGATCAGGCAGGCCTTTGGGAAGCGGATACATGGCTTTCCACGTCTCGTAATCATTCTCGGCCTCTTTCCGAAAGGACACTTCATGAGCGTGAAAAATAGTAAGGTTGGCATGCGGTGCAATCATCGGAATTTTATACAATGCTGCTGCACAGGCGCGGGACAAGGCTACACCACTTAAAACATGAGCATAGTCATTTTCGACCTCTCTTGCCACAAGCAGAACCGGGATCGGGCTTGACCGGACCAGATGCTCCATTGTCGTTTCCCTGATTTGATCAAAGAACTTCCGCCGACGATGAAGACCAACGATCAGCAATTCCGCGGTAGAGCTTTCAACAATTTGGCTGATTTCCTCAATGACGTCGCCAACAACAACCATAATTTCGAACGAGAGGTTCCGACCTTGTGCATCAGATGTGACACGCTCGGACAAAATTGCCTTCGCCTTTATCTGGACGTCGTTTGATATCTCGTCCGGAAGGGCTTCGTCCACCACATGCAATACTGTCAGCTTTGTCTCGGTGCCTGCCGCCAAGTTCACTGCGCGACGAACAGCGGATCGCGACCGTTCCGACAAATCACTGGCGACAACAATGTTTTTCATTTCCTGAATGCTCCCCCATAAATTATTTCTGGATATACCTTTCATCTAAGGGGCTTCTGTGTCGGTACAAGATGCTATTGCGATTGTTTGGATCAGTTCTTCCTCAGAATAACTGAAAATAAGCTATGGTCGCTAACAGCTGAATCTGTACGGATCGTACTTCAAGCGACGAGCATCGCCAAACCTACATTAAGTGTGGAAATGTTGGAGTTCGCCCGTTTTGATGGACGGTCATGGGCTCAAAAAGTTGATAGCTCATTGTCGCGGCACATGCAGGATGATAGCGTCGCAAAAATTCAAAACCCTGGTGATTCCTATGCCCCGTCTAATTCTTATAGCTACCCTTCTTACATTCTCGTTGGTAAGCCCAAGCTCTGCAAATGTTGTGACATTAGATTGCAAGATGACCGACCTTTCTAGATCTGGCGGGTGGATACCAAGAATAGCTTTGGTCAAAGTTGATACTGCACGAAAATCCGTCCAACTTCTGAAACCGACCGAGGAACAAATGCAAGGTCAGGTCAAAAGCGCAAAGCTTGTACGTAACGGCGCAGACAAGATGGTACTTCGCTGGGTTTTGCGGGGCATCAGAAGCAAGTCAAATCAGACAACATCAACATTTAATTTCCGTGCGCTAGTCAATAAATCAACGGGTGCGGTCGATGTCATTGCCAAACCGATTGGGTACAGCAATGATTTTCGGGCAAAGGGCGAATGCAAAATCAACTAACTCTAATGCTGCCGCTTCAATAGTATTTCTTACGCCTTATCGGGCTTCTGAATTAGAACAGTCGGCACGGATCAGAGAGAGCTCTTTCCTGACATTTGCAGCTCTCGTAACAAAGCATGATTGGGTCAGTCTTTGACGTGAAGATCAAAGTTATCTGACTTTCAACAGCAAACCTACACCAAACGCGCCAAATTGCCCGGACTGCGCCCGATATCATCACTAAACCGGCGTTCCCAATCCGCCACCGGCAGTCGAAGCTTAAGAAAAGCCGCAAACGCCGCTTTTCTCCCCCCGTGCCTTCGCCTATAAGCAAAATGTGAATAAGACGCCCGCACAGAACGGGCATAAACGGGTCGAGGAAAACTCCATGGCGAAAAAACCCCATGACGGCGATGTAGCCTTTGTCGAGGCGCTTGCAGCGCTCCTGCGGGAAAACGATCTGACCGAGCTTGAGGTCAAACGCGAATATGCAGAAGATGACAGCCTGACGGTCCGTGTGTCGCGCCAAACGGCGACCACAGTCATTTCAGCGCCACCACCGCAAGCAGCCCCTGCCGCGCAGGCACAGCCATCATCTGCGCCAAGCGGCCCAAGTGCGGCCCCTGCCCAAACACCAACAACAGGCGAGGACGATCCGGCGCAACATCCGGGTGCTGTGACATCGCCTATGGTTGGCACCTGTTATCTGCAACCCGAACCCGGTGCTTCTTCCTTTGTGTCTGTCGGTGACAAAGTGTCTGAAGGTCAGACCTTGATGATCATCGAAGCGATGAAAACCATGAACCAGATCCCTGCCCCCCATGGTGGCACGGTCAAACGCATATTGGTCGAAGATGGCACGGCTGTCGAATTCGGCGCACCTCTGATGATTATTGAATAAGCCCACCGGGATTAAACAGATGTTCAACAAAATCCTGATCGCCAACCGAGGTGAGATCGCGCTGCGCGTCATCCGCGCCGCGCGGGAAATGGGCATTCAAAGCGTCGCGGTGCATTCCACCGCTGACAGCGACGCAATGCATGTGCGCATGGCCGATGAGGCCGTGTGTATTGGCCCTCCATCGGGCACGCAAAGCTACCTCTCGATCCCTGCGATTATCTCGGCCTGCGAGATTACTGGGGCCGAGGCGATCCATCCGGGGTATGGCTTCCTGTCGGAAAATGCCAATTTCGTGCAAGTGGTCGAAGATCATGACCTGAAATTCATCGGCCCCACCGCCGAACATATCCGCGTCATGGGTGATAAAATTACCGCCAAAGACACGATGAAAAAGCTTGGTGTGCCTTGCGTACCCGGCTCGGATGGAGGTGTGCCCACGCTGGAAGACGCCTACAGGGTTGGCGATCAGATCGGCTATCCGGTTATAATCAAAGCAACCGCCGGGGTGGCGGGCGCGGTATGAAACTGGCGAAATCCCGCGACGAGATGGAGCAAGCGTTTCAGACCGCACGTTCGGAAGGCAAAGCGGCCTTCGGCAATGACGAGGTCTATATCGAGAAATATCTTGGCACGCCGCGCCATATCGAAATTCAGATCTTCGGCGATGGCAAGGGCAATGCTGTTCATCTGGGTGAGCGTGACTGTTCCCTGCAACGCCGCCACCAAAAAGTGTTTGAGGAAGCCCCCGGCCCCGCAATCGATGCAAAAACGCGCGCTGAGATTGGGAAAACCTGTGCCGAGGCCGTGGCCTCCATCAATTATGCAGGCGCTGGCACCATCGAATTTCTTTATGAAAACGGCGAATTCTACTTCATTGAAATGAATACGCGCCTGCAGGTTGAACACCCCGTGACCGAGGCGGTATTCGGTGTTGATCTGGTGCGTGAACAAATCCGCGTGGCCGCAGGCGAACCGATGTCCTTCAGGCAGGAAGACCTGCATGTCAAAGGCCATGCGATCGAAGTGCGTATCAATGCCGAGAAGCTGCCAGATTTCAGCCCCTGCCCCGGAACGATCACGCAATACCATGCCCCCGGCGGGTTGGGCGTGCGGATGGATAGCGCGCTTTATGATGGCTATCGCATCCCACCCTATTACGACAGCCTGATCGCCAAGCTCATCGTTTATGCGGATGACCGACCGACTGCGCTGGCGCGCCTTGGGCGGGCCCTTGGGGAAATGATTGTAGATGGTATCGATACAACCACACCTCTTTTCCATGCATTGCTGCAAGAAGAGGCGGTGCAGACGGGCAATTACAACATCCACTGGTTAGAGCATTGGCTTGAGGAACATACCGACGCTTCATAATGCCGACGGCCCCTTTGCAAAAGCACATCATACGCATCATAAGATCGCAAGATGTCCCCTGACCTGACACCAGAGCTGATCCTGAACGCCTATGCCCGGGGCATCTTTCCCATGGCCGAAAGCCGCGAGGATGATACGCTGTTCTGGGTTGATCCGACCGAGCGCGGGGTCATGCCACTGGATGGCTTTCACATCTCGCGCTCTTTACGCAAGACATTGTTGAAAGAGCCCTATCAGATCAAGATAGACACGGATTTCGCTGGTGTCGTGCAAGGCTGCGCCGACCGGTCCGAGACCTGGATCAATGATCAGATTTTCGGAATTTACATGTCACTCTATCAGTCCGGCCATGCCCATTCGCTAGAGGTCTGGGATAAAGACACCCTTGTGGGCGGGGTCTATGGGGTCACGCTCAGGGCTGCATTTTTCGGGGAAAGCATGTTTTCGCGCCGCAGGGATGCGTCAAAGATCGCGCTGGCTTATCTTGTCTCACGCCTGCGCGCAGGTGGATTTCAGTTGTTCGACACACAATTTCTGACAGATCATCTGGCATCTTTAGGCGGCATCGAAATCCCGCGTGCTAGTTACCACCAAGCCCTAAAGGACGCTCTAAAGGCCGAGGCGAACTTTCTCCGTCAAACACAGCCTGTCTCTGCCCTTCAAGTTTGCAGCGAATGACCCAGACGTCATAGCGCGGATGGTCCATCGCCATAAGTGCCGGGCTGGACGCCACCATCCAGCCATCAAACACCGGATCCTCTGAGGATTGGTCGCGGATTGTCAAAGAGGCAAACGCATCCCCTTCTGGGTTTTCGCGTGGGTAGCGGCATTCGTTCAGGCGGATCATCAGGCGTCCATATTGCAGGTCTTCACCGACTTTCAGTGTCAGTTCTTTACTGGCACCCGCAAGTTTGTCCAAACCGCGCATAATGGCCTCGTCAGCATTTTCCGCTTCGGCACGCGACTGCGTGGCAACGTCGTCAAAGCCCAGCTTGAACGTGCCCGTATTGCCTTCAATTGTCTGCGCCGCTGCCGGGGCGGCGGCGAGCATCAGCAAAATGGCCGCTGTTCTCATTCTTCATCCCCGGCCACAAATTTCATCAGCAGGCTGACCAGACTGACCGAGCTTTGCGTATCCTCAATTTCGGCTCCCGCTTCCAGATTAAACGGGGAACCACCGGGAATGATTTCAACGAAATTCCCGCCCAAAAGTCCTTCGGACGAAATAGAAATCGCGCTGTCATCGGGAATTTCGATACCATTGGCGACGGTAAACACCGTATCAGCCCGGAAGGTTTGCTGGTTGAGCGTCAGTCGCGAGATAGACCCGACCTTAACGCCGGCCAACCGGACATCCGTGCCAACGCCGACCCCTTCCGCCGACCGGAAACTGGCGGTCAGCGCGTAAGAGCTGCTATTGGTCCCCACACCCATGCCCGTCGCGTTGGAGGCATAGATCAGAAAGCCTACAGCAACTGCCAGCACGCCGGTTCCGACCAGAACTTCTATCTTGTTTTCAGCCATATCTGCTTAGCCCCATTTTGCGCCTATTCCGGCGACCAGGCCTCGTAATCTGCACGCGGTTTTGGATCAGCGCGCCGCAGGGACCCCACAGGGACATAAGCCTGCGCTGTGCCTGTCAGGTTTTCCTGATGCGGCTTTTCCCATGCTTTGCGAGGCAGCGGCTCGTCCGTTGGCGGTGCGTCCCAAGTGTGGTGAAGCCAGCCATGCCAATCCGGTGACACACGCGATGCCTCTGCCTCACCATTGTAGATCACCCAGCGCCGTTTCCCGTCACGGGTCTGATAAAAAGCGTTCCCGGCCTCATCTTCCCCCACTTTCACGCCCTTGCGCCACGTGAACAACTGCGTGTTCAACGTCTGCCCGTTCCACCACGTCACAGCGCGCAGAAAAGAGTTGAGAATGCCCATTAGGTGCCTCCGGTCTAATTATGGTAGATATGGCCCATGCAGGCAGTAAGGTCCAGTACCAAGCGACGCTGAGAAGGCCGCCTGCCAGTTTTCGCCTTCAGACAATATGTGTGTATGGCTGGTCGTATATCAGGTGCGCACTTTAGCAGGCTGCTCTAATCACCACAGGGGCTGCTGTTAAACGTCAGGCATGTGCAGCGTTCCCGTCATGGATTTGACCCAGACCGCATAGAGGTTAGCCGGTCTTTGTGGATTGAAGGTCGGCTGTGAGCCCATTTTACCGACTTTCTGCAGTGCAGCGAATGGCCGCATTGTAAATGATTGTGTTGAAAAACTCCAAAATCTGACGGCTGCATTTTTCTGCCAGATTCCGTTGCGGCGGCCAACTTGAAACCAAGTGCCCAGTGAAGGTTCTGAGAGCCTCGCACGTCGCCAACGCTGATCTTAGGCCGACCCCCTAAACGAATTTTTGAAGTGGACTTCTATAGGCAAGTATTTGACCCACTTTGACGAAAATCGGAGTTTTTCAACATAATCTAAATCGAAACAACGACCTTGATGATGGGTAGACCTTTCAACGACAAGTTTGTTTCCTTGCCTTCAGTTGTTCGACGCATCATTTATATCAGAGCGTTATTGAATACGCAGCAAGAGCTAGAAGGTAGGGCAATCTATGATCGAAAACATCCTCCCAATTCAGAGCCTCGAAGATCCCGGTTGGGTCGACAAACTATCCATGTTCCTTAGTGAACATGACGTTGATGTCGTCGGCATCGAATGCGCCGATGTACGGCTCCCACAGACTATGCGGGACTACATGACGGCTTTTGGTGGAACCGACAGCCATGACTACATGTACAATCTGAAGCGACCCAATGACTTTGTGTTGCTACAAAACTCTGATTGGAAATTCATTAGAACTGAGTTTGATCCAGTGGAGACCGACGGTTTCCTTGTGGTCTCCGAAAGCCCGAGCAATGATCCGATATGCCTACAGGTCGATACCGGAGAGATTTTCATTTTTTCTCATGACCCCACAGCTAAGTCCAAAGTCTTTGTGAATTTTGATGACTATGTGATCCACGAATTGCTGACCTGCATGCAGCTTGTTTCGGACACTCCCCGACCGACGAAGAAATCCATGCATACGCACGGCAGACTCGCGCGGGAAACGGCATAGATTTTGTGCAACGAGAGAGCTTGATGTAACAATCTCTCTTTCTAAGTGCTTGGGCTTCGACCGGTTCACATCTCAGAAGGTTTACTTGGGTTTGTAAGCGCTTATACATCAACAGAGACAAAACACCGAAACGGTTTGAACATGATGAAACAATCAGAGTTAAAAAGGTTCTCATGGAAAAAACCGACTGTATTCGCCATCCAGTTGAGAGATGGAACATACGCTTTTGCGCAGAGTTTGATTGAGCCTTATATCGCATTCTTTGATGTGTTTGCGACTGATAGCGATTGGTCCGATGTACAGCTAACGTCTGACAAAGTAATGTATGTAAATGCTCAAACCCAGCAGTTTTTCAAGGAAAGTTGCTTGTTCAAAACTGAAATTGCGCCAATCGACGATATCAGTTACCCAACTGAGTGGCTTCATTGCGGAATGGGAAACCGGGTTGTTACTGTTTGGGCGGGCACTGCGCAAGAACAAGACATTATCGTCTTGGGAAACCACCCTCCCTCACTCGTAAAAAAGGATATTCGTCGCAAGGGGCCTGGCCGAGATATTAGCGGTGTACATGACGGGGTCGTCCTATCTGCGATCAATGCAGCTGATAGCGACATGATCGATAAACACGAATTAACCGTCTTAGGAATATACCCGAACACAAACGAGCGGCTGTGGCTTAACAAGACACTGAAATCAAAACATGATCCGCTGAAAGATATTCTCTTTGGTAGGGAACTCCCTTCTGAATATAAAACCTACGTAGATATTATTTCCGGGCAAGTTGAACTGCATACGCTTGGATACTAGACTGTTCTGCTGCGGCAGAGATAGATCCGCCAGTGGGGTCTGGTTCGATGAAGCAGCCATTGGCGCCCTGCAGCGAAGGACCGCAAAGTCCCGATATTGTTGAAAAACTCGAAAATCTGACAGCCGCGTTTTTCCGCCAGAATCTGTTGCGACGGCCAAATTGAAACAGACTACCCAGTGGAGCCTCTGAGAGCTTCGGACATTGCCAACGATGCTCTTGGGCCGACACCCCCTCGACGAATTTTCGGAGAGGCCTTCTATGGGCAAGTTTTTCACCCATTTTCGCGAAAACTGGAGTTTTTCAACAATATCTCCCGACAACAGACGCTCAGCCAAAGCCATACAAATCTGACCCTGACCGTTACTCCAGAAACATCTCCGGCTTAACAGCCTAGCTCGCCGATGCGCCTGCATCCTTCGGCTCGGCGTAGATAAGTAGTGGTTTTGCTTCGCCGCCCACGGCTTCCTCGTTCACGACGACCTCATCCACATTTTCCAGCCCCGGCAGGTCGAACATGGTGTCGAGCAGAATATCCTCAAGGATCGAGCGTAACCCGCGTGCGCCGGTTTTGCGCTGGATAGCACGTTTGGAAATGGCCGCAAGGGCGTCGTCGGTGAAAGTCAGCTTCGCCTCTTCCAGTTCGAACAGGCGTTGATATTGTTTGACCAACGCGTTTTTCGGCTTGGTCAGAATGGTGACAAGCGCGTCCTCGTCCAAATCTTCCAGCGTGGCGATCACGGGCAAACGGCCAACAAATTCGGGGATCAGGCCGAATTTCAACAGATCTTCCGGCTCCAGCTCTTTGAACAGATCACCGACGCCCTTGTCGTTTTCCTCGCGCACATCAGCGCCGAAGCCCATGGCCGAGCCTTTGCCCCGTTGCGAGATGATCTTGTCGAGCCCCGCAAAAGCGCCACCGCAGATGAATAGGATATTCGTTGTGTCCACTTGCAGGAATTCCTGCTGCGGATGCTTACGCCCGCCTTGTGGCGGGACAGAGGCGACAGTGCCTTCCATGATTTTCAGAAGCGCCTGTTGCACGCCCTCGCCCGACACATCACGGGTGATCGAGGGGTTATCAGACTTGCGGGTGATCTTGTCTACCTCGTCAATATAGACGATCCCGCGCTGCGCGCGTTCCACGTTATATTCGGACGCCTGCAACAGTTTGAGGATGATATTCTCGACATCCTCGCCCACGTAGCCCGCTTCGGTCAGCGTGGTCGCATCCGCCATGGTAAACGGTACATCAATGATCCGCGCCAGCGTCTGCGCCAGCAATGTCTTGCCGCAGCCCGTTGGGCCAATCAGCATGATATTCGATTTCGCCAGCTCAATCTCGTTGGATTTGGCTGAATGGTTGAGACGTTTGTAGTGGTTGTGCACCGCCACTGACAGAACCCGCTTTGCATGGCCCTGCCCGATCACATAATCATCCAGAACATCGCAGATTTCCTGCGGCGTCGGCACCCCGTCAGAGGCTTTCAACCCAGCGGTTTTTGTCTCTTCACGGATGATGTCCATGCACAATTCGACGCATTCGTCACAAATGAACACGGTTGGCCCGGCGATCAGTTTGCGCACCTCATGCTGGCTCTTGCCGCAGAACGAGCAGTAAAGGGTGTTCTTGCTGTCACCGGAATTATTCGCCATTACACCACCTCAGCTGCGGTTCTTTATGTATTCAATATGCTTCAAATTGAGGCAATCCTGCCACGTCGTCGCAGGTTAGGCCAGCACCGCGCCATGCACAACGCAAAAATATACGTAATACGCCCCGAAAACACCTATGTGATCCGGGACGCATGGGCATAGATTCAAGATGCGTCATCGCCCTTGGCGCGATTTTCAACAATCTCGTCGATATGACCCCATTCTTTTGCTTCTTCCGGAGACATGAAGTTGTCGCGATCCAGCGCCTTTTCCACGGCTTTTTTGGTCTGACCTGTGTGCTTGACGTAAATATCATACAGCCGATCTTTCAGTTTCTGCGTCTCGGCCGCATGGATCATGATATCCGATGCCTGCCCCTGATACCCGCCTGACGGCTGATGGACCATGATCCGCGAATTCGGCAGCGAGAACCGCATGCCCTTTTCGCCCCCTGCCAGCAGGACAGAGCCCATGGATGCCGCCTGCCCGATACACAAAGTAGACACCTTCGGCTTGATATACTGCATCGTGTCATAGATCGACAGACCGCTTGTCACGACGCCCCCGGGGGAATTGATGTAAAGGCTGATTTCCTTGGACGGATTTTCCGCTTCAAGGTGCAAAAGCTGCGCCACGATCAGATGCGACATACCGTCATGGATCGGGCCGTTGATGAAAATGATCCGCTCTTTCAAAAGGCGCGAGAAAATATCATAGGCCCGTTCCCCGCGGCTGGTCTGTTCTACAACCATGGGAACAAGGTTCATATAGGTTTCAACTGGGTCTTTCATAAGCCTGCCTGTCTTCTAAGTTGAGAGCGTGTCTACGTTCGAAATATGAACATGACGTTAGTTGCGGAAAAATCCAGCCGCAAGGGGATGCGCTGCATTTCGCGTAGTCTTGAAAGCATTCTGCCCCGACTTATTCTTTGACATCACGGCAAGAGGACAGAATGCAATTTTCTCCAACCCGCACCGCAGCGCTGAAACGTCTACAGGCCTTTGTGCCCAAATCCGGTAAGGACTATGCCAGATTGCGCAATTACGATCTGGACGGCCATCCGCATGTCTCGACCCTGTCCCCTTATCTGCGTCACCGGATCCTGACCGAGCAAGAGGTGATCGACGCGGTGCTGTCGCGCTATTCTTTGGCAACAGCAGAAAAGTTTATTCAAGAGGTGTTCTGGCGCACCTATTGGAAAGGCTGGCTGGAATTGCGCCCATCTGTTTGGACCAGCTATCGCATCGAGGTAAAAGCGGGCCTCAATCGTTTGGCAACCGAAGCAGGCCTGCGCGCAACATTCGATGCCGCCTGCAAGGGCGAGACGGATATAGATTTCTTTAACAGGTGGGCGCAACAACTTGTAAAAAAGGGATATCTTCACAATCATGCTCGTATGTGGTTTGCCTCAATCTGGATTTTTACCCTGCGTCTGCCATGGCAGCTTGGGGCCGATTTCTTCCTGCGCCACCTGCTGGACGGCGACCCGGCATCAAACACATTATCCTGGCGGTGGGTCGCGGGGCTTCACACGCAGGGCAAAACCTATCTCGCCCGGCCCAGCAATATCGCCAAATATACGGAAGGGCGCGACAGCCTCGCGCCGGATCAACTGGCAAACCACGCAGCCCCTATAGATACCCCCACGCACCCGGCACCGCTGCCTGCGCCCACAGGGGACATCTGGACTGATGCCAAGGCTGGCCTGCTATTGACCGAAGACGACATGTCGCCCGGCTTTCTGTTTACCCAAGGGCTGCGCCCGCCCCATTCCGCCGTTCTTATGGCGACCGACGCACGCTCCCCCCTTGCGGTGTCAGGCAATGTCACAAAATTCGCCCGCGATGCCATGTCCGACACACTTGCGCGGTATAAAGACCGTTTGGGCGATCTGCATCCGCCTGTCTCAGGCGATCAAGCTATCCCTGCACTGGTCGATTGGGCGCGCAGCAACGCATTGTCCGAGGTGGTCACGGCCTATGCCCCCGCAGGTCCAACCGCAGAACTTATGAGCATCCTGAAAGTAGAACTGGCCAAGCATAATATCGCGCTGATCAGTGTTTTGCGGGGCTATGACCGCGCCGCATGGCCCCATGCCACTGCAGGCTTTTTCAAATTCAAAGGCAATATACCCGATCTGATTCAAAGCGCTTGCAGCGCGCCCCCGCAGCGTTAGGATTGCGCAAGCCCTGCACGGATTATCTTATGCGCCTTCTGACTGCCCTTGCTTGTTTTGCCCTGATCAGCCCTGCCTCGGCACAGCTTTTGCCAGTGACCGATGAGGATTACAGTCCAGTCTCTGAGGCCGAGGCGCGGCTGGGTCAGTTGCTGTTCTACGACCCGATCCTGTCAGGCAATCGCAACATCTCTTGCGCAACATGCCACCACCCGAAATTCGCAACAGGCGATGGTGTGTCCCTTGGGCTTGGCGAAGGCGGGATCGGCCTTGGCCCGGACCGCAGGGCTGACCCGGACAACCCACCTGAACAACGCATCCCGCGCCATTCGCAAACCCTGTTCAATCTGGGGGCGAAGGAATTCACTGTCCTGTTCCACGATGGCCGGATCGAGGTTGATCAGACCCGCGCCAGCGGCTTTCGCACGCCGCTTGAAGACGAAATGACCGAAGGTTTCACATTGCTTTTATCTGCGCAAACCATGTTTCCGGTGCTTAGTCAGGATGAGATGGCAGGTCATTACAGCGAGAATGATGTCGCGCAAGCGGTGCGTTTGGGCCGGATCACTGGCGATGGAGGTGCATGGGACATTATTGCAAAGCGGGTTGAAGAAATACCGGAATATGCAAATCAATTCAAAGCGATATACCCCGAAATTGAAGCGGGTCGCGCGATTACTTTCACCGACATCTCAAATGCCATAGCGGGCTTTATCGCTTATGAATGGCGCTCGGACAGCAGCCCGTTTGATCAGGCGCTGCGGGAAGGCATGCCCTTGCCAGAGCCCGCCAAAACAGGACAGGCGCTATTTTATGGCGCGGCCGGGTGTGCGGTCTGTCATTCCGGCCCGTTCCAGACTGACCACAGCTTTCACGCTATGGGTATGCCGCAATTCGGCCCCGGCAAAGCCGCCCGGTTCGAAACCCACGCCCGCGACACGGGCCGTATGCGCGTTACCGGAAACGACACCGACGCGTACCGCTTTCGCACGCCATCCTTGCGCAATGTGACCCTTACCGCGCCTTATGGGCATACCGGTGCCTATGCGACGTTAGAGGCGTTCCTGAAGGCGCATGCCGAACCACAAACCGCCCTTGCGCGCTATGACCGCGGCCAAGCCATCCTGCCGCCGCTTGAGGTCGAAGATTGGCGTATATTAGACGACACCGCAGAAATGCAGGCCATCCAGACCGCCGCACCTAAATCGACAACACTGCAAGAGGATGACATCACTGCGATTATCGCCTTTCTGAAAACCCTCGAAGACCCTGTTGCCCTGAAAGGCCGTCTTGGCATTCCCGATACGGTTCCCAGCGGCCTGCCGGTGGAGCGTTAGGACATAGCAACATGATAGACCGCATTGATCATATCGTCCTGACCGTGCGAGATATTGACCGCGCAGCAGAATTTTACGCCCGCGTCTTGAAAATGCAAAAGGTGAACTTCGCAGACGGGCGCACGGCGCTGCATTTTGGCGATCAGAAGATCAACCTGCAAACACTGGGGCAAGAAACCCGGAATTATGCCCGTATAGGCTCGGGCGATCTGTGCCTGATCACACAGCTTGAGACGCAAGAGCTGATCACCCATCTTGAGACCGAGGGGATCGAAATCATAGAAGGACCCGTCGAAAAGACCGGCGCATTAGGACGCATGATATCGGTTTATTTCAACGACCCGGATGGCAATCTGATCGAGGTGTCGCGGTATGGGTGACGTTCCCGTCACGACTGTGATCCATACAAGATAGCGACAACTTGATCTTCATACAGCGAAGATTAGCTTTGATGCCTTGTTGGTTGGCAACCCATGGAAGCCTTAATAGCGCAGCCCCCTAAGCCGCGCTCATCATGCGCGCCACATCGATCATCCGGTTCGAAAAGCCCCATTCATTGTCGTACCAGCCAAAGACCCTCAGCAGACCACCCGATGTAATATGCGTCTCGGGGCCCGCCATGATGATCGAGGCGGGGGACCCACGCAGGTCGGACGACACCAGCGGGCGGTCCGTATAGGCAAACACGGGGGCTGCGGCATTGCGAAAAGCTGCGTTTACAGCCGCCGCTGTCACCGGCGTTTTGGTCTGCACCGTCAGATCAATCGCGGACACGCTTGCGGTTGGCACCCGCACCGAAGTCGCCGTGATCCGGCCGGCCAGATCCGGCAGAACCAGATCGACCAGATCGCCTGCCGAGGTTGTGGTCGGCACCATAGACAAAGCTGCGGCGCGCGACCGCACAAGATCACCGCGCGGCGCATCCACAGTCGGCTGGCTGCCGGTATAACAATGGATCGTCGTCATATGACCGGTCAGCAGCCCGAATTCGCGATCCAGAAGCCGCGCCAAAGGGGCCAGCGCATTGGTCGTACAGGACGCGTTTGACACAACGCGCTGCCCGGCCAACGCGGCCTCATTAGCCCCAAGCACAAGCGTCAGATCAGCCGTTTTGCAAGGCCCCGAGATCAGCACCTTGCGCGCGCCTGCCCGCAGGCCCCGCTCGGCAAATGCGCGACTGTTTGCCTTGCCCGTGCATTCCACCACCAAATCGACATTGCTCAGGTCAAGCGCGCTCAAGTCAGCATGATCGGTCAGCGGATAGGTTGTGTCGTTGATCGTCAGGGCTGCGTCACCATGGCTCACCTGCCCCGGAAACGGGCCAAATACGCTATCATACTCCAAAAGATATGCGCATAGCTCTGGTCGAGCTATATCGTTCAACGCAATGATTTCAAAATATTTTGCCGCATCAGATGTGGTAAGCAATCGCAAGATCGACCGTCCGATACGCCCAAGGCCGTTTATCGCAATCTTTATTGTCACAGCTTCACCTTCCCGCGCATTCTGTCGCACCGACCTGACATGCAAGTTTAAGCGGTTATTTATTACATGCGAAAGCACAATTAGAACGATTCCAAGATTTATTGGGGTACAAAATGGACACTCTGATCCTGTCGCGCATTCAATTCGGGGCGAATATCTCGTTCCACATCCTGTTTCCGACCATCACAATTGCCCTGGGGTGGGCGCTGCTGTTTTTCAAGCTGCGCTATAAGCGAACGAATGACGCCAAATGGATGGATGCATACCGTTTCTGGGTAAAGGTCTTCGCTTTGTCCTTCGCCATGGGCGTTGTCTCGGGCATCACTATGTCGTTCCAATTCGGCACCAACTGGCCGGGCTTTATGGAAACCGTCGGCAATATCGCAGGGCCCCTGCTGGCTTATGAAGTTCTGACAGCTTTCTTTCTGGAGGCCGTTTTCCTTGGCATTATGCTGTTTGGCTTTTCCCGCGTGCCGGGGTGGTTGCATACGCTGGCCACGTTCCTTGTGGCCTTCGGGACCACTATGTCCGCTTTCTGGATCATCGTGCTCAATAGCTGGATGCACACCCCTCAGGGGTTTGAGATGCGCGATGGTGTCGCCCATGCCACGGATTGGTTTGCGATCATCTTCAACCCGTCCATGCCTTACCGGCTGTCACATATGTTGCTGGCCTCGGGGCTGACCGTTGCTTTCCTAATCGCTGGAATATCAGCCTTGCGGATGCTGTTTGGCGATAAGGCGGACAGCGTGCGCAGTACACTGCGCTTCGGAACCGTTTTGGCGGCCCTTCTGATCCCGGTTCAGATTTTCATGGGCGACCTGCACGGTCTGAACACGCTTGAGCACCAGCCCCAGAAAGTCGCCGCAATGGAAGGGAACTGGGACACAGGCCCGAACAAACCCTTGCTTTTGTTCGCCCTACCCGATGAACAGGCGCGGGAAAATCACTTTGAGATTGGCGTGCCAAACGGGGCCTCACTGATCCTCAAGCACCATGCGGATGGGGTTGTGCCGGGGCTGAACGATTTTGTGACCGAGGACGGCACCCCGCAACACCCGCCTGTTGCACCAGTGTTTTTCAGCTTCCGCATTATGGTGGGGATGGGTATGGCCATGCTGGCCCTAAGCTGGGCCGGGGCGTATATGCTGCGCAGACGTGGGGCGGATCATATGCCCAAGCTCATGCTCTACGCCTTTGCGGCCATGACCTTTTCCGGCTGGATTGCCACGCTTGCGGGCTGGTACACGACCGAGATCGGGCGGCAACCCTGGCTGGTCCAAGGCGTTCTCAGCACCAAGCAGGCCGTGGCTGACGTGCCCGCACCGATGGTTCTTGGCACGCTTCTAACCTATCTGGCGGTCTATGCCGCGCTGATCCTCGCCTATATCGGCACGATCACCTATCTGGCGCGCAAAGCCTCTGAAGGTGAACCGCTGAGCACTCGTACCTTCCCGCGCAGCGGTGAGGCCGAAGTCAAAGCCTTACAACCCGGAGAGTAAAGATGGACCTGTTCGCATTCGCAGAGCCCGCAACCTGGCTACCTTTCACCTTCGCCGCCCTTATGGGCCTGTCGATCCTGATCTATGTTGTTCTTGACGGGTTCGATCTGGGCGTGGGCCTGCTGACCCCGCTGGCAACGGAAGATGAAAAAGACCGCATGGTTGCCTCGATCGGGCCATTTTGGGACGCAAACGAGACATGGCTGGTCCTTGCAATCGGTCTATTGCTGGTGGCCTTTCCGTCAGCTCATGGGATGATCCTAACGGCGCTCTATCTGCCCGTGGCGATCATGTTGATTGGGCTGATCCTGCGCGGCGTGTCATTCGAATTCCGCGCCAAGGCCCCTATCGCACAGAAACCCGCATGGAATTGGGCGTTCTTTGCGGGCTCCCTGATGACGTCGCTGTCGCAAGGGTTCATGCTGGGGCTCTACATCATGGGGCTGGACTGGACGATCTGGCATGTGGGCTTTGCGCTGCTAACGGCAGTGTTTCTGACCGTCGGTTACAGCTTCATCGGTGCAGCATGGCTGATCTTGAAAACCGAAGACTTACTGCAAGCCAAGGCTGTTAGCTGGGCCAAGGGTGGCATCTGGGGGCTGATCCTTGGTGTCGGGGCGATCTCGTTGGCCTCCCCCTTCGTGAGCCCGCGCATTTTTGAGAAATGGTTCTCTTTGCCATCGTTTCTGTATCTGTCGCCCCTGCCCATCCTCTCGGGTGCGTTGATCGGTTATCTGTGGTGGAAACTGCGCCGCCTGCCGATGGAGGGCGACCGCTTCGCCTGGAGCCCATTTGCCGCCGCGACCACCCTGTTCACACTGGCATTCACCGGCATGGCTTACTCGTTCTACCCTTACGTGGTACCCGAGCAATTGACAATCTACGAAGCCGCCAGCGCACCGGAAAGCCTGTTTATCATTCTGCTTGGCACGTTGTTCGTTCTGCCCGCGATCCTGGGCTACACGATCCTGTCCTACACAATCTTCCGGGGCAAGGCGCAGGCCCTGCGGTATGATTGACTATTTGAAGATAACGACTACAAGATTAATTTAGAAATTTAAGTATATAGAATTTAAAAACTCTTTTCTCTCCCATGTGCTTTGCGCTGGTTTTCTTTCTATCTGCGTCGCTCCCTACAGTAGCCTTTTCTGATAAAGCACTCGAATTTTTTACTAAAGCACTCTCGTCTAAAAGACGGGGGTTGGCGCGGACTACAAAGCAGGTCTGGTCTAGGTCAGAAATGCTGGGCGTTTGGGTCAATATTATATGACACGGTCTCTTGGTAGGGTTCAGAAAATCTGTTGCACCGAGTCAATAACGCACGACGTTCCACAAAGGCCTAGGTGTTTAGTCCCGGCATGTGGTGGTCTACTGATTTGTGACCATCAGAAGGGTGAACTATGGGACAAATTCTTCACGGGAGCGCCAAGACCACGCACGCCGTCCGAGCTCTCATACAGCGATCGCAAGCTTCGAACGCGGCGCTGAGTCGGGAACTGGGCATCAACGTCAAGACCGTCGCAAAGTGGCGCAAGCGTGACAGCGTTCAAGACGCTGCTATGGGGCCGAAGGAAGCCCATTCCACGGTTCTCAGCATCGAAGAGGAAGCCGTCATCGTCGCGTTCCGGCGGCACACGCTGCTGCCTCTGGATGATTGTCTCTATGCGCTGCAGCCCAGCATTCCGCATCTCACCCGATCATCATTGCATCGGTGCTTGCAGCGGCATGGGATCAGCCGTCTTCCAGATGTCGAGGGCGACAAGCCGAAGAAGAGGGCGACAAGCCGAAGAAGAAGTTCAAACGTTACCCGATTGGCTATTTCCACATTGACATCGCAGAAGTACGCACTGGAGAGGGGAAGATCCGTTTGTTCGTGGCCATCGACCGAACCTCCAAGTTTGCCTATGTCGAGCTGCATGAGAAGGCGGGCAAGATGATTGCCGCCCAATTCCTGCGCAATCTAATTGCCGCCGTGCCATACAGGATCCACACGATCCTGACGGATAACGGCATCCAGTTCACCAATCGCAAACAGGACACATCCGCATTCGAGCACATCTTTGATCGCGTTTGTCGCGAGCACGAGATCGACCACCGCCTGACAAAGGTGAACCATCCGTGGACGAACGGCCAGGTTGAACGCATGAACCGGACAATCAAAGAGGCGACGGTCAAGCGATATCACTATGACACACATTCACAGCTTGAAACGCACGTCACCGACTTCATTGCAGCCTACAATTACGCACGCCGATTGAAGACGCTGCAAGGCCTCACACCATTCGAATACATCTGCAAAATCTGGACAACCGAACCGGAACGCTTCAATGTCGATCCGACCCACCACATGCCGGGACTAAACAACTAGCCAAATTACTCAGCAGCCTCTGCCGCATCTGTAACCTTTTCAAGCGCTGCGCCTATTACCTCTGTCCCTGCCCCGTCTTTATGGGCGTTCTCTGACAAAACCCGTCGCCAGCCACGCGCACCCGGACGCCCCGCAAAAAGCCCCAGCATATGCCGTGTGATCTGATGCAACCGCCCACCTTCGGCCAGATGATCCTCGATATAGGGTAACATCGCCAAAGCCACTTCTTGCGGGCTTTGAACCGGGTCTTCCACGCCGAATATGCGGCTGTCAGCGCGGCCCAGAATATCCCAAGGGCTATGATATGCTGTCCGCCCGATCATCACGCCATCCACGTGCGCAAGATGCACAAGCCCCTGATCCAGATTTTCCACACCCCCATTGAGCGAAATATGCAAATCCGGAAACATCTCTTTCATGTGGTACACAAGCGGGTAATCCAAGGGTGGCACATCACGATTTTGCTTCGGGCTCAGCCCTTGCAGCCAAGCTTTGCGCGCGTGTATCGCAACGCGCTGCACGCCTGCATCACGCATACGCGTCAGAAAATCCGGAAGCACCTTTTCAGGGGTCTGTTCATCAACCCCGATGCGGCATTTAACAGTCACGTCTACACGTTGCGCGTCGATCATGGCGGCAACGCAATCTGCAACCAGGCCGGGTCGTTCCATCAAAACCGCCCCGAAACATCCCGACTGCACCCGATCCGAGGGACAACCAACATTCAGATTAATCTCGTCATATCCGTGATCTGCACAAATCCTTGCAGCCTCCGCCAACTCTGCCGGATCAGAGCCGCCGAGTTGCACAGCTACGGGATGTTCCTCTGTGTTGAACGCCAGCAAATGCACGGCACCACCTTGCACCAAAGCAGGCGCTGTAATCATTTCCGTATACAACAAAGCCCGCTGCGACATGAGCCGATGCAGATAACGACAATGACGGTTAGTCCAATCCATCATGGGGGCCACGCTCAGACGCGCAGACCTTGCAATACTATAATTTCCCTTATTTTGTTGGGAAATGATATTTCTTGGATGTTGTCTGTTATCAGACATTTCAAACACCTTCTCGCACATTTGACAGTTTTGTCTCACAGATGGGGGATTAAATAATAATAACCATGGAGACAGCCAGAAACCCACAACCGAAAAAGGATATTTAATATAGCATCTATTAAAAAACGTAAATCTTCGGCTGGATCGACCGCATACAAAGCGGAAGCTGTCAGCCCTTGTGTCGAATGCACCATCAACACGACACCCATTTATTGGAATAAGTGGCGGAACCACAAGTTAGTTTAAAACACAATACAAATTTACCAACAGTACAAATATCAACATGCGCCATTGACCAAAAGAAATACTGCTATTTTGGATTCTCCACTTTAATTTTTTTTATTGCTTTTTGAACTCCTCTTGTACCGCTCGCAACAACACCCAACAGTTGATATTCATCAAATGGTAGTACATTTAAAAACCCTTCACAGTACTTGAGCGTCTCAGCATGACGTATCCAAAGATTCCGATAAATCGGAACAATAGGATGGATAGCCTCACCACAACTCCGCACGTCAGCGGTACTTAATGGCTTCCAAGGCTTAAACTTTGTAATATAATGGATGTTGGCGATGTCTGGCCGGAAGTCCTCACCAGTAGTCGGTGATCTTCTAACACGCATATTGTATCGCTCATTAAGATACACGACTGCTTCATTCGAGATTTGGTGCAATAAAACTGAAGCAGCTACTTGCTCATCTAGTTTTGGTCGCGGAACTTGTGTCGAAATAATTCGGTGCAACTCTTGAAACTTAGAGAATAGAGATAATTCAGAAAAAACGGAGTTATCGTTAATAAGAAAACCAACATTAATGGCCTTTGGATGATCACACGGAAAACCAAGTTTCCGTTTTACTTTTATCTCTGTTTCACTTTGGATTTCATTCACCGGCCCGCCTGTAGCTATCGCCGAGAACGGCTGACCTTCAGACAGATATTTAGGCAAGTCCTTTTCATATGGAGCAACGCAAAGTACGTCATAATCACTCTTAATTGAAAACCTATAACCCTTCTTAAATAAAAATTCAGGAATTGCCCAATTCAAATACACCTCCAGCGGCCACCATCCCTCCATCTTATTCATCTGGCGAATGCTATCCATCACGCCAAGTGACCCTGTGTCAATAAAATTGATATCATAATAATCTAACAACATCGACATTTTCGGCGTAAGGTTCTGAAAATCAAAACACATAAACTTGTCGAATTTATTCGCATTATGCTTTTCGATACTGGTCAGAGCAACTAAAGCTGGGAAAAAGATATTGGAGTCGCCAGCTACGTACACAGCTGTATCGTTTATTGGCGGGGAAATTACTAAATCAGGCATTTTTCGTCCGAATTGTTTGTTTGCTCGTCTGCCTCTACCGTGCGTGTACTGGAAAACATCTTCTACGACGCAGAATTGGACTGGCTTAATCATCTAAATCACTCAGACTTTTTATGCAAGAATTAGAGCGACTAAAGAAGTATCATTCGAATAATCTGCTAACGGGAAAACACTTAGAATAACTTAAATGCACGACCTGCTTAGTATTCTGACTTTATCTTATAAATTCTGAACTTCGTCCAATCCATCATGGGGGCCACGCTCAGGCGGGCGGAATTTTGTAGGGTGTTTAACCCGGATTTCGCGGGCAATACTGTCATACTTTCCCGGTTTACCTTGCTTCGACCCAGAAAACTGGCATCGTGTTTCGAAACTTCACATCACCTAGCACATAACAAACATAGCAACTATGCCCAAGCTTTGCCCTTGACCCTCCTGTTACTGGAACCTTTATTTGATAGGTGTAACACGCAAAGGTGACTCCGATGACGGCCCTATCAACACTGACGTTCCAAATCGACGATCTGACATGCGCATCCTGTGTCGGGCGGGCGGAAAGCGCGTTGGCAGAGATACCTGCGGTCAGTCTGGCGCGCGTCAACCTGGCATCACAAACTGCGACTGTGCAATTTGAGGGCGCGCCGGATACGACAGGTATCTTAGAAGTTCTGGCTCATATCGGAAAACCTGCGCGGCAGCATCATGTGGTGCTGAATATTGACGGGATGTCCTGCGCCTCTTGCGTCGGGCGGGTAGAAGCGGCGCTGCAAGCAGTGCCCGGCGTGATTGAAGCCAACGTCAACCTGCCCGCCGAACGCGCTACTGTCGTAACGCTTCTGCCTGATGCTGCACCTCTGATAAAGGTAGTCGCCACAGCCGGATATTCGGCCTATAGCGCAGAACAACCCGCTGACCCCGCACAAAGTAAATCCGTAGAAACCACGCAACTGGCACAGATGACGGTTGTTGCCGCAGCACTCACCCTGCCGGTGTTCATTCTGGAAATGGGCGGGCATCTGGTTCCCGCGTTTCACACGCTGATTCATCAGACAATCGGCATGCAGGCAAGTTGGGGCATTCAGTTTATACTGACCACGCTTGTTTTGATTTGGCCGGGGCGGCAATTTTTCCTCAAGGGATATCCGGCCCTTATCCACGGCACGCCCGATATGAACTCGCTCGTCGCGCTTGGCGCCTCGGCGGCTTACGGCTTTTCAGTGATCTCGCTTTTTGCGCCCCGCCTGCTGCCTCAAGGGGCGCAAGCAGTCTATTTTGAGGCGGCAGCGGTGATTGTGACCCTGATCCTGCTGGGACGGTTTCTTGAGGCCCGCGCCAAAGGGCGCACAGGCGCGGCCATTCGCAAGCTTGTGGGGTTACGGCCAAAGACCGCGCTTGTGGAACGGAACGGACATAAAGAAGATATCCCGGTGGATCAAATTTCCGTTGGTGATCTAATACATACGCGCCCCGGCGAGAAGATCGCCGTGGACGGCACAGTGATGTCAGGGCAGTCATGGGTCAATGAAAGCATGATTTCTGGTGAGCCTCTGGCCGTTGAAAAGACCGAAGGAGCACAGGTTACTGGTGGGACCGTCAATGGCACCGGCGCGCTTGTCTTTCAAGCCACAGCAATTGGCAATGAGACTGTGTTGGCCCGGATCATTGCAATGGTCGAACAGGCGCAGGGGGCCAAGCTCCCCATTCAGGATCTGGTTAACAAGATCACCGCCTGGTTTGTTCCTGTGGTTCTTGGGCTTGCCGCTATGACCACGGTGGTTTGGCTGATCTTTGGCCCCGCTCCCGCCTTGTCTCATGCTTTAGTGGCTGCTGTAGCGGTCCTGATTATCGCATGCCCTTGTGCGATGGGACTGGCGACGCCCACATCGATCATGGTTGGCACCGGTCGCGCGGCCGAGCTGGGTATTCTGTTTCGCAAAGGCGATGCTTTGCAGGGCTTGCAAGATGTGAATGTCGTCGCGCTCGACAAAACCGGAACCCTGACCGAAGGACAGCCAGAACTGACCGATCTGGTCACAACGGACGGGTTCGATGAGGCGAACGTGCTGGCTATTGCAGCCGCGATTGAAGCAAAATCGGAACATCCCATCGCGCAAGCAATCCTGCGGGCCGCTGAAAGGCGCAACCTGCCCATGGAAGATATAACAGATTTCACCGCCCTGCCTGGCTATGGCATTCGGGCCAGAGTCCGGGATCAGACAGTTTTGATCGGCGCAGATCGTCTGATGCACCAGAGTGGTGTAAACATTGATACCTTGCAGACCGTCGGGGCCAAGGTCGCGCATTCAGGCAAGACGCCGCTTTACATGGCGATTGATGGGAAACCCGCCGCAGCTTTTGCTGTAGCCGATCCGGTCAAACCCAGTGCGAAAGCTGCCATTTCCGCCCTTCATGAGCTTGAGTTGAAAATCGCCATGATCACCGGCGATAACACTGCCACCGCACAAGCGGTCGCACGTGAGCTGGGCATTGACCATGTAGTTGCCGAGGTATTGCCCGAAGGGAAAGTCAACGCCATCAGGGATTTGCAGAAGACCGGCAAGCTTGCGTTTATCGGCGACGGGATCAACGACGCACCTGCCTTGGCAAGTGCAGATGTTGGCATCGCCATAGGCTCTGGCACAGATGTAGCTATTGAGGCTGCGGATGTCGTCTTGATGTCAGGCGATCTGGGCGGGGTCAGCAATGCGTTCACGCTAAGCCATGCGACAATGCGCAATATCCGTCAAAACCTGTTCTGGGCCTTTGGCTATAATATTCTGCTCATCCCTATTGCAGCGGGCCTGCTCTATCCCGCCACTGGCTTGCTGTTGTCCCCGGCCTTGGCCGCCGGTGCTATGGCTTTGTCGAGCGTCTTTGTCGTCACAAATGCTCTGCGCCTGCGCAGAGTAAGCCAAACCGCGCCTGTAGCGCTGCCGCAACATGGCAAGCAGGCAAAATTACAAGCAACCCCAGCACTATGAAGATGGCCACATGAATATCGGAGATGTTGCAGAAAAATCGGGCCTGCCCCGAAAACCATCCGCTATTACGAGGATATCGGCCTTGTAAAACCCTTGCGTGGTATGAACGGCTATCGGTCTTTCCGCGATACGGACCTCCATAAGCTGATCTTTCTCAGCCGCGCCCGCGCCCTTGGCTTCAAGATCGAAGATTGCCGTAACCTGCTTGCATTATGGGAAGATCAGGATCGTGCCAGCGCAGATGTGCGCGATATTGCAAAGGACCACCTGAAGCAGATCGAGGCCAAGATCACCGATCTGAAGAACATGCACGATACGCTGGCTGATTTGGTCAAAGCATGTAGCGGTGATAACCGACCGGATTGTCCGATCCTCAATACCCTTGGGAAATCTGATCCGAAGAAATAATGCGATTGACTTGCAACTGGCATGTGACAAAATTTCTCTGACAAAATTACTCAACTACTCTTGCATCCTCCGCCAGATCAGGTAACTGATAAAAATTGTCAGAATAACGATATTGCCTTTGGAGGGCATCTTATGTTCACGAAATCAATCAGCTCAGCGCTGGCACTTGCCATCGCATCCGGGCTTGGCACTGCAATGACCGCCCATGCCGAGGGCGAGCTTAATCTCTATTCTTCCCGCCATTATGACACGGATGAGCGGCTCTATTCCGACTTTGAGGAACAAACCGGTATCACCATTAACCGCATTGAAGGTGATGCGGATGAACTGATCGCCCGCATTGAAGCGGAAGACGTCAACTCACCCGCCGATATCCTGCTGACCGTAGATACGTCCCGTCTGGAACGGGCCAAGGTCGCAGGCATTCTACAACCCGTCGACAGCGAAATTCTGGAGGATCGTATTCCCGCGAACCTGCAAGACGAAGGCAATGAATGGTTCGGTTTCTCGCAACGTGCGCGGATTATCTTCTACAACAAAGAGGCCGTCGCAAACCCGCCCCAGACCTATGCGGATCTTGCGAGCCCCGATTACAAGGAAATGATCTGCATCCGGTCCTCTTCCAATGTCTACAATCAGACACTTCTGGCCTCTGTAATTGAACATGCCGGGGAAGAGGCTGCGAAAGAATGGGCGAATGGCCTGAAAGACAATTTCGCCCGTGACCCACAAGGCGGCGATACGGACCAGCTGCGCGGGCTGGTGTCTGGCGAATGTGCGATTGCAGTCTCAAACACGTATTACTTTGCCCGCGCCTTGCGTAAGGATGTGGATGGGCTGTCCGCTGAGATCGAAAAGATCGGCTATGTCTTCCCTGATCAGGATGGCAATGGCGCACATATGAACCTATCTGGCGGCGGCGTGGCGAAGAACGCTCCGAACCGGGACAACGCCATCAAGTTTCTGGAATACCTCGCCAGCGATGAGGCACAGAAGTATTTCTCGGCCGGAAATGATGAGTATCCGGCGGTCAAAGGCGCAGACCTCAGCGAAGCCGTTGCGCAGCTTGGGGAATTCAAAGGCGATGAGGTCAGCCTGTCTGCTGTTGCAAAGAATCTGCCAACGGCCCAGAAAATTTTCAACGAGATCGGCTGGGAATAAGTCTATCTTCTTGAAATTGTAAACGGCGCGGTCTCTCCCCCGCGCCGTTTATAATTTTAGCAGAAATACTGATCTCTGATTTGAGAAGTTTTCTATGTTCTGCAGTCAGCTTTAAACGCTTGCACATTTGCCTTACGCCCATTGCCAAGGTCCGCAGCCCTTGTAAGCTTTGGCAAACGCTTCGAAATTGTAGCAGTTCTTCCCAAGCCTGTATTACGACATACTTGATCTATGCGCCGCAACGCTTCAGCTTCAGACACCTGAGTAGGCAGATATTCAACTATGAAACCATCGCCTGATTGGAAGACGATATACATACCCACCCGATCTGCAGGATTTGCGAATTGTTTGACCAGCCGGGCATCACGATTGATTTTTGCTTGTTCAGGTGAAACAGAACATGCGCAAAGCGCCGTCATGAGACTTAATACAGAAAACCTTTTAAGAAACTGCATCTTAGAAATGCGGTGTATCATCATTTATCCTATCCTAATGAGAACCATATTTGCTTCGCACACCTCAAAGAACATTGATAAAAATATGACTTATTTAAGGTGAAATATCTTACCTATACAGTTGAACCGAGCTTGCTATAAATAGCCTCTCTTTGGGATAGAATACGCACAGCTAACACAGTTTTTACCGTCCTTGCCGCCCCACCCGATGACAGATCAGCAAAACGGGCAAAAGCCCGATGGCGACAATGACAAGGCTGGGAACCGCGGCGCCCTCAAGCCTTTCATCTGCCGCAAGGCGGTGCGCCTGCACAGCCAGCGTGTCAAAATTGAACGGGCGCAGGATCAAGGTGGCGGGCAGTTCTTTCATCACATCCACAAAAACAATCAGAAGTCCCGTCAGAAGGCTTGGTCGCAGAATTGGAAAATGCACGCGCCGGAACGTACCGAACGCGGTCTGCCCCAAAGCCCGTGCGGCGGCGTCCATGTTTGCGTTGACCGTAGCCTGCCCGCCCTCATACGCCCCGATTGCGGCTGCAAGAAAACGGATCATATAGGCAAGGACCAGCAACCAGATTGATCCTGTGAACAACAGCCCAGTTGAGACCCCGAATGTTGCCCGCATCCAGGCATCCAGCGTGTTGTCAAAATAGGAAAACGGCACCAGAAGGCCAACGGCAATCACACCGCCGGGCACCGCATAACCCAACCGCGCTATGCTGAGCGTCGTTGCCGAGACCACACCCCGCTGCACCCTTTGCAGATACCCCAGAACGACTGCTGCAAGTACGGTGATCACCGCAGCGATCCCCGCCAATTGCACGGAATTCAGCGCCAGATTTATATAGCGTTTGGACAGCAGGTTCTGCTCGGACCCGATGCCCATCGTGAAAAGTGTGATGATGGGCAAGATGCAGCCAAACAGAACGGGCAGGATACATAAGACAAGCGCGGCCCAGCGGGCCTGGCCTTTCAGGGGTATACGCTCCATCACTTCATGGCGTTTGGAGGTGGAATGGTACTTGGCGCGGCCCCGACTTGCACGTTCCAGCACTGCGATGACCAGCGCCATAGAGAGCAGGCCCAAAGCCAATTGCGCCGCTGCGATCCTGTCACCCATGGCGAACCAACTGGTGTAAATGCCCGTCGCAAAGGTCTGTACGCCGAAATAAGCGACCGTGCCGAAATCTGCGATGGTTTCCATAATCGCCAATAGCACCCCGCTTGCAATGGCCGGACGCGCCATTGGCATCGAGACGCGTAGAAACGCCTGCCACGGGCTTTTGCCCAAGGCGCGCGCCGTCAGAAAGGACGACACGCTTTGCTGCAGGAACGCAGCGCGCGCCAGAAGGTAGACGTAAGGATACAGCACAAGAACAAGCATCAAGGCGGCCCCGCCAAGTGACCGGATTTCGGGGAACCAGTAATCCCGCGGCCCCCACCCTGTCAGATCGCGCAAACTGGCCTGCACGATCCCCGGATGGTCCAGCACATGGGTATAGGCATAGGCCAGCACATAGGCCGGAAAAGCCAGCGGGATGACCAACGCAATTTCCAGCACTTTTCGGCCGGGAAACTCGGTCATGGTGACAAGCCAGGCCGCTCCGGTACCGATCATGAATGTTCCTGTTGCAACAAGGATGACCAGCACAAAAGTTGTGACCGTATAGCGTGGCAATACGGTTTCCATCAGATGGACGACCGTGTTGCTGCCGCCGCTGAGCGAGGCCAGAAAGACAGCGGCCATTGGCATCAGGCAGATCAATGCCACCAAAATCGCTGCATTTCGCAAACCTGCCACACCATCAGTCTGTGATTTTCCGATCACAATATGCCTATCCGCCAAAATCCGTTGCCGCTCAGCTTTAATCACCTTGAGCGTAGGAGGGAAGATGGCGCGGAAAAATTCCTATCGAAATAGTCGGAATTGACATATCTGACAAAATAAGTCAGATATAAGGAGATATCTCAGCCACCCCAGGTCGGGCAGCCCGGAACCAACCAATTCGCGGAGGATCCGATGGACCAGTTGACTGAGACAAAAAGGGAAGAAGACGCACCAAGGTCACTCTGGCAAGAGTTGCTGCAAAGCGCAATTGACGGGGTATTCCCAAGCGAGGCCTATCTGGAAAGCATTCTTGACAGAATAGAGGATATGCCATGACCACAGCGCCCCACCCTGTAGATCAGACCCGACGCGAGGTGCCAGTGACCTACAATGCGCGTGATCTGATCAAGGAAGGCGTGGAGGCACAGCTTGTTCTGGACGAGCAAATCTATTGTTTGCGCATCACACGTGCAGGCAAGCTGATCCTGACAAACTAGACAGGGCTGTTGTCGTTCACCACCGAAGATGCGCTCGCAAAAGCCAGGCGAATTTCTCGTGTGTCTGGCCGCGTGCAATGCATAGGTCTTCGGTCAGTGTATCGCCATGTCTGGCGGCAAGCGCACCACATTCTGCTAAAGTAGCCGCCAGCGTTTCCTGAGCATTTTTCATTGTCTTGATCATTTCTTTATCCGACGCATGGCCATCATGCTCTGACACTTTTGATCGCGACAACATTCCCGCCAGGGCTCCTTCCGCGTGGGCATCCAAAGCTTTGATACGCTCAGCCAGATCGTCCTGAGCGGTGAAATGGTCTTCATAGATTTGCTGAAACAACTCATGCAATGGCGCAAAGGACATACCCGTGACGTTCCAGTGAAAATTCTGCGCCAGCATGGTGGTTACAGCCGTTTCCGCCACACATTGGTTCAACGCGTCGGCGATAGCTGTTCTGGCGTCATTACTCATATCAATTGCTGCTTGGGTCATTGTCATGCTCCACTTGCTCAATTTCGGGAATAGCCAGCTTACAAAGCTTGCTTCATCTCTTAAAATATAAGCTTCGACTGAGAATCCAAGCACTATTTAGAATAATTCTAAAAAACTTACCTAGCAGCGGCTCTAACCATCGATGTGTATCCCTAGATCGGGCGCGCCAGCGACGCCCGCTTTGACATGATCACCTGCCACAAGGGGTCCAACCCCAGCCGGTGTGCCGGTCATAATGAGATCACCGGGCGCAAGGGCAACGCTGCGCGACAGATGGGCGATGCAATCAGCCGCGGGCCAGATCATATCGGCCAGATCCGCATCTTGACGAACCTCACCATTGACACTGAGCCATATGCGCCCTGACCCCAAATCCGGCATGTCAGTTAGCGGCACCAACGCCCCCATAGGTGCGGAGTGGTCAAACCCCTTGGCCATGTCCCACGGACGCCCTTTCGATTTCGCAGCGGCCTGAAGATCACGCCGTGTCAAGTCGATCCCGACGCACGCGCCCCAAACGTGGTCCAGCGCGGCCTTGGCAGGAATATCCGTACCATGCTGCCCGATTGCCAGAACCAGTTCTACCTCATGATGCAGATCAGAGGTTTGCATTGGGTATGGGATCGTCTGCCCGGTTTCGACCACCGCATCCGCCGGTTTGGTGAAAAAGAACGGCGGTTCCCGTTCATCATTTCCCATCTCACGGATATGGGCTGCATAATTCCGCCCAACACAGAAAATCCGTCGGACCGGAAACCGCCCGTCCTGTCCATAGACAGGCACACTGACCTGGGTCGGCGAATTTATGACATAGCGCATGTGCAGGTATCTTTTCGCATGTTACGTGTCCATCACTGGTTACAGTTTCCACCCTAAGCCGGAGATCATCTGATGAAAATGCCAATCGCTCTGATAGCTATGGTTTTGGCAGCGCCAGCTTGGGCTGAAGACCCGTTGATACGGGCTGCAGCCCGGCAGGTTCTGGAAGAGGCACAACTGCGATCTTTCAAGACCAATCGGGAGTATTGCGGGACGATCGGGCGCAATAAGGAAGGGCAAATTATTGCAACCCCACCGCGAAAAGGCTTGCGCGATTCCTGCCAGTCAAGACAGGTCAAAATAACAACCGAACCACTGGCATCCTTCCATACCCATGGTTCATTTGACCGGCGTGCGGATGCCGAAGTCCCTTCTGTCGGGGACATTCTTGCGGATATGGAAGAAGGCGTGGACGGCTACATTTCGACCCCCGGCGGCAGGTTCTGGCATATCGATTACCAGACGGGTATGGCGCACCAGATTTGTGGCATAGGATGCCTGCCTGCCGATCCAAGGTTCCAGAAACTGCTCACTGATAAGGTGAGGAATTCTTATTCTCTGCCTCAGCTGAAACGTCGAATGGAGCGATAAGACTTGCTACTACTTGGTAGATCGCCGCAAGATCAAATACAATGCCCAACCCGCAAACACAACGCCCGAGGTGCCCCAGATAATACCTCCTTGCTCTAGATAAACCACTTTGTTTTCGGGATCATAGCAGCGGCCAAGTTCGTTAAAGCAGCGGTGCCATATGTAGTACCTGTTATAAAACATAAATAACGAAAAGCCGCTTAGGCCGAACAGCAGGGCGATGGCAATGTATCTTTTCAAAGCGCTGTTTCCTGTTTTTGGTCGGATGCATACCGTCCCCTTCCCTAATAAACCACAGCAAGCGTCTCGGCAAAACACGGCATGATTACGGTGGTGAAGGCCTCACATCAAGCTATGTCCTGCGCAGTCGGCTTACATACCTATTCTCCTTTTATAATTAATTGCGAATAAGTCGCAATTGCATTGACTTCTCTCCGGACACGCTCATATTCCCTCTGAAGCACGTCATTGTATGAGGACTAAACATGCCCGCTTTGCGCCAAATCGCCCTATGTCTTATGTTCATTGGCCTGATCAGCCCTGCACAAGCGGTCGAGAAGTTTAAGGCTGTTACCACCTTCACGATCATTGCTGATATGGCGCGCAATGTGGCTGGCGATCTGGCCGAGGTTGACAGCATCACCAAACCCGGCGCCGAGATTCATAATTATGAACCGACCCCCCGCGACATCCTGCGCGCTCAGGATGCTGATCTGATCCTTTGGAACGGTCTTAACCTTGAGCTGTGGTTCGAGCAATTCTTTCGCAACCTGCGCGATGTCCCTTCTGTTGTACTCAGCGACGGCGTGGAGCCTTTGGGCATCTCGCAAGGCCCCTACACTGGCAAGCCCAACCCCCATGCCTGGATGTCACTGGAAAGCGCCCTGATCTACGTGGACAATATCGCCGCTGCTTTTGCCGAGAATGACCCGCACAATGCCGCAGGCTACAAGGCAAATGCTGAAGCCTATAAAACCCAGATCGCCGAAACCATCGCACCTTTGAAAGACGCCATCGCTGCCCTGCCCGAGGATCAACGCTGGCTGGTTACATCCGAAGGCGCATTTTCCTATCTCGCCCGTGATTACGCCCTGAAAGAGCTGTACCTCTGGCCCATCAACGCCGACGCCCAAGGCTCGCCGAAACAGGTTCGCGCGGTAATCGATGCGGTTCGCGAGAACAACATCAAGGTGGTTTTCTCGGAAAGCACCGTATCTGCCGCACCTGCTCAGCAAGTCGCGCGCGAAACCAATGCTGTCTATGGCGGCGCGCTTTATGTGGATAGCCTCAGTGGCCCAGACGGCCCTGTCCCCACCTATCTTGATTTGTTGCGTGTCACGTCCGAAACCATCTTGAAAGGCCTTGAGTAAATGCCTGCCTCTGGCCTCGCTGCGCGTGATATTACCGTGACCTATCGCAACGGCCACACCGCCTTGCGCGACGCTACGTTTGAGCTGCCAAAGGGCACTATCGCCGCTTTGGTAGGCGTCAACGGCTCCGGAAAATCTACACTTTTCAAAGCATTGATGGGCTTTATTCCTACAGCCAAAGGCGAGATATCTATCCTCGGGGGCAGCGTTAAAGAAGCGTTGCACAACAATACCGTCGCCTATGTTCCCCAATCGGAAGAGGTCGACTGGTCCTTCCCGGTTTTGGTCGAGGACGTGGTGATGATGGGCCGCTACGGCCATATGGGGCTCCTGCGCCTGCCCCGCGCCGCCGACCACGCTGCTGTCACATCCGCACTGAAACGTGTGGGCATGTTTGACTTCCGCCACCGCCAAATAGGAGAGCTGTCCGGCGGTCAGAAGAAACGCGTCTTCCTTGCCCGCGCATTGGCGCAAGACAGCAAGGTGATCTTGTTGGATGAACCATTTACCGGCGTTGATGTACAGACCGAAGACGCCATCATCAAACTGCTGCGTGAAATGCGTGACGAAGGCCGGGTAATGCTGGTCTCGACCCATAATCTTGGCTCAGTGCCGGAATTTTGTGATCGCACTATTCTGATCAAAGGTACCATCCTGGCCTACGGCCTTACGTCCGAGATCTTCACTCAAAAGAACCTCGAACTGGCCTTCGGGGGCGTCCTGCGCCACTTCGTCATGCATGGCGAAGACCTGCACGACGATGATGATGGCCGCCGCCTGACAGTCATCTCGGATGATGAACGCCCGTTTGTCATCTATGACCACCACGACGAGGACAAGAAGGAAAAGGCCGAGTGAGCATCCTTCTGGAACCCTTCAGCTACGGCTATATGACCAACGCCATGTGGGTCTCGGCGCTTGTGGGTGGGGTTTGTGCGTTTCTGTCAGCCTACCTGATGCTCAAAGGCTGGTCATTGATCGGTGATGCGCTCAGCCATTCCATCGTGCCCGGTGTTGCCGGGGCCTATATGCTGGGTCTGCCCTTCGCCCTTGGCGCGTTCTTCGCGGGCGGGCTTGCGGGGGGCACAATGCTGTTTCTGAACCAGCGCACTGGCCTGAAGGAAGACGCCATCATCGGCCTGATCTTCACCAGCTTTTTTGGGTTGGGGCTGTTCATGGTTTCCCTGTCACCAACCTCAGTCAATATCCAGACAATCATTCTGGGCAATATCCTCGCCATATCACCTTCTGACACGTTGCAGCTGGCCCTCATAGGTTTCGTATCGCTGGCGGTGCTGTTGATGAAATGGAAAGACCTGATGGTCACGTTCTTCGATGAAAACCACGCCCGGTCCATTGGGTTGAAACCTGATCTTCTGAAGGTGATCTTCTTCACCCTGCTATCCGCCTGCACCGTTGCTGCCCTGCAAACCGTGGGCGCGTTTCTGGTGATCGCCATGGTCGTCACCCCCGGCGCGACCGCCTACCTGCTGACCGACCGCTTCCCGCGCCTGTTGATGATCAGTATCGCCATAGGTGCGCTGACCTCGTTCTTCGGCGCCTATATCAGCTATTTCCTGGACGGAGCCACGGGTGGGGTGATCGTCTGCCTGCAAACCAGCGTCTTCGCGCTGGCCTTCCTGTTCGCCCCGAAACACGGGATGATCGCAGCCCGCCGCCGCGCGGCCGAGGCGTTATGATGGAAGAGCTCCTCCTCCCCTTCCAGTTCCCGTTCATGGTGAACGCATTACTGATCTCGGTCATGCTTGCCGTGCCTGCCGGGCTCCTCAGCTGCTTTCTGGTCCTCAAGGGCTGGTCGCTGATGGGCGATGCAATCTCGCATGCGGTCCTGCCCGGCGTGGTGCTGGCCTATATCATCGGCCTGCCACTAGCCGTCGGGGCCTTCATCGCCGGGATGATCTGCGCCCTGCTGACCGGCTGGATCGACGAGAACTCCCGCGTCAAGCGCGACACGGTGATGGGCGTGGTGTTCTCGGGCATGTTCGGGCTTGGCATCGTGCTCTACACCAAGATCGAAAGTGACGTGCATCTCGATCATATCCTGTTTGGCAACATGCTGGGCGTTGGCCCGTCAGACATGTGGACCACAGGCATCATAGCGGTTCTGGTCACCGGCCTGATCGCGCTGCTCTGGCGTGACCTTCTGTTGCATGCCTTTGACGAACAACAAGCCCGCGCCACCGGCCTGCCCGTCCGCTGGTTGCATTTCGGCCTGCTGGCAGTCATCTCGCTGGTGGTCGTCGCTGCCCTGAAGGCCGTGGGCATCATCCTTGCCATCGCCTTTCTCGTGGCCCCCGGTGCCGTCGCATTCCTGCTGACCCGGCGCTTTGGCGCAATGCTATGGACCGCTATGGGCGTGGCTGTCTTCTCGGCTTTCACCGGCGTCTATGCCAGCTTCTTCCTCGACAGCGCCCCTGCCCCGACAATCGTTCTGATCATGACCGCGCTTTTCATCGCCGCCTTCATCCGCGCAAACCTGCACGCCCGCCGCGCGACAGCCACGCATTTGGAGTGATGTAGCTATTATTTTTGCAGAGCGCCGTAACACAGAGCACCTATCACCCTTTGTATCTGGAAAACGGTATTTGATGATCTCTCCTACGGACAGGCACAAAAAGAAACGGATTACGCGACTTGGTTCATAGTATCCGTTCGGAGGCCTAAAACGCAAAGGCAAGTGATGTTATTGCGGTATTTTCATTACTATGCTTACTGTCGGCAACGCGGACTTTGCAGACCTACGCTTCACGCGCACCAATGTCCGGTTTTGCGAACCCTTCCACAAACGGTCATTTTTGGGAGGTTACGGATAGCTCGCAAAAATTAGCGTTCGTAAATATCCTCAGACATTGAACCGTCGCTCCAAATTTGCCGAATAGTTACGTTGGATTCCGTGATGATGTATCGAATATCCTCTTCGGTGCGCCACCTGCCGAGCCGCCCATTCTCATCAGCCGCCCAAATTAGTCTATCACCTTCAAATTTGCATGCGTACGCCCACTTTGTTCGATCTGACGGCCTCACGTATGAGGCTCGTGCGTAACCGTCAGAAGCGGTTAAGCCTTCGACAATTTCTAGGTTATAGCCTCCAAAAGATGCCGCAAAAGCGCGGCATACCAAGACATATTCAGCATCCGCCTGAGTTGTATCAGCAATCAAAGATTCAGGCGTTGATGCGAATGATAGAATGAGTAAAGTTATTAGAGGTCGCATATGATGTTATCCTGGAGAAACGCTAGCTGTTGCTGCATTCATCAGATACGAAGCACGTCCAGTACCATCCCGATTTTCAACGCAACTTACGCGCCAAACATCAGATGTAGATGTAGGAGTAATTGAAATTACACGCGCACATAAATAGCCATTGAGATTGATTATTGTTGCGCTCATCTCTTTAAGGTCGGCTTCACTTTGAGCATAAGCGCTACTGCCTAATACAACCATCATGGCTGTAGCTATAATTTTTTTCATAGTTTCAACATCCGTTTTTAGGACTGATAACATAGATTTGCTGCACGGTGACGTTTATAATAGGTCTCCCTAACGCATTTTATGTTGAGTGTGACAGCGATGCTCGTTCCCAAAACACTCCTTTCTGGAATTTCTCCAAGCCATCCCATTTGAAGCTGTCTCAAACCCCATTCAAAACCTCAGGGGCTGATGAAGGTTTTTGGCGCTACTGTTACAGCAGACATGAGCTACATCGCAGAAATTCGGAAAAATGGGCTCAAACCCGTCATTCTTCTACAAAAAAAGCCCCGCAATAACGCGGGGCCCTTTGTAATCAGCACATAAACTCAGCAAGCGTCGACAGCCCGCCCGGTCATTACCTTCGCAATATGCGCCCGGTAATCGCCTGTACCATGCAAATCGCTGATCATGCCGGAGCCGCTCAATGACAGACCCGCAATCGCATCGCTTGAGAAATCAGACGACAGCGCCGCTTCAGCTTCGCTCCATCGGAACACGCCGCTTTCCGAGGCTCCGGTGATCGCTACACGCACCCCGTCAGAGAATTTTGCCACAAACACACCCACAAGCGCAAAGCGTGACGCAGGCTGGACGAATTTCTGATAGTTCGCCGTTTCAGGAACCGGGAATTTTACCTCGGTGATGATCTCGCCCTCTTCCAGTGCTGTCGTGAACATGCCCTGGAAATAATCATCCGCCGCGATGTCCCGCGTGTTGGTCACAACAGTCGCGTTTGAGCCTAACACCACCGCCGGATAGCAGGCCGCCGGGTCGTTATTGGCAAGTGATCCGCCAATCGTGCCACGGTTGCGCACCGCCGGATCACCGATATGCGCCGCAAGCGCGCTCAGGCCCGGATAGCTACTGTCAGCCGCGACAGCCGCATGGGCCGTGGCCCCGCCAATGCAGAGCCGCCCGTCATCATCATGGCAGATCCCCGCCATCTCGCCGATACCGGTCAGGCTGACCAAAACATCGGGGGAGGCAAGCCTTTGTTTCAACGTCGGGATCAGGGTCTGCCCACCACCCAATGCCTGTGCGTCTTCGTTGCCCAGCGCTTTGACAGCATCTGCAATTGTGCTCGGCCGTTCCAGTTCGAAATTATACATGAGTTTTCCTTTCTCAGCCGTTCATTGCCGCCCAGACCCGCGCAGGGGTCAAAGGCATATCGATATGTGTCACATCATGGCCAGCCGCCCGCAGTGCATCGACCACCGCATTGACCACAGCCGGAGGCGACCCGATGGCCCCGGCTTCGCCACAGCCCTTTACGCCCAGCGGGTTGTGCGTACACGGCGTCACGCAGCTATGATCGACCGAGAACATCGGCACGTCACCGGCCCGTGGCATGGTGTAATCCATGTAAGACCCGCTCAGCAGCTGGCCTTGATCATCATAGGCGCAGTTTTCAAGTAAAGCCTGCCCGATACCCTGCGCAAGACCGCCCTGCACCTGACCATCTACGATCATTGGATTGATGATATTGCCAAAATCATCGGCCGCGTGGAAAGCCAGCACATCGACCTTGCCGGTCTCTGGATCGACCTCGACCTCACAGGCATACCCGCCCGAAGGGTAGGTGAAGTTGGCCGGGTCGTAGAACGCGGTTTCCTCCAGCCCCGGCTCGATGTCTTCCAGCGGATAGTTGTGCGGCACGTAAGCGGCCAAGGTCACATCACCCCAAGCCACGGATTTATCCGTGCCCGCAACGCTGAACGCGCCGTCTTTCAGCTCGATATCCCCTTCAGAAGCTTCAAGCAGGTGTGCCGCAATCTTCTTGGCTTTGTTGATGATCTTCTCGGTTGCGCGGACCATGGCTGAACCACCCACCGCGATGGAACGTGAACCATAGGTGCCCATGCCCATCGGCGTGTTGGCCGTGTCGCCATGAACAACCTCGACCATATTCTCATCTATGCCGATCATGTCCGCGACAACCTGCGCAAAAGACGTTTCATGCCCTTGCCCGTGGCTGTGCGATCCGGTCATGACCACTAGGCCACCGGTCGCGTTGACCCGCACAGTCGCGCTTTCATAGAGCCCTGCCCGCGCGCCAAGCTGGCCCACAAGATTTGACGGAGCAATCCCGCACGCCTCGATGTAATGCGCGATCCCAAGGCCGCGCAGCTTACCGTGCTTGGCGCTTTCGGCGCGACGCGCCGGGAAGCCGTCACGATCCGCTAACTCCAGCAGCTTGTCCATCGTGGCGTTGTAATCGCCGGTGTCATATTCCACGGCAACAGGCGTCGCATAGGGGAATTCAGTGATAAAATTACGCCTGCGCAATTCTACCGGATCAATGCCCATCTCATAGGCCGCTTTGTCGATAACACGTTCCAGCTGGAACGTCGCCTCGGGCCGCCCTGCGCCACGATAGGCATCTACCGGCACCGTGTTGGTAAACACCGCTTTGACGTTCACATAGATGAGCGGGGTCGTATAATTCCCTGCCATCAAAGTGCCATGCAGCCACGTGGGAATAGACGGCGCAAAAGTCGACAGATACGCGCCCATATTTGCATAGGTATCCGTGCGCAGCGCAAGGAACTTGCCCTGTTCATCCATCGCCAGCTCGATCTTGGTGACGTGATCACGGCCATGGGCATCGGACATAAACGCCTCGGACCGGCTGGATGTCCATTTCACGGGCCTGCGCACCTGTTTGGCGGCAAATGTGCAAAACGCCTCTTCCGCGTAATGGTAAATCTTAGAGCCAAACCCGCCGCCTACATCGGGGGCCACAACACGCAGCTTGTGTTCCGGGATGCCTAACACAAATGCGCCCATCAAAAGCCGGATCACATGGGGGTTCTGGGAGGTTGTGTAGAGCGTGTAATCATCAGTGCCTGCACTCCAATCCCCCACGGCCACGCGCGGTTCCATCGGGTTAGCGATCAGACGATTGTTCACCAGCTCCAGCGTCGTCACATGATGCGCTCCCTTGATGGCCGCATCCACCGCATCGCGGTTTTCCTCGACGAAGCCCCAATCGTAACAGAGGTTCGATGTAAGATCGTCATGCACTTTGGTGGCACCGTCTTTGACAGCCTCTTTCATATCCATCACGACCGGCAATTCAGAAATATCCACCTCGATGGCCTCAGCCGCTGTGCGGGCCTGTTCCAGGCTTTCAGCCACCACTACGGCAATCGGGTCGCCAACATGGCGCACCTTGCCTTCGGCCAAAACCGGGTGCTTGGGCTCTTGCATCGCTTCGCCGAAGCGGTCCGTCACCTGCCAGCCACAAGGAATGCCCCCAACGCCTTCAAAGTCTTTGGCGGTGAATATCTGCACTACCCCATCCATCGCAGCCGCCGCCGCGGTGTCGATCCCATTAATCACCCCATGCGCCACATCCGAGCGCAGAAAATACGCGTATGTTTGGTTTTGCAGGTTAATGTCATCCGTATAGCGGCCCTGTCCTGTTAGGAACCGTACATCCTCGCGCCGCTTCGAGCTGGCGCCTATGCCTCCATCTTTTGGCATCTCATCTCTCCCTTATAATTTGTACGCTGGTGGGCAGACCCACTGCTGTCACAGCTTATTCCGCAGCCATGGCCGGCACGTCTTGCCCGCTGGCCGCAAGGATCGCCTTGACGATGTTATGATACCCGGTGCAGCGGCACAGGTTGCCCTCCAGATACTCGCGCACTTCTTGCTCGGACGGTTTTGGGTTTTCCTTCAGCAGTGCTGCCGCAGACATCACCATACCAGGTGTG
Organism: Litoreibacter sp. GN1-5; assembly: GCF_055693805.1. Taxonomy (NCBI): domain Bacteria; kingdom Pseudomonadati; phylum Pseudomonadota; class Alphaproteobacteria; order Rhodobacterales; family Roseobacteraceae; genus Litoreibacter; species Litoreibacter sp. GN1-5. The sequence goes on along the minus strand of NZ_JBVFUP010000001.1, from coordinate 340,618 downwards.
CAGAACCCACATTGCAACCCATGATGGTCCTGAAAGGCCTGCTGGATCACAGACAGCGAACCATCGGCATTGGCCATGCCTTCGATCGTCTTGACCTCGGCCCCTTCGGCTTCGCCTGCCAGCATTGTGCACGCCTTCACCGCTTCACCATTCACATGCACCACGCAAGCCCCGCATTGCGACGTATCGCATCCCACATGAGTTCCCGTTAGATGCAGTTGATCGCGCAAAAAGCCTGACAGAAGCGTCCGCCCTTCAACATTGCCCGAAACGGCTTTGCCGTTCACGGTCATTGATACTTTGGTCATACTTGTCCTCCCTTGAACATCGTCCATTGTTCTGAATGTTTGTTCCGAAATCAGCCTTTCGGATCGCATCTTAGCCGACCAACCGCTTTAGCCAGCCTTTCTTCTTTTCCTCGCCATCTTCTGTCTCTTCCGCTGGCCCTTCCAAGGCCGTTTGAAATCTTTCGAAAAACTGATCTGCCATCTTTTTGGCAAAGCCATCGATGATCCGACTACCAAGCTGAGCCAGTTTGCCGCCAACCTTGGCCTCAACCTCATAATGCAGACGCGTCCCATCTTGGGTAGGTTCCAGCCTAATATCGGCCCCGCCTTTGGCAAAGCCCGCAGGCCCACCCTTGCCCTCACCTGATATAGTGCAGCTTTCGCCCTGCACCATGTCAGTGATCGACACTGCGCCTTTGAACTTGGCTTTCACCGGTCCGACTTTCTGGACGACCACGGCCTCGAAGCCTTCCTCGGGTGAACCCGTCATTTCTTCACAGCCGGGAATGCAGGCTTTCAGAACATCTGCATCCAGCAAAGCATCCCAAACTTCGGTTGGGCTTGCAGCAATGTCGCGGTGATCTTTCAGTTCCATATCGCCCCTTAATATTCCTGCCAGAGAGAACAGATAGGAAGCTATGCTTTAACACGGGCTCAGCCGGTATGTTCCCCATGGCTTAGGCTGGAACAGGTTCGGGTTTTTCTCAAGGGAAATCTTTGAAAGCGGAAAAACTTCGACGTTTCGCCATACCAAAGTATGAACTACAAACAGCTTTGAACCCCAATATTTGGTGATTATTTATTTAGCGCCTTCATACCAAATGCGAATAGCCTGACGTTCTTCGGGTTCAATAAAAGTCAGGTTTGCAGGCGGCATGGCGTGGCTTGCGCCCGCTTGCAGATATATCTGACGGGCCGCAATCGCCACATCAGCCTCGGTTTCCAAATAGACACCCTTGGGCGCCCAGCGAATACCATCCCAGAACGGTTCGCGAGCGTGACACATAGAGCACCGCCCCAAGACGATCTCATGCACTTGTTCAAACTCTGCGGCCTGCGCATATCGGGTTGCCGTTGGGCCCATTGCCGTATCGTTCTCTTCGGGGGCGGGGCTGTAGACAACCACATGATGCAGATAAACAGAATAACAGTCAGCGCCCATGTCCAGTTTGGCCTGACCTTGCGTGCATGCATCGTGTTGAAATAATGCCGGACCGTCACCCCCATCAGAAAGACCAGCGCTGCAATCAGCCAATTATAGGGCGTCGCAAAGGCCAGCGGGTAATGGTTGCTCAGCATCAAAAAGATAACCGGCAGCGTCAGATAGTTGTTATGGGTCGAGCGCAGCTTGGCAATCTTGCCATATTTCGCATCCGGCACCCGCCCCGCCTTTAAATCAGCAACAACGATCCGTTGGTTAGGGATGATGATATGCGCGACATTCGCTGTCATGATCGTTGCCGTAAAAGCACCCAGATGCAAAAGCGCGGCCCGACCTGTGAAAACCTGCGTGTATCCCCAGCTTATCGCCACAAGCACGCCAAAAAGCAGCACCATCAAGAGCGTTGGATTCTGGGCCAAAGGGGATTTGCAGAGTTGATCATAGATCACCCAACCAATGATCAGCGAGCCGAAGGAAATCGCAATCGCCTGCCAAAGCGCGAGATCAGCCACATTCGGATCAATCAGATAAAGCTCTGCCCCTGCCCAATAGACCACTGCCAACATCGCAAAGCCGGATAGCCACGTGGCATAGCTTTCCCATTTGAACCACGTCAGATGCTCTGGCATTTGCGCAGGCGCGACCAGATATTTCTGAATATGATAAAAACCTCCGCCATGGACCTGCCATTCCTCGCCATCTGCGGGACCATGGATGTCACGGTTCAGACCCAGATCAAGTGCGATGAAGTAGAAAGATGACCCGATCCATGCAATCGCAGTGATCACATGCAGCCAGCGCACTGCAAAGGCCAACCAGTCCCACATGATCGCAAGTTCAAACATCCGCGCCCCTTTTGTTTTGGGTAGTTTTGAACGTCTAGACCGGGAAATACAACGCCCGCCGATACAGATGCCATGTTGCATGTCCCAGCACAGGCAAAATCAGCAGCAACCCCAAAAACAGCGGTAGCATTGCCACAAAAACCAGTATCGCAATGATGGCAGCCCAAACCAGCAAAACCCGTTTATTGCGCGCTACAACCCGCATCGAAATCAGCATAGCGGTCACAAAATCCATCTCCCGATCCAAAAGCAACGGCATCGAAACCACTGTAATCGCGTAAACCAACAACGCGACCAACCCACCTGTGACCAGTTCGAACGCAATCAACATCAAACCGCTTGGGGTGTTGAACACCTCCCATGAGGTCGAGATATTGGTCAGCGTCATCTGCCCCAAGAACAATGCCAGCGACATATGGGCAAAGAAGCTCCAGAACAAGAAAATGATCAGGATGATCGCACCGATCCACGGCAATTGCCGCCCGCGTTCTCGCCAGACGACGGCCAAAATCTCGGACCATGCCAGCGGATCGCCACATTCCAGACGGCGGCTGACTTCATACAAACCAACGGCTGCGAATGGGGCCACCAGCGGAAACCCAAGCGACAGCACAAGGGTCCAGGTAAAGCTACCGGCCCCCAGCAAGGTGAGCGACAGCCCGCAAATCACATAAAAGCTGCTGAAGAACAGCCCAAACAACGGTGCGCGGCGGAAATCATGCCAGCCGGCCTTCAACACAACAAACAACTCGGCCAAAGTGACCGTGCCGATAGTCGGCTGTGCCGAGGGTTCTTCAATCTGATCTGTCATGGCCTTAGCTTTCCCGCAGTCACGAAGAAGGGCAATGATCTCGATCAACTGCCCCTGTAGGTCGAATACCCGAACGGGCTCAGCAGCAATGGCACGTGATAATGATCATCTTCGCTCATCATAAAACGGATCGGGATTTCACCCAGAAAGCTCGCGGCGTCCCCCAGATATGGCGCAGTATGAAAGATCAGCTCATACGCCCCTGTCTTGAAGGCGTCTGGCGGTAGGATCGGAGCATCTGTTCGACCATCTGCGTTGGTCACAGCGCTGGCAATTTTGCGATGCGAATTACCGGACACACGATAAAGCGATATTTCGATCCCGGCCGCCGGACAGCCCTTTGCGGTGTCCAGAATATGCGTCGTCAGATAGCCCATGGCGCTTCCTCGTTTTCAAATTGCAGATACAGTTCACCTCAAGCCATGCTCGGGTGCAAACACTAATAAAAGCACATTCCTGCCATATCACGACCATATTCTTTTGGTCGGCCTATCTTTATTTTTCCGATTGAGGCCATGATGTCATCCAAAACCAAAACTATTAGTTTTTCACAAAGCGCCGGTGATATCGCACTGACAGGTATCGGCTTTCTGTTCATGCCAATTTGTCTTGTATTTGCGCCAAGATGGGTCATCTCAACTTTTCGGGATGGCAATGCTCTTACTCTGGATAATGAACAAAATACTGAATATTTTGCGTCTGTCCGCAAGCCTGCTTCGAACGAAACCGCAGAGTTCAAGAAAGTGCGGAAACTGATCGAAGACCTGATTGACGTTAATGATTGGCGCGAACTGACAAACCGTATCGCCGACTGGGATAAAACGCGGGCTTCTACAGATTTCGGAACGGGCTACATGGATATGGCGCTTGATGCGTTGCGCGTACATCTGGCGGATGAAATCTACCCTCCAAATATGTGCAATTTTGAAGATTATTACATGATCCCAGATGGCGCATTGGCCCGCGTTCAGGCCGCATATGAAGCTGATCCCAGCAATTACATACTGACAGCGCTTTTGGCTCAGATACATATTGATCGAGGCTGGGTCGCCCGTGGAGGAGGCTGGAGCCATGAGGTCACAGAAGAAGGCTGGGACGAACTTTTGCGCAGCTTTGAAACCGCAGCAACACTTTTGGCGCGCTTCGATCCGGCTGAGCTGAGTTCACCGCTTCTGGCGCGGGTACATTTTCAGCTTGTTGCAGCCACGACAGACGGAATTGAAAGCGCGCGCACAGAATATCAGACATGGTCCGATCTGGATATTTCAAACCAACACCCCCATCGGGCTTATGCGTTTCATGTTCTGCCCCGTTGGTTCGGCGATTACCAAACACTGGAACAAGAGGCTCGTCTTGCCACGGAGCGCACCAAAAGCGTTGCCGGCGCAGCAGCCTATGCGGCATTCTATGCAACAGCGCTCAGTTATGAAGACGATGCGCTGGACCTGCTTGATCTGGATTTATTTGAGCAAGGTGTGTGTGATCGCATCAGCAAAGATAAAGATCCTGCAACACGTGCCATGCAACTTATCTTCGCAATTCATGAATTCAGCGATAATGGCATCCCAATGATCTGGCATGAAGTTTTCAGTCGGGATCGTATTAACAAACGGAATGAGTTGCGTAAAATCTGTCGTACATTGGCAGATCGTTTTCTCACCCATCTGCCCACAGAAGGGTTCAAAAAGCGGGAAACAGAATTGCTGTGGATCTTGTCAGGCTTATACCACGACGACCTCAAGGCGGGGGCTAGAATCAAGTTCACGCCGGACGGTGTCCGGATGATCAGGCCTGATCAAAACAACAGCTAAATCGCGCGTTGCGAAAAATTTTGCGAAAACACCTTGGCAGCCATGCCCCTTTCGTGGCCAATAGCGACGCGTTAGGATGAAGCTGTGAACAGATACCCAAGAGATATGCGAGGCTACGGCCCAACGCCTCCGGACCCGCGTTGGCCCGATGGAGCCAAGATCGCTGTGCAGATTGTTCTGAACTATGAGGAGGGCGGCGAAAATAATATTCTCCACGGGGATGCCGCGTCCGAAGCGTTTCTGTCCGAAATTGTCGGGGCTGCCCCCTGGCCCGGTCAGCGACACTGGAATATGGAATCGATTTACGAATACGGTGCAAGGGCCGGGTTCTGGCGCCTTCATCGTTTGCTGAAAGACATGCCCATCACCGTCTACGGCGTTGCCGAAGCCTTAGCACGCAGCCCTGAACAGGTCGCCGCCATGCAAGAAGCCGGGTGGGAAATCGCCAGCCACGGATTGAAGTGGATCGATTACAGGGATTTGTCCAAGGATGAGGAACGCGACCACCTGAAACGCGCAGTTGCCCTGCACACAGAAATCACAGGCGAAGCTCCGCGTGGCTGGTATACCGGGCGTTGCTCTGACAACACGGTCGAGCTTGTGTCTGAGCATGGCGGCTTTGACTATATCGCCGACAGCTACGCCGACGACCTGCCCTATTACCTGCGCCATAAGAACCGTTGGCAATTGTTGGTGCCCTACACGCTTGACTGCAACGACATGCGCTTTGCCACACCGCAAGGGTTCAATGCAGGTGATCAGTTCGAAACCTATCTGCGCGACAGTTTTGACGCTCTTTACGCCGAAGGTCAGGATGGCGCGGCCAAAATGCTTTCGATAGGCTTGCATTGCCGCCTGATCGGACGGCCCGGACGGGTCATGGCGCTGAAGCGTTTTCTGGACTATGCGCAAAGCCATGAAGGCGTCTGGTTCGCGCGCCGCATCGACATCGCCCGCCATTGGACTGAAACCCATCCACCAGGGCCGCGCACCCGCCCCTCTGCCATGAACAAAGACACGTTTGTTGCCGCCTATGGTGGCATCTTTGAGCACTCCCCCTGGATTGCCAAAGGCGCATGGGAGCTGGAGCTGGGCCCCGCCCATGACAGCGCCAAGGGCTTGCATAATGCACTGTCGCGTATCTTCCGAGCTGCATCTGACACCAAACGACTGGAAGTTCTAGACGCGCATCCCGACCTAGCAGGCAAGCTGGCGGACGCAAAACGCCTGACTGCCGAAAGCACCGCCGAACAAGCTGGCGCCGGGCTGAATGCGCTGACGGATGAAGAACGTCAGACTTTTATAAACCTAAATGAGGAATACACCGTAAAGCACGGATTTCCTTTTATTATAGCTGTACGGGATTATGACAAACCTTCGATCCTTGAAGCCTTCCGGCGGCGGATAAACAATGACAGCCAGACCGAATTCATCGAGGCCTGTAAACAGGTCGAACGCATTGCCTATTTGCGGCTGGCCGATCTGCTGCCGGAGGATCAATGAGCTACGCTTTCCCAAAAGGCGGGCTGCCGCCTCAATCACAATCCCCCGAAGGTCGCGCAATCTTCACTGATGCCTACGCCTTTATTCCAGCGGATGTGATGACTGATATCGTTACATCCAACCTGCCCCATTGGAACAATACGCGCGCGTGGATTATTGCCCGCCCCCTGTCCGGCTTTGCCGAAACCTTCGCCCAATATGCCGTCGAGGTGGCACCGGGCGGTGGGTCTTCCCGCCCCGAGCCGGACCCCTTTGCGCAGGCTGGGTTATTTGTTGCAGAGGGCACCATGACGCTGATCATCAATGGCGACAGTCACACCCTGACGGCTGGCAGTTATGCCTATGTGCCGCCACAGACCGAATGGTATGTTCTCAACAGCGCAGACATGCCGCTAAAATTCCACTGGATCCGCAAGCGGTATGAACCGGAAGATGGAATCGATCCGCCCGAGGCATTTGTCACCAGCGATCAGAATACTGCCCCATCGCCCATGCCGGAAACCGACCTTTGGGCCACCACCCGTTTCGTGGACCCGTCAGATATGCGCCATGACATGCATATCAATATCGTGACCTTCCAGCCCGGCGGGCGTATTCCCTTTGCCGAAACGCATGTTATGGAACATGGCCTATACGTGCTGCAAGGCACTGCACGTTACTTGCTGAACAAGGATTGGGTCGATGTCGGCCCCGGTGATTTCATGTGGCTCCGCGCATTCTGCCCGCAAGCCTGCGAGGCAACAGGGGACGCGCCCTTCCGCTATTTACTTTACAAAGATGTCAACCGCCATCCAGCCCTATGATCACTGCACAGCCCCTCACCGCGCAGCGCTTCGCCCTTTTTGGTGATGTACTGGACTGCAATGGCGATCCCGACAAGCTGATCAATCAGGGGCTCTGCGGTCGTTTTCATGACCGCGCCAAACTGGATTTCACTGATGGTCACGCAGGCGTAAGCCTGTTTCAGGCGCAACCGCGCAACCTGCCCTACACGCTGGACCTGCTGGAGCGGCATCCCAGGGGATCACAAGCGTTTATCCCGATGAGTCTCGATGAATTTCTGATCATTACTGCTGAAAATGCAGGCGACCGACCGGGGAAGATACACGCCTTTCTCAGTACGCCGGGGCAGGCCATCAACTTCCACCGTGGCACGTGGCATGGTGTGCTGACACCTCTGCACGCGCCGGGGCTATTTGCGGTGATCGACCGCATCGGGGACGGAGATAATCTGCAGGAGCATTGGTTAGAGACACCAGTGACCATCACACGGGACTGACTGAAAAGCCCCGCAAGAAAGTTGAACAATAACGGGGACCACACAATGAACGCTTTATCCATCGGCACGCCAGAGCAACTGCGCGATCCCAACTATACCCCTGGGCTGCACAAGGCAGTCCCTTTGGGCATTCAGCACGTTCTGGCGATGTTCGTCTCAAACATCACACCCGCCATCATCATCTCGGGTGCTGCGGGGTTTGGCTTTGGCTCTGACGCAGGCGCGCAGGGTTTTCCTGATATGACATACCTGATCCAGATGTCGATGCTGTTTGCAGGCATTGCTACGTTGTTTCAAACCATCGGGATCGGACCGGTCGGCGCACGCCTGCCAATCGTCCAGGGCACATCCTTTGCCTTCATTCCGATAATGATCCCGCTGGTCGCAGGCAAAGGGGTCGAGGCCCTGCCTGCTCTCTTTGGCGGCGTGCTGGTTGGTGGATTGTTTCACGCAACACTTGGCACAGTTATAGGTAAAATACGATTCGCTCTGCCGCCGCTTGTGACCGGCCTTGTTGTGACTATGATCGGTTTGGCACTTGTAAAAGTCGGCATCCAATATGCTGCTGGTGGCGTGCCAGCCATTGATCAACCGGAATACGGCAGTCTGTTGAACTGGTCCGCTGCATTGGTCGTTATCTTCGTCACGCTTGGCCTGAAATTCTTTGCAGATGGCATGCTGTCAGTCTCGGCTGTGGTGATCGGCATTTTTGTAGGCTACCTCTATGCCCTGATGGTCGGCATCATCACGTTTGAGGCCATCAGTACAAGCTGGAACCGCGCCGCGGTGTTCCAACTGCCCATCCCATTCAAATACGGTTTCGAATTCAGCTTTGCCGCCATCGTGGGATTCTGTCTGATGGCCTTTGTCTCGGCGGTCGAGACTGTGGGGGACGTGTCCGGCATCACAAAAGGCGGTGCCGGACGCGAGGCAACAGATACCGAAATTCAGGGGGCGACTTATGCAGACGGGGTTGGCAGCGCCGTTGCAGGTATCTTTGGCGGTTTTCCGAATACATCCTTTAGCCAAAATGTAGGTCTTATAGCCATAACCGGCGTGATGAGCCGTCATGTTGTCACAATAGGCGCGCTGTTTCTGATCCTGTGCGGATTGATCCCCAAAGTCGGCGCGATCATTCGCACCATCCCAATCGAAGTTTTGGGCGGTGGGGTCATCGTCATGTTTGGTATGGTCGTCGCCGCCGGAGTCTCGATGCTGTCAGAGGTTCATTGGAACCGCCGCAATATGGTCATCTTCGCGATTGCATTGTCCATCGGACTAGGCCTGCAACTGGATCCGAAAGCCGTACAATATCTGCCTGACGCTGCCCGGATTCTGATGACCAGCGGCCTCCTGCCCGCCGCAGTTATCGCAATCGTGCTGAACCTTGTTTTACCGCAAGAGCTGTCTGACGAAGCAACGGACGAGCTATCCGGCGGATTTTCAGGCCGCGATACGGGATCGTAATCCCGATGCGTTTGCTAAACGCCCCCTTGCGGTAACGGGGGCGTTTGCGTCAATGCCGACATGGACATCCTCAAAGACTGTCCATAGCTTGGCTGCATATTGGATGATCAGTAGATTGAAAGGCCGCGCTATGAACACTCAGATGCTAGACGACACCAATACCCGTTCTGAATCCGAGAGCGGCGGACAGATCGCAACTCTGTTTTTCAAAAGTCGCAATGTGGTTTTGACGGGCGAGATCAATGACAAGCTTGCCCAGCGCGCCGTTACCCATCTGCTGGCATTGGCCGAAGATAGCGACGACCCGATCAATGTACTGATCTCGTCCCCCGGCGGCCATGTGGAGTCCGGCGACATGGTGCATGACGTGATCAAATATATCCGCCCAAAGGTGCGCACTATCGGGTCAGGTTGGGTTGCAAGTGCTGGCGCGCTGATCTTTGTCGGCGCAGCAAAGGAAAATCGCTATTGCCTGCCGAACACCCGCTTTTTGTTGCACCAACCCTCTGGCGGTATCGGCGGGCAAGTCAGCGACATGCAAATTCAAGCCGAACAGATTCGCATCATGCGAGCACGTTTCGACAAACTCTTTGCCGAAGCCACCGGCCAAACCGAAAAGAAGATCGCCACCGATACCGCTCGTGATTTCTGGCTGACCACCAAAGAGGCATTGGATTACGGCCTTGTGGGGCAGATGATCCGATCAGTTGATGAATTGCGGTGAAGACATAAGCCTGTCTCTTTGTACCACTAGAAAATCGATGAATATCTGGAAAGTCTTCTGGTGCGGTCGGAGGGACTCGAACCCTCACTCTTGTTACAGAACAGCGACCTCAACGCTGCGCGTCTACCAATTCCGCCACGACCGCAAGTCATAGGCTGATTTGGCGTTGTTTAGCCGCAAGGCTCTGCGATGTGAAGCGAAAAAACGGCCCTGTACACGTCCCTATGCGTTGTCACCCATGCGCAGAATATGCCATGGCTTGCGCAGACACTTGCAAAGGCAGATCCATGGTCACTTGGCTCACCTCAGACGGCTTCATCGACTACCCCTCCGCCGTGACCGAGATGGAGACACGCGCAGCTGCTATTCAAGCTGGTGAAGCAGAGGAATGTATCTGGCTTCTGGAACATCCGCCGCTTTATACCGCAGGAACATCTTCCAAGCCGCAAGATCTGACCGATCCCGACCGCTTCCCTGTGTATGAAACACGGCGTGGCGGGCAGTATACCTATCATGGGCCGGGCCAGCGGGTGGTTTATGTCATGCTGGATCTGAACCGGCGCGGGCGTGATGTGCGCAAATTTGTCCAAAACCTTGAGGCTTGGGTGATCACAACACTGGCCGAATTTAACGTGACTGGCGAATTGCGCGAGGGTCGCGTGGGTGTCTGGGTCGCGCGCCCGGAAAAGCCGCCCCTGCCCGATGGCAGCCCTGCTGAAGACAAGATCGCCGCGATTGGCGTGCGCCTGCGAAAATGGGTCAGCTTCCATGGGCTATCGATCAATGTAGAACCTGATCTGAACCATTTTAGCGGAATCGTTCCCTGCGGTATCTCGGATCATGGGGTGACGTCCCTTGTTGATCTGGGGCTTCCTGTCACCATGGATGATCTGGACAACGCTTTAAAACGCACGTTCACGACCATTTTCTAACCCAAAGGCGTGTGTCTGGGTCCGATCTGCCGCGACATTTTTTCCACGTCTATAATTGCTTGGATCATTGCCCTAGCCGAACAACCGCACTAAACCAGAATATCAAAGCAGGGGGCGAATCCGTCCTCAAGGAATAGTCTACTGGAAACGGGAGAGACACATGGCAGACGCCGCCATTGAGGGACACGAGCACGACGACCGGGGCTTTTTTACCCGCTGGTTTATGTCCACAAACCACAAAGACATAGGTATTCTGTACCTCTTTACCGCCGGACTTATGGGTTTCGTATCCGTGGCCTTTACCGTCTACATGCGGATGGAGCTGATGGAGCCCGGCGTTCAGTACATGTGCCTTGAGGGCGCGAGTTTGTTTGCCCAGAACACGGCAGATTGTACTCCAAATGGACATTTGTGGAACGTACTAATCACCGGCCATGGCATCCTGATGATGTTCTTTGTGGTAATCCCGGCACTGTTTGGTGGGTTTGGCAACTACTTCATGCCTTTACAAATTGGCGCGCCAGATATGGCGTTTCCACGGATGAACAACCTGTCCTACTGGCTTTATGTGACAGGCTGTTCGCTTGCTGTTGCATCCCTGCTGACACCGGGCGGCAATGACCAGTTGGGCTCTGGCGTGGGCTGGGTGCTTTATGCGCCGCTCTCGACCTCTGAGGCGGGCATGTCGATGGATTTCGCAATCTTTGCCGTTCACGTATCAGGTGCGTCGTCTATTCTGGGCGCGATCAACATGATCACCACCTTCCTGAATATGCGGGCACCGGGCATGACCTTGCACAAAGTACCACTGTTTGCCTGGTCAATCTTCGTGACGTCCTGGCTGATCCTTCTGTCCCTGCCCGTTCTGGCAGGTGCCATCACAATGCTTCTGACAGACCGGAATTTCGGCACGACATTCTTTGATCCTGCCGGTGGTGGTGATCCAATCCTGTACCAGCACTTGCTGTGGTTCTTCGGCCATCCCGAAGTTTACATCATCATCGTGCCCGGGTTCGGTATTATCAGCCACGTGATTGCAACCTTCTCGCGCAAACCCGTCTTCGGCTATCTGCCGATGGTCTACGCCATGGTTGCAATCGGCGCGCTTGGCTTCGTCGTCTGGGCGCACCACATGTATACCGTGGGCATGAGTCTGACGCAGCAATCCTACTTCATGATGGCGACGATGGTGATCGCGGTTCCAACCGGTATCAAGATCTTCTCATGGATTGCAACGATGTGGGGCGGCTCGATCGAGTTCAAGACGCCGATGCTTTGGGCATTCGGCTTCCTGTTTCTGTTCACCGTAGGTGGTGTGACCGGCATCGTTCTGTCACAGGCCGGGATCGACCGCGCCTATCACGATACGTATTATGTCGTGGCGCACTTCCATTATGTGATGTCGCTTGGTGCTGTGTTCTGCATCTTCGCGGGTATCTATTTCTACCTGCCGAAAATGTCTGGCCGGATGTATCCTGAATGGGCTGGCAAGCTGCATTTCTGGGCTATGTTCATCGGATCAAACATTACCTTCTTCCCGCAGCACTTCCTGGGTCGCCAAGGTATGCCACGCCGCTACATCGACTACCCGGAAGCATTTGCTTACTGGAACTACGTTTCGTCCTGGGGGGCTTTCCTGTCCTTCGCATCATTCCTGTTCTTCATCGGCGTCGTTTTCTACACGCTGCTTTATGGTCGCAAAGTGACAGAGAACAATCCGTGGAATGAATATGCAGACACGCTGGAATGGACCCTGCCCTGCCCACCGCCCGAACATACGTTCGAGCAGCTGCCAAAGCAGTCTGATTGGGACAAGGGCCACGCGCATTAAGGCAGATGCCCTATAAACGCATAGACCTTACAGACAGGGCCTCGGATTATCCCGAGGCCCTGTCTCATTACGGCGATGCCATCCCCGTTTACCGTGTATTGCTATGGCCACACAGATCTCTGCCAAGGGGCGGCTTTGTCTTCATCATCGCTGTGACCTCAGCCCTGCTATTGCTACCCTTGTTGCCGCTTCTCGGCACGCAGGCGCTTTGGGGGCTGCTCCCTTTCCTGATCCTGACTGTGGCGTTGCTGTGGTATTTCCTGATGCGAAACTACCGAGACGGCCATTTGATTGAAGAGCTCAGCCTCTGGCCTGACCACATGGCGCTTGTCCGCAAAAATCCACACGGGCCCAGACAAAGCTGGACCGCGAACCCCCATTGGGTTGCTGTAGAGCGCCACGATGCGCCTGTAAGCAATTACCTGACCCTGACAGGCGGCAGCCGCGAGGTCGAACTCGGTGCGTTCCTAACCCCAGCAGAGCGGCTAGAACTGAAAGAAGAGCTGGAGCATCAGTTGAAATTTCTCGCCGTTCGTACATCGAGCTAATGCCGTGCTGACATAGCGTGACGACTTTTTTGGTGGAAGGCTACATCACAAAGTAATCTGCAAGGACTACCCCGCTAACACTTCCCTCAAATCACCCCAACCGCGCCTTGACCATCGGCCCAGCGGCACCGAAATCCATCTGGCCAGTGTACTTGCCTTTCAGCTCACCCATCACCTTGCCCATGTCGCGGATAGAGCTCGCGCCAGTCTTGCTGATGGCAGCGTCGATGGCCGCAACGGTCTCGGCCTCGGTCAATTGTGTTGGCAGGAACGCCTCGATAACCTTGATCTCTGACAGTTCTTTCTCGGCCAGTTCCAGCCGCCCGCCTTCTTCATAGGCGCGTGCACTTTCCTGGCGTTGCTTCACCATCTTACCCAGAATTGCCAAAATCTCGGGATCGCCCACCGATTTGCCATCCACGCGCATGGCAATATCCTGATCCTTGATAGCTGCATTGATCAGGCGCAGCGTGCCCAGACGCTCGCTGTCCTTGGCTTTCATTGCCTCTTTCAGCACGTCATTGATCCGTGTGCGCATATCTTGTGTCATAGCCCGTCTCCGCAGCTTGTCTGAGCGCCCGTCTCTAACGAATTCCATCTGTGCCTACAACAGGAAACGCTATGTCCCAAGACTGACCAGCCCAAGGGTTGACCCCTCGCAAGACCAATCCTAGTGTCGCGCAAATCTCAACGAGGGAGTCGCCAACCCATGTCCACCGCCCCCACTCATCCGACTGCCTGCCTTGTTCTTGCTGATGGCACCGTGTTTTACGGAAAAGGGTTTGGGGCTACGGGGCGCACTGTAGCGGAGCTGTGTTTTAACACGGCAATGACCGGCTATCAGGAAATTATGACCGACCCATCCTATGCAGGACAGGTGGTTACATTTACATTCCCTCATATCGGCAATACCGGCGTTACCCCTGAGGATGACGAAACCTCTGACCCCGTAGCCGCTGGCATGGTTGTCAAATGGGATCCAACCATAGCCTCTAACTGGCGTGCCACAGAGGAATTGGCCGAATGGCTTACCAAGCGGGGCCGTGTTGGAATGGGTGGCGTCGACACGCGCCGCTTAACCCGCGCAATCCGCGCCCAAGGCGCGCCGCATGTCGCGATGGAGCATAACCCGGACGGTGTGTTTGACTTGGAGGCACTTGTCCATGCCGCGCGCGGGTTTGCCGGCCTTGAAGGGCTTGATCTGGCTAAGGAGGTCACCTGCGCGCAATCCTACAAATGGGACGAGATGCGTTGGGCCTGGCCTGAAGGCTATACCAAGCGGACAAGCCCCGGCCATAAGGTTGTGGCGATTGATTATGGCGCAAAACGCAATATCCTGCGGTGTCTTGCCTCGGCGGGTTGCAACGTGACGGTACTGCCAGCCACAGCCACAGCCGAGGACGTGTTGGCCCTGAAGCCTGATGGCATCTTCCTGTCAAACGGTCCGGGCGATCCTGCTGCAACGGGTGCCTATGCCGTGCCGATGATCAAGGATGTGCTCAAGCGTGATATCCCCGTGTTCGGCATTTGCCTTGGCCACCAGATGCTGGCCCTTGCCCTTGGGGCAACGACGGTCAAGATGAACCACGGTCATCATGGCGCAAACCACCCAGTCAAGGATCTGGAAACCGGCAAGGTCGAGATTACCTCGATGAATCATGGCTTTACAGTGGATAGCCAGACCTTGCCCGACGGTGTCATGGAAACCCATATCTCGCTGTTTGATGGCTCGAACTGCGGTATCCGCTTGAAGGATCGCCCTGTTTTCAGTGTGCAATACCACCCCGAGGCCAGCCCCGGCCCACAGGACAGCTATTACCTTTTTGAGCGTTTTGCCGCTGCAATGGCTGCGCGGGCGGGCGTTTTAACCTCGCCTTAACCCGCCCTGACGCAAACTTTGTCCAAGGCAACAGACAGGGTTTGGGAATGGACGTTCAGGGATTTCGGCTTGGCTGCGCGGAAAACCCTGCCTCCGCGACCGGTGATCTGGCGCAGGAACTACTGCGAAGGGGGCTTTTGTCCCAAAACGATTTATCCCAGATAAAGACCTTACCGGATGCCGATCTTGGGGATACCCTGATCGCCCGCGGCATTCTACAACCTACTGATATACTCAAAGCCCGCGCCAAATGTCATGGAACAAGCTGGATCGATCTGGAAGAACTGCCGCCCGACCCTCGCCTGCTGGGACTTGCAGACCCGAAGGACTGCCTGCGTCTTGGTTTTGTCCCGTGGCGCATGCAGGGCGGGGTTTTGGTCGTTGCCGTGACCGATCCCGCGCAGATGTCAATCATCCAGATCAAACTGCCGCCCGGCATAGGACGCGCACGCCACGTTCTGGTAAGCCAGAATGATCTGCACGATTTCATCCATAAATCCCTTGGGGCAGACCTGATCCGGCAGGCCGAAACTCGCACGCGGGCGCAAGATAGCTGCAGGAATTGGTCAACGCGCAAGATGCAATTCTGTCTGACGTTTATCATGCTGGCCTTTGCAACCATCGCCCTGATGTATCCAGATAAGCTGCTGAAAGGGCTTTTTGCGCTGGCTGTTACAACTTTGTGCATCAACAGCATCTTGAAGGCGATATGCGGGGGGATCGCGCTTTCTCGGATACGCAGCGGGACCCACAAAATTGATGTGATTGTTCCAAAGCGCCTGCCAAAAATCTCGATCCTTGTGCCTCTTTTCAAAGAAGAAGACATCGCCGGTACGCTTGTAAAGCGGCTGGAGCGATTGAAATACCCCAGAGAATTGCTGGAGGTTTGTTTGGTTGTCGAAGCTGATGACACCGTCACCCGAAAGGCGTTGCAGGGCCATACGTTACCACCTTGGATGCGGGTCATCCGGGTGCCGGGGGAAGCCTGAAGACCAAGCCAAGGGCCATGAATTACGCGCTGGATTTCACCACGGGCGAACTTGTTGGTGTCTATGATGCAGAGGATGCGCCCGAGCCGGATCAACTCTACCGGGTTGTTCAGAAATTCAACAAAAGCGGCCCTGATCTGGCGTGCGTGCAAGGTGTGCTAAGCTTTTACAACGCGCAGACCAACTGGCTATCGCGCTGTTTCTTCTTTGAATATGCGGGCTGGTTCCGCATCATGCTGCCGGGTTTACAACGTTTGGGCTTTGCTATCCCGTTGGGGGGCACAACTTTGTTTTTCCGTCGAAATCAACTGGCCGACATGGGGGCATGGGATGCTCATAATGTGACAGAAGATGCTGATCTGGGGATGCGTCTGGCGCGGCGCGGCTATCGTTGCGAAGTGTTGCACACTATCACTCACGAAGAGGCGAATAGCCATGTCTGGCCTTGGATCAAGCAACGCTCGCGCTGGTTGAAGGGCTACGCAGTTACGTGGAGCGTGCATATGCGCAATCCTGTCAGGCTCTGGCGCGATCTTGGTCCTTGGAAATTTCTGGGCTTTCAACTGCTCTTTCTGGGAACACTTGTTGCGTTCCTGCTGGCACCCTTCTTGTGGCTGAGCATGGTTGTGTTTTCATTTGGCCTGCTGGGGGCAAGCTTGGGCAGCGTTGCTTATACCAACCTCTATGGCCTGACGGCCCTGTTTCTTGCGGCCGAGATTGTCACGCTTACGGTCTTTTTCCTTGCGACATACCGCCTGGCCAAGCGACCCGCCTTGGGCTGGATCCTGACCCTGCCCGTCTATTTCATATTTGGCACGATGGCCGCCTACAAAGGCATCGTCGAGCTGCTGTTCAAACCATTTTACTGGGATAAAACGGCCCACGGTATGTTTGGCGGGCAAAATCTTGCAGAGACAGAACCGGACTTATCAGGCGATGCCTTTGGACGCGTCGATCTTCAATCGGGTCTCGAAAGCAGTGGATAAATGCGCGCGCAAAGCTTCTGAGGCGGCTGGGCCATCCCGCGCCTCAATCCCGCGCACAATTTTCAAATGCTCATCCAATGCGGCGGCCCCCCGCCCCTCTGCCGCCAGCGACGTTGTCGCCAAAAGCGCCATTGAGCGATACACCAGATCAAGCTGCTGGACGAGGTATCGGTTATGGGATGCCAGATGAATTTGCCGGTGAAAGCGCCGGTTGGCCTGCGCCAGTTTGCTTGGCTGTCCCAGAAAAGCGCGGTCTTCCTTGACCATGTCAAACAGCACTTTGATTTCTTCCGGGGTTGCATGCTGAGCAGCCAATTCAGCCGCCAACCCTTCCAGCGCTGTCCGCACTACATAAAGTTCGGCCATCTGATCATGATCGAGTGACGCCACGATCAAGCTGCGACCATCGCGCGTCAGCATCGATTGCGTCTCAAGCCGCTGCAAAGCTTCACGGATTGGCGTGCGGGACACACCAAAACGATCAGCAAGCTCGCTTTCCACCAACCGGTCGCCAGGCTTGTATATCCCTGTATCAATCGCGTGCAGGATCAGCCCATAAGCATCATTCGCCGCAGGTATCGAGATCGACATAGCACCCCCTGAAAATCTTGTTTTTCAAACTAACCGCGCTTACCGGACCGCTACAAGCACAACCGCATCATTAATATGCTTGTCGCGACATGTAACGCAGCTAGAATAGTCCTATGGTTGCACAACAGTTTTCCCATGTCCGCCACTGGGTCTTTGACCTCGACAACACGCTTTATCCGGCGCATATGCGCCTTTTTGACCAGATCGAGCTGCGTATGACGGCTTGGGTCATGGACGCATTGAATGTGGACCGTGCTCAAGCGGATCATCTGCGTCAGCATTATTGGCATACCTATGGGACAACACTGGCAGGCCTGATGGATGAACACAGCATTGATCCGGACGACTATCTGGTCGATGTCCATGACATCTCGTTCGACGCTTTGACACCTGACACGACCCTGCGGGACAGAATTGAAAGGTTGCCCGGACGTAAGATCGTCTACACAAACGGCAGCAAGCCTTATGCAGAAAATGTTTTAAATGCCAGAGGCTTGAGCAATGCCTTTGATGCGATCTATGGCGTAGAGCACGCCAATTTTCGTCCCAAACCTGAACAGCGCGCCTTTGAAACGGTCTTCGCAACTGATGGCACCGACACCAAAAACGCCGCCATGTTCGAGGATGAGGCGCGCAATCTGGCTGTCCCCCACAGGATGGGCATGAAGACCGTTCATGTGTGCGAAACAGCGGAGCCGCAAGATCATATCCACCATCACACAGATGATCTTAGCGGCTTTCTGAAGCAGATCGTCGGTTGACCCTTTCCGAAGCGTCCCTATCGGCCTAATTCTATACTTATGGAACATGATATTTTGGTCTCGGGCGGTGGCGTCGCTGGTTTGATTGCTGCCTGCCTATTCGGCAGCGCGGGATTTCGCGTAGTTTGCGTAGACCCGCAAAAGCCAGTCACAACGCGCGATGATGCCAGTGCTGATTTACGCAGCACAGCATTTCTGCAGCCCTCGATCCCTGTGCTGGAACGCGCCGGGCTCTGGCAGCATCTGTCCCCACATGCCATGCCCTTACAGATCATGCGTATTATTGATTCAGGTGGGCCGGATGGCACACCACGCGCGACACGCGACTTTGACGCAAGCGATATCTCAGAGCTACCATTTGGCTGGAACCTGCCGAACTGGCTGATCCGGCGCGAATTGGTGAAACGCATTGAAAACTTGCCCAACGTCACCTTTCGCACAGGCGTATCCAGCGCCCGTATCTTGACACGTGCCACAGGCGCGAAAGTCTGGTTAAGCGACGGAACACAAATCAGCGCGCGTCTGGTCATCGCCGCAGACGGACGTAATTCCTGGCTACGCGAAGCCGCAGGAATTGGCGTTAAGACAACCCGTTATGGCCAAAAAGCGCTGGCTTTTGCCGTGACCCATCCCATCCCCCATTTCAACATCTCAACCGAAATTCATAAAACGGGTGGGCCGTTCACATTGGTTCCGCTGCCCGATTATGATGGCCAACCCAGCTCAGCTGTTGTGTGGATGGAGACCGGGGCTGAGGCACAACGCCTGTTTGAACTGGACCCAAGCGCTTTTGAGGCAGAAATGTCAGACAGATCGTGCCACCTGTTTGGCCCCCTGAGCCTCGCCTCGCGAAAAACGATCTGGCCGATTATCAGTCAGATCGCTGATCATTTCACATCTGAACGTATGGCTCTTGTCGCAGAAGCTGCCCATGTCGTGCCCCCAATAGGCGCACAAGGGTTGAACATGAGCCTCACTGATTTGGGCTTGCTTCTGGAACTGGTTGAGGAAAACCCCGCAGGCATGGGGGAGCCCACCATGCTGGCCCGTTATGATCGTGGCCGGCGGCTTAAGGCGCAAATGCGTGTGACCGGCATTGATCTTCTGAACCGCACATCAATGACCCATAGCCAGTGGGTAAAAGACATGCGGTCCTGGGGGATCGGCCTGTTGCATGACGCAACACCGATCCGCAAAGGTGTGATGCAACTGGGGCTGGGCCTGCGGTGATTCAGGCGTCTTCCAAAACCTGATCCGTCACGGATTTCAGGCGTGCAAGCGTCGCGCCAGTATCATAGAGCTTGTCCAGACCAAACAACCCGATGCGGAATGTGCTAAAATCTGCGGGCTCATCACATTCCAGCGGAACACCTGCAGCGATCTGCGTTCCAAGAGCCGCGAATTTTGACCCGTTCTGCACCGCCGGATCGTCTGTGTAGCTGACCACCACGCCGGGCGCGCCATAGCCATCTGCCGCGACTGACTTTACGCCCTTTGCCCGCAGCATATCACGTACATCGTTGCCAAGTCGCCACTGCGCCTCGCGCAACCGCTCAAATCCATATTCACGCGTTTCTTCCATTGTATCGCGGAAAGCACGCAGCGCATCTGTTGGCATGGTCGCATGATAGGCGTGACCGCCATTTTCATAGGTTTCCATGATGGACAGCCATTTTTTCAGATCGATGGCGAAACTGTCGGACGTCGTATCTTCGATTGCCTGCCTCGCACGATCCGACATGCAAACAATTCCCGCACAAGGTTGGGCCGACCAGCCTTTCTGCGGTGCCGAAATCAGAACATCAACACCTGTGGCGGCCATATCGACCCATGCGCAGCCCGAGGCAATGCAATCCAGAACCATCAGCGCGCCAACCTCATGCGCGGCTTTGGACATCGCTTTGATGTAATCGTCAGGAAGGATGACACCGGCAGATGTCTCGACATGGGGGGCAAAAACAATGTCAGGCTTTTCTTCATGTATTTTCGCCGTCACCTCTGCAATCGGACATGGGGTGAATGGCGCTGTCGTGTCATTGCCGGTTTGGCGGGCTTTCATGACAGTCGCCGAAGCGGTGAAGCCACCTGCCTCAAAAATCTGGCTCCACCGATAGGAAAACCACCCATTGCGGACAACAAGCGCGCGTTTGTCACGGGCAAACTGACGTGCAACGGCCTCCATAGCAAAGGTGCCGCCGCCGGGAACAAGGGCGATGCTATCAGCTGCATACACCTCTTTCAGCATAGACGAGATGTCTGTCATCACCTTCTGAAACGTCTTCGACATATGGTTAAGGGAGCGATCCGTGAAGACGACCGAAAATTCAAGCAGACCATCAGGATCAACGGTATTGGGCAATGCGGACATGTGACACCTCCTTTGGATCATATCAACCTACGGTGTAAAGCTATGTCATGCACGGTCTATTTGTGTATATCAAGCCGCGAAAACAGAGGCTTAGAGCCGATGGCCGTTTCCTTTCGGAAATAGTTTCACCCTCTGTCAACAACCAACCTGAACATATTGAACGATTATGTGTGCGACACGTCTTTCAACAGATCCTCAAAAACCGCCTGTTGCTTTGTCATCTTCGCTTGCATCGCTTTCATCAAATCTTCGGCGCGCAGCATCCCCGCATTCCATGTCGCAATCTGATCAAGACCGTCCGCAACACTATGATCCCTAGCATAAGTGATCGCCCGTTTGATGCCTGCGATTGCTAGCGGTGATTTTGCCGCAATCTCACTTGCCATCGCCAAGGCCGCATCAATTGTGGCTTCCCGATCAGCATGAATTGCGTTGATCATGCCCCATCCCAGCGCATCCTCGGCCGAAAAGCGGCGGCCTGTATAGGCCAATTCTCTGAGCACACCTTCAGGCATCAGCTTAGGCAAACGCTGTAATGTGCCGACATCAGCGGTCATCCCGATATTGATCTCTTCAATGCCAAATGATGCCTCGGCACTGGCCAGCCGGATATCGCAGGCCGAGATCAGATCAACCCCAGCACCAAGACAAACACCATGTGTCGCGGCGATCACCGGGATGCGCATTTGCTCAAGGCTTGTCAAAGAAGCTTGCAGCTTTTTCACCAGATCACGCAGGGCGAATGCAGCCCGGCCCGGCTCCCCTTCAGTGAGCTGCATGATGTTTTGAAAGGCCGTCAAATCCATACCACCCGTAAAGTGCTTGCCCTGCCCGGACAGCACCAGAACCCGTACTGAGGGGTCACTGTCCAATGTTTGGGCGAGCCGCGGTAAATCAGACCAAAACTCAGATGACATTGCATTTGCCTTGTCTGGGCGGTTCATTTCCAGATGCGCTATGCCATCGCTAAGGCTGAGGCGGAAGAAGGTGCTGTCAGTTAACTCAGGCATGTATGTTTTCCTCAGAGGACTGGATTGATGTGATTTCTATCATAGTTTACCCGATACAGAACATCATGACGTTTGGTTAACCGTCGCTGGGTTGTAGTGGCCCCGGCAGTCGCTCTTCCGACAGCAAGACATTCGCCTCGACATCCCCCACACCGGGTAAGGTCATGATCCGCCGACGCAAGACGCGCTCAAAATCTGACAAATCGCGGGCAACAACGCGCAGACGGTAATCATAAAGGCCAAGGACGTGCTGTACCGTCTGCACTTCGGGGATGGCAGTTACGGCGCGTTCAAAATCTTCAAGCGACACACGCCCTTTGGTGGCAAGTTTGATACCCAGAAAGACCGTAACGGCAAATCCCAACGCCTCGGGGTCCAGATCGACCCGTCGCCCAGCCAGCACACCTGCGTCTTGCAAGCGGCGAATGCGTCGCCATGTGGCAGGCTGGGACAGCCCCAGTTGTAGCCCCAAAGCGCCTGCGCTTTGCGCGGCGTTCTCAGAAAGTGCGCGCAAGATAGCAAAATCGGTTGCGTCCCATGTCATATTGGCAGCGTCTCGGCGGTCTTAATGGTGGCCACATGCATCAAGGCTTCCAACTCTGCGATATGAGGCAACATCAGGATATAGTCGCGGTAGAGCGTTTGGTAATGCGCCATATCGCGGGCAATCACCGACAGACGTACATCGACGCGGCCAAGAAATGTCTGGATCGCGATGACCTCAGGAATTTTGCGGGCCTGCGCCTGAAATTCATCGAAAGCCCGCGGGGCGGTTTTATCAAGGGTAAACCGCAGGGACACCTCCACCACATAGCCCAGACGTTGCCAGTCAATAACGGCATGCTGCCCTTTCAAAATGCCGTTCGCGACCAGCTTCTCCAACCTGCGCGCAGTCGTTGCTGGTTGCATGGCGCATCGCTCAGCCAGCTCAGAGATCGAAGCCTCCGGATCAGCCTGCAATTGGCGCAGCAATCGTCTGTCAGCATCATTAAGCATGATTTCTGCATATAACTTTTATTATACGAATAAAAGTATCGATTTATTATAAAAAATCAGATTCTTGATCTGTGAAAAGCGATATATATCTGTAATGTCCGCCTCAGATGTACACAAACAAAGGAGCGCCCTTATGCGCGTTTACTACGATCGCGATTGCGATGTGAACCTGATCAAGGACAAGAAAGTTGCCATTCTCGGTTATGGCTCCCAAGGCCATGCCCATGCGCTGAATTTACGCGATTCAGGCGCTAAAAACCTTGTTGTGGCGTTGCGTGAAGGCTCTGCGTCCGCAGCGAAGGCCGAAGGTGAAGGTTTGAAAGTCATGGGTATCGCGGAAGCCGCCGCCTGGTGCGATCTTATCATGTTTACCATGCCCGACGAACTTCAGGCAGACACTTACAAAAAATACGTCCATGACAATATCCGCGAAGGTGCAGCGATTGCATTCGCGCACGGCCTGAACGTGCATTTTGGCCTGATCGAGCCGAAACCTGGTGTTGACGTGATCATGATGGCGCCGAAAGGCCCCGGCCATACCGTGCGCGGCGAGTTCACCAAAGGTGGCGGCGTACCGTGCCTTGTGGCCGTGGACAATGACGCCTCTGGTAAGGCGCTTGAGATTGGCCTGTCCTATTGTTCTGCCATCGGCGGTGGCCGGTCCGGCATTATCGAGACCAACTTCCGCGAAGAATGCGAAACGGACCTGTTCGGCGAACAAGCCGTTCTGTGCGGCGGTCTTGTCGAGCTGATCCGCATGGGGTTCGAAACACTGGTCGAGGCGGGTTATGCCCCCGAGATGGCGTATTTCGAATGCTTGCATGAGGTCAAACTGATCGTCGATCTAATTTATGAAGGCGGTATCGCCAACATGAACTACTCGATCTCGAACACTGCGGAATACGGCGAATACGTCTCTGGCCCGCGCGTGTTACCATATGATGAGACCAAGGCACGGATGAAGGCAATCCTGACCGACATTCAAACCGGTAAATTCGTGCGTGACTTCATGTCAGAAAACCAAGTCGGCCAGCCTTTCTTCAAAGGTACACGCCGCATTAATGATGCGCACCAGATTGAGGAAACTGGCGAGAAACTGCGCGGCATGATGCCATGGATCTCTGCTGGCAAGATGGTCGATAAGGCGAAGAATTGATCGCATAGTTCGAAACTGATCGAACACTATGGGAAAGGCATCGCATGCGGTGCCTTTTTCATTTACGACCGTTCCCATGACACCTTCTCCACAAAATCCAGGCCTGCTGAACTGGGCACTAATCCTGCTGCTTGGTGTGATCTGGGGTGGGGCGTTCATGTCGGTGCGCCTGTCGCTTGACGGATATCCCCCCTGGACCGTGGCCGCCGGGCGCGTCAGCATTGCGGCCCTTGTTTTATGCGCGATCAGCGAAGCAATAGGTCAAAGCCTGCGAACGATCCCGTCGCGCCGCGCGTGGATGTTCGCCGCAATGGTAGGTGCAGGGGCCACCGCCCTACCCTTCGCATTGCTGAGTTGGGGGCAGCAATTTGTCCCGTCCGCCTTTGCCGGCGTGGCGATGGGCGCAGTGCCACTTTTGGTGCTCCCGTTGGTCTATATCTTCTCGCCCGAGGAAGGGATCGGACCAAGACGCATCATAGGCATGATGCTTGGGTTTATTGGCCTTGTGATCCTTGTCGGCGACGGCGCATGGGACAGCACGGGGCAAACGAATGAGTTCTGGGGGCGTCTCGCCTGCCTGTCAGCTGCGATGTGTTACGCATGCGGGTCCGTCGTCACGCGCCGCGCCCCAAAATGCCGCCAATTGCCTTTGCCACGGCCTCGACGCTTATTGCTGCGATCGTGCTTTTGCCGATTGCACTGATCAATGACGGGATACCGCAATCAATGCCGCTACAGCCCTCGCTGGCCTTGTTCTACGCGGCGTTGCTGCCGACCGCATTGGCTGCAATCATCCGCGTGCAGGTGATCACCACAGCCGGATCGGTTTTCATGAGCCTGACCAGCTATCAGGTGCCGGTCTGGTCCGTTCTGCTGGGTGTCACGCTGATGGGCGAACAACTTCCCCCGCAATTATTTATTGCATTGTTGATCATTCTGGCGGGCATCGGGCTCAGCCAGTCCCGTGCCCTGAGCGATTTATTCAAACGCCGCTGATCACATCCAGACCGCCCACTTGCCACGCTTGCATGCAAACCAGCCGCCAAGCGAGAAATGGTCGCGTCGGATAAGCAGGATCAGCGCAATCATCGCACCCAGAACGGCTAAATCAATCACCGCATTGCGGTTCACCGGAAAGCCGCGCTCATTGATTTCAAATGGGGCAAGAAAGCTTTCCCAACGTCGCAACACAGTGAAGAAATGCATTACCAAAAGCGCACCATAGGCAAACAGACGACCAATTCCTACAAATGCCATTAGACAGACAACTATCTGCACGCCTGCAACCAGCAGGACCTGAGATGTGACGATCTCGACCCCTTCAAAATGACGGACCAGTTGTTGATATTGCCCCGGCGTCAGAACTTTGTTCACAGCCCAGACAAAGATGAACCACGCAAGACCAACCCGCAGCACAAGCGTTGCGGTGGCATCAAGCTTATCATTGGCAGAAAGAGGATTCATTCGATTATGCGCCCTAGATTTCCAGCCAGCCCGCGAAATTCAAACAACATTTTCGACAGCAGAAACGACCGAACCGACAACGTCATTTAAAACCGTTTCGTCCTCACATTCTGCCATCACACGGATAAGCGGCTCAGTGCCTGATTTACGGATCAACAGACGGCCATGACCATTGAGACGCGCCTCGGCTTGCGAAATAGCCGTTTGCACCGAGGCATTATCCAATGGGGTTTGCCCTATGGCAAACCGCACATTCTTCAGCAGTTGAGGACACGGTTCAAACTGTTTGACCAAAGCGCTGGCCGGTTGGCCTGTGCGCACCATCTCTGCCAGAAATTGTAGGCCAGCAAGCAAGCCATCGCCGGTGGTCGCGTAATCGGTCATGACGATATGGCCCGATTGCTCCCCCCAAGATTGTAGCCGCCCTTGCGCATTGCCTCGACGACATAGCGGTCGCCCACGGGGGTGCGTTCCAGACGCAGACCTTTGCTTTGCAGATGCCGTTCCAACCCCAGGTTGGACATGACCGTAGCAACCAGCGTGTTGCCATCCAGCTTTCCCTGCTCGGCCCAGCGGGTCGCCAACAGCGCCATGAGCTGGTCGCCATCGGCGACAGCGCCGGTTTCATCCAAGACCATGACGCGATCCGCATCCCCATCAAGGCAAATTCCCATATGCGCCCCATGGGCGACAACGGCTTCCGCCGCAACAGCGGTGCTGGTCGACCCGCACGCATCATTGATATTAAACCCGTTCGGCGCAACCCCCACAGGGATCACGTCAGCCCCCAGTTCCCACAACACTTCGGGGGCAGTTTTGTAGGCCGCGCCATTGGCACAATCGATAACAACCTTCATACCATCCAGCCGCAGACCTTGTGGGAAAGTCTGTTTGACCCGTTCATTATAGCGAAAGCGGCCATCGTAGATATGTTTGGCCCGACCAATATTTTGGGCCTGTGCCGGGGCAATATCTCCTTCAAGCAGCGCCTCGATCTCGATCTCGGCTTCGTCAGACAGTTTGTAGCCATCGGGTCCAAAGAACTTGATCCCATTGTCGGAATGAGGATTGTGGCTGGCTGAAATCATAACACCCACATCCGCACGCATTGACGGCGTCAGAAGCCCAACGGCAGGGGTGGGAACCGGCCCCAGCAAAAGCACATTCATACCGGTCGAGGTAAACCCAGCCGTGAGCGCACTTTCAAACATATAGCAAGACAGGCGCGTGTCCTTGCCAATCACGACCCGGTGCGCACCAGATCCATCACGTCGGAAATACCGGCCAGCAGCAGCCCCAGTTTCAATGCCATATCGGCGGTCATCGGATAGGCATTTGCTTGCCCGCGCACACCATCCGTGCCGAAAAACTTGCGTGTCATGCGAAAAGCCCCGCTGTTTTTATTGCTCTTGCGTCAATAGTGCCGCCCAAAGGGCAATGGCCTGACGATGCACCTCTATATCATGAACACGTAGTATCTGAACACCCTGTCTCAGCCCTTCAAGCCCTATAGCAATCGATCCGGGGGCACGTTTTTCGGCAACTTCCTGCCCGGAAATCCTGCCAATGAAACTTTTGCGCGAGACGCCCAGCAAGATCGGACAGCCCAGCGTATGAAACAGGCTTAGGCCACGGATCAGCGCCAGATTATGATCCAGCGTTTTGCCAAACCCGATACCGGGATCGACAATGATGTTGTGCCGCGCGATGCCTGCGGCTTCAGCCATATCAATCCGTGCCTTCAAATGATCGTAAACATCCAGAAGAACTTGCCCGTAATCAGGGTTGTTCTGCATTGTCTCTGGCGTGCCTTGCGCATGCATCAAACAGATCGGCAGATTGGCAAAGGCTGCCGTTGCAGCCATATCCGGGTCATAGGCAAGCGCTGAGACATCATTGAGCATATCCGCCCCTGCCTCAATCGCCGCCTGCGCCACCGCCGCCTTGCGTGTATCGATCGAAATCGGCGTGGAAAGACCGCCCATGCGAATTGCACGGATTACCGGGGCGGTGCGGGCGATTTCTTCATCGATGCTGACCGTTTCTGCGCCCGGCCGCGTGCTCTCCCCACCCAGATCAAGAATATGCGCGCCCTCTGCCACCATCTGCTTGGCCCGCGCAACTGCCTGATCAGGGGCGTTGAACTGACCACCATCGGAAAAACTGTCAGGCGTCAGGTTCAGCACCCCCATGATCAGTGGGCGGGTCAGATCAAGCCCCGCAAGCTGTGGACGCGGCTTGGTCAAGCGCGCCACAACCTGATCTGGAATGTCCTGCACACAAAGGCGCGTATGTTCCACCGTGCCATTTGCCCCGCGCTTGAGATGCTCCACTTGATCAAACCAAAGCGGTCCACCCAAAAGCTGCAAAGCGTTTGGGCTGTGGGCATGATCCGATTGCAGGATTGGGCGAAAATAATCTGTCATTTAAAGCAAACGCACAGGTCCGATTTGGCCATGCGCGTCCTCGTCCAGCGTGACATCTAGTAAGCCGATGGCCGAGAATTCTTGCGCGAACCACGCGGTCAGTGCCTTATCGTCCAATTGGGACAAATCCGGGCCGTCTGTGGCATCCAGAACAATTTTCGACGGTGCCCAAACGCTGATCTGGTTGTTTTTCATCGACCAATCCAGCTCAGTCCGCGTCGCAACCACAACGCAGCGTTTATCGCGACCAGCCAAGACCCAAGCCTGTTGTTCGATGGCCAGAAGATCAATGCGCCGCTGAGCCGCCGGGTGATCGGCTTTCGGAACGGGCTGTGCGCCCTGCCCCACACACAAGATCAGCGGCTTGTCCTGTGCGGACAGCTCATCAAGTACTGCTGAAAGATTGCACATATGAATGGCCGTGGCATCAAGATAGACAATCAATGGCCGCACGACATCTTCGTCAGGAACTGGCTTCAAAGCTTCACGATCTCGCACGATCTCAACCCCAAGCGCACCGGGTCCACGGTCAAGCTTTTCGATCCGCACAAATACACGGGCGGCACGGGGGTCGGCCAGAATATCCTCTGCCACGCGTTCAGCCAGAGTTTCCAGAAGGTTCAGACGCTCGGCGGAAAGTTCCCGGTCAATCGCTTCGGTAATCGTGTCATAGGACAGGATCTTATCGACATCGTCGTCCAGCCCATCCGGCAAGCGCACCTCGACCACCACATTGAAACAGATGCGTTGTGTGCTTCCGCGCTCGGCCTGAAAGGCGCCGATCTCGACCTCGCGGATATGGTCGCGCAGCGAAATTCGGTCTCGCAATTCAGACCCGGCAGTTGCCTCGGCCCGCTCAGATGGATGGGCGAAGGCTAAGCGAATATCAGATATCATAAGGGCTGTCCCGAACCGCAACTTTGGCGACTACCTAACAAACCTTACGTGGCCTGTCTTCCCCCAAACCAGCCCGGCTCAGAAACCTACGTAAAACAGATGCACCCCATGGCGTGCGGTCCGGCGGAACGCGCGGGCCCATTTCGGATTGACCGCTGTTGTGTGATAATGCGTAGCCCCCCGGACAAGACACGCGGGGCACCATCCAGCATCATGCGTGCAATCTTGCCAAGATGTGCATAGGCTTTCTTATTGCGGATATGTTCAGGCAGCCCGTCACACGTATAGGTAAACTGACACGCATATTTGCGACCAGTACCTTGATTGACAACACCGCAGACCGTGTTCGGAAAGCGCCGCGATGCGACACGGTTCAGGATCACCTCGGCAACAGCAATCTGACCTTTCACACGTTCGCCACGTGCCTCGAAATAAAGCGCTTCGGTCAGGCATTTCCAATCTGCCCCGCCAGTGGCGGCGGGCATGGCAGCCAGCGCACGTGCATTATGGACCAGATCTGGCTTGGGCTTTGTTGCTCTGCCAGGCAAAACCCGCTGCGCGATTTTGCGCAAACGGTCCTGCGAAACCCTTGCCCGGGACCTGCGATCCGTAGAGGACACACGAATGACCTTCGGGCCTGTCAGCGCAGACATATCATATGGCGCAATCACAGCACGATCCGCCCATGCGGAAGAGCCTAGTACACACACACCTGCCACAATGGCCATCATTAAGCGCTTGATAATCATAGTCCTGCCTTTGGGATCAATCCCGTTACCTTCGAACCAGCACGTTCGAGGCGGCGCTATAAACAGCAGGATTTAACGAGTCTACCTTACGTAGCGATAACGTGACGTCGCCAAACCTGACCAGTTTGTGACCCGGTTATGGCCAACCGTCATAATTAAAGCTAAGCTTCTGGAAAATCAAAGTTTTCTTCGTGAACAAGCGGATCGCGGATCGCAAGCTGCGCTGCAGCAAGTCGAGCCACAGGAACCCGAAATGGCGAGCATGAGACATAGTCCATTCCCAGCCTACGACAAAACGCGATACTATCGGGATCACCCCCATGCTCGCCACAGACAGACAGGGTTAGTTTCTCGCGCACATGGCGACCTCGCTCACAGGCCAGCCCTAACAACTCGCCAACACCATCCTGATCCAATGCATGGAACGGATCTTCGGGGAACACACCCTCATTTACGTAATCCGACATGAACCGGCCCGCATCATCGCGTGACAACCCATAGGTCATCTGGGTCATGTCATTGGTTCCAAAGCTCAGAAAACTTGCATGCATGGCAATATCGCCGGCGCGCAAGGCCGCACGAGGCGTTTCAACCATAACGCCCAGGCGGTATTCGATACTCACGCCTTTCTCGGCTGCGACGTCTGCTGCAACGGCATCAATACGGGATTTAACCAGCTCGACCTCGCGCTTGGCTGACACAAGCGGGATCATGATTTCCGGCACGACAGCCGGGCCGCCCTTGGGTGAGGCAAGAATGGCCGCCTCAAAAATCGCGCGCGCCTGCATTGCATAAATTTCCGGCACTGTTATGCCCAGACGCACACCGCGCATCCCCAGCATCGGGTTAAATTCGGATAGATCATCGATCCGCATTTGCACTTCGCGCGCCGTCAGGTCCATCGCTTCGGCAAGCTCGCGGATACCGCTGCGGGTCGAGGGCAGGAATTCGTGCAAAGGCGGATCAAACAGGCGCAAACAAACCGGGCGCGGCGCCATGATTGTGAATATCTGCTCAAAGTCACGCCGCTGCATCGGCAACAGCCGCTCCAGCGCGGCTTGCCGATCATTGGTATTGCTGGCAAAAATCGCCTCCCGCAACACAGTCAGGCGATCTTCGTCGAAGAACATATGCTCTGTCCGGCACAGGCCAATCCCTTCGGCCTGAAATACCAGCGCCACCTCGGCGTCAGTCGGCGTGTCCGCATTGGCGCGCACACCGATATCACGCAGCTTATCGGCCCAAGTCATCAGTTTGCGGAACGGACCGCCAATTCCGGCCTCAACCATCGCAACCTCGCCGGCCATCACTTGCCCGGTCGAGCCATCTACAGTGACCAGATCACCTTCGCTAAAAATACGCCCGTCGGGAATACGCAAAATGCGCGCCTTCGCGTCAATCTCCATACCAGATGCGCCCGACACGCACGGCAGCCCCAAACCGCGGGCAATCACAGCCGCATGGCTGGTCATACCGCCGCGTTCGGTCACAATGCCACGGGCCGCATGCATGCCACGAATGTCTTCCGGGCTGGTTTCACGCCGGATCAGGATCGAGGCCTCGCCCCGCGCAGCCGCTGCCTGCGCTGCGACCGTATTGAACACCAGTTTGCCACAGGCAGCACCGGGGCTGGCGGCAAAGCCCGTCAGGATCACATCACGCGCAGCTTTGGGGGCCACCTGCCGGTGCAACAGATCAGCGACCGTCTTGGTATCGATCCGCAACACCGCGTCTTCGCGCGCGATGACCTTGTCATCGGCCAGCGCCACGGCCACGGCTACCCGCGCCCGCGCACTGCGCGGCGTAACCAACGCATCAAGGATATGCAGATTGCCGCCTTCAAGGGTAAATTCGATCTGCATCTCTTCGCGCAGGCCTTTGCGGGCAATCGCGCCATATCGTTCCAGATCAGCAAAGATATCCGGTTGAGTTTCCTCCAGCGACGGGCCGCGTTTATCGCGGGTCAGATACATCGCCTGACCCTCGTTGCTAAGCGCATCACGCCCCTGCGCCTGGCTGAGATAACGCCCGACTTTCTGCCGCTTGCCCGTGTCAGAGTTGATGAAATGGATCACCCCCGCCCCGCTTTCGCCTTTGCCCAGACCAAAAGCCATACGCTGCACCACAAGCCCAATCCCGGCATTCTCGGGCGCACCTTTCGACTGGCGCAGCAACCGGGCTGACGTACCTTCCCAGGCGCGGCTCATGGATTTGAGCACTTCAAACAGTTGCGCCTCGATATCTTGCGGGAATGGTTCGTCCATTTCCGTCTCGTAGGCCTCAAGCGCGCGGTCGGGGGTCAGATCAGGGATATCAAACATCTCATCATCCAGCCGTGCCACATCCAGCGCGTAGGATTTGATGAACTTCAGATGCAGCGCCGCCGCTGCATCAGCACCAATGCGTGAGGACAAATATGCCTCGGTCGCGCGGTTCATACCGATATTCAGGATCGTCCCCGGTCCACCCCAATCAGGTTCCACCGGCGAGGACCGGACCGAGATTACCGGCCATGATCCGAAATGCCCTAAAATCCCGCTCAGATCAGGGCGTTGTCCGGCGGCAATGGCGCGCACAAGCGGGATGGACAGGGCTACGGTTTCGGGCACCGGCATTTCCAGCCGGATCAGGCGTTGCAGGCATTTCGCCCTCGCACCATGAAGCTTGCGCTGAATTGCGGCGGTGGGGGTGATCAGCTCAAAATTCAGACTGTCCAACATGCGTTAGCCTCTCTGCGGCGCAGCATAACGAGCTACGCCGAGCGGTCAATGTTACACAGCTGTTACCCTTCCAACTGGGTCAAATCCGCCACCCCGCCGCAAATGGTGCGGATGCGGTGCAGCAGACACAAACGATTGCGACGGATAATGTCATTGTCAGCGTTGATCTTTGTATCTTCAAAGAACGCATCAATCGGGCCGCGCAGTTGCGCCATGGCGGTCATAGCCGTGGAGAAATCTTCGCGTTCCATTGCGGGTTTGATGGTTTTGTCGGCTTCGTCAAGCGCTGCGAACAAGGCTTTTTCCGCATCGCCTTCGGCAAATTTCGGATTTGGATCAAGCTCGTAACTGACGCCATCCTTTTCTTCGGCCTGGGTCAGGATGTTATTGGCCCGTTTGAAACCTTGTAGCAGGTTTTCCCCATCATCGGTTTTGAGCGTTTCCGACAGCGCCTCGACGCGTTTGACCAGCAAAGTCAGATCATCGTTGTTAGGCATAGCGATGCAAGCGTCGATGATGTCGTGGCGAATGCCTTTGTCTTTGAGGAAAACTTTGAGGCGATCGTGGATGAAGGTAAGGAGGCTTTCAACTACTATCTCAGGTTTTTCCATCTTATATTTAAAGGCATCTTTTGATGAAAACACATCTTCTTCAGCAAAAACATTACGTCTTGTTGCCCAAATTTCACAATCCTCCCTAAGACCAGCTAGTTCACCAACATGTTCTACTTTTGTATCTTTTCCATCGCCGCGAAGAAATAGCTCACCACTCTGAATCAATTGTATTGTACGTGGATCATAGGCTTTCGCTATTATTTCATTTAGGTTGAGGCGTTCTGCGCTTTGTGAAATCACACGAATAACCCCCAACGCAGCCCTTCTTAAAGCAAACGGGTCTTTCGACCCTGTTGGCTTCTCATCAATCGCCCAAAAGCCAGTCAGTGTGTCGATCTTATCCGCCAGCGCGACAGCCACGGACACTGGCGCAGTTGGGACATCATCTGACGGGCCCAAGGGGGAATAATGTTCCTCACATGCCTCTGGCACGCCGCCATCGTGCCCCGCCGCCTGCGCGTAATATTTACCCATTATCCCCTGCAGCTCGGGGAATTCGTAGACCATTTCAGAGGCCAGATCGGCTTTGGCAACCCGCGCTGCCTCTGCGGCCAGATCGGCTTTGGCACCGACGATGGGCGCGATCTCGCGGGCCAGCGCTTCGATCCGTTTGATCCGGTCCGCTTGCGAGCCCAGTTTGTTGTGGAAGGTCACGTCCGCCAAGGGTGCCGCCATCCCTTCAAGACCCACGTTTTTCACCGTGCGCAGGTCATTTTCCCAAAAGAATTTCGCATCCGACAGCCGGGCAAACAACACTTTCTGATTGCCCGCCAGAATGGTCGCGCCGCGGTCTTCCGTCTCGACATTGGCAACGGTGATAAAGCGTTCAATCCGGCCCGTTTTGGGGTTGCGGACGCTGAAAAACTTCTGGTGTTCCTTCATCGAGGCCTTCAGCACCTCGGGCGGCAGATCAATGAAGGCATCATCGATCTTGCCCATCAGCACCACTGGCCATTCGACCAGCCCCGCGACCTCGGCCAGAAGGCCCTTGTCCTCAACGACTTCAAGCCCTTGTGCGAATGCCTGATTGGTGGCGTCGGCCCAGATGTGATCTGCCCGTTCCCCGGCATCAAGCACAACGTAAGCGCGCTTGAGCTTCGCCGTGTAATCCTCGAAAGATGTTACAGAAAACGTCGCCTCAGACATAAAGCGATGGCCCTGTGTTATATCACCGGCAGCAATCCCATCGATTTCAAGTGGAACGATTTCGGCCCCGGCCTCATCGTTCAGGATGCACAGGATACGCTGCAAGGGACGCACCCAGCGCATACTGCCTGCCCCCCAGCGCATGGATTTGGGCCACGGAAAATTGCGAACCGTGTGTTCCAGCACCTCGGCAGCGATGTCAGCAGCAGTCCGACCCGGTTTTTCGATGACTGCGAACCAGACCTGCCCCTTTTTGTCATCCCGCGCCTCAAGCTGATCTTTCGTCAACCCGGTAGAGCGCAAAAACCCCTCTAACGCCTTTTCGGGTGCATCGGTTCTGGGCCCCTTGCGTTCCTCGCGCGTGGGTTGTGAGGCTGCTGTTAAACCATGCACGGACAACGTCAGACGGCGGGGTGTAGAAAATGCCTTGGCCCCTGCATAGGTCAACCCGGCCTCTACCAGCCCGTCCGTGACCAGCTTTTGCAAATCAGACGCGGCGCGGGATTGCATCCGTGCAGGGATTTCCTCGGAAAAGAGTTCGATCAGAAGATCAGGCATGTCAGTCGCTTTCACGTGGGGGGCATTCGGGGCCGGTAGGGCTGCCGTCATAGGTTCGCTTGCCGCAATTGTTCAATTGGTGCCAGACAAACCCGCGCCCATCCTCAAAGATGGCAACGATACGATCGACACCGTATTCAATATTCTCAACGCCCATAAAGGCCAGCGCTGTACCGTCTTCAAGGGCCGCGCCGATGTCATCGGCGTTGAAACAGTCGAACCAGTCCGGTGCAGTCAGCGGGGTTGCATCTTCATAAGGCGTATAGGTTTCGCTCAGCAGCGAATGGCTCATCGGAGTGGTGAAGCAGGCGCGAAAGCGAATGGGCGAAGATGTGGCATCAATCGCAGTAATATCGTCCGCGATGATTTCTTCCGGCGCACCCGTGGCAATGGCGGTCAGTGTGATCGCCTCAGGTGTTTCGACAGGTTCATAGAAATAATGGACCTGCAGGTAATACATCACCACACCGGCAATCAATGCTATCATCACGATAACCCCTCCAACGATTTTACCGCTCATACGACGTGGCCACCCGCCTCGGTCTGCACGAACGCATCCGCGCACGCCTTGGCAAGCGTGCGCACCCGACCGATATAAGCCTGACGCTCTGTAACAGAAATCACGCCGCGCGCATCAAGCAGATTGAACAGATGTGATGCCTTGATCGCCTGATCATAGGCAGGATGTGCCATAACGATGCGTTTGCCGGTCTTGGCATCCTCGGTCGGCGCTTCAAGGATACGGGCACATTCAGCCTCGGCGTCCTTAAAGTGTTGCAGCAGCGTGTCCGTATCTGCGGTATCGAAATTCCAGCGCGAATACTCTTCTTCAGTCTGGCGGAACACGTCGCCGTAGCTCAGCGGGGTTGGGCTTTGCGGGTCGTTGAACGGCATGTCCATGACGTGATCAGCACCAAGCACATACATCGCCAGACGTTCCAGCCCGTAGGTCAGCTCCCCCGAGACGGGGTGGCAATCATGGCCGCCAACCTGCTGGAAATAGGTAAATTGCGACACTTCCATACCATCGCACCAAACCTCCCACCCTAGCCCCCAGGCGCCCAGGGTTGGGCTTTCCCAGTCATCTTCGACAAAGCGGATGTCATGGGCTTCCATGTCAATACCGATAGCCTTCAAAGACCCCAGATAGAGGTCCTGCAAATCGGGCGGCGATGGTTTTATCAAAACCTGATACTGATAATAATGCTGCAACCTGTTGGGGTTCTCCCCATAGCGCCCGTCTGTTGGACGGCGGCAGGGTTGCACATAGGCGGCAGCCCAAGGTCTGGACCCCAAAGCACGCAGTGTTGTCGCAGGGTGAAATGTCCCGGCACCAACCTCCATGTCGTAGGGTTGCATGATCGCACAGCCCTTTGAGGCCCAATAGGTTTGCAATCTCAGAATGATCTCCTGAAAACTGCGGGGGATGCCGGATGTTTGTGTCATCTCGTCTGCCTTTGCCTGATCGCGTTCTCAATAGGCAACAGGTCAGGAAGGGTCAATCGGCCAACGAGGTCTTTGGGGGTGCATCACGCAACAAGACTGCTAGTTTACCACCTGAGATTCGCTATTGGCGTGAATCTGATCAGAGGCAAGTATATGTATCGATATATTATTCTGTCATTTTTATCTTGGGCTTTCGCCTGTTCACACGCAACTCTGGCGCAAAGCAACGCTGCGACATGGGTACAAGTCGAAGCCCATCGGGATTTACGCACAGCAGAAACCCGTGCCCGCGCCTACAGCAATGCCTTATCGGATGTAACCGGATTTCGCATGACTTCTGGCTGGTATGCCATATCCCTTGGTCCCTATAGCGAAGCCGAAGCAACAGCCCGCCTGCGCGAACTTCTAGCAGCCGGGATTATACCGCGCGATTCCTACATCGCGGAAAACAGAACCTATGGCCAGCAGTTCTGGCCTGTTGGCGGCGCAATCTCGCGCGTGGCACCCGCAGCAGATGATACGCAAGCGTTGACCCAGCAAGCCCCCCGACCCTGCAACCAGCAGACGAGACATCACAGGAAGCGCGCGCAAACGAAAGCCTGCTCGACCGCACAGCCCGCGAGCAGCTTCAGGTAGCGTTGCAATGGTTCGGGTTCTACAACGCCAGAATTGACGGCTCGTTCGGGCGCGGCACACGCGCGTCCATGGCGGCCTGGCAACAGGCTAACGGGTACGAGGCGACGGGCATCCTAACCACTGCGCAACGTAGCGTTCTGGGGGAATCCTACCGCGATGCCCTCAATGCGCTTGGTTTGGCCAAAATCACCAATGCTCAAGCCGGGATCGAGATCGAAATGCCAAGCAAGCTGGTGCAGTTCGAGAAATATGAATCCCCCTTCGCCCATTACAGCGAAAGAGACGAAAGCGGCATCAAAGTCCTGCTGATCAGTCAGGAAGGGGACGAGAATACGCTGTTTGGCCTTTATAACGTCATGCAAACGCTTGAAATCGTGCCGGTGGACGGGTTCCGCGAGAAGAGCAGGGATTCTTTCGTTCTGACAGGGCAGAATGACCGGATACATTCCTATAGCTATGCGCGGTTGCAAGGGGGGCAGGTCAAAGGTTTTACCTTGGCATTCCCGCCGGAAAAGGCGCAGGACATGGCCCGTGTGATCGAAATTATGCAAGGCAGCCTGAAAAGCATTGAGGGCGTTTTGCCCCCTAATCTAGGCGATGAGGATGCACAGGCCATTGATCTGGTCTCTGGGCTAGAGTTGCGCACGCCAATCCGCTCGGGCAGCGGGTTTTATGTGGACCGCCTCGGACGGGTTCTGACCAGCGCCAACGCTGTAGCCAGTTGCAAGCGGGTTACGTTGGACGAAACCCATGATGCCGAGATCAGCGTCGTTGGTGATGGATTGGCGCTGCTGACCCCGAAAACTGAAATCATTCCACTGGATTTCGCCCGGTTTGCAGGCTCAATCGGTCGGTTGCGTCAGGATGTAGCGGTATCAGGTTACAGCTACGGGAATGCGCTAAGCGCCCCTACGTTAACTTATGGCACCTTAGAGGACGCACGCAGTCTGGACGGTGATGAAAGCGTTCAACGGCTGGCTGTTGAGGTGGAGCAAGGCGATACAGGCGGCCCGGTTTTGAATATGTCTGGTGCCGTTACAGGCATGCTGTTACCGAAAGATGCAAACAGCAACCGTGCCCTTCCCGCTGATGTCGCTTTCGCAGGCAAAAGCCGTGTGATTGCAGAATTTCTGAACAGCAATGGCGTTGATGTCACGCAGGCTGATGATACATCGCCATTAGCACCGGAAGATTTGGTCGCGCGGGCGTCAGATATGACCGTTCTGGTCAGCTGCTGGGGGTAAATTGGGCTGACCGCCTAACCACGCCAGAACTGCGCTGAGAACAAGACATAAACCGCCAATAGCTCCAACCTTCCGATCAGCATAGTGAACGTCAAAATCCACTTTGCCGCATCGTTCAGGGCAGCGAAATTCCCGGCTGGCCCAATTTGTGGCCCAAGACCGGGGCCGATATTTGCCAGCGCCGTTGCTGCACCCGATACGGATGTAATGAAGCTCAGACCCGTCATCCCCAAAAGCACTGACACAACGCCCATTGTGACAATAAACAGCACGAAGAATGACATGACAGAGCTTAGGACATCTTCGCTGACAGCCCGTCCCTGATAGCGCGGCTGGAACAGCCCATGGGGCGAGTGAATCTTGCGTACCTGCGCCCGAATGGATGTAAAGAGCAGCTGATAGCGAAATACCTTTATGGAGCACGAGGTCGAGCCAGCGCAGCCTCCGATCAGGCCAACAAAGAAGAACATTACGACAGCAAACGGCCCCCATTGGCCGTAATCTGCACTGGCATACCCCGTACCCGTCAGGATCGACACCGTATTGAACAGCGATTTGCGAAAGGCAGTCTCGCCGCTCGAGGTGATAGTGCCTAATTGCCACAAGGTCATGATCAATACCAAAGCCAGTGCCGTGATCAGAAATGTTCTGATCTGGGTGTCCTGAGCCAGCGGGCGCGCGGTTCCTGCCACAAGCTGCACATACCGCACAAACGGCAGGGCCGCGAGGATCATGAACAGCGCCGCAACATATTCCGCCGCTGCACCGGCCTGCGCAAAAGAGGCATCCGTGTTCGCAAATCCCCCCGTCGCAATTGTTGTCATTGCGTGTACCAGCGCATCAAGGCTCGACATGCCAGCCGCAAGATAAGCCAACCCACATATGACTGTCAGAACAAGATAGATCAGTGAGATACTTTGAGCGATTTGCCCCGCACGTGGTAGAATTTTCCCGAATGTATCAAACCCTTCGGATCGAAAGATTTGCATGCCCCCCACACGCAGTTCGGGCAAAAATACCATGGCGACCACGATGATCCCGATCCCGCCAAACCATTGCAGTAAGCCGCGCCACAGCTTCAGACCTTCCGGCAAATCTTCCAGATTAAAAAACACTGTAGAGCCTGTTGTCGTCAAACCAGACATCGCCTCAAAAAACGCATCGACAAAACGGGCCTCCGTTGCCCCAAGGAAAAACGGGATTGCCCCGAAGACTGGCAAGGCCAACCAGACACCACTTGTCAAAAGAAACGTCTGCTGAATGGTTATGCGATCACGCACACCATTGGCTGAAGCAAGGGCCATAAGCCCCCCGCTGATCGTGGTGATAATTGCGCTTTCCGCAAAAACCGGCCAATGACCGTTGCCTGCCAACAGGTCCAGCCCCATGGGAAACAGCATGGACACACCAAGACAGGCCACCAACAGGCCAACCACATACCCAACAGGACGCAAGTCAAACATGAGGTGAAGGCTTGGCGCGGGAGAGTGCGAGTGTCAACGCTGATAAGGATTTATTGCAATTGGTCGATGATGTTTTGGAACACCGGATCACATGACATTTCTGATGAAGAAGCACGCCACCCACTGACCTAAATCAATGATCGCGCCTAGAGCCGTTGATATTCAAAATACAAAAAGTAGGGTGTCAAATGGCTGCTACAACTAAAACTGAACTTTTGGATGTCGCTCGGAAGGAATTCGACAAGCTTGAAAAACTATTAGCAAAGGTTGAACCCACACAAGCCTTGATCAAGGACGAAGACAACACCTCGATAAAAGATGTAGTGGGGCACCGGGCCCATTGGATCGATTTGTTTCTGGGCTGGTATACGGACGGCCTTGCGGGCAAAGAGGTCTACTTCCCAGCGAAGGGGTACAAATGGAATGAACTGAAACGCTACAATGCCGCGCTGAGGGAGACCCAGAAAGACATCGGCTGGGAAGACGCCTGCCAAATGCTCCAGCGCAATCACGGCAAACTTGCTGGTTTCATTGAGGACCGTGCAGAGCACGATCTTTACGGCGGCCCCATGAAAGGCGCGAATAATAAATGGACACCCGGCCGCTGGGCCGAAGCGGCAGGTCCAAGCCATTACAGGTCAGCCACCAAATACATTCGTTCAAGGCTCAAGGCGCTTGTGTGAATACATAGCGATAGAAATGAAAAACCTGTCTTAACCTCGCCCCCATGCGATGCAAGCCCGTGACGGCTTCGCTAACAAAATCTTGAACCAATCTCAGCTTGACCTCTGCCGGGCTGGCACGTATTTCAGCATCGTGGCGATTTGTTACCGGATTGCGGGCCACGTTAAATATACTGCTAAAGAGGTCGGATCGCGTAAGCCTCCCCCTCTCTTTCTGGTGGAGGCTTTTTTTATTTGGGCACACTTACATGCCCGGAGGAATGATGATGAACGACTGGTCCCCCCGCACGAAGGCAGTTCATTCTGGCACACGTCGCAGCCAGTATGGCGAGATGTCCGAGGCGATTTTCCTGACACAGGGCTTCGTCTATGACAGCCCCGAACAGGCCGAAGCGCGATTTATCGAAGCCGGGGCGGATGAATTTATCTATGCCCGCTATGGCAACCCCACTGTGCGCATGTTCGAAGAACGCATTGCAGCATTAGAAGGCACAGAGGACGCTTTTGCGACCGCCTCGGGCATGGCCGCAGTGAATGCGTCGCTTTGCGGTTTGCTGAAGGCCGGGGATCACGTGGTATCTTCCCGCGCACTCTTTGGGTCGTGTTTGTATATTCTTGAGGAAATCCTCACCCGTTATGGCGTCGAAGTGACATTCGTGGATGGCACCGATCTGGATCAATGGCGCGCAGCCATGCGCGACGATACGAAAGCCGTCTTCCTAGAAACCGTGGCAAATCCAACGCTGGAAGTCATTGACCTAAAAGCCGTCAGCGACATCGCCCACGGCAAGGGCGCGCTGGTTATTGTTGATAATGTTTTTGCCACGCCAGTGTTTTCCAACGCAGTAAAGCTGGGGGCCGATGTGGTCATCTATTCAGCGACCAAACATATCGATGGTCAGGGCCGCTGTTTGGGTGGCGTGATCTGCGGCACGCAAGAATTCATTCGCAAA
This sequence comes from Litoreibacter sp. GN1-5, assembly GCF_055693805.1. NCBI lineage: Bacteria > Pseudomonadati > Pseudomonadota > Alphaproteobacteria > Rhodobacterales > Roseobacteraceae > Litoreibacter > Litoreibacter sp. GN1-5. The sequence goes on along the minus strand of NZ_JBVFUP010000001.1, from coordinate 299,683 downwards.
ACAGCTGAACCTTACCTGAAGCATACCGGCGGATCATTATCACCATTCAACGCATGGGTCATGCTGAAAGGTCTGGAAACTGTGCATCTGCGCTGTAATGCGCAAGCCGATAGCGCGCTACGCATTGCTTCTGAACTGGAAGACCACCCAAAGCTGGCGCGCATGCTTTATCCGCACTTGAAGTCACACCCACAAGTCGCTGTTGCAAAAGAGCAAATGGATAAGGGCGGCACTGTAATAGCATTGGACCTCAGAGGCGGCAAAGACGCTGCTTTCAGCTTCCTGAATGCGCTTGAGATTATCTCCATTTCCAACAATCTAGGCGACAGTAAAAGCATTATCACCCATCCAACAACGACCACACATCAACGCCTGTCTGACGACCAGCGTGCAACCCTTGGCATCACAGACGGGCTGGTTCGGCTGAGTGTCGGACTAGAGGATGCAGGTGATTTGTTAGGGGATATATTACAAGCCCTAGACGCAACCGGTTAATATACAGTTTGTTCTGGCAATCATAAAATTCAGAACCGCATCGATACCATTAAGATTAACACGACTCCAATCCCTAGGTTGGGGAACAACCAAGATTTCTGCATTATGCCAGCATATTCAATCCAATGTGATCCGTCTTCCGCCGACTTTCGTAATTCTTATATCAAATAAGTTGGATATCGCTGCCAGAAAGTCCATATATCTTTATGCGCGAACCGAAGGGAGGGACAGTTATGAATGTCCACACGCCGGAAATTGAACGCTTCCCCAGCCGTGAAGAGGCCGAGAAGGCGCTGGAACTGCTTAGATCATGGGCGGGTGCGTCAAGCGACGTTGAGATCGCCGACCTCGATCCGCTGATCTCGCGACTTGTGCCCGGGCAGGAAGTGTCAAACTACCCTGCCCTTGCCCGCGCATACCCTGAAGATTTCAAGGTGGATGAGGCCTACAAGGCTTCCATGCCTGATCTGCAGAACGGGCCATCCTCCCTGATCCGAGGCGCCAAGCAGCAGATACAACATGTCGGCATCTCGAATTTCCGTCTGCCGATCCGCTTTCACACCCGCGATAATGGTGACCTGACGCTTGAAACATCCGTGACCGGCACCGTGTCATTGGACGCCGAGAAGAAGGGCATCAACATGTCCCGCATCATGCGCAGCTTTTACAAGAAGGCGGGTGAGACATTCAGTTTCGAGGTGATCGAGCGCACGCTGGACGCTTATAAAGAAGATCTCGAAAGCTTCGATGCCCGTATTCAGATGCGCTTTTCCTTTCCGATGAAAGTGCAATCGCTTCGGTCAGGCCTTGAGGGGTTCCAATATTACGACATAGCCTTGGAAGTTGTGGACGTGGACGGCGTTCGCAAAAAGATCATGCATCTGGATTATGTTTATTCGTCCACCTGCCCCTGCTCTTTGGAATTGTCCGAACATGCCCGCCAATTCCGTGGCCAGTTAGCGACACCCCATTCTCAGCGTTCTGTTGCGCGGGTGTCGGTTGAGCTGGACAGCGCCGCAAAATGCCTGTGGTTCGAAGACCTGATAGACCTGTGCCGCGCCGCTGTACCAACTGAGACGCAAGTGATGGTCAAGCGAGAGGACGAGCAGGCATTTGCAGAATTAAACGCAGCCAACCCTATCTTTGTTGAGGATGCTGCGCGCAGTTTCTGTGAACAGCTTCAACAGGACGACCGCATCGGCGACTTCCGTGTTGTGGCTAGCCATCAGGAATCTCTGCATTCCCACGATGCGGTGTCTGTGTTGACAGATGGCACGACCTTTACATCAGAAAGCCTAGACCCAAAGCTGTTCAATACGCTTTTTCATGTAGGGTGAAAAAAGCCGACGTAGCTTCCTGCTACGTCTCTTCTTTCTCGGGCTCATCAAGGTATTTTTGGAATAGCCAGCTTTGGGCCATGAAGAATACGAACAGTGCCGCCGGGAAGCCGAAGGTTTCGATCTTGACCCACATATCTGTGGACATGGTACGCCAGACGAATTCATTCGCGATTGCCAGAAAAGCAAACATGGCAGTCAGGCGTTTGGTCAGGATCATCCAGCCTTCGGCCTTTAGTGGCATCAGGCTGTCCATCACATATTCCAGCCAGCTTTTGCCCAAAAGCAGACCTATCCCCAGAACGGTTGCGAAGAAGCCGTAAACAATTGTCGTCTTGATCTTGAAGAACTTCTCATCATTGAACCACACTGTCAGCGTGCCAAAAAAGATCACCATCACTGCCGTCAGTACCTGCATCCGTGACAATTGTCCGGTCAGCTTCCACAGGATCGCAGTCGAGGCCAGCAACAATGGCACGAACAGGGCTGTCACGATGATGAAGCCGGAATATTCAGTCCCGCCGATAGTGTAGATCTCATCTTTCAGCTTCACATACGCTGCGAAAAAGATCAGCACCGGCCCTAATTCCAGCGCCGATTTCAACCCTTGCGATATCTGCTTTTCGGCCATCAGCCCCCCATTTCCACAATGACTGCGCCAAGTGCAATCAACGCCATTAACAACAACCGCCTTGGTCCTACCTTTTCCTTCAGGATCAGCCAACCAATCAATGCTGCAAAAACAGTTGATGTTTCCCGCAGCACCGCCGCCTCGCCCACTTTATCAAGCCGCGTCGCCAGCATAATGGACCCGAACGAGAAGAAGGCAACAAATGCCCCGATGACCCCGCGCAATGCCAATGGTCCAAGGTCTGGGCGATCCGCCATGCGCTGCCATCGTACAGCTGCAATAATCGGCATGAAAAATCCATCGATAAAGAAGAACCATGCGAGGAAGGTGAACGGGTCCGCCGTCGCCCGGATGCCGTAGGCATCATAAGTGGTATAGAGCGCCACGAAGAAGCCCGTACCAACAGCAAGCCAAAGTGCCGGAACCAGCGTGTGGCGATCCACCTCAATGGTGCGCAGGTTATAGACCGCCAACCCGTAAATTCCACTGAGCAGAACAGCAACGCCGAACCATTGCACGCCCGTGAAGGTTTCGCCAAACAGTACATAAGCCCCGATCACAGTAAAAAGCGGCCCTGTGCCACGCACGACGGGATAGACGACCGTGTAAGCACCTTTGCTGTAGGTCCAGCCTTGCATCAGCTTGTAGCCCACATGGATCAGCCAGACGACGCCGAAGATGGGCCACATATGCGGCTCGGGCCATGGAACCACGAACAAAGCCACCGGGGCGGCCATCAGGCAATAGCTTGCATCAATCGCCCCACGGCTGAGCCACGGGTCATGACGGCCTTTCTGCAAGGCCCCGAAAATCGCGTGCAGCAGTGCTGCCAGCAAGGCCAGGCCAAGCGCGACCTGATGCCCCTGCTCGGTGCCTTCAATAGACGTGAGCCAATCGCTCACTCTGCAATTCCGGTCAAAGCCTGTGCGAAGTCTTCGGGATCAAACGGCGCCAGATCATCGATCTGCTCACCCACGCCGATGGCATGGATCGGCAAGCCAAATTTATCGGCCAACGCCACCAAAACACCACCTTTGGCGGTGCCATCTAGCTTGGTCATCACCAAACCCGACACATCCGAGATTTGCCGGAACACATCCACCTGATTAAGCGCGTTCTGACCAGTCGTAGCGTCCAGTACCAGCAGAGTGTTATGGGGCGCTGTCTCGTCCTTTTTGCGAATGACACGGACGATCTTGGCCAATTCTTCCATCAGATCGCTGCGGTTTTGCAGTCGGCCAGCTGTGTCGATCATCAAAAGGTCGGCACCATCGCTTTCGGCTTTCCCCATCGCTTCAAACGCCAGACTGGCCGGGTCCGATCCTTCCGGGGCCGTCAGTACCGGAACGCCCGCGCGCTCACCCCAGACCTGAAGTTGTTCCACTGCGGCGGCACGAAACGTATCGCCTGCAGCAATGACCACCTTCTTACCAGCTTGTTGAAACTGAGAGGCCAGCTTGCCAATGGTCGTGGTCTTGCCCGACCCGTTGACCCCCACGACAAGTACCACCTGCGGCTTTTTCGGATAAAGCGGCATGGGCTTGGCGACAGGCTCCATAATCTGGGCAATCTCGGAAGACAGCAATGCCTTTATCTCATCGGTCGATAGTTTCTTGCCAAAACGCCCCTCGGCCATATTGGCCGTGACCCGCAGGGCCGTATCTACCCCCATATCCGAAGCGATCAACAATTCCTCAAGCGCTTCAAGCATATCGTCGTCCAGCTCGCGCCGAAGAACAGTTTTCTTTTCTTTTCGCCCAAGTATACGTCCGAACAGGCTAGGTTTTTTTGCGGCCTCTGCGGGGCTATTAGTCTCGTCTGCTGCCAGTGAGGCTGCAGCAGCCTTGGCGTCTTCCAGTGCCTTTTGTGCTTCCTGCTCCGCTGCTTGGGTGGCTGCCTCCTCGGCCTGACGTTTCTGTTCGGCAAGCCGTGCCTCTTCGGCAGCTTTGGCAGCTTGTTCTTCCGCTGCACGGGTCTCTGCCAGAATACGGGCAGCTTCTTCTTCTGCAACGCGGGCTGCTTCGGCTGCCTTCGCAGCATCTACCAAAGCCTTTTCGTCCGCCTCTTTCGTAAGGCGTGCGGCTTCGATCTTGGCAGCTTGTATTTCAGCGTCACGCGCCAGACGCACAGCTTCAGCTTCTTGCTTTTCCGCCTCAACAGCCGCCGCTTTAGCTTCCGCTTCTCGGGCCAACCGCGCGTCTTCTGCGACACGGGCGGCATCTTCCTCGGCTTTACGAGCTTCCTCGGCCAGCCGGGCTTGCTCTGCCGCTTCTGCCTTAGCTTTCGCAACAGCTTCGGCGGCGGCCTTTTCTTCGGCCTCTAGGGCAAGCTGTGCAGCCTCAACTGCACTAGCGTCGTCTGAAGTGACCTCAACTTCGACTTCTTCTTCGACACCACCATCCTCGACAATGGCATCCAAACCCTCGTCAAGTTTGCTAGAGGATTTGAACAGCTTGCTTTTGAGCTTTTTGAAAAACGACATGGACGTCCCGGAATTTCTGGTCCCCTGTCACCTAATACGGGCAGCGCCAAAGGTGAAGGGGCAACGCCACTTACACCTCATCGCTGAAATGTTTCATCACCATCCTGATAGGGTTCGGGGCCGCCTGTCCCAACCCGCAGATCGAGGCATCGGCCATTGCCGTACAAACCTCTTCCAGCAAACCCTGATCCCATGTTTCCGCTTGCATCAGCTTAACCGCCTTCTCGCACCCTACTCGGCAAGGGGTACATTGGCCGCAGCTTTCATCTTCGAAAAACCGCAGCATATTCAGTGCCGCGGCCTTGGCGCTGTCCTTATCCGACAGCACAACAACGGCAGCAGAGCCGATAAAACTGCCCAAAGGTTGCAATGTGTCAAAATCCAACGGCACGTCATTGATCGACGCTGGTAGCAAACCGGATGACGGGCCACCGGGCTGGTATGCTTTGAAGACATGGCCCTCGGCCATACCACCGGCAGCCTCAATGACATCCATAATTGTCGAACCTGCGGGCAACAGATACACACCCGGTTTTGTCACACGACCCGAGACTGAATAGCTGCGCAAGCCCACACGACCGTTCTTCTCGGTCGTATTCAGAACCTCTGGCCCTTCACGGCAGACCCGCGCGACCCAATGCAGCGTCTCGACATTATGCACCAATGTCGGGCGATCAAAGACACCCACCTGCGCCACAAATGGTGGCCGGTGACGCGGGATACCGCGTTTACCTTCAATGCTTTCGATCATCGCGGATTCTTCGCCGCAGATATACGCGCCAGCCCCACGTCGCAGATCGATATAGCCCTCTTCGACAATCCCTGCAGTTTCCAGCGCTTTGATTTCACGCCGCAAAATTTCCAACACTGCCGGGTATTCATCGCGCATATAGATGAAACAAGTTTCAGCCTCGACCGCCCAAGCGGCGATCAGCATACCTTCCAGGAACAGATGCGGTGTGCGCTCCAGATAATAGCGGTCCTTGAATGTCCCCGGCTCCCCTTCATCGCCGTTCACAGCCAGATAGCGCGGGCCCGCATTGGCACGGACAAAGCCCCATTTCTTACCCGACGGAAACCCAGCTCCACCAAGTCCACGCAAGCCGCTTTCCAGCACCTTGTTTTGAACCGCCTCCCAATCTCCATCGGCGCGCAACGCCTTTAGCGCATCATAGCCACCACTTGAGGAATAATCCGTAAGTTTTTGATATTCCATGATATGAGCACTAGTCTCGCCCCGCGCAATCGCGTCCTCCACCTTCTTAGGCGTGGCGTGGTCGATGTGGTTATGCCCAAGCTCAAGCACAGGTGCGGTATCACATCGCCCCATACAAGGCGCACGAACAACGCGCACTGCGGATGCATCCAACCCGTCCTCCAAAGCTTTCTGCAATGCCTGTGCGCCCGCCAGCTCGCAAGACAGAGAGTCGCAAACCCGGATCGTCAAAGCTGGCGGCGGGGCTTCGCCTTCTTTCACCACATCGAAATGAGCATAGAAAGATGCGACCTCATAGACTTCCGCTTGTGACAGCCGCATTTCCTCGGCAAGCGCGCGCAGATGCGCGGCAGACAGGCAACCATAAGAATCCTGAATCAGATGCAAAAACTCGATCAGCAGGTCACGGCGGCGTGGTTGATCACCCAGTAACGTGCGAACCTCGTCCCAAGCTTGTTCATCCAGCTGGCGACCTTTCGGCGTGCGCCGTCCTTTTCCCTTGCCAGATTTCCAGACACCCTTACGTTCATCTAATGCCATCGTCCTACCTATACGTAATACTTTCCCAACCTACGCCCCTTGCCTGCAAGTTGACCACGGCAAAAGCGACCAATTTAGCGTTACGGGCGCACATCGCCGCATGTGGTCTATGGCATGTTTCCATGATCCGCGCAGTTTTGTAGAGTTTCGGAAACCTGTTTCAGAGCTAAATGATATGTTCCAATCCCTCAAAGCCTTCGCTTTGGTTACTCTGCTGCCTCTGCCATTCCTGCTTGCGGGCGTTCTGTCTGGTGGCTGGGCCGTTTGGATCGCGCTGTTCTATATAACTATACTTATCGCTACAGTGGACAGCCTTGTCCCCGCAAAAAGCCAAGGTACCCGCGATGATACGGACGCTGACCGTCTGTCGCTGCTTCTTGCCAGTGCGCACTTTTTGCTGCTTTACAGCGTAATCTGGTCCTTGTCCGGTCACGGTGTCGGTCTGTTCAGCCTTGACGGGCTCATTCTGTTTCTGGCCGCTGGTATGTTCATCGGACAGGTCAGCAACTCAAACGCGCACGAGTTGATCCACAGGCAATCCCGCACGCTGCGACGGGTCGGCAAATGGGTTTATATCTCGCTTCTGTTCGGACATCATACTTCGGCTCATCCGACTATACACCATACCCATGTGGGCACCCCGCTGGACCCTAACACCGCGCATCTGAACGAAAGCTTCTACCGGTTTTTCAAGCGCGCCTGGATTGGGTCATTCAAAGCCGGGCTTGTTGTGGAACAAAACCGTCTGGCACAAAAAGGCCGGAGCCGGTGGAGCTGGCAAAATCCCTACATCATTTATATTGTTGGCGCAGTTGCCATGCTTGCGCTCTCGATCCTTATCGGCGGGCTCAGTGGCCTGCTAGTGCATATATTGATCGCAGCCTATGCACAAATGCAGCTGATGCTAAGCGATTATGTTCAACACTATGGGCTGCAACGCGCCCAACGCCCTGATGGCAGCTATGAGCCGGTCGATCAGCGGCATTCCTGGAATGCGCCCCATATTCTTTCGGCGTTCTGGATGCTGAACGCCCCGCGCCATTCGGATCATCATGCCAACCCCGCAAAACGCTTCCCAGCCTTAACCCTGCCAGACAAAGATGCGGCGCCGACCCTACCCTATTCTCTGCCGATTATGGCAGGAATTGCCCTATATCCGCGCCTTTGGAAAAAAGTGATGAACCCTCGGGCCAACGCATGGCATTAAGACAACAAAACCTAAAGAAAGAGAAACATATGCTTCGACTTGTCTTCGCGCTTCTCAGCTTTGGCGCTGCATCTGGCGCGCTTGCTGAAACGATTATCAGCCCGAAAGACTTTTCGGCCTACGCCACAGGCACAACGGTCTATTATAACAAACAAGGCGCGCCCTTCGGGGCCGAGCAATATCTGAAAGACCGTAAGGTCATCTGGACATTTCTCGATGGCAGTTGCCAGCGCGGCGTCTGGTTTCCTGTCGAGGATCAGATTTGCTTCGTCTATGAAGGCCAGTTGACCCCGCTATGCTGGCATTTCCTGCAAACGGATGCTGGCAAGATCGCCCGCGTTGTTGGGGCTGACCCCATAGAGGATCTTTTGGCTGTGGGTCAGGACAAAAAGCCGCTGAAATGCCCCGGCCCGGATGTGGGTGTCAGCTACACACCGTAAGCTTAGTCATCAAACAAACTGCCTTGATCCGTCTTGGCTGGCTTGGTTTTCTTTGAGGCGGGCTTGGCCGCAGTCGTGCCGACCGGATAACGACCATCCTGAAACTCGATCTCCAGATGGGTTGCTTTTTGCGCAATGGCCTTGGTGGTTGCCACCTGCTGCCCAGCCCAGACCACTGCATATCCGCGAGACAACGTCGCCTTATAGCTCAGCGTTTCGCGCAACCGATCCAGCCGCTCAAGATCGCGCGCCCAGCCGTTGATCTGTGTGGTTGCTGCTGATGACAAGGCAGTCGTTGCACGGGTAAACCGGGATGTCTGCTCTGCCATTTCACGAGCCAGACGCGTCGGCACAAGTCGCGCAGCAACCTGATCCAGCCGGGACCGAGCCCGGTCATTGCCCGTCGCCAACGCCCGCCCCAACAGTCGAGACAGTGTTCCCAGTTGATCCGTCTTTTGGCGAAGCCCCTGTCGCAAGATACGGCTACGCAAAAGGTGCCGCGCCGCGTTCCAAAGCAACACGTTTCGTTTGCGTTGCGGCGTGCAACGCATTTGGCAGCCGTGCCGAGACAGCATCTAGCCGTTGAGTTGACCCCGCAGTTAATTCCTCAACCCGTGGTAAGGCGCGCGCAAGATCACGCACACGCTGTACCCGCCGGTCAAAAGCCCTGGCCATCGCTTGGGTCAACCGGCCATCAAAACTGTCGAGCGTCGCCAGCAGGTCCAATCGTACTGGCACAGCCAGCTCTGCCGCAGCGGTTGGCGTGGGCGCGCGTTGATCTGACACATAGTCGATCAGCGTCGTGTCAGTCTCATGCCCGACAGCCGAAATCAGCGGGATATCAGACGCTGCCGCAGCCCGCGCCACGCTTTCCTCGTTAAATCCCCAAAGATCCTCGATCGAGCCGCCGCCGCGCGCGACAATAATCAGATCAGGGCGCGGGATCGCACCACTGGGCAACAATGCGTTAAACCCCTTAATCGCATTGGTCACTTCGGGCGCGCAACGCTCCCCCTGAACAGCGACCGGCCAAATCAAAACTTTGCGCGGGAAACGATCCCGCAGGCGGTGCAATATATCACGGATCACCGCCCCTTGCGGTGAGGTCACGACGCCGATGACCTCGGGCAAATAGGGGATTGGCGCCTTGCGCGCCGGATCGAACAACCCTTCGCGCTCCAGCGTTTTCTTACGTTTCTCAAGCATCGCCATCAGCGCGCCAACACCCGCAGGCCGGATATCTTCAATCACCATCTGATAGCGCGACTGACCGGGAAAGGTTGTCAAACGTCCGATCGCAATGACTTCCATCCCCTCTTCAGGCCGCACGCTCAGCTTGGCCGCTTGCCCTTTCCAGATCACTGACGCCAGAACCGAGCGGTCATCCTTCAAATCCAGATACACATGCCCCGAGCGCGCAATCATCACGCGACCCAACTCCCCTTTGACACGCACATGCCCGAATTCTCCTTCGATCACACGCTTTATTGCGCCCGAAATTTCGGAAACACTGTATTCAGGCTCGTTACGGCCGGGGGTTTCGTCTTCGATCAGATCCATCGGGATACGCCCTTGTGGTGTTGCTATGGTCAGCTTAGAACGCGGGCGTGTTGAGGGAAAGCGGAGCCTGCGATGAATATTCTGATCCTTGGTAGTGGCGGGCGGGAGCATGCCTTGGCTTGGGCAGTCATGCAAAACCCGAAATGCGACCGGCTAATTGTTGCACCGGGAAATGCCGGGATTGAGGCCTTGGCGGAATGCGCCGATCTGGATATCATGAGCGGCCCAGCCGTGGTTGATTTCGCGGTCGAGTATTCGATTGACTTCGTGATCATCGGCCCAGAAGCACCCTTGGCCAACGGCGTTGCCGATTCTTTGCGCGATGCTGGCATTCTGACTTTTGGTCCTTCGCAGGCCGCTGCGGCGCTGGAAGCCTCTAAGGCCTTTACCAAGGAAATCTGCGGTGCAGTCAACGCCCCCACCGCTGCCTATGCGCACTTCACTGAGAGCAGTGCCGCGAAAAACTATGTCAAAGCGCAAGGCGCCCCGATTGTTATCAAGGCCGACGGGCTGGCCGCAGGCAAAGGTGTCGTTGTGGCAATGGATGAGACCACAGCGCTGGATGCCATTGACGATATGTTTGATGGCAACTTCGGCGCGGCCGGTGCGGAAGTCGTCATCGAAGAATTTATGGAGGGCGAAGAAGCCTCGTTCTTTGTGCTGTGTGATGGTGAAAACGCGCTGCCGATTGGTACGGCGCAAGATCACAAACGTGCCTATGATGACGATGAAGGCCCCAATACCGGCGGCATGGGTGCCTATTCCCCCGCGCCGGTGATGACCGACATAATCGCCAGCGCCGCGCTGGAACAGATCATCAAACCGACCATGGCCGAGATGGCCCGTCGTGGCATACCCTATCAGGGCGTGCTCTATGCCGGGCTCATGATTAAAGATGGGCAACCTCGGCTGGTAGAATACAATGTGCGGTTTGGCGATCCGGAATGTCAGGTGCTTATGATGCGCCTTGGCGCGCAGGCGTTGGATTTGATGCTGGCCTGCAGTGAGGGGCGGCTGGATCAGGCAAATCCGCAATGGGCCGCAGACCACGCCCTTACCGTTGTGATGGCTGCAAAGGGATATCCTGGCAGCTATCAGAAGGGATCAGAGATAAAAGGGCTTGGCAATCTGCCCGAGGATAGCTTGAACATGGTCTTTCATGCGGGAACATCGCTAAACGGCGAGCAAATCCTTGCGACAGGCGGGCGGGTTCTGAATGTCACTGCCCGCGGGAAACCTTGTCTGTGGCGCGGGACCGCGCCTATGAGATGGTTGACCAGATTGATTGGCCAGACGGGTTTTACCGCCGGGATATTGGCTGGCAGGCGCTCTGATACCGCGCTGAAGTCAACACGCTATTCACGGATATACGGGCTATAGGGAATAAACCCTTACTGACAGGCAAGCGCCGCATTCAAGTCAGCGCGGCCATGATGCGGGCCAATTGCGCGCGTGGAGAGTTCACCATCTTGCAATACGGTCGCCATGGCCTGCGACCAATCCGCCGAGGCGGTGATCATTTCAGGGCCATCACCACAATCACGAAGACCCCCGCCAATGTCAGGCTCACCGATGCGGTGATTTGTCAGGCCACCCAAATCGGCAACTGGCTCCAGCTTGTCATCCTTGAACCGCCACACACGTAACGTCTTGGCCAGATGCGGGCGGTCAATATAGGCAATTTCGACAAACCCATCCCCGTCCATATCTGCCGCACCTATCGGGGCCAGCCAGCGAAAGCGCGTTCCGATATGCGGGGTCGCTGCTATTTTGCCAGTCGCATCGTAGACAGCCAATTGCGCGCCTTTCGCGACATGCGTTTCCACCACAACAACTTCCGGCTTGCCGTCCCCGGTTACGTCAAGAAGCCGTGGTTCAACATCTTCAAACACGCGATCAAGAGGCAACCGCATGACATATGTTTTAGACCGCACAACTGCGTCATCCAACAAACCTTGGCCCGCGCCGTCCGTCACAATCTCCAGACCACTCCACTCAATCGCATCCCCCAGAACGCCATGAGCATAACGATCTGTCGATTCAGTATATCGAGCGTTCGTGATTGTTTCACCACTGGCTGGACCAGCAAACAGGGCAAAAAGCAGAACTGTCCTGATCACATCTGTTTCTCCGGCATCTGAACGATCAACCCGTCCAACGCATCAGTCACCTTCAATTGACAGGTCAGGCGGGACCGGCTGGGATCAGGCTCGTATGCGAAATCCAGCATGTCTTCTTCCATCGCATCCTTGGTGGGGAGCTTCTCCACCCAATCCGGCGCAACGTATACGTGACAGGTCGAACAGGCGCAGGCACCGCCGCAATCGGCCTCAATACCCGGAATATTATTGTCGCGGGCGCCTTCCATGACAGTCAGGCCATTAGCAACCTCGACAACATGTTCTGTCCCGTTATGCTCGATATAAGTGATTTTGGCCATATTCTTCCCCGTATCTGGCGATCTTGCATCCCTAGCAGATAGTCCAGCACAGAGCGTTTTGCCAGCCCCCATGGGTCTATCGCTTTATCGTACCGCTTTCGTAAATGGATCAGAGGCAGTAACCTGCATCAATATGTGAGCAAAGAGTTCTGAAACCATGTTGGAAAGACTAACATTCGCAGCCGCGCTGGCGTTTTGCCTTGCAAGCTGCGCGCCACCTCAACCCGAGGTCGGAAGCAAGCAAATCGCACCACCTGCCCTTCGGCTACTGGACAGCGAACCATCAGACCCACCAGAAGGCACATGCTGGAAAAGCGGCATGGCATCGCCTGTCATCGGAACCGTAATTGAGCAGGTGATTGTTACACCAGCCCAGATTGACGGCACAGGCAAAGAAATCAAACCGGCCATCTATGAGACCACGCCACGTGATATTGTAGTCGAGCCCAGCAAAGAAGTCTGGTTCCAGACCATTTGCACATCTGATCTGGGCGAAGACGCCATAAAAACAGTGCAAAGAGCCCTGGCCGCAAGAGATCTCTACGATGCACCTGTTACGGGTGAGCTAGGGCCAAAAACCCGCGCAGCTATTCGTAGTTTTCAAAAGCCTCTGGGCCTTGATAGTGAGGCGCTCAGCCTGGCAGCGGCACGACAATTAGGGGTTGTCCCGGTAGAGATCATAGGATTGCAACCCGACGACCCAGCAGAATGAAAAAGGCACCCGAAGGTGCCTTTTCCTGTGTTGAGTTATTCGTCCAGCGGTAAGGCTACGAAACGCGGGTCGCCTTGCCGGCGGATCAGCATAAGGAAGGATTTTCGTCCCGCCTCTTTCGCATCGTCGATACGCGCTTCGAAATCTTTCAGCGTTTCAATCCTCTGTTGTCCGGCCTCGACAATCAGATCGCCAGCACGCACACCTTTTTCAAAGGCCGTGCTGTCTTCGGATACATCCGTGACCACAAGGCCCGTGTCATCGTCTGACAGATCAAGCTGTGTACGCAATTCGTCATTCAGGGCCGACACTGTCATACCGAACATAAGCTTCTCTTGCGGATCAGCTTCCTTTTCCGCCACGGCTGGTACGGCTGTATTCTCGGCATCTTCACGACGACCCAGCGTCACTTTCAGTGTTTCCGTGTTGCCGTCGCGTATAACAACAACCCGCACTGCCTTCCCAACGGTCGTGTTTCCAACGATACGCACAAGTTCGCGTGTGTCCGAAACTTCGGCGCCATCAAAGGTGGTTATCACATCACCTGCTTGCATACCTGCATCTTTGGACGGACCATCGGGCACATCTGTGACCAATGCGCCAGCAGTCTTTTCCAGACCCATCGCTTCCGCAACATCATCCGTAATGTCCTGAATGCGAACACCAAGCCAGCCGCGGCGTGTCTCGCCAAATTCTTTCAGCTGATCGACAACTTTCGTGACAACTTTGGAGGACATGGCAAAACCAATGCCGATTGACCCACCCGTTGGTGAAAGGATTGCGGTATTAACGCCAACAACCTGACCTTCAGTATTGAACAGCGGACCGCCAGAGTTACCACGGTTGATCGCTGCATCCGTCTGGATGTAGTCATCATAGGTGCCACTAAGGGCGCGATCACGGGCCGATACGATACCAGCAGAGACCGAGAAGCCCTGCCCCAGCGGGTTGCCGACGGCCATCACCCAATCCCCGACACGGGCAGCGTCGCTATCGCCAAAAGGAACAAATGGCAGCGGCTGATCGCTTTCGACCTTCAAAAGCGCAATATCTGTTTTTGGGTCTGTGCCAATTACTGTGGCTTCCAGACGTTTGCCAGAATAGAACTCGATCTCGATCTCATCGGCTTTATCGATTACATGGTTATTCGTGACAATGAACCCGTCCTCAGAGATGACAAACCCGGACCCAAGGGCCGAGGATCGTTGCGGTCTGCGTCCTTCGTCCTGACGGTCCAGAAAGTCGTTGAAGAAATCTTCAAGCGGTGATCCTTCGGGCACAATGGGGCCAGGGCCACTTTGCACGCCAGCAACGGTCGTAGACGTGGTGATATTCACCACAGACGGGCTGACACTTTCAGCCAGATCGGCAAAGCTTTCAGGCATCTTGGCATGTGCCGTGATGGTTTGTGCCAGTACAAGCGCTACGCCAAAAATCAGGGCGGCAAGCAACTGAATTGGCCCTTCACGGCGGTTAGTCTTTTGAATTACGTGAGCGTACAATTCAGGGTCCTCCGATTGTTTTGGCTCTTGGTGGCCCAGGTGGTGTGGGCGGTTTGCCTGTATAATCTGGGCTTTTTGAGTTCAGGTTCAACGCATAGCGCCATTTTGAGTGTCAACTCTGCGTGAGAAAGATGTCAAATTCTCGCACGAACCAGTCTATTCTCCAAATGCTGATTTTGCCACCCAGACCAATACAGTGCCGCAGGCAACCGCAATCAGGCCGAACAGGCGGCGTTGTTCGATAGGTATTTCGCTCAGCATCTTAAGCATATCTTCCATGCGCGAAGGGGCCAGTGCAAGCACCAGCCCCTCGACAACGAAAACCAAACCAATAGCCAGAGCAACATGGGTGATCACTGACCGGTATCCGATTTCAGATAGTTAAAGAATTCGCTGTCAGGCCGAATGACCATAGTGGAATTTGACCCTTTCAATGACAGCTCATATGCCTTGAGTGAGCGGTAGAATTCGAAGAATTCTGCGTCTGCACCGAAAGCTTCCGCAAAGATATTGTTGCGGCGGGCCTCCGCCTCACCCCGAATAATGTCAGCATTCTTTTGCGCATCCGAGACAAGTTCAACCACAGTTCTATCCGCCTGCGCGCGCACCCGTTGAGCGGCTTCCTCACCACGTGCAATCTCGTCTGCGGCCTCACGTTCACGCTCGGCCCGCATACGGGCAAATGTGGCTTCAAGGTTTTGCTCAGGCAAATCCGTGCGTTTCAGGCGAACATCAATCACCTCAAGGCCCAGCGCGTTACCTTCGGCACGGGCTGCATCCCGAATACGAGATAACAGCGCTGCACGGTCCGTGCTCAGAATGTCATTGGATGCCACAGACCCCAGAACTTCACGGATTTCAGCGCGCAGAATGCGGTCAATCCGGTTATCTGCGGTGGCCACACCGCCCGCACCTACAGCCTGGCGGAACTGGACAACGTCGCGGATACGGTAGCGCGCGAACGCATCAACCACCAAACGCCGATCATCCAGCGGTGTAACTTCGAGCGGATCCGTATCAAGAGACAAAATTCGGTCGTCATACCGCACGACTTCTTGGATAAACGGTATCCTGAACGCGAGGCCTGGCTCTTCCTTAACCGCCTTTACCTGTCCAAATTGCAGCACCAGTGCTCTTTCCCGCTCATCAACGATAAAGAGAGACGACAGCAACAACCAAGCGACGCCGATCACAACCAATAGTGAAATCAAACCCTTGTTCATTAGTTCGACCCTTCTGTTGGTTGTTGTGGTTTACGCAGCTCATTGAGCGGTAGATACGGCACGATGTTCGAACTTGCGCCATCAATTGCATCGTCAAGAATGATCTTGTCCAGATTGCCGAATACTTTTTCCATGGTTTCGATATAAAGACGCTTGCGCGTGACCTCAGGGGCTTTTTGATATTCTGCAAGAACGGCGCTGAAGCGGCTTGCTTCACCTTCGGCTTCATTCACGAATTTTGCCCTGTCCGCTTCGGCTTGTTCAAGGGTTTGCGCAGCTTCACCACGTGCGCCCGCCAGAACACGGTTGGCATAGGCGTCTGCGGTTTTTTCCAAGCGGTCGCGTTCCTGTTCTGCTGCCTGCACTTCGCGGAAGCTGTCGATCACTTCACGGGGCGGGTCGGCGCGGTCAAAGTTCACACGCACGACAGTCATGCCAGAATTGTAACTGTCCAGCGTAGCTTGTATGAGTTCCTGCAAACGGCCCGCGATAACGCCACGATCGCGGTTGAGGATCGGTGCAAGCTCTGATGTTGCAATGATTTCACGCATCGAAGACTCGGCCACAGCGCGAATTGTCTGCTGCGGATCAGCCAAGTTAAACAGGAATTTCTGCGCATCATTGATGTTCCAGACCACCTGGAAATCGATATCGACGATATTTTCGTCCCCGGTCAACATAAGCCCCGCATCACCGCCACGCCCGCCAAATCCGATATCTTCCGTCTGTTCCCGCGTGACGGGGATGATGTCTTTGGTCACGATAGGCCATGGGGCAAAATTCAGGCCGGATTCACCAATCTCAGAGAATTCACCAAGAAACAGCTCGACCGACTGTTCTTCCGGTTTAACGCTGTAAAAGGATGCAAATATCCACACCCCGAAAGCGACCAAACCGATCAACCCCAAACTACCTTTGGAAAACGCCGGGCCACCTTCGCCGCCACCGCCGTTATTTCCGCCACGTCCACCGCGACCGCCCATGAGCACGCGCAGCTGTTCCTGGCCTTTCTTCATGATCTCATCGATTTCTGGAATTTGTGGGCCGTCGCCACCAGGCTTTCGACCACCGTTATTGCCACCTTGGTCATCCCCGTCGCCGCGGTTCCCACCGCCGCCCCAAGGTCCGCCTTTATTGTTGGACATTCAGGTTATTTCCCTCTTGCGAATTAGCTTGTGCTTTGTTGCATTTGTAATTGGGTGTATTGCGCTGAAATTCAAGCACTTCTCATTGGAGTTTTCATTGTCACCAGTTCTTCTGCCATTGTCGGGTGGACGGCACAGACCTGATCGAATTGCGCTTTCGTCGCGCCCATCTTTATTGCGACCCCTGCCAGTTGGATCATTTCGCCCGCATGATCAGCAACGATATGACAGCCCAGCACCTTGTCGGTTTCTTGGCTAACGATCAATTTCATCAACACACGTTCGTCCCGTCCAATAAAGGCGCGCTGCATTGGTTTGAACGAGGTGCAGTAAATATCCACGGGTTCCTGATCACGCGCTTCTTCTTCTGTCAGGCCTATTGTACCATATTCCGGCTGAGTAAACACCGCTGATGGAATAAGGTCGTGATCCACAGGGGTTGGGGTGCCGTTGAAGACGGTCTCTACAAAAGCCATGCCTTCGCGGATCGCCACTGGCGTCAGATTTACCCGGTTCGTCACATCGCCAATGGCATAGATCGAAGGTTGCGCCGTCTGGGAGAACTTATCTACCTCAATCTGGCCCCGTCTGCCGATTTTGACATCTGTATTTTCCAGCCCCAGATCGCTCGTGTTAGGGTCGCGTCCAGTGGCAAACATCACTTCGCCGTAAATACGTTCTGACCCGTCCGTGCCTTTGACCCAAATGCCGTCATCTTGCTTGCGCATTTCCAGCAGGTTAGTGCCCACATGAAGCTTAACGCCATTGCGCACCATATGATCCGCAATATGACCCCGCGCTTCATCATCAAAACCACGCAAGATTTGCGCGCCACGGTAGAATTGCGTGACCTCAACCCCCAATCCGTTCAGGATGCAGGCAAATTCACACGCAATATATCCACCCCCGATAATCAGAATGGATTTCGGCAAATCTTCCAGCAGGAAAATTTCATTAGAGGTGATCCCCAGATCAGCGTTTTCCAGATCAGGTTTGACCGGATGCCCACCAGTGGCGATCAGAATATGTTTCGCCGTTATTTCACCACCGGTGCTTAGACGCACCGTATGAGGGTCTTTCAGCGTCGCCCGAGCATCATGGATGGTGACGTCAGAATTGCTCAGAAGACTGCGGTAGATACCTTCCAGCCGATCCAATTCACCGTGAAGGCGATTGCGGAATTTGTGCCAGTCAAAGCCCCCTGCTGAAACCTCCCAGCCATAATCAGATGCATCGTGAAAAATCTCACGGTAGCTGGACGCGTAGACCATCAGCTTCTTTGGCACGCAGCCGCGGATTACACAGGTGCCGCCCATCCGAAACTCTTCCGCCAGAGCAACCTTTGCCCCGGTTGCGGCCGCAACTCGAGCTGCGCGGACACCACCGGACCCGCCACCAATGACGAATAGGTCAACATCAAAGCTCATGGGGAAATCCTTATCTGCCAGTCAATCGGCAATATCGACAAACAGGTTGTCAGTTTCGTTCAGATCAACACGTTCATGATTAACCGTGCCATTATTGATATCCCGTACTTCAACAGAACCGTCCGCATTACCAATCACAACCACGTCACAGATGTCCAGAAACAGACCGTTTTCTACGACACCCGGGATTTGGTTCAAAACAAAACTCAACTGCCTTGGCTGGCCAATCTGACGGAGATGCAAGTCAAGGATCAGATTGCCTTCATCCGTGCGGAAAGGTTCATCATCGGCCATCCGTAAAGATGTTTTGCGCCCCAGCACATCCATATTGATCAGGCTTTCCTCGACCAACGCCCGTGTCGTCTGCCAGCCAAAGGGGATCACTTCTATGGGCAGTGGAAACGCGCCCAGCTTTTCTACCTTCTTGGACTGATCGGCAATTACTACCATCTGATCCGAGGCAGTCGCCACGATCTTTTCCTGTAAAAGCGCCCCGCCACCCCCTTTGATCAGGTTCAGGTCGCCATCATATTCGTCGGTCCCGTCGATTGTTAGATCCAGCCAGCGCGCTTCGTCCAAGGTTACGATGGGTACGCCCACTTCCTGGGCCAGCTGCGCCGTGCGGGTCGAGGTCGCAACACCTGTAATCTTCAAGCCACCATCGCGCACCATTTCGCCAAGGCATTTGACCATCCAGGCCGCGGTTGAGCCAGTGCCAAGACCAACGCGCATCCCATCCTCAACATATTCAACCGCGCGTTTCGCGGCGACATATTTGGCCTTGTCAATCGGGGAAAGGTTGTCAGTCATACGGCACACTCCTCAAGAACACCAAATCTATATAAGCGGTTTCATGCACAGGAGCGAGAGACAAAAAACACAAGATTTTCAAGGTTTCACCAACGCATCCAGCGCGACCTCAAGATATATGCGTGGCAACAGGATCAGAGTCGTGCGCCCCGGCAGATATAGCTCTATCGGCCCTGTCACTGCATTTGATGTACCAACACGGGTGATTGGCGATAAGTCCAGCCCGTCAATCGGATAAAGAAGCCCGGTGCTTTGACCTTTCACCGGGGCCATCGGATATAGCGAAAACCGCGTCCCAACCGGAAGGGTAATGGAAAACCTTTCCGGCGCGAGAAAGCAGATGTCCTGGTCCCCAATCAATAGGCATGTCTGCTCGGGGTGGCGGATCAAAGCGGTGCAGGCAGCCAGTTCATGATCCAGTCGCCCGCCCGTAAAGCCCACAGCCAGAATAGCCGGAGCTTCGATGTTCCGCAGGCATTTTTCGAAATCGGTGCTATCTTGCTCACTGATCTCATGAAATTGTGATGGGGGAACTTTCTGCCGAGTGCTAGCGGAAATGGAGTCCATGTCGCCAATAACCGCTGACGGCATATGGCCTGCTTGCAAAGCAATATTAGCCCCGCTATCGGCTGCGACAAGAATCGGCGCAAGCTCAAGCGCTTGTTCTAGATGGCAAAAATGTGACGCCCCGCCACCCAAAAGTGTCAAAAATGTGCCCGACTGTACAATCATGCGCTATTTTGATGAATTACTGCATCACCTAGAAACAAAGCGGACCTCTCCTATATGCAAATAGAACTCATATATCGATTTTTGTTTGGGATTTGAGATTTTTTGAGGTTTCCTTTGGGTCTATGGTACGGACATGCTAAATTCTACCTTTGAGTTCGATAGAAAGCGAGTACGCCGTGTTTGGTGAGAGTAAAGTATTGACAGTCTCTTTTGGGACGTTTTCATGTAGCCTTGAGGGGTTTGAAGACCCGTTCGAGACGATGAAAGTAATAACCGAGTATTTTCGCGAACTTTCGGCACAACAAGACGACACGCCCGACATCGCGCGGCTTACAGAAATTGCACAATCTACAGCAGATGCAAATGTCACCGCAGAGAAGCTTGATGATGGCGTGATTTTGCGACAGGAAGCTCCCCGCTCGCGCCAGAAATAGATCAAACTGATGATGATAATGCTGTTTCAGATACGGATAATGAAAAATCCATTGCCGAGAAGCTTGAAAGCATCCGTGCCGTTGCCGCGAAAGCGACAATCCCAATCGAAGATGACTACAACGAAGACCAGCATGCAGAGAATTTGGATGAATCCGATGCTGCCATGGTGATCGACTTCGACCAAAATGCTGCAGAGGAAGCGCCCGCAACACCTGAAGTGACTGACGATATCGTCTTCACGCAGGAATACATTGCGCTTGAGCCAACTGAAACCACCGCAGAAAAAGATAATCAAACGCCCATTGAAACGCGACAGCAGGTATCTACGACATCCGAAACCTCTGGCCGCACGGAAAGTGCCGAAGATCTTTCGGATAATGACGACCCCATAGCTGAGCTTTCCGAACCCGAAGAAGCGCCCCAATCCGAGCCTGAAATCGTTGACCAGGTCGATGAAGAAGAGGCAGCTGATCAGACTTCTGAGGACGAGACCGGTGATCAGGCAACTGAGGAAGGCCCTGCTGATCAGGCTGCTGAGCAAGATAGTGTCGAGGAAGTCAGTGAAGCATCTGGTCTAACCAAGGCAGCCGAAACAGATGAAGCGGACGACGACGTTCTTCCAGACGAGGCACTTATTGCGGACGAAGCCGAAGATGTGATTGCCGACGAAGTATCCGAACCTGAAGCCGACACGCCAGATGACGAGGTCATGGCAGACGATACAGACGAAACCATTGCTGCCGAAACGCAAGAAGGTACCTCCGAGGTGCTCGAAGACGACGCAGAAGATATCGATCTTGACGAGATAGCTCATGTGGATGGGCCCGAAGAATATATCGACGAATATTTCGCGAAGAATGATGACGCTGAAAGTTCAGATATCGAAGAGATTGAAGATGAAAAGGTTGAAGATATAGGCGACTCATCTGCGTCCGAAGATGAGGATATGTGGGACGATGATGACGATGATTCAGAGGAAGAGCCCTCTGAAGATAGTTTATCAGAAGGGGCCACTGAAGACTTTGAAGCTGCCAGTGAGGGTGACGTTGACGAAGTTTCCGACTTAGATGAGGAGGAAATCCTTGAGGAACAGGCCCCTGAAACTGTTGATGTCGAGCCTGCCGATGTAGCGGATGGCGCATCAAATGAGGATGATGCAGCGCCGTTTGAGCCTGTTGCTGCGGAACTTATCGAAGAACCCGAAACGGTAACATCCGTCACGACAGATCAGGAAAAGAAGGCTTTTGTCGCGCGTATAGCAAAACGCTCACCACTGCGTTCCGAGGATGATGAAGATAGTATCAAGCCCAAGGTCAATGACCCAGCAATCAACTCATCCATCGCACAGTTGCGTGCTGCCCTGAAAGGCGGGCAGTCCACTGCCGAACAGCCTGCTCCGGCTCCGGCTCCGGCTCCGGCTCCGGCTCCGGCTCCGGCTCCGGCTCCGGCTCCGGAGATATTGCAACAACCCTCTGAGCCTGCACAACCCGAAACACCTCCGGTAAGGAGTGAAACTGTGGAGACAGAGGCAGCGCAAGAACCATCAGTTGCCTCACCAGCACCAGATGCTCCGCTGAAGCTGACAACACCTGTAGAAACGCCGTCATCCGACAAGGTGCCAGCGCAGGATATCACACCAGAGCAGCCCGAGAGCGCAGACAAACCAGAACCGCTGATCCTGACACGAGATATGGAAGACGGAGGGTATGATGACATCTTCGCCGAAGATGGCATCAAAGACGCGCCAGAGGATTTTGATACTGGTGAAGAGCCTCCCCATCAGGAAGAAGAGCTTATTGATGACGAAAAGCAGCCTGACTCGCAAGACGACCATAAGGATGAGAATGAGGCCGACCGCGTTGCGCGCAAACGTGCCCGCAGGGAAGCATTGACCGAAGACCAAGATGCGCTTGATCGGTTGATGAGCGCCACAAGCTATCTGCTGAAAGAAGACCAAAGTGCTGTAAGGCGCGCCTCAATTGCGCATATGAAAGCTGCGGTCGCTGCAACAAAAGCGGACTCCTCGATAACTGATAACGCGATTGCCGAAGAAGAACGCGAATTGGATCAATATCGCCAGGATCTGGCACGCGTGGTGGATTCTGGCCCCACCGCGCCAACAGATGGCGAAGGTTCTCCTTTGGTTCTGTCCGGCGCACAGCCCTCTGATGATGATCCGGATGATGTGGTGATCAGTCACGTCAGCGAAGCTTTGAAAAAAGAGACGGGGCTTGGCGCAGAGGTCCGAGCCTATATTGAACACCCGGATTTGGAAGGTGAAGAAGAAGATAAAGACAACAGTGCTAATATCTTTGCCGACGCAGAACGCATTAGTTTCACGCAATATGCGACCGACGCCGATGCTTTGGAAATGCCCGACGTTATCGAGGCCGCCGCAGCCTACATGACCTATATTGAGGGTATCGCACATTTCACGCGTCCCACCCTTCTGCGCAAAGCAGCCTCGCTATCTACCGCCAAAGAAGGCTTTTCACGCGAAGCAGGATTGCGCAGCTTTGGTTCGCTCTTGCGCGAAGGTAAATTGCACAAGCACAAGGACGGCAAATACATGATTGCCAAAGGATCAAAATACGAGCCGGCGGCACGATACGCTGGATAAAGCGAGGCCAGCGCACCGATAATTTATGACTGATCCGGCCTTTCCGGATTTGCTTGGCCGATGCCTTTGAAAACAAATTTGAACGGCAAAGCCCAGAGCACGCCAAGGCCAACATAGATCAGAAGTTCTATCAGGATGCTTGGTCGCTCAAGCAGACCAACCAATGTGACGGCGGCTACGATATATACCGGCAGTCCAACCAGTAAGATCAGCAGTGACCAGCGTCTTCTTGCCTTATAGCTCAGTGCCATTTTTCAAGCTCTCAATCTGCAAACGGGTCCGTCACCAAAATAGTATCTTCGCGTTCCGGTGATGTAGATAATAGTGCGACCGGACACTCGATCAATTCCTCGACCCGGCGGACATATTTGATGGCTTCCGCTGGCAGATCAGCCCAGCTGCGGGCACCTTCTGTGCTGTCGGACCAGCCCGGCATGGTTTCGTAGATCGGGGTGCAGCGGGCCTGATGATTAGCTGCGGTCGGCAGGTAATCGATCCGCTCTCCGTCCAGCATGTAACCCACACATATCTTCAGTTCTTCAAACCCATCCAGCACGTCCAGTTTGGTAAGCGCGATCCCTGACACACCTGATGTTGCGCAGGTTTGGCGCACCAGAACCGCATCAAACCAGCCGCAGCGCCGTTTTCTACCTGTGACCGTGCCGAATTCATGGCCCCGTTCGCCCAGACGTTGACCATCGGCATCGTCCAGTTCGGCCGGGAACGGGCCTTCCCCCACGCGAGTTGTGTAAGCCTTGACGATGCCCAGCACAAAATCGATAGCACCCGGCCCCAGCCCTGTGCCGGTGGCCGCTTGCCCCGCAATCACATTGGATGAGGTCACAAAGGGGTAGGTTCCAAAATCGATATCCAGCAGCGCACCCTGCGCGCCTTCAAAAAGGATGCGTTTTCCGGCCTTGCGTTTCTCTGACAGCACTTTCCAGACCGGTGCGGCATATTTTAAAACGCTCGGCGCAATCTCTGCTAATTGCGCAATCAGCGTAGTGCGATCCACCTCGGCCAGCCCCATGCCCCGACGTAGCGTGTTGTGGTGTTGCAGCATCCGGTCAACGCGTGTCTCTAACGTCTCGGCATCTGCCAGATCAGCTACCCGAATGGCGCGCCGCCCCACCTTGTCTTCATAAGCAGGCCCAATGCCGCGCCCTGTTGTGCCGATTTTTGCTACGGAATTCTGGTTTTCACGCGCGCGGTCCAGCTCTCCGTGTACCGGCAAAATCAGCGGGGTATTCTCGGCGATCATCAGGTTGTCAGGCGTGATCTCCACACCCTGCCCCTGTAGCTTGGCGATTTCTTCACGCAAATGCCAAGGGTCCAGCACAACGCCATTGCCAATGACCGACAACTTACCGCCCCGCACGATCCCCGAGGGCAAAAGCGACAGTTTGTAAACCTTGCCATCAATAACCAGCGTATGCCCTGCGTTATGACCACCCTGGAATCGGGCAATGACATCGGACCGCTCAGACAGCCAATCCACGATTTTGCCTTTTCCTTCGTCCCCCCATTGGGCACCGACGACGACGACATTGGCCATACTGTTTTTCCTTCGCTGGAGTGAAACCCGCGCCGGTATAACGACCGACTGCCTTGGGGAAAGCCTCAATCCTGCCAAAACGCCTTGCGCGAGACGCAACTGGGCCTTACATACCCCCAAACATGCAAATAAATGGCATCAGATCTTATGGAAAACATCATTCTCATTATCCACCTTATCCTGTCGTTGGGATTAATCGGCGTTGTGCTGATTCAACGCTCTGAAGGCGGTGGTTTGGGAATCGGTGGTGGCGGCGGTGGATCCATGTCCGGCAGACCGGGGATCAGTCCGCTGGGCAAAGTGACATGGCTGCTTGGGATTGCCTTCGTGATCACCTCGATCTCACTCACGGTGATTTCTGCGCAAAATTCAAGTGGTGGGTCCGTACTGGATTCAGACAACCTACTGCCGCCCGCAGCTGAAGAAAGTCCGACACCGCCCCCTGCGGACGACCTGCTACCGCCAAGCTCTGGCGATGCGCCTTTGACACCGCCCAACGCAGACCAATAATTTTATACCTACTATGTGTTGCCTTCAGAAAGATTGAGGCACACATAATATTGCGTGACCGGTTGCGGGATCACTTCGAATCCTTTATGTCTTAAATCCCGTGAACTAGGCGCTCTGAAGGGCCTTTTGCACCACAAAGACGGCTCAAAAAATCACGGGACACCAGCAACATATGGCACGATCTCGTATTCATCACTGGTGGGGTTGTATCCTCGCTCGGCAAGGGACTGGCCTCGGCCGCATTGGGGGCTTTGTTGCAGGCACGCGGCTATTCAGTGCGGTTGCGCAAGCTTGACCCTTACCTGAATGTTGATCCCGGTACGATGAGCCCTTTTGAGCATGGCGAGGTCTTTGTCACTGATGACGGGGCCGAGACCGATCTTGATCTCGGTCATTACGAGCGTTTCACAGGGGTCGCTGCGCGAAACACAGATTCTGTCAGCTCTGGCCGCATCTATTCCACAGTGTTGGAAAAAGAGCGGCGCGGCGATTATTTAGGAAAAACAATTCAGGTGATCCCCCATGTCACCAACGAAATCAAAGATTTCATTTCAATTGGCGAGGATGAGGTCGATTTCATGCTATGCGAAATTGGCGGTACTGTCGGCGATATCGAAGGATTGCCATTTTTCGAGGCGATCCGACAATTTTCGCAGGACAAGCCCCGCGGGCAATGCATTTTCATGCATCTGACCTTGTTGCCCTATATTGCGGCGTCCGGTGAATTGAAGACAAAACCAACCCAGCACAGCGTCAAGGAACTCCGCTCGATCGGGTTGGCCCCCGATGTTCTGGTTTGCCGGTCCGAGGGTCCGATCCCCGAGAAAGAACGCGAGAAACTGGCGCTCTTCTGCAATGTGCGCCCTGACAGTGTTATTGCGGCGCAAGATCTGAAATCGATCTACGAAGCGCCACTTACCTATCATAGCGAGGGTCTGGATCAGGCCGTCCTTGATGCGTTCGGCATTGCCCCGGCCCCACGCCCCAATCTGGAACGGTGGGAGGATGTTTATGATCGGATCGAGCATCCCGAAGGTGAAGTAAATGTCGCCATTGTTGGTAAATATACTCAGTTGGAGGACGCCTATAAGTCTATTGCCGAAGCGCTGACGCATGGCGGCATGGCCAATCGGGTGAAAGTCAAGATCGAATGGGTCGATGCAGAGCTCTTTGACCGCGAAGATGCCGCACCCCATCTTGAAGGCTTTCACGCGATTGTCGTCCCCGGCGGGTTTGGCGAACGAGGCACCGAAGGCAAAATCAAAGCAGCGCAATTCGCGCGCGAACACAATATCCCTTATCTGGGGATTTGCCTTGGAATGCAGATGGCCGTCATCGAAGCCGCGCGCAATCTGGCTGGTTTGAAAGACGCCGGGTCAGAAGAATTTGATCACGAGGCCGGCAAGAAACGCTTCACACCTATTGTATACCATCTCAAGGAATGGGTGCAGGGTAACAACACGATCAAACGAACAAGCGATGATGACAAAGGTGGAACAATGCGTCTGGGGGCCTATACGGCGGCCCTGACCGAAGGGTCCAAGGTGGCAGGCATCTATGGCACGCCTACAATCGAAGAGCGTCACCGCCACCGTTATGAAGTCGACATCAAATACCGTGAGAAGCTTGAAGACTGCGGGTTGCTCTTCTCGGGCATGTCGCCCGATGGCCGCTTACCTGAGATCGTCGAGATCAAGGACCACCCATGGTTCATTGGGGTGCAATTCCATCCCGAACTAAAATCCAAACCCTTCGCCCCACACCCGCTATTTGCTGATTTCGTGCGTGCCGCAAAAGAGAATTCACGTCTGGTTTAACGTAAAAGTTGCGAAAATCCTAGATATGTGGCCTCATATCCGTATCGAATCCGGATTTACGACCATATGTTCAAGGTCTTGCAAATTGTTTTTCTTTTTTGTGTTACGGCTCCCATGGCCGCAGCGCAAAATGTGCAGCAAGTGCCCTACCCGTCCCTTCAGGATAAACTGACTGGCATCATCGATTTTGAAAGCCTGCCCAGAACACAGTCGCCCGGTATGAACCTTGAGGGCATTCAGACCTTCGACGGTGCCTCTTTTGCCGAAAGTTTCCATGGCCAATCGTTGGACGTTGAAGATGGGTTTGATCGGCTGTCCGGTCTGCCGACAGCACCGCTTAGCTTGCGTGCAGGCGCGCCGGGGCACAACCTTGCGGTTGCTTTCTTCTACTTTCTGACCAATCAGATGATCGGCCACGCACCCCCTGGTTTTCCAGCACGCGAAGCCAATGGGGAAGGTGCAATTTCGATTCTGTTTGATATTGACCAAGCCGCTTTGGGCTTTCAAGTCGCCGCCGATCCTGAGACCGAGACGCTGCCGCGTGGCAAAATGCGCGTGACATTTTTCGACCGCGGTGGTGCGCAGATCGATCAGTTGGAACTTACACTCGATTGGGGACGCGCTGGATATGGCTTTAAACGCACTGACGGTATCGCTGATATTGCCGGGCTAACCATCACAAACAGCGATCCCGAAGGCATTGCCATTGACGATGTGATTTTTGATCAGTCGCAGACTATCGGAACCCTTCACAACAGCTTGACCGGCGCACCTTGGCCTATCTGAAACTGCGGTCTATATACATCGCATGTTTGGCGAATTTCTAAAACGTCTGGTTGCAGACAAACCGGCAAAGCTACCCGACGCAGATGCGCGGCTGGCCTTGGCTGCCCTTCTTGTGCGTATTGCAAAATCCGATGGTGATTATGCTGTGGTGGAAAAGGATCAGATCGAAAACATCCTGTCGCGCCGCTATAACCTGCTGAATGTGGAAGCCGAGGACCTGCGCGTTGCTGCTGAGCAGCTTGAAAAAGAAGCCCCTGACACGGTTCGCTTCACGCGCGCCATCAAGGAAGCTGTCGATCTGGAAGATCGCACCGCCATTATCGAAAGCCTGTGGGAGCTGGCCTTGGCCGATGGTGAGCGGGATAAGGAAGAAGACGGGCTTCTCAGGCTCGTAGCGCCTCTTTTGGGTATAAACGATGTTGACAGCGCATTGGCGCGTCAAAGAGTTGAAGCGCGGCTCAGCTAACAGTTTTCTGCGTCTGATCCTACGTCAACACCGCAATACCCATTGCAAACCTCATGCTTTTCAGGGCAACTACGTCACCGGGGATAATAATAAGCTGCCATACGTGACCAAACCTGAACCACCTGTCATTGAAATTCGCAACCTTCACAAAGCCTATGGCCAGCTGGAGGTCCTCAAAGGCATCGATATAAACGCCAAGGCGGGTAATGTGGTGTCGCTGATCGGCTCATCCGGGTCTGGCAAATCGACCCTGCTGCGTTGCGCCAATCTGCTGGAAGACAGCCAGCAAGGCGAAATCCTGTTTTGCGGCGAAGCTGTGCATTGGAAAGGCAGCGGCATGTCACGCAGGCCCGCTGATCCCAAACAAGTCACGCGCATTCGTACAAACCTGTCGATGGTGTTTCAGCAATTCAACCTTTGGGCGCATATGTCCATCCTTCAAAATGTCATGGAGGCCCCGGTGACTGTTCTGGGACAAGACCGGGCCGAGGTCGAAACCCGCGCACGCGCCATACTGGACAAGGTCGGCATTGGCGATAAATGCGATGTGTATCCGGCGCAATTGTCTGGCGGCCAACAACAGCGCGCTGCCATCGCCCGGGCGCTGGCCATGCAACCCAAAGCGCTGCTGTTTGATGAGCCTACCTCTGCTCTTGATCCGGAACTTGAGCAGGAAGTCGTCAAGGTGATCAGGGATCTGGCAAATGAAGGCCGCACCATGATCATCGTGACCCATGACATGCGACTGGCTGCTGATGTCAGCGATCATGTCGTATTTCTTCACCAGGGCCTGATCGAAGAAGAAGGCCCCCTGATACGGTCTTTGGCTCGCCCAAAACCGAACGGCTACAACAGTTTCTACGCGCGACTGTGCCAGCCTGATAAAAAACTGCGCACCAACTTGGAGAGACCAACATGAAAAAACTTATCCTGACCACCACCGCCCTTGCCCTATCTGTGGGCATTGCACTGGCTGACGGCCATGGCGATACGATCCGCATGGGAACCGAGGGCGCCTACCCTCCCTATAACTTTATCAATGATGCTGGCGAAGTTGACGGGTTTGAACGGGAATTGGGTGATGAGCTGTGCAAACGCGCCGAATTGACCTGCGAATGGGTCACAAACGAATGGGACAGCATTATCCCGAACCTTGTGTCTGGCAACTACGACACGATTATGGCTGGCATGTCGATCACAGATGAGCGGGACGAGGTCATCGATTTCACCGATCCGTATACACAGCCCGATCCTTCCGTCTTTGTCGCAGCGTCAGCTGATGTAGACCTTTCTTCTGCAATCATTGCCGCACAAACGGGCACTATTCAGGCCAGCCATGCCGCCTCCATGGAAGGGGCGACTGTGGTGGAATTCGCAACACCGGAAGAAACCGTTGCTGCCGTGAAAGGTGGGGAAGCGGACGCTGTGTTGGCCGACAAAGCCTTCCTGCAACCCATTGCTGACGAAGATGGTGATCTTGAAATCGTCGGTGAAGATGTTCTGATTGGCGGCGGTATCGGCCTTGGCGTGCGCGAAAGCGATGGAGAGCTGAAAGAGAAATTCAATGCAGCCATCCAGTCCATGAAAGCGGACGGCACTTTGAACGAGCTGATCAAGAAGCATCTGCCCGACTCGGCCATTTTCTAAACCCCAAATGGTCGCGGCGGGGCGTTTTGCCCCGGCGCTACTTTGAGTGACCTCATGATCCGCAAATTGATTGCCCCATTGCTTGTCGCCTTATGCTGTAGCGCGCCGCTGCTTGCCAGCGACTGCATAGAAATCGGGCGCAAATGCATTGAGGCAGACACGACCAAGCTAAGCTTGCAGCTCAGCGATGATGTCCCCGACCTCTCGATCCTTGAGAAGTTCCCGAACTTGACAGACCTACGGCTAAGCCCGGGGCTGCGCTTCAAAGGCGAAGTGGCACTGGATGCTTTGCGCAGCTTCCCTGCGCTGGAGCAATTGACGCTTGACCGGCTCATAGTTCAAGATTTGACCCCTCTAGCGGAGCTTTCCCAACTGAAGCAATTGCGCGTAACGGGCCTGAAAAACCCCGTAGACATGGCACCCATTTCGCAACTAACCGGGCTTACGAGCCTGTCACTGCGTGGCAATCGCTGGCTTAAGGACTTGCGCTTTGTCGCCCCGCTGGTGCAGCTAGAATTCATCGACCTGCACACGGTCGGGGCCACGGACCTGTCGCCCTTATCCGCCATGACCAAGCTGCGTCGGGTTGACCTGTATAATACCGATGTGGCAGACCTGTCGCCCCTTAGCAACGCGCAGGGCATGGAATTTATTGAGATCTCCTACACCAAGGTCGCTTCGCTCGCACCTTTGGCGCGAATGCCCGCATTGAAGACGATTTACATGCAGGACGTTTGGACAGTCTCGCTCACCGGATTGGAGAACGCCCAAGAGCTTGAGGCGCTATTTGCCGAAGGGGCGCGTCTAACGGACATCTCCGCGCTGGCAAGCAAGACTGCACTCAAAGAGCTTGAAATTCAGAACACTTCCGTCAGCGATTTGCAGCCTTTGGCGGATGCCTCGGGCCTGCGCAAGCTGACCTTCAACAATACCCGCGTCACGGATGTATCGCCACTGGCAGGGCTGCGAACCTTGCGCACCCTGCGCTTCAAGCAGACAGAGGTCACAGACATCTCGCCCTTGGCCGAACTGTCTAACCTGAATGACCTGACCCTGCCGCAGCAGCCTCTGGACCTGTCCATCTTGATCAATTTCAAGGACCTGGCTTCCCTGCGCGCGCCCGACCTGCCCGAGGTTGATATGCGCCCGATCCTGGAGCTCGATAAGCTGTTTATGCTGATCCCGGGTAACGCCAAGGCCCCTCTGCGCAAGGACGATATCAGCGACTTTATTGCGGCCCGAAGGGACGGAGGCTAAGTGTTCACCTATTGCGCCGACCCATCTGCCCTTGCAGGCCTGAAATGGCTGAGCTGCTACCTGACTACCGGGAAGCATATGGCGTTCTACTGGTCATTTGGCACCGTTCTGACCTTGCTGGCGATCACAGCACCGACGGCACTGCTGTTTGGCTTTGGCGGGGCGACGGCCGCGCGGTCCCGCATCCTGCCGCTGCGTTGGTTCGGGAAAAGCTACATTGCTATTGTGCGCGCTGTGCCGGATATCGTTTTCTTCCTGTTCTTCGTCATCGCACTGGATCAGACGTTTGAATACTTACGTCACCGTGCCTTTTGCCCTGATTGGGTACTTCCTGTCCGTCAGGGCAATGACTTCGTTGTCTGCGCCGCAGCCAAACTGCCCCAAAACAACGCCCCGCAATGGGTGCATGAGATGTATGGCTTCTTCACAGCCGTTCTGACATTCGCCATCGTCTTCGGCGCGTTCGCCGCTAATGTTCTGTTTGGGGCCATGCGATCTGTGCCAAAGGCACAGCTTGAAACAGCGCAGGCTTACGGCATGACCCCTCGCCAGAGCTTCTGGCGCATTCTGGTGCCACAGATGTGGGTCTATGCGTTGCCTGGCCTTAGCAACCTTTGGATGGTTCTTATCAAGGCCACGCCGCTGCTGTTCCTGCTGGGGGTCGAAGATATCGTGTACTGGGCGCGCGAACTTGGCGGCACCAAGAACCCACGCTTCACAGATTACCCGCATGGCGACTGGAGGATTTGGTATTTTCTGGTCCTTCTGGTCTTTTATCTCGCCTTTACAAAAGTCTCGGAATTCGTGCTGGAACGTATCATGAAGCGCCTTACCCATGGGCAGGCAACTTTGGGCGGGACGTCATGAGCTGCGTTCAGACAATTCAGGATTATGGGCTGCGTGCCATCGGCATTGGGGAACGCCTGCTGCCTCGTGAAAACTTTACTTTATGCGAGCAATTCACCCTGATCGGCTCTGGTATGTTATGGAATATCTATTTCGGCGTTTTAGCAATGATCGCGGGCTTTTTTCTTGCAAACGCAATCGCCGTTTGTAAGGCGGCCCAAAACCCATGGGTCAGAATACCCGCCGAATGGTTCATTCTGATCTTCCGAGGCTCACCACTGTTTATCCAGTTCTTCTTCGCCTATTTCCTGTTTCTCAGCCTCAAAAGTTCAACGCCTGCTTTGGGATGGTTGACCTCTGCCTGGGCCGGTGCGCTGATCGTGCTGTTTCTCAACACCGCAGCTTACGCTGCCGAAATTTTCTACGGCGCGCTTCGTTCGGTCCCTAAAGGCGAAGTCGAGGCCGCCGATGCATACGGCATGACAGGTTGGAAACGCTTCCGCCGCATCATTTGGCCCACTTCCCTGCGTCTTGCCTGGCCTGCCTACACCAATGAAGCGATCTTCACATTCCACGCCACCACACTGGTTTTCTTCTCGGGCTTTCCTGCATGGCAACAACGCGGGGACGCGCTCTATTATGCCAGCTATTTCGCAGACAAAACATTCAACCCATTCATTCCCTATCCGATCGTCGCTTTCTACTTCGTACTGCTGACCCTTGTGGTCATCACGCTGTTCGGCATGGTAAATACCTATCTAAACCGGCACCTCCCACAAGAGCAGCGGCCAAAACTGAAATTACGACCGCAAATTATCCGATGAAAACAATCACGAGCCTCTTATGAAAATCGGCATCCTTGCTTGCGGCCACACCGCGCCGGAACTTCAGCCTACGCATGGTGACTTTTCCGATATGTTCCAAATGCTTCTGGACAGGAATGGCTTCATCTTCGCAACCTATGATGTTGAGAACATGCAGTTCCCCGATATGGTCTCGGACTGCGATGGATGGCTTCTGACAGGGTCCAAACACGGGGCCTATGAAGATCACGCATTTATCCCACCGCTGGAAGATTTTATCCGTGATGTCTACGCCGCCCATATCCCAATGGTTGGCATTTGCTTTGGCCATCAGATTATCGCGCAGGCCCTTGGCGGGCAGGTAGAAAAATTTGAAGGCGGTTGGGCGATTGGTCTGAATGACTACCAGTTTGACCAGCTTGGGGACGTTAAGCTGAACGCCTGGCATCAGGATCAAGTGATCCACAAACCCGAAGGTGCAGAACCTATTGCCTCCAACAGTTTTTGCGAGAATGCAGCGCTGATCTATGACACCCGTGCCCTTACGATCCAAGCGCACCCGGAATTTGACGGTGCGCTGATCGCGGACTATGTCAAAATGCGCAAGGGGGACGCGGACTACCCCGACGACATTATGGATCGGGCAGCTACGCTAACTGGCGCGCAAACCAGCAATGACATACTTGCCCGGAAGATTGCTGATTTCTTCACTCAACCACGCGGGGCCTAGAATGGTTAACTGGCTTGATGAACTGCCCGAGGCCGCAAAGATCTACCTACAGGATCGCCGTCTGGATGAGGTCGAATGCATCGTTCCCGACCTGCCCGGCATTGCCCGTGGCAAGGCGGTGCCTGCTTCGAAATTTGCGCGTCAGGCGCATTTTCACCTGCCAAACTCTATCTATTTCCAGACCATTACAGGCGATTGGGGCGAGGCGGCAGGTGATAGCGGATTTACAGAACCCGATATGATCCTGAAGCCTGACATGAGCACCGCCACCGCTGCCCCATGGACCGGCGACTGGACGCTTCAGGTGATCCACGACGCGTTTGACCAACAGGGGGAGCCTATCCCCATGGCGCCCCGGAATGTCCTGAAACGCGTGGTAGAGCTTTATCGCAAGGAAGGCTGGGATCCGATCGTTGCCCCTGAGATGGAATTCTATCTTGTCGCCCGCAATCTGAACCCAGCGGAAGAAATTAAACCCATGATGGGTCGGTCCGGTCGCCCCGCCGCAGCCCGTCAGTCTTATTCCATGTCTGCGGTGGATGAATTCGGCCCGGTGATCGACGACATCTATGATTTCGCCGAAGCGCAGGGGTTTGAGATTGACGGCATCACTCAGGAAGGCGGTGCAGGTCAGCTTGAAATCAATCTTCGCCATGGCAACCCGGTGAAACTGGCTGACGAAATTTTCTATTTCAAACGTCTGATCCGTGAAGCCGCCCTGCGCTACGACTGTTTCGCCACCTTCATGGCAAAGCCGATTGAAGGTGAGCCGGGTTCTGCCATGCATATCCATCATTCTGTGACCGATATGAAAACCGGCAAAAATATCTTCTCGGGACCGCGTGGTGCCGAAACAGACTATTTCAAGCACTTCATCGGCGGGCTGCAACGCCATCTACCATCGGTCATCGCATTGTTGGCCCCTTACGTGAACAGCTACCGGCGCTATGTAAAAGATCACGCAGCGCCGATTAATCTGGAATGGGGCCACGACAACCGCACGACCGGTATTCGTGTTCCAATCTCGGACGCAAGCTCTCGCCGTGTTGAAAACAGATTGGCCGGTATGGATTGCAATCCCTATCTTGGCATTGCAGCATCGCTCGCCTGCGGCTATCTGGGCCTGAAAGAAGGCCAAAGCCCCACCAAAATGTACACGGGCGAAGCCTATGATGCCGAAGAAGATATTCCACGCGACCTTTTCTCGGCTCTAGGATTACTGAACGAATCCAAAACTATAGGAAATATTCTTCATCCTGAATTCGCGCGTGTCTATTCTATCGTTAAATCGGCGGAATATGAGGAATTCCTGCATGTCATCAGCCCGTGGGAGCGTGAGCACCTATTGTTGAATGTATGAACCTACTTTTCGCCAATGACAAACGTGGCGCCTACCCAGACAGCTGGTATGCAGCCACTGCCACGCCCCTTGACGCTTTCCCAAATCTGAAAGTGCAGCTCAGCACTGATCTTTGCATTATTGGCGGTGGGTATACCGGGCTGTCCGCTGCTTTACATGCAGCACAAGCAGGGCTTGATGTTGTTCTACTCGATGCGCACCGCGTTGGTTTTGGTGCTTCCGGGCGCAATGGCGGACAATTGGGAACGGGTTTCAACAAGAGCCAGCAAGAGCTTGAAAAGCTTGTAGGAAAACCTGATGCCCATAAATTATGGGACATGGCCGAGGCCGCCAAATCCTTAACCCGGCAACTTTGCAATGATCACGCCCCTGACGCTGCCTATCGCCCCGGCGTAGCCCATGCCGACTGGCACGCAGACGACGTTGCACGCACCCATGCCGATGCGAATTATCTGGCAGAGCATTACGGCTATGAGAAAATCGAGCATTTGGATCGCGATTCCATCCGCGCCCATATCGGCGCGGATACCTATCAGGGCGGCGTGCTGGATCATGATGCAGGCCATCTGCACCCGCTGCGCTATGCCTTCGGGCTGGCCCGTGCGGCAAGCACCGCTGGTGTCCGCATCTTTGAACGCAGCCATGTTCATAACATCATTCAAGGCTCTGCCCCGGTGGTACAAACAGATCAAGGCCGCGTTAAAGCCAAAGGCGTTATCATTGCCACGAACGGTTATAGCACAGGTCTGACACGCGCGACTGCGGCAAAAGTAATGCCCATCAACAACTTCATGATTGCGACCGCCCCTGTTGATGACACCATACTGCCCACAAACATCGCCGTGGCCGACAGTAAATTCGTGATCAACTACTTTCGCCTTTCCGAGGATAGACGCCTGATCTTCGGCGGAGGGGAGAGTTACGGCTACCGCTTCCCCAAAGATATTGCAGCGCTGGTACGTAAACCTATGGCGCAGGTTTTTCCACAGCTCAAAGACATACAGATAGATTATGCTTGGGGTGGCACGCTTGCTATCACCATGTCCCGCCTGCCCCATATAGCACGCCCCGCGCCCAATATTCTGTCGGCTGCGGGTTATTCCGGCCATGGCCTCGCACTGGCGGGGTTCACGGGCAAACTGATGGCCGACGCCATCGCCGGAGAACTAGGCGGCCTGAACCTGCTGGAAAAGCTGCCAACCCCCAGTTTTCCTGGTGGCGGGGCGTTCCGTTCACCTCTGCTGGCATTGGCGATGACATGGTATGCCACACGCGACCGTCTGGGGCTCTAGCTTTTTCATCAAAAATGTATTACAGATTTTCTATAACAAACATTCAGGAAAGCTGAAAAGATGCGCGACTTCCCCACGCAGGCCCCCAATGTTTATGACGCCGAGCCGATACCAGATGCTGCACGCGCTGCCATTGAAGATCTGATCAGTTCAGGTGATTTGTTTCGTTACACAGCCGCGCAGGACGCGCCTGTCGCACTGCTGGAACAGGAGTTTGCAAAGCTTCTGGGCGCGAAATACGCATTGGCCCTGTCGTCCTGCTCTGCCGCATTGTTCCTGTCACTCAAGGCACTGGATCTGCCCCGCGACGCCCGCGTGCTGATCCCTGCCTTCACCTTCGCCGCAGTCCCATCGGCCGTTGTGCATGCGGATTGTCAGCCTGTGCTGGTAGAGGTCGGGGATAATTACCGCATCGACATGGACGACTTTGCTGCCAAAATCGAAGATGCCGATGCTGTCCTGATCAGCCATATGCGCGGCCATACCTCTGATATGGATGCAATCATGACATTGGCAGCACAGCACAACCTGCCAGTGATCGAAGACGCGGCCCATTCCCTTGGCACTCGGTGGAACGGGCAAAATATTGGCACGCTGGGCAAGATTGGCTGCTTTTCTTTCCAATCCTACAAGATGATCAATGCAGGCGAAGGCGGCATCATGATTACGGATGACCCTGACCTGATTGCCCGCGCCGTGATCATGTCCGGTGCGTATGAGCATAACTGGAACAAACACGCCATCATCAGCGACTACGCCGCAAAATGGCAAAATAAGCTGCCGCTGTATAATTTGCGCATGCAAAATCTCAGCGCTGCTGTAATCCGCCCACAATTGCCCGAGCTTGCCCGGCGTGTGAGAGATGGCCGTAGCAACCATGACTATGTGGCCGAACAGTTGAATGTCAGCGGGTATTTCGACGTCCCTGCACCGCTTAGCCCTGAACTGCGTGCGCCAGATTCAATACAGTTCAATCTGAAAGATTTTTCAGAGCCTCAGACACGCACCTTCATGGCGGCCAGTAAGGCGCAGGGTGTAAGTGTTCAGGTGTTCGGCCTGAGCACCGACAATGCCCGCGCCTTCTGGAACTGGCAGTTCATAGGCCAGACACCAGACCTGCCGCAAACCCGTGCTATGCTGTCCAAGGCCTGCGATACCCGCCTGCCGGCCCGGTTGAAGCAACCCGATCTGGACTATATAGCCCATACGCTAATCGCTGCGGCCAGAGCTGCAAAAGCCTAAGCGCCAATTAGCCCAGCACCTGCATCTGCCCTTCCAAAAACGGCATCCGGTGCTGGCAGAACTCTACCAACTCGCTCTTGATCAATGCGCGGAGCGTCGTCGCCATCTGCGCAGGCATATCCTGCGCCATATCACGTCTGGCAATAAGCGAAATCCGCCGAGACAGCGGCGCAAAGGGCAGAGCAAAGGTCTCAACCCGATCAATAAACCGCTTGGCACGCATCGCCCCCAGAGGCGTCAGGATCGTCCACCCCTCACCTTTGGCAACCATCGCCATGATGGCGTGATAGTTGTCCAACTCAAACCGATGTGACACCACCACGTTAGAACGCGCCAGATGCGACGCGATCTGGCGTCCCATCACGTGGCGCGAGGTATACTGTATCAACGGCGCTTGCCGCAAAACTTGCAACATATCGTCCTTGTCACGCACCATGCGTTTGGGCGTCACCACGATGAACGGATCGACCAGCAGCGGATGTACCTCGTAGTCTGGTTGCAAATCCTCCGGCTCTGCCGCAATCGCCACGTCCAACGCTCGCGCCTCAAGCTGATCCAGCATTCGATGACTTGCCCCGGTTTCCAATAGAAACTGCGCTTTGGGCATCGTTTCGGCCAGTTGCATCAGCAAAGCTGGTGTAACATCCGCGTCGAAATCTTCCACCACGCCCAACCGCAGGCGCACTCTGGCGGCCATATCATTTACCGTCAGCTCAGCAGTCGCCTGCGCCGCTTCGTTCAGGATCGTCTGCGCCCGACGCAAGAATAACTCACCCGCAGGGGTCAGGGGCATGGGCCGTTCGGCCCGGTTCAACAGCGGTGTGCCTAACGCCGTCTCCAGATTACTGAGCTGTTGGCTGACCGCGGACGGGCTGGCCCCCAACCGCCGTGCCGCAGCTGTAATCGATGGCTCTTCCGCCGCTGCAACGAAAACCTCGATCTGCCAAAGCGTGATCTTGCCAGGTGTCTCGACCATGTGTCCCCCAGAACGCAACATTTATTGCCGCGTTTCAAACCTGAATACAGTGTAAGCGTAACCGTAAACAGAGGCTAGATAGAGTTAGAAGAGTAAACCTACAAAAGCAACATCCGCCCCTACCGCTCCAACCAGGCCTGCATAGCGGTTGTTGTAGCTTCGGGCTGTTCCAGTGTCGGCAGGTGGCCCGCGTTCTCAATCACCACAAGCTCGGCATTATCACCAATGATATCTGTCATAAATTCATGGCGTTTCAGTGGGCAAAGCGCATCGTGCTCTCCGCACAAAACGAGTACAGGCACTTTGATTTGACGCAATGTCGCCTGCTGATCCGGCCTGCGCTGTAATGCGCGGGATTGGCGTAGGAAAACACCTTCCCCCTGATCAAGCGCCATCTCCATTACCAGATCAAGGATTACCTCGTTCCCGTCAGCCGGGGCCAGATAATTCGGTTTCATCTCTTCACGCATGACCTCGGGTAGCAACCCGGCCATAACCCGCGCAATCTGCGGCTCCCGGCTTGCTGCAACCTTTGGGGTCTCTTTCTGAGCATTCGTATCCATCAGCGCCAAACGCGTGACACGGTCCGGTGCCTGACGCATCACTTCCATGGCGATGATACCGCCCATGGACAGGCCCGCCAGCGCAAAGCGTTCCGGAGCTGTCGCCAACACTTCCCGCGCAAGGGCCTCGACATTATCGTGCGCATTGATCGGCGCAAGATGCACCGCACGCGTCCGTCCGAATACTTTGATTTGCGGCCCAAAAAGCCGTGCGTCACACATCATGCCAGGCAACAGAACCAAGGGCTCTTTCGCCTTGGACAACAGGAAAAGCGGCTCCGTTGTCATAGATTTGCCTTTGCCATAGCTGTCTACCTGTCCTGACTTGTCTCGTTCAGTTTGATCACGAAAGCAAAGGCAGGAAAAGACTTAACCCGCCGTCCACCCCCCATCGATCATGATCGAGCTCCCTGTCACCATCGCACTGGCATCAGAGGCAAGATAGACTGCGGCACCCATGATATCTTCAACCAAACCAACGCGAGGCAGCTTGATCTTGCTGTCAATCCAAGCGCGTTTTTCCGGGTCATTGAACGTCGCCTCAGTCAAAGGTGTTCGTATAAATGTCGGGCAGATCGAGTTAACCCGTATGTTGTCCGGGCCGAACTCAATCGCCATTGCCTTGTTCATTCCCTCAATCGCATGTTTCGTCGCACAGTAAACAGCGCGATCCTGCCCGCCAACATACCCCATTTGAGAACTGATCTGAATGATCGATCCGCCACGCCCCTGCATCGAAATGGCCGCCTGCTGCGCCAGAAAATACGCAGCCTTCACGTTGATTTCCATAACCGCGTCAAAATCTTCCGGGGCAGTCTCCACGGCCTTGGAATGGCGCGCGAGCCCCGCAGAATTGCACAAAACATCAAGCGAACCACAGCTTGCGATCGCAGCCTTGACACTGTCCAGATCGGTCACATCCAGCGGCAATGCCTCGGCACTCAATTCTGCGCTTGTCATCTCATCCACAGCTGCGTGCAGCGCATCCACCCCACGCGCGGCCACCACCACATGCGCCCCCGCTTCGGCCAACGCAACAGCACATCCAAGCCCAATCCCGCGCGACCCGCCAGTGACCAGGGCGCGTTTGCCGTCCAGACGAAACGAAGGGGTTTGGGGCAATGTCATTCTGTTTCTCCTGTCCACAGGTCTGGAATAGCCGGATATGCGATGCCGCGAAAAGGTGGAAAATCAGCATAGCGCTTTTGCCTCTCTGCCAGACCCTCACCCGGTTCTGCCCCGGCAGCCAGTAATTTACCCCGCGGTGCTATGTAACTTGAGATTGTGCGCAAAGGTATGGGCCGCCAGCTCAGATTAAAGGCTGCAAGCTTTGGGAAGTACCATTGCTCGGAATAGGGCAAATGATCGTGAACCCACCATGCCAGATCACGCCAGTCACGCCCCCGTTCGTATTGATCGGCAAACCATGGAATGACAATCGACGCGCCAGAAATTCTAGCGTCACCCCTGCCCCTGTCCCATATGTGGCACTCGCCCGGATAGTCATTCCGCGCGCAATTCAGACGGTTTTCGTTTCCGAACCGGTTCAAATCAGGGGACCGATACCCGGACCGCACGGCGATCCGCCCGAAGGTTTCCTCCAGCGGATCGAGTAAGTGTACACAAAATGCCCGCCCAACCTCGATGACCAGATCAGGATCTTCCGGCAGGTTTTGTTGCTGATGAAAATTACCTATCTCGGAATAAAGAAAATCACGCATGTAGAAATGCTTCGACAATCGCACGCGGCCCAATGTCTCAAGGCTCCACATCGAAGCCGGTTTACGCATAGGTTTTCCAAATGGCTAAAATACCTCCGCCGGAGGCGTAGAATTTTCGTAGAAAATTCTCATCCATAGCCATTCCAGCGAAACGCACCATCTTCGCGTAAAGGCGAAAACGGGTTGAACGCCACTTCCCATACATGCCCGTCCGGATCAGCGAAATAGCCATGATACCCGCCCCAGAACACATCCTGCGCTGGTTTCACAACGCGGCCACCCGCGGCTTCGACCTGTGCCAGAAAAGGCACCACATCCTCTTTGCTGCGCACGTTATAACCAAGTGTCAGGCCCGAAAATCCGCCAATTTGACTTTCCTCCATACCTAGCTCTTCAGCTAATGCGGCTCTGGGGTATAAACCAAGCGTCTGGCCAATAAGATCAAATGCAATCACACCATCTTGGCTTTCGACTTGCTGCCAGCCAAGCGCTTTGTAAAAGCTGGCTGAAACTTCCATATCGGCCACCCCCAGCGTGATAAGGCTTACCCTCTGATCCATCTCTATAATCCTTTTATCCAGTCCAGCAGTAGTTCCACTGTCGGTTGCGTTTGACTTGGGCTGAGGATATCGCCTGCGATCACATGGTGATAGGGGTCATCACCCGGCCCTATTTCGGGATTGACCACACGCACTTCCCACCCCCAACGCTCGGCCACGTCTTGTGTGGCTTCCGCCGCGACCACTTGATCTTTTTGTGAAAAGACAAACAACGCCGGGACATTTACCGTCTCGTAATCCAGCCCATACGCATATTTGACCAAGGCATCCACGGGCACAGCTGCCACTGTTGGATACCGCGTCGTCCAGTATTTGCCATGCGCGCTGTTAACCGGCTCAAAACTTCGATCCGGCCCTATTGCGAAGGGCGCCCAATACCGCACCAATGGCCAGCCTAGAAGCCGAGCCGCCGGATTTGCCACACGAAAATTCGGTGAAACAAAAGCAATCCCTTTCACACCCTTGATCATGTCTGGGTCCGTTGCTGCAATGGCGGCCAAAGTTCCCCCGGTCGAGGTTGCGAGTATGATCACCTCCCGCCCCAGCCGACGCCCTATTGCAAGCGCCTCTGCTGTGTCTTCTAGCCAGTCTCCCGCAGACGGCTCGGCCATGGCCTCAGCACCGCGCCCGTGACCTTGCAGCCTTGTGTAGAAAAGATTTGCCCCCAGCGCCTCTGACACAAGGTCTGGCACCGGGCGAATTTCTTCGGATGTGGCAGAGTATCCATGCAGATAAACCAGCGCCAAATCGGTTTGTTGTCCTGGCTCGTCAGCCCAGATAATACGCTTTTCAACTCCGGGCGTTATATCATCAAATCGTGCTTCAGCCTCAGCAAGGTATACATCAATATTATCCCCCAATGCATTCTCATCAAATGATATTTCCACATCAACCGGCTCACGTGGCGCGAATATCCATATGGCACACAATGATAAGACAAAGGCAAGAAGGAACCGGCCCAACCATTTTCCGAAAACCTGTATCACGCGACCTCTCCAAGCCTCTGCAATACGTTATTCACCGCATCCTCAATCAACTGCAATGCGTCAGGGTCCGAGAACCGGTGATCCCCACCTTTCAGCAACACCAGCCGCATATCCGGCCCTTCCGCGTGATCAAGCAAGCGCAACGCAACGGACATATCCACATCTGTATCGGCTGTCCCTTGCAGGAAGCGTGCCGGGAAAGGCAAGCTCAGCGGATCACGAAAGACCAGATGATTACGGCCATCTTCGATCAGGCGACGCGTGATAATATAGGGCTCGCCATAATCCGATGGCAGCGCCACTTGGCCTGCTTCAAGTTCGGCTTTTTGCGCGTCTGAGAACGCGCCCCACATACTATCCTCGGTGAAATCTGGTGCGGCAGCAATTGTCACAAGCCCTGCAATACATTCTGGTATCCGCTTGGCCATCAACAGCGATATCCACCCGCCCATGGATGAGCCGATCAGCAGTTGCGGGCCCTCGGTCAAGGCTAAAATCGTTTCAAAGGCATCCTCGGCCCAATCGCCAATTGCCCCATCTGTAAATGCACCGGATGACTGCCCATGACCGGAATAATCAAACCGTAAAAATGCCCGACTCTGCGCACGCGCCCAAGCCTCAAGATGCAGGGCTTTGGTGCCTTCCATATCTGATTTAAAACCACCCAGAAAAACGATGCCGGGCCCCTGCCCTTTGGTCTGATGGTAGGCAATCCGGCGTCCCTGCGGCGTGGTCAAGAATTCTGGCATCTGCGGCTCCTTTCCTATGCAAGCTACCCATGTCTTGACGAAGGGCAAGGTCAGAAAAATAAGTGACTACCTTGTCACGTGACTATTTAATTACCTATAAGTGATTCTATGGACATGATCTTCAAAGCCCTCGGCGATCCGGCAAGGCGGGATATTCTGGACAGGCTTCGGGCCAAAGACGCCCAGACCCTGAGCGAGTTGGAAGAGCACTATGAGATGACACGTTTTGGCGTGATGAAACATCTCGGCGTGCTGGAAGAGGCAAAGCTGATCACGACCAAGAAAGTTGGGCGTTTCAAGTACCATTACCTGAACGCCTTGCCCCTACAGGAGACGATTGACCGCTGGATAGAGCCACTGCTGGCCAAACCTGCGGCCCGTGGCCTTCTGGATTTAAAAGCACAGTTAGA
Organism: Litoreibacter sp. GN1-5; assembly: GCF_055693805.1. Taxonomy (NCBI): domain Bacteria; kingdom Pseudomonadati; phylum Pseudomonadota; class Alphaproteobacteria; order Rhodobacterales; family Roseobacteraceae; genus Litoreibacter; species Litoreibacter sp. GN1-5. The sequence goes on along the minus strand of NZ_JBVFUP010000001.1, from coordinate 256,453 downwards.
AGGAGCTGCCAATATGACTGACAAACCCGATTTCCGCATGGAAACCTACATCCACTGCACGCAGGATGCGCTATGGAACGCACTGACCGATCCGGACTTGGAGGCGCAATATCACTTCGCCTCAGACAAGGTTACGCGCGATGGCAACATAGTGACTTACCATACACCGGATGGAGGCGTGATGTTGATATGTACGGAAACCGAGCTTGTGCCCAAGACCCGCATCTCATCAACATTTGAACCAAAATGGGATGGGCCTGATATGAAAACCTCCCGTTTTGATTACCTGATCGAGCCACAAGGGACTTTCTGCAAGCTCGCACTTGAGCATTATGATATCCCCGCCGGACAGGAAGGTGTCGCTGATGGCTGGCAGCGGATGCTGGCCGGTCTTAAGACATTTCTGGAAACGGGCAAGGAAGCAAAATTTAGGTATGGCAGTTAGGCCTTAACCGCTCACATAGGCACCAATTTTGGGCCGGTAGAAATTCTTCTGATTATGTAGTCGGCCCAAAAGATCATGGGTATCGCGTAAGGCGGCGTCCAGAGTTTCCAAACTCACTTCGTCCAAATCATCGTCCCGGATGCCATTTGCCAGACGCATACGCTGATCTGACAATCGGGTCTGTTCATCCCGTAGCACTGTTTCGATCAAATCAATATCGTTGATGGTAAGTTGAAAGGTCCGGTTATAGCTCGGCATGAATACATCCCTGTTTGCCTCAGAGTTCTTGCGGGTTGGCTTCACCTGAATAGTCCTACCCGCATTATCGACATTACCACTTCCAGACTTCTCTGCAAAGCAATGCGCGGGACCAGTCACCCTAGCCCCGTGAAGGCACTACTGTAGAATCAAGTTCTTATCGCCGGGCCATTGAATTTCGAACCCGAACTTCACCTTCTGCTCTGTCCCGGCTTTGAGATCAAAGGTCCATGCCGTTACGCCGCGCTTGCCTTCAAAGTCCGTCTCGGAAGGGCGCGGTGTCGCTGTTGTTTTGATCTGCAAATCCTCATGCTCCGAGAATGGCGCACGATCATAAAGCGTCAGAACAATATCATAAGGCAGCACGCTTTTGGCATTGATTTCAAAATTCTCAACCCGTGTATTGGTCGTGCCAATCAGGCCGAAATCGCCATCCTCTTTACCAAGAACCCGGTGGGTGATCTCAATCCCGTCTACTACCCCAAAGGGCAAAGTTGCCTCAGCACCGGCAGCCGTAAACGGCATCCAGGTTTCGCCGATGAATGTCCCGTCCCGGAAAGCTGATACACGACCAGGCAGCATGGGGCCGCCAAATCCGTTAGTCATGGACGCATAAAGGACAGATCGATCATCTTGTCCTGCAGCACATCAAGTTCCGCCTTCACGCGTTTATATGCCGGGCTTTCGCTGGGATCGACAGGTGGCAAACGGCTGACCCGGTGATTGACAGAGATAATCCGGAATGCACTGTCCCTTTCCCCGGTAACGCGCAAGCTGGATGCATCAAAATCCAGAGGTAAATCATCAACAATAATCGTATGACCACCTTGCTCGGCATCAAATTCCACCATGCGGGCCACAGTGGCACCGGACGGGTAAACCGTGGCGCCGCTTATCAGGCTGTCCACATTGATTTCAGCGGCCCATAACGGACCTGTCGCAAAAAATATCACGGCTGTTGATGCAAGAATGGTTTTCATGATGTCCTCGTTTCCCTATCTGCTTTTTATTATGACGCATGTGATACAGCCGTCCTTGGCGCAAGCAGTAAAAAAGTTAGTGGCTGGCCTCATTTTCCAGCAATTATGCCTCTTGACGCTACAGTTTTCGCCCGCCATTACGCTGTGAAATAACCCGCAACCGGGCGTTCCGTGGGCGCCAAACTGACGAGGAGCCTTTGTGATGGCCTCAATCTCTCTTACTTTTCCCGATGGCAATGCGCGCGAGTTTGACGCAGGCGTAACAGCAGCCGAGGTTGCCGCCTCTATCTCGACATCTCTGCGCAAAAAGGCCATTTCCGCCACAGTCGATGGCGCGCATTATGATCTTCAATGGCCCATCGAAGCGAACGCATCCATTGCCATCAACACTATGCAGGACGAAGCCCCTGCGCTGGAACTGATCCGCCACGATCTGGCTCATATCATGGCGCGTGCTGTGCAAGAAATCTGGCCGGATGTGAAAGTCACAATTGGTCCGGTGATCGAGAATGGTTGGTACTATGATTTCGACCGGGCCGAGCCGTTTACGCCTGAAGACTTGGGTGCGATTGAGAAAAAGATGAAAGAAATCATAAACCTGCGCGAAAACGTTCGCACAGAAGTTTGGGATCGCGCCCGTGCAGTCAAACATTATGAAGACAACGGTGAGCCTTATAAGGTCGAACTGATCGACGCCATTCCTGGCGACGAACCTTTGCGCATGTATTGGCATGGCGACTGGCAGGATCTGTGTCGTGGTCCTCACCTGCAGCACACAGGTCAAGTCCCCGCCGATGCGTTCAAACTGATGTCAGTTGCAGGAGCCTATTGGCGCGGTGATAGCAACCGCGCCATGTTGCAACGTATCTATGGCGTGGCATTCCAAAACCGTGAGAAACTGCGCGACTACCTGCATTTTCTTGAAGAGGCCGAGAAACGAGATCACCGAAAACTTGGCCGCGAAATGGACCTATTTCATATGCAGGAAGAGGCCCCCGGTCAGGTCTTTTGGCACCCGAATGGTTGGACCATTTATACTGTGCTCCAAGACTATATGCGCCGCAAACAACGCGCAGGCGGTTATGTCGAGATTAATACACCGCAGGTTGTGGATCGTAAGCTTTGGGAAGCCTCGGGGCATTGGGATAAATATCAGGAACATATGTTCATCGTTGAGGTGGACGAAGAACATGCGCGCGAAAAATCTATTAATGCGCTGAAACCGATGAACTGCCCGTGCCATGTGCAAGTTTACAATCAAGGGCTGAAATCATATCGCGACCTTCCCTTGCGCATGGCCGAGTTCGGCAGTTGTAACCGCTATGAGCCATCCGGCGCGCTGCATGGCATCATGCGGGTGCGTGGATTTACACAAGACGACGCCCATATTTTCTGCACCGAAGATCAGATCGAGGCCGAATGCGCCCGCTTCATCGACTTCCTAGCCAGTGTCTACGGCGATTTGGGCTTTGACGAATTTGAAATCAAATTCGCCACCCGCCCTGAAAAACGTGTTGGATCCGAAGAAAGCTGGGATCATGTTGAAAATGCTTTGGAAAATGCGATCAAAGCGACGGGCAATGACTATACGCCCGATCCCGGCGAGGGCGCGTTTTATGGTCCTAAACTGGACTTTTTCCTGACCGACTCTCTGGGACGGCAATGGCAATGCGGGACATTTCAAGTGGACCCAAACCTGCCCGAACGGTTGGACGCTACTTATATCGGTGAGGACGGTGCAAGACACCGCCCCTATATGCTGCACCGCGCAACGCTTGGCTCTTTCGAGCGGTTTATCGGCATTTTGATCGAAACCCATGCGGGCAGGCTGCCCTTCTGGCTTGCGCCACGGCAGGTCGTCGTGGCCTCGATTGTCTCTGAGGCTGACAGCTATGTGCTTGAAACAGTTGAAAAGCTGGTAGCAGCAGGCATCCGAGCCGAAGCAGATATTCGTAACGAAAAGATCAATTACAAGGTCCGGGAACATTCAGTTGGAAAAGTCCCAGTGATCCTTGCGGTTGGCAAAAAAGAGGTAGAGGACGGAACCGTTACATTGCGCCGCCTTGGCGAGAAACGGACCTCGGTTGAACCACTTGATGCGCTGATCCCGATCCTAAAGGCAGACGCGACACCCCCTGATTTAAAGTAAGGCATCCTGCACGTCCTTGCCCCATCCCAGATAAAGCGCATCGGCCTCAATGACCGGGCGCTTCATAAGGATTGGGTGCGCTGCCAACTGATCTGCAGGGGGTGTGGCCCGCTCGGCCTCGCTCATGCCGCGCCACGTGGTTGAACGTGTATTGATCAATGCATCACCAAAGGCGCTTAAAAAGCGGGCAATATCATCTTTAGAAAGCGGAGCTGCGCGAATATCAACAAATTCGACCTCTTTTCTATTTGAGGTCAATGTTTTCAAAGCCTTACGACAAGTATCGCAAGTCTTAATACCGTATAGCTTCATATCCAGCATCCATTCTTTCAAAAGTTATGTGATTTAAAACCAAACATATTCTTTGAACAAAGCGGTTACGAGCAAAAAAATGCTGCAAATATGGAAACAGAACTACGTCATTGATATTTTAACAAAAGGCTATATGTGTCAAAACTGTGATACAGACTTTACGTGCCCGCTTCTTCTACCAAGCAGCCGGACGACAAAAAGACACTGCTGCACCACCCCGCCACAATACCGTGGGCGGATACTATGAAGGAGATACGGGAATGGCCACAGGCACCGTAAAATGGTTTAATACAACCAAAGGCTTCGGCTTTATAGCACCTGATGATGGCGGCAAAGATGTGTTCGTGCATATTTCAGCTGTTGAACGTGCAGGTCTGACAGGTCTGCGTGATGATCAGAAGATTCAATATGAAATGATTGAAGGTCGTGATGGTCGGGCCTCAGCGGGCGATCTGGTTGCTTTAGACTAAACTTAAAACTCAGAACTTTCGAAACGGCCCTCATCTTATGGGCCGTTTTTCGTTTGAGTACATCCTAATAATTGCGTCATAGCGCAAATTCTCAGCCCGTTACTCTTGTATCTCTTGCAGGTATTGCGCCAGCGCTACCAACTTGGCAGGCGTTGGGGTCTGAATACCATCACCTGTATCATAAGGCACAGTTGGTCCTGTCAGAAAATCACCAAATTCCGGCATCTGTTCACGCGGCAACGCCCGTCGGTGATATCCATCGATGATGCTGATCACTTCGGCCATTGGAAAAACGCCGTCACGTCTGGCCGCAATCCGGGTCAGATCGGCAGGTGGGGTATCCAGCTCTGCGGCCAAGGGGCCATCCCCTCGCCCACTGGTGCCGTGACAAGCCACACAATTGTCGTTGTAAAGAGAAAAGCCAGTATGCGATTTCGGCTCAACGGTACAAGCCAGCAAGGTCAGGCCAGCGAAAGCGACAAGCGATATATAAAGGTGTTTCATCCGGCCCCGTTATTCCTGAATAGTTTCCAGCCATGTGATCAGGTCAACAATTGGCTGACTGGTCATAATCATCACCCCATCTTCACCCTTGATGGTAACACCCTTACCTTCAAAATACTCTCCGAACAACGGCATCGGGCTACCATGAGCAAGCAATGGATCACGCCCATCGATTTTGGCGATAACATCGCTACGGGGAAAGGTGCCGTCAGCCTCACTTGCAAGGACTGTCAGGTCTGTCGGTAAGATAGTGAGGATAGGCGCCATTGGCCCATTACCCCGCCCTTCGATACCATGGCAAGACGCACAATAGGTCTGAAATGTCTTGTCACCTTCCTCTGCATCCTGCGCCATGGCAACAGCGGGCACTAATGCGACCATCATGCATATTAAAGTTCGGATCATGCTCACCACTCCTGTTATTCTTTTAACTAATGACAACTTAATGACGCATGGGACCCGTCGCATTGATCCGTGTCATTTTCTGATCAAGGTTTTTCCAATATGTGTGGCAATTAACTACGCATGGAGTTTCCATTTAACCGCCTGACTTCATGGTGAGATCCTATGATCTTTGCTTGATCATCCCGTCGTTCCGGTCCAGTTTTCTTTTTATGCGGTACGCGCTTTTTCTTTTTTTAATTTTTCTTGCTGCGTGTGGGCGGCCTCTCACCTCGACAGAGCGTGCTTACCTGCAAAGCATACATGGCCCGTCGCTTGATACATCAAAGGTGCGATTGGTGAAGATTGCGCCGCTAAGGTCATTCAGCTTACGCATCCCAAAGCGGCCCCGCGTGACGTGCCAGGACCGCATATTTCCTGAACCGACTGAGGATATCGTTACGGGCGCACCTGCGGCTACGGTGGTCTTCAACCATATTTTCGTCAATCGTGATTTCTGGCGCAACAACTACAAGCCCGGCTATCCTGATCAGATGTATTTATACGAGGCTATGTTTCTAGCCCACGAAATGACCCATATCTGGCAATGGCAAAACCGCAAGATCACCGGCTATCACCCTTTCAAAGCTGTGGCAGAGCATCAGGCAAGCGATGATCCATACCTGTTTGATCTGGACAATAAGACTGCTGAGTTCGGCGACTTTGGCTTCGAACAACAAGGTGCGATCGTCGAAGAATTCATCTGCTGTCGCGCTTTGAACCCCGAAGGTACGCGGACCAAGCGCCTGCATGATATGTTGGGCAAAGCCTTCAACAATGGCGCTCTGATGCGCAGCCTGCCCCAAACGCGTGTTATTAAACCGTGGGATGGCGCTGATCTGGATGGCATTTGCGAATAGGTTTCAACATCGGAAGCGCTTGCAATAGGTCTACAAACCTCTCACCCTATTCAAAAATATGGAGGGGATGATGAACGCCTACGATCTGAAGGGCAAGACTGCGGTTGTCACAGGTGGCGCGCAGGGTATTGGATTTGCGGTCGTACAACAGATGTTGGCCTCGGGCGCACGTGTCGCATCGTGGGACATGCAAGAGGAACGCAATCAGACAGCTATGGCAAATCTGCAGGGCGAAACACTTGCCTGCCTTTGCGACATATCCAACATGGGATTGGTACAGGACGCTTTGGCCCAAACAGAAGCAGCACTCGGCCCTGTTGACATTCTGGTGAATTCCGCCGGAATAGCCGGACCGAATGCGCCTGTGCAGGATTACGACGATGCGGCCTGGGGGCAAATCATTACAATCAACCTAACTGGCACATACCATGTGAACAAAGCTGTCTTGCCCGGAATGCAGAAACGTAATTTTGGCCGGATCGTCAACATCGCCTCAATCGCCGGGAAGGAAGGCAACCCGAATGCCTGCGCTTATTCTGCGTCAAAGGCCGGGGTGATAGGGTTTACAAAATCCGCTGGCAAAGAAAATGCGGACAAAAATATCGCCATCAACTGTGTCACCCCAGCCGCGGCTCGCACGCCTATCTTTGATCAGATGAGCGAGGAACATATCGACTACATGCTCTCCAAAATACCACGTGCGCGTTTTCTGGAGGTTGAAGAAGCGGCACATATGATCACATGGCTTGTCAGCGCTGAGAACTCTTTCACAACCGCTGCGGTGTTTGATCTGTCAGGTGGGCGGGCGACATACTAAGGGGGAACTAAACATGCCCACATCATCCTATGCGTTCATCATGTTATTGGCGGGCATCGGCGTGCCCGTACTGGCCACACTGAATGCAGCTTTAGGGCGTAGCATAGGCGCGCCAGCAGCGGCCTCAGTGGTACTGTTCGCAGTTGCCTTACTCAGTGCAGCAGCAGTTACTCTGATCACCGGACCCAGTGCCATTGCAAAGATTGTAGACGCCCCGAAATATCTATTGCTTGGGGGTATTCTGATCGCTTTTTATGTCTTGTCCATCACCTGGATTGCACCACATTTTGGGGTCGGCAATGCTGTTTTCTTTGTGTTGCTTGGGCAATTAATTTCAGCGGCCCTGATTGATCATTTTGGATTATTCGGAGCCGCACAGACTTCGCTTACCTTAACCCGGGCTCTGGGCATTGCGATGATGGCAGGCGGCGTGTTTCTGACACAGATTGCGGTTCAGTAAGCTGTCGCAAATGTATTGCGGGCTTCAAGACGCTCAAGATTGACAATTGCTGACAACATTAACTGATCCTGGCTCCAGTCACTTGGCTTCTGGATTGCGACCGAGATGAGCGCAACAGCCACAATCAACGGGGTCATGACGGACAAGAACATTGCCTTGGATGGGTGCCTATTCTGACTTTCAAACAAGGAGCGAAACCTTTGACCAAGGAAATTGGCGGAACCGCCGGACAGCAATCGCTGATCAATCTGCACAAAGGCCACTTGCGGCATGGCAACGCTCAGGCGATTGTCCCTGCGCAGGCTGGCTTCGCAAACGCGCAGCAGACATTGACCGTATTCGTAGGCGCCAAATCTACCCCTTGTCAGAACGCTTTGATCACAAGCCAGTTCCCGCAATCGCTCAATCTGGCGTTTCCATAGATGATATGCCGGGTTCCAGAAAAAGAGTGGTTTGAGCAATTCCAACGCGAGTTCCCATTCCACATCTTTTTGGCGCAAATGCTGAAATTCATGGGCAAGGGCAATACGTAGATCCTGCCCATTCACCAGCATATATGAGGGAATAATAATATATCGTCTGGTCAGACTACGTGTAGAAAACGGCACACTTATACTATCTGACAGACGCATTTGCACTGAACCGAATTGCCGCCAGACATAACTGTCACAGATTATTCTGCGCAATTTGATCATATTCATAACAATGGCAGCTGAGAAGAAGGCAACGCCACACAAAACAACCGCACCAGTCTGGTTGAGGCTAATCAGACTTCTGGTAAAATCGTGGCGCAGGTGCATGACCTGTTCAAACTGGGATGGTTTCATATGAAAACTGCCATTTAGATAGTGTGACAGCAGCACATCCGATAAGTTCATCTGACGGCCAATTGCAAAGAAATCACCCATCAGCACAAAAACCGGCGCGAAAACAACAGCCAACAGTAACCCGTTCAGAAGACGTAACTGAGTGGGATACGCATACCGCATACCAATGCGATCCATGCCCGTGCGAACCAAAAGCCACATAAGAAATGTGACCGCCAGCAGAATATTGGCGTTGATGTAGATATCGAGGATTGTGTTAATCTGTTGTGTCATCCTTCAACCTCCGGTCCAATAAGGCCCGAATTTCCCCCAAAGCATCCTCGGTTAAATCGCAATCGTCCACAAGCCGCGCCACCAGCGAAGCGGGCGTATTATCAAACAATTTTTCAGACAGGTCTTTAAGCGACCTTGATTGATAAGCATCTTTCGCGAGAAGTGGTTTGTAGACGAATGTTTTGCCTTTCTTGCTACTGGTGACGAATTCCTTCTGTTCCAGAATGCGTAAGATTGTTGCGGCAGAGGTATAGGCAAGGTTACGTTCCGGAGCGAGGTTGGCCAGCACATCGCGCACACTGCCTTCACCCAGTTCCCAAAGCTGGGACATGAATTCCAGCTCAACCTCGGTCAGAAACTCGCTTTTTTTCTTATGCCGTATCGGGTCTGCCATGTTTTGCTCAGACCTTCCAGAAACAGAATACGCCCCATGCAATTGCCAGCCCAAGCGGGATCCATAACGGCGTCCCGAAAAGCCCAAGCCATGCAAGGAAAATGTAAACTGACCCAAGAAGCGAGATGAACAGACGATCGCCCCGCGTTGTGGTCAAGCCAAGAACGCCTTGACGTTCATCCCCACCGGGGCGCTTGATCTCAAGAACAGTCAACACGCCCATAGCGCTGAAGATACCAATGAACACCACCAGTGTTGCCGGGGTCCATGCCATCCAGAAGCTTGGCCAAAGGGGGGATGTCCAGGAAAAGCTTTTCTCGGCTTTTTCCCCAACGCTGCCCCATCCGTTTGTGGCCTGTGCAAAGGCTGGATTTACGACAAGTGCTGCAATGAAGGTCAGAAGAAACCGCATCACACTCTCCCCAAGGCAAAGCCTTTGGCAATATAGTTGCGCACAAAATAAATAACGATTGCGCCCGGAATGATGGTCAAGGTTCCGGCAGCCGCCAGCAGACCAAGCTCATAACCCGCACTGGATGCCGTTTTGGTCATCGTTGCCGCAATTGGCTTGGCATAAACAGCCGTCAGCGTCTTTGCCAACAAAAGCTCAACCCAGGAGAACATGAAGCAGAAGAAAGCGGCGACGCCGACACCGGCTTTGATAGAGGGCAGGAAAATCGTCATGAAAAAGCGCGGGAAAGAATAGCCATCGACATAGGCGGTCTCGTCCAGCTCCTTTGGGACGCCGCCCATGAAGCCTTCCAAAATCCAGACAGCCAGCGGGATGTTGAACAGGCAATGCGCCAGCGCAACAGCAAGATGCGTGTCGAAAATACCTACGGCTTGATATAGTTGAAAGAACGGCAAAGCGAAGACCGCTGCTGGTGCCATCCGGTTGGTCAGCAACCAGAAAAACAACTGCTTATCCCCGAGAAAGCGATAACGGGAAAACGCATAGGCCGCAGGCAAGGCAACCGTTACCGAGATGACCGTATTCAGCGACACATAGATGATCGAATTTATGTACCCCCAGTACCAGCTTGGATCGGTGAAAATCACCCGATAATTCGCCAATGTCCAAGTCTGTGGGAAAAGCGAGAACCCGGATAGAATTTCGCCGGTTGTCTTGAAGCTCATCGCGACAAGCCAGTAGATCGGTAACATCAAAAACAGGATGTAAAGGATTGGTATGAGTGATCTTTTTCTCATTTTGAGTCATCCTTTGTCATCAAGGTATAGAATAGCCACGAGACCAGCAATGTGATTGCGAAATAGATCAGGCTCATCGCTGCGGCGGGACCAAGGTCGAACTGTCCGAGGGCGATTTTCACCAGATCAATTGATAGCAATGTAGTCGAATTGCCCGGCCCACCCCCTGTCAGAACGAATGGTTCGGTATAGATGTTGAAGCTGTCCATAAAGCGCAACAGGATTGCGATGGTCAGCACCGTTTTCATCTTGGGCAATTGGATGTAGCGAAAGACTTTCCACGGTGATGCCCCGTCTATCTTCGCCGCTTGGTAATAGGCATCCGGGATTGATACGAGACCTGCGTAAGACAAAAGCACCACAAGCGACGTCCAGTGCCAGACATCCATGGTGATAATCGTGACCCATGCCGCGACAGGGCTTTGGGTCATGTCATATTCAATACCCAGCGTTGTGTTCAGAAAATACCCTAAAAGGCCGATATCCGGCAGGGTGAAGATGTTCCACATCGCGCCGACGACATTCCACGGGATCAGCATCGGCAGCGCCATTGTCACCAGACAGACGGGCACCCAAAACCCCTGACGGGGCATGGATAAGGCAATTATGATGCCCAACGGAATTTCGATAGCAAGGATCAGACCAGTGAACAGAAATTGCCGCCCCAGCGCCGCATGGAAACGGTCCGAGCGCAGAATTTGTTCAAACCATCCCAGACCTTCCCAGAAAAACAGATTGTCACCAAATGTTTCTTGGACTGAATAATTGACGACCGTCATCATTGGGACGAGCGCGTTAAACGCCACAAGAAGCAGAACCGGAAGGACAAAGAACCATGCCTTTTGGTTTTCGGTTTTCATGATCTTGCCTCCGTGGCGATCCAACCATCGCGATAAAGCCGTGTCTGATCCGCACGAAACGCAAGGTGAACGGCATCCCCGTGCCCCGGCACGTCGCCTTCAATAATCGCCTTGACGCTATTGTCGCCAACCATCGCCTCAACGACATTATGGCGACCAACATCAGACACTTTGCGCACCACGGCAGGCAGCCCGGTTGCGCCAAGGGCTACAAATTCAGGCCGGATACCAATCTGCGTAGCACCAGAACCTTGCCGGATCGCACCTTCCAGCGCCACCTGCTGCCCTTCAAAAAACGCGCCGCCATCGCGTATCTCGCATGGCAAGACGTTCATACCGGGGGAGCCTATGAAGTGGCCAACAAATGTGTGCGCGGGGCGCTCAAACAGCTCAACCGGTGTGCCGATCTGCACCACCTCGCCTTCCTGCATGACAACCACCTGATCTGCGAAGGTTAGCGCTTCGGTCTGGTCGTGGGTCACATAGATCATCGTGGCGCGCACCTTCTGGTGCAACTCTTTCAGCTTGCTGCGCAGCTTCCATTTCAGATGTGGGTCGATCACCGTAAGTGGCTCATCAAACATCACGACATTGACATCATCACGCACAAGACCGCGCCCCATCGAGATTTTCTGTTTGTTGTCAGGGCTCAGACCAGCAGCACGTGTCCGCAACATATCTTCGACCTCAAGCATAGATGCTATTTCTGTGACGCGGGCATCGACCTTTTCCTCGGACACCCCACGATTGCGCAAGGGGAAGGCAAGGTTATCGTAGACCGTCATCGTGTCGTAGATCACAGGGAACTGGAACACCTGCGCAATGTTGCGCTGGTCGGGGGGCAAATGGGTGACGTCTTTGTCATCAAACAGAATTTGACCATCTGACGGGACCAGAAGCCCCGAAATAATGTTCAGGAGAGTTGATTTTCCGCAACCAGACGGGCCGAGAAGCGCGTATGCCCCGCCATCATTCCATTCGAGGTCAATCTCTTTCAGCGCATAGTCGTCGCGGCTTTTTGGATTGGGGTAATAACTGTGCCGCAGGTCTTTGAGGGTGATTTTCGCCATTTAAGCCACCAACTGCCCATCGGGCGCAAAATAAAAGCATTTGGACGGATCCATATAAAATCTGTGATCCTCGCCGACTTCATAAGGGTGAACACCATGCGCCAATGACACCCATGCATCATTGCCCATTTGGAAATGCGCACTTGACTCAGAGCCGGACAATTCTGTCACCAGCACGGTTCCCGTGATGGGTATGCCGCCATGATCTTCAACAGGGCTGATATGGTGCGGGCGCACAGCAACCGTGTAGGTTCCATCAGTCAACCCCGCAGCATCCCCTTGCAAAACCCACGTGACCCCGGTGGGCAAACGCGCCTCAGTCCCGGCTTTGGTAATCTCGGCAAAATTGATTGGGGGGTCCGAAAAGACCCGCGCTGCTGTCAGATTGCCGGGCTTGCGATAAATCTGCGCGGTCGGGCCAAACTGCGACACATGCCCATCGTCCATCAGCGCAGTATACCCCCCAAAAGCAAAGCTTCTTCCGGCTCGGACGTGGCGTAAACCACAACCGCGCCGCGTCCAGCGAAGAGTTCCGGCAGCTGTTCGCGCAGTTCTTCGCGCAATTTGTAATCAAGGTTCGCCAGCGGTTCGTCTAGAAACACCGCGCGGCTTTCTTTGGCAATTGCACGCGCCAAGGCACAGCGTTGTTGTTGGCCGCCAGAAAGCTCCTGCGGGCGACGTTTCAGCATGGGGCGGAGTTGCAGGATATCTGCGGCCTCTTCCACACGGCCTTGAATTTCGGATTTTGCCATGCCTGCGACCCGCAAAGGGGAGGCAATGTTGTCATAAACGCTCATATGCGGGTAGTTCACAAAGAACTGGTGCACCAAGCTTATATTACGCTTCTGCGTTGACAGTTTGGTTACATCGACGTCGTCCATGAATATCTGGCCGCTTGCCGCCGGATCGAGGCCCGCCATCAGCTTGATAAGCGACGTCTTACCTACCCCTGTCTGACCAAGAAGGACGTTGAAATGTCCAGCCTCAAGCGTCAGCGATGTTGGCTTGATATGCTTTATCTGGCCCACCTGCTTGGTGATGTTTTTCAGCTCTATCGTCATGGAAAACCCTGTCCCGAATATTCCCTGTGTCCGCAGGGTTGGCGGTCGGAACCAATGATCCCGACCAAAGTCGGCCCGATATAACACCGGACCAACAGGGAGGTTACATTACTGAGCCGCCCAGCGCGCAACCAGCTCGTCATAGTTGACGGTTTCGCCTTGCGGTTTCTCGTTGTCCAACTTCGGCTTTGCACCGCCATTGGCAAACCAGAACTCAGCGTCTTTCTCTTCGTTCAGACGCGGGCCACAGCCGCCATAGACATTCGCAGCTTCATCAGCTGCCTGCATCCGACCCATGGTGATATCCATTTCCTGAGCCAGACGGTCCATCGCTTCTTGTGGTGTAAAGGCACCCGAGTTCACGTCACCGATCTGCTGCCACCAAATCTGAGCCAGCTTTGGATAGTCAGGCACGTTGATGCCGGTTGGCGACCATGCCACACGATCAGGCGAGCGGTAGAACTCGACCAAACCGCCCAATTTAGGCGCACGTTCGGTGAAGCTTTCGTGATTCACCGAGCTGTCTCGAATGAAGGTCAGCCCAACATGGGATTTCTTCACGTCAACAGTCTTGGAGGTCACAAACTGCGCATAGAGCCATGCAGCCTGCGCCCGATCAGCCGGGGTTGACTTCAGGAAGGTCCACGACCCCACGTCCTGGTAGCCAACTTTCTGGCCTTCTTCCCAATAGGGACCGTGCGGGCTTGGGGCCATGCGCCAAAGCGGGTTGCCCTCGTCATCAACCGTATTGTTCCCTTCTGATTTCGGCTTCACCATATCGGCGGTAAAGGCCGTGTACCAAAAGATCTGTTGGGCCACATTGCCTTGCGCCAAAGCAGGCAGGGATTGGTAGAAGTCATAGCTCGCCGCACCGGGGGGAGCATAGTTGCGCAGCCATTCGTCCCATTTGCGGATTGCGTAGACGGCCGCTGGACCGTTGGCAGCACCGCCGCGAGATACAGAAGCACCCGATGGATTACAGGATCCCTCCTCCATGCGGATACCCCATTCGTCAATCGGAATACCGTTTGGCTCCCCTTTTGATCCAGTGCCCGCCATTGACAGCCATGCATCGGTCATCCGCCAACCCAGGTCGGGCGCGCGCTTGCCGTAATCCATGTGGCCATAGATCGTTACGCCGTCGATCTCTTTGACATCATTGGAGAAAAACTCCGCGATATCTTCATAAGCCGACCAATTGACGGGCACACCAAGATCATAGCCGTATTTTTCCTTGAAGGCGGCTTGGTTTGCCTCATCATCAAACCAGTCTTTGCGGAACCAATAGAGGTTCGCAAACTGCTGATCGGGCAGCTGATAAAGATTTCCATCCGGGCCAGTCGTGAACTGAATTCCCATAAAGTCTTCCAGATCAAGTGTAGGTGACGTCGTCGCAGACCAGTCGCCCCCCATCTGTTCCGTAAGGTTATAGGCCAGTTGCAACCGCGAATGCGTTCCGATCAGGTCGCTGTCATTCACATAGCCATCATAGAGATTGCGTTTGGTCTGCATCTGCGTTTGTACAGCCTGCACCACCTCGCCTTCCCCGAGAATTTGGTGGTTCACCTTGATACCGGTGATTTCCTCAAATGCTTTTGTCAGAACTTCCGATTCATAGGAATGTGTCGGAATACCCTCGGACAGAACATTAATCTCCATGCCGGAAAACGGCTCAGCTGCACTGATAAACCAGTCCATTTCGGCCATCTGTTCTTCTTTGCTAAGCGATGATGGCTGGAATTCGTCATCAATCCATTTCTTGGCCGCCTCTGCATCGGCAAACGCCGCTGACGACCCCGCTATCACGGCAGATGCCGCGACTGCGGAGAGCAGATACTTACGCATCTTGTTTCCTCCCTAAGTTTTATATGTACTGGCAAAAACCAGCCTATATATGTTGGGATCAGATGTTTTGCTTTGTCAAACTAAATCTTTAGTAGTTAAATGCATCCCTTCTTACCATTTGATTTTAAATGAATTTTACTTCATGTGTCTTTTAAGATCATCCTACGCGCAGACAGATTCAGCGGGCTTTCAAATCGGACCGGCGCTAAAAGCCACCATTTTTCAGGCACAGAGTCGCTAGAACAATAGTCGTAAGAAACTAAAAACTGTTTCGCAAAATCAGGCTATAACCTTGTTAAGTAAAAGACAGGTCTCGCTATTTGTCACACCGGAAATTTCCCTGACCTCCCGTAGGACGCGGTCGAATTCAGGCAGGCTGGTTGTTTCGATTTGTGCCACAAGATCCCAAGAACCATTTGTGGTGTGTAACTGCACAATCTCGGGCATCTGGCGCAGTTTGCGCGTGACAGCACGGGCAAGGTTGCCCTGTAGCTCAACCATCATGACAGCACGAATGATGTCGGACTCACGGCGTTCATCAAGAGCTATCGTGAAGCGTTGGATCACACCTGTGCTGACCAATCGATTCAAGCGCGCCTGACAGGTCGCGCGTGATACGCCAAGCTGGGCAGCCAGCGTTGTAATCGAAGCGCGTGCATCAAGTTTCAACGTCGCAATCAGGCGACGGTCAATGGTATCAAGAGTATTCATTTGTATAGGTAGTTTATCATTTTGGCAGATTACACCATCAAAAAGTATAGCCTATTCGCAATTTTTGACAATTTTTCGACTTCCTACAAAACCTCATACACGTTTCATTGTCTTTACCTGACAACGGAGATCTCTATGCCCTCTTTCACCTGTTCGATACTTGGCGCTCCGATCCAATCCGGTGCCAGTCAACCCGGTTGCCTGATGGGGCCTGACAGTTTCCGAACAGCCGGACTGACTCAAACCCTGCGTGAACTGGGTCATGCGGTCGAGGATTTAGGCAGTGTTATCCCAGACGTGGTCACTGTTCCGACGCATCCCAACACAAATATCCATGATCTAGACTTTACTATTGGTTGGGCAACAGCGCTGGAAAGAGCAGCTTACAAAGCTGCGCAGACATATGACATACCGATTTTTCTGGGGGGTGATCACAGTATTGCCATCGGGTCTGTACCTGGCATCACCCGACACAGCAATGATCTTGGGCAGGACCAGTTCGTGCTGTGGCTCGACGCGCATCCAGACATACACACGTTGGAAACAACAACAAGCGGCAATCTACACGGCACGCCTGTTGCATATTTCACCGGGATGTCAGGGTTTGATGGCTACTACCCGCCCCTGCACTGTAAAGTGAGCCCGGAAAACATCTGCATGATCGGCATCCGATCAGTTGATCCTGCGGAAAACGCAGCACTCGCCGCGCACCCTATCATTGTGCATGACATGCGCTCCATCGACGAGACGGGCATTGCAACGCCATTAGGCAGCTTTCTGGACCGCATAAAACAGGCGAATGGCAGGCTGCATGTCAGTCTGGACGTAGATTTTCTCGACCCAGGCATTGCGCCCGCCGTTGGCACGACCGTCCCCGGTGGCGCAACCTTCCGCGAGGCGCATCTGGTTATGGAGATGCTCTGCGACAGCGGACTGGTGACGTCACTGGACATGGTCGAGCTGAACCCATTTTTGGACGAACGCGGTCGCACTGCTAGCCTGATGGTCGATCTCTGCGCCAGCCTTTTGGGCCGCAAAGTGCTTGATCGCCCAACCCGGAGGTTCTGATGCAATCCATCCAAGCCCCATCGACTGTGGTCATGATCCGCCCGCACCGGTTTCAATCCAACCCCGAAACCCGCGAGGACAATGCATTTCAGTCCGAGACGAACCGGACATCTGAACAGGTCGCTGCCAGCGCCCTTGCCGAGTTTGACGCGGCGGTAGATGCCTTACGCGAAGCAGGCATCACAGTTCATGTGTTTGATGATGAAGGCGAAGACACGCCGGATTCAGTTTTTCCCAACAACTGGTTTTCCACACATGCCGGCGGCCATGTGGCCGTCTACCCGATGTTTGCACCGAACCGGCAGCGCGAACGCCGCTGGGACGTGGTCGACATGCTGAAACAGAATTATCGCGTACAGGATGTGATCGATTATTCCGGTCTCGAACAGGACGGGCTGGCATTGGAAGGCACAGGTGCGATGGTGTTAGACCATATAGGCCGGGTCGCTTATACGATCCAATCCAACCGCGCCGACCCGGTCATTCTGGAAAGGTTCTGCACCAACTTCAATTTCGAGCCGATGGTCTTCAAGGCCGCAGACGCGAATGGTACAGCGATCTACCATACGAACGTCCTTATGACTGTTGCCACGAATTATGCGCTGATCTGCCTTGACATGATCATCGACCCCAGCCGCAGGCAGGCCGTGGTTGACCGGTTGGAGGAAACTGGTCGCGACGTCATCGCGCTGACCCCCGCCCAAATCGCGGAATTTGCCGGAAATGCCATGGAGCTCAGCGATCATGATGGTCGGTTTCTGGCTCTATCCGCCCGCGCACACGCCAGTCTGACCCCGGATCAATGCGCCCACATCGAGGCTTCAACCCCGATGCTACCCCTTTCCATCCCTACAATTGAGACCGCCGGTGGCTCAGTTCGCTGCATGTTGGCGGGCATCCACCTAGCGCGCCGCCCCGAACAAGGAACACCTCTATGAGCACATCTCAACCGTCCCATTTGGCAATGGTACCATTTGTCAGTGTTGAAAACATGATGAAGATCGTGAACACAATCAGTCTACCCAAGGTGATCGCCGACATCGCGGATTACATTGAGGCCGATTTCCTGCGTTGGGAAGAGTTCGACAAGACACCTCGCGTTGCGGCTCACTCCGAGGAAGGCGTGATCGAGCTGATGCCCACAAGCGACGGAGAGACCTACGGATTCAAATATGTAAACGGCCACCCTGCCAATATGGCTCGCGGGTTTCAAACTGTGACGGCATTTGGTGTATTGGCGACAGTCGAAAATGGCTATCCGGTGCTGTTATCAGAAATGACCGTGCTGACAGCATTGCGCACCGCAGCAACCTCGGCCGTAGCGGCCAAGCACCTTGCGCCCAAAAGTTCGAAAGTAATGGCGATGATCGGCAATGGGGCGCAATGCGAATTTCAGGCGATCGCCTTTCAGAACGTCGTCGCAATCGATACGGTCCGCCTATATGACACCGATCCGACTGCCACCGCGAAAGCCGCCCGAAATCTGGCAGATAGCGGCTTGACGGTAATACAATGCACCTCTGCCGAAGATGCTGTGACCGGCGCACATATCATCACCACCTGCACAGCCGACAAACAATATGCGACGATCCTGACCGATAACATGGTCGGGAGTGGCCAGCACATCAATGCTATCGGCGGCGACTGCCACGGCAAGACAGAGCTGCACCGCGATATTCTGTTGCGATCGGATATTTTCGTGGAATACCCGCCACAAACCCGTATCGAAGGTGAGATACAACAGCTTGACCCGGACCATCCTGTGATTGAGCTGTGGAAAGTCATTGCAGGCAAAGCAGACGGTCGCAAATCCAACGATCAAATCACCCTGTTTGATAGCGTAGGTTTTGCAACCGAAGACTTCTCAGCCCTGAGATATATCCGCGATCAACTGAAAGTTACCGGGCATTATGATAACCTCGATATGCTTGCCGATCCCGATGACCCGCGCGATTTATATGGTATGTTGTGTCGCGCACAAAGCTGAATGGTCGATTACAGACCTTTAATCTCTGCAATGTGCATCGTAATCTTTCGCGATATTACGAGAATCAACAGAAATTCTCGCTGCTTTGGGAACCAACACTCGGGAGAGATACATGACCCTACGCCCTACCCTATCAGTTTTTGCATTGATGGCCTTTGCCGGACAGGCAGCTGCCAATTGCGACGACGTGATATTTTCAGATGTCGGCTGGACCGATATCACCACCACAACATCCGCCACCAAACATGTGCTTGAAGCATTGGGATATGGAGTGGATATCAAGGTTCTGTCCGTGCCTGTGACTTTCTCGGCGATGGAAAGCGACGATGTCGATGTATTCCTTGGCAACTGGATCCCCGCGCAAAGCGGTGCGATTGGCCCTTATCTTGAGTCAGGCGAAATTGAACAGCTCGCTGTCAATCTGGAAGGCACCAAATATACTTTGGCAGTGCCAGCTTACACTTATGAGGCCGGCCTGAAAACTTATGCGGATATTGCAAAATTTCGCGACGAGCTTGATGCGAAGATCTATGGAATTGAGCCCGGCAATGAAGGTAACGCCTACCTCGTCAAGCTGACCGAGGAAAACACCCACGGCCTGGAAGGCTTTGAGGTCGTTGAAAGCTCTGAACAAGGCATGCTTGCGCAGGTTTCGCGCGCGGTCGACGATGGGGAGCCGGTTGTCTTTCTTGGATGGGAACCGCACCCGATGAACGCGAATTTCGAATTGAAATACCTCACAGGCGGAGAAGATTTCTTCGGCGGCGAAGGTGTTGTCTACACGACAACACGCAAAGGCTTTGCCGAGGAATGCCCGAACGTGGGCAAACTGCTGACAAATCTCAAGTTCACCTTGCCCATGGAAAATGAAATCATGGGCAAGATTCTTGATGAGGGCGAAGAAGCCGACGATGCCACAATGGCTTGGCTAAAAGCCAATCCCGGTGTTCTGGACGGTTGGCTGGATGGTGTGACCACCAAGGATGGCGGTGACGCCATGGAAGCCGTCAAAGCCAAACTGGGCCTTTGATCCTCCCCTTAAACCCCAGCCACTGCGCTGGGGTTTTTCATTTTTGATATAATAACGGTTCCGAAGCTTCTTCGGGACACGTGATCTATACCCGAAGGACATCCGATGGATTGGCTCACCGACACCAAAATTCCCGTAGGTAAAACTGCAAAGGCTATATTCGAAGGGCTCAAATCGGTGGCAAAGCCATTTTTTGACGGGCTGTCCGATGTGATGGAGGCAATGATTGATGCGCTTCTCTGGATATTCCAGACCCCGCATCCGATAGTTGTCGTGGCAGCCTTTGTCGGCTTCACGTGGTTTATGCAACGCAAATGGAAGACCTGCCTATTTGTTCTGTTGGGATTCCTGTTCATCCTGAACCAAGGCTATTGGGAGGAAACAACCGAGAGCATGACACTTGTGATATCCGCATGCGTCGTTTGTATGGCCATTGGGGTGCCTATTGGGATCGCCACGGCGCACCGGCCGCGCCTCTTTCAGGCCATGCGGCCGGTACTGGACCTGATGCAGACCTTGCCGACCTTTGTGTACCTTATCCCTGCCATTGTCTTCTTTGGCATCGGCATGGTGCCCGGACTCATCGCCACGGTCATCTTTGTGCTGCCTGCACCGATCCGGCTGACCCATCTGGGGGTTTCCTCCACCCCCACCGCTCTGCTTGAGGCCGCAGAAGCTTTTGGCGCCACGCCACAGCAGAAATTATGGAAAGTAGAGCTACCCTATGCGCTCCCCCAGATCATGGCGGGCCTGAACCAGACGATCATGCTATCCCTCTCGATGGTGGTGGTCGCAGCGCTGGTTGGTGCCGACGGATTGGGCGTCCCTGTGGTGCGCGCTTTGAATCAGGTCAACACGGCCCTTGGATTTGAAAGCGGCTTCATCATCGTGGTCGTTGCCATAATGCTGGACCGTATGTTGAGGGTAGAACGCTCATGAGTATTGCTGTTGAATTTGACAATGTGTCTATCGTTTTCGGAAAGACACCAGACAAAGCGCTCTCTTTGATGGATGAAGGCCAGAGCCGTGCAGAAATCCAGACAAAGACTGGGCAGGTTTTAGGGGTGCATGACTGTTCCCTTTCTGTGTCCGAGGGTGAAATCCTTGTCTTAATGGGGTTATCTGGTTCCGGCAAATCTACGCTCTTGCGGGCCGTAAACGGGCTGAATCCAGTTGTCCGTGGCGCAGTACATGTTCATGATGTCGAGACCAAATCCATGGTGGATATAACCCATACGGACGCAAATACCCTGCGCCGGATGCGGTTGAATTCCATCGCGATGGTCTTTCAGCAATTCGGTCTGTTACCCTGGCGCACAGTACGTGAAAATGTAGGCTTGGGGCTCGAACTTGCAGGCGTGCCGACCGCAGAGCGCAAAAAATTCGTAGATCAGCAGCTGGAACTTGTCAGCCTGTCTGATTGGGCGGAGCGCAAAGTGGGGGAACTGTCAGGCGGCATGCAGCAACGTGTCGGGCTTGCCCGCGCATTTGTGACGGATGCACCAATCCTGTTGATGGATGAGCCGTTTTCAGCCCTTGACCCGCTGATCCGTGCGCATCTTCAGGACGAGCTGCTGGAGCTTCAACAAAAGCTAAAACGTACTATCATTTTCGTGAGCCATGATCTGGATGAGGCGTTCAAAATCGGCAACCGCATCGCAATCATGGAAGGCGGTCGGATCGTACAATGCGGCACACCACAGGATATCTTCACATCACCGTCAAACGACTATGTGGCAGAGTTTGTTGACCACATGAACCCTCTGGGCGTTTTATGTGCCGTTGACATGATGGAGCCAGCCACCTCGGGCACCAAAAACCCAGTAGATTTTAACACTCCGATCAAGGCGGTGATGGAGCGGGTCTGCGATGACTCTGACCCTGTTCCAGTCTCTCGGGATGGTGAAATTATTGGCCAGATCACCAGAAAAAGTGTTCTGAGGAAGCTGCGAAAACCACGAAGCCGAGACGGTCATTCGAAAGTTTGATTGCCGTCAGTATGATATATCAGATGTTGTCTGCATTCCCCTCGTTATCGATGTCACCGATGATATCGTCCGGTTCAGGTTCATCTGTCTTTTTCAAAGTGGAATCGAATCGAGGCCGCGTGATCATAACATTCCGCCAAACGGTTGGTTCGTCATTCCAGCGAATTGCTCTAAAAATCGGTCGGTATGTCACAAACGTTTCTGTCACGACGACGGATTCTTCTGTTCCCATAAGCGGCAACCAATCGCTGTTAAAGTCCAGATCCGCTTGTTCAAGCTTTCGCAGCGTGCTGTCTTTTGAAGGATATGACCATTCAAGTTTATAATCCTTCGCCAGCGGGTCATCACCAGCACTTGATATTAAGGAGACCCGCATTGTCGGGCGCGTGGGGGATGTGATCATATAGTCGAGCAGATTATTAAGGCCATCCATATACGGCTCATTGATTTCGCCTTCGCGCGATATGATATCACTGATCGTATATGTGGTTTTCATAGCCAAAGTGTTATGCCGCACCGCATCAAACCAGGCGTAGGATGCAGCATAGATTGCAGCGAGTGCTGGGATAACAAGGCATGCTTCTACAGCGCCAGTACCTCTTTCATTATGAAAGAACAGTTTAATGCTTAGCGTAAAGCGGTCGAAATAATTCAGTACAGACATGATTAATCGGGCTCCTGTGCGAAAGCTGACATGGCGACCAGATGCATGGCCCCTGTTTCATCTACATCCAACATTGCTCCAAGACCAAATGCTGGGAAAATCGGTTCAACGACATAACAAGCGCGAACGAACATAACATCATTCGTCCGACCACGTGTGAAGGTGATTACCGGATCTGCGTCGCTTGCACGGTCTATACAAGTTGCATTTCTTGATGGCGCGCGCCAATCTTTAGGATCAATGACGATCATATCGATCTGCAACGTATTGTAACAGTCGCGCAGTACATACGCCCGCTCACAAATACTATTACGAACATCATTGTGCGTAATGACGACATCTTCACTCGTCTCAAGGCGCACGGCACGCATAGTTACATCAAGGCCATGCTCCAACATTGTTAGACGCGTTGTCGCCATTCCCAATTCAAAAGTGGACACAAACAGCAAAAGGAATGTTGGCAGAATTATTGTAAATTCGACCGTTGCATTTCCATCCTGGCACGTAAATGCGCGAAGAAGTCTCTTTAACATATTCTTCTCCGCCATTTAGCTTGAAAGTTTAAGGCGTTGGATTGTACCTGCAATCTCTTTGAATGCTTTGGATATCTCTACACCTTCAACA
The DNA here is from genome assembly GCF_055693805.1 of Litoreibacter sp. GN1-5. Classification (NCBI taxonomy): domain Bacteria; kingdom Pseudomonadati; phylum Pseudomonadota; class Alphaproteobacteria; order Rhodobacterales; family Roseobacteraceae; genus Litoreibacter; species Litoreibacter sp. GN1-5. The sequence continues at coordinate 233,146 of NZ_JBVFUP010000001.1, read as the reverse complement.
CGGTAAAACTTACTTGGTGTTGTTGCACATTTTTCCATGACTTTGGCTGATGCATTTGTCACCTCAAAGCCGATTGTAAAGATAACTATATCTTCTGACTTTGCTGCATCACATGCCAAATCCAAGCGTCTATTTTTCTGGCTTTGATTAACCTTATTTACGACTTTATCGCGCCAGTCATAATAAACATTAGAGAAAAATGCGCTATTGTAGTATCTTATATGCTGAAAATAAACGGCATTATAATTTGTTCCAGCCATTGACCAAACCTGATTCCAAGTCAGCCGAACAGGTCCGTTATAACCGGTAGTAGGTGTATATTTTGGGCGACTGCTCCACTGAGGCGCAGAATTACTTCTATCGCGTACATACACATCGACAATCCGGTATACTGTTCGATTACGCCCTAGGTTACGATCATAATAAGTATGTTTCACAGAGACAAATCTTGAGCCAGGATCCCAGTACACATTTGAAAGTTGCGTCGTATAATTAGAGTCTAAAGTATACTGATCCGTGTTAACACCATCAGTCATCACAACCATGATTTTAAGTGTTTCATCTTCATCGGTAAATGCTGCTGGTCTGTTAGAAAATGCACCATCAATTGCTTCGTCGCCACTTAGCTTTGACAAGATATTTTTAGAGTCTGGATCAAGGAAAGCTGTGCCCCATTTCACACCGATATCGATAGAGGTATTGCCACCCGGAACAAGGTCATTGATCTTTTTGGTGATGTCAGCAACGTTCTGAGACATCAGCATAATTTTAGATGCCTCTGAGGATGGGCACATAAATAAACGGGGTTCCTTATTGTCAATAGGTGTATTTAGATGATTAACTGTTCTATAAAATGGGTCAAAATGACCTGTTTGTGTATAGGTCTCTCTAAATGGGTTACGTGAATATATAGCCGTATCCCGGAAATCATTTTCGGAGAAATCCAGGCAATGTGAGTTATTATGCCGTCCGTCAACTCTGATTTGATCCAATACAGCCTTACCTGCATTTACCTGCATATTATAAGGAATGATATTTATTGAGAACAAATCTTTATTATCATCTGTCAAAACTGTCTCGATAAACTCAATAGCAGCATCCTGCATTTTGGCCATCTTACCGTTATTTCCCATTGAACCTGACACATCAAGAACAAGGCTAATTTCAACCTTTTGAATACGTTCTTCTGCACTACCTGCGGAAAATACCCGCATTGATTCAATGCCAAGCATATTCACAAAGAAGCTATTCACATCTTTGTGCGCACGCGCTGAAACACGTCTAAAATTGATGCCTTCCTCGGGTGGGTCAACTTCAAGTGTATATCCGGCCAAACCAGATTTTTGAAAGTAATCGCTAACGACATCTTGCGGCTCAAGCGGCTGAGTGAGTGCCGCGCTCGCAAGCAATGCACGGTCGGTTGTGTATTGAATAAGCGCGCGCTCACGTTCCACGCGCATAAAATCAACGGCCATTCCACCAGCGGCGAGCATCATGACAAACATGAACAAGCCAAAGATCAGAATTGATCCGTCTTCACTTTTCTTAAAATCAAAGACGCTCAACCGCTTCATAATACGAGAGCTTATAGTCTTACCTTTGATCGCACGCATCATTCATCCCCTTGAATACATGACTCAAGCCATCTTCGCCTAAGCTGTTAGGATTAATAATTAATTATTTCTTTGGTCATATTTTGGCATGAAATGAGGCATTTTTATTAAAATCAAACTACCGGGAATTGAATTAAGGCAAGTGAGCTTCGCGACCAAAACATAAAATATCCCCAAGCCTACGACTTATTGTTAACCGTTAGGAAACCATAAGCGGGTTTAATCTGTGGTTGAGAGGAAGACCTTGCATAACAGAACCACGCAATGATTGGTCAATTAAGGCAGAAATGTTTCGAAACCTGTCAGCAGCAAGGACAATGCATGTTGGATGATGGTGCCCCCACACGGACTCGAACCGCGGACCTACTGATTACAAATCAGTTGCTCTACCAGCTGAGCTATAGGGGCACTGGGTTCTCATAGACTGCAAAACGAGATCGCGCAAGATGTAAGCGAGAGGATTTGAAATTGACGTCACAGTATGTTTTCCACCACAAAAACGATCTGATTGCGCGACGCATTCGAAAGGCATTTGCCTGCATCAGACGGCATCTATAAACAAAGACAACGAGGCTCAGAGAGGCACACTTAACATCATGCAGGTTGTCCTACATCTTGGCGCGCATTGCACGGATGATGACCGTATCCTGAAATGCCTGATTCAGAACCGGGATGTGCTGGCAGATCAGCAGATTATCGTGCCTGATGCGGGACGATATCGCAGCCTTATTGTAGAGACACAGAAAATCCTCAAAGATAATCCGGCGACATCTGAAATTCAGGATGTTTTGCTAGACGCCATGATGGATGAAGACGAAGCCGAACGGATTATCCTCAGCTACGACGGGTTTCTGGGGGTTCCTGGAAATATCTTCCGGCAAGACCAGATTTATCCTCATATTGTAGGGCATATCACGCGCCTCTATAATCTATTTCCCGACTGCGAAGTGGAGTTCCATATAGGTCTTCGTGACCCGGCGACATTGATCCCGGCTGCCTTCGGGCGGGCGCGTAGCAGAAGTTTTGTTGACTTTGTCTCAGATGTAGACCCAAGGACTTTGCGCTGGTCCGACACGATCAGACGGATGCAGCATGCGGTTCCGAACTCGAAAATTACCGCATGGTGCAATGAGGAAACGCCTCTGATCTGGCCCGAAATCCTCAGAACCGTTTCCGGGCATGACGCGCAAACCAATCTGATAGGAACCATTGATTTGCCTGCAAGCCTTATGCAGGAGGGCGGTGGTGAAAGAATGGCGGCATATCTGGAGCGCAACCCCCAACCTCAGAATATGAACGGCGCAAGGTTATCATGGCCTTTCTAGACAAATGCGTGCGTGAGGACGCTATTGAAGAAGAGATTGACCAACCCGGCTGGACTGAGGACTATATGGAAGAGCTATCCGACCTTTATGATAGCGACCTCGATGCCCTGCACACTATCCCCAATGTTACTTTCATCACCCCATAGGATCCGTGAAGATGCCCTCAATTTCCCGTAGAATTGCCCTTGGCCTGATCGTGGCCGCTGCTGCCGGTTGTGGCCGCAGCCGTGATCCGGAACCGGTTGCGATTGATATTCCTCTCTACCCGAACGAAACGCCAGAATTGCGCAGTTTGATTAACAAATACGCGCAGGTTTACGATGTGCCGGTTGCGTTGGTACACCGTGTCGTCAAACGAGAGAGCACCCATAACCCTGCCGCCCGAAATGGTCCATATTATGGGTTGATGCAGATTCTACCTGAAACCGCCCGAACCATGGGACATCGTGGGCCAGCTACAGAGCTATTGGATGCAGAAACCAATCTGAAATATGCAGTGAAATACTTACGGGGTGCATGGCTTTTATCAGATGGAAGTTTTGACACAGCCGTTAAGTGGTACTCACGAGGCTACTATTATGAGGCGAAACGACGGGGGTTGCTGGTCGAGACCGGCTTGCGCAGCGGCTAGCCCTGCTCACATACCCAACGCTTCTTTATAGAGTTCCAGCACCGCTTCTTCCTCGGATATTTCTTGCGGGTCGCGCCTGCGCATTGCAACAACTTTACGCATCACCTTGGTGTCGTAGCCACGCGCTTTCGCTTCAGCCATGACCTCTTTTTGCTGATCGGCAATATCTTTCTTTTCCTGCTCAAGACGCTCAAACCTTTCAACGAACTGTCGTAGCTCATCTGCGGTCACACGGTAGGTATCAGGAGAAGACGTATCAGACATCGGTATAAACCTTTTTTGCGGGTCAGAGCCGTTTCGATACAAAGCAGCACGCATGGGCGCAAGGGCAGATTACCTTGTCACGGTCAATCAGACGCGATACGGCAGGCCGCACAACGACCGGAGCAGCTGGAATGCAGTATCTTATACCTATTGGCACCGTGATAACCCTGCTTGGATTAGGTGGTCTGATCTGGTGCGTCGTCCGGATTGCACGCGCCCGAAAAACAGGCCAGCCCGAGGAAGAATTACGCAAAATCTTGCAATCAACGGTCGCCCTGAACCTTGGCGCGTTGTTTCTATCAGCCATCGGGCTGGCGGTGGTTATAGTTGGGATAATACTGACCTGAACAGGGCGTTAAACAGGCATATTATCGAACAGGTCTTCCAACTCTTCTTCATCTTGGGCAGACGTCTCTGCTGGGGACCAGACAACAGGCCGATCAGCAACTCTCATTTGCCGAAGCTCAGCCGTCACTTCATCACGACGTGTCGGATCGGCCAACAGCTTTTCAACGATTTGGTCAATAGCATCTGCATCAGACCTATAGGTCATTGCATACCCCCCGGTAAATTTTCCAATATTGAGACTTTACCATAAATTGGGCGCTATTCTTTGATTTCGATCATGATTGTCAGGAAAAACTTAACAATGAGCAAGAAATTGCCTGTTTTTTAAGCAATCGCAAACAAACAGTCTAACTTATCCACAGTCGCTTGTTACTTGCGTCCCAGCAATCCCCATCCTAGCGTGGCTTCATGAGCAAATCACCTGATCACCGCTGGCATGATATGGGCGGGGCCAAGGCGGGCCCAGTTCCAATGGACGGCCACGACTTCGCCATTTGGGAAAAGCGTGTGGACGCTCTGATGATCCTTGGATCGCAGCGCGGCCACTTTACTGTCGATGGCTTGCGCCGCGCCTTGGAAGACATGGGCGAAGAGGCGTTCGAAACGATGACATACTACGAACGCTGGATTGCCGCGATCAACCAGAACCTGATCGAAGCTGGCGTATACACGCTGGAGGAGCTCGGTACAAAAATGGCTGAGGTCGAAAACCGCGGCGCGACCTATGGTGCAGCACAGAATGTTTGATCCCGGCACACCAGTAACCGTGCGCCGTATGACCCCGCCGGGCCATATCCGCACACCTTATTATATGCGCGGGAAACGCGGCGTGATTGAACGCCGCCTTGGACCTTTCAAAAACCCCGAGCAACTTGCCTATGCCTTGCCCGCGCCAGAGCGCTACACTTTACCGCGTGCGCTTTACGATGGCTGAACTCTGGGGGGATAGCGCAGAAGACCCGAATGATACGGTAGATGCTGAAATCTACGCCCACTGGATCGAGGAAGCTTGAAATGCCCCATGATCATCATGACCACGATCACCACCTATCGCCATCAGGCCACCCATACCGGCAGGACAATGATGCACCTCTGAGCTATTGGCAGGTGATGGAGATCGCGGTGCGTGAACTGATGATCGAAAAAGGGGAAGTCACGGCAACCCAGATTTCGGCCCAGATTGATGCGATGGATGCGCGCAATCCTACAAACGGTGCGCAGGTCGTTGCGCGCGCTTGGACAGATCCGGAATTCAAGACGCGTCTCTTAAACAATGCCTCGGATGCGACCCGCGAGATGGGTTTTGATATCGGTCCAATGCATCTTGTCGCTGTTGAGAACACCGCAAACGTACATAACCTGATCGTCTGCACACTTTGTTCTTGTTACCCACGCAACCTGCTGGGCCTACCGCCGGATTGGTATAAAACCCGTGAATACCGGTCCCGCGCAGTGCGCGAACCCCGCAAGGTTATGGCTGAATTCGGTGTGACACTGCCCAATACGGTCAAAGTGCGCGTCCATGATAGCACAGCCGATATGCGCTACATTGTTTTGCCAGCCCGCCCGAAGGGTACTGAGGCTATGACCGTTGAGCAGCTTGCTGAACTTGTTACACGCGACAGTATGATCGGAACGGGCCTGCCGAAGCACCCTGCATGATCCAATCCTCTGTTGCGCGTGGCATCACGCTGATGCTCTCCGCAGTCTTGATGTTTACATTAATGGACGTGATGGCAAAAGCGCTCAGCACACGGGTCGACACCGTTCAAACCCTTTGGGCGCGTTACACAGTGCAAATGGCGATTGTAACCCTGATCATCCTTCCCCGTGCGCGTAGTGTTATGGCGACAAAGCACCCCTACCTGCAACTGTTTCGCGCCATTGCTTTGCTCAGCACGACGGCATTCTTTTTCTTTGGCTTCAAGAAAATGTCTTTGGTTGAAACAACAGCAATCATGCAAATATCCCCAATATTCATTATGGTCGGCGCCGCTGTTTTTTTGGGTGAGCGTTTTGGGAAACGCCGCGCTCTGGCCGCTGGGGTTGCCTTGATCGGGGCGATGATCGTTCTGCGCCCTGGCACTGATGCCTTTACCCCTTGGGCGCTTCTGACAGTGGGTGGAACGATCTGCTATTCAGCCTACACGCTGGCCACTCGTTATGCTGGCCGGGACGAAGATGTCTGGACCTCGCTCTTCTACACCGCCACCGTTGCAACACTGGTCCTGTCATTGATGGTTCCTTTCTTCTGGCAAAAACTGAACATCGGGGACCTCGCCTTCATGGGATTGTTGGGAATATTGGGCACAATCGGGCAGCTTTTGCTTATCCGTTCTCTGTCGCTGGCCCCCGCCTCACTGCTTGCACCATTTTCTTATGTAGCCCTGATCTTTTCGACGATCTGGGGTGTGGCGTTCTTTGCGAGTTACCCCGATCCACCAGTCTATATCGGCGCGCTTGTGATCGTGGGTGCGGGACTTTATGTCTGGCATCGCGAAACAAAAACAAAACAAAGTTAGACCATGGCATCGGGACCAACCTCCCCCACCGGGCGCAAAAGCCCGATAGACTTTCTATCCAATCTGGCGATCCGCGCGATCATCGGGCTGGCCATGGTTGTGCCTTACCGGCTGCGCGTTCCTATGGCGGGCTGGATTGTCTCGCGACTTGTCGCACCCATCGCGGGGTATTCCAATCGTGTGCGCGAAAACCTTGCCTATGTCTGCCCCGATCTGCCGGAAGCAGAAGTCAAGCGCCTGATCCGAGCTGTCCCCAATAATGCTGGCCGCACCTTGATCGAGATTTATTCTGGCAAATCGTTTACTGCGCGATTTGCACATGCCCCCTTGACCGGCCCCGGTGTCACCGCGCTGGAAGAAGCCCATGCCGCAGAACGCCCCGTCGTGCTGGTCACAGGGCATTTCGGAAACTACGACGCCCCGCGCGCAGCGCTCTTGGCGAAGGGCTTTCGTGTCGGCGCTCTCTACCGCGAAATGAATAATGGATATTTCAACCCGCATTATGTTGCCGCGATCTCGCAAATTGGAGAGCCCGTTTTCCCGCGTGGCCGCAAAGGCCTGTCGGGGTTCATCAAGTTTCTGCGGGGTGGCGGTATGGCAGGTTTTCTGATGGATCAATATATGTGGGATGGGGCTGATCTGAAATTTTTCGGCAAAATCGCCCCAACCGCCTTATCTGCCGCCGAGCTGGCCTTGAAGTACGATGCACTTGTTGTGCCGGTCTACGGCATTCGACAACCCAATGGTCTGGACTTTGAAGTGGTTTGCGAAGCACCCATCCCCCATTCTACGCCAGAAGACATGACGCAGGCGTTGAACGATTCACTGGAAGCACTGGTGCGCCAACATATGGATCAATGGTTCTGGATACACCGCCGTTGGAAACCGAACCGCGAAAGACCGGCTCAATCGACCCGCGATACAGCCAGCACTGGCCCGGATGTTCCGTCCTGAATAATCACGACGCTGGGCGCGTCCCCTGTAACATCTGCACGAAGGCTCAATGGGCCAGACCCATCCCAATCGCCCACACGTGTCCAGCTTGTCACAACATTCGTATAAGTTAGGCTGTGGCCTGCGTTTTCACCACGGGCAATCTCTACAATCTCTTTTGGCGAATATTGCACAAGTTGAACAGCCATATTTGTCGGTAGTTTGCTCAGGGCCTGCGCATCAACCTGTACCGATGAACCATTGCGTGTCGCAGTCAGTTCAACTGTTGATGCTCCGGCTTTATGGCGTTGTATCTGATCCGCCAGTTCCATGGCTTTTGTTCCAACCACATGATCGACCCCACCAACAACCATTTGCGGTGTATAGATCATCTGGCTGCCAGCCCTTGCAGCATAAGATTTCTGACGTGTTGTGAAAGCAGGGCTCGCGAACTGATCAGTCCAGCCCAGATAATCCCAGTAATCTACATGAAGCGATAAAGGCATCACATCGTTACGTGTCGCCAACTCACCCAGCAGCTTGTCGGCTGGCGGACAGGAAGAACACCCTTGCGATGTAAAAAGCTCAACCAGAACCATATCGGCGCTTGCCATAGTCGGCGTAATGAACCCAAGGCAAACGGCCAAGGCGCTGGTTAGAATTTTTCGCATACGAACTTTGATTCCTTTTCAGTCTGATTTCACCCTAAGCAAATCATCTAGGCGACGCCAATCAAGCCTTTGCGAGAATCGCGTCATAACCACCGCCTTGTCTTTTGCAGGTAGGCTTCTGCTTCGGAACCGAATGCCTGCATCAAACCATGTTCCTCTGGCGCAATGAACCGCCGGGTTATTACCCCAACGAAAAAGGGCAATAAGATCAAACAGGCAGGTTGACCTCGCCCAATAATTGCACCCAGAAGGATGACCCCCATTCCCAGATAGATCGGATTACGGGAAATGCGGTAAGGCCCTTCCACGATTAATACCTGTGGTGTGTGATGCGGCTCGATAGTCGTCTTGCGGCGCCAAAACCAATAGGTGGACCAGAAGATCAGGGCCAAGCCAGCCCAGATCAGACCCCAACTTAACAGCGTTAAAAACGAGCTTCCCGGATTGCCGGGGATCACCCAGGCAATACCCCAGTTTAAACCTAAAAACCCAACAAGCCAGATTGGCGGAAGATCCGGAAAACCTTTCATACCACTCACCAAAACAGCCCCGGAGCAATATTGTCAAACCACACAGTATCGCACCAAAATCCTGCTGCGATAGATTCAGTAGTCGTCCAGTCGCTGATATGCCCCACAAATGTCCTGATACTGCCTTTCGTCAGCCACCTTAATCTATTGAAAGCCACCTTGAACAATAAGTCGAGGATAAGAGAATTGTATAAAAATATTATTTTGGGCTTCAGCGCTGCCTTTCTGGTCGCCTGCGGCAATCCGGTTGAGGTCACGCAACCACCGGTGAATGTGACCCACACACAAAGTACGAAGAAAAATCTTCAGCGGTATCAGCCTGTTACAATATCGAGCAGGGTCAAAGAAGGTAAGAACAACAAACTCACCGCTGCCCAATGCCAATTGCAGGCCGACACGTTCAGAGCAGCTTTCACAACACCTGCGATTGTACGCATTCCGATTTACGGGGTCTCTTCTGAGCATTTGCTTGTCACCTGTAAAATCGGCAACAGAAGCAAAACGGTAACGCGGGAACCTTACAATGAAACACTCGCCAATGTCAGATCAAGTGGCTCAGGCGGCGGTCTGATCGGCGCCATCGTTGCGTCAGGAATTGCTGCTGGCAGAGGGAACAGAAAAGGCGACACATGGGCCTATCAAGACATACAGGTAGACTTCAAATAAATACGGACAGGGGCGCGTTGTCGTATACGCGCCCCGCCCATGTTTGGTAATTAGGCTGCTTTGGCCAAATCGCGCAGGACGTAATGCAGCACACCGCCATGTTCGATATATTCCTTCTCGATGGCAGTATCGATGCGGCACTTCACTGTAATTTCTTTCGAGCTGCCATCTGCCGTTGTGATTGTGCATGGCACTTCACTCAACGGCTTCAAATCACCCTCAAGTCCCGTAATGCTCACCGTTTCTTCGCCAGTCAATCCCAGCGATTTACGGGTATCACCGCCAGTAAACTCAAACGGTATCACACCCATTCCAACCAGATTGGACCGGTGGATCCGCTCAAAGCTTTCGGCAATCACAGCTTTCACACCTAATAGCGCCGTGCCTTTCGCAGCCCAATCACGTGAAGACCCGGCCCCATATTGCTCACCCGCAAAGATCACCAGATCACGGCCTTTTGTCTGATAGGACATTGCCGCATCAAAGATTGACATCTGCGATCCATCTGGCCCCTTGGTATAGCCGCCCTCAACCCCATCAAGCATTTCGTTCTTAATGCGGATATTGGCGAATGTTCCACGCATCATGATCTCGTGGTTGCCACGGCGCGATCCGTAGCTGTTGAATTCACGCGGGGCGACCTGGCGGTCAATCAAATACTGGCCTGCTGGTGTGCTTTCCTTGAACGACCCGGCTGGGCTGATATGGTCAGTCGTTACCATATCACCCAAGAGCGCCAGAACTTTGGCATCCTTGATATCCGAGATGACCCCGGCCTCGGGCGCCATATCCTGGAAATAAGGAGGGTTCTGAACATAAGTGCTGGTTGGCGGCCAGTCATAGGTCAGGCTGTCAGTCGTCTCAACACCTTGCCATTTCTCGTCACCCTTGAACACATCCGCATATTTCGATTGGAAAGCCTGACGCGTCACCGTTTTCTCGACAAGTTCTGCAATTTCGGCTTGCGACGGCCAGATGTCTTTCAGGAAGACATCCTTACCATTTTTGTCTTGACCCAGAGGTTCCGTGGTCAGGTCAATATCCATTGTGCCTGCCAGCGCATAGGCAACCACCAGCGGTGGTGAGGCCAGATAGTTTGCGCGCACATCGGGGCTGATCCGTCCCTCAAAGTTACGGTTGCCCGACAGCACTGACACGGCCACCAGATCGCCTTCTGCAATTGCTTCGGACAATTCCTGCTGGATCGGGCCCGAGTTTCCGATGCAGGTCGTGCAGCCATAGCCCACAAGATTGAACCCGATAGCGTCCAGATCGTCTTGCAAACCTGCTGCTTCCAGATAGGCGGAAACCACCTGTGACCCGGGCGCCAGCGAGGTTTTCACCCATGGCTTGCGGTTCAACCCCAACTCATGCGCCTTGCGTGCCACCAACCCGGCCCCGATCATGACATAAGGGTTCGATGTGTTGGTGCAGGACGTGATCGAGGCGATCACAACCTTGCCCGAAGACATCGGATATGCCTCACCATCTACAGCAACCTCCTTGTCCATCGGACGTTTGAAGGTCTCTTTCATCTCTTGCGAAAACGCCGCTTTCGCTTCGGTCAATGCAACGTAATCTTGTGGCCGTTTCGGCCCCGAGATCGCAGGGACAATCGTGCCCATATCAAGGCTCAGCGTGTCCGTGTAAATTGGTTCATAATCAGCGTCACGCCAGAAGCCGTTCTCTTTGGCATAAGCCTCAACAAGCGCAATCGTATCTTCATCACGACCTGTCGTATTCAGGTAGCGCAGGGTTTCCGCATCAATTGGGAAAAATCCGCAGGTTGCCCCATATTCCGGTGCCATGTTGCCGATAGTGGCCCGATCTGCCAGTGGCAAACGGTCCAGCCCGTCACCATAAAATTCAACGAACTTGCCCACGACGCCTTTCTCGCGCAGCATCTCGACCACTTTCAACACAAGGTCCGTTGCCGTCGTGCCTTCCACCATGGACCCTGTCAGCTTGAAGCCCACAACCTCCGGGATCAACATCGAGATCGGCTGGCCAAGCATCGCAGCTTCCGCCTCGATCCCCCCAACACCCCAGCCCAAAACGGCTGCACCATTGACCATGGTTGTGTGGGAATCTGTACCAACCAGCGTATCGGGATACGCAACCAGATCACTGGCCTGATCCATATCCGACCAAACAGTCTTGGCAAGGTATTCAAGGTTCACCTGATGGCAAATCCCAGTGCCGGGCGGAACCACACGGAAATTGTTGAACGCTGATTGGCCCCATTTCAGGAATGTGTAGCGCTCCATATTTCGTTCATATTCGCGATCCACATTCATCTGAAACGCGCGCGGGTTGCCAAACTCGTCGATCATGACCGAGTGGTCAATCACCAGATCAACCGGGTTCAGCGGGTTGATCTTTTCCGCATCACCGCCCAGCGCGACAATTCCGTCACGCATCGCCGCAAGGTCCACAACCGCTGGAACACCGGTGAAATCCTGCATCAGAACGCGGGCGGGACGGTACGCAATCTCACGCGGGTTTTTACCACCCTTCGCGCCCCATTCGGCAAACGCCTTGATGTCATCCACGCTGACAGTCTTGCCATCTTCGAAGCGCAGCATGTTCTCTAACACCACTTTCAGCGCGGCAGGCAGCTTTGAGAAATCCCCAAGCCCAGCTTCTTGGGCCGCCTTGATAGAATAATATGCGTAGCTTTTGCTTCCCACTTTTAGCGTTTTGCGGGTCTTTGCGGTATCCTGTCCAACGACGATCGGCATCTCATGGCTCCTTGGATTGGCTGTGATAACTGTATCTGCCAGCCTCTTGCCTCAAGCTGGACCAGCAATCAAGTGGTCACAGGCAGTTTTGGTATGCAATTGTATACAAATTTACTCCTATCCTCTCCCTTCCCGAGCGTTGAGCTTTGCGATAAGCGGGTTGGAATGGATTTTTTAGTCTCAAATCTTGCCTGCCAACGCGGCGACCTTACGGTCCTTTCGGATCTGAGTTGTCACGTCAATGCGGGAGAGGCTTTGATACTGCGCGGACCCAACGGGGCAGGCAAAACGACACTTCTGCGTTGCATTGCGGGCCTTACACCGCCGGTTGCAGGGCAAATGTCCTTCACCCCGGATGATGTCGCCTATGCAGGCCACGCAGATGGGTTGAAATCGCAGCTTTCCGTAGCTGAAAACCTGCGCTTCTGGGCTGCCATCTATGGCACTGCTGATCCTGACGCCGCAATCGAGGCATTCGATCTGGCACCACTGCTTGATCGTCGGACCCAATTCCTATCTGCCGGTCAAAAGCGTCGCCTATCGCTTGCCCGGCTGCTTCTGACAGGCCGCCCGCTTTGGGCTTTGGATGAGCCCACCGTATCGCTCGACACCGCTACAGTTGCAAAATTTGCAGCCGCTGTCAGTCGCCATCTGGCTGGCGGAGGCGCTGCTATCATCGCAACCCATATCGATCTGGGCTTACCCGACGCCCGTATTCTCGACATCAGCCCGTTTCGCGCCACGGGTCAGGCCGAGACCGATCCATTTCTGGACGAGGCTCTGTCATGATCGCCCTCCTACGCCGCGACCTGATGCTCGCAATTCGCGCGGGCGGCGGCTTCGGTCTCGGGCTTGCCTTCTTCCTGATCCTTGTCACATTGGTTCCCTTTGGGGTCGGCCCCGAGACTTCTGTCCTGTCGCATATCGCGCCTGGCATTCTGTGGGTTGGCGCACTACTTTCCTGTCTTCTGTCGCTTGACCGCATTTTCCAACTGGATTTCGAAGACGGCACGCTTGATTTGCTTGCTACAGCCCCACTGCCGCTTGAGGGCGTTGCCATTGTCAAAGCCCTTGCGCATTGGATCACTACCGGTTTGCCCTTAACCCTTGCAGCGCCGGTTCTTGGCATCCTGATGAACCTACCGGCTACCGCTATTCCATGGTTGATTGCCTCACTGGCCCTTGGCACGCCTGCCCTATCGATGCTGGGAACATTCGGTGCCGCCTTAACCGTCGGATTGAAACGCGGCGGCTTGCTCATCTCGCTTCTTGTACTGCCGCTTTACATTCCGACCCTGATCTTCGGTGCAGAAGCCGTCCGGCGAGGCACCGATGGCCTGAATGCGACAACACCGCTGATCTTTCTGGCAGGCATCACCGCAGGCACTATCGCATTGCTGCCGTTTGCCACCGCGACAGCCTTGCGCATCAACCTCAAATAATCGTCATTTTTGGATGAATAGCAAAAGCTCATAAAAGTCAAACCACCGAATAAACAAACCCGCGACGTAGAACGCGTCACAATTTAGGCAACTTCCCTGCGTGCCCCATTGTCGCGCGCATGTGCGATTGCCTAATGTCATCATATGTCGATCTGGGAATATGCAAATCCGAAACGCTTCATGCAAACGTCCGCTTGGGCGCTGCCGTATTTTGCCATAGCTTCTGTAGCGTGTTTGGTGGTCGGCTTGATCTGGGGGTTCTTCTTCACACCGGATGATTTCCGACAGGGATCGACCGTAAAAATCATCTACCTGCATGTCCCTTCAGCACTGATGGCAATTAACGTGTGGTTCATGATGCTGGTTTGCTCATTGATCTGGCTGATCCGACGCCACCATGTATCGGCCCTTGCCGCGAAAGCTGCGGCGCCCATTGGTGTTACGATGACGCTTATCGCACTGTTTACAGGCGCAATTTGGGGTCAACCTATGTGGGGAACTTATTGGGCTTGGGACCCGCGCCTGACGTCCTTTTTGATCCTGTTCCTTTTCTATCTCGGCTACATGGCATTGTGGGAGGCAATTGAGAGCCCCGACACAGCTGCCGATCTGACCTCGGTATTGTGTCTCGTGGGGTCCGTTTTTGCTGTGCTGTCACGCTATGCAGTCAATTTCTGGAACCAGGGTTTGCACCAGGGCGCGTCGCTCTCTCTGGATAAGGAAGAGAACGTCGCGGATGTCTTCTACTTCCCACTGCTGGTTTGCATCGCAGGCTTTGTGCTGCTGTTTATCGCACTGGTCTTGCTGCGCACCCGGACCGAGATCCGCGCACGCCGCCTGTCTGCGCTGATGTCACGTGAAAGAATGGGCCAACCTGTCACGTCGAGCTTGCCACAAGGGACAAAACCGAATGCCTGATCTGGGAAAATACAGCGATACCGTCACATCCGCCTATGCGATCTCGATCCTTCTGATCGCAATACTTGTGGGTATGTCCTTTTGGAAATCCAGACGGATCAAAGCGCATCTAGCGCAGGTCGAAGACCGCCGCCCGAAGGCAACGAACCCAAACATAGACCCTTAGTAAATATAGCGTATCTGATCGCTCCAATACCGCTCCATCCGGTGCAGGCTGGCATTTATGTCGTCAATGCCGGTCGGGCCAAGCAACCCCTTTGCTTCCAATCCATCCGCATGGCGGGAAAACAGTTCTGCAAGATTAGTGCGGACACCGCGCCCTTTTTCCGTAAGTCGCACCCTGACCGAACGCCGGTCGATCTGACAGCGTTGATGATGCATATATCCCATCTCAACCAATTTTTTCAAATTGTAGCTTACGTTCGAACCCTGATAATACCCGCGCGATTTCAGCTCACCGGCGGTTACTTCATTGTCGCCGATATTAAAGAGCAGCAATGCCTGCACTGCATTTATATCGATCAGACCCAACCGCTCAAATTCATCCTTGATCACGTCCAGAAGCAGCCTGTGCAACCGCTCCACCAAAGCAAGGCTTTCCAGATAGCCGGTCATGAAATCCTGCCCCGAAGATGGGCTGGGTAATGCGCTATGTATACTCATTCTGCTCTCCGCTCTTTACAGCTTACGGAGCACAGTCGGGCAAAATCCCCAATATTCGGTTAAACCGTTTCAGACAGCTTTATGAACAGTCAGAACCTTTTCCAAAAGAAGGGCATAGCGGGTCGGCACAGTCGTCTGACCTGATGCCCAATGATACAGGTCATGGTCATTTTCGGCGAGCATTTCATCATATAATTCAAGCTCTGCATTGCTCAGCTCTGCCATGGCCTGATCGGCGAAACTGCCCAGGATAAGGTCCATCTCTTTTATCCCGCGACGCCAGGACCGGATGCGCAAGCGTTTTAACCTGATCTCACGCGACTCCTCGCTCATCCACCCTCTCTCAACAGCTGATGCAACCGTTTTTCAAGCCGACCCATATGATCCGCAAGACGTGAAAACTCGGACCGGGTCTTGCGTAAATCCAGAAGAATATCGTTCACATCGCTCGACAAAGCCACTGTGTCCACAGGCGCATCAAGGCCGTCCCCATCGCCAGTCAGAAGCCACATGATAGAGACATTCATCAGCCCTGCCATCATTTGCAGCTTATTGGCGCGAGGCTCGGATAGATCATCCTCCCAACCACGGACGGTTTTCAGCTTGACCCCCAGCCTCTTGGCCAGGTCCTGCTGGGTCAGTCCTACGGCCTCCCGCGCGGCATGTACCCTGTCCCCAAAAGTTGCGTTTTCGTTACTGAAATACGTATCGTCCTGAAGGTCATCCATTGCCGCTCTCCTGAAAATCATGGGTGTTTGGCCTTGATCGTCTGCAGACCTGTCCCTAAGACACATCTGAGTGAAACACAAACCGGTGAGCCACGTTATGTCCTTTCTGTCGAAGACACTTTCGCGCGTAAAACCGTCGCCCACTATTGCAGTTACGCAAAAAGCCGCCGAATTGAAACGTGCCGGGAAAGACGTTATCGGCCTTGGCGCAGGTGAGCCGGATTTTGACACCCCCCAGAACATCAAGGACGCGGCTATTGCCGCAATCAATGCGGGCAAAACGAAGTATACTGCTGTCGACGGCATTCCAGAGTTGAAAGAGGCGATTTGCGCCAAGTTCAAACGCGACAACGGGTTGGACTATACACCTGCGCAGGTCAGCGTTGGCACAGGCGGCAAGCAAATCCTTTATAACGCGCTGATGGCGACCCTGAACGAAGGTGATGAGGTCGTCATTCCGGCCCCCTATTGGGTTAGCTACCCGGACATGGTTCTTCTTGCAGGCGGCACACCGATTGTGGCCGAAGCGTCACTGCAGACCAATTTCAAATTGACTGCCGATCAACTTGAAGCCGCAATTACACCGAACACCAAATGGCTGATCTTCAACTCGCCGTCCAACCCAACCGGCGCAGGCTATTCCCGCGTTGAACTCAAGGAACTGACTGACGTGCTGCTGCGTCACCCCCATGTCTGGGTGATGAGCGATGATATGTATGAACATCTCGCCTATGACGATTTCGAGTTCTGTACACCTGCGGAAGTTGAACCCGCTTTGTATGATCGCACCCTGACCGTTAATGGCGTCTCCAAAGCCTATGCAATGACAGGTTGGCGTATAGGATATGCCGCAGGTCCGGAAAAACTGATTGCCGCCATGCGCAAGGTGCAGTCGCAATCGACCTCCAACCCATGCTCTGTCTCTCAATGGGCTGCGGTTGAGGCGCTGAACGGCACGCAGGACTTTCTTGCGCCGAACAACGAAACCTTCAAACGGCGCCGCAACATGGTTGTCGAGATGCTCAATGCTGCCGAAGGTATCAGATGCGCCACCCCAGAGGGCGCATTCTACGTCTATCCATCCATTGCAGGCTGTATCGGGAAGGTCTCGGCAGGTGGTGTGAAAATCACTGATGATGAAACCTTTGCAACAGCCCTTCTGGAAGAAAAGGGCGTCGCCGTCGTTTTCGGAGCCGCCTTCGGCCTGAGCCCAAATTTCCGGGTGTCCTATGCGACATCGGACGAAGCGTTGAAAGAGGCTTGCACGCGGATACAAGAGTTTTGTGCGGAGTTGAAATAGGCGAAAGACGTCACAAAATCGCCGTTGATCTCGCACGGTCAAACCCGTGTTCATAGAGGTACACTCAGCAATGAGAGCACTATACCCAGCAGGGTCAGAGGCATCTGCAGACCAAATCAAGGTTTCGCCGGGCATCGTATCCGGCAATCATGTGTTTTTAACCGGCATAACTGGCAGCTGTTCAAATGGCTCAATGCCAAGCGACCTTGAAGAACAATTCCGGCAAACCTTTGAAAAAATCAGGCCCGTCTTGAGTGAAGCAGGTTTGGATTACAGTGCAATCGTTGAAATGACTTCTTACCACGTTGGTTTGCGCGACCATTTTGAGATATTCAATCAAATCCGATCTGAATACGTTGATGACACATACCCTGCGTGGACTGCAGTTGAAGTCGCTGGGCTGCGTCGAGAAGGGGCAGTGGTGGAAATTCGAGTTATCGCAGAAATTGAGTGTGACTGACTTTATCCAAAGCTTGTGTCAGCATTGGCGCGTCAACCGTAACATGCGTTGAGACCCCAAGAAAACCGATCCAAACCAGCATAATAACTCACTATTCCCAGCCCCTACCCTGTGCTAGCTTCATTGAAAGCAACAAACGGGTCAAACCGGTAAATGACAAGCGAGCTTCCAGAATTCTATTTCCGTGTCCGTGAAAACGGCGCGACTGTGTTTCGTGTGGACACGCAGAACCGCCAGCGTCGGATTGATATGAACCAGATTGCTGTCGTCAACATCCGAAATGGAGAGATCAAGCCCCATGGCAACCACTCTCTGACAGATCAGGAAGAGGCCGTCATCCGCGACTGGATGGAAGAACGTTTAACCGTTCTGTCCACCCGCGATATGGACGACATCTACCGCGCTGTCGACTACCTGAACCTCACCACTCAATGGGCGCAGTCTCGTGCCAGCGAGGAACAGCTTGAAGACGTCACAGACGCTTTGCTTCTGGCCATGCATGATCTGCGCTCGGTCCTGGTTCGTAAGAAGGCGGATCGGTTAATGAAGGTCCGCAAGTGAATTTTGGCCAGTACGCCTTTATGCTGTCCGCCTCATCGCGCCATACCGCTTCAAAAATCGCCACCATAAAAGCGCGCTGGCAAACAGAAGGCCAATGACCAGCCCGAACCACACACCAACGCCACCAAAACCCCAGGTGATGCCCAATAGATAGCTGGCCGGTATCCCCATGACCCAATAGCTGAATGCCGCCATGAGCATCGGCACGCGGGTATCCTGAATCCCGCGCAGCAATCCCAAAGCCATGACCTGCCCTGCATCTACCAACTGAAACAGTGCTGCGACTGCCAGCAGGGAAATTCCTATGGCGATGATCTGATCGCGCGCGGGATCATCGGGGCGTAGAAAGCCTTTCATAAGCAACTCTGGCACGCCCAGAAAGACCAGCATGGTCAGCGCCACAGCCCCCATCGACAGGCTTACTGCGGCTAAACCACCCCGGCCCAACCCGACTACATCTGCGCGCCCGATCGCACGACCAGCCCGTACCGTTGCCGCCTGACTTATTCCGATATGCACCATGAATGTGGCCGAGGTGATCTGTAGCGCGATCCCGTGCGCGGCCAACGGCAGCTTGCCAATCAATCCGATGATCAGGGCCGAAGCAGAGAACATCCCCGATTCCGCCAGATTGGTCAGACCAATCGGCCAACCCAGCCGAAACACCTCTGTGAAAGCGGGCGGATCAGGGCGCCAGAGCCGTTCAAACAGCGCATGATCCCGCGTTGCAACCCCTTTTATAACATAGCCGCCCAACACCAGAAGCGAGATAATATGCACCATGACAGAGGCCACAGCCGCCCCGCGCAATCCCATCTCGGGCAGCCCCATATTGCCGAAGATAAGCAGCCAGTTCAGCGCTGCATTCACACCAACAGCAGCCACCGTGACCCATAGCACAACCTGCGTTCGTTCCAAGGCGGCCAAATAGCTTTTGAGCACCATCACCAACAGCGCCGGGAACAGCCCCCACCCGGCAATCCGCAAATAGTCCTGCGCCAGCCCCGACAGCTCAACTTCTTGGCCAAAGGCGCGCAATATCGGGCCTGCCCAGATCATCGCAGGGATAAACACAGCCGCATAAAGCACCGACAGCCACATCCCCATACGTGTCACGCGGCGCACACGCACGCTATCATCCTGCGCTGCGGCCGAAGCCACCATCGGCATCACGGCAAAGGCAAATCCGGCGCCCATGATGAAGATCACAAAGAAAAACGACGTCGCCAACACGCTGGCCGCAAGGGCGGTTACGTCATACCAGCCCAGCATGATCGTATCGACCATATGCACCGCAAACTGCGCCAGATGACTGCCAACCAGCGGCAGCCCCAAAACCAATGTTGCGCGAATATGTTGAAGATAGGTCATCCCACGCGCTTACGTCGACGCAACCCTATTGGCAAGCGTGCACGCCTAAGCAGACGCAATCTTGTTTGGAGACAAATTTGATGCAACCAACATCTTCCCCCACCCTGTCTACTCTGGCATACTCATTTCCAACAAACAAAGAGCAGATAATATGAATGACCTCCTGTCTTCAGGTGATGACTATAATGCCTCCTCCATCGAGGTTCTGGAGGACATGGAACATGTCCGCCTGCGCCCCGGCATGTATATCGGTGGCAAGGATGACCGCGCACTTCATCACATGGTGGCCGAGATTATCGACAACTCCATGGACGAAGCCGTTGCGGGTCATGCTACCTGGATCGAGGTTGAGCTTCACGAAAACGGCCATGTCTCGGTCCGCGACAATGGTCGCGGCATCCCCACCGGCCCGCACCCTAAAGACCCTTCGAAATCCGCTTTGGAAATCATCTTCTGCACATTGAATGCAGGCGGCAAATTCTCGGGCGACAGTTACCAGACCTCAGGCGGGCTGCATGGCGTCGGCTCTTCCGTGGTCAACGCATTGTCAGACCATTTGCGCGTTGAAGTCGCCAGAAATAAAGAGCTTTTCGCGATGGAGTTCTCGCGCGGCATTCCGCAAGGCCAGTTGGAAAAGATTGGTGCGGCCCCGAACCGGCGCGGTACAGCTGTCACGTTCCATCCCGATGCGGATATCTTCGGCACGCTCAAACTAAAGCCTGCGCGCCTGTTCAAAATGGCGCGCTCCAAAGCTTATCTGTTCTCTGGCGTCAAAATCCGCTGGAAAACCGCTATCGACGACGGTGAAACTCCCAACGAGGCCGAATTCCACTTTCCCGGCGGGCTTTCTGACTACCTGTCTGAAACTCTTGGCGGGGCGACCACCTATTCCGACGCCCCCTTCGCAGGGTCCGTCTCTTTCGACAAATTCGACTCCCCGGTAAGGTGGATTGGGCCATCAATTGGACCCCGGCCCGCGATGGGTTTATTCAATCCTACTGCAACACCGTGCCCACCCCCGAAGGCGGCACCCATGAGGCCGGGTTCTGGGCCGCGATCCTCAAAGGCATCAAGGCTTACGGCGATCTTGTGGGCAACAAGAAAGCCGGCACCATCACCCGTGAGGACCTGACCACCGGGGCCGGTGCGCTGGTGTCCTGCTTCATCCGCGACCCTGAATTCGTGGGCCAGACCAAGGACCGTCTGGCCACGGTCGAGGCCCAGCGCATGGTCGAGAACTCTGTCCGGGACCATTTCGACAACTGGCTTGCCGCTGACACAAAATCCGCAGGGGCTATCCTAGACTTCCTGATCCTGCGTGCCGAGGAACGTCTGCGCCGCCGTCAGGAGAAGGAAACTGCCCGCAAATCGGCGACCAAGAAGCTGCGCCTGCCGGGCAAGCTGACCGACTGCACCTCGAAATCCCGTGAAGGGACGGAACTTTTCATTGTCGAGGGCGACAGCGCGGGCGGCTCGGCCAAGGGCGCGCGCAACCGCGAAACGCAGGCGCTTTTGCCGTTGAAGGGTAAAATCCTGAATGTGCTGGGGGCCGCGTCGAACAAGCTGACCAGCAATTCGGAAATTTCCGACCTGTGCGAAGCGCTTGGCGTTGGGATGGGCACCCGGTTCAACATTGACGATCTGCGCTATGACAAGATCATCATCATGACGGACGCCGATGTGGACGGGGCGCATATTGCGTCGCTGTTGATGACGTTTTTCTTCGTTCAAATGCGCCCGCTGATTGATCAGGGGCATTTGTATCTCGCCTGCCCGCCACTATACAGACTGACCCAAGGCGCGGCGCGGGTCTATGTGGCGGATGATCTTGAGAAAGAGCGCCTGCTGACCAAAGGTCTGGGCGGGAAGGGCAAAATCGACGTGCAGCGTTTTAAGGGTCTGGGCGAGATGGACGCGAAGGACCTGAAAGACACCACGATGGCCCCGAAGACCCGCAAACTGATCCGGGTGACAATCGATGAGGACATACCGGGCGAAACAAGCGATCTGGTGGAGCGGCTGATGGGGAAGAAACCAGAACTGCGGTTTGAGTACATTCAGGAAAACGCGCGGTTCGTGGAAGATGTGGACGTCTAGGGGCGTCAATGGTTTGGGCTGGGTATTCGCCGGACATCTTTATAGGTCAGAACAGCAAAACACCCGAGGGTATTAGGAGTACCGTGCCCGGACCGAGGGCGGGAAGCAACGCGCCCGCCCGTGGGGGTGGGTTAGATATGTCTCGGCAACTGTCCAGTGGACAGTTTCAATATCGAACGCGCAAAGCGCCGGACACGGGCGCGGCACGATCTTTGATCGTGCGAGGTCGAAACATTGAGGACTAATTTAGAAGGGGCCGTAGTCTTTTACGCAACTAGGTTTGATACCAATCGCCAAAACCGGACATCCTCCATTTCTTCCTGCATCAAGCCGATATAGCAACTTTCCCATCCAAGTCGTTGAGGCGCCAAATTTTTTATAGACATCGTCTGAGCCTTCAGATCCATCTTTTTTCAAAACCTTCCCCAAGCTTTTAAAGAATGCGTTGTCTAACGAACTGCCGCGCGTTATAATTATCCCAACGTCGATTGCGCCAGCCTCGTAGAATGCAGAAAAAGCATAAAGATCGCGATCATATGTCTGATCTTTGCTGTTCCACTCAAGATCTAGCGCTACACGCCCTTTTACAAAATCAATTCTGTGGCCATCAAGGAATCCTTCGCGTGTATACTCCTTAAGGACCTTGTCTTTAATTTGCGCATGCTGGAGTTTCACATGCAAATCAGCTGAAATTCTTGTTTCAATCCACGTATCATCGAAAATCGTGTCGACATATTTCGCGATTGGCCCTTTGCTTCCTCCAGGTTCTCGAATCATAGCCGTTGTTATTTCAAATTTTTGTAGGGCGAGACACAGCTCGGAAAACTCATGAGGGAAGCTCTCCTTCAAGATGGCCGCAGCGTTCCTGTAACTGTAAATCTCGAACTTATCTCTAATATATTCAGAAAAAATCGCATCCGTTAGGCGTTGGGGATCGGAAATTTTTCCAGACGAGACATCCTTATGATTCGTCACCTGCTCTAACCCGCGACCAGACCTGAATTGTATGAATAAGTTTTCCAATCGGGTTTATAACCTTCGTCAGCTTGATTGCCCCAAACGGTCCAGTTTTTGCGCTCACCTCTGGCAAAAAGTTCTAGAAATGGGCCGCTAGAACAGCTTTCGATGATTTCATACTGCTCGTCTGGTTTACGAGAATGCTCTCTCTTTCGTGTCTTGATGATATCTCCGTCAGGTTCTAATGCTCCGATGTAGTTCACCTGAGAACGCCCTGGCGCCAGGGTTCTAGCCTTCTTACCCCTAACGCCAAAAAGCAAAATTTCAGTCACATTGCGAAAGTAAAAGCCTACTCCTCGACCGTCTGGACCACCGTCCTTTCGTATCTTTTGCCAGATGATGTTTGATTTGTAGTCAAATCCCCATGCCTTCATCACCTGAAGGCCTTCGGGCAGCAATGCATTGGGCACCCATAAATACAAGTGAGCCGGGTCTCGCGCTAGTCCGGCAACTGGCATCTCGCATATGTCCTGCAAAGTCATTGTTGAATAACGATTGAGACGTTTGTGTTCTGGAGCCATTTTTCCAGTTCTGTTTTGAAACTGCCACGGCGGGTCTGCCATGATAGTTCCAAATTTCTGGTCGCCAAGTTCATCAAATATATCTGTCATGCTCTGTCGCCACCGATTTATTCGCCTATGAAAGGCTTTATTGTTTAAGAAAAGATTGCATCTCTAGGCATTACGAACAACCCCCTCAAATTCCCGCCATTCCCCCTTGGACATGCCGGATGTCTCTTGAGTAACCACCTCACCGGTTAACATTCTCTTAACGCAGTCGAGCGCCTTGCCGGAAAGCTGGGCACCGCCGAGGCGGTAATCCTCGAACGCGCCGTAGGCGGCGGGGACCCAATCCTTGACGACCTCGCAGATGGCGTCGGCGTAGACGCGGATCTCGTATTGGGCGTGGGCATCAGCGCGCAGGCGCAGGAAGTGGAAGAGGTTGTGCAGGTCCACCTTCCAGTACCATTGGGTGTAGATGTTTGCGGGCAGGTTCATGCGGGCCAGTTCGCGGGCAAGGCCTTGCTGGTCGTCCTGGCTGATCATTTCCTCGTAGTGGTCATAGGCGCGCGTGGCGTCGTCTTGCAGGTAGCGCAGGACGCGTTGGGCTTCTTCGCCCGACAGCGCCTCGCCCCGGCCCTGATTGTTGACGACGGATTGGGCGGCAAGGTCCTCGGGGGCGGGGATGTAGAATTCGCGGTCGAGGATGGAATAGCGAGCGGAGTATTCGTTGACGTTGGCGGTGCGGTGGCGGATCCATTGGCGGGCCACGAAGACGGGCAGTTTGACATGCAGCTTGATCTCGCACATCTCGAACGGGGTGGAGTGCCAGTGGCGCATCAGGTAGCGGATCAGGCCCTCGTCGTTTTGCACGGATTTGGTGCCCTTGCCGTAGGAGACGCGGGCGGCCTGACAGATGGCGCTATCGTCACCCATATAGTCGATGACCCGGATGAAGCCGTGATCGAGCACGTCATGGGCCTTATAGAGGTGTTGTTCGATGCCAGACACGGTGGCGCGCAGGGTCTGGGATGTCTGGCCGCGCTGCGCGTCGATTTCGGCCTGTTGGTCTTGGGTAATGGGCATCTTGGCCTTCCTTGCATCTGACGAGTCGGGTAAGGCTATATATAGACGTTAAACTATGGTATATATCAAGATGATGTTACTCGTCTTTCTCGATTTCTGTACCCTCAATCGTGTTCCACATAGGGGATGGATAAAGATATAACGTCGGCAGTTCGTCGACACTGCTATATAAAAACTGTGAACCAAGTTCCCCTAAACCCTCCGCACCAGTGCGGAAATCCTCAAAGGGAATATCGTAGTCATTTCGTAGCAAACGCCAGATGGCATCCCAACGACCGGGGGAATCCAAAGGTGAAACAGTCGCAAGCTGTATGTCATCAAACAGCTTCTGTGCGGCAGGGTATGACAGCGCTTCCCCTTCTGCCAATGCATAGCCATAGTTTTCAGGCAGATAGCGTGGGATATGCCCCGGACGCATAACTTCGGTCAGAGCAACCGGAAGCCGGGCAACGAACGGGTCTGTCAACGCGCAGGCATCCACGATATAGACCTGATCGCTCCAACGTATGCGCGCGCCGCCAATCAAGCCGCAGCCAGTTAAATACATCTCTGGCTTTGCATGATCTGCCGGTTGTGGCGTAGGCCATTCCCGATGTTCAGATCGCACGGCATAGGCGCGGGAATAGAACAGACGTTCATCCATAATCATCTGCCATTGGATTTTGAAGATATCGATGGTCCCGTTCCAAGGATGGGTAAAAAGCACGGCGAAAAAAACCGACATCATAGTGGTGATCTGTACCAGCCTGAACGGCGCGGCCCGCGCAAGAAGGAAACACGCGATAAAGGCATCCACGGCCAGAAAACGGCCACGCATGAAATCGCCGCCAATATGGATGAGGTAGGCCATATGCAGCAATATCCCAAGCGCAAGCCATCTGTCCCTGCCTGCAGTTGCCAGACCCGCAACGACTCCCATGGCAATGATGAAGAGCGTCACCTGCAAATGCAAAGCAGCACTTAGATAATAGAGCCATGCATTGTCCATCAGCACTTCGCGCGGGACCATACCGCCCATCTTGGCATAGAAGGTATTTGGTAAAGGCATCCCAAAGTAATAGAGCGAGAATGCATGCCAGCCGACAAGTAAGGCGCCCCCTGGCCATATATCCCGCAGGCGACCCTGCCCCTGCCACATCAGCCACAGGGCCAAAGGCCCGAAGTGCAACGCGTGATCATGACGGGTCAGAACAGCTAACGCGAGAACGAGCCAGAGCGCCTTGCCCCGCAACTCAAAGATCAACGCAGCCAAAAGGAAAGAGAGTGGCGTTTCCAATCCCGATGATGTGTAGTCCCGGATAGCCAGCGACATCAGTGGCAAAAGCATTAACAGTAGCGACCACATAGGCGCAAAATCGCGGCGTAAAATTGCGCGCCAGTAGACCGCTAATGCCCCAGCCCAGCACAGGGCAGATAATAGCAAAGTCCCCCAATAGAGCGAGCCGGTAACGAGATAGCCCAATGCCATCCCGAAGAACCACGATACATGGGTAAATGCCTGAACCCGCTGGCCAAGGTTCCAAACCATTCCTTCGCCTTCGACGAAGTTGAAAACTTGTCTCAGCGATAAAAGAGCGTCATCGCTGATCCAGGCAACCTGATAGAACTGGATTGCTGCCAGAATAGCAACGAAAGCCGCGAGCCCTTGTTTGCGAATATCAATCATATTTCACATGGCGCCTTACAGAAATCTTGGTGGTCTCAATTACAAAGGAAAGTGACGGAAATAGGACCCTTTCTCAAGAATATACAGACCGACCGAAGTGTTTTGAAATCGGCGTGGCAAATTGATCATTGGCCCAGCTGTGTCATATTCCATGACCCATATTCTGAAGTCGTCGCAACGCCTCTTGCCTCTGTCAAAACCACGCGGCACTCTGCCTACAAGAATACGGAGGCAGGATGGCAGATTGGGGTACGCGCGGGTTAGAGCGCAATATGGGCGATTGGGCGCGGGCGCGCCTGCCGGGCTGGTTGGCCGAGTTTGTCATGTTCGTTCTCAAACAGGGTTGGGCCGCGTTGTTCGGCATTCTGTTCATCCTTGCAATTCTTGGGACCAAAGCCGTCTGGCAGGATGGATGGGCGCTGACCCGCTATGACGGGTTATTTCTTTTTGCGGTGTTTACCCAGGCCTTCATGCTGATCTTCAAGCTTGAAACATGGGAAGAGGCCCGTGTGATCCTGTTATTCCACATCACAGGCACAGCAATGGAGTTGTTCAAGATCGAGATGGGCTCATGGGTCTATCCCGAAGCCGGTATCTTCAAACTTGGCGGCGTGCCCCTGTTTTCAGGCTTCATGTATGCCAGTATCGGGTCTTACATCGCCCGCGTCATCCGTATCTTCGAGATGCGCTTTGCCCCCTACCCGCCCTTTTGGGTCTCGCTACTATTTGGGGCAGCAATCTATGTGAACTTCTTCGCGCATCACTTTCTCCCAGACATCAGGCTGGCACTGTTTACAGGCTCGCTGATCCTGTTTGGCCGCACGCGGTTGTGGTTCTATGTGGGCCAGACACCACGCTGGTTGCCCATGCCGCTTTGTGCATTCATGGTAGCGCTGGTTGTTTGGGTAGCAGAAAATGTCGGCACGTTTACCGGCACATGGATCTATGCAGGCCAAAACGCGTTTGAGATGGTCGGCTTTGCAAAAATGGGATCATGGTACTTGCTGCTTTACGTCGCCTTTGTCACAGTCACGCTTGTCAGTCGCAGTGCATTGTCGCGCGCGGCAGTTAGACCGGAAACCCGTACCGATGGTGCCGCCCGCGGGATCATCATGACTGAAGCCACAGAAGGAGAAATCTCATGAAAATCGAATATCTGCATACGATGGTCCGGGTGAAGGATCTTGAGAAATCCAAAGCGTTCTACGAGCTTCTGGGGCTTGAGGAAACACGCCGTATGGACCACGAAGGCGGGCGATTCACTCTGCTTTTTATGTCACCCCCGGTCAGGAAAACGCTGCTGTTGAACTGACCTATAATTGGGATGGTGATGAAGGGTTGCCATCAGACGGCCGACATTTCGGGCATCTGGCTTACCGGGTCGAGAATATCTACGATATGTGCCAGCATCTGATGGACAATGGCGTAACAATCAATCGTCCGCCCCGCGACGGACATATGGCCTTTGTCAGATCCCCGGACAATGTATCGATCGAGCTTTTGCAGATGGGCGATAGCCTACCATCTGCAGAGCCTTGGGCGAGTATGGAAAACACAGGACATTGGTGAAAACACATGCTGCTGGTTGAGTTTCAGCTTGCCCGGTTGCTTCGATTAATAATTCCAAAAATACTCGAACCATTAAGACGCGGCGATTGCAAGCAACGCCGCGCCAATCCGCCGGCCCTCGCTCAGCAAAACATTATAGGTGCGGCAAGCGGTCGGCGTAGACATTAGTTCTACCCCGATACCAGCCACTTCAAGGCTGTCACGTATCGACGCCGGGATATGGGTGATCTCGGCCCCTGTTCCAATGAAAAGCACGTCAATCTTACCCGCCACCGACAGGATTGTATCCATATCATCAAACCCGGCCCAAGGGGTTACAGAATTTGGCAGCAACAGAACGCTGCCCTTATGCACCTCGCCGCCGATACGGAAAAATCCGGGGCCATAGCCGTCAACGGGTGGGGCATTGTCGTAGGAAATCTCGGTCAGGCGCATGATGTGTTCAATCCCAAAGCGGTAAGCTCATCAAAGCAGAGGCCGCAATAACTGCATAGGCAACGCGGCGGTAAATTACCTCGCGTTCAGGATGGAACATAGCAGCGCCAGCTATGTTTGCCACAAGATATAAAGGGATCAATATGACCCCAACCATGACCGCGTTGAAATCAAAAAGGTCAAAGATGAAGAAAATCCCTATCATCAGAATATCAATGAGCAAAAGATAAAGCAGGAAATTCGCGCGGATCATAGCAATTGGTCTTTTGCTGGCCATGTAGAGCATAATAACCGGCGGGCCGGGAAGGCCAGCAATGCCCCCAAGAAATCCACCAATCCCCCCAACGCCTGTGGTCAGGTAAGGTCCAAGCGTGCCAGCATATCGCCACCCCGCCATAAGCAAAACCAGAAGCATCAGCACAATACCGGACACGGCCCAGCCGAAAACATCGCCACTCAGAAACCCAAGGGTCCACAACCCAAGGGGCAGGCCAACAAGCGCACCAATGAGCAAATGGACCACGTCACGCTTGTCACCATTTCGCAAAGCGTTTTGCAGGTTTGGCAGCGGGCCGAAAAGTTCGATGACCGTCAGAAAAGCAAGGGCTGCATACGGGTTAAGAACTGACGAGGCCGCAGGCATAATGATCATGGCACTGCCAAAGCCCGAAAACCCCCGGACAATCCCGGCAGCAAAAACGGCGACGGCAAGCCAAATCAGACCAGGCGTTGCCAGCGCCTGTGCCCAAAAGCTCACGCGTCTATATTGCCGAACTGATTTCCTACAGCATTCGGATCAGGCTTTGACCAATCGCGCTTGACGCCTAAGAAAAGCAGCGCGGCTGAGGCCACAAAGACCGAGCTATATGTCCCCACAATGATGCCCCATGTCATAGCAAAGACGAAGCCACGGATAACGTCACCGCCCAGTATCAGCAGCGCAATCAACGCCAGAAGGGTTGTGCCAGATGTCATCAAAGTGCGCGACAGGGTTTCGTTGATCGACAAGTTCAGCACTTCCTTGAGGTCTTTTTGTTTGTACTTGCGCAGGTTTTCCCTGACCCGGTCGAATACGACCACGGTATCATTAATAGAATAACCAACGATGGCCAGCAAAGCGGCGATGATCGCCAGATCAAACTTGATTTGCAATTCCGAGAAAATACCCAGCGTCAGCACAACATCATGAACAAGCGCAAGCACAGCACCAACGGCAAACTGCCATTCGAACCTGAGCCAGACATAAATCAACATGGCACCGACAGCCAGCAGCACGGCTATTACAGCAGTCTGTATCAGCTCTCCCGAGACTTTGGGGCCGACGGATTCAACAGAGGGGAATTTCATCCCCGGATCTATCGTTTTAAGCGCCTCTTGAACCGCAGCAACCGTATCTGCAGTGATACTTTCCGCGCCTTCCTGCGCCTGTATTCTTACCATTGTCACGTGCTGATCGGCACGGAAGGTCGGGTCGAACACCTCGCTGATGGAGACATCGCCAAGCCCCAGAGGTTCAAGCGCTTGCCGATAGGTTGCGACATCCACCTCTTGCGTACTTTCTGTGCGGATTGTCGTGCCCCCGCGAAAGTCGATACCGTAATTCAGGCCCTGAATCATGAAGGATGCAAAGGCAATGACCACGAATATGGTAGACAGGCCAAGTGTGTATTTCGCAGTTCCAAAGAAATCCCAATTGGTGACAGAGGGAACAAGTTTCAGGCGCATTTGTTATACCTCAATCGTCTTGGGACGTTTGCGTTCGTACCAAATCACAATCATCACACGTGTCACATAGATCGCCGTGAAGACCGACGTGATGATCCCCAAAGCCAGCGTGATCGAAAAGCCGCGCACGGGCCCAGAGCCCATGACGAACAGAATGACCGCAATGATAAAAGTCGTGATATTGGCGTCCAGAATGGCCGAGAGCGCCTTTTCATAACCCAACTCGATGGCGCGGGCCGGGCCTTTGGCAGATTTCAGTTCTTCTCGGATGCGCTCAAAGATCAGCACATTGGCGTCCACCGCCATCCCGATGGTTAGAACGATGCCAGCGATACCGGGCAAAGTCAGCGTAGCGCCAATCAGCGACAGAAGACCGAACATAAGCCCCACATTAAGGATCAAGGCGACATTGGCGAAAACCCCGAACAAGCCGTAGCTCAGCATCATGAACACCAGCACCGCAATGAAAGCGACAATACACGCCAGCTTACCTGCGTCGATACTGTCCTGTCCAAGCTCTGGCCCGATTGTGCGTTCCTCAAGAAATGTCATTTCTGCAGGCAAAGCCCCAGCACGTAGCAGAACGGCAAGGTTGGTAGATTCCTCAACTGTGAAATTACCGCTGATCTGACCGGACCCACCTGTGATTGCTTCGCGGATGACAGGGGCTGACAAGACTTCTTCGTCTAAAACGATAGCAAAGGGCGCACCGATATTTTCCGAGCTGAAAATGCCGAATTTACGAGCACCCGTCGGGTTGAACCGGAATGTAACAGCGGGGGAGCCGTTTTGGTCGAACGCTGGTTGCGCATCAACCAGATCTTCGCCTGTCACAACCGGCACTTTCTCAAGGATATAGTATGTGCCCACATCCTGCGCATCGATAGACGGGTAGATCACATTGCCCACACCGGGGGACTGGTTTGCATTGCCTGTGCGACTGACCACAGCGTGAAAGCTGAGGCGTGCAGTTGTCCCGATCAGCGCTTTCAGCTCTGCCGCAGACCCGATACCCGGCACTTGGATCAGAATGCGACGCTCACCCTGTCGCTGGATCGTGGGTTCACGGGTGCCTACCTCATCCACCCGGCGACGAATAATCTCGACCGATTGCTGCATAGTCCTATCATTCATCGCCTGCCGCTCCGCATCACTCAGCGCAACAATCAGCGTATCGCCCTGCGCACGCGCTTCGATATCGTTGGACCCTGCCCCAGAAAGCGTCGGCACGAAAGTGGCAAGGCTACGCACACGTTGCAGCGCGACATTCATGCCGTCAGGGTTTTGCAGCTTGAGACGAAGTTCACCCAACGGCGCGTTTTGCCGCCGAAACGTCCCGATTGTATCTCGCTCGCCCCGCAAAGCGTTGCGGACTTCAAGCCACAGACCGTCCATACGGTCTTCATAGACATCCTCGACCTGCACTTCGGCCAGCAAATGCGCCCCGCCCCGTAGATCAAGCCCGAGATTCACAAGACTGGAGGGTAGAAAATCTGGCCAGCCAGCCAAATCCGCGTTCAGCTCTGGCGTGAGCTGCACACCCTGCTCAATCTCGGCCGCTGCGTCATTATGCTTTTCAACTTGCGTATAAAAGGCATTCGGCATGGCCAGAAGAATGCCAACCAGAACGGTTAAAAATATAAAAAACCGCGACCAGAAAGAGATTTGAAGCATGCTGGATTACTTTGCCGGTTCGGTCTTGTTAAGGACTTGCGCAATGGTTGAGCGTATAACGCGAACGCGAACGCCATCTGCGATCTCGATCTCCAACTCGCCATCATCCTTGACCTTGGACACTTTGCCGATCACGCCGCCTTGTGTGACAACCTGATCCCCGCGACGCAGAGCTGCAACCATCGCCTGATGGTCCTTAAGCTTCTTTTGCTGAGGGCGGATCAGAAGGAAATACATGATCGCAAAGATCAGGATCAATGGAATGAAACTGGTAAATGCGCCCTGTGCGCCAGCGGCCTGTGCATAAGCAGGTGATACGAACATCTGCGGTCCTTTGTCTTTGGGGGTTGCGGCCCCGTGTTGGCTTGGCGCGCACCCTACCTGCACAGGTCACGAGGCGCAACGGCTTTACGTTAGTTCCACCGGCTCTTATCACCGGCAAATAGGGATTGAATCCGCTTATGAAAAGGGGCTTACGAAAATGACCGGCACGGCGCGTCTTTTAGGTCTGGTATTTGGTGTTGCGTGGTTACTGCACATAAGCACGCAAGCTGGCCAGAGCCAAACCCAGCCGCCAATGATCACCGATGAGGAACGCGCAGACTGGCAGGCGATCGGCAAGGTCAATGTCGGCGGGTTCCGATCCCGCAGCACTTGCACCGGCACGCTAATCGCTTCGGATAAAGTGCTGACCGCTGCCCATTGCGTCATCAATGCCAAAACCGGCACGCACTATGATCCGTCGCGCGTGCAGTTCGTCGCGGGCTGGCACAAGGGAGAACATCTTGGAACAGCATCCGCCAAAACCATTGCCACACACCCTGAATATGTGTCTCGCAACCACCGCAGTATTGCGCGCGCCGATGTCGAGACCGATCTAGCGGTGATCACGCTTGCACAGCCAATAGACGACCTAACACCACTGAAAGTCGGGGCGGATTGGAAAGACACTGCCCCTGTCGCCCTGCTTGGCTATCGTCGTGATCGCGCGCATATCCTAAGCAAATATGAAGGCTGCATCGCAACCTACGACACCACAACCTTGGCGCTGAGCTGCGATGTAATGGAAGGCACCTCTGGCGCCCCGGTTCTGATCCGCGATGATAAGGCATGGCGCATAGTCGGCGTGATCTCGGCCAGACGAAACGGTGCAGGCCCGCACAAGTCTTTGGCCGCGCGGGTGAATGAGAAAACCCTACTGACGTTTGAAGACCCATAGGCACTGGACTTTTCTGCGAATTTCGCCATAGACCCGGCAGTGGGAATTCCCATGCTTTCAACTGATAAGGACATCTGAAATGCACGATATCCGCATGATCCGTGAGACCCCCGAGGTCTTTGACGCTGCCATGAAGCGCCGGAAATCGGATGTATCCTCTGCCGATATTCTGGCCATAGACGCCGCCCGGCGGGCAAAGATACAGGCTGCGGAAACAGCGAAGGCAGACCAGAATGCGGTCTCCAAACAGGTTGGCGCGGCCAAGGCCAAGGGTGATGAGGCAGAATTCGAACGTCTGCGCGCGCTGGTGGCCCAAAAGAAGCATGAGGTCGTCGACCTGAATGAAGAGGCCAAAGCCGAGGACGCACGGTTAACCGATATGCTGGCCCGGATCGATAATATTCCAGCGGATGACGTACCTGACGGGGACGATGAAGATGATAATGTCGAGGTGAACCGCTGGGACACACCGCCTGAATTCGACTTCAAGCCGAAAGAGCATTTCGAGATCAACGGCGTCGCAGCCTCTATGGATTTTGAAACGGCGGCCAAAATTTCAGGCAGCCGATTTGTGGTTCTTAAAGGTGCTGTGGCCCGCATTCACCGGGCGCTTGCACAATTCATGATCGACACGCATGTGGATAAAAACGGCCTGACAGAAATGCAAACGCCAGTCCTGGTCAGGGATGAGGCTATGTATGGTACAGATAAATTGCCGAAATTTGGTGAGGAAAGCTATCAGACCACGAATGGCTGGTGGTTGGTCCCAACCTCAGAGGTGCCATTAACCTATAGCGTCGCAGGCGACGTGCTGGACGAAAGCGCGCTACCGATCCGCATGACAGCGCATACTTTGTGCTTCCGCTCCGAGGCAGGCAGCGCGGGGCGCGATACCTCTGGCATGCTGCGCCAGCATCAGTTCGAAAAAGTCGAAATGGTGTCGATCACCCATCCCGACCACAGCGACGACGAGCAAAAACGCATGTTGCGCTGCGCCGAAGGCCTGCTGGAACAACTCGCTATCCCCTACCGTACTGTGATCTTATGCACCGGCGATATGGGGTTTGGCGCGCGCCGTACATTCGATATCGAAGCGTGGCTGCCCGGTCAGGACGCCTATCGCGAGATCAGCTCTGTTTCAACCACAGGCGATTTTCAGGCCCGGCGGATGAATGCGCGGTTTAAACCAGCGGATGGTGGCAAGCCTGAATTTGTGCATACGCTGAACGGGTCGGGCCTTGCGGTGGGCCGCTGCTTGATTGCCGTGCTGGAGAATGGCCAGCAAGAAGATGGCTCCGTAAAACTGCCTGACGTGTTGCAGCCCTATCTGGGCGACAAAACGATGCTGAGCGCGGATGGGACGTTGAAGTGATCCTTGAGCGTACTGATGCGTAAGGTGAGCCTGTGAAAGCTTATCTCGTTTTAGTCGCTGCGGTTGCCTTTGGGCTGGCGCCCTTCATCACGGAAGGGTTTGCTGGCTTCAGGCCTGATCAGTTTCCCATTCCGCAGGACAATGCGCCGGTACAGCCAGCGGGCTATGCGTTCTCGATCTGGGGTGTGATCTATCTTTGGCTATTGCTTTACGCCGTTATGGGCGTTTGGAAACACCGCGACGATCCAGTGTGGGAGGCGACACGCCTGCCTATGGTAATATCGATGGGCGTCGGCGCCGTCTGGATCAAGGTCGCCACCCTTTCGGTCATCTGGGCGACAGTATTGATCTGGGTGATGCTGATTAGCGCGATCTGGGCCCTGTTTGCCGCGCGCAAGGCAGGCCCGGCCTGGGCTGTTTCCTTGCCCATCGGGCTTTACGCCGGATGGCTGAGTGCCGCATCTTTTGTTACCGTGGGCCTGGTCGGCGCAGGGTATGGCCTGTGGTTAGGCGCATTAGGGTGGGCGTATCTGGCTTTGGGATTGGCATCAGCCTTTGCCTGTATTGTCCAGTATAAGACACCTTCAGTCTTCACATACAGCCTTGCCATCGCATGGGCATTCATTGGCGTCATCGCCACAAACTACCAGACCAATTACGGTTTGAGCGGTCTGCTTGTGATCGCCATCCTGTGTCTTGCGGCCATCGCAACCCGACAGTGGCGTCACTGACCTTTACGGCCCCGTCAGCCTCGTCTAATCAGGGCACAGGCAGAGGGCAGGATCATATGCGTATTCTCATCACCAATGACGACGGCATCAATGCACCCGGTCTGAAAGTGCTGCAAGCTATCGCATCCGAAGTCGCCGGTGACACAGGCGAAGTCTGGACCGTTGCTCCGGCTTTTGAAAAATCCGGCGTTGCCCACTGCATAAACTACGCGCACCCAACGATGATTGCCAAACTTGGCCCGCGCGAATTTGCTGCCGAGGGCTCGCCCGCCGACTGCGTTCTGGCCGGTCTGCATGAGGTTATGGCCGACGCACCGCCTGATCTGATCCTGTCAGGAGTGAACAAAGGCAACAACTCTGCCGAGAACACCGTCTATTCCGGTACGATTGGTGCCGCGATGGAAGGTGCGCTGCAAGGTATACGCTCGATTGCGCTGTCGCAATATTTTGGTCCCGACAATGCCACCTTGGACAACCAGTTCGAGGCGGCCGCCAGCCATGGCGCAACACTTGTCAAAAAACTGCATTCGGATGGCGTCTGGGGCGGTGATACCTATCATACGTTCTATAATGTCAACTTCCCCCCCATTTCAGCCAAAGATGTCAAAGGCACCCGCATTGTCAGACAAGGCCTGCGCGAAGCGGGTGGCTTTTCAGTTGTCTCGCACATGCCACCCAATGGACGAAAATATCTGTGGATCAAAGGCAACCCGCAAAATGTCCCCTCGGGCGATAACACAGACGGGACCGTTAATCTGGACGGTTGGATTTCTGTTACGCCGATGCGCTGTGATCTTACAGCCCATGACCTGCTGGACGATCTGGAGCAGCGTTTCACATGACCGGCGACGCCCCCTCCGACGCAGAGCGCAAGATGCAGTTTCTCTATACGCTGCGTTCCAAGGGCGTCATGGATGCGCGCACCCTGACGGCGATGGAAAAAGTGGATCGCGGGTTGTTTGTCACCGGCCATTTCGCCGACAAAGCATACGAGGATATGCCCCTGCCAATTGCCTGTGGTCAGACGATTAGCCAGCCTTCAGTTGTCGGGTTAATGACGCAGGCGCTAAATGTACAACCACGCGACAAGGTTCTGGAGATCGGAACAGGCTCGGGCTACCAAGCCGCCATACTCAGCCATCTGGCCCGGCGCGTCTATACGATAGACCGGCACGCCCGACTGACACGTCCTGCGCGCGCTCTGTTTGACAAGCTGAACCTTTCGAATGTGACCGTGGTGACAGGCGATGGAAGCCGCGGATTGCCCGAACAGGCACCGTTTGACCGTATAATTGTGACCGCTGCGGCGGAAGACCCGCCCGGTCCCCTCTTGGCGCAACTGCGAATGGGGGGTATCATGGTATTACCGGTTGGACAGTCGGATACTGTGCAAAGCCTGATAAAGGTTACGCGTGAACCTGAAGGCTTTGACTATGAAGAACTTTTACCGGTGCGTTTTGTCCCATTGTTAGAGGGATTGGCGCAAGAATAATAACCACCGGCTCAAATAAGGGCCGGGATATGAGGGTATGATGCGATGCGGAACAGGCGTTTTAGCAGAATTTTGCCACTTGTGGCGATTGGATTTGGCCTTTCGGCCTGCGGAGATCAGTTTGCAAATCTTGATCTTGACCTACGTGGCAAGGCCGGGGGACTGGACACTTCAAGCGCGGCCCGCGGCGCTACAGTAGACAGACCACAACCTGATGATCGGGGCATCATCTCTTACCCGAATTATCAGGTCGCGGTTGCCCGACAGGGCGACACGCTACAAGGTCTTGCAACCCGGATTGGCGTAGACGCGGGCGAGCTGAGTCGCTTCAATGGCTTACGTCCAACCGATAGCTTGAACAGGGGTGAGGTCGTGGCCCTGCCCAATGTCATTGCAACATCGCCGGGTGGCAGCACGCAAGTTGCCGGTGCTGGCGGCGCGACAGCGCCTCGCGATATAACCGAGATCGCAACAACTGCTATTGGCCGTGCGCCAACCACTGATATTACCCGCGCCGAACCATCCCGGCGCATTGACGGGCCAGAGCCTGTACGCCATCAAGTTGCAGCGGGTGAGACCGCTTATACGATTGCCCGGCTCTACAATGTTTCAGTGCGCGGGCTTGCCGATTGGAACGGACTTGGTCCGGACCTTACGATACGCGAAGGGCAGTACCTGCTGATCCCATTGACGCCGCAGCAGCAAGCACAGCAAGTCGCTGCTGCGCCAACCGCTACGCGCCCTGGTCAAGGCACGCAAACGCCAGAGCCACCTTCAGCATCGCAACCCCTGCCCCCACCAGTTGAACCCGCAGTTGCAACAGCACCCGCTCAACAAAGCGCGCCAGCTACCCCGACCCCACAACAAGCAACCCCTGAACCGCAACAGGCGGCGAGTGGAAGTCGCTTCCGTGCGCCTGTCGCGGGTAAGGTGCTGCGCCCCTACAAAAAGGGCAGCAATGAAGGGATTGATATCTCAGCCGCCGCTGGCACCGCGGTCAAGGCTGCGGCAGATGGCACAGTCGCAGCGATCACTCGTGATACGGAACAGGTTGCAATTCTTGTGATACGTCACCCGGACAACTACTTGAGCGTTTATGCCAATATATCTGACATCTCGGTGAAGAAAGGCGACCGCGTTAAGTCAGGGCAATCCGTTGCCAAGGTCAGCCCCGGCAGTCCGTCTTTCCTTCACTTTGAAATCCGCCAAAGATTTGAGAGTATCGACCCTGCGCCATTCCTGAAGTGACTTGAGAATAGAAAAAGCCCTCTTTGAGAAATAAAGAGGGCTTTTTATCATGGAATATGGCGTTCAGATCAGTACATTTCACCCTTATCAACGCGCTTTGAGAAGTCCGTCTCGCCACCTTCGGCAAGCAATTTGGCCTGAGTGACCCAATCGTCACGGCTGACGCGTCCCTTGAAACCTTCGAGATTTGCATCGACCCAGGCCAGTTCTTCCGGGGTCCACGCTGCAATTTGATCGAAGTGGTAGAAACCAAGCTCATTGCAGAGTTTCTCAAGCTCGGGTCCTACGCCTTTGATCCGCTTCAGATCGTCTGCGCCGCCGTCACGTGGACCCGATAAGGTCACAGGTTTCACGCCTTCGTTTGCACCTTCGGCTACGCCATCACCATCAAAATCATCAGCAACAAGGGTGGTGGCCGGGGTGCTTGTGGCGGTCAGTTGCGCCTCCAGATCAGCGATGCGCATGTCACGTTCATTGATCTTGGCCTGCATGTTGTTTGTCTGGCGTTCCAGATTGCCAACATTGGTGCTGCAGGCTTTGAGCTTCGCCTCAAGCTGCTCAGCCCGGACTGTATTAGCATTCGGTTCTGCCGCAACCTCCCGGCGCCCGCCCCAGATCAGCCAGCCAGCAAACATGCCTAGAAGTGCTGCAAGAAGGATCAAAACCCATATCTCGCCAAGCAGGAAACCCCAATTTTCAAACATGCCTATTCCCCTTTTTATTCCGTCGTAGCGGCTTCACCGCCTTCAGTTTCGCCACCATCTTCAGCAGTTGCACCGTCTCCATCCGCTTCCGGCGTTTCATCAGACACAGGTTCTGCGCTTTCATCAACTTCGGGTTGCGGAAGTTCTTCTGTGTCGGATTGAGGAGCCTCATCCACCTCGGGTTCAGGGGCTTCAGCCACTTCATCCCATGTCACAGTAGTCCTGCGGTTAGCGGCAAGCCCTTCTTCCGTTTCATTATCGGCAATCGGTTGCGTCTCGCCATAACCTTTGGCGGTCAGCCTCTCTTCGGCGATACCACGGCTGATCAATGCAGCCCGCACGCTTTCAGCACGCTCCAGGCTGAGCGCAAGGTTGGCATCATCATTCCCTGTGCTGTCCGTATGCCCGCCCAATTCTATGACCAGAGCATTATTACCCGCAAAACATTCAGTGATGACACCCGTTAAGGCATTCAGTACCTGGCGCGAGGTTGCATCAAGGTCTGCCGAGCCTTCCAGAAACAAAATTTGTTGCCCTTCAAGGATTTCTGTTGAGATATCGCCGCATACTTCAACTGATGCCTCTGACACCGTAGCTTTCGGGATCCAGAACCCTTGCATGAAGGTTTCCGATTTACCCGTCAGCGGATTGATGCGGGTGTCACCTTCATTATAGCTCACCGTTGCGCGTGTGACGATCACATCATCCAAACCCTTCAGAGCCGAAAGACGGTTTGTGATCTGATCCAGATCCGCGTCTGCCAACGTTTCTGCAACCAGTTTAGTTTGGTCCCCTGCAATAGTAAGTTCCATGGTTTCAAGCTCACCCAGAAAGGGCTGCACTTCTTCCAACGCACCAATGATCGGGTCAGCCTCGTCTGTCGCTGTTTCCTGCAAATCGCCTTCAATCGCAGGCGCAAGCAATGCTGCGGCAACACGGGCAGCTGACAGGCCTTCGGGCGCAACGCCATCTACAAAGAGCCCACGTTCCTGATCGTAGGTAACGGACATCTCGGCCGGAATATCCGGCGGTATGAAAGTGATTGCATTCTCTACGGTATAGCCATCGGGCAAGGCATCCAGTGCAGCGGCAGTGGCAGTAGCAACCTCTTCGGTTGGGGCCGTGCCTTCGATGCGTATCTTGTTGTTTTCGATGCTTAGCGCACCTGTTTCAAGCTGTGTCAAGACGTCTGACGCGCCAATAATCGCAGACGACCATCCGTCCGGCACGTTGGCGGCAAGACTAAATACCGGGCTCAGCCCCGTGGTCTCTGCAATTTTGGCGCTGTCTTCTTCGGTCGGAGCGTTCCCTTCGGCTGTGATCTCTTCAGCCGTCTTGGTCACCGTAAAACGGTATATATCCACATCAGGGCGGAGGACGGTTACGGTGTTGGCCCAATCATATCCTTCGGGTGACAAAGCACTTATAGTTTCGATCTCATTCAAATCGGCGCTTGTATCGGCTTCGCCAGTCAGCGTGACTGTCTGATCTTCAACCTGAAGCTTTCCTGTCTGCATCTTCTTAAGTGCAGCCAGACCAGCCATAACGCTGTCAGACCAGCCATCAGGTGCGCCGGATGCCAGCTCAAGCGTGTCTAGGCCAGCAACCTCTGCGTCAGCCGCCAGCGTATCACGCACCGCTTGGTTTGGAGCATTGCCAGTGGCATTGATTGCCCCATCGGCCATTTTTTCAGCGCTAAGCATGTATGGCGAGGCAGTTGGCAATATTTCAAAATCGCTATGAACAACACGACGCCCCTCAATGGCGTCGGCTTCCTGCAACAAACGGTCCGCTTCTGATTGGCTGTCCACCAGACCGCTCATCGTTATGTCACGACCCGATACGTCTGCCACCACGGAATGCGTTGCTGTTTGCGCCAACGATCTGGCCTGCACCTTAATTGCAGTCTCAATTTTACGGGCGTGATCTGCGTGCCCCCAATAACCTAAACCTGCAACTCCAGCGACTAGAACAAGGTATCCCAAACCTTTTGACACGAAAACCCCCTTGTAAAACCCTGTTATTACTCGAAAAGATGCACTTCATGGAGTATGCTACAAAGCACTTCTTTGCAAGCAGAGATGAATCAGCGGCGAACCGCTTACGGCGACCTGTCATTCAATAAAGTTATTTTTGAGGATTTTTTGAGACTTGCAATATTATTTTGCAGACTTAAGCCCGTTGAAGTTCAGACCATGACCCCATTTCGACCTGCCAGGTCTATGAAATATTGCCAGGCGACACGGCCAGATCGGCTGCCACGGGTCTGTTGCCACTCGATCGCTTCGGCGACCATGATATCCTCGGCGATTTCGATGCTATAGGCTATGCAGTAACCTCGGATCATCGCGAGGTATTCGTCCTGAGTGCAGGGGTGAAAACCAAGCCACAGCCCGAAACGGTCGGACAAGGATACCTTCTCTTCTACGGCCTCAGATGGATTAATGGCGCTGGAGCGCTCATTTTCGATCATATCACGCGGCATCAGATGCCTGCGGTTTGAGGTGGCGTAGAAGATCACATTTTCTGGCCGACCTTCGATCCCACCATCCAACACCGCCTTAAGCGATTTGTAGTGCTGGTCATCATGTGAAAAGCTCAGATCATCGCAAAACAGCACAAATCGCTGCTCTGCGGTGCGCAAATGACCGAGCAGACGCCCAATGGAGGGCAGGTCTTCGCGTTGCACTTCGATCAGTTTCAGATCTTGCCCTTCGCCCACAACATCCGCGTGGATAGCTTTGACGAGCGAAGATTTCCCCATCCCCCGTGCGCCCCAGAGCAACGCATTATTGGCGGCGAAACCTTCGGCGAACTGTCGTGTGTTTGCCAGCAGCACATCGCGGGCACGGTCGATGCCCAGAAGCAGGCTCAGGTCAACACGATTGATCTTTGGGATAGGCTGAAGCCTGTCCGGGCTCACATGCCACAAGAATGCATCAGCCGCCCCAAAATCCGGTGCGGGCGCTGCCTCGGGTGACATACGTTCCAAAGCAGCAGCAATCCGATCCAACGGATCACTCATGCAGTCGGATCCTCTGGGTCTCTGACCGTATCTTCTTCATCCCACAGACCTTCCTCTCGAAGTTTGATCTCTCGCTCTTTCTCTACCCTTGCCACGAGGAAGATTGAAACTTCGTAAAGACCATATACAACGACGAATAGAATAACCTGCGTAATCACATCTGGCGGTGTCACAAGTGCTGCCAGCACCAAAATGGCCACCACCGCATATTTGCGCATATCTGCCAACCCAGCAGAGCTTACCAACCCCGCCTTACCCATTAGTGTCAACAACACCGGCAATTGGAAACACAGGCCAAAGGCCACGATGAACTTGATCGTAAGGTTCAGATATTCCTGCGCCGAGCCTTGAAAAACCACGCTTAAAGGCGCTGCCCCTTCAGTGACGGCCTCACCTTCAGCCCCGAACTGTTGAAAGCCAAGGAAAAAGTTATAGGCCAGCGGCGTGACTACATAAAAGGCGAAGGATGCGCCAAGGATAAACATAAAGGGCGACGCAATAATGAAGGGAAGAAATGCCCCCCGCTCGGACTTATACAAGCCCGGTGCGACGAAACGCCAAAGCTGGTGAGCGATGAAGGGGAATCCCAAAATAAAACCCCCAAGAAACGACACCTTGATCGCAACGAAGAACCCTTCCTGCGGGCTAATGAAGATCAGATCACAATCCTGACCGCGATCAGCCAGCACGCTGCACAATGGATCTGTCAGGAAATTGAAGAGCGGG
Organism: Litoreibacter sp. GN1-5; assembly: GCF_055693805.1. Taxonomy (NCBI): domain Bacteria; kingdom Pseudomonadati; phylum Pseudomonadota; class Alphaproteobacteria; order Rhodobacterales; family Roseobacteraceae; genus Litoreibacter; species Litoreibacter sp. GN1-5. The sequence continues at coordinate 191,173 of NZ_JBVFUP010000001.1, read as the reverse complement.
GTAGCGACCGTAAAGCAAATGATCATGCCAACGAGAAATGCCAAAACAGACTTGATCAGACGCGTGCGCAGTTCGGCCAGATGTTCGATCAGCGGGGCACTGCTGTCTTCAATCTCATCAACAGCCATATGTCAGGTTCCAGTTGATTTCGGCTTGGACGCCGGTTTCTTTGCAGCAGATTTCCGAGCTGCCGGTTTTGCCGTAGTTTTCGCCGCAGTCTTGGGGGTCTTGGGCTTGGGTGTAGCTCTCTTGGGGGCAGGCTTCGTCGCAGCCGCAGCTTCCTTTGCTTGACGCGCACGGGCAGTCTGAGCAGTCTTTTCACGGACTTTGTCGGCTATTTCCGCACGTTCTTTCGACAGTGTCGCGGTGCCGCTATCCTCATCTGGCCCATCCAGATTGGTCGCGCTTTTCAAAGCGTCCATCCCAAGGTTTTTCGGTGAGGTCACATTGCGCAAATCCGCAGCCACATCCTTGACCCCGGCCTCATCCGCCGCCGCCTCCATAGAGCGCTGGAATTCCCGTGCCATACGGCGTGCCTTTGCCGTGAACTGTCCAAGGGTACGGAACATGCCGGGCAAGTCTTTGGGGCCGACCACAATCAACGCAACCAGCCCAATCAGCAGTAACTCGCTCCAACCGATATCAAACATGAGGCATTTCCTCTGTCCGCACGATCAGACTTTGTCTTTCTCGTCTTCCGGCGTGACGTCCTTGGCTTCTTCCATCATCGCGGTGTCGATTTCCTTCTTGCCATCATCGACGCCTTTCTTGAACGCCGTGATGCCCTTACCCACTTCGCCCATCAACGATGAAATTTTGCCGCGCCCGAATAGAACAAGCACGACGACCGCAATCAGAAGAAGCCCCGGCAGGCCAATATTGTTCAGCATTGCTTTTCTCCCATAAGGCGCGGGATGTGCGCCTGTGAAACTGATCCATCATTATCTATGCCCTCAAGGCCGCCGGGAAAAGGACCAAAACCATCCGCGCAGCAATTTATCTGTAATTTACGCCAGACGAGTGGCTTGGGAAAACGCTCCTGACAAGTTAATGTCAGTTATGGGGCGTTGTATGGCCCTATTATAAAGAGAATCACTCATGCGACGGACGGACCGCCTGTTTGACCTGATCCTAGTGCTGCGTGATGGGCGACTGCATCGGGCCGAGGATCTTGCTGAAAGCCAAGGCGTATCAGTACGCACCATTTATCGTGACATGGACATTTTACAGCAATCGGGTGTTCCCGTAGCGGGTGAACGGGGACTGGGCTACATAATGACGGCGCCCATTACCCTGCCCCCGTTGAACCTGACCCTTACCGAGCTGGAGGCTCTGCACTTGGGCATGGCCGTTGTTGGAGAAGCCGCTGATGAGGAATTGCAGGATGCCGCTCGCACTCTTTCGGCAAAGATAGATGCGGTGCTCCCCGAAGACCGTTCTGCCACACCGTCGAGTTGGGGGTTTGCGATCTATCCCTTCGCAGACGCTGCTGGTGGGTTCCGATTTATGCCCGCCATTCGCAAATCCATCCGGGCCCACCAAAAACTGCGCGTCACCTACGCAAATGTCACTGGCGAGTTGAGTGAACGGACAATCCGCCCCTTGCAGATGGAATATTGGGGGCGCGTATGGACCACGACATGCTGGTGCGAGCTGCGCGCCAACTTCCGTGTTCTGCGTATCGACCGTATTCGCGCGTTAAAACCTCTTGCTGAGTTGTTCGTCGAAGAACAGGGAAAATCTCTTGCAGATTATGTTCAAAGTAAGAAGCCGTAGAATCAAGACCAGCTAGCTCCCCCTCGCAATGTTTACAAATTGGAAACTGTCTTAGCGCTGGTGGAGAATTTAGTAATATCTACCGAATATGCCCCGAATTAAACCGTAATCGCGCCGGATTTGTGACATATTTTACGCCTAAGCGGCCTTATTTAGTGTTTTAGCGAGTCTACTGACTCAACGTATGAGGTATTTAAATGGGCAGCGTAACAAATACAGACACCGCAAAAGTAATCTGGGCTATATTTACACTTGTTTTTGCGGCCTCTGCAGTGCCAAGCACCGCGGGAAATCTTGAAGAAGCAATCGCAACACCAGTCGTGGAAACCGCAACAAAGACCCGTGGCTGGCATATTCTTGGTATCGAAGGCGGGTTTAGCTATTCAGACTTGCAAGGAACGCACACCTCCAGCGGCGATCCAGACAATCAATTCACATTTCAGTCGGCAGAAATCGCGCTGGTTTTTGCTAACCGCGACCTGACACCCGACCGCGCCCGTCTTCTTGTATCCCCTTTTGCGCGCATTGCGATTTCAGGCGAGGAAGACCTTGCGTCAGGTATCTTCATATCTGATGGCGACGGCCTAAGTTTTGAAGAAGCCGGCCTTCGGATTGAGCGCGAAGCTTATATAAACGAGCGCTGGTCCTGGACCATCGGCGCAAGTCTTGCCTATGCAGACGTTTATAGCGTTCAGCGACGCGACACAGGTACGTCCCCTCTTCTTGAACGTGGCAGCAGAGGTTACCGCGCCGGGTTACATATTGGGGCCAACGCAAGGCTTCGTGATAATCTTGTCTTCACATCACGGCTTGGTTACAGCGTGTCAGAATTCAATGAATATGCGGAATGTATCTATGCCGCCGGTGTCTGTGTTCCGCAAGCTAATCCCGCGAATGCCGATCATGATACAGATATAGATGGTTTCGAGCTTGGCATCGGCCTGCGTTACGAATTCTAGGGGTTTGTCCGCATAGACCAATCTTCTATTTGACCCGGTGATACTGCGATATCATGCGGTAATTCTTTGTAGGTCCGACGACCCGCCAGACAGATTGCCACACCGGCCAATGGGCGAAGTCATAGTTGACATGATAGAAATCCGGATCGCAGATATGTTCCGCATCGGGCATCAATCGATCACGCGCAATGCAATGGAAGGGGCGACCATCCTCAAATAGAACCTCAATCCTTCCGTTTGCATCAAGCCAATGATACCGCCGCGTGGCAAGCATAGGTGCTTGCTGGGCATAGATCAGTGTTCCGCTTTCTTCGTAAAGCAAGCCGCCTTTTTCTTTGGTGAAGCGTGCTTCTCCTGTCAGGCGCCCTTCGCTTTGTGCACGACGGTCCTCGATCACCCGCGTCAGCCGCCAACGCCCCTCAAACTCGCTCAATTCTGGCCCCTTGGCCATATTGCCACTCCTGAAATTTCTCCACTTGGGCCTTCAATCGTAACGCAGAGCCTGTAACGCGCAATGATCCGCGTCAGTTTTCAGGTTTTCATTATATATTGATCTACTCCGCCCTGCAAAATCGCCCTAAATGACATGGCTGTAAGCTTGTAGCGGCCTTGCAGCCAGTCTATGAGGCACTGACGCTGACAAATCTCAGGATAACCTGCCTATGATCCCCCGCTATTCCCGCCCCGCCATGGTAAAAATCTGGTCTCCAGAGACCAAGTTCCGCATCTGGTACGAGATCGAAGCCCATGCCTGCGACGCACAAGCCGATCTGGGTGTCATCCCACGTGAAAATGCCCAAGCCGTGTGGAAAGCCAAGGATGTCGAATTCGATGTCGCCCGCATTGACGAGATTGAGGCTGTGACCAAGCATGATGTCATCGCGTTTCTAACCCATCTGGCGGAAATCATAGGCAATGATGAGGCGCGCTTTGTTCATCAGGGCATGACATCCTCGGATGTTCTGGACACCACCTTCAATGTTCAACTTGTCCGCGCTGCCGACATCCTGATCGCTGACATGGAAGACCTGCTGGCCGCCCTGAAACGCCGCGCGCTAGAGCATAAGAATACTATCCGCATTGGCCGATCCCATGGTATCCACGCTGAACCTACGACAATGGGTCTGACCTTCGCGCGGTTTTACGCAGAAATGGACCGCAACCTTGCACGTCTAAAGACTGCCCGTGCCGAGATTGCAACCGGCGCTATCTCGGGCGCTGTCGGGACGTTCGCCAATATCGATCCGGCTGTAGAAGAACATGTGTGCGCACAATTAGGCCTGACGCCAGAGCCGATCAGCACCCAAGTTATCCCCCGCGACCGCCACGCGGCCTTTTTCGCAGCGCTTGGCGTTATTGCCTCCAGCATCGAGAATATCGCCACCGAGATACGTCACATGCAACGCACAGAAGTGCTTGAGGCAGAAGAGTTCTTCTCTGCCGGGCAAAAGGGATCTTCCGCGATGCCCCACAAACGCAATCCGGTGCTAACTGAAAACCTGACAGGCCTCGCCCGGCTTGTGCGCATGGCTGTAGTGCCAGCAATGGAAAACGTGGCGCTCTGGCATGAGCGTGACATTTCTCATTCATCTGTGGAGCGCAACATAGGTCCTGACACCACAATTACACTGGATTTTGCGCTGTCGCGTCTGACCGGGGTGATCGACAAGCTGGTGATATATCCGGATAACATGCTGGCTAACATGAACAAATTCCGCGGCCTTGTGATGAGCCAGCGCGTGTTGCTGGCGCTAACTCAGGCTGGTGTCTCTCGCGAGGACAGTTACAAATTGGTCCAGCGTAATGCCATGAAAGTCTGGGAGGACGGCAAGGATTTCAAAACCGAATTACTGGCCGACAAGGACGTTCTGAAGGCCTTAAGCTCGGAAGAAATAGAGGAAAAATTTGATCTCGGCTATCACACAAAGCATGTGGACACGATCTTTGGACGTGTTTTCGGGACTGACTGTTTGCCGTAAAGCTGCAAGCCTGGCACCATCTGTAATGCAAATGCCGGTATATATGTGTGGAAAAACCAAGCGGCTGATTTGACTTCAAAATATAGTTAATTTGGTGGGGCTTTAGCATAGGCCCCACATTTTTTGATGTTTTATCTTTTGATAAATCGAATTGTCTACAAATCCATCCTGTGGCGGTGAATTTCATAAACCACCTCTTAACCCCAGCTGCGCTTAAATGAATACGCGAGATCAGGGGATAATATTATGCAATTGGCAGGCTTACCGGCACCGACACCTTCGGGGGTTATGGCAAATCAATTTATCGGGGACGAAATTCCCTTAAGTGGATCACAGAAAGCCGCGATCATCGTGCAGATGATCCTGGCAGCCGGTGGAAAACTATCTCTGGCCAATTTGTCAAAGGTCGGCCAGGCGAAACTGGCCCATCACTTCACATCTCTTGGTAAAATCAATCAAGCCACATTGAACGCAGTTGTCGCAGAATTCGAAGGACAGCTTGATACCGGCGGTCTACGCTTTCCTGATGCAGCAGATAGCGCGCTGAACGCGCTGGATGGGACGCTGAGCCCATCCCTGCTGTCCGAGATACGACAAAAATTCGGTGTAAAACCTACGGGCGACCCATGGCATAAGCTTGCGGACACAGACCCACAAGCACTGGCTGATGTGCTGGCGAAAGAAAGCCCACGGGTTGGCGCAATCATTCTGTCAAAACTTGCGGCTGAGAAAGCTGCCCTTGTTGTTGATGCGCTATCGCCCGAGGTAGCCCACGCGATTACCTTTGCCATGTCAGAGGTTACAGCCGTATCCCCCGAAAATGTGGACCATGTCGGACGCGCGATTGCGGGCTCCCTGTCTCACAGCAAACCGCAGGCATTTTCGGATGCGCCGTTTGAGAGAGCTGCTGCGATCCTTAATGCCACAAGTGGGTCACAACGCGACGCTGTGCTGGAAGCACTGGCAGGTGACGACCCGGATTTTGCAGCACAGGTCAGGAAAGCGATCTTTACATTTGCCGATATTCCGGACCGGATCGACGTAAGCGATATCCCAAAAATCGCGCGCGCTGTGGCTGCGGAAGATATGGTTATTGCTCTTGTCGCCGCTCAGCCAGAGATACCGGAGGCCGTGGATTATATTCTAGGCAATATGTCCCAACGTATGGCCGATCAGCTACGCGAAGAAATGTCCGAGATTGCGGATGTAAAAGCCAAAGACGGCGAAGCCGCTATGGCGCAGGTTACAAATGCTATTCGCACATTAGCAGACCAAGGCGAGCTTGCCTTGCGTAATAAAGGTGAAGACCAAGACGATTAACGCAATGATTGCTCAAAACACCAAACTCGTTGCAGAAGTGACTGAAACTGATTTTCTGCACAGAATCATAGCCTTGGCGTATTCGTATTCTTAGATAAACAAAAGGCGGCCTTTCAAAGACCGCCTTTTGTTATATTCTGACAAGATATCACTCAATGTGCAACGGCACCACTTTCATCCTTGTTAGCGTTCTGCAAAGCCGCTTGAGCAGCGGCTTCCTCTTCCGCCGCCTGATCCCATTCGATAGGCTCAGGCTGCGACACAAGCGCATTTTTCAAGACGTCTGATACGTGGGCAACAGGGATGATATTCAAGCCTTCTTTGACGTTATCAGGAATTTCCGCCAAATCCTTTTCATTCTCTTCCGGAATCAAAACCGTTGTTATTCCACCGCGCAGGGCCGCTAGAAGCTTTTCCTTCAAGCCACCGATCGCAAGAGCATTCCCGCGCAGCGTCACTTCACCCGTCATAGCGATACCCTTTCTGACAGGAATGCCCGTGAGCACCGATACGATGGATGTGACCATAGCCAAACCTGCCGAGGGACCGTCCTTGGGTGTTGCCCCTTCCGGCACGTGGACGTGAATGTCCATCTTGTCAAACGCAGGTGGCTTCACCCCGATTTGCGGGCTGATGGAGCGGACATAAGATGATGCCGCGTCAATCGACTCCTTCATCACGTCGCCCAGCTTACCGGTCGTTTTCATGCGTCCTTTCCCAGGAAGACGTAGCGCTTCGATCGAAAGTAATTCACCGCCAACAGACGTATAGGCCAAGCCAGTCACAACACCGACCTGATCCTCCGCCTCAGCGAGACCATAACGATATTTCTTCACGCCCAGATAATCGTCGAGATTTTCTGGCGTGATCACCACCTTGTCTTCGGCTTTACGCACAATTCGCGTAACGGCCTTCCGGCACAGTTTTGCAATTTCACGTTCCAGATTTCGAACACCTGCTTCGCGCGTATAAACACGGATCATGTCACGCAAAGCCTCATCCGTCAGCTCGAACTCACCCTTTTTCAGACCATGGTTCTTGATCTGTTTATGAATCAAATGCTGCTTGGCAATTTCCTGCTTTTCATCCTCGGTGTAGCCCGCAAGCGGAATGATCTCCATCCGGTCCAGAAGCGGCCCCGGCATATTATAAGAATTTGCCGTGGTCAGGAACATCACGTTGGACAGGTCATATTCGACTTCCAGATAATGGTCCACGAAGGTCGAGTTTTGTTCCGGGTCAAGCACTTCCAGCATCGCAGAAGCCGGATCACCACGGAAATCCTGCCCCATCTTGTCGATCTCATCGAGCAAAATCAGCGGATTGGTGGTCTTGGCCTTTTTCAGCGCTTGAATGATCTTACCGGGCATGGAGCCGATATAGGTCCGACGGTGGCCGCGAATTTCGCTCTCGTCGCGAACCCCGCCCAGCGAGATGCGAATGAATTCGCGCCCCGTGGCCTTGGCAACAGATTTGCCCAGAGACGTCTTGCCAACACCCGGAGGCCCGACAAGGCACATGATCGGACCTTTCAGCTTTTTGGAACGTTGTTGCACAGCCAGATATTCTACGATCCGCTCTTTAACTTTTTCCAAACCGTAATGGTCGTCATCCAAGACTTTTTCGGCCCGGCCAAGGTCTTTTTTGACGCGGGATTTCACCCCCCAAGGGATCGACAGAATCCAATCGAGATAATTACGGACAACAGTCGCTTCCGCGCTCATTGGTGACATGTTTTTCAACTTTTTCAGCTCAGCATCCGCCTTTTCGCGGGCCTCCTTGGACAGTTTGACCTCGTCGATCTTCGCCTCAAGTTCTGCAACTTCGTTCGAGCCTTCCTCGCCGTCGCCCAGTTCCTTCTGAATGGCCTTCATCTGCTCATTCAGGTAATATTCACGCTGGGTCCGCTCCATCTGCGTTTTCACACGCGATTTGATCTTTTTCTCGACCTGAAGCACAGACATTTCGCCCTGCATCAAGCCATAGACTTTCTCTAGGCGGTCGGCAACATTCAGCGTTTCAAGAAGCTCTTGCTTTTGATCAACTTCGACCCCGAGATGCCCCCCCACCAAATCAGCAAGCTTGTCGCTTGCCTGCGTTTCCGCAACAGACGTCAGAGCCTCTTCGGGGATATTTTTCTTGATTTTGGCATACCGTTCAAATTCATCTCCAACCGAGCGCACAAGCGCTTCAACCGAGGCAGGATCACCCGGCACTTCTTCCAATAACGCTGCACGGGCCTCAAAGAAGTTTTCGTTTTCGATATAGTCGATGATCTTCACACGGCTCCGACCTTCGACCAGCACCTTGACCGTACCGTCCGGCAGCTTAAGCAGTTGCAGCACATTGGCCAAAACGCCAACATTATAGATGCCATCTGATGTTGGATCATCAATCGAAGGGTCCACCTGACTGGACAACAAAATCTGCTTGTCATCCTTCATCACCTCTTCAAGCGCACGCACAGATTTGTCGCGCCCAACAAAAAGTGGCACAATCATATGTGGAAACACCACAATATCGCGCAATGGCAAAACAGGATAGGATTGGTTCAATTGCTCGGGCATAGTTTTTTCCTTGTTAGGCAAACCGCCGGATCCCAAATATTTGGCAATGCGCAGCGATCTCCGATCATGGATCAGGAATTGGGGCTTTCTCAGCCATTTTTCAACCCGAACCGTAAATTCTTCACCTTTATTGTGCCAATCCATCGGCTCGACTACAAGGCTGCATTCGCCCAAAAACTGACGCGAGGTTTCCCATCTGCGCCACAGCTCTGACAAAAAGCAAATTTAGGAAGATCAAACAACAATGAGCGATGAGGCATCTGAATGTTGCGTTACGTTATACGCAATTACCGTAGAATCGGGCTGTTTTCCTTTGGGATGACTGCTTTGAGCAGTGCTATGGTGGCAACCTCTGGCGCTGATCTGTCGCTGGTGCAGTTTACCAGAATGATTCTATCCTGCACATTGCTGTTTTGTGTCATTTCAATGTGTATGCTGATTTATGCACCTTCACAGCGTGGCGCATTGGAAATTACCGGGATCGGCAGTATCGTGGCTGCAACCACCACGATTTCTATTCCATGGTCCGGAACTGTGGCTCTTCTGATTGGTCTTGTGGTCTTTGCAGCGACATTTGCAGGTGTAGGCGGCCTGCTTCAAAGCGAATTGGCGCGAAAACTGGGCCGCAAGCGAACTTTCAATCAATTGCATTCAAGCCATGTTCCATTCTCGGCCAAACTGATTTGGGAGCATACAGTACCAGGCGCAGCCCCCCCGATGAGCATTGCACAGGCCTGATGGCTGAATACGAAGTCGATGAGGAAGATCCCGACACATTGAATGTCTTACTGCGCGGGCGCACTCTGACACCTGCGCGCTATGCGCTCACCTTCCTTGAGCTGGACGAGCCCGAACATTGTCACTTCTTCTTTCAAGGTAATGAGGCGGACAATACGCTGGTGGATGGCACGTTTGAGATGCGTTTGACGCAGATTAATCGTGACTCCTGCTATATCACCACACGCGAAGACCGGACCGGACTATCCCTTGGAACTGTAGTTGAGCGCTGGTTCGACGACTCCATGGGATTTTACCACGACCGGCTGAAGCAGTTTCTGAAGAAGGTCGATAAGGACGCCCGCAAACAACACTGAATTGTTTAAAGTGGCTCAATATCACCTTCTGCACGTTTCTCATGAAAGTCCTTGACGAAATTATCAAGCTGGCCTTGCGCAATCGCGGCTCTGATCCCTGCCATCAGTTCCTGATAATAATGCAGGTTATGCCATGTAATCAGCATTGAGCTAATGATTTCCTGTGCCCGAAAAACGTGGTTGAGATAGGCACGGGAATAGCTGGAGCAGCACGGACATGTGCAATCCGAATCCAGCGGGCGGGGGTCGTCTATGTGACGTGCATTCTTGATATTGACCACACCGCGCCGCGTAAACGCCTGCCCGGTCCGACCAGAACGTGACGGCAGCACACAATCGAACATATCTATTCCGCGCTGTACTGCACCCACTATGTCATCTGGCTTGCCTACCCCCATTAGGTAGCGCGGCTTGTCCACCGGCAACATATCCGGGGCGTAATCCAGCACCTCGAACATCAGCCCCTGACCTTCACCAACGGCCAAACCGCCGACGGCATAGCCCTCAAATTCAATGCTGCGCAATGCCTCAGCGCTCTCGGCGCGCTGGTCACGGAACACTGAACCCTGCTGGATGCCAAACAACGCATATCCTGGCCTGTCACCAAACGCCGCGCGCGACCGCGCGGCCCACCGCATGGACAGTTGCATAGACCGCAAACTTTCCTGTTCAGTGGCGGGGAATGGTGTGCATTCGTCAAAACACATCACAATATCAGAGCCGAGCAAGCGCTGTATTTCCATCGATCGTTCTGGCGTCAGAACATGCTTTGAGCCGTCGATATGCGATTTGAAGGTCACGCCGTCCTCGGACATTTTGCGCAGCTCATTCAGGCTCATGACCTGAAAACCGCCCGAGTCCGTCAGGATGGGCCGGTCCCAATTCATAAACTTATGCAACCCACCCAAACGATCAATCCGTTCTGCCGTCGGGCGCAGCATAAGGTGGTAGGTGTTCCCCAACAGAATATCCGCCCCCGTGGCACGGACATTTTCAGGCAACATCGCCTTTACCGTCGCAGCCGTACCGACAGGCATGAAGGCAGGTGTTCGAATGTCGCCCCGAGGGGTTGAGATCACCCCGGTGCGCGCCTTGCCGTCTGTACCGGTGCAGTTAAATTTGAACTTGGTTGTCATGGTGCATGGCTTTAGGGGCAAACCGGCTCTGAACGCAACCGCTGTCGTCAGACCGCCTGCGATTTGAGCCTTGAAACTGTGCTGCATCCTAGTTCAGAGCTGTTCGGCATTGATTTGCCTCAATCAGATAGACGCTCTCCAACCCTTTACTTCACCACGCAGGCCTGCCATATGCAGCATTGCTACGTTTGCCTATTTCGACCACTGTCTTCCTAACTTGGCCGTCAGTCTTTCGTTACAGACCAACAACGCCAAGTTGCCGCATAATGCGGGCAGCATCTATTTATGGAGACACACGATGGCCACTGGCACCGTGAAATGGTTTAACCCAACAAAAGGCTTCGGCTTCATTGCACCTGATGGCGGCAGCAAAGATGTATTCGTACATATCTCTGCGCTGGAACGCGCAGGTCTGTCGACGCTGGAAGACAATCAGAAAGTGACCTTCGACATCGAAGCTGGTCGCGATGGCCGCGAAAGCGCTGCGAATATCGCACTCGCCTGATTTTTGACTTTCGGGGATGCGCGCGATTGCGTGCATCCTTGACCCATATCAAGGCAAGCCATCGCTTGCCGCTTAAGGTTCCGATGATCGCTTTAAAAGCGACATATCTATAGAGGAGCCGAATATGTCCCACACACCCCATGAACTGACAGAAGAATTCCCTGACAAGCTGGAACAGCTTCATCGTCTGAAAGAGACTGACGCGCATTTCCGCAAACTGTCAGATGAATATCATGAGGTGAACCGCGCCATACACCGGGCCGAGACGAATGTGGATCCAATGGATGAATTTTCCGAACAAGATCTACGCAAGAAACGCCTGACACTTAAGGACCAGATTGCAGCGATGCTGTCATAAACGCATTGGGTCCGGCGGTTATGCCGGGCCCAAAACCAATTTTGGAGCCAATTCCAGCCCAAAACCAAGAATTGTTGCGCTCGCCGCAAGCTAACCACATTCTTTCCGCAATAGATCACAACCTTGCCCGATTAAATCACAGACCCGCCCAACTCTCGGCGCGATGCCCCTGTTTATTGATCCTTAAGAGATATCAAGGATCATTCCCCAAGTGGGATCTAAACAAGAGGGTAAAAAAATGGTAGCACTCGTATTCGTGATTGGCAGCATCATCAGCCTGTTCGCCTCCGTCGCATCAGTAGCCTTTTTCGGCGCTGGCCTTGAGACGGCGTTTTCAATCTATATCAGCAGCGGCATTGCCTTGGGCGTAGGTACGATACTTCTCTCCTTGCTCGGCAAGAAAGAACAAGCCATCAAGAAAGAACGCGCAGCTACTATGGTAGCAACGCCAAGCATTGCCTGATCATCCGATCAGGACCCAAAATGGCATAAGTTGCTTTGAAAGATAAGGATGGCGCTGTTCTGCGCCCCCAATTAAGTTCATGAAGCTTCTAAACTCAGCAGGGGCTTTCTTGAGACAAGTATCTGTAAATAAAAAAACTTATAACGCATAGCATCATATTGCCATGTAAGTTAAAGACCCTCTGCCCAAACGAAAACATATGCTTGCCTTATTCTCGGCAGAAATGAGTCGTTAATTTTTGTCTAAGAATTGATGGGCGATATTTCCCATTAGGGAATATTTTAAAGCGAGGAATAGAAATGGCCGTTGTGGGTTTGATTATGGGCAGCTTTGCCGGATTGATTACTTCCGTTATTTCACTGCTGGTTTTCGATGCCAGTTGGACAACAGCAATCGGTCTTTACTTTGGAAGTGCGACAGCTTTGGCAATGTGCATGATTGCAGTAGCATTCCTCAAAGCACCTCAATCTATGCACAAAACCGTCAAAGTAAATCTTCCACCAAACGCGGCCCGGACAGCTTAAAGCTATCTGTTAGTCTTATTTCAGAACACAACTTTCAGAACACAACGCGCCAGAACAACAAAACCGGCACGATCATTGCGCACCAGATGCAAAACCACATCGCCCCGCGCGATAGTTTCCCGAAGCGCCCATCACCCAAAGCCCCTTCACCGTAAGCCATAGCGCCACCAATAACGGCATACCCGGCAGCTTCTTGTCGTCTCTGATCATCGACAATAGACATCAGCGCCTGCGCAGTTTTCTCATTGAGATCAGATTTCATGGCTGACTTTCGATCTTCTGAACCTGACATGTCATCCCCGCTGATTTCATTTGATATGTGACATGGGGCGACCACCATAAAAGGCAACACATATTCAAAAGCATTTCGAAAGTGTCACAAAGACCGTCAGGGCCTGATCTGATTATTTCAGTGCAGACAGGATTTCCTGCGTCAAAGCCTGTATCTCGACCGCAGCAGGGCCAGTTTTCTTGACCTCACACACTGCTTTCCCATACCCAAGAGTTTCTGCATAAATCACCCGATTGGACAGAACTGTCTGAGCTTCCTGACAGGGCATATCTTGCAATGATAACTTAATCTCGCCGGCCAGACGGGTCCCTGCCCGCGAACGGTTCATAACAGTCATAACCGGCCGATCTTCTTTCGCCGCTAATTCAATCACAGAGGCTGTGGCCCAGACGTCCACTTGGGATACCGACACCGGCACCAGAATAAGATCAGACGCCCGGAATGCCGGCCGCAAATCCGAGTCGATTTTGGGGGGCGTATCCACGATGACTAGATCATGGTCCGCCTTAAGTTTATCGCACTCATAGGCAATACCCCAAGCGCTGGCGGTCGAAAAATCCAGATCAGGCTGGCCCGATAATGCCTCAAGTCGCAACATGAACCACTGACCAAGACTACCTTGCGGATCACTGTCAATCAAAGCCACGGATTTGCCTGCCAGCACAGCGGCAACAGCAATATTCACTGACAGTGTCGTCTTGCCCGACCCGCCTTTTTGCTGTGCAACGGTGATAACTTTGCCGCCCATACCATCAGAATGCCGCATCCTGACGGTTTAGGAAAGCAGATATGCCGCGCCTACGGTAATATTCTGCAGCGCGGCATTATCTCAGTCTTCAAGAACAAAGGTCACTTTCAGAATGACACGATATTCAGAGATCTTGCCATCTTTGACCGTGCATTTCATATCCTGCACCCAAGCACCTTCAACATTCTTCAATGTTTTGGACGCGCGGGCGACGCCGCTTTCGATAGCATCTTCAAAACTTTTCTTGGACGAGGCGATAATTTCTGTAACGCGTGCTACTGACATCTGAATGCTCCCTTTGTTTCTCTTTTCAGAACATTAAGCTACAGTATCCTGTCAAATGTGCAAACTCGCGTCTGCCTCTTGCGAAACCAAACAAAAAATCCAAATGTTATGTTATGACTGAGCCCTACTTCTTTGGCTATGGATCGCTGGTAAATACGGCGACCCATGATTATGAAAACCCGCAATCTGCACAAGTGCGGGGCTGGCGCAGACGCTGGCAACATACAAAGCTGCGCAAGTTAGCATTTCTGAACATTATTCCTGATCATAAGACACAAATCGATGGCCTGGTCGCACGCGTGCCGGGCAATGATTGGTCGGCGCTAGATCTCCGTGAAGCCGCCTATTCCCGCAGCCCCGTGTCGGCAGAAGATTTGGACCACAGCGTTCCAACCCCGATCCATGTACAGATTTATCAGACTAGGTCTGATCAAAACATTGAAACACCCATGCGCGCCCCTATCCTGCTGAGCTATATTGATGTCGTTGTGCAAGGGTTTCACAGGGTTTTCGGTGAAGACGGTGTAGAGAGGTTCTTTGACACAACCGAAGGCTGGGATGCCCAAATTCATAATGACAGGGAAAATCCGCTTTATGCGCGCCATCAGACGCTGAGCATTTTCGAAAAAGCGTTAGTGGACCATCATCTGGATCGCCTATCGGCGCAGGTGGAACAGCTGTAACAAGCGTGCCTGCCGCGAAAACGGGTCGCGCTCGGGTACATCGCCCTGATGCGACATCACCCGCTGTGCCAGAATCAGGGCAATAGCCGCGAAGACTAAGCCACCAAGCGCCTGACCAATCAGCACACCCGGCGCGCCGAACAGGTATCCTCCGAGTAAAACAAATGGGATCGTACCCAGCGTGTGGCGGCCCCAATTGACCCATGTTGAATAGAACGGATGCCCCAAATTATTGAAGGCAGCATTCGCCACGAACAGGACACCGTTGAAAAAGAACGCCAGCGCCAGCGGCCCGCAGAACAGGTAAAGCAAGTCGATTGCCACGCCCTCCAGCCCAAATAGCTTTGCAATATGGCCGCGTAGCGCGAATAGGATGATGGCGACGAACAGCACATAAAGTGCCACAAATGTCAGCCCATCCCGGAACGATTGCCGCACGCGATCATAGTTCTGGGCTCCGAAATTCTGCCCGATGATCGGACCGATTGCACCAGACAAGGCAAAGATTACCGCGAAAGATACAGGTGTCAGACGTGACACAACGGCGAAGCCTGCAACGGCGGATTCGCCAAACTCGGCCATCGCACGGGTAACATAGGCCTGACCAATGGGCGTGGCCAGCTGTGTCAGAATCGCTGGCAAAGCAATAGCCAGAACCGGCATCAGATCAAGACGAACCCCTTGCACGGTTGGTCGGTCCAGCCCGCCGTAATGGCGCAGGATAGGTCGCAGAGCAAAGACGGCAATTGCAATGCGCGCCAGAACGCTGGCAATTGCAGCGCCAGTTAGTTCCAGATCAAGGCCGAAGATCAGGATTGGATCAAGAACCGCATTCACCACACCCCCGGCGATAGTGGCCATCATCGCTCTGCGGGCATCCCCATAAGCACGTAGGATAGCACCACCGACCATACCGACCAACAGGAATGGCAGGCTTGGGACGATGATCGACAGGTAGCCTATCGCAAGATCCTGCGTCTCGCCCGAGGCACCGACCAGCCCTGTCAAGCCGCGCAGATTGATCCAAACGAGACCGGCAAACAAAGCCCCTGCAAGCACACCGTAGATCACCGCATTGGTGGTCAGCCTACGTGCTTTCGCCTCATCGCCCTCACCCAAAGCACGTGCCACAAGCGCGCCGCCTGCGATAGCCATGCCGATCCCGAATGACGTGGTGAAGAACAGGATTGCGCCCGCATAGCCGATTGCTGCGGCAAGGGCCGCATTGCCCAGCATCGAGATGAAGATCATATCGATAAAATCGACAAGGAATACTGCCATCAAACCGATAGACGCAGTTAGCGACATCACCGTGATGTGCTTAAACAGATTCCCATCCAGAAATTTGGCTTGCGGTGTTGTCATTGGAGCCCGTTAGTTCGAGGGCACCACCTTCACACAGACATGGTTGCCGTAACAGCCCTTTTCCAGGCAGCATATTTCCGGGTCCGTGTCGCGTCATCCATCGTAGGGCCAAACCGTCGCTCCAGCGCCCAGCTTCTGGCAAACTCGGCGCGGTCTGGATAGAGCCCGACGCGTGATCCGGCCAACCAAGCTGCACCCAAGGCCGTTGTTTCCAGAACTTCGGGACGATCTACCGATGCGCCAATGATGTCCGACAGAAACTGCATTGCCCAATCGCTGGCGCTCATCCCGCCATCAACACGTAGAACCTCGGCATCAGAAGCCCCATCCCAGTCAGCAAACATCGCTTCCAGCAAATCGCGAGTCTGGTAGCCGACGCTTTCAAGCGCAGCGCGGGCAAAGTCCTCGGGGCCAGAGTTTCGGTTCAGCCCATAAATAGCCCCGCGACATTCTGCGTTCCAGTAAGGCGCACCAAGGCCCGTGAAAGCTGGCACCAAAATAACCGATTGTGACGGGTCAGACGCCTCAGCCAGAGCTTGGGTTTCCTTCGCGTCGCGGATAATTTTCAAACCATCCCGGAGCCACTGCACCACAGCACCCGCAATGAAAATCGATCCTTCCAAGGCATAGGTTGGCTTGCCATTAAGCTGATAGGCAATGGTCGTCAGCAAACGGTTCTGCGACGTCACAGGCGTATCGCCTGTATTTAGCAATGCAAAACACCCCGTCCCATAGGTCGATTTCAGCATACCCGGCTCAAAGCAGGCCTGCCCGACGGTGGCCGCTTGCTGATCCCCCGCAACACCTAATATCGGAATCTCCTGCCCGAACAAATCAGCCCGCGCCATACCAAAATCAGCAGCGCAATCCCTGACCTCGGGCAGCATAGCCATGGGAATATCCAGCATGTCGCACATGGTTTTCGACCAACGCCCTTGCCGGATGTCATACATCATCGTGCGCGCGGCATTGGTGGCATCCGTGACAAACGACGCCCCACCCGTCAGCTTCCAGATCAGATAGGTATCCACAGTTCCGAAAAGCAGCTCTCCTTTTTCGGCTCGTGCTCTTGCGCCTTCTACATTCTCCAAAATCCAGCGCAACTTGGTGCCTGAGAAATACGGGTCCAACAATAGCCCCGTCTTTTTCGTGACAACCGGCTCATGCCCCGCCGCTTTCATGTCCTGACAGAACTCCGACGTGCGCCGGTCCTGCCAGACGATAGCTTTATGCACCGGCTGACCTGTGTTTTTATCCCAGACGATTGTAGTTTCGCGCTGGTTGGTGATCCCGATAGCGGCAATATCACCAGGTTTCAGCCCAGCTTTTTCGATCACGGCGCGGCACGTCCCCGCAGTCGAGGACCATAGATCGCCTACATCATGTTCCACCCAACCAGACGCCGGGTAATGCTGAGTGAATTCTTCCTGTGCAATGGCGACGATCTTCATCGCTTTGTCAAAGATGATTGCCCGGCTTGATGTTGTGCCTTGATCGATTGCAAGGATATGGGACATCGAAATCTCCTGTTCTTTGGGGATATTAAGCCTGTTCTGTGGCCGCTTGCAAAGCGTCTTGCGCCATGTTGGCCTGCATGAAGATGTCCAGCGTCTCAATCTGTTCTGCCGTCAATCGCAACCCAAGTTTGGAGCGCCGCCAGACAACATCCTGTGCCGTGCGGGCATACTCGTTTTTCATCAGCCAAAGAATTTCGCGCTCGGTCAAGCTAGCCCCAAAGACCTGCCCCATGTCTTCCAAACTTTTTGCCTGCCCAAGCACCTCTGCGGCCAGCGTCCCATAAGCTTTGATCAAACGGTGTGCCCAGAAATCATCCAGAAAGGCATAATCTGCTTTCAACTTGGTAATCAGGTCGTCCGTACCGCCAACCGGAAAATCACCGCCGGGAAGGGCAACACCGGCAGTCCAACTGCCCGATGTACCAGGGAAAAACGGCACGATCTTTTCCAACGCATGCTCAGCAAGCTTGCGGTAGGTCGTGATCTTGCCACCGAAGACATTCAGCATTGGTGCGCCGCCATCTTGATTGACCTTCAGAACATAGTCGCGCGTTGCAGCCGTCGCCGAAGTCGCACCGTCATCATATAGGGGGCGGACGCCGGAATACGTCCAGACGATATCATCTTTGGTGACAGGTTGTTTGAAATACTGTGAGGCGAAGTTGAGGAGATAGTTGGATTCTTCCTCTGTACAGACAGGCTTGGTAGATGGGTCGTCATGCTCTGCATCCGTGGTTCCGATGAGGGTGAAATCTGTTTCATAAGGAATGGCAAAGATGATCCGGCCGTCCTCGCCCTGAAAGAAATAGCACTTGTCATGGTCAAACAGCTTGCGCGTGACGATATGGCTGCCACGCACCAGACGAACCCCTTCGCTTGAGTTAATCCGCGCTGTGTTGCGGATGACATCCTCGACCCATGGCCCCCCGGCATTGATCAGCATTTTGGCGTGATGCGTGAATTCACGTCCCGATGCGACATCTTGCAAGGTGATCTTCCACAAATCCCCATCCCGTTCTGCGGACAGAACCTTGGTGCGCGTCATGATCTGCGCCCCGCGCGCCTGCGCATCGCGCGCGTTCAGGACAACAAGTCTGGAGTCTTCAATCCAGCAGTCGGAATATTCGTAAGCTTTCTCAAACCTATCCTGCAATGGCATCCCGACCGGATCCTGTTTCAGATTGACCGTCGTTGTGCCGGGCAATATTTTTCGACCGCCCAGATGGTCATAAAGGAACAACCCCAATCGGATCAGCCAAGCAGGCCTGCGGCCTTTCATCCATGGCATGAAGATGTTCAGAAGCTTCGATATGGGCGTTTCTCCTTCAAACCGCATGTCCCTGTGATATGGCAACACAAACCGCATCGGCCAGCTGATATGTGGCATGGCGCGCAACAAAGTTTCGCGCTCAATCAACGCTTCACGAACCAGCCTGACCTCAAAATACTCAAGGTAGCGCAGGCCCCCATGAAACAGCTTTGTCGACGCGGACGATGTGGCAGACGCCAGATCGTTCATTTCCGCCAAGCCAACCCGAAGCCCCCGCCCCGCCGCATCACGTGCAATGCCGCAGCCGTTGATCCCGCCACCAATGATAAACAGGTCCAGAATGTCTTCGTTTGCCATGGGGTCTCCGACTCATAAGGGCTCAATACCCCCTTTAGAGGCATGTTTACTTTCGTTTCGTCAAGGCATAGCTTCGCTTTATCTTCGTTTGAGAGCTGATATGCCCCTAAACCTACGCCAATCCGAAATCCTGTCGCTAGCCCGTATCCATGGCAAGGTCGAGGTCGATGACCTCGCCAGTCGTTTTGCCATTAGCGTGCAGACCATCCGAAAAGATCTGAGTGAGCTCTCGGAAACCGGCAAGCTAAAACGGGTCCACGGCGGGGCAATCTTGCCATTTGGCATTTCAAATATCGGCTACCAAGAAAGGCGGAAGCTGAATGCATCCGCCAAAGCCGCAATCGCCAAAAGCTGTGCGGCAGAGATTCCGGAAAATACGACGCTGTTTTTGAATATAGGCACCAGCACCGAAGCTGTGGCCCGCGAACTTCTACACCACCGCAACCTTATGGTTGTCACAAACAACATCAATGTTGCGAATATTCTGAGCGAAAATCCCGATTGCCAGATCATGGTCGCTGGCGGCGTTCTACGCAGATCCGATGGTGGATTGACAGGGGCTTTGACCACAAAAATGATCCAGCAGTTCAAGTTTGATTTCGCCGTAATCGGGTGTTCAGCGCTGGATTCGGATGGCGACTTGCTGGACTTCGATTTGCAGGAAGTCGGCGTCAGTCAGACGATCATCGATCAGTCACGCCAGACATTTCTTGTGGCGGATCATTCCAAGTTTCAACGCTCGGCCCCGGTGAAAATAGCGTCTCTGCGGGATGTGAACAGCATCTTCATCGACACTCCGTTACATGAACCACTAGAAGCACAGTGCAACACTTGGGAGACACGAGTAGTGATCAGCCCCTCATTCAGCACTGAGGCAAGTTGACCGCCAACCCACCCTGACTGGTTTCCTTGTATTTCGTATTCATATCGAGCCCGGTCTGGCGCATCGCCTCGATGCAATTGTCGAGTGGCATGAAATGTTGCCCGTCCCCGCGCAGCGCCAGCGAGGCGGCTGAGACCGCTTTTATCGCGCCAAGCCCATTACGCTCGATACAGGGCACCTGAACCAGACCGCCAACCGGATCACACGTCATGCCCAGATGATGTTCCAGTGCGATTTCGGCAGCGTTCTCTATTTGCGCGTTGGTGCCGCCCAGCGCAGCGCAAAGCCCCGCAGCCGCCATCGAAGATGCCGAGCCGACCTCGCCCTGGCACCCAACCTCGGCCCCGGAAATCGACGCATTATGCTTGATCAATCCACCAATTGCCGCAGCGGTCAAAAGAAAAATTCGCACCCCGTCATCATTCGCACCAACGCAATGATCACGATAATAGCGCAGCACTGAGGGCAGCACTCCAGCCGCGCCATTTGTGGGGGAGGTCACGACACGCCCACCGGCCGCGTTTTCTTCATTCACTGCCATGGCATAGACGCTCATCCAGTCATTTATCGTGTGTGGCTGCGACAGATTCCTGCCCTGCTCGGACAGAAGTTGGTCGTGAATATGCTTCGCCCGCCGCTTGACCCTTAGGCCACCGGGCAGTTCCCCCTCCATGCGCAGGCCACGGTCAATGCAGTCGAACATGGCATCCCGCAAACGCATGATCCCTTTGTCCAATACGGCCTTGCCCATATGGCTAAGCTCATTTGCCTCTTTCATGTGCGCGATGCTTTTGTCTGAAGCAGCGCCCATCTTCAGCATCTCTTCCGCTGATCCGAATGGATAAGGATAGCCAATCGCTGCTTTCTGGGCGTGCAATGCATTGGCATCACCGCGTGCCATGTCTTCCAGTTCGGTCGCAGTTAGGACAAACCCGCCACCGATAGAATAATAGGTCTCTTGCAGGTAGAGGTTTCCGACCTCATCAAAGGCTTTGAGGATCATACCATTGGCATGACCGGGGAGCGCAGTGTCGTAGTCAAATACAAGATCAACCTGCGGATCGAAGCGCAATGCACCCAAACCATCTGGCGTCACAGTGCATGTCTGCCGCACCTCTTCCTCCAAAGCCTCAACCGAATCCGGATTCAGTGTGTCGGGCAGAAATCCCATAAAGCCCAACATAACGGCGCGGTCTGTGGCATGACCCTTGCCAGTAAACGCGAGCGAGCCGTGAAGTGACGCCCCTAGCCCAGCCATTTGCCCAGCGCCCGGTTCCTTGTCTCGCCCCCCGCGTAGATCATCCAGAAACCGCCCAGCCGCAGTCATCGGTCCCATTGTGTGGGACGAGGACGGACCGATGCCGATCTTGAATATATCAAAGATGCTCAGAAACATGATAGCACCCCACCCTGAAACGAAAACCACCGCCTGTCCGGACAAGACAGGCGGTGGCGAATTTACGACCTTGGCTTAAGGATCAGCTGCGGCCCTTCCAGGGCACCAGATATTTCTCGGCCTGACGGAACAGAATATCGATGCAGTAGCCGATAATGCCGATCAGGATGATCCCGACGATCACGATGTCAGTCAACTGGAAGCGGGATGCAACCATGATCATCATGCCTGCACCTTCCGTCGCAGCAACAAGTTCTGCCGCAACCACGGTGCCCCAGCAAACACCCATGGCAACCCGCGCCCCGGTGAAGATTTCCGGCAGCGAGTTCGGGATAATCACATGTCGCAATATCTGGAACTTGGAAGCCCCAAGCGAATAGGCTGCGTGAACCTTGGTAATATTGACACCAGACACACCAGCGCGCGCCGCAATCGCCATGATCCATAGCGCCGCAAGGAACAGCAGAATGATCTTACCGATCTCACCGATGCCCGCCCAGATGATCACCAACGGGATCAGCGCAAGTGGTGGCACGGGTCGCATGAATTCCACAATCGGATCGAACCAGCCACGGAACCAACCTGACAAACCCATTGCATAGCCCAACGGAATGCCCACGATTGCACCAAAGAGAAAGCCAATCACAACGCGAAATAAGGAATACCCCAGGTGTTCCACCAGAGTGGAGTTTTGATAGCCTTCCGTCATCAGTTTGAAAAACCGGCTTACAACCGTATCAGGGGATGGCAACCACAGCGGGTCCATCTGTATGCCCTTGGAGGGGATGAAATTCAGCGTCCCCTTAGGTGTCATACCGACTTGTCCCCCGTCCACACGAACGCGGCCACCAGCCTCAAGCGGCGTACCGTTGACTGCAACGATTGTCACGCCGTCATCTCGCCCACGCTCATCATTTTGGTCTACCCGGATCAGTTTGGAACGTCCGGCTTCAACAGTGACTATATCATTCTTTGCAAAACCATCGTCAGCACCTTCCGCAGCTGGGTCCTCAACATCCGTCCCGAATGTATGCACACGGGCGAATACCGTCGCCTCGTCCTCAACACCGGCTTCATCCTGCGCGGTGTAGGTGAAACTCGTATCACCTTTGAATGGCCCCGGCACATGCAGGAAGGATGGCAAAGCAGAAGACGCCGTAAACGAGCCCCATAGAATGAACAAAAACACGATTGAGACTACCGAGGCGACCCCATTGGACGAAACAGAGCTTTCATCCCCGAACGTCACGGTTTTGAGCGAACCATAATCAGCCTTTGGCGACAAAACCTTCCTGATCATCTGGTAGACGAACATCGTTGCAAGGATCAGAGCGACATATCCCAGTATGAACGGCATAGCCCTGATAATACCCGACAGCAGAATCTGAACCTCACCCCAGAGATCGGACAGCGCAAAAGCAATCATGCGTTTTCCTCCGTCCGGCCCATAATTTCCTCTTCCATATCCCAGATCATGCTCAGTATTTCCTCACGCGTAGATGCGTAGTCCTTGTGTTTCTTAACCTCACGCAGATCAGCGCCAACGCCCATTTCTGCGAATGGCAAGCGATATTCCTTGTGAATACGACCAGGGCGCGGTGCCATAACAAGCAGGCGTTCCCCCAATAGCAACGCTTCTTCAACCGAGTGGGTAATCAGAATGATCGTCTTGCCTGTCTCTTTCCACAACTTCAGCACCAGACCTTGCATCTTCTCACGGGTCAGCGCATCCAACGCCCCCAGCGGCTCATCCATCAAGATCACATCGGGGTCATTTGCAAGGCAACGGGCTAGGGCAACACGCTGCTGCATCCCGCCGGACAATTCGTAGATCGCTTTTTCCTTGAAGTCTTTCAGACCAACAACTTCCAGAAGATGGTCAACATTCTCGGCATATTCCGCAGGCTTTTGCCCCTTCATCTTTGGGCCAAAAGAGACGTTTTCACGAACGCTCATCCATTCGAACAGGGCTCCTTGTTGAAATACCATACCACGCTCTGCATCTGGGCCGGTAACAGTATGATCCCCAAGAATGATTTTGCCTTCTGTTGGGGCAAGAAACCCAGCAACAATGTTAAGCAGTGTTGTCTTTCCACAGCCCGAGGGGCCAAGAACAGACAGCAGATCACCTTGTTTGAGATCGAGTGATACGTTCTTCAATGCTTGAACAGATGTTCCGTTCGGCAGGTCAAAACGCATGGAAATATTTTCAATTGACAGACCGGACACGGGCTGTGCTCCTTTAACGAGGGCAGTCAAAAAGGCAGGTCAGAGACCCGACCCGCCTTTGAGGTTTTGCTTAATTTACTGGTTGCTTGACAGAGGGGCGGTATTTACATTGCCCTCATAGCTGTCGAGTGCATTTTCCACATCGCCAGCTTCCACAAACACGTCAGCAACACCCTTCATGAATGTCTGAGATCCGCCACCGAACCACTTGTCAGACAGCTGTTCTTCGACAGATGGGAAGCTGAACGTCGCCATTGTGCTTTCAGCATCGGCAAGCTCCATACCTGCGTCCTTGGCTATAACGGGCAGCATCTCGTCCTTGCTGTCACCAGCGTTCCATTTGGCGTTCATTTCCGCAGTCACAGCCACGAATTTCTCAACCATTTCAGCGTTTTCAGCGACAAAATCTGCTGGTGCAGTTGTGACGTCGAATACCAAAATACCCAGCTCTTCCTTTTCGGCACCGGTCAGCAGAACATTCCCATGCTCTTTCATGCGGCGCAATGCACCGCCCCACCCGCAGGCCATATCAACGGCACCTTGTGCAATCGCGGCAGCACCTTCTGGCGGAGCCATGTTCACGATATCAAGCGACGCGATATCGACGCCAAAATGATCCATTTGCTTCAGGAAGCCATAATGGGCAGCCGTCCCAAGTGGCACTGCAACTTTTTTGCCGGAAAGTTCTGAGGCCGAGTCCTTATCGATCTCAAGACCAGCCGATACAACGCAGTTGTCGTTTTCAGAATAGCTTACAGCAACGTCAATGGCCTGAAGATCCTGCCCGGCAGATGTAGCAACGACGAAAGGTGGTACACCTTGGCTAACAGAAATCTGGACATCGCCAGATGCCATGGCAGCAGACATTGCCGTGCCAGTATCAAATGCAACCCAGTTTACAGTTGTGCCCAAGGCTTCGTCGTAAAGCCCATTCACCTTCCCAAACTGAAATGGCATGGGCCATTCAAGGAAGTACCCTACTGTCAGACTATGGCCATCGGCATTCGCTGACTGTGCGCCAGCCAACATGGCAACGCCTGCAACGGCACTCATCAGTTTTGAAGTTAATTTCATTTCGTTCTCCCAGTAATGAACAGTTGATATTTTGTACTATAGTTTGCGGGAAGTGAGACTTTAACACCGCCCTACTTCTGATGATACTAACCATCACTTTAAAGCCTCTCCCAAGCTTGGCTGACGGTCACACTATATTTGCAGTTCCCCCGTATATATCATGTGCTGCGATACATCTTGTACTTATTAGCAGTGTACATGACCACTTCTCAAAATTGAGTGGAGAAAAGATTCTAGCACGAGTCAATGCTTTCATTCAAAATGCAGGTATATTTTTTAATGCTAATTTCAAAACTAATGATGATGCAAATCCGTTAAAAACAGCGATATATCTGCTTTTAGCCGCATAGATGCTCTGAAAATATCTTACATCTGGATATATCCTATTTGACTTTTTGGCCCTATTAGTTGGCTAATCTGTATGCAGCTTCTTAATTTAGTTACAAAGGTATGTCCGCCGGATTCGCGAGCATACCCCGCTCAACCCTAGTCACAGATTGGAAGACAACCATGGATGGCACTCTGCAAAGCAATGATCTTAGCGGTATCGTCGAGGCGGATCGCGCTCATGTCTGGCATCACCTGATCCAGCATAAACCTTTTGAGACCGGGGAACCGCGTATCATTGTCGAAGGCAAGGGCATGCGCGTCTGGGACCAGAAAGGTAAAGAACATATCGATGCTGTGTCCGGCGGGGTCTGGACTGTTAATGTCGGCTACGGACGTGAAAGCATTGCAAATGCAGTGCGCGATCAACTGGTCAAGATGAATTTTTTCGGTGGCACCGCAGGATCGGTTCCTGGTGCAATATTCAGTGAAAAACTAATCGAGAAAATGCCGGGTATGTCCCGCGTTTACTATGCGAATTCCGGTTCTGAGGCGAATGAGAAAGCCTTCAAAATGATCCGCCAGATTGCCCATAAGAAATATGGCGGCAAGAAACACAAAATCCTGTTCCGCGAGCGTGATTACCATGGCACAACCATCACAACACTCAGCGCGGGCGGTCAGCCGGAACGCAATGCGCTTTATGGCCCTTATACACCAGGCTTCGTGCAGGTTCCCCATTGTTTGGAATACCGCAACCAATATGGCGCTTGCGAAGAAGGGTATGGCGTACACGCAGCAAAGGCCATTGAAGAGGTTATACTACGCGAAGGCCCGGACACTGTTGGCGGTCTGTGCCTGGAACCCGTAACCGCAGGCGGCGGTGTTATCACGCCCCCGGAAGGTTATTGGGAAACTGTGCAAGAGATTTGTGCAAAATACGATATACTGCTTCACATTGACGAAGTTGTCTGCGGTGTGGGGCGAACCGGCACTTGGTTTGGGTATCAGAATTATGGCATCAAGCCTGATTTTGTGACCATGGCGAAAGGTGTGGCCTCCGGTTATGCCGCAATTTCATGCTGCGTCACGACAGAAGACGTGTTCGACATGTTCAAGGATGATGTAAACGATCCGCTAAGCTACTTCCGCGATATATCCACGTTCGGCGGCTGCACTGCGGGCCCAGCTGCCGCGATTGAAAATATGCGGATCATCGAGGATGAGAATCTGCTCGAAAATACCAAGCAAATGGGCGCACGCCTTGTCGACAATCTCAATGCACTGGCAGAGAAACACATCGCTATCGGTGACGTGCGCGGTAAAGGCTTGTTCTGCGGGGCAGAGCTTGTCACAGACCGCAGCACAAAAGAGCCGATGGACGAGAAAAAGGTTCAAGCCATCGTGGCAGATTGTATGCAACAAGGTGTCGTGATTGGTGCCACCAATCGTTCCCTTCCGGGCCTGAACAATACGATCTGCCTCAGCCCTGCTTTGATCGCGACCGCTGATGATATCGATCAGATCACTGATGCAATTGATCAGGCGATGGGTCGCGTTCTGGGCTAGACCTCAAAGCAAAATCACAATCAAAGCATAGCCCCCGTTCTTCGGGGGCTATTTTTCATTAAACATACCGGACTTAGACAGGCCAAGCCGCACAAAAATATAGCGCTCACGAATTTTTTCCGCTCACTTTTTAAGCGATCTCTGCAAGCAACATGGCAATGATGGATTTAGTGGATTTAAACCGCTCTTTTGTCATAATTTATCAAAATAAAATCCCAACCCGTTTTTCATTGCAAACTTAGATAACTCGGGAATAGAAAGATTTATAGTGTGAATAAAGAGTATGGAAATTCGAAAAATGTCGCATGAAACCTATATGGCTCCGACAGTGCCGAAACGGCTGAGTTTCCACGTATGGAGCTTCTTACGATGTCAGACAATACACCATCCGACCTGAACACTTTGTATTTTGACGTTGCCACGGCAGCGAACAAAGGTGGACGGGATTATCAGGAAGATACGCTGATTTCCGGCTTTGCCTTCGGTCAGAACTATGGCTTTGCTATTTTGGCTGATGGTATGGGCGGACACGCAGCCGGGGATATTGCAAGCGCGCTTGTTGCTGCTGAGGTTTTTGCACATTTTCAAATGAATGCCAGCAGCCTTGAGGACGGCTCGGACGTATTGCCATTAATCCTGCGTGATGCGGCTGAACATGCGAATGTGCGTATTGCTGCGCATGTAAAGCAAGAACCTTCCACCAAAGGAATGGGCAGCACGCTTCTTGCGCCTGTGTTTAGCGGCAACAGACTGTCATGGATATCGATTGGCGATTCACCGTTGTTGTTGTTCCGCGATGGCGCACTAAGAATGCTGAACAAAGACCATTCGATGGTTCCGCAGATTGAGCTGATGGTCAAAACCGGTGCGCTCGCCCCGGAAGCTGCTATAAACCATCCAGACAGCAACACATTGCTGTCCGTTGTCGATGGCAATGAAATTGCAGAAATTGACTGCCCCGACACGCCAATCAAACTGTTGCCGGGCGATATTATCGTCGCGGCAAGTGATGGGATACAGTTTCTAAGCAATGAAGAGATCGCAAATACACTCAAGAAATTCCAGAACACAACGAGCGCACAGATCACAGATGCGCTGCTTGATGCGTTGCTGAACCTCAACGATCCAGCGCAGGACAATATATCGTTTATCGTGGTAATGATCGGCGAGAATATCAAAGATAAGTCTGAGCTGAACCCGGATCAGATGCCTGTACTTGCTGTTGCGTCGGAACCAAGTGAGGGACAGGTTGAAGAACCCGCTCCGAAGGAGAAGCAAACGATCCTTCAAAAGTATTTCTACCGCGGAAAGGAATACGCCAAAGAAGTCGAGGTGAAAAAAACCGACGACGATGAAGGGCAATATTACTACTACCGGGGTCAACGCTATAAGCGCGAGGATAAATAAAAAGCGCGGGCGCATATCGCACTTTCCAGACACGCAAATTTCGCATATCCAGAAACTGAACCCAATAAGGCCAGTTTCATGCCTATCGCCGTAGAAACCTTTTTCCTCGACCCTGTTTTCGAGGGGACCCTTCAACAACAAATCCAGCAAATGGTGGCGGGCGGCATCCTGTCGGGGCGATTCCGTCCGGGGGAAAAGCTGCCCTCGTCGCGCAAATTGGCGCAGCATCTTGGAGTCAGTCGCATCACGGTGACGCTGGCGTATAATGAGCTGATGGCCGATGACTATCTCAGTTCGGAAGGGCGTTCGGGCTATTATGTCTCTGCGAACGCGCCTGAACCTCCGCAAGTCACGTCACGCAAATCCGGCGATACGGTGGATTGGTCACGCGCAATCGGCACACGCTTTTCCGGGAGCCTGCAACTCGAAAAACCACTTGATTGGCGGCGTTACAAATACCCGTTTCTTTATGGTCAGGTCGATCCATCCCTGTTTGACAGGCAGAACTGGCGACTTTGTGCGGTGCGTGCGCTGGGGCAACGGGATTTCGACAGCCTGACGGCTGATCAAGTGGACCGCGATGACCCGCAATTGCTGGAATTCATCGCCCGCAATACCTTGCCTCGTCGCGGCATTCTGGCAAATCCGGATGAAATCCTGATCACACTCGGCGCACAGAACGCGCTTTGGTTGACCGCACAGGTGTTGCTGACCCAACGCCGGACCGCCGCCCATGAAGACCCCTGCTATCCCGGCCTGCGCTCGATCCTGCGCCAATCCCGTTGTCATCGGATCACAATCCCCGTGGATGGCGACGGCCTGCCACCGGACCAGATTCCACCAGAAACAGACGTGGTCTTCACCACGCCCAGCCATCAGTGCCCGACAACAGCAACCATGCCAATTGAACGTCGGCAAGAGTTATTGAAACGCGCGACGCAAGATGATTTTCTGGTGGTGGAAGACGATTATGAATTCGAAATGTCGTTTCTCAAACCGCCCTCTCCCGCGCTGAAATCATTGGATTCAGAGGGCCGGGTGATCTACATCGGCTCGTTCTCGAAATCTCTGTTCCCCGGCTTACGACTGGGCTATCTGGTTGGCCCCGCGCCGTTTATCCGCGAGGCCCGCGCCCTCCGCTCGACCGTTTTGCGCCACCCGCCCGGCCATATACAGCGCACCGCAGCATATTTCCTGTCACTTGGCCACTATGACACGATGATCCGACGTCTCCGTAACGCACTCCATGACAGACGCAGGGCGATGGACAACGCCTTGCGCGAACACGGGTTGGAAGTCGCAGGCAGCGGCACATTCGGTGGGTCCAGCCTGTGGATGAAGGCTCCGGACGGGGTGGATGTGGAACTATTAGCGGAAAAACTGCGCGAGCGTAGCGTTTTGATCGAACCTGGCCCGGCCTTTTGCGAACGGGAAAACCGCACCAAAAGCCATTACCGGCTGGCTTACTCGTCGATCACCACCCCGCATATTGCCCCCGGTGTAGCCCTGATTGCTGACGCATTGAAGCAGTAGTGAGCGAGTTTGATGTCATGGGACACAAGGAAGCCAGGCCCTAGATAAGCGGAAGCTAATGCATATGGCATCGCTACAAAATACAAAGCTCCATCTGGTAAATACGATCAGCCAAGGTTGACAAATTGAACTCGATTATAACCGCTTAGCCGCGTGCAAACTGCGACATTTCAACCGACCCAGCTTGCACAGTTGAATTCAATCTGGATATATCGGCGCAATATTTTGGTTATAACACGGAATCGCAATCCAACATATCAACCCCTAGATAGCAGCACACTTTCCGGCCGCTGCGTTCTGCATTTATTGGGAGAACTGCAATGAAAATGACGACCGAAGAAGCCTTCGTAAAAACACTCCAGATGCATGGCATCAGACACGCTTTCGGGATCATCGGCTCTGCCATGATGCCAATTTCTGACCTTTTCCCTGCTGCTGGCATCAAATTCTGGGACTGCGCCCATGAATGCAACGCCGGGATGAGCGCCGATGGCTATACCCGCGTGACCGGCAAAATGTCGATGATGATCGCGCAAAACGGCCCCGGCATTACCAACTTCGTTACACCTGTGAAAACGGCCTATTGGAACCACACGCCGCTTCTATTGGTCACACCACAAGCCGCGAACAAGACCATTGGTCAGGGCGGCTTTCAGGAAATCGAGCAGATGAAACTGTTCGAAGATATGGTTTGCTATCAGGAAGAAGTTCGCGATCCATCTCGCATGGCCGAAGTGCTGAACCGCGTGATTGAAAAAGCCATCCGTGGCTCTGCCCCTGCTCAGATCAACATCCCACGGGATTACTGGACGCAGGTCGTCGACATTGAGCTGCCTCAGATCGTCCGCCTTGAGCGTCCTGCCGGTGGCGAAGAGGCCATCACTGAAGCTGCCGAGCTTCTGTCCAACGCGAAATTCCCGGTCATTCTGAACGGTGCTGGCGTGGTCATCGGCGGCGCGATCCCTGCCTCTGCCAAACTGGCCGAAGCGCTGGATGCACCTGTATGCTGCGGTTATCAGCACAATGACGCTTTCCCCGGCTCGCACCCGCTTTCTGTCGGACCACTTGGCTATAACGGTTCCAAAGCCGCGATGGAACTGATTGCAAAGGCCGATGTGGTTCTGGCCCTTGGCACACGTCTTAACCCGTTCTCGACACTGCCGGGTTACGGCATTGATTACTGGCCAAAAGATGCGAAAATCATTCAGGTCGACATCAATTCTGACCGGATCGGCCTGACTAAGAAAGTCAGTGTGGGCATTCAGGGCGACGCCAAAAAAGTTGCAGAACAATTGCTGGCAAAACTGTCAGATGGGGCTGGCGATGCAGGTCGTGCGGACCGCAAGGCACTTATCGCGGACACCAAATCCAAGTGGCTGCAACAGTTGTCCTCCATGGATCACGAAGAAGACGATCCGGGCACCAACTGGAACGAGCGCGCCCGCAATCGTGAGCCAGAGCGTATGTCACCCCGTCAAGCATGGCGTGCCATTCAGGCGGCTCTGCCGAAAGAGGCGATTATTTCCTCCGACATCGGCAACAACTGCGCTATCGGCAATGCTTATCCAACCTTTGAGGAAGGCCGCAAGTATCTGGCACCCGGTCTGTTCGGCCCTTGCGGCTATGGCCTGCCAGCCATCCTTGGCGCCAAGATCGGTAAACCCGATGTGCCGGTTGTAGGCTTTGCTGGTGACGGTGCATTCGGCATCTCGATGAACGAGATGACAGCTTGCGGCCGCAATGATTGGCCTCCGATCACAATGATCATCTTCCGCAACTACCAATGGGGCGCTGAAAAGCGCAACACAACCCTGTGGTTCGATGACAACTTCGTCGGGACAGAGCTTAACCTTGGCGTGAACTATGCCAAAATCGCAGATGCATGTGGTTTGAAAGGCGTTCAAGTCACGTCGATGGACCAGCTGACCGATGCTCTGAACACAGCTGTCAAAGAACAAATGAATGACGGTGTCACCACCTTCATCGAAATTGTTCTTAATCAGGAACTGGGGGAACCCTTCCGCCGCGACGCAATGAAAAAGCCCGCCCCTGTGGCTGGCATCAGCGCGACCGATATGGCTGCCGAATAATCTGCTGATACGACAATTGAACAGGCCGCTTTGGCGGCCTGTTTCCTAGCCAACACCTTTTGCCCTGCACGACAGAGAAGGATGCACAGGTTGCCAGCACTGTCGCCCCAAGGCATATCTGAGTTTACACAAAAGATGTGGCCCGGCTTCATGATGGCTGCGGTCTTGGCGGCTGCCGCCAAATACCTGTCCGAGCATTATGGCGCACCCGCAATGCTGATGGCTTTATTGCTTGGCATCGCCTTCCATTTCCTTGCCGAAGAGGGCAAATGCGTGGCCGGGATCGAGTTCACCGCCCGCACGGTTCTTCGTATTGGTGTCGCACTGCTTGGTGCTCGGATCAGTGCCGAACTGATCGTCGGGCTTGGCTTTAACCTGATTGCATTGGTTGTCCTTGGGGTTCTTCTGACAATTGGCATAGGCTTTCTGGGCGCAAAAATTCTGGGCCGCGGCTGGCGGTTCGGGCTGTTAACAGGTGGCTCGGTCGCTATTTGTGGTGCCTCGGCAGCAATGGCCATATCCGCCGTACTTCCCAAAAATGAACATTCTGAGCGCAACTTGATTTTCACTGTTCTCAGCGTAACCGTGCTCAGCACGCTTGCCATGGTGATCTACCCGATTGTGACGACAACGCTTGAGCTGGACCACCGTGCCACAGGTGTGTTTCTGGGCGGCACAATCCATGATGTGGCCCAAGTGGTCGGCGCTGGCTTTTCGGTATCGCAAGAAACCGGCGAGATTGCAACGTTGGTCAAGCTGATCCGGGTAACGATGCTGGCACCCGTTGTGCTTATTATTGCACTTGCCGTGCGTCGCTATGCCGATGAGACAGAGCTCAGCGGCACACGTCCACCGATTATACCCTTCTTCGTCATTATGTTTCTTGTCTTCGCCGCCATGAATTCCGCAGGTGCTTTGCCCACAATCGTCATCGACGCAATGAGCGAGGCGTCGCGATGGGCGCTTCTGACTTCGATTGCGGCTGTGGGCATGAAAACGTCGCTCAAACGAATTTTCGAAGTTGGTGGTCAGGCAATCGCTCTGATCGTGGCCGAAACCATTTTCATCGCCATTTTTGTTCTGGCAGGTCTTGCGTGGTTGTCGCAATGATACCTCTGGATGCTCCAAACTCATCACCTCAAGGGAAAGTATGACCATGACGCACACCCCCTTTCTGTCCTCGCGCGAAGCTGTTTGCCCGCAAAACCTGATCGACATGGCACGCAAGGCTGGCGCGCCTCGTGTTGCTATTGCCCGCGCTGGCTCGGCTTTGCCAATGGAAGCCGCGCAGGATGCAACCGAGGCTGGCATTATGGTGCCTGTCTTCACCGGCGAACGTGCCTTGATTGAAGCTGAGGCCGAAAAGCTGGACTGGGACATCTCGGGGTTCGAACTGATCGAAGCCGAGGGCGAAGCAGAAGCCGGTAAAGCCGCCGCCTTTGCTTGCGGTGAAGGCCGTGCAGATGTGATGATGAAAGGTCAGCTGCATACAGATGTCTTCATGAAATCAGCCCTGAACCGCGACGCAGGCTTGCGCACGGGCAATCGTCTTGTACATGTGTTCCACATCACCCACCCCGACGGGGGCAAGCCCCTTGTCATCTCGGACGGGGCCGTGAATGTGGACCCAAACCTTGAAACACGTCAGGATGCCAGCCGCGAAGTGGTCAAGCTGCTGCATAGGCTTGGCAATCCGCATCCCAAAGTGGCCTATCTTTCGGCGACTGAGTCTGTGATCCCCTCGGTTCCCAGTTCAGTTGAGGCGGAAGAGCTGACCACATGGGCCAGAGCGAATATCGACAATGCATCTTTCTCGGGTCCGCTGGCACTCGACCTGATCCTGTCGCCCGAGGCCGTTGCAACCAAAGGATTAACCGACGACCCAGTCGCAGGTCAGGCCGATGCTATCATCGTGCCTGACATCGTCTCGGGCAACGCTTTGTTCAAATCTGTAGTCTATCTGGCTGGCGGATGTGCAGCGGGCATCGTTATGGGGGCCAAAGTGCCAATCCTTTTGACCTCTCGCGCTGATCCACCTGCGGCCCGGCTTGCATCCGCAGCCCTTGCCGCGATCACGGTAGGGCAAAGCTGAATATGGATAATCTCAGCCAGATCACCGGCCTTAGCTCGGGCGATTTGACTGTCCTGATCTTTATCTGTTTCGCCGCAGGTTTGGTCAGGGGCTTCTCGGGCTTTGCCTTGTCTGCCCTCGTCATGGCCACCGCTGTTATAATCATTCCACCTGCGCAATTGATCCCGATCTGCTGGTTTCTGGAAATGACCGCGTCTCTGCTGATGGTACGAGGCGGCATAAAGGAAGCTGACCGCAGGATTGTCACAGGCCTTGTGCTGGGGTCGGTCATTGGCGTGCCGATCGGTCTTGCGCTGACCACATCAGTCCCGGTCGAGACGTCAAAACTTATCGCATTGATCGTTGTGCTGACCCTCGCCGCCATCCAACTGACCAAACTCAAGTTGCCATTCCTTGCCACCAAACCCGGCCTTTACGGGTCCGGCCTGACCGCTGGCATCGTCACCGGGCTGGCTTCAGTCGGTGGCATGGTCGTCGCACTCTATGTGCTCAGCCAGAACGCCCCTGCCCGCATCATGCGCGCCAGTCTGGTAATGTTTCTGTTCCTGTCTTCACTCGCCACCGCGGTCTACCTTACGCTCTATGGCTTGATGACACAGCATACGGTTTCCTGTGGTCTGGTTCTGGCCGTTCCCACAGCGGCCGGCGTGATCCTTGGTAAAACGCTTTTTGTCCCAAAGTGGGAAATCTACTACCGGCCTTTTTGCTTGTCCTTGCTCGTTGGCCTTGCATCCCTTGGCATCATCCGGATGGGTCTGTAAAATGAGACCGAATATCTCAAAAGAACATATAATTTCACTCGCCAAGCCCGGCTCGGGTAGGCTAGATATACAAAGCTTATCGAGGGGGAGACGATGACGCATCACCAGCCTGACCTGAACCTGTCACCGAAAGTCAGTGACGAGGTTCGCAAAACCACCTGCTACATGTGCGCCTGCCGTTGCGGGATCAACGTCCACATGAAAGACGGGAAGGTTGCCTATATCGAAGGCAATCGGGATCATCCGGTCAATCAGGGTGTGCTCTGCGCCAAAGGCTCTGCTGGAATTATGCAGCACAACGCCCCATCGCGGCTGAAAGCGCCTCTGAAACGCACTGGTCCACGCGGCTCCGGCGAATTCGAAGAGATCACATGGGAAGAGGCTTATGACATAGCGGTCGGCATCCTCAAGCCAGTGCGCGAAACGGCCCCAGAGAAACTGGCGTTTTTCACTGGCCGCGACCAGTCGCAAAGCTTCACCTCGCTTTGGGCACAAGGTTTCGGCACACCTAATTACGCGGCCCATGGCGGCTTCTGCTCGGTCAATATGGCTGCGGCCGGTATCTACACGATGGGCGGTGCGTTTTGGGAATTTGGTCAACCCGATTGGGACCGCACCAAAATGCTGATGATCTTTGGCGTGGCCGAGGATCACGATTCAAACCCGATCAAGATGGGTCTGGGCAAGATGAAAGGCCGGGGTGCAAAGGTTATCGGCGTCAACCCTGTGCGTTCCGGTTATAACGCCATCGCCGATGAATGGGTCGGTATTACGCCGGGCACCGACGGGCTGTTTATTCTTGCGCTGGTGCATGAGCTGTTCAAAGCAGGCAAACTCGATCTCGACTATCTGGCACAGTTCACCAACGCACCGGTTCTGGTCAATGGCGACGAGAAGTCCGAGGATTTCGGCCTGCTGATGCGTGACGCAGATAACAAGCTGATGGTCATAGACCGCGCCACCGGTAAACCAGCGGCCTATGACGGCACCGGCGTCAAACCGGACCTCGCAGGCAGCCTTCGCGAGGCTGGCGTCACCCATCGCTCTGTCTTCCAGCACATGGCCGAGAAATATCTCGACCCCGCCTACGCGCCCGAAGCCGTAACCAAACGTACCGGCATCACCGCCCACCGCATCAAACGTATCGCGGCAGAACTGGCAGATGTTGCGTTCAACCAGGCCATCGAAATTGATCAGGAGTGGACCGATTTCCGCGGCCATAAGCACAACAAATTCGTCGGCCGCCCCGTCAGCTTCCATGCGATGCGCGGTATCTCGGCCCATGCCAACGGCTTCCAGACCTGCCGCGCGCTGCACCTGTTGCAAATCATCCTTGGCAGCGTCGAAACCCCGGGCGGTATGCGCTTCAAGCCACCCTACCCCAAACCACCAGAGGCACATCCAAAGCCGCATTATGGTGTAACACCCGGTCAAGCCCTCGATGGGCCACACCTTGGCTTCACTCATGGCCCTGACGATCTGTGCCTGAAGGAAGACGGCTCCCCCGCCCGCATCGACAAGGCCTTCACTTGGGAAAACCCCATGTCGAGCCATGGGATGATGCACATGGTGATTTCTAACGCCCATGCCGGTGTACCCTACAAAATCGACACGCTGTTTATGTATATGGCCAATATGTCGTGGAATAGCTCCATGAACACGCGCGGCGTGATCGACATGCTGACGGACAAGGACGCTGACGGCAATTACGTCATCCCCAACATCATTTACTCGGACGCATACAGCTCTGAAATGGTAGCCTATGCCGACCTGATCCTGCCCGACACCACCTATCTGGAGCGTCACGACTGCATCAGCCTTCTGGACCGCCCCATCTGCGAGGCCGACGCAGTGGCTGATGCCATCCGCTGGCCCGTGGTCGAGCCTGACCGCGACGTCAAAGGATTCCAATCCGCGCTGTGTGACCTTGGCGGTCGTCTCGGCCTGCCCGGTTTCGTGAACGAGGACGGCACCCAAAAATACAAAGATTACGCCGACTACATCACCAACCACATCCGCCGCCCCGGCGTCGGACCTTTGGCTGGGTTCCGTGGCAATGGTGAAGATCACGGGCGCGGTGAAAGTAACCCTGCGCAACTGGATCGCTACATCGAGAATGGCGGTTTCTGGATGGAGCACGTCCCCGAGGACGCCACCTATTACAAGCCCTGGAACATGAACTATCAGGACTGGGCGGTGAAGATGTCTTTCTTCGACAAACCCCAGCCTTATGTATTCAACCTCTACGTGGAACCCATGCGTAAGTTCCAGCTTGCAGCCGAAGGCCACGGCACTCGTCAGCCGCCCGAGCATCTGCGCGAGCGTATCAAGACCACGATGGACCCGCTGCCGATCTGGTATTCCAATGAGGACGACAACAAGGCGGCAGACTTCCCCATCACCGCACTGACGCAACGCCCAATGGCGATGTACCACTCCTGGGGGTCACAAAACGCATGGCTGCGCCAAATCCACGGCCACAACCCGCTCTACGTCTCCAAGAAAATATGGGATGAGAACGGGTTCCAAGATGGCGACTGGGCAAAAGTGACCTCACCCCATGGTGAAATCACCGTGCCCGTGGCCCTGCAGGCTGCCTTGAATGCCAACACCGTCTGGACATGGAACGCCATCGGCAAACGCAAAGGCGCTTGGGCCTTGGAGGACGACGCGCCTGAAACCACCAAAGGCTTCCTGCTGAACCACTTGATCCACGAGCTACTGCCAGCAAAAGGCGACGGGTTACGGTGGGCCAATTCTGACCCTATCACCGGCCAAGCCGCATGGTTCGATCTCAAGGTCCGCGTCGAAAAAACCGACGCGCCCGCGGATGTGCAAACCCAACCCAATATTCCGGCACAGAAATCGCCAGTAGGCCAAGGACCGGATCATCTGGAATGGAAGGTGGAAAAATGACCCTATCATTGTTTCCAAAATACTCCCGCCGGAGGCTGCAACAGATGCAAGAGGCACAGACATGACCCAATTGCCCGCAACAACACAAAAGAAGCTCGGCCTTGTCATCGACCTCGACACCTGTGTCGGTTGCCACGCCTGCGTGGTGTCCTGCAAGGGCTGGAACACCGAGAACTACGGCGCACCTCTGTCAGATCAAAACCCTTACGGCGCAGACCCGGTCGGCACGTTTCTCAACCGTGTGCATTCCTACGAGGTAATGCCAGAACAAGGGCCCGCCCAAACCGTGCATTTCCCGAAATCCTGTCTGCATTGCGAGGACGCTCCTTGTGTCACCGTCTGCCCTACCGGGGCCAGCTACAAGCGTGTTGAAGATGGCATCGTGCTTGTCAATGAAAGCGATTGTATCGGCTGCGGCCTATGTGCATGGGCCTGCCCCTACGGCGCACGGGAATTGGATCAAGCCGAGGGTGTTATGAAGAAATGCACCCTCTGTGTAGACCGCATCTATAACGAAAACCTTCCCGAAGAAGACCGCCAGCCTGCCTGCGTGCGCACATGTCCCGCTGGCGCGCGGCACTTCGGCGATTTGGGCGATGAAAACTCAGATGTGTCCAAGCTTGTCGCAGACCGCGGTGGTATGGACCTGATGCCCGAACAAGGCACCAAACCCGTCAATAAATACCTACCCCCCGCCCCAAGGATGAGGACATCGACATCCTCGCCCCCTTCCTCGAACCTGTCGCCGCAGAGCCAAAGGGCTTCTTGGGCTGGCTTGACAAAACGCTGGAGAAACTCTGAATGCATCCCGCACCATCCATCATTTTCTTCACCGTTTTCAGCGGCCTAGGCTTCGGTCTGCTGACATTTCTTGGGCTTGGCAAACCGGATGTCTCGGGCTTCACCGCCTTCATCTTCTTCCTTATCGCCTATGCTATGGCCGTTGGCGGGTTGATCGCCTCTTCATTCCACTTAGGCAATCCACAACGCGCCCTTAAAGCTTTTACCCAATGGAAAAGCAGCTGGCTGTCGCGCGAGGCCTGCCTATCGGTGGCAGCTCTTGTTGTGATGGGACTTTATGCAATCGGCGTGGTCTTCTTTGACACAAAAATCGGGGTGTTAGGGCTGATCGGCTCCGTTCTATGCTTGGCGACGATCTTTGCCACATCTATGATCTATGGTCAGCTCAAGACCGTACCACGGTGGAACCACTGGACCACCCCTGCCCTGTTTATGGGATATGCCATCACCGGGGGCGCGTTTATGGCAGGTCAGGTAACACTGGCGGCCCCGTTGCTACTGGTACTTGGGGCAGCACAGCTTCTGGCATGGATTGCTGGCGACAAACGCTTCAAAGAGGCTGGTAGCACGATAGAAACAGCGACCGGGCTGGGAAATATGGGCAAGGTTCGCCTGTTCGAGTCCCCTCATTCCGGCACCAATTACCTGCTTAAGGAAATGGTCCATGTTGTCGGACGCAAACATTCCAAAACCTTGCGAATTATTGGTGTGGTCTGCCTCAGCATGATCCCTTGGGTACTGGTTGGCATGCTGCCTTTTAACCATGTTCTGGCCGGGATCGGCATTGTCATCCACGTGGTCGGTGTTCTTGCAACACGCTGGCTTTTCTTCGCGGAAGCCGAACATACGGTTGGCCTGTATTACGGGCAGCGCTAGGGGTTGGGCGCCCCGCTTTTGCCTTCGAGAAACCGCGGCCTATTATTGGGTTTCGTAACTTGGGGTTGGCATGACATGTATTCTGATATTGGGCAGTGGCCCGAACGTGCTGAATTGCCGTGACTGGTCCCGCCGCGGGTTCGTTCATATCCTTGCGATTAACAACGCTTGGCAGGTCCGTCCCGACTGGGACAGCCTGATCTACCCGGAAGATTTCCCAAAAGATCGTCTGCCTGACAGGATCGCCCCCACCCAAACCTGTGTCGCAGCGGATCAATACGTAGAGGCGCAAAACAATTACGGCGGTTTCGTTTATGCAGGCGGGACTATGGCATTCACGGCCGGATATTGGGCCTTGCACCGGCACAAGCCATCGACACTCGCCTATTTCGGCTGCGATATGGTCTACCCCAAGGCGCGCAAAACTCACTTCTACGGCACTGGCACAGCGGATCCATTGCGCGATGACCCGACCCTGCAATCGCTGGAGGCGAAGGCCGCGCGTCTCGCCTGGTTTGCCGTCCAACAGGGCTGTCGCGTAGCAAACCTCTCTGACCAGCCCAGCCGCCTGCCATACCCCCGCACAACACAGTCCGACCTTACAACGCCCAAAATGGGTTTTGACGAAACAGCGGCGCAAGCTGCACTTCGTATGGAAGCTGATCTGGATTATCAAATCCCCTCCGGGCGCTATTGGCAACATTTGGACCAGATTGATCCTGCCAAGCTACGGGAGCTCGATAGCCTCTGGCTTATCGCGGCCGGTCTAACACCGCTTGCGCATGAGATATGCATCAGTCAAAACTGAGGTCCAAAGCAGCGCCGGGGGCCGCACATGAAAATCGCCACATTCAACATCAACGGCATCAAGGCGCGCATAAACGCTTTGTCAGACTGGCTGGACGAAGCGCAGCCCGATGTGGCGCTCCTGCAAGAGATCAAATCCGTGGACGAGGCCTTCCCGCGCGAAATCTTCGAAGACAAGGGGTACAATGTCGAAACCCATGGGCAGAAAGGGTTCAACGGCGTCGCCATTCTGTCAAAACTGCCCCTTGAGGATATCGCGCGAGGCCTACCCGGCGATGAGACTGACGAACAGGCCCGTTGGATCGAAGCAACTGTAGTTGGCGATACAGCGATCCGAGTGTGCGGGTTGTATCTGCCCAACGGCAACCCTGCACCGGGGCCAAAATACAACTATAAACTTGCATGGATGGAGCGTTTATATTCCCGCGCACAACAGCTTCTGTCTGACGAGATGCCCGCCCTGATGGCCGGCGATTACAACATCATCCCACAGCCCGAGGACGCCAAACGCCCCGAAGCCTGGACGGATGATGCGCTCTACAGGTTGGAAAGCCGCGCCGCCTACCGCCGCATCCTGAACCTCGGCTTCACCGAAGCCTTCCGCGCCTGCAATCAACTGCCCGAACAATTCAGCTTTTGGGATTATCAGGCGGGTGCCTGGAACCGTAATGACGGCATCCGCATCGACCATTTTCTGATGACACCCCAATGTGCTGACCTTATGCGCGACTGCAAAATCGACGCTGAAATTCGCGGCCGCGAGAAACCATCGGATCATGTCCCTGTTTGGGTCGATCTGGCCGTTTAAAACGCCGCAATAATCGCCAGCGCGACCACACCCACCAGCGCAAGGGCCATCGTGATATTGATGACCCGCTGAATCTTCTGCGGCAGGTTCAACCGCTTGATCACCCCACCCATCCAGAGCCAAAGAAGATGGATAGGCACCCAGATTGCGTTGACGATCAGAAATTTCACCACCACTTCCACAGTCAACGCATCAGGGAAGATGACAAACCCTGAAAACAGGGCCGTGTTGACCGCATAGGCTTTGGGATTAATCGCCTGCAGCAAAAGCCCGGCACCGATACCGGGCTGGCTTTGCGCTTCTATAAACGCAACACGACTGCCAGCAAAAGCAATACGCCACGCAAGGTAGAGCAGATAGAATGTCGAGGCTACGAACAGCACTTTGCGGATCACAGGGTTGGCCAGCACCAAAGCGGCCAGACCGCTGACAACGGCCAGTGCAACAAGATTTGTCCCGATAAACAGCCCAGCCAGATAGCGCAGCCCCGCGCGAAACCCAAAGGCGGCCCCGACACCCGCGATAGACAAAACGCCTGGCCCCGGAGTGATCAGCAGCAAGAAGACCGCCAGTGCAAATGTTGCCATGGATTACCGCCCCTGAATTACAAAAGCCGGACCAATGGCCCGGCATTTGTGATGTTCACTATTATCAGGCTCAATCGTCGCGATGCACTTTCTCGCGCCGCTCATGACGTTCTTGCGCTTCAAGGCTAAGCGTTGCAATCGGACGGGCATCAAGGCGTTTCAGCGAAATCGGATCCCCGGTTTCTTCGCAATACCCGTATTCCCCAATTTCAATCCGGCGCAAAGCACTGT
This sequence comes from Litoreibacter sp. GN1-5, assembly GCF_055693805.1. Lineage (NCBI taxonomy): Bacteria > Pseudomonadati > Pseudomonadota > Alphaproteobacteria > Rhodobacterales > Roseobacteraceae > Litoreibacter > Litoreibacter sp. GN1-5. Next base: position 149,588 of record NZ_JBVFUP010000001.1, on the reverse strand, counting down.
CGATTTTGGCGATAAGTTTGCGTTCCCGATCCCGTGTGCGAAGTTCCAGCGCACGATCAGTTTCCTCACTGGCCCTGTCGGCAATGTCGGGAATATTACGCGTCCCGTCTTTCATGCCTTCAATGGTGGACGCCGTTTCCTCTAGAATGGAGTGCTTCCAATCCAGAAGCTTGCGGCGAAAATATTCTGTCTGGCGGTCGTTCATGAAAGGTTCATCTTCCGCTGGACGATAGTCATCAGGTAGAAACACTTCGGCTTTCATCCCTACTCCCTCAACTATACTATACACGGGATACCGTGACCCGAAGACGACTCAAACACGTCGGGCATCCTGTGTTTCCCACGCATGCTCTAACCGAATGCCACCCCCTTGTCACGCAGATAAGGCACGTTATGACTGTTATCTGGATCACTTCTTGAAGATGATCAACTGCACAACACAGAGGTCTGATTTTTATGCAATTTAACGGTACCAAATCCTACATCGCTCCAGATGACCTGACTGTGGCCGTCAACGCCGCCGTCGCGCTGGAGCGGCCTTTGCTGGTTAAGGGCGAACCCGGCACCGGAAAAACAGAACTTGCAAGGCAGATCTCTGACGCGCTGGGGCTGCGAATGATCGAGTGGCATATCAAATCCACCACCAAGGCTCAGCAGGGCCTCTATGAATATGACGCGGTCAGCCGTCTGCGCGACAGCCAGCTCGGGGACGCCCGCGTGAATGACGTAAAGAACTACATCCGCAAAGGAAAACTATGGCAAGCGTTTGAAGCAGAAGCAAAAACTGTCCTGCTGATTGATGAAATCGACAAGGCCGATATCGAATTCCCCAATGACCTTCTGCAAGAGCTCGACCGGATGGAGTTCCACGTCTACGAGACGGGTGAAACTATCAAAGCGCACCAGCGTCCAATTGTGATCATCACGTCGAATAACGAAAAGGAGTTGCCCGACGCTTTCCTGCGCCGATGTTTCTTCCACTATATCCGCTTCCCGGACATGGACACGATGAAACAGATCGTCGAGGTTCATCATCCCGGCCTGAAGGAGCAGCTTTTAAGCACCGCCCTGACGCAGTTCTACGAAATTCGTGACACCCCTGGCCTTAAAAAGAAGCCATCTACATCCGAAGTGCTGGATTGGCTCAAATTGCTATTGGCCGAGGATCTGAGCCCCGAAGACCTGAAACGCGATGGCGTTAATGCTTTGCCCAAGCTGCACGGGGCGCTTTTGAAGAATGAACAGGACGTGCATCTGTTCGAACGCCTTGCCTTCATGGCGCGCAATCAAAGATGAGCGTTGTTATTCGACCGCTGAGCCCGGAAGATGAACCCGCATGGCGACGTTTATGGACCGATTATCTGACGTTTTATGAGACCACAGTGCCCGAAAACGTCTATGAGACAACATTTCAGCGCCTTCTCGGCGATGATCCGCAGGATTTCAGGTGTCTGATTGCTGAATATGATGGGCGCCCTGTGGGTCTGACGCATTTTCTATTTCATCGTCATTGCTGGAAAATCGAAAAAGTCTGTTATCTACAAGACCTTTACGCGGACCCGGACATACGCGGTAAGGGTGTTGGACGCGCCTTGGTCGAGGGCGTTTATGCAGAGGCTGACCAGCAGAATTCCCCATCTGTGTATTGGTTAACGCAGGACTTTAACGCCACAGCACGAAACCTTTATGACCGCATTGGACAAGTTACTCCATTTATTAAGTACAACCGGCTATAAACGCCTGATGATACGTTACCTTGTTCTGATTCTATGTTTCCTGGCAGCCTGTACACCGGCCCCGGAAACAACCAAACGCAGTGGACCTCTGGTGGACCGTCTGCCCCCGATGAAAACCTTCGCCAGTGGGCGAACACAGCCTGCTATCAGGCCAAATTCCGAGATTATGCAGGATTTTCTTGATCTGTCTTTTATGATGGAAAGCGGTCGAAAACTGCCCCGGCTGACAAAATTTGAGGGCCCAATCAAGGTCGCGGTTACATCAGGTGCCCCCAGAAGTCTTGAAAAAGACCTCAATCAGCTTCTGGCCCGTTTGCGCCGCGAGGCGCGCATCGACATCTCTCGGGCACGGTCTGGGGAAACACCAAATATCATTGTGCAAGCGGTAACGCGCAAGACATTGCAACGCGCAGTACCACAGGCTGCCTGTTTTGTTGTGCCCAATGTCAGCGGCTGGAAAGAGTTCAAGCGCACCCGTGGGCGTGGCACAACCGATTGGGCCAAGCTGACGGAACGTAAGTTGGCAACAGTCATCATTCCAAAAGATGTCAGCCCACAGGAAGTGCGCGATTGTCTGCATGAGGAAATTGCGCAAGCGCTAGGTCCACTGAATGATCTGTACCGCTTGCCTGACAGTACGTTCAACGATGACAACTTCCACACGGTTCTGACCGGTTTCGATATGTTGATCCTGCGGGCCTATTACAGCCCAGAAATCCGCAACGGTATGAACCGTGGTCAGGTCGCTTCGGTTCTGCCTGGTGTTTTGGCACGGCTTAATCCACGCGGAAACTCTGCCGCTGCCCGCCCGCATTCGCAAACTCCACGCGCGTGGAACAAGGCGATTTCGGCAGCACTCGCAATCAATTCAAGTCCCGCAAAGCGTGCAACCTACGCAGCCAAAGCAGTTAATATCGCCAAACGCGAGGGTTGGACTGACAATCGCCTGGCCTTTAGCCTGTTTGTGCAAGGTCGCGTGACGCTTAGTACTAACGCCCAGACATCCATTGCAGCCTTCCTGCAAGCAAGCGCGCTTTACAATGGGCTTTACGGCAAATCCGTGCAGACAGCCCATGTGGCGACTCAAATGTCTGCCTTTGCACTCTCCTCTGGGCAGTCTGATGTTGCAATCCGAATTGTGGATGATGCCTTGCCTGCCGCCCGCAGTTCTCAGAATGCAGCGCTTCTTGCCACTCTGCTAATGATCAAGGCCGAAGCACTGGACCTGTCCGGCAAGACAGAACAGGCTAGGGCTGTGCGGCTGGACGGGCTGGCTTGGGGGCAATATGGGTTTGGCTCAGATAAGAATGTGCGGGCGAGACTGGCGGAAATCCAAGCGCTCACCCCAGCAAAGAGAGGCTGACGCGTGGCACCATTTATCGGTTTCATTATAGGCGCTGTGCTGGGTAGCGTCATCGCCAAGCGTCGTGATGGGCAGGTTCTTGATATCGCGCAATATGCGTTTGGCTATGGTGTCCTCTTCGGTCTGATTGGTCTGTTCGTCGCAATTTTTCTGGCGCGCAGCGCCGTAGGCTAAACAATGTTCCTGCCATTCTTTGACACGCTGCGCGCCGTCAAAATTCCGGTGTCCTTGCGGGAATATCTGGCGTTTCTGGATGGCGTGCACGCAGGTCTTGTCACCTATGATATCGACGGGTTCTACTATCTGGCCCGCGCAATCATGGTGAAAGACGAAAGACATCTGGACCGTTTTGATCAGGCATTCGCAGCTACCTTCAAAGGGCTTGAAGACGTCTCGTTTGACGAAGTCGTCAAAGCAATTGAGCTGCCTGAGGACTGGCTGCGCAAACTTGCCGAGAAAACCCTGACCGAAGAAGAAAAAACCGAAATCGAGGCCCTTGGTGGGTTCGACAAATTGATGGAAACCCTAAAGAAACGACTTGAGGAACAGAAAGCGCGTCATCAGGGCGGCAATAAATGGATCGGCACCGCCGGAACCTCACCCTTCGGTGCCTATGGCTACAATCCCGAAGGCGTGCGCATCGGCCAATCAGAAAGCCGCCATCAGCGTGCCGTTAAAGTGTGGGACAAGCGCGAATTTCGCAACCTTGACGACAGCGTAGAACTGGGAACGCGCAACATAAAAGTCGCGCTGAAACGCCTGCGTCGTTGGGCGCGGGACGGCGCAACCGAAGAGCTGGACCTAAACAATACAATTCGGTCCACGGCCGAGCATGGATATCTGGACGTGATCACCCGCCCAGAACGACGCAATGCCGTCAAAGTGCTGCTGTTTCTTGACGTCGGCGGTTCAATGGATCCACATATCAAGTTGGTTGAAGAACTATTCAGCGCCGCCAAATCCGAATTCAAACATCTTGAGCATTTCTACTTCCACAACTGCCTTTACGAAGGTGTCTGGAAAGACAACCAACGCCGCTGGAGCGAGCAAACACCGACTTGGGATGTGTTGCGCACTTACGGGTCCGACTATAAATGCATTTTTGTCGGCGATGCCTCTATGTCCCCATACGAGATCGCCTATCCCGGTGGCGCAAATGAACATATGAACCCCGAGGCAGGTCAGGTGTGGCTGACCCGGGCGCGCGAGCAATGGCCAGATCATCTGTGGATAAATCCGTTGGACGAACGGTACTGGCGCTACACACAATCAATTGCCATGATACAGGAAATTTTCGGGGCAGATCGTATGGTGCCGATGACCCTGAGCGGCCTTGAACGGGGCATGAAGACGCTTAGCCGCTAAGGAACGAACGCAAGCGCCTCTTCTCAAAACCTGTCCAAAATCACCATGCTGCATATCATGAACAGCATAGATATTGATAACCTGACACCACACCGTCTTGCGTAGACCGGATAATTTTCGGAGCGGGCTTTGTTTTTATTTGCCCAATGCGTTCCGTGCCCCCATATTCTCAATATGCTCAAACTGTCCCCTATCCTGCTGACAATCCTTTACGGGTTGGTCATGTATAAATTCTCGGCCTGGAGAACGGCCAAGCAATTGGACAACCAGTCAACTGTTCTGCAAGACGCAGAGCTTGAACGGCTGAACGAAGACATGGCCAATGCGCTCGACCTACCGCAGATCCGCGTCCATGTCTATGAGATCGAACCGGTCAACGGTCTTGCCGCACCAGACGGTCGCATCTTCATTACACGCGGGTTTTTCAACAAATACAAAGCGGGCGAGGTCAGCGCAGAAGAAATGGCCAGCGTCATCGCCCATGAGCTGGGGCATGTGGCACTGGGCCATTCCCGTCGCCGCATGATTGATTTTTCAGGCCAGAACGCAATTCGCATTGCGCTGGCTTCGATGCTCGGCCGTTTCATCCCCGGCGTGGGTGTCTGGCTTGCCAATATGCTGGCCACGATGCTGGCCGCCCGCCTATCACGTCAGGACGAATATGAGGCGGACGCCTATGCGTCTGCTCTGCTGACCAAGGCGGGGATCGGCACCGAACCCCAGAAATCCCTTTTCAATAAGTTGGAAAGCCTGACCGCCAGCACAGGCAGTGGACCCCCTGCCTGGTTCCTAAGTCACCCCAAATCAGCCGAACGCATCGCAGCAATCGAAGCGAATGAGGCGAAGTGGGGAACTACTATAATAGGGCGTTAATTTTTTGAGCAAAAAATATCAGACTACCAAATCTCTTATGTGCTCATGTATTTGAAATAGTGTTGTATCTGTAAAGAAAACCCCACCCCAGTATGTTGGGACGGGGAATTTAGTGCTGACTTTGTGCAAGTCACATTCTGTCTATTACAAAATCGAATTTAACGACAAACTGCAACATCGCTTACAGTGCAATAATATCAATATTTTCAAGACCTGTAAATTCGATCACAACTTCACCAGCAAACAGAACCTCACCTGATGTAGCGTCGTTTTCATCATATTCGATCGTTACAAGCCCAGGTGCAGCAGGGTTATCAACGATTACAAGAGAGTCGTCACCAGCCCCACCATAAATGGTGTTAGACCCGATTTGCCCAGCGACATACTGGAAAGTGTCATCGCCGGTCCCACCATGCATAGTATCATCACCGAAACCGATCAGAAATCTGTCATTCCCTGCGCCGCCGAAAAGTATATCATTTCCGAAGCCACCAATTTCCCCGTTTTCGCTCAAGCCACCTGATGCTTCCGCAGCAGAGACAAAAACATCATCACCGGCACCGCCAAAGACGATATCATCGCCCAAACCGTCATCTATAGTATCGTTTCCGGCACCTCCAAAAAGGACATCACTCGCCTCTCCAACACCGCCAATAAGGATATCGTTACCTGCGCCGCCGAAAAGAACATCACTATCTTCGCCACCATCCAGCGTGTCATTACCTTCCCCGCCGAAAAGTACATCAGATCCAGCGCCGCCGCTTAAAGCATCATCGCCATCCTTACCAAAAATGACATCATTACCTGCCAAGCCGTCGATAATATCATTGCCTGGAAGACCGAAAAGCACATCAGCCATCTCCGTAGCTGAAATAGCTTTATCACTTGAAGTTTTCATTTATGTGTTCCTTTAATTAAATACACAATTTCAAACTATTAGATTTAATTCATCAACTAAAGCAAATATTTTCCAGGATTGTCTTAAAAACGAGGCATAGGCAAAATGCTGCCCATTATACTCAGATCAATAATTTATAGCTTTATAACAAAGCCTTACCCAACCGAGGAAGGCGTGCACGTTTCAGAAGATCGCGTTGCGGTATTGTTCCATCAAAAAGGCGCTGTGCCTCTGCATGAACCTTACAAACTACCAAGGCTATAACTTCCGGCGACTGTAGCCATAGGTTCATAAGAAACGCATCGGGGCTGTCACGGTCCAGCCCTTCATCGCGCAAAGTCGCGCGGGGGAAATCCTTCGCGTTGAACGTCAGAATGACATCCGCCGATCCCGCAATGGCAGCCGCCAAAACATGCACGTCATTCTCGTCCGGCAACCACAACCGCGCCATATCACCATCCCGTGGGATAATCACAGCAGAAGGCCACCCAGCGCGCAACAAAGCAATCTCGGCACGGGCCTGCATCTCGCCAGTGGGGCCAATCTTGCGGGCAGCGCGTGCCCATTCTTCTAAAATACGTTCGGACCAAAGCGGGGTGAAAAGCCCTTGCCCGGCGACACCAAGCAGGATTTCCCGCAGCACCGTCGGGTACAAAACACAGGCATCCAGCAGAACCCGCATCAGTCGAGCCGGAAGAACAATACTTTGAGATAACCGCTTTCCGCCAAATGGGGATGTGTCGGATGATCTGGCCCCGCACCACCTGTATAAAGAAGTTGCGGAGCGCGCCCGCCTTTGCCGATCCCACGTATCGACGCTTGCCGGAACTTGCTGATATCTGCAGCATGAGAACATGAACAAAGGCCAAGATATCCCCCCGGCGCAACCAGCCGAGCAGCCAGAGATGCCACCCGGGCATAGGCCCTGAGGCCATTTTCCAACGCTTGTTTGTTCGGCGCAAAGGCAGGCGGATCAGCAATCACAAGATCAAATTGAGCGCCTTCTTCAACCAAGGCCTCCATCGTTTTGAAAGCATCACCCTTGCGGGTTGTCAATCGGCCGCTGGCCCCCATTGCGGCAGCTCCTGCCTCGGCCAGCGACAATGCAGCCTCGGATCCATCCACAGCTAGGGCCTGCGTTGCACCACCTGCCAAAGCAGCAAGCGAGAATCCCCCAACATGGGAAAACACATCAAGCACACGTGCGTCCTTGGCCAATCTGGCCGCAAATTCATGGTTAGGGCGCTGATCGTAAAACAGCCCCGTCTTCTGCCCACCAATCACGTCAGCCATATAAGTCGCGCCATTCATGAGCACCGGAATTGGGGCATCTACCCCCCACGCAGAACCACGCTGTTCTCGTCCAGCCCTTCCAAGCTACGCGCCCGACCGCTGGCGTTCTTGATGACGGTACGGCAGCCCGTGACTGAAACCAACGCCATCTCAAGATCAGCCAATCGGACATCAGCCCAAGCCGCATTGGGTTGGACAACAAGGGCATCGCCAAACTGATCAACGATCACACCCGGCAACCCGTCCGCCTCTGCATGGATCAGCCGATAGTAAGGGGTATCATACAGGCGCTCACGCAGGTCCACGGCGCGCTTAATACGTGCGGTCAGCCACTCCTGATCCACAACAGCTTTTGGATTCCTATCCAGAACACGCGCCATGATCTTGGAGCGTCCGTTGAGCGCCGCAATCCCCAAAAAGGTGCGGTCCGCATCCTGAAGTTCCGTAATCGTGCCGGGCACAAGAGCCTTTGTCCGGCGGTCCGTCACAAGCTGATCAGAATAGACCCATGGGAACCCAAAGCGGATCGCTTTAGCATCAGTTTTCGGTTTCAGGCGAATAATGGGATAACTCATGCCCTCCCATACTTCCGTTTAGACACGTTTGGAAGCGCCTGCTCTATCATCTTGTGAAAAATACTTTCTCACGCTGGCAACCAAATCTCCTGCTGCTAAGTTTGACGTCATGGTTCTCGAATTTCGTCCTCAAGGCATTTATTGTCCCGCCGGTGATTTCTTCATCGACCCATGGCGCCCGGTAGAGCGGGCATTGATCACCCATGGTCATTCGGACCACGCGCGTTGGGGGCATAAACACTACCTCGCAACCGAGGGCCGCGGCGCCGGTGATGAAACTTCGGCTCGGTGATATCACACTTGAAACCACGCCTTACGCTGCCCCGCGCCAGATCGGCGATGCATTGGTCAGTTTCCATCCGGCAGGCCATGTGCCGGGTTCAGCCCAGATCAGGGTCGAGGTCGGCGGCGAAACTTGGGTTGTCTCAGGTGATTACAAAATCACCAATGATGGCTTTTGCGAACCATTTGAACCCGTGAGCTGCCATACGTTTATCTCTGAATGCACCTTCGGGCTGCCGGTCTTTACATGGGACGTTCAGGAAGACGTGATCGCCCAGATCAACGCGTGGTGGCAGGGCAACCGTGATGCTGGACGGTTCTCGATCCTCGGGGCTTATGCGCTTGGGAAGGCTCAAAGAATCCTCGCAAATATTGATAGCTCTATCGCCCCTGTCCTGACCCATGGTGCTATCGAGAACACCAACGAGGTGTTACGTGCGCAAGGGCTTGAGCTGCCCCAGACGATCCGCATCACCCCCGATCTGAACATCAAGGATCATCAGGGCGCGCTGGTGCTTGCCACGCCATCGGCAATGAACAGTACATGGGCGCGGCGGTTCGGGCAGGCATCCACCGCTTTCGCTTCGGGCTGGATGGCCTTGCGCGGGGTCCGACGTCGCCGCGCCGCAGACCGCGGGTTTGTGATGTCAGATCATGCGGATTGGGAAGGGTTGAACGCAGCCATCAAGGCTACAGGGGCAGAACGCGTGTTCGTTACCCATGGTTACACTTCGGTTTTTTCACGCTGGCTGGCCGAGCAAGGCTATGACGCAGGCATTGTAGAGACGGAATTCGAAGGCGAAAGTCTTGATAAAGGCGAAGCGGAGGTCATTGAATGAAACGCTTCGCCACACTGTTCACCGCACTTGACCAGACCACAAAGACCAACACCAAAGTCGCAGCGCTGGCAGATTACTTCCGAGACGCCCCTGATACGGACAAGCTCTGGACAATTGCCATCCTGTCCGGCCGACGCCCCAAACGCGGCGTTACAACAACCCTTCTGCGCGAATGGGCTGCCGAAGTTGCAGGCATTCCCCTATGGCTTTTCGAGGAAAGCTATCCGATCGTGGGCGACCTGTCCGAAACCATTGCACTGGTTTTACCACCTGCGCAGGAAAGCTCCGACGACACACTGACCGAGTGGCTGGATATTGTGGCAAACCTCGGCACACGCACCGTGGAGGAGAAAAAGCAAACAGTGTTGACAGCCTGGAATAGCCTGCCCCCGGTCGAGCGCTTCTTGTTCAACAAACTGATCACAGGCGGTATGCGCATTGGCGTTAGCCAAAAGCTGATGACCCGTGCGCTGGCGCAAGCCACCGGGATCGAGGAAACGCAACTTGCCCACCGCATCATGGGCAATTGGACACCGCAAACGACCAGCTATCAAGATCTGATCCTGACCGATGACCCGTCTGCGGATGCGTCAAAGCCCTACCCGTTCTACCTCGCCTATCAGCTTGAAGATTTGGACGTACTTGGCCCACCCGTTGACTGGCGTGCTGAATTCAAATGGGACGGTATTCGCGGACAACTGATCTTGCGGGATCGTCAGCATTTCCTGTGGTCACGCGGGGAAGAGCTGATCACTGACCGCTTCCCCGAATTCGCCCAAGCCCCTGACTTCATCGAGGATGGCACAGTAATTGACGGCGAAATCCTTGCTTGGGCGGACGAAAAACCTCTCCCTTTAGTGCCTTGCAAAAACGCATCGGACGTAAAACCGTACCGAAGAAACTGCTCAGCGAAGCCCCGACGATCCTGTATGCCTATGACTTGCTGGAATATCGCGGACAAGACATTCGTGACCAGCCTTACAATACAAGGCGTGCCTTGCTGGCAGATATGATTCAATGTCTGCCACAGACAGCACCCTTGCGGCTTTCATCCATTTTGTCATTTGAGACATGGGATGATCTGGCCGCGTTGCGCGAAACCTCACGCGACAGGCAGGCCGAGGGGCTTATGTTGAAACGCGGGGCTCCCCCTACCTTGCGGGGCGCAAAAGGGGCGATTGGTGGAAATGGAAGGTCGATCCACTGATGATTGACGCGGTGATGATCTATGCGCAGGCAGGTCATGGGCGACGGGCCAATCTGTTTACCGATTTCACCTTCGCAGTCTGGTCCGGCAATGATCTGGTTCCGTTCACCAAGGCGTATTCAGGCCTCACCGATGCGGAGTTTCGCAAGATCACCGCATGGGTCCGCAAAAACACGTTGGAGCGTTACGGCCCCGTGCGTGCCGTTACGCCCGAGCACGTGTTCGAGATAGCGTTCGAAGGGATACAAGCGTCTCCGCGGCATAAGTCGGGGGTCGCGTTGCGCTTTCCGCGCATGTCACGTTGGCGCCATGACAAGCCCGTACAAGAGGCGAACACTCTGGATGATCTGAAAGAAATGCTCGAAACCTATGGCTAATCCGACTGCTCACACGCGTCTCTGACGTGACGTCCCACTTGCCGTTTGCGCATGATCGTCAAAACTGGAGCTATATCTAGCCAGAGGAATCCCATGTCCGCCATAGTCGACGAATTCGTAACCTTGCTGCATGACAAAGCCAAAGGTACGATCAAAGGCACCGCCAAGCTTGAGATCACGGGCGAGGGTAGCGTCATGCTGACTGAACACGGCGCTACGGCTGGCAATGCACCTGCCGATGTCACACTCAAAGCATCCGAGAAAACATTCCGCGCGATCCTTGATGGGTCTCAAAACCCGATTATGGCGGTGATGTCTGGCAAGCTGAAAGTGGATGGGAACAATATGCGCGCCTTGAAGGTTAGTGAAATCCTGACCAGCTAATTCAGGCCGATTTCAACAAAACCGGTCGCTCCCCTGCGCGCCAAGCCGATGCAGCCTCGCCAAACGCCTCGAATAATGGTCGCGATACAGGATCATGTGCCGCCCGGTATTCCGGATGCCATTGCACCGACAGAGAAAACCCCGGCGCATCCTTGATATAGATAGCTTCCGGCGTCCCATCCGGGGCCACACCATCTATCACAATCCGTTCTCCGGCAGTCTTTATCCCCTGCCCGTGCAACGTGTTCGTCTGGACCACAGAGCTGCCCATCAACCGTTCAAACGGCCCACCTTCGGTAAAACGGACCTCATGGCGCAGGGCAAACTTCTCCTCTATTGTCCCATCAGGCGGCATACGGTGGTTCAACCGGCCCGGTAGATCGCGGATTTCGGGGTGAAGCGTGCCCCCCATGGCGACATTGACCTCCTGAAAGCCACGGCAGACCCCAAGAAACGGTTGTCCTATCTCGATACAGGCTCGGATTAATGGCAGGGCAACGCGATCACGTGCCCGATCAAAGGCGCCATGCGCCTCAGTCGGGTCCTCGCCATATTCTTCCGGATGCACATTCGGGCGCCCTCCTGTGAACAAGAAACCGTCACAAGCCTCCATGAGATCAGTAACCGAAACCAATTCAGGATCCGTAGGAACGATCACCGGTACCGCGCCGCAAATTTCTGCGACAGCTTCGGAATTCATCCGCCCGCCCGCATGGACGGGATATTCCTCATTGATGAGGTGATAGTTGCCGATAATCCCGATAATTGGCTTTGCCATCTTATACCGCTCCTGCAATCCCCCCACTTTATGTTTAGGCAAAAATCTCACTCAGGTCGAGTGTCTAGTCCCGCACAATCCATGTGCAAAATCTCGAGATCAAAATATAGGCATCTCTGTATCAGGATAGCCAAACGATATTCAGATTTCGCCCGAAAGCCCTGCCGCTTCGATCCCTGCCATTGCAGCGATCGCATCATTGTCTGATGTATCACCCGTTACACCAACGGCACCAATCACAGCACCCTTTTTATCATACACCAAAACACCGCCAGGCACCGGTATAACTGAGCCACCAAAAAGCCCATTCACAGCGGTCATGAAGTAATGTTGTTGCTCGGCCCGTGCCATCTGCGCCGTGCCTGCCATGCCCAGCATAACCGAGCCGTAAGCCTTGCCACGCGCAACGTCAAACCGTCCCGGTGCCGCTCCGTCTTCTCGTTCAAACGCCTGCACATGACCACCGGCATCCAACACAACCACGGACAAAGGTTTCAACTCCATCTCCCGCCCCTTTGCCAGCGCCTTGCGTACAATGGTGCGCGCCTTGTTCAGTGAAATCGCAGCCATGTCCTCATCCTTATCATTGTTTCATAAATACTCTGGGGTTTGGGGGCAAAGCCCCCACGGATCGTCGCAGCAAAGCTGCGACGAAATCAACTCGCCTTCAACTCCAAACGCCGCTGATGCAACACGGGCTCGGTATAACCCGAAGGCTGCACACGCCCTTTGAAGACCAGATCGCAAGCCGCCTGAAAGGCAATCCCGTCAAAATTAGGTGCCATCGAAGCATAGCCGGGATCACCCGCGTTCTGACGATCCACAACAGCGGCCATCTTCTTCATCGCCGCCATTACATCTGCCTCTGAAACCACGCCATGATGCAACCAGTTCGCCAACGCCTGCGACGAAATCCGGCAGGTCGCGCGATCCTCCATCAAATCAACATCATTGATATCGGGCACCTTCGAACATCCGATCCCCGCATCTACCCAGCGCACCACATAACCAAGGATGCCTTGGGCGTTGTTCTCGACCTCTTGGATGATCTCCTCATCCGACCAGTTTTGGCCATGCGCTACCGGAATGGTCAGCAAGTCGGCCAAAGTCCCACGCACACCGCCTGCTTTGATCGCATCCTGACGCGCAAACACATCGACCTTGTGATAATGCATCGCGTGCAAGGTCGCGGCTGTTGGCGACGGCACCCAGGCGCAATTCGCACCAGATTTGGGATGACCGATCTTCTGTTCCAGCATATCAGCCATCAGATCAGGCATTGCCCACATGCCCTTGCCGATCTGCGCTTTGCCCTGAAGACCACAGGCCAGCCCAATATCCACATTGCGATCCTCGTAAGATGCAATCCAGGGCTCGCCCTTGATATCACCTTTCTTAAGAAACGGTCCCGCCTCCATCGAGGTATGAATCTCGTCGCCCGTGCGATCCAGAAAACCTGTATTGATAAAGGCCACACGCGATTTCGCCGCGCGGATACATTCTTTGAGATTAACTGAAGTACGCCGTTCTTCATCCATGATCCCAAGTTTCACAGTGTTTTGCGGAAGGCCCAGAATAGCCTCTACCCGAGTGAAAATCTCGTCCGCGAAGGCCACTTCTTCGGGCCCGTGCATCTTGGGTTTAACGACATAGACCGATCCCGCAACAGAATTGCCCCCATCCCGCTTCAGGTCATGGATCGCAATCAGTGTGGTGCAGAGCGCATCCATTAGACCTTCCCCGATCTCAAGTCCGTCACGATCCAGAACCGCTGGATTTGTCATCAGATGGCCAACATTGCGCACCAGCATAAGTGACCGCCCCTTCAGGGTCAGGTCTTTGCCGTCACGCGTTTTGAAATGTTTGTCCTCGGCCAAAACCCGATCAAACGTCTTGCCACCTTTGGTCACGCTCTCGCGCAGATCACCTTTCATCAAGCCTAGCCAATTGGAATAGGCAAGCACCTTGTCCTCACCATCCACAGCGGCGACAGAATCTTCGCAATCCATGATTGTCGACAGGGCAGATTCCAGGATTACATCCGAAATTCTAGCCGGGTCGGTTGCGCCAATCTGGTGGGACGGGTCAATAACAATACGGATATGAAGGCCGTTTTTGACCAGAAGTATTTCGCCCATGTTTTCGGTGTAACCTGCAAATTGCGCAGGATGTGCCAGACGTGCCTGACCGCCACCCGTCTTGACGATCAAACCATCATCATCGGTGTCAAATCCTGTGGCCTCGGCCCATTTAACACCGTCCAGCGGGACCGCATCGTCCAGATGTGCCTTGGCCGTGGCGACCACACGCGCCCCGCGTGCATGATCAAACCCGCCGGCAGTGGGCAAATCGCCCATCGCGTCCGTGCCATACAACGCATCATAGAGCGATCCCCAACGCGCATTGGCTGCGTTCAGCGCAAAGCGTGCATTCATAATCGGCACAACCAATTGCGGCCCCGCGATTGATGCAATCTCGGGGTCGACATTTTCTGTCTCGATCATGAAATCAGGGCCTTCGGGGACCAGATACCCAATCTCTTTGAGAAATTCTGTATAGGCGGCTGCATCATGGACTTGCCCGCGCCGCTCAATATGCCAAGCGTCGAGGGCGGATTGTATCTCTTCCCGCTTTTGTAAAAGCGCACGGTTCTTTGGGCCAAAGTCATGCGCAAGCTCAGAAAGTCCCGCCCAAAAACTATCCGCTTCGACACCAGTTCCCGACAGTACCGTCTCTTCAATAAAACTGACCAATTTCGGGTCAACCGACAGGCCTGCCCGCTCCACGCGATTTTCAGCGATATCTTTCATTTCAGTCTCCCGGCAGAATAGGGGTCGTATGCTATGGTAAACCTTCTAGAAAAAAAGTTTCCGATAGGCAACAAGCGTGGTTAGAAAATCTGACCAATTCTAAGAACTTCACTCGTGCCCTCGCGCATCACGGCATTGCGTTGAACAATATCGCACCTCATCCCAAACCTTTGCCCATTTCTTGCGCCATGCAAAAGGCCGTCCGCATTTGGTACAAATCTTGGTGGGGAGGTTAGCTTTCTTGCGCATCTTTGGCATATCACAAATCCAGCTTCATCTGGCGCGTGTCCTTGGTCCGTGGCTTTTTGCGACGCGGCGCGCGATCATCGACAAAGCGGCCTTGCGGATCTTTGCGACTAGCGTGTTTTTGCACGACCCGCGCCGCCTCGGCCCGAAACGCTTCGCCCTTACGCACCGCCCAGACCGCATCACGCGCAGCTTTAGCTGCGGCTTTCACATCAACAATCGGTTCAGGGTAGGCACGCCCCAGCAAGGTTGCTGCACCGCCCCAGCGCCATGGTTCTTGCAGAAAAGCGTCCGGCACCTCTACCAATTCGGGACACCAGCGCCGGGTGAATATACCGGTTTCATCCTGCTCCAGACCTTGTTTGACAGGATTATAAATCCGCACGGTGTTTATTCCAGTGGTCCCCGATTGCATCTGCACCTGAGACCAGTGAATACCCGGCTCATAATCGGTAAAATAGCGCGCAAGGATCGGGCCGTGGTTTCGCCAGCCCAGCCAAAGATGGTAAGATGCCACAGATGTAACCATTGCGCGCATACGAAAATTGAGCCATCCGCCCGCACGGGTAAAGCGCATACACGCATCGACAAATGGCAACCCGGTCTCGCCTGCGGACCAGGCGCTCAGCCGCGCAAAGTCACTTTGCCGGGGGCGCAGGTTTTCATAAGCCCGGTGCAGACAATGCGTCTCGATCCGGGGCTCGTCCTCAAGTTTCTGGGTAAAGTGATCACGCCAAGCCAGCCGTGCCTCAAAAGACCGCATCGATCCAAGCCATCCCGCACGCGTGCCTTTCAACGCTTCTCTGCGCGCCATGGCCGCCTGAACCGCCTCGCGCATTGACAGGCTACCAAAGGCCAGATGCGGCGAGAGGCGTGAACAGGACCATTCACCTGCAACAGGAGACGACATCGCCTGACGATAATCCTGCCCACGCTCGTGCAGGAAAGACTGCAATACAGACATAGCCTCTG
This sequence comes from Litoreibacter sp. GN1-5, assembly GCF_055693805.1. NCBI lineage: Bacteria > Pseudomonadati > Pseudomonadota > Alphaproteobacteria > Rhodobacterales > Roseobacteraceae > Litoreibacter > Litoreibacter sp. GN1-5. The sequence goes on along the minus strand of NZ_JBVFUP010000001.1, from coordinate 133,590 downwards.
CGCGCCCACCATTTTGGCGGTCAGGACAAGGGTCAGCTGCCATCCCAAGATCATGCGCCGACGGGATTGACCCCGGCACCAGTCCGGACACAGCCTGCAAGCCGGCAGGCAACGCAATCTGAAGCTGCGCCAGAAAGCCATCACGGGTCTTGGCCCAGCCATCACGGGACTTCAGGCGTCGGATCACACCTGTACCACTCTGCTCGTCCCATTGAACCGCATTGTTGCGCGCCCATGCGGCGACGCGCAGATCACGTTGATATGTCCACTGATTGCCAGTCTCTTCATGGCTGACCATTCGGGTTACGCCATGATTTAACCGTAGCTGATCCAGCACCTCGACCGCATCGCCCTGACGGATCACCAGCGGCGCGCCCAATGCGCCAAGCTCTGCACGAAGGCTCTCCAGACACTCCGCCACAAATTCCCATTGCCGCGCCGAGGTATCGGGCAAACCCCAATATTCCGGCTCCGCAATAAAAAGCGGGATCACAGGCCCTTCCAGACCTGCCGCATGGGCTAAAGCTGCGTGGTCTTGCACCCGCAGATCACGTTTGAACCAAAGCAGAACACTCATAGTTTGCATCTATATCGACGCGGCCCAAAGAAAACCCCATCTTGCAGCTGCCGAAGCGCACGTTACTGTTGCGATAACTTTGATGGAGCCCTTTCATGCGCGATGCTGCCCCCCAAGCGATTTACCTTTCCGACTACACGCCCCCGGCCTATCTGGTGGATACGGTCGAATTGACGTTCAAACTGCACCCGACAAAAACACGCGTGATCAGCAAGATCGCTTTCCGACCAAACCCGGAAGCATCGAACAAAACATTTTATCTGCATGGCGAAAATCTGGACCTGAAATGGGCTAGGATCGATGGTGCAGAGGTAAAGGCCAACCAAACCGAACTTGGCCTGACGGCACAGGTCCCCGACGCCCCCTTCATCTGGGAGGCAGAGGTCGAGATCAGCCCGGAAACAAATACAGCGCTCGAAGGGCTCTATATGTCGAAGGGCATGTATTGCACCCAATGCGAGGCCGAGGGCTTTCGCAAGATCACCTACTATCCTGATCGCCCCGATGTAATGGGGGTTTTCAGTGTGACAATCGAGTGTGACGAGAAGATAAAACTGTCCAACGGCAACGATCTGGGCGACGGCAAGTGGCATGATCCGTGGCCCAAACCTGCCTATTTGTTCGCGCTTGTCGCGGGGGATCTGGTAGCCCATTCCGACAGCTTCACCACCATGTCAGGCCGTGATGTAGCGCTCAATATCTGGGTCCGGGACGGCGATCTGCATAAATGCGCCTTCGGGATGGATGCGCTGAAACGATCAATGAAATGGGATGAAGAGGTCTATGGTCGCGAATATGACCTCGATCTGTTCAACATTGTCGCGGTTGATGATTTCAACATGGGCGCGATGGAGAATAAGGGGCTGAACATCTTCAACTCGGCGGCTGTTCTGGCCAGCCCCGAGACCTCGACAGATGCCAATTTTGAGCGGATCGAGGCGATCATCGCCCATGAATATTTCCACAACTGGACCGGCAACCGCATCACTTGTCGTGACTGGTTTCAACTTTGCCTGAAGGAAGGACTGACTGTCTTCCGCGACCAACAATTCTCGGGCGATGTGCGTGGCCATGCGACACAAAGGATCGGCAATGTACTGGCCCTGCGCGCGCGCCAGTTTCGTGAAGACAATGGGCCTTTGGCCCACCCCGTCCGACCGACAAGTTTTGTCGAGATCAATAATTTCTACACATCGACAGTTTACGAGAAAGGCGCAGAGATCATCGGCATGCTAAAAACCCTGATCGGGGATGAAGCTTATTACAAAGGCTGTGATCTCTATTTCACCCGCCATGATGGGCAGGCCTGTACGATAGAGGATTGGTTGAAATGCTTTGAGGACACCACAGGCCGCGATCTGAGCCAGTTCAAGCTTTGGTATGAGCAAGCTGGAACACCGAGGGTCAAGGTGGGCGAGGATTTTAACGACGGCACCTATACGCTTACTTTCACCCAAACGACGCCGCCCACACCGGGGCAGGATGTGAAAGACCCAAAGGTAATTCCGATTGCTGTCGGGCTGCTAGCCGAAAATGGCAACGAAATTCAGACGACGAAGATTTGCGAAGTTACAGATGAGGTGCACAAATTCCGCTTCACCAACCTCGACGCCAAGCCCGTGCCGTCCATAAACCGTGGCTTCTCGGCCCCGGTCATTCTAGAGCGGGATCAGACCAACGCTGAACGTGCTTTTCTACTGGCCCATGACACCGACCCATTCAACAAATGGGAGGCAGGACGCGCCCTGGCAAAAGACGTCATGATCCGCATGGTGACAGAAGATGCGACGCCTGATCAGGCCTATCTGGATGCACTGATCACGGTCGCGCGGGATAACACACTGGATCCGGATTTCCGCGCACTGGCCCTTGGTCGACCATCACAGGATGATATAGCGCAAGCGCTGTTTGACGGTGGCCAGACCCCTGACCCAACACGTATCTATCAAGTCAGTGAAACGCTAAGCCAATCCGTGGCTGAGGCCATGCAGGATATCACCCCAAAGCTCTATGCCGAGATGGCAGTGGACGGGCCCTATAGCCCTGATGCCAAAGCCGCCGGAAAGCGTAGCCTGCAAAATTCCTGCTTGTCACTGATCTCGCGCATCGATAGCGGCGCTCTGGCCGCAAAGCAGTATGCTTCATCTGACAATATGACAATGCAATTCAGTGCCTTGGCAAGCCTTCTTAATGTCGAAAAAGGCGAGGACGAGAATATCGCCTTTTATAAACACTGGAAGGACGATCGCCTTGTCATTGACAAGTGGTTCTCGTTGCAAGTCATGTCAGCCAAGCTCTCCAAGGCCACTGCAAAGGCCAAGGAAATGACCGCGCATCCGGATTTCGACATGGCCAACCCAAATCGCTTCCGCGCGGTTTTCGGGGCATTGGCAGGCAACACAGCGGGCTTCCATGATCCCTCAGGCCAAGGCTACGGGCTGATGGCCGATTGGCTGATCAAGCTTGACGCCAAAAACCCACAAACTGCTGCCCGCATGTCCACCGTGTTCGAGACCTGGCACCGCTATGACGCCGACCGCCAGCAGATGATGCAAGCGGCGCTGGGGCGCATCCTGAACACCCCAAATCTAAGCCGTGACGTTACGGAAATGGTAACACGCATTCTGGAGGCGTGAACGGGCCATATTTGTGCCGTGATCATTGCCTTAAATATTGGCATCATTTCTATTGGAAGAGCTACCTCGATGCCAATTCTTTTAATCATTCTTGGGGCGGTTGGTGCCGCTATTTTCTGGATGTATCGCGCGCGCAATGCTGTGGATGCGGGGAAAGAACTGCTTGACGTTGCCAATGATGTCCGTGCCGCTGCCCGTCGTTTCGGCTTTCGCCGCACCTATGATCGCCACCCGGTTGAGGATGTCGATAATTCAAATCTTGCCATTGGTGCAATTGCCGTCGCGTTTCTTGAGCTGGACGACTACCCCACGCAGGAGCAGCGAATTGCCATGATGCGCGGGCTGCAATCAGCCTTGCGAATTGATCTGACAACCGCCGAAGAAATGGCGGTTCTGGGGCGTTGGCTCATGACGGAATGCACCAGCCCCGATGCGGCAATCACGCGCCTGTCACGCAAACTCAGCAAACTTAGCGGTCCTGCCAGTGTAACCCCGTTGATGAAAGTCTTGCAGGACATTGTTGCAGCTGGCAAAGGGGATATGACCGATAAACAGCGGGACGCGCTTGATGATATAAAGCGGGCCTTCCGCATTTGAGCGGAGCCCACCTTATGTCCCGTAAATGCGTTTTAATCACTGGTGCCAGCGCAGGTATCGGGGCAGCTACGGCTGAGCTTGCCGCACAGGCGGGTTATGATGTGGCAGTCCATTACAACAACGATAAGGCCGGGGCGTCACATGTTGCAACGCAGGTCGAGCGTGCCGGCAGCACAGCGCATCTGATCCAGGGAAATATCGGTGATCCCCATGACATAACCCGCATCTTCACTGATCTGGACGCACGATTTCCAAAACTCGATGCTTTGGTGAACAATGCAGGCATCGTGGATCAACCCTGCCGCGTCGATGAAATGACGCCTGAACGGCTGACACACATGGTCTCCGTCAACCTGATCGGTGCGATGCTTGTCGCTAAAGAGGCAATCTTACGCATGTCAACGGCTCATGGCGGCAAAGGCGGGGCAATCGTCAACATATCTTCTGCGGCAGCACGGCTTGGCTCGGCCAATCAATATGTCGACTACGCTGTGACAAAGGCAGGGATCGACATCTTCACCAAAGGCCTGTCAGATGAGGTTGCCACCGAAGGTGTCCGGGTGAACGCTGTTCGGCCCGGCATTATCGAAACCGCAATTCACGCCAAGGGCGGTCTGCCAAACCGCGCCGCTGATATGGCCGATATGGTGCCTATGAAGCGCGCAGGCTCCGCAAAAGAAGTCGCTGACGCTATCCTGTTTCTGATATCGCAGCAGGCAAGCTATATCACTGGGACAACGCTTGATATATCTGGCGGACGTTGAAGGCGGACCTCGCGTATGGAACGTCGCACATCTTTGTTTCGATGCAGTGGGTCTATTGAATCCAGGCGAATATGTCTGCCAGACAATATTGGCCCAAATGTCACGCCTTCCCAACTTAGACCGGACCTTCATCCCTCTCTACGGCAAGGCCTGCACAGCGGACTTTCCCGACATTGGTGTTTGGGCATATTGCTGACGCAGCATTCTCTCGCATTTGCAGCGACGTGCGTTTCTTAGTGCGGCGGGTTTCACGAAAGCGGATGAAGTGGATGGCTCCTGCTCCACCCGGCGTCGCAATGCGCCATAATGCAGGTGTCGAAATCTGCTTTTGAGAGGAGCCACCCAATGCAAGTAAAAACCATAGGACTGGATCTGGCCAAGAATGTTTTTCAGGTTCACGGAGTTTCTGTGACTGGCGACAAGGTCTTCAACAAGAAGATCAAACGCGCAAAACTGTTAGAGTTCTTTGAGGGCCTACCGCCTTGTGTGGTCGGTATGGAAGCCTGCGGTTCGGCCCATCATTGGGGCCGTGAACTTCGCAAGTTAGGGCACGATGTCCGTTTGATGCCAGCAACTTACGTCAAGCCATATGTCAAACGCGGAAAGACCGACGCAGTGGATGCAGAGGCAATCTGCGAAGCGGTTGGCCGCCCGACGATGAGATTTGTTGAGATCAAGACCGAAGACCAGCCAGCTCTTTTGACCGCCCACCGCACGCGCGAACTCATCGTCCGCCAGAGAACCCAGGTCTCAAACATGATACGGGGGATGCTGCGTGAGTTTGGCTATGTTCTCCCAACCGGGGTTGAGGCTGTGGCCCGCTTTTCCAAAAGCCACCTGGACGGTGATCAACCTAAAATTCCCGAACTGGCGAACGGGGTTCTCGGCACCTTGTGTTATCAACTCCTTGGGCTCAGCGCCCGAATTGAAGGCTTTTCCAAGTTGATCGAGAGCCATGCTCGGCGAGATGCCAACGCACGCCGACTGATGCAGGTGCCTGGGATTGGTCCAATTACGGCGTCGGCCATCGTGGCGACCGTCGGCGACGCCAAACAGTTCAAAACCGGACGAGATCTGGCCGCTTGGCTGGGCTTAACCCCGCTCAACAAGTCCAGTGGCGGCAAAGAGAGGCTTGGGCGGATTACCAAGAAAGGTGATCATTACCTCAGGAAACTTCTTATCGTTGGCATGACATCGCGCGCATTGATGGCAAAACTCCATCCCGAGAAAGTCGATATCTGGACAGCGAGGATGCTCGCTGGAAAGCCGGTTCGACTTGCAACAGTTGCCATGGCAAACAAAACCGCGCGCGTGATCTGGGCAATGTTGACGAGACAGGAGAATTACCGGCAGCCGGTCACCTGATCGGGACACCTGCCAGAGATGCAAGGCGCATGACGTGATGATGCGGACTAAGTCAACCAAGAGCGAGGACACTCCGGGAATGACGTTGGCCCTCGAAGGCCGTGAAGCCGATTGGAACCTCGCTTGCGGAAATCATCAAGGCCAGTGGCAGATCACCACATGAACAGGCCGGACAGACGACTGTACTGATTAAACGCCGCAATAAACGTCAAAAATGTCTTGCAATGCAGGAGCCATCCACAGACGACATTCAAATAGACTGACTAATCTTGCTGGGTCTCAGCTTAGCGGATGTCAAAATCCTACGAATTTATGGTTGCTTTCATTTTGCCGTTTGGGCAGCGAAGCGCAGTATCTGGCGGATAGAGTATATGTGCTGCGGCTCTAAAAGTGCCGATCTTAGTCTGCCGAAGTTGTTTGCAGTTAAATGCCTCAAACCCGATGTGCTGTGTTCCGCAGATGGAGTCCCCTTTGCCAAGGGAGGTGCGAGCCTTCAAATGAAAAACAACGAGCCCCGCGCAAACTGCGGCGGGGCCCATGGACGTCGTGAAGCGATGCGCTATTCCATGGTGACGGGGAAGAACATCGTCTCACCCGAATGGTCGTCGACACCGTCGTTGTCTGTAGAAACCCACATCGTGCCATCTTCTGCGATGGCCAGACCTTCGACCTTGTCGAGAACATAGCCCCCGTGGATGTCAGATAGGGCAACAGATCCACGACCAGTTCAGGCACCAGCACCGCAGGCGTCTCTCCAAATGCGACCAGATTATTCATCGCCGACATCGGCACGCGGGTGATGATCTTGGTCACAGCACGGGTGTCATGCTGGTTGTCACGTTCAATGAAGTACATGAAATCACCATGTGCGACGATTTCTGACAAGCCGACCCAACCCGTTGCCGGCTCGGTTTTGGCGTAATGGATCACCGACCATTCTTCCGTTTCCAAATTGTAACCGAGAACCTTGGCGTGGTTTGCCGGATCGTCGCGCCATTCGCGCTGCACAGCGAGGTAGAGCATGTCATCCACGCGCGTGATACCCTCGAACCCGAAACGGGTTTCGACGGCCAGAAGTTCGGTTGGCAGCGCGATATAGTCCTTGATCGCGCCATCTGCACCGACGTGATAGATCGCGTGGGGCACCAGACGGTCAGAGCGACCCTCAGAAGCGATCCAGAAGCCGCCGTCACCGTCCAGCGCGATGCCTTCCATGTCCATCAGTTGTGCAGGCTGGCCTTCGCGCGTGATCCGAATGGCGTCCACGATCTGCGCCGGTGTGTCTGACACGTCGATATGGAAGATCGTTGGCTGCATACCATAGAAGCTGTCGGACACGGCGTAGATCGTGCCGTCCTCGGCCATGACCTGACCAGAGATCGCACCCCATCCTGTCAATTCATCCATTCCGGCCGATGTTAGGTGCGGATAAGCGGCAGGTGCCTCCTGATATTCGAAAAGCATGACGTGTGCCCGCGCGCCTGCATCATCGACCTCGTTGGCAGAAATTAGCAGGTTGCGTTCGGGGATCGTCACGTAACCTTCTGGCCCGATGCCTGAGGGCAGCAGTTGGGTCAGCTCTGGGGCGGCGGGATCGGTTATGTCATAGACACCGATGATCGAAGACCGCTCGGCACCCACGAAGATATAGGGCGTGCCGCCGAAGGTGTCGAATGTCACGCTTTCAGGCTCTACGCCTTTGTTACCTGAGCGTTCTTCGGGGTAGTGGCCCACCGAGATAATGGCGTGTTCAAAGGATACGCCGCTTTCATAAACCACATCGCCGTCCTGGCTAAAGATCGTCCAACCGCGCGAACCGCCGTCCATGTCGCCCTCGTTGGCCATGGCAAAATGCGTGTTGTCGATCCATGTGATACTGTCGGGTTCAAGTGGTACAGTGATTGTCTGGTCGAACACCAGCGCGCCTTCTTCTTCCGTATCGACGCCTTCTAGCGTGACTGCACCGGCGGAAAAGTGGCTCAGCACCTCACCCGCTGAGGACAGAACAACGATGTGGTTGTTTTCCTGCATCGTCACGACGACTTCGTTTTCGCCGTTGATGGACACGAATTCGGGCTCTGGATCTTCGGGCGCGATATCGGCAAGGCCGGTCACATCGGCGACGCGGGCAGTGTCACAGGCGATCAGGCCATCGGCTGTCAGGTCCACCATAAAGACGGAACCCGCAGGCATCTGGCCGACGCGGCCATCGCCAAGGTCTTCGTCGCGTTCATTCTCAATCGCAACAGCGAGGAAAGATCCGTCAGGTGCGATGCCGACACTGTCTGGCTGACCGGGCAGATCGCAACGACCGACTTCTTGTTGCGTCGCCACGTCGATTTCCACCAGAAAGCCCGATGGCTCTGTATAGCTGGCGGATGTGTTTACGCCCGCAAGCGCGTAGTTCCCGATCACCGCAACAGATGTCGGCTCTCCCTCCGGCATAAATACACCTAGTGGGGCCGGGTTTACCGGGTCTGTGATGTCGATGAAGCCAATCGAGGCCCCAGGGCTGTCCGTATAGACCAGCGTCATCCCATCGGCGGTCGCCGCAATAATCTCGGCCGAGGTTTCTTCGGCCTCTGGCAGGTTGTCAGCGACTTGAAACGACGCAATCCGGTTGAAGTTCATGTCTTGCGCATAGGATGGCAGCGCAAAGCAAGCGAGTGAAGTCGTCAAAAGTAGCGTGCGAACGGTCATATTTCTTTCCTATCAACTCGGGGGTGAAAGCGCGCTTGGCGCAGCGCGCCCCGAACGACGGAAACATGACAATGTAACAGATAGGCGAAGGCGCAGACTGCAAAATCGCCTGCGCTATCGCTTTCTCATTGCGCATCAGGCGATGCGCGCGCCTTTGGCCCACACACCACGCAGCACTGGGGTGCCTTGGCTATTTTTGACCCTCAAGACATCACCGCGCAGACCTGTTTGCAGGTTGCCACGATCCAGCAATCGCGCCGCCATTGCGGGTGTGCGGGTCACGGTCGCAATCGCGCGTGGCAGATCGTTCCAAAGTTCGGCGACGCGGAACGCCGCCATTAACAACCCACCGGGCACATAGTCAGACGACAGAATATCCAGCAAATCGGCTTCGGCCAATTCTGTTGCGACGACGTTGCCGGAATGGGATCCGCCACGGATGACGTTTGGCGCGCCCATCATGACGGCGATACCATGGTCTCGGCAGGCTGACGCGGCCTCAAAGGTGGTTGGAAACTCTGCGAACCCGACGCCGTTGCTGTGCGAAGTGACAACGTGATCGCGGGTTGTGTCATCATGGCTGGCCAGAACCGCACCCAGCCGCTTGGCCTCCAACACGGCACCCTTCTCGTGCTTGTCGCCAAACTGGGACTGCAACCTTTTCAGGTTCGCCACATGTTCAGCGAAGTCATTGTCATCCATGCCACGTTTCTTGGCGACATAGGTGCGCAAGGCGGTCAGGTCGCGGAATTGGCGCTGGCCTGGGGTGTGATCCATCAGGCTGACAATGCCGACACGGTCATCGGGCGTGAAACGGGCTAATTCTTCGAGTAGGGTTTCAGAACAGATCTCAGCGCGCAGGTGCAGGAAATGACTGATCTTGAACACACCTTGGGCGCGCGCCGCCAAAAGCTCATCCGCGACCGCGCGGGCATAATCTATGTAGCGCCCTTTCCCAGAGTGAATGGACCCGGCACGTAAAGCGTCAAACACGGTCGTGATCCCGACCGATGCCAATTCCGCATCATGGGCGATGAGTGCAGGCAAATGCGGCCAGTCGACTTCCGGGCGCGGTTCCATATGGCGTTCGAGGTTGTCGGTGTGCAACTCGACCAGCCCGGGCATGACGAAATCACCTGCACAGTCCAAGCTACCGCTTGGTTTATGATCACCTTCGACAATTTCGGTGATCACGCCTTGCTCAATGGTGAGGGACCCTGTCAGAACTTGATCTAGCAAGACCAGTTGTGCATTGGCGAGGCAAAGATCGCCTGACACAGAAGTGTCATCTGAATGGTCCATATCAGCAGGCCTAAGAGGATAATTCATGACATACACTCGTTTCGCAATTTATGACGCGCCGATTGATGACGCGTTGGCCGGTTTTGGGGCGACGTGGCTGGGCTGGGATGTGCGGACAGGCAGCGCCACTCGTCCGGCAGATGTGCCCGGTTTGGATGACATTACGATGACACCGCGAAAATACGGCTTTCACGGGACGTTGAAGCCGCCGTTCAAGCTGGCGGATGGTCGCACACTCGAAGACCTGAAAGCGAGGGCCGCAGATTTGGCCGGTCGCTGCGCGCCTGCCGTCAGCGGTGGTTTGCAGCTGACGACATTGGGCGGATTTCTGGCGTTGACCCCGACGGGCAATCTGAGCGGGTTGGAGCGGGTCGCAAGCGCGTGTGTGCGTGACCTCGATCCCTTTCGCGCGCCTGCGTCCGAGGTCGAGTTGGCGCGACGGCGCAGCGCAAGTCTGAGCGGACGTTTGGCGCAGGCGGATCGTACCGCGTGGATGAACACAGCGCGGACGCATCTCCCGCCATTGGCCGACCGCTATGAATTGGGCAGCATTGCCTTGTGCGGTGAGCGTCCCGATGGGCGATTTGAACTTATCCAACGCTACACCCTCACGGGTTGAAGCAGCGACAGGGCGTTTGCGACGGTGTCTTCAAGCGGGCCATCATTACTGATCGACATGACGTTCGGGCCACCGGGCAACGGTTTGGTCGCTTGCGCCAAACGTTTTGCAATCTGTTCCGCACTCTCGCGGCTTCGCGCCGTCAGACGCGACGCAAGCGTCTCGGGCCGAGCGGTGATGTTAAGGACACAAAAATAGGCAAAGGCCGCGTCACCCGCGACCAATGCAGAGCGTGAAAAATTAGCGAGGCAGTCCTGACCGCCCGCCAGTACAGTTCGGACGGACGCAGGAATGCCATATTGCAAGTCATGGGCGCCCCAGTGAACGGCAAAATGCCCCGCTGCCGCCAGTTCATTAAACTTTTCAACGCTGACGGCATCGTAGTCTTCACCCCCCAATTCCGGCGCGCGGGTGATCGTGCGGCGCACCAGATGGAGCGATGGATCGGCTGCGGCGAGCCCTTCCATGACGCTGTCCTTGCCTACACCGGACGGGCCTACAACGGCGATGAGACGCCCGGCTTTCATGCCGCAATTCCGGGCGTAAATTGGCTCACGTCGATTTCACGGTCGCAGACGCGGTCGCGGGCAGCTTCGTCGTGAAATATGCCGATGATAGCAGCACCTCGGGCTTTGGCCTCTTCGATCAAGGACAAAACAACCTCGCGGTTGGCGGCATCAAGGCTAGCCGTCGGTTCATCCAGTAGCATCGCCGGATAAGGGTGGGCAAACCCGCGTGCGATGTTCACGCGCTGCTGCTCACCACCAGAAAAGGTTGTAGGTGACAAGGACCAAAGCCGCTGTGGAATATTGAGTTTGGCCAACAAATCTTTGGCACGGGCCTGCGCATCGGTCGCGCTGGCACCCACAGCGCGCAGCGGTTCAGCGACCACATCCAGCGTTGGCACGCGCGGCACGACCCGCAGGAATTGGCTGACGTATCCAAGAGTCTCGCGGCGCAAGGCAATCACGTCGCGGGGTTCGGCCTGCACCAGATCGATCCCGTCGATCAGGATTTGCCCGGCCTGCGTCAGGTAGTTGCCGTAGATCATCCGCATCAGCGTCGATTTTCCGGCACCTGATGCACCGGTCAGCGCCACGCATTCACCTGCCGCCACGGACAATGTCACATCATTGACTACCTCAATCACTGCACTGCTTTGATTGTGCAGCGTAAAAATCTTGGACACGTTTCTAAGTTCAATCATTTTCACACCTGCAAAACAGAACTGACGAGGAGTTGGCTGTAGGCGTGCTGGGGATCATCCAGCACTTGATCGGTCAGACCTGCTTCGACCACATGGCCGTCTTTCATGACCATCAAACGATCCGCCAGAAGGCGCACCACGGCGAGGTCATGGGTCACGATGATCGCCGACAGCCCCATATCGCGCACCAACCCGCGCAACAGATCAAGCAGCCGTGCCTGAACAGAAACATCAAGCCCGCCTGTGGGTTCATCCATGAAAACCAGCCTTGGCCCTGTCACTAGATTGCGGGCAATTTGAAGGCGCTGTTGCATCCCGCCAGAAAACGTCGTGGGGCGATCATCGACGCGGTCCGCATCAATTTCGACGCGGCCGAGCCAATCGGTTGCCTTACCCCGGATATCGCCGTAGTGGCGCTCGCCCACGGCCATCAGGCGTTCGCCCACATTGCCGCCCGCACTGACGCCCATACGCAGGCCATCGCGGGCGTGCTGATGCACAAAGGCCCAATCGGTGCGCGACAACATGCGGCGTTCGGGTTCGGACATCGTGACAGTATCGCGCGGTCCGTTCGTTCGCGTATCGAACACGACCGCGCCAGCGTCAGGTGTCAAATGCCCCGCCATACAGTTCAGCAAAGTGGACTTACCAGACCCGCTTTCCCCGACAATCCCCATGACCTCACCGGGGTAAAGATCAAACCCTACATCCCTGCAGCCAATATGGTGGCCGTAAAATTTGGTGATCCCTTGGACCGAAAGCAAAGGCGTCATGCCGCGTCCTTTCCGTTCATCGTGCCAGCGTGCCCAGCGGCCTGTCGTCCTTCGCAGAAATCAGTGTCTGAACACACAAACATCCGCTCGCCCGCGTCGTCGGTGATTACCTCGTCAAGATAACTGTCTTCCGCCCCGCACATGGCACAGGGATGATCCGGTTTAGAGGCTTCGAACGGATGGTCTTCGAAATCGAGTGACACCACCTGAGTGTAGGGCGGCAGCGCATAGATGCGTTGCTCGCGGCCTGCCCCAAACAGTTGGATCGCCGCCATATCGCCCAGTTTGGGATTGTCAAATTTCGGGATCGGCGACGGGTCCATCACATAACGCCCCTCAACCTTGACCGGATAATCATAGGACGTCGCGATGTGGCCGTGGCGGCTGATGTCTTCGTAAAGCTTCACATGCATCAGCCCGTATTCCTCAAGGCTATGCATCTTGCGCGTTTCACTTTCGCGGGGTTCCAGAAACCGCAGAGGCTCAGGGATAGGCACTTGATAGACAAGGATCTGGCCCTCGCTAAGCGGCTCTTCGGGTATGCGGTGGCGGGTCTGGATGACGGTGGCATGGGACGTGTTGATTGTCGTGGCCACCCCGGCGGTGCGCTCAAAAAACGTACGGATCGAGACGGCGTTGGTCGTATCATCCGCCCCTTGGTCAATCACTTTGAACCGATCATCTGGTGTCATCACCGCGGCCGAGACCTGCACCCCGCCCGTACCCCAACCATAGGGCATGGGCATTTCACGGCTGGCAAACGGTACCTGATAGCCAGGGATCGCCAACCCCTTGAGGATCGCGCGGCGGATCATGCGTTTGGTTTGTTCGTCCAGATAGGCAAAGTTGTAGTCGCTCATAGCAGGCTCCGTGCTGACAGGTCTTTACGCAAGGCATCGGGACCCTTGAAATGGATCGCGTCCATGCCTGCCGCCCGTGCGCCCAAGCAGTTGTGCAACCCGTCGTCGATAAACACACACCGCTCTGGCGCAACATCTGCACGGTGGCACAGAAGGGCATAGATTTCGGTTGAGGGTTTGATGACGCCGACCTCACCGGAGACCACCGTCGTGTCGAATACCTCCAATAGCTCGGGATGCGCCTTACAGCCTTCGGGCCATGTTTCCGCCGACCAGTTGGTGATTGCGTGCACGGACGTTCCGGCGTCTTTCAGGGCGTACAAAATGTCCCATGTCCCGGCGATCTTGGCGGGGACTGTGTGTTGATACCGCGCGACATATCGGCCGAGCCGCGCCGCATCTTCGGGGTTTGCAATCCGGGATGCCGCCAGCGCAAATGTCGCCCCCGCATCACAGGCAAGGTTCAGCTTGTCAAAGGCGATCCGATCCATGAAATCGTGCGCTTCAGACGCGTCCATCTCATCAGCCCATGCCAGATGTGGCTGCCAGTCGATCAGCACGCCGCCGATGTCAAAAACGACAATATCGGGGGTCATTCTGCGGCCTCAGGCACAGAGTTCGCGCCTGCCTCTTCACGCAGCTTTCGCACCAGTTCCAATTCGGCTTGGAAATCGACGTAGTGGGGCAGTTTGATGTGCTCAAGAAACCCGGTCGCCTGAATATTGTCCGCATGATACAGCACAAATTCAGCATCCTGAGCAGGGGCGCCTTCGTCTTCCTCACCCAACTCTTCCCAACGCAGCGCCCGATCGACCAGCGCCATCGAAATCGCCTTGCGTTCGGTTTGGCCGAAGACCAACCCGTAACCACGTGTGAACTGAGGCGGCTCAGATTTCGAGCCTGTGAACTGGTTGACAGTTTCGCATTCGGTCAGCGTGACCTCGCCAATCTCAATGCTGAACCCAAGCTCGGGGATGTCCATTTCGACAGGTACGGCACCGATGCGCAATTCGCCGACAAAGGCGTGATTGCGCGCATAGCCACGCTGGGTGGAATAGGCCATGCCAAGCGTGAACCCTTCGTCCGCGCGGGTGAGTGCCTGCAGACGCAGTGCGCGCTCTGCGGGCATCTCTAGCGGTTCGCGGGTCACGTCTGGCGGTGTCGTGTCATTATGAATGGCCTCTTCGATCAACCCTTCGTGGTTAAGGAAGTCGGTCACATGGGGGACGTCGCCGGGCGTCGCCTCGCGTGTCGCGGCCTCTGGCACCTCGCCGTCGGCGGCCAGTTTGAAATCCAGCAGACGGTGCGTGTAATCAAACGTTGGCCCCAGAACCTGTCCGCCGGGCAGGTCTTTGAATGTCGCCGAGATGCGCCGGTCGCAGGCCATTTTGCCCGTGTCGACGGGCACCGATGCGCCAAAACGGGGTAGCGTGGTGCGGTAGGCACGGATCAGAAAGATCGCCTCAATCAGATCGCCGCGTGCCTGTTTGATCGCAAGTGCTGCAAGGTCCGGATCATAAAGCGACCCTTCGGCCATGACGCGATTAACGGCCAATGCCAACTGTTCGCGGATTTGCCCGATGCTGAGCTCGGCAATGGACGTATCGCCGCGGCGTTCTTCTGCAAGCCAAGCATGCGCGTTCTCAATCGCCCGCTCGCCGCCTTTGACGGCCACATACATCAAATAGCTCCTGTCTGCGTGACGACTGTTGTCCGCGGCAAGGCCGCCACGTGATCGCCGCACGTAAAGATGAAATCGAGGCCAAGGGGGAAATGCCCCGCATTCTGCTGAAACGCCCGGGTCTCAGGCAGCGATAAGCTGTGTGTGTCTTTGATGCCCGGGCCGGACAATGTGGCACCATTCGGCGCCAACCGTTCGACCTGAACGATCAGCGTGGCAGAGCGGTCTGGGTATTGGGGTGTACCAATTTGATAAGCGTTGAGCGGCATAAGGTCGTCCCAGTCCCCCACTGCAAACATGCAATGAGAAGGCCCAACGACCGGCGCGCCTGTATGAAAAGCGACCCAGGCGCGCACCGCATCGCAATCCAGCGCCCCCGCCAGATGCACAGGAGTATCAGGGTCACACAAGGTCAGCAAAACGGCCCCCGTCGCGGGGGAAAGGGGCGCTGGCGGAGCGGCGCCGGTTAACCGGTGGATCGTGCCGGGTCGGGCCATCGCTTCCATCACCTGACGAAACGCCGCCGCTGAGGCGATGGCCGGGTCGGCAAATCCGCCGCTCAGGGTCTGGGCCTGCATCAGTCTTCTCCTCTTACCATCGTAAAGAAATCAACCTTTGTGGCGGCTGCTTTGGCGGCACGCGCATCCCTCTTGGCGGTCTGTTCTGCCTCGAGCACGTCCAACACCGCGGCCTGCAACGTCTGTGCTGCTGTCGTTTGCATCAGGGCGTCTACCAGTGCCACCGCCTCTGCATCGACCTTACTGCGCCCTTGCATGTAGGCATGGCCGACCTCGCCTGTTGCAAGGGTCAGCGCACAGCGTGTCACGGTGACTTCGCCAAGATTGAACGGGCCGCCTGTGGCACCAGTGCGGGCGCGCACCATGGTGCTGCCGACCTCGGGTGCGCGCAGCCATGTAAACGTGGGGCGCGTCACGGTCTCGTCCAGCAGGGTGGCTACGCGCCCCATAGGAGCTTTGGCCATAAGGCCGAGCCAGTGCTGGCGCGGTGCATGGTCTTCGCTAGTATCTTTCATCTCGACAACTTTTCGATATTCTATACAACTAGACACATCATAACATACCCCATCGATTCCCCCAGCGGAGATTTGTGAATTTTGCGTGACACTTCCCCCAAAACACCGATCTGGAAAGCCATCGCCCATGCCCTGCGCGGTGATCTGGCCGAAGGGCGCTATGCGCCCGGTGACAAGCTCCCGACCGAAGCCGCCTTGGCCGAGCGGTTCGGCGTCAACCGCCACACCGTGCGCCACGGGATTTCGGCGTTGGTGGAAGAAGGGCTCATCCGCACCCGGCGCGGTGCGGGGGCATTTGTGGCCTCAACGCCCACCGATTACCCCATCGGACGCAAGGTCAGGTTCCACGACAATCTGATCGCGGCAGGACGATTGCCCGAAAAGCGCGTCCTGTTGGTCGAAGACCGGTTTGCGACAGACGGCGAAGCACAGGCGCTTGCCATCAATGCGGGTGACCCGGTCTGTTCCTACCACGGGCTATCCTTGGCCGACGGTCAGCCCATCGCAGTGTTCGAAAGCGTCTTTCCATTGGCGCGAACCCCTGGCATTTCAGCAGCCTTTGGCGCGCAAGGCAGTGTCACCGAGGCTTTGGCCACTGTCGGTGTGGCAGATTATACGCGTGCGTCCACGCGGCTGACGGCGGTGCGCGCTGGCGCGACACATGCACTGCATTTGCTGGTCACGGAGGGGGACCCGCTGCTGCGCTCGTCCGGGGTGAATGTCGATCAGAACGGCGACCCTGTTGAATACGGGCGCACGTGGTTTGCCGGCGATCGGATCACACTGACCTTGGAAAACTAAAACGGCCCCGCCCGAAACAGGCGGCGACTTTAACCCTGCGTCTCGCCTTCGTACTTTTCCAAGAACGCTTCGGCCTTCATGGCCCGAAAGCCGTCCAATGCCGCGCGCAATGTCTCATGGTCCCAATCCCACCACGCCAGCGCAATAAGACGGTCCGCGATGTTGCGTGGCTGGCGCAACCGCAAGGGTTTGGCAGGCGTGCCAGCGACGATTGTGTAGGGATCGACATCCTTTGTGACCACGGCCCCGGCGGCCACGACCGCGCCGTGCCCCAATGTCACCTCGGGCTTGATCATGGCACCCGCACCAATCCATGTGTCGTGACCGATCTGGGCGATGCGGGACTGGCGGTAGGCAAAAAACGCCTCATCGCGGGTCGTATCATCCCAGTAGTCCGCAGAACGGTAGAGGAAATGGTGACAGGCGGCAGTGTCTAGGGGATGGTCCGTTGCACCGATCCGGCTGAATGCGGCGATGTTGGCGAATTTTCCAACCCGCGCGTTGGCGATGTCGGCATAACGGTCGCAATAGGAATAATCCCCGAACGTCACGTTGTTCAGCCTGCTGCCTCGCCCGATTTCGACGTAGGTGCCAAAGGTGCTGTCGGTGATATCGCAATCGGGGTGGATGAAAGGGTCGTCAGCACTTAGTCGGGTCATGATCAGAATTCTCTTTCTTCGCCAGAAAAGCGGAAGAACTTACCGGTCTCGGCAAGGGTCAGTCCGGCGGAAATATCAAGGATGCCTGCTGCGACATCACTTGGGTCTTCTTCTGCGTCCATCCCGCTCATGTCCGTGCGAACCCAGCCCGGATCCACAAGAACAACGGGGATCCCGTCGGGTTCCAGCATTGTGGCGAGGCCCTGCATCACTTTGTTCAGCGCAGTTTTTGAGGCGCGGTAGGCGATTTGTGTGGGTTTGCGATAGCCCATCCATGCCATCTGCGACGACACGGTCAGAATCTTTGGAGCGCGACTTTCCTGCAAGCGCGGCAGCACCGCCTGGGCCACGGCCAAAGGCGCCATCGTGTTGACCGATAAGGTGTGGGCAAAGCCGTCCCAATCCATGTTCAACGGCGTTTGATTTTCCGCCTCAGGCCCAATGATGCCTGCGTTGTTGATGAGCACGTCAACGGGGGTGATATCTGCCAATTGCGCAGCAATGCCAGCAGGGTCATCGAGGTTAAGCGGCACAGTTCCGTCCCGCCCATCGCGCGTTGTGCCAATGACGGTATGTCCACGCGCGGAAGCACCGGCCAATAAAGCAGCCCCGATGCCTCGGTTCACACCTGAAATCAGATAGGTCGTCATCCGTCTTTGGTTCCGATCAATTTGCCGCGCAACCAGCCTGACAGCCAGTCCATCAACATGACCATCACAATAATCAGGATGATGTAATAGGCGACTTCCTCCCAGTCCTTTTGGGTCTGGATCGCCTGCGTCAGCATCAAGCCGATGCCACCGCCTGTGATCGCGCCAATGATCGTCGCGGACCGGGTGTTGGATCTCGAGGAAATAGAGCACCTGCGCCAACAGCACCGGAACCACCTGCGGGATCACCCCGAAGCGATACCGTTGCAGTGGTTTCGCTCCCGTCGACGTGACACCTTCGATCTGTTTGTCGTCGACGTTTTCAAGCGCCTCAGAGAAAGTCTTACCGAATGTTCCCGTATCCGTGATCAAAATCGCCAAAGCACCCGTCAATGGCCCCGGACCAAACGCACGGGCAAGAACAACCGTCCAGATCAGCGCATCCACGCCGCGCACGAAATCAAACAGGCGGCGGGTGGCAGCACGCAACAGCAGGATTGGCGTAAATCGTTTTGCGGCCATGAACGCCAGTGGCAGCGCTATCATCGCGGCCCCCATGGTGCCGAGGAACGCCATGAGGATCGTCTCACCGATGGCCCAGGCCACATCTTTGTGGCGCCACATTTTATTGTTCCAAAAGTCCGACATCGCGCCGCTGATGTTACCACGGTCAGGATCAATCTGGGCGCCAAACAGCACCTGACCGAAACCCACCCCGTGATAGGGGCTGTCGAGCGTGAACCAAAACAACTCCCACCCTGCGAAATAATTGAACACCTCGGTGCGGCTTCCGGTCAACGTGATCCGACCCTCGGGCGTGGTGATCGCAACACGGCGGTCCGACGCGTTGATCCAATCAGGCAGATCAGCGGGCAGATTGGTGGTGACCTTGCGGCCTTCGGCCTGCGCGGCGATCAAAGCAAAGCCCGGAATGTCCACCTCTGTCCGGTTGTCGGGCAGGAAACGCACAATCGTATCACCGCCCAGATCAACCGTGATCACATCAGTGCCGCTGACCCAATCGGGGCGTTCGCCTTCGGGGTATGCGCCCTTGCGCTCGCCCTCAACCGCATAGGCGATTTCGCCGTTCCGGTTATCGCGCGTGACGTGAACCTTGTGGGACCATACATCAGACGTCAACGCACGCGCGTTGTCCATATTCGCCCGCTGGACCAAGCTGGGCACATCGAACGCAAAGAAGATGTAGGTGAAATAAATCAAGATCAGCGCAGGTAGGCCAAAGGCAAACAGACGTTTGCGGCGAAACAGACCCTCCGCATGCGCCTTTGTGGCTTGAATATCTACGGAACTCATTGGGCCTGTCCTTCGGTCAAACGGTTGCGGTAGCGGCTTGAAACCTGATCAAAGAAGACGATCGTGCCGAACAGCAGCACAAAGATCGCGGCGGCCTCATCGAACCGACCCGGTCCCCATGCCATCGCATTGCGTAACTCGTACCCAAGGCCGCCCGCGCCAACAAAGCCCAGAATGGCCGATGCGCGGATGTTGATTTCAAACCGAAGCAGCGTGTAGCTGACGTAATTTGGTGCGACCTGCGGCAACACGCCCAGCAGCATCCGCTGTGTCCATGTGGCCCCGGTTGAGGCCAAACCTTCGACGGGCTTGAGGTCGGCATTTTCGGCCACTTCGGAAAACATTTTGGCCAGTGCGCCGGCTGTGTGCAGCGCAATTGCGATCATCGCGGGCACCGGACCGCCGCCCAAGACGAAGATCAGGACCAACGCGATCACGATCTCGGGGATCGCACGAAGAATGTCGGAAAACCTGCGAAACAGTGGGATCAGGCGTGGCCATTTCGCAAGGCCCCGCGTCCCCAACAGAGACAGGATCAGGCCACCAATCGCGCCGATGATCGTCGACATTGCTGCGATATTTATGGTTTCGATAAGGGCAGGAAAAAACTTGGCAATCAGGCCTGGCAGGTCAGCGCGCTTTTCCCACGCCTCGGCGAGAACCTCTCTGGGGTAGTCGCCAATCTGATGCAACCCTTCCCAGAACCCACCTGCATTGCGCTCATCGGCAATGCTAAAGCCGGACACCATCAAGACCACGAAGATCAGCAGCGCCAAACCACTGTATAGTCTGCGCCGTCCGACCTGCGCGAGGTAGCTTTCGCGAATATTACCGACGCTTGGCGCGCGGCCCGAGTCTGTTGCTGTCATGATGTCCCCGCACAAAAATACCGGCCGCCCCGCATGCGAAGGCGACCGGTGTCGTCATGAAAATATCTTAGTTGCCGATCACAGACTGACGGGCCGCAACAATGCTTTCGTATGTTTCGTGGGTCACCGGTTGGGCGCCGAGGTTATCGCCCGCGAAAACGCCGTAAGAACACTCTGGGTCGTTTTCATACAGGTTGTCCATAAGGTCGGTCATTGTCGCCTTTACGTCCTCAGGAAGTGCGCTGCGCAAGACGACTGGGCCTTCAGGGATAACTTCGGATTTCCAGATTTGGACGAGGTCGTTCATGTCAACAAGACCTGCATCAACCGCACGGCGTAGGGCACCAGAGTTATAGCCATCTTCCCATTCACCTTGGGCGTCAGCCCAGGATACACCAGCGTCGATGTCACCATTTGCAACCGCAACGATCGTTTGCTCGTGGCCGCCGGTGAATTTGACTTCACCAAAGTAATCGCCCGACTCCATTGTGGCTCCGGTCGCCTGTGGGATTTCGATGGATGGGATCAGGTAACCGGATGTGGAGTTCGGATCACCGAAACCAAAGACCTTACCCTGCACATCTTCCAAGCTTTCGATACCGCTATCAACGCGGGCAAAACCGATGGAGTGATAACCGATTGACCCGTCGAGATTTACTTTAACCAGCACAGGCTCGACGGCGTCGGGGTCTTGCAAATACGTTGCAGCGTAAGAAGACGCCCCAAGCCAAGCCATGTCAATGGTACCACCCAACAGGCCCTGAATGACGCCATTGTAGTCTGCGGGTGCAAAGATTTTTGTTTCTACGCCAAGCGCTTCAGTTGTGTAGTCCGCAAGACACGCAAAAGAGTTCATGCGGTCTTGGGCGTTTTCACCGCCGAGAACGCCGATACGGAACTCAGTGATTTCTTGTGCAAAAGTAGGGGTGGCCAAGGCCGTAGTTGCCAATGCGGCTGCGATAAACTTTTTCATCAGTGTCTCCATGGAGGGAATTGGGCGCCCGTTGGCGCGGGTAAACTGGCTCAGGCGACGACCTCGATTTTGGGCGTGTCGGTTCTGTCCAGCGTTTCGATTTCGGTTGATGTGGCTGCTTCGGAAAAGTCCGCGCCCGCCCCGTAGATGTCGCGTGCAACACCTGTCGTAAGCTGTGCGGGCGTGCCGTCGAAGACGATACGGCCATCACGCATACCAATCACGCGGTCACAGTAGCGGCGCGCGGTATCCAAGGTGTGCAGGTTTGCGATGACCATGCGGCCATCTTCTTCGTGGATGTCGCGCAGGGATTGCATCACGACCTGCGCGTTCATTGGATCAAGCGAAGCAATTGGTTCGTCCGCCAGAATGATTGCTGGGTCCTGCATCAGCGCGCGCGCAATCGCGACGCGCTGTTGCTGACCACCTGATAGCGCTTCGGCACGTTTTGGTGCCTGTTCAGCGATGCCAAGACGGTCCAGAATATCGATGGCTTTGTGAATGTCCGACTGAGGATAGAGGTTGAACATCGTCGCCAGCGTTGAGCGGCGGTTCAACGTGCCGTGCAACACATTCGACACCACATCCATGCGCGGCACCAGATTGAACTGTTGAAAGATCATCGCGCAGCGGGATTGCCATCTGCGTCGCGCGGCACCGCGCATTGCCGTCACGTCTTCGCCTTCAAATAGGATTGTGCCGCTCGACACATCGCTGAGCCGGTTAAGCATCCGCAATAGCGTTGATTTGCCAGCGCCAGATCGTCCTATGATACCAATCATCGCAGGTTCATCAATCTGAATGTTGGCTGCGTCTACCGCGACTTTTTCGCCAAAGCGCTTCGTCAATCCGTTGATACTTAGCATGCCATCCCCCGATGCGTTTTCGGAGTGGTTAAGACTGTAATTCAACACTTTGGTGGCAGTTTTGAATCAGATTTCTGATGGTTTCTTAACGACTACGTGACAGCAAGTCGGTCGCTGAACGGCGCCGGGCTTCAAACCGATCAACAAAATCGCTGCTGCAACACACATGGGAATATTTCTGTCATATACTTGTTACATTAACGCTTCCCCGACTAATGTGATCCTATGACACGCTATACTTTTACTTTCCTGGCGGCCTTCTTGGCCTTTCCCGCTGTGGCTCAGGCGCAAACGGCGGATGTGACATGCGACGACAGCGCCCGCTTGGAACGGATGCTCAGCACTGTGATGCAATCCGAACGCCGCGCCCTCGGTTTGCGTGGGCCCGAGACATTGCTTGAGGTCTGGATTGATCCGCGCACACAGGATTGGACTTTGGTACAGACCTACACCAACGGGACGTCCTGCATCATTGCGATGGGCGAACACTGGGAAGATTTGATGCCCGCGCCGGCATAGACACTGCTAGGCCTCCTCAAGGCGGTCTGTTGCTGGGGCAGGTGTTTGGCTGAGGGCAGAGATCTGCGCATAGTCTTTGCCACTCAGTGATACGTGCGCTGCGGCGAGTGATGGTCGCAACTGATCAACCGATCGCGCACTAATAATTGGGCAAGTCACACTCGGATGATGTGCCGCCCACGCCACGGCAAGAGTCGCGGGCGCCACCTGCATCTGCGTAGCAAGGGCGGCAAAGTCCTGCGCTGTCTTGTGCATCCATGGCTGGCCATACCGCGCGGCATACCGACTGTCAGTGGCAAGACGTCCGCCCCCACTCCAGGTGTCCTTACCCGTCAATAGCCCCGCACCAAGGGGAGAATAGGCGGCGACGCCGATGCCTTCGGATTTGGCCATGGGCAGCAGTTCAACTTCCGCCTGACGTTTGACCAGTGAATACATCGGTTGGATGATATCAATACGGGTGCCCATAGCCTCTGCGACCCCCTGCGCCTTGACGACCTGCCATGCCGCATAGTTGGATACGCCAATGTGGCGGATTTTTCCGGCCTGCTGCAATAGCGCAAGCGCCTCAAATGTTTCGCTCGTTGGGGTATCTGCGTCGAAGCGGTGCAGATACAGCAAGTCAATGCAATCCAGTTGAAGCCGCTTTTGGGAGTCCGCAAAGGTCGTGTTGATGTTCCTGGACCCCGCACCGCCCGTATAGGCAACCTTGGTCGCGACATAGATATCGTCGCGCTCATCTTTGATGAACTGGCCCAACAGCGTCTCGGACGCGCCGCCTGTATAGACATGTGCTGTGTCGAAATGGTTCACACCCGCAGCGCGACAGGCGTCAAACATGGCCCGGCTCATCCCTGCATTGGCTGTACCGCCAAATTGCATTGTGCCAAAACACAAAGGAGACAATGGCGCCCCGCCAATTGTCTTTAAGTTTATCATGCCGCTTGCCCCTGCTCGGGTGTCAGAAAACCTACCGCGACGGCGGAGAGTGCGACCATGCCCGCCGCGATCCCCAGCATCAGGGGGAGCCCTCCGATCTGATAGCTCAGCCCTGATGCGAGTGTCCCGATCAAGCGCCCCGCAGCGTTTGCCATGTAGTAGAACCCGACATCCATGGTAACGCGTTCTGCCTTCGTGAATGACAGGATCAAAAAGGAATGGAGCGAGGAGTTCACCGCAAACAGTGCCCCGAACACCAACAGGCCCGCGACCACGCTGAGCGTCAGCCAATTTTGCGGACCATCTGCGACCAGAGCGGCCAAAGACAGAACCGCAGGCACGATTGCAAGCGCCCACGCCCAACCTCGTGCCGCTGCAATTAGATCGGAGGTGGGGCGTGATTTCGCCCGCAGGATGCGTGGGGCGTTGGTTTGGACCAGCCCGTATAGAATAACCCACACGGCCATGAAGGTCCCGATCAGGAAAAACGCCGTGCGATTGCCTTGCGTCGTGCCGTCCGACAGAACCGCGTAGAAATAGATCGGAATACCGACCACGAACCAGACATCGCGCGCACCGAACAAGACGACCCGCGCAGCGCTCAGCCAGTTGACGTTGCGGGACTTGGAGAACACCTCGGTAAATTTCGCGTCCTTGCGGCCCTTGGGCAGCCCTGACGGCATGAACGCCAGCACAGCGATCAGGATCACCGCCAACACCGCCGCCATGCCAAGCACAGCGCCAACAAAGCCCACTGTCGCCAAAAGCGCGGCACCCAGCAGAAACCCGACACCTTTGACCATGTTCTTGGATCCCGTCAGCAATGCAACCCATCGGAACAATCCCGCATCACCCGCAGGCGCCAGCAATTTGACCGCAGATTTGGACGACATCTTGGCGAGGTCCTTGGCGACACCGCTCGCGCCTTGCACCAGCATGACAAACACCACCGACGCCCCTACGGCCCATGCAGGATCAAGCTGTGCCAACGCCAAAAGTGCTGCAACCTGCAACCCAAGGCCCGCATAAAGCGTCGACGTCAGCCCGAACCGCGCCGCGATCCAGCCTGCGCAGAGGTTCGTCACGATCCCAGCGATCTCGTAGAGCACAAACAGATAAGCCAGTTGAACGGGCGAAAACCCCAGCGTATGAAAGTGCAACAGCACCAACATCCGCAGCGCCCCGTCGGTTAACATGAACGCCCAATAGGCGGCTGTGACGGCAATATAAGCCGACAGGCCCTCGGGGCGCGTTGCGGTCACAGACTGTCCCCAACCATCAACGCCACATCAACCAGACGATGGGCATAGCCCATTTCGTTGTCA
Source organism: Litoreibacter sp. GN1-5 (assembly GCF_055693805.1). Classification (NCBI taxonomy): domain Bacteria; kingdom Pseudomonadati; phylum Pseudomonadota; class Alphaproteobacteria; order Rhodobacterales; family Roseobacteraceae; genus Litoreibacter; species Litoreibacter sp. GN1-5. The sequence goes on along the minus strand of NZ_JBVFUP010000001.1, from coordinate 108,561 downwards.
TACCAAGCGTAGACTTTCACCTGCGTGCCGTTGATGACCATGGTCGACAACGCATCCACGATGCTTGAACGTTCATCATTGGTGTAGTCGGTGGATACCAACGGGCGCTCTTCATAGCCCAGAATGCCGTTCAACGCGCCTGCCGACGCGGCTTTGAAGAGGGCGTTCACCTCTTCGGCGGTCGTTTCGCGTTCAACCTCAAACACACAATCGGTCAGTGATGCGTTGAGTAGCGGCACGCGAACTGCATGACCATTCAAGTGCCCCTTAAGTTCGGGGTAGATCAGCGTAATTGCTGTCGCACTGCCCGTCGTCGTCGGGATCAAGGAGTTGAGCGCCGAGCGCGCACGGCGTAAGTCCTTGGCAGGGCGATCCACGATGGTCTGGGTGTTTGTCACATCATGGATCGTGGTGATCGACCCATGCTTAATCCGCAGATTTTCATGGATCACCTTCACCACCGGCGCGAGGCAGTTCGTAGTGCAACTGGCGGCGGTCACGATGCGGTGGCGGTCCGCAGCATAGATGTCGTGATTGACACCATAGACGATATTGGCCGCATCACCGTCCTTTACCGGGGCCGACACGACGACCTTTTTCACACCAGCCGCGAAGTAGGGCGCGATCTTGGCCTCAGACTTGAAAACCCCTGTACAGTCGATGACCACATCGACCCCGTCCAGCGGCAGGTCAGCGATGTCGCGGGTGCCAATGAACGGCAGGCGTGTTCCGTCAATGGTTACGCTGTCCTCGTCATGGGTAAATTCGGCGTCCCAGCGTCCATGCACCGTATCAAACTCCAGCAGGTGCGCGTGCATCTCGGGATCGCCAACCGCGTCGTTGACCCACGCGATCTTTGCACCCCGCGCCAACAGGGGTTTCAGAGCAAGTTTGCCAATACGGCCAAGGCCATTCAGGGCGTAGACAGTCATTGGTCTATCCTTTGTCGTTCATTTGGCCGATGTCATCCACGGCCCTTTGCAGGGAAATACGATCAAGCGACGCAATGGGCAGCGCGGTAAACCCCGTCATGCGGTTGCGCAACGCACCATAAGTCTGACGGAACGCGAGGCTTTTTCTGCATCCGTGCCCTCAACCTTAACCGGATCAGGCAGACCCCAGTGGGCACTGATGGTCTGCCCCTGCCACGCGGGGCATTCCTCATTGGCAGCCTTGTCACAAACGGTGAACACGAAATCCAAGGCCGGCGCATCTTCGGTCTGAAACTCTCCGATGTTCTTGGCGCGCAAAAGTTCAACGTCATGTCCGTTGTGCTCCAACACTTCCAACGCGAATGGGTTTAGCTCCGATTTCGGCTTGGTGCCTGCGGAATAGACGTTGAAGCGATCCGGCGAGAGGTCGCGCAGGATGGCTTCGGCAAAGATCGACCGGGCCGAATTGCCGGTACAGATGAACAAGACGTTGAACTTTTGATCCTTCACTTCAGAACTCTTACTTGTGGCATCATGATCAAAAGGAAGACAGATTTCGGGTCGTCCCCGACAGCAGTCATGAAGAAGAAACCCGATTGTCGCTTGCGTCGCCTCAATATCCACCGCGTAGCGCAGCGATGTGCCGACCCGCTCTTGGCTGATCAGACCGGTTTGCATCAGTGCGCCCACATAAGTGGAAAGCGTATTGGGCTTTAGGTCCAGCGCATGCGCCAATTCGGTCGCAGGGACGCGATCAGGGTAGCGGCGCATAAGCAGCCGGAACACGGCAAGACGTTGCGGATGTCCAAGCGTTGAAAGTCGATCGGGAATCAGTTTATCCATAGTTCATGAATAATTGAATTATGGATCGGCGCAAAGTGAAGGTTTTGTGACACTGAGCCCGTGGCTCGTTGGAGAAAATCTCTGTGAAGAGTTGCGGATACGCGATCTAGAGCTAAGTGATGCGCCGAGAGACCGTTGCTTCCCCGTCCGCGACATCAAGCTGAAAAGCTAGCCCTTTCGGGTCACTGTATCCAGCCACCTGACGATTTCCTTTTGAGGTGCTCCCAAGAACTCTGCAGGTTGCCGAGGATCAAATATGTGCTTCTTTGGGTCAAAAACGCTTGGTCCGCGCGCAGTTCTCTTCTTGACCCAAACAGCAGCAATGCGGTTCGCTTCATCCATTTCCGCAACATATCTGTCCATAGCTTACCCACTCCCCAGTATGTAACGCTTTCATGACGCTAAAATACTTGGAACGATTCGAGAAGTATCCCAGCGGTCCGGGGTCTGTCCCGGATGCGCCTGGACCTTTGAGCATGCGTTCGCGATTGGGACCAAATACTGATAATGCACGGACCCGGTCCGACTGAAGCACTAGATCTGTGCATCCACTACGACCTGATGGTCATATTCCAGTGAGGCAGACCTCACCAAGACCTCGGCGAACGGCCAGCACCGTTCGCCGAAATCGCTTAAATGTCGATGCGCTCTGCGATTGTCAGAGCGTCTTCTAGTTCGACACCGAGGTAGCGCACTGTGCTATCGACCTTCGTATGGCCAAGCAAAAGTTGCACTGCGCGCAGGTTGCCGGTCTTGCGGTATATCTCCGCGGCTTTAGTCCGGCGGAGTGAATGGGTGCCGTAGCCGCTCGGCTCCAATCCAATCATTGTCACCCAATCACGGACAAGCCGACCATATTGACGTGTTGAGATATGCGGGCGGTCGTGGAAGCGGCTCGGAAACATGAAGCGGCAACCGATCATCTCCGGTGACCTCATCCAAGCAATGACGGCATCCCGCGTGTTTTCAATCAATTCAAACTGAACCGGCTTTTTGGTCTTGCTTTGGATAATCGAAACACGTTCGCGAACGCGATCATCTTTGACCAAGTCGGTCACGGTGAGTTTGACCAGATCGCAGCCCCGTAACTTACTATCAATCGCTATGTTGAACAGCGCTAGGTCGCGAAGGTCGCCCGCAAGTTCGAGGCGCGCGCGGATTGCCCAGACTTGTTTGGGAAGCAGCGGCCGTTTCTGCCCGATGATCCGCCCTTTGTTCCAGGCTTTGCGCTTAGGGGTAACTGCAGGAAGTTGGACTCTTGGCATGATTTGCCCTCCAATCCTCCCTCCAAGCCCAGTCGTCAGCACTGCGCTGACACCAAAAGCATAGCATTGGATTGAATGGCCGTCCTTGGCCGCGCGTGCAGGCGGTATTTCTAAGACAGCATGGCGCCGCAACAAGCCAGACTTGATCCTTTCGCCTTTTATCTTGGCTGCGATTTGTTTGAATGACCACTTTTCCTGCTGCGCGGCAGCACCGAAATTTATGCCGTTGCAGCATTATCCTTGCTGCACGCGCGCGCAGCAAGAAAAGCGAACTCACAGAATGGGCTGATTGTGTTGAAAAACTCCAAAATCTGACGGCTGCATTTTTCTGCCAGATTCCGTTGCGGCGGCCAACTTGAAACCAAGTGCCCAGTGAAGGCTCTGAGAGCCTCGCACGTCGCCAACGCTGATCTTAGGCCGACCCCCTAAACGAATTTTTGAAGTGGACCTCTATAGGCAAGTATTTGACCCACTTTGACGAAAATCGGAGTTTTTCAACACAATCGGCTCCTTTGGCCCATTCGCCGCGCCCCGCACGGATGGCAGCTTTTCTTAATTTGGGTCACTGTCACGATCAGAAGGTCAAATTTATCAAACGGCCCACATCGCGGTTACTCCGAAATCAGCAAAGACATGGGCAGCGTAGCATCCGTCGCCTTGTCCCGCGTTGCGAATGTTGGTGTGCAATAGGGTTGCTGACGCACATAGCTTGCCATTTCCGCCCGTTTGTCGCGGCGCGTCATGGGGCCCCAATCTGCGCCAATCCCTGCAGAGCGACCGTTTTTCAGGGCAATGGCGCCGTCGCGAATGACTGTCGTTGACATAATGCGTATGGCACAACTCAGATTAGCCGCGCCATCTTTCAATGCTTTACCGGATTGCGCGCGGCATCCATAGCCGCGGGCCGTTGAGGGCTGGATTTGCAACAAACCAAACCAACGCCCACCGCCACCGACGGCTAACGGATTCCATGTGCTTTCATGCTTGGCCAGCGCTGACAGCAAACCTGTCCAAAAGGCTGCGCGTTTGTCTGGGCCATTCTGCGCATAGGCCGGGCACCAATCGCCAATGTCTTCAGGTACCGTGCTAAGCAATTGAACGCCATGCGTTGTTAATGCGGCTTTGGACGCTTCGCTCCATTCCGCGCCTTGAGGCAGATGGTTCCACCGCGCCTCGGGCAGCGGTGCGCGCGTAGCTTCCGGTTCAGACTTTGTGCCGCAGGACATAATTAAAAGGCCTGCTGACACAAGCAAAGCCGTCACTTTCATAGTCTTCATGGAGCAAAATTCTCTGTATAGTCCAGACTGGAGGCTGCTTGCGCTTCAACACGCGCCGGTCTCGGAACTGGTCGAACAGTATCGAGTGTCCGACAATATTTCTGTTCCCGTAGGTAGGACGCCATTTCGGCCCGTTTCGTGCGTTTCGTCATTGGACCCCAATCTGCCCCTACGCCGGCAGAGCGGCCGTTTTTCAGCGCGATGACGCCATCACGTGGAACAGTCGTGGCCATAATCCTGACAGCGCAGCTCAGATTGGCAGAGCCATCCTTCAGCGCTTCACCAGTAACCGCCCGGCACTTATATCCCCGCGCAGTCGCTGGCAGGATTTGGGTCAACCCGAACCAGCGCCCGCCACCGCCAACAGCGCGCGGCTTCCACGTGCTTTCATGCTTGGCCAGGGCCGATAACAACCCATTCCAAAAAGCCGCGCGTTTGTCAGGGCCATTTTGCGGATAGGCCGGGCACCACTCGGCAATATCTGCGGGAACCATCTTGATCAGCGGCTTGCCATGGCTTTTGAGCGCGGAAAGGGTGGTACGGGTCCAAAGATGCCCTTCCGAGCGGAAATCCCAGCGTGCGCGTGGGATATAGTCAGGCTTTGGCGTCGGTTTTGGGATAGGCTGCACCACTTGGGTCCGAGCCGTATTCAGGACTGAGGGCGGAGCAGCATGTAACACGCTTTCCGCCCAAGCAGAGGACCCATAGCAGAGGGTACAAACTATGAAAAAATATCTCAACATTCGGCGGATGTTGCCCCAAACGGCCTCTAAAGAGCAAACACCATAGGCCGCAAAGCGCTTTTTGCTATTTAACATGCTGTAAAATATAAGAAAGCCTACACCTATTCGGAACGGGCAGGACAACAAGTCCACAAGCTGTGGCATAGAATCACCTCGCAGATTGGCCGTGATGATGCAGAGCAAAACATTGCACTTGCCAGCCGGTTTGGCTAAGCGAACCTCAGATATAAAATTTAGAGGCCACACCATGCTTGATCTGACCTACGAGACGCCGAAACCCAAAGTCATCGCGGGCGCGAAGCAGGATTGGGAATTGGTCATCGGCCTTGAGGTACATGCACAGGTTGCGACAAAGGCGAAGCTTTTCTCAGGCGCTTCGACACAATTCGGCGCTGAACCCAACTCAAATGTATCGTTTGTTGATGCTGGCATGCCGGGTATGTTGCCCGTCATAAATGAGGAATGCATTGCACAAGCGGTGCGCACTGGTCTTGGTCTGAATGCCGATATCAACCTCTATTCCGCCTTTGACCGGAAGAACTATTTCTACCCCGACCTGCCACAAGGCTACCAGATTTCTCAGCTTTACCACCCCATCGTGGGCGAGGGCGAAGTGCTTGTCGATATGGGCCCGGGCATCGCACGTGTTGTTCGGATTGAGCGGATCCATCTTGAACAGGACGCGGGTAAATCGATTCACGATATGGACCCGCAGATGTCATTCGTCGATCTGAACCGCACTGGCGTGGCCTTGATGGAGATCGTGTCCCGCCCAGATATCCGTGGCCCTGAAGAAGCTGCCGCCTATGTCAGCAAACTGCGCCAGATCATGCGCTATATCGGGTCATGTGACGGAAATATGCAGAACGGCAACCTGCGTGCAGATGTGAATGTCTCGATCTGCCAGCCCGGCGCTTATGAGCGATATCAGGAAACCGGCGATTTTTCACACCTTGGCACACGTTGCGAGATCAAGAACATGAATAGCTTGAGGTTTATCCAACAAGCTATTGAAGTTGAAGCAAAACGCCAGATTGCCATTGTTGAAGGCGGCGGTAAGATTGACCAAGAAACCCGTCTTTATGACCCAGACAAGGGCGAGACGCGGTCGATGCGCTCCAAAGAAGAGGCGCATGATTATCGCTACTTCCCCTGCCCGGATTTGCTGCCTTTGGAAATTGAACAGGCGTGGATCGATGATCTGAAATCCAGCCTGCCCGAACTGCCCGACGAGAAACGTGCGCGGTTTATGGATGGCTATGGCCTGTCCGAATATGACGCCTCTGTGCTGACGGCAGATGTCGAAAACGCTGCCTATTTCGAGAAGGTGGCCGAAGCCTCTGAGGGTAAGCTCGCCGCAAATTGGGTGATCAATGAACTGTTCGGACGACTGAAAAAGGATGACGACAAAGGTATCACGGAAAGCCCGGTCAGCCCTGAACAATTGTCCGGTATCATCGCGCTGATCACCAAGGGTCATATCTCTGGCAAGATCGCTAAAGACCTGTTCGAAATTGTCTACTCCGAAGGGGGCGACCCGGCGGAAATCGTTGAAACCCGCGGGATGAAACAAGTGACCGACACGGGCGCTATTGAGGCCGCCGTGGATGAAATCATCGCAGCCAACCCTGCACAGGTCGAAAAGGCCAAAGCCAATCCGAAATTGGCAGGCTGGTTTGTCGGTCAGGTCATGAAGGCGACCGGCGGCAAGGCAAACCCAAAAGCCGTGAATGAGATCGTGGCGAAAAAGCTGGCAAGCTGATATAATTTGACAGACCGTGACAGCTTGGCATCAATGGTCCGATTGATAAAAAATCGTTGTTGGCGAAATGAAAGCTCCACGCTAGAAGACAATTTGTCATGTTGGACGAGGAATCATGTCACAGTTTGAGTATTCAGTTATTCCATCCCCCCGCAAAGGCAAATCTGCCAAGGGTGTGAAAGGCACGCCCATGAAACTTGCCAATGCCTTGTCGTCTGTCATGAATGATATGGCTACGGAAGGATGGGAATATGTTCGCGCAGACACCCTGCCCTGCGAAGAGCGTCAGGGCCTGACCGGTAAGACCGTTAACTATCATTCACTTCTAGTCTTCCGTCGCCCTCTTGCTGAAAGCTCTGCAGATGAAGCTGCAACTCAGGAAGTCCTTGGCCTGCCACCCCTCAGAGAAGAGCCAAAGCTCGTGCGGGAAGAACCCGAGACATACGAGCTGTATGAAGAAGAGCAGGAACAGATAGACACGACCGAACATCAGTCTGAGCAAGAAGCCGGAAACGATGTTGCAGACAGATTACGTTCTGTCTTTGCATCCCAACGCAACTCAGCCTAACGGCTTGCCGCGTTAGGGCGCAGAAATATCAAGCGCAAGCGCGTGTATACGCCCTATGATGTCTTTGCCTATCGCTTCGTGAACTGCACGATGTCGCGCAAGACGGCTTTGCCCAGCAAAAGCGTCGGACACGATACGCACCTGAAAATGGCTTTCGCCACCCTCTTGATACCCTGAATGCCCCCTATGGGCCTCACTGTCATCGATCACTTCCAACTCAACCGGCGCAAAGGCCTCGTGCAATTTGGCATGAATCTGCTCAACAACGCCCATGATTTTCCATCTTTCCTCTTCACCTCTGCACAGAACACTCTAAACTCAAGCGTCCTGAGTCGAGAAGGTATTTTCCATGACTGGTCGTGCACCCTTTGATCCATTCGAATTTGACATATCTGTTTCCACCGACAAGAAACGCCGTGCCAAAGGCAGGCGGGGCATGTCTGGTGCCGTTGAGACATCCCAGCGCGTTTGTGAGGCACCGGGATGTGATGAGGCGGGAAAATACCGCGCGCCCAAGTCGCCAGACGTGCTTGATGATTATTACTGGTTCTGCAAGGAGCATGCCCGCGAATACAATCTGAAATGGAATTTCTTCGAAACCCATACGCAAGAAGAGATGGAGCGTCAGATGGCCTCTGACAAAGTATGGGAACGTGAAACCAAGCCTTTCAAAAAAGGCGAAGAGCAACGCGCATGGTCCCGCCTTGGTGTTGATGACCCGATGGCCGTGCTGGGTGAAAATGCAACCCGCAATCCCGGCAAGCGTTCCGGCGATGTAAACAGGAAGTTGCCACCGACAGAACGGCAAGCGCTGGAGATCCTTGAAGGCAAGGCCAACATGAACAAGTCAGAGCTTCGTAAGCTCTACAAGTCTTTGGTGAAAGATTTGCACCCCGACATGAATGGCGGCAACCGCGCGGATGAGGACCAGTTGCAACAGGTCGTTTGGGCTTGGGATCAAATTAAGGACAGCCGCAATTTCGGAAATGACTGACTGCCTATTGATAGACAGTTAATTTTAACGCCAACATCTCTGCGGCAGGATTACGCATTTTCAACCCCGCCTTGCCCTTGCCCTTCCCTATTATATGTTGCATTTCATCGCAGAGCCGAACCCTGGCGTAGAGGACATTTGAAAATGGCAGACGGAAGCATGGATATCGGCGCAAAACCAACGGAAGATATCGCGGTTCGTGACGTCTTCGGGATCGATAGCGATATGAGCATCAAAGGATTTGCCGATCGCTCTGACCGTGTGCCTGACCTCGACAGCACCTACAAGTTTGACCATGACACGACGCTGGCAATTCTTGCGGGTTTTTCCCACAATCGCCGCGTGATGATCCAGGGTTATCACGGCACTGGCAAATCCACCCATATCGAACAGGTGGCCAGCCGTCTGAACTGGCCTTGCGTGCGGGTCAATCTCGACAGCCATATCAGCCGGATTGACTTGATCGGAAAAGATGCGATCAAGTTAAAGGATGGCGTTCAAGTCACTGAATTCCAAGAAGGTATTCTGCCTTGGGCTTTGCGAAACCCGACTGCGATCGTGTTCGACGAATACGATGCAGGCCGCGCCGATGTGATGTTTGTCATCCAGCGAGTGCTGGAAGTTGACGGCAAGCTAACCCTGCTTGACCAGAACAAGGTGATCGAACCGCACCCCTATTTCCGTATTTTTGCAACGGCCAACACGGTCGGCCTTGGCGATACAACTGGCCTTTATCATGGTACGCAACAAATTAACCAAGGCCAGATGGATCGCTGGTCACTGGTTGCAACACTCAACTACCTGTCGCATGATGCCGAGGCTGCGATCATCTTGTCCAAAGCGCCGACCTACAATACTGCCGAAGGCCGCAAGACCATTGGCCAGATGGTTACGGTTGCCGACTTGACGCGCACCGCCTTTATGAATGGCGATTTGTCGACCGTGATGAGCCCACGGACAGTGATTGCCTGGGCGCAAAACGCGCAAATTTTCAAGGATGTCGGCTACGCCTTCCGCGTGTCCTTCCTGAACAAATGCGACGAGCTGGAGCGCGAAACCGTGGCCGAGTTCTACCAACGCTGCTTCGACGAGGAACTGCCAGAAAGCGCAGCTAGCGTGAGCCTTGGCTAGTAGAGTATCAGCCATTGTCGCAACGATTGCTTTAACGCTACCGGCCGTAGCGCAGGATGTTGACCAGCTATACGACCTAACGAACGCTGTCTGGCCTGATGCTGTGAAAAACAAAACAATAGTCAGCCAATGCGCCGGTTTGCTGCGGTTTTACATCGATAACCAAGACCCAAAATTGAACAGCACGACTTTGGACAGGCAAGAAGCACTATCTGAGGCCGTCATTGCCGAGAAGAGAGAGAAATTTCTGGCGCAAACTGAATTGGAGCGTGAGATGGCTCAGTATTTTGGTGGCCTTCGTGAGGCCATGGAAATTGCTGATGGGGTAAATCCAGAACATGCTAATTATGCACAAGGTCTTGCAACTATGTTTTATACTCAGATTTATCGCTCAGTCGAGGTCGCCTCAATTGAGGAAACAGGTCAGGCCTGGAAGAAGGGAGACCCCTTTAAAGTCATGTTTGACGCCCACAAATACGCCTGCACAAAAATCTATAATAGGCGGGAAGAAATCGGGCCCGCGAAATGAGCAAACCAAACGACAACCCTGCTGATCCGTTCAAAAAAGCCTTGGCCGAGGCGACTAAGACGCTTGCCAATGACCCCGATCTTGGCGTCAGCTTCAGTGTCGATCCGCCCGGCATGACCAACGATCAGGTCCGCCTGCCCCAAGTCACACGCCGCATGACCAAGGATGAAGTGTTGCTGGCCCGCGGAACCGCCGACGCCTATGCCTTGCGTCGCCGCTTTCATAACCCGACCACAAACAACCGCTATCTGCCTCAGGGCAACATGGCGCGTGAGCTCTATGATGCGATGGAAACGGCCCGTTGCGAAGCGATGGGCGCACGTACCATGCCTGGCACGGCTGGCAATATCGACGCGAAGATTGGCTCCGAAGCGGATCGCAAAGGTTATGGCCAGATCACCGAGCCCGGTCAGGCACCTCTCTCAGTGGCCGCAGGTTATCTGATCCGCCATCTTGCGACAGGGCGCGACCTGCCTGCTTCGGCGCAGAATGTCATGGGGCTTTGGAAGGATTTCATCGAACAATCCGCTGGCGGAACGCTCGAAGACTTACAGGATGTGCTCGACAACCAATCGAAATTCGCCAAATTCGCCCGCCAGATCATCGACGATCTGGGTTATGGCGATCAGCTTGGTGATGACCCTGATCAGATGGATGACGATCAGGAAGACGAGGCCGAAAGTAACGAGCAGGAAGAAGATCAGGACGATAGCGCCAATCCTGATAAAGAGGACGATTCCGAGGATGCGGAAGCCGCGCCAGAGCAATCCCAGGATGAACAGCAAGATGCCTCGCAGGCAACCGTTCAGCATGATGACATGGCCGATGCTGAAATGGGCGACGAGGCAGAAATGCCCGAGGGCGATGCGCCGATGGACCCACCGCCCCCCCGCCGCATTCCGATGCGGACCCGAACTATATCGTCTATTCCACTGAATTTGACGAAGAAATCAGGGCAGAAGATCTGGCCGAGCCGCAAGAGCTTGAACGCCTGCGGGCCTATCTTGATCAACAGTTGGACCCGCTGAAAGGTGCCGTGTCACGCCTTGCCAACAAATTGCAACGCCGCCTGCAAGCACAACAAAACCGCAGTTGGGAGTTCGATCTGGAGGAAGGTATTCTGGATGCAGGCCGACTGGCCCGTGTCGTCGCCAATCCTACAACGCCTCTATCCTTCAAGCAGGAAAAAGACACCGAGTTCCGCGATACCTGCGTGACGCTTCTTTTGGACAACTCCGGGTCCATGCGTGGTCGTCCGATCTCTATCGCTGCGATCTGTGCCGATGTTCTGGCGCGCACGTTGGAACGCTGTCAGGTGAAAACAGAAATTCTGGGGTTTACCACCCGCGCCTGGAAAGGCGGCCAAGCCCGCGAGAACTGGCTGAACGAAGGCCGCCCACAACAACCCGGGCGCCTCAATGATCTGCGCCACATCATCTATAAATCCGCTGACGCGCCATGGCGTAGAACGCGGCCCAATCTGGGCCTGATGATGAAGGAAGGCTTGCTGAAAGAAAACATCGATGGCGAGGCTTTGGAATGGGCACACAGACGAATGATAGGTCGACCTGAATCGCGTAAGGTTCTGATGGTCATCAGCGACGGGGCGCCGGTGGACGACTCAACTTTGTCCGTTAACCCTGCAAATTACCTGGAGAAACATCTGCGCGATGTGATCGAGATGGTGGAACGGCGTAAAGCCGTGGAGCTGATCGCCATCGGCATCGGCCATGACGTGACCCGCTACTATGATCGCGCCGTGACGATCACGGATGTAGAACAATTGGCGGGCGCAATGACCGAACAGCTCGCAGCCCTGTTCGACAGTGATCCAAGGGCACGGGCCCGCATTATGGGGATGAAACGGGCCAGCTGATGTTTCAGACATTCGATGCGACAACCTCGCCCCTGCAAGGTCCTCCACGGCTTGCGGCCTTACGCGCGCTTCTGAAACAGGAAAAGCTCGACGGGTATATCGTACCGCGCGCCGACGCCCATCAAGGCGAATATGTCGCCCCCTGCGATGAACGGCTTGCATGGCTGACAGGATTTACAGGATCAGCCGGGTTTTGCGTTGTTCTGTCTGATATCGCTGGTGTCTTCATTGATGGCCGCTACCGCGTTCAGGTCAAAGAGCAGGTTGATACCAAGCACTACACGCCGGTGCATTGGCCCGAAACCAAACCTGGTGACTGGATAAAGGACCATTTGTCCGAAGGCGTGATCGCTTATGATCCATGGCTTTTCACCAAAACCCAGGTTGACGAGATCAAAGAGGCTTTGGAAGACACCGCCATCACGCTTGAGGCCCGAGCACAAAACCTGATTGATAGCATATGGGAAGACCGCCCTGCCCGCCCGATGGGTACGGTTGAAGCCTACCCGGTTGAGCTAAGCGGTCAGCGCTCACCAGACAAACGTGAACAGATTGCGCAAACGCTGCGGGATGCGGGTCAGAAATGTGCCATTCTGACTCTGCCCGATAGTATCTGCTGGCTTCTCAACATTCGCGGCACCGACATTGCGCGCAACCCTGTCGTGCAGTGCTTTGCCATCATCCATGATGATGCGCATGTTGATTTGTTTATAGAAGCAGAACGCGTTGCCCATCTGGGACCAGACCCCAATATTGCGATCCTCGCGCCCGAGGCTTTTTCCACCAGCATAACCAGTTGCAACGGCCCAATTCGTGTGGACAAAGCGACCGCGCCGCAAGCGATTACCGACCTGATTACCAAACAGGACGGTGCTGAGCTAATCTACGACGAAGATCCCTGCATCCTGCCCAAAGCCTGCAAGAATAATGTCGAGATCAAAGGCACCCGCACGGCCCATCTGCGTGATGCAAAAGCGGTGATCAAATTCCTGGCCTGGCTGGATGCCCAGACCCCCGACAGCTTCACCGAGATCGACGTTGTCACAGCGCTTGAAGGGTTCCGCAGCCAAACCAACGCCCTGCGCGACATCAGCTTTGAGACCATCGCCGGCACTGGTCCAAACGGGGCCATCGTGCATTACCGTGTTACCAATGACACCAACCGGACGGTCGCGGATGGCGACCTGCTGCTGGTTGATAGCGGCGGACAATATGTGGATGGCACAACCGACATCACCCGCACCATTGCCATCGGCACGCCCACACATGAGCAACAGGAATGTTTCACCCGCGTGCTGCAAGGCATGATTGCGATCAGCCGCGCACGCTTCCCAAAGGGTCTTGCCGGGCGCGATCTGGATGCGCTCGCCCGTGCATCACTATGGATGACAGGCCGGGATTACGACCATGGAACTGGTCACGGCGTCGGCGTATATCTTTCGGTGCATGAAGGCCCCCAACGCTTATCGCGCATCTCACACGTGCCTCTGAAGCCCGGCATGATCCTATCGAATGAGCCCGGCTATTACCGCGAAGGTGCCTTTGGTATCCGCATTGAGAACCTGATCGTGGTACAACCTGCCCCACCTCTTGGCGATAACCGTGATATGCTCTGCTTTGAGACGATTACTTGGGTTCCCATTGATCGCCGGTTGATCCTGATTGAACTTCTCAACGCTGACGAACGTGATTGGGTCAACGCTTACCATGCCGAAATCCGGGAAAAACTGGATATCACAGGGCCAGAGGCCGATTGGCTGCAACAAGCCACCGCACCAATTTAGATACCCTGTGGCCTTGCAAAGTGACACAAGCCTGTCATGTTCCCGGTCTACCTGTATTTTTGGAGGAGTCCCCATGGCTGACCATATAAAACTGCGCAAAGCTTCCGGCACCTATTCGATCCGTGCAGGCGGGGCGGTTCTGGGGGAAAGCTCCAACGTCATTGAGCTGAGCGAGGGCAGCTATGCCCCCGTCCTTTATATCCCACGCGCCGACCTAGCGATGGCCTTCTTTGATCAGACTGACCATAGCACCCATTGCCCTCATAAGGGCGATGCGACCTATTTCACCATTCAGGCCAAAAGCGGCCCGATCAAGAACGCAGCATGGTCTTACGATGCGCCCAAAGCTGGGTTGGAGCAGATTGCCGGGCATCTTGCCTTCTACACTGACAAAGTTACGGTTGAGCAGATTTAAAGCTTTTGAGAACACTGCTCCCAACTTAAAAACGGATTGGATGCAAATCGGATTCAAAAAGGGAACTGTCTTAAAAATGACACCACCCAAGCATCGTAGCTGGTTTAGCTATTTTTTGGAAAATTATGGTGGGCCAGCGCTATTCTGCGCAGCCTTGTCGTTATTTTTTATTGGCCAAAGCTTTCAAAGTGACTGGTTAGCACGGTCTTTTAACGAACGCGGGGTAGAAGTCACCGCAGAGATCGTTGATCGGGATATACGATCTCCTGATGACGACACTGATTTTTATTATGTAACTTTTAGATATACTGTGTCTGGTGTCACGTATGAAGAGACCCGAGTTGTGGGCTCCGGATATTATGAAGATCATCCAAAAGGCGTTTCAACACAGATTATGTATTTGCAGAATGATCCAAGCACAATTCAGGTGCATAAAAATGAGAAACAGTCAGAAACTAAGGCAAATTGGTTTGTGGCAGGTTTGCTGGGTGTAATTTCAGTTATCGTATCTCTTTATGCAGCAGTGCGTGCATCCATACTGATAAAATCCCAGCTTTCGCCTTTTAAGGACTGAATACCTGGAAAACAATAAATTTGGGGCGATAAGGTCAGGCCGCAACCAACCCGAAGATGAGAACGGTATTCACGAATGTTCCTCCGCCGCTGTGGCAGCCAGGGCGCGGTTGTATTGTCGTAAGGCATCCACCTGAAACAAGGCGCCAAGGATCGTGGGCGGCTCCCCCTCTGCACCGAAGGTGACAACGGGGATAAACGCGCGATTGCTATGTTCAAACATAGGCATAGCGTCTTCAAGCGTGGCGTTAGGGCCGATATGCACACCTTCCTCAATCACCGCCCAGACCGCCTCGTCCGAAGCCGCATTTGGGTCATCCGGCTTGCGCATTACGTTTGACACCCTAAACATTGACAAAAGATAGGCTTGCGGTCCCGCGGCCAGATGTACATTGCGTTTTTCCAACTGCGTCAGGAAGAATGACCGATCCACCAACCGGCTGGATAGCGCAGTGGATAGCGATACCGCCACCATCACCGCCAGCCCGGTCTGCCAGTCGCCCGTCAATTCAAACACGATCAGCGTGGTTGAAATCGGCGCGCCCAGAACCGCCGCCGACACGGCCCCCATTCCTGCCAAAGCATACAGCGTCTGTTCCCCCGAGACATCCGGAAACACCCCTGTCGCCACATATCCGAAGGCCAGTCCAGTCAAAGCGCCGACCATAAGGGATGGTGAAAAGACCCCGCCACCCATCCGACCCGCCATTGTGATTGCGACTGCAATCACTTTCAAAACGGCGAATATTACCGCTTCATGCAACAATAATTCCCCGGTCAGCGCAGCCGAGATCGTGCCATACCCGACCCCGATAATATGTGGAAACCCGATCGCAATGACACCCAGCAAAGCGCCCGCCACCGCAGGACGCAACCAACGCGGGATATGCATCTTCTTTTGCACATAAGTGCCGATATCATCGGCCCAGAAAATCGCGCGCATCAGCGCGACGGCGACCAAGCCGGAAAGAAGGCCCAACATCAAAAACGCCGGAAGCTCTACATAGAAATTCAACGTGTTTCCTTCGGGCAGCATGAATTCCGTCACGCCCCCAAATTCCAGACGGTTGATCACCGTCCCGGCTGCGCTGGCAATCACGATGGGGGCAAAAGCATGCACGGCGAAGTGGCGCAACACCACTTCCAATGCAAACAAAGCACCAGCAATCGGCGCGTTGAAACTGGCCGAAACCGCAGCCGCCACCGCACATCCCAACAGGTCGCGCCCGGTGATCCCATTAGCCTTGATCAGCCCGCAAACCCAGCTTGAGATCACACCTGCCAAATGCACCACCGGCCCCTCGCGACCTGTAGACCCACCCGTGCTGAGCGTGATCAGCGACGCTGCGGCAGAGGCAAGCCCTGCGCGCTTTTCCACCCGGCCATTATGCAACGCGGACCCTTCAATCACGTCAGCCACAGAACGGACCCGGCCATCCGGGGTAAAGAAATGCAGGATAAGCCCTGTGAGCAACCCGCCCACAATGGGGATCAGCACGATCCAGTACCACTCCAGATCGGTGACGAATTCCTGAAGCTCGCGCACGTCCTTGGCGTCATAAAGGACGCCCTGTATCGCCTCGATCCCTTTGCGGAACAGCAGCGCGGCAAACCCGGCGGCAATACCGATCATCAAGGCAATAAACCAGAACTGTATCTGCGACGGCCCCCGGTGGCGCATCAAGCTCCAACCCTTGCGACAGGCTAGAACAGCGCCATCCAGTTGCTGTCCGATCAGGGTTTTCTCTGGCTCGGCCATATGTACCCACATGCTGCCACTTTCCCTAACGGATCAGACAGCTTAACTTACTTTAACACCAAACCGATCCGGGGACACAGCCATGACCATTGCGGATGCGATTACAGAACTCTCTTCTGTTCTAGGCGAAAGGCTCACGACCTCCAAGTCAGATCGTGACATTCATGGCCGGTCCGAGACCTATTTCACGCCCGCACCACCTGACGCAGTCGCTTATCCGGAAACAACGGACGAAGTTAGCCAGATCGTGCGCATCTGCGCGGCTCATGATTGCCCCGTGATCCCATGGGGTACAGGGACATCCCTTGAAGGGCATAGCCTTGCTATCCGTGGCGGCGTCACAGTAGATTTTTCGCGCATGGACAAGGTTCTGGCGATCAACCAAGAGGATATGGATGTTGTCATCCAGCCGGGACTGACCCGCGTTGCTCTGAATGATCATTTGCGCGCAACTGGCCTGTTCTTCCCGATCGATCCCGGCGCGAACGCCGCCCTTGGCGGGATGGCAGCCACACGGGCCAGCGGTACGACCGCCGTGCGGTATGGCACTATGGCAGACAATGTTCTGGCGCTTGAGGTTGTGCTGGCCGATGGCCGCATCATCCGCACCGGGTCTCGCGCGCGTAAATCCTCTGCCGGATATGATCTGACCCATCTGTTTGTCGGCTCTGAAGGTACATTGGGTCTGATCACCGAGCTAACACTGAAATTGCAAGGTATCCCCGAGGCAACCTCTGCCGCCATTTGCGCCTTTGAGAATATCGAGGCCGCCGTGCAGACTGTTATCATGACGATCCAGATGGGTCTGCCGCTGGCTAGGATCGAATTCGTCGATACTGCGACGGCCGCCGCGTTCAATGCCTATGCAGAGGCGTGTATGCCGGAAAAAGCTCATTTGATGGTAGAATTCCACGGATCAGATGCTGGTGTTCAGGAACAGGCCGAACGCTTTGGGGAACTGGTATCCGAGATGGGCGGCTCTGGCTTCAAATGGGCCACCCGGACCGAGGATCGCTCTGCCCTATGGAAAATGCGGCACGATGCTTATTACGCCATTCTGGCCTCGCGCAAGGGGGCCACGGCGCTGGTTACGGATCTGTGCGTGCCGATCTCGAAACTGGCCCAAGCCGTAGAAGAAACCCGCGCCGATATCGCCACTTCCAATATCCCTGGCCCAATTCTGGGCCATGTGGGCGACGGTAACTTCCACGCTATTCTGCTGGTTGACCCGGGCAGCAAGGCCGAATTGGAAGAGGCTAAATCCCTGTCAGACCGCATGGTCAACCGGGCCCTTGATCTGGGCGGCACTGTGACTGGTGAGCATGGCGTCGGCATGGGCAAACTAGATTACATGCACCGCGAACATGGCGAGGCCTGGGGCGTCATGGCCGACCTGAAACGCACGATGGACCCGAAAAACATCCTGAATCCCGGTAAGGTGGTACGGGTGAATTAATACAGCACTTATGGCGTGCCCAGCAACGCCTTTGCGGCTTCTCGGGCCGCGTCGGTGATCTTGTCTCCCGACACCATACGGGCAATTTCGTCGACGCGGGCCTTTGTGTCCAGAGGCGTCACAGTTGAAAACGTCTCATCTTTGCGCACTTGTTTTTCCACGCGCCAGTGATGCCCCCCAAGGGCTGCGACCTGCGGCGAATGGGTTACGACCAAGACCTGCGCGCCTTCGGCCAGCGCCGCTAAGCGACGTCCAACCGCATCCGCTGTTGCCCCGCCCACGCCCCGGTCAATTTCATCGAAGATCATTGTCACCCCAGAGGCCTGCCCGGTCAGGCAAACCTTCAGAGCCAACAGAAAGCGCGACAATTCCCCGCCCGAAGCAATCTTGTTCAAAGGCCCCGATGGCGCACCGGGGTTTGTCGCCACCGTAAAGGCCACCGCGTCGCATCCGTCGGGACCCGCCTGTTCCTCTGTCATCTCGGTGCTGAATATCGCGCGTTCCATCTTGAGCGGCGCAAGCTCTGCCGCCATGGCTTTGTCCAGCAATTTCGCGGCCTTCACTCGTTTGGTCCGAACCGCCTCTGCGGCCACCTGATACTCCGCCTTAGCGTCGTTCAGCGCAGCGCTAAGCCCCGCGATTTCTGCCTCACCGCCATCTACTGCCGCCAGGCGCGCCCGCAATTCATCTGCAAGCCCGGCCAGATCATTGGCCAGCACATTATGCTTGCGCGCCAGACCGCGTATTGCGAACAGCCGTTCTTCCACGGCTTCCAGTTCACGCGGATCAAACGACAGCGCGTCCAGACAGGTCTCAACCCCTTGCGCAGCCTCACCCAGCTCTGTCATTGCGCGCTCTAACCCAGCCAACGGCTCATCAAGTTGGCCTTCGGCCTTGTCTGCCACACCATCAAGCCAACGGGCGGCATCGCCCAGATTACCTTCTGCGCCGTTTGACCCAAGTGCCTGCAATGCCTTGCCAATGTCTTCACGAATACGCTCCCCCGCTTGCATCAGGCGGCGTTGCGTGTCCAATTGTTCCTCTTGTCCCGGTTGCGGATCAAGCACGTCCAGTTCTGCTACGGCATGACGCAGGAATTCCTCGTCCTTGCGCGCCTCTTCCAGTCGGTCTTCTGCCGCCTTTAGCGCTTTGCGCGCCGAAGAAACCTCTCGCCAAGCCAACCGAACCGTGTCCAAATCAACACGCGCATAGGCATCCAGCAATTGCCGGTGCACGCGCGGGTTCAATAGTCCCCGATCATCATGTTGCCCGTGCAGCTCAACCAACGTCTCGGATAAGGCCCGCAACACCTCGCCCGACGCACGACGATCATTGACATAAGCCTGCTTGCGCCCGTCGGGGTAATTCACTCGACGCAGGATCAGCTCACCCTCGGGATCAAACCCAGCCTCTTCCAGAACGGCAATGGCATCGTGCCCAGCGGGCAGATCAAACGCCGCCGTGACTTCGCCACGCTCGGCCCCCTGACGCACCAGTTCGGCCCGACCACGCCAGCCCAAAACAAAGCCCAGCGAATCCAGTAAGATAGATTTACCTGCCCCGGTTTCCCCGGTCAGAACATTCAAACCCGGCTGAAATTCAAGGCTCAGCCGGTCGATGATCAGCATATCGCGGATATCAAGACTGCGCAGCATTTACACCCCTTGCCGCCTGCACGGGTTTCACCCTTATAGCCACTGTCCCCTGATCATCTGCCGGTACACATCCCGTAGCCATCCGGTGCCGCGCGCGTCCGGGGCCAACCCACGACCTTTCAGCAGGTTGAAGCTGTCCTGATAAAATTCCGAAGATTGATAGTTATAGCCAAGGATTGCCGCCGCTGTCTGCGCCTCATCGGTCAGGCCCAGCGACAGGTAGCTTTCGGTCAAACGGTGCAATGCCTCAGCCGTATGTGTCGTTGTCTGGAATTCTTCCACCACAACACGGAACCGGTTGATCGCCGCCGTATAGTGACCGCGCTTGAGGTAATACCGCCCGATCTCCATCTCTTTGCCCGCCAGATGATCGAATGCCAGATCAAATTTCAGGATCGAGGAGTTGGCATATTCGCTGTCAGGATAGCGTTCAATTACAGCGCGCAAAGCTTGCAAGGCCTGAAAGGTCAGACCCTGATCGCGGCCAACCTGATCGATCTGATCATAGTAGCTGAGTGCCAACAGATATTGTGCATACGCCGCGTCTTCATCTGCCGGGTAAAAGTCCAGATACCGTTGCGCAGCCGCGCGCGATTCCTCGTATTTCTGATCTGCATGATAGGCAAAAGCCGACATTATCAAGGCACGTTTCGCCCACTCGGAATAGGGGTATAGCCGCTCAACCTCGTTGAAAAAGCGCACCGCTTCTTCCGGATCGCCGCCTTCAAGCTCAAACTCTGCCTTTTGATAGATTTGTTCCGGCCCAAGGTTCTCAACCGACACATCGCGGGTTGCGCCCCCACCAAACAAGCCGCCACCGCCGCCACAGGCTGACAGGCCAAAGAGACAAACAATCACAGCTATTTTGCTTACATAAGACCCACTGCGCGACATCAACCGCAAACCCCATATTCCCCGCCGTTTCTGATTAGAGAAATCGGCCAATCCATCGCGGTCTAGCACATCTTTTCGCGGGGCAAAACGTCTTTAAAGCGGATGTGAACGTCTTAGGCCGCCAACGGCACATCGGTCAATTTCACACCAACGCCCGGCAGATGCCGTGCTTGCTTGGCCGAGCATTTAACCAGTCGGTAAGACCCTGGCGTTGCAAACAATTTACGCAGCAACCGATTGGTCATCGCATGACCAGCCCGCTGCCCTGTGTAACAGCCGAGAATAGGCATGCCAGCCAGTGCCAGATCACCCAAGGCATCCAGCATCTTGTGGCGCACGGCTTCATCCTTGTGACGCAGGCCACCGGGGCTCAGAACAGTATCGCCATCTACAACAACAGCGTTCTCATAAGTGCCGCCCAGGGCCAGCCCCTGTGCGTGCATCGCATCGATATCAGCTTTACGGCAGAACGTGCGGCTATCGCTCAATTCCCGAACGAAGGCACCATTGCCCATGTGAAGATGTTTTGCCTGTCGACCGATTACCTTGTCGTCAAAATCGATCCGAAAATCGATCTCAAGCGCGCCTGCCGGGGTCATCATGGCAACTGCGCCATTATCTTCGACCATAACAGGTGACAAAACTTCAATTGCATAGAGCGGCGCGTTCTGAACCTCGATCCCGCATGCAATGAAAGCTTTTACAAATCCAGCAGAGCAGCCATCCATAATAGGTATTTCAGGGCCATTCACCTCAACAACCGCATTGTGGATACCACAGCCGGCCAAGGCTGCCATGATATGTTCAACCGTCAAAATCTCGACGCCGTCATCGTTTATCAGGCGGGTGCAAAGCGGTTTCTCAGCAACATGGTCGTAAAGCGCCGGGATCATCTGATCACAGCCCACTATATCCGTGCGGCGGAACCATATCCCATGCCCGGCCGGTGCCGGAAGCACCTTCATCGCGGTCGTTACACCCGAGTGAAGACCAACGCCACTGAACGTGGCTTTTGATTTTAGTGTCGCCTGCACCTACTGCTCCTAAAGGGAAACTGTTTTCCCAAACGATTGCCATATGGAACGCTTTGTTTAAACGCCATAATCTGTGGCATAATCTAGGGTTACAGAGCCCTTGTCACAATTCACTCTTTATGACCGTTTGAAACAATGTTGCAATACCGTTTAAAGTATTGATTTCAAAAGAAAAAGGCCGGCATTGCCGGCCTTTTCAAACTTATGACGTAACGTCGATTCAGTTGGCTTGACGCCGCAGGAAGGCAGGTATCTCGATTTTCTCCTGCTCAGGATCGGCAACCGGGTCCGGATCATAGGACGTCACTGGGGGGTGTCTGCGGGCAACCTGTTGCGGCTCAGACGCCATGCCTTCATGCCCATGACCTGTCATGCGATTGATAAGGGAGTTGATCCCGAACCGTGGTTTTTCAACATGCCCTTCAGCCGCCTCATGAGACGCATGAGCAGGCTCTGGCTGCTGATGACCGGGCGTCTTGTTCACAGCTGCGCGCAGCCGCTGCAATGCCTCTGGCGTTGGCGTGCCTGCAGGCGCGCGTTGCTGATGCTGAGACACGAAAGAGGGATGGACCTCTTGGATCGGTTCTGGCTGTGGCGCAATCTCTTCAGGTTGCTGGTGCTGATACACCGGCATAGGCAACCCGTCTTCTGACACAGGCTCTGGTGTCGGAGCTGCCGCAGGCGTTTCCAGTTCTGCAAACAAGGATGGTTCAGGCGCTGCAGATTGTGGAGCCGCTGGTGCAGGCGTTACAGATGCCGCAACAGCAGGTGTTTCAACTATAGCAGTCGCAGGCGTCTCGACTTCAGGTTCCGGCTTGCGTTCGGGCTGGGTCAAAGGTGTCGCCAGACTGCGACGCGGCACTTCCATTTCAGCGGCCTCTTCGCTGGCATCGATACCTGTCGCCACGACGCTGACGCGCATATAACCTTCCATCGATGTATCGAGAGTAGACCCGACGATGATATTCGCTTCTGGGTCCACTTCCTCGCGGATACGGTTCGCGGCTTCGTCCAGTTCGAATAGTGTCAGATCATGGCTGCCGGTGATATTGATCAGAACGCCTTTTGCACCGCGCAACGAGATCTCGTCCAGCAGCGGGTTCGCAATGGCCTTCTCGGCGGCCTGAACAGCGCGGTCTTCACCATCGCTTTCACCAGTACCCATCATCGCTTTGCCCATCTCGTCCATAACGGCGCGCACATCGGCAAAGTCGAGATTGATCAGACCGGGCCGGACCATCAGATCGGTCACGCCCTTGACGCCTTGATACAACACATCATCAGCCATCGAAAACGCCTCGGTAAAGGTGGTCTTTTCATTGGCCAGACGGAACAGGTTCTGGTTCGGAATGATGATCAGCGTATCAACGACCTTTTGCAGCGACTCGACACCGTCTTCGGCCTGTTGCATCCGCTTGCCGCCCTCAAACTGGAAAGGCTTGGTCACGACACCAACGGTCAGAACACCCAGTTCCCGTGCAGCTTGCGCGATAATTGGCGCGGCACCCGTTCCGGTCCCGCCCCCCATACCGGCGGTGATAAAGCACATATGTGCGCCTGCAAGGTGATCGACAATTTCCTCAATCGTTTCTTCAGCGGCGGCGGCCCCGACACTTGGGCGCGCACCTGCCCCAAGACCTTCCGTGACTTTTACACCCATCTGTATCTTCGCGCTGGATTGCGATTGTTGCAGGGCCTGCGCGTCTGTATTGGCCACCACAAACTCGACCCCGTCGAGTTCTTTCTCGATCATATTGTTGACCGCGTTTCCACCAGCGCCACCGACGCCGAAGACTGTGATACGTGGTTTCAGTTCTGCCTGTTCGGGCATCCGAAGATTGAGTGTCATGAGTATGTCCGCCTGTCTGTTCCGTTTCGGAGTGGGCCAGTTTCGGCCCTTATAATTATGCCTCTTAGCCTGAAACCTTACCGACACTTCCGGGCGGCGTCACGCAAAAAACACAGTGTTTGCACAAAATATGGCTATTTTATTTTCCGCTTCGGCGGTATTTCGCGCATACCTGCAAATCTAGCAGAAACTCGCTGCATAGGCACAAAATGCAGAAAATCTCGCTCTCGGAAATCATCCGGAACGTGCAGCGGCTTCTCGCTGTCATTCAGGCCGAATCCAGATCGATCTGGCCTTGAAGCTCTCAATTTATGGCGACTGCTCAGCCTGCCATTTCGCCTCTTTGGGCGTTACACCTCTTGTTAGCACATCGGAATTTCGAGGTCATCCAAATTTTCGAAACCCTACCAATTGTCTTTGAACCATTTAACGGCCCGTTTCAGTGATCGCGCCGGGTAGCTATCAACGGGAATGTCGAAATCCCACCATTCATCCTGCGGGTGCGCTGCAAACAAACAGGTGCCAACCGCGCTTGCAAAAGACGGGCCTGTCACCGATTGCGGCAAGCCTTGCACTCGCAAAGGTCTGCCAAGGCGAACCTGCTGACCCAGAATTTTCGTCGCCAACCCGTCGAGTCCCGGCAATTGGCTTGCGCCCCCTGTCAACACAATGCGTTGTCCCGGCAAATGCTCGAACCCGGCGGCATCAAGGCGCACGCGAACCTCTTCCAGAATTTCCTCCATCCGCGGACGCATCACGCCGATCACCTCGGCACGGCTGACAGTCCGGCGATCATGTTCCCAATCGCCCGTGTCAGAACTCAGATCGATCCGCTCACGATCATCCATCCCCGTCGCCACAAGCCCGCCATAGAATGTCTTGATCCGTTCCGCTGTCGGCATTGGCACCTGCAAGCCTTGCGAAATATCCGAGGTCACATGATCCCCACCCATGCGCACTGTGTCGGCATAGATCATATGCTTTTTGATAAAGATCGAAATTCCAGTAGACCCGCCACCCAGATCGATGCAGGCCGCGCCCAGCTCTTGCTCGTCTTCGACCAGCGATGCAATCCCCGCCGAATAGGCTGAGGACGCAATCCCGGCCAGTTCCAGATCACATCTTTTAATGCAATATAACAGGTTTTCGATGGGTGCGCGGTCCACGCTTAGCATGTGCATATCAACCGACATCGCATTGCCAGCCTGCCCCCGCGGATCGCCCAGACCCGTGCGATGATCCACCGCGAAATTCACCGGCTGCGCATGAAGAATTTCCCGATCAGCCCCGTAATCCGGCAAATCACAAGAGCTCAGAACCCGCGCAACGCAATTATCAGTGACCGTCCCATCATGCAGATCAACCGTCCCGGCAAGACCATAGGACCGGGGCTTGGCCCCTGCAAAACAGGCAATCACGTGATCCACCCGCACATTCGCCATTTTCTGCGCTGCCTGTACGGCAGTTCGAATAGCACGTTCGGTCTCATGCATTGCGTCAATCTCGCCAAAGCGAACCCCACGAGACCGCGTTGTTGCAGCCCCGATCACGCGGAATGACGATTGCCCGGCCAAGGATCCAATCCCGTCACTATCGCGGAACCGCTCAGGCCCATCAAAGCGCAGCACAAGGCAGGCAATTTTCGACGTCCCAACATCCAGCACAGCAATGACCCCACGATGCAAAGCTGCTTGCCGCTTGTTTCTCATGGCGCGTTGGGACTGGTAGAGGTCGGTCATTCCTGGTTGTCCTTCTTCTTGATTTCAATTCCCTGAGACACGCGCAGCTCAGTCATCGCGTGCGGAGACAGTTGCAGTGTGGGGCGTTTTCCGTTGCGAATATCGATCCGGGTGACATCACGGCTGAGCAAGCCTTGGGCGTCATTCAAAGCAATCACCCGGTCCAGCGCCTGTTCCGGCTCGGTCTCGGGCAACAGGATACGCTGGTTGCGATCCAGCACGATGTCCCAGCGGCGTTCACCCATACGCACAAGGCCCAGAATGCGTTCGCCAATCGGTTCGGCCCGGCTCAGCAGACGCAACGCTTCGGGCACAACGCCATCAGCCCCCAGACCTGTGATCAACAGCAAATCAGAACGGTCAGCACGCGCGGCAATATTCACTACCCGGTGCCCCGCTTCATCAAGCAACGTCAATCCGTCCGGCCCGCGCCAGACAACGGCAGGCACACGTTCCGTCACACGAACCGCCAACACGCCGCCTGAGCGGACGCGAATATCAGCCCGCGCCACCGCATCCAGCTTTTCGACCTCGATACGCAGGGCTTCGAGGTCAAGATCGAACGAGCTTATAGGCAGATCAACTGGCAAGACTTCCCGGATATCACCCGCAAGATCCTTGGACGCGCCGTCAATTGCCATGATCTTCACCATGAATTCAGGGCGCTCCTCAACCGATCTGCGAAGTTCTGCAAATTGCACATTCAGGCTGTCGCGACGCCCCTCATCCGAGAAATAGAGGCCAATAAGCACGATAACCGTTGCCACCGGCAAACCCACGCGCAGGCCGACACGGAAAATCGGCGTCAACCACAACCGCTGAATGCGGTAGGCCACACGGCTTGGTGCCGGATCGCGTTTCATCGGTTGCATGACGCGTCCTCCACGACCCAACGACACAATGCACCCATGGACATACCGCAGACCTTCGCCTGCTCTGGCGTCAACGATGTTGGTGTCATCCCCGGTTGGGTATTCGTCTCCAGAAGGATCAGACCGTCTGCCCCTTTCCCTTCGTCCCAGCGAAAATCTGTGCGGGAAACACCCCGACAGCCCAGCACCTGATGCGCACGCAGAGCATATTCGAGACAGAGATCGTGAATATCCGCAGGAATTTTCGCCGGGACCACATGACGCGACCCGCCCTCGGCGTATTTCGCATCATAGTCGTACCAACCATCGGTCAGAATATCTGTTACCGTCAAGGCGCGGTCGCCAATGACAGTTGTTGTCAGTTCGCGCCCCGGTGCAAAGGCTTCAACCATCACCGTCTCTGGCATAGTCTCGGCCAGCTTGGGCGGACCATTGGCATCCTCATGCACCAGATAGACCCCGACAGAAGACCCTTCATTGTAAGGTTTTACCACATAAGGTGGGGCCATCAGATGGCGTGTCATAACCTCAGCCTTTGGGGCCAGCAGGCTGTCAACCACTGGCAAGTCAACGCTGCGATACACCGCTTTCGTGCGCTCTTTGTCCATCGCCAAAGCCGAGGCCAAAACGCCGGAATGGGTGTAGGGAAGGCGCAGCCATTCCAGTATGCCTTGCACACAGCCATCTTCGCCCCAGCGACCATGGAGCGCATTGAACACAACATCAGGGGCAATTTCGATCAGGCGCACAGCGACATCCGGACCTGCATCCAGCTCCGCCACTTCAAAACCTTCTTCCCGCAAAGCAGCGGCGCAATCACGCCCAGACGAAAGAGACACCTCGCGCTCTGCCGAGGGCCCGCCCATCAATACCGCCACTTTCACGGATGTCCTGCTCGACATACCCGCCTCATGTGCCTGCTCGGGCCTTTTGCGACCCTTGTTATTGTGTGTGGAGCCTTTGCGGCCCCTACATCTTGTGTTTAGCTTTTGATTGGCCTATCACCTATCCGAAGCACTTCCCATTCTAACTGTATTCCACTGTTTTTGAAAACCTTTTTCCGCACCAGCTCACCCAAATCCTCTAAATCGGCAGCGGTGGCTTGCCCGGTGTTTATCAGAAAATTTGGATGTTTCTCGCTCATCTGCGCGCCACCCAATGTGGCACCACGCAAACCGGCATCTTCGATCACCTTCCATGCCTTAAGGTCATGATTGTCATCCGCCCGGCCCGTTGAGCTATATCCAACAGGGTTGCGAAAGGTGCTTCCGGCACTGCGATCCTTTGTTGGCTGTGTCGCATTACGCTTAGCAAGCTGATCTTCCATCTTTCTGCGCAAAGCTTCAGGGGCGCCAGTCGATGCCTCAAACACCGCTTCCACAATCACCGCACCCTCTGGCAAATCACTTTGCCTGTAGCGGAAATTCAGGTCATCCGGGCCAAACGTTACAACCTCGCCCGCGCGGGTGATGACAGTCGCCTCAACAAACACATCGGCCACGTAAGACCCGTAACACCCGGCATTCATCCGCACCGCCCCGCCAATGGCACCGGGAATGGTTCGCAGAAATGTCAGATCTACCCCCGCATCTGCTGCCTTGCGCGCCACATGTGCATCCAAAGCCGCAGCTCCACATGTCACCCGCGTGCCTTCAACTGTGATACCGTTGAATCCCCGGCCAAGCCGGACCACCGCAGCACGCAGCCCCCCATCCCGGACAATCAGGTTCGAGCCGACCCCCATCGGAAATACCGGTATATCGAGGTCCAGCGCCTTCAGAAACTGCGCCAGATCATCATGATCTGCAGGTTGAAACAGGTAATCTGCAGGCCCGCCAACCCGAAGCCATGT
Source organism: Litoreibacter sp. GN1-5 (assembly GCF_055693805.1). Classification (NCBI taxonomy): domain Bacteria; kingdom Pseudomonadati; phylum Pseudomonadota; class Alphaproteobacteria; order Rhodobacterales; family Roseobacteraceae; genus Litoreibacter; species Litoreibacter sp. GN1-5. Next base: position 80,759 of record NZ_JBVFUP010000001.1, on the reverse strand, counting down.
CAAGTCAGCGAGAGGGCGGTCGGGGGTCAGAGCGCCCTTTACAGATGGTAGAGATTTCATCAATACACCATATCGATGCATCGCATCACTCGGCCGGGCCCTTCTCAGGCTCTACAATCTTGCGTTTGACCCACCGCCCCAAATAGCGGACCGGCCAGCGTAAGATAGACACGCCTGCGGCCAGACAGAACAGACCTATCCAGGGGCCATTTTCATAAGTAACCCATCCCAACAGAGGAATACCGACCGCAATCAGCACATAAGCTGCAGGCCAGTGATAGTGTTTGGACGGAAACATCGCGGTCACATTTGCGACGATCATCCAGACAAAGGCTAAGACCAAAGACAGGCTCATTTCGGGGTCTCCTTGCGCTCTCGCGCGACTCGGTACAGGTACTTCAATGGGTTACGGAACATCGACACAAAAGCCGCAAGGGCAAGTAAGGCAAACCAGACCCCGTGCTGATACCAGATAAAGATGATCAGGATCGGCGCCAGCAGTAACAGGCACAATCCGGGTTTGTATTGATACCGCATGGGCAATAACGCCACGCCGGTCGCCAACAGCGCCCACAGGATAGAAAGAAGGACCGACCAACTCACCCTTGCCCCCTGCGCATGGTGTATATCTTCATTTCGACAACCTCTCGGCCAATCCATTTGCCCAACCGCTGATTGTGCCTGCCCCAAGGCAGACAACCATATCACCGTCTTTCGCTTGCTCACGCACCAGTCGTTCCAGATCATCCTCGCCCGTCACCGCACGCGCATGGCGATGGCCATGGCGGACAAGCCCCGCCACCAGATCATCGCGCGAGGCACCTTTGATCGGGTCTTCCCCGGCCGAGAACACATCTGCAATGCCGACGACATCCGCATCATTGAAACAACTGCAAAAATCCTCGAACAGATCATGCAGGCGTGTGTATCGATGGGGTTGGTGGATGGCGATCACCCGCCCCTCGGTTGCCTGCCGCGCGGCTTTCAGAACGGCGGCGATCTCAACCGGGTGATGGCCATAATCATCAATGATGGTCACACCGTTGACCTCACCCACTTTGGTAAAGCGGCGATTGACACCGCCAAACGCCGCAAGCGCTGCTTTGATTTCTGCCGCCTTCATCCCCAGATGCCGGGCAATGGCTACGGCGGACAAGGCATTGGAGACGTTGTGATCACCGGGCATAGGTAGGGTGCACCCTTCGATGACCATCCCGTCATTTTGCAACGCAATATCAAAATGCGCGACGCCGTTCTTATAGCTCAGATTGACCGCCCGCACATCAGCCTGCGCATTAAAGCCAAAGGTCACGACCCGGCGATCTGTGATCTTGCCCACCAGCACCTGCACATCCGGGTCATCGGTGCAGCAGACAGCCAGCCCGTAGAACGGAATGTTGGAGACGAAATCCAGAAACCCTTGCTGCAAGTTCTCAAAACTGTCCCAGTGCTCCATATGTTCGGGGTCGATATTGGTCACAATCGCGATTGTCGCAGGCAGGCGGTTGAACGTGCCGTCGCTTTCATCGGCCTCGACCACCATCCATTCGCCCTGCCCCACCCGCGCATTTGAGCCATAGGCATGGATGATCCCGCCATTGATAACGGTCGGGTCAATCCCGCCCCCATCCAGCAATGCGGCAACCATTGTCGTGGTTGTCGTTTTGCCGTGGGTGCCCGCAACCGCGATATTCGACTTCAGCCGCATCAGCTCGGCCAGCATTTCCGCCCGGCGCACGACCGGCAAGCCCATGGTTCTAGCTGCGTCAAGTTCAGGGTTGCCTGATTTGATAGCGCTGGAAATCACCACGACATCTGCATTCTCAAGATTTTCCGCGCTCTGCCCTTCAAAGATCACAGCACCAAGGCCCTTTAGCCGATCCGTGATTTTCGACGCTTTCAGGTCAGACCCTTGCACCTTATAGCCGTGGTTCAACAGAACCTCAGCAATGCCGGACATACCAATGCCGCCGATACCGACAAAATGGATCGCACCAAGTTCAAGGGGCAGTTTTGTTGCAGCGCTCATGCGTTCTTCTCATTGAGGATTTCGACCAATTCGACCAGCCGTTCCGTTGCGTCAGGCCTGCCGGCAGCAAGTGCGGCATTAGCCATCTTTGTGGCCGCGTCCGGATTGTCGAAAATTGCGAGTATATTCTCAACCAAAGCTTCCTGCGTCAGCTTACTTTCTGGAATCAGGATCGCGGCGTCTGCCTCGACAAGGCCTTTTGCATTGGCCGTCTGGTGGTCAGCTGTTGCAGCCGCGTATGGAATAAAAATGGCTGGTCGCCCAATCACACTGATATCCGCCACCGAAGAGGCCCCCGCCCGCGAAATCACTAACTGTGCTTCAGACAACCGTCGTGGGACATCCTGAAAGAACGGCTCCACCTCGGCAGTGACACCTGCTGCGGCATATGTCGCCGTAACATCCTCTATGTCCTCAGCCCGTGCTTGGTGGGCGACACGCAGATTGCCACGCACCGCGTCAGGCAGGCTTGCAATCGCCGCCGGAACAATCTGGGATAATATCCGCGCACCCTGAGACCCGCCCATCACCAATAGGCCCATAGGGTAATCACCGGGCGGAATATAAGGCGCACCTTGCCGGTCCAGAACGGTGTTGCGCACCGGGTTGCCCGTAAATATGCCATCCACGCTGTCAGGCAGTTCCGTGGGCCATGTGCCGCAGGCCACCGCGTCAACGCGCTTGGCAAAAAACTGGTTAACCCGCCCCAGAACCCCGTTTTGCTCATGCAGCATACGTGGCAGGCGCATTAGGGTTGCAGCCGCCATTGCCGGGAACGCCGGATAACCACCAAAACCCACAACCACCGCAGGCCGGTCTGCGCGCATCTTCATCAATCCGGACGCAACACCGCCCGCCAGCTTGAACGGGGCAATCAACTTACCGACAATCCCGCCACGGGCAAAGGTGGCAGAGGGCAGCACTTCGATTTCGACCGTATGGGGAAAGCCGCCCGTATACCGCGATCCGCGCTCATCGGTTGACAGTTTCACCCGCCAGCCTTTGGCCAGCATCACCTCGGCCAAAGCCTGCGCCGGGAACATATGCCCCCCTGTACCGCCAGCGGCTATGATCAGAAGAGGCCCAGACATCTCAGCGCCCCCGCTTGATTAGAATATCGCCGATCTCGCCCTGCGGGCAGGTGCGCGTAAAGGCCAAGAGCATCCCTAACGCGATCCCGCCCGCAATCAGCGACGATCCACCGTTTGAAACAAACGGCAACGTCATTCCTTTTGCAGGCAACAGCCGGACAGCCACCCCCATATTGATAATGGCTTGCATCGAAAACATGGCGATCAGACCCGTACCAGCCAGCCGGATAAACGGGTCACGTTCCTTCGTGAGACGATAGAGCGTGCGCACAGCCAGAATGGCATAAAGCGCGATGATCGCCAGCACCATCACCAGACCGTATTCCTCGGCAGCAACGGCAATAATGAAATCCGTATGCGCGTCCGGCAAAGACCATTTCACTGCCCCCTCACCCACACCGACCCCGAAAAACCCACCCTCGCGGATTGCGTTGGTGGCATAGCCAAGCTGCGTTGTCGGATCGACCTCGGCGGACAAAAACCCATCGATACGGCGCGCGAAATGCTCGGAATAGGTATAAGCACCAAGGCCCGCAAAACTAACAGCCCCAGCCATGCAGATCAGCAAAAGCATCGGCGCACCGGCGACAAAATACACAACGCCCCAGCCAAACAGCACCAGACAGGCCTGCCCGAAATCAGGCTGTATCGCCAGAAAACCCACGACGATCATCGTCAGGGCAAAGGAAAACATCTTGCCAGGGGGGCCGTTGATCTCTTGGCTGGCAGCGATCAGCCAGGCAGATATCACGATAAAGACCGGTTTGAGAAACTCAGACGGTTGCACAGAGGCAAAGCCAAGCGAATACCACCGCACCGCACCTTTGCCGAAATCCGTTCCAAAGACCGGCAGCAACATCAAAGACACCAGCGCCCCAAAGAACGCCAGAATTGCCAGACGCCGCACCAGATGGGTCGACATCATCGAAACCACCACCATCGTTCCCAGCGCCAGCGCCCCAAAGAACGCTTGCCGCGATACATAGTGAAACGGGTCCAGACCGTTCTTTTCTGCCAGCGGCGGCGAGGCCGCGAGGCCCAGTAACAAACCAATACCAAATAATGCGAAAACGCAGGTCATCGACCAACGATCCACGGTGCGCCACCATTTCGGAAGAATAGGCTCTCCCGGACGCACGGTCACGGCGCCATACACCATCTCGGTCATGAGAATACCGCCTCAAACTGCCTCAAACGCCCGGTTTTCCGGGTCTGTAACAGAACACTAACCCGTTTTGCCTTTGCAATCCAGTGTCAACTGCCCACGAAACGCTGGAAATTGCTGGATATTTACTTGGATTGGCAGCCTGCGTTATCACATGTTACAAAACTGACCCGAATTTCAGCGCAAATCCCCGATTGGCAAGAATGTGCTGCGCAAAATATTCGGGAATATCCTTGCAGGTTTGGCCTCAAACAGCAGAAAACCAGAAATCAACCCCCGGAACAGGCCTTGTAATCTAACTCACAGGTTTGTCAGGCCCACCTTACGGCCGTCAGCGTTACAATTGTACTGCGGTCGACATTGCGGCCGCGACAACGCCAAGAACGGAGATACGTTATGTTACGCACAGCTCTCACCACTGCCCTTGCGGCCACTCTCATGATGGCTGCGGCCCCCGGTTTCTCACGTGTAATGATCAGCGAGGTCGACGTATCCGCCGATCTGGATGCGATCAAAAATGAAAATGCTGCGGCCCATTGGTCGTCCCTGTCCGATAACCTGGAGAACGCCATTGTCGAGCGGATCACCGACCGGATCGTGGAGGACGGCGCCCGAATTTCTGTCGATATAGATGAGGTTGCACTGGCCAATGGTTTTCGCTCACCTCTGACCCCAAATGATTCCAAGCTTGTGGGGAAGGTGCGCATCAGTGACCCGAACGACAACTCCAATTTCGCCAACTATACCCTGACAGTCAGTTTCGAGCAGGCCCAGCAGTTTTTCTTGCCAGGCACCGATCTGCGGCTAATCACTGCCGACAGTAAAGAATATTACGACGGCATGATCGCCGCTTTCGCCGAGCGGGTTGCGTCAAAGCTACCCTGAGCAACGATAACTCTGTTAAGCCAAAAGCGGGCCGCCCTGAAAGGGGCGGTCCGTTTTTATAACGCAGAATGGGTTATCACCTATCCCGCCCGCGTCTAAAGCCCCTCAACCTGCGCGATGAAGTCCTCGCCGCGCTTTTCGAAGCTGTCATATTGATCAAAGCTCGCCGCGGCAGGGGCTAGCAGGACAGTATCTCCGGCCTCGGCATCACGGGCTGCGGTGGCTACAGCATTGGCCATCGTGTTGCAAACCTCATGCGGCAGATCACCCAGCTGCAAGGCAAAGCCAGGCGCTTCGCGTCCGATGACATAAGCTTTCTTCACACGGCCCAAATGGGTCAGCAGCCTATCAAGGCCGCCTTCTTTCTCAAGCCCGCCACATATCCAGCGGATATTTTCGAAGGCTTGCAAGGCCTGCGCAGCACTGTCCACATTGGTGGCTTTGCTATCATTAACGAACCGCACGCCATCTTTTTCGGCCACGAGCTGGCTGCGATGGGGCAACCCCTTGAAGCTGTGAAACGCCGCCTCGATCACTCGCGGGGCAAGACCAACGGCGCGGCAAACGGCATAGGCCGCGCAGGCATTCTGATGATTATGCGCGCCGGGCAAGCCGACAACCTTGCGTAGATCAACCGAGGCCATCTGCTTGCCCCGACGCCATTCTGCCAAAAATCCCTTGCGGGCAAAAACAGTCCAGCCAAGCCCTGCCAACTTGCGCCCGGACGAGATCTGGATGACCCGATCATCGCCTGACCCGCCTGCCAGTTGATTGGCCAAATATTGCCCTTCGACCTCGTCCACGCCGATCACCGCACGATCCGGGCCACCTTCTGCAAACAAACGGCGCTTGGCGGCGAAATACCCGCCGGGACCGTTATGCCTGTCCAGATGATCAGGCGACAGGTTGGTAAAAACCGCAATATCCGGCGTCAATGCACGGGCCAGTTCCGTCTGGTAAGAGCTCAGCTCAACGACCACGATCTCGCCGTCAATTGCAGGTTCCATATCCAACACGCCGCGCCCGATATTGCCAGCCAGCTGCGTGGGACGGCCAACCTCTTGCAGGATATGATGGATCAGGGCGGAGGTCGTGGATTTTCCGTTCGACCCAGTCACGGCAACCACTTTGGGCATTTGGTCAAACCCGTCCCAATCCTGCGTGGCAAAGGACCGGAAGAACAGACCGATGTCATTATCTACAGGAACCCCTGCCGCCCAAGCCGCTGCAATGATCTTGTTGGGTTGCGGATAAAGGTGCGGGATGCCGGGCGACACGATCAGCGTTGCGACATCTTCAAACGCACCGGCTTTGGTCAGATCATAGGGTGCAAAGCCTTCGGCCTCAGCCCTTGCGCGCACGTCAGCGCTGTCATCCCAGACCAGCGGCGTGGCGCCGCCCGCCTGCAAGGCTTGTGCCGCAGACAGGCCAGAGCGGCCAAGCCCCAGAACTGCAACCTTCGCGCCCTTATAGCCCCGAACCGGGATCACCAATCGATCCTTTTGCGGTCCCGGAAGAAGCCGCCCGTTGGGCCATCATCAGGCAATGTCGCCAGCCAGATTGCCGTATCTGCACCTTCCTGTGTGCTGCGCGCAGCACCTGCACCGCCCATGCGGGTCTTGACCCAACCGGGGCACATGGCGTTGATCTTGATCGTTGCGGGCACATCTTGCGATGCACGAAGGGTCAGCGCGTTCAACGCAGCCTTGGCGATACCGTAAGCCCCGCCACCGCCCAATCCTTCCGAGAAGCTGCCCCATTCGGATGACACGTTCACGATTCTGCCATATGCGCGCGCTTGCATCCCCATAAGGGACGCACGCATCAATTCGAACGGCCCATTCACCATCACCTGCATAGATCTGTAATAATTATCATTCGGGCCCAGAAACGGCATCTCTTCCAGAAGGCCGGCATTGTTGACCAGCACATCCAGTTCCCCCGCCCAGGCGCGCGCTTCGTTGATTGAGGTCGCATCCAGCAAATCAAGCCGTTTTGAGCGCACCCCAAGTTCTGCAGCGGCGATTTTACCTTCGTCAGGGTCCCGCGCACCGATTATCACATCCAGACCTGCATCCCGCAAACCCGCCGCAATAGCCTTACCAATGCCGCGATTACCACCTGTAACCAGCGCCGTTCTCATCTGATTTTCAGGGTCGCCAGCCCGATCATTGCAAGGATCAGCGAGATGATCCAAAAGCGAATGACGATCTGCGGCTCGGCCCAGCCTTTCTTTTCAAAATGGTGATGGATCGGGGCCATCAGAAACACCCGTTTGCCCGTGCGTTTGAAATAAAGCACCTGAATGACAACGCTGAGTGTTTCAACCACGAACAGCCCGCCGACGATCCCCAGAACCAATTCATGCTTGGTCAGAACGGCGATAGCACCAAGGGCACCACCCAAGGCCAAGGACCCGGTATCACCCATAAACACAGCCGCAGGGGGGCGTTGTACCACAGAAAACCCAGACCACCACCAATGAGCCCTGCGGTGAAAATCAATAGCTCGCCGGTGCCAGGGACATAATGCACATCCAGATATTCCGTAAAATCAACCCGCCCCACCGCATAGGCGATAACCCCCAACGTGGCGGCGGCAATCATCACGGGCATAATGGCAAGGCCATCCAGTCCATCGGTTAGGTTGACAGAATTAGCAGCCCCCACGATCACCACCATGGCAAAGGGAATGAACATAAAGCTGAGATTGACGAGCGTATCTTTGAACACAGGCAATGCCAGTTGATTGGTCAGCTCATCCGGGTGCAGCAATGTGGCGGCATATCCCGCAATCGCAGCAATCACAAAACCGATCAACAAACGCACCTTCCCGGAAATACCCGCATGGCTGTTCGACGTTACCTTAGCGTAATCGTCAACAAAGCCGATCAACCCGAAGCCGATTGTCACCAACAGCACCGTCCAGACAAACCCATTATCAAGCCGCGCCCACAGTAAGGTCGACACGACCAGCGCCCCAAGGATCAGCACGCCACCCATCGTGGGGGTGCCCTGCTTGGTCAGCAAATGCCCCTCAGGGCCATCATCGCGGATAGGTTGGCCATTGGCCTGCCTGCGCCTGAGCAAATTGATCAACGGCTTGCCAAACATGAATCCGAAGATCAGCGCCGTAAAAAATGCGCCACCAGCCCGGAATGTGATGTAACGAAACAGATTGAAAAGGTCGCCACCATCGGACAATCCGGTCAGCCAATACAACATCTAGGGTGTCCCTCTTTCATTTTTGTCAACGGATTGACCCAATTTTGTGATGGCGTCAACGATGCTGGCCATTTTCATTGAGAGTGATCCTTTAACCATCACCACATCGCCGGCATCCGCCAACTGAGTTGGGCGTGCCGACAGCTCAGCCGCTGTTTCAGCCCAAAACCCGCGTTTATCCTCGGGCAAAGCCTCGTGCAGATGTTTCATCAACGGACCGACACAATGGACCCTGTCGATCTTTTCCATGGCTGGTCGCCCAGCAAAGGCCGCATGTAGATCAGGCCCCGTCGGGCCCAGTTCTTTCATGTCACCCAAGATGGCCACGCGACGCCCTCTGGCGACGCGGCCGATATTATCTTGCGGTGTGGTCTCGGCCAGAACATCCAACGCAGCCCCAACCGAAGCAGGGTTGGCATTATAGGCATCATCAAACAGATCAATCCCGATACCGCTTTCAATATCATCAAGCTGAATGAAATGTTTCTTGCCGCGCCCGGCGGGCGGCGCCCATTCTGCCAGCGCAACCGCTGCCTGCCCCAGATCACCCCCGGCGGCATGAACCGCGGCAAGTGCTGCAAGCCCGTTCATCGCAAAATGTTGCCCCGGCGCGCCCAGTTTGAACAGCAGGCTTTGTGTCCCGTGCTGCACCCTGCATACGGTCGTTTCATCACTTGAGATCGCTTCAACCAGCCGCCAATCTGCCGTTTCGTTCTGCCCGAAGGTCTCTCGGCGCAAATCAATGCCACCGCTTAACAAAGCGCTGGTCTCAACATCCCCGTTTACAATCGCCACACCGCCCGGCGTCACGCCTTGCAGGATCGACGCCTTTTCGCGTGCGATGTCTTCGACAGAATTGAACGCCTCCAGATGTGCAGGAGCCACGGTCGTAATGATCGCCACATCCAATTGTGCCATTACAGCCAGAGGTGCGATCTCGCCGGGATGGTTCATGCCGATCTCAATCACCGCGAAATCCGTCTTGGCGGGCATGCGAGCCAGTGTCAGCGGAACGCCCCAATGGTTGTTGAAGCTTTTTTCCGCCGCATGGACATGACCCTGCCCGGACAGCGCAGTGCGCAGCATTTCCTTGGTCGAGGTCTTGCCAACCGACCCTGTGATCCCAATCATCTTCGCCGCCGCCCGCGCCCGCGCAGCGCGGCCCATGGCCTCTAACGCGCTTAGGACGTCGTCGACGATTAACAACGGTGCATCTTCAGAAACGCCGTCCGGCACGCGCGATACCAGCGCCGCTGCCGCCCCCTTGTCCAACGCTTGGGCGACGAAATCATGACCATCGCGCACGTCCTTCAAGGCCACAAACAAATCGCCCGGCTCAATCGAGCGCGTGTCAATCGACACCCCTGTCGCGCCCCATTCCGTTGTTGCCCGACCACCCGTTGCCGTTGCCGCGTCCGAGGCTGTCCAGAGCACGCTCATATCCGTCCCTCCAAAGCGGCCACAGCCACACTGGCCTGTTCCACATCATCAAAGGGCAACACATCATCGCCCACAATCTGCCCGGTCTCGTGGCCTTTACCAGCAATCAACAGCGTGTCACCGGGACCAAGCGCATCGACACCACGCAAGATCGCTTCCGCCCGGTCGCCAACCTCATTGGCCGCTGGCACCGCGTCCAGGATCATCGCCCGGACCACGGCCGGGTCCTCGCTGCGCGGATTGTCGTCGGTGACAAATACCACATCGGCATTGTCCCGCGCCACAGCCCCCATCAGGGGGCGCTTGCCTTTATCCCGATCACCGCCTGCCCCGAACACAACGATCAACCGCCCCATCACATGGGGCCGTATCGCCTTCAGGGCTGTTTCAAGCGCATCCGGTGTATGGGCATAATCGACAAATACCGCCGCCCCATTGCTACGGGTTGCAGCTTTCTGCATCCGGCCCCGCACCGTTTCAAGTCGTGGCAATGTCTGAAAAACATCTGCAGGCTTCGCGCCTGCACCAATGGCAAGCCCCGCCGCCACCAGCACGTTTGACGCCTGAAACCCGCCGATCAACTCAAGCCGCACCTGACAAGCCTGCCCGTCATGGGCAAATCGTAGCTCCTGCCCGGTCGCATCAAACCTTTGGCTCAGAAGCTGAAGCTCACACGCGTCAGATTGCCCAACCCGCAGCAAATGGTGGCCCCGCTTTCGGGCCACACCCAGCATATCCCGCCCGCGCGGATCGTCCATGTTGATCACGGCAACGCCATCCTGCGCCAGAACCCGCGAAAACAACCCCGCCTTGGCATTGAAATAATCCTGAAACGTCGCGTGGTAATCCAGATGATCCTGCGAGAAATTGGTAAACGCGGCAGCCATCAGATGTACGCCATCCAAACGCCGCTGCTCCAGCCCATGAGAGGATGCCTCCATCGCTGCATGGGTTACACCGGCCCCGGCCATCTCGGCCAGAAGGCTGTGCAGGGTTATCGGCTCTGGTGTTGTATGGGTCATCGGCGCGGCATACGCACCTTCGACACCTGTTGTTCCAAGATTTGCGCCTTTCAGCCCAAGCTCCATCCAGATTTGCCGTGTGAAACTTGCAACCGAGGTCTTCCCGTTGGTGCCTGTCACCGCCACCATCGTGCCGGGCTGTGCGCCGAACCAAAGCGCGCTGGCATAGGCCAGCGCCTGTCGCGGGTCTTCGGTCACGACCACGGCGACATCCGATGCCGCCAGTTCATCAGCGGCAATCTCGGCCCCTTCCGGATCGGTCAGAACCGCGCCCGCCTTCATCCGCAAAGCGTATGTAATGAACTCGCCCCCGTGGATTTTGCTGCCCGGCAGAGCAGCAAACAAATGGCCCGGTTTGACCGTCCGACTGTCGACCGACAGGCCTGTGACCTCGGCCTCGCGCCCATCACGCGCGGTCAGACCAAGTGCATTCAAACTGGCTGTATTGCCTTGGTCCATCTGCCCCCCTTTAGTATTTGGTCTCTGTTACCGCAGTCAGGGTTCCGGGTTCAATCTCTGGTCGCAGCCCCAGAAGCGGCGCAACCCGGCGGATCATCTCTGCCGCCACGGGCACTGCCGTCCAACCAGCGGTGCGGCGCGGCTTGGTGCCGGAATTCTCGGACGGCTCATCTAGCGTAACAATCAGCACATATTGCGGATCATGCATCGGAAAAGCCGAGGCGAAAGTCGCGATCACCTTATCATCGTAGTAGCCACCCGTATGTTTGGCCTTATCTGCTGTTCCCGTTTTGCCGCCCACCGCATATCCCGTCACTTCGGCAAAGCTGGCTGTGCCACGTTTGACCACCTGACGCAGCATCTTGCGGGCCTGCTCCGAGGTTTTCTCCGAGATCACCCGTGGGCCGGGCTCGCGATTTTCCGATTTCAGCAATGTTGGCGTCACTTTTGTCCCGCCATTTACAACCGTCGCATAGGCTGCAGCCAGATGCAGCGGGCTTGCCGCCATACCGTGGCCATAGCTGATGGTCATGGTCGAAATATCGGACCACTTTTTGGGCCACAATGGCTTGGAACCGGGGGCCTCCACCAATTCCACTTTCGTTGGTTCAGAAAAACCGAGTGCTTGCAGAAACGCCTTTTGACGGACCCCGCCAATATTCAGCGCCATCCGAGCCGTGCCGATATTCGAGGATTCGACGATCACATCGGTCACACTCAGCTCATCACCATAATCATGAAAATCGCGGATTTTGTAGCGCCCCCAACGCAAAGGACCTTTGGTCTCGATCATAGTCGATGGGTTGACCAGCTTCAGCTCCAACGCCTGTGCGACGGTGAATATCTTGAAGGTTGAGCCCAGTTCATACACACCCTGCACCGCTCGGTTGAATAAGGGACTGTCAGACGGATCACCCTTCACAGGCTGCTGAGGTCGTGTGTTCGGATCGAAATCCGGCAGCGACACCATCGAAACCACTTCACCGGTTTTCGCATCCATCAATATGCTGGTCGCGCCCTTGGCGTTCATCAACTTCATACCGCCATACAGGATGTTGCGCGAAACGGCCTGTATCGACATATCGATGCTCAGCTCCAAAGGCGCACCGCCCTGCGCTGGATCACGCAGATATTCGTCAAACGCCTTTTCAACGCCCGCCGTGCCGATCACCTCGGCAGAATGCACACCTTCACGCCCGAAACTGGCCCCACCCAGAACATGGGCCGCCAGTTTGCCGTTGGGATAAAGGCGCATTTCACGCGGGCCAAACAGCAAACCCGGCTCACCAATTTCATGCACAGCCTGCTGTTGCTCCGGGCTAAGTTTTTTCTTGACCCACAAGAACTTACGCTTACCGGTGAAATCTTCTTGCAACTTCTTCAAATCAAGATCAGGGAAAATCTCGACCAGTTTCTCCGCTGCTTTATAGGGCTCCACCATCAAATGAGGCTGCGCATATAGCGAATTCGTCACCAGATTTGTCGCCAGAACGCGGCCATTGCGATCTACGATATTCGCCCGCTGTGCCACAATATTGGCACTGGATACCGACGCACGTGGCTCTGTCGCCTCAGACGATGCCAGCACCATCATGCGCGTCCCGACCAAGGAGAAGCCGATCAGGAACAACACCCCGACGAACAGCAAACGGCTTTCAGCGCGCAGACGCATTTGATCGCGCATTTCCTCATGACGCAGACGGATATTCTCACGCTCGATCCGGTCAGGGTTTTCCCCGGTCGAGCGCGCAGCCAAAATGCGCGCCAAAGGGCGCAAGGGTGTCCGGATCATTGCGTGCTCTCCCCGCTGCTTACATCAATTGCCTCGCGTAAGGCCTCAAGGATCAGGTCTTCCTCTTTCTGCGGCTCCGCAATCTGACCGACGGTTCCGAATTGATCAGGCGTGATCGGCATCAGTTGTAGTCGCTCAAAATTCAACGACGCCAAATCTTGCAGACGCTCCGGTCGGTTCAGATAAGCCCATTCTGCTTCCAGCACGCTCAGGCGTTCGCGCGTGGCCCCAATAGTGCGCTGCAAATCTGAGGCCGTGCGCAGCGCTTCCTGTGTTTTGTAATTCTCATAGTAAGCCCAATAAGCCAGCCCCATTACCACCAAAGCAGAAACCGCATAAAGAAAGCCACGCATCAGAAAAGCTCCTGTCCGACAAGTTTTGGTAAACCCAGCGCCGTGCGATCCTGAGCCTGAGCAGGCACATCGATGCGCCGCCCGACCCGCAACTTGGCCGAACGGGCACGCGGATTGCGCGCTAATTCCTCGGGCAAAGCCGTCACCGCTTTCCGGGCGATCAGCTCAAATGTGGGTGTTACCGTATCTTGCAAAGGTGCGTGGCGGCTGCCACCCCCGGCGCGGCCTGCGCGCGCTTGCAAAAACTTCTTCACGATCCGGTCTTCCAGTGAATGGAAGGTCACAACGGCCAGTTCTCCGCCGGGCTTTAGCGCGCGCTCCGCTGCTTCCAACCCGGCAATCAACTGGCCGAACTCATCATTCACCGCAATCCGAAGCGCCTGAAAACTACGCGTCGCCGGATGGCTTTGTCCCGGCTTGGCACGCGGCAAACACGCCTCAACCACAGCAGCCAATTGCCCGGTTGTCGAAATTGGCCGTGCGGCAACAATTGCCTTGGCGATCCTGCGCGATGCGCGTTCCTCGCCGTATTGAAACAGAATATCCGCGATCAACGCCTCATCACCCTCATTGACCAAATCGGCAGCCGAGGGCCCATCCTGCCCCATCCGCATATCCAAAGGACCGTCACGCAAGAAAGAAAATCCGCGGTCAGCCTGATCGAGCTGCATTGAAGAGACCCCAAGATCAAGAACAACCCCATCAAGCGGCATATCAGCCAACGTATCGAGGTCGGAGAACACCCCTTGGCGCAAAACCAGCCGGTCCCCATAGGAGTCCGCCCAGGGCTTTGCCATCTCAAACACCATCGGGTCGCGGTCCAACGCAATGACCCGATCCGCCCCGGCCTCCAGAAAGGCGCGGGTGTAGCCACCGGCCCCGAACGTGCCATCAAGCCAAATGCCCTTTGGTGTCACAGTCGCAAGAATTGCATCAATCAGAACCGGCAGATGCGGCGCCTCTGGGTCTGAAACACGCGCGGCAGCGGCCATGATCACTCCACCGCAGCAGGGGGCGGTGCCGCATCAAGCAAGGTCAGAGGATCGAAATCATCCCCCTGCTCGGCAAGCCAGTTTTCGATATCCGCATTGCGGTTTTCATGGGCATCAGGTGCCCAGATCTGGAATGTATCGCCCGAAGCCTTGAAATAGGCCTCATTCGATATCCCGACCTTTTCCCGCAGCTTTTGTGGCAACACCAAACGGCCTGTGTCATCGGTCTGCGTCGGCAAGGCCTGCCCATTGAAAATATGTTCCAGCGCCCGTCGTTGGCGCGACCCGCGCGGTAGGCGGGAAATCGTTTCATCCACCTCGTTGATGGCCTGCTGCGTGTAAACTTCAAGGAATTTCTGGGATTGACCACCATAAACGATCACAAGGTTCGGCGTCAGCCCATCGGTCCAATCTGGATCGCCGGCTTCAAGCACACGGCGAAACAGAGCCGGGATAGACACCCTGCCCTTATTGTCCACCTTATGGACACTTTCACCTCTGAACCTTTGCGCCACGCGTCCCTAGTCCCGTTCCCCCATTCTAAAAATGGAAACGGCGAATTGAGCTGCTGCCACTGCCCAATCCGCCGCCCTCGTCCCACTTAGGGAGTGTCCGACCCGCGCCACCTGGGGGGATGTCTGCTCGCGCAGGGTCGGACGTCTTTCAATGAAAGCGGGGCCTGTATGAAACCTTTTCGGTCGCCTTGGGGTTCTTAGCGCCCCTTCTCTTATCCCGTCCTCATCGTGAGAATGAATGTACACGGGTATTCATGGAAATCAATACCACTTTATGGGATATACTAGGCTATCGAGAACGAAAAGGCTTCGCAAAATATAGAAACCGCGAAGAAAAGAGTGCAATTAGTAGGAGTGTAATAAACAAGCACTATATATAGTGTATAAAAAATATGGAATTTTTCCCATAATTTCCCACTAAATTACAAAAAATCGCTGCTTCCAAAGCATTTCAGACGCGAATCACCCATAAAATAGGAGTCGCGACCGCGTGAATAAGCGTGATTTTGCTCGACGAGCTTTTCAAAAACGCACACCGTTTACCTCATCAGTAAAACGACTTGCACCGCCCATACAAAGCAACTTAGAGAGAAATCATTCAAATGATGGACGTATATCAATGAAATTTTATCTTGCCCTAGCATTTCTGCTGGCCCTTGCCGCATGCAAAGAAAGCCTTGAAGATCAGGAAGCCGCCCGCATTCAGGCGCAGGCTGAATTTAATACCAAGGCAGATGGCCTTGAAGACACCGCGATGCGCGACCAATTCAAACAGCTTGCCCATACGGCTTTTCTTGTCAAAGGCTGGGCGATTGAGGGCCAGCGCCCACCGACCAGCGTTCAATATACAGCTGATCCCTTCGCTGTCTTATCAGACTATGAAAACGGTCAGGCCCTGCTGGACACATATCTTGCAGGCTTGATGGTCATAAACCAACCGCCCTACAACGCCTATAGCCTCGATGTGAGGCCACCTTTCGCTTATCCTTTCGCCCATGCAGTGATCTGGGATGAGGTTGCGTTTGACGATGGCAGTACACTACCGGTCAGCTACGAATTTGAGCGCACCCCGCCGGTTGTCGGCGTTTGGAACAATGGCACGGTTCTGAGGGTAGAAGTCGAACCCGGCACCGAGATAACGCAACTGCCCACACGTGTTACGGGAACACTCAAGGTCAGCGTGCCAACCCTGCCCGAAAAACTGACCTTGTCTCAGGGCGACAGTGCGACTGTCGGTGACTACAACATTACATTGGAAGAGATAGATGGCCACATCGTCTTGCTCGACATAAAGCGACTAGACGGTGCGTTGATAGATATTGACAGTGACGCCGTGATCATCGGGGCAAAGGACACGACGGGACAATACCTTTATGACAGTGGCGGCGGCACAGGCCGCACGGAATTTTTCGATGACTACCTTGAGGTCGTGGGCACGATGCTAGACGCAGCGCTTGCAGGTAAATTCGAAGGCGCATCACTTGAAAAGGAACTTGAGACGCGGCTCGTCAGTTTTGAGGAAACCCACCGTGCCAGCCTGACACTTACCAAATATTATAGAGGCGAGGTATCCGAGGTGGATATCGCCCTAGTCACGACACCTGATAGTGAGCAGGTTGAAATTCCGCTGGATATGGAAATCACAAATTTTGAAGCACCACGCGATAGCAACCAGCCTATCCGCCCGATCCCAAGCGATGCGGTTGTCTTCGCAGAGATGCCAGAAACCTCAGCCCCTGTGGACCTTGAGATAAGCGAGTTGCAAGATCGCATCACGGTTACGACCTCTGACGGGCAACATGACGAACAAGATATCAGATTCGTGTACCCAAAGGTCCCAAGTGATCTGTTTTTCGATGTCTTTGATCGTTATGAAATGGATGACGGTCAGGTGACATTCTATACGGCGTCCGGCGATGTCATAAATACACCGGACCAAGACACGATTTATGAACTTACGGTCAACCGGTTGGAGTTTAATACAACGAACTTTCCTCAGCCCCCGGTGCGGGCCAAAGGCAGCTTTACTGTGAACACAGCGCCCTACATGACATCTGAGACACATAGTGCAAATGAGCTGCCCGAAGGTATTGAGCTGCGCGACAATATGTTAATCTCCCAAATCAAGAACCAGAAATCGGATGCAATAGTGTTCGCCATGGATGCGAATGGCCGCGTTCTGAAAAAATTCGCAACGATTCCCTACCGCTATAGCGACGGGCCGAGCCTTTCTGTCGACTACTATTTCGGCACGCCTGCCTCTATTCTCTATGTCACGCGTGGTGACATTGAAGAATATACGTATAAATTCGACGTTCCCATCGAAGCGGCAGTGGCAGAATAGGCTACGCCATACCGCCCGCCACTAGCCGTGCCGCCAGCGCCCCATAAGCATCGGCGACCGCCCCCTCGCCCGCTGCAATCGGCGTCCCTTCGTCACCAGCCAGCCGAATATAAATGTCCAGCGGGATTTCCCCCAGAAACGGTAGACCCAACCGTTCCGCATCTTCCTTGACGCCACCATGCCCGAAAATATGTGCCTCGCGCCCGCAATCGGGGCAGATATACATGGACATATTCTCAACCAACCCCAGAACCGGCGTGTTCAGCGTCTTGAACATATCCAGCGCCTTGCGCGCGTCCAGCAACGCCACATCCTGAGGGGTCGAGACCACAATAGCCCCGGTCAGCTCAGATTTCGTGCATAGCGTCAACTGCACATCCCCCGTGCCCGGCGGCAGATCAACAAGCAGCACATCCAGCTTGCCCCACTCCACCTGCCCCAGCATCTGCTGCAACGCCCCCATCAGCATCGGACCGCGCCAGACCACGGCTTTGCCCGGGTCCATCATCAACCCGATCGACATCATCGTGACCCCATGCGCATGCAGGGGCAGGATTGTCTTGCCATCCGGTGATGCGGGCCGCTTGGACACACCCATCATGCGCGGCTGCGACGGCCCATATATATCTGCATCCAAAAGCCCGACCTTGCGGCCTTGTTTTGCCAAAGCAACCGCCAGATTGGACGATAGGGTGGATTTCCCCACCCCGCCCTTGCCCGAGGCAATCGCCAAAATCCTGTCCACGCCCGATGGCTTGGTTGGTCCCGCCTGCGGTTTTGGGTGCCCGCCCACCTTTAAGGATGGTGGTGGTCCAAAGGGGGACGCTTTCTGCGCAGGTCCATGGGCCGTCATCATCACCATGGCCTTGGTGATACCCGGCACCCTTGTCACAGCTTTCTCTGCGACTTGCTGTAAAGGTGTCATGGCTTGCGCCTCTTCAGCCGCCACTTCGATCACAAAACGCACGGAATCACCTTCAATCGTGAGCGCACGGATCATATCGCGTGAAACAAGATTGCCACCGCCCGGCACCGCGACAGTTTTCAGCGCCTCCAGAACAGCATCATGGGAATTACTCATGTCAAAATTCCGCCCTATTTGATTTTCCCCATACCTAGTGACAGCGCTAACATAGAAACAAGGGGTTACTCTGCATATTGTGTCGTTTTCACTCTGCGACAAATTTGTGCACGTTGCTCAAGAGCTGTGTAAATGCCACTTTCTTGCCCAAATTGACGTCAGGTTAATCATTTGAATCAAGTACTTAAGCCATGCGAACGCTGCATAGCAGCATTGCGGAGAAAGGGGATTGTTGCAGTGCAGCATTTCCCTACATATTGGTCACAACACAGCAAAAGACATTCTGGCCCCGATGGCCAACCGAAACGAAGTGGAACTTAAAATGGCATACGCATCAAGCTCACGCACTGGCTCAGGTCTCGTCGCACGCATTTCAGCGCGCATTGCAGAACTGAAAGACCAATACGCACGGTATCGTACATACCGCAACACTCTGGGTGAGCTGGATCAGCTCTCTAATCGCGAATTGAACGATCTGGGCCTGCACCGCTCAATGATCAAAAGCGTCGCTCTGGAAGCTGCGTACAAGAACTAACGTCTTCATACACAGACCATATCCTCCCTTTGGTTTGTGTATGTGATTGGCGGCGGCCCCGTCCTCCTCCTCCCAGGGGCCGCCGTCGAAAGAATTCGAATACGGGCTGTTCGCCTCCTCCCTGAATAGCTCGTTGCCTTGAACGGCGATGCCCACCTCCTCCCGGGCATCGCCGTTTTTTTACGGGTAACAGCCGGGTTCAGCTCCTTGCGCGCATGATCGATACAAAATTGACAAAACCGTCAATGGATGTGTTTCGCGTAGGCCATTATGCCTGTGCTAGGGTTTGGCCAAAGATATACTGGAGCCACCCCATGCCCATCGCAGCCAACCGCTTTATGCTTTTGATCCTCGCAGGTGCGCTCGCCACGGCCGCGTTCGAAATCTACGGTCAAGCGATCAGCCCACTTCTGGGCGGTGCGAACCTGGCCCCTGTACCGCTTGCGGGGTCTGTCTTCAAATCCATTGCCGGCTTCGCATCCAAGCCCGCATCCTATATTCTGCACTACTTTGCCGGGGTCGTGTGCTACCCGCTGGGCTTCGCGCTTATCGCCCGACCGCTTTGGCAAAAATTGGCCCCCGCTGTTCCATGGTATGTTGTGGCCGTGGCATTCGGATGCGCGCAATGGGTCTTCGCACTTTACATTCTGGCCCATCTCGTTGCCGGTATGCCCGCCTTCCTTGGGTTCACCGGTATCACATGGGCCGCGCTCTGGGGTCACATCGTTTATGCACTGACAGCCATCGGTATCACGCAGCATTTCGCCGTAACCCGCCGCTAGGCCTCAGGCGCGCTCATCCTTTGGTGATCCCATAACCACGTAAGATGTGATTGCATTGACCTGTGGCAGTGTGCCCAAGACATCCGTATAGAATATCTTGTAAGCGGCCAGATCGGCGCATTCGACCCGCAGCAGATACTCGATAGTGCCGGTGATATTGTGACACTCCCGCACCTCTGGGCTGCGCGAGATTGACCGCTCAAACGCTTCCTGCGCAGCTTTGGAATGATCCGATAGCCCAACACCGATATAAGCCGCAAAGCCAGACCCAAGCTTCGTGCGGTCCAACACAGCACGATACCCTTGGATCACGCCCGTGCGCTCCATCTCTTGCACCCGGCGCAGACAGGCAGACGGAGACAGCCCCACACGATCAGAAAGCTCAAGATTGCTGATCCGGCCATCGCGCCCCAACTCTCGCAATATCTTTTCGTTTATTTGATCCAACTTCGTCATAAATTGCAGAGATACTGGAAAAGCAACACAATACGCAACTTTAATGCACGCCAACCCACCTAATCTTGCACTCATGACCTATGAGCTATTCACCGCCTTCGCGCTTTTCGCCTTCGTTTCTTCGATTACGCCGGGGCCGAATAACCTGATGCTTCTGGCATCAGGCGCGAATTTCGGCTTCCGCCGGACTGTGCCACATATGCTTGGCATCGGCATCGGCTTCACCTTGATGATCGTTCTCGTGGGTATTGGCCTTGCACAAATATTCACGACCTATCCGATGAGTCATGTGATCCTGAAAATTGCCAGCACTGTCTATATGTTTTGGCTCGCCTGGAGGATCGCCAATGCAGCGACCCCAACCGAAGGCCAGTCTGCTGGCACGCCCATGACCTTCCTGCAAGCCGCCGCCTTTCAATGGGTCAACCCGAAAGCCTGGGCCATGGCCTTAACCGCAGTTACGATCTACGCACCGGAGCAAACCCTTGCCGCCATTGGTCTGGTTGCTGGGATCTTTGGCGCGATTAATCTGCCCACGGTCAGTTTCTGGACCGTCCTAGGTCAACAGATGCAAAGGTTCCTGACCAACCCCGCGCGCTTGAACGCCTTCAATTGGCTGATGGCGGGGCTTTTAGTGCTGTCGCTTTATCCAGTTCTGTTCGGCTGATCACTGAGCGTAATTTTTCGCAGAAAAATTGCCTACGCTCAGAACGGCACGTCGCCAGCTGCATCTGCCGCAACAATGAAGCGGCCGACCACCTTCTTCAGGCCTGCTTTGTCGAACGCCACGTCCAGTTTATCGCCTTCAACCGCATCGATCACGCCATAGCCAAATTTCTGGTGAAACACGCGCTCGCCCACAGTAAAGGAGGACACCGCCTGCGCATCAATAACAACAGTCTTGCTTTCGCGCGGCTGGCTTACACCACGCATATTCTGACGGTCCCGCATGCGCCGCCAGCCCGGCGAATTATACACATCCGCCCGTGCTGCCTTTTCGCCCAGATCACTGTCGAGCGCGCCCATCATATGTTCCGCCGAGCCCGCCTGATGACCATAAAGCCCCGGCGGTGTCAGCACCTCGACATGGGCCTCTGGCAACTCATCGATAAAGCGTGACGGCAGCGCTGATTGCCATTGCCCATATACCCGCCGGTTACCAGCAAAAGAGATTGTGCAAAGCTCTTCTGCCCGCGTGATGCCCACATAGGCAAGCCGGCGTTCTTCTTCCAAACCTTTCAGCCCGCTCTCATCCATCGAGCGTTGTGACGGGAACAACCCGTCTTCCCAACCCGGTAAAAACACAGCCGGAAATTCCAGCCCTTTGGCGGCGTGTAGCGTCATGATCGACACTTTTTCAGACGCATCCTCGCTGTCATTATCCATGACCAGCGCGATATGTTCCAGAAAGCCTTGCAGGTTCTCGAATTGCTCTAGAGCTTTGACCAGTTCTTTAAGGTTTTCCAGCCGCCCCGGCGCCTCAGGGGACTTATCATTTTGCCACATTTCTGTGTAACCAGACTCCTCTAGGACCACTTCGGACAGTTCAATATGCGACATTTCGCTACCACGCTGAAGGCGGCCCCAGCGGTCCAGCGCGTCAATCAGGCGGGTCAGCTCAACCGCGCCTTTGCCGCCCAAACCTTTCGTGGCTAACAGCAACCGCGCGCCTTCCAGAAGCGACACACCATTGTTGCGCGCCATCATCTGAATTTTCTGTACCGCCTTGTCACCAAGCCCGCGTTTGGGCGTGTTGACAATCCGCTCAAAGGCCAGATCATCGTCAGCTGAAACCACCAACCGGAAATAAGCCATCGCATCGCGGATTTCGAGGCGTTCATAGAACCGCGGGCCACCAATCACCCGGTAGGGCAGGCCAATCGTCAGGAACCGATCCTCAAAGCTGCGCATCTGATGGGACGCACGCACCAGAATTGCCATCTCATTCAAGCCAATCGGGTGCATCCCGCGTGTACCGACCTGCATTGCTTCGATCTCGTCCCCGATCCAGCGGGCTTCTTCCTCGCCATCCCAATGGCCGATCAGGCGCACTTTCTCACCGCCCTTAGCTTCGGTGAACAGCGTTTTGCCAAGCCGACCCTTGTTGGCCGCGATAATGCCAGAGGCAGCCCCCAGAATATGTTCGGTCGAGCGGTAATTCTGTTCCAGCCGAACAACCTTTGCGCCTTCAAAATCCTTCTCGAACCGCAGGATGTTGCCCACCTCAGCACCACGCCAGCCATAGATCGACTGGTCGTCATCGCCCACACAACAAATATTCTTATGCGCCGCAGCCAAAAGCCGCAGCCACATATATTGCGCGACATTGGTGTCCTGATATTCGTCCACCAAGATATATTTGAACCAGCGTTGGTACTGGGCCAACACGTCTTCATGCCGCTGAAAAATCGTAACGCTATGAAGCAGCAGATCACCGAAATCCACGGCATTGAGCGCGATCAGCCGCGCCTGATATTCTGCATAAAGTTTGCCTCCCATATCGTTGTAGACTGCGGCTTCCGCCTCGGGCAGAGTTTCGGGCGTCCAGGCACGGTTTTTCCAGCTGTCAATCAGCCCGGCCAGCATCCGCGCGGGCCAGCGCTTGTCGTCGATATTCTCGGCCACGATCAACTGTTTCAACAATCTGATCTGGTCATCCGTATCAAGGATCGTGAAATTCGATTTCAGCCCGACCAGTTCGGCATGCTTGCGTAGAAGTTTCACACAGATCGAGTGGAACGTGCCAAGCCATGGCACCCCCTCCACAGCCTCGCCCAGCAACGCCCCAACGCGGTTCTTCATCTCCCGCGCGGCTTTGTTGGTAAAGGTCACTGCCAGAATTTCGTTGGGCCGCGCCCGCCCCATTGTCAGCAAATGCGCAATACGTGTCGTCAGCGCCTTGGTCTTGCCCGTCCCCGCGCCCGCCAGCATCAGGACGGGGCCGTCCAACGTCTCGACCGCCTCGCGCTGAGCGGGGTTCAACCCGTCCAGATATGGGGCCGCCCGCGCGCCCATGGCACGCTGAGATAAGGGAATGGCGGCGGCTTCAAACGCCTCTGCATCATCGAATTCGCTCATATGTCGAAAGATAGCCTGAAGCGACAGGAAGGAAAAGGCTTGTTCTTATAATGTTCCGACCAATTTACTGGACAAGCCAAGCGTTTGCTTTGACAAGCAAAGGATGGACGACCATGCAACCTATCCGGCGCTCAGTGACCTCAAAGCCCGAGCCTACAAACGCATCCCGCATTTCGTTTGGGAATATCTCGACAGCGGCACCGGGTCCGAGGCGACGCTACGGCGCAATCGGGGAAAGCTGGATGCGGTCCTGTTCAAGCCCTCGATCCTGCATGGCGAATTTACACCAGACCTTTCGACAGACCTGTTGGGCGCACAATACCCTTTGCCGTTCGGCATTGCCCCTGTCGGTATGTCCGGCCTGATCTGGCCGGATGCTGAAAAGCTGCTGGCCCGTGCAGCGCGCCAGCTTCAGGTGCCCTATTGCCTGTCGACCGTTGCCACCCAGACGCCCGAGGATGTCGCGCCGCATCTGCCTGAAAACGCATGGTTTCAGATGTATCCCCCGCGCGATCCTGAAATCCGTGCCGATATGATGGGTCGCGCCCGAAACGCAGGATTTCACACGCTGATCCTGACGGTAGATGTCCCCGTCGCCAGCCGTCGCGAACGACAAACCCGAGGCGGCCTGACCCAGCCGCCCAAGCTGACACCCCGCCTTGCCATTCAAGCCGCCCTGCGCCCCGCTTGGCTAAACGGCATCCGACGAACCGGAATGCCCCGGATGAAGATGATGGACGGCTATGCAGAGACCGCGAAGCTGGACAAGCAGACCCGGTCTACCACCGCCCATGTGGGCTATATGTTACGGACATCGCCCGATTGGGATTACCTCAAAACGATCCGGGACGAGTGGGACGGCCCGCTGATCGTCAAAGGTGTCACGCAAGCAGATGATGCCGCGCGACTGCAAGATGAGGGCGTTGATGCGCTTTGGGTGTCGAACCACGCAGGCCGTCAGTTCGACGCAGCCACCGCCACGATAGAATGCCTGCCGCATGTGCGCGCTGCGACAAGCCTGCCGGTCATTTTTGATTCTGGCATTGAGACCGGGCTCGACATCTTGCGCGCAGTCGCGCTTGGCGCAGATTTCGTCATGCTTGGCCGCCCCTGGCATTACGCTTTGGGCGCATTGGGTGCGGATGGCCCAGCGCATCTGGCTGATATTCTTAAAAAGGACATGGAGTCTAATATGGGCCAGCTTGGTGCCAAAAGCCTGAAAGATCTCGCCAGCAGACTTCTTTAGGATCTGGCGGCAATGCGCTTTGGCGATGCATAACCAGTTTACCTCATTACAAAAACTTCATAACTATGCTGCAACTGCAAAACAGGGATGGGTCCGATATGGCTGACTTCCAGAAAATCCTCATTGCCAACCGCGGCGAAATAGCAATCCGCATTATGCGCGCGGCCAATGAGATGGGCAAAAGAACCGTCGCAATCTATGCCGAGGAAGACAAGCTGGGGCTGCACCGATTCAAGGCAGATGAAGCCTATAAGATCGGCGAAGGGCTTGGGCCGGTTGCAGCCTACCTTTCTATTGAAGAAATCATTCGCGTCGCCAAAATGTCGGGTGCGGATGCGATCCATCCCGGTTACGGGCTTCTGTCCGAAAACCCCGATTTCGTAGACGCTTGCGTCGCAGCCGGGATCACATTTATTGGCCCCAAGGCTGAAACCATGCGCGCCCTTGGCGACAAGGCGTCTGCGCGCAAGGTCGCTATCGAGGCAGGTGTTCCGGTTATTCCCGCGACCGAAGTTCTTGGCGACGATATGAAAGCGATCAAAAAGGAAGCGGCCCAGGTGGGTTATCCGCTGATGCTCAAAGCTTCTTGGGGCGGCGGCGGGCGCGGGATGCGGCCAATTTTCAGCGAAGATGAGCTAGAAGAAAAAGTACTGGAAGGCCGCCGCGAGGCCGAAGCGGCCTTTGGCAATGGCGAAGGCTATCTGGAAAAGATGATCCGGCGTGCCCGCCACGTAGAGGTCCAAATTCTGGGCGATAGCCATGGGCAGATTTACCACCTTTGGGAACGCGATTGCTCGGTCCAGCGCCGCAATCAGAAAGTGGTGGAACGCGCCCCTGCCCCATATCTGTCAGGTGCGCAGCGCGAGAAGCTTTGTAATCTGGGCAAGAAGATTTGCGAACACGTCAATTATGAATGTGCAGGCACCGTCGAATTTCTGATGGATATGGACACTGGCGAATTCTACTTCATCGAAGTCAACCCGCGCGTACAGGTTGAACATACGGTGACAGAGGAAGTCACAGGCATCGATATCGTGCGCGCGCAAATCCTGATTGCCGAGGGCAAATCGCTGATTGAGGCAACGGGGTGTGCCTCTCAATATGATGTCAAGCTGGATGGTCACGCGCTGCAATGCCGGGTGACGACAGAAGACCCGCAAAACAATTTTATCCCCGATTACGGGCGTATCACCACCTATCGCTCGGCTACCGGCATGGGCATTCGGCTGGATGGTGGCACGGCCTATTCCGGCGCTGTGATTACACGTTATTACGACAGCCTTCTGACCAAAGTAACCGCATGGGCTCCCACGCCCGAAGCCGCCATTCGCCGCATGGACCGCGCCTTGCGCGAATTCCGTATCCGCGGGGTCAGCACGAATATCGCCTTTGTCGAAAACCTGCTGAAGCACCCGACATTTCTGAACTACGAATACCACACTAAATTCATCGACGAGACGCCAGAGCTTTTTGATTTCAAGAGCCGCCGCGACCGGGCCACGAAAATCCTGACCTATATTGCTGATATCACGGTGAACGGTCATCCCGAGACCGAAGGCCGCCCCCTGCCCGCCGAGGCACGTATGCCCGTAGCGCCACCCCGTCAGTGCGAGACCCCGCCTTACGGCACCCGCAATATTCTGGAGGATCACGGCCCCCAGGCCGTCGCCGACTGGATGGGCGATCAAAAGCATCTACTGATCACCGATACCACGATGCGTGATGGGCATCAGTCGCTTTTGGCGACGCGGATGCGCTCGATCGATATGATCCGGGTGGCACCCACTTATGCGTGCAATATGCCGGGACTGTTCTCGATGGAATGCTGGGGCGGGGCTACATTTGATGTGGCCTATCGTTTCCTGCAGGAATGCCCGTGGCAGCGATTGCGCGATTTGCGTGCCGCGATGCCCAACCTTCTGACACAGATGCTGCTACGCGCGTCAAACGGGGTGGGCTATACGAACTATCCTGACAATGTGGTGCAGGAGTTTGTGCGACAAGCGGCCGAGACCGGGGTGGATGTGTTCCGCGTCTTCGACAGCCTCAACTGGGTCGACAACATGCGTGTTGCAATGGATGCGGTTCTGGACAGCCGCAAGATTTGCGAGGGTACGATCTGCTACACAGGTGATCTTTTGAACCCGGACCGGGCCAAATACGACCTGAAATACTACGTCGAAATGGGTAAAGAGCTGAAAGCGGCAGGCGCGCATATTCTAGGGCTCAAGGATATGGCTGGGTTGATGAAACCTGCCTCAGCCACAGTCCTGATCAAAGCACTGAAGGAAGAGGTCGGCCTGCCAATCCATTTCCACACACATGACACGGCTGGCGTTGCAATTGCGACGATTTTGGCGGCTGCAGAAGCGGGCGTTGACGCGGTGGACTGCGCAATGGACGCGCTTTCGGGCAATACCTCGCAGGCGACTTTGGGCTCCGTCGTTGAGGCACTGGCCCATACGGACCGGGACACAGGGCTCGACATCAAAACCGTGCGTCAGATCAGCGATTACTGGGAAACAGTGCGCGCGCAATATGCCGCGTTCGAATCTGGCATGCAGGCCCCGGCCTCTGAGGTGTATCTGCACGAGATGCCCGGCGGTCAGTTTACCAACCTCAAGGCGCAGGCCCGGTCCGTCGGCCTAGAGGAACGCTGGCACGAGGTCGCGCAGACCTATGCGGATGTGAACCAGATGTTTGGTGATATCGTGAAAGTCACGCCGTCTTCCAAAGTGGTCGGTGATATGGCGCTTATGATGGTGTCGCAAGGCTTAACGCGCACGCAGGTCGAAGACCCAACGGTCGAGGTCGCCTTCCCCGATAGCGTCATTGATATGATGCGCGGAAATCTTGGCCAGCCCCCCGGCGGCTGGCCCAAAGCCATTCAGAAAAAGATTCTGAAAGGTGAAAAGCCCATGACACATCGGCCCGGCGAGAACCTGCCCCCTGTTGATCTGGAGGCCACACGTAAAGACTTGTCTGACCAGCTTGACGGTATGGACGTCGATAACGAGGACCTTAATGGCTATCTGATGTATCCAAAGGTTTTTCTGGATTATATGGGGCGCCATCAGACCTACGGGCCTGTGCGGACGCTTCCAACACGCACGTTCTTTTATGGAATGGAGCCGGGCGAAGAAATCAGCGTTGAAATTGATCCCGGCAAAACCCTTGAAATCCGCATGCAGGCTTTGGGTGAAACCAACGAGCTGGGCGAGGCCAAGGTGTTCTTTGAGCTCAATGGTCAACCCCGTGTGATCCGGGTGCCCAATCGCAAAATCGCGTCTGCCAGTGCACGGATGCCGAAGGCAGAGGCTGGAAACCCAAATCATATTGGCGCGCCGATGCCGGGTGTGGTGGCAGCAGTCGCAGCTCAACCCGGCATGAAAGTGACCGCAGGCGATCTGCTTTTGACCATTGAAGCCATGAAGATGGAAACTGGCATTCACGCAGAACGTGATGCGGTGGTTAAGGCCGTCCACGTCGCCCCCGGCGCACAAATCGACGCGAAGGATCTCTTGATTGAGTTAGACTAAGCGCGAATTTTCCAGGAAAATTCAATGTCCCAGAAGGCAGCATTTTTGGAAAGATGGTCGTGATTGCACCGATTTACATAGGGCTGTTGGGCTTACTCTATATTGCGATCTCAATGCGGGTGATCAGCAGACGCATCTCTGAGAAGGCTCTCTATGGCGATGCCGGAGATCGACAATTGCGCCAATATGTGCGTGCGCATGGAAATTTCGCGGAATATGCGCCGATCTTGTTGATCCTGCTACTGGGGTTGGAATTGCAAGGCACCCCTGGATGGGTGTTGCATGTGTTCGGCATAGCAATGCTGGTCAGTCGTGCTACGCATGCTTGGGGAATATCGCAGATGCCGGAGCCTTTGGCGATCCGTCAGGCGAGTATGCTCATAACATTTACCCTAACGGCACTTATGGCCTTGGGAAATCTTGCGCTTGCAATTTTTTGAACGCTTAGCGCTTGAGGCTTTGGAGGGGGCAGCTTAGGTATCAAGAACAGCTTTGAAAAAGGATTGCCCAATGCGTTTTGATTTGCCATTCACCCTGCCCCAGATCGCCTATGACGCACAGGACGGTGGCAGTCCATTTGGTGATTTGCCGGAATGGGATCTCAGCGATCTCTACCCAAGCCCAGATGCGGCGGAATTCAAGCGCGATATGGATTGGTTGGAACAAGCCTGTGCGGAGTTTGCCAAGGATTATGAAGGCAAGCTGGCAGGGTTGTCCGCGGCCAAGATGCTCGACTGCGTCAAACGCGAAGAGAGGCTTTCGATGGTGGCGGGGCGCATCATGTCTTATGCGGGGCTACGCCATTACCAGAATACGGTTGATGCAGACCGGGCCAAATTTATGGCGGACGCACAAGACAAAATCACCGGGTTCACCACCCCACTGGTGTTTTTCTCTCTGGAGTTCAACGCAATAGAGCAAAAAGCGTATGAGACGCTCTTTGCCTCTGATCTCGACCTTGCGCGCTACAAGCCCTATTTTGACCGGATGCGGGCGATGAAACCTTATCAGCTGTCTGATGAGTTGGAAAAGTTTTTACACGACCAATCTACCGTAGGCTCTGCCGCGTGGAACCGGCTGTTTGATGAGACCATTGCTGGTTTGGAATTCCAGATCGATGGGGAGGTTTTTGGCATTGAAGCAACGCTGAATCTGCTGACCGATCCTGACCGTGAACGCCGCGAATTGGGCGCGCGGGAATTGGCGAAGGTCTTTGGCGAACAGGTAAAATTGTTCGCGCGGGTTCACAATACCTTGGCAAAAGAGAAAGAAATCGAGGATCGCTGGCGGGGGATGCCCACGCCTCAGACAGGTCGGCATCTGTCAAACCATGTGGAGCCAGAGGTTGTGGAGGCTTTGCGCAACGCAGTTGTCGCAGCATACCCGAAGCTGTCCCACAGGTATTATGAGCTGAAGCGCAAATGGCTTGGGCTGGACAAGATGCAGGTCTGGGACCGCAATGCGCCATTGCCAATGGAAGACACGGCATTGGTTGATTGGGACACGGCCAAGACAACCGTTTTGGACGCCTATAGCGATTTCGCGCCAGAGATGGCTGATCTAGCCAAGCCGTTTTTCGACAAGGGCTGGATTGATGCTGGCGTGAAGCCGGGCAAGGCGCCGGGGGCGTTTGCGCATCCCACGGTGACAGATGTGCATCCTTACGTGATGCTCAACTACCTTGGCAAACCCCGCGATGTTATGACCTTGGCGCATGAATTGGGACATGGCGTGCATCAGGTGCTGGCGGCAGGGCAAGGCGAATTACTGTCCTCGACGCCTTTGACCTTGGCTGAAACCGCATCGGTCTTTGGCGAGATGTTGACCTTCCGAAAGCTCTTGGATGCGTCTGACACACCTGCACAGCGCAAGGTGCTATTGGCGGGCAAGGTTGAGGATATGATCAACACGGTCGTGCGCCAAATCGCGTTCTACGATTTTGAATGCAAGCTGCACGACGCACGCAGCAATGGCGAGCTTACCCCGGATGATATCAATGCATTGTGGATGTCGGTGCAGGGCGAATCTCTTGGACCGGCATTCGAATTCATGGACGGTTACGAGACCTTCTGGGCCTATATCCCGCATTTCGTCCATTCACCGTTTTATGTCTATGCCTATGCGTTTGGTGACGGTCTGGTGAACGCGCTTTATGCGGTTTACGAAGAAGGTGGTGCTGATTTTCAAGACAAATATTTCGAAATGCTGAAAGCAGGCGGCTCGAAACACCACAAAGAGCTGCTGGCCCCCTTCGGACTGGACGCGTCTGACCCGAAATTCTGGGATAAAGGTCTGTCGATGATCTCGGGGATGATTGATGAGCTGGAAGCGATGGAAGGCTGAATGGGTCAGCCTAAACTAACATAGTGTTTGAATAGGAAAGACATGAGATGGCGGAGCTTAAGGTGTCAAAGCGAAGCCATCCGGTGTCTCTTATCTGACGCTGCCTGTGTGGTGATGGCGTTTTCCATGGTCCATAACATCGGCAAGGATGACATGTAGTTGCCATAGTGGCGATGCTTCCGGTCTTGCGCGGCGATTGGCAGCTTGGTGCATCCACAGATCAATATCGCCAGCGTCCATGATGCGGGTGTTTGCAGTAGTGTTCATAATTTCCCCTCCAGTAACAGAGAGACCCTGATCTCTCTCAGCTTGTCTTAAAACAGGACAAAATGGTCACTTCGGGGAGGAATTGGGGCCATTATAGGAAACGATTGTTTCCAGATGCCACAATTGGCCCGCAACGCTTGCGCGCGGAGTATAGAGTGTCTCTTGAGGGAAAGGCAGGCCGATCTTTACCAAGACCTGTTTATAGAAATAAGGCGGCGCCGCCGGTTGCGGTAATGCCGGACAGGGTTTTACCCCCGCATCTTGTGGGGCAAATACCCCGTCATGCATGATTATTCAGATGCCCCCAAAGCGCGGGTGCCAAACCGGTGCGGGATCCAAGAACCACGATTTTCGACGTCGGAGGCGTTTTTAGCCGCAAGGGGTTTAGGAAGCGTTAGACCTGCGTGCGGTGCTTGTCTGCCGCATAGACCGCATCGATCATGGCCTGCGTGCCTTTGGCGTCCTCAAGGCTCCATGGAAAATCCGCGCCGTCACGCACGGATTTGCAGAAGGCCTCTACCTGATGCACATAGTGATTGTCGGTCGGAAACCGCTCAGTACTGATGTTCAGGCCGTTCCGGTGCAATTCAAACCGGGCCACGTCATAAACATTCGCGTTGAACGGAGCAGTCAAACGAATAACGCCTTTATCGCCATGAAAGGTGACTTCCTGATAGGGGTGCATCCGGGTCGAGATATAGGCCGAATAGCTGGCATGTTCGAACTGCGCGGTGAAGCGGCTCATCACATCAACGTCGTTTTGCCAATCGATCTGAGCGCTGATGTTCGTACCTTCATGCCCCGTCACATAGCGTGCGCAGCCGGTGGCGTAGACGCCGATATCAGGCAAGGCCCCACCGCCCAGATCAGCGCGGTTGCGGATGTTATGCGGGTCACGGTTGTCAAAGGTAAACGCCACGGTGATATGAGCCAGCGCGCCGATGGAGCCGCCCTGAACCAGATCGCGCACACGTTGCCATTGCGGATGGTGGACGATCATATACGCCTCGGCTGCCAGAAGGCCTGTCTCATCGCGCAGCGTGATCAGGCGGTCTATCTGGTCCGCTTGCATCGCAATGGGTTTTTCGCAAAGCACATGCTTGCCGGCTTTCAACGCCTTTTCCGCCCACTCCACATGCATCGTATTCGGCAGGGGGATGTAAACTGCATCAATCGCAGGATCGGTCAGCAGATCGTCATAGCTGTTGTGCAGACGCAGATCAGGGCAAAAGGCCTGAAACGCGCTGGCCTTATCCGGGTTTGACGTCGCCAGTGCCGCAAGACGTGCGCCCCTAGCGCTGTGAATGGCCGGACCCATATGTTCTTTGGCAAAGTTCGCCGCGCCAAGAATGCCCCAGTTGACTGTGTTTGACATGATGTTTCTCCGGTTTTAACCGGACGGTAACCCAGAAAAAAACCCGCCGAAAGGGCGGGTTTTGCAGGTTTGAAAGAATGCATTGGGTCAGGCGTCGACCAGCATCCCTTTTTCTTTCGCCAGATCGCGCATGCGTTTTTGCAACTTCTCGAAGGCACGAACCTCGATCTGACGGATGCGTTCGCGGCTGACACTGTACTGACCTGACAGTTCCTCTAACGTGACAGCTTTTTCTTTCAGGCGACGCTGAACCAGAATGTCCTTCTCACGATCATTCAGCACGTCCATTGCCTCGGCCAGCAATTCGCGGCGGCTTTCCAGCTCGTCCTTTGCTTCATAATCCGAGGCCTGATCGGCATCTTCGTCTTCCAGCCAATCTTGCCACTGCGCCGTACCTTCGCCATCCGAGGACACAACCGCATTCAAGGACGCATCCCCACCCGACAAGCGGCGGTTCATCGAGATCACTTCGTCTTCGCTCACATTCAGATCATGGGCGATTTTTTCCACATGCTCCGGCCGCAGATCGCCATCTTCAAGCGCACCAATGCGCGATTTTGCCTTACGAAGGTTGAAAAACAGCTTCTTCTGTGCAGACGTGGTGCCAAGTTTTACCATGCTCCAGGACCGCAGGACATATTCCTGAATCGATGCCCTGATCCACCACATTGCATAAGTCGCAAGGCGGAACCCTTTCTCGGGATCAAACTTCTTGACCGCTTGCATCAAGCCAACATTGGCTTCCGAGATTACCTCGGCCTGCGGCAAGCCATAGCCGCGATACCCCATGGCGATTTTTGCCGCCAAACGCAGGTGTGACGTCACCATCTTATGGGCTGCGTCCGTATCCTCGTTTTCGACCCATGCTTTGGCCAGCATGTATTCTTCTTCAGGCTCCAACATCGGAAACTTGCGGATTTCCTGCAAATATCTGCTAAGACCCTGTTCCGGCGATGGAGCCGGCAGATTACCGTAATTTGCCATACATTGCCCCTTCTAGTGTTTATTCGCTTAACATTAATTATGAACGACACGGTTCAGTTTCAAGATTTCCGGGTGGTTTGCCGATGATAGAGTGCGAAACACTTAAGAAAATAAGGCAAAATCAGCCGGAAATAACCGTTTTAATGTTATTTTCACATTAATATGTGTTTTGTTTCAAGGTCTCAATACGTTCAACATCCTCTGAAAGTCCGGCGGCAAAGGCGCTTCGAATTGCATTATTTCCCCCGAAACTGGATGTTCAAATCCCAATGTGGCCGCATGAAGGGCCTGCCGAGGGAAGGCTTTCACCGCATCCTGCGCGGCTTCTGACAAGGCTGTTTTTGTCAATTTGCGCCGTCCGCCATAGACCGGATCACCTACCAACGCATGGCCCGCATAGGCCATATGCACCCGGATTTGGTGGGTGCGACCTGTTTCCAGCCAGCATTCCAGCAGGGACAACACCGGCGGCGTACCAAAGCGCTGCAAAACGCGCGCGCGTGTAATGGCGTGGCGACCGGCATTCTTAACCACTGCTTGTCGTTGACGGTCAGTCTTGTGTCGCGCCAGATTGGCATTGATCCGCAGGATATTGCCCGCCTCGAACCCAACACCGGCAAGCCCTGTCAGGCGGGGATCAGCGGCATCCGGCACGCCGTAAGCCAGCGCCAGATAGTGGCGCTCAACGGTGTGTTTTTCGAACTGCTTGGCAAGCCCGTGATGGGCCACGTCAGATTTGGCGACCACCAGCAGGCCCGAAGTGTCCTTATCGATCCGGTGCACAATACCGGGGCGCTTTTCGCCCCCGATACCTGACAGAGTATCGGCACAATGATAGAGCAACGCATTGACCAACGTACTGGTGGGCGATCCGGGGGCCGGGTGCACCACCATCCCCGCTGGCTTGTTCACCACGATCAGCGCGTCATCTTCATAGATCACATCAAGCGGTATGTCCTCGGGCTGTGCTGCGATCTCTTCCGAGGCAGCGATGGCGACATCCCAAACCTGTCCGGCGGCTACCTTGGCTTTGGCGTCCATGACCACCTGTCCGGCGTAGGATACGGCCCCTTCGGCAATCAACCGGGCCAGACGCGACCGGCTGAGCGACGCATCTGCTGGTGCGCTCTCGGCCAATGCCTTATCAAGGCGCGCGGACGGATTTTCTGATATTGTAATCCGCACAAGATGCAAAGGGTCTGACATGGATAACGCTCCGGGTGACGAGCCCGCCAATCTGAAGTTTCTACGGCGGCTGGTAACAACCCTGACCGCGGTGATGATCCTGGGCCTTGTAGTGCTGATCGGGCTGGTTGTCATCAGATTGCAGGCCCCTGCCCTGACTTTACCTGACAGCATCACCCTGCCCGACGGGGCGGTTGCCACGGCTTTCACCCAAGGCACCGAATGGTATGCGGTTGTGACAGAAACAAACCAGATCCTGATCTACGACCGCACCACCGGCACATTGCGCCAAACCGTCGAGCTTGAGTGATTACACCGCCTTTATGGCTGGCCAGCGGTGATCCTTGTCAAAAAGCAATTATTCCGGGCCGAGCGAACATCAACATAAGCAACCTCACCGCGGCCAAAAAGCATGTTTGCGTAACCTTCGATCTGATCTGATGGCGTTATCTGACCCGTGCCATAGATAATCCGATGATCTGCGCCATAGGCTTTAAGAAGGTAGTCCGGCGACGTGGTCAGAATTGGCGGGACATCATCGCCCTTATGAGGCGTGCAGGCATCTGCACACAGGAAAATCGGGCCAGTTTCAGCATATGCATCAAGCCCCGGAAAAGGTCTTGCCGCAAGGATAAGCATCGCAGCGCCTTTGGGGATATTTTCAAGGCAAGATCGACAGGGCTTACCCTGCCCGTCTGACAAGGCATGTTCAGCAGGGTTGCCATAGACATCCACACCATCCGCGCGGATATGATCGACATAGGTTTGATCGTAGGGAAAAAAGCGCATTACAACAGTTCCAGTTATAGAAAAGACACCTCAGTCTTAACCGGACCACCTGAACCGCGCGACCCGGAACGTGCTGAATGCATCTGTTGATAGACGACGATCTGTATGGAAAGACCGTTGAGATTGAGTGATAATAGACTGCAGGATATCTCAGGCTAGGGCTGAGACGCTCTAAAATCCCACGGGCGAACTTCCAGAGCAATTTTGCCCCGCTCACCATCGGCGATGCGCAGGCTTACAGCTTCACCTGGTTCGACCGTGGAATACCCACAGGATTGCAGGACTTGGGCATGGATGAAGATATCATCTTCTTCCCCAAACGCATTGGCAAAGCCAAAACCCTTAACGTTCTCAAACCACTTGATACGTGCCGGCGTCAGGTCGCTTGCAGTGGCATCACCTGCTTCTGACAAAACGTGTATGCTATCTGTTTCCGGTTCAGGCGGCTCTACCGAATAGAGCTTCGTCGCCTGAAGTCCCCGGTCGCCGCGACGCACACTGATCCGCACAATACTGCCCGGTGAGACCGAGCTTTGCCCGAAGCTTCGTATAATATTGGCATGCAGCAGGATATCTTCGTCAGACTCATCGCTGACGACAAAACCAAGGCCGCGTTTAATATCAAACCATTTCACGCAGCCAGTTACGATTGGTGCGCTTTTCGAAAGTTCTACAACTTGGGTCATCGGTAACACTCTTTAGGTTGGCGGCCTCCTGAGACATGTCATGCACAGCATTCAGGGCTTTAGTATGACAACTCTCAGACAAGACATTTAAAAACGATACTTCCAAAGCGATAATCCCACCCCGGATAAGCCCAAACAACGATGATACGGTATGATACGTGTAATTTTGAAATAATATCATTTATTAACAAAATCTTAAATACCTTGCGCCATCAGAGAATCTGGCTTCGCGGCGGTTTGGAAACCTTACCTTCGAAGCTTTGTTGTAGCGAAAATCGCATTCGCACGGGCTGTCATCCCTTGCCGATCTTCTACCTTGAAGAAAATTATTCACGCACTGCAGCGGGTAATGCTATGATGCTTATTGTGTGTTGTGGAGTAACGGTTTGAACGAGGGAAAAATAAGGACTTCCCTGTCCAGAGTGTTGGAGTCTGGTGGCTTTAAGGCTGCTTCAGTTCTTCAGAAAATACTCAACTACGTTGTCATTGAAGAGCTAGAAGGGCGTGGCGATCATCTGAAAGCATACTCCATTGGCGTTTTCGCTTTGGGTAAGCCAGACACGTTCGACCCACAGACAGATCCCAGTGTGCGTACCAGCATGGGCAGGCTTCGGTCAGCGCTCACACAGTATTATGCCGATGAAGGCGCGGATGATCCCGTCAGAATTGTAATCCCGAAAGGGACATATCGCCCCGTTTTCGAGGAAGCGACTACATCCACAACTTCCCTACAGCCCCAAAATGCAGCGGTTGTCCCACAGACCAGATGGGTATCTCGTCAGATGCTGGTAATCGGGCTGTTATGTTTGGTCGCAATCGGATCGGCAATCACATCATATCTCTATGTTACGCGTCAGGACAGCACGGCGATACAAACGCCAAACAACTCTATGTCCATCGTTGTTGCGGTCCGTGATTTTGAACCAGCGGACGATCGTAGCGAATCGTCTGGTCTTGTGAGAGAGCTGCGCGCAATCTTGTCGCGGAATAAAGCCATCGCAGTCATTTCATCCAATGCGACAGAACCAGACGCGACCGCTCTGCAAGCTGATTTTACCGTAACTGGTAGCGTTCAAGCCTCAGACACAGGAAAACGCGTTTCCATTGAGCTGAGCAATGCCAAGACAAGAACGGTCGTTTGGGCCCGCGTGTTTGAGGCGATCCCGGATCAGATCAGCGAAGACCGGACAAGAGCGGTCAGCGCCATCGCGCGCGAACTGCGTGTCCAGATATTCGGGGCTTCCAAAATCGCGCTGGAGTCCCGTGATCCGAAGACACTTTCCGCTCAGCAACTCTTTATGATGGCGACATGGGTGCCGGGCCCGGCCACGAATGCAGTGAATTGGGAACAGGAGCGGATTGACCTAGCGCGGCTCGCTATCCGGAAATCCCCTGAATTTGGCGCGGCCTATTCGGTGTTGGCAGACAAGCTGGCTTATCTTGCGAACATGAACGGCCCCTCCAACACAGAGGCTGCATTGCAGGAAGCGCGAGACAGTGCGCGCCGGGCGATGGAGCTTTCCGCATCTGATGTAAATGTCGTTTTCAATGTTGCGCAATCCCAATGGCATCTGGGTCGTATAAGAGAAGCGACAGCCACGATGCAGCGTGTCATTGAGCTGGACCCCAGCCATACGCTGGCACGGTTCCTGGACGGCGTCCTGCCCTATACATGCGCCGCTGCGCCGGATGACGTTGTCGAAACGGCAATCATGTTTGACCAATCCCTGTCCAGCGACAATCCGATCCGCTGGCTGACACTGACCTGGATCGGATGGCTCCATGCTTACCGAGATGAATATGAACTTGCGCTTGAGGCCGAAGAACGTGCTGCGCAGATATTCCAGGTCCCCTATACGTTCATGCGACACGCGATGCTGCTCAGCAAACTGGGGCGCAATGATGAAGCAGCCGATTTGATCAGGTCACAAAAAGACAACTGGCCTGATATTGATCCCGAACATTTCTCTGCGGTAACGATCCCAAGGCTATGTCAGGAATTCGATGGTGCGGCCAAGTTTATTGGCTATTACGAAGATCTGACGGACGCTATGAAAGGCCGGCTTGAGTGAGGTCCACGAATTTCACCGCCACAGATAGGCATAGCTGGAAAATACCCCCTGTGCTTTGGCCAAAAGCCGGTTCGCCGCACTACGTTTGGGAATATCCCCCTTGCGCAGCCGGTCGATAATCACTTCAGGCGGGCAAGGTAGCTGGGTGACGGGATCAAAGTAACGCGGATACCCGATAAGTGTTGCGTGGGTCAGTTGATCCAGCGTGGGACGGGCGTCCCGCCAGACAGGTGTGTCCACACGGTCATCCGTCAGACCCCATCCCGCATAAAACGGGGCGCCATAGCAACTGACAGGTAAGCCCCGCAAAAGCGCCTCGAAGCCAAGCAGTGACGTCATGGTGCAAACCCGGTCACAACGGCTCAGCAGGGCATTCGGATCGCTTTGTTGGGCGACAAGATCGGCAGCTTTTGCGTCGATTGCGCCACTGCGCAAACCCGCCTCCACATCAGGGTGCGGTTTATAAAGGATGAATGCGTCCGGGTGATCATGCCTGACGGCTTCCAGCAGTGCAGTGTTGGTTTTGATACTCTGCGTTCCAAGGTGGATAGAGGCGTCATCTTCAACTTGTCCCGGAACAAGTATGACTTCGCGTTCGCCCGGATCAAATGCTGGCACATCACCGTCGAGATTATATTTCGTAATGCCCGCTTGGAGGATGGCGCGCCGCAGACGTTCTGCCCGGTAAAGCTCGGCTTCCGGCAAAGCCAGAGACGCGGCAATCAGACCATCCAGCTGGCTCCGGCGCGTTGCATCATAATATATCCCCTGATCATCTGTGACCAAAGACAGAGGCGCAACGAGATCAGCCCCAAGACCGCGCGATCGCAGAAAGCCATCCTCGACACGCAGAAGCGGAATATCCTGATCCAGTGCCTGACCCGCAAGGCCCTGTGGTTCCTGACTGGCCCAGACCAGAAGCGATTTGTCCTTGGCAGCCGTCACAGCCTTGGTCTGATTTGAGACGAATTGCACAGTTTGCCCGGATTGCCCGAACATCTTTTGCAAAGGTCCGCGCTTCCAGAGCCGCATGCCAAAGGCAACATGGCCAGTATGATCCTGCCTGTAGGCACGCGCTTGTGCCTCTAACGTGGCGATCACATCCTCAATCTCGCAAAGCTGATCGCGGTAAGGATCGTACCAATGGGGATATTGGATCATGGCCAACCCGAAAAGTTGCGCCCGTGTCAGTTTGCGCTCGCGGCGTGCCACTGGGAAACGGTCATCCGTCAGACCCCACCCGCCATAAAACGGCTGGCCAAACACAACGGGGCGGTGATCCGCCAGGATAGCTTCAAAGCCCATGCCTGAACTCACCGTGTACACCGCAATTGCGCCTTCCATCAGCGCATAGGGCGAAACAGGCTCGGTCAGCAGCGTGATCAAATCACTTGTATGCTCGGGCCCGTAATGGCCGGGTCTATGACCGGCGGTCGTATCGGGGTGCGATTTGATCACGATGCGCGCACCGGGATGCTCTTCCTGCGCGAAAACCAGCATCTCCAGAAAAAGCGCTTTGTTGCCACCCCCATATTTAACCGATGCGTCGTCTTTGGTCTGATCAAGCACCAGAACGTAGCCCGGTTCGGGCAGCGGGGCGGTCAAGGGGTAGGCATTGTATTTTGAGATATGCAGGTGTTTCAGGCGCGCCATTGCATCACGGGCGCGGGACAGAATGGCACCGTCATCAACCGGACCCGTCGCCAGAAGCGTTTCCAGATCAGAGGGCCCAGAGCTATCAAAGTAAGGGCGTTGGTGGTCGATGGTCAGCCCAACTGGCGGCTCCCCGAGCGGCCGGAACGGACCGACCGCAAAAACGCATCCTCCACATGAACAAGGCTTGCATCCGTGTAGTCAGCAACCGCCTCGCCGCGACCGGAGGTGGGGCTTTTGCCCCAGACCGCGATCTTGTCGCCTTCGCCTGGTTTGCCAAGGGTCAGGTCATAGCCGGCAAGCTCCATGATCCGGCGCACGCGCGCTTGCTGCAGAAAACCCGCATTGAAGTAATAGAGCCGCTGGCGATGTTGTGCGTCCCCTGAAGGGTCTTGCGGTATTACGTTAGCCACCATCACCAATAGTCGTCGCGGCATCAACAGATGCAAGCGAACCCGTCAGCGCCGAGATCGTCTTATCCCATGTGACAAACGGCGCTTCGGTGACATAGATTGTGTCCCCATCGCGGATTTGAAAATCACGGGCGTCGAACATGCCGGTAGGTTCTGTCAGATCAAGTACATAGGCAAAACGCTTGTGGCCGTTAAGGTCAGTGCGCCGTAGAACTTTGTTGGCAATATGTGCGGGCTCATCGCGGAACACGAATATACCTTTCGGGTCCGCAAGGGAGGAACTTAGCCCACCAACTTGTGCTAATGCTTCAATCGCAGAAAGTTCCCGCTTGAGAAAATCGACACGGCTTTGCGTGCCTGTGGCCCCAAGTACAGTAAATGTCCGAGTGTCTTCTTCCACAAGAACGCGGTCCTGACCGCGCAGGGCAATATCAAGCTGCGGGTTTGTGTACAGATCCTCGAACCAGATTTTGCTGCGTTGCCCCCCCGAAGGACAGTGATCTGTGCGACTTCCGGCTCTATTGTAATGCCACCGGCGCGCGCCAGCATGGCAGATAGTTTACGTGTTGGTCTGTCGATTGGATACACGCCCTGCGCGCCAATACCGCCGACCAGCGAAACAGTTGCACCATCACCCGCCACACGGTTTACACTGACCTGCGGATCAGGGGTCTGGGTGTCCAGCTTACCGGTGATTACACGGCGCAAAGCCTCAGGTGTATTTCCAGCGGCTTTGATGCGACCCGCATAGGGCACAAAGATGAAGCCATCACCGTCAACCTGTACTTCTTCAAGAACTGTCGCGCTGGCACCTTCCGAAGTTAGCAGGCCATCATCAACATTTTCCCAAACGGATAGGCCCAGAACATCACCGGGCCTGATTGTATCAGAACCCAAAACGCCCGCATTCAGGAATTCGCGTGAAAACCCAAGGGCAGGTTGCAAGTTTGTGGTTCTGGTCACGTGATTATTGACCGCAACGACGAACGCATCGCCAGATTTCTGGACAGAGCCAGAATAAATCTCACGTTTACTGGGCCCCGAACGTGGTAAACCACACGCCGCAACCGCAGTTATTGTCAAAAGCAGAGTGCAAATACGCACACTCTTGGAAACTCGCCTATTCACTTGGAATACCCCACTACATAGATTCCATTGAACTTAATCAAATATCCCTATCGAATTAAACGAAAAATGATAGTCCTTGTGTCAGTTTGCGACATATAACTGTTGCCGTGGCGTCGCAGTGCCGGATTTTAGGGCATCATAGGGGTCTTCGCTGCTCAGAATCATATCAACAACCTGACGCAGCAATTGTTTGCGCC
Source organism: Litoreibacter sp. GN1-5 (assembly GCF_055693805.1). NCBI lineage: Bacteria > Pseudomonadati > Pseudomonadota > Alphaproteobacteria > Rhodobacterales > Roseobacteraceae > Litoreibacter > Litoreibacter sp. GN1-5. Next base: position 39,639 of record NZ_JBVFUP010000001.1, on the reverse strand, counting down.
CTCTGGTCGAGTAGTAACCACCAGGAATCTGTGAAGTTTCAAGGAGATAATGCCTATAAGCCCTGTATGCCTGGCTATCTGACCGTGTTGGCATAGCGAAAAATTGTGGCAAGGGTTGGGACGATACAAACTCCGGTTTATTATAAACAGCATCCCCGAAGACCTTAAGCGGAAGTCCGCGCCAGAGCACTTGCTGGGCTGCGGTCGAGTTTACCGTAACTGCACTGCGAGCCGTATCCAGAAGGGCGGCAAGCTTACCGCCGCGCACGTAATGCACCCGGTTCGAGACGTTATACACCTTTGCAAGACGCCTGATGTCGCGCCGCAATGGGACACGTCCGTCCTCAAGGGGGTGGGCCTTGAACACCAGATGATGATGACCCGGCGCGCCTTCGGCAAAGCCCTGAATAACGGTTTGCAGGAACTCGGACAGGGTCGAAAATGGAGAATGCTGCTGAAAACTGGCGTCATGTTCCAGTTGCAGCAAGGCCAAATGATAAGGAAAACCACCATTCTTGATCCGAAACGTGGCAATCCCACGGTCCAGAGCCGTGAAGGGCATAAAGAGCAGGCGGCGCAGATAAATCTTGAATTCCTGTGTCACAGTCAGTGCTCTGTGTGGGTGGAAGTTGCGGTATTTTCCATTCCGTAGGAACACAAAATAGTGGTAAAGCGCGCCATAGAAGATGTGCTGGCGCATATCCCCCCAATGACCGGGCGGATTGGTCAGCTCAAGATCCAAACCCTCAAGCGCTTTGCGCATGTCATCGACACTCATATCCATCAGGCGAGAATGGCCGTTGGACCCGTCGCGCTCATACGTCACCCAATAGGGGCGCAGATAGCCTTCCTCGAACACATGAATCCTGATGTTGCTTTCGCGCGCGGCCTTGATCGCTTGGGCATGTATTGGGCGTGTATCGCCATAAAGGACGATGTCAGTGATACCCTTCTCGGCAAAAAGTGCGCGCACCCGGTCCGGCCAGTCGTCCTGCGGATCGGTGAAAGGAATGTAGCAGTTATTGTTGAACCAGAACGCATCGTCGCCCTTATTGAACCCGACGCGCCAGATATCAGCCCCGGCTGCCTGCAGCATTTGCCCAAGCCTGTAGAAGAAAGGGCCATGCGGCCCTTGTAGGAACAAATAGGTTTTGCCGTGTCCCGAGACTGTCATCGCATTCCGTTTATTGGCCAATCCTGTGGAGTCAGAACAGCTTTGTGAAGAAAACATGTAATTTGTGTTAAATCTAGGGAGTTCTTGCAGCATTCGTTAGTGCGCGCTAGGTCTGGGCAAATGGCAAAAGGGGACGCGATGTTTACCGGGATCATCACCGATATTGCGACAGTGACCGAGCTGAAACAGCGCGGCGATCTGCGTGCACGCCTGAGCACAACGTATGATCCTGACGGCATCGAGATCGGTGCCTCGATCGCCTGTAACGGCGTCTGCCTGACGGTGATTGAACGTGGGATGTCTGATACAGGTTGGTTTGACGTCGAAATATCGGCTGAAAGCGTCTCGAAAACCAATATCGGTGATTGGACAATTGGCAGCCGCATCAATCTGGAACGTGCCTTGAAGGTCGGGGACGAATTGGGCGGGCATATCGTTTCGGGCCATGTGGATGGTGTGGCCGAGGTGATCTCGATGCATGATGAAGGCGACAGCACCCGCGTGCAATTTCGCGCGCCCGAGCCTCTTGCAAAGTTCATTGCCCCGAAAGGGTCCGTTGCGCTGAACGGGACGTCCCTCACTGTCAATGAAGTGCAAGGCGCAGTCTTTGGTATCAATTTCATCCCTCATACGAAAAGCGCCACGAATTGGGGGGATACGAAGGTTGGCGACCGTGTAAATCTGGAAGTTGACACAATGGCCCGCTACGTCGCACGGCTTCAGGATTACGCAGCATGACCGGGCCGGGTCACAATAATGGCCCGACGCTGGAACCGGGTGCCCGCTGGCGCAAACATTGCTGGTCAAAAGCGCGGGCCGATCTGCTGCCAACCCTGCCCATAGAGATACTGCGCACCCGCGTCCGTCGCGCGAAAGAGCTGGGTTTGACCTATAAAACCTATGCCTCCGTGCGTGCCTCGACGGGCCGCGATGTGGTTGGTTTCCTGTTCTCGAATAACGCGCTGAGACTGCTGCGCGAGGGGCAATCCTTGCCGGAAAGCCGCCGCACAGCGCTGAGCGCTTTGCGCGATACTAAACTTGCCGCGCTGGTGCACGCCCCGCTGGCCCCTGATGCTTTTGCACAATCCCTGCAAGCAGGGCTGGACCGGAACATTTCCTGCGGCCCTGCCCCACATTTTGCCGCCGCCTGGTCTGACATCCGCGCCAAGGTGCTTGAGCCGCTGCATCAGGCAGACATGCCCCGCGACGGCGTTCTTGTCATTGGCGACACAACACTGGAACGCTATTGGTCCGATGCCGGAAAACTGGCCGGCTACCTCAGCGCAGACCGGTATTTTGTGTTGGGGTAATTCTGTAGTGAAGATTGCGGCGAGGCGTTTAATGAGGACGGTAGCGAAATTACTTTATGTCAATTTCTAAAGGTACACCAAAATTTTCAAGACCTAACTACCTTTGATCAGAAGGTGCTTGCTCGGGCTTCTTTTAACAAACTCGTCTTCAATCCAACTCAATACTCGTCTTTGCCCCCCAAAGGCGACCATTTCTATAGCTTCCTCGAAACCCACCCATCGGTATTCGCTGTGTTCGTGATTTAAGGATACATCCGCAGCACTGTCGATGAATGCGACAAATACAGGCGCAATGGTAATCGCATCACGGTCCGCTTCATAGAATTGCTCACAAGTATCGGCAGAATATAAAGCGTCAGGCTTTAGACCAGTCTCTTCATCAAGTTCACGTAGTGCAGTCTGCCAAGCTGTTTCACCTTCTTCAATACTTCCCGCGATCTGACACCACTCGCCTATTAAAGTCTGTGTTCTTTTTAGCAAAAGCACCTCATGCCGTGCCTCAGTTTCTCGGACGGCGACAAGCGAAGCAAAGAACGACCTTATTGGAATTTCTGGCATTATCTACCCCTTCTCTAGCTATGGCTATGTTTAGCTTTTTTGGTAGTCGATGGTGATTGGCAAAGTATCGCTTTGTCTAACCTGTCACTATCAAATTAGCATCGCTCGGCACCCAAATAAGAACTGCCGACTGATCCCCCGATAAAGCTCAGAATAAAAGTCCACGCAGATCAACACCGCCTGCTATTCCACAAAACAAGCATTCGCCCACCCCCTTTCCAATCCGGCGACCTTGGGCTATCTGCCACGGAAGCAGGTGCAGAGGGTGCTTCATGACTGACATCGACTATTCCGATGCCATCTCCTCGGTAGAGGAAATTATCGATGATGCCCGCAATGGGCGCATTTTCATTCTGGTGGATCATGAGGATCGCGAGAATGAAGGCGATCTGGTTATTCCCGCTCAGATGGCCACGCCCGAGGTGATCAATTTCATGGCCACACACGGCCGTGGATTGATCTGTCTGACCTTGCCGGGTGACCGGATTGACGCGTTGGGCCTGCCTTTGATGGCATCTTATAACTCTTCGCGCCATGAAACGGCATTCACCATCTCTATTGAAGCGCGAGAAGGTGTGACGACAGGTATTTCCGCCCATGATCGCGCACGCACGGTTGCTGTGGCGATTGATCCGTCGAAAGGTGCCGCAGATATTGCGACGCCCGGTCATGTGTTTCCCCTACGTGCGCGTGAGGGTGGCGTTTTGGTCCGCGCAGGCCATACCGAGGCGGCCGTGGATGTGTCTCGTCTGGCGGGGCTAAACCCGTCCGGCGTTATATGCGAAATCATGAACGAAGACGGCACCATGGCGCGACTGCCGGATCTGGTGGCCTTTGCGCAGCGGCATAACCTGAAAATTGGCACGATCAGCGATCTGATCGCTTACAGACGCCGCCATGACAATCTGGTGCGTGTGCGCGATGAGGAAACCATAACGTCCGAATTCGGGGGCGACTGGAAGCTACGTATCTATACGGATGAGACACAAGGCGCTGAACATATAGCGCTGATCAAGGGCGATATTGATGATGGCAACCCTGTGCTGGTGCGCATGCACGCGCTGGACCCGCTGCTTGATATGGTTGGCACCGGTCCTTCAGGGCGCGCGTTTGAATTCTCGGACGCGATGAATATTATTGCCAAGGAAGGCCGGGGCGTTTTGGTCCTGCTGCGCGATCTGCACATGAAACTGTCTGCAAATGAGGGCGTATCACCGCAAACCTTGCGTCAATACGGGCTTGGCGCGCAAATATTGTCATCCCTTGGTGTTTCGAAAATGATATTGCTAACGAACTCCCCCACGCCCAAAGTTGTGGGCCTTGATGCTTACGGGCTGGAAATCGTCGGGACACGCAAAATATCGGAGCTTGGATAAATGGCCGGACAAGAAACGCACCACGTCCTGGAGACGCCGACATTCGACAAACCTGTCAAACTGCTGATTGTGGTCTCGCCTTACTACAAGGATATCGCCGATAACCTGCTGGCGGGCGCGCGAGCCGAATGCGACAAGGCCGATGCCACCTGCGAAGTGGTGGAGGTGCCGGGCGCGCTGGAAATTCCACCAGCTATTCGCATCGCGCACCGGCAGTCCAACTTCGACGGTTTTGTGGCTCTTGGCTGTATCATTCGTGGCGAGACGACCCATTATGACACGGTCTGCAATGACAGCTCGCACGGGTTGATGTTGCTTGGGCTGGACGGGGCCAACATTGGCAATGGCATCCTGACCGTCGAGAACCGGACGCAGGCTGTGGTCCGCGCGGACCCTAAAGATCAGAACAAAGGCGGCGGTGCCGCTGCGGCAGCCTTGCATCTGATAGCACTTCAGCGCAAATACGGCGCGCAATCCAAAGGTATCGGTTTCAAGCCAACCCCTGAAACCATTCTGATTGCTGGCGATACAGAAGGCCCCAAAACTGCATGAGCGTTTCCGGCAACCAAAAGCGGCAGATGAAATCTGCGGCACGGCTTTATGCGGTGCAGGCACTGTTCCAGATGGAGCATTCCAACCAGAGCATTGATGCCGTCCGAGCCGAATTTGAAGACCATCGCTTTGGCGCGGTTTATGAGGGTGTCGAGATGGCCGAAGGCGATGTGGACACGTTCCGCGACCTGCTGGAGGGGGCGATCGCAGATCAGTCGCAGATCGATCAGATGACCGACCGGGCGCTGGTGGCGAAATGGCCGATTGACCGCATTGACCCGACCCTGCGCGCTTTGTTCCGCGCCGCTGGGGCCGAGCTTGTGTCAGGCGGGACCCCACCAAAGGTTGTGATCGTTGAGTTTGTTGATGTGGCCAAAGCCTTCTTTCCAGAGGGAAAAGAGCCCAAATTCGTCAATGCCGTGCTGGATCACATGGCGCGCGAAGCTTGCCCCGAGGCGTTTTCCTGATATTTGCAGGGATTTAGGTACGATATCCTATTCGGAATGAAGGAGTAGAAGGGTGTAGGCTGCTTTGGGGGTTTTACGGTCTCACAAGCAGACGACACATATAGACAGCGGGCGTATCCCCGCCGTCTATATGACCCCTCGCGCCGCGGATAAGGGCCCCATGGTTCAGTGGTTTTGATCGCTGGGCTCCGGAATAAACAGCAGCATGCATTATTTGAGATACATCAGGCAGTCGCGGAGTTTGATAGGTTCTGCACAGACAATAGCCTACAGGCTGTATCAGATCACTTATCCAGCTAAAACTTTTTAGAACTCATTCTAAGTATTTGATTTTTTTGGTACCACCTCCTGGTCTCGAACCAGGGACCTCTTGATCCACAATCAAGCGCTCTAACCAACTGAGCTAAGGCGGCAACCTTGTTTTTGTCGCTCACGTATGATCGACGCCGTGCATATAGCAGGACTGCATATCCAAGGGCAATAGTTCACGTGGACAAATTGTGACAATCCAACCGCTATGATGACAGCGGGCTTTCTACTCCGTCACAGCGTCGGTGACATCTGTGACCACGTCGAAAATTGACATGTTTTGCACGAACACGCCCTCTTCCAGAAAGCGAACAGTCTGCGCAACAACAATGGGGGAGTTCATCATCAGCGTATGGGTCACAGGCAGCACCAGATGTTCTTTCATACCTTCGACTTCAGTGCTTTTGACCGACACTTTACCATCATCGCGCCCCGGTATCATCGACGAATAAATCAGGTTCAGACTTTGCGTTCCGGCAATTACGCCAAGTTCAAACGTAACTGGCCCCAGCGTATTCGGCACAGAATCCGGGCCGGTATGCAGCTCAAGCCCTGCTGGGCCATTGGCCCAAAAGAACGGGTCGAGGTCGCCCAGATTATCTACTAATTCTGACCCGTGATTGGGTGGGGCCAGCATGACGACACGACCAAGTGTGTCAAGGTCATGATCCTTCATCCACGCACGCACCATTATACCCCCCATGGAATGGGTCACGAAGTGAATAGGGGTATTGCTGTCGCATTCCGCAATCGCGGTGGGGATAGTGCTGTTGGCCAGATCGTGGATCGTTTCACTGGTCGAGGGATAATCAGGATTGACCACTTGATACCCGGCAACCTCCAGCGTTTCTTGCATCACAGTCAGTGATAGCGAGCTGCGCGCCAACCCATGCAGAAGCACGACGCAATCGGCAGCAGCCGCACCGGGCAGAAGCATGAATATAAAGGCAAGCATACGCATGAGTTATATATAGCTTTCACAACAGAGGATTTCATCCTTGACGCGCTTCAACCTTACGTAACATTCATGGCAAATCCGTGTCTGAATGAGCTGAAGATTGATTGCGCTGCACTATTGTGACGCAGGACTGTTGACATCACTGCCAGTCCAACCCCATGTATCCCCGCCAGAGATACCATATTTTTCAGAGGTAATTTATGCCCGTAGTCGTTGTGGAATCACCCGCTAAGGCCAAGACAATCAACAAGTATTTGGGCTCTGACTATACGGTTCTTGCCTCTTACGGCCATGTGCGTGACCTGCCACCCAAGGATGGATCGGTTGATCCGGACGCTGATTTCGACATGAAATGGGAGGTTGCGTCCGACTCGAAAAAACACGTCAAAGCCATTGCGGACGCTCTGAAAGACGACAACAGCCTGATCCTCGCCACGGACCCCGACCGCGAGGGAGAGGCGATTTCATGGCACCTTGAGGAAGCCCTGCGCAACCGCAAAGTGCTAAAGAAAGATACGCCCGTCAGCCGTGTTGTATTCAACGCCATCACTAAATCTGCCGTCACCGAAGCGATGAAAAATCCCCGTCAGGTGGATGAACCGCTGGTTCATGCCTATCTTGCCCGTCGCGCTTTGGATTATCTGGTGGGCTTCAAGCTGTCCCCTGTTCTTTGGCGACGTCTGCCCGGCGCAAAATCCGCAGGGCGGGTGCAATCGGTATGCCTGCGCCTGATCGTTGACCGCGAGATGGAGATCGAGAAATTCATCGCTCAGGAATACTGGAGCGTTAAGGCGATGCTGTCGACGCCGCGCAGTCAGGATTATGAGGCGCGGCTGACCGTGTTGGGTGGCAAGAAGCTTGATAAGTTTGACATCGCCAATGAAACGGCAGCCGAGCTTGCCGTTCAGGCGGTCAACAGCCGCGATCTGAGTGTGAAATCAGTCGAGGCCAAACCAGCAAACCGCAATCCTGCTGCGCCTTTCATGACATCAACCTTGCAGCAAGAGGCATCCCGCAAATTTAGCATGGGTGCGCGTCAGACCATGTCTGCGGCCCAGCGGCTTTATGAGGCCGGCTACATTACTTATATGCGGACTGATGGCATCGATATGGCCCCCGAAGCCGTTCATGCTGCCCGCGACGCCATCGCGTCGAAATATGGCAAAGACTACGTTCCTGACAGCCCGCGCATGTATAAAAACAAGGCTAAAAACGCGCAAGAGGCACATGAATGTATTCGCCCGACGGATATGATGCAGAATGCTGCCTCACTGAAAATTTCCGATGCCGACCAGCGCAAGCTTTATGATCTGATCTACAAGCGAACTATCGCCTCTCAAATGGCAGCCGCCCGGATGGAGCGCACAACAGTGATCGTTGGCTCAGCGGATGAGCAGGTAGAATTGCGTGCATCCGGTCAGGTGATGATCTTCGATGGCTTTCTCAAGGTCTATGAAGAAGGTCGTGACGATGCGGTCATTGATGATGATGACAAAAGCCTGCCGCAAATCGCCCAAGGCGAAGGCGCAGCAAAGAAATCCATCACGCCCGAGCAGCATTTCACCCAACCGCCGCCCCGCTACACCGAGGCCACACTTGTCAAGCGGATGGAAGAGCTTGGTATCGGGCGTCCTTCGACATATGCGTCGATCGTGACAACGATTCAGGACCGTGATTATGTACGTAAGGATAAAAACCGCCTGATCCCCGAAGATAAAGGCCGTTTGGTCACGGTTTTCCTAAGCAACTTCTTCCGCAAATATGTGGAATATGACTTCACAGCAGCCTTGGAGGCAGAGCTTGACGATGTTTCCGCAGGCTCGCGGGATTATAAGAATGTCCTGAGCCGCTTCTGGTCCGACTTCTCGGTCGCTATCGCCGAGGCGATGGATTTGTCGATCACCGAAGTTCTGGAAAAGCTGAACGAAGTTCTGGCACCTCATATTTTTCCACCAAATGAAGATGGAACGGACCCACGTCTTTGCCCTAATTGCGGTGCAGGCCGTCTCTCTATGCGGACGGCGCGCTCAGGCGGGGCGTTTATTGGCTGTTCAAACTATCCTGAGTGTAAATACACCCGTCCCTTTGGCCCCCCCGGTGCCGATGATGGCAGCGCAATCCCACCTGAAGGCAAACTGCTTGGCGAAGATGCAGGCGACAAAATCTGGGTCCATAAAGGCCGCTTTGGCCCTTATGTACAGCGCGGCGAGGTCACAGATGACAACAAAAAGCCGCCCCGCCAGTCCATCCCAAAAGAATGGCCCCCTGAAGAGGTTGAGCTGGAGCAGGCGCTGAAATTGCTTTCCCTACCACGCGCTATCGGTCCGCATCCTGAAGATGGCGTTATGGTCTGGTCCAATATCGGTCGTTATGGGCCTTATTTGAAACACGCTGAAAGCACGTCTGACCGGGGTGGAACCAACGCCAATCTCGAAACGATCGAGGATGTTTTTACTGTTGGCATGAACCGTGCGGTTGAGCTGTTGGCACAAAAAGTTGCGTCCCGTGGTGGGCGCGGTGCGCCTGCGAAAACCTTGCGTGATATGGGGGAACACCCGGACGAAGGCGGGCAGGTTAGCGTTATGGACGGCAAATACGGACCATATGTCAAATGGGGTAAGGTCAATGCGACTGTTCCCAAAACCATGGATGTTGAGAAAATGACTGTGGATGAAGCCGTGATCCTGATTGCCGAGAAACAAGCCAAAGGTGGTAAGAAACGAGCAGCGCCCAAGAAGAAAGCTGCGACGAAGAAGAAGGCGACGGCCAAGAAGGCGAGCTAAAAGATTAGACTCAAATGGACCGCTGCGGTGTTCAAATGAACTTCAATTGCTTCGATAAGGCGCGCTACGAATGATCAAAGGCCTCTTGCTTCTGGCAAGCATATTGCTTGTCCTGATCGCGCTTTTGATCTGGGCCAAAACCCGCCCAGCAAAGGCAGCGTTGTCGCCAAATCTTCATATAGCGGTTACGAAACTTTAGAAAATTCGCTATCTTTGGGCAAGGTCAATACTCTGTAAAAAGGTTCTGCCTATGTCCCTGAAATCCAATAGTCTTCTTGTCGCCTGCACGTTAATGGCCATGCCCGTATCCGCCGATACGATAGAAGTTGGGCCTCGCCCGCTCTACCTGATTGACCAGATGCAAGATGGCGCGTTGAAGGAAAAACTGCTCTCTTGCGCCGGTGATCCGGTCAAGCGGACAAACTTCTCTATCGGCCATCGCGGTGCGCCGCTGCAATTCCCTGAACATACCGTCGAAAGCTACACTGCCGGGGTGCGCATGGGGGCTGGCATCATGGAATGTGATGTGACGTTTACCAAGGATAAGGAACTGGTTTGCCGTCACGCACAAGACGACTTGCATACCACCACCGATATCCTTGCCACCGAGTTGTCACCAAATTGCACGGCAGGTTTCACTCCGGCCGCAGGCGATACGGAAGCCGCCGCCGAATGCCGGACGTCTGACATCACACTGGCTGATTTTCGAAGCTTGACCGGCAAGATGGATGCCGCCGATGCAACCGCCACGACGGTTGAGGCATATATGGACGGCACCGCAAATTGGCGTACCGATCTTTATGCGGCAAACGGCGGTACACTGATGACCCATGCCGAAAGCATCGCTCTGTTCAAAGACCTTGGTGTGAAGTTCACGCCAGAGCTGAAAAGCCCTGCTGTTGATATGCCCTTCGATGGGTTTTCGCAGGAAGATTATGCTCAGAAGATGATCGATGAATACAAAGCCGCCGGTATCCCTGCATCTGATGTTTGGCCGCAGAGTTTTGAGCTGGACGACATTCTCTATTGGATCAAAGCAGAGCCAGACTTCGGAAAACAGGCCGTCTATCTCGATGACAGTTATGACATTGACGGCTGGTCGCCATCAGATCCCGCGACATGGGCTCATTCCATGGAAGAGCTGAAAGAAATGGGCGTGAACTACATCGCTCCGCCGCAATGGGTGCTGGTCACGCTGGAAGACGGCAAGATTGTCCCGTCTGCCTATGCGCAAGCCGCGAAAGCTGCAGGGTTGAAGATCATCACCTGGACCATTGAACGTTCAGGCCCGCTGAACACGGGGGGTGGCTGGTATTATCAGACGATCACCGATGCGACCACAGGTGATGGTGTCATGTATGAGCTGATTGACGTTCTGGCCAAGGACGTGGGCGTCGTCGGCATCTTCAGCGATTGGCCTGCGACTGTCAGCTACTATGCAAGCTGCATGGGTCTCGATTAACCCGACGGATCAATCCTTACCTTCAGGGTCCGGTGGGTCCTGAAGGTGCTTCAAAAATTGCCCACATCCCAGTTGTAAAATCTGTTCTTTTAAGGTTGCGCTTACCGACGTAATCGTTTGGTCTTGGAATATTGTAATTAAAGTTCCACGCGTCTTTCTGGCGTATCTGATTTAAGCGAGGGGTGAACAAACATGGCCAAGAGTTTTGGGCCGCTGGTCTCGAATTGGACTGTTCCTCCAAGACCGTCAGACCCCGTTCTGCGCGGGACTTATGTTCAGCTAGAGCGTCTAAGCCTAGATCATGCCGCTGATCTGCACCGTGCGAATACGGCTCATGACGGGATCTGGGATTACCTGCCCTATGGGCCGTTTGCGTCTGTGGCGGAATATTCTGACTGGGTCAAAACTATGGCCGCAAGCAGCGATCCGCTTTTCTATGCGGTTCGCGTGCTTGAAACAGGTCGCATGGGTGGGGTTGCCACCTATCTGCGGATTTTACCCGAGACCGGTTCGATCGAGGTGGGTCATATCAATTTTGCGCAGGAATTGCAGCGGACCCGTGCAGCAACAGAAGCCATGTTCTTGATGATGAAATGGGCGTTCGAGGCGGGGTATCGCCGGTATGAATGGAAATGCGACGCACTGAATATGGGGTCGCGGCGGGCGGCCCAACGCTTTGGGTTCAGCTATGAGGGCGTGTTCCGGCAAGCCACGATCTATAAAGGTCGCAACCGGGATACGGCGTGGTTCGGGTGCATCGACAAGGAATGGCCTGCCCTGAAAACGGCGTTTGAAACGTGGCTTGCATCGGAAAATTTCGATGCGGACGGGCAGCAACGCCAAAGCCTGTCAGCGCTGACCGCGCCGGTGCTTGTCAGCCGTGATCCTTTAAACTAGCTCTTTTTCCTGAACACGGTCCTGAAGGATTTCGCGCGTCATACGGATTGCACCACTCACACCTTTATCCGTGGCGACGGCATCAGAAAGGCCGTCAGCGGCAGCTTTCAACTGCTTATCTGCTGCCAGTCGGGCAAGGCCTTGTAGAAAAGGCACAACATAAGGCAGCGTTTCGGGGCCGGAATTCAAAAGCTCATCCAGATGAGCAAGGTCTTCACGAAGCGCAATCGGGTCGGGGCTGATCATTTCGTCATTCACCAGTCTTGGGCCGCTGGGGCGTTTATCTTCCGGCAGGTGTTTCAGGATCGCATGCTGAAACGCGCTAAGCGAAGCAATGGGTTTGGCCAGAAAGGCATCCGCCCCGGCCTCTAGGGCGTGTTGGTCGTGACCATCCCCGTCAGCACCGCTGGTCGCAAGGATCACGGGCCGGCCAACGGGATCTTCTGACGCGATATCGCGGATCAGATCAATGCCGGAACCATCGGGCAATCCCAGATCGATAATGGCAACAGAGGGTCGGTAGACTTGCAAATGCCGATGCGCAGCGGCCAGACTATCGGCCCTGCGGATGCGTGCACCGGAACGGATTGACATCAATCGCACTGCTTCAGACGCAAACCGGCTGTCTTCGACCACCAGTACAGTAAGGCCCAGAAGCGGTCGGGCAGCGGTGGCAGGCAAGCTCATTGTCATACATCCCAGATCATCAGGCATATCATGTTCTCCACAAAGGCTACGTGAGTCGGTTGTTGCGTCAAATTTGAGCGTACTTGCCTAACAGAAGATGAACGGCGGCAAAGTTTTCCCTGCGGCGGTGCGTCTCTTGCAGTGTCGCGATGCACAGACCATAACCAGCGAAAGAGTTAAAAGCGGAGTTCGCCTTATGATTGGCCGTCTGAACCATGTCGCAATTGCTGTGCCCGATCTAGACGCGGCAAGCGCTCAGTACCGTGACACATTGGGCGCCAAAGTTGGTGCGCCTCAGGCGGAACCGGATCATGGGGTGACGGTTGTCTTCATCGAGTTGCCAAATACCAAGATCGAGCTGCTGCACCCGCTGGGCGAAGACAGCCCGATCAACGGCTTTCTGGAGAAGAACCCTTCCGGTGGGATTCATCACATTTGCTACGAGGTGGATGACATTCTGACTGCGCGCGATCAGCTTAAAGCCAGCGGCGCGCGGGTGCTGGGCTCGGGTGAACCGAAAATCGGCGCACATGGCAAGCCGGTGTTGTTTCTGCACCCCAAGGATTTCACCGGGACGCTGGTTGAGTTGGAGCAAGCATAATGGCGATCACCTCGGCCTTCGTTGTGTTCGCAGTGATCTGGTTTCTGGTGCTGTTCTGCGTGCTGCCACTGCGCATGCAATCGCAGGGCGACGCAGGGGATGTGGTGCCGGGCACCCCGGCTTCAGCCCCGGCTAATCCACAGATGAAACGCAAATTCCTGATCACCACCATTGTCACAGTGCTGATATGGGTGCCGGTCTGCCTGATGATTGTTTACGGCATCCTGACGGTGGACCGTTTCAACCTGTATCAGTGGGTGGACCCGTCCGGCTGAGCCCGGCTGAGCCTGTGAAAAAGGTGGGTAAAGCTGGCAACCCCAAGGATTGGCACCACAAGATTGATCACGGGGACGCTCAGCGGGATGGCCATCAGCGTCCCGGCAACCCAGATTTCAAGAAAGTGGCGTTTACGAAATTCGCGTGCCCCGGCAGTCCCTAATCGCCTTTGGGCTACCAGTTGCGCATATTCGCGGCCAAGAAGCAGGCCGTTGACCCCCCAGAAAATCAGCGGCGCAAGCGGTGCGAAGAAAATATAAAATAACAGTGCCAGAAGGTTAACCGCTAACAATAGTCCCAGAAATCGAGCGGAATCGCCCAACGCTTCGGATATGGGAACATGCGATACCGGGGGCTGGTTCGGGTAGTGTTTTACCTCAACGGCATCAGCAATCTGATCAAGGAAAAACCCGGTAAAAGCAGAGGCCACAGGGACCATCAGAAAGATAGACGCGACAAACATCACCGGGATCACAGCAAGGCTCAGGGCGTTGTCGATCCACGTGATCTCACCGACCCACGGGATCGAGAAACTGTCCGGCACAATCAGCCCGACAGCCCAGACGAAAACCACTGTGAACGCAAAAAGCAGCCCAACTGTCAGACCAAGCCCCATCAGAAGAACCCGCATGAAACGGGAGTCGCCAATTTGACCAAGGGCTTTGAGAAAGTCCGAGACGATCATGCCCGAACCCATGTCGTGATTGCATCGATGTCCGGGCGTGGCCGCTCTGGCGGGGCAGAGGTCTCGGTGCCCAGATGGATATAGCCAGCCACGAATTCATGTGGCGCAAGGCCCAGCACCTCTTTCAAAAACGCTCGATCCGTCGATGTCCAGCCGCTGAGCCAATTGGCCCCCCATCCCGCAGCCAGTGCTGCGTTCAGCAAAGCCAGACAGACGGCACCTGCGCTCAGCGTCTGCTCAATCTGCGGAATTTTTTCGGAAGGTTTCGGAGAGGAAATAACCGCCACAGAAAGCTGCGCATCAGCGAACATCTTTGCGTTCTTGGCGTTTTTGTCTGGGTCGAGCCCAAGGGATTTCCCACGCTGTTCGGCCTCAAGCGCCATACGTTGCAAAGCCGGGGCTTCTAGAACCATAAACCGCCACGGTTCCAGTTTGCCGTGATCAGGACTACGCGCAGCGGCCCTTAGCAGTGTCTGCACGTCGTCGGGACCGGGCACCGGGTCGGTCAGCGTCTTGGCAGGGCGCGAGCGTCGGGTCAGTAGAAACTCAAGCGCAGCGTCATTCGGTGTTGGCATAGGGTCCCCCGGATGTTTGAGGATATGTTGTGTATCCGGGAAGGGAGTTCAACCCCGACTGACCGGGAAAACGATGGTACAGCCACAAGACAGAGCAGGCGCATTCGTATGATCATGTCCTACCGCCCAAAGCGTCAGCCTTCAAATCCACATGCCATTAGTTTGGCGCAGCGGTGGAACGTCGTGCATTTTGTTTCGATGTAGCGAGTGTCTGAATCCTATCGAGCAGAGGCGGCATGTAATATTGATCCACACGTCAAGCATTCCCAACCCGGATCGGACCTTGATTGTGGTCGAAGTTAAAATGTGCAGTGCAGGGCTTTGCTGCCGCTCATTGCTGAACAAAACTTATTTCGGGCGCGGTAATCCTACTTATCAATCCACCAGTGTTAACAGCGTTATAGATTGATCGCGGGGGACGCGCTGTATCGTTCACACTACGCTGCACCCAATTTCTGTCCTCCATTGATCTCAATGATTGAGACAAAGCACGATCTGTAATCGTCAGGAGTTTGCGCTTGATATCATTGAAGTGACTCGGTGAATGAAGCGATACCAAAACCGGCAATGTCCATGAGCGACGAAGCAAGTTTTGATCTTCATCCCCGGCAACGCTTTGAACTTTGTTTGCAATTTTTGCAGCACTTACTCCTAGTTTGGTAAGTCTAAACTCTGGTCTGAGTGGATGGCCGTGACCGGGGTTTCGCTCCAATAATCCTATCTCGATAAGATGATCCATGCTTTGGGCAAATGCTGTCCTGCTTGCTCCTGTTGCGTTCAGCAATGGTGCCTGCCGCCCCGGAACACCTGCATACAGATTTGACAGAATTGGCAATGCCCAAGCCCTGGAGGCGATATTGACAAACGATGCAATGTACATAAATTATAGTTAATATATTTTTAGATATAAGGAAAGATCATGCCGCTCATTTCGTTGGAAGAAACTATTACTATCGCGTTATCAGTCAAAGATCGTCATGTGAGCGCCAAGTGGTACGAAAGCATGCTCGGATTTAAGACGCTCTATCACGCGGACGATGCAGGCTGGTCGGAACTCCAATCAATGACTGACGGTGTAACAATCGGCCTTGGCGAACATACCAAGCCGATACCCGGCAACTGTGTTCCAGTTTTTGGGATCGCCGATCTGGACGCTGCCCGTCAAAAATTGGAACAGGCCAAAGTGAAGTTTGATGGGGAAACCGATGTGGTCGAAGGTATGGTCAAGACAGCAACCTTTTACGATCCTGATGGCAACGCCCTCATGCTCGCTGAAGATTTGACGGTAGGGTCTTGATTTTGTGCATGTGAACGATGGCTTCCGACCCATAGGTCGTTTGTTCGTTTTTACGCTTCTCTCATTTTTGGATCAATGTCGTGACGTAAACATCGGATAGACCCTAAGCCACCTCGGCCAATGCTACTTTCGGGGCAATCCCAAGTGCGGCGCAGATGTCGCGGGTAAGTTCTGGTTTGTTCAGCGTGTAGAAATGCAAATCTTCGACACCGCCATCAATCAGGTCAGAGCATAGCTCGGTCGCAATGGCCGTGGACAGAAGCTCTTCGCGGTTATCACGCTGGGCTGTGGTGTAGGCATCGTCCAGCCATGCGGGAATAACAGCACCGCAACGGGCCGCGAAGTTGCGGGTTTTGGACCAGTTCTCGATCGGCAGGATACCGGGGATAATCGGCTTGTCGATCCCGGCCCGCGCGCAGGCATCGCGGAAGCGGAAGAACGTATCTGCCTCAAAGAAGAACTGCGTGATCGCAGCATCCGCGCCCGCATCAAACTTGCGTTTCAGGTAGGCAACATCCGCGTCAAGATCAGCGGCGTCGGGATGCCTGTCAGGGTAAGCGCCAACGCGGATAGTAAAATCGCCAGCGTCTTTGAGTGCGGTGATCAGTTCGACCGACGATGCAAAGCCGTCCGGATGCGGTTCAAACCTGTCCGCCGCCTTCGGGGGGTCGCCGCGCAGGGCAACCAGATCAGTCACGCCCGCCTTTGCGTAATTATTTGCGATGGTCAGGGTTTCATCCTTTGTCGCATCCACGCATGTCAAATGCGCCGCGACGCGCAGATCGCAGGTTTTGTGCAACGTCTCCACGGCTTCGTGGGTCAGCTGCCGCGTGGTGCCCCCGGCACCATAGGTTACAGACACAAAGGACGGATCCAGCGGAGCCAATGTTTGCACCGTGTCCCAAAGCCGAAAGCTGGCCTCCAAACTTTTGGGAGGGAAGAATTCGAACGAGACATTGGGCGTGGGCATTACAGGCTCCGGAAAGTTGATAATGTGTATGTCTTGTCCCATAGACAGGTTTGTGAGACAATTTCATAACTTTCAACATTATCATGAGGCGTACATGCATCTTGAGTTTCGCCACCTGCGCACTGTTCAGGCCATTCATCAGGCGGGTGGGCTTGCGCGGGCAGCAGATCAGTTGAACATTACTCAGTCTGCGCTGAGCCATCAGATCAAGGGTTTGGAGGATCAGGCGGGGGTTGAGCTGTTTATCCGGCGCTCAAAACCAATGAAACTGACGCCGGCGGGTATGAAGCTGTTGAAACTGGCCGAGAAGATTTTACCCGAGGTTGAGGCGTTGCAGCAGGATTTCATGGGGCTACGATCTGGCAAGACGGGGCGGCTGCATATTGCCATCGAATGCCATGCCTGTTTCGAGTGGTTGTTCCCAGTGCTGGAAGGGTTTCGTAAGGCGTGGCCCGATATTGATGTGGATATCCGGCCGGGATTGTCGTTTGACGGATTGCCTGCGCTATTGCGTGAAGAAGTCGATCTGGTTGTGTCTTCTGATCCGGAAAACCTTGATGGTGTCGATTTCACGCCACTCTTTGACTATGAACCTGTTTTTGTAGCGTCATCCCAGAACCCATTGGCGCAGAAAGAATATATCGAAGCGTCCGATCTGCGCGATCAAACGCTTATCACGTATCCGGTGGATCGCACCCGGCTGGATGCGTTTACCGAATTGTTGATCCCAGCTGGGGTGGAACCGCGCGCGACCCGGCAGGTGGAACTGACGGCTGTCATCTTACTGCTGGTCGCCTCGAACCGCGGGGTTGCTGTGCTGCCTGACTGGGTTGTCCGCGAGGTGCGGTATAACTCGGATTATGTAACGCGCCCGCTGACCAAAGGCGGCAAGACCCGCCGCCTGTATGCAGCGACGCGGGTCGAGGATACCTCAAAGCCGTTCATGTCAAATGTGATCCGCCTGGCCCGGACCGAGCCCCTCAAGCTACAGCGCCCTAAGCTTCCGGCGGAATAAGCCGGGCTGCCTGTTGTTCGCGGAGGATGATGTAAAGCCCTGCGCCCATGGTGATCGCAATACCGACAAACGCCAACCCGTTGGGCAAGTCGCGAAAGATTAGGTAGCCAATAACAGTGGCAAAGGGGATTTCCAGATATTGCATCGGGGCCAGCGTCGCCGAGGGCGCGAAGCGTAGGGACCATGTCATCAGCAGATGCGCCACAGTGCCAAGAACGCCGATCACAGCGAGCAACCATAGCTCAAACCCGTTGGGCGTAACAATCCGAAGCATCTCGGTCTGATCCGCGAATAACAGATAGATGGCCCCCAGCATGATCGTCGCAGCCACGCCGCTTGTGGCTTGTAGGCTGACCGGCTCGGTTTGTTTGGCAATCTGGCGCGTGACCAGCATGAATAAGGCAAAGACAACGGCCACGACCAAAGGCAACAGGGCTGGCAGGCCAACGGCGGCGAAGCTGGGTTGAATGACCAGTAGCGTGCCACCAAATCCAACGCAGCAGGCGATCAGGCGACGCTGGCCGATTTCTTCGCCCAGCACGTAACGGCCCAGAAGCAGCATGATGAACGGCATCACAAAGGCAATGGCCACCGCATCCGCCAAAGGTAGAAACCGCAGTGACGTGAACATCGCCCCAATACCAACAATGTGCAGCCCCGTTCGCACCAGCATCAGTCGGAAGACACGCGGCGTCATCCACAGCGACTGTCCGGTGATCCAGACCACTGGCAACAACAGCACTGCTTGCAGTGCAAAGCGCACAAGCAGCAATTGCCCCAGCGGGATTGTGTCGCCCAATATTTTTGCAATGGCGTCGCCCAGAGGGGCCAGCGCGCAGAACCCGATCATCAAAAGGATGCCCAGAACGGGCCTGTCCGCAGTCATGATCGCACGCTACCCAGCGTCAGACCCGGCTGCAATGCGTCTTCGCCCTTTCCCTTATGCGTGTAGCCAGCTATATGCGCGGCCTGAGCGACAGGAGACGACCCAATGCAAGGTAGCGCCAATCTCAACATCATGATCAAGGCTGCACGTCTTGCGGGCCGTAGTCTGGTCAAGGACTTTCGGGAAGTCGAGAACCTTCAGGTGTCGATGAAAGGCGCCGGGGATTTTGTCTCAAAAGCCGATATTGCCGCAGAAGATATTCTGAAAACGGAACTGATTGAGGCGCGACCCAACTATGGTTGGCTGGGCGAGGAAAGCACAGAGATCACAGGCACCGATCCGACGCGCCGCTGGATCGTCGATCCGTTGGATGGAACTACAAACTTTCTGCATGGCATGCCCCATTGGGCGATCTCCATTGCTTTGGAACATAAGCGCGAGATCGTCTCGGCAGTGGTCTATGATCCCGCTAAGGACGAAATGTTCTTTGCTGAAAAAGGTCAGGGCGCGTGGATGAATGACCAGCGTTTGCGCGTGTCCGGCCGCAACACCATGGCCGAAACGGTTTATGCGACGGGTGTGCCGTTTGCTGCGAATAAATACCTGCCCGCCACGCTCAAGGATCTTGCCAACCTGATGCCCCAATGCGCAGGCGTGCGGCGTTGGGGGGCAGCTTCGCTTGATCTGGCCTATGTCGCTGCTGGCCGATATGACGGCTATTGGGAACGCGGCCTGAACATCTGGGATATTGCGGGCGGCGTCCTTCTGGTAAAAGAAGCCGGTGGCCTGATCGAGCCTTTGCGCAAAGATCAGAACCTGCTGGAAGGCGGGCATCTTATTGCGGCCAATGCCGAGATTTTCGAGCAGTTTGCCAAAGTGATCCGCAGCACTTCGTAAGCTTTGAGGCTAAAACAGGGTATGATCAGCGCATGTTCCGCTGAGGGCATTGAATATTAATAATACGAAGATCTGCACCCTCAGACTTATTGTATATAGGCTTAAACGCGTAACCGCTGTTTGTTATCTTAACTGTAATATTAAAGCTTGAATTGATGCCTGCGCGTCAAACTGTCTAAAGTGATCAAAATCGCAGTGCAGATCATCAAGGACAGCAATGCGGCGGTCACTAATATATAATCGGTTTGACCGTAGCCCATATCGCGCAAAGCAAGAACGATAAGCCCATGCCCCAAAAAGATCGGCAGGGTGCGTTTGCCGAGCTGCGTAAGAGGGTTCTCTTGTTTGGGGATAAGCACAAGCACGACGATACATGTTGCAAAGCTTACAATGTAATGCGTCAGTCGCAGCAAAATTCCTACTGCGTCCGTGACGCCAAACGCAGTATATGGGTGACTGCCATACAGCCATTGGACAGAATAATCTGCTGGTATGAAATACACAGCAACACATGTCATCAATACCATTGGAACAAATACAGCCATTTTCTTTAGCTTATCAATGTCGCATTCTGAAAGCTGATAGCCGATCACAAAGAATGGGAAGAAATATACCGTTCTGGACAACGAGAGAGAATAGCCGACCCAGTCAATACAGCCCACAATGAGACTTAAAAAAATTGCTGTTAGGACGGGAAATGGAAGCCGCATCCATAGCGGTATCATTAAACGCCAGCATACAAGTGAAACCAAAAACCACAAAAGCCAATAAGGGGTAAGCAAACCTGGCATGCTCCCATTCATAGAATAGGCCCATGACCGGTAAATTAGCTCGGCTATAATATAGGGAATAATAATACCCGTGAATATCTTCCGGTAATCGATGCGTACCCTTGCAAAATATCCAGAGACCCCAACGAATAGAGGCATGTGAAACAGGTATATAAATATATATAAGTCCTTCACCAAACCGCCTTGTTGCAGGCCAGACTCGATCAGGTGACCGAAGACCACGCAGATGATCAGAAAACCCCTCAAGTTATCCATCTGCACGTTTCGCATTCGGTTCCCCCATTATGCGCATCAGGCATAGGGTTCGTGCTCTATGCCGTAAGCTATTTTGTCGAGGAAGTGTTTCGACACACTTCATAACAGTTAGGCACTGCTAGGTCTTATGACCTTGCACGCAGGGGAAGAACAGTTTTCAAAGATTACCGGTTCGCCAACGCATCTGTTGTTAAATTGCGATCAGTAAATAGTCAGATTTTATTTTTCTTAACTATTTCTTACAGGTGCAAATCAATTATTACGCAAGGCTTGTTTCGGCCTAAAAACGCTTATCTGTTTCTAACAGCTAAATGTTTTGCTACTGCATATGGGATTATGTTTCGGGATCGCTCCAAGACACCATCGCGTCGCCAGCCTGCATCGCGTCGGTCGCGCGGTCAAATCTCAGGTAGGCAATGCCATGCCCGTTCGCTTGGGTATACAAAACACCAGCTGCCTTGCCATTTGCCGTTATCTCGGTGCCCACCGGGGCCGTGCCATCTACCTTCACAGTCACCAACCCCTTGCGAAGCGTGGTCTTGTGGCGCATTCGGGCCGTGACTTCCTGACCAACGTAACAGCCTTTGCGGAAATCTACGCCAAACAGGCGCTCAAGCCCGGCTTCAAGGATGAATGTCTCGTTCGGGATCAATTCAACCCCGGTTTCCGGGATACAGTGCTTTACCCGTAACGCGTCCCAATCCACATCTGGTGGCTGTGCCTTGGCACCATATAGCCGCCACCCCAAGGCCGGATAGCGTGGGTCCGCAAATGCATCGTCAGGGGCATCGCCCAAACCCCGGCTGACGGCAATATCCGTCATCTCAAGCCCCACATCGGCGCGCAGGCGATACATATTCAGCCGTTTCAGCAAACCATCTGCCAAAGGCGCAGCCACATCCAGCAGGATATAGTCGTCCCCGGGCACCACAAAGAAATCCGCCAGATACTTGCCCTGCGGTGTCAGAAGGGCCGCATAGACCAAGCCGTCGGATAGCCCGGCGACATCATTGCTGATCAGACCTTGCAAAAAGCTTTCACGATCCGCGCCAGTGATCCGTAGCAGTTTTCGATCTTGCGGCATAATCGTCCCTCCACTCTGGACTGTCTTTGTCATATAGAAGGTTCGCAGCTGAATAACAGGCCCTTATGGCACCCCGCCTTTCGATCATTCTTCCTACGCTGAACGCGGCACAAGATTTGCCTGCGACCCTCGATAGTTTGCTACCGGGTGTCTCTGCCGGTGTGATCCGGGAGGTGATCATATCGGATGGCGGCAGTTCTGACGACACGCTCCTGCTGGCCGAACAGGCCGGGGCTGAGGTTATCACCGGCCCTAAAGGTCGGGGTGGTCAGTTGCGACGCGGGGTTGAGGCAGCGCAGGCGGATTGGTTGATGTTTTTGCACGCGGACAGCCACCTTCCTGTTGATTGGGTCGGTGCGGTGTTGGTGCATATCAAGACCCGTCCGGAAACGGCTGCGGCCTTCCAGCTAAGGTTTCGTGCCAAGGGCGTGATGCCGCGCCTTGTTGCAGGTTGGGCCAACCTGCGTAGCCGCGCCTTTGGTTTGCCTTACGGTGATCAGGCGCTTGTGATTTCGCGAAAGCTATATCAGGACATAGATGGTTATCCCGATCAGCCCTTGATGGAGGATGTCGCTCTTGCTCACGCGCTGAAGGGGCGGATTACATTGCTTGACGGTTTCATCCTGACCGGCGCGGATCGTTATACCCAAACTGGCTGGATCAGACGCGGCACGCGCAATCTGTGGACTTTGCTGCGCTACCTCATGGGCGCTGACCCCACAAAGCTTGCTGAGCGCTATCACAAACGGTGAACTGTCGGGCAATTGACGCTTTGAAGTGGTCGGTCTAACTCTGTCTGAACGATTTGAGAGGTATGTTTTATGACCCTTGCAAACGGACGGCATATCCTTGCCATTCCCGGCCCTTCTGTGATGCCCGACAGGGTGCTGAATGCCATGCATCGTGCCGCGCCCAATATCTATACGGGCGAGCTGGTTGACCTGACCCAAAGCCTTGTGCCGGATCTGAACGCAGTCGCCCGCAGTTCGGGTCATGTTGCGATGTATATCGGCAATGGACATGCCGCGTGGGAAGCCGCTTTGGTAAATATACTAAGTCCCGGTGATACAGCTCTGGTGCTGGCCACGGGGCAATTCGGCCATGGCTGGGCCGAGATGGCGCGCCGCCTTGGGATCAAGGTCAAGGTGCTGGAGTTTGGTAAACGCAGCCCGTTTGACGCCGCCAAGGTTCGAGAGACACTGGCCGCAGACAAAGATCATACGATCAAGGCGGTCCTGGCCGTACAGGTAGATACAGCCACCAGCGCGAAAAGTGACATTGCAGCATTAGGGCAGGACATGGCGCAGCTTGATCATCCGGCACTGTTGATGGTCGATTGCATCGCCTGCCTGGCCTGCGACCGCTTTGAGATGGACGCATGGGGCGTTGATGTGATGGTGGCAGGGTCTCAGAAAGGATTGATGGTCCCGCCGGGCATGTCCTTCGTGTTCTTCAATGAAAAGGCCGATAAGCTACGCGGCGATATGCAACGGGTTTCCAGCTATTGGGATTGGCGGCCACGGTCCCGGCCCGCGCAATACTATCAACACTGGTGCGGCACAGCCCCAACCCATCATCTGTATGGTTTGCGCGAAGCGCTTGATATGATCTTGCATGAAGAGGGGCTAGAGGCAGTTTGGACCCGGCATGAAAAGCTTGCCAAGGCAGTCTGGGCTGCGTTTGAGACATGGTCCAGGGACGGCCCGATAGAGCTGAACATCGCAGATCGCGCCCATCGCAGCAACGCGGTGACGTCGGTTCGGATCAGGGCACCCCTTGGCACACAACTGCGCGACTGGCTGACCGAGAATGCGGGTGTGACGCTTGGCATCGGTCTGGGAATGGCCACACCGAATGATCCAGCATGGCACGGGTTTTTCCGTGTCGGACATATGGGCCATGTGAACGCGCATATGATCCTTGGTACTTTGGCAAGCATTGAGGCCGGCTTGACTGCGCTAGAAATACCACATGGCCGCGGCGCGCTGGAGGCGGCAGCAAGCGCTTGTGCGTGATGCTAATCGCGCTGCGGTATGATGTTGATCAACAGGTGAACGATCAGACTTGCCAGCAATGACATCACATATCCCGCAACTGCCCAAAGCGTGAACAGCCCCATGAACAGCACAACAAAGGCCATCATCAGAAATGGCTTGGTGTAATCCTCAACCTCTGTGGAATGCCGGTCCGGCATGGGCGGGGCTCCTTAGCGAAATACGGACGTGAACCGCTCCAGGTTTTCTGGAGGCTCCAATTCATGAATAGGATAAAG
This sequence comes from Litoreibacter sp. GN1-5, assembly GCF_055693805.1. Lineage (NCBI taxonomy): Bacteria > Pseudomonadati > Pseudomonadota > Alphaproteobacteria > Rhodobacterales > Roseobacteraceae > Litoreibacter > Litoreibacter sp. GN1-5. Next base: position 15,502 of record NZ_JBVFUP010000001.1, on the reverse strand, counting down.
TATCATAAACAAGACAACGAACAAGTATTCCCCTTAAGTGCGCGAACGTGCAATACGAATGAGGTTCGCTGAAGTTGATTGGATCGTTGAAGCTATAGCTATACCTGTTCGTCCCGCCCCCCCGGCTCCAATATTTACCATTGCAAAGGCCTCAACTCGTTTTGTGGCAAACGGTATGCCAAATAAAGCCCTCGAAATTTGCGCTCGACTTAAGCCGCTCGTGATCGGATCAATACGAGAAAAATATACTCCCGATCCCAAGCGGGCATTCTTCCAGCCATTATTATAGAGTGAGGGCATAATTTGTTGGCTTGCAACTATAGATTCTATGTTAGCCGTGGTTGAATAGTGATAAGCATAATCTGGCTCCGGCGGTGCGTATCCCAGCGCGGCCATGACAGTAGCAAGAACACCCAATATACCTCGTCGACCTATTCTCCCAGACTTTGGGCGCCCTAAATCTGTAGGGTCCGCCACGGTTTGAGAAACCAAGCTACTAGGTGTTTAGTCCCGGCATGTGGTGGTCTACTGATTTGTGACCATCAGAAGGGTGAACTATGGGACAAATTCTTCACGGGAGCGCCAAGACCACGCACGCCGTCCGAGCTCTCATACAGCGATCGCAAGCTTCGAACGCGGCGCTGAGTCGGGAACTGGGCATCAACGTCAAGACCGTCGCAAAGTGGCGCAAGCGTGACAGCGTTCAAGACGCTGCTATGGGGCCGAAGGAAGCCCATTCCACGGTTCTCAGCATCGAAGAGGAAGCCGTCATCGTCGCGTTCCGGCGGCACACGCTGCTGCCTCTGGATGATTGTCTCTATGCGCTGCAGCCCAGCATTCCGCATCTCACCCGATCATCATTGCATCGGTGCTTGCAGCGGCATGGGATCAGCCGTCTTCCAGATGTCGAGGGCGACAAGCCGAAGAAGAGGGCGACAAGCCGAAGAAGAAGTTCAAACGTTACCCGATTGGCTATTTCCACATTGACATCGCAGAAGTACGCACTGGAGAGGGGAAGATCCGTTTGTTCGTGGCCATCGACCGAACCTCCAAGTTTGCCTATGTCGAGCTGCATGAGAAGGCGGGCAAGATGATTGCCGCCCAATTCCTGCGCAATCTAATTGCCGCCGTGCCATACAGGATCCACACGATCCTGACGGATAACGGCATCCAGTTCACCAATCGCAAACAGGACACATCCGCATTCGAGCACATCTTTGATCGCGTTTGTCGCGAGCACGAGATCGACCACCGCCTGACAAAGGTGAACCATCCGTGGACGAACGGCCAAGTTGAACGCATGAACCGGACAATCAAAGAGGCGACGGTCAAGCGATATCACTATGACACACATTCACAGCTTGAAACGCACGTCACCGACTTCATTGCAGCCTACAATTACGCACGCCGATTGAAGACGCTGCAAGGCCTCACACCATTCGAATACATCTGCAAAATCTGGACAACCGAACCGGAACGCTTCAATGTCGATCCGACCCACCACATGCCGGGACTAAACAACTAATACTCATGAAACAGACCTAAATAACAGTCAGACACAAAAATAAATGATCTATGTCAATAGATTTCAGAGCATGGTGTGGCGGTCAAGTGAGATAGTTTGACGGGTATGGATTACCTTACTTCATGCAAAAATATATAGACTAAAATCGGCGACAATTATCAGTCATTGATCTAAATTGTTTCCATTTTTCATTCGCTTACGTTAGCAGCATAGAGTATGTTCTGTTTTGATGTGCGCATATTTACCATTTCTTCACATTTGCAGCCATCGAGGATCGTATTCGTGATTCCCTCATCCTTAGCGGATGCCCCCACCACACCCACACATCACCACCCTTGGTCTTGGCTATGGCCGCTACGGCTATGGGCTATGGAAGCTCAAAATTTGAAAATCACTGTAGTTGCGACTTCAGCAAGGCTCGATATTGGGCCAAACGCCGACTTCTTCAACAATATCTCCGCATCTTACCAATTCGTGCACGGTGCAACGAGCTTCGATTTTTACTGAACCGGACATTTGTTCGGGTCGCGGCGAATGTGCCGCGAGAGCCCAGAGTCACCGATGCTGCCAAATGGATAAATGTCCGCTGTGGCGAGGAGCGTTAAACACACCTCACCAGTGCGACAATCAGAAGGCCCAGCTGAATCCCGTCGCCTCTTCCGACACTTCCCACAGCTTTGAGCCTTGTGGTGAAGCGACAGTCAGAGCCTTGCTTGTATCAAATCCAGACCACATCTGGTCCGGTCGGAACGTCATAGGCGAGGGCCTGGGTGATTGAGTCGACCTGATCGTCATGTCTGCCAGAGGGGAAAGCGAGGAGTTCGGCTAGGAGATCGGACAGCCGGCCATGATTGCGACCTGTGCCGATTGGGATGACCTGATCTTCGTGGGCAATGGCTGGCAGGTTCAGGACTGTCCAACCATGATCATCCAGCTGAGTGACATGCCCTACCTACTTTCAGCCACGATAACCCCAACCCGGTCGCCACCAACCGACACGTAAAAACGGAATTCTCCGTCCTCGATCATTTTGATTGCCTTATCTAGTGTGATCTTCCAGCCATTTGTTTCATGGCCCCCAACATGACTAATGCGCTCCCACGCACTGTCTCTATGCAAAATTGAACTATCTCAGCCAGTTTCCACACAGCCTCCGGACTTTCCCGACATTCGTTTTTCCCACTTCGCTGACGCAGCATTTACTCGCGCATGCGGCATGATTGTCGCAGCCATGCAGCAAATGTCACGACTGAGCGGATGAAGTGGATGGCTCCTGCTCCACCCGGCGTCGCAATGCGCCATAATGCAGGTGTCGAAATCTGCTTTTGAGAGGAGCCACCCAATGCAAGTAAAAACCATAGGACTGGATCTGGCCAAGAATGTTTTTCAGGTTCACGGAGTTTCTGTGACTGGCGACAAGGTCTTCAACAAGAAGATCAAACGCGCAAAACTGTTAGAGTTCTTTGAGGGCCTACCGCCTTGTGTGGTCGGTATGGAAGCCTGCGGTTCGGCCCATCATTGGGGCCGTGAACTTCGCAAGTTAGGGCACGATGTCCGTTTGATGCCAGCAACTTACGTCAAGCCATATGTCAAACGCGGAAAGACCGACGCAGTGGATGCAGAGGCAATCTGCGAAGCGGTTGGCCGCCCGACGATGAGATTTGTTGAGATCAAGACCGAAGACCAGCCAGCTCTTTTGACCGCCCACCGCACGCGCGAACTCATCGTCCGCCAGAGAACCCAGGTCTCAAACATGATACGGGGGATGCTGCGTGAGTTTGGCTATGTTCTCCCAACCGGGGTTGAGGCTGTGGCCCGCTTTTCCAAAAGCCACCTGGACGGTGATCAACCTAAAATTCCCGAACTGGCGAACGGGGTTCTCGGCACCTTGTGTTATCAACTCCTTGGGCTCAGCGCCCGAATTGAAGGCTTTTCCAAGTTGATCGAGAGCCATGCTCGGCGAGATGCCAACGCACGCCGACTGATGCAGGTGCCTGGGATTGGTCCAATTACGGCGTCGGCCATCGTGGCGACCGTCGGCGACGCCAAACAGTTCAAAACCGGACGAGATCTGGCCGCTTGGCTGGGCTTAACCCCGCTCAACAAGTCCAGTGGCGGCAAAGAGAGGCTTGGGCGGATTACCAAGAAAGGTGATCATTACCTCAGGAAACTTCTTATCGTTGGCATGACATCGCGCGCATTGATGGCAAAACTCCATCCCGAGAAAGTCGATATCTGGACAGCGAGGATGCTCGCTGGAAAGCCGGTTCGACTTGCAACAGTTGCCATGGCAAACAAAACCGCGCGCGTGATCTGGGCAATGTTGACGAGACAGGAGAATTACCGGCAGCCGGTCACCTGATCGGGACACCTGCCAGAGATGCAAGGCGCATGACGTGATGATGCGGACTAAGTCAACCAAGAGCGAGGACACTCCGGGAATGACGTTGGCCCTCGAAGGCCGTGAAGCCGATTGGAACCTCGCTTGCGGAAATCATCAAGGCCAGTGGCAGATCACCACATGAACAGGCCGGACAGACGACTGTACTGATTAAACGCCGCAATAAACGTCAAAAATGTCTTGCAATGCAGGAGCCATCCACAGACGACTTCTAACGAAGTCCCCGACTGCTGCAGTTGCAGCCTGCACAGCCGACATTCACTAAAGGTGCGAAATTCGCCGACTGTTGAGCGTCTGAAGTGAAGAAGGGAATGGTCGTTCAACCTGGCCCAGTACGCACGAAGTGGGGTAAAAGCGGCAAGATTTCAGGGTTTGGTTTGATCTATTGACAAGGTGGTATGTTCCGTAAGTATATTCCGATATTAGTTATAATTGGAATATGTATGCAGCAGATTTGGTCGGATGAGGAGCTGAGGGCACGTTGGATTGTAAGCGACGCGGAGCGTGGCCTGTTGAAGGGCGTGTCTGAGAAGCGGCGTCTGACGCTTTGCTATTACCTCAAGTACTTCCAACTTCACGCGCAGTTTCCCACGTTGTTGGATTTTGGTTCTGCGCAGGTGCTTGAGTTTTTGGCGTCGCAGATTGGTAGTGCCAATGATGATGGGCTTCCCGTCGTTCCGAAGAGAACGGCTCGCTTTTATCGACACCAGGTTATTGCGTTTCTCGACATTCAGCACTTTGAAAAGGAGACTCGCGCGGTTTTCCTGAACTGGCTGGTCGAGACCGTTTTGCCGACCGCCCCAAATGAAGCGACATCGGACGCTGCCATTACAGAATGGTTCTTGTCCATGCGAATGATCCGGCCCAAGGTAAAAGCCCTGGCAAATCTGATGGCAAAGGCAGAGCGCCGGTTTGAGCGTATTCTGTTTACCAGGATCGCTGGGCGACTTTCCGATGACCATCGGGCGCGCCTTGATGCCCTGCTTGAGACGACGGCTGGCCCTTCTTCTTTTGCCGAAGTATCGCGCAGTTCTGGAGCAGCCAGCGTCGAAAATGTGCTCAGAACGGTGACACGCTTGGAAACCGTTTGTGCAGTCGGTTTGGATCAGACGATCTTGGCGGATGTGCATCCTGACATTGTTGAACGGTTTCGGCTGCGGGCGGGCACAGAAGATGCGTGGGACATGCGCCGACACCCGGATGAGACGCGATATGCGTTGCTATGCTGTTTTCTTGTTCCCCGCGCTGCTGAATTGACCGACGAACTCGGTGATCTTCTGATCAGCATCACCCACAAGATATCTGCTCGCGCGGAAACCAAGGTCATCAAGGAGCTTGTGGCCGAGTTTCGCAAGGTTGAAGGCAAGACGACACTGCTGTTCAAGATGGCGCTTGCGGCAGAAGCGGAACCGACCGGTCGCGTGTGCGATGTGATTTTCCCGGTGGTCAGCCAGAAGACCGTAAGCGATCTGGCCAACGAATATCGTTCTGAGAACCCATCATTTTCATACCGCGTGCATCGTAAGATACGCCGATCCTATGCGCAGCATTACCGGCGCATTCTTCCCGTGATCCTCAAGACGCTCACCTTCAGGTCAAACAATCAGAACTGGCGCCCGCTATTGGATGCCATTGAAGTCTTGGCCGCAGACACAAGCAGGAAACCGCAATACTTTTCTCTCGATGAGGTGCCGCTTGACGGCGTTGTCAGACCCAAGTGGCGAGATGTTGTCATTGAACCCGGACCAGGCGGGCAATCCCGCATCAACCGCCTCAACTATGAGATTTGTGTCCTTCAAAGCCTGAGGGAGCGCCTACGCACCAAGGAAGTATGGATTGAAGGCGCGGCCAGGTACTGCAATCCGGATCAGGATTTGCCACAGGATTTCGATGACAAAAAAGAGCAGTATTTCCAGGACATTGGACAGCCATTGGAAGCTAATCTCTTCGTCGAACGCCTCAAGGGTAATCTCATCACCGCCCTAGATGTGTTCAATCGCGATCTGCCCTCGAACAACGACGTGGCGCTGAAATCGCGGGGCGGCAAAACCCGGATATCGCTCAAACCACTGCAGGCTCAGGATGATCCGGCTATGCTGAATGCACTGAAGGAGGAATTGACCCGCCGATGGCCCATGACCAGCCTGTTGGATGTGCTCAAGGAAGTCGATCTGCGCATCGGCTTCACCAGATCTTTCCCAACAGCGGCAGCGCGACAAGCCCTGTCCGGTGATGAGGTATCCCGCAGGCTTCTACTGGCGCTCTATGGGATCGGAACCAATATCGGGCTAAAGGCTATCGCTGCCGGGCCGCATAATGTGACCTACAAAGAGTTGCTCTATATCCGGCAGCGCTTCATACACAAAAATGCACTGCGCGCTGCAACCCGTGCCATTGCCGATGCCACGAACCGCATTCGCGCCACAGACATCTGGGGCGATGGAAGCAGCAGTTGTGCGTCGGATTCAACCCAGCTCGGGTCTTGGGATCAGAACCTGATGACCGAGTGGCATCAGCGCTATGGCGGGCGGGGTGTCGTGATCTACTGGCACGTCGATGCGAAGGCGACTTGCATCCATTCGCAGCTCAAGCAGGTATCTTCCTCAGAAGTGGCGTCAATGATCGAAGGTGTTTTGCATCACGGTACCGAACTTGAGATTGATCGCCAGTTTGTTGATACCCACGGTCAGAGCGTCGTCGGTTTTGCTTTCTGCTATTTGCTGGGGTTTGAACTCATGCCCCGGTTTAAAGGAATAGCGCGTCAAAAGCTGGTGCGGGCTCTTCCAAAATCCGAACGCACCTATCCAAATCTCGAGCCCCTTTTTGTGCCCAAACCGATCAATTGGGATCTGATTGCTCAGCATTATGATGAGATGATCAAGCTGGCAACTGCCCTGAAACAGCGGACCGCGGAACCAGAGGCCATTCTGCGCCGTTTCATCCGCGGCCAAAGCCACCCGGTGTTTTCGGCGCTTCTGGAACTCGGCAAAGCAGCTAAGACGATCTTTTTGTGCAAATACCTTGGTGACAAGGATTTGCGGCGTGAAATCAATTCCGGCCTCAACGTGATTGAGCGCTGGAACGGGGTGAACGACTTCATCTTCTATGGCAACGGTAATGAGCTGGTATCCAATCGGCGCGACGATCAGGAGATATCAGTTCTGTCACTGCATCTGCTTCAAGCCAGCATGGTCTACGTGAATACACTCATGATCCAGGATGTTCTGGCGGATCAGATCTGGCGCAAGAAAATGACCTCCCGCGACATGGCTGCCCTGAACCCGCTGCCATACAGCCACATCAATCCATACGGTGTCTTCGATCTCGACATGAATGCGCGCCTGCCCCTGAATGAAATGCCGGTGGCGGCATGATATGTTCCGAAACTTATAACAAACGGAACGAATTTTTCCGGTCGCAAAAACAAAGCCTTACTGAATCCGTAATTGCGTTCCGCATTAGAACCCGAAAAACAGGCGCAAAACCATGCTGATCGGCTATGCGCGCGTTTCCACCACAGGACAGAACCTCGAAAGCCAGATCGAGCACCTTCAGGCCGAGGGCTGTAACACGATATTCCAGGAGAAACTGACCGGATATGACCGTCGCCGTCCTCAGCTGGAGAAGATGCTGAGCACCCTTCTACCAGGTGATACGCTCGTCGTCACCAGCCTGGACCGGCTCGCCAGATCCACGCATGATCTCTTTGTCATCACCCGGAAGATTGAAGCCGCAGAGGCGTCGTTCCGGTCGCTCCGGGAGCCCTGGGCCGATACCACAAGCTCAATGGGAAAGTTCCTTCTTACTGTTTTTGCAGGCCTTTCCGAACTGGAGAGAAACCTCATCAACGAGCGAACCGAAGAAGGCCGGACATCGGCTAAAAAACGCGGCGTGAAATTCGGGCGAAAACTCAAGCTCACAACCCACCAGCAAGATCAGGTCAGAACCATGCTACAGGAAGGCCAATCCATCCGCGCAATTGCCCGGCACTTCAATGTCGGTGTCGCAACAATCGACAGAATTAAACGGGCAACTCTGCTCTCCTAAAATCTTGCCGTTTCTGACCCCTTTGAGCGTTCAGGGCCATGATCGCCAGTTCATTATCATTGAAAACGTACCTCCGACCCCCGAAATTGCGCTTTCGGATCAAACTATCGAATTTACGGGCTCCAAATCTAACGGTCGATTTGGCTTGTTTCAGGGCTAAGTCTACTCCGATGAGTCAATTTGATCGAACCTGGATCTTTCCAGCATGGTTGGAGCAGAGAAGAAATGATAAGGGTCAGTTATCCAAATGTCCGGAAATAAGTCGATGTTACCGCATGCTGCGGCAAGCACGGATGTCTGCTACCGGGTTGTCCGATCTTCCGCCCTGTCTCGGCTTAACTTAACGATACCAACTACGGCTAGCATTCCAAATATCGCGACAGCAGTGGAGGTGTGGCGCAAACTGGTAATGTCGGAAAGCAAACCATAGATGATTGTACCAAGCGCCGTTGAACCTATGCGCATCATGATCCACAGGCCCATAACCCGACCGTGGAAACCGTCAGGAATCGACTGCTGTATTTTCGATTGATTTGTTACACTAACGATGGATGCCGAACAGCCCAGGATAGCCGCGCAGGTCAAGCCGAGCGCCCAACTCTCCGTTCGCGACATGACCCAAAGAGCCGAAAAGCCCACAAACGCGAGACATGCTGCGATGTTTTCGGGAAGGTTTTTACGGAGCACTAGGATTGCAGCGGCAACGACCGCACCCAGCCCCGCTGCCGAGAGTAAAAGCCCGGCCCCGTCTGCACCGCGATTAAAGGCAGCCGCCGCAAAAAGTGGGAACAGGTCTACTGCTGCACGCCCTCCCTCCCAACCCGAAAACGCCTGTCAGAAGAAACGCCATTTGGACTTCCCGGCTTTCTCGAATGACGGACCAGCCATCTTGCAGTTGAGAAAGGAAGTCACCGCTTGATTGCGCATGGGTCGTTACTTCTTTTCTCAGTGACCAAACGACCGAAGCAAGGACCAGATTTCCGATTGCACCGGCGAAAATAACCATAGGGACACCGATCGATACAATGAGAACCCCTGCCAACGCCGGGCCAATCATTCGAGTCAGATTGAAGACGAGGGAGTCGAGCGCAATGGCTCGTGACATCAATGCTCTTGGAACTAGCGCAGGAACCAACGCCATGCGCAAAGGCTGATGCGCCGAGACCGTGATGCCGATCAGACATTCAAAGGTGATTAGTACGGCGAACCCCCAACCAGTGCAGTGATTTCAGTCCCTGCTTACTTTAACCAAAACCGTTGCCGTAGGATGAATCCGTCTAGGGAAAGGGCACCTATTTTCAGCTGCTGATTTGTGCAACATAGCCGTGATCCCGCATCTTTCAGAGTTGCGCTTAAGCCGTTGAGACCCGCCGTGTTTGCACCACTCTTGTCAATCGCACAGGCCTTGGGAAGACCGTTGGATCTGATCGCTTTCGTCAAGAAAAGCAGCGCGGCGGCCTCATCGCGATGCTCAGAAAGCATGAAATCAAGCGTTTCCCCATATCGGTCCACAGCCCGATACAAATAACACCACTCACCTCGCACCTTGACGTAGGTCTCATCTAGGCGCCACGATTGCGCGGTCTGAGCTTTGCGCTTCTGAGCGTGCGCGGCCAGTGCGGAAGAATATCTGATCACCCATCTATTCAGTGTGGCGTGGTCGACTTCTACGCCACGCTCGGCCAATATTTCTTCAAGATCACGGTAGCTCACGCCGTAGCGCACGTAGAAGAAAACCGCGTGCAGGATCACATGCTTCGGAAACTGCGCACCTTTGAACGATAGCATCAAACCGGCCTCATGGGGAAATCAGTGGACGACATAGAACATCCGCGCAAACTTTGCGACACAACCGTTTGCCGAGCTCGCTGGATAACTGTATCCAGTCAAAACCCTATCTCGCTTCAGGCCAAAGTTTGAGAAACTGCCGTCTGAGACGCATCAGCCTAGTTGCGATTGAAGAAACTAACCTGACAATGCCGCCCATCCGCCGAATTCTGCTTTCCCATCTCACCGTTCGTCTTAGGTGATGGTAAAATCAATAACTGATGATCCGCCCTTCGGCACGTTTTCGACAACTAGTGTGCTGTTTTTGAGAAGCGTGTCGATCGCATTACGCACAGCTTTGGGCGACAGGACGGTGAATGGCCCAGAGGTTTGTGCTTCGTCATCTCGCGTATTGAACGATTTTGTTCCAGCTTTATTGAGCACCCATTTCCATTCGTCAGGTGTGAGCATTCTACCGACACCGGCCTTTGACATCGCATATTCCTGACCAACGGCAATCAACGAAGCAACCTCAGGGGCAGAGAAACTGGTGCCATCTCTGGGACCGAATTCAGTGTTGTTTTCCCACGAGGCGCCAACCAACTCGTAATCCGTACTCACTGTGACGCCGTCGGGCTCAAACCGGGCATCTGGATCGATTTCGGTGGCTTTTTCTGGATCCGTTCCGCTAACTGTGATGACGCCGGGCATTCCATTCAGACTATCTTGGCGAGCATTAAACCCCGAGCGATTGCCAAAACTCTTAACGACAATGACTCCCAATTTATTTAACTCCTGAAATTTTTGAAATATCTTACGTCTGTTAGGATCGCCGAACCGGATTGACTTACCAAGCGGTAACGTAAGCACGATTGGGCGTCCGCTTGAGGTGCGGGCAGTTTCTATCGTATCGTCCAGCGCTTTGAGCAACTTGGTTGTATCCGGCTTTGCCTTACCTGTTTTCGGATCGCGATTAACACCGTTGAGTGAGATCAGTGTCGCGTCTGCGGAAAACGCCGAAACGCGAGCTCCATCCGGATTTGTAATGCTTGGTGGCATCCGCTTGCCCACCAAACGTGTTGCAACAGCAGTTGCGTGCGCTGAAACTGGATCAGTTGAATCCCCACCATAAAATGTCGGCCCGCCTGAAAAGGTTTCATGCTCAAGATTAGGCTTACCGTCGACCATAACATGGATACTGTCGCGTCCCTTTATCTGCTCACCAGAGGGGTAGGTAAAGACGGCCCGCTGTTTGCTATCTTCAGTAGCGGTAACAGACGTTGCTTTTTTTGCAAAATTCGGCCCGCCTTCGCTACCAAATTGTTCAGAAGCGGGTTCCGGCCCCTTAGATGAAACTGGAGTAGTCGCGCGTCTCGCAGCGCGATCATTCGCCTCAGGCTGCACCGGCGGCAAGGTAGGTATCGTTCCGCTAGGAGCATTCAAATCCTCACCTTTTGGCCCAATTCGCCGCTGACGCACTGCTCTGCCACCCGGCAAATTCGCCGTCACACCTTGGAGACCTGCCGGCAAATTCTTGATCAGGTAGCTCCCATTTCGGTCGGTCAGAACACCTACTTCAGTATTATCCTGTTTACCATTCGCGTTCTCGTCGATGAACACTGGAACGCCCTCCAAGGCCTTCTCCCCCTTTTGGCGTTTACCGTCCTCGTTCTTATCAACAAAAATGTCACCCTCTAACGAACCTTCAGTGCCGCGCTCATACGGCGGTGCAGGAAGGGGTCGATTTTCTTTGGGAATATCATCAATGTCCAGTTCACCACCTCTCTGATTCTTGATCGGCGCTGCTTGCTCTGGCATTTTGCTCAGCGCCCTATCATCGAGAACAAACAGGCCTGATCCACCCTTTGAGAATATCGGTGTATCAAGATTCTCAATCGCGTCTGGGTTTATGCCACCTTGTCCGTCTGGGAATTTTTTAGCCAGCAACTTCCGGTCTTCTATGTCGACCCCTATTGCGTCGAGGAGGTCGTCTTTTTCCCCTTTTTTGAGGGAGGGTGAGCGCAGGATGTTTGCGACGATGCGGTTTGGTCTGTCACCTGTCATGGCATCTTTGTTGATCGACCATGTGCCGGATTTTTCGTCGATCTTGATGATGCCTTTTTTGATGAACAGGTCGATGTCCTTGGCGCTCATGGGCTTGCCACCATTCAGTGCCATGAGCACATTGGCCCCCTCACCTGCTTCGAGGCTTGTCCCGTCATCATCGAAGTCGAAGCCGGCTTTGCTCATGTTCTGAACAAACTTTTCAGCGTTCACGCTGCCTGATCCCGCAATGTCCGTCCCGGTGGTGGCAACCGATCCAGTTGGGACGGGATCGACGCCTAGCTTTTTGGCGTAGTTTTTGTTGAAGTAGTCAAACGTTGCAGAGAACTTGGCGCCAAGCGCTCTGGCCTCTGCTGGAGTGGCATTACCATTGGCGACCATCCACCATAGGCTTGCGATCTCACTATGTTCGCCACCGCTGCTACTTGCATCGAGATCACCAACATCGTCCTTTTCGAGAGCTTCTTTCCACGCTGTGGGATTTTTTACGTTGCCGGCTTTGCCTGTTCCGTCCTGCAAAATACGATAGAAAAAATTCTGTACCATATCCGCCCGCAGGCCGGTCCCATCCTCATCGACATATTTTTCAATGTCGCGCGCATGGGCCGTGATCGCGAGCGAGGTCAACATCGCTTTTGCTTTCGAATTTGAAGTCAGGTGAACCGTAGGCGTCTTCCTCAGTCGTCCCATCTATGACGCTAAGAGATTTAATGCCGTTATCCTTGACCTCGTCCAAAAGCTTCTCACCGCCAATGATATTGAGAGAACGCACAATACCCGCAATGCCTGCGCCCATGGCTTTGTTGCGTTTTCCTACCCGGCCCTTACTATCTTTGGTATTGAAGATAAAAATATCAACAACATCACTCATCATATCAAGAAAGGCATCATTGCCACTGGGTTTATACGGTTCGACCTCTCTCCCGTCGGTCGAGCGTTGATACAGGCGCCCTTTTACGACGCTCTTACCTTTATATGTGATGACAAATTTGGTGTTGTCCTTGCTATCAAGCTTGACGTCCCAGTTTTTTAGATCCTTTTCGGTCTGCTTGTTTTCTTCCAGAAAAACGCCAAGCAGAGAATTAAACCCACCAGCAGGCGTTCCATCAAGAATCCGTTGCACACTTGGGCGGATACCGCCGCTTTTTTGCTTCAGGCCGCTGGAATCGTCCGCCGAGACGCTAAAGCCATCCGTCTCTTCAGCCGCAGTGCTTCCATCATCGGTTTTGCTGTTTGGGTCTGTCTCTTTGACGCTGCTGCGCGTGACGAACGTGTTATCGGGGCCCATAATCAGGTAGCCGTCATCAATCGCGCGGTTGATCTCGACGGGGTGCAAAGTTCCGTCGCCATTGCCATAGCTGTCATCAATCCGTGTGCGCAGTTTCTTGTCGTCAAAGCCCAACTGGCCCGTGATCTTGTTGCGCCCCTTTTCGGTATCTGACGCAAAGGTCAAAAGCTTGCTGTTCTTGTTCAATGCAAAGGTAATGCGCTTGAGCTCTGTTGGTTCCAACTTCGTCAGATCGACGCTCCATTTACCATCCTTGATCACAATCACACCGCGATCAATGAACTTGGCAATGTCTTTGGCGCTCAGAGGCTTGCCACGATTGGCCGCTTGCAGGGCGAACATCGCAGCCGTCTTGCCCTTCGCATCACCCCCATACTCAAGACCGTCCTTGGTCACGACGCCCTTCTTCTCCATCAGCTTGGGCAGATCTTTCATCGTCACAGGCTTGCCGTCATTGGCCGCAATGATCTTGTCGCCGATCTCCTGATATTGCGGCTCCGGTGTGAACTCCGTCGGATCGGTGGGTCTGGCACCCGCAGACGGCTTCGTCTCGGCTGGCTTGCCCGTCGTCGTATCCACAGGCTTGCCAACCGCGCTCTTGGCACCGGGCTTGACGTTGAACGACACAACCGCGTCGCGGAAATCATCGCCTACAAACTCACCATCACCTTTGGAGCGCAGGCGGTCCTCAAACCCGATCGCTTGTGTCCCTTCCTCAGGATTGACCAATAGCCGCGCACGTTGCGGATCACTGCCCGAGATGATCGCGCCGTCTTGGGTGATATTGCGCACCCGCACCGCAGGCGGCGTTTTGCCAACCTGGTTGATATCGACATATTGCTCTGTCTCTTGGTATCCAAAGCCCTTCCTGGCAATCACCGTCCATTTCTTCGTCTTGGGATCAAAAACCTCAACCACCAACTCATCTTCAGTATTGAACTCAACCTTCGTGCGCGACTTCTTGATGGTGCCCTTCGGCACAGAAGGCGGGGCGTCGGTCGCGTCAACCGGCGAGCCAAAGGAAGGACCCGCAGGTTCGACTGGACCAGTGGTGACCGTATCACCTTCTGACCCATCGCCTGGCTTAGATGGTGCTGGCTTGCCATCCGGTGTTGCACTTGGCTTCTTCTGAGGTTTGATGGTTATAATGGCATCATTAAAATCACCATCGCCTTTGAAGCCAACAGAACCATCGGGCTCCAAGCCATCTACTCGGCCGTCGCCAAACTCATCAAAAGAAATTGTAATGGAGCCATCTGCATTGCGCGTGCTGCGTGACGTACTTCCTGCAGGATTGCCATCAACCTTCGCCGCAGTTGTCGCCACCACGTAGCCACCTTTAGGGTGGCTTTTATCAACATTGAAAACGCTGAACTCACCATCAAGCTTGTCAGGCAGTTTAGCCGTCAGATCCGTGACAACAAAAGGAACTTTATCTTGGGCATTCGGTGTCTGCTTTTTCTTGCGCGCCACGACGATAGGTTTCTTCGACCCTTTGGGAGTGTAGAGCACCATCAGCTCATTGGACGATTCAAACGACGCCGTGACCTGCTGGACAGGCGCATCCGTCGTAATCCGCGCCTGCGCCTGCACCGTTTGCCCATCCAACCGAACCTGGGCCGTGTCGGAAGATTGCGATCTGTATAAACCGGGCGTGGCTTCACGCGATACAGGCTTGCCAGTCACAACCCGCGCAATCCGAGCCCCGACATCACCCGGCGCGACGTCCACACCTTTGGAGGCCATATAAGCACCGACAGCCTCCCCATACTCCTCGTTCAATGTCTTTTGACGCTCAGATGGTGTCAGGCCAGCCCGCAGGATAATCGTCCCCCGCCCACCATTCCGCCCTGCCACAAACGCACCGTTCGCACCATCCGGAAGCTGCGTCTTGCGATCACCAGGAACCGCAACAACAACCTTGGGTGTCTTAAAACCATCCAGAGAAACTTCGTCGCCACTGCCACCCAAAAACTCATCAATTAAAAAATCCATGAAAATCTGTTCGCGTAACGTGCGCTCTTGTGCCGTCATTCCGTCAATTGCTGTCGCAAGCTCCGCACGACCCTCAGCAGTCGAAACCTGCCCCTTCAATTGAACGCGCGGCTGGGACACCGAACCGTCACGACCCCCGCCAGACCGCACACCACCTGCAGAGCCGCCATCAGACCCCGTGTCGGACCCCTTTACACCACCTCGCCGGACACCCACCCCATCAGCTTCTACCTTATTGCCAAAGCCAACACCATTACGACCAACCAGCTGTGTATTTGACATTTGAAAACTCCAATATGAGACCTGACCGTCAGCTTAACTACAAAAAAATAGCAGAAAAATTGCGCCAGCTACTCAAACATCAAACCGATCCCTGAAACACAAGACAGTCCCAGATACGCAGATCTGATACGTA